>NZ_CM178740.1:1862500-3253608 GCF_058681515.1 Brevundimonas sp. AVps5 | reverse complement strand
GCAGACCCCGGCGCAAAAGTCGCTCATTGATGAGGCCAAGGCGCAAGGCGTCGTCGGCGAACAGGCCGACGGCTATCTCGGCGTCCGAACCACGGCCGATCCGGACCTTCAAATCGCGGTCACCGCCACCAACAGTGCGCGGCGCCGGGTCTATGCCGCCAGCGCCGCCGACGTCGGCACCTCCACCGAAGTCGCCGCAGCCCGGATGTTCGAGAGCCAGCTCCTGCCCCGCATCTCCACGGGACAATGGTACCGGAATGCTGCCGGCCAATGGGTGCAACGCTGACTCATGGCCGCTCATCCCGCGAAGCCGGGGATGAGCGGACCGGGGCCGCATGCGCCCCCTTGTTGCTAGCGGTGCCGTTTCGGGATTAGGTCTGCGGCTTCTTCGAGGGAACCGCCTGATGACCGATACGCCCGCCACAGCTCCGACAAAGCGCATCGAACTGACTGTCCGCGCCCTGATCCTGGGCTGTTTGCTGGCGGTCGTGTTCACTGCAGCCAACACCTATCTGGGTCTGAAGGTCGGGCTGACCTTCGCCTCGGCGATCCCGGCGGCGGTCATCTCCATGGCCATCCTGCGGATGTTCAAGACCTCGACCATCTGGGAGAATATGACCGTCCAGACCGTCGCCTCCGTCGGCGGGGCCATGAGTTCGATCATCTTCGTCCTGCCAGGCCTGGTCATGGTCGGCTGGTGGCTCGAGTTCCCGTTCTGGGAATCGGTACTGATCTGCGTGTTCGGCGGCGTGTTGGGCGTGACCTTCTCCATCCCCCTGCGCCGGGCGCTCGTAGTCAACGGCGGCCTGCCCTATCCAGAAGGCGTCGCCGCCGCCGAAGTCCTGACCGTCGGGTCGCGTGGGGCCGAACAGACCGAGAACGCAGTGCGCGAGAACGCGTCCGGCCTGTGGGTCGTGATCACCGGGGCCGTCGTTTCGGCCGGCTATGCCCTGCTGGTCGCCGGCCGGGTGTTCGCGGCCGAGGCTACCAAATTCATCAAACTGCCGGCGGCGTTCGGCGGGGGCGCGACCGGCATCGGCTTCAGCATGCAGTTCGCCCTGCTGGGCGCCGGCCACCTGATCGGCCTCAGTGTCGGCCTGGCCCAGCTGTTCGGCCTGATCCTGGCCTGGGCCATCGCCGTGCCGATCCTGACCAGTCCCGAGACCATCGCCTGGCTGACCGCCCACGGCATTCCCTCCATCGCCACCACCCTGGAACCGGGGGCCGCGGCCGAGGAACTGGCCAGCACGGTCTGGCGCCGCGAGGTCCGCCTGATGGGAGCCGGCGTCATCGGCGTGGCCGCCATCTGGACCCTGATCAAACTGTCGGGGCCGCTGATCAGCGGCCTGTCATCGGCGCTTGCCGCCAACCGTCGTCGTCAGGGCGGCGCTGTTCTGGACCGGACCGAGCAGGACATCCCGATCAACATCGTCGCGGGCCTGTCGGTCGCCTGTCTGATCGGCATCGGCTTCATCCTGGCCTGGTTCGCCCAGGGCAATCCGACGCTGGCCGGCTCGACCGCCCTGCTGGTCGGCGGCGGACTGATCTATGTGGTTCTGATCGGCTTCGCCGTGGCCGCCATTTGCGGCTATATGGCCGGGCTGATCGGCTCGTCGAACAGCCCGGTTTCGGGTGTGGGCATCCTCGCCATCGTCATCGCCTCGGTGCTGATGCTGGGCGTACTTCAGCTGGCGGGCCTGCCGGCCGATCCCTCGGTCGTGGCCTTCGCCCTGATCGTGACGGCCATCGTCTTCGCCGTGGCCGTCATCGCCAACGACAACCTGCAGGACCTCAAGACCGGCCAGCTGGTGCAGGCCACGCCGTGGCGGCAGCAAACGGCCCTGATTGTCGGGGTCATCGCCGGCGCCATCGTCATTCCGCTGATCCTCAACCTGCTGAACAAGGCCTTCGGCTTCGAGGGCGGGCCGGTCGGCATCGCTGACGCGCCACTGGCGGCACCCCAGGCGACCCTGATCTCTGCCCTGGCCCGCGGCGTCATCGGCGGCGACCTGCGCTGGGACCTGATCGGCCTCGGCGCCGCCATCGGCGCGGTCATCATCGTGCTGGACATGGCGCTGAACGCCGCCACCAAGGGTCGGATAAAGCTGCCGCCCCTGGCCGTCGGGATCGGCTTCTACCTGCCCGCCGCCGTGACCACCTTGCTGGTTGTCGGAGCCGTGTGCGGCTGGATCTATGACAAGGCGATCAAGACCACCCGGTTCGCCGACGTCGGGCGCCGCATGGGGGTGCTGCTGGCATCCGGCCTGATCGTGGGCGAGAGCCTGTTCCTGGTCATGACGGCCGGGGTCATTGTCGCCACGGGCAATGACGCGCCGTTCGCCATGCTGCCGGAAGGCTCGACCTGGCCGGCGATGCTGTCGGGGATCGCAGTGTTCGCCGTGCTGACGTTCGCTCTCTATGCGTGGGTGCGCGGACGCTCGGCCAAGGTCTGAGCCTTGTCGTCCCGGGCGACGTGAACCGGCGACCCGGGACGGCGTGGCACTCAGCAACACCCTTCCGGGCGGTCCCTAGAGCCTGATCGTTTCTGATGGACCCGTTTGGCGGGTCCGACATGAAGCGTGAATCATGCTCTAGGACCGGTAGGCGTCGTGGCAGGACTGGCAGGAGGCCCGCACGACCATGAACTGGGCCTGGGCTCCGGCCGAATCGCCGGCGGCGATCAGTTCCTGCAGACGGGCGGCGGCGGCGGCATAATCGCCGGCCTTCGCCTCGAAACCTGCGCGGTCCGTCCAGATTTCGGGTTTGGCCTTGGTCGGGGTGCCGAGAGAGTCGGGGCCGGTGCCGGCCGGGAACATTCCGGGCAGGGCGCGCGCCCAGCGGGTCAGGGCGGCCGAGCTGAAGCCCATCGACTGGGCCGGAGCCCCGGCGTCGAGCGCCGCCTTGATCGAGCCCATGGTCACGCCGGACATCATCAGGGACGCCTGACGCGCTGCGACGATCTCGGCGGGAGACATCGCATCCTCCTGGGCCCCCGCCGCACCACCGGCGCACATCAGGGCCACGGCACCCGCCACGATCATCCGCTTCATAGTCCGCTCCTCAAGCCAAGGCTGGAACGCTGCTCCACGACCGGGAGACTGTCAAACCGTCGCCATCTTGGGTCGCTATGGCCTTTCCGCCGCCCAGCCTGTATGAGGCGCGCGCTCCCCGCATGACGCCTCTAACGAGCGGCCACCGCATTGTCGGCCGCCTATTCGCATTGAAACAGAATGAACCTTCGCAACGTCGCCATCATCGCCCACGTCGACCACGGCAAAACCACCCTGGTGGACCAGCTGCTCGCCCAGTCCGGCGTCTTCCGAGCCAATGAGACCCAGACCGAACGCGCGATGGACTCCAACGATCAGGAGAAGGAACGCGGCATCACCATCCTGGCCAAATGTACCTCGGTGCTGTGGCACGGCAAGGCGGGCGACACGCGCATCAACATCATCGACACCCCGGGCCACGCCGACTTCGGCGGCGAGGTCGAGCGGATCCTGGGCATGGTGGACGGCTGCGTCATCCTGGTGGACGCCGAAGAGGGCGTCATGCCCCAGACCAAGTTCGTGCTGACCAAGGCCCTGAAGATGGGCCTGCGTCCGATCCTCTGCATCAACAAGGTCGACCGCGCCCACGCCGATCCGGACCGCGTCCACAACGAAGCCTTCGACCTGTTCGCCGCCATCGGCGCGACCGACGAGCAGTTGGACTTCCCCCATATCTACGCCTCGGGCCGCAACGGCTGGGCGACGATGGACCTGAACGTCCCCAACGATAACCTGGCCCCGCTGTTCGACCTGATCGTCGAGCACGTGCCCCCGCCCAAGGTCGCCGAAAACAAGGACAAGCCGTTCCAGATCCTGAACGTGCTGATCGAGTCCGATCCGTTCCTGGGCCGTCTGCTGACCGGCCGGATCGAGAGCGGCAAGGCCGTTCCCGGCATGGCCATCCACGCCCTGGACCGCGACGGCAAGGAAATCGAACGCGGCCGCATCACCAAGGTGCTGGCCTTCCGCGGCCTGAAGCGTCAGGCCGTCGACGAGGGCGCGGAAGCGGGCGACATCGTCGCTATCGCCGGCATGTCCAAGGCGACCGTGGCCGACACCCTGTGCGCCATGGAAGTCACCGACGCGCTTCCCGCCCAGCCGATCGATCCGCCGACCATCTCCATGACCGTCTCGGTCAACGACAGCCCGCTGGCCGGCCGCGAAGGCGACAAGGTCCAGTCCCGCGTCATCCGTGACCGCCTGCTGAAGGAGGCCGAGGCCAACGTCGCCATCCGCGTGACGACCACCGAAGGCGGCGACGCCTACGAGGTTGCCGGCCGTGGCGAACTGCAGCTGGGCGTTCTGATCGAAAACATGCGCCGCGAAGGCTTCGAGGTCTCGATCTCGCGTCCGCGCGTGGTGTTCCAGACCGGCGAGAACGGCGAGAAGCTCGAGCCGATCGAAGACGTCATGATCGACGTCGACGACGAGTTCTCGGGCGTGGTCATCGAGAAGCTGTCGGCCCGCAAGGCCGAGATGACCGACATGGGCCCGTCGGGTGCCGGCAAGACCCGCATCAGCCTGAAGGCACCGTCGCGCTCGCTGATCGGCTACCAGGGCGAGTTCCTGACCGACACGCGCGGGTCGGGCGTGCTGAACCGCGTCTTCAGCCACTATGAAGGCTACAAGGGCGAGATCGCCGGCCGCCTGAAGGGCGTCCTGGTCTCCAACTCGGACGGCGACACCGCCGCCTTCGCCCTGTGGAACCTCGAAGACCGCGGCGTCATGTTCGTCGGTGCCGGCGAGAAGACCTACGAAGGCATGATCATCGGCGAGAACGCCCGCTGGGACGACCTCGACGTCAACCCGATCAAGGGCAAGCAACTGACCAACGTCCGGGCCTCGGGCAAGGACGAGGCCGTCCGCCTGACCCCGCCGCGCCAGATGTCGCTGGAACAGGCCATCGCCTATATCGGCGACGACGAACTGGTCGAGGTCACGCCCAAGTCGATCCGCCTGCGCAAGCAGATCCTGAACCCGTCGTTCCGCAAGAAGCGCGCCCGGCCGGAGTAGTCTTCCTCCCCCATCGGGGGAGGGGACCACGACGTGGTGGAGGGGGCCAACCGCAGACGCCGTGTCTGAGGTTGGCCCCCTCCGTCACGTCGCGAAGCCGCTCCGCGCCACCTCCCCCGATGGGGGAGGATTGCCGCACTCCGGACACCCCGGATCGGCCGTGACCTTCACCGTCCGGCTGGTCGCCGCGAGCCCATCGTAAAGCAACAACCGCCCGGTCAGCGGCTCGCCCGCTCCGGTGATCAGCTTGATCGCCTCCAGCGCCGCCATGGCGCCGATCACCCCGGCCAGGGCACCGACCACGCCGACGCGCGCGCAGGTTTCCGCATCCGGCGGGATCTCCGGCACCAGGCAGCGGTAGCAGGGCCTGCCGGCGAACACCCCGACCTGACCCGTCCATCGGCCCAGCGCACCGGAGACGAGCGGCACGCCCGCCGCCACGCAGGCCGCGTTGACCCGATGCCGCGTCGCGAAATCGTCGGTCCCGTCCAGCACCGCATCCGCCCCGGCGATGATCGACGCGGCGTTGTCCGCCGTCAGCGGATGGTTCAGGGCCTCGACGCGGACATGGGGATTGATCGCCTTCAGCCGCCCGGCCGCCGCCTCGACCTTCGGCCGATCGATGTCGCCCGTGTCGAACAGGATCTGGCGCTGGAGGTTGGACAGGGAGACGACGTCACCGTCGATGATGCGCAGTGTCCCGACGCCCGCCGCGGCCAGATACAGCGCCGCCGGTGAGCCCACCCCGCCCGCGCCCACGATCACCACGGTCGCGGCCTTCAGCCTCTGCTGGCCCGGCCCGCCGATGTCCGACAGGACCAGGTGGCGGGCGTAGCGCTCGACCTCTTCGGGGGAGAAATTCATGCGCCTCAGTTAGGCGCGACAGGCTCCGACGTCACGCCGCCTGTTTCAGTCCCACGATCTGCTCGGCCTGATAGCCGGTAATCCCGGCCAGATCGGACAGGTGGATGGCGGCCAGTGTGCCCCGGGGATTGTCGCACAGGGTCATCGTCTCGGTGAAGGATCGTTCGGCGATCGGCTTGTCGATCAGGACGCGCAGGTTCTTCAGACGACGATCCTCGGACAGGCGACGCAGCAGACGGTCCAGGTCCACGCGGCGCCCCTCCATCCCATGCAGGCACCAGCCGTCGAGGAGCATCAGGCCGCTGGTGATATCGTCACGCCGATTATTGCGTTCGGACACGCCCAGAATCTGCGCGATCGACAGGGTCGAGACCCCTGTTGAACCGACGGTTTCGGCGGCAATGATCACGCGGTAGAGCAAAACTTACCTTCTTGACGGCTGTCGTTGGGCTGATTGTGCAGATATAGCGGGTTACATGGGTAGAAATATGGCTAACTACGAACGCTGTTTTTGCAAAGCTTTCGCCTTGTCTCGCCGTATTTCGGTCGCCATCTGACGAATATGACCCAGAGTTCAACCACCTTCCCCGACTGGCACGGCACCACCATCCTGGCGGTCCGCAAGGACGGCAGGACCGTGATCGCCGGCGACGGCCAGGTCTCCATGGGTGCCACCATCGTCAAGGGCGCGGCCCGCAAGGTCCGCACCCTGGCGGGCGGCAAGGTGCTGGCGGGCTTCGCCGGTGCCACTGCAGATGCCTTCACCCTGATCGAGCGACTGGAGGCCAAGCTGGAGCAATATCCGGATCAGTTGGCCCGCGCCTGCGTCGACCTGGCCAAGGACTGGCGCACCGACCGCTACCTGCGCCGGCTCGAAGCCATGCTGCTGGTCGCCGACAAGGACGCGATCTTCACCGTCACCGGCGTCGGCGACGTGCTGGAGCCCGAGTACGGCGTCGCGGCCGTCGGATCGGGCGGCAACTACGCCCTGGCCGCCGCCCGTGCCCTGATCGACAACACCGACCTGGATGCCGAGGCCGTCGCCCGGCGGGCCATGGCCATCGCCGCCGACATCTGCGTCTACACCAACGGCAACCTGACGGTGGAACGGCTCTAGGCCGGGCCCGCTCCCCTCCCGATCAGGAATCGTCAGGGTCGAACCTGTCGTTCTGTCGGCGATTTAACGGGACATCCGGTCCGTTCCCGGCATGACTGACGGCTGGAGTCCCCATGCCCCGTCTGATCCTTCTTGCCGCCCTGTTGCTGACCATCGCCCGTCCGGCGTGGGCCCAGCCCGCCGAGGCCTCGCACATGGTGGCGGCCGAGCGCGCCTTCGCGGCCGATGGCCTGACCATGGGCGTCGACGGGTCGTTCCTGAAATGGTCGGCCGACGATGCGATCATGATCGCGGGCGGGGCCCCGCGACTGGCCCATGAGATTCTCGATCCCGCCGCCGTCTTCGATCCGACCGCGCCGTCGCTGGTCTGGTGGCCGAACTGGGCGGGAGTCTCGAAGTCCGGCGACCTCGGCTTCACCACCGGCGGGGTCGAGGTCGGGGGCGCACGCACCGGCCACTACTTCACCATCTGGAAGCGCCAGGCCGACGGCTCATGGAAATGGGTCTATGACGGCGGGGTCGGAGCCAGCGCGGCCGATGTGCCCGGCCCGAAGACAGAGCCGCTTCTCCTGCCGACCTCCATTCTGGAATCGTCCAGCCCGGACGCCGCAATGTCGGAGGTGCGCACCGTCGAGGCCGTGCTGGCCGCCTCCGCCCTGCGCGATCAGAAACAGGCGCACCTGTCCCTGCTGGCACCCGACGCCCGTCTCTATGTCGCCCCACTGCCGCCAGCCATTGGAGCCGCCGCCTTCCCCGCCACGCTCGACGCCTGGCCGCGCCGGTTCGAGTTCAGCGCCCCGTTCGGCGGCGGATCCTCGGCCGCCGGCGACCTTGTCTGGACCTATGGTCGCGCCCTGTGGACCCGCGACGAGACGCCGCGCGCCGGCCACTACGTCCACCTGTGGCAGAAGCGATCGATGGGCTGGGTGCTGGTCTTCGCCCAGATCATCGACGATCCGCCGCCTCCCCCTCCCGCCGCAGGCTGAGAGCGACTATCTGCGGATCATGACCGATCTGTCTCCCCGCGAAATCGTCTCCGAACTCGATCGCTTCATCGTCGGCCAGGACGACGCCAAGCGCGCCGTCGCCGTCGCCCTGCGGAATCGCTGGCGCAGGAAGCGTGTGCCCGACGACCTGCGCGACGAGGTCACACCCAAGAACATCCTGATGATCGGCCCCACGGGCGTCGGCAAGACCGAGATCGCCCGGCGTCTGGCGCGCCTGGCCGGCTCTCCATTCCTGAAGGTCGAGGCGACCAAGTTCACCGAGGTCGGCTACGTCGGCCGCGACGTCGACCAGATCATGCGCGACCTGGTCGAGGCGGCCCTGGTCATGGTGCGGGATACACGCCGCACCGGCGTCCGCGCCAAGGCCGAGGCCGCCGCCGAGGAGCGGATCCTCGACGCCCTGGTCGGACCGGGCGCCCAGCCCGCGACACGCGACAGCTTCCGCAAGAAGCTGCGCGCCGGCGAGATGGACGACAAGGAGATCGAGATCCAGCTTGCCGACACCTCGTCCCCGATCCAGGGACTGGACGTCGGCGGCGGCGGAAACGTCGGCCTGCTCAATCTCAGCGACATGCTGGGCAAGCTCGGCGGCGGACGCACCCGGTCGGTGCGCACCACGGTCAGGGATGCCGTCGCGCCGCTGGTGGCGGAGGAGAGCGACAAGCTGCTGGATCAGGACAGCCTGAACCGCGAGGCGCTGCTGCTGGCCGAGAACGAGGGCATCGTCTTCATCGACGAGATCGACAAGGTCGCCGGCCGACAAGACCGCGGCGGTGCCGACGTTTCGCGCGAGGGGGTGCAACGGGACCTGCTGCCCCTGATCGAGGGCACGACCGTCTCGACCAAATACGGGCCGGTGAAGTCGGACCACGTCCTGTTCATCGCCTCGGGCGCCTTCCATGTCGCCAAGCCCTCGGATCTGCTGCCCGAACTTCAGGGCCGCCTGCCGATCCGGGTCGAGCTGAAGGCCCTGACGCGCGATGACTTCGTGCGCATCCTGACCGAGCCCGAGGCCAATCTGATCCGCCAGAACCAGGCCCTGCTGGCGACCGAGAACGTGACGCTGGCCTTCACGCCGGACGCGGTCGAGGCCATGGCTGACGCTGCGGTCGCCGCGAACGGCGCGGTCGAGAACATCGGCGCCCGCAGGCTGGTGACGGTGATCGAGCGGGTGCTGGAGGAAACCTCGTTCAAGGCGTCCGACCTGTCGGGCCAGACCCTGATCTTCGACGGCGACGCCGTGCGGGAGAAGGTCGGCGACCTGTCGAGGAACGCGGACCTGAGCCGGTTCATCCTGTGATGTATTTTCCCTCTCCCGGCGGGAGAGGGCTTGAGGCTCGCAGAGCGTCAGCGATGCGTCTTCAGCCGAAAGGGTGAGGGGTCTTGCCCTCTCCGATTAGCCACTGAACCCCTCACCCTTTCGCGCCAGAACGACGGCTTCGCCGCCGTGCGCTCAAGCCCTCTCCCGCCGGGAGAGGGTTTTGTGATATAAGGCGTTCTCCCCGTCACTCAGGATCATCGCCCGTGAGCGTTACGCTCGACCTGTCGCGCACCTCTGCCCCGGCCAAACCGGCCCCCGTCAACCTCAGCGGTCTGACGCGCGCGGGTCTGCGCCAGGCGCTGATCGACGCCGGCATCTGTCCGCCCGAGAAGGCGAAGATGCGCGCGTCCCAGGTGTGGAGCTGGATCCACCACTATGGCGTCACCGACTTCGCGGCGATGACCAACATCGCCCGCAGCGCCCAGGAGGCCATGGCCGCCGCCTTCACCCTCGCCCGGCCCGAGATCGTCGAGCGCCAGGTTTCGGCGGACGGCACCCGCAAATGGCTGATCCGGACCGCGCCCGGCATCGAGATCGAGACCGTCTACATCCCGGATGTGGGTCGCGCCGGGGCCCTGTGCGTCTCGTCCCAGGTCGGCTGCACGCTCAACTGCACCTTCTGCCACACGGGCACCCAGAAGCTGGTCCGCAACCTGACCGCCGCCGAGATCGTGGCCCAGGTCCAGGTCGCCCGCGACGACCTGAGCGAATGGCCGTCGCCCAAGGAAGACCGCCGCCTGTCGAACATCGTCTTCATGGGCATGGGCGAGCCGCTCTATAATCTCGACCACGTCTCCGACGCGATCGACATCATCTCCGACAACGAGGGCATCGCCCTGTCGCGCCGCCGGATCACGGTCTCGACCTCGGGCGTCGTGCCCCAGCTCGACGCCCTGGGCACCCGGACCCAGGCCATGCTGGCGATCAGCCTGCACGCCACCAACGACCCCCTGCGCGACGTCCTCGTGCCGCTGAACAAGAAATACAATCTCGAAGCTCTGATGGACGGTATCCGCGCCTATCCGGGCATCTCCAACGCCCGCCGCGTCACCTTCGAATATGTGATGCTGAAGGGGATCAACGACAGCCCCGACGAGGCCCGCGCCCTGTTGAAGCTGATCGAGGGCATCCCGGCCAAGGTGAACCTCATCCCGTTCAACCCCTGGCCCGGCACGGACTATGAGTGTTCGGACTGGAAGACGATCGAACGGTTCGCCGCCATCCTGAACAAGGCCGGCTACGCCTCGCCCATCCGCACCCCGCGCGGCCGCGACATCCTCGCCGCCTGCGGCCAGCTGAAGTCCGAGAGCGAGAAGGTCAGGGCGTCGACGCTCAGGAAGGCCGAGCAGGCGGCGGCCTAGACTGCAATCGCGGCCGAGATCGAACGAAGGTCAACGGCAATCTCCGGGGCGCGCCGACGGCCAGGTCCGCGAACAAGGCAGGCCGTCTCGGTGAAGTGGGCAGACCGCGCCTTCGAAGCCGAAAACTGTGACACCATGGCGATGATCCTTTCGGCCCCTGTGGTGTTAAGGCGCTTCCTCCCTCTGGACCCTGACTATGACCCATCTCCTTCTCCGGGCCGCCCCCGTTCTGCTCGCCAGCGCGCTCGCTCTGGCCGCCTGCCAGACGGCCCCCGCAGCAAACGCAGGGTTCCTGCAGACCTATGACGGGCTTCAGACCAAGGAGGGCACGCTGCGGGTCTCCGTCCGCGACCGTCGCGACGACGCGGCGGCCCAGGGCCTCGAGCGGGTCTTCATCGAGCCGTCCGTCCTGACCGCCGGCGCCGCCGAGGGTATCACCCCGGCCGACGTCGCCCTGGTGCTGGGCGAGGTCGATCGTCAGGTCTGCTACGAGATCAGCGAGCGGTTCACGGTCCTGCCGAGGCCCGCGCCCGATGCCGCGCGGGTCCGGACCGCCGTGACACGGATCGCGCCCACCGGGGCGGTCGGATCCGGTGCCTCGGCCGTCGCCAGTTTCTTCATTCCCGGTCCCATCGGCGTGCGTCCGCCGGGCACCACGGGGACGCTGGCCGCCGAGGCTGAACTGGTCATCGAGGGCGGAACCCAGGTCGCGGCCCTGGCCTGGGCGCGGTCGGCCAATGTCGTGGGCATGGACACCCCGTCCCTGTCGCGCGTCGGCGACGCCCTGCAGTTCGCGGAACTGTTCGGCGATCAGGTCGGCGACAGTTTCGCGCCGAAGGACCGCGAGGTCCGCGCCATCGCCACGCCCGACCCCTGCGGACGCTTCGGCCCGCGCGAGCAGCCCGGCGGCTTCCTCACCCGGGCCGTGACCGGCCTCTATGTGCCCGAGACCCAGGGCGTGCGCTCGCAGACGCCGCAGTAGGCCGAATCATTCCTCCCCCGTTGGGGGAGGTGGCGCGGCGCGCCTTCGCGACGTGACGGAGGGGGCCGACCTCAGGCGCCGGCGTCTGGAGTCGGCCCCCTCCACCACTTCGTGGTCCCCCTCCCCCGATGGGGGAGGATTGAGGCATCATATAAAGACATCCTTATATGATTCTTGCCCAATGTCCTTTCGCGGGCTATAGGCGCGCGCAATCTTCGAACCCTGACGCGCTCAAGGAGCCCTCATGACCGACTATATCGTCCGCGACATCTCGCTTGCCCCGTTCGGCAACAAGGAAATCGCCATCGCCGAAACGGAAATGCCGGGCCTGATGGCGCTGCGCGAGGAGTTCGGTCCGTCGCAGATCCTCAAGGGCGCCCGCATCGCCGGCTCGCTGCACATGACGATCCAGACCGCCGTGTTGATCCAGACGCTGGAAGCACTCGGCGCCGACGTCCGCTGGGCCTCGTGCAACATCTTCTCGACCCAGGACCACGCCGCGGCCGCCATCGCCGCCGCCGGCACTCCGGTCTTCGCCACCAAGGGCGAGACCCTGGAAGAATACTGGGACTACGCCCACAAGATCTTCGAATGGGCCGACGGCGGCTATCCGAACCTGATCCTCGACGACGGCGGCGACGCCACCCTGCTGTGCGTGCTCGGCCCGAAGGCCGAGAAGGACCTGTCCCTGCTGGCCAACCCGCAGAACGAGGAAGAAGAAGCCCTCTACAAGGTGATGAAGCGCTACATCGCCGAGAAGCCCGGCTTCTACTCGGCTATCCGCGACGCCATCGGCGGCGTGTCGGAAGAGACCACCACGGGCGTCCACCGCCTGTATGAAATGGCCAAGAAGGGCGACCTGCCCTTCCCCGCCATCAACGTCAACGACAGCGTCACCAAGTCCAAGTTCGACAACCTGTACGGCTGCCGGGAATCGCTGGTCGACGCGATCCGTCGCGGCACCGACGTCATGCTGTCGGGCAAGGTCGCCGTGGTCTGCGGCTACGGCGACGTGGGCAAGGGCTCGGCCGCCTCGCTGCGCCAGGGCGGCGCCCGCGTGAAGGTCACCGAAGTCGATCCGATCTGCGCCCTGCAGGCGGCGATGGAAGGCTATGAGGTCGTCACCGTCGAGGACGTGGCCCACGAGGCCGACATCTTCGTCACCGCAACGGGCAACCTCGACGTCCTGACCGTCGACCACATGCGGGCGATGAAGAACAACGCCATCGTCTGCAACATCGGTCACTTCGACTCGGAGATCCAGGTCGCCGGCCTGAAGAACTTCAAGTGGGACGAGATCAAGCCGCAGGTCCACCACGTCGAGTTCCCGGACGGCAAGAAGATCATCCTTCTGTCCGAAGGCCGTCTGGTGAACCTGGGCAACGCCACGGGTCACCCCTCGTTCGTGATGTCGGCGTCGTTCACCAACCAGACGCTGGCCCAGATCGAACTCTGGACCAACATCAAGGCCTACGAGAACCAGGTCTACACCCTGCCCAAACACCTCGACGAGAAGGTCGCCATGCTGCACCTGGCCAAGCTGGGCGCCAAGCTGACCGTGCTCAACAAGGAACAGGCCGCCTACATCGGCGTGCCCACCGAAGGCCCGTTCAAGCCGGAAGCTTACCGCTACTGAGGACACCGGCCCTCGCCGCACGATGCGGCGAGGGCCCCGTCCCGGGGTTGACACCCTTTTTTATGCCTTATTATATACCTCGATATGTAATTCGGGGAACGACCATGGATATCCTCAGGGCGCGGCCTCATCTCTTTCTGGGCAGCCGCCTCAAGCGCCTCGGCGAACGGATGCAGGCGGACGTCATGGTGGTGATCGAGCGAGCCGGCCTGCCTGTGCAGCCCGGCCAGTATCCGATTCTGGCGGCGCTTGACGCCCACGGGCCCCTCTCCGTCGGCGCGCTCGTGGAGGCGACCGGCGTCAGCCAGCCCGGCGTCACGCGGGCCGTCGCCAAACTGGTTGAAGCGGGCCTTGTCGAGAATGGCCCCGCCGCCACAGACCGCCGCCGCCGGACTCTCCAGCTTTCTTCGACCGGCATCAACGTCGTCGCTCGCTCCCGGACCGAAGTCTGGCCGGCCGTCGAAGCGAGCGTCAGGGCCCTGTGCGCGAGCCTGGACGGCCCGCTTCTGGCCCAGCTGGACGCCGTTGAGCGTTCACTCGACGTCCAGCCGCTGCACCGACACACCGCAGCGTCCGGATCGGTTCCGGGGGTCGAGATCCTTCCCTTCACGTCCGACAGGGCAAAGGATTTTCACGACATCAACCTCCAGTGGATCGAGGCGATGTTCGCGCTCGAAGCGACGGATCGGGACGTGCTGGAGAACCCGGAAGCCCGCATCATCTCGCATGGGGGTGACATCCTGTTCGCCGGGGTCCCGGGACTCGGCGTCGTGGGAACCTGCGCGCTGCAGAAGACGGGGGACGGTCAGTTCGAACTGACCAAGATGGGCGTTCTGGAAACCGCTCGCGGGCTCAAGGTGGGCGAAGCCTTGCTGCAGGCGGTACTGGACCGGGCTCGCGGACTGAACGCACGGGTCCTGTATCTGCTGACCAGCCGACGATGTGAGGCCGCGATCCATCTGTATGAAAAGCTCGGCTTCCGGCATGACCGGGACGTCATGGAGCGGTTCGGCGCGCGCTATGACCGCTGTGATGTCGCCATGCGCCACCGGGACTTCTGATCGGGCGCGACGACAGCGTCCGATGCGTGGATGACCCACGCCCGGAGTCGGGTCAGGCCGCCAGCGCCAGCGCGTCCGGTCGTTCGCGGCCGGACAGGCTGGTTTCGAAGTCGGCGAGCAGGTCCAGCAGTTCCTCCGCGTCCGGCGTCGACTTGTCCCCGGTCATCCGGTAGCGCCAGAAGCTGATGATGTGCTGGATCGCGCCCAGTCGCTCGCCCAGCCGCGCGAACAGGATCGGCGCGTCGCGAAGGAAGTCGCGGAAGGCGGTCGGATTGCCCTCCCTGGTCAGGCCCCGGAAGGCGTCGTCATAGACCCGCAGCATGTCGGCGGTGGCCTCGCAGGTCAGCCGGATGCGGCGGAGCACCTGTTCCCTGGCCCGATCGATGGCGATGTGCTGGTCCTTGTCAGCCCGGCCCCGCGGCCTGACACGCCGAACGCTGTCGACGACCCAGCCGATGTCGCCCGTGATCGCCTGCAGCGCCCATTTGTAATAGAGGAACCCCTTCCAGCAGAAGATTCCCTCGTCATACTCCTCGGGTTTCAGCATCAGGGTCTGGCCGAGCGCGCTCATGTCCTCGCCGGCCGAGGTCGACATGATCTTGGCCGTCAGGCGGGCAACCGGATTGTCGCCTGCCTGGGCCGTGCCCGACCCCATGCTGAGATCGACCAGCGGCGCGATCTCGTTCGACACGAACTCCGCCATCCGCAGCAGGTCCGCTTCGGAGACGTTGAAATAGCAGGGGTCCGGCGCATGGCCGTTGCGGCGCAGCTGCTCACGCAACAGGAAGGGGTCCACGCTCGGAAGCTCGTCGATCAGGGACAGGATCCTGCGGTCGGGATGCTGGGGCCCGACGCCCAGAGACTGCTCCAGCGCCGCGTCGAACCCGACCTGGTTCACGAAAACATATCGTCCTCCGACCCGCAGGTCGGCCCCGTCGATCGGCAGGATGATCTTGGTCGCCACATAGCGACGCACCCGGAACTCGTCGGCCTCGTTACGCCGCAGCCGGTGCTTGATGATCAGACAGCGGTTCAGGGTCGGATGTTCGAACATGGGCGCGCTTCGCCAGCCTTCGCTGCGACCGTGCTCGTGACTGACACGCAGCAGGTTGAGCACCCGTGCGGTCGACGCGGAGGTCCGCAGATTATCGAGATTGCGGACGGCACGGTCGGTCATTCGAACTCCTGACCCCGGTGCCATGACACGGCAAAGGTTAGGATCGCGCGGAGGGGCAGGGTTAGCCGAACCTGAAGGGTGCCAAGTCGCCACAGGGGCGGTCGCTGGCGCCCGCCCTTCGAGAGGCCTAGATTGGGCCCATGAACGTTTTCGACATCCTCGTCCTGATCGCCATCGGTGGGGTCGCCATCACCCTCGGCTTCGGCATCTATTCGCTGTATCGCGGCGGCGACTACGCCCGCACGAACTCCAACAAGCTGATGCGGCTGCGGGTGATGCTGCAGGCCACCGCCATCGTACTTCTGATGGCCGGCCTGTGGTGGAAAACCACTTACGGGGCCTGAGATGGTCGTCCTCAACAGGATCTACACCCGCACCGGCGACGGCGGCGACACGGGGCTGGCGTCGGGCGTCCGGGTGTCCAAGTCCGATCCCCGCGTGGAAGCCTATGGCACGGTCGACGAACTGAACGCCGTCATCGGCGTCGCCCGCCTGCACTCGGGCCAGAACGACCGGATCGACGCCATGCTGGGCCGGATCCAGAACGAGCTGTTCGACCTCGGTGCCGATCTGGCCACCCCCCTCGATCCGCCGCCCAAATGGGAGGCCCTGCGTATGGTCCAGTCCCAGATCGACAGGCTGGAAGCCGAAATCGACTGGATGAACGAGAGCCTGAAGTCGCTCGACAGTTTCATCCTGCCGGGCGGCTCGCCCCTGTCGGCGCATCTGCATCTGGCCCGCACGGTCGCCCGCCGCGCCGAACGCGACGCGATCCGTCTGGTCGAGACCGGCACCCCGGTGACGTCCGAGGCCGTCCGCTATCTGAACCGCCTCTCCGACCACCTGTTCGTCGCGGCCCGCCGGGCCAACGCCAATGGCGCAGGCGACGTGAAATGGGTTCCGGGCGGGACCAGATGATCCTCTTCCTTCTCCCGGTGGGAGAAGGTGGCCGCGAAGCGGACGGATGAGGGTTCGGCCTCACCGGTAAGGCGCAACCCTCACCCTTTCGCGTTTCCAATCGCTTCGCTCCTGGACGCTCAAGCCCTCTCCCACCGGGAGAGGGAAGGATTGGGTTTCTCGCCCGACCGCGCTAAACCGCCCGCAAACAAGAACAGTCTGTTTTCAGGGAACCGCCGCCATGCGCGACATCAACCACTTCATCGACGGCGCGTCCTTCACCGGTGCCTCGGGCCGGTTCGCCGATGTGTTCAACCCGAACACCGGTGAGGTTCAGGCCCGCGTCCAGCTGGCCTCGGTCGCGGAGATGGATCGCGCGGTCCAGTCCGCCCAGGCCGCCTTCGAAGGCTGGTCCTCGACCAACCCCCAGCGCCGCGCCCGGGTGATGTTCGAGTTCAAGCGTCTGGTCGAGGCCAATATGCAGGATCTGGCCGAGATGCTGTCGTCCGAGCACGGCAAGGTCGTCGCCGACTCGAAGGGTGACATCCAGCGGGGCCTCGAGGTCATCGAGTTCGCCTGCGGCATCCCCCATGCGCTGAAGGGCGAATACACCCATGGCGCAGGTCCCGGCATCGACGTCTATTCGATGCGCCAGCCGCTCGGCGTCGTCTCGGGCATCACCCCGTTCAACTTCCCGGCCATGATCCCGATGTGGATGTTCGGTGTGGCCATCGCGGTCGGCAACACCTTCATCCTCAAGCCCAGTGAGCGCGATCCGTCGGTGCCGGTCCGTCTGGCCGAGCTGATGATGGAGGCGGGCGCTCCTGCCGGCGTGCTGAACGTCGTCCACGGCGACAAGGCGGCGGTCGACGCCATCCTGGAGCACCCGCTGGTCCATGCCGTCAGCTTCGTCGGCTCGTCCGACATCGCCCACTATGTCTATCAGGTCGGGGCCGCCAACCATAAGCGGGTCCAGGCGATGGGCGGGGCCAAGAACCACGGTATTGTCCTGCCCGACGCCGACATGGACCAGGTGATCAAGGACCTGTCCGGCGCCGCCTATGGCTCGGCCGGCGAACGCTGCATGGCCCTGCCGGTCGTCGTCCCGGTCGGCAAGAAGACCGCCGACGAACTGCGCGAGCGGATGGTGGCCGAGATCCCGACCATGCGGGTCGGTGTCTCGACCGACGCCGGCGCCCACTACGGCCCGGTCGTCACGGCCCAGCACAAGGCCCGGGTCGAGGGCTGGATCGAACAGGGCGTCAAGGACGGGGCCGAACTGGTCGTCGACGGCCGCGGCTTCAGCCTGCAGGGCCACGAGCGCGGCTATTTCATCGGCCCGTCGCTGTTCGACCACGTCACGCCCGGGATGGAGTCCTACAAGGAGGAGATCTTCGGCCCCGTGCTGCAGATCGTCCGCGCCGCCAGCTTCGAGGAAGCCCTGTCGCTGCCCTCGAAGCACCAGTACGGCAACGGGGTCGCCATCTTCACCCAGAACGGCCGCGCGGCCCGCGACTTCGCCGCCCGGGTCAATGTCGGCATGGTCGGGATCAACGTCCCGATCCCGGTGCCGGTCGCCTATCACACCTTCGGCGGCTGGAAGCGTTCGGCCTTCGGCGACACCAACCAGCACGGCATGGAGGGCGTGAAGTTCTGGACCAAGGTCAAGACCATCACCGCCCGCTGGCCGGACAGCGATCTGGAACACGCGGACTCGTCGTTCGTCATTCCGACGATGGCCTGACGCGAAATCAGTCAGGGGCCGCGCGGCAGTTCGCTGCGGAGGAACGCTGTGCGGTAAGGGAAAATACCTATCCGCCAGCAAACGATGTTTTATCATGTCTAGCCCGAAGCTGGATGTGATCGCGACGGCAATCAGGCAGGCGCGTGAACCTGGGGGGCCTCGACGGGCGGCCACCAGCCACGGGAGACCGCTGCATGAGAGCTTCCGACCTCAGGATCGGCCACAAGGTGGTCGGCGTCATCTTGCTCACGATTCTGATCAGTTCCGGGATCAGCGGTTTTGTTCTGACGCGCCTTCTGGCGACGGACTCGGCCTATTCCAGCCTGCTGGCCAATCAGGTCCGTGCCCGGCTCGTCGCCAACCAGTTGAATGCAGCACAGCAGGAAATCGGGCGGCTGAACTACAAGATTGTCGCCTCGACCGATGCGGCTACCGTCGCCGAAGAATTCGCCAAGCTTCAACAGGTCACCGCCCACCTCGACGGCACCATTCTTCCGGAACTGGAAGCCCTGCTGGATGAAAGCCACGCAGCGGATCTGACGGCGGCCCAGGAGGCCGAGCGCGAGATCGTCGCGGTCGCCCCCCTGGTCCGGGACGCTGCGGCACGGGGCGACGATGCGACCGCCTTCGCCCTGGCCGACGGGCGGTTTGCGCTGGCTCGCCAGAAACTGGCGGAGGTGGCGACGAAGCTGATCGAGGATACGGCCGCCGAAATGGAAGCCGCGGAGATTGCCGCCCATGACAGCGAGAAAGCCAGTGTGATGATGAGCGTGGTTGCCATCCTTCTGACCCTGATCGCCATGACGGCCATGGGCCTATGGATCGGCATCGGCCTGATTTCGCGGCCCCTGACCCGCCTGACGAGCCAGACGCAGACGCTGGCGGCCGGCGCCTTTGACACGGATGTCGGCGGTGCGGATCGGGGTGATGAAATCGGCGACATGGCCCGTACGGCCGTCGTCTTCCGCGAGAACGGCCTGGAGCGCGTTCGTCTGGAAGCCGCTTCCGCCGAATTCCAGCAGGAACTGGACCGAAAGCTCAAGGACATGGAGGCCGCCTTCCAGGCCGCCGGGATGGAGCAGCAGAAGGTCGTGGCCGGCATGGCCCATGAACTGAACCGCCTGGCCGACGGCGATCTGGGTGCCCGCCTGACTGAGCCGGTCACCGCCGAATACAAACAGCTCCAGGACGATTTCAACCGCGCGATCGGGCAGCTGGAACAGGCGATGGGCGCGATCTCGGGAGCCGTCGGGACCATCCGCGCCGGTTCGGAGGAGATCGCCTCGGCCTCGGACGATCTGTCCAGGCGCACGGAACAGCAGGCGGCGTCGCTGGAGGAGACGGCGGCGGCGCTCGAACAGATCACGGTGACCGTCAAACGTACCGCGTCGGGCTCGAAGGAGGCCGCCCAGGCCGTGGCCTCGGCACGGGGCGACGCCGAGACCTCGGGCGAGGTGGTCCAGCGCGCCATCGCCGCCATGGGCCAGATCCAGAAATCCTCGACCGAGATCAGCCAGATCATCGGGGTGATCGATGAGATCGCCTTCCAGACCAACCTCCTGGCCCTGAACGCCGGCGTCGAGGCGGCCCGCGCCGGCGACGCCGGCCGAGGCTTCGCCGTCGTCGCCTCCGAGGTCCGGGCCCTGGCCCAGCGCTCGGCGGAAGCGGCCAGGGAGATCAAGACCCTGATCTCGGCCTCGGGCCAGCAGGTCAGCCAGGGTGTGTCCCTGGTCGGCGAGACCGGCGACAGCCTGACCCGGATCGTGAACCAGGTCGCCGTCATCGACGGCCTGGTCTCGGAGATCAGCGCCTCGGCCCAGGAACAGGCGTCCAGCCTCAGCGAGGTCAATACCGCCGTCAACCACATGGACCAGATGGTCCAGCAGAACGCGGCCATGGTCGAGCAGTCGACCGCCGCCTCCCATTCGCTGAAGGGCGAGGCGGGCGAGCTGGGGGCCCTGGTGTCGCGCTTCAAGGTCGGCGCAATCTCCGGTGCCGATCCGGGCAACCCGGTCCACTCCGCCCAGGCCCGGATCGCGGCCTATGCCCGACCGGCGGCCAAGCCATCCCGCCCGGCGCCCCCCTCGGTCGGCAATGCGGCCCTCAAGGCCGACACCTGGGAGGAGTTCTGACCATGCAGGCGCTCGACGTGAGAACCGACCCTGACGCGGGTGGAACAGTGGAACTGATCTCGTTCGAGATCGGGGGCCAGGAATACTGTATCGACGTGCGGTCCGTGCGCGAGATCCGCGGCTGGACCCCGGTCACGCCGATGCCCCAGACGCCGGACTTTATCCTGGGGGTCATCAACCTGCGCGGCACGGTGATGCCGGTGCTGGACCTGCGCTGCCGGCTGGGTCTGGGCCGAACCGAACCCTCCAGCCGCCACGTCATCGTCGTCATCGAGGAGGGCGCACGCATCGCCGGCGTTCTGGTCGACGCGGTGCAGGAAACCTTCAAACTCGCCGCCAGCCTGCTGCAGGCCCCGCCCGCCATGGACTCCGACCCCAACAACCAGTTCGTCGACGCCATCATCCCGCTGGGGGAGCGTATGCTGAGCCGTCTGGTGGTCGACAGACTGCTGCCGTTGGAACCGGCCATCGCGGCGTAACCGGGGGCTCACCTCAAATCGGGCTTCCGGGGCCTTGCCCCTCCACCGCTTCGCGGATCAGGGAGGGATAGAGCAAGCGACGCAATTCGGTGTTAAGCCTTGGTCTCACCGAGATGCCGAAGCCGGAGCGCTCCCCCGCATGCGTCGCTTTCTGATCTGGTCCGCCCTGGCGGTGGTCATCGGCCTGGCCCTGGCCGGTGGAGGCTACTGGGCCTACTGGAATTTCTACGCCCGGTTCCAGCCCGTCACGATCACCCGCAACCAGGCGGACATCCAGCGCCTGCTGGACGAGGCCTCCTGGGTCACGGGCGGCGGCGGGGGCGAACCCCTCTACATCATCGGCTATCGCGACAGCGCCTCCACCCAGCGCTACGAGCGCGAGGAGACAGAGAAGCTGCGCGCCGGCGGCGTCGAGGCCCGCGTCATCGTCTATGCCCGCCCTGATCGCGAGGGACAGGTCCAGTCCACCCCGGCCGAGCGCGCCACCGTCGCCGAGCTGTGGCTGAGCCGCGACTGGAGTCTCTACCAGCGCTGGACCGCCACCCCGTCGCGCAACTGGACTGCGGCCGGTATTCCGGCGGCCGACGGCAACCTGGCCCGCTCGGCCGTGGTCGATGCCAGCCGCCAGTTCGTCACCCGGCTGAACGAGCTGCTGCGCGATGCCGGGGCCACGACCGGCTACCCCCTGGTGATCTGGCGCGACCGGGACGGGTTCATGAAGGCCTGCGCCTGCGCCGACAGCCGGTCCTGGGCCTTCATCCGGGATGATTTCAACGCGCCCGACGCCGTGGCCCCGGCCGTCGTGGCCGAACCCGGCCCGGCCATCCCGCCGACCCCGCCCGTCCCCGGCGACGGCACGCCCGAAGCCCTGCCCTATCCGACCCTGGGGCCGATCCCGCCCGCTGGTGAGGCGATCCCGCCTGTTGAGCCGGGAGCCGCGCCCTCGACCGCACAGCCGCGGCCGCCGACGACGCCGGCCGCGCCGCCTCAGCCGAGCCAGACGGAAGACACGACCTTCTTCTAGATCAGAACAGGCGTTTGCAGACGCCGATCAGACGTTCGACGTCCTCGTCGGTCTGATAGAGGCCGAAGCCGAAGCGGATCGTGTCGTCGCGCACGTCGGTGACGACACTGGCCTCCAGCAGATCGGCGCGCCAGCGCTGGGCGTCCCTGTGCTTCAGGGCGAGGAACCGGGCGCGGGGACGGTTGTCGCCCATGATCGGGTTCAGCACCTCGGCCTCGCCCAGGGCACCGCATTCGCCCGCCGCCAGCGCCTGCGCGAACCGCGCCTGCAGGCGGTCGGCGTGGGCCGAGACATCGGCCGTGGTCAGCCCCTGCTCCTCCAGCATCCGCTGCACGCCGTTGAAACGATACAAGGGCGTCGAATCGAAGGTCGCGCCCCAGAACCGCCCCGCGTCGCCCCGGTACTGAACGCCCTCGGGCGGCCCCATCAGATTGCCGAACTCGGCGAACCAGCCGGTGACCACCGGTCGTTCGCAGAAGCCGTCCGGCGCATGCAGGAAGCCCGCGCCCTCGCCGGTCATGGCATATTTGTAGCCGCCGCTGACGTAGAAGATCCTGTCCGCCACCGCCGACAGGTCCGTCGGCGTGGCCATGAAGCCGTGATAGCCGTCGACGATCACCCAGGGTCCAGCGGGTTTCGCCAGCGCCGCCAGATCGTCGATACAGCCGATCGCCTGGCCCGTCTTGAAGAAGACCTGGCTGACCACGATCACATCGTGCCCGCCGGCCCGGGCCGCCGCCGTGAAGCGGGCGTCGAAGGTCTCGAACGGCTCCAGCGGCACGCGCGCGACGACGGCGTCGCCGCTCTCTTCCCAGCGTTCGGCCTGGCGACGGAAGGCGTGGAACTCCCCGTCCGTGGTCAGAATGCGGACGGGCTTCGTCTCCCGGCCGGAGAAGATGCGGATCAGGAAGTCGTGGGTGTTGGGCGCGAAGACGATCGTCTCCGGGTCCGACAGACCCAGCTCTTTGGCGATGTGTTTCTGCGACTCCGGCACGACCTCGCCGAAGATCAGATCCCATTTCCGGTCGGCGAAATGGTTCGCCTCGACCCAGGCCCGCACCTGTCCGTCGAACGAGGCGTCCGGCCACAGATGATGGCTGTGCGCAGCGAAATGCAGCCGCTCCGGATCAAGGGCCAGGGCGCGGGAGAAGAGGTGTTTGTAGGTCATGATCAGATGAACATTTCCGGCTCGATCAACCGAGCCCCATGAATGATTCGGACGATCCGGACATGATCCGAGCGGAGCGAATAGAAGATGAGATGCGGACCATGGATCAACCGCCGAAGCGGCGCCGGCTGATTGATCACAACCTGAAACCGATGCGCATTGTCCTTGAGCGCGCGACAGGCTGCCCTCAGCTCAGCGACGCATGTTTTTGCCCGGCGCGGCTTGTCGCGGGCTATGTCCAAGGCGATCTCGACGAGGTCGCTTCGACTCTGTTCAGAGAACAGCACCTTCAAGCGTCGCGTTCCTGCTCCGATATCAGGGCGTTAAGCCTCGCTTCAAGCTCATCGAACACCTCGTCCATCGGTATGCCCGGACCATCCAATCCGTCCTCCAGCATCGCTCGGAGCTCATCGGACCCGATCTTGGGCATACGTTCGGCAATGCGCCATTCGGTCAAGGCGTGACGCACCACTTCGGCCGCGTCTGAGAAGTCCCCGGCTTCAACGGCCTCCCGGATGGTCACGGCCATCGCGTCGCTGATCTCGGCGGTAATGGTTTCGTGCTTGCCCATGGCGGTCCTCGCTGGCCAAAGACTACCACAGGGCCGGCGTCAGACCAGCGCCCCGTGGCAGTGTTTGAACTTGCGGCCCGAAAGACAGGGGCAGTCGGCGTTGCGGGGGGTGCGCTCCCAGCCGGCCGGCAGCAGTTCGACGGGCAGGCGCGACCGGGCGTCGCCGGTCATCTGGCCTTCAGGGTTCTGGGACGACGGGTCGGCCATCTGGTTGACGCCCGTGCCGGGGTTCAGGTGGATCTCCTGGAACTCGGGCATTTCCATCGGCGGCGGGGCCTCGAAGCGGAACTCCACCGTCATCAGCCAGCGTGTCACATTGTGACGCAGCTCGTGCAGCAGGGTCTCGAACAGCGAGAAGGCCTCGGTCTTGTACTCGTTCAGCGGGTCGCGCTGGCCGTAGCCGCGCAGGCCGATGACGCCGCGCAGGTGGTCCAGATGCACCAGGTGCTCGCGCCACTGCATGTCGATCATCTGCATCAGGAACTGCTTTTCCAGCCCCCGGGTCTGGGTCTCACCCAGCTGGGCCAGGCGATCGGCGGTGCGCGTTTCGGCGGCCGCCTGGATACGCTCCTCGACCTCCTCGTTCGACACGCCTTCCTCGGCCGCCCAGTCGTGCAGCGGCAGTTCAAGACCGAGAGTCGACTTCACCTTCTCGTCGAGGCCGTCGATGTCCCATTGTTCGGCATAGGCCTTGGGCGGCATGAAGCGGTCGACGAGGTCGATGACCACGTCGCGGCGGAACTCGCCCACCAGTTCCGACAGGTCCTCGGAGTCCATGAACTCCTGGCGCTGTTCGAACACAGCCTTGCGCTGATCGTTCACGACGTCGTCGTATTTCAGCAGGTTCTTGCGGATGTCGTAGTTGCGGGTCTCGACGCGCTTCTGTGCGGTTTCGACGGCGCGGTTCAGCCACGGGTGCGAGATGGCCTCGCCCTCGGCTACGCCGAAGCTGCGCATGATCGCGTCCAGACGGTCGCCGGCAAAGATGCGCAGCAGGTCGTCCTCGCAGGACAGGTAGAATTTCGACGTGCCGGGGTCGCCCTGACGACCGGTCCGGCCGCGCAGCTGGTTGTCGATGCGGCGGCTTTCGTGGCGCTCGGTGCCGAGGACGAACAGGCCGCCGGCGTCCAGGGCGATCTTTTTCTGGACGGCGATGTCGGCCTTCAGCCGGGCCTCTTCGACGGCCAGCATCTCGGGTGTCACCTCGATGGCGAGGTTGCGCTGGTCCAGCCGGTATTTCTCGACCCGCATGTCCAGGTTGCCGCCGAGCTGGATGTCGGTGCCGCGACCGGCCATGTTGGTAGCGATGGTCACCGCGCCCGGCAGGCCGGCGTCGGCCACGATGAAGGCCTCCTGCTCGTGCTGGCGCGCGTTCAGGACATTGTGCGGGATGCCCTTGAATTTCGTCTCGTATTTGATGTCGTAGGCGGCATCGCCGAGCTTGGCGGCCTCCTTGTCCTTGCCCTCGAAGGCCTTCTTCAGGGTTCGCGACACCTCGACCTTGTGCTCATAGGTGTCGAGCAGGGCCGACAACTGTTCGGACTTTTCGATCGAGACGGTACCCACCAGGATCGGCTGGCCGCGCTCGCGGCAGTCTGCGATCTGTTTGGCGATGGCGAGGTTCTTCTCGGCGTAGGTCCGGTAGACCTCGTCGTCATAGTCGATGCGCAGGACGGGACGGTTGGTCGGCACCTCCAGGACGTCCATCTTGTAGATGTCGAGGAATTCCTGGGCCTCGGTCGCGGCCGTGCCGGTCATGCCGGACAGCTTCTCGTAGAGGCGGAAATAGTTCTGGATCGTCACCGAGGCCAGGGTCTGGTTCTCGGGCATGATCTTGACGTCCTCCTTGGCCTCGATGGCCTGATGGAGGCCTTCGGACAGGCGGCGTCCGGTCATCATGCGGCCGGTGAACTCATCGATCAGGACGATCTCGCCGCCCTTGATGATGTAGTCCTTGTCCTTCTGGTACAGGGTGTTGGCGCGCAGGGCCTGGTTGACGTGGTGCACCAGGCTGATGTTGGCCGCATCGTAGAGGCCCGTCGTGTCCTCGGCGAAATGACCGCCGGCCTCCAGCAGTTGTTCGACCTGTTCGGAGCCCTCTTCGGTGAGCAGGGCCTGTCGCTGCTTCTCGTCGAGGTCGAACGTCGAGGTGTCCTTGATCAGTTCTTTGATCAGGGCGTCGCAGATCTTGTAGAGATCCGACCGGTCCTCGGTCGGGCCCGAGATGATCAGGGGCGTGCGCGCCTCGTCGATCAGGATGGAGTCGACCTCGTCGACGATGGCGAAGTTGTGCGGACGCTGCACCATCTCCTTGCGGTCATAGACCAGGTTGTCGCGCAGATAGTCGAAGCCGAACTCGTTATTGGTGCCGTAGGTGATGTCGGCGGCGTAGGACGCCTGGCGCTGGCCCGAGGACAGGCCGTTGACGATGACGCCCACTTCAAGGCCCAGAAAGCGATAGACCCGACCCATCCACTCGGCATCGCGGCGGGCCAGATAGTCATTGACGGTGATGACGTGGACGCCCTTGCCCTCAAGCGCGTTCAGATACACCGGTGCCACGGCGACCAGGGTCTTGCCTTCGCCCGTGCGCATCTCGGCGATGCCGCCGTCGTGCAGGATCATACCACCGGTCAGCTGCACGTCGTACTGGCGCTGTCCCAGGACCCGCTTGGAGGCCTCACGCGCGACGGCGAAGGCCTCGTTCAGGAGCTTGTCGAGCGTTTCGCCGGCGGCGACCCGATCCTTGAAGGTCTGCGTCATCATCCGCAGTTCGTCGTCCGACAGGGCGGCGAACCTGGGCTCCAGATCGTTGATCTTCTGGACCCGGCTCATGAAGTCCTTGACCTTGCGGTCGTTGGAGGAGCCGAAGAGTTTCTTGGCAAAGCCGAGCATGGGCGATCCGGTGGCGGTCGAGCGGTCTAGAGCTCTGGAATTGCCCGTAGGGGGCGGCGGTGAGACGCCGCGAGAGAGGCTGCCGGGCGAGGCGGCGAAACACGCCGCGCATACGATCGAAAACCCCTCGACTTGGGCGCAGGCGGGACTTAAGCACCGACCCTACCCCTGTCAACGCGAGGGGCTTTGCAGCCCGGCGTTTGGACCCCTTCGAACGGGACGGAGCGTCCGATGCGACATTCACGCAACCCTTTGGTTTTCCTCAGCCTCGCTCTGGCCCTCGCCGTGGCCGCCTGCGGGCGCGGCGGGGGCGACGATCGCGCGCCCGAACCGGGCGACCGGGCGGTGGCCGAGGTGCAGGATCAGACGATCTGGGCCTCCGACGTCAAACGCGAGGCGGTGGCCCAGGGTCTGGTCGGCGAGGGCGAACCGCTGGATGTGACGAGCGACCTGTTCCGCCGCGTGCTGGACGAGGTCATTGACCAGAAACTCCTCGCCGCCGAGGCCGAGCGCCGGGGCCTGGACAATTCTCCTCTTGCCGAGCGGCGGCTCCAGGCGACGCGCGAGCGCATCCTCGGCGACATGCTGGTCGAGAACGAGGTCAACAGCCGGATCAACGACCAGGCCGTCCAGACTCTCTATCAGGAGCAGCTGCGCCTCGCCCGGACCTCGGAAGAGATCCGCGTCCGGCTGATCCTGTCCCGGACAAAGCCCGAGGCCGACGCCGTCATCGGCATCCTGGGTCAGGGTGCCAGCTTCGAGGCCGTGGCCCAGGAACGCTCCATCGACGAGGCGACCCGGTTCTCCGGTGGCGACCTCGGCTATTCCACCGCCGACGTCATGCCCCAGGCCTATGCCAATGCACTGCGCGATGCCGCCGCGGGCTCGACCGTCGGTCCGTTCCAGACCGAAGGCGGCTGGGCCGTGCTGCGGATCGAGGATCGCCGTCGTGAGAGCCCGCCGACGCTCGATCAGGCCCGACCCCAGATCGTCCGCTACCTGACCTATGAAGGCGTGCGTCAGCTGCTCGAAGAGCTGCGCGGCAAGGCCCGGGTCGATGTGCTCCTGGCCGCCGAAAGCGGCGCGCCCCAGGAACCGGCCTCAGCCGCTGTTCCGGCGCCCGGCCCGACCCCGACGGCTCCGGCAACGGTCGCTCCGGCTCCCGCCACAGCTCCCGTCGTGGCCCCGGAACCCGAAGCGAAAGACGCCGACCGGTGAGCGAAACGAAGAAACCCGGCTCGACCGGAAAGGCCATCGAACACGCCATCGAGAAGGCCTTCGATCCCCTGACCTCCGCCATCAAGCGTGCGACCCAGCCCCAGACCCCGACCCCCGCTCCGGCCGCACCCGGCAAGCCCGGCCTCAAGATCTCGCCCCTGGCCGTGCCCTTCCCGGCCATTCCGCCCGTCGGCGGGGTCGAGATCACCACCGCACGCGCCGGCTTCTACAAGCACGAGCGCGACGACCTCACCGTCTTCCGCTTCGCCCGGGGCACGACCTGCGCCGGCGTTTTCACCCGCCACAAGGTCGGCTCGGCCCCCGTGGACTGGTGCCGTCGCCATCTGGACTCGCCCGGCGGAGGGCTCGACGTCAGGGCCCTGGTGGTCAACGCCGGCTGCGCCAATGCCTTCACCGGCAAGGCCGGGGCCGACGCCGCCCGCCGCACGGCCTCGGAGGTCGCCAAACGCTTCGGCTGTCGCCAGCGCGACGTGATGCTGGCCTCCACCGGCGTGATCGGCGTCCTGCTCGACGACAAGAAAATCGCAGCCCGCCTGCCGGAGATCGAGACGAAGCTCGATTCCGACCTCCCGCCGACGGAACAGTGGGCCGCCGCCGGTCGCGGCATCATGACCACGGACACCTTCCCCAAGGGGTCCTACGCCGAGGCGACGATCGACGGCTTCAAGGTCCGGATCGCCGGGATCGCCAAGGGTTCGGGCATGATCGCGCCGGACATGGCGACCATGCTGGGCTTCATCGTCACGGATGCCAGCATCCACCCGACCGTGCTGCGCGCCCTGCTGGGCCTGCACGTCCGCACGACGTTCAACTCGGTCACCGTCGACGGCGACACCTCAACCAACGACACCTGCCTGCTGTTCGCCACGGGCGCGAGCGGAGCGCCGCGTATCGGCCGGGTCGGGGACCGCCGCCTGAAGGATTTCTCCGCCGCCCTGGACAAGGTCATGCTCGACCTCGCCCACCAGCTGGTCCGCGACGGCGAGGGCGCGACCAAATTCGTCCGCATCACCGTGGACGGCGCCTCCAGCGCTGCCTCGGCCCGCAAACTGGCCAAGTCGATCGCCGACAGCCCCCTGGTCAAGACCGCCATCGCCGGGGAGGACGCCAACTGGGGCCGGGTCGTTATGGCCGTCGGCAAGACCGAGGAGCCGGTCGACCGCGACCACCTCGCCATCCGCTTCGGCCCGCACGTCGCCGCCGTCGACGGCGCGGTCTCGCCGACCTACGACGAGGCGAAGATGAGCGCCTATATGAAGAATGCCGAGATCGACATCACCGTCGACGTCGGCTCGGGCCGCGCCTCGGCCACCGTCTGGACCTGCGACCTGACCAAGGGCTACATCGAGATCAACGGCGACTACCGGAGCTGACGGCCGCGCGAGATGGTCAAGTCACCGCACGGGTTGGCCAGGCAGATGGCCGCTCGCGGCTGGACGCTTGGGCAGATCGAAGAGGCCTGTGATCGCGGCGAACGGTGCCCGGCCGTCAATCACGAGACAGGACAGGCCGCGACGCGCTATATTCATCCTGAGACGGGTCGATCAGTCGTGATCGAGGATGTCTCTGGAGACGTGATCCATGTCGGCGGCGACGGCTTCATCTACTGAGCGCGCGACCGTCCTCGTCCGCATGCTGGACGAAGGCACTGACGTGTGGCGGCCAGTCATGGCCGAACGTCTCGGCGAGACAACCTACAGGCTGGCGAAGGATCCGGTTCCTGACGACGAAGCCTGGATTTTCCATCCCGGCGATACCGTCGTTGTGGAACAACACCAGCATGACGGGAGTTTGGTCGCGGTGGCCTTGGCGACGCAGCTTGACGAACCCTCCTGGGCGCTGCGTCGCAAGGTCGGCTGACGTCTCGACCATTCCCCTTATCGTTCTGCCGTGCCTAAACTCCCGCAAAACGGGGAGTGAGTTCATGAAGGCTGTAATCGCGGGGGCCATCGTCGCCCTTCTGACCGGGACGTTCGCTGCGGCCCAGGACGGGACCATCGCTCCCGCCGCCGGCACCGTCACCCTGGTCCAGGCGGGTCATCTGCTGGATCGGCCCGGACAGGCGCCGCGCGGCGCCTCCACCGTGGTGATCCGCGACGGCAAGGTCGAGGCGGTGCGCGACGGCTTCGTCGGCGTCGAGGCCTTCCCCGGCGCCACCGTCGTCGACCTTCGCGACCGGTTCGTCCTGCCCGGCCTGATCGACAGCCATGTCCACCTGACGAGCGACCGCGCCGGTCAGGCGGGTCTGCTCGCCGATTTCACCGACAGCCTGCCGGCCCGCGCCTATGAGGCCGCCGGCAACGCCCGCGAGACCCTGATGGCGGGCTTCACCACGGTCCGGAACCTGGGCGATGGCGACGGCGTAACCCTGGCCCTGCGCGACGCCACGGCCCGGCACGAGATCGCGGGCCCGCGCATCATCGACGCCGCCACCTCGATCTCGACCACCTCGGGCCATATGGACCCGCGTCTGGGCCTGTCCGATGACGTCCGCCACGACATCGGCGCGCCCGAGAACGTCTGCAACGGCGTGGAGAGCTGCCGCGAGGCGGTCCGCATCCAGGTCGGGCGCGGGGCCGACGTCATCAAGATCGCCACCACCGCCGGGGTCAACAGCCGTATCGGGGCCGGTCTGGGGGCCCAGATGTTCGAGGACGAGGCCCGGGCCCTGATCGAGACCGCCCATCTGTACGGCAAGAAGGTCGCCGTCCACGCCCACGGGGCCGACGGCATCGACATGGCCCTGCGTCTGGGCGCGGATTCCATCGAGCACGGCACGATCCTGAGCGAGGACACCATCCCGCTGTTCCTGCGTTCGGGGGCCTATTACGTGCCGACCCTGTCGACGGTGAACGGCTATCGCGCCCGCCTCGCCGCCGATCCCAACGCCTATCCGCCCTCGGTCCTGCCCAAGATCCTGTGGCGCATCTCGATCACCGGCCAGTCGCTGCAGGCCGCCTACCCCGCCGGCGTCCGCATCGCCTTCGGCACCGACGCCGGCGTGTCCCTGCACGGCCGCAACGCCGACGAGTTCGAGCTGATGGTCCAGTACGGCATGACCCCGATGGCCGCGATCCAGGCCGCCACCGTCAACGCCGCCGACCTGCTGGGTCTGGCCACCGAGGTCGGATCGCTGGAGCCCGGCAAGCGCGCCGACCTGATCGCGGTCGAGGGGGATCCGCTGACGGACGTGACCGTGCTGAAATCGGTCGGCTTCGTCATGCGCGACGGGCGGATCTATCGCCATGACGAGGGCCTTTAGAGACCGCGCGACGCTCCCCCGCCGCGCCGTCATCGCCGCGGCTTCCGCCCTCCTCCTGCCCGGGTTCGACCGGTCGCAGAACGGTCCGACCGTGGACAGCGCCGAGCGGTTGCGCGGCGGGCGGTTGTCGATCCCCGTCTTTATCGATGGCCAGGGTCCGTTCGACTTCGCCGTCGACAGCGCGGCCAATGCTTCCGTGATCGCCGACGACCTTTCGACGCGACTCGCCCTGCCATCGGCCGGACCGGTCGGCATGCACACCCTGATCGCGCGCGAGATCGTCGAGACGGTCCGCGCGCGCAACGTCCGGTCGGGAGACCTGAACGCCGGGACTGTCCGGTTCGCCCTCGCGCCCCGAGCAGGCCTCATCGGCGCCGACGGCCTGATCGGGCGCGACCTGCTGGCGGAGCACCGGCTGTTGCTGAACTTTCGGGGCGTGGCCCTGGCCGCGATCAGCCGCTCACGCCGCGTGGGCGACAGCATCCTTGACCCACGACGACCGACCGCCCGTTTCCAGACCCCGGCCGAGGAGCGGCTTCAGGGTCTCCTGATGATCGACGCCCGCTCCCGCACGGCCCAGGCCAAGGCCATCATCGACACCGGCGCCGAGGTCACCATCATCAACACGGCCTTCGCCCGCGCGGCGCGCGCCTCGCCGATCGTTCTCGACGACGGTTCGACCAGCCGGACGCTCTCCTCTCCAACGGGGCTGAGCGTTGAGGCCCGCCCGATGCAGCTGCGCAACCTGCATTTCGCAGGCATCGGCCTTCAGTATGTCCCAGTCCTCGTCGGTGACTTCCATACCTTCGACCTCTGGGGCCTGACCGACCGCCCGGCGGCGCTGCTGGGCACCGACATCCTTGGCCTGTTCGAGACGGTGATCATCGATCTCAAACGCGGCGAGCTGATTCTGGAGATCTGACGGGCTTGCGTCCGCGCTCGACGTGAGTCACCACCCCGCCATGACCGACCTGTCCCTCCCCCGCCACGACTGGACCCTGACCGAGGTCGAGGCCCTGTTCGCCCGTCCGTTCATGGAATTGGTGTTCGAGGCCGCCACGGTTCACCGTCGCTGGTTCGATCCGTCGGAGGTGCAGAAGTCCCAGCTGCTGTCGATCAAGACCGGCGGCTGCGCCGAGAACTGCGGCTACTGCTCACAATCGGCCAGTTTCGACACAGGCCTGAAGGCCGAGAAGCTGATGGACACCACCGCCGTCCTCGCCGAGGCCATGGAAGCCAGGGCGGGGGGCGCGTCGCGCTTCTGCATGGGCGCGGCCTGGCGTGAGCTGAAGGATCGCGACACGCCGAAACTGGCCGCCATGATCTCGGGCGTGAAGGCGCTGGGTCTGGAAACCTGCGCCACCCTCGGCATGCTGACCGCCGATCAGGCGAAGCAGCTGAAGGCCGCCGGCCTCGACTACTACAACCACAACCTCGACACCGGGCCGGACTACTATGCCGAGGTGGTCACGACCCGGACTTACCAGGATCGTCTCGACACGCTGGCGCACGTCCGCGACGCCGGCCTGTCGACCTGCTGTGGCGGCATCGTCGGCATGGGCGAGAGCCGCCGGGACCGCGCCGGCCTTCTGCAGGCCCTGGCCACCCTGCCGGTCCATCCCGACAGCCTGCCCGTCAACGCCCTGGTCCCCGTCACGGGAACGCCGCTGGGCGAGCGGGTCCTGAAGACCGGCCAGATCGATCCGATCGAGTTCGTCCGCACGGTCGCCGTCGCCCGCCTCGTCTGCCCCCGCGCCATGGTCCGCCTGTCGGCCGGGCGCGAGACGATGAGCCCGGAAATGCAGGCCCTGTGTTTCCTCGCCGGCGCCAACTCCATCTTCGTCGGCGGCAAGCTGCTGACCACGCCCAACCCCGAACAGGACGAGGACGCGAAGCTGTTCGCCCTGCTGGATCTCAGGCCGATGGAGCCCGCGCGGGTCGAGGCGGCGGCGTAACCGGACCTTAAGCGACCCTGTGCCACAAAGGTCGGCATGAAACGTCGCGCCCTTCTTCTCGCCCCGCTCGCGCTCGCCGCCACACCCGCCCTTGCGTCTGGCGGCGGAGGCGGAGGCGGCTCGGCCGGCGGCTATGTCCGCTATCCCACGATCACCGCGACCACGATCCGCTCCGACGGCCGTCGCGGCGTGATGACGGTCGAGACCGGGGTCGATGCGCCCGACGCCGCCCTGAAACTGCGCGCCGAACAGTCGCAGCCACGGATGCGGGCGGTGTTCAACATCCTCGTCCAGCGCGAGGCCAACACCCTCCTGCCCGGCGGCGTTCCGAACATCGAACGGCTGGCTGCCCAGTTGCAGTCGGCGACCAACATCATCCTCGGTCAGCGCAGCGCCCGGCTGCTGATCGGAACAGTGATGATCGTCTAGCTTGACGGCGGACGAGGCGTCAGGCCCCTTGCGGCCATGCGCATCCTCGCCCTTACGACCGTTCTTCTGCTCGCGGCCCCCTTTGTCGCAGGATGTGCTTCGACGCCGCCACCGCCCCCGCCGCCGTCGGGGCCGGGCATGGTGGCGCTGCGGGACTGGCGTAGCATCATCACCGCCACCGACCGCGACCGTTATGTTCGCCGTGACGCCGCGTGGCGACTGGCTCTGGAACAGGCGCAGCGCCAGCCCGGTTCGGGCGACCTCCGCTCGCTCGGCGACCTGATCGCGCCCGACGCCGCCCGCGACAGCGTCGCGCCTCCGCCCGGAAACTATCGCTGTCGCACCGTCAAACTGGGCTCCCAGGGCGGCGAGACCGGCCTCGGCTTCGTGATCTACGGCTGGTTCCAGTGCCGCATCGAACAGACGCCGCGCGGACTCAAATTCTCCAAGACCACCGGCTCCCAGCGCCCCTCGGGCCTGCTGTTCCCGGAAGACGCCCGCCAGATGGTCATGCTGGGCTCCGTCGCCCTCGCCGCCGAGCCGCCCGCCAACTCCTACGGCCAGCGTCCCGATCGCGACATCGTCGCCGTGCTCGAGCGCGTCGACGACGCCCGCTGGCGGCTGGTCATCCCCTGGCCCCAGAACGAGTCCAACCTCGACCTGATCGAACTGGTCCCGAACTAGAATGGCCCGGTCGGTCGCCGTCGTCGGCGCCGGGCCGACCGGTCTGGCCCTCGCCCTGATGCTGGCGCGTCAGGGGCGGCGGGTCGTGGTGCACGAACGCTTCGACGCGCCCCGCCCGATCGGCGCGGGCTTCATGCTCCAGCCGACCGGACTGCACGTGCTGGATCGCCTCGGTCTGACCGACCGGGTCGCCGCCCTGGGTCAGCCGCTGGACCACCTGTTCGGACGAGAGGCGCGCCACCGTCGCATCGTGCTCGACGTCAAATACTCGGACCTGAAGTCGCCCCGGCCCGACGGCGTCAACGCGCTCGGTGTCCACCGCGCCGCCATCTTCCACGTCCTCCACGACGCCTGCCTCGCCGGGGGCGTCGCCTTCGAGACCCGCCGCGAGATCGCCTCCGCCGCCGACGGACGGCTGACCGACGTCCACGGCATGACCGGTCCGGCCTTCGACCTGGTCGTCGATGCCTCGGGTGCCGGCTCGCTCATCGCCCGCGACCTTCTGGCGCGACAGGGCGGCCGTCGTCACGAGCTCGAGTGGGGCGCGCTGTGGGCGACCGTGCCCTGGCCCGGCGATCCGTTCGACGCGACGGCGCTGGAACAGGTCTATCGCGGGGCCTCGCGGATGATCGGCGTCCTGCCCGTCGGCGCGCGCCCGGACAGCCCCGATCGCCTCGCTACCTTCTTCTGGAGCCTGAAGTCCGCCGACCACGACCACTGGCTGCGCGCCGGGATGGAGCGATGGAAGGCTGAGGTGCGCGGTCTTTGGCCCCAGGTCGCCGGCCTGCTGGATACCATTCCCGATCCCGAGGCCCTGACCCTGGCCCGCTACGGCCACCACACCCTGCCCCTGCCTGTCGGCGATCGTCTCGCCGTCGTCGGCGACGCCGCCCATTCGACCAGCCCGCAGCTGGGTCAGGGGGTCAACATGGGCCTCCTCGACGCCTTCACTCTGGCCGAAGCGCTGGCGACCCATACCGAGCTCGACGAGGCCCTGACCGCCTACGCCCGCATCCGCCGCTGGCACGTGCGTCTCTATCAGGGCCTGTCGATGGGTTTCACCCCCTTCTACCAGGCCGACGGCCGGGCCCTGCCCTGGGTCCGCGACCATGTGCTGGGCAAGCTTGCGCGGCTGCCGTTCGCAGCCCGCATCCTGGCGGCGACGGTGTCGGGGGTTCTGCTGGATCCGAGGCGGTAAGACGCAAAACCTCTCCCTCCCCCTGCGGGGGAGGGTGGTCGGAGCGCAGCGGAGACCGGGTGGGGGCGGCAAGGCAAGACCACACAGGTCTTCACCCGTATCACCGGCCCTTCCCACCCCGTCGCTTCGCGACGACCCTCCCCCGAGGGGGGAGAGAGAGGCTCCAGCCTAGACCTTCGTCAATTTCAGGTTCTGATAGTCGTAGCTGAAGTCGATGTCGGGGCTCACGCCCTTGACCGTCGCCCGCACCGGCTTCCCGTCCACGATCTCGAAGGTGACGAAGGCGTCCTCCTCGCGCTTGTCGGGGAAGCGGGTGCGCAATGTGTCGCCGTCATAGGGCTCCAGCTCGCCCTGCAGCGCCGGATTGTGGGTGAACCTCAGCCACAGGGTCACGTCGCGCGCCTCGATCGTGATGTCGCCGTACCAGGGGTCGCGCCAGGTCCCGACGAAGGCTGACAGGGGCACGGACGGCGGGGCACCGGCCGCCTGTTTGGCATCGATTTCGGCGGCCGCCTTCAGGGACGCCTCGATCCCCTTCGCCTCCAGCGCCTTCGAATCCGCAATCCAGCCGAACCCGGTCTTGCCCATGATGATGTCGACCAGGCCGCTTCGCAGCGTCCGCAGCAGGAAATTCTCCTCGGCGTTCGAGAACACCGACACCCCCGCCTTCCGGCCCGGGATCATGACGGTGAACGAGTTGCCGCCCGGCGATCCGCCGCCATGGCTGACGATCCGCTCGCCGCGATAGTCCTGCACCTGATGGCCCATGGCGTAGGTCGAGGCGATCGCCCGGCCCGGCAGCTCCGCCGTCGGTCCCGGCGTGCCCGAAACGATGATGTTGGGCCGCCACATCTCGGTCGCCCGCGCCTCGGTGAACAGCCGCGTCCCGTCCGGCAGGGCGCCCATGTTGAGCCGCAGGATCATCCATTTCGCCCAGTCGGCGGCCGAGGCGCAGATACCCCCGGCGGCGGCGGCCGAATCCCAGTCCCAGATGCCGACGATACTGTCGGCGATCTTCGTCATCGGCCCCTGATAGCGCAGCGGCGGTCCGACCCGGGCGTGCGGCAGGGCCGATTTGGCCGGGTCCGCCAGACTGGCCATGGGCACGCTATCGCCCATGCCCAGCCGGTCGAAGATCCGGGTCTGGACGAAGGCTTCCCACGTCATCCCGGAGACCGCCTCCAGCACAGCCCCGGCCACCACGAACATCAGGTTGCAGTAGTGATAGTTGGCCCGGAACCCGTCCTCGATCGGCACGAACGGCACCCGGGCCAGCACCTCGGCGCGGCTCCGGTTCGAGTTGGGCCAGAACAGCAGGTCTCCGGCGCCGAGGCCGAAGCCCGCCCGGTGGCTGAGGGTGTCGCGCACCGTGATATGCTCCCCGATATAGGGGTCCGACAGGGTGAAGCCGGGCAGATAGGTCTTCACCGGCTCGTCCCACTTCACCTTCCCTTCGTCGACCAGAATGGCCAGGCAGGCGGCGGTGACGTTCTTGGAGTTGGAGGCGATGGCGAACAATGTGTGCTCGTCGGCCCGGTCCGGCTGGCCCATTGCCTTGACGCCATAGCCACGAGCCAGAACCGTCTGGCCGTCCCTGACCACCGCCACCCCGAGCGCCGGCTGGTCGGGCCAGGCCGCCATGGCCGATTTCACATAGGCGTCGATCGCCTCGGCCAGCCCCTCATCGTCATTGGCGGCCTGCGCCCACCCGACAGAGGGGACGGCGGCGGCCCCGGCCGAGGCGAACAGGGCGGAACGGCGGGTCAGGCGCAGCGACATGGAACTCTCCGGAAGGGGCGGGCGGACGCTATCGCGCGGGCACCGCGACGTCACCCCCGGGTCGCCCAGGCCATCCAGATCGCCACGGCTCCGATGCCGACCGCCATCGTCCGGCCGGCCCACAGCCCCTGCATCCGTCGCATCATGACGCCGCCGGCCGTGGCTGCGCCAAGGACGATCAGCGAATGCACCATGATGCTGACTCCCAGATGGAGCCCGCCCAGCGTCAGCGCCTGGACCAGCGGCGCACCGTGGTCCGGCCGGATGAAGGTCGGCAACAGGGCGACATAGAAGACGGCCGCCTTGGGGTTCAGCAGATTCCCCGTCAGTCCCCGCAGGAACAGCCCGCGCAGCTTCTCCGGATCACCGGCCGGTTCCAGGGTCACCCTGCCCGCCCCCGCCCAGGCCTCCCACGCCAGCCACAGCATGAAGACCACCCCCGCCCAGCGTACCCCCTGATACAGCCACGGAAAGGCCAGCAGGACGGAGGTCAGGCCGAACGCCGCCGCGACCATCCAGACCGCCAGCCCCAGGGTCACCCCGGCCACGGCCGCGAACCCGCCCGTCCGCCCCTGTCCCGCAGAAACCAGCGCCAGCCAGCCCATGTTCGGACCGGGGGTCAGTTCAATCAGCGACACCGCCACGAGGAAGGGCAGAAGCACGGACGGGTCGATGGGCGACAGGTCGTGAAGCATGGTCATCCATAGAGGCAAGCCCCACCCTGCTCCGCCTTCCCGGCCGCGTCGAGACGATCACGATCTGCCGAGCCGCCCTTTCGGCACACCATGGACGATCCGCCCTCATGTTAATTCGCCGTAAGGTGGCGGAATTCTGGGTCAAGGACGCTTGACGGAACGGACCGCACTGATAGTCAAGGACCCTTGACGGGCGCGGTCAGCGCACCCTGCAACCGGAGTCCGGGGCATGACCTCCTTCAAACTGTTTCTTCTCGTCGGCGCCGCCATAACCGCCACCGCCGGGACCGCCGTGGCGCAGGCCCAGACCCCGGCCCGGACTCCGGCCCAGGCGCGGCCCGCCCCCCAATCCCCGGCACCGACGCCCGCCCCGACCGAGAGCCAGGAACCCGCCTCCGACGTGGGCGACATCGTCGTCACCGCCCGCCAGACTGACATCCGGACCTCGAGCGAGGGAACCAGCTACAGCCTGGCCGACGACCTGCAGGCCGCGACCGGGACGCTGGCCGAAGCCCTGCGCAACATCCCCTCGGTCGAGGTCGATCCGGACGGCAATGTCAGCCTGCGCGGCGATTCCAACGTCACCATCCTGGTCGACGGGCGTCCCGCCAGCCAGTTCAACGGTCCCAGTCGCGGCCAGCTGGTGCAGCAGATTCCCGCCGCCCAGTATGCCCGCATCGAAATCCTGACCAATCCGTCCGCCGCCTACAGCCCCGAGGGCTCGGGCGGGGTCATCAATCTGATCTCCAAGCCGACGACGGTCCGCCCCGGACAGACCACGACCGGCTCGATGCGTGCCAACGTCGGCGACAGCGGGCGCTACAACCTCGGCGGTAGTGTCGCCCACGTGAACGGCGACACTACCCTGTCGGCCGACGTCGGCCTGCGCCACGACGCCTTCCTGCAGGAACTTACCCGTCTGCGGACGCGGTTCGACGCCGGCTCCGGCCGGTTTCTCGAGGCTCGCCAGACACAGAATGTCGAGGGTGATTCCGACAGCGCCTTCGTCCGCCTGTCGGTGGAGCACAATCTGGACGCCGGGACCCAGCTGGTCGGCGAGGTTCGCCACACCGACGTCGACAGCTTTGCCGACGCCATCGACCTGTACGAGGCCGATTCGGCCGGCGGCGGGATCGCCTCGGCCTACCGTCGCGCCGCGGGTGGGGGTTTCCAGGGCCAGTTCTCCGGGGCCACGACCCGCGTCCTGCGCCGCTTCGACAACCAGGGCCATGAATGGTCCAACGAGCTTCGCTACGACCGCAACCGCTTCAGCTTCGGCTTTGCGACCTTCGCCGACCAGCTGATCCCCGTGGCCGCCCCGTTCAACGAACTGGTCGACAACCGGACCCGCCAGGACCAGATCGGATTCACCAGCGCCTATGTGCGGCCGATGGCCAACGGGGCCAAGCTGCGGCTCGGCTACGAGGGTCAGGCCATCATGCTGGAGCTGGACAACGCCTTCGCGCGCGGCCCGTCGCCGACGACCCTGGTCCCCGACCCCACGGTCTCCAACGAGTTTCACGTCGATCAGACGGTCCACGCCCTCTACGCCACCTATGAACGGCCTTTCGGAGAGAAGCTGACGGCCCAGTTCGGCCTGCGCCTCGAGCAGGCCGATCTCGAGCTGAACCAGGTCACCACCAGCCTCCGGTCGTCGCAGGACTATTTCCGCGCCTATCCGACCCTGAACGTTTCGTACCAGCTGGACGACACCCGGACCCTGCGGGCCAGCTACGGTCGCCGGATCCAGCGCCCCGCACCGGGCGATCTCAACCCCTTCCTGACCTATCAGGACACTCTGAACCGCCGCTCCGGCAATCCCGACCTGCTGCCGCAGGAGACGGACGCACTGGAGCTGATCTGGGGCTATCGCCAGCAGCAGACCTTCTACCAGGCCACCCTCTATTACCGTGACACGCGCGACGCCTTCACCCAGGTCACGACCGATCTGGGCGGCGGTGTCTTCCTGACCCGGCCCGAAAATCTCGGGGCCAGCAACTCGACGGGCCTCGAATTGGTGGCCAGCGGGGCGCTGCATCCGACCCTGCGCTACAATGCCAGCCTCAACCTCTTCCGCCAGCAGATCGATGCCGCGGGCGTCGTCGGCACCGTCGACAGCGAAGGTGAAAGCGTCTCCGGCCGCCTGACCGTGAACTGGACCCCGACGCAGGCGGATTTCATCCAGGTGTCGGGCGTCTGGGGCGGCGAGCAGCTGCTGGCCCAGGGCTCCCGCGAACAGTCGACCCTCGTCAACCTCGGCTATCGCCGCAAACTCAGTGCCTCCTGGTCTCTCAATGTGACGGTGAGGGACGCGTTCGACGATTTCGGGGCCACCACGACCATCGCCACCCCGACCTTCACCGACCGCACGGAGCAGCTGTTCGGGGGTCGCGCGGCCTTCATCGGCCTGACCTGGAATTTCGGCGGCGGCCAGCGGCGACCTGAACAGTTCGACTTCTCGGCCCCGACCACCGGCGGGTGATCCCGCCGGTTCAGACCGGCCCCTTGTGTGGCCCCGTCGCCACGCCCACCTGATCAGCAGCCGCACGGCGCGTTGCTTGCATCAGAGGGCGCGTCGGCGGATTCCGCCTTCAGGGGATGCCCGTGAACCTCGATCTCTATTCCGACCGCGCCAAACAGGCGGTCCAGTCCGCGCAATCGCTGGCCCTGGCCCGCAAGCATCAGCAGTTCGCCCCCGAACACCTGCTGAAGGTGCTGCTGGAGGAGCGCGACGGTCTGGCCCGCAACCTGATCACTGCCGCCGGCGGCGACCCGGCGAAGGCGTCAGAGGCCGCCGAGGCCCTGCTCAAGAAACGCCCCCAGGTCGAGAGCGCCAACAGCCAGCTCTATCTCGACGGCGCCACCGCCCGCGTCTTCGCCGCCGCCGAGGCCGCCGCGAAGAAGAGCGGCGACGCCTTCGTCACCACCGAACGAATCCTCGCCGCCGTCGCGCGTGAGGGCGGCCCCGCCGGCGACGCCCTGAAATCCGCCGGGGTCACGGCCGACAAGCTCGACGCCGCCGTCGCCGATGTCCGCAAGGGCAAGACCGCCGACTCCGCCGCCGCCGAGGACGGCTACGACGCCCTCAAACGCTACGCCCGCGACCTGACCCAGGCCGCCCGCGACCAGAAGATCGACCCGGTCATCGGCCGGGACGAGGAGATCCGCCGCACCATCCAGGTCCTGGCCCGGCGCACCAAGAACAACCCTGTCCTGATCGGCGAGCCCGGCGTCGGCAAGACCGCCATCGTCGAGGGTCTGGCCCTGCGCATCGTCAATGGCGACGTGCCCGAGAGCCTCAAGGACAAGACCGTCATGAGCCTCGACATGGGCTCCCTGATCGCCGGGGCGAAATACCGCGGCGAGTTCGAGGAACGGCTCAAGGCCGTGCTGGGCGAGGTCACCGCCGCCGAAGGCCAGATCATCCTGTTCATCGACGAGATGCACACCCTGGTCGGCGCCGGAAAGGGCGACGGCGCCATGGACGCGTCCAACCTGCTCAAGCCCGCCCTGGCGCGCGGCGAGCTGCACTGCGTCGGCGCCACCACGCTGGATGAGTACCGCAAGCATGTCGAGAAGGACGCCGCCCTCGCCCGCCGGTTCCAGCCCGTCTTCGTCGACGAGCCGTCGGTGGAGGACACCGTCTCCATCCTGCGCGGCCTGAAGGAGAAGTATGAGGTCCACCACGGGGTCCGCATCTCTGACTCGGCCATCGTCGCCGCCGCCACCCTGTCGAACCGCTACATCACCGACCGCTTCCTGCCCGACAAGGCCATCGACCTGATCGACGAGGCCGGCAGCCGCGTCCGCATGGCCGTCGATTCCAAGCCGGAATCCCTCGACGAGATCGACCGCCGCCTTGTCCAGCTGAAGATCGAGCGCGAGGCCCTGAAGAAGGAGACCGACGGCGCCTCGGTCCAGCGGCTCGAAAAACTGGAAGACGAGATCGCCGACCTCGAAGGCCAGTCCGACGACCTGACCGCCCGCTGGAAGGCGGAGAAGGACAAGGTCGGCCAGGGGGCCCAGCTGCGCGAGACCCTCGACCGGCTGCGCGCCGAACTCGCCGCCGCCCAGCGCAACGGCGACCTCGGCCGCGCCTCCGAGATCGCCTACGGCCAGATCCCCCAGATCGAGAAACAACTCGCCCAGGCCGAGGCCGACGAGAAGACCGCCTCCCCCCTGACGCCCGAGGTCGTGGACGCCGAACAGATCGCCGCCGTCGTCTCGCGCTGGACCGGGGTTCCGGTCGACAAGATGCTGGAGGGCGAGCGCGAGAAACTGCTGTCGATGGAGGACGCCCTGCGCGGCCGCGTCGTCGGTCAGGACGCGGCGCTGGAAGCCGTCGCCGACGCCGTCCGCCGGGCCCGCGCAGGCCTCAACGACCCCCACCGCCCGCTCGGCTCCTTCCTGTTCCTCGGCCCCACCGGCGTCGGCAAGACCGAGCTGACCAAGGCCCTGGCCGCCTTCCTGTTCGACGACGAGACCGCCATCACCCGCATGGACATGTCGGAATATATGGAGAAGCACAGCGTCTCCCGCCTGATCGGGGCCCCTCCGGGCTATGTCGGCTATGACGAGGGCGGGGCCCTGACCGAGGCGGTGCGTCGCCGCCCCTATCAGGTCGTCCTGTTCGACGAGGTCGAAAAGGCCCACCCCGACGTCTTCAACGTGCTGCTCCAGGTGCTCGACGACGGCCGCCTGACCGACGGGCAAGGGAGGGTTGTTGACTTCAAGAACACCCTGCTCATCATGACCTCCAACCTCGGCTCCGACGCCCTGGCGGGACAGGCCGACGGCGAGGACGTCGAGGCCGTCCGCCCCTATGTCATGGACGCCGTCCGCGCCCATTTCCGCCCCGAGTTCCTGAACCGCATCGACGAGATCATCCTGTTCCGCCGCCTCGGCCGCGACCAGATGGGCAGTATCGTCCGCATCCAGCTGGCGCGTCTGGAAAAGCTGATGGCCGACCGCAGACTGACATTGTCCATCGACGACGGCGCCCTCGCCTGGCTGGCGGACAAGGGCTACGACCCGGTCTACGGCGCGCGCCCGCTGAAGCGGGTGATCCAGAAGGACCTGGTCGATCCGATGGCGAAGAAGTTGCTGGCCGGAGAGCTGGAGGACGGCTCGGTGATCGCCGTGTCGGCGGGGACGGACGGGCTGGAGATCGGGAAGGCGCGGGTGCATTGATGGCTAGGCCTTGTCCGATTTGCACGACGCCTTCCGAAACGGGGACAGCTGGCGATGGCATGCAGATTCGCTGCCCGCGCTGCGGCCCATACGTGATTACTGGAACGGCGCGAGCGATGATCCACTCTCGCCTTGCTGAAGATGACCGTGCTTTCGCGCGCATCAGCCACGCAGTGCGATCTCGCACCACGGAAACCAACTGGTTTCAAGTAGACAGCACGAACCTAGACGAGCTGGCACAATCCAAATTGCCGTCGTTGGAAGTTCAGACTTCAAACTTCCTAAAATGGCTCGCAGAGCGGGCCGAGGACGACGCTCTCGCCGCAGTAGAGGTGTCAGACTATGCGGCGCTGGCTGGTGTCATTGGCACGATCGATGGCGATCGGGTTGAGACGCTGCAAGCTTACATGGAACAAAAACATCTTGTGGAGTTCGTGCCGGAAGACTGCCTACGCATCAGCCCTGACGGATGGAGCCTCATAAGGATAGATGCCCCTGCTGCTATCGCGGCTTCCCAGCCTGTTGCAGTGGTCGAAGCTTCACCTAATCCACTGCCGGAAGTCGAACGCTCAACCTGCCCCAAGTGTGGGCCAGATCGACAGTGTGACGTTGTCGCTTTCTTCGGTCACAGAGATGACCACGAGCACGCGATGATGTTTCAAATCACCAATTTCAGCACCCTTCGTTGCCGAGGGTGTGATGAGGTTCATATTCGCCGAGATGTCTATTTTTCGGAAGATGAGGACCACGTTCAAGACCCGAACACAGGGGAGTGGGAGACGTTCATCACTCCCACACGCACCTATTGGCCGCCTCTTGACCGCCGAAAGCGTGCTGCGTGGACTTTTGAGATTACCGATGAGGTAGCGGTCTCTCTGCTCGACGAAATCTACCAAGCTCTCAACGGCGATATGCGCACCTTGGCGGCGATGGGCGTGCGCTCCCTCCTTGATAGAGCGTTCGAACTAGCAGGCGCTGACCCAGGCACGAACTTTGGGGAAAAGCTCAATGCTCTGCATTCAGCCGGCGTGATCGGAACCAGCGAGAAGGCAACGCTTACCGTCATGACTGACGCTGGTAGCGCTGCCAGTCATCGCGGCTGGAAGCCTGACGTCGACGATCTAGACACCCTTCTGGACGCGGCTGAATCAGTCCTGCATCGCGTGCTAATCCTTGCTCCAAACACTGAACGACTAAAGGCTCAAGTGCCGCCTCGCCAGAAACGGGCTGCAAAAGTGCAGCGAGAATAGTCATCGCACAGCAGAGGATGCGCCTCCGGTCTCCTCGCCGCCGGGCGTCCTCGGCCTAAGGGTTGATGACGACCTTGATGCAGCCGTCGGTCTTTTCCTGGACCATCGTGCAGGCGTCCGGGCCGTCTTCCCGCTTGATCTTGTGGGTGATCAGGAAGCCGGGGTCGATCTCGCCCCCTTGCTTTCGTCATTCCGGGCGCAGCGCAGCGGAGACCCGGAACAGGGCGGCGCGCGGGAGCGCGACCCTGTCGCGGACACGGCTCGACGACGGATTTCGCCTGCGCTTCGCTGCGGCGCCGCCCTGTTCCGGGTCTGCGGCGCAAATGCGCCTTCGCCCGGAATGACGAAAGGAAGGCGCAACGAATTTGGGAAGGGCGTGACAACGCGGGCGACTCCGCCCGCACCACGCTGAAGACGAACCGCACATCCTTTCGTCATTCCGGGCGGAGCGCAGCGGAGACCCGGAACAGGGCGGCGCGCGGGAGCGCGACCCTGTCGCGGACACGGCTCGCTGAAACCGTTCGCCTGCGCTTCGCTGCGGCGCCGCCTCGTTCCGGGTCTGCGGCGCAAGTGCGCCTTCGCCCGGAATGACGAAAGAAGAAAGTTCGCATAGGTTGTGCGGATGGGCACGCATCGCACCTTTATCGCGACCTACATCATGGCGAACGGACGCAACGGCGCGACCAATGTCGGCATGACGTCAAACCTCCATTCACGGGTGTGGAAGCACAAGAACGGGACGTTCGACGGCCATTCGAAGACCCGGGGCTGCACACAGCTGGTCTGGTACGAGCAGCACCAGTGGGTGGTCGAGGCGATCCGGCGGGAGAAACGGATCAAGGGCTGGAAACGCGACTGGAAGCTGGCCCTGATCGAGGACGCCAACCCGCAATGGCTCGACCTCGCGGCCGACTGGTATCCGGTCAACGATCCGGACTGGGTCCCGCCGTCCGAAGACGACTGATACCCATCAACAGACACCCGGATTCCGCCCGTTATTTCAACGGTCGGCCCTGACGAAGGGCTTTATATGCGGCGCCCCTGACGGCGGGTGTAGACTACTCCGATCCGCGTCGCCTCCCGTCAGCCCGGCCTGTCCGGACTCGCCGGACCCGGCGGACAGTGTTTTCGAGACCGGACGCCCGACGGGACTCAGTGGACGATCTGGACTCCAATTTCCGGAGTCTGGTCTGACCCAACGACCCCGGTGAGGAAGGCCCCGGCGAGAACCGCCTAGTTGCGGCGGGTCAGGCGGCTGGCCCCGCCGCGGATCTCGCAGGCGTAGTCGGTCTGGGGCCGGCCCGTCAGGGTGCCGGGGATGGACGACAGGATGCCCCCGCGTTCGCGGCAGTCGGCGGTCAGCTGCTCCAGCTCCTCGGCATAGGTCGGGATGGAACGCGGCGTCCCGGCGCAGGCCGCCAGGGAGGCGGCGAGAAGGAGGGACGGAAGGAGGATACGCGCGGTCATCGGCAGGTCTCCAGTTTGACGGTCAGCCCCGGACCGCATCCTGCGCCCGAACCGCGCCGACCGCCAGCCGTCCGTTGGCGCAGAAGGATCGCGACAGGTGTTCGTTCACGCATCGCGAGCGAACGCGCGCCGCCATTCGCGAAACCAGACCGTCCGTCGCCGCAACTCCGCTGGCAGCGCGCCGGGCCCGGGCCGAGGGTCGGGACATCGAGACCCCCTCGAGGCTTCTCCCGTCGCCTCCCTCATTCAAGGACCGCCACCATGATCCGCACCGCCGCCTTCGCTATCGCCCTGCTCGCCGCCGCGCCTGCCCTGGCGTCCGATCCGGCCAGCCTCGCCCTGACCTTCGACACCGGCGCCTCCACCGGCGCGGTCATGGTCGCCCTGTATGACGAAGCCTCCTACGGCGGCGGCCAGCCGGTCCGTTCCGCCCGTATCGACGTCGCCGCCGGCGAGCACAGCGTCACCTTCGAAGGCCTTCCCGCTGGCGAATACGGGGTGAAGGCCTTCCACGACGTGAACGGCAACGGCCGGATGGACACCAACCCCTTCGGCGTGCCGGTCGAGCCCTATGCCTTCTCCAACAACGCGGTCGGCAACATGGGCCCGGCCTCCTGGGAGCGTGCGAAGTTCAACGTCGATGGCGCCGTCACCCAGACCATCGGCATCCGCTGATCGTCATTCCTGAAGAGGGCTGACGCAGGCGACGCGGTCGCCTGCTGCTTGAGCCCGGTTGTCCCTGCTTTGGAGAGACCCGACATGACCCCCTCCCGCCGCCATTTCCTGATGGGCGCCGCCGCCCTGTCCGCCGCCGTCGCCACGCCGGAGAGGGTCCGCGCGGCGATCGCCCGGGAGGTCGCCGCCCCCTGGGCCCTGGCCACCGCCGACCTGGAAGGCGACATCGCGCCGCGCGCCATGCAGCTGGTCCACGGCCGGGCGCCGACGGGGCTGGACGGGACCCTGTTCCGCAACGGCCCGGGCAAGTTCCGCCGGCCCGGTGGCTCGGCCACCCACTGGTTTGACGGCGACGGCCTGATGCGGTCGTTCACCCTGAACGACGGGGCCGTCACCCTGGCCGCCCGCTTCGCCGACACCCCCAAGCGGCGCTGGGAGACCGAGATCGACGCCGTCGTCACCCCCGGCTTCGGCACGGCGGGCGACAGCCGGGCACGGATCGGTTCGAACGACGATGCCAATGCCGCGAACACCGCCGTCATGGTCACGGGCGACAAGGTCTGGGCCCTGTGGGAAGGTGGCTCACCGCTGGAGATGGACGCCGCCACCCTGGCCACCGAACGGTTCGTCACCCTGCGCGACGACCTGAAGGGCATGCCCTTCCAGGCCCACCCGCGCCTTGCCCCGGACGGCACGGTGTGGAACGTCGGCATGAGCGCGGATCAGGCCGTCGTCTGGCATCTGAACCGGGACGGCTCGCTGATCGACGCCCAGCTCCTGCGCCTGCCGCGCGCCAGCTATCTGCACGATTTCACGGCGACCGAGCGTCACCTGATTTTCGTGCTCCAGCCGTGGGTCTTCGACCACCCCGGCATGCCCTATTCGACCCAGTTCGCCTGGAAGCCGGAGCTGGGTACGCAGGTTCTGGTCGTGGACAAGGCCGACCTGACCCCGACCCGGATCTACGAACTCGAGACCTTCAGCTTCTTCCACCTCGGCGACGGCTGGGAAGAGGCCGATGGCACCATCCGGTTCGACGTCGCGGCCAATCGCGACGCCACCTTCGCTATCGAGGGCGCCCGCGTCCTGGTCGCCGGTGGGGGCATGGTTCCGGGCGAGCCCAGCGTGCTGAAGCTGATCACCCTCCACCCGAACGGACGCGCCGAAATGACGTCATCGGGCGTCACCGCCGAATTCCCCAAGGGTGACCCGCGTCGGGCCGGGATCGCACGCGACCTGACCGTCCACGTGGCGGGCGAGCGCGGCGGTCGGCCCCTGCCCAACGGTCTGGCGGTGCAGGACTGGAAGAGCGGTGAAAGCCATGCGTTCAGCTTCGGCGACGACCAGATCATGGAGGAGGCCGTCTTCGTGCCGAAGCCCGGAACCACCGCCGAACGCGACGCCTGGCTGGTCGCCCCGTCGATCAATCTGGCGGAGGGGGTCACCGAACTGCACGTCTTCGACCTGGCCTCGGTCGAGGGCGGTCCGGTGGCGACATGGCGCGCCGACGTCGCCCTGCCGGCCGGCTTCCACGGGGCCTGGAGGGGATAACGGGCTCAAGTCGCGCGACCGCGCGGTAGCCCGAAAATCAGTACCAGCCGGCCTCGCGCAGGGCCCGGGCATAGCGGCGGCTGACCGGCACGGTCACGCCGCCGTCCAGCGTCAGGGTCGCCCGTCCGTCGCCCCGGGCCACGCCGCGCACCGCCTCCTTTGCCACCCACCAGCTGCGGTGGGTCTGGGACCCCTCCAGCCCCTCCAGCTCCTCCAGCGCATCGGACAGCCGCATCAGGATCAGGTCCGAGCCCCGGTCGGTGTGGATGCGCAGATAGTGATCCTCGGCCTGGACCGCCCGGATCGCGGCCCCGCGCAGCTTCATCGGCAGGCGGTCGGGAAACCGGGCGGGGGCGGCGCCGACAGGGGCCGCATGGGTCTGGACCGGCTGGGCCTTGCCGAGAAAGACATTGATGGCGCTCATCACCACCGTCACGGTCAGGACCGGTCCCACCATCAGTGGCAGGGCGCCGAGGCGGTAGACCTGGCCCTCGAAGACCAGGCCGGTGACGAACCAGACCAGAAGGGACACGGGCCCGGTAATCGAGGCGCTCAGAGCCGCCACCGTCATCCAGGGCCTCTCGTCCATGTCGATCCACCGGTCGACCAGCCTTGAACAGACATGGCCCCAAAGGGCCCCCGCCAGCATGACCGGCACCCAATAGGCCAGCCGCACCGAGAGCGGGATCTGCACCGTGCCGAATGCCCCGGTCAGGGCCAGAACGACGCCGGCAGCCGCCGCGATGATCATGCCGCGAAGCAGACCCAGGGTGGCCGGGCGTTTCGGACGCGGAGGCGAGGCGGTCGCGGTCATGGGTGGACGAAGCGCTCCGGCGCGTGGACTGTGGATCGGACTTTCGCAGACCAAAAGGCGCTTTGATGAAGTTGGCAATCCTGGCTGGCGCTTTGGCGATGTTTCTCACCGGTTCGGCTTCGGCCGCAAGTGCCGCCGACCTGGTCCTGAACCTGTCGACCCGGGGCACGGGCGGACAGATCGCGGTCGCCGTCTATCGCGATGCCGACGCCTTCCGCCGCGGCGAAGGCCCGGTCGCGAGCCGCATGGTCGCGCGCACCGGCGCGGTCACCTCGCTGACGATCACCGGCCTGGCGCCAGGCCGCTATGCGGTCGCGGCCTTCCACGACACGGACGGAAACGGCGACCTGACCCTGTGGCCGATCGGCCTGCCGCGCGAGGCCTACGGCTTCTCGAACGACGCCCGTGGCCGGTTCGGACCGCCGCCGTTCGGCCAGGCGGCCTTCGACCTGCCGGCGGCGGGCGCGACCCGGGCGTTCCGGCTGCACTGACGCGTTCGTTCGCGAAGCGCAGGCGTCGGCTGGCGAACCGACGCTGGCGATCCGGACCTCGGAGCGGAAGGGTGGCCTCGACCTCAAGGAGCCATCGCCGTGACCCAGGTTCATCCACCGCTGTCGCAGACCGGCCGTCTGTTCCTGTTCGCGCCGCCCGTGATCGCGGCCGGAGTGCTGGCCTGGTTCCTGCTCGTGGCGGGGCCCCAAGACGGACTGCCGGTCCAGCCCCACGCGCCGGACTGGGCCCTTCTGGCCCGCCAGACCCCTGTGCTTCAGGTCCACATCGCGGCGGCGGTCGTCGCCATGATGATCGGCCTGATCCTGCTGACCGGAATCAAGGGGAACCGTCTGCACCGGACCCTGGGGTGGGCTTGGGTCCTGGCCATGGCGACCGTGGCGATCAGTTCGTTCTTCGTGCGTGAGCTGAACGGCGGCGCTCTTTCGCTGGTTCACCTGCTGAGCGGCTGGACCGTCATCGTCCTGCCGATGGCCGTCTATGCCGCCCGACGTCACGAGGTCGCCAAACACCGGGGACGGATGACCGGGCTGTTCGTCGGTGCCCTCGTGATCGCCGGGTTGCTGACGCTGTTTCCCGGCCGGCTGATGTGGCGGGTGTTCCTGGGCTAGGTTCCAGGTCCAGCCGGACAGACGGCCCTGAACCCTGCCGAGGCGAAGCGGACCATGTAGTCGCAGGCCGTCTCCAGATCGCCCGAGCGGCACAGACCGCCGGACAGCCGGTCGAGGCGTCCAGTCTCGCCCAGGGTCAGTGTCAGGGCTCCCGACAGGTTATGGTAGGCCCAGTAGAGGTCGACTTCGCGCGCCTCGGGCAGGACGACCTTCACCAGTTCGATCAGACGCCGGATGGCCGGGTCGAAATATCGGGCCATGGTTTCGCCGCCGAAGGTCGGGTTGGCGTTGGTCTGGGCGACCAGGGCCGAATAGTGCTTCCAGCCAGGGCCGCCTTTCAGCGACCACTGGAAGGGCGGCTCGAGGAAGGCGCGCAGCAGCCCTTCCAGGGTCATCGATCCGGCCCCGTCCTTACCTGAATGGGCCAGGGCGTAGCGGTTGATCGCCTCGACCCTTTCGTTGTTCCAGACCTCGGCCCGGCGCAGGAAGACGGCGTCGAACAGATCCCGCTTGCCCCCGAAATAGTAGTGGACCAGGGCCGTATCCACGCCCGCCTCGCGCGCTACCTCGCGGATGGTTACGCCATAGAAGCCGTGCTTGGAAAACAGGTCCTCGGCCGCGTCCAGTATGGATTCACGGGTATCGCCGCCGACGCCCTCGGCCTTGATCTTGGGCGGCCTGCCGCGCCTGGCGGGGGTGGCGGGAACCGACCCCGGAACATCCAGCTTACTCATGCGCCAAGCTAGCCACGAAAAATCGTTTCGGTGCAACGGCGCCACAGACGGAGCGCCGCGTGTCGTGGTGCCCGCGCTGCCGTTTGACACCGGAGCCAAAGGTCGTCATTTTCTCGGAAAATCATCGAACGCTGAATAAAAGCGTCGACGGCTGGAAACATCATTTGGAAAAGGGTTTCGCATGAACAGAGTCATGAAGAGCGTGCTGCTGGCCGGGGCCGCCTGGAGCGCCGCCTCGTCGATGGCCATGGCGCAGGACGCCGCGCCGCAAAACGAACAGACGGCGCTGGACGACGTCGTCGTCACCGCCCGTCGTCGCGATGAGCAGCTGAAGGACGTTCCTGTCGCCGTCTCGGCCCTGTCGGCCCAACAGCTCGAGAACACGGGCGCGACCGACATCACCGCCCTGCAGCAGCAGACCCCGAACGCCACGGTCCAGATCGCCCGCGGCTCGAACTCGACCTTGATCAGCTTCATCCGCGGCGTCGGCCAGCAGGATCCGCTGTGGGGCTTCGAGCCGGGCGTCGGCCTCTATATCGACGACGTCTATGTCGCTCGCCCGCAGGGTGCCGTGCTCGACATCTTCGACGTGAACCGCATCGAGGTCCTGCGCGGCCCGCAGGGCACTCTCTACGGCCGCAACACAATCGGCGGCGCGATCAAATATGTGACCAAGCGCCTCGGCGACGATTTCGCGTTCATGGGTCGCGGCACGCTCGGCAGCTACAACCAGCGCGACGCCCTGGTGTCCGCCACCATCCCGCTGGGCGACACCTTCGCCGTCGGCGGCGCCTTCGCCAAATACGATCGTGACGGCTTCGGCACGAACCTGTTCACCGGCGAAGAGCAGTACGACAAGGACGTCACCGCCTATCGCGCCAGCGCCGAGTGGACCGCCACCGACCAGCTGTTCGTTCGCTTCGCCTGGGATCGCGTCGAGGATGATTCGGCCCCTCGCCACGGCCACCGCGAAGTGAACTCGACCACCGGCGGCTTCACGCCTCCGGCCGGAATCTATGACACCAATGCCGGCATCCGGGGCAACCAGGAGGTCGAAACCCAGGGCACGTCCGTCACAGTCGAGTACACGGTCAACGACATGCTGACCCTGAAGTCGATCTCGGCCTGGCGCAGTGGTGATACATCCACCGTCATCGACTTCGACCAGTCGCCCCTGCCGACCCTGGACGTTCCGGCCATCTACGCCGACGAACAGTTCACCCAGGAGTTCCAGGCCCTGATGCAGGGCGACAACTGGTCCGGCGTCGCTGGCCTGTTCTATCTGGACGGCGAGTCCTCGGGCGTGTTCGACACCATTGCCGGCAACCTGGGTCTGGCCATCGCCGCGGCCGGCTATGTGAACACCGAGTCGTTCTCGGCCTATGCCGACTTCAGCTACGACTTCTCGGATCGCCTGCATGCCTCGATCGGTGGCCGCTTCACCCAGGACAAGAAGGACGCCGGCGTTCAGCGCTTCTTCTACCTCGGCGCCGCCCGCACGCCGCTGACCGGCGGCGCGGCCCGTCCGATCTTCGCGACCCGGACCAACTATACGGCTGACGACACCTTCGAGAAGTTCACGCCCCGCGCCAGCATTTCGTATGATCTGACCGAGGAGATGACCGGCTATGCCTCGATCAGCCAGGGCTTCAAGTCCGGCGGCTGGGACATGCGCGGCGACGCGGCCCTGGTGCCGTCGACCGTCAACGGCTATCAGCCCGAAACCGTCACCACCTATGAGCTCGGCCTGAAGGGCACGGCGTTTGATCGCCGCATGTCGTTCGCTTCGGCGGCCTTCTACTCGGACTTCCAGGACCAACAGATCACGACCCAGCAGGTGGCGACGCTTCCCGCCGTCGGCATCGCCTCGGTCGTTGACAACGCCGGTGCCTCGACCATCTACGGCTTCGAGTTCGAGGGTCGCGCCTTCATCACCGACAGCATCACTTCCAACGTGTCGGTCGGCTATCTGAAGAATGAGTTCGATCAGTTCATCACCCGGGTGACGGGCGTGCCGGTCGACATCTCCAACCTGCGCGAGCCGCAGAACTCTCCGGAATGGTCGGCCTTCTGGGGCGTGACCTGGACGGGCGATGTGGCCGGTGGCGAGTTGAACATCACCCCGTCGATCTCCTACCGCTCGGACTACCACCTGTTCGACGCGCCGGATCCGATCCTCGACCAGGACGCCTACACCCTCGTCGACCTGGCCGCGATCTGGACCGCTCCGAACGGTCACTACCAGGTCGCCCTGACCGGCAAGAACCTGACGGACGAGGAGTACAAGGTCGGCGGCTACAACTTCGCCGGCGCTACCTTCAACAACTCGATCTCGGCCTTCTATGGCCCGCCGCGCACCTTCTCGGCGTCGGTGACCGTCCGGTACTGATCCACGCATGACGCCACCGGGGCGGCGGTTCGACAGAGCCGCCGCCCTTTTTCTTTGGCGCTGACAAAAAGCAACGCTACCGTTCCGTCACATATGAAGATCAGGTCGAGGGAAACGCCATGAGCATGACGGACCAGGGCATCGGCCCCGCCGCCAACCCACGCTATCGCGCCTATGTTCTGGCGCTGCTGATGGTAGTCTACACCTTCAACTTCATCGACCGGCAGATCCTCGCCATCCTGGCCCCCTACATCCAGGCCGAGATGGGATTTGATGACGAGATGATGGGGCTGCTGGGCGGTCCGGCCTTCGCCGTCGTCTATTCGACCCTGGCCCTGCCGATCGCCTGGCTGGCCGACCGGATGAGCCGCGTATCGATCATCGGCGTGTCACTGGCGGTGTGGAGCGGGTTCACCGCCCTGTGCGGACTGGCCATGAGCTTCTGGCCGCTGTTCGGCGCCCGCATGGGTGTCGGCGTCGGCGAGGCGGGCGGAGTCGCGCCGTCCTATTCCCTGGTGGCCGACTATTTCCCCAAGGCGCAGCGGGCACGCGCTCTGGCCGTCTATTCGTTCGGCGTACCCATTGGCACGGCGCTGGGCTATCTGTTCGGCGGGATTCTGGCGGCCCTGATCGACTGGCGCATGGCCTTCATCGTCGTCGGCCTCGCCGGCATGCTGCTGGCGCCCCTGCTGAAATTCACAGTCAAGGATCCGGTGCGGGGCGGGTTCGACCGGGCCGAGCCGGTCGCCGGCGTTGCCGAGGCAGCGCACGTCCCGACCAAGGCCGCCGGTTTTGGCGAGGTGTGGGGCATCCTTCTTAAAAAGCCTAGCTTCTGGTTCCTGGCCTTCGGGGCGGCCTGTTCTTCGGTCTATGGCTATGGGTCCGCCTTCTGGCTGCCCAGCTTCTTCGAACGCTCGATGGGCATGGCGGGGGTCGAACGCGCGGTCTATATCGCCGGCATCGCTTTCATCGGCGGCACCGCCGGGATCTGGTTCGGCGGCTGGCTGGCCGACAGGCTCGGCAAGGGCGTGAACAGGGCCTGGTATCCGCTGGTTCCCGCGATCGGCTTCATCATCGCTGTGCCGCTGTTCTTCCTGGCCATGAACGTCCAGGACAAGTGGCTGGCTTTCGCCCTGTTCCTGGTTCCGCAGGCGCTCAGCCTGGCCTGGCTGGGCCCGGTCATCACCTCCGTGCAGCATCTGGTGCCGGCCCATATGCGCTCGACCGCCTCGGCCAGCTTCCTGCTGATCAACAACCTGGTCGGCATCGGCCTCGGAATCTATCTGCTGGGAGCGGTGTCCAAGTCCCTGACGCCGATCTTCGCCGAAGAGGCGCTGCGGTATTCGCTGTATGTCGGACAGTGGTTCTACGGCCTGGCGGCGATCCTGCTGATCATCGCCTCGCGCAGCCTGAAACGGGACTGGGTGGATTGATCGGGGCGTAACGGTTGCGCCTGCGAAGGCGGCCCGCCTATAAGCGCGGCCAATCCTTCCCAGCGATCGCGGCGGTCTCCCCATGAACATTCACGAATATCAGGGCAAGCAGGTCCTGAAGGGCTTTGGCGCGCCGGTCGCCGAGGGCGTCGCCATCACCTCCGCCGACCAGGCCGAGGCCGCGGCCCGTTCGCTGCCCGGTCCGCTCTATGTCGTGAAGTCCCAGATCCACGCCGGCGGGCGCGGCAAGGGCAAGTTCAAGGAACTGGGCCCCGACGCCAAGGGCGGCGTCCGCCTGGCCCGGTCGATCGAAGAGGTCGTGGCCAACGCGAAAGAGATGCTCGGCAACACCCTGGTGACCGCCCAGACCGGCGACGCCGGCAAGCAGGTCAACCGCCTCTATATCGAGGACGGTGCCGACATCGACCGCGAACTCTACTGCTCGCTGCTGGTCGACCGTGAAGTCGGCCGCGTCGCCTTCGTCGTCTCGACCGAAGGCGGCATGGACATCGAGGCCGTCGCCCACGACACGCCCGAGAAGATCCAGACCATCGCCATCGACCCCGCAACCGGTGTCACTGACGCCGACGTGGCGAAGATCAACGCCGCCTACAAGCTGGACGGCGCAGCGGCCGAGGACGGCAAGAGCCTGTTCCCGATCCTCTACAAGGCCTTCATCGAGACCGACATGTCGATGCTGGAGGTGAACCCCCTGATCGTCATGACCGATGGCCATCTGCGCGTGCTGGACGCCAAGGTCTCATTCGACGGCAACGCCCTGTTCCGCCACGACGACATCAAGCTGCTGCGCGACGTGACCGAGGAAGACGCCAAGGAGATCGAGGCGTCCGAGTGGGACCTGGCCTATGTCGCCCTGGACGGCAACATCGGCTGTATGGTCAACGGTGCCGGCCTGGCCATGGCGACGATGGACATCATCAAACTGTACGGCAAGGAACCCGCCAACTTCTGCGACGTCGGCGGCGGCGCCGGCAAGGAGAAGGTCGCGGCGGCCTTCAAGATCATCACCGCCGACCCGGCCGTCCAGGGCATCCTGGTCAACATCTTCGGCGGCATCATGAAGTGCGACGTCATCGCCGAGGGCGTGGTCGCAGCCGTCAAGGAAGTGGGCCTGAAGGTGCCGCTGGTCGTCCGTCTGGAAGGCACCAACGCCGAGCTGGGCAAGAAGATCCTCAACGAGTCGGGCCTGACCATCCAGGCCGCCGACGACCTCGACGACGCCGCCCAGAAGATCGTCGCGGCGGTCGGCTGAGGCTCAAGCCTCGCCGCCACCGCCCTGCTGACAGACACATCCAGAGATCGATAGACCCATGTCCATCCTCGTCGACAAGAACACCAAGATCATCGTCCAGGGCCTGACCGGCAAGACGGGCGGGTTCCACACCGAACAGGCCCTGGCCTATCACGGGACGCAGATGGTCGCCGGCGTACACCCAACCAAGGGCGGCACCCACTGGACCGGATCGCAGGGCGAAAGCCTGCCGATCTACGCCTCGGTCGCCGAAGCCAGGGACGCCACGGGTGCCGATGCCTCGGTCATCTATGTCCCGCCGTCGGGTGCCGCCGCCGCCATCATCGAGGCCATCGAGGCCGAGATCCCCTTCATCACCTGCATCACCGAGGGCATCCCGGTGCTGGACATGGTCAATGTCAAACGCCGCCTGGAAGACTCGAAATCGCGCCTGCTGGGTCCGAACTGCCCCGGCATCCTGACGCCCGACGAGTGCAAGATCGGCATCATGCCGGGCTCCATCTTCAAGAAGGGCTCGGTCGGCATCGTGTCGCGCTCGGGCACCCTGACCTATGAAGCCGTGTTCCAGACCACCAACGAAGGCCTCGGCCAGACAACGGCCGTCGGCATCGGCGGCGACCCGGTCAAGGGCACCGAGTTCATCGACATGCTGGAATTGTTCCTGGCCGATCCGGAAACCACCTCGATCATCATGATCGGCGAGATCGGCGGCGGCGCAGAAGAAGACGCGGCCCAGTTCCTGATCGACGAGGCCAGGAAAGGCCGCAAGAAGCCGATGGCCGGCTTCATCGCCGGACGCACGGCTCCCAAGGGCCGCACCATGGGCCACGCCGGGGCCGTGGTCTCGGGCGGCAAGGGCGATGCGGAATCCAAGATCTCCGCCATGGAGGCCGCTGGCATCCGCATGTCGGAATCCCCGGCCCGCCTCGGCAAGACTCTTGTTGAAGTGCTGAAGGGCTAAGCAGCCCTTCAGCGTGCGCTCCTGCGGAGCGCCGCGCTAACGCTCGCCCCCGGGTCCGATCTCCGATCGGCCCGAGGACAGGCTATGCGGTCGCTCGCTGCTTGAGCGCGATTCCGTCCGTTTCGGCATCGATCGTGCGGCGAGTTGTCATGGAAGACGCCTCCGGCTACCGCCGGGGGCGTTTTTCTTTGGCGTTTCAGCGAATTTCTTCGTCCGGTGCCCCGGTTCGGTCATGACCCATAAGGAAACACCGCCTATATGATCCGCGCCGGCCTCACGCGGATGTGACCGCTCAGAAACCCGAGGCCGAGTCGGGACGACGAATACTATGGCGGACGATGCCGGTCGGCTGAACCAGGTCTTTGCCGAGACCAGCTTCCTCTACGGCTCAAATGCCGCCTTCATCGAAGGGCTCCACGACAAATGGGCGGTTGATCCGGCCAGTGTCTCGGCCGAATGGCGCGGCTTCTTCGACCAGCTGCGCGACACCGCCCCGACGGTCCAGGCCTCGGCCGCCGCCGGAAGCTGGGGTCGCTCGCAGGTTACGGAGCCGACCGAAGAGACCGGCGTGTTCGACGGCCGCTGGCCCGCGCCGAAGCCCGATCCAAAAGCGAAGCCGGCCGCTGTGGCCCCCGCTGCCGCAGCCTCCCCCGCACCGTCCGGCGCTTCGGCCGCCGAAGTCCGCGCCGCCGCCCACGATTCCATCCGCGCCCTGATGCTGATCCGCAGCTACCGGGTGCGCGGCCACCTGCAGGCGACGCTGGACCCGCTCGGAATCGAGGCGCCGACCAACAATTCCGAGCTGACGCCGGAATTCTACGGCTTCGTCGAGGCCGACATGGACCGGCCGATCTATCTGGACGGCGTGCTGGGCATGGACACCGGCACCATCCGCGAGGTGATGGCGGTCCTGAAGCGCACCTACTGCGGCAATATCGGCATCCAGTTCATGCATATCGCCGAGCCGGAGGAGAAGTCCTGGCTCCAGCAGCGGTTCGAGGGGCCGGACGCCTTCGAGAAGAACGGCTTCACCAGGGAAGGCAAGATCGCCATCCTCAACAAGCTGATCGAGGCCGAGGGCTTCGAACGCTTCCTGCACAAGCGCTTCCCCGGGACCAAGCGGTTCGGTCTGGACGGCGGCGAGGCCATGGTCCCCGCGCTGGAGCAGATGATCAAGCGCGGCGGCGCCCTCGGCGTCGACGAGATCGTCATCGGCATGGCCCACCGGGGCCGTCTGAACACGCTCGCGGCCGTGATGGGCAAGCCCTACAAGACCATCTTCCACGAGTTCCAGGGCGGCTCGTCCGTGCCTTCGGACATTGAGGGATCTGGCGACGTCAAATACCATATGGGTGCCTCGTCGGACCGCGAGTTCGACGGCAACCACGTGCACCTGAGCCTGACCGCCAACCCGTCGCACCTGGAGATCGTCAATCCGGTCGTGCTCGGAAAGGCGCGCGCCAAACAGGCGTTCGACATCCGCGAGGCCAACAAGGGGCTGCCGGAAAGCCAGTGGGCGCTGGATCGCTCCAAGGTCATGCCGCTGCTGATCCACGGCGACGCCGCCTTCGCCGGCCAGGGCGTCGTGGCCGAATGCTTCGCCCTGATGGGTCTGAAGGGCTACCGCACCGGCGGGACGATGCATTTCGTCATCAACAACCAGATCGGCTTCACGACCTCGCCGCGCAATTCGCGCTCGACGCCCTATTGTTCGGACGTCGCCCTGATGGTCCAGGCCCCGATCTTCCACGTCAACGGCGACGATCCGGAAGCGGTCGTCTTCGCCGCCAAGGTGGCCACAGAGTTCCGTCAGAAATTCAAGAAGGACGTGGTGGTGGACATGTTCTGCTACCGCCGCTTCGGTCACAACGAAGGCGACGACCCGACCTTCACCCAGCCCATCATGTATTCGAAGATCCGCGCCCTGCCGTCGACGCGCGAGATTTACGCCAGGCGACTGGTCGAGGAAGGTGTCCTGACCCAGGAACAGGTCGATGCCGAGGTGACCCGCTTCGAGGCCTGGCTGGACGAACAGTTCGAGGCCGGCAAGACCTTCAAGGCCGACAAGGCTGACTGGCTCGACGGTCAATGGAAGGGCGTGGGCCTGCCCGAGGGCGAGGACCGTCGCGGCGACACGGCGGTGCCCGAGGCCAGGCTCAGGGATCTCGGCCACCGGCTGACCACCGTTCCGAACGAGGTCGACATCCACAAGACGCTGAAGCGGGTCATCGAGGCTCGCCGCGAGACGATCGACACCGGCCAGAACATCGACTGGGCCACGGCAGAAAGCCTCGCCTTCGGCTCGCTGCTAACCGAGGGCTTCCCGGTGCGTCTGTCGGGTCAGGATTCAGTGCGCGGCACCTTCAGCCAGCGCCACTCCGGCATCATCGATCAGACCACCGAGGACCGCTACGTCCCGCTGAACAACCTGGGCGGCGACCAGCAACAATTCGAAGTCATCGACTCGGCTCTGTCCGAAGAAGCGGTGCTTGGCTTCGAATACGGCTACGCCCTGTCGGACCCCAACACTCTCGTGATGTGGGAAGCCCAATTCGGCGATTTCGTGAACGGAGCCCAGGTCGTCATCGACCAGTTCATCAGCTCCGGCGAACGCAAATGGCTGCGCATGTGCGGCCTGACCATGCTCCTGCCCCACGGCTACGAGGGTCAGGGCCCCGAACACTCGTCGGCCCGCCTCGAGCGGTTCCTGCAACAGTGCGCCGAGGACAATATGCAGGTCGCCAACTGCACCACGCCGGCCCAGTATTTCCACATTCTGCGCCGCCAGATGCACCGGCCGTTCCGCAAGCCCCTGGTGATCATGACGCCCAAGTCGCTGCTGCGACACAAGAAGGCGGTCTCGACCCTGAAGGACATGGCCGAGGGTTCGTCCTTCCACCGTGTCCTGCACGACGACGCCCAGACCCGCCCCGAGGTCGTCGGCATCACGATCAAGGGCGACAAGGACATCCGCCGTGTCGTCCTGTGCTCGGGCAAGGTCTATTACGACCTGCTGGATGCGCGCGAGAAGAAGGGCGTCAACGACGTCTATCTGATGCGACTGGAGCAGTTCTATCCGTGGCCGATCAAGTCGCTGACGACCGAACTGTCCCGCTTCCCCAACGCTGAACTGGTCTGGTGCCAGGAAGAACCGAAGAACATGGGCGGCTGGACCTTCGTCGATCCGTGGCTGGAGCTAACGCTGGACAAGATGGACATCAAGGCGAAGCGCGCCCGCTATGTCGGTCGTCCGGCATCCGCCTCGACTGCCGCCGGTCTGATGAGCCGGCACCTCCAGGAACTCGAAAAGTTCACCTCCGAGGCCCTCGCCTGATCCCGTCCCGGACCGTCGCGGTGCGACGTCCGGGATGACAATGAACTGCGGGCTCCCCTACGGGGCGAGCTTCGCCTATATACCGCCACGCACGACACCGACCGGAAACGACACATGGCCGACATCCTGACCCCCGCCCTCGGCGAATCCGTCTCCGAGGCGACGATCGCCAAGTGGAGCAAAAAGGTCGGAGACCCGGTCCGGAAGGACGAGGTCCTGGTCGAGCTGGAGACTGACAAGGTCTCACTGGAAGTCGTCTCCCCGACCGACGGAACGCTCGGCGACATCCAGTTCGGCGAAGGCGACACCGTGACCCCGGGCGCGATCCTGGGTTCCGTGACCGAAGGCGCTGCCACCGCGAAGCCAGCCGCCGCTGCACCTCCGGCCAAGAATGAGGCCGCGCCTGCCGCCGCTACCGACCCGGCTCCTGCCGCTGCTGCTCCGGCTTCTGCCGCTTCCGCGCCCGCCGCCGCTTCGACCCTGATCATCACCGTCCCGGCCATGGGCGAGAGCGTCGCCGAGGGCACCCTCGGCAAATGGGCGAAGAAGGCCGGAGACGCGGTCCGGAAGGACGAACTCCTGGTCGAGATCGAGACCGACAAGGTCGCCGTCGAAATCTCCGCCCCCGCCGACGGCGTGCTGGCGATCAGCGTCGACGAAGGCGCGACCGTGACCCCGGGTCAGGCCATCGGCTCCATCTCGGGCTCGGGCACCCCTGCGGCTCCCGCCGCTGAAGCGCCGAAGGCCGCCTCGGCCAACGCCGGCTCGGCCCAGATCGGGTCGGACAAGCTGTCCCCCGCCGTCCAGCGCGTGGTGGCCGAGAATAACCTCGACCCGAAGGCGATCGCCCCGACCGGTCCGAAGGGCAACATCACCAAGGGCGACGCCCTGGCTGCGATCGGGGCAGCGCCCGCTGCCCCGGCCGCCGCGGCCGAGGCGTTAACGGCACCGCCGCCCGCAGCCGCCGCGCCGACGCCCCCGCGCGCCGACCAGCCTCGCGAGGAGCGGGTCAAGATGACCCGTCTGCGCCAGACCATCGCGCGCCGCCTGAAGGAATCGCAGAACACCGCCGCCCAGCTGACCACCTTCAACGAGGTGGACATGACCAACGTCATGGCCCTGCGGAACCAGTACAAGGAGGCCTTCGAGAAGGCCCACGGCGTGAAGCTGGGCTTCATGTCCTTCTTCACCAAGGCGGTCGTCGCGGCCCTGAAGGAGATCCCGGCGGTCAACGCCGAGATCGACGGCACCGACATCATCTACAAGAACCACTATGACATCGGCGTCGCCGTCGGCACCGAAAAGGGCCTGGTGGTTCCGGTTCTCCGCGACGCCGACCTGCTGTCTCTGGCGGGCATCGAGAAGGGCATCGGGGCGCTCGGCAAGGACGCGCGCGACGGCAATCTGACCCTGGACCAGCTCCAGGGCGGCACCTTCACCATCACCAACGGCGGCACCTACGGGTCGCTGATGTCGACGCCGATCCTCAACGCGCCGCAGTCGGGCATCCTGGGCATGCACAACATCGTCCAGCGCCCGATGGCGGTCGACGGCCAGGTCGTAATCCGGCCGATGATGTATCTCGCGCTCAGCTACGACCACCGCATCGTCGACGGCAAGGAAGCCGTGACCTTCCTGGTCCGCGTGAAGCAGCTGCTGGAAGACCCGGCACGGGCGCTGCTGGACCTGTAGGCTTGTCGCCCGCATTCCATCTGTCGCTGTCTGTCTCCGATCTGGACGTCACGGAGCGGTTCTATGCGGACATGTTCGATGCCCGGGTCGGCCGTCGCAGCTCTGGCTGGATCGACATCTGGCTGTTCGGCGCACAGGTCACGGCCTATCGGCGTCCGGGGGCTGTCGTTCCTCTGCCTCATCGTGACGCCATGCATTTTGGTGCGACCCTCGACTGGGCGGCATGGCAGGCCCTGGCGGCCAGACTGACGATCGACGATGCGCCTTTTCGCCTACCACCCCGCGTCGACGAGGAACACGGTCAGGCGAAGTTGATGGTGGCCGACCCCGACGGCTACCTCATCGAGGTCAAGGCCTACCGCGACCCCGGGAGCGTTCTCCAGCTCCCGAGATAGTCAAAGGCCGTCGAGGGTCTTCAGTACGGACACGGTGTCCCCACCGAGGGCCGGGGGTGGAAGGTCGTAAACCACAGGCGTCGCCGACATCCGGAGCGGGCTGGCGACGGTCCGGACCGCGCCGGATAGATCGTCCCGGACCTGGTGCACCTCCAGCCCGCGATGCCTCGCCTGGGGCTCGTCGAAGACCTGGTCGATGGTGTTGACCGGGCCGCAGGGGACGCCCGCCGGCTCCAGGCGCCCCATCAGCTCGGCCATGGTCCAGCCCGAGGTAATGGCCGAGATGGCCGCGACCAGCTCGGCGCGGTGCTCGATCCGCCCGGCATTGCCGGCGTAGCGGGGATCGGTCGCCAGTCCTTCCGCGCCCAGCACCCCGCACAGGGTGCGGAACTGACCGTCGTTGCCGACGGCGATCACCACCATGCCGTCGGTGCAGGGGAAGGGCTGATAGGGCACCAGATTGGGGTGGGCGTTGCCCATCCGGGTCGGGGCCACGCCCGAGACGAACCAGTTGGTCGCCTGGTTGGCCAGCATGGCCGCCTGGACGTCGAACAGGGCGATGTCGATATGCTGGCCCTGGCCCGTCGCGCGCACATGCAGCAGGGCCGCGAGGATGGCGTTCGAAGCATAGAGGCCGGTGGCCAGGTCGACGACGGCGACCCCGACCTTCATCGGCTCGGCGCCTGGCGCCCCGTCCGGCTGGCCGGTCACGCTCATCAGACCGCCCATGGCCTGGATCATATAGTCGTAGCCGGCCTGACCCGCGCGCGGGCCGGTCTGGCCGAAGCCGGTGATCGAGCAATAGACGAGCTTCGGATGGGTCGCCGAGAGCGAGGCGTAGTCGAGGCCGTATTTCTTCAGCCCGCCGACCTTGAAATTCTCGACCACGACGTCGCAGGTCGCGGCCAACTTTCGGATTGTTTCTGCGCCCTCGGGTGAGGCGATATCGAGTTCGACGGATTTCTTGCCCCGGTTGGCGCAGAGGAAATAGGCGCTGTCGCCGCGTGTGCCGTCGGTCTTCGTCGTGAAGGGCGGCCCCCAAGCGCGGGTGTCGTCGCCGATGCCGGGGCGTTCGATCTTGATCACCTCGGCACCCAGGTCGGCCAGGGTTTGGGTCGCCCATGGGCCCGCCAGAACGCGCGACAGGTCTAGGACACGGACGCCCGCGAGGGCCTGGGGCTGGGTCATGGCTGTTCCTGGCGCGTCTGTCCGAGGGGGTAAAGGCGAGGCGTTGGAAGCCTAAAGACCGGGATCCCAGACGCCGGCGTCGCGCATGCGGCATTCGCGGGCTTCCCGGGCCCGGCCATCCATCTCATCGGCCATCCGACAGACGGCCCTGGACACTGTGGACTTGTGAACACCCGGCACCAGGGCGTGCAGGAAGGCGAGCGCCGACAGCTTCAGCAGCCTGAATCCGAACTGCGACGAGGCGGCCATATGGTGGAGGTAGCTCTCGTCCACCTCGCGCGGGTGGTCGACGAACAGATGTTTGAAGGCGCGGATCATCCGGACAGCCTAGCTTGAGACGAGCCTCGTCTCTACCCGTCGCGCGCATTCTGGCCTAAACCGGCGCTCGAAACAGGGCCGGCGCGTCACTCTCGCGCGAGAAGCCCGACAACTCTGAGGACGATCCCATGGCCGACGGCGCCGCATCCGTGACCCAGACCTTCAAATGGGACGATCCGTTCGACATGGAATCCCGGCTGACGGAGGACGAACGCGCCATCCGCGACGCGGCCCGGACCTATGCCCGCGAACGCCTGTTGCCCCGCGTCGTCGCCGCCTTCCGCGATGAGGTCTTCGACCGCGCCATCATGACCGAGATGGGCGAGATGGGCTTCCTCGGGGCCATGCTGCCTGAACAGTACGGCGGTTCGGGCGTCAGCCACGTCGCCTATGGGCTGATCGCGCGCGAGATCGAGGCGGTGGATTCTGGCTACCGCTCGGCCATGAGCGTACAGTCCTCGCTGGCCATGTATCCGATCTACGCTTTCGGCTCGGAAGAGCAGAAGATGCGCTTCCTGCCCCGGATGGCGGCGGGTGAACTGGTCGGCTGTTTCGGTCTGACCGAGGCGGACGGCGGGTCGGACCCGGCCTCGATGAAGACAAACGCCGTGGCCGTGGACGGCGGCTATCGGCTGAACGGCGGCAAATACTGGATCACCAACTCGCCGATCGCCGACCTCGCCATCGTCTGGGCCAAGCTGGATGACGTCATTCGCGGCTTCATCGTCGAGCGCGGCATGGAGGGTTTCACCACCGGCAAGATCGGCGACAAACTGTCCCTGCGCGCGTCCATCACCGGCGACATCGGCCTGAACGACGTGTTCGTGCCCGAGGCCAATCTGCTGCCGGGCGTGAAGGGTCTGCGCGGGCCCTTCTCCTGTTTGAACAAGGCGCGCTACGGCATCAGCTGGGGGGCGATGGGCGCGGCCGAGTTCTGCCTGCATGCGACGCGCGACTATGTCGGCGAGCGGATGCTGTTCGGCCGGCCGCTGTCCTCACGCCAGCTGGTGCAGAAGAAACTGGCCGATATGCAGACCGAGATCTTCCTCGGTCTGGAAGGCGCCTATGCCCTGGGCCGTCTGCTCGACACCGGGGCCTGGGTGCCGGAGGCCATCAGCCTGATGAAGCGCAACAACTGCGGCAAGGCCCTGGCCATCGCCCGCGAGGCCCGCGACATGCACGGCGGCGCGGGCATCACCGGCGAGCTGCATGTGATGCGGCACGCGATGAACCTGGAGACGGTCAACACCTATGAGGGGGCGCACGACGTGCACGCGCTGATCCTCGGGCGGGCGATCACGGGCGAGAGCGCGTTCTAGGGCGGCGAGACCGGGGTCGTCTGCGAGGAAGACGGTTCGGAAGCCGCCGGATCCGATGCTGCGACCTCGGCCGCAGCCTTGAGATTCGCCTGACGGATGCGTGCGCCGTCCTCGTTGTAGAAGAAGGGCAGGAAGGCGTAGCGCGTGCCTCGTGTGACCGACGTCGCCTCGTGCACCAAGGAACAGGAGAAGATCACCGCTCCGCCGGTCGGCGGTCGATAGGTGCGGCGGCCGAACTCCGGAAACCGGAGATCGCCGCCCTCGAATTCTTCGGCGTTCAGATTGATGGAACAGGCGAACTGCCGGTGCGCCGTGCCCGGCGTGGTGTTGTCGCGGTGCGGGCGAAAATAGCCCCCGTCGCTCTCGTCATAACTGGCGACGATGTAGCGCTCGATTCGCGTGGCCTTGAACATGAAGGCCTTCTCGATTTCCGGCAGCAGGCAGGCCGTGATCCGTGCTCTCAGGCGCTTGCGGAGCTCTTCATCGTCGATCGGGGCGTCGGACCGCTTCTTGAAGTCGTCCACCACCAGCCGGACCTCGCCGTCGACCTTGCGCATGACGCCGGACGCCGAGCCGCCGTGGGTCTTGTAGACCGCGATCAACTCGCGGCAGAGCGCGGGCTCGAGGATGCGCGGCACGATGAGCACCGGCGCATGCAGGGGAACCCCGGCATGGTCGTCCTGACTCTGGCATCCGGCCAGAAAGCCGAAGACCCAGTCGGCCTGGGACAGCGGCACCGAGATCAGGACGCGCAGGCTGGGATCCAGCACCACCCACTGACCCTCGGAGCCCTGCTCTGCGGGCGTGAGGCCGAAGCCCCGCGCGATCGCTCCGTCGCCATCGAGAAAATAGCGCAATCCGGGCAACTGCTGCGTCTGGGCGTCGAAACAGGCCTGATCCCCGGTCACGCCGAAAAACAGACGCGTGCGGTCGTCGAACAAACGTCGATGGTTCTGGACCGTCGCCAGTGCCCTCGCGGAGGCGTCAGGATCGGCCGGGAGAAAGGCCATCAGCACGAAAAGGCCACCAACACGATTGAACGTGTAGTCGGGCCGGCTGTGCGTCCGCCCCTTGAAGTTCGGCGCTGGCGAGCCCGGGCGCAATGGCACTGTCTTCTCCTTCGGCGAACGTCCGGCGTTATACCGGTCTGACCCGCCGTCTGGTCCAGCGAAAAGTCCCGCCCCCCTCGGGCCAGCGCTTCTAGTGGGCCTCGCACCCCGTCGTGCGCTGGCTCCAGGTGATGCCGGCGATGGTCCAGACGCCGTCCTTGCGGACCATGTCGAAATGGTTGGCGCCGCAGTGGACAACCGCGCCGTCGACCTTGAACAGATAGCGGCCGAAGACCGAGGCCACGTCGCCGTCGATGGCGATGATCGGGTCGGGCATGACCTCCTCGAACCGCTCGGGCCCGGGACGCACGCCGCCGGCGAATTCCTCGGCCGTCAGCCGGCGGATGACGCGGCTTCCATCGGGACGCTCGACCGTGACGATCATGGTCGCCTCGGGATCGAAATGGGGTGCCAGCAATGCGCCGTCGCGCGCCGCAATGGCCGCAAAGGTGGCGTTGACCGGCACCATGACGGCGACCGCCTCGGCCGAGGCGGGATCGGCGGGCACGGTCGTCTGGATCGCGAGGACGGCGGCGAGGGCGAGCAGGGTCATGGCGGTCTTCCCGTCCGGCACCGGGTCGCGCCGGCCGCGACGCTATCATGCCACCTACGGCCGACAAGTCGGGCCTCGTCAGGAAGGATCAGCGGCGCGGGCAGGCTGAACGCCCCAGGATCGGATCGCCGGGTGTTTTGTCCTGGCGCCGGCCCGGACTATACCGGACCGGATCACGGCCGGGGACGAACGCATGAGCAGCACGGACATCGAACAGGCGGCGGACACCGATCCCTTCGCGGCCCTGGCGGAGGTCTTCGCCGGCCGTCGCGCCCTGGTGCTGGAGGATGATCCGGCCCTGGCCGAACATGTGTCCGACCGCCTGTTGCGCGCCGGGTTTGAGGCCGTGGATTGTGTCGATGCGGGCGAGGCGGCGCTGAGCGCGGCCGCGGCCCGCGCCTATGACATCCTGATCCTGGACCGGCTGACCAAGGGACTGGACGGTCTGGAGACCCTGAAGCGTCTGCGCACGTCGTCAGGCCCGTCCTCCGACGCGCCCGCCCTGATGCTGACTGCCCTGACCGGCGAGCGCCAGCGGGTCGAGGGCCTGCTGGGCGGGGCCGACGACTATCTGTCCAAGCCGATCGGCGACGAGGAGCTGCTGGCCCGGATCGCGGCCCAGCTGCGTCGCGTGGCCCGCCGCGCCCGGCCCGCCAACGCCGACCTGGTCAACGGCCCGTTCCGCCTGTCGCCCGGCGCCCGCACCCTGAAGCTGACGGTCGAGGGGACCGAGCGGCTGATCGACCTGTCGCCGCTGGAGTTCGCCATCGTCTCGGAACTGATGACCGCGCGCGGCCAGCCGGTGACCAAGACCATGCTGTGGGACCGGTGCTGGGTCGAATGGACCTTCCTGCCGGACAATTTCGTCAACATCATCGACGCCCGCATCTCGGCCCTGCGGCGCCGGCTGAAGGAACAGGCGCCCGAGCTGGGCGAAGACCTGCACCCCCTGATCGTCTCGGCCCGCAGCCAGAGCCTGATCTTCCGCGACCTCGACGCGGCGTAGTCGTTTGAGGCGGATCGCGGCGATCTGGCGCAAGGTCCGCCCCGAGGGTCTGATGACCTGGATGGCGCGCCGGACCCTGACCCAGCTCGCCTCGGGTCTGGCCATCCTGGCGGCCGTCGCCCTGACCGGATCGCTGATCGTGACCGGTCAGGCGGCCCGGCTGGACCAGCGCCAGCAGGCGGCCCTGTCGGCGCTGGCGGATTTCGTCGCCATGGCCTCCAAGCTCCCGGCCGACACCTCGATGGACGCCTCGGCCATGACCGAGGCCGACGCAGCCTATATGTCGGCCTTCCTCAGCGCCTTCCAGGACGGGCCGACGCGCAACATCACCACCCTGGAAGAAACCTGCCGCACCGGACAGGGCGGCGCCGGGGTTCGTTTCATCCGCGCGCCGGTCGGCAAACCCGCTGGCCTGCTGGCCCTGGAGACCGCGCGGGCCCAGCGTGTTCCGAGGCTGGGCGAGGGCGTCTATCTGATCCGGCTCGAGGCAGGCCAGCTGTGCCTCTCTCGCGGGGTCGACGTGGTCGTGGTCAAGCGCTCGATCGGGTCGTTGTCGATCATCGTCGGACGGGTGGTCGATCCGGCCGGGGTGGCCTGGCGCTGGGCCGTCCTGGCCGTGGCCCTGACCGGCGGCCTGATCCTCGTTTCCGGCCTGACCGCCGCCCTGTTCGCCCGCCAGCGCCTGACCAGCGCCATCGCCGAGGTCAGTCTGGTGCTCGATCGCGCCGCGCTCGGTGACTTCTCGCGTCGTGCGCCCGATGTGGCTGTGGCCCCCGAGCTGACCCAGCTGTCCAACCAGGTCAACCGGACGCTCGACCGGCTGGAGGAGTTGCTGAGCTGGCTGCGCGATTCCGCCGACCAGCTGGCGCACGACTTCCGCACACCGCTGGCCCGCGCCTCAGCCCGTCTCGACAGGCTGATGGAGACAGAAGATCCGGTCGAGCGGATGCGGCTGGGCGAGGCGGCGGGACGCGACATCGCCGAGATCACGCGAGCCATGAACGAGGCCATGGCAATGCGCGACGGCGAGGCCTGGCTGTTTGAAAGCGTGCGGCTGGACCTTCTGGCCGAGGCGGCTGTCGAACTCTACCAGCCTATCGCCGACGCCCGCGACATCCAGATCGTCGCCGAGGGTGAACCGATCTCGGTGCTGGGCGTGCGCTCCCTGCTGCAGCGGGCGGTGGCCAACCTCGTCGACAATGCCGTGAAGTTCTCGCCTGAGGGCGGCCGGGTCACCATCCGCGCCTGGGGCGGAGAGGGAGGGCCCTGCCTTTCGGTCGCCGACCAGGGGCCGGGTCTGTCGGGCGCGCCCTCGACGGCCCCGCGCGGCCCGGACAGCCACGGGATGGGACTGGCCTTCGTGCGCGCGATCCTGCGTCGCCACGGGGGCCAGATGACGATTGATGACGCGAAGCCCGGGGCCATCGTCACGGCGAGGTTCTCGCGCTAGGCTTCACTCACATTCTGGGGATACACCATGACGCGCCTTCGCCTCCTGACCGGTTCGGCCCTCGCCCTCACCCTGCTGGGCGCCGTCGCCGGCGGCGCACAGGCCCAGACCGCACCGGACTTCCCCCTTCCCTATGACGCCCGCCGGGGCGTGTTCAGCTTCGCTACCGGGCTGGAGCGGTCCTTGCCGGCCGTGGTCCAGGTCACGACGCTCGGCATGTCGGCAGGACCGACCACGGGCGAGACGGAGCCGACCCCGGTCTCCAGCGGCTCGGGCGTCATCATCGACGCGGCCAACGGCATCATCGTCACCAACCACCACGTGATCGAGGACGGCCAGAAATTCCGCGTCGACATGACCGACGGACGGCTGGTCGACGCCATCCTTATCGGCTCCGACAAGGCGACCGACATCGCGGTCCTGCAGATCAACGCCTCCGGCCTGTCCCAGGTGGAGACGGTCGATTCCGACACCCTGCGGACGGGCGATCTGGCCTTTGCGGTCGGCTACCCTCTGGGCCTCGACCAGACCCTGACCATGGGGGTGATCTCTGGCCTCGGCCGCTCCGGTATGGGCGACGCGGTCGAGGACTATATCCAGACCGACGCGGCCGTGAACTCGGGCAATTCGGGCGGGCCGCTGCTGGACAGCCGGGGCCGGCTGATCGGCATCAACACCTCGATCCTGTCGGGCGGCATCGACGGCGGCAACGACGGCATCGCCTTCGCCGTCCCGACCCGGATCCTGCTGTTCGTGGTCGAACAGCTTCGGGCCAACGGCGAGGTCACGAGGGGACGCATCGGCGCGACCCTGGGCTCCCTGACCGCCGAGCGTGCGGTCGAGGCGGGCCTCGGCTTCGTGCGCGGTGCCATCGTCGAGGACGTCCTGCCGGGCTCCCCGGCAGAGCGCGCGGGCCTGCAGCGCGGCGACATCATCACCCGCATCCAGAACCGCCCGGTGGCCAATGCCGGCTCGGTCCAGGCCACGGTCGGCATCGCCCCTCCGGGAACGCGGATCAGCCTCGTCTATATGCGCGACGGGCGCGAGGCGACCACGTCATTGAACGTCGAGGTCCTGTCGACCGATCCGGTCCAGGTCGGGGTGACCTCGCTGCAGGCCTACGGCGCCAACTTCCGCGACGGGAAACCCTCGGACGGGATCAGCGCATCGGGGGCTCTGGTCGTGGCGGTCGAGGGCGGCTCTCCGGCGGCCCAGCAGGATCTGCGTGCGGGGGACCTGGTCACCGTCGCCAACGGCATATCAGTCTCGGGCTTCGCGGAACTGGCGCGAGCCCTGTCAGCCACGGCCGGCGCGACCCTGACGGTCCAGCGCGGCGATGAGAGCGTCGAAATCATCCTCGCCGCGGCGGACTGACCCGGGGCAGGCTCCATAGCCGCCAAGGCAAGAAACCCGCGCTCAAGCAGCAAGACGCCGCGCGTCTAGCGATAGCGCCCTGACAACAAAGCTATGTGGCTCTGCGAGCCACATAGCAAAACCCCCGCCGTGCCGGGGGGGGAGGCAGGGCGGGGGTCTCGCTTTGGAGGAAGCGTCGGCCTGGCGAAGCCACTGCGGCAACATCCAGGGGGGCTGGGGGGGCTGTTCAGGATCCGGGACGCTACCGAACTCCGTCAGGCCGACAACCACTGTGTCGCTTTCCAACCGGGCCGACGAAGGACCGAAACGGGGCCATTTCGTGTCGTGGATAATTTCGTGGTCATGCATCGATCCGGGCACCGCTGGCGTTTGTCGGAACTGCGCCTAGATTGAACGGGATGACCTTCGATCCCGGCTCCAGCGACAGCGGCCCCCAGCCAAGCTCAGTCTTCTTCGAGCGGCGGGAGCTGGACCTGATCCTGCGGGTCTACGGGCGGATGGTGGCCCAGGCCGAGTGGCGCGACTACGCCATGGTCGGTGGCAGGGAGGCGGCCGAGTTCGCCGTCTTCCGCCGCTCCGGCGACGCCCCCGCCTATCGCATAGAGAAACGCCCGGCCCTGCAGACGCGGCAGGGCCAGTGGTCGGTCATCGGCGAGGGCGGCGTGGTGCTCAAACGGGGGCGTGAGCTGCCCCAGGTCCTGCGGGTCTTCGACAGTCGCAAATTCCAGGTGGTGGAATAGGGGCGACGGGTAGCCAGGGACGAAAAAGGGCCCCGACGTTTCCGCCGGGGCCCTCGAGTCTTGTTGGCCTGGGCTCGCCTCGCGGAGGCTCGCGACTTGAGGCTAGTTCCGGTTGCCGCCCATGAAGGCCAGCAGGAACTGGAACAGGTTCACGAAGTTGATGAACAGGCTCAGGGCGCCGAAGCCGGTCGCCACGCCCATCGCCGCGTGATCGCCGCCCAGCTGGTAGTAGGTCATCTTCAGACGCTGGGTGTCATAGGCGATCAGACCCGAGAAGATCAGGACGCCCAGACCCGAGATGATCAGGGCCATCGTCCCGGACTGCATGAACATGTTCACGACCGAGGCGATGATCAGGCCGATCACGCCCATGATCAGGAACGATCCCATGGCGGTCAGGTCCTTCTTGGTCGTGTAGCCGATCAGGCTCAGCGCGCCGAAGGCGGCGGCCGTCACGAAGAAGGTCGAGGCCAGGCTCTCGCCGGTGTAGCGCAGGAACAGGATGCCCATCCCGGCGCCGATCGAGGCGACGACGGCCCAGTACAGCATGTTCACGCCGCCGGCCGTGGGGTTCTTCATGAAGAACATGGAGCCGAACAGCAGGACCAGAGGCAGGAACTGGACGATCATGCCCAGAATGGTCATTCCGTAGCGGCCTTCGGCGGTCTGGAAGAACAGCAGCTGCTGCACCGCCGGCACATTGCCGGTGGCGTAGGCCAGGGCGCCGGCGACGACGAGGCCGATCGCCAGCTTGTTGTAGACGCCCAGCATGAAGCTGCGCAGGCCCGCGTCCACGGCCATGTCGGCCTTGGCCGGAGCCGGCGTCGAGTAACCGTTTCTGAAGTCGCTCATCGCGAGTGTCTTCTCCCATTGAGGCGGCAGGAACCACCCTGCGCCGAAGCCGGAAATATCGGGCTCTGCGACCCCTTGCGCAAGGGATTGATCGCCGCAGGGGTTCCCGACGCTTTCCGGGCTTCACGCGAGCCGCTACGAACGGTCGTATGCTGCGCCTGTTCACCGCCGTTCCGATCCCCTTCGAGGTCGCCGAGACGCTCGGGCGACGCCAGACCGGCCTGCCCGGCGCGCGGTGGCGGCCCGCCGAGGCCCTGCACGTCACCCTGGCCTTCTATGGCGACGTCGACGAGCGGCGCGCCGATGACCTCGCGGCCGAACTGGGCCGGATTCCGGGCGGGGCCTTCGAGATCGAACTGAAAGGCGTGGGCGCGTTCGGGGATGCGCATCGCAGCCACACCCTGTGGGCCGGGCTGGAGCCATCGGAGCGGCTGAACGTGCTTGCCGGACGTTGCAAGTCGGCCGCCGAGCGGGCCGGGGTGACGATGGAGCCTCGGCTGTATCGCCCGCACGTGACCCTGGCCTACCTGAAGACCCAGACCAACCCCGACCGGATCGGGGCCTGGATCACCAACCACAACCTGCTGCATTCGCCGCCGCTCCGGATCGATCGCTTCGGCCTCTACTCCAGCACCCTGAGCGACGACGGCAGCCACTACGAACTGGAACGGGAGTATCCGCTATGATTGCCCACGCCTCGTCCCCGGGACCGACGATCGAGACCGAACGCCTGATCCTGCGACCGACGGCGATGGAGGATTTCGAACGCTGGTGCGATTTCCAGGGCGACGCGGAGACGACCCGCTTCATCGGCGGTGCGAAGTCTCCGGCCGAAGTCTGGCGCACCCTGATGTCCGTGGCCGGTGCCTGGGCCCTGACCGGCGAGAGCTTCTTTTCGCTGATCGAGAAATCCACCGGTCAGTGGATCGGCCGGATCGGCCCATGGAATCCGCACGGCTGGCCCGGGCCGGAAGTGGGCTGGAGTCTGCACAGGGACGCAATGGGCAAGGGCTATGCGCTGGAGGCGGCCGTGGCGAGCATGGACTACGCCTTCGATGTTCTGGGCTGGGACGACGTCATCCACTCCATCGACCCCGACAATACCGGCTCGCAGCAACTGGCCACCCGCCTCGGCTCGGTCAATCGCGGACCCGGCAGGCTGCCTGCGCCGTTCGAGACGGCCCGGGTCGATCTGTGGGGACAGACGAAGGCGGAGTGGGCGGAGAACCGCAAACGCTTCGCTTGAAGGCGGAACGCAACCGGAACATAAAGGCGGAATGCCCGCCGCCGTTCATCTCGAACTCGTCTTCAGCCGCCCGGAGACCACGCTCGGCGTGACGCGCGGGGCGGCACGGCTGCTGGCCGACATGGGCTATGCGCCCCTGCTCGAGGTCTGCCTGCCGAACGGACGCCGCGCCGACGTCATGGCCCTGGGCCGCAGGGGCGACATCGTCATCGTCGAGGTCAAGTCAGGGATCGAGGACTTTCGTGTCGATCGAAAATGGCCCGAATACGCGCCGTTCTGCGACGCCTTTTTCTTCGCGGTGGCACCGGACTTTCCGGAAGGGGTGATGCCGGAGGAGCCGGGCCTGATCGTTGCGGATCAGTTCGGCGGGGCCGTGGTGCGGGATGCACCGGTTCTGAGCCTGGCACCGGCGAGGCGGAAGGCGCTGACGATCGCCTTCGGACGTCTGGCGGCGATGCGGACCTTGCGGGACTAGCGCGGAGCCCGTTTCGCCAGGATGCGTTGCAAGGTCCGGCGGTGCATGCCCAGACGACGGGCGGTCTCGGAGACATTGTGGTCGCACAGCTCATAGACGCGCTGGATATGTTCCCAGCGGACCCGGTCGGCGCTCATCGGGTTCTCGGGGGGCTCGGGCGCGTCGCCGGTGGCGAGCAGGGCCTTGACCACGTCGTCGGCGTCGGCCGGTTTGGACAGGTAGTCGACGGCACCGGCCTTCACGGCCGCAACGGCTGTGGCGATGGCCCCGTATCCCGTCAGCATGACGATGCGGGCGTCTTCACGGCGCTCCCGGATGGCCTCGACCACCTTCAGGCCGTTGCCGTCGTCCAGACGCATGTCGAGCACGGCGAAGGCAGGCAGATGGGTGCGCAGGGCCTCGGTCGCCTCGGCCACGGATCCGGCAGTCGTCACCTGGAAGCCGCGCGATTCCAGCGCCCGGCCCAGTCGGGTCCGCAAGGCCTGGTCGTCGTCCAGCAGAAGAAGGGAACGGTCCGGAAGCCCGGCGATACGAGCTTCGAGCGTGGCGGCTGTGGTCGGCATGGCTTTATCTCCTCGTCGTCAAGTCGGCCTGCCCGACGGCCCGGTCAAGCGGTGCGGCGATGGATCGCAGGTCGGCCCGCGCTCATGGTGCCAGGTCCAGCGCGCGACGGTCCCAACGCACAGTGACGCGGGCCCCCCGATTCGCGCCCGGTCCGCCCTCACCCTGGCCGACCATCACCTTGCCGCCGGTCCGTTCAAGCAAGGTCCGGGCGATGAAGAACCCCAGCCCCATCCCGCCCTGGCTCGGAATGATATCGGGCTCGGGCGGAGGCGGCGGGGGGGTCTTGCCACGCCGGGCCGGTCGCGCCGCGGCGGCCGCGGCGGCGGCGGCGGCGGCCAGCTGCGACGCCAGGGCCTGGCGCGATTTGCCGTGCGGGCGGCTGGTCACATAGGGCTCCCCCAGACGGGGCAGGATGTCGGGCGCGAAGCCCGGGCCGTCGTCCAGAACCTCGATCGTGATCCAATTTGCGTCTGCCGTCGCCTGGACCCTTACCCTCGAAGCGGCGAAGTCGGCCGCGTTTTCGACGAGGGCGGAGAGGCCGTGGACCACCTCGGCCAACCGTTTCACGCGCGGTTCCTCCATCCCCGTCGGGGTGCGCACCGCGACGGCGATGTCGAGATCGAAGCCGAGGTGCGGATCGACCACCTCGTTCAGCAGGGCGTTCAACCCGATCTCTGTATAGAGCGGATCGCCGTCCTCGGGACGCTGGGACAGGCGTTTCAGGATCTCGCGACAGCGTTCGGCCTGCTGCAGCATCAGGCGCGCGTCCTCGGCGATGGGTCCGTCGGCGGGCGAGGCGCGAAGAAGCTCCTTGGCCACCACCTGGATGGTCGCCAGCGGCGTGCCCAGTTCGTGCGCCGCCGCCGCCGCCAGTCCACCGAGGGCCGCCAGTCTCTGTTCGCGCTGCAGCACGTCCTGTGTCGTCGCCAGGGCCAGCTCCAGCTTTTCGGCGTCAGCGGCGACCCGCCAGGCATAGGCGGCGGTGAACACCACCCCTGTCGTCAGGGCCAGGCCAATGCCGAACTTGTAGAGAACCGGCAGGTCGATATCCGCTCCGTTTTGCCACGGCAGGGGCATTGACCAGAAGAACAGGGCTGTGGTCGAGGCCAGCACCATCAGGCCGAGAATCAGGGCCTGACGCCCCGGAAGGGACGCCGCCGCCACCGTCACCGGGGCGACGAGCAGGAGGCAGAACGGATTCTCCAGTCCGCCGGTGAAGGCCAGCAGGGCCGACAGCTGAAGGATGTCGAAGCCCAGATGAATGCCGGTCTGACGCCCGTCCGGCAGGCGGCTATCGACCCGCTGCAGGCGGCCCATGGCCAGGAGGTTGACGATCACACTGGCCAGGATGACCAGCAGGCACTGCCACCTCGGCAGGGGGAAGTGGAACACCGTGTCAAGCACGATCAGGGTCGCGGTCTGGCCGACGATGGCCAGCCAGCGCAGGATGATCAGAGTGCGCAGCGACAGCCCCCGGCTGCGACGCGGCAGACTGGCCCAGCTCGGCGCCGAGGGCGGGAACTGCGACATGACGTCATCGGAGGCGTCGTGCGGGGCGGGTCGGACTTCGTTCTGGCTCACACGGCGTCTATAGACCGGTCGAGCCTGATCTACGATCAGGCTCCGCTGTCGGCCCGGAGAGACATGATGCCACGCCGTTCCGTCCTGCTGTTCGCGGGAGCCTGTATCGCTATCGCCGCGGCCCTGGCCACCGTGACGGTCGTGGTCGTCTCGGGTCGCGAGCGCGCCGACGCCGTCGCCGAGGGGACTGCGACCGGTCAGCCGTCCGTCGGCGGCCCGTTCCAGCTGGTCAACCAGGAGGGCCAGGCCGTCGATCAGACGATGATGGACGGGAGGTGGAGCCTTGTCTTCTTCGGCTTCACCTACTGCCCGGACTTCTGTCCGACGACCCTGACCTCGCTGGAGGCGACGCGGACCCTGCTGGGGTCGGACGCCGACAATCTTCAGATCGTCTTCGTCTCGATCGATCCGGAACGGGACACGCCACGGGCGCTGAAGGATTATCTGTCGTCCGACGGCTTCCCGCCCGGCGTGATCGGTCTGACCGGCACGCCGCAACAGGTCGCCGACGCCGCCAAGGTCTATCGCGCCTATTTCCAGAAGGTCGGGGACGGCGAGGACTACACGATGAACCACTCCCTGACCGTCTATCTGATGGGACCGGACGGCCGGTTCCGCTCGGCGCTAGGCCATGATCTGGGCCCGGAGCGGTCGGCGCAACTGATCAGGCGGGTGATGGCGCGGGGCTGATCGTCCTCCTCCCCCTGCGCTTCGCTTTGGGGAGGAATTTAAATCCTTTTGCAGTGCAACGCGTTCTATGGTGGCCTCACCGCTTCGGCGGGGCCGATCACAGGATTCCATGCTCTACGCACTTCACGAGCTCGCCTATCAATCGGCGCAGCCTTTCCGGATCGGGGCGCAATTTGCCCGGAAATTCTGGACGTCGCCCTTTAACCCGGCATCACAGACGGCCGTGGCCCGCACGGCCTACGCCTCGGCCGAACTGTTCGAGAGCGTCACGCGCCGGTACGGCAAGCCCGCCTGGGGCCTTGAGGTCGTGACCATCAACAACCATCCGGTGCGCACCACCGAACAGGTTGTCTGGCAGAGCCCCTGGGTTCGACTGGTGCGGTTCGCCCGCAACGTCGGCGACCTGAAGCGGGCCAAAAAGCCGGTCGCGGCGCCCAGCGTTCTGATCGTCGCCCCCCTGTCCGGCCACTACGCCACCCTGCTGCGCGGCACGGTCGAAACCTTCCTTCAGGACCACGACGTCTATGTCACCGACTGGGCCAACGCCCGTCAGGTGCCGATGCTGGAAGGCCGGTTCGACTTCCACGATTACATTGACCACGTCCGCACCATGCTGGCCCAGATCGGCCCCCGCGCCCATGTCGTCGGTGTCTGTCAGCCCGGCCCGCCGGTACTCGCCGCCGCCGCCGTTATGGCCGCCGAGAACGATCCGAACCGCCCGGCCTCCATGACCTTCATGGGCTCGCCCATCGACGCGCGCCTGTCGCCGACGGTGACGAACCAGCTGGCAGAAGCCAGGCCTTTCGCCTGGTTCCAGTCGAACATGATCCACACCGTGCCCTGGCCCTATCCGGGCTTCGGCCGCGAGGTCTATCCGGGCTTCGTCCAGCTCTACAGCTTCATGTCGATGAACGAGCAACGCCACACTGACGCCCACCGGGAGTATTTCCGCGACCTGGTCGCCGGGGACGGGGACGGAGTCGAGAAGCACGAGGAATTCTACAACGAGTATCTGTCGGTCCTCGACCTGACCGAGGAATTCTATCTGCAGACGATCGACATCGTCTTCCAGTCGCACCTGCTTCCGCGCGGTCTGCTGGAGCACAATGGCGAGCTCGTCGACCTGACGAAGATCACCGATATCGGCCTGATGACCGTCGAGGGCGAGAAGGACGACATTTCCGGCGTCGGCCAGACCCAGGCGGCGCACACGATCTGCACCAACATCCCCGACGACCGACGGGTGCTTTACGTCCAGCCGGACGTCGGCCACTACGGCGTCTTCAACGGGCGGCGGTTCCGCGAGGACATCTACCCCCGCACCCGGGACTTTATCGCCGCCAATGAAAAGCTCTGCGCCGTACCAGACCGGTCAGCGGCTGCCGCTTGAGGGCGGTCACGCCCTTCGTCTGAGCGTCAATCCTCGCGCGCGGCGCATCTCGATCCGCATCGATACGCGCAAGGGTGAGGCCGTGGTCATCGCTCCGTCGGAGCGACGGCTGGCCGATGCGGTCGCCTTCGCGCGAACCAAGTCCGCCTGGATCGCAGAGCGGCTGGCCGCACGGCCCGGCGGTACGGCGATCGAACCCGGCGCAGTCATTCCCTACCGCGGCGGCACGGTCAGGCTGGAGGCGACCGGCGGCGCAGGCGCGGCGCGGCTGATTGAGGGGCCCGACGGTCTTCGTATCGTCTCGGGCGGCGAGGGCGAGGCCTTCGCCCGGCGGGTGGTTAACCTGCTCAGGAGAGCGGCGAGAGAAACGCTCCAGGCCCGAACTGATGTCCATCTTCGCGCCCTCGGTCAGCGGCCGGTGACCCTGACGATCAATGACCCCGGGTCGCGCTGGGGCTCGTGCAGCCCGATGTCGCGCTCGATCCGCTATTCCTGGCGCGTGATCATGGCTCCGCCCGAAGTGCTCGACTACCTGGCCGCCCACGAGGTGGCGCACCTGGTCCATGCGGACCACAGCCCGGCCTACTGGTCGGTGGTCAAGCGGCTCGTCGGTGACCACCGGCCGTTCCGCGCCTGGCTGCGGGACCACGGAGCGGCGCTTCACGCCGTCGGTCGCTAGGCGGCCGCGCTAGAAGAACAGCGGGGCGTTTTCCTTCTCCGGCTGGGCGGCCGGTTCGGGGTTCTGGTCGGGCGGGTCGTCGCGGCGCGGGCGTTCCGTGGGTATGGCATCGCGACGGGACTGGTCGGCGGGCACATCTGGATCGTAGGGCTCGCCCTGGTTCGGATCGACACCGCCCGGCAGGACGGTGGAATCGCCGTAAGGGTCCTCCGCATCGCCGATCAGGTCGCCGATCGGGTCAGGTGCGACCCAGCCGTCGGGCATGGGCGGGCCGTTGGGAATCGGCTGGACGTTCAGGCGCGGCAGGGCCGCCTCCATGAAACCCTTCCAGATCGCCGCCGGGGCCGCGCCTCCGGTGACGCCGCGCATGGCGGTGTTGTCGTCCTTGCCGACCCAGACGGCGGTGACGAAACCGCCCGTGTAGCCGACGAACCAGGCGTCCTTGTAATCCGAGGTCGTGCCGGTCTTGCCGGCGATGTCGCGACCGGCGATGGCCGCGCTGCGCGCGGTGCCGCCCGTGACCACGCCGCGCAGCATCTGGTTCATATAATAGAGCGACGGGTTGTTGATCGCCTGACCCGACGCTGCGTCGCGGGCACCGCGCTGGTAGATCACCCGGCCCTGAGGCGTCCGAATCCGGCTGATGCCATAGGCCTCGACCCGACGGCCGCCGTTGGCGAAGGCGTCATAGGCGGTGGCCATGTCGATCGGTGAGACCTCGACCGCGCCCAGCGCCATCGCAGGCTCCAGCCCGATGCGCGACGAGATGCCGAGCCGGCGCGCCGCCCGGGCCACGCTGTCGCGACCGATCTGGTCGGCGACATAGGCGGCGACCGTATTGGTCGACTGGGCTACGGCATTGGCCAGGGTCATGTTCCCGGCGAAGGTGCCGGAGTAGTTGCGCGGGCTCCAGTTGCCGATGCGGACCGGCTCGTCGACTACCGGGGTCTCGGGCGTGTAGCCGGCCTCCATGGCGGCCAGATAGACGAAGGGCTTGAAGGCCGAACCGGCCTGGCGACGGGCGTCGACGGCGCGGTTGAACTGGCTGTCGGCATAGGAGGCGCCGCCGATCATGGCGCGCACCCGGCCGTCGCCGTCCAGCGCCACCAGGGCCGCCTGTTCCACGCCCCGAGAGGCGTCGCGGTCGAGGATGCGGCGCACGTTCCGCTCCGCTGCCGTTTGCAAGGTCAGGTCGAGGGTGGTCTCGACGATCATGTCCTCGGTCGGATCGCCGACCAGACCGCGGATCTCCTTGTCGAGCCAGTCGATGAAATACTGGGCGTGCTGGGTCGCCAGGGTGCGCGAGACGCGGACCGGCTCCAGCACGGCGGCGGCGCGCTCTTCGGGCGTGATCACACCGGACTGCGCCATCTCGTCCAGAACGACAGTAGCCCGCACCCCTGCGCGCTTGTGCTCGGACACAGGCGAATAGCGCGACGGGGCCTTCAGCAAGCCGGCCAGCAAGGCGGCCTCGCCCACGGTCAGATCCTTGGCCGACTTGTCGAAATAACGTTGCGACGCAGCCTCGATCCCATAGGCACCCGCGCCGAAATAGACCCGGTTCAGATAGAGGGCGAGAATTTCCTGCTTGGAGAATTTCATTTCCAGCCAGACGGCCAGCATCAGCTCCTGCACCTTGCGGCGCATGTTCTGGTCCGGCGTCAGGAACAGGTTCTTGGCCAGCTGCTGGGTCAGGGTCGAACCGCCCTGGACGATCCGGCCGGCGCGCATGTTGGCGGCCATGGCCCGGGTCATGCCGATCGGATCAAACCCTGGATGCCAGTAGAAGCGCTGGTCCTCGATGGCGATGAAGGCGGCCGGGACATAGTCGGGCAGGGCCTCGAGATCAGCCGGCGGGGCCTGTTGCGAGCCGCGCGTGGCGATCAGGGCCCCGTTGCGGTCCAGATAGGTGATCGAGGGCTGGCGATCGATGTCGTAGAGGGCCGAGGTATCCGGCAGGCCGCGCGCGAAGACGGCGAAGAAAACCACCAGGAAGATGGCACCCCAGACGGCCAGAACCGAGCCCCAGTAGAGGACCTGTTGCAGTCGCGTGCGCGCGGGCTTCGCCGCACCGCCGCCACCTCTGTTTCCGAAACCCGGACCGGCCATCGACATCCTCAGAAGCCCCGGCCGTCATGGCCGTTCGTCGCGTGCACCAAAACGCCTCCCACCAAAACGCATTTGTGGTGAACGTCGCGTGAAGACTTCACGTCAGCGTGATGGGCCATTCGGCCGAAACGATGGCGCGGGGCTTAACGATCATCCATCGCGATGCGCCAGCCAGACCGAGCCGTCCATGGCCCAGACGCCGGATTCAACCTGAAACCCCTCCGCGGCGAGTCTGGTCTCGTACGCCTCCGGGCCGAGGCTGCCATGATACAACGGCTCCCCCCGCCAGACGCCGACCGCATGGCCCTCGCTTGAACCGGACGAGAACAGGATCGTCGCGCGCGGGGCCGCATGGGCCAGAAGGCATGGCAGGGCGATGCGCTGATCCCCGGGCGAGAGATGGAACAGGCTGTGCCACGCCAGGACACCGGCGAAGGTTTCACCGAGGTCGAGCGTGCGCATGTCCGCCTGGACGAACCGGCCCGCCGGCAGGTTAGACGCTGCATGAGCGACCAGTCGGGCCGAGGAATCGACGCCGGTGACGCGGAAGCCTCGCTCCAGAAGCGCAGCCGCCATGGGTCGCCCCGAGCCGCAGCCGACGTCCAGCACCGGATCGCCGGGCGACAGGCGAGTCGTGAACCGGTCGAGCCAGGTCCGGTCGGCCTCGGTCAGAGCCGAGCCACGATCGGCGATCCAGTCGCTGGACCGCCGATCGTAGAGGTCGACGATATCGGCGGCCGCTTCCTGAACGGAGGGGACGACCGGATCGCTCATTCGGTCAGGAAGGCGTCCAGCCGGGCATGGAAGGCCTCAGGCTGGTCCAGAAAGATGAAGTGGGCGCTGTCGTCGATCCGCTTCAGCTCCACGCCCGGCAGGGTCGCGAAAGAAGCCTGGTAGATCATGTCGGTGATCTCGTTGGTCATCCGCGCGTCGTTGAACTTCACATACAGGACCTCGGTCGGGGCCGTGATACGCGGCAGTTCAGGGCGCAGGTCGGTCAGGATCAGTTCGCGGAAAGAACGCGAAGAGACGCCCTGGTCGCTCGTCGCCGTGTCCTCCAGCGGGCCGGCGCGCTTCGATTCCGTATTGATCATGCCGGTGACAGAGGCGGCGGCGCGAGCCTGATACTCAGCCGGGGCGGCGGTCGCCATGCCCTGATAGACCTGCTCGGCGACGGGAGCGACGCTCTCGGCCGTGGCGCCCGGCGCGCCGAACATGGCCCCCATGAAGGGCACCATGTCGACAACCATCAGCTTGCCGACCGCGTCGGGATGGCGGGCCGCCAGCATCATGCCGATGGTGCCGCCCATCGAGTGACCGACGACGACGGGCTTATCGAGATCGTTCTCGGCGATGTAGCGGGCGATCTCTTCGGCCACCGGGGCGGCGACCGGACCTTCGGCATTGCCCTCGACCGGCGCGCCCGCAAAGCCCTGGATGTGGATGCGGTGGACGCGCCAGCCTCTGCCCAGATGATCCACCGTGCCCTGCCACACGTCCGGCGAAGAGCTGAGCCCCGGGATCAGGATGATGTCGCGCACGCCCGGACCGGCCTCGCCGTCGACGCGGACGTGCATCCGGGTCGATTCGAAATCGGCGTGATGGTGGCCGTGGTCGGCGGCATGAGCGGCGTGACCGCCCTGGGCGCTCGCCGGGCCGACGAGCGCGAAATTGGCCATCAGGCCGAGGGCGGCGACAAGGCCGGTGAGGATCTGGCTGTTCATGAAATCTGTTTTCCCTGAGCCGGCACGCCCGGCGTTCTGGTCCCTTGTCGTCACAGGTCGTGCGAACGGATGCAGGCCGCAACCTGCCGTGACGAATTTCCTCGGACAATGACGAAAGCGAAACCAGCCTCTATCATCCGACCATGACGCCAGCCGACAGCCCGATGAACGCCTCGCCCGAGGCCAAGGCCCCGCCCGCCGCCTTCGGCAAGGGGTTTGTGCTGGACACCTGGTATTTCGCCGCCCTGTCGCGCGACGTCGCCGAAGCCTCGCTGAAACGCTACGAACTGCTGGGCGAACCGGTTCTGATCGGGCGCCGTCGCGACGGCCAGGTCTATGCGATGCGCGACATCTGTCCGCACCGCGCCGCGCCCCTGTCGGCCGGGCGGCTGGTGCAGAAGCCGGGCGAGCCGGAGACGGTCGAGTGCTGCTACCACGGCTGGCGCTTCCGCACTGACGGGGTCTGCGCCGCCATCCCGTCGCTGGTGGACGAACAGCCATTCGAGGTCGAACGGGTCCGGGTGCGGTCCTATCCGGTGGTCGAGAGCCAGGGGATGGTGTTCGTCTTCATCCGCTCCGATCCCCGCTCGGACGCCGAGCCTGATCATCCGCCGCCGACCTTCCCCGGCGTCGTCGGCGGCGACGCGAAACTGGTCGAGTGGATGGATTTCGACAGCCATATCGACCACGCGGTCGTCGGCCTGATGGACCCCGCCCATGGGCCCTATGTGCATCAGCAATGGTGGTGGCGCTCCGAACAGTCGATGCACGAGAAGTCCAAGGCCTTCGAGCCGCGCGAGCTGGGCTTCGCCATGGTGCGGCACGCGCCGTCGTCGAACTCACGCGCCTACAAGATCCTCGGCGGGGCACCCGCAACGGAGATCAGTTTCCGCCTGCCCGGATATCGCTGGGAGCATATCAAGGTGGGAGAGAAACAGGTTCTGGCCCTGACCTGTCTGACGCCGATCACCGAGACGAAGACGCGGATCACCCAGATCTTCTGGTCCGATCACTGGGTGTTCGGCATCGCCAAACCCTTCCTGCGGATGGGCGTGGTCGCCTTCCTGAGACAGGACGGCGGGATGGTGAACCTGCAGAACGAGGGGCTGCGCTACGATCCGGCCCTGATCTGGATCGACGACGCCGACAGACAGGCGAAATGGTACCAGCAGCTCAAGCGCGAATGGCAGAAAAGCCGCGCTGGGCAGCGCGGCTTCTCCAACCCGGTCAAGCCGGCCGTTTTGAAGTGGAAGAGCTGAAGGCTCTTCCCGGGACTATTTCGTGCTGACGCCGGCCAGCAGGGTATCGACCTGGCGGCCGATGTGGTCGGCCAGCTGGTCGACGCTCCAGCCGTCGTAGGCGGCGCGGCGATAGTTGGACAGATAGGCGTCCCAGGTCAGTTCCGTCAGGAGGGCGATATCGGCATCCTGCCTGATCTCGCCGGCACCGATGCCGGCGCGCAGGAGGTCGGAGATGACGTCGGTCAGAACCTGGGTCGCGGCGCGCTGGCGGGTCGCGGCCGCGACCGGCTGGAACCAGGAGCGGGCGACGATGGCCTGGAACAGCGGCAGTTGGTCGATCGAGCCGTGATAGCCGGCGGTCAGGGCGTTGACGAGGCGATCACGCGTCGAGCCGTCACCGGCACCGTTCAACATGACCTCGGCAAGACCGGCCATATCTTCGGTCAGGACCGCCTCAAACAGTTCGGCCTTGTCCTGGAAATTGGCGAACACCGCACCGGTCGACATGCCCGCGCCCTTGGCGATGTCGCGGATCGTGGCGGGCTCGTAGCCCCGTTCGGCGAACAGATTGCGGGCGGCGTCCAGCACCTTCTGGCGCGTGCGCACCTTGGCGGCCTGACGGCGGTTCAGCCGGGGCTGCGCTTCATTGGAGGACGGGGTGGCGGTCGGCGCGGACTCACGCATGAACACGGATACTCTGTAGCTGACGCTTCACGGCGGGAGGGGTCCGCGAAGCAGATGGACAGAAGGGGCTGTGACTGGGTCGGTCACGCCGACGGTGCGGACGCGAGCAAGCGACCCGTAGAACGCCGGGCCCCGGGGGGAAGTTGCGCTTTCATCACGGAAGGATGACCAAAATGGGTCGTGGTTCTGGTTAAGGCTTCGGGCTGGCTCTGAGAGCGCGGGTCTTGCGGTTGCGCCGGTTCTCGGGGATGGCGGCCTGGAAGACCGCCCGGTATTTGTCACGGCGCTCGTGGATCGAGGCGAGGACCAGCCCCATCGGCACGCCGAGATCGACCAGGGTATTCTCGGCCAGTTGCAGGCTGGCCTCGGTCGTTTCCGGCACGGCGTCTGTGACGCCCAGCCCGTAAAGGCGGGCCGCATGGCGGTCGTCGCGGGCGCGGGCGATGACGATCAGGTCGTCACGCAGGGCGCGGGCTGTCATGACGACCTCGTCCACCTTGGTCGGGGCGTCCATGGTGACGACAAGGGCGCGGATGGTCTCGACGCCGCACAGGGACAGCATTTCCGGTCGGGCCGCATCGCCGTAGGAGACGTCATGGCCGTCGCGTCGACCGGCGGCGACGGTGGCCGGATCAGTGTCGACGGCGATAAAGCTCTGGCCATGCTCGGCCAGCATCTCGGCGACCAGACGGCCCACCCGGCCGAAGCCGACGATCAGAACTGCGGCGTCTTTTGAGCCCGGTCCTGTGTCCGGCGGCAGGTCCGCGACAGGCGGCGCGGCGGTGGAACGGGCCAGCCGCTGGCCCAGCATGGCGGCCAGGGGCACGGCGAACATGCTGATGGTCGCGGCGACGAGGACGGCCTGGGTGAAGGCCGGCGTCGCCACGCCCTCCACCAGACTGGTGTTGATGATGACGAAGGCGAACTCTCCCGCCGGACCGAGCACCAGGGCCGTCTCGACGGCGGCGCGGGCGGACAGGCCCCAGGCCGGGCCAGGCCGAAGATCAGAACCGCCTTGATGGCGATGACTCCGACGGCAAGGCCGAACACCAGAACCGGCTCGGCTGCGACGACGTCGAGGTCCAGACCGATGCCGACGCCGACAAAGAAGACCCCCAGCAGCAGGCCCTTGAAGGGTTCGATATTGATCTCGATCTCGCGGCGATACTCGGTCTCGGCCAGAAGAATGCCTGCGATCAGAGCCCCGAGGCTCATCGACAGGCCGGACGCCTGGGCGGCCACGCCGGCGCCGACGACGACCAGCAGGCACAGGGCGACGAACAGCTCCTGACTGCCGCCGCCGGACTTGCTGCGGCTCCTGGCCACGGACCGGAACAGGGGACGCAGACCCAGTCGGCCCACGAGGACGATCAGGGCCAGGCCGATGGCCGCGGGCGCGAGCGTCAGCAGGGCGGGGCCGAGGACGGAGGGCGAGAGGTCGCCTCCGGCCGCCGACAGGGTCGTCAGCACGGTGACGGTGATCAGGATCGGCGCGACGGCCAGATCCTGGGCCAGCAATCCTGCAAAGGTGGCGCGACCGACCGCGCCGCGCATCCTTCCCCGTTCGGCCATGACCGGCAGGACCACCGCCGTCGACGACAAGGCCAGTCCCATGCCGAGCACCGCGGCGCCGGCCAGCGGCTGGCCCAGCAGCATGAAGGCGCCCGCCAGGACGGCGGAACAGAGGACAACCTGCAGCATGCCGAAGCCGAAGACGAGCCTGCGCATCGCCTTCAGCCGCTCCCATGACAGTTCCAGCCCGATCATGAACAGGAGGAAGGCGACGCCCAGTTCCGAGAGCTGGGCCAGTTGATCGGCGTCATCGATGGTGAACCAGCCGAGCCAGGGGACGACAGGGGCGAAGCGACCGAGCCCGTCCGGGCCCAGCAGCACGCCGGCCGCCAGGAAGCCCAGAACGGGGCTGATCTTCCAGCGATTGAACAGGGGCACGACCACCCCCGCAGCCGCCAGGAAAACCACCAGGTCCTTGTAGTCGCCGCCGCCGTGCCCGCCCGCCATTCGATCTCCTTGCCGGATGATCGTCACCCTAAAGGCGCCGCGTGGCGAGCGCCGAGCCGGGATTCATGAACTTTTTTTAAGGCGACGCCCCGCAGACCCGGCGTAGGGTCCGGGCCAGTCGCCGTCCACGGCGCGAACCCGTTGACGGAAAACCCCAGGAAACCCCATGAACAGATTTATGATCGGCGCCGCTGTCGGCGCACTGCTGCTGCCTTCCACGGCTATGGCCCAGAGTGCGCAACACGACCACGGCTGCCTCGACGAAGACTGCACGATCTACTCACTGTTCCAGGAAACCCCCGCCGTTCCCGGCTTCACCGGCTGGCAGGGCATCAATGCGCCGAAATATGGGACCTGGGGTTTTGACCCGGCCGGGATGGACGCCTCTGTCCTGCCGGGCGACAGTTTCATGCGCTACGCCAACGGGGCGGCCCTGGACCGGATGACCATCCCGGCCGACCGGACCAGCTATGGCTCCTTCAACGTCCTTTCTGACCTGTCCGAAAACCGGCTGAAGGCCATGATCGACAGTCTGGCTGCCCGCACCGACCTGGCGTCGGGCTCGGACGAACAGAAGATCGCCGATGCCTATCGGAGCTATATGGACGTGGCGCGGGTCGAGCAGCTGGATGCACAGCCGCTGGCTCCCTACCTCGCGGCCATCCGTGCGATCGATACCCATGAGGCCATGGCCGCCCACATGGGTCTCCGCGGCCGGATCGGTGGCTCCTTCTTCGGAACCGGCATCACGATCGACCAGAAATTCCCGGATCGCTACGTCGTCTCGGCCGGTCAGGCCGGGCTCGGCATGCCGAACCGCGACTATTACCTTCTGCCCGTCCACGCGGACAAAAAGGTCAAGTACGAGGCCTATGTGGCCCAGATGCTGGAGATGATCGGCTGGGACGATCCGGCAGGCAACGCCGCTGCGATCGTGGCGGTCGAGACCGCCATCGCCGAGGCCCACTGGACGCCGATCGAGAGCCGCAACCGCGACCGGACATACAACGAATCCAGCATCCAGCAGCTGGTCAGCGAGGCCCCCGGCTTCGACTGGGTCGGATACTTCAATGCCGGCCAGCTTGGCGACGTGCCGCGTCTGGTCGTTCGCCAGAACACGGCCATGCCGAAGATCGCCGCCATCTATGCCGCCACGCCGATCGAGACCCTGCGCGCCTGGCAAGCCTTCCACACGACGGATGGCGCGGCCAGCTGGCTGTCCAGCCGGTTCGAGACGGCGCGCTGGGGCTTTTACAACCGCGATCTCGGCGGCCAGCCCGAGCAGCGGCCGCGCGACAAGCGTGGCGTCGGTTTTGTTCAGGGTGCCCTCGGCGAGGCCCTCGGCCGCCAGTATGTGGCCGACTATTTCCCCGCCGAATCCAAGGCCAAGATGGAGGAGCTGGTCGCCAACCTGGTCCGGGCCCAGCGGATCCGCATCGAGAACCTGACCTGGATGAGTCCCGAGACGAAGGTCGAGGCCCTCGACAAGCTGGCGAAATTCACCGTCAAGATCGGCTATCCCGAGCGTTGGCGTGACTATTCGGCGCTTGAAATCCGGCCCGACGACCTGTTCGGCAATGGCGAGCGCGAGGCCATGTTCCAGTGGAACTACCAGCGCAATCGCCTGAACCAGCCGGTCGACAAGGCCGAGTGGGGCATGACGCCCCAGACGGTGAACGCCTATTATAACTCGACCAATAACGAGATCGTCTTTCCGGCAGCCATCCTGCAGCCGCCGTTCTTCGATCCCGACGCCGATCCGGCGGTCAACTACGGGGCCATCGGCGGCGTCATTGGCCACGAGATCGGCCACGGCTTCGACGACCAGGGCCGCAAGTCTGACGGCAACGGCGTGCTGCGCGACTGGTGGACCGCCGGGGATGCGGCGAACTTCACCGCACTGACGACCCGCCTGGGAGCCCAGTACGACACCTATGAGGTCGCGCCGGGCCACAACGTCCAGGGCGGCCTGTCGATGGGCGAGAACATCGGCGACGCCAACGGCGTGGCGGTGGGGCTGGAGGCCTATCACCTGTCCCTGGCCGGGCGGCCCGCGCCGGTCATCGACGGCTGGACCGGCGAGCAGCGGTTCTTCTTCGGCTGGGCCCAGGTCTGGCAGACCAAGTCCCGCGAAGCGGCGCTGATACGGCAGGTCGCCGTGGGTCCCCACTCCCCAGCGGAGTTCCGGGTCATCGGCCCGCTGCGCAACGTCGACGCCTGGTACGAGGCCTTCGGTGTCCAGCCGGGCGCGCGGTTCTACCTGGCGCCGGAAGAGCGGGTTCGCATCTGGTAGCAACGCCTCGTCTCCTCCCCGTTCGCCGCCTGGCGACGCCGACGTGTTGGCGCTCATCGACTCCCTGCATCCCCGCCTCCGCGGGGATGCAGGGATGACAAGCAGGCGTGTTTCATCGCTCCCTGCCCATCGGGCGGAAGTTGTGGGGAAGTGGACGGAGCCCGGGCGGTCGCCCGGAACCGGGATGGCCCCCTGCTTTCGCGTTACGGGGACCGGATGAGAATTTTCGGCTCGCGCCGGGGCTCCGTCGCGACCGGTTCACGCGAGCGGCCGGTGACGGGCTTCGTGCAGCCTGTGAGGTTTTCGTCGTTTTCGACCCCCACGCTTTGCGCCGCTTAAACCCAGTCCGGCCTCAGCCCGCGACGGGCGGAGGGTGTCAGGTCCCTCCGGGCTCCATGGTTTGTCACCCCATGGACAGTCCTGCATCAGCGCCGGTTCGTGCCTCCACAGATCCAGCTCCTCGCCGGATCAGGGGCCTCGGCCGCGCGCAGCGATACAGTTTCCCGCTCGATCGCGCCCCGCCGCACGTCCGGGTCCTGGGCCCAGGACGCCTTCCCCCTGCGACGGGACGGCGAGAAGTGTCGGCGCGGTTTGGGAGGGGGCGCACATAAAGGCTCTAAATAATCCCGGGCGTTGAAATCGTTGGGGTCCTGGGGGGATGTGTTGATGGGTATGGCTTCCCTCTCCCGGCGGGAGAGGGCTTGAGCGTCCAGGAGCGCAGCGATTGGAAACGCGAAAGCGTGAGGGGGTGGCGCTCGCCGGTGAGGGGGTGCCCCTCACCCTTTGGCTGCTACGCGCCGCCCTTCGGATCGGCTGGCGCATCGCTACGCTCTGCGAGCCTCAAGCCCTCTCCCGCCGGGAGAGGGAGGGGTCACAGACGCGAAAAAGCCCGCTGCGGGGGATACATCGCAGCGGGCTTTCACGCTCTCTGAGGAGCGGACGTTTCCTCCCCGAAACGCCTCCGATCAGCGGCTGCGCCTTGTCAGCGCCGCGCCGTTCGAGTGAGTGCAGATGGCGCTCCGGGCCGGCTCAAGTCAATCAAACCACAGGCGAAAACGGACAGTTTCATGACTGAACATCGATAACACATCCGCAGACGACTTACATTCTCGAAGAAGCTTCGATAATAACGCGAATAGCTCGCACGAGATCTGTGCGCGGGACCGTCTGCTGGCCGGGGCGCTCGGCCTTCCAGGCGTCATTGTCGGCCAGGCCCGCCGCAGCGGCGCGGCCGGCGTCGAGGTCCTTGATCGTCACCTGACCGGCCGCGATCTCATCGCCGCCCAGCATGACGACGGCCGGGGCGTTGCGGCGGTCGGCGTATTTCATCTGGGCCTTCATCCCGGCACGACCGAGGTAGAGTTCGGCGGCGATGCCGGCCGCACGCAGTTCGGAGACGGCGTCGAGATAGGACTGCATGTCGTCCTGGGAGAAGACGATCACGACCACGGGGCCGCGCGCGACCTCGCCGGCCCGTCCGGCCGCGCGGAGCGCCGAGGCCAGTCGAGAGACGCCGAAGGAGAAGCCGGTCGCCGGGGTGCTCTGGCCGGTGAACCGGGCCACGAGATCGTCGTAGCGGCCGCCGCCGCCGATCGAGCCGAAGCGGACCGGGCGGCCCCTGTCGTCGGTGGTGTCGAGCAGCAGCTCCGCCTCGAACACGGCACCGGTATAGTATTCCAGGCCGCGCACGATGGTCGGGTCGAAGCGGACGGTGGCCTGATCCACCCGCATGGCGGTCAGGGCGCGGTCGATGCCGGCCAGCTCCTCCAGAGCGGCCTCGCCCGCCGCGCCGAGCCCGCCGGAGCGGGCGATGGCGTCGAGGGTCTCGGCGCGCGTGCCTTCCGAGGCCGAACCCAGGAAGGCCTCGATGGTCGCGGCGAGGCCCAGAGGCAGGTTGGCACCCTTCGTGTAGTCGCCACTGTCGTCCAGACGACCCTCGCCCAGCAAGGCGGCCACGCCCTCCCAGCCGAGGCGGTCGAACTTGTCGATGGCGCGAAGGGCGGTCAGGCGCTGGATCGGATCGGTGACCCCGCCGGCCTCGAACAGGCCGTCGAAAAGCTTGCGGTTGGAGACGCGGACCACGGCCTGACCCTCGGCCAGACCCGCAGCCTTGAGGCCCTCGCAGGCCATGGCGATGATCTCGGCGTCAGCCTCCGGGCGGTCGGAACCGACGGTATCGGCGTCGCACTGGACGAACTCGCGGAAGCGGCCGGGACCGGGCTTCTCGTTGCGCCAGACCGGTCCGAAGGCGTAGCGGCGATAGGGTTTGGGCAGGGTCTCCCACGACTGGGCCGCGAACCGGGCGAGCGGGGCGGTCAGGTCGTAACGCAGGGCCATCCACTGTTCGTCGTCGTCCGGGAGCGCAAAGACGCCCTCGTTCGGACGATCGGCGTCAGGCAGGAATTTGCCGAGCGCGTCGGCGTATTCAAAGGCGCCGGTCTCCAGCGGCTCGAAGCCCCAACGCTCATAGACCTCCGACACCTGGCGCACGATCCGGCGCTCGGCCGCGACCTCGGGCCCGCGCCGGTCGGCGAAACCCCGGGGGCCTCTGGCTTCGGGACGGATGGGTTCTGGCGTTTCGGCAGGAGGGGAGGCGTCGGTCATGCCGGGGGTTCTAGAGTGGCGAGTGGCGAGTGGCGAGTGGCGAGTTCAAGGCGCTCTTCCACCGCCCGGCGTGACCGGGGACGGGAGATGGTCCGGAGCGGACCCCGCCACTCGTCACTCCTCACTCCTCACTCGCCACTGCCCTACTTCCTCAGCGGCACCATCCGGCCATAGGTCAGGCAGCGCCAGACCCACTCCAGCGGCCCCATCGAGAAGACCGACAGCCACAGCGGCGACCAGATGATCTGGGCGGCCCAGATCGCGCCGACCACCATCCACATCTGGGCCGGGCCCTGCTGGCCGAACCACATCGGGCCCCACGGCGCGTAGTAGAGGGTGACCATGATCAGGGTCTGGGTCAGATAGTTGGTGAAGGCCATCCGTCCGACCGGCGCCAGCCAGCCGACCAGCGGCCTGAGGCCGAAGCGAACCAGAAGGATCAGGACGCTGGCGTAGAAGAGGGTGATCAGGAAGGCCGCCCCGCCTGCGGCCCCCGCCAGACCCCGGGTCGGGTCGCTGTCGCCCGCCATGGCGTCCTGCCAGCCCAACACGGCGAAGGCCGCCAGATTGGCCCCGCCGACCAGGATGACCAGGCCATAGGTCCACAGCGGCGCGCGGCCGTGCAGGTAGCCGGACTTGAACAGGCCGAGCCCCAGCATCATCAACGGCACAGTCACCGGGATCAGGAACGGGCTTGCCATCAGCTGGAAGGTCGCCCAGGTCTTGAGGTTCTCCAGGAAGCCGGCGGGCCAGCCGGAACGGTAGAGGGCCACGGCCTCGGCGATGACTTCGGGGGTGGCCGACGGGGCTCCCGCCTCCATCTGGGCGGCCATCTCGGGCGGCAGATTGGCCATACCCCAGTAGGCGAGCGTGGCGACCACGCCCCACAAGAGTGTCACCCCGCCCCCGATCCACAGCAGCCGCCGGGCGCTCCACGAGCGCATCAACATCATCAGCAGGCCGCAGTAGGCGTAGTGGAGCAGGATGTCGCCATACCAGAGCAAAGCCCCGTGCAAGACCCCGAACAGACCCAGCCAAAGCAGGCGGCGCCAGAGCAGCGCGCCCCGGCGTTCGTCATTCTTTTCGCCGCCGACGAGGAAGATCGACACGCCGAACAGCATGGTGAAGAGGGTGCGGAACTTGTCCGAGAAGAAGACGTCGGTGACCCACAGGCCGATCAGGTCGGCCTGGCCGGTCGCGCCGGGCGGCGGCGCCTCGGCCATCATGAGCTGGAACGGCCAGGCGAAGGCCATGGCGTTGACGGCGAGGATCCCCAGGATCGCCCATCCGCGCAGGACATCGAGCTGGAAGATGCGGTCCTTCGCCCCGGTCGGCTCCAGGCCTCCGGCAGCGGTCTGAGGCTGAACCTCGATTGCGGGCATGGCCATTGCTTTCCCCAAAGCAGACAATAGGCAGACTCTAGCGCAAAGCCGGATCGGGTAAACCACCCGATGGACCTATGGTCAGCCGCCGAGCACGCCCGGACGATCCTTCACCTTCTCCGGCGCGGGGATGAAGGCGATGAAGGCGGCGCAGAGGCCAGCCCACAGGGCGTAACTGACCCCGACCAGGATCGCGACCGGCAGGCCGGCGACGCCATAGATGAGGAGGGTCGTTTCGGTTGCGCCCACGCCCTGGCCGAGAGTGCCGGACTCGACCCAGCCATAGACCATCATGGCCAGGGCCAGCACCGTCTGGGCGGCGGCGGCCAGCAAGCCCCCATAGAGCATGAAGCGCCATACGACGCCGAGCCGCGAGGCCGGGCGACCGCGACGGTCGCGCTCGCGCCGGATCGACCACAGGCCCACGGGCACGGCGAACAGGCCGATCACCAGAACCGTCAGCCGCCAGTCGATCTCCCGACCCGGAATCCAGTTCTGCGGCGGCCAGACCAGCAGGGTGAGGATCAGCGGTGGCCACATGATGCCGGCCAGGGCCGCGAGCGGGATCGCCGCGCGGGTCCGCCGCCAGATGACCGGTGCCTGACCGGGCAGATCAGCGGGCGTGTCGAAACGGGCCATCAGCGTGTGGGGACCGGCGCGTCGCCGGAATAGTCGTAGAAGCCGCGCCCGGACTTGCGCCCCAGCCAGCCGGCCTCGACGTATTTCACCAGCAGGGGACAGGGCCGGTATTTCGAGTCGGCCAGGCCGTCATAGAGCACATTCATGATGGCCAGCACGACGTCCAGACCCATGAAGTCGGCCAGCTCCAGCGGCCCCATCGGATGGTTGGCACCCAGCTTAAGCGCCTTGTCGATCGAGGCGACGTTGCCGACACCTTCATAGAGGACATAGATCGCCTCGTTGATCATCGGCACCAGGATGCGGTTGACGATAAAGGCGGGGAAGTCCTCGGCATTGGTCGTGGTCTTGCCCAGGCTCTCGGCGAAGGCGACGGCGGTGTCGTAGGTCGCGGCCGAGGTGGCGATGCCGCGGATGATCTCCACCAGCTTCATCACCGGCGCCGGCTTCATGAAATGCAGGCCGATGAACCGGTCAGGCCGGTCCGTCGCGGACGCCAGCCGGGTGATCGAGATGGAGGAGGTGTTGGAGGCCAGAAGGGTGTTCGCGCCGAGATGCGGGACCAGTTCGGCGAACACAGCCTTCTTGGTGGCCTCGTCCTCGACGGCGGCCTCGATGACCAGATCGGCCTTGCCGGCCTCGGCCAGGGTCTCGACGCCGGAAATGTTGGCGAGGGCCGCATCGGCCTGGGCCCGGGTGACGGTCCCGCGCTCGACCTGGCGGGCCAGGGAGGCGCCGATCGAGCCGATCGCCACGGGCAGCCTGTCGGCGGCCAGGTCGTAAAGCCGCACCTGATATCCGCCCAGGGCCACGGCGTGGGCGATACCGACGCCCATCTGCCCGGCGCCGATCACGGCGACTGATTTGATCGTGGAGGTCATGAAGTCGTGGTCAGAAGCGGCGTCTCGCCCGGGCGTCCGCACCTTAAGAGCGTCCGGGCGCGGCGCAAGGCTGGAATATCGCAGTGCGGCGCCGAGGCCACGACCCCGGCGTCATGCTGGAGCCTGATCAATCCGGAAAACCGCGCGCACTTTTCCGGATCAGACCCTAGCCGAGGACGCCGATGATCGGCCCGGCCGCCATATTGTTGAAGGCGATCCGCGCGAAATTCAGCAGCAGCAGCACGACGATCGGCGAGATGTCGATGCCGCCCAGCGTCGGGATGATCCGCCGGAAAGGCTCCATCAGGGGCCGCGTGACCGCGTCGAGGAATCCGGCAAGCTGGTTCACGAAGCGGTTGCGGTGGTTGATCACATCGAAGGCGAACAGCCAGCTGAGGATCGCCGAGCCGATGATGAACCAGGTCATCAGGCTGATGATGGCGTTGATGAGCCAGACGATCGCCATTCCCATGCGGGGAACTCCTGAAAGAAGGGGGGAACCCCGGTTCTAGCCGTCGGACCGCGGAAGGCCAAGGTTTTGCGTGGTCGCAGGCGCCGATACCGCAGAGATTGACACCGCGCCTCGCCCCCGCCTATGTCCCGCCCTCGCCTGTCACCCGGAAAACGGGGCCGTAGCTCAGTTGGTAGAGCGCGTCGTTCGCAATGACGAGGTCAGGGGTTCGACTCCCCTCGGCTCCACCAGGCTTGCAATATCAAGCACTTGGCCACCGCCGCGTAGCGCTGCTACTCTTAGCTGCTACGCGAGGTTTTATGTCGCTAGTCACCAACGTCTTCCGACGCGGTGGTTCCTACTGACCTGCCCCCCGCTGGTCCCTCGGTCATAATGGGAGTCCGCAGGCTTCATAGCTGATCTTGGGCTCCGGTGGGAGCGGCCGGGCGGCGCAGCTATTCACGTCGCGCAGCCGACCGGCCGCGTGGTTCAGCCGCACGGTCTCCGGCGCGAGGCCGCCGTGGGCGGAGTGCGGTCGGACGTGGTTGTAGTCGTGCCGCCACCGGCCGATCACGGCCCGGGCTTCCGCCAGAGTCGTGAACACCTCCTCGTTCAGGCACTCGTCCCGGAACTTGCCGTTGAAGCTTTCGACGAAGCCGTTCTGCTGGGGCTTGCCGGGATCGATGTAGTGCCAGCCGACCCCTGTCCGGTTGGCCCATTCCAGCATGGCTCTCGACGTCATCTCCGTGCCGTTGTCGCTGACGATCAGCGCCGGCTTGCCTCGCCGGGCGATCAGCGCATCCAGCTCACGCGCCATGCGGCAGCCGCCGATCGAGGTGTCCACCACCAGCGCCCAGGCCTCGCGCGTGAAGTCGTCTACGATACACAGAATGCGGAAGCGTCGGCCCCACGACAGGGCGTCGGCCACGAAGTCCAGGCTCCAGCGCTGGTTCGGACCGTCCGGCACCGCCATAGGCGTCCGCATCCCGGTCGCCCGCTTGCGCCCCCGCCGCCGTCGCACCGCCAGGCCCTCTTCCCGATAGAGCCTGAACAGCTTCTTCTTGTTCAGGCTGACGCCCTCGCGCTCCAGCAGGATGCCCAGCCGTCGGTAGCCGAACCGACGACGCTCTCCGGCCAGAATCCGCAGGCGTTCGCGCACCTCCGCGTCGCCAGGTTCAGGCGCGCGGCGCACCGTCTTGGGATCGACCTCGACCAGCCCACAGGCCCGCCGCTGCGAGTAGCCGCGCTCCGCCATCAGACGAAGCGCGGCTTCCCGGCGAACAGCGGGCCCGGTCAGTTTTTTCCCAGGAGATCCTTCAACGCCGACACGTCCAGCATCGACTCCGCCAGCAGCTTCTTCAGCCGCCGGTTCTCGTCCTCCAGCGCCTTCAGCTTCTGGGTGTCCGAGACGCTCATCCCGCTGTATTTCGCCTTCCACCGATAGAAGGTCTGCTCGCTGATCCCGTGCCGCCGGCAGACCTCCGCCGTCGCACCGCCCGCCTCCTGTTCGCGCAGCACCCCTATGATCTGCGCCTCGGTGAACCTGCTCTTCTTCATGTCCGTCTCCTTGAGGTTGACGGACTCTCACTCAAACCGAGGGATCAGGAAGGGGGCAGGTCACGACCTGGGTCGTTAATTACGGACGCTAGTCTCGTTTGACTATACCCTGGCGAGGCTTCGCTCTGAGACGGGAAATGCGTCTCGTATAAGTTAAGGCCCGACTTCCGATACAGTCCCGGTGTATGGTCTAAGACCTAAACGAGACAGGAATATCGAATGGCGACCATCGGTTACGGCAGAGTCAGTTCAACTGGGCAATCTCTGGAGGTTCAGGCTGAACAGCTCCGGGCTGCCGGGTGCACGAAGCTGTTCGAGGAGAAGGTGACCGGAACCACCCAGCATGGCCGGATCCAGCTCGCCGCCGCCCTGGACTACGTCAGAGATGGCGACACGTTCGTGGTCACCCGCCTCGACCGCCTCGCCCGCTCCATGTCCGACCTCCGCGACATCATCGATCGGCTCCAGGCGAAGGGCGTGGAGTTCAAGGCGATCCAGCAGGGCGCGATCGACACCTCCACCTCCGGCGGCCGGCTCATGTTGAACATGCTCGCGGCAGTGGCTGAGTTCGAGACCGACCTTCGAAAGGAGCGTCAGGCGGAAGGCATCCAGAAGGCGAAGTCAGAAGGACGCTATCGCGGAAGACCCGCTTCGATCGACGCCGGCGAGATCGCAAGGTTGAAGGCGGATGGTCTGGGTGCAACGGCGATCGCCAAGAAGCTCGGCGTCGGAAGGGCGTCCATCTATCGGGTGTCAGCGGCCACGATGACAGCCGCGAAATAAAACTCGCCGCAGCATTGCACTTTGGAAGAAAGAAGCGCACGCGCGCTCGCCCACACACACGCAGCGCGCGCCCCCGCCCGCACTCTTAAGAGATTTAGGATAGTAGGATTTCTTTTGTTCTTTTGAACTAATAGTGGAAAAGTTGCGATGCAACTTCCGTCACGCCTACGGCGCTTCCGGAGGTGGATCGGCAACTTCTCTAGTTGTATTGTGGCTCGAGGACAGCTATGATGTTCAACGTCTCGAGAGCTGATCCCCGGGACGAAGCCTGCCTCACCCGGCGTCATCACTCGGCGACGGTATACCTAACCCTTCTCCGGGTTCTCTGCCTTGCCCCCCCACATTCCTGACCCCTTCCAGGGGATCTCTCCCTGCCTCACCGATGGTGCTGTCTGGAAGGCCTTCGGCCTCGTCTTCAACGACATGAACCTCAGGTTCTCCGTCCTGAGCGTAGACCCGCTCACACTGGCTGCTTACGGCGACCCGTCATTCGAACTCTATGCCGCCGGGATTGCGTCCGACAGATATCCCGACCAGGCGAAGCTCCTCGTCGTCCGGCTGATTCAGGACTGTATCGCGCGTTACACGGACGCCCGCTTCCGTCGGAGGTTCGGACGTGAGCCTGTCCTCGGAGACACTTCGAGCGGCGATCCTTTGTCATCGTTGTCCGGCATTCTGGCTTCGGTGCAGGCGACAGTTCGAAACGACCTGAGCAACGCCTTCTCGGCCCCGACCTCGGCGGCTCACACTGACATTCCCGCAGGGGTGCTATTGGCCGTTCCGCCCCCATCCGAGGCGTTGCTCCGAAAGGCGATAAAATACGTCTTCGGGGAGGGACAGATGAAATGGACGGTCGCCGTAGTCGATTACGATCCAGTCATCAGCCCTTGCTATAAGTATACCAAGGCGAGGAGCGATGCAGCGGCGGACCATCCGAGTGACCGAGCCCGTGCAGCGGTCGTTCGCGTTATTGACGGTTTGATAGCAGCGGATCGAGCCGAGATCGCGAAGGCGATCGAGTTCGGAACTTTCAGCAAAGACACCCTTAAAAACGAGGTTATTCGTGTCCTTGAAGCGTGTCTGGTCACCTTCCTGTTATTTGATGTTGGAGATCTCGACACGGCACCGAGCGACGACGACTACTCTTTCGACCGCGAGAGTCTTTATGCTGAACTGCCTAGTCATGCCTGATGAAACTTTTTGCGGCGAGATATGAGGAGGTGCTCAGGGATACTGTTTCTAGGGGCGTGGAGGGGCCGTAGAGCGGCAACTCTTCTTGTTTGATGGCGATGCCGCTACGGGTCAAAAAAGGCCCTCCCCGCGCATTTTTCTGAGGCGTCTCATCGCGCAGTCCCCAGAAGACAACTGCTGCGACAAAGTTCGCCTCCTAGCCAAGACCGAGCCAGCAACCGGCTTAGTCGCGCGAGGTCCGCTATCTGTTTCAGGGTCGCCGCATGCTTTGGTCGCCGGACATCGACATAATCATCGGCGGGCTCGGGATGAGCTTCGCCCTGTGGAGCATCCGTCGGCGACAGCTCGGGAAGCCCGTTCATCCTGACGCGGCGAAGGCTGACAAATGGCTATTGGTGCTCGCCGCCGCCCTGGTCTGCCTCGGCGTGGCGCGTTGGCTAGGATAGCAGCCACCGAAAAGCGGATGCCTTGGACGTCTGAAACGGGTGGGATGCGGACATGGCCGCTGACACAGCCCAATGTCAGTCCAAAGCCAGAAGCGGGCCTTCACTGCCCGCCTCGCGCCTACGCCCCGCTCCTTCAATGGTGCACGCCAGCGCTCCAGCTCGGAACAGCCAGCAGGGGTGTCCACCGAAACCGGGTGCAGGCCAGACTGAGCGCGATGGAGAAGCCGTTCGCCTGACCTGCGACGAAACGCCCGGGTGTACTTAATGTGCGCTTAATGCGCGACGTTCTACGAAGGGAAACAATCTGGAGTCGCGTTTCGAAACACATGAATATTGGGCAGAATCTCGCTCTTACGTTTTGTGTTCTGACCCTCGTCACGGTTGCAGCTGGGGCCGTCGTTTTCGTGAACCTGACCCAGATCAGAACAGTGACCGGCTTGAGCGATCACACCTTTCAGGTGGCAGCAAACCCTATCCACGTTAGGCGGAACTAAATGTCGCGACTGAAAATAGGCATCAAAATTATTGCTGCCTTTGCAAGCGTCATATCTGTTCTGCTGGCGATTGGGGTTTTTGCAGAGATCGAGCTGAATTCGATCCAAAGTGCTCGGGTCGATGTTGAAAGGCAAAATGCGGCCGCTGTGCATATCAGGGAAGCCAGGTTCCGTATCCAACGCCAGCTGAGCAGCTTTCGAGGGATCATTGCCAGTGGCGACCCACGGCACCTGAGCACCTTTGAAGCGGATCATCAGGCGGTGGTAAGCAACCTCGCCGACGCGGCCCCTGTTTTCGAAGGACAGGCCGAGGTTCAGGCCCAACTCAAAACCGCAAGCGACGCTGCCACCGCATGGTTCTCGCTGGTCGACCCCGTCGCAAGGCGTATTGCGGCCGGAGGAGATCCGGCAGAGGCTGGCCCGATGGTTGCAACGGACGGAGTTGCTTTTCAGACGATGCGTCCAGCGTGGGTTGCTATAGAAGCTGTTTTAGCTCGATCCGATGAAGTGCGAATAGCAGCGAGCCTCAAACTAAATACGGCCCGGGAACACGCGCGTTTAATCATTTGGATTGGCTTGGTCATTGCAACGATGGTCGCCGGTTTGTTTGGCTGGCTTTTGATCCGCGCCGTCTGCATGCCAATTGTGTCTTTGACTGAGGCGATGAAACAACTCGCTGAGGGCAAGCTTTCAGTTGAGGTTCCGAGCCTCGATCGAGAGGACGAAATCGGCACGATGAGCCGCAGAGTTCAGATTTTCAAGGAACAGGCGGTCGCGTTGGACGCCACGAACATCGCCTTGAGCGACGCGCGCTTGTCGACCGAGAAGGAGCGTCAGAGACTGGCAGACGTCGAGGCCGAAGTGGCACGCCAGCAAGGCGAGATCGTCAGTGAAACGGCGGCGGGCCTGAGCGCCCTGGCCGCCGGGAACCTCACCCACCGGATCGCGGCGGAGTTCCCCGGCGACTACGCCAGTCTGAAGACAGACTTCAACGCCGCAATGGAGACGCTGAAGGACACGATTTCGGTCGTGCTGGGCAACGTCTCGGCCATCCGTTCGGGCTCGGGCGAGATCGCCCAGGCCTCCGACGACCTGTCGCGCCGTACCGAGCAGCAGGCCGCCTCGCTGGAAGAGACCGCCGCCGCCCTGGACCAGATCACCGCGACGGTGAACCGTACGGCCCTGGGGGCCCGTCAGGCCTCCGAGACCGTCCAGGCCGCCAAGGGCGACGCCGAGACCTCGGGCAATGTCGTCCGTGACGCCGTCAGCGCCATGGGCGCGATCGAGAAATCGGCCCAGGAGATCAGCCAGATCATCGGCGTGATCGACGAGATCGCCTTCCAGACCAATCTTCTGGCCCTGAACGCGGGCGTCGAGGCGGCCCGCGCCGGCGACGCCGGCCGCGGCTTCGCGGTCGTCGCCTCCGAGGTCCGGGCCCTGGCCCAGCGCTCGGCGGAAGCGGCCAGGGAGATCAAGACCCTGATCTCGGCCTCGAGCTCGCAGGTGAGCGCGGGCGTCGCCCTGGTCGGCCAGACCGGAGAGGCCCTGCAGCGCATCGTCAGCCGCGTCGCCGAGATCGACGGCCTGGTGTCGGAGATCGCCGCCTCGGCCCAGGAACAGGCCACGGGCCTTGCCGAGGTCAACACCGCCGTCAACCAGATGGATCAGGTGACCCAGCAAAATGCCGCGATGGTCGAGCAATCCACCGCCGCCAGCCAATCCCTGTCGCAGGAGGCCGAGACCCTGGCGAACTCGGTGTCGCGCTTCCAGCTCGGAGCCGTCGCTCACGCCCCGGCGGCTCGTAGCGCGCCTCGACCCCAGTCGCGCCCGGTCAACCGTCCGGTCGCCCAGATGCGCACCGTCGGTTCCGGCGGCGCCGCCCGCAAGCCTCAGCCGGTCGTGTCCGAAGACGGCTGGGAAGAGTTCTGATCGGGCCCGTTCCTGATCCTTCGGTTTGAGTGAGAGATGGTCAACCTCCAGGAGGCGGACATGAAGAAGAGCAGGCTCGCCGCTCCCGGTCGACGGCGGACGATCGTTTCACTTCAATGGAGGATACCATGAGGACGTTTTCGTTTGCCGTTGGCGGCGCTCTGCTCTTCGTGCTGGCGACCCCGGCACTTGCCCAGACGGGGATACCGGCTCCGCCGCGTGACGGCATCATTCCGATCGTCGAGGCGCGGCTGCGCTATGAAGGCGTGGAGCGTGACGCGCCGCTGACCGACGCCGACGCCGTAACCGCTCGCGTCAGATTGGGGCTGGAGGCAAGACAGGGCGTCTGGTCTTTACTGGGCGAGGCCGAAGGCGTGCTGTCCTTTGGCGACGACTACAATGACACCAATGCCGGCAACGGCATGGAGCCGTTCGCCAACATCGCCGACCCGGCCAACCTGGATATTAACCGGCTTCAAATCCAATACAGGACCGCACCCCTGACCGTCACGGTTGGTCGCCAGCGGATTAACCTGGACGACCAGAGGTTCGTCGGCAGCGTCGGCTGGCGCCAGAGCGAACAGACCTTCGATGCCGTGCGGGCCGAAGGCGTCGCCGGGCCACTAAAGCTGGACGTGACGTGGAGCGGTGCCCAGCGCACTGTCTTCGGCTTGGATGCCGGCCCCCGCGAAAGCTTCGACGGAGACTTCGTATTTATCGGTGCCGCAGTGACCGCCGGACCGGTAGCGCTCAAGGCGTTCGGATACCTGCTCGACTATGAGGAGGCGATCCAGTTCGCCAGTTCCAGCGACACATTCGGCATCCGGGCGACGGGGGCGATCCCCACCGCCCATGCGCCGATTACGGTGGCGGCCAGCTATGCGCGCCAGACGAATACAGGCTCCAACCCTGCTGAGTATGCGGCCCGCTTCATCGCGCTGGAGCTGGGAACGACTGTCTCAGGGTTCGCGGTGAAAGCCGGCCATGAGCTGCTGGGCTCCGACAACGGGCGCGCATTCCAGACCCCAATGGCGACCCTGCACAAGTTCAACGGCTGGGCGGATCTCTTTCTGACTACGCCGGCTGCTGGATTGCAGGATACCTATATCAGTGTGGGACGGCGGTTCGAAGGGGTCACGCGCCTGCCTGGACTGAACGCGGCCGTGACCTATCACAACTTTTCTAGCGACGTCGGCGGGCTGGACTACGGGACTGAATGGGATGCCCTTGTCGGCTTCAAGTCCGGTAAGTTCGACGTAGCGCTCAAGTATGCCAACTATCAGGCCGACGGATTCTCGTCCGATATCCAGAAGGTCTGGCTCCAGCTGGAATGGACGTTGTGACGCTGCCTGGCCCTTGATGGGCAGAACGAGTTTCGAATCCCCGACACAGATCTTCGCCAGATCGAGCCCGACGACAGCGATGGTCTGCATGATGCCGCTCCTAGACGTGACGTCCCTGACGACGACTGCTCCAGAAAAGCTGGTTAGGCGGAGGTCGTCCACACCAGCACGTCATAGTCCGTGCCGGCTTCCAACAACCGGACACTTCCAACTTCGCCTATGGGTCGGACTCAGCGGTTGGCTGTCGGCCTCAAACCAGACATTGGCGTTGCTGCTCCAAAGCGGACCCGTCGAAGGGCTGTTGAGGGTGGGGACCGGACACTGGGCAGCCGTTGAAAGCCGCTCCAGCGCCCGAGGATGGGGCTTTTAGGGAAGCTAGACATACCCCATGGTGGCGACGGGCCATCGGCGAAATTTACATGTTGCCCGTGGCCAAGACAGCATCTGACCCTACTCACGCCAGCAACACCGACACCCGTAAAACTGCGTAATTTCCAACTAACACTTATTAAGGGTTACTCGATTTAGATTGGCTTTTCAGAGAGGCTAGGACCGTTTGTTCACAACCGCCGCGCCCAGCCGTTTGAAAAGTTCCGACGGCTTGATCGTGGCTCGAAGTCTTGTTTGCGGCTTCCTTGTTTTCGGGCTGCTCGCGCTCGCCAGCCTAACCTTTGCCCGTGAAGCCGGGCGCGTTGCTGCGATCTGGCCTGCCAATGGCGTTCTGCTCGCCCTCATTCTCCTCCGTCCCCTGCTGGAACGGCGCGGGTTAGTCTTGGGGGCACTAATCGGCAATATCGTCGTGACCCGGGCAATGGGCGATGCTCTGCCTGTCTCGCTCGGCCTGTCGTTCGCCAACACGCTCGAGATCATTATAGTCGCTTGGGCAATGCGCGGTGTGGACTTGCGCGAGGCCATGGTGCGTTTGCCGATCGTCGCGCGGTTCGTTGCCATCGGCGGGGTGGTGGCACCAGCCATCTCAGCGGCGGTCGCCTGCCTGATTCTGGCGGTGTGGCATCACGAGCCTTTCGGATTGAATGTCGTCCGATGGTTCGTTGCCGACGCGCTCGGTATGTTGGTCGTCGCGCCGCCACTGCTGCTGATGGCGACTCGAGGAGCATGGCCCGCAGGGGCTTCTCTGACCAAGCACCTAGCATTGGCAGGCGTCCTCGTTGGCACTTTGGCGGCGGTGTTTCTACAGACCCAGTTTCCGCTGCTCTTCCTGATCCCGCCTGTCCTCGTTCTGATCGCCTTCCGTGGTGGGGCGGGTGCGGCTGCGGTCGCTCTTCTGATCACGGCCTCAGCTTCCCTGGCTGCCGTGGCGGTAGGGCTCGGACCGTTGGCCTTGGTCGATGGCGGCCTCGATCAGCGCGCGATTATCCAACAGGTCTTCCTCGCCGTTCTAGTCTTCACGATCCTGCCCATCTCGGCGGTGTTGATGGAACGGGCGCGGAGCGAGGCGCGCTACCGCCTGCTGGCGGAGACCGCTACTGATGTGGTTGCACGGTTCGACGCCAAAGGCCGCTTCCTCTACGTGTCCCCCTCCGCCTGGAACGTTCTTGGCCGGGAACCGGAGACGATGCTGGGCAAGGACTGCACCGGCATCATCCCGGAGGACGATCTCGTCGTTGTTCGCGACAGCCTGAAAGCCTATGTCGCATCGGGCCCGGGCGCTCCAACCCCCCGATACGAATACAGGGCCTTAAAGCCCGATGGCACAGTCATCTGGCTCGAGGCGACGCCGCGCGCCGTCTACGATACGAAGGGCCAGTTGGTCGAGTTTCACGATTGTGTTCGGGACGTCACCGCCCGGAAGGCGCTGGAACAGCAGTTGCTCGAAGCCCGCGACGTTGCAGAGGCCGCCGCCAAAGCCAAATCCGAGTTTCTGGCCAACATGTCCCACGAGCTTCGGACGCCGCTTACCAGCGTGATTGGTTTCTCGGATCTACTCGAGGCCAGTCAGGCATTGCCGGACCAGGAGCGGCTCTTCGCGAACCGGATCGGAACGGCCAGCCATGCCCTGCTGGGCGTCATCAATGACATTCTTGACTATTCCAAGCTCGAGGCAGGCGCAGTCGATCTGGACCCGAAACCGTTTGATCCGGTCGAGCTTGGCCGTTCAGCCGCTTCGATCGTTGAGATGCAATGCGAGGCGAAGGGCTTGGTGCTCTCGCTGGTGGCAGGGGAAAGCTTGCCGAGCGGTTTGATGGGTGATGAGGGGCGACTGCGTCAGGTCGTGCTGAACTTCCTCTCGAACGCCGTGAAGTTCACCGCCTCTGGCGATATTGAACTGGCGATCGACTGGACGGGTGATCGAATGCGAGTCGCGGTCACCGACAGCGGGATCGGTATTCCGGCGGACAAGATTGACGCCCTTTTCGAGCGCTTTACCCAGGCCGACGCGTCCACGACCCGTGTCTATGGCGGGACCGGTCTGGGTCTGGCGATTTCACGGCGTCTGATCGAGCAGATGGGCGGCGAAATCGGGGCCACCAGCGATCGAGGCAATGGCTCGACTTTCTGGTTCGAAGTTCCGCTGCCGGTCGCCGATGAGATGCATTTCAGTGAGGATAGCCATCACGAGGGCTTGAGGCCGGGCCTGCGTGTCCTGCTCGCAGACGATGCCGCTCCCAACCGCGAGTTGGTGACGCTCATCCTGGAGGCATGGGGCGTTCACCTGGATGCCGTAGAGGACGGGGCTCAAGCGGTTCATGCAGCTGCTTCGGGCGATTACGATCTGATCCTCATGGACGTGCAGATGCCGGTAATGAATGGGTTGGATGCAACGACCCGGATTCGCTCGATGGGTGGCAAGACGGCCCGGATCCCGATCCTGGCGCTATCCGCCAATGTGCAACCCGACCAGATTGAGGCGTGTCGTCAGGCAGGTATGAACGGCCACATCGGCAAGCCCATCCAGCTAGCAGAACTGTTGGCGGGCATCGAGAGAGCCGTAGATCGAAGGGCGGACGCCCAGGACCAAGCGGCATGACCATATTTCGTCGCTAGCCTACGAGCATTTGGAAAATCGTCCGACTTCCGCAGTGGGTCGGACCACGACGTTGGCATCAGGCCCGATAGCGGCCATTCAGCCCACCTCCCGTTATCGGCCCTCCTCGACCGCCTCTAGGGGTCTGGTTCGATCACTGAGGCCCCTCCGTCATCCGGAACTCAGTCTGCGCTCCCGGTGGTTTCACGAAGAAGGCCATCATGCCCTGGCACCAGCGACGTCGGCATCGGGTCGTCGCCCCCCCATAGGCTGTAGCCGGATCCCTTCATGGTCTCGACCACTGCCAGGTCCGCCTCGATCTCCAAGTCACAGACCGGGCAGCATGCGGTCACGGTCCAGGCGGCACGTCTGATCGCGCCCACGGTCGGACAAGCCGACCGCCAGTCTGCGACGCTGTAACGATCAAGGTTCTTACGGCCCACGTCAGAACCAAAGCGCGAGCGCCGCTGGAGAGACTGGACCGTCGCTTTGACTGCTGTTGCGCGTGTAGGTCAGCACGGCCTCGCGGCTTCCGCAGCGACACCGGAACCGACCAGAGCGACCCTCTGAAGGCCAGCTTGATGTTGCCCCGAACGTAGTCCGGGGATCGATGATCGAGGCATGATCGCAGCCGGGGCGATCGCAGCGAACGACGAGCCTTCGCCCGTGACTGGGCACGACATCCTCCCGCGCCACACGCGGGCTGTTCGGATCCGGCATGGCTTCACTGCCCCCGGTATGCGGAGGGGCTCAGGCTGCGGAGCTGGAGGGTCGCTGCCGATCGAGTGATCGCTCCAGGCACGCGCGCCTCGACCTGGCTCAGGATGTCCGCCGCCGCCTGATCGGGGTCATTCTTCTTCGCCAGCTCGCCATCCAGTTCGATCAGCAGGGCGGCGAGGGATCGATCGTTCATTTTCAAGCTCCGAGGTTGCCGACCCGAGGGTCAGATGCATCCGGAGGCCCGCGCCTGGCAAGTGCATGTTCGCTATTTGTTCCAACCTTCCCCAGGTTCGGTGATCGGTTCGCGTGTCCCGGATCAACGGCTGTGACCACACGCGAAAAAGTCGCTCAGGAGCACTATTCGGGCGTCCGACTGACCAGTGTTGCAGAACCGCAGACTTGCTCCTCCAGCCCACCTTAGACGGCCGGGAAACACCATCTCCGGGGACGAAGAAGCGGGAGCGTTTCCCGCCGGTGGTCGAGGGTCAGTTGCGGTGCAGGTGGACTGACAAACGCGAGGATCCCTCTGGGCTCGAGACGGCGGGAACCTGCGTGGTCAACACCAACGGCCTGACCCGCGTCATCTCGCTGTTCGGGGAGGAGTGAACTTTCCCGGACGCGCCACCGTAAATGCCGCAACCTACTGAACTTACTACTGATAACGTCTCCTTGACGCAATCATGCGTCGAGGAGAAGAACATGCAGACCTACGCACTTACGACGTGGTGCAACGATCGAATGCTGAGCTACGAGGCAGTCCTCGCCGCGTCTGCTGGCGAGGCTAAGGCCTTCGTGCATGGGGTGGTGACCGAGCGCACGCGCAACCACACCTCAATGTTGACAGGACTCGGGATCCGATACGTCGTTGAAGATGGTTTCCGGAAGATCGAAGAGCTGACCACCCACTCTCCTGCCAACGCGATCGGAACCCTGCACATCGTCGAGGAAGCGGGTGGATCGCGGTTGATCTGGCAACCCAGTGCCCATCTGGACGGGTGACGGAAAGCAAAGGACTTAGGGTCATGGGCGCTCGCAGTTGCTACTCGTAACTGCTACTCACAGGGCGTCCCTGCTACGCGGCGGTGCAAAGCGTCCTTGTATTCGCTGGGAAGTTCTGGGGGATTAGCCTCCCCTCGGCTCCACCATCCTGCTTCGCGCTTCGCGCTTCGTAGGACAGGTCCCCTTTCTTTCAGGCGCGAAGTAGGATGCCCTCCGAAGCCTTGGCGAAGGAGGGCTGGTTCCGATGCGGTATGTTTATTTGCTGCAAAGCATCGATTGGCCCGATGAACGCTATGTGGGCCTGACCGACGACCTGAAGTCTCGCCTGGCCGCCCACAACGCGGGTCAGTCGAGGCATACGTCCAAATTCAAGCCATGGCGGCTGGTCACCTATCTCGCGTTCACCGATCCAGCGAAAGCACAAGCGTTTGAACGTCATTTGAAAGTCGGCTCTGGCCACGCCTTTGCGCGAAAGCGTCTCTGGTGACCGCCAACGATCCCGGCATCCGCGTCGCGGCCCTCTACCGGTTCGCCGCCGTCACCGATCCCGCGCGTCTGCGCGAGGACCTGGAACGGCTCTGCGGCGATGCTGTGCGCGGCACCTTGCTCGTGGCGCGCGAAGGCGTGAACGGGACCATCGCCGGGCCGTCCGACGCGGTGGACCGGGTGATCGCGGGCCTGACGGCCCTGCCGGGCTTCGCGGACACGGACGTCAAATATTCCTCCGCCGAACGGATGCCGTTCCATCGGCTGAAGGTGCGGGTGAAGCCGGAGATCGTCACCCTGGGTCTGCCCGACCTGGAACCGGCCGTGAACGCCGGGACCTATGTGGTGCCCGAGGACTGGAACGCCCTGATCGCCGATCCGGACACGATCGTGATCGATACGCGCAACGACTATGAAGGGGAGGTCGGGGCCTTTGTCGGGGCGGTGCAGCCGAACACCCGGTCGTTTCGGGATTTTCCGGAGTGGTTCCGGACCGAGGGGCGGGCCCTGCTCGCCAGGAAACGGGAGATGGGGCCGAATCCGCCGAAGGTGGCCATGTACTGCACCGGCGGTATCCGCTGTGAGAAGTCGACCGCATTTCTGAAGTCGGAGGGGGTGACGGACGTCTTCCATCTGCAGGGCGGGATCCTGCGCTATCTGGAGACGGTGCCGGAGGCCGGGAGCCTGTGGAAAGGCGAATGCTTCGTCTTCGACGAGCGGGTCGCGGTCGGGCATGGGCTGGCCGAGGGGACGCACACCCTCTGCCGGGGCTGCCGCATGCCGGTCAGCCCGGAGGGCCGGACCTCGCCCGACTACGTCGACGGCGTCTGCTGCGAGCGGTGCCACGACACGCGGACCGGGGAGCAGCGGCAGGCCGCGCGGGAACGGGATCGTCAGGTCCGGATCGCCGAACGGCTGGGGATCGCCCATATCGGGGCCAGGCAAGGCCTGAAGCCAGAAGAACCGGGCTAGAACCGGCTCAAACCGCCGACAAGGCTTAGCTGTCCTCGTCGAACTTGCGGGCGACCAGGTCGCCGAGGGCGTCGATGGCCTCCCGGGCGTCCGGGCCCTCGGCCGAGATGTCGATCGAGCAGCCGTTGCCGGCGCCGAGCATCAGCAGGCCCATGATCGAGCGGGCGTCGACGGTGACGCCGTCGCGGGTCACCTGGATCTCGGCCTCGAAACTGGACGCCAACTTTACGAATTTGGCAGAGGCCCGGGCGTGCAGGCCACGGGTGTTGCAGATGTTCGCGGTTGCCTTCGCGGTCGGCATCGTCTCGCCCAAAGCTACTTCTCGCCCGCCAGGACCCAGGAGGCCACGGAGATGTATTTGCGGCCCGCATCCTGGGCGTGGGCGACGCAGGTCTCCAGGGACTCGCGACCGCGGACACTGGCCAGTTTGATCAGCATGGGCAGGTTGAGGCCCGCGATCACCTCGGCATGGGCCTGTTCCATGACCGAGATCGCCAGGTTCGAGGGGGTGCCGCCGAACATGTCGGTCAGCAGGATGACGCCCGAGCCGTCGTCGACGGCGGCGGCGGCGTCGACGATGTCGCGACGGCGCCGCTCCATGTCGTCCTCGGGCCCGATACAGATGGCCGCGACCCCGCGCTGCGGGCCGACCACATGCTCCATGGCGGACAGGAATTCGGACGCGAGACCCCCGTGGGTGACGATCACGAGGCCGATCATGCCGAGCCGATCCTGGAAAGCGTCTGCAACGCCGAATATCCCCTATGCCGTGGCCCGGAAGCCCCCGCCCCGGTCCAAGCGGGCCTAGATAGGCCAAACCGATCCGGGATTAAAGCCGGTCGATGGCAAGGGCCAGGGTCCGGGCTGCGGACGCCGGACGGACGTCCAGAACCAGACGCGGCAGGCGCAGGTCCGCGACGGTCTCGAACGCCGGTTCGGGCAGCCTTTCGGGGGGCAGATGCACGCAGTCGACGAGGAGGGAAACCCGCGCCACGGGCCGCGTCGCCTCGTCCAGGATGCCCAGTCCACGCGCCTCGATCCGTCCTGCGATCCGGTCCGGCGCGCAGGCATAGAGGGCGCCGCCGGACGCCCATACGTGGCTGTAGTCGTCGGCGACAAGACGCCAGCCCGCGTCGATCAGGCGCAGCGCCATGTCGCTCTTCCCTGATCCGGACGGGCCGCGCAGAAGGGCGCAGCGCCAGCCGCCCCGAGCGAACCGGGCGACGGCCGTGGCGTGGACGGGCTGGCTCAAGCCCTGCGGCCGACGGCGGGCAATGCCACCTCGAACCGCGCACCCTCGACCGCGCCCGAAGGGTCCAGCCGGTTCGTGGCCGTGACCCGGCCGCCATGCGCCTCGACGATCTGGCGCACGATCGACAGGCCGAGGCCCGAGTTGGACCCGAAGGCCGTGCCCCGGGGCCGGGAGGTGTAGAAGCGCTCGAACACCGTTTCCAGGTTCTCGGCCGGGATACCGGGGCCGTCGTCCTCGACCCGCACATGCAGCGGCAGGGCGTCGATGTCGTCCCGGATCACGTTGACGCGGACCGTCGCGCCAGCGGGGCTGAACGAACGGGCATTGTCGATCAGGTTGCGGAAGACCTGCCCCAGAGGCCCGTCGCGGCCCATGACCCGCGCCGGCGCGTCGAGCGCGGTGTCCAGCGTCACCGGCGCTTCGCCCGGCTTTGTGGTTGTCTCATAGACCCCGACGATATCGGTCAGGAGGGCGGACAGATCGACGGGGCGCGGCCGGTCGCGCGACAACTCCGCATCGAGGCGCGAGGCGTTGGAGATGTCGGTGATCAGCCGATCCAGGCGGCGCACGTCCTGTTGCAGGACGGCAGTCAACCGGTCGCGCTTGTCCTGGTCCTGGACCAGGTCCAGGGTCTCCAGCGCCGAGCGGATCGAGGTCAGGGGGTTCTTGATCTCGTGAGACACGTCGGCGGCGAACCGTTCGATGGCGTCCATCCGGGTCGACAGGGTGTCGGTCATGGATTCCAGCGACCGGGCGAGGTCGCCGATCTCGTCGCGGCGGTCTTCCAGGTCCGGCAGGGAGATGGCGCGGGCGCGTTGCAGCCGGACCTGATCCGCCGCCGCCGAAAGCCGCATGACCGGCCGGGCGACGAACAGATGCAGCAGCAGCGAGGCCAGCAGGTTCACCGCAAGGGCGACGAGGGCGAACGGGATCAGGGCGCGCCGCTGGGCGTCCAGGATCTGGTCGACGTCGTTGGCCTCCAGCGTCAGGACGCCGAGGACCTGTCGGACATGGCGGATGGGCAGGGAGACGGAGACGACCCGCTCGCCGCTCTCCGAACGCCGGACCGTCGTCTGGGGATCGCCGGCGAGGGCGGCGAGAATTTCGTCCTCCAGGGCGATGTTGGCGGTCTCGATCGTGGCGGCCGCCTTGTCCGCCCCCGCATCCGGCGGCGCGGGAGTTCCGGCCGGGCGAGCCGGCGGCAGGGGTTCGCCCTCGATGGTGTCGGAAACGTCGAAACTGTCGACCAGCAGCACTCCGTCGCGGTCGAAGATCCGCGCGCGCTGGCCCTCCGGAACGAAGCGATCAATCAGGACCTTGGCCGCCTGGTCACGGTTCAGCTCGGGGACAGGCTCGCCCTGCGTGTAGTCTTCGTCGCTCAGCACCTTGGACAGGAGCTCGGCCTGGCCCAGCAGGGATTCCTGACGCGCCTGGACCAGGCCCGTGCGCCATTCATTCAGCGCCAGGGCCCCGCCGAGAAGGATCAGCAGGCTGATCAGGTTCAGGACGAGGATCAGCCCGCCGAGCCGCGAACCACCGAAACGAATCAGACGGCGGCGCAGCGGCTGGTCCTCGGACGGTTCCGGAGGATCAGCTCTCGCGGTATCGATAACCGACGCCATACAGGGTCTCGATCGCGTCGAACTCGTTGTCGACGACCCGGAACTTCTTGCGCATGCGCTTGACGTGGCTGTCGATGGTGCGGTCGTCGACATAGACCTGATCGTCGTAGGCGGCGTCCATCAGGTTGTCGCGGCTCTTCACGAACCCGGGGCGCTGGGCAAGGGCCTGGAGCAGCAGGAACTCGGTGACGGTCAATTTGACCGCCTTGCCGTCCCAGGTGCTCTCGTGGCGGGCCGGGTCCATGACCAGCTTGCCGCGACGGATGGCCTTGCCTGAAATCTCGGCCGAGGGCTCGGGCTCGCCGCCGTCGCCGCCCGAGCGGCGCAGCAGGGCCTTGACCCGCTCGATCAGCAGACGCTGGGAGAAGGGCTTGTGGATGTAGTCGTCGGCGCCGAGGTTGAAGCCGAGGATCTCGTCGATCTCCTCATCCTTGGAGGTCAGCATGATGACCGGGATCTGGGAGGTCTGGCGCAGGCGACGCAGCACCTCCATGCCGTCCATCCGGGGCATCTTGACGTCGAGGATGGCCAGATCAGGCGGCGAGGCCTCCAGCGCTTCAAGGCCGGTGGCGCCGTCGTGATAGGCGACCACTGTGTGACCATGGCTCTCGAGAGCCAGCGACACGGAAGCGACGATGTTCTCGTCGTCGTCCACCAGGGTGATGTTGGCCAAAATGAAGGTCTCCTCGTCTGATCCTGACAGAAGTCGGGAACGTCTGAACGCACGGCAAGCGTAACCGTTCGCCCGCGATCGCGGTGACTTTACGGCCACAGTCCGGCCCTGACCAGATTTCGTTCGCGAAACGGGAGCTTAAAGCCTTCGCGCCTAGTCTCGGGTCCAAGACCGCAGAAGGCGACCTCATGGCCGGACCCGTCCACTACGAGCTCTATATCCGCAAGACCGCGCCCGCGCCGTGGTCGCTGATGCTGGCGACGGAAGAGCGCAAACACGCCATCGATACGGCCGAGGAGGTCCTGAAGGACAAGCGCGCCGTGGCCGTGCGGGTCACCAAGGAGACTCTGGATCCGGTCACGATGGAGTTCAACAGCCTCACCGTCCTGACCAGGGGGATGCCGGAAGCGCCGAAGAAGAAGCTGGTCAACGCGGACGAGGATCGTCCGAACTGCCTCAGCCCCCAGGATCTGTACGCCCCCCACGCCCGCGAGCTGATCGGGCGGGTGCTGGAAGACTGGCTGGGGCGCAACGGGATCACCGTCTTCGAGCTTTTGCACCGGCCGGACCTGGTCGAACGACTGGAAGCCTCCGGCGTCGAACTGCAGCACGCGATCCAGAAGGTCGCCATCCCCGAAAGCCAGTCGACGGGTCAGGCCTCGCACGAGCTGATTCGCCACTATCAGAAGCTCGTCGAGCAGGCGATGGAATGTGTCGTCGTCGCCGGGCGAAAGGGAAGCTTCCCCGACCTGGCCAACCTGTCGCTGGCCGATCTGGCCCAGAAGCTGGTGGGCGCGCCGGATCGATCTTTCATCATGGGCGGTGTCATCGCCGGCGCCCTGGCGGATGTCCGGGGGGCGCGGCCGCGTCTCGAACGACTGATGGACCTGGCCGACCGGGCGCCAAGCGAGGGCGCGCCGCGCGCCATGGTGATGGTCGCGATCGAACAGATCCTGTGCGAACAGCTGGGCGCGCGGACGAATCTATCGGAAATCCTCGGCCCCGCGCTGGACCAGGGCGGCAATCTGGCGGCCGTGGTGCGGATGGTGGCACCACGCGAGATCGAGATGCTGATCCGCCACGATCCGCGCATGGCCCTGCTGATGCCGTCCGTCGACGGTCCGGCGGCCCGGCTGGGCGCGCGGATAGAGGCCGGCGATTATCCGATCCTCGCCGCCTCCCTGGCCCGTATGGTGCTGCGCGAATTGATGGGGCCGCGCCGCCTGCGGCCCGCCGATGCGCCGGGCGAGATCGACATCCTGCGCACGCTCGCCATGTCGCTGACCGCCACGGCGGGGCGGCTGTTGACGCTGGAAGAGGTCCAGAGCGCCTTCACCGAGCGGTCCAAGAGCCTGGTCACCGCCGATTTCGTCCACGCCTATGTCGTGCCCTGCGAGACTGTCCTGTGCGAGGCCGAACAGCTGACACGCCTGTGCGAGAACGTCACCGGAACGGCGAACAAGCGTTCGGCCGCCCGCTGGCTGGCCGCCTGCGTGACCTCGCTGCGCTTCGAAAGCGAGATGCGCATCAGCGCCCCGACGGCGTCGAGGAAGCTTCAGATCCTGGCCCAGCTGAACCGGTCCGTCGCCGCCGCCGCCCTGTCGGAAAATGATACCGAACACATTCTGACCGCCATCGGCCATGTCGGCGGCGTCGTTGAGGCCGAAGCCAGGCTCACCGCCCAGCTCGCCCGCGCACCGGTCACCGTTCAGCAGAAACTCTCGGCCCTGCTGCGACTCGCGGCCGGCGAGACCGCACCGTTTGGGCCGGCTGCCGATCGGGCCAGGGCGGAGGCGATCAAGATCTTCCGTGCGCCGGAAGCCCGGGCCGCGCTGACGGCCGCGCCGGAAAGCATCGCGCCGCTGAAGGGCTTGATGAAGGCGGCAGGGCTGGCGGCTTGAATCGACCTGTCTCCTCCCTGTGCCGCAGGCGTGGGGACGTGGCTGCGAGCCTCTTCGCGAGCTGACGGAGGGGTTCTGAGTGGCGGCAAGAACCCCTCCGTCTCCTCCGCTTCGCTACGGATCCACCTCCCCGTCGCTGCGCGGCAGGGAGGAGACGCCAGGCCTCAGTCGAAGATGTCGAAGATGCTGTCGCGCTTTTTCTTTTTGTAGCGGTGATCGTCGTCGACGCGATAGCGCGGCTGTTCGCGATACTGCGGTTGCTGCGGGGCCTGGCCCCACGGCTGGCTCTGCGGGGGCGGCGGCGCAAAGGCCTGGGCCGGGGGCGCAGACGCCAGGCCGTCGGCGACGGCGCTCTCCATCAGCTTTTCGAGCTCGTCGCGGTCGCGGCCAGACCCCGCGACAGCTGGGGCCCATGTCGAACTGGACGCCGTTGCGATCCAGGGTCTGCATCCGGGCGCTATCGTTGGGGCACATCAAAAGGGGAAACGGCGGTCTCCTCGGCGACAGGTGTAACTCACAGATGGAGCCTCTGTCTCAATACGCCAAGCGGGGTGTCGCGGCCCCGCCACAATCGCTGCGATCAGTTTTCCGACAGGACGATGACGCGGTCTTCGGGCAGGTAGTCCAGCGCCTCGGACTTGGACGGATTGACCACCACCCCGCCCATGTTGCGGCCGTCGCCGTCCCCTGACTCGCGTTTGCGACAATAGCCGATGGCGGTCTCACCGCGCTGACGGGCGGCTTCGGCGATGGTGTAGAAGGTCAGCGGTCCGGACAGGTCCGCATAGTCGCCGACCGGGCGCATGTAGATTTCCGAACCGTCCTCATCCAGCAGGTCGTCGAAGATCGAGGACAGGTATTCGTTCTCGGAGGCCTGGGCCAGCATCAGGCTGATCAGTTTGTTGGACACCACGAAGTCATCGGCGCGGGTGACCTCGGCCAGTTCGCGGTTGCGGATGTCGATCATCTCCGAGACCACGCTGATGTGGGTGCCAAGCCGCTCCGACAGCTTCCGCAGATGCAGCAGGGTGATCAGGGTGCGCGTATCGGCCGACTGGGCCTCCATGGTGTCGGAATAGCCCAGCACCATGATGGAGTCGTAGCTGACCGGGTCCAGAGCCTCGATCGAGGCCGAATGGCTGGTGTCGATCGTCTTTGCCGTGACCTTCATATTGGTCGAGCCCAGCGGCATTGAGGCGATCTCCTCGGCAAAGCCGGGGGTGTCGCCGGCGACGGTCAGGATCGACCCGGGGCGGACGTATTTTGACAGCTCGTAGGCGATCATCGGACCACGACGGTTCCAGCCGATGATCAGGGTGCGCTCGGCCTTGCGGCGCACGGCCTTGGGCTTGCGGATCGCCGAGGCGTCGACAGCGTCGTCGGGCAGAGGCGTCATTTTGATCGAGGCGTCGTCCTCGGCGATGATGATCGCGCGCGATCCGGCGACGATGACTTCGTCCATCGGCGGATTCATCCGCACCCCGCCGTCGGGATAGCGGATACCGATCAGGGCCGAGTCCTCATAGCCCATGATCGCCTCGCCATAGGTCACGCCCGTCAGCTCCTCGAGCTCGGTCGTGTAGATTTCGCAGCCGTCGAAATCGAGCAGTTCGGAGTAGACCGCCGAGAGGCCGGCCTGGCGGCTGGACTGGACCACGATGCGCGAGATCAGGTCGTCGGCGAGAACCAGCTGGACCTCGTCGCCGCCGACGATCCGGGCGACCTCGGCATTCTTCGCGTCACGCAGTTCCGCGGCGATCAGATAGCGGGCCTCCCGACGCTTCGGATCGTTGGTCAGGGCCAGAACGGACTTGATGACCTGGCTGTCGGGATCGTCGACGCCTTCCGGCGACACGACGATGATCGAGCGGCAGGCCTGGGGGTTCACGATCGAGAGGTCGAACAGGTCGGTCGGATCGCCCGAGCGGCAGATGATCCGGGTGTTCTTGAGATCGGAGACCTTGTCGGCGATCTCGTCCTCCATCTCGACCTTGTCCTTGTTGGCCATGATGACGATGCGCGGATTCTTGCGGCTCTCGTTGGCGATGACCAGTTCGGAGATGATGTCGAAGATCGACGCCGACCAGTTCAGGATGATGGTGTGGTCGCTCTCCAGGACCCGCGAGCGACCCTTGCGGGCCTCGTCGATCTTGGCGTCCAGACCGGCCGAGATGATGGAGATCAGGGCCGAAAAGACCAGGATGCCCATCAGGGTCACGAACAGGGTCAGGAACCTGAACGGCCAGCCGCTATCGCCGCCCATCGTGCCGGCGTCCATCGTCCGCATCAGCGACTGCCAGGCCGCCTCGAAGAAGTTGAATCCACCGTCCGGGCCCATCCGGCTGATCGCCAGGATGGTCGCGGCAAAGAGGATCACCACGAGGGTCACCAGGCTCAGCCAGCCGACCAGGGCGACCGGTCCGCCGGCCATGGAATTGTCGAAACCGTACTTGAGCCGTTCGCCGAGGCTGACGTCGCCGACCTGCTGGCCCTTGGTGGTGTTCGGTTTGGCGGCGGTGCCCTTGCCGGCGCTGCGCGCTGCGTTGGCGCGAGTGATCGATCCCATGGAGCGATGTTTGTCCCTGACTGTCCGCCGCCCCCTGGCCGACGGTACGTCCTGCGACAATTCGCGCACGGACGTTGAGAGACCACGCTTAGTGCGGTTTTCCGGCCTTTGGAAGCTGACGATTTCCGACTAGAAGCCAGGCCTCCGCCCATCGCGGCTTGAGGGCCTCTCATGCGCTATCTGCACACCATGGTCCGGGTCTCCGACCTGGACGACTCCCTGCATTTCTGGACCATCCAGCTCGGGCTGGAGGAGGTGCGCCGGATCGAGAACGAGAAGGGCCGGTTCACCCTCGTCTTCCTGGCCGCGCCGAAGGACAGGGACCGCTCGGCCGCCGAGCGGGCGCCCGAGGTCGAGTTGACCTGGAACTGGGATCCCGAGACCTACACCGGCGGCCGGAATTTCGGTCATCTCGCCTACAAGGTCGATGATATCCATGGGACCTGCCAGCATCTGATGGACTCGGGCGTGGTCATCAACCGCCCGCCCCGGGACGGCCGGATGGCGTTTGTACGATCGCCCGACGGCATCTCGATCGAACTGTTGCAGGAAGGCGAGCCGCTGGCCCCGACAGAGCCCTGGCTGTCGATGCCGAACGTCGGAACCTGGTAGCGGCTCAACGCCCGTAGGCGATGCGGTGGAGGGTCCAGCCGGCCGCGGCGCCGGGGATGACGAGGGCGGCGGCATAGGCCAACGGGAGCCAGCTCATGGCGGTTTCGCCGCTGAACCGCTGCATGATCAGAAAGGCGGCGAGGGCCGAAAGGATCGCTCCGGCCAGCGTGGCGTCGCGCCGCGTGTTCCGTTTCAGCCCGGCCATCAGGAGCCAGACCGGGGTTCCGACGAAAAACAGTCCGACCAGAAACACCGCGAACGCGTAGACCCAGGCTATCGGCAGCACCCACCAGCCTGCCGCCAGCTCGGCAATGCCGGACGAGAAACCCATCGTCAGGGCCAGGAGGCCGAACCCCACCGCCACCAAGGCTGCGCCCGCAGCGGCGGCGGCCGGATAGGCCAGCGCCACCGAAACGATCCCCTTGACCTTCATGAGACGCTCCCCGCCATGCCGACGCTGCGGTAACCCGACGCCATTCCGCCGCGACGGTCAAGACTCAAGCCTCCAATGGTTTCCCACCGTGACGGGCCGGGTCGCGCCGCCTATGTTCGCATCATGTCCGATGCCGACCTCGCCCCGCAGACCGATCGACCTGTGACCCAGGACGGGCCACCGGTCCGGCTGTGGCTGATCGATGCCTCGGCCTACATCTTTCGCGCCTACCACGCCCTGCCGCCCCTGACCCGCAAGTCCGACGGCCTGCCGGTCGGGGCGGTGCAGGGCTACTGCAACATGCTGTGGAAGCTGTTGAAGGACATGAAGGGCGCCGATGGGCCCACCCACCTGGCGGCCATCTTCGACCATTCAGAAAAGACGTTCCGGAACGACCTCTATGACCAGTACAAGGCCAACCGTTCGGCCCCGCCGGAGGACCTGATTCCGCAGTTCCCACTGGTGCGCGAGGCGACGGCGGCGTTCGGGGTCCATTGCGTCGAACTGCCGGGGTACGAGGCCGACGACCTGATCGCGACCTATGCCTGCAAGGTGCGTGACGCGGGGGGCGAGTGCGTCATCGTCTCGTCCGACAAGGACCTGATGCAGCTGATCGGTCCCTCGGTGGTCATGTGGGACCCGATGAAGGACCGCCGTCTGGCCGAGGAGGCGGTGATGGAGAAGTTCGGCGTCACCCCGGACAAGATGATCGACCTGCAGGCCCTGATCGGCGACAGCGTCGACAACGTGCCGGGCGCGCCGGGGATCGGGCCCAAGACCGCCGCCCAGTTGCTGGACGAATACGGCGATCTCGACACGCTTCTGGAGCGGGCCGGGGAGATCAAACAGCCCAAGCGGCGCGAGACCCTGATCAATTTCCGCGACCAGATCCTGCTCAGCCGCCGGCTGGTCCGCCTCGCCTGCGACGCCCCGGCGCCCGAGCCGATCGAGGACTTCAGGGTCCGCGATCCCGATCCGGCGATGCTGGCCGACTTTCTTGAGACGATGGAGTTCCGGTCGCTGCTGCGTCGGGTCGGCGACGGCAGGCTGGAGGGGCACGGCGGCTCTGCCTTCGCGCCCGCCCGGCCGGCACCCCTGACGGCGCCGGTCATCTCGCCCCGCTATGCGCCCCAGGCCATTCCGGAGGGGGTCGAGAAACGGGCGGTCGACACCGGGGCCTACCTCTGTATCCAGACGCTGGAGGCGCTGGACGCCTTCCTGGCGCGGGCGAGCGAGGCGGGGGTGGTCGGGTTCGATACCGAGACCGACGCCCTGTCGGCGACGCATGCGGGGCTGTGCGGGGTCAGCCTGGCGATCGGGCCGAACGACGCCTGCTATGTGCCTTTGGCCCATGAGCACGAGCCGGTGGCGGGGGGCGGGGGGCTGGATTTCGGGGATGCGGTGGAGACCCGGGAGCCGATCCGGCAGCTCGACAAGGCGACGGTTTTAGCCCGGATAAAAATAATTTTGGAGGACTCCGCCGTCCTCAAGGTCGTGCAGAACGGGAAGTATGACCTGGCGGTCATGGCCCGGAACGGGATCCGGGTGGCACCGACCGATGACACCATGCTGATCAGCTACGTCCTGGAGGGCGGGCTGCATGGGCATGGGATGGATGAGCTGTCGAGGCTGCATCTGGGGCATGACCCGATCCCGTTCAAGAGCGTGGCGGGGACCGGCAAATCCCAGAAATCCTTCAAACACGTCGAGCTGAAACCGGCCACCGCCTATGCCGCCGAGGACGCCGATGTGACCCTGCGTCTCTGGCGTCTGCTCAAGCCCCGGCTGGCGGCCGAGGGACTGGCGACCGTCTATGAGACCCTGGAACGCCCCCTGCCCGCCGTCCTCGCCGACATGGAGCTGGAGGGCATCCGCGTCGACCCCGCCCGCCTGCGCCGCCTGTCGTCGGAGTTCGGCCTGCGCATGGCCGAGCTGGAGACCCAGGCCCACGAGATCGCCGGCCGCCCCTTCGCGATCTCGAGCCCCAAACAGATCGGCGAGCTGCTGTTCGGCGAGCTCAACCTGCCCGGCGGCAAGAAGACCGCCTCGGGCCAGTGGGAGACCGGCGCCGCCACCCTCGAAACCCTGGCCCAGGATACCGGCAAGGGGGCCCACCCCCTGCCCCGCGCCATCCTCGACTGGCGCCAGCTGTCCAAGCTCAAGGGCACCTATACGGACGCGCTTGTCGCGGCGATGGATGAGGCCACCGACCGGGTCCACACCAGCTACCAGCTGGCCGCCGCCACCACCGGCCGCCTCGCCTCCTCCGACCCCAATCTGCAGAACATCCCGATCCGCACCGAGACGGGCCGCCAGATCCGTCAGGCCTTCATCGCCCGCGACAACCATGTCCTGATCAGCGCCGACTATTCCCAGATCGAGCTGCGGCTGCTGGCCCATATCGGCGACATCCCCGAGCTGAAACGCGCCTTCAAGGCCGGGATCGACATCCACACGGCCACGGCGTCGGAGATGTTCGGCGTCCCCGTCGACCAGATGGACCCCGAGACCCGCCGCCGCGCCAAGGCCATCAATTTCGGCATCGTCTACGGCATCTCGGCCTTCGGCCTGGCCGCCCAGCTGAACATCGACCAGGGCGAGGCCGGCGCCTATATCAAGACCTATTTCGAGCGCTTCCCCGGCATCCGCACCTATATGGACAAGACCAAAGCCGAGGTCCGCCAGGCGGGGTTCGTCTCCACCGTCTTCGGCCGCCGCATCCACATCCCGGCCATCCATTCCAGATCGGGCGCCGAACGCCAGTTCGGCGAGCGCGCCGCCATCAACGCCCCGATCCAGGGCGCCGCCGCCGACATCATCCGCCGCGCCATGATCCGCATGCCGGCGGCGCTGGACGCGGCCGGACTCGGTGAGGTGAAGATGCTGCTCCAGGTCCACGACGAACTGGTCTTCGAATGCCCGGATGCGTTGGCGGAGACGGCCATCCCCGTCATCCGCCGGGTCATGGAGGGGGCGGCGGAGCCCGCCGTGGCGCTCTCCGTGCCGCTGGTGGTGGAGGCGAGGGCGGCGAAGAACTGGGACGAGGCGCACTAGGAACGCAATCGCCACTTGCTCGAAAGATTCCTAGAAAATCACCGCGCGACGTATCGGGTGCGTCGTATGGAAAGTTGTTTCAAACGCTGACAAAAGGGCACGCGTATAGCGCTGGGCCTCGTTATTGAGATCTCTGTACATTTCGTCCAATTGCGCCGATTCACGACTTAAGCCGTCCAAATAAGTTCTGACCTCGTCTCGCTCTAAAGCACATAGGAATTTATCGTAACTATCACGAATTGGCTGTGTAAGTGTCTTACCGCAGATGACGTCCAGTCTATCAAGCGCGGGAAGGCTCAGCAGCGCTTCTAGAGTTTCACGTTTCATGCTCGGTGTTAAATCTGACGTCATCCCTACGCTGAACAAGCCGCCAGCGTAGAGTAGTTTTCGGGAAAACGTCAACTTGAGCTTCCGGACAGCCCAAGGTTTTGGCTTTGCGCTCTCGTTGGTCTTATGTTCAAAGTCTACCGTAATGGTACGCCAATATCGGATAATGTCATTTAGTAAAAACAGTGTTAGTTTTTGATCGGGTAGGCTTTCCTGAACGTATCGTTCCAGCATTTCCCGTCGCAGACTAACAAAGCCCGGCTCGTTGCTGAGCCATTCTCCTTCCAATAGGAATAGCATACGCCTAGTTATTGTATTATTGCTATCCTCTCCTCCGCCTATGTTTGTGAGCAGAGAATCTCGAGTCACGACGGCGTCGAATGCTCCTCCAAAAGCAGGAGCCTTCTTGACCTCAGATGTTATCGCGTCATGAAAATTCTGAATCCAACTGTGTGGAGCCCCATCGTCGGGCACAACTACGAAATGGTCTAGGTCAGACTGATCGGAAGCTTCTCGACGCGCATACGAGCCGACCGTGATTGCGATGCTATCTGTTGGAATCAACGGTGCAATAGTTGCCCGAAGATTCTGAAGTTTGCCGTCAGAGTATATCGTCGAACGCTCAAATGCTGTGTTCATTAAACAAGTCCCCCGGTTTTCCGTCCCAATGAGTTTCCTTGATGGCCTCTATATGCATAGAAACCTTGCTTTGCTTGTAGCGAGCGCGGTCTTGGCAACCAAAAAAGTCACCCCGATAGTCGATGAAGAAATGCCTGGCTTGGTAGGCGATAGGCGCCTCCAGCTGCCTAGATAGCGCCGTCCAGTTGATGTTTGATACAAGAAGCTCAGATAGATTTTTGCACTTTGCAAATAACGCTTTCTCTGTAGTCAGATAATCATCAGGGCCAACCGAACTTAGGTCCCGCCGGAATGCCTCTTGACATAAATAATCAGCAACCACGCCCTGAGGAGATCGTATGAGATACTTGTAAACGCGATCCTTGTATTTCCAAAAATCGTCGATCTGCTGCTCATCTCTTGTATCTTTTCTACGTATCGCTGCTCGCACTACCATATCGGGTGAGGGAAAACGGCGCTCATATTGAACATAGGCCCAAGAGCGTAGAATTCCTTCAATCGTGTCGAAATTTATTGGGCCACTGAAGAAACCGTCGAACGATTCATTAGCTCCGGACATCAAGTGAACGACAGCGTGGGGATCCACATCGTGCTTCCGAAGTATGGAAGCCACTTCGTGGCCGATGGGTAGTTTCCCCAAGACTATTTGTTCTGTAACCGCGTGATGATTAAGCCCAAAATTCTCTTCGAACACCGGCTCTAGAGTATGCGATAGAGCGCAATGACCAATGTCGTGTAGTAGAGCTGCTGCTAGAACAAGGTTGCGGTCACTCTGTGAGAGCTGTTTTTCGTTGGAGTATATTAATGCAAGCCCAGCGACGCCGATACTGTGTTGGTATCGTGTGTATCGGACGTTTCCATCAGAACCATTTGGCCCGCGGACTAGAAGATAATCTATTCCGCCAAGAAAACGTACTCCTTCAAGCCTTCGAAAGGCTGATGATTTAACAAGCTGAAGAGCTAGGCTTTCGCCGACTATAGCGTCCATTGAAGGCGCGATGAAATCGTAATTATGGTGTGCTGAGCCTGCTTTACTGCTGCCGCGCGGCTCACGAACGCGGGGAATCAGCGGAAACTTCCGTTGCCTTTTTGGTGTCGTCTTCGGTGTGATATTTTCTGGCAACTTAATGCAGGCCGCTATTCAATCGGAGGATAAAAACAAGAAAAGTGCGAGCCGTTTGGTAGTGCGTAGGATTTCTCTCCGCAGATTATCCACGCGTGACCGTTGTCTGGACGGCCTTGGTCCGAAAAGCCCAGCTGTCGAGCAATTTCGCGCATTACGTGGCTGTGCGAGACCGCCAAAACCTTCTGGCCCGCATCCAAAAGTGGACGGAGGCGATCCTCAACGACTTTCTCAATCCGCTTTCGAAAAGCTGTCTCAGATTCGGCTGTATGATCCAGCTCTAGCCTATCCTGGTCTAAACTACTGCCTTTGATCGTTCCCGTCAGGGAGCCGAAATTCCGTTCACGCAGACCGAAGCAGGTCGTGTGCCTGGCGGCGGGAATCCCAAACGTGGAAGCTATAACAGCCGCCGTTGTCGCTGCTCTGCGCAAATCAGAACTAACTATCGTGTCGGGTATGATGCCGAGATCCATTAGGTTTCGGCCAGCCCGAATTGCTTCCAACTTTCCTTGCGCAGTGAGCGTCGGATCAGCCCAACCTGTGTATCTGCCTTCGGCATTAAATTGGCTTTGGCCATGACGTATTAGCACGAGGGTAGACGCGCCTGTAGCGCCAGTAGCCGTCATCGATTTTCGATGTCCTTCTATGGGAAACGAGGGCGATAAATTCTCTGTCTAGGAGAATCGACAATAGATTGGTCCTCGCGCGGCGTCGATTGTGAACTAGCGCACCGGTTCGCCGCAAACATCGAGGAATCCCGCTTAGGCCATCAATGTGCGGGCGGCACGCATGATAACCAGCCACCTGCTGCATCGAGCCTATGGCTTCGGTTTATAGGGTTCCCCAAAAACCGGCTACGGCTCTCACCAAGCGCGGGACCGGTTCGTTTCCTACGTCCAACTTTGACGTAAGCGTCCGTTAGTGGGCCGACATGGCTTCTATCGACAACCCTGAATGGCGCACCTACGGTCAAGCCATGGAGTCGGGACAGCCATTCATCCGCTTGAAGTTGGACATCGACGAGCCGGTCGAAATCAGCGAATTTGTCGCTGCTTTCCTGGCCATTTCTACCCAGTACGACAGGTACATGGCCAAAGAGCATCCGGCCGAGGCAGGCGGCTCCAAGCTCTTCGTCCGCGAGGTCAGGGTTGGCTGCATTGAAGCCGACCTTGTGCCTTGGATTGTGAAGGGCGGCCTTTTCGTCGCGAGCGTTATTGGCGGCCTCTCCATGGCCAACACAGCGCATGAGTTCGCCGAGCGGTATGGCGGTACGCTGAAGAAGCTAGGAAAGCGACGCGGCGAACGACTGCCAGCGCCGACTAAAGCCGAACTGCTGACGGTGATGCAGCAGCTTGCGGCAACTGCCTCAGTGCCCGGGTCTAAGCTGGAGCTCTCGGCGATTGTTATGGAAAACGGAGCCGAGCGGGTCACGGCGTTTCACGCCATAACTTCAAGCGAGGCCTCCATCGCTATCGACAACGCTCAGGCGCAGCGCCACGAGATGGAAAAGACAACCGACGCGGACCACAAACGCGTCCTGCTTCGCTTCACTCGAGCCGACACCAAGCGATCAAAGATCGGCAAGAAAGCTATTGAACAGGCGGTTGTCGAGTCCATCAGCCCAAAGGGGCTTTCGGTCATCTACGCTAGTGACTTAGCAGAGCAGCGTATCCGTCATGAGATCATCGAGCGAGACAGCGTGTTCTGGAAGGGCTTCGTCGTCGACGTGAACGTTGAGTACTCACAGGGCAGGCCGGTAGCCTACCGGGTGATGCACGTTCACGACGTCATCGAACTGCTTGACGAAGACGACGCCTAAGCGCTCCGCGCCGAACCGCCTGAATAACAATCACGGAAATCAAATCAGGCGCGCACGTGGTGAAGCTCGCCCCGGCGCGGCCGTAAGCTTGGTGGCGTCTCGCTAGCCAAGCGCGAGGTCGCCGAGATGACAAAGGACTATGGAGGCCGGGCCCGGGGAAGCCGAGGATCAGCGGATCTTCACCGTTCGCGGTTAGCCTCCACCAGTGCCCCGTCGACCAACGGCCGCTGCAGGGCCCTGGCCTCGGCCCAGTCCGCCCGCATCCAGGTCTCGCACTCTTCCCCGGTCGTCGGGATGACCGGCATGGCCTTGGGGTGGACGGCGCCGACCTCGGCGTTCGGCTCGGTCGTCAGGAAGGCATAGAGGTCGCAGGTCTCTGGCCCCGTCTTCATCTTGCGCACGCAGCTGTGGTCGCGGACGTGGACCCCGGCGAAGAAGGCGAGACGCGCTCGATCTCAGCCAGGCGGCTCTTGTCGCCACAGCGGCCCCCGGCCCCCGCTCACCCCTCCCCCCGCCACACCGCCCCGCCCTTGTCCGCGTCCCGCTCGATGAAACTATAGGCCCCCTTCTTGTGGCGGATCAGGCGGAACCCGGCGCCGGGACCCTCGAACGGGGGGGAGTGGCCGGGGTTGAGGAAGGCCTCGCGGCCGTTGAGGCCGTCGTCCCACGGGACCATCGCATGCAGGGGGCCGCCGCCCGCCTCCTCCCGGAAATGGGACTGGCGCAGGACCATGAGGGTCTCGCGGCCCCGGGGCAGCCTACCCACGGTCGCGGTGGTCGGCGAGGGTGGTGCAGCCCAGACGCCGGAGCTGGATGCCCGCCGCCTGTTGCAGGATGACGCCGGGGGACAGGCGCTCGATCTCGGCCAGGAGGCTGCGGATGCCGCAGCGGCCGTCGGCGCTGGTCAGGTCGAGACCGCGCAGGGGGGCCAGGAGCCGCTCCAGATCGGGGGCGGCGGGGCGGGGGTCGGGGGTGGGGGATGTCATCTGGATATGCCTCGGGAATGGGTGGCCGACCCGGGGGTGGTTCAACACCTCCGAGGGGGTGGAGGCAAGGGGATGTTCCGGGTTTGTTCGGGTTTGTGCACAGGAGTGAGGCAGTAGGCAGTAGGCAGTAGGCAGTGAGAGCCGACTGGCGGTTTCGGGCGCCTGCGATCTTTTTTGAGCCATCAACGGATCGGCGGAATCGACGTGTGATTTCAAGGGTCGGCTCTAATCAGGGGCTTTTTGTGCGCCCTGGGGTGGGGTGGGCGCAGACTGTGGGGCATGGGGAAGCCGAGCAAGCTGAGCGAGGAACAGTGGCAGGCGCTGTTCGAGATGGACCGGGCGGGGGTGAAGCGCGCCGTGCTGGCGGGATGGTACGGGATCACCTTGGGGACCATCGGCTGGCAGGCGCGCAAGCGTGGGCGGATGAAGGGCGGGGATCCTGTGGCCGTCGATCGGCGCAGGCGGCCGGCGCAGGGATGGGCGGAGGACCATGTCTTTGCCCAGAGCCGCAGCGGGATGACGCCCGGACGCTGGCGGGAGCTGCTGGACCGGAGGAACGCCGGGGAGGCGGACGAGGCGCTGGCCTTTGACTATCAGGTACATCCGTCGACGATCGCGGCGGCGGCGAAACGCTATGGGATGCGGAAATGCGATCTGGCGGGGGCGGTGTGGCGGCCGCGCGGGCCGCAGTGGGGGTCGGCGCCGGCGCGGCCGGAGCTGGGCTTTCGCATCGACCGGAACGACGCGCGGGTGCATCGGGAGGCGGTCGCCCGGCTGGTGCTGGCGGCGGCGCTGAAGGGGCGGATGGACGATATCCGCGAACTGCTGAGGACCTCGGCGGCGCTGGACACCCTGATCCCCGACCCCTGGCGTGCTAGACGGCACCGATGAGATCAGAGTCCTTCGATGTGGTGGTGGTCGGCGCGGGCGCGGCCGGGATGATGTGTGCGGCCGAGTCCGGGCGGCGGGGGCGGCGGGTGCTGGTCCTCGATCACGCGCGGGCGCCGGGGGAGAAGATCCGCATCAGTGGCGGGGGGCGGTGCAACTTCACCAACACCGGGACGACGGTGGCGAACTTCCTGGGGGAGAACCCGCGGTTCGCGGCGTCGGCGCTCGGGCGGTTCACGGTGGCGGACTTTGTGGCGCGGGTGGATCGGGCGGGGATCGCCTGGCACGAGAAGACCCTGGGCCAGCTGTTCTGCGACGACAGCGCGAAACAGATCGTGGGGATGCTGACCGGGGCGATGCGGGAGGCGGGGGTGGTGCTGAGGCTGGGGCTCGGCGTGGCCTCGGTGGCGCGCGAGGGGGACGGGTTTGCCCTGGTCCTGTCGGACGGGGGGGCTGTGCGGTGTGCGTCGCTGGTGGTGGCCTCGGGCGGCAAGTCGATCCCCAAGATGGGGGCGACGGGCTGGGGCTATGACCTCGCGCGGCAGTTCGGCCTGCGGGTGACCGAGACGCGGCCGGCCCTGGTGCCGCTGACGTTCGAGGCGGGGCTGCTGGAGCAGACGACACCGCTGGCGGGGGTGGCGGTGGATGTGTCCGTTACGGCCAACCCGGCCTCAAGTAGCCCAAAGGGCGGTAGGCCCACGTTCAATGAAGCCATGCTGTTTACGCACAGGGGGCTGTCGGGGCCGGCGATCCTGCAGATCAGCTCCTACTGGCGCGAGGGGGAGGCGATCACGGTGAGGATGGCGCCGGGCGTCGACGTGCTGGCGCGGCTGAAGGCGGCCAAGGCCGAGAACGGAGGCAAACAGGCGGTGCACACGGCGCTGGGCCATATCGTGCCGCGGCGGCTGGCCGAGGTCCTGACCGCGCGCGAGGGCGCCGGCGGCAAGCTGGCCGAGGTCGGGGACAAGGTGCTGGCGCGGCTGGATGCGGCCGTGAACGCCTGGACCGTCAAGCCGGTGGGGTCGGAGGGCTATCGCACCGCCGAGGTCACCCTGGGCGGGGTGGCGACGGACGCGCTGGACCAGCAGACGATGGCCGCGAAGTCCGTGCCCGGCCTCTATTTCATCGGCGAGGTGGTGGACGTCACCGGCTGGCTGGGCGGCTATAATTTCCAGTGGGCGTGGTCGTCAGGCTGGGCGGCGGGACAGGCCTGCGAGGGCCTGGGTTGACCGGTCAGCCCGCGCATTCGTTCAGCACCCGGGCGATCGACGGATCCCACGGCACGACGATGGCCTCGCCCGAGGCCTGGACGCCGAACTTCGCCTGGGTCGTCTTCAGGACGGCGAGCCGCGGGTCGGTGCCGGTGACGTCAATGGCGCGCATGGCGGCCCCTGCGTTCGAGCCGGTGGCGCTGAAGGTCTCGGTCTTCGCTTCGGTGTAGAGGCGGACCTCTCCGTCCTCGGCAGGGTTCTGGATGGTCCAGTTGATATAGGCCTCGCCCGAGCCGGTGTTGCAGCCGATCGCGAGCGTATCGGCGTAGTCCGGGGAGGTGAACAGCACGCCCACGGTGGCGCCGTCGCCGACATCTTCCCAGCGACCGGACAGGGGCGCGCCGGCCAGGAGTTCTGCGGCGACCGGCAGTTCGTTGCCGGGCGAGTCCGGATCGGACGCGGGCACCGTCGATGGATCGGCGCCCGGAGCCGTGTCCCGGGCGTCTTCCGGAGCGGCCGGTTGTGTGCAGGCCCCAAGCATCAGGACCGACGCGAGCATCAGAGTGCGGATCATCATGGCCTGTCCTCCGTCGACCGGCATATCAGCCGGAAATCACTCTGAGAACGACAATCTTCAGACGGAAGCTGACGGCTACGGCCCCGCAGCGGTCAGTGCGCCTCGGGCGGCCGGGCGGCGGGGTCGAGGTAGTCGCTTTCGGCGTGCCGCGTCCTCAACGAACGGTTCCGTCAGCCGGTGCGAGAAACCGACTTGCGGTTTAGCGGGTACCGATCACTTCGGCCGTGTATCTTGCCGACAAGTCCTGCCCGGAGACCCAGACCAGATCCGCGTTCTCGCACCAGACCTTGGCCATAGCGCCAACCAGATGCTCCCGACCGCTCATCGTCTCGCGCGATCCAAACACATCCCATTCAACGCCCCGTCGGGGTGCTACCGGCCGGAACTCGCCGCAAACCAGGTTCCGTCTGGTGCCGTCCAAATCCTCGTCAACGGTCAGACGGACGTTCCGGAACGCCGTGACCAAGCTCGGATTGAGCCGCTTCAAGTCCGCGACCGATGCTTGAACCAGAGTTTCTTGCGACTCGTTGATCGTCGGATCGGAAGCGAGTAGCGCGACGATCAAAAAGAGAGGGGCGAGCATTGGCTGTCTCCGGCTGAGTGTTGCAGTTGATATTGCTTGCCCGCTGATCCCGTCGAAGACCAAGACGTATGGTGACCTAGTGCAGCGATGGGCGATTCCCACGCAGGACGCCTCACTAGCCGACCACGGGGGGGGGTCGCCAAGGCAAGCGAGATTGGCGAGGCCGCCGATTTCCCTCCTGACGTGGCCTGCGCGTCCGGAGGGGCCTGTGACCTAGGTCACTTCTCATTCTGGCGATCGTTGTGAGAAGGTCCCAAGAGGTCATGTCCGTCTTTCAGACCTTGTCGGACAGCGACGTCGATCTGCCCTATTTCACCTTCTCCTTACTGTTCGTCGGCCGTTCCATAAACGCTGGCGCGAGGATTGGCTGCTGGGTGAGATGGAAGACGGCTGGCGCTGTGTCGGCGGCCTTGGTCGAACAGCCAGAGCTCGGCCTGAGCGGCGCAACTTCAATTCGCGGGTGACGTATGCAAGCGACGGATCGCACACGGCCACCGGCGATGGGCCACATAAGCGTTCGGCCGGACGAATTGACCTCCCGCCAGCGCGAAGTACTGGAACTGCTGCTCGTCGGGCAGACGAACAAGGAAATCGCCCGCTCGCTCCGGATTTCTCCCTTCACGGTTCGGGCTCACGTCTCCGCCGTGCTCAGGCATTTTCGCGTGGCCCGCCGCCAGGACCTATCTACTGCGTACATGGTGCCGGAGCTCGCGGGGCCGTCCACTACGGCTGCTGGCGTGGCGCAGCTTTTCATGAACAGGTCGTCGGACTCTGGTTCGGGACGCAACCGGCCGGGCAGAAGATCGGTGTTGAAGGGAGCTTGGCAACGACCCGTTTTCGCGGCCGGCCTAGTCTTGGCTGCCGCTTGGGCCGCCACCAACATGGAGCTCAATGCCTTCCAGCCCCAGGCGTCCGGCGAAGAGATGTCGGCCGAGATCCATTTCCTTCGGACACCCTCGCTGCCGCGCTCCGCAGATTTCGTCGCGTTCGCAGAGTCCACAGCAGAGACGAAGCTAACGGCGCTCAGCATGGTCAATCTCCGGTTCGACCCGACGCGGATCGAAGGGGTCGAATGCCTTGGATATGCGGGCATCTCTCGCGACCAAGAGGGCATGCCAGCCGCGACCGCCTCCGCCATCCTCAAGGGCTATGTGTGCAAACATCCTTCCAGGCCGCAGACAGCGGTCCATATCAGCGCTGTCATCCCGGAAAAATCACACGACTTCGCGAACTCGGAAGCGTTGATCAACCTCGTTCGTGACTTGAGGGACTCGTCCTCGTTCAACCCGTGAGGAACGATCGAGTCTCGGGATGGGCCATTACCTCCCCGCACCCGAAATAGCGTCGCCCCGAGCTCTGTGAGCCCAAATGGAGCCGAGTTTAGGGTCGGGGTCAGCGGCTGAAATTGTATTGGAGTGACAACCCCGTCTCGCCCCGCTCAGAAGATGAATGCGACCAGGCTTGCCGCTGGATATCCCGCGACGATCACGATGGGCTGAATGAGGTTCGCGCGGCGTCGTCCCGGCGCCGAGAGCGAACTCTTCGAACCGCCCCTTTGAGTCACAACCTGACTTCCGCCCCGGTCTTTCCGACCTCAGAGTCGACATCACCGGCTGGCTGGGGGGCTATAAACTTAGGTTTGAACCGCCTCAGTGCGCCTCGGGCGGCCGGGCGGCGGGGTCGTGGTAGTCGCTTCCGGCGTGGTGGTCGGCCGAGAGGACGAAGCGGCGGTCGCAGTAGCCGCACTCGACGAAATCCTCGCCCCCCATGTCGAGATAGACCAGGGGATGCCCCAGAACCCCGCCGCCGTCGCAGGCCACGCGTTTGGTGGAGACCGTGATCTCCTCGGGCGGGAGGACGAGTTGATCGGGATGGCGCGGCGGCATTGATCGGTCCGTGGTCTTGGCGCGAGAGGGCGTGACGCCTAGTTAGACGGCCTGCCCCCGCGCCGAAAGCCCCCAAGCGCGTCCATGGACGCGCGCCGAAAGAATCCGATGACCGAGACCGAAGCCCTGCCCGTCAACGCCATCGAGGTGCACGGGCTGGAAAAGACCTATGCCGGCTCGAAGAAGTCGCCGCCGAAGACGGCCCTGCGCGTGGTCGATCTGGTCATTCCGCGGGGGTCGATGTTCGGCCTGCTGGGCCCGAACGGGGCGGGCAAGTCGACCCTGATCAACATCCTGGCGGGCATCGTCAACAAGACCGGCGGGACGGCGGCCATCTGGGGCCGGGACATCGACGAGCGGCCGCGGGACGCGCGCGCGGCCCTCGGCGTCGTGCCGCAGGAGATCGTGGCCGACGTCTTCTTCACCCCCCGGGAGGCGCTGGAGGTCCAGGCCGGATTCTATGGCGTGCCAAAGGCGGAGCGGCGGTCGGACGAACTGCTGGCGGCGCTGGGTCTGTCGGACAAGGCCGACGCCTATGTGCGGGCTCTGTCGGGCGGGATGAAGCGACGGCTGATGGTGGCCAAGGCCCTGGTGCACAATCCGCCGATCCTGATCCTCGACGAACCCACGGCGGGGGTGGACGTCGAGCTGCGGCGCCAGCTGTGGGAATACGTCCGCCGCATCAACGCCGAGGGGGTGACCATCCTGCTGACCACCCACTATCTGGAGGAGGCGCAGGAGCTGTGTGACACCATCGCGATCATGAACCGGGGCGAGGTCGTGGCCTGCGAACCTACGCCGCAGCTGTTGCGCCGGCTGGATACGCGGAACGTCGTGGTGACGCCCGAGCATCCGCTTGACGGTGTGCCGACCGTGGCCGGGTTCGACGTGGTGGCGCGGGCCAACGGTGCCTTCTCGATCAGCTACAAAAAGGGTCAATCGTCGGTCGAGCATGTGCTGGCCGCCGTGCGCGCCGCCGGGATCACGATCTCGGACATCACCACCGAGGATCCCGACCTGGAGGACGTCTTCCTGGCCCTGACCTATGGCGATGCGAACGCGGTCAGTCCCACGAAGGACTGAGCGGGTTTTCGAACTGTCCGAGACGGATGGGGAGCGGTCACTCCGCGGGTTTGGCGACTGAACCGCGAGTGACCCGCCTGTTCAGCCGAGACCTCTGCCGCGTACGACGCTCAGCCGTCGTAGCTGACTGCCGGGTGCAACTCATATGGCCTCGCTCCATCAACAAGAGGGCCTTTTGGAGCCGGGCCGAGATTGCGTGATGGTGCCAGAGCCAGCGCGCCGTCGCCCAGCAACACCTGCGCGATGCAAAGGACGAGCAGGTAGGCGGGATATTCCCAGCCACCTCCCGGCGCGGTGAATACCCAGCCATTGGTCCAATGGACAGTCACGAGCGCTCCGAGCATGAACGGTGCCAGCGCCGCAGCCGCCGGTCGAGCATGAATGCCCATGACCAGCATAAGTCCACCGACCACTTCGACTGCGAAGGTCAGATAAGCGAGCCATTCCGGCAAGCCAACCGAGTGAAAGAACGCAGCCGTTCCAGAAAGCCCGAAAGTCATCAGCTTCAGGAGCAGGCTGTGAGCAAGAAACATGATGCCGAGGGCGACCCGCAGAAGCGCGATTCCCCAAGCGGCCGAGCGGGTTTGTTCGGACATGACTGCGTTTTCCAGGGAATACGAATTACACGTGGCGCAGACCTACGCCGGGATTTGAGGCGAAGTTTTTTCAAATGGCAGAAGCTGAAGGATGCCAAACGTCAGCTCGATGATGAGAAAGCCCGACAGCAGCGGGCTGGCCCCGTTTATCAGCGCATGGATCATCGCCGCGCTGAACATCAACCGGGCGACCGCGTCGTAGCGGGCCAACCAGACCAAGCCGGACCGCAGGCGCAAGACTGCCCAGACAATGACGACCGAGCCGAAAAAGTTTGCATAAAGGACACCTTCGGGCGGCAGTGTCAGCATCGGACCCAGGCCAAGGGCCCTGTGGATCGTTGCGAACAGTGCGTAGAGCAGGACCAGCGTCCACGGTGTGGCAAAGACTGCTGTGACGACCAGGTCATACCAGGCGCTGGCCAAAGAGATGCGTCGATAGGTGTTGAAGCCGATCATTTGTCCCTCCTCGGTCTGATTCCGGCTGGGCCGCCCGATATTTCCAGGAATCGCTCGACGTCAGCTAGCCCCGTTGCTTGACCGGGCAAGTCGACACACCGATCAACTTGTAGCCGAGGCAGGTTCCGACCAAAGTCGTACCGATCATGTAGACACCAGTGAGAGCGAATCCGACCGTAGCTATCAGAGGCACGGGGGCGATGAAGGCGGCGACAAACAATGCGACAGCGGCGATTGCACGGAGAACGCGGTCGGCGTTTCCGAGATTCTTTTTGAAGGAAAACATGAGCAGGCTCCTGATGATGAGTAGAAGACGTCGTGATTGTTGGGTTTTGTGAAGTTGAGTTCGTTGTCTTGTCTCGAGTTCCGGCGATTCCAACTGTGACGGAGACCTTTTTGGGCCTGGCTGACCGCACCGACCATCCAGAGATGACAGCACCGTCAGCGCAGACCGGTCACGGTGCGGGCGGAACAGCCGGGGCGAGGGTCTGGATGACGGCGCGGGCTGCGGCCTTGACGGCCGCCTCGCCGCCCATCGTTTCAGCGGCGTTGGCCACAGCGAGCACGCCGTTCTCACTGCCGGGGAACAGGGCCACGAAAGCGAACCAGTTGCCGTCGGAGCCGCCGTGGGTGAGGGCGGGACCGGCCCGGCCGGAGATCTGCGGCGGGACGCCCCAACCCATGGCCACGATGCTGTCGCCGCGCGGCGTGTGCATCAGCCGATAGGTTTCAGGCTTGAGCAGCTTGCCGCGGCCCGCTTCGCCGGCCATCTGGTCGATACAGAACCTCGCCCAGTCGGCCAGGGTCATGCGCACGCCGCCTGCGGGCAGGATCATCTGTGGGTTCCCGTCTGCGGCGACAGACATCCGCCCATCGATGTGGCCGGTCGTCTCGCCGGCGTCGGGGATTTGGTTGAAGACAGCGGTGGTCATGCCCAGAGGGCCGAAAACCTCCTCCTGCATCAGCGTCTCATAGGATTTTCCGGTCGCCTGTTCGGCAATGGCACCCGCCAGAATCAAGCCGGTGTTGGAATAGCTGGGCTCGCCTCGGGTCGGGCCGACCGGCGCATCTGCGACTGCCAGGCGCAGATAGGCCAAACGTTGTTCCTGAAGCGGCCGGGTATCGGTGAAGAAGGTCCGGAAATAGGCTTCGTCGCTATGGTTCTCGGGCAGGCCCGCCCGATGCGACATCAGGTCGACCAGAGTCACGTCGCGATATTCCGGTCGCATCTCCGCTGCCAGGTCGGGCAGCATCTCCGACAAGGGGGCTTCCCAGCTCAGCACGCCCCGTTCCACCAGTCGGGCGATCATCGTGACCGTCATCGCCTTGCTGTCGGACCCCAGGTTCCAGAGGTCGTCGATGGTCGCCGGCGACTCCGACCCCAGCGCGTCAATCCCGGCCACCGCCTGATCGACGACCTCGCCGTTGCGGATGACCAGCACGCCGACGGCCGGGACGGTCTTGCCCTCCATCGCGGCGGCGAGGGTCGCAGGCAGGGGCGGCACCCCCGAAGTCTGCTGGGCCACGGTCGGGGTGGCGGCCAGTGCAGCACCGAGGCAGAGAAAAAGGGCAGTACGGGTCATGGGGGCTCCAACCGGGCCGGTGTTGAATATGTTCACCGGTCTATTAGATCCACGCACCAGTGTTCTTAGAAGACGGCTCATGCGAATGTCTGCTATACTCTGCGCGTATGGCCTCGCTCGACGACCTCAACCTGCTACGAACCTTCGTGCGAATTGCTGAGGCCGGTAGTATTTCGGCAGCGGCGCGCTCGATGCACACCACCCAGCCGACGTTGAGCCGGCAACTCCAGCAGCTCGAGTCCCTCCTCGACGCCCCGCTTGTGCAGCGTGACACCCGCAGCATGAGTCTAACGGCGGCGGGCCAACGCCTGCTCGTGGATGCGCGGGAGATCCTCGACCACGTTCAAGCCGTCACGCTGCGCGCGAACGGTGAACATGCCGCGCCGCGCGGGCATCTACGCGTTGTGACAACGATTGACATGGGCCAGTACCATGTTGCCCCGTTGCTGGCTCGGCTGCGCGAACAATGCCCGCAACTGACCGCGGAAATGCACGTCACAAATCGCCCGGTGAAATTCGTCGAGGAAGGATTTGATTGCGGCGTGCTGGTCGGCGCCATCACCGACGACAGGCTCGTCGCCAAACGTCTGCTGGAAAATCCGCGGGTACTGGTCGCAGCACCTGCGCTGGTGAAGAAACTGGGCATGCCGGAGAAACCGGGCGACCTTGAAGCCTGGCCGTGGGTGGGGCTGCTTGGTTCACATTTCCTGATCGACAACTCCGTCCCGTTCACAAACGGCTGCAAGACCGAGACGCTGAGTTTTGATGCCGCGCTTCGGCTGGACGGAGTCACCTCCATGCGCGCCGCTGTGCTGGCCGGAGCGGGAGTTGCAGTGCTGCCGCTTTTTTCGGTGCGCGAAGCGGTCGCTGCAGGCACGCTGCAACTCCTTCTGCACGACTGGATAATTCCGCCCGTCGAATTTCACGCCGTCTATCTGGCATCATCCTTTGTGCCTGCGAAGGTGCGCGCCTTCGTGGATTTGTGTGTGCAAGAAATGCCAGGACGCTTCGACGACGTCAGATCGGAACGGACAGGTTAGATCGCCCGAGCCGCACCAGCCCCCGGCCCTAGCTCCGGCTCCCCGGTCCGATCGGGGGCTGCGGCGGTCGCAGCCGCCCACGTCCGATGGGCCTCGGCCCGGAACAGGCGAAGCGGTCGGTCTGCGGATCAGGTGAGGCTGGAGATTGAAGGCGTTTCAGGCGGCGGTCACGTAAGGCGACGGCCTGTTCAGGGTCGGGTCCCGTCATTGGCCCAATGTCGGAATACAGACATTGGACAGCCGCGCCGGGAGCGACCGTTGCCCGGGTCGGCCTCGGTCGGGGAGCGGGCTTTGTGTTTTCGCCGCGAAGGTGACGCGGATCTTCCTCATGCGCTCGGCGGCGCGAGCGGCTACAAGGCCGCCGATGTTGCGCCTGTCAGAACTCAAACTGCCCCTCGACCACGCGCCGGAGGCCTTGCCCGCCGCGATCGCCGCGCGTCTGGGCGTGCCGGCGCACGACCTGATCTCCTGGTCGGTCTGGAAGCGGGCGCATGACGCGCGCAAGAAGTCGGCGATCCTGAAGGTCTATATCCTCGACGTCGAGGTGAAGAACGAGGCGGCGGTGCTGGCCCGGTTCGCCAACGACCCGCACGTTCAGCCCACGCCGGACGTCGCCTATCGGCATGTCGCGGTCGCGCCGAAGGAACAGCGCCTGAGGCCGGTCGTGATCGGGGCGGGGCCTTGCGGTCTGTTCGTCGGGCTGATCCTGGCCGAGATGGGCTTCAGGCCGATCATTCTCGACCGCGGCAAGGTGGTGCGGGAGCGGACCAAGGACACCTGGGCGCTGTGGCGCACGGGCAAGCTGCACCCGGAATCCAATGTGCAATATGGTGAGGGCGGCGCGGGGACCTTCTCCGACGGCAAGCTCTACAGCCAGATCAAGGATCCACGCTTCCTGGCCCGCAAGGTGCTGCATGAGTTTGTCGCGGCCGGGGCGCCGGAGGAGATCCTGACTGACGCCCACCCGCACATCGGCACCTTCCGCCTGGTGACCATGGTCGAGTCCATGCGCGAGAAGATCGAGGCCCTGGGCGGGGAATACCGGTTCGAGCACCGGGTCACCGATATCGAGCTGGAAAAGGGCACCATCCGGGGCGTGCGCCTGCACACCGGCGAGACGCTGGAGGCCGACCATGTCGTCTTCGCCATCGGCCACTCGTCGCGCGACACCTTCCAGACCCTCTATGAGCGGGGCGTCGATATCGAGGCCAAGCCGTTCTCGATCGGCTTCCGCATCGAGCATCCGCAGTCGTGGATCGACCGGGCGATGTTCGGCCCCTGCGCCGGACACCCCGATCTGGGCGCGGCGGCCTATACGCTGTCGCACCACTGCAGCAACGGCCGCACCGTCTACAGTTTCTGCATGTGCCCCGGCGGCACGGTGGTGGCGGCGACCAGCGAGCCCGGCCGCGTCGTGACCAACGGCATGAGCCAGTATTCGCGCAACGAGCGGAACGCCAATTCCGGCTTCGTGGTCGGTATCTCGCCGGAGGATTACGGGAGCGACCACCCGCTGGCGGGCATCGAACTGCAACGCGAGCTGGAGACTGCCGCCTATGCGGCCGGTGGCGGCGACTATTTCGCGCCCGGCCAGCTGGTCGGCGACTTCCTGGCGGGGCGCGCCTCGACCGACCTGGGCGAGGTCGTGCCCAGCTACAAGCCGGGGGTGCGGCCGACCGATCTGGCGCCGCTGATGCCCGACTATGTGATCGCCGCCATGCGCGAGGCCCTGCCCGTCTTCGGCCGCAAGATCGCCCGCTACGACGACGCCCAGGCGGTTCTGACGGGCGTCGAGACCCGCAGCTCCTCCCCCATCCGCATGACGCGCGGCGCCGACTTCCAGAGCCTGACCGTGCGCGGCCTGTTCCCGGCCGGCGAAGGCGCGGGCTATGCGGGCGGCATCCTCTCGGCCGCCGTCGACGGGATCAAGGTGGCGGAGGCCGTCGCCCGGTCGATGGTCGGCGAGGCGGCGTAAGCGGACAGGGTCGATGTCTGACCAGGGGGGGAGTCCGTCATTCCCACCCTGACCGCTTTGTGCCTAAGCCCCATTCTGCGAGGCGGCACCGCCAGTTCGCTGACTGAAACCACCGCCAGACGCCGCTGGATCACGCCGCAGGCTGAGCCAGCAGACCAGTGCGACGGCGAGACCGAGGGCGATGCGCAGGATGTCGAGATAGAGTCTCGGCACCTCGAGCTGCAGATCACTGATGATGCCCTCCTGGATGGAATTCAAGGCCGCGTGCCCAAGGGCGGCCGGCCAGAAACTGCCGGACCGGATGGTCAGCCAGCCGAAGAAGAAGGACAGGCCGAGGGTCTGCAGCGGAAACAGGACGAAGGTCCCAAGGATCGGATAGTCGGGATAGTTGTAGCCGGCGAGCAGCATGGGCACGTGCCAGGCCCACCAGATGGCGGCAAGGAGCAGGATGCCCCGGGTCACGCCGATACGGCGGATCAGATGTCCCTGCAGGAAGCCGCGCCAGGCGAACTCCTCGCCGGTTGCGCTCACGAGGTTTATCACGGAGAAGACAACGGCCGTCGCGGCGACATTGCCCAGATAGAGTGGCCATGCCTGGAAACCCTCGCCCAGAACCCATGGGCCCCCGCCTATGGTGACTCCTCGCACTTCAAAGGCGAACCATCCCGACGTTGCCATCCCGCTGCCGACCAGAATCGCGAGGATCACGAAGGCGATGATGGTCGGCACGAAGACGCCCATGGGCAGATAGGCGACACGGCCGACTTTCCAGAGCAGGCCTGCACGCGCGGCAGGGTTGAAGACGATGAAGGCCAGGGTGATCAGGCTGGGCGACCACATGACGGCCACGAGGATGGTGAAGGTCGGCGGACTGTCCAGGCCCCAGAGCTGAACGGCGACGATCTGCATGGTCCAGGACAGGGCCAGGGCCAGTCCTGTGAAAAGTGCGATCGATCGCCAGCGCATAGCGAGAGCCGCATGGGGGGCGGCGGCCGGAGATGATGATTCAGGCATGAGGCTGCTCCGCGAAGACAGGCGGCGCAGGCCGCCGAGGGGTTCGGAAGAGGCATTGCGCGGCCGACCCTGCCGCGAACCATGCTGCTCGCGGCAGGTGCCCCAAACGACACATGAGGGAGTGAACCCGTTGCCCGGCCGGTCCTGAAGGGTGTTACCGCCGCGACCGGGACAAGACAGGTGCCGAGACGTCCGGGGTCAAGGAGGTGGCCGCGCCGGATCGGGAGGAGTCACCCCGATCCTGTCGGGGGCCGATCCCGCCGCGCCGTCAGCTGCGGGACGACCGAAGACAGAAGCAGTCTGCCCGTAATGAAGATCAGCGCCAGAACCACGCCGGCCGCCGGAAAAAGCCAGGGCCCAAGACGCTCGCGGGCTGAGGCCGGGTCATCGATGACTCCGATGAACGCTGTCCCGGGGCCGGTCCAAAGACCCGCATGGACGGGGTCGAGGATCTTCAGCGCCACCACAAGGACGGTGACGCCCGCAAGGATGGCCAGCAGGATCAGGGCCAGCAGGGCGATGGCGGCGCCGACACTTCGGTGTGCGCGATTGGCCACGAATCGGGCGAGGTCGCCGACGCGCTGGGATCCCAGGGCCCCATAGGCCTCGATCTCGTCGACGAAACGGCGGGCATGGCGTTCGGCCGGACCGAAATCGCTCAGGACCTGCTGAACGGATCCACCCGAAGCCACCCGGTCCTCGATGTGGGACCGGGTCTCGCGGACGATGTCGTCGCGCTCGCGCACCGGCAGATGGCCCAGCGCCCAGCCAAGACGGCTCAGCCAGCGTTCAAGCTCGACCTGATCGGTCATGGCCGGACTCTCCTTTCAAGAAAATGGGTCAGCCGCGAAGACATCTCTGACCAGCTGGCGCGCTGGGCCCGCAGTTCCTCGCGCCCGGCATCGGTGATCGCGTAGTATTTCCTGGGACGGCCGTTCTGCGGGTCGAGCCGCCACTCGGCCGCGGTCCAGCCCGACTTCTCGAGCCTGTGGAGCAGGGGGTAGACGGCCCCTTCGGCAAGTTGAAGACCAGCGTCGCTACGGAGGCGCTCCAGGATTTCGAGCCCGTAACAGGCCTCTTCGGCTAACAGGCTCAGCAGCGCCAGCTCAGCCAGGCCCTTCAGCATCTGGGTCCGCTGGACCGCTTCGGGACCGGGTTCAGGGTATTGTTTCTGCGACATCTTGTAATGCAAGATATACAGTTTTTCAGATATCGCAAGTGTCGCTCGGGAACTGACAACTCAGGTCGGCAGAGCGGAAGTTACCCCTCCCCGTCCGGTTTCAGCCGGCCCCGGGCGGTGCAGGTGCCTCAGATCGAGTGGATACTTGCCTGAAGCGGACGTTCCCAACCGCCGCCTTGAGCCAATTTCGGACCCGCGAAGTTTGTGTGTCGAACATCCACAAAGGGTCGGGATCGGTCAGAGCGTGCCAGGTGGAAAGCGGACTTTCGATCGGTCGCCCGAAAGCGGACCCTCTCAGGGTCGCCCAGGGTGGAAAACGTTCATCCGGAACCGACCCGCATGGTGACCTCCCGTTGAATGACGGGGTCGACGTGAGGGGCCTTTTGGCTCCCACGCCTTGCCCGTGACGCCATCCCGCCTTATCCCCGGACCATGCCGAACACGCCCCTGATCTGCCCGTCCATCCTGGCCTCGGACTTCGCCAAATTGGGCGAGGAGGTGCGGGCGCTGGAGGCCGCCGGCGCGGACTGGATCCATGTCGATGTGATGGACGGCCATTTCGTGCCCAACATCACCCTCGGCCCGGATGTGGTGAAGGCGCTGAGGCCGCACACGACCCTGCCGTTCGACGTGCATCTGATGGTCGCGCCGGTCGATCCGTGGCTGGACGCCTATCGCGAGGCGGGCGCCGACATCCTGACCGTCCATCCCGAGAGCGGGCCGCATCTGCACCGGACCCTGGGCCGGATCCGGCAGCTGGGCGCGAAGGCGGGGGTGGTGCTGAACCCCGGCACACCCCTGTCCATTCTGGAAGAGGTGGTCGATCTGGTGGACCTGGTCCTGCTGATGTCGGTCAATCCGGGCTTCGGGGGCCAGTCCTTCATTCCCACGACCCTGAAGAAGATCGAGCGGACGCGGGCCATCCTCGATGCCGCCGGATCGAAGGCCCACCTGCAGATCGACGGCGGGGTGACGGCGGCCAATGCCGGGGCCTGCGTCGCCGCCGGGGCCGATGCCCTGGTCGCCGGGACCGCCGTGTTCAAGGGCGGGCCGGACGCCTATGCGGCCAATATCGCCGCCATCAAGGCTGCCTAGGTGAATCCGATCGGGCCCTTCGCCGGCCGCAGTCCGTCCACGGCAAACGTCGGCGAGGGCGGTGCCATCCCGGGCCTGCGCGGGGCGCCCGTGCGGACGCCGGTCCGCTCCAGCGGCGTTGCGACCGGACCGGCCCTCTGGCCCGCCGTCGCGGGGCGGATGCTGACCCGCCAGATGTGGATCGAGCTCTATGGCCTGCCCGGCTATACGATGACGCTGGGGCTCAGCAAGGCGACGGGCTTCGCCGCCACGCCACGCGATTTCCGCCCCGCCGACATCAATCTGGGCAAGGCCGTTCTGGGCGGACGCTTCCCCCTGGCCGGATCGAACCTGGAGGCCGAGGCTCCGGCCGATCCGTGGAACCGGCCGAGCCCGTCGAAGGCCTTCGCCGTCGACCTGCACGCCTTCGCCTGGATGCCCGGCCTGATGCTGCAGGGCGAGCGGGGCGCACGCGAGGCGCTGCGGCTGACCCTGGCCTGGGCTGACACCTTCTCGCGCTGGTCGCCCTTCGCCTGGGAGCCGCAGATCCTGGCGCGGCGGGTCTGCAACCTGGCCTGCGCCGCGAAAAAAATGGGCGCGGTGGCGTCAGAGGCCGACCGGCTGAGGCTGGCCGATACCGTGGGGCGTCAGGCGCGCCAGCTGTTGCGACCGCCGGGGGGACTGGCCGGCAAGGCCGAGCGGCTGGTCGCCGCAGCCGTGGCCGGCTGCGTGCTGGCGGGACCGGCAGGCGCGAGCCTGCGACGCGCGGCGCTTGGCCGGTTGCCGGCGGCGCTGAGGATCACGGTCGGGGGCGACGGGGGCCATGCCTCGCGGTCGCCCGAGGCCGGGATGGAGCTGTTGCTCGACCTGCTGACCCTGGATGACGCCCTGTCTCAGCTATCGGAGCCGGCGCCCGAGGCCATGGGCGGGGCAATCATCCGCCTGACCACCGCGATGCGGCTACAGGTCCTGCCCGACGGGCGGCTGGCGGGCTTCCAGGGCGGGGGGCCGTCCAGTCCGGCAAGGGTCGCGGCCGCGCGCGCCCATGACGAACACGCCGAGGCGACGGCCGGGGCCGTGGGCTCGGTCGGGGGCCTGGCCCGTATCCGCTCGCCGCTGCTGACCATCATGACCGACGCGGGATCGCCGGGGAGAGGCGCCTGGTCCGAGGCGGCCTGCGCCCAGCCGCTGGCGCTCGAGATCGTCTGCGGCAAGGACCGGATCGTCACCGGCTGCGGCTGGACGCCCCGCGCCGCCGACCGCCAGGGCCTGAGACTGACGCCCGGCCATTCGACCCTGACCCTGGGCGAACAGTCCTTTGCCGAGCCCCTGGGCGGTTGGAAGGGCGAGCTTCTTGGCGCGCGTCTGTACGGGCGGCCCTATCATGTGACGTCGGAGCGCCGGGACGGCGACGGGGCGGTCTGGCTGGAGGTCGAACACGACGCCTGGGCCCAGCCCTTCGGTCTGATGCACCAGCGCCGGCTCTATCTGGACCAGAGGCTGGACGAACTCAGGGCCGAGGAGCGGCTGCATCCCGCCGCCGGGACCCGCGATGTGGTCCGGGTCATCGCTGCCCCCTATGCCGTACGTTTCCACCTCGAGCCGGGGGTGCAGGCCTCGCTGGCGCGCGATCGCCGGTCGATCCTGCTGCGCGGACACTCCGGCCGGGGCTGGTGGTTCCGGACCGATGGTCCGGACGTGGCCATCGAACCGTCGGTGCACGTCGACGAGGGTCTGACGCGGCGGTCGCTGCAGGTCGTGGTGCGCGGCTCGGCGCGCACCGACGCCGAGACCAAGATCCGCTGGAAGCTGAGCCCGGCGGGCGCGGCGGGCGACCCGAACTGAAGTCTATTCGGCGACCGGTTCGACCACCCTGGCCTTCTTGACCTTGGGCGGCTTGGGAGCCTTCTTCGGTTTTACGGCTTTCCCGGCGGCTTTCTCGGCCTTGCGGGCTTCCTTGGCGGCCTTCTTCAGGGCCTTGGCCTCGGCCTTTTCGACATCGGGAGCCGCGTCGGCGGCAGCGGCGATCTCGGCCAGCATTTCGAGGAAGCCGTCGCGCTTGCCCTTGGGCAGCAGGCCCATGATCCGCTTGTCGGCGGCCTCGACGCGGGGACGGGCCTGATCCAGCAGGGCCTGGCCCTCGGCCGAGAGGCGTACGGCCTTGGCGCGGGCGTCCAGCGTCGAACGTTCGCGCGACAGCAGCCCCTTGGTGGTCATACGGGCGACGAGGTCGGCCAGGGTCGAACGGTCGATGCCCGTGGCCCGGACGAGTTCCGTCTGGGTCAGGCCCTCCTTGACGGAGACGGCCTCCATGACCGCGAACTGACGCTGGGTCGGACCGCCGTCACCGGCTTCCTCGGAATAGATGTCGAGCGCCAGCTGGAGGGCGCGGTGCATCAGATGGCTGGGCGATTCGGCGAGCGTGCCGGACCGTCGCGCCTGTTTGCCGGATTTGACCATACCGTATCCCCTTGCCGTATGCGGAGGATTATCAGTCAGGCTTTACGGTTTAACGACAGCCTGGCCCGGCCGGGCCAGGCTGTTATCTTTCGGACGCTATGTTCGCGACGCGGTCGCTCACGACCTGAGCGCAGGTCGGGTCGAACTCAGGGTGCAGTGTCCGGTCGAGCCGGCGCGGACGTATCGACAGGGTCGTCCGAGATCAGGTTCTTCATGATCAGCGGCACCTGCGACAGGCCGAAGACGGACGAGGCGATCCAGAGAACACCGCGGAAACTGACCCAGACGTCGGCCGGATCGATGTGGGCGTAACCCAGCCGGGCGGCGGCCCAGCCGACCAGGGCCTCGGACCGGATCGCCTCATTGGTCAGGGCCACGGCGGCGAAATACAGGCCGTAGCGGAATGTCAGGATGCGCCAGGCCGAGTCATTGACCGGGATGACCGTGCCCAGCAGCGCCTTCAGCGGCTGTTTGCCCAGCCAGAGACCGCCCAGAAGGGCCACGGCGAGCGAGGCGTTGAGCACCGTCACCTTCAGCTTCACGAACAGGTCGTCGTTGAAGACCAGGGTCAGGACGCCGAAGACGAGGGCGAAACCACCGACCAGCAGCGGCATCAGGGCCAGACGTTTCTCGACCATCAGGCCGACGGCCACGGCGACGACCGAACCGGCCACCAGACCCCAGGTCGCGTGGACCAGGGCCTCGTCGCCCGGCAGACCGCGTGCGCGGAAAAAGATGAAGGTCGCGGCGAAGGCGGCGAGCGCCCCGAAATCGACGACCTGACGGATCCAGGTCGGCGGCTTCTTGTGCGGGGCTGCGCTCTGCTCAGTCATGGTCTAGTCCTCGAGGCCGACGAGCGAACGGGAGAAGGCGCGGGCATCGAAGGGTTGCAGGTCGTCGATCCCCTCGCCCACCCCGATCAGCTTGATGGGGGCGTCCGACGCCTGGGCCACGGGGACCAGAACCCCGCCGCGCGCCGTACCGTCCAGCTTGGTCATGACCAGGCCGGAGACGAAGGCGGTGCGGCCGAAGATCTGTTCCTGGGCCAGGGCGTTGCGGCCCACGGTGGCGTCGAGGACCAGCAGGGTCTCGTGTGGGGCGTCCGGATCGATCTTCTTCAGCACCCGAACGATCTTCAGGAGTTCGTCCATCAGGGCGGACTTGTTCTGCAGCCGGCCGGCGGTGTCGATCAGGACCACATCGAACCCCTCGGCCCGTGCCTTCGTATAGGCGTCGAAGGCGAGACCGGCGGGGTCGGCGCCGTCGCGGCGGCTCTCGAAATCGGCGCCGGCCCTCTCGGCCCAGACCTTGAGCTGTTCGCGGGCGGCGGCGCGGAAGGTGTCGCCGGCGACGATCATCACCCGGGCGCCCTTGCCCGTCAGATCGGCGGCGATCTTGCCGAGCGTGGTGGTCTTGCCCGAGCCGTTGACGCCCACGAACAGGACGACGAACGGTTTGATCCCGCCGCCGACGCCGTCGGGCCCGAGCGGGTCGAAGCTCGCCTGACGCGGCAGGAGTTCGGCGGCGACCGCCTCGGCCAGGGCCTCCCTGACCTCGCGCTCGGAGGGGTTGGCACCGAAGCGCAGGTCGCGGAAGCGGGCGACGATACGGTCGGTGGCGGCGGGGCCGAGGTCGCTTTCCAGCAGGTGTTCCTCGAGACCCTCGAGGGCGGCCTCGGACAGAGGCTCCTTTACGAAGGCGCCGACGACCGTCTCGGTCATCTGCTGGCTGGAGCGGGCCAGTCCCTGGCTGAGGCGCTGGAACCAGCCCTTCTTGGGCGTATCGTTCATGGGAGGGCTTTAGCGGGGGAGTGAGGCCGCGTCACGTGTTCCCGTTCCTTCTCCCCTTGCGGGAGAAGGTGGCCGAGCGCAGCGATGTCGGATGAGGGGTTTCGCTGACATCGAAGTCAGCTTTGCCAGCCCCCACTCCAGTGTCCTGCGTGACCCCTCATCCGTCAGCCTTCGGCTGCCACCTTCTCCCGCAAGGGGAGAAGGGAGTAGCTTGGGACCCTGGGCCTTTGGCTCTATATGAGCATAACTCATCGAGGACCGTGCCTTGGCCAAGATCCACCCCTTCCATTCGTCTCGCACCCACGGCTTCGTCCGGGTCGCGGCAGCGACCCCGGTGGTTCACATCGCCGATCCGAAGGCGAACGTGGAAGAGCACGTCGCCCTGATCAAACAGGCGGGCGAACAGGGCGTGGACCTGATCGTGTTCCCGGAGCTGTCGCTGAGCGGCTATGCCATCGACGACCTGCACATGCAGGCCGCGCTGCTGGACGAGGTGGAGCGGCAGGTCGGTGTCATCGCCGAGGCCGCCGATGAGGCCGGGCTGGTCGCCGTGGTCGGGGCGCCGATCCGCAATGGCGACGCCCTGTTCAACTGCGCGGTCGTCCTGGGCGGCGGGACGGTCCTGGGGGTCGTGCCCAAGACCTATCTGCCGAACTATCGGGAGTATTACGAGAAACGCTGGTTCGCGCCGGCGGCGTCGCGAGGCGAGGACGCGGTCACCCTGGGCGGCGAGCGCCTGGATTTCGCACCCGGCCTGATCTTCGAGGCGACCAACCGGCCCGGCTTCGTGTTCGCGGTCGAGATCTGCGAGGACTTCTGGGCCCCGTTGCCGCCGTCGACGCGGGCGGCGCTGGCCGGGGCACGGATCCTTCTCAACCTGTCGGCGTCCAACATCGTCATCGGCAAGGCCGACGAGCGGGCCGTGCTGTGCGCCAGCCAGTCGGCCCGGACCCTGTCGGCCTATGTTTTCGCCGCCTCGGGATGGGGCGAGAGCACCACCGACCTGGCCTGGGACGGGCAGGCGACCATCCACGAGCTCGGCGCGAAACTGGCCGAGGGTGAGCGGTTCGCGATGACGCCGCATCTGACCGTGGCCGATATCGACGTCGAGCGGATCGGCATGGACCGGCTGCGCAACGGCACCTTCGCCGACTGCGCGCGGATTGAGGGCGAGGCGGCGACGGTGATCCCGTTCGAGGCCGCCGAAGAGCGGGACACGGGCGGGCTGATCCGCCCCCTCGACCGCTTCCCGTTCGTGCCCGACGATCCCGCCCGTCTGGACCAGGACTGTTTCGAGGCCTTCAACATCCAGGTCCAGGGGTTGATGCGGCGGATGACGGCGACGGGCGCCGGGCGGCTGTGCATAGGGGTCTCGGGCGGTCTGGATTCGACCCAGGCCCTGCTGGTGGCCTGCAGTGCGTTCGACCGGCTAACGCTGCCGAGGACGAACATTCTGGGCTTCACCATGCCCGGGTTCGCGACCTCGGACGGGACGAAGTCGAACGCCTGGGCCCTGATGACCGCTTTGGGGGTCACGGGCGAGGAGATCGACATCCGCCCGGCGGCCGAGCGGATGCTGAAGGACATCAAACATCCGTATGCGGACGGACAACCGGTTCACGACATCACCTTCGAGAATGTGCAGGCGGGTCTGAGGACCGACTATCTGTTCCGGCTGGCGAACCGGAACCGGGCCTTCGTCCTGGGGACCGGCGACCTGTCGGAGCTGGCCCTGGGCTGGGCCACCTATGGGGTCGGCGACCATATGAGCCACTACAACGTCAACGGCGGGGTGGCGAAGACCCTGATCCGGCACCTGATCCGCTGGGTCGCGCAGCGGGACGACATGGCATCGGCCGCGAACGTTCTGCACGCCATTCTGGACACGGAGATTTCGCCCGAGCTGGTTCCGGCGGGAGCGGACGGAAAGATCCAGTCGACCGAGGAGACGGTCGGCCCCTATGCGCTGAACGACTTCTTCCTGTTCCATATCACCCGCTTCGGCATGAGCCCTTCGAAGGTCGCCTATCTGGCCCATCAGGCCTGGGGCGACGCGGCGCGCGGGCACTGGCCGGCGCATCATCCGGAGGCGGATCGGGTGGCGTACGATCTGGCGACCATCAAGTGCTGGCTGCGGAAATTCCTCGTGCGCTTCTTCCAGACCAGCCAGTTCAAGCGCTCGGCCCTGCCGAACGGGCCCAAGGTGGTGACGGGCGGGTCGCTGTCGCCGCGCGGCGACTGGCGGGCGCCGTCGGACGGGAATGCGCGGGTGTGGCTGGATGAGTTGGACGCGAATGTTCCGTGAGGACGTGGGTGGGGTCGGGTGGGGTGAACAGTGCTAGTGCTGGTGAGCGAGCACGGGTGCGGTTGATGCACTGGCTCACTGGCACCAGCACTCTTCACCCCCTGCCCACCTCCACCGCCGAAAGCCGACTGCAGATGACCGACGATCCGACCAGGGACTCCAACGGCAACATCCTGTCGGACGGCGACAGCGTGACCCTGATCAAGGACCTGAAGGTCAAGGGATCGGGCGGGGTGACGCTGAAGCGCGGGACCCTGGTCAAGAACATCCGCCTGACCGGTGACACCGACGAGATCGAGGCCAATGTCGACAAGGTGCGCGGCCTGGTCCTGCGTACGGAGTTCGTGCGGAAGGCGTGACCTTTTTCCTTCTCCCGGTGGGAGAAGGTGGCGAGCGAAGCGAGACGGATGAGGGTCGGGTCTGACCGGTGACGCACGGCCCTCACCCTTTCGCGCCAGGACGACGGCAAGCCGTCGTGCGCTCAAGCCCTCTCCCAACGGGCGAGGGTTGTCAGGGCACGTCCCGGAGGAATTCGAAGATCGCGGCCTTTGACTCCGGCTCGTCGAGCATGGGGGCGTGGCCGATGTCGGGGATCTCGGCGTAGCGCATGTCCGGCGCGGCCTTCTGCATCTTCGCAGCGATGTCGGCGCCCAGCAGGTCGGAGTTTCCGCCCCGGATCAACAGGGTCGGGCGTTTGCGGGCCAGTCGGCGGAAGAAGGGCCACAGGTTTGGGGCCAGGGCCCTGGCCCCGCCGGCGCGGATCGGGACGGCGATGTCGGGGTCGTAGTCAAGGACGGGCGAGCCCTCGGTGCCGTCCCGGAAGGTGCGCCGGGCGAAGACGTCCCAGTCGGCGTCCGTATAGTGCGGCAGGGAAACTTCGTTGATCCGCTTCGCATAGGCGGCGGCGGCGGCCCAGGTCGGGGTGTCGACCGGCTGGCCGGAATAGGCGGCGATGCGGGCGAGGCCCTCGGGCGAGACCTGGGGGCCGATGTCGTTGAGGATGGCGCCGGCGACGACGCGGCTCTTGAGCGCCGAGATCGCCATGGTGATCAGCCCGCCCATGGAGGTGCCGAGGAAGACGGCGCGCTCGATCCCGGCGACCTCCAGCAGGCCGAGCACATCCTTCGCATAGACCGGCGGCAGGTAGGTCATGGGGTCGGTGGCGCGATCCGACCGGCCCCGCCCGCGCACATCCAGCGCCAGGACCCGGCGGCCGCCGCGCGCGATCAGGGGAGCGATGGCGTCGAAATCAGCCGAGTTGCGCGTCAGGCCGTGGATGGCGATGACCGGCAGTTTCGCGGGACCATCCGCACCCGGATAGTCCCGCGCGAACAGGCTGAGCCCGTCGGACGAGGTCCAGCGACGCTCGGAATACAGAGGCTGTTCAGCCATGACGGCGCACTCCCAAAACAGAACGCCCCCGCGTTCCGGTCAGACTATTTCATCGCCCGGTGAACAGGCCAGCGAATTTCGTTCAGCCGCCGAGAAGGTCGCGGACGAAATGATCCAGGTCGCCGCCCTCGAACAGGAAGCCCGGCATGCCGGCGCGGCGCGCGGCCTCCAGATCGGATTGACGGTCGCCGATCAGGAAGGAGCGGGCCGGATCGATGTCGTGGTCGGCGATGGCGCGCAGGATCATGCCGGGATTGGGCTTGCGGTCCGGATGATCCGGGTGGAACCACCGGGGGTCCTCGGCCTCGTTGTGGAAGGGGCAGGCGTAGACAGCGGCGATACGGGCGCCTCTCGCCATCAACCGGCGGACGAGCAGGGTGTTGAACGCCTCCATCTGCTCAACGCTGAACAGACCCCGAGCCACGCCCGACTGGTTGGTAACAATGACGACCAGATAGCCGAGCGCGTTCAGCCGGCGGACGGCCTCCGCCGCGCCGGGGATCAGGACCAGATGCTCTTCCAGATGCGGATAGCCGCTGTCGGTGATCAGGACGCCGTCGCGATCAAGGAAGACGGCGGGATGGGTCGGCGGAGCGGTGTTCAAGTCGGTCGACTCCCGGTTCGAAGGGACACTGGATAGGAGCGTCCGTTGCAAGGCGCAACGCGAAGTGACCCCCTTGTGTTTGGCGTTGCAGCGTCGGGCGGGTTAGACGGCGGCCATCTTCGAAGGCCGCCCCCTGATCCGGGAAATGCGCCGACCCGTTTCGAGAGAGGTTCCCCCATGAGCATCGCCTTCATCGACCTGCAGGCCCAGCGCCGCCGTCTGGGCGGCAAGATCGAGGCCGCCATGATGGCCGTCGTCGAGAGCGGGGCCTATGTCATGGGCCCGCCGGTGCGCGAGTTCGAGACGGCGCTGGCGGCGTTCGGCGGCGCGAAACATGCCCTGGGCTGCGCCAACGGCACCGAGGCCCTGGCCCTGCCGCTGATGGCCTGGGGCCTTAGGCCCGGGGATGCGGTGTTCGTCCCCAGCTTCACCTTCTGCGCCACCGCCGAGGTCGTGCCGTGGCTGGGCGCGACGCCCGTCTTTATCGACATCGACCCCCGCACCTACAACATCGACCCCGGCCACCTGGAGGCGGCCATCGAGGCCACCATCGCCGAGGGCAGGCTGAGGCCCCGCGTAGTGATCGCCGTCGACCTGTTCGGCCAGCCCGCCGACTATCCGGCCATCAAGGCCATCTGCGACAAATACGGTCTGAAGCTGATCGCGGATTCGGCCCAGGGGTTCGGCTGCACCATCGACGGAGACCATCCCCTGAAATGGGCCGATGTGACGACGACCAGCTTCTTCCCGGCCAAGCCCCTGGGTTGCTATGGCGACGGCGGGGCGGTTCTGACCGACGAGGATGATCTGGCCGAGGAGATCGACAGCTACCGCGTGCACGGCAAGGCGGTGGCCAAGGATCTGGTGGGTCGGACGTTCGAGCACGACACCAAATATCTGAACATGCGGGTCGGGATGAACTCGCGTCTGGACACGGTGCAGGCCGCTGTCCTGATCGAGAAGCTGAAGGTCTTCCCCCAGGAGATCGAGTGGCGCACGCGGATCGCCGCCCGCTACAATGAACTGCTGGCCCCGCACGTCGCGGCCGTGCCGTATCTGCCCGACGGCAATGTCTCCAACTGGGCCCAGTACACGATCGAGCATCCGGACCGGGACGGTCTGGCGGCACACCTGCGCGACCAGGGCGTGCCGTCGGCGGTCTATTATCCGATCCCGCTGCACCTGCAGCCGGCCTATGACATGCACCCGCGCGGACCGCAGGGGCTGCCGGTGACCGAGGCCAAGATGAAGGCGGTCATCAGCCTGCCGATGCACTCCGATCTGGACGAGGCGACCCAGGACCGGATCGTCGCCGCCGTCGCATCCTACAGGGGCTGATCGCCATGAACCCGACCCACCTGCTCGCACCGATCCGGACCGGCGTCGCCGGTGCCGGCGTCATGGGACGAAACCATGCCCGCGTCCTGTCGGAGATGCGCGACATCGACCTGGCCCTGGTGTTCGATCCCGACGCCGTGGTCGCCGAGGGCGTCGCCGCCGCCTATGGTGCCCAACCGGTCACGACCGCCGCCGAGTTCGTCGCGGGCGGGCTGGATGCCGCCGTCATCGCCACCCCGAACCATCACCACGCCGACCTCGGCGTCGCCCTGCTGGAAGCCGGGGTCCATGTGCTGGTCGAAAAGCCGATCGCCGCGACCGTGGCCGACGCCCAGCGGATGATCGACGCCGCCAAGGCCAACAACCGTGTGCTGATGGTCGGTCAGGTCGAGCGGTTCAACCCGGCGGTGGAGGCGGTCAAACGCGCCATCGAGGGCGAGGACGTCATCTCCATCCAGATCACCCGCGTGGGTCCCTTCCCGCCGCGCATGGGCGAGGTCGGAGTGGTTATCGACCTGGCCGTGCACGACATCGACATCATCCGCCATCTGACCGGCTCGGAGATCGCCGAGGTCCAGCCACAGCTGTCCCGCACCCGCGCCGACCGCGAGGACACGGCGTTGCTCCAGTTCCGGCTGGAGAATGGCGTGATCGCCCACATCACGACCAACTGGGTCACCCCCTACAAGACGCGCACCCTGCAGGTCGCGACCCAGTCGAAATTCGTCGTCGCCGACCTGATGACGCGTCAGGTCACCGAATATTTCGGCCAGCAGCCGGACGGCAGTTACTCCACGCGCGGCGTGATGAGCTGGCCCAACGAGCCGCTGAAGAAGGAGCTGGAAGCCTTCGCCCACGCCATCCGCACCGGCGAGACGCCTGCGGTGACCGGCGAGGACGGGATGCGGAACCTGGAAGTGGCGCTGAGATGTCTGGGGGAATGAAGCTTCAGCCGGCGGTCCTCGAGAACGACTTCGTCCGGCTGGAGCCATTCGAGGACCGGCACAAGGAACCGCTGAGGCTGGCGTGCGACGCCGATCCGGAGCTGTGGCCCAATTTCTACTACACCTCGCTGGGCGGCGACCAATTCGACAGCGGTTGGCAGGCGATGCGGGAGCAGCAGGCGAAGGAGAGGCGGGTTCCGTTCGCCGTGATCCACGAAGCCGAGGTCGTCGGCCTGTCGACCTTCATCAACATCGACCCGGCCAATCGCGCGGTCGAGATCGGCACCACCTACTACCAGCCGTCGTCGCGTGGCGGTGTGGTGAACCCGGCGACGAAGCGGCTGTTGCTGGAGCACGCCTTCGCCTGCGGGGCGGCTCGCGTCTCCTTCCAGGTCGACCAGATCAACCTGCGCAGCCAGGCGGCGATGGCGAAACTGGGCGCCGTGCGCGAAGGGGTGATGCGCAACGACAAGATCACCTGGACCGGCCGGGTGCGCAGCTCGGTGATCTTCTCCATCCTGGCGGAAGAATGGCCGGCGGTGCGGGCGAAACTGGACGAACGGCTGGCGGGTTTCGCCTAGCCGCCGACCATCTGCATGCTGAGCCACTCGGCGATCAGGGCGGGCTTTTCCGCGCCTTCGATCTCGACGGTCAGTTCGTGCTTCAACAGCCAGCGGCCGCCGCCCTTGTCCTCGGCCGAGAGCAGTTTGAAACGGCCGCGGACGTTGGATCCGGCGGGGACCGGGGCGAGGAAGCGCAGTTTGTCGAAGCCGTAGTTGACGCCCATCACCACGCCTTCCAGCTTTTCCACAGCGTCATAGGACATGGCCGAGGCGAGGCTGAGGGTCAGGAAGCCGTGGGCGATCGTGCCGCCGAACGGGGTCTGTTTCGCCGCCACCGGATCGATGTGGATGAACTGGCGGTCCTCGGTGATCTCGGCGAAGGCGTCGATCCGGGCCTGATCGACCAGAATCCAATCCGAGACGCCGATCTCGGTCCCGATGAGCGACTGAAGGTCTGAGGTCCTGGTCATGCGGTGGCTCCCGATTGTGAAGTGCTGGCTATGGCCGGTTGGAACCGGCCTTCGATGATGTCGGCGAACAGGCCGGGGTCGATATTGCCCCCGGACAGGATGACGGCGGTGGTGCGCCCCTTCGTCTCGATCTTGCCGGCAAGGACGGCGGCCAGGGCCGCGGCCCCGCCGGGCTCGACCACCAGTTTCAGGGTACGGAAGGCGTAGGCGACGGCCTCCGCCGCCTCCAGATCACTGATCGCGAGAGCGCCCGAGAGGACGCGCTGGTTGATCGGGAAGGTCAGGACGCCGGGGATCGGGGTCTGGAGCGAGTCGCAGATCGAGGGCGGGCCCTGCGGGTGGCTCATCCGTTCGCCGGCAGCGAGGGAGCGGGCGGTGTCGTCATAGGCCTCCGGCTCGACGGCCCAGGTCCTGGTCTGCGGACTGCGGGCCTCCATGACCAGATTGATGCCGGCCATCAGTCCGCCGCCGGAGCAGCAGCACAGCAGCTGGTCGACCGGGCCGTCGGCCTGGTCCAGCAGCTCCAGAGCCGTCGTGCCCTGACCTTCGATCACATCCGGATCGTCAAACGGAGGGACGAGGACGGAGCCGCGCTCCTTCGCCACCTGGGCACCGATCTCCTCGCGGCTTTCTTTCCAGCGGTCATAGAGGCGGACCTCACCGCCGAACGACTTCACACCGGCGATCTTGATGGCCGGGCTATCGGCCGGCATCACGATGACCGCTCTGGTCCCCATGAGCCTGGCCGCCGCCGCCACGCCCTGGGCATGGTTGCCCGACGAGAAGGCGACGACGCCGGCGGCCAGCTCGGCGGGGCTGAAACGGCTGATCCGGTTGTAGGCGCCCCGGAACTTGAACGCCCCGGCGACCTGCATCGTCTCGGCCTTCAGCAGGACGCGGCCGCCCATCCGTTCGTTGAGCGCCGGGTTTTCAATCAGGGGGGTGCGGACCGCCGCCGGGGCGATCTGGCGGGCGGCGTCGAGGACGCCTTCATAGGAAGCGGTGCGGTCGGACATGGGACCCACTTAACCCGATCCCGTTCGTCCGCGTAAGGTGGCGAAAAGATGGAAACGCTTCAAGCCATGACGACCTGTATCCTCGCCATCGACCAGGGCACGACCTCGACCCGGGCCATCGCCTTCGAACTGCGGGAGGACAGGGGGCTACATCCGGTGGCGGTCAGCCAGATTGCGCTGGAGCAGCATTTCCCCCACTCCGGCTGGGTCGAGCATGACGCGGCCGAGATCTGGTCCGCCACGCTGCAGACCTGTCGCGAGGTGATCAGGAAGGCCGGCGGCGTCGGCCGGTTCGCCGCCATCGGCATCACCAACCAGAGGGAGACCTCGGTGCTGTGGGACGCCGCGACCGGGGAGCCGCTGCACAGGGCCATCGTCTGGCAGGACCGGCGGACCGCCGACGTCTCCGCGCGGATGGCGGCCGAGGGGCATGAGGCCATGGTGCAGGCGACGACCGGGCTGATCCTCGATCCCTATTTCTCCGCGACGAAGTTCGCCTGGCTGCTGGACGCCGTGCCCGGCGCAAGGGAACGGGCGGCCAGGGGCGAGGTGAAGCTGGGGACGGTCGACTCGTGGCTGGTGTGGAAGCTGACGAACGGCGCCAGCCACGTCACCGATGCGACCAATGCCAGCCGCACCTCCCTGATGGACCTGAAGACGCGGGAATGGCGCGACGACCTGTGTGACCTGTTCAAGGTTCCCAAGGTCGCCCTGCCCCGCATCGTCGGCTGCGCGGACCGGGCAGGGGAGAGTGATGCGGCGCTGTTCGGGCATACCCTGCCGATCACGGGCTCGGCGGGCGATCAGCAGGCGGCCCTGGTCGGGCACGGGGCGCTGAAGCCCGGCGACGCCAAGATCACCTATGGTACCGGTGCCTTCCTGGTGGCCAATGTCGGGGCCGAACCGGTGGCGTCGTCGAGCCGTCTGCTGGGCACACTCGGCTATCAGGTCGGAGACACCGTCGCCTGGGCGCTGGAGGGGTCAATCTTCTCGGCGGGTTCAGCGATCCAGTGGCTGAGAGACGGGGTCGGGATGATCCCGGACAGCCGCCAGTCCGAGGCCGTGGCGCAGGGGCTGAAGGACAATGGTGGGGTCTATCTGGTGCCGGGGTTCACGGGCCTCGGCGCGCCCTGGTGGGAGCCGGATGCGCGGGGCGCGGTGATCGGCCTGACCCGGGATACCAGGCCCGCCCATTTCGTGCGGGCGGCGCTGGAGGCCCTGGCCTATCAGACGCGCGACCTGCTGGACGCCCTGGCCAGGGACGGGGCGCCGCCGTTCAGCGTGCTGAAGGTCGACGGCGGGGTGACGGCCAATGCCTTCGCCATGCAGTTCGTCGCCGACATCTGCGAGGTCACGGTCGAACGGCCCGCCTTCCAGGAGATGACGGCGCTGGGGGCCGCGCGGCTGGCGGCGCTCGGCGTGGGGCTGATCGAGGACCTGGAGCCGAGGAACGGGGAGGCTCCGGCTGTGTGGACACCGCGCATGTCGGCCGAGCAGCGCGAAGCCTTGCTGGGGGGCTGGCATCGCGCGATCAAGGCCGCCATTGTCGCCGCGCAATGACTGATATCGCCACAGATCCCCAGGCCGCCTTTTCCGGAACACGGGAGGTCGATCCCCGCTACCGGCTCGACGAGGCCGCGCTGGACGCCTGGATGACCGCCAGGGTCGAGGGCTATGCCGGGCCGCTGACGATCCGCCAGTTCAAGGGCGGCCAATCGAACCCGACCTATGAACTGACCACGCCGGGCGCGGCCTATGTGCTGCGTCGAAAGCCGCCGGGGGTTCTGTTGCCCTCGGCCCATGCCGTGGACCGCGAGTTCGCCGTGACGTCCGCTCTTTACAGGCAGGGCTACCCGGTCGCGCGACCCTACGCCCTGTGCACGGACGAGGCTGTGATCGGCTCGATGTTCTACGTCATGAGCAAGGTCGAGGGGCGGGTCCTGTGGGACCTGAAACTGCCCGGCATGGAGCCCGCCGAGCGCCGCGCCATCTTCGAGGCCCAGACCGACGCCCTGGCCGACCTGCACAGATTCGATCCGGCCGGGATCGGACTGGCCGACTACGGCAAGCCGGGAAACTATTTCGCGCGTCAGGTCGGACGCTGGACCAAACAGTATCGCGCCTCCGAGATTGATCCGATCCCGGAGATGGACCGGTTGATCGACTGGCTCCCGCAGGGGCTGCCGCCCGAGGGGCCGGCCCGGATTGTCCACGGAGACTTCCGTCTCGACAATCTGATGATGGCCCCGGACGCGCCCGAGGTCCGGGCCGTCCTGGACTGGGAACTGTCGACGCTCGGCGATCCGATGGCGGATCTCTCCTATCTGCTGATCGGCTGGGTCCTGCCGCCGACGGTGCGGAACGGCCTGGGCGGGCTGGACCTGCCTTCGCTCGGCATTCCCACGATCGAGGAGACGATCGAACGCTATACAGCGCGCAGCGGTCTGGGCGCGCCGCAGAACATCGACTGGCTGATGGCCTACAACCTGTTCCGGCTGGCGGCGATCTGTCAGGGCATCGCCGGACGGGTGCGCGACGGCACGGCCTCCTCGGCGCATGCGATCGAGACGGCGAAACAGGTGACCCCGCTGGCCAGGGCCGCGTGGAGCTTCGCGGTGAAGGCGGGGGCCTAGTTCGTCAGGATCTGCACCCGCGACCAGACCTCGCCGCGGTTGACGATCTCGATACGGATCGGGCCGGCCTGGGGGCGAGCGACGGTGCAGACCGGATAATGGTCGCGCGAACCGTCGGAGCAGATGACGGTGCCGTTCTGGTCCCTCAAGATGAGATCGATATTGGTATCGCCGTCGCCGATGGCGGCCACGCGCAGAACCTCGTTGCGCCGCGCCTCGATGGTGAAGCTGTAGGTCTCGCGAGCGCGCAGGCGACGCACGACGACGATGGGGCCGGCGCCGAACGGCGAGGCGCGGACCCCCTTCTCCGGAGACCTGACACGCGAAATCTGGTCCAGCAGGAACCGGTCGCCCCCGGCGAAGGTCTCGGCCTCCTCCAGCAGGACCAGATGGGTCAGAAAGGGCTCGTCGCCGTTCTCGCGGCGGGTGGGGATGTCCCCCAGGATGCGGGCGGCGACGATCATGGCCGATGCGTCGCGGCGCCCGCGGGCCCAGGCGGCGACCTCGGCGGCGGTCACCATCTGGGTGATGGCGCGGGCTTCAAGATCGGGGTCGGGGGCGGAAGGCGGCCATTGGACCTGGGATCCGGCCGGCACCGCCGTCAGGCCTAGGACCGAGACGGCGATGGCGAACGCGGCGGCGATGGGGGCCTGTCCCCCGACGACCCGACCCGCGCGCTCAACCATCTTTACTCCCCCGATAGCGCCGCCATGGGATGGCGGCGGATCGCCATTAGCGACGATCAAGTCTCTGCGGACAGTGACCGAAACTGATAGGGGCGCCAAGGGTTTGGGCGTTCCAAACCATGAGGCGCGTCAACGTGCTGCGGCGCTGAGAATGCGGCGGTCTCCGCGGGACTGGACCATCACCACCACCTTGTCCTGGGGATCGGCGGCCTCAGGCAGGTCGAGCAGGATCGGACGGCCGGTCCATTCGCCGAGCCGGGTCAGGCTCTGGACCACATTGACGTGACGCACGGCGCGGCCCCGGTTGTCGCCGCCGGCCACGGTCACGGTCTGGGTTCCGGGCCGGTAGGCGACGGCCCAGACGTCGGCCCCGCCCGGAGGTGCCCGACCGGAGCCGACCCCGACCTGGTCACCGCTCTCGCGGAACTGGACCTGGGGCGGGAAGACACGGCGGGCGGCCTCCTCGTCGACGGCGTCCTGGACCGCCGGCCCCTCGGCGCCGGAGACCTGACGGCGTCCGTCGATGACGACCTGGGGGGTATAGACGTTCCGCAGACGCATGGCGGTCTGATAGGCGCGCTGGCGCTGGGCGAACTCGGGCCTGGCGAAGGTATCGGGCCAGCCGAGGTAGTCCCAGTAGTCGACGGCGTAGGTCAGGGCGATGACACCCGGCTCCTCGGCCAGGCCCTCAACCACCTGGTTGGCGGCGGGACAGCCCGAACAGCCCTGGGCGGTGAACAGCTCGACCACCACCGGCTCGGGAGGCGGGGCATCGCGGCGAACGGACCGCGCGCCGGCCGGCTGGGCGGTCGAACCGACCGCGCCCAGAAGCCCCAGGGCGGCGATGCCCGCGACGATGATGCTCCTTGCCTTCATGGGTGGGAGTCCTAGCGGGGTCGGCGACGGCGCGCGCCTCATTTTCGCGTGAACCTCATTCCTCCCCCGCCGGGGGAGGTGGCGCGGCGCGGCTTCGCGCCGTGACGGAGGGGGCCAGCCGCACACACCGTGTCTGGCCTGGGCCCCCTCCACCGCTTCGCGGTCCCCCTCCCCCGATGGGGGAGGATCGCTAATCCATCAACTGCTGACTGAGGTAGACGTAGTGCCTCGCCCAGCGCCGCGCGTTGGCCACCGGGTCGGCGTCGTTGGAATGCCCGCCCGAGGTCTCCTCGTAATAGAGGTGGTCGTGGCCCTGGTCGGCCAGGCGGGCGGCGAATTTGCGCGCATGGCCGGGGTGGACGCGGTCGTCGCGCGTGTTGGTGGTGATGTAGAGACGCGGATAGTCCGTCTCGGGCCGCAGCTGCTGATAGGCCGAGTACTGCGAGATGAAGGCGGCGTCGCCCGGGATGCGCGGGTCGCCGTATTCGCCGATCCAGGACGCGCCGGCCGGGAGGTCCTGATAGCGCAGCATGTCGATCAGGGGGCTTTCGATCACGGCGGCGTTGTAGAGCTCCGGATGCTGGGTGATCGAGACCGAGGTCAGGACGCCGCCGTTCGACCGGCCGTAGATGCCGAGGCGACGGGCCGAGGTCACGCCGCGCGTCTCCAGGTCGCGGGCCACGGCGGCGAAGTCATCGAAGGCCAGCTGGCGGTGTTCACGCAGGGCGGCCTGGTGCCAGGCCGGGCCGAACTCGCCGCCGCCCCGGATGTTGGCGACCACGTAGGCGCCGCCGTTCTCGAGCCACAGCTTGCCCAGCTCCGGCTTGTAGGCGGGCGGGAAGGAGACCTGGAAGCCGCCGTAGCCGAACATGATGGTCGGGGTGGAGCCGTCCATCGGGGCGTCCTTCGGACGGATGAGGAACCAGGGGATCTTCGTCCCGTCCGAGGAGGTCGCCTCGAACTGTTCGACCACATGGGTGGAGGCGTCGAACAGGGCCGGCCCGGCCTTGAGCGGTGTCAGTTCTTCTGCGTCGGCCGCCAGCAGGCTGAGGGTCGGGGGTGTCAGGAAGCCCTGGGTCGAGACGAACATCCGCCCCGAGCCGCGCGATACGTCACCGATACCGACGGCGCTGTTGGCGGGGGCGGCGATGGGGGCCGAACTCCAGGCCGCCCGGCCGCCCTGACCGAAGGCGAAGCGGCGCAGCGTGCCGACGACGTTGTCGGCGATGCCGACGACGATGTCGTCATCGAGAACGGCCACGTCCTGCACCGACTGGCGAGCGGTCGGTTTGAAGATCGTCTCCGGGTCGCTGTCCGGCGACGGCGGCGGCATGGTGGGCTGGGCGAGGTTGTCGAGCGACAGGGACAACAAGGTCCCCTCGGCCGCGGGGAAGCCGCCGCGATCCCAGGCTTCGTCGAGACCGACGATCAACCGGTTGTTCTGGACCCCGTGGATGGCGACCCGCTCCGGCAGGTTCAGGCGGATGGCGACGCCGCCGTTCAGACGCCAGGTCTCGGACCGATAGGTATCGAGCGGGCGGCTGATCAGGATCGCCTGAACCTCGCCTGCGCCGTTCCGATAGACCGAGGGGCTGACGCCGTAGCCGCCGTCGGAGATGTCGCCGCGATAGATTTCGATCCCGTCGGCGAGGGTTTGGCCGCGCTTCAACCGCTTGACGATGAAGGGATAGCCGCTCTCGGTCAGGGTGCCGGGTCCGAAGTCCGAAGCGACCAGAAGGGTGTCGATGTCGGACCATTCCAGCCGGTGCTTGCCCTCCGGCAGGATGAATCCGTCCTCGATCCACCGTTTGGCGCGGGTGTCGAACTCGCGGACGACGACGGCGTCCTTGCCGCCTTCGGACAGGGAGACCAGGCAGCGGGTCTCGTCGGGGGCCAGACAGCGTGCGCCCTTCCAGACCCAGTCCACACCCTCGGCGCGGGACAGGGCGTCGACATCGATCAGGGTCTCCCACCCGGGGCTGTCGGTGCGATAGCTGTCCAGCGTGGTGCGGCGCCACAGGCCCTTGGGATTGGTCGCGTCCTGCCAGAAATTGCCGATGCCGTCGCCCAGGAAGCCCGGTCCCGGGATGCGGGCGGTGGAGGACAGGATGTCGAAGGCCTCGGCGCGGAAGGTCTCGTAGCGGCGGTCGCCGGTCAGGGCGGCCAGCGAGCGCTCGTTGGCGGCGCGGACGAAGGCCATGGCCTCGGTCCCCTCGACCTCCTCCAGCGCCAGATGATCGTCGGCGGCGCGCACCCCGGCCGGCGACAGGTCGGCGGGGAAGTGCGGCGGCGGCGCGGTCTGGGCCATCGCGGGTGCGGCGAAGACCATCAGGGCGGTGGCCGCCATCAGGGATTGGATACGCATGTCACTCTCCGCTCATCCCCGCGGAAGCGGGGACCCAGTCCTGTGGGCGATCGGCGCCGCCCCATGGGAGGAAGAACTCAGTCCCAGCCGCCGATGCCTTGCGAAAGCACTGGGTCCCCGCTTCCGCGGGGATGAGCGGAAGAAACCCTATTCCTGGGCCGGCCCGTCCATGAGGCGGCGGGTCAGATAGGTGTATTCCAGCGCGATGCGGCGGGCCGTTTCGCGCAGGTTGGCGCCGGCCGCGTGGCCGCCGTCGGTGTTCTCGTAGAACAGGACCGGATAGCCCAGTTCCTCGAGACGGGCCGCCGCCTTGCGGGCGTGGCCCGGGTGGACGCGGTCGTCCTTGGTCGAGGTATGGATGAAGACCTCGGGGTAGGGCTGGCCCGCGCGCAGGTTCTGGTAGGGCGAATATTCGCCGATCCAGGCCCGCTGTTCCGGAATGTCCGGGTCGCCGTATTCCGCCCGCCACGAGGCGCCGGCGAGCAGGCGGTGGAAACGGAACATGTCGAACAGCGGCACCTGGATGACCGCCGCGTTGATCAGGTCCGGACGCTGGGTCAGCATCGCCCCCATGAACAGGCCGCCCTGGGACCCGCCCATGACGCCGAGGTGGGGCCGGGAGGTGATGTCACGCGCGATCAGGTCGAGGGCGACGGCCTGGAAGTCCTCATGGGCGCGCTGGCGGTTTTGCTGCAGGGCGGCCTCGTGCCAGTTGGGGCCGAACTCACCGCCGCCGCGCGTGTTGGCGACGACATAGACGCCGCCGCGCTCCAGCCAGAGTTTGCCGACCGTGGGCGAATAGCCGGGCAGCATCGACGACTGGAAGCCGCCGTAGCCGTAGAGAAGCGTGGCGTTCGTGCCGTCCAGCGGCATGTCGGTCTTATGCACCACGAAATAGGGGATCATGGTGCCGTCGGCCGAGCGGGCTTCGAACTGTTCCACGGTCATGCCCGAGGCGTCGAACTTGGCCGGGATCGACTTGACCTGGGCCATCTGCCCAGTGGCCGCGTCGACCAGCGACAGGGTCGAGGGCGACAGGTAGCCGGCGACGCTGACGAAGATGCGGTCGTCCTGTTCCGAGGCCGACCCCAGACCGACCGTCGAGTTGGCGGGCAGGTCCAGCCGGGTGCGCGCCCATTCGCCTGACGGGTTGGGCGTATAGACATAGGCCGCGCCGCGCACGTTCTCGTACAGGGCGACGACCAGCCTGTTGCGGGTGGCGGTGACGGATTCGACCGACTCACGGGCGTTTGGGCGGATGATCAGCCGGGCAGGCGCGGCCTGATCGGCCAGCCAGGCGTCGAGGGTCCAGGCGATGACGTCGCCGGTCTCGAACGCTTGCCCGGACGGCGCAGTCCAGTCCTGTTTGATCGTCACGACCAACTGGCCCTGGACCAGGGCGTCGATGTCGGACTTGGCCGGCAGCTGCAGTCGGGTCGTCGTCCCGTCTGCGTTCAGCAGATGGGTCTCGGCCTCGTAGAAGCTGACGCCGCGGTTGATCAGGATCGCCTTGATCGCGCCGTCGGCGTCACGAAGCGCGCCGCCGCTGACGGAGACGTCCGACGGCTGGCCGGTAAAGACGGTCTCGGCCTGGTCGATCGACTGGCCGCGCTTCAACCGCTTGACGATCATCGGATAGCCCGAGGAGGTCAGGGTGCCCGGACCGAAGTCGCGCGAGACCAGAAGCGTGTCAGCGTCGATCCAGGACGCGCCGCCCTTGGATTCCGGCAGTTCGAAACCGCCGTCGACGAAGGTGCGGGACACGGAGTCGAACTCGCGCACCACGACGGCGTCCTTGCCGCCGTCGGACAGGGAAATCAGGCACAGACGCTCTTGCGGCGGCAGGCAGGACGAGCCCTTGTAGACCCAGTTCTTGCCCTCGGCCGTGGACAGGGCGTCGAGGTCGAGGATGGTCTCCCACTCCGGCGCATCGGTGCGATAGGACTCGACCGTCGTGCGCCGCCAGATGCCGCGCACATGGGTCGCGTCCTGCCAGAAATTGTCGATATGGCCGTCGTGGGTGAAGCCGGGGGCCGGGATGCGGTCGCGGGCCTGGACCAGGGCCAGGGCCTGTTCGTGCAGGCCTTCATAGCGGGGGTCGCCCTGGAGCACGCCGAGCGAACGGGTGTTGTGCTCATTCACCCAGGCCATGGCGCGTTCGCCCTCGACCTCTTCAAGCCACAGATAGGGGTCGGTCGCGTCGGACGTGGCGAACCCGCCCTCCACGAGCGGCGGGTTGGGCGGGGTGTGCGCGGTCTGGGCCAGGGCGGAGGTTCCAAGAATGGAGGAGGCAAGAAGAACGGCCGTGAGGCTCAGCGAACGACGCATGCGGGGGCGCTCCGGAAAACAGGACTGGGCACCTTAGTCGCGAGGGGCCCGGCGGCAAGGCGGCGAACCTTACCGTTTTGTCACATGCGTATGGGTCGGCCGGTGTCGGGGCCTTAGGCTTTGTGTGACTGCCACTTTGGAGCCGCCGCCCCACGTGACTATATGACGGCCATGACCGGCGCGACCTCCAGACCCTTCGTCAAGATGAACGGTGCCGGCAACGACTTCGTCGTCGTCAACGCGCTGGACCGGCCCTTCACGCCGGGCCCAGAGGCCGTGCGCGCCCTCGGCGACCGCAAGACCGGCGAGGGCTTCGACCAGCTGATCGCCATAGAGCCTTCAGAGACTGCCGACGCCTTCATGCGGGTGTGGAACGCCGACGGCGGGTCGGTCGAGACCTGCGGCAACGCCCTGCGCTGCGTCGGCTGGATGCTGATGCAGGCCAACGGCGCGGATCAGGTGACCATCGACACCCTGGGCGGTCCGACGATCGCGCGGCGGGCCGGGGTCGACCGGATCACCGTCGACATGGGCCCGCCCCGGCTGGACTGGCGGGAGATCCCGCTGGCCGAGGAGATGGACACCCGCGGCATCGAACTGCAGGTCGGCCCCATTGATGACCCGGTGGTGCACACGCCCGGCGCCGTCTCCATGGGCAATCCACACGTCGTCTTCTTTACCGACCGCCAGGACGACGGCTTCGTCATCGGCACCGGGTCGCTGATCGAATATCACCCGCTGTTCCCGGAGGGGGTCAATGTCGGGTTCGCCCATGTCCTGGCCCCCGACCGCATCCGTTTGAGGGTGTTCGAGCGGGGTGCCGGCCTGACCCGGGCCTGCGGGACCGGCGCCTGCGCGGCCCTGGTCGCCTGCGCCCGACGCGGGCTGACCGGCCGGAAGGCCACGGTCGTCGTCGACGGCGGCGAACTGGTGATCGACTGGGCCCCCGATGAGAATGGGGCCACCGGTCACGTCTTCATGACCGGCCCGGTCGAGGTCGAGCGCACGGGAACTCTGGACATCTGATCCTCGCCCGTCGGGCGTCGGCGGTTGTCCCGACGGAAGGGCGCCGCTAGACCGGGCAGGCCCGCACCGTCAGAGACCCAAATGCCCGATCAGACCGACAAACAGACCTTCTCCGACGAAGAAGCCCTCGATTTCCACCGGCTGCCGCATCCGGGCAAGATCTCCATGGCGCCGATCAAGCCCATGGCGACCCAGCGCGACCTGTCCCTGGCCTATTCGCCGGGCGTCGCTGTGCCGGTGCTGGCTATCGCCGCCGACCCGGACAAGGCCTACGACTATACATCCAAGGGCAATCTGGTTGCCGTGATCTCGAACGGCACAGCCATCCTGGGCCTCGGCAACCTCGGTCACATGGCGTCCAAGCCGGTGATGGAGGGCAAGGCCGTCCTGTTCAAACGCTTCGCCGACGTCGACAGCTTCGACGTCGAGGTCAAGACCACCGATCCCGACGAGTTCATCACCGTCGTCAAGAACATCGGCGACACCTGGGGCGGCATCAACCTGGAGGACATCAAGTCTCCGGAATGTTTCGTCATCGAGAGCGAGCTGCAGGATCTGCTGGACATCCCCGTCTTCCACGACGACCAGCACGGCACGGCGATCATCTCGACCGCCGGCCTGATCAACGCTGTCCACATCACCGGCAAGAAGATGGACGAGATCAAGGTTGTGCTGGCAGGTGCCGGGGCCGCCGGTCTGTCGTCCATCGGCTTGATGAAGGCGGTCGGTGTTCGGCCAGAAAACACCGTCATCTGCGACCGCGACGGCGTGGTCTACAAGGGCCGCCCGAACGGCATGGACCAGTGGAAGGCCGCCCACGCCACCGATACCCACCTGCGGACCCTGGCCGAGGCCATGGTCGGGGCCGATGTGGTTCTGGGTCTGTCGGCCAAGGGCGCAATCACCAAGGAGATGGTGGCCTCCATGGCCCCCAATCCGATCATCTTCGCCATGGCCAATCCGGACCCGGAGATCACGCCCGAAGACGTTCTGTCTGTGCGCTCCGACGCCATCATCGCCACCGGCCGGTCCGACTATGTGAACCAGGTCAACAACGTGCTGGGCTTTCCCTATATCTTCCGGGGGGCGCTGGACGTGCGGGCCCGGCGCGTAAACCACGAGATGAAGATCGCCTGCGCCCACGCCCTGGCCCAGCTGGCCCGCGAGGACGTGCCGGACGAGGTCGCCGTGGCTTATCGCGGCCGCAAGCTGAAGTTCGGGCCAGACTACATCATTCCGTCGCCTTTCGATCCGCGCCTGATCTGGTACATCCCGCCCTTCGTGGCCCAGGCGGCGATGGACACCGGCGTCGCCCGCGTGCGTATCGACGACATGGATGCCTATCGTGCCCAGCTCCGCGAACGGGTCGATCCGTCAGCCGCCCTGATGCAGAAGATCTCGTCCGCCGTGCGCGCCGCGCCGAACAAGCGGGTGGTGTTCGCCGAGGGCGAGGAATCGACCGTCATCCGCGCCGCCTGGGCCTTCAAACAGGCCGAGCTGGGCACGCCGATCCTGCTGGGCCGCGAGGATCTGATCCGCAAGAACGCCGCCGAAGCCGGGCTCGACTTCGACGCCATGGGCATCGAGATCGTCAACGCCCGGGTGTCCGAGCGGAACCTCGAATACACCGACTTCCTGTACGACAAGCTGCAGCGGCGCGGCTACCTGCGCCGCGACGTCCAGCGGATGATCAACCAGGACCGCAACTATTTCGCGGCCGTCATGCTGGCGCGCGGTCAGGCCGACGCCATGGTCACGGGCACGACCCGCAATTTCAACATGGTGCTGAAGGAGGTCCGGCGTGTGCTGGACGTCGAGGGAGACAGCCTGATCGGCCTGTCGATCGTCCTGGCCAAGGGCCGCACCATCTTCGTCGCCGACACCTCGATCCACGAACTGCCCTCGGCGGAGGAACTGGCCGACATCGCCATCCAGGCCGCCGCGACGGTGAAGAAACTGGGTCGCACGCCGCGCGTGGCCTTCCTCAGCTACTCCACCTTCGGCAACCCGCCCGGAGAGCGCGGCGAGAAGGTGCGCGAGGCCATCCGGATCCTCGACCAGAAGGGCGTCGACTTCGAATACGAGGGCGAGATTCCGCCGGAGCTGGCGCTCGATCCGGCCCTGCGCACCAACTATCCGTTCATGCGCCTGAGCCGCGAGGCCAATGTGCTGGTCATGCCGGCCCTGCATTCGGCCGCCATCTCGACCCAGCTGGTCCAGGCCCTGGGCGGGGCGACCGTGATCGGCCCCCTGCTGGTCGGTCTGGAGAAGTCCGTGCAGATCGTGTCCCTGGGGGCCCAGGTGTCCGAGATCATCACCGCCGCCACCTTCGCCGCCTACGAGGAGGGCGTCAGCGTCGAGTTCGAGCCCGAGGACGAGGACGCCACGCCGCACCCGAGCGCGACGGTGGAACGGTCGATGACGGCGGTGCCGCCGACGGTCTGATCAGACCGCCGGGGCTCCGGTCCGGGCCAGCTTGCGGGCCTCGAACCCCAGGCGGACCCATTCGATCACGACGAAGACGATGGCGATCACCCCCATCCAGGCGGCGATGACGAACATCGGCGCATAGCCCTGGGCGTCGATCAGCTCGCCGAGCGCGCCGCGCCCGAGGGTGCCGATCAGCAGGGCCAGCGAGATGAAGACGGCGAACTGGACCGCGCCGAAGGTCCGGTTCGACAGGGCCGACAGATAGGCGACGAAGGCCGCGCCCGCGAAGCCGCCGGCGATGTTCTCGCCCGCGATGGCCAGCATCAGGCGCGACAGGGGCTCGCCCACCCCGATCGAACCGAACACCGAATAGAGGCCGGTCACCGACATGAAAGGCCCTAGATTGGGGGCCCCGAGGGCCAGATCCATCATCAGGAGGTTGGTCGCCGCCGACAGGATTGCGCCCAGCAGCAGGCTCCACATCCGGCCGATGACCAGCAGGGCCCAGCCGCCCAGCGCGATGCCGACGATGGTCATGATGACGCCGAAGGTCTTCGACGCGAGCGCCACCTCGGCCTTGGTGTGGCCCAGCGCCCCACCCGTGTCCCCCATATAGAAGGGGAAGGCGAACGGACCCCAGACGCCGTCGGTGATCCGATAGGTCAGGATCAGCCCCAGCACGACGATCGCCCCCCAGCCCAGACGTCCCATCAGCTCGACCAGGGGGGCGAGGATGGCGTCATAGAAGGTGTCGGCCAGTTTGGGCGTCGCCGCGCTTTCGGCGGCGGTGGCGACCCGCCCCTTCCACACGATCAGACCAGCGAGAGCGGCAGGCAGGACGACCGTCGCCGCGACGATCCACGGTCCCCAGGCGGCGGTGAACTCACCTGCACTCGGCGCCGGTGAGGTCGTCAGGGCGGTCACCATGAAACTGATCAACATCCACGCGGCCCAGCCCCAGGCCGCCAGCGTCGCCACGAGAACGAACAGTCGCAGGTGCGGCGAACCGCGCCGCTCCCTGGCGACAGCCGCCTGGGAGGTCGGGGCCGGTTCCGGCGCGATCAAGGTGCCGATGATGCCCAGACCCATCAGCAGGGCCGCGATGAAGAAGACGCCGGGCCAGCCGATGGCGGTCGCCAGCAGCAGCGATCCGGCGCCCCCGGCCAGGGCGGCCGTGCGGTAGCCCAGTTGATAGATGGTCGAGAGCAGGTCGATCGGCGCCTTCTCGTCGGCCACCTCGATCCGCCAGGCGTCGATGACGATGTCCTGGGTGGCGAAGGCGAAGGCCCCGAGCGCCGCGCCGAGCGCCAGCGGTCCCAGAACACCCGCGCCCGGATGCGACAGGGCGACGAGGCCCAGGGCGATGGCGATGACGACCTGCAGGCACAGGAGCCAGCTGCGACGGCGCCCGAACATCTTGCCGATGACAGGCGGGGTCCAGCTGACGGCCGGGGACCAGAGGAAGCGGAAGGCGCCGAACAGGCCGATCCAGGAGAGGATGCCGATGGTGGCGACCGGGATCTCCTCCTCGGTCAGCCAGGCGTTCAATGTGCCGATCAACATGGCGAACGGCAGGCCGGCCGAGAAGCCGAGCAGCAGCATGGCCAGGGTGCGCCGCTCGCGGAAGGCGACCTTCAGGACGGCAAGGCCCTTGGGTTTAAGGTCGACCTCTGTCGGAGCGGTGGGCGGCGCGGCGGGAGCGGTCATGGGGAGGAGCCTCTGTCTCGAAGGGTCCCCGATCTGATCGCCGGTTCGCCCTATGCGACGGCGACCTTGGCGCGGAAGTCGCCTGCCGTCCAGCGGGCCAGGGCGGAGCGCAGGGCCTCGGGTTCCAGCGGCTTGACCAGATGGTCGTTCATGCCGGCCTCGAGGCAGGCCTGGCGGTCCTCGGCGAAGGCGTTGGCGGTCAGGGCGACGATGGGGGTGCGGTCGCCGCCGGCGCGGATGACGCGCGTCGCGGCCGGTCCGTCCATGCCCGGCATGCGCATGTCCATGAAGACGAGGTCGTAGCGGGCCCGCTTCATGGCCGCGATGGCTTCGTCGCCGGTCGCGGCGGTCTCGACCACGCAACCCTCGCGGCGCAGCAGGGTCCGGGCCAGCAGGGCGCCGACCGGATTGTCCTCGACCAGCAGGATACGGGTTCCGGCGAAGCGGACGGGCAGGACGCGGTCGTCCTCGGGCGGCAGTCCGCGCGGCGCGCCCTGGACCTCGCCCGCGGTCGCAGCGGCCAGAACCCGTTCGACCAGGGAGGCGCGCCGCAGCGGCTTGATCAGATAGCCGTGGAAGCCGGCCGACTTGTACCGGGCGATCAATTCGCGCTCGGACGGCTTCAGCAGGACGACGCTGCGCCCGCCCTCGGGCAGGGGGGCCAGGGTCAGACCGGCCACGGCGGCTCCGGCATGATCGACGAGCGTGACGCAGGCGAGGCCGCCGACGGGCCACAACGAGCCGCCGGACGCGATGATCTGGGCCTCTGCCGCGTCGCGGACGAAGGGATCGGGGCTGCGGACGGCGAAGGCCCGATCGGTCAGGGGGCGGGTCCTCGGTGCGGCGTCAGGCGTCGCGTCGAAGGCGGCCTCGAAGACGAAGCGGGAGCCGCGCGCGCCCTTGGGCCCGGGGCGATCCTCGACCCGGACGGTCCCGTTCATGGCCGCAGCCAGTTTCTGGACTACGGCGAGGCCGAGCCCCGCGCCGCCGTAACGGGTGGCGTCGGAGGCGTCGGCGTGACCGAACTCCTCGAAGATGCGGGCGCGCGCCTCGACCGGGACGCCGGGGCCGGTGTCGTCGATGACGAAGGCCAGGAGCGGACGGTCGTCGGGGCCGCCGACGCGGTCGACAGCGATGCAGACGCCGCCCGTGTCCGTAAACTTCACGGCGTTGCCGGCGAGGTTGAACAGGACCTGGCGCAGGCGACCTTCATCGGCGAGGATGTCAGGGGCGTCGGCCGAGACCGACCAGACGATCTCCAGACCCTTGTCGTGGGCGCGGGGGCTCAGCAGTTCTGCGACGCCCCGCACCAGGCCTTCGAGTTCGACCGGGGCCGGATCGATCTCCAGCTTGCCGGCCTCGAGCCGGGCGTAGTCGAGCAGGTCGTTGACCAGGCCCAGCAGATGTTCGGCGGAGTCGCGCGCGGCCTCGGCATAGGCGCGCTGGGCGCCGTCCAACCGGGTGCGGGTCAGCAGGCCGATCATGCCGATGACGCCGTTCAGGGGCGTCCGCATCTCGTGGCTCATCAGCCGCAGGAAGGGATCGGCGCCGCCCGCGCGTTCGGCCTGTCCGGTTTCACTGTCGCCGGTCGTCTTCATCCGCCGTGTCATGCCCGCCGCCACCTGGGTCCAAAGGGGTCACGGACGTCAGTCTGCCGGATGAGGTGTTAACCTTTTCACCACGCAGGCAGGCTGGTTCGCGTGTCCTGCCGGCGTTCGAAATGGTCCTGGGCGCCGACGGTCGTGCGGCGATAGATCAGGGCCTCGGCGATATGACGGCGCAGGACGCCGGTCGAGCCTTCGAGATCGGCGATGGTTCGGGCCAGACGCAGGGTCCGGGTCCAGCCGCGCGCGGTCAGACCGCCCGCCTCCCCGGCCCGCATCAGCAGGGCGCGTCCCGCCTCGTCCGGGGTGGCGAACCGTTCCAGAACGTCGCCGGACGAACGGGCGTTGAGCGCCTGCAGCGGATCGAGCCCCGCCTCCCGCACCCGCTCCTCCTGCATGGCGCGGGCGACGGCGACGCGGGCGGCGGCCTCGGCCGTGCCCTCGGCGGGCGAGGGCAGGGCCATGTCGGCGGCGGTCACGGGCGGGGTCTCCACCGTCAGGTCGATGCGGTCGAACATCGGGCCGGAGATGCGATTCTGATAGTCGCGCTGACAGCGGGGGGCCTTGCCGCACGCGCCCTTGCCCGCCCCGCCCATGCCGCAGCGGCAGGGGTTCATGGCGGCCACCAGCTGGAACCGGGCCGGATAGCGGACATGGGCGTTGGCCCGGGCGACCACGATCTCGCCCGTCTCCAGCGGCGCGCGCAGACTGTCCAGCGCCTGGGCGGAGTATTCCGGCAATTCGTCGAGGAACAGGACGCCGTTGTGGGCCAGGGACGCTTCACCCGGCCTGGCCCGCAGGCCGCCCCCGGTCAGGGCGGCCATGGAGGCGGAATGGTGTGGCGACCGGAACGGCCGATCCCGGGTCAGGGCCCCGCGTTCAATCAGGCCCGCCACCGACCAGACCATCGACGTTTCCAGCAGTTCCTGGGGCGTCAGCGGCGGCAGCAGACCGGGCAGGCGCTGGGCCATCATCGACTTGCCCGAGCCCGGCGGGCCGACGAACAAAATATTGTGGCCCCCGGCAGCGGCCACCTCCAGCGCCCGTTTGGCGCTCTCCTGTCCCTTGACGTCGCGCAGGTCGGCGGCGCTCGCCGTCGTCCTGACCGACCCCGGCTCGGGCGCGCGCAGGACGGTCGTCCCTTTGAAGTGGTTGATCAGGCCGATCAGGGACCGGGGTGCCAGAATGCGGACGTCGCCGGCCCAGGCCGCCTCGGGCCCGTTGGCCTCGGGACAGATCAGGCCCAGCCCCATCGAGGCGGCGGCCACGGCGGCGGGAAGCGTACCTCCCACCGGCTGGATCCGCCCGTCCAGCCCCAGCTCACCCAGCGCCGCCCAGCCCTCCAGCGCGTCCGGCTGGATTACCCCGAGCGACGCCAGCAGGGCGAGAGCGATCGGCAGGTCGAAATGGCTGCCCTCCTTGGGCAGGTCGGCGGGGGCCAGGTTGGCGATGATCCGCTTGGCCGGCAGGGCCAGGCCGATGCCGGCGAAGGCCCCCCGCACCCGTTCCCGGCTCTCGGCCACCGCCTTGTCCGGCAGGCCGACGATCGAGAAGATGGTCGGACCGTCCGTGCCGACCAGTTGCACCTCGACACTGACGCGCCGCGCCTCGACCCCCTCGAACGCCACCGTCGCGATACTGGCCAGCATGGAACGCCTTCCTTCAACCGGAAAGGAACAAACCACGAACCGATTGTGAGATCAAGGGTCGCTCTCGTTCAGGTAGAGATCAATCTGCGCAAGCATCTCCGCCTTCTGGGCCTCGGCGGCGCCGTCCCACATGTCATTGTGCCTCACCGCGACGGGTGCGAGCAGGATGCGCAGACCGGCGAGATCGGGGGCGGCCGGGATCACGCCGGGATCGGCGACCTGATCGCTGGATCGCAGCGACAGGATCGGAACCAGCCCGGCGCGCGGGAAGGCCATGCGACGGTTGTCGAGGCTGATCACCCCGGCCACGCGGTCCGGATGCGCGGTCGCGAACAGCATGTCCATGTCGCCGCCGTTGGAGTGACCAATGAGCAGGACCGGATTGGTCCGTGCCAAACCCCGCGCGACCAGTTCATCGGCGACAAAGCCGATGCTGTCGGCACCGATCCGCCAGTTGGGCATGCGAACGATCCGGGGCTCTCCGGTCGTCGGGATCGGCAGGTCACCCTCCAGCTCGTGGTCGATGGCCGCGACGAGCCATCCGCGCTCAGCGAGACGCCGGGCGAGGAAGCCGTAGTCCTCGGGCGTTGCGCCATAGCCATGGGACAGGACGGCCAGCCGGTGCGGGCCGGGCGTCGACGGGCGGTAGAGGACGACAGGGACCGCACGGTTCCGTGTGGCGTCGAACAGGGCGAGATGGTCGGATGCCGCCAGGGACCCCACCACGGGAGCAGACGACATGTACGGCGCACAAGCCGACAGTCCGAGCGCAGCGATCCAGATCCAACGCCCGATCACTGGCTCAGGCGCCCGGAACATGTTTCGCCTCGATCACATCCCAGAGGATCGCCGCGGCATCGATGCCGGTGAACTCTTTCAGCTGCACCGCCCCGGTCGGGGAGGTGACGTTGATCTCGGTCAGATAGTCGCCGATCACGTCGATGCCGACGAACAGCAGGCCGCGCGCCTTCAGCTCAGGCCCGACGATGGCGCAGATCTCGAGGTCGCGCGGGGTCAGTTCGACCGGGGCGGCGGTGCCGCCGACGCGCAGGTTGGAGCGCACCTGACCCTCGGCCGGGACGCGATTGATGGCGCCGACCGGCTCGCCGTCGATCAGGATGATCCGCTTGTCGCCCTTCGAGACCGCCGGGATGAATTTCTGGATCACCAGCGGATCGCGCGACCCGGCCATATGGATCTCGATCAGGGCTTCCAGGTTCGGATCCCCGGCCTTCAGGCGGACGACCCCGGAGCCCGCCGCGCCGTGCAGGGGCTTCAGCACCACGTCGCCGTGGCGTTCGTGGAAATCGACCAGGGCGACCGGGTCGGCACTGATCAGGGTCGGGGGCTGGACGCCCTCGAACCGGGTGGCGAACAGCTTCTCGGGCGCGGACCGCACCTCGGCCGGGTCGTTGACCACCAGGGTGCGGGGGTGGACCGTCTCCAGCAGATAGGTTGCCGTGACATAGGCCATGTCGAAGGGCGGATCCTGACGCATCAGGATGACGTCGACGTCCCTGCCCAGATCGAGCCTGACCTCGTCGCCGATGGTGACGTGGTCGCCGTGGACCTGACGGATCACCACCGGGCGGGCGCGGCAGGTCAGGGTTCCGTCCTCCAGCGCCAGGGTGCGGAAGTCGTAGACCCACAGCGGATGGCCGCGCTGCTGCGCCTCCATGGCCAGGAAGAAGGTCGTGTCCGAGGCGATGTTGACCGCCTCGATGGGGTCCATCTGGATGGCGACTTTGAGCATGGAAGACTTCCTTGGTGCGCTATCGCTCGCCGCGCGGCGGCTCGCTGCTTGAGCGCGTGCGCGCCTGGAGTTCAAGTAGTGCGAAGCGCGGCGGTTCCAAGCGGAAACTTCAGTTCAGCCGCATCCTCAGACGGTCGGACGCCATCCGGTGTATCTGGTCGTCCTGCCCTGCGATGGCGCGGGCACGGTGCAGGGCCTCCAGCGCGCCGGTCAGTGCGCCCTGTTTCTCGCGGGCGGCGGCGACGTCCAGCCAGGGTCGGTGATCCTCGGGGTCCAGCAGGGCCCGGCGGACGGCGGAGCGTTCGGCGCAGAGATAGTCCCCGGCCTCGATCGCACGGCTGAACAGGACGTTCTGCAGCCGGATCAGGCTTTCGCGGTCGCTGACCGGGGCCATCAGCACGTCCAGCCGGTCAGCGACGTGCGGCGTCAGCCCCGCGCGCAGGGCCCGACGCGTCAGCTCGGACGGCATGACCACCCGGCCCTGGCTGAACGGGTCCAGCGCCACCGGACCGGCGGGGGTCTCGACCCGCAGCAGGAAATGGCCGGGGAAGTCGACTCCCCGGGCCTTCACCCCCGCGCGTCGGGCGGCGTCGAGATAGAAGACCGCCAGGGCCGCCGACAGGCCGCGCCGGCGCTCGGCGACGTCCAGCACGTCGGTATTGGCCGGGTCGTCGTAGTGCAGCAGGTCGCCGTTCAGCCGCAGGTCGGCGGCCATGGTCTCGGCCAGGGCGTCATCAGGGCTCTCGCCGCCGATACGCTCTGCCAAATGTGCGACGGCGGCGTCCGACAGGACGCGGGCAGGCGAGGGATCGCGGAACGGGTCGTCGTGCAGGGCGCAGGCGATGGCCGCATCCAGCAAGGGGAAGGCGTCCTCATCGGCCCGACCGGCCTCTTCCAGTGCGACTTCCGCCTCCTCGCGCGTCACGGCTCCGCCCCCCGACGACCCGATTTCACCTCCCGGTGAAAACTAGAGATTGCGACGATGGCGCGGAATTCGCCCGGGGGCCAGCGCTACAGTATCGATCCGCAACTGAAGACCGGACAGGCTGGGTCTTTGGCGCAACAGTGCTGCGCCCGCCGCGCGCAGTCGTTCCAGCTGTTGATGATCGACAGCATTCAGCGCGGCCTCGATCGTGGCGCGGCGTTTGACCTCGACGACGACGACCGTTTTGCCCTGTCGCGCGAGGATGTCGATCTCGACGCCTCGCGTCTTCAACCGGAAGCCCAGAACCTGATAGCCCTTCAGCATCAGGAAGGCGGCGGCGATCCATTCGGCACCGTGCCCCTCGCGAAACGCCCGTCCGCCCAGCGCCTGACGCCAGGCCGCCTTGGGTCTGGCCGGCAGCACGGCGCGGACCTTTTCAGGCTTTGGCGGCGGCTTCATCCCCGGCCTTGCAGTTCCAGGGCGCGGCGGTAGAGGGCCTTTCGCGGCAGGTCGAGGGCGCGGGAGACCTCCGACGCCGCCTCGCCGGGGGCCAGACGGGCGAGGGCCTCGGTCAGGGCCGCATCGGCGTCGGCAGCGCTGGCGATCTCGGTCTCTCCGGGGCCGATGACGATGACGATCTCGCCCCTGGGACCATCGCAGCGCGGATCGGCCGCGAGCTCCGGAAGCGTCCCGCGGATCGCCTCCTCATAGAGTTTGGTCAGTTCGCGGGTCACCGCGGCGGGGCGCGGACCCAGCACCTCTGCCATGTCGGCGAGGCTGGCGGCCAGGCGCGGACCGCTCTCAAAGAAGACCAGGGTCTGGCGCGCCGCCTTGACCTCGGCCAGCGCCGTCTTCCGTGCGGCCGATTTGGGCGGGAGGAAGCCGGCGAACAGGAAGCGGTCCGACGGCTGGCCGGCGATGCACAGGGCCGCCAGCAGGCTGGAGGCGCCCGGAATCGGATGCACCGGCAGGCCGGCGGCGATGAAGGCGCGGGCGACGACGAAACCGGGGTCCGAGATCACGGGCGTCCCCGCGTCGGAGACCAGGGCCACGACCTGGCCTTCCCGCACCCGCTCGATGGCAGTCTCGGCGGCCCGGGCCGAGGCGTGGTCGTCGCAGCGTTCCAGCTTCGCCTTCAGGCCGTAGGCGCCCAGCAGCTTGGCGGTGACCCGGGTGTCCTCCGCCAGGACCAGATCGGCGGCGGCGAGGACGTCGAGGGCGCGCAGGGTGATGTCGCGCAGGTTTCCGATCGGCGTGGCGACCAGATAGAGCCCCGGCGACACGGGCCGGGGCGGCGGCGCGGTCGGGGGAAAGGGGCTGGGCTCGCTCATTGTCCCTCCGTGCCACAGACCGGGGCTCGCGCGAAGCTCAGGTCAGCAGGGCCTTCAACACCGCGTCAAGGACCGGGCGGCCGCTCGCGGTGGCGGCGACCCGCCTGTTGTCGACCCGGAGGAAGCCGTCCTCGACCAGTCCGTCGACGCGGGCGGTCAGGTCCATCGCCGCAAGGTCGGTCAGGGCGACACCCTCTACGGTTCTCAGGCCCAGCAACACCCGCTCCTCTGCGGCGGCGCGGGGGTCCAGGGTCTCCTGCTCGAACCAGGGCCTCCCGGCGGCGACGCCCTCGACATAGTCGGCGATCCGGCGATGGGCGACCGTGGCGGTGCGGACGCCGTCCATTGTCAGACGTCCATGGGCGCCGGGGCCGATCCCGACATAGTCCCCGCCGCGCCAGACATGCAGGTTGTGAGCGGAGCGGGCCGCCGGATCACGGGCATGGTTGGAGACCTCGTAGGCCTCGAACCCGGCGGCTCCGAGCACGGCCTGGGTCGCCTCATAAAGGTCAGCGGCGGTGTCCTCGTCGGGCGGGACGAGACTGCCCCGTTCGGTGGCGCGGGCGAAGGCTGTGCCCTCGGCGATAGTCAGCTGATAGGGCGAGACGTGCTCGAACCCCATAGACAGGGCTTCGGTCATGGCCGCGGTCCAGGCGGCGACCGTCTGGCCCGGCAGGGCGTAGATCAGATCGATCGACAACCGGTCGAACACACCGGCCGCCACGGCGATGGCCCGGCGCGCCTCGCCCGCCGAGTGATTGCGCCCGAGGAACGTCAGCGCGGCGTCATCCAGCGACTGGACCCCCAGCGACAGCCGGTTGACCCCGGCCTCGCTCAGGGCTGCGAAGTGAGAAGCCTCGGCGTCGGTGGGGTTGGCCTCGAGCGTGATCTCGATGTCGCCGCCGGGGAACAGGACCTGCGCCCGCGCGACCACCCGGGCCACATCCCCGGCCCGCATCAGCGACGGCGTTCCGCCGCCGAAGAAGATCGAGGCCAGAGGTCGAGTGCCGATCAGGGCAGCCTGGGCCTCCAGATCGCACAGGATGGCCTCGACCAGCACCGCCTGCTCCTCGCGCCAGCCCCGGTCGCGCACGACGTTGAAGTCGCAATAGGGGCAGATACGGGCGCAGTAGGGCCAGTGGACGTAGAGGGCCACGGCCCCCGTCCCTGGACCCGGCGCAGCGGCCCCGGGGCGGGTCTCAGTCAATCAGGGCCGCCTTGAGCATGGCGAAGGCCCGCGTGCGGTGGCTCATGCTCTCCTTCTCGACCGGGTCCATCTCGCCGAAGGTCTGGTCGTAGCCCTCGGGAATGAAGATCGGATCGTAGCCGAAGCCCCGGTCGCCGCGCGGCGGGAAGGTCACCACCCCGTCGACCCGCCCCTCGACCACCACACAGGGGCCGTCGGGCCAGGCCACGGCCAAGGCCGAGGTAAACCAGGCCGACCGGTCGGTCGCCCCCAGTTCCTCCAGCCGGATCTCGATCTTTCGCATGGCGGCCGCGAAGTCGCGTTCCGGTCCACCCCAGCGTGCCGAGAATATGCCGGGCGCGCCGTCGAGGGCGGAGACTGACAGGCCGGAATCGTCGGCAAGGCTGACTTCGCCCGAAAACTGGGCGGCATGACGCGCCTTCAGCATGGCATTGCCGACAAAAGTAGCCTCGGTTTCGGCCGGTTCGGGCAGATTCAACTCTCGAGCCGTGACCACCGTGTAATGTCCGTCCAGAAGCGCATCGATTTCACGTGCCTTGCCGGCGTTGTGAGTCGCGGCCACGAGCCGCATCCCCTTGATAAACTTCAACTTCATCCGTGATCACGCCTGTGAAACATTTCATTGCCTAAGTTTAATATCGTTAAACGATATGTAACGTGACTGAACGACCCGCACGTCCTATCTATGATCTCAAGAACGACGGCCACAACGTTCCCCGGAAACACCCAGATGGGAAAATCCGAACCCCGTGGCACACAGAAGCGGGCATTAATGACCCGCCTCAGGATCGAAGGATAGAACGATGAACACGATGAACGCCTCGCTGATGATGGACAAGGTCGGCGCAGTCCTGATCAACGCCGCCCTGCTCGCCGCCCTGCCGACCGCCCTGATCGCCATCCTGGTTCAGGCCTTCTGATACAGGCGTCGCTAACGCTCGCGACGCCTGCGCTCGCTGCCTGAGCGACAAATGTCCGGGCTCTCTCAATCCCCTGGTTGCCGCTACGGCGAGGCTCATCGAGCCGAGCGACGGCAACCAAGAACGAAGAGGCTTTTGACGCCGTTGAAGAAGATCGCGATGTATAAGACCGCGTAGGGGTTTTCCCGAACCCCGCGCGGTCCTCGCGGCCAGAATTCCGGCCCAGATTCTTTCCCGAGCTGTCGATGTCCCTCAAACGGCCTGAGCTGCGCCTGCCGAAAATGCCCAGAGGCATCCGCGCGCCGTTCAGCCTCCCGTTCCTGAGGACCCTGGGGCCCGGCTCCGTATCCAGCCTGCTGAAGATCGCCCTGGATGTGGCCTATGTGCTGCTGATGATCATCACCGCCGTGCTGCTCCTGGTCTTCCTGGCCTCGATCTTCATTCCGCTGGCCAATCTGAACATCACCGTCGCCAACGAGAGTGGCGGCCGCCAGCAACCGCTGACCCGACCCCTGCTGCTGTTCGGGGTGGGGGCTCTGACCGCCTATTTCGGCGGCTTCCTGCTGATCCTGCGAAATCTGCGGATGATCTTCCGTACATTGACCGTGGGCGACCCCTTCCGACCCGAGAACGTTCGCCGTCTGCGCCAGATCGGCCTGATTCTGGCGGTCGTCACCGGCGGCGTCTGGCTGGTCCAGGGACTGGTCGCCGCACGCCTCGCCCCCGGGGTGATGGATTCCCAGGGCGTCGGCGAGCTGTTGACCCCCGTCTTCTCGGTCCTGGTCGTCTTCGTCCTGGCTGAGGTGTTCAAGGAAGGTGCCCGTCTGCGTCGTGAATCCGAGCTTACGATCTGATGGCGATCAGGGTTCAACTCGACAAGATGCTGGTCGAGCGACGGATGTCGCTGACCGAGCTGGCGGATCGCGTCGGCGTCACTCTCGCCAATCTGTCGATCCTGAAGACGGGCAAGGCGCGGGCCGTGCGGTTCTCCACCCTCTACGCCCTGTGCCGCGAACTGGACTGCCAGCCGGGCGATCTGCTGGTCCATGAGCCCGGCCCGCCGGAGGCTGACGCCGACGGCGAAGACGCCTGACCCCGTGGCGCGGCGACCGCCTCCCGACCTGACGACCGAGGACCGTCGCATCTGGGCTCGCGTCTCCGGCTCCGTGACCCCGCCGAAGACGCGCAAGGCCGCCCGCGTCACCCCCGGCGCCATCCTGCCCGATGAGCCGCTGAAGCCCGAGACGATCAAGGCACCCCGACCACCCGTCCCGGGCAAGCAGAAGACGTCGACGAAGATCCGGGCCGCCGCCGCCCCGGCCTCCGCAAAGGCCCTGCCGCCGGTTGCGCCACGCAGCGTGCCCGAGGAGCTGGAGCCCCGCCGTCAGCGCCGGCTGTCGCGCGAACGCGATCCGATCGAGGCCTCGATCGACCTGCACGGCTTCGGCCGCTTTGAAGCCGAAGATCAGCTGCGCGCCTTCCTGATGCAGTCGAAGGCCAGGGGACTGCGGGCGGTTCTGGTCGTCACCGGTCAGGGCCGCCGCGGTGGAGGGGTCATCCGTGCCTCCATCCACGAATGGCTGCAGGGTCACGCCCTGCGGGGCGTGGTCTCCGGCTTCGCCATGGCCCACCGCCGCCACGGCGGCGACGGCGCGATTTACGTCACATTGAAACGCTAGCCCGGGAGCGGAGGATCGACATGACTGCAAACCGCCTGCCCGTCCGGGTTTTCGCCGCTGTCCTGGCCGCCGTGGCCGCGCCGGCCCTGGCCTGCTCGCCGCTGGTTGACGCCTCTCCGGAGGCCGCAGCCGAGCGTGTCAGAAATCGTCAGGTCGAGCTGTGGGAGCGGTCGGACGTGGTCTTCCTGTCGGCGGCGAGCGCCTTCGAGCGCATCGAACTGGCAGGGGGCGACGGCTTCAGCGCCACCCTCGTTCCGTCACTGGCGCTCAAGGGCGAGCTGCCACCCGAGCGGATCGCCGTCCGCCACACGACCTTCACCAGCTGCGGGCCGATCCCCTTCCTCGACGCCCTGTCGGGCCGGGAGGGCGAGTGGTTCGTCACCTATGGTCGCTACGTCGCGTCAGGACTGTCGATCGACGCCACCGTTCCGGTCGCAAATCTGGTCGACGACGAAGGCCTGCGCGCCTGGCGCAAGGCCTTCGATGCGGAAACGTCGGCGGACTAGGCCGTCAGCGTCAGGCCGCTCTCGGCGGCCAGATCGGCCAGATTGACCATCGGACGCGGGCCCCAGTGGGCGATGACCTCCGAGGCGGCCAGCGAGCCCAGCTTGCCGGACTGCTCCAGCGTCAGGCCGCGCGCGACGCCCAGCAGGAAGCCGGCGGCGTACTGGTCGCCGGCACCCGTGGTGTCGACCACCTTGTCGACCGGACAGGCGGCGACCGTGACGCGCTCCTCGCCCGACAGAATGACCGAACCGTGCTCGCCACGCGTGACGGCGGCGACGTCAACCATTGACGCAAGGCGGGCGGCAGCGGCGTCGAAGTCTTCCGTTTCAAACAGCGTGGCCAGTTCGCCCTCATTGGCCAGGACGATGTCGGCCGAGGCCTCGATGAAGGCCAGAAGTTCGGCGCGCCAGCGGGCGACCACGAAGGTGTCCGACAGGGTGATGGCGACCTTGCGGCCCGCCTTGTGGGCGGCGGCGGCAGCGGCCTCGAAGGCGGCGCGGGCCGGGGCCGGGTCGAACAGATAGCCTTCCAGATAGACGATGGCGCTGGACCCGATCAGGTCCGCGTCGATGTCCTCGACGGCCAGCTGGTTGGCCGCGCCCAGGAAGGTGCACATGGTGCGCTGGCCGTCCGGGGTGACGTTGATCAGGCAGCGGCCCGTGCCGGCGCCGCCTTTCAGTACCGGAGTATCGAAATGCACGCCCGAGGCGCGGATGTCGTGGCTGAAGACCTCGCCGAGGGTGTCCGGCGCGACCTTGCCGACATAGGCCGCACGACCGCCGAACGAACCGACGCCCGCGACCGTGTTGCCGGCCGAGCCGCCCGAGGCCTCCACGCCCGCCGCCATGGCGTCGTACAGCGCCGCGCTCTGGACCTCGTCGACCAGCTGCATCGAGCCGGGCGTCAGGGACTGGGAGGTCAGGAAGGCGTCGTCGCACGGCGACAGCACGTCGACGATGGCATTGCCGACGGCGCAGACGTCATAGGTGGCAGTGTTCTGGGTCATAAGCCGCCCCTTAGCGGGCCGGAACGCCGCGCGCCAGAGCCGGATTACCGAAGCTTCACTTGCCGCGTGGCCGACGGTTCGCAAGATCGCCGCCGCATTCCAGGAGATCCAAATGCTGACCCTGCTCGCCGCCCTCGCGATACAGACCGCCGCGCCGACAACTGTCCCCGATGGAGGCCGCCTCAGCGAGGAAGCCAAATGCTTCACCCTGACCATGACCCGCGACGGCGCCTCTCGCCCCATCGGCGTGACCTGGCAGACGGTGGAGCGCGATACGGTCGAGGGCCGCCCCGTGCTGCGGGTGGTGGTGCATCAGTCGGTCAGCGGCGGCGCCTTCGACATGCGCGACGAATTCCTGCTCGAGGCCGCGTCCTTGCGACCGATCTCCCTGATCAACACCCGCCAGGGCCAGATCCATGTGCGCCTCGAATACGGGCCAGACCGGATCACCGGCGAGAAGATCGAGGGCGGCGTCTCCACACCGATCGACGTGCCCCTGAACGGGCCTGTGTGGGATGGCAATCTGTACGGCCAGACCTTCGCCGCCCTGCCGCTGGCGGAAGGCGCGGCGTTCAGCCTGCCCTACTGGCAGTACGACAAGGGGTTCGGGACCTTCTCGGTCAAGGTGACCGGGAGAGAGACCGTGGCAACGCCTGACGGACGGATCGAGGCCTGGGTCGTCGAGGCGGGACCGGACGAGCAACGCAATCTGACCTATCTGATTTCGACTTCGGGCAATCGCGAATTGGAGTATCGGGCGGCGCAGGGATCGCAGGCCCTGGGGGGCGATTGTTCCTTGCTGGAGAGCCCGTCCTGACCCGGATCGCCATCCTGACGCCGGCCGCCGACGATCCGGCCTACAAGAGCCACTGGCCCGTCGTGCTCGAGCGGTTGTCGACGGCCCTGGCCATGGCCGATGTGACCGCCGTTCCGACCGCCTGGACCGACCATGTCGAGGACGCCTCGGTCCTGATCGACTATCCGCTGGTGCTGGGCGTCCTGTCCTGGGGCTACTACGAGAGGCACAAACACTGGCAGGCGGCGACGACCCTGTGGGGCGAGGCGGGTGTGCGGATCGCCAACCCGGCTTCGGTTCTGGGCTGGAATTCGGACAAGACCTATCTCAGGCGTCTGGAAGCGGCCGGGATCGCCATTCCGCCCACCGCCTGGAGCGATCAGGTCAATCAGGCCGAGGTCGAGGTCGCCTTCGACCGGTTCGGTACCGACACCCTCGTCGTGAAACCGACCGTCTCCGGCGGGGCCTGGAAGACGGTGAAGATTTCGCGCGGCGAAGCTCTGGTCGACGCCCCCGACGGCGCGGCCATGATCCAGCCCTTCCTGCCGGAGCTGGTGGCGGACGGGGAACTGTCGCTGCTGTTCTTCGGCGGCCGGTTCAGCCACGCCGTGATCAAGACCGCGAAAGCCGGGGATTTCCGCATCCAGTCCCAGTACGGCGGGACCTATGCCCCTGTCGCCGAACCGCCGGCCGGAGCCGTCGCCCTTGCAGAACGGGTGCTCGCGGCGATCGAGGAACCCCTGCTCTACGCCCGCATAGACATGGTCGAATCCGGGTCGAAGTGGGTCCTGATGGAAGCCGAACTGGTCGAACCGGATTTCTATCTTTCGCAGGCTCCGGACGGCGGCCGTCTGTTTGCCGAGGCGGTGCGGGATCGACTGGCTTCCGGCGCCTAGAGCATGAGCGTTTCTGGTGGACCCGCTTCGCGGGTCCGGCATGAAGCGTGAATCATGCTCTCGCTTGGATCTGGAGCCTGATTCACGGCATCAGCGGAATCGCGAAGCGATTCCACCTCAGCCGATCAGGCTCTAGGACGCCGCCATCAGACCCCGCGCGGGGCACAGATCGTTGATGATACACCCCGCGCAGTTCGGCTTTCGCGCCGTGCAGGTGTAGCGGCCGTGCAGGATCAGCCAGTGGTGGGCCTTGGGCAGGAAGGCCTCGGGCACGATCCGGTGCAGCTGGTCCTCGACCTTGTCCGTGGTCGCAGCGTTGGCCAGCCCCAGCCGGTGCGAGACGCGAAACACGTGGGTGTCGACGGCGATGGCCGGCTCGATGCCCAGTTCGTTCAGGACCACGCTGGCGGTCTTGCGGCCCACGCCGGGCAGGGCCTGAAGATCCGCCCGGTTCAGGGGCACGACGCCGCCGTGCTGTTCCAGGACGATCCGGCTGAGCGCGATCACATTCCTCGCCTTGTTCCGGTAGAGGCCGATGGAGGCGATGAAGGGGACCAGCCCTGCCTCGCCCAGTTCCAGCATCTTCTCCGGGGTGTCGGCGACGGCGAACAGTCTGTCGGTGGCCTTGTTGACCGCGACGTCGGTCGCCTGGGCCGACAGGGCCACGGCGACGACCAGGGTGAAGGGGTCGGTGAAGTTCAGCTCGGTCTTCGGCTCCGGCATGACGCGGGCCAACCGGGTGAATATCTGATCCACCCGATCCTCGTCCGGCGGAAAGGCGAAGACCGGGACCGGCGCCCCGGTCATGACACTGCCAGACTTGCGGCCGCCCCTTGCCGGGACCTTCTTCGCGGTCGGGGCCTTCACGCCAGCTCGCCGGTCGACAGGCGCGGATCCAGCCCCAGCGCCGTGATCGCCTCGACCGCCGCGCGCTCGCCCTCCATCCAGGCGCCATGGCAGGTGCCGTAGAAGCCGCGGGACGTCGCCTCGCCGGCGATGAAGATACGATCCTCGATCGGTCGGGCCAGCCGCGCCCGCGCGCCGGTCTCGCGGTCACCCTGTCCCGGCAGGACATGGGAATAGGCGCCCATCGACCAGGGTTCGGCGCCCCACATCGAGGTCGACAACACGCGAAGACGTTTCGGGAAGCTCGATCCCAGCAGGTGGGCCAGTTCCGAACAGGCGAAGTCGAAGAAGGCCGCCTCGCCTTCCGCCTCCAGCCCCCAGGCCAGGTCACCGCCGAAATAGCCCTCGATCATCGGCCGTCCGAACGGCCGCAGATGATAGCCGCCGGTCTGGGCCGTATCGGTGCGACCCCACAGCTGGCTGTCCCCGGGGAACTCCTCCCAGCCCGCGACCGTCATATGCAGTTTGGTCGCCAGCCCCAGGGGCGCGCCCGCCGCCGCCTCGATCAGGTCCGGCAGGGGCGGGTCGAACCGCACGGCCTCCGACGCCAGAACCGAGGTCGGCAGGGTCAGGATCACGGACCGGGCCTCTATCACGCCGCGCGCGGTCTCGATCGTCAGCCGGGCGCCCGACCGGTCGATGCCCTCGATCGGGCAGTTCAGGACCACCGGGACATCCTCGCCCAGCGACGCGATCAGGGTCCCGTAACCCTCCACCACCCGATAGTTGACGCCCGTGTCCTCATAGGCGTCGTAGTCCAGCGTCGAGACCTCGGCGAATTTCGCCCCGTTGAGCGCGCCGGATATGGCGTCCATCCGCTCGTTCCAGCGCTCGCCCGGAATGAACAGTTGAGCCGCCGGACGGTCGTCTCCCGCCTTGGCGGCCTCGGCCACCCGTTCGTCGAAGGCGGCCCAGGCCTCGCCGAACTCGGCCTGTTCCCGAGCCGTGACTCCGAGGTTGAAGGCCTGCTGACGCCACGGCGGCGGGGTCTCGTCGATGGTGAGGCCGGCCTCGCGCCCCATGGCGCAGAGCACATTCTCATCCGCCGAATGGAGCCAGCCGCAGCCGAGGTCGATCGGCATGTCCTCCAGCGCCATCGTATGGGCCCGCCCGCCGATCCGGTCGCGCGCCTCCAGCACCACGACGGCGACGCCCGCGCGCGCCAGCCGACGCGCGGCCGAAAGCCCTGCGGCACCCGCGCCGATCACCGCGACATCAATGGAGGAGGGAAGGGAGATGAAGTCGCTCAGGGGGACAGGGGAACAGCGCGAAACATGACGTGTTCACGCCATGTCGCAAGGGGATTGATTTCTGGACGATTGGGTCCATTTTACAGCCGTCCTCCCGACGCCCATCCCGGATACCCTCACGCATGGCCCTCGCACCCGTATTGAAAAAACGCCTCCCGTTGATCGTCGGAGGCGTCGTCGCCATCGGCCTGATCATCGGCGGCACCGTCTGGTGGCAGAACAAGCAGCGGTGGGAGACCACGGACAACGCCTTCGTCCAGGCCGACGTCACCCTGGTCAGCCCCCAGATCGACGGCTACGTCGCCGAGGTTCTGGTCACCGACAACCAGCGGGTCCAGGCCGGCCAGGTCCTGGTCCGGCTCGACGATTCCGACGCAAGGGCCCGGCTGGCCGCCGCCGAGGCCAACCTCGCCGCTCTGCTGGCCGCCGTCGACAACGTCGACGCCCGCGCCGCCCAGGAACAGGCGATGATCGCGTCGCGCGCCGCCGCCGTGTCACAGGCCCGCGCCCAGGCCAATCTCGCCGAGGCCCAGGTCAACCGCTACACCGCGTTGCAACGTCAGGGCTGGGTCTCCCAGCAGCGGATCGAGACCGAAACGGCCGGCGCCCAGACCGCCGCCGCCGCCGTCGAACAGGCCCAGGCCGCCCTGGTCGCCGAACAGCGCACCGTCGGCGTGCTCGGATCGACCCGCCAGCAGAGCCTGGCTGCCGTCGATCAGGCACGCGCCGCCGTCGAACAGGCCCGGACCCATCTGGATCGTACCGTCATCCGCGCGCCCGCCGCCGGCGTCGTCGGCGCGCGGGGCGTCCGCGCCGGCCAGTATGTCCGCCCGGGCGGCCAGCTGCTGTCGCTGGTGCCGCTGGGAGAGACCTATGTCGTGGCCAATTTCAAGGAGACCCAGCTGGACCGGCTGCGTCTCGGCCAGACCGTCCACATCGAGGCCGACGCCTTCCCCGGTGTGGACCTGACCGGCCGCATCGACAGCTTCGCCCCGGCCACCGGTTCGGAGTTCGCCCTGATCCCGGTCGAGAACGCCACCGGCAACTTCACCAAGATCAGCCAGCGCGTGCCCGTCCGGATCCTGGTCAACCGCGCAGACGGCGGAGCCGCCCTGCGTCCCGGCCTGTCGGTCGAGGTCAAGGTCGATCTCAAAAGTGAGGGCGGCGCATCGTTCGCCGAGGCCGCAACGGGGCAGACGCGCCTGGCAGACGCGGGAACCACGAGCTCGCAATGACCGCCGTCACGCTGGACGGGACCGCCGAGCCCCCCCAGGCTGAACCCGGGATCAACTGGACCTTCCTGATCCTCGGCTTTGCCGGGATGGTCATCGGCCAGTTCATGGCGATCCTGGACATCCAGATCGTCGCCGCCTCCCTGCCCCAGATCCAGTCCGGCATCGGCGCCTCCGCCGATCAGATCAGCTGGATCCAGACCGCCTATCTGATCCCCGAGGTCGTGATGATCCCCCTGTCGGGATATCTGTCGCGGCTGTGGGGCACCCAGAAGGTCTTCCTGTTCAGCTGCGGCGGCTTCGTGCTCATGAGCATCGCCGTGGGCCTGTCGTCCTCGGTCGAGGTGATGATCTTCTTCCGGGCCATCCAGGGCTTCGTCGGCGGGGCCATGATCCCGACCGTCTTCGCCGTGGCCTTCACCGCCTTCCCGCCGTCCAAACGCATCACCGCCTCGGTCTTCGTCGGCCTGGTCGTCACCCTGGCCCCGACCGTCGGCCCGACACTGGGCGGCCACCTGACCGAGATGTTGAGCTGGCGCTGGCTGTTCTTCATCAATGTGCCGTTCGGCCTGCTGTCCTTCTTCCTGGTCTGGCGCTACGCCAATTTCGACAGGGGCGACCCGTCGCTGTCCAAGGGCTTCGACTGGCTGGGTCTGGGTCTGATGGCCGCCTTCCTGATGTGCCTGCAGTTCGTGCTCGAGGAAGGCTCCAGGAATGACTGGTTCGCCGACGACCAGATCCTGCTGCTGGCGGTGGTCGCGGCCCTGTGCGGACCGGCCTTCATCTGGCGCTCGCTGGTCTACTGGAACCCGGTGGTCGAACTCAGGGCCTTCAACAATCGCAACTTCCTCGTCGGCATCGTGCTGACCTTCACCGTCGGGGTGGCCCTGTTCGGGGGCAGTTTCCTGCTGCCGCTGTTCCTGTCCCGGGTGCGGGACTATTCACCGGCCGAGGTCGGCACGACCATGGTCGTCTCCGGCCTGGCCATGTTCCTGACGGCCCCTGTCGCCGGACGGCTGGTCAGGATCATCGACCTCCGCATCCTGATGTTCGGCGGCTTCGTGATGGCCTCCTGGGGCATGTGGGAGGCCCATGCAGTCACCGCCGAATGGGGCTTCTGGGAGTTCGCCGGCATCCAGGCCCTGCGGGGTTCGGGGATCATGCTGGCCATGCTGGCGGCGCAGCAGGTGACCATGTCGACCCTGCCGCCGCACATGGTGAAGAACGCTTCGGGTCTGGTGAACCTGTTCCGCAATGTCGGCGGTGCCTTCGGCCTCGCCTTCCTGAACACGTCCCTGACCACCAACACCGCTCTCCACATGAGTGAAATGACCCAGGCCATTCCGCAGACCTCGATCCCGATGCAGGAGATGCTGGCCGGCATGGCCACGATGATGTCGGGCTCGATCGACCCCGAAGGCGCGGCGATCAAGGCGGTCTACGGAATCCTTCAGCGTCAGGCGATGACGCTCGCGTTCGGCGACGCCTTCGCCATCCTGGCCCTGGGTTGCGCAGGCTGTGCCTTCCTGACCCTGCTGGCCAGGCCGGTGAAGCCCGGCACGGGCGCGCCGCCGCCCGCAGACGTGCACTGATGCCCCGCGTTGTCGGTCAGATCGACGAGAAGAAGTCGGAGGCCATCCTCGAGGCCGCCATGGCCCTGTTCGCCGAAAAGGGTGCGGCCGCCTCGATGGAGGAGATCGCCCGCCGCGCCGGGGTGTCGAAACAGACCCTCTACAACCGCTACGCCTCCAAGGTTGAGATCGGCCGCGCCATGGCGGAGCGACGGTCCGAGGCCATTACCGCCCCCCTGCGGACAGGCGGCGAGCCTGTCGAGGTCCTGACCGCCCTGGCCCGGGTCATGCTCGACAAGCTTTGTTCGGCCGAAGGCCGCGCGGCCATGCGCGGGGTCGCCCTGATCTCGCCCCAGGCCCCCGATCTGGCCCAGGCCGTCTATCATGCCGGGCCGGGCGAAAGCCTGCGCCGACTGTCGCTGTGGCTGGCCGAACAGGACTCCAGGGGTTCCCTCCGCGTGCCCGACCCGACGGCGGCGGCCGAGATGTTCACCGGAATGACCATGGGCCACGGCTATCTGCGCGGTATTCTCGGCGTCGATGAGCCCGAAATCGACCGGACCGTCCGCGCTCGCGAGACGGCCGAACGGTTCATCCGGGCTTTCGCGCCCTGACCGACCGGGCGTAAGGACACGGAAGTTTCCCCTTCGGAGTGCCTGAAATGCTGATCGCCTATTCCTCCTGGCCCGAGATCGACGCGCGCCTGAAGACGACAAAGACCGTCATCGTGCCGATCGGCTCGAACGAACAGCATGGCCCGACCGGCCTTCTGGGCACCGACTGGATGTGTCCGGAGATCATCGCCCAGGCGGCCGAGAAGGCCGACGACAGCCTGGTCATCGCGCCGACCTTCAACATCGGCATGGCCCAGCATCACCTGGCCTTCCCGGGCACGATCTCGTTGCGTCCCTCGACCTTCATGGCCGCGATCACGGACTGGGTCTCATCGCTGAGCCGCCACGGGTTCGAGCGGATCTATTTCCTGAACGGTCACGGCGGCAACGTCGCCACCATCGAGGCGACCTTCTCGGAGCTCTACGCCGAATGGTCCTTCGTCGAGGAGAGCGCGCCCTTCGTCCTGAAGCTGCGCAACTGGTGGGATCTGCCGGGCGTCAACAGCCTGTGTAACCAGATCTTCCCGACCGGCCACGGCATGCACGCCACCCCGTCCGAGATCGCCGTCACCCAGGCGGCCTGGCCCGACCGGATCAAGACCGCGGAGTATTCGCCGAGGATCGCCCCGAACGGCCCGATCCGCGACGCCCTCGACTACCGCGCCCGCTTCCCGGACGGCCGCATCGGCTCCGATCCGGCGCAGGCGTCCCCCGAAAAGGGTCAGCGGATCATCGACGCCGCCGTGCCCGCCCTGATCCGCGACGTGACGGCCTTTACTGATGAAGTCTTGCCCGGCTGAGCAAAGGAGCCCAAGCCCGTCCCATGACCATGCTCGACAAGACGATCCGCGACGGCAAGCGCGCGGTAAAGAACGCCCATTCGGCCGCGAGCACCGCCGCCGACGGCGGGGAGATGATGCGGGCAGCGTCCGACGTCATCGCCGCCCGGCTGAACATCATGGCCGAGGGCCTGGCCAATCCGATGAAGGCCGACATGGCCGAGATGCATCTGATGAGCACCGAAAAGGTCGAGGCCATGAGCGCCTCGGCCGCCGCTGTCGCCGGCAATCTGGGCGACCTGGCCGCACGGGTGTCCAGGTCGGCGATGGACGAGGTCGGCCATGCCCAGCGCGCGGCGGCGGCGATCGCTTCCGCCGCTTCGCCCCAGGCTGCCGCCACGGCCCACTACAACTATGCGGTCGCCTGGTGGAGCCGGGCAGCGGGCCAGATGCTGACCCTCAATACCGAACTGCTGAAGGCCCAGGCCGATGCGCTGAAGCCGATCCATTCGGCCGCCGTGGCCAATGCGAAGCGGTTGAAGAAATAGGGAACGGTCGAGCTTCGCGGCACGTTGATCCAGGGTCAACAACTGGAGCCATCATCATGGCCGACCCCAAGACCCAAGAGACCGAGAAACACCCCGGCATGCTGGGCGACGGCACCGAGGAACAGAACCTCAACCAGCCCGGCGATGCGTCCAAACGGATCAAGGAAGACGAGGTCGACGAAGCCTTCGGCGGCGACGAAAAGGGCTGATCGCCTTCAGTCGGGGGCGGCAGTCCGGATGATCCCGCCCTCGACCCTCACCGGCCACCGCGTCAGCTTTCCACCGGCGCAGGGACCGCCGACGCAGGCTCCCGACAGCGGCTCGAACACCGCTCCGTGCCAGCCGCACATGATCAGCGATCCGTCCGGCGTCAGATAGCGGTCCATCTCTATGGCGATCGGGAAGCCCTGATGCGGGCAACGGTCGACCCAGCCGGCGACCTCGCCGTCCTTCCTGACCACGAAGCCGTGGAAATAGGCCTCCCCGATCTGCAGGACGAAGCCGCGCGAACCGGGCTCCCCGAGGTCGTCGAGCGCGCAAAGGGCCACGTTCGGCGGCGTGGTCCAGACCCGTTTGCGCTCGGCTGGAGCCGTGTCGCTCATGCCCGTTCCGCTTTCAATGGTCGCGACAACAGTCCCTCGATCATTTCATCGACCGTGGTCTCCCCCGCCAGAAGCGCCGCCGTCGCCTCGCAGATCGGCATCTCGACGCCCATTTTCCGCGCGAGCTCACGCACCGCCGGAGCACTCTCGTAGCCCTCAGCCACCGAGCGTTTGCCCGCCAGGGCCTGTTCGATCGTCTGACCCTCGCCGAGCGCCAGACCCAGGCTCATGTTCCGCGACTGCGGGCTCGAGCAGGTCAGAACCAGGTCGCCGAGCCCGCACAGCCCAGCCACCGTCTCCGGCTCCCCGCCCAGGGCCACGCCCAGCCGGGTCATCTCTGCGAAACCGCGCGTGATCAGGGCCGCATGGGCCGACTTTCCGAGCCTGCGCCCCTCGGACAGGCCGCAGGCGATGGCGAGGACGTTCTTGATCGCCCCGCCGACCTCGGCCCCGATCAGGTCGGTCGCCAGATAGGGCCGGAAGGCGGGACCGGACAGGGTCTCCATCAGGGCCTCACCGAGGCCCGCATCCGCGCAGGCCAGGGTCACCGCCGTGGGCAACCCCCTCGACACGTCGGCGGCGAAACTCGGTCCCGACAGGACGGCGGCGGGCGCATCGGGGATCGTCTCGGCCAGGACCTCAGTCATCAGCTTCAGCGAGCCGCGCTCGATGCCCTTGGAGCACAGGACGATGGGCGCGCCCGCCTTGTGATGCGGCGCGTAGGCGGCCAGGGTCGAGCGCATGAACTGGGCCGGCGGCACCGCCAGCACCAGGTCGCACGCCGAAAGGCCCGACAGCTCCGCCGTCACCGAGATGCGGTCATCCAGCACGACGCCCGGCAGGAAGGCTTCGTTGACGCGGCGGTGGGTGACGCTCTCGACCACCTCTGGCTCTCGCGCCTGCAGGATGACGTCCAGCCCGGCGCGGGCGCAGACCAGGGCCAGGGCCGTGCCCCAGGCCCCTGCGCCGATGACCCCTGCGGTGCGATACTGCATGCATTCTCCTTGGCCTGATGCCTCGCTCGCGGAGCTCGGCGACTTGAGGCCGTTCTGGCGTACCAGCCTAGGCCTTCGCGCCCTTGCGCCCGGTCGGATGGACAGGATCGGCCAGGGCGCGCGCTTCGTCCAGCGGCCATCGCGGCCGGGCCGGCGCGTCAATGTCCGAGACCAGACCGAGTTGCAGCCGTTCCGCGCCGGCCAGGGCGATCATGGCGGCATTGTCGGTGCAATAGGCCATGGGCGGGGCGAGGAAGCCGAAACCCCGTTTCGCCGCTGTCGCCTCCAGCACCCGTCGCACCGTCCGGTTGGCCGCCACCCCGCCCGCGACGACGAACAGCCGGTGATCGTGTTTGTCGGCATAGTCGGCCATCGCCCGATCGGACCGCTCCGACAGCTGGCGCGCGATCGCGCTCTGGACGGCATCGGACAGATCGGCCCGGTCCTGATCCGTCGCGCAGGTCTGGGCCAGTCTCGATGCGGCCGTCTTCAGACCCGAGAAGGAGAAATCACAGTCCTTGCGACCCAGCAGCGCTCTGGGCAGGTCGAAGCGCGCGCCGTCGCCGCCCTCCGCCATCTTCTCCAGCGCCGGGCCGCCCGGGTAACCCAGCCCCATGGCCTTGGCGATCTTGTCGAAGGCCTCGCCGGCCGCGTCGTCGATGGTCGTGCCGAGCCGGCTCATGTCGCCGATGCCGCGCACCTCCAGCAGCTGGCAATGCCCGCCCGAGACCAGCAGCAACAGGAAGGGATAGTCGACCTTCGCCCCGAGCCGGGCCGAGACGGCATGCCCCTCCAGATGGTTTACGGCCACCAGCGGCAGGCCACGCGCCAGGGCCACAGCCTTGCCGAACCCCAGCCCCACCATGACCCCGCCGACCAGGCCGGGACCGGCGGTCGCCGCGACCCCGTCCAGCTCGCCATAGCCGAGCCCTGCGTCGGCCATGGCCCGCCGCACGACGCCGTCGATCATCTCGACATGACTGCGCGCCGCGATCTCGGGCACCACCCCGCCATAGGCCGCATGGTCGTCGATCTGGGAGTGGACCACCGACGACAATACCGTCGCCGTCCCGTCCGGGGTCAGCCGCACGACCGAGGCCGCCGTTTCGTCGCAGCTCGTCTCCAGGCCGAGAACGGTCAGCACGCCACTGACCGCCGTTGCGACCGCGTCCTTGCTGCTATAGTCCGCCGAACTCTCCACCGGGCTCAGGTAACGACCCGGCCTCTCCGGCGCAACTGAAGGTCCCGCATGGCTGCGATCCGCATCGGCACACGGCGCAGCGCCCTGGCCCTGGCCCAGTCCGGGATGATGCAGCGCGCCATCGCCGCCGCCATGGACCTGCCGCTGACCGAGGTCGTGCTCGTCGAGATCGTCACCACCGGCGACCGCATCCAGGACCGCCGCCTGATGGAGGTCGGGGGCAAGGCCCTGTTCACCAAGGAGATCGAGGAGGCCCTGCTCGACGGCCGGATCGACATCGCCGTCCATTCGATGAAGGACGTGCCGGCCGAACAGCCGCCCGGACTGACGATCGCCGCCATCCCCGAGCGTGAGGACGCCCGCGACGCCTTCATCAGCCGCGATTTCGACCGCTTCGACGCCCTGCCCCACGGTGCCCGCCTCGGCACCGCCTCCCTGCGGCGTCAGGCCCAGGCCCTGGCCCTGCGCCCCGACCTCCGGATCGAGATGCTGCGCGGAAACATCGACACCCGCCTGCGTCGCGCCGCCGAGGGCGAGTTCGACGCCATCCTTCTGGCCGCCGCCGGGCTGAACCGGCTGGGCCGGTCGGACGCGGTGCGCGACTACCTGTCCGCCGACGCCTTCCTGCCCGCACCGGGCCAGGGTGCCCTGGCGCTTCAGACCCGCGAAGGCGACACGGACCATGCCTGGGTCGCCGCCATGAACCACCGCCCCACGGCCCTCGCCATCGCCGCCGAACGGGGCGCCATGGTGGCGCTGGAGGGCTCCTGCCGCACGGCCGTCGGTGCCCACGCCGTGATCGAGAACGACCACCTGACCCTGACCACCGAGATGCTGGCCCCCGACGGCACCGCCCGCTGGCGCCGCGCCGGGACCATGGCCGTGATCGAAGGCCCCGACGCCGCGCGCGCCTTCGGCGAACAACTGGGCCATCAGGTCCACCTCGCAGCGGGCGACCAGAGCGTCCCGGTCCCTTGACCGACAGCCGCCGCGTCTGGGTCACCCGCGCCCGGCCCGGTGCCGACCGCACCGCCGCGCGCCTTTCCGCCCTCGGCTTTACGCCCGTCGTCGCCCCCCTGCTGGCGATCCGCCGCCTCGACGCCCGCCCCGACCTGACCGGGGTCCAGGCCCTGGCCTTTACCAGCCGCAACGCCGTGAAAGTCTTCGCTGCGCAGTCGCCCCTGCCATCGACGCCCATCTTCGTGGTCGGCGACGCCACAGCCGCCGCGGCGCGCGAGGCCGGTTTCCACGACGTCCGCTCCGCCGGCGGCGACCTTCATACCCTCGCCGCCCTGATCCGGGCCGAAGGTGCCGGCCTGTCGATCCTGCACCCCTGCGCCGCCGAACCGGCCGGAGACCTCGCAGCGCTCGTCGGAGACGCCGCCCGGATCACATCCCTCGCCGTCTATGAGGCGATCGAGACCGACGCCACAGCCCCGGAAGTCTGGGACGTCGTCCTGGTCCACTCCCCCCGCGCCGGACAGGTTCTGGCCGCAAGGCTGTCGGCGGACGGGGTCGAGGGCCGCATCGCCGTCGCCATCTCGGAGGCCGCCGCAATGCCCCTGTCCGTTCCGGGGCTCGCAGACGTCCGGATCGCGGCCGCCCCGACCGAAGACGCCCTCCTGGCAGCGCTTGGCAAGCCGGGGGTCAACGTATAAAGAGCCGCTTCCGTCGCAGGGACTTCGCGTCTTCCGCCGACAGGCCGCTTTAGCTCAGCTGGTAGAGCATCGCATTCGTAATGCGGGGGTCAGGTGTTCGAGTCACCTAAGCGGCACCATCCTTCCCACAGGACCCAGGCTCGACCTAAGGCGGAGGTGCCTTCCCGTTGGGCGCGGTGGTGGGTCCCAGGTGGGAGGCCTTCCGCAAGGACTGGCTCTAGTTGCGTCTCCTCCAGGGTCCGAAGGCAGGCCGGACGATAATGACGGTTCCCAACCCATTTTGGCGGTTGGCGACGTCAGCTTTGGGGACTGTGTCGGGTCAAAAGCCCAGCGGTTCCTTTCCAGCCAGGGCCCGATCTACAACACCTTCAATCTGCAGCCCCATCTGATTTCCTGCCCTTGTTTCCGCCCATTGCGAGCGAAGGCAAACGACGTCTGGGCGACGGCGACACGGGCCGGCTGAAGCGTGAAGGGGAGGGGTATTTTCGGCCAGGCCGACTTGATTTGTCAGATCGACTGCGACGGCACCTGGACGACGACTGGCCGGCCCCGGCGGATCCCCTTGGGCACGTCAGAATCTTTTGGCGACCGTAAGTCCGATGGCGCGGCCTGCGCCGATCGTTCCGAAATAGGCACCATAAATTGTCGCCCCGCCAATCGGATAGCTTTCGAGATAGCGCACGTCAGCGATGTTCTTGGCCCAGGCCTGGATCCTGATCCGGGATGCGGTCAGCTCGACGCCGAACTGAACATTCGTGATGCCCACGTTCCCCAGGCGGGAGTAGCGACTGTCATCGAGATGGCCGTAGTAGCCGGAGCGATAGCCATAGTCCGCGCCGATTCTCAGCACCGCCCCGGTTCCGATCGGCCGGGCATAGTCCGCCGCCAGATTGACGATCCAGCGGGGCGCATCCGACAAGGGCCGGCCGCTGAGATCGCAGCTTGGAGCCGGGCTTCTCTCGGGCGCGCAGGGCCCGTTCAGATAGCTGTCATATCGGGCGTCGTTGTAGGATGCGCTGCCCGACAGCTGGAGGTGTGACGTGGGCAACCAACGGGCCTCCAGCTCGACACCGCGGGTTGAGACCTCGCCGACATTGGACAGGATCGCGCCGAAGAGCCGATTGTAGGTGGCCTGATAGTCGCGGATCTTGGCCAGAAAGATCGCCCCGCGGACCTGCAGCCGCCCCTCCAGGTGGCGTGACTTCACGCCGATCTCGTAGCTGTCGGTGCTCTCAGGTCGCACGACCAGATCACCTGGCGAGGCGCTGACTGTGGGGTTGACGCCACCGGCCTTGGCTCCGCGTGCATAGCTTGCATAGAGATGCAGGTCCGGGCCCGGCGCAAACGACAGGGCGAGCGTGCCCGAAGGATCGAAATCATCCACCGACACGGCCTGGTGATAGGCGGACTGTGCGGCGTTGCCGGCCCGATCAACCACCCCGGACTTTTGTTCAAACGTGCCCCGCAGGCCCATGGTGAGATCCAGCTGCGGACTGAGCCGCCAGGTCGCCTGGCCGAAGAGGGCGGCGCTTTCCGAATCGAGCGCAGAGCGGGTCGAACTCGTCACGCCATTGAAGGCGACAAGGACGGGCGGAGGTGTGGCAGTGTTGCCGAGGAAATTGGCCGCACGACGGCCAAAGGCCAGCCTGAGCTCGGACTCCAACGACTGGCGGAGATAGTAGATCCCGCCGACCCAGTCGACCTTGCCGCCGGAATGATTGGCCACACGGATTTCCTGGCTGAACTGCCAGTAATCTGTGGGGACCGCGGCGGAATCGTAGGCGTCTGCACTCGACAGATCGCCATCGAACACCGAGCGATACCGCCAGGCGCGATAGCTGGTGATGGATGTGACGTCGGCTGCGCCCTGATCATAGGTGGTGTTGGCGGTGAGGCCGCCCTGCCGCACGGCCACGCGGGTCGCCGCATTGGCCGTGGTGGCGTACCGCTCCCCGCCCAGGATCGCGGTTCCGCCGGCCAGCGCGACGCGGGACTGATAGGTTGACGTCGGCGCACCGAAAGAGCCCGCCACCAGCAGACAGCAGCTATCGTCTTCGGTGTGATAGTCCCCGATCAGGCGCAGACGGAGATCGGTCGAGGGCTCGAACAGAAACTGGACCCGGCCGCCCTGTCGGTCGCTGCCATTGAACCGGGCATGGGTCGTGTCATTGCGGACCCCTCCGGCGCGTTGGGTGTCATAGACAGACAGGCGCGCCGCAATCCTGTCCTCGAGAATGGGGCCGGATACCGACCCGCGAAGCTGGAAGAAGGCGTCATTTCCAGCCGAGGCTTCGAGACTGGCTTCCGGCGTAAAACCCGGCGGCCGCGTGGTGATGAGGATGGCACCGGCGCTGGTGTTCTTGCCGAACAGGGTCCCCTGCGGTCCACGCAGGATTTCGACATCGTCGATGTCCGTCAAGTCATAGACCGCCATGCCGGGCCGGCCGAGATAGACCCCGTCCATGAAGACGCCGACGCTGGCCTCCAGACCGTCACTCGCCGGACTGTGGCCGATGCCGCGGATGGAAACGTAGCTTCCGCGTGGATTGAAGTAGCTGATTTTCAAGCTCGGGGAGAGCTGGCTCAGGTCCTGAAGCTGGTACAGTCGCCTTTGCTCGAGCGCGGCCCCTGTATGCGCCGACAGAGCGATCGGCACGTCAGAGGCGTATTCAGGCCTCCGCCTTGCTGTGACGATGACGTCCTGCAGATCGACAGACCAGCCCGGTGAACTCGCCTGGGCGGCATTCACCGGGCTTGCAGGCCAAAGGACCCACCAGCCCGCAAGACATAGCGCAGGCAATGAGGCCTTTCCGAGCGTCCGAAAGGCCCCCAACTTGCACCGCTCCCCTGCCTTGCGCCGGACTATGCGCATTAAGCAGATTTCGCATCAAGGATGACCGGCGATCTCCATTTCGCCTGCGTCGTTTAGCCTTTCGGCGTCGTCCGCCACAGCGCTGACCTCGACCTTTCGGATGCCCCAGCCTTCTGACGGTCCAAAGTCGACCGGCCCGGATCTCCCTGGCGGAGATCGATTGATGGATGCATACTTGATGTTAGTGATACCATCATGTAGTCATGGTTCACCACACACCGGTCGGCGACGCTGGCAGAACTCTCGTGTGGCGACCCGTGACGGAGAGGCGTGACATGTTCGAAGATGCGCAGGCCGCCCAGTCTTTTGCGGCACCTTCGGTGGACCCCGACCCGGCCCGGGACGGCGAGGATGCAGACCTTTTGCACCTTCTAACCGCCACGGGGCGGGGCGATCGGCGGGCCTTCGAACGTCTTTACCTGCGCACCTCGCGCTACCTGATGGGGCGTGCGATATCGATCCTGAATGAGCGGGAGGCCGCCGAAGACGTGCTTCAGGAGGCCTATGTGCGAATTTGGACTAACGCGGGCAGGTTCGACAGCATGCGGGGCTACGCCATGGGCTGGATGATCAGAATTTTGCGCAACACCGCCATAGACCGGCTTCGCCGCGATCGTGTTCTGGCGCGCTATGTCCTCTACCGGGACGAGCTGCCCAACCCACCGGCCGCGTCGGACCCGATCGAGGATCGCCTGGACCTGAGCGTGGCGCTGGGAGGCCTCTCCCCGGAACATCTGAGCATTATCCGCCGGGTTGTCGTCCAGGGCTGGACCCAGAGGGAGGTCTCACAGCAGGATGACGTCCCGACCCCGACCACAAAGGCGCGGGCGCAACGCAGCCTGAAGCGTTTGCGGACAGCCTTGACGCAGGACTTGACCGCAGCCGCGCCGATGCCGGACGCTTGTCGGGTGGTCGCATGAGGTCTGCCTCAGCCTGGAGCCCCCTTCCGGGACACGGACCGTCCGGGGATGCCGTCCGTGACTAACGACCATCCGACACGCGGGCCCTATCAGAGCCCGCTGCGCCAACGCATGCGCGAGCAGACCTCTCAGATCATTCTGGACGCCGTCGCCACGGTGATCCGGAATTCAGATCTCGCAGCGGTCAGCATTGCAGAAGTGGCGCGGGTCGCCGAGGTCACCGAGCAGACGGTCTATCGCCACTACCGGACCCGCGACGAATTGATCCGGGCGTTCATCAAATGGCATCTTGAGCGTGCGGTCGGCGGGCCTGAACTGAAGCTGCCTGAAACGATTGACGATCTCCTGGTCTGGTTGGCGGTGCGTTACCGGACCTGGGAAGATGATCGACAGGTGGTGAGCGAGACCTATCTCTCGCCGATCGGCCGTGAGCTGCGCCAACCGTTCTTCGAGATCGGCTACCAGAACCTCATCCGGATGCTCGGTCTTGAACATCCGGATTTCGATGACCAGACACGGCGACAGGTCGCCGCATGCATGCTGACGCTTATGAGCACCGAGAACTTCGTCTTCCTGAAACGGAACCTCGGCTACGGCGCGGCGGAGGCCCACGCGAGCATCGTAGCGGCGATCAACGCCATCCGTCGCGGCACCGGAACGCAAGAGCCGCGGCGAGCCGATCATTGAGCCCCGTCGCATCACATCTGCCGGCGATCGGGCCGCAGGCGTCGGATAGGAGCGCCGCTGGATCTTGCCGTCCGGAGCGGCGGCTCAGGACGCCTCCCGCTTTGTAATCTGGGTGAGAATGGCGTTCCAGGTCTCAGGATGAGGCGAGGTTTCGCCTGTCCGCCGATCACTGTTGATCGCCTCATCCTGAAAGAGCCGCGCTTCGATTTGCTCAACCAGGCGTCTGAAGTCCGCATCCACGCGCCGTCTTGCTTCTGCGGCGCCGAGCAGGGGTTGAATCAGGATGCCAAGGGCCAGATCAAGCGCCAGCGCTTCATCGGCTGACATATTCGCCCCCCCAAGCGCAACGTCAGCCACGATGAACCCAAGCATTGCAGTCGCACATGTGAAGTCGCGCCACATTTCGTCCTCAAGTCGATCTTCCCCCGCAATAGTGGACGGGGTCAAGCCGCTCTGCGTTCGGCCTCAGCGGGGCTGATACAACCCGGTCACGAGTGCAGGCGACGGGCATTGTAGAAGCGAGAGCGCGCACCAGTAGTCGCGCCAGGGCGATTTGAGGCAAGTCTGCGAATTCTCCCTACGGCAACCCATCCCCGTCCTGTTCCCCTGCGTAGACTCAGATGTGGTGCCGAGCTTGAGCGCCTTGGGGACGGCCATGAAAACTCGAAACGCGCGCCGCCTGATTGGGTTCCCGTGGGCAGTATCCGCAGCCCTCCTGTCCGCGCCTGCGAGGGCACAGGTAGATGCGCCGGCCAAGCGTGAGCTTCAGACGGGCGTTGTGACTTTGGGCATACAATGGCGGCCGGGATCGGAGCTGCTTTTCGACCGGCTTCAAGGGTCTCAATTCTCAGCATTTCACCCGGGAACAGTCGAGGCGTCGAGGTCCCCGGGGGGCGAGGCTCCTCCCTATGGGCCGGTCAACGTCGGACGACGTCGGGCACCTGTTTCAAACTGTTCCAGGCCCGCCATCTGCGGCTGAGCCTGAAGCGCGAAGTCGACCTTGAGAAGAAGAAGCGCCGGAGGAAGAACGAACTCCGCGTGCATAGAAGGCGTTGCAGTGCCAGCATGTTCCCTGTGTTCGACGATACTCCAGACCAGATTTTGTCCATGGCCGGGCGCGGCGTCCGCGCCGTGCGCGATCTATCCAGGGTCTGGATAAAGAATGCGACCACCTTCGCCGACCGGGTCTTGCAGAAATCTGGACCGAGGCGACGGCGGGTTGGTGCCGCCCTGGTGATCCTGGGCCTCCATCTCCTGGTTCTTGCCTGGTTGAGCGTCCAATCGGTCAGCCCCCTCACGACCTCGACCTATCTGGTGGATCTTTCGCTTGAGCTAGGTTCCGGCGGCGGTGCCTACATGGAACCGAGACCCGCCGTACGACCCTCGGCAGATCAGCCCGACCGGGAGGAGGTTTCAGAGGCCGGGACAACACCGCCCGCGACCGATGATGAGACGATCCCGGCGATCGAGACGGCGGCCGAGCCTCCCGTCACCGACATGGCCGCGCTGGCACAGGTCGAAGCCGCTGACCCTGCGCCGGCGTCGGAGACCTCTGACGCTGTGCTGGCCCTCGTGGAAGCGATCCTGGGTGCCAGCGGGACCGAAGCCTCGGCGACGGAAGTGATCGTCCAATCGGCAGCCGTCCCAACCGGTCCAGCGCTGGCGGTGGCACCGGGAGGCGGTTGCGACATCGGAGCTTCGCTGGCACTCGCCATCGGATCCAGTCCCGAGATGCAAAACACCCTGGCCACCATGCCGCGTGAGGCACGTTCGGTGGCGAATGCTGTTCAGGTTTGGGACGGGTCCTGGATCGACCCCTCTGATGCACGCGCCGAACCCGCTTTCGCGGCCGTGCGTCGCGTCATACTCGAGGCCATCGAGGCCGCGCCCGAGCCCTGTCGAGATCAACCGCTGACGGGACCGCGCTTCGTGATTGTGCCGGAAGGCGAGAACTCCGCGACCATTCTGGTGGTGGGCTCCGGCACCTGGCGGTGGGCCGACATGCGAGCCCAGCCCCGCTTCATATGGCCGCGCTGGTTCTCCCGAAGCGATCGATGACCACAAGGCTGCAGCCGGCCGCAGCGGGGGCTCGGCGAGAACTATTTCCGCCTTGACTGCATCCTTCCCCAAGGCGGCGCTCGTTTCTTCCTCGAGTGGTGCGCTGATCAGGCAGCCGTCGCATCCTCAGGGTTCAATCAGCAGCCTCACAGGGATTCCAAGATGCAAAATCGACGTCACCTCCAGATGGCCGCGGTGGCGCTGTCAGCGCTCGTCTGCGCTGCGGTTCCTCCCGCGATGGCCTCCAGCCACCGAGAAGCCCCGGCGATCACCGAGACGCCCAAGGTGGACGGGACCGATTTCTACATGTTCCGGAGCTACGAACCGGGACGCGCGGGCTTCGTGACCCTGATCGCCAACTACCAGCCGCTCCAGGGACCGGGCTACGGACCCAACTATTTCACCATGGACCCGGATGCGATCTACGAGATCCACATCGACAACAACGGTGACGCCCAGGAAGACCTCACCTTCCAGTTCCAGTTCACCAACACCCTGCGCAACAACACCGGGATCACGCTGAACGTCGGCGGCAAGACCCTGCCGATCCCGCTTCGGGCCATCGGGCCGATCGGCAGTTCCAACGATCCCAATCAGGGCGAGCTGGAATCCTTCACCCTCAACGTCATCCGCGGTGATCGCCGCACCGGGACGCGGCAATTGGTGACGCACGAGAACGGCGGCCAGTCCTTCGCCAAACCGGTCGATAACATCGGCGGCAAGACCTTCCCCAACTACGGAGCCTATGCCGACAACTTCATTTCGAACGTCAACATTCCTGGCTGCAATGGCATGGGTCGCGTCTTCGCGGGCCAGCGAGCCGAGGCATTCGCGGTCAACCTGGGGCCGTCCTTCGACCTGGTGAACTATGTGCCCATCGAGGGTGCCAGCGCGCCCGGCGCAAATGACACCGGCGGCTTCCCCGGTGGCATCCGCCAGAGCCGCGCCAATGACGACCTGGTCGGCAAGCTGAACACCACATCGCTGGCCATCGAGATTCCGATTTCCTGCCTGGTCGGCTCGGGCAACGGCGTCATCGGCGGCTGGACCACCGCCAGCCTGCCCCAGGCGACGCTGCGCGATCCCTCTCCGACCTTCACCGACCCGACCGTGGACGGCGGGGCCTTCGTTCAGGTCTCGCGCCTGTCTCATCCGCTGGTCAACGAACTGGTGATCGGTCTGCCGTTCAAGGATCTGTTCAACGCCGTAGAGCCGACGGCGGATGCGGCCGTGGCAGATTTCGTCACCAACCCGACCTTCCCGGCCATCCTGAATGCCCTGTTCCGGGGCCCGGTCAATCAGACGCTCGGGACCAATATCCCCGACCTGGCACCCAACAACTTCCCCCGCAACGACCTGGTGGCCACCTTCCTGACCGGCATTCCCACGCTGAACCAGCAGTCCATCGTCCGGGGTGCCGAGATCATGCGCCTGAACACCAACATTACGGCCACACCTCAGGCGACCCAAAGCACCTTCGGCGTGGCCGGCGACGATCTGGCGGGGTATCCCAACGGCCGTCGGCCCGGCGACGATACGCTGGACATCACCCTGCGCGTAGCGATGGGCCGACTGTGCCACCCGGTGCCGATCAACGGTGTCCAGACCGCGCTGGGCCTCTGCCAGCCGTCCAACGCACCGGTCGGAATGGTTCCGTTCACCGACGGCGCGCCGATCAACGCGCGTGAGCTGCAGAACCGCTTCCCCTATCTGAACACCCCGCTTCGCGGCTCGCCCCGGGGAGGCCAATAATGCGCTGGCAAACCGCACAGAGGATCGCCATCGCCGGTGTCCTGAGCGGCGGAGCAGCTGTCCTCGGCGGCTGTTCCAACGGCGATGGCGGCGGCGGCGTGGTCACGCCCCCGCCGTCACCGCCCGCCATGGGTGCCGAGCGTTTCGGCACCGGCTTCTCCCTCAGCTTCCGGGCGGGTCCGGACACCGACCCTCGTGACCCGATGCAGGCCGACATCATTCCTGCCAGCCTGACCACGGACCCGTTCGAGGTCCCGTGACCCCGAACGAGCGCGGCCGACGCCCCCCCGGCCGCCAAGGAGCGACGGACCCATATGGGTCCGTCGCTTTCTGCCTTCGGCGATCAGGCAGCGGGAGGCGGGTCGAAACCGAACGTCAGGCTGGAGAAGGTCGTATCGAACTGGGCTGTCGGATTTCCCGTGATCTGCCGGGTCCAGAGCACGTTAAGCTGCCAGGCGCCCCGCCGCGGCAACGTAAAGGCAACACGACCGGACGCGTTGGAAATCGAGGTCGCTGCGGGCTCTGCATCAGCGCCCAGATTGGTGAGTTTGACCAGCGCACCCGCAAGGGGGCGGCCCATATAGTAGATGCGAAACGGCAGGGCCTGACCGGCGGGCACGGCGTAGGGATTTCGCTCGGGCACGATCTCGAGCGTCAGGCCCAGAGGCGTGGTGACGTGAGGCTCTTCGACGGCCGCGCCGCCACCGACCCGCACCAGGGCCTTCGCCCGGCGACTGTAGACTTCCTGGCCCGGCTGGTCCGTCTGTCCGGCACGGCGACGGGCCTCGATCGCAGGCGTCAGCCCCTCAACCCTCAGATACTCCTCGAACCGGATCGCGGGCAGATCGCTCTGGGCGTGGGACGTCTCGAGGGCCAGCACATGAACGCCGCGCGCGAGCAGGGAGACCTGGCCAACCCCACCCTGGCGGATGGCACCGCCCAACTCGGCAGTGCCTGCAGGCCCGACACTGTAAAGACGGGTCATCCGCCGGATATCGGCATCCCAAAGCTGTCGGTTGGCACCGTGACCGACCAGCAGCGACAGAGCGGTAGGCGCACCGGACGTGACCCAATAGCTCGCCGGCTGAAGCCAGAAGTCGTGAGCGGTGGCCGGCAAGGCGATACACGCGGCCAGAACGGCGATTCCGAGTCTTCGCAAGACGTTTCTCCCCAAAAATCTCACCGACCATCCGGATCAGCCGGAGCGGCGAAGCGGCCGGACCACGCAGGCCACGGCTACAATCACATACGCACCAACGCTCGCTGCGGAGACACCGCGGGGGCGCAAACAGGGAAATACCCATGACACCCATCCCGACCAAAAATCTGTCGCAGCTTGCTGTGCTCTGTCTTGTCGGGCTCAGCCTATGGCCCACGGTCGCTTGGGCGCACGACGGAACGGGCCTGGTTGGAGGGTTCATTTCCGGTTTCCTGCATCCCCTGAATGGTCCCGACCACATGCTGGCGATGGTGGCCGTGGGCCTGTGGGGAGCCATCCTCGGCCGGCCGCTGGTGGTCGCGCTCCCCGTCGCCTTTCCGATCATGATGGCGATCGGCGGCGTCATGGGGATTCTCGGCGTGCCGATACCGCCTGTCGAACCGGGAATAGGCCTTTCCGTCGTGGTCCTGGGCGCGGTCATAGCCTTCGCGGTCAGGCCTGCCGTTTGGCTGGCCATCGTGATCGTCGCCGTCTTCGGGATGTTCCATGGATACGCGCACGGTCAGGAACTGCCGTCCGCCGCTGACCCTGTCGGATACAGTGTCGGCTTCGTCCTCTCGACCGGCCTTCTGCATCTGATCGGAATCGGTATCGGCTACCTGGCCCTTCGCAAGGGCGGCCTGCGGCTTGTTCAGGGGCTTGGTGGTGTAATCTCGATGGCCGGGCTCTGGTTCATCTGGAAGGTGCTGTTCGGATGAGGGGCGGCGTGCTGCCACCAGCCCTGCTCTGTCTGGCCCTCGGCATTTTTCTGGCCTACGTCCCACGCCGGCTGATCGCCCCGGCCATCGGGATCACAGCCCTTCTCGCGACAGTGGTTGTCGCCGTCGGCGTACCTTCGGCCTGGGAGGAAATCGCCTTTGCGGGCTGCTGGATCAGCGTGGTCGGGATCAGTCTGTCCGTTCACCTGCCCAAACCTCCCAATAGGCTGACGGTGCTAACCATCGCGGCCAACACCGGCGTGTGGGTCGGATCCGTCGTGGCGGTGGCCGCCCGCCCCCTGGACCTGTTGTTCGCGCTACCGTTTATGCTCGCCGTCATCCCGACGATCTTTCTCCTGAGGACGCCACTCCGACTTGGCGTCAAGATCATCGCGAGCTGGCTTGCTGCTGTTGCGATCCTGGCCGGCGCTTTGCCCATCACGCCCACCGCGGGCTATGAGCCGGACCACATGCAGTAGGTCGGGCAATGCCGGGCGGGTGCTGGCAGTTCGGCCGCGCTCCGATGAGAACTTTGCGTCATGTGATCACCGGGTGAGCCCTCCGTCGAGATCACTACCGGAGAACCTTTAGCGTTCGTCTGACAGCACCGCTGCGCCCGGCTATCGGGAAATTCGGAGGTTCTCGATGGCTCCGGCGATACGGTCGAAGGCCTCGCCGATGCCTCCCGCGCTGTCGACCGGGAAATAGTGGTCGGCGTCGGTGGCGCAGCGGCGCAGCAGGGTCTGGGCGCTGCCGTCGACCTGGACGGCGACTGTGTACACCTCGATGTCCTGGGCCTTCATGTTGCCGCACATGTCTTCGACCCCGGAGGTCGGATGATCGAACCGGTTGTCCATGGCGGTGCGGCGCTGGGTGCCCGAGCCGGAGGTAATGCCCAGGCGGTCCTGCCAGATGTAACCCAGGCCACTGTAGGTGCTGTCGTTGGGATTGTCCGCGTCGCCCATGACGTTCTCGCCGTCTGTCATGATGATGATGATCTTCGTCAGCCGGGTGGTGCCATACGCCCGGCCGTCGCCGAAGGGGGCGTTGGGCGACAGGGTGTGCCAGCCCCACATCGTGCCGAGCGGGACGTTGGTGTTGCCCGTGGCGTTCATGTTGTTCACCGCGGTGCGCAGGGCGCTATAGTTGTCGGTCAGCCGGATCAACGGCACCAGACTGCAGCCCCGGTTCGGTCCGCGCGAGGTATTCAGGCTGACGAACGGGCTGTTGTCATATTTCTGCCAGCGCCTCTGCCGGTTGTCCCACTGTGTGGTCCGGGCCGTGCTGCTGCCAACGTTGGATCTGTTGTTGCTGAGCCCGTCGAGGACGTAGTCGTTCTCGTAGTCCCAGTTTCGCCAGGTCGAGTCATTCGGGTAGGCGTCGCGGTCCGGGCTGTCCGGCGAGAAATAGGGGACGAACATCCGGTCTTCCGTGCCTGCCAGCGGAGCCGTGTCGCGAATGTCGTAGGGTGCGGCCCGCGCCTCGACGCAGCCGCCCCAGGTCGTGCCGAGATTGCCGAACAGGGTGAAGCGGCCACGGTTGCTGCTGAACAGTTCCGATCCCGTGTGGTTGCCGGCGTTCGACATATAGGCGGGCACGGTGTTCGAGCCGCCGGCCGAAATCCGAACCGTTTGCGAGAAGGGCACGAGCGAGATCTTGATTGCGTCGGGCTCGATCGACCGGCTGTCGGCCGCCTCCAGCCGGTCGATCAGGTCGATGGCGGCGGCCTTGGTGTTGGTCAGTTTGGCGCCCGACATCGAGCCGGTGTTGTCGAGGACGAGGGCGACCTCGACGCGATTGTTCGAGCGCAACACTTCCGAGCGAGCGCCAACCGGAATCTGGTTACCGGTTCCACTCCCCACCATTGGCAAGATAATATCTGCGACCAGGGCATCCACACTGACTTTCGCGGTGCCGGCCACAGCGCCGGTACTGGGGTCCAGAACGAAGGTCGTCTGGGCGGTCAGCAGGGTGATGTCGTTATAGGGCGCCAGGTTGGCGCGGAGAGAGGCGAGGCCCACGCGGGTGATGTCGGTGTTGCCGGTGTAGGGTGACCGGGCGGCGGCCAGGGTGGCGGCGTCGAGGGCGTCCTGAAGGTTCGCCTTCACGGTCGAGGCGCGGTGGATATCGATGCCGCCGAAGGTGATCAGCAGCAACAACGGCACCACGAAGGCCGAGATCATGGCGATATTGCCCCGATCGTCGCGGAAGAACTGTTTGTAGAGCCGCAAGACCGTACCTCTCCGCTGACGTGTCAACCGCCTGTCAGTGATCGCCTTCCTGTCGTCCATCGCGTCATTTAACCTTGATCAGGTGAACGATGGGCTAAGAGTAACCGATCTTCACGGCTGCCCCCGTCCAGGGCACTCAGGGCTGAGGCAGCAAGCTTTCGACCATCTCGAGCAGGGGGGCCCTCAGCAACGGCTTCGACATCGTGGCGCTCGCACCGAACGCGGCCGCTGGTCTCAACAGGCTCGAGACGTCCATGCGGCCGCCGCTGGAGACCGCAAGGATCGGAAACTGCTGGTCCGTGCGACGAACCTGAAGGATGACCTCCAGCCCGTCCTTCTCTGGCATCAACATGTCGACGATCAACAGATCGAACGTCTCCTGGCCAAGGATCTGAAGCGCGACGGCGCCGTCGCAGGCTTCGGTGACGGTGTGGCCGGCGTCAGCCAGGTATGCACCGGCGGTTGCCCGGAGAATGGGATCATCATCCGCGAGGAGTATGTGCGCCATGCTCTTACGCCGCCTGCAATTCGACGGGCAGGGCGTCGAATGGAACGGGTCGATGGAAATGGTAGCCCTGAAGGTAATGGGCACCGGCGATCCGCAGGAAGGCGGCCTGTTCTGCAGTCTCGACGCCTTCGCAAACCACCTTCATGCCGAGGGCGCGCCCCACTCCGATCACAGCGTGAACGATGGCGGCGGAAGCGGTGTCGAGACAGCATCCATCGACGAAGCTCTTGTCGATCTTCAACGTCCGGAATTTCAATTCCCTGAGCGCATGCAGGCTGGTGAAGCCGGCCCCGAAGTCGTCCAGCGCCACGCCGACTCCTCTTTCGCCCAGCGCTTCGATCGTCTTGCGAGCGGCCGCCACGTCCAGAAGGGCTGTCTCGGTCACCTCGATCTCCAACCGGTCGAGCGGGAAGTTGGCCGCCTCCGCAGCGCCAAAGACCCGGTCAGCAAAGCCGGGCCTCTGGAACTCGGTGCTGGAGGCGTTGACCGATACGGTGACGTCCAGATCCCGCATGTCGCGGCAGGCGGTCGCAAGGACGAAGTCGGTCAGGATCTCGATGCCTCCGGTCTGTTCGAGCTCGGGAACAAAGACATCCGGGGCCATCCGTCCCGCGACCGGATCGATCCAGCGGATCAGGGCCTCGATCTTGCCCGCAGGCGCCCCGTTCCGATCCACGAGCGGTTGATAGGCAAGGTGAAGGTGACCGGCCTTGATGCCGGCGGAGAGCCTGTCGGCGATCGGCACCGGCCGGGAGACTTCGGATCCAAGATCGACCGCCATGGCGTCCATGGTGATGGCCAGCCGCTGTTTCAGGGATTCGATCGCAGAATCCGGGACGGGTTCACCCTGGCGCGCGGCCGCTTCGATGCTGGACGCTTCGCGCGCGACGGCCGAAGCGCCGAGGCTCAGGCTCATGGACTTGAGGGCGTGGGCGGCCCGGGACAGCGCATCGAGGTCGCCTCGCGCTGCAGCCGCCGCTGCGTCGCTCACGCGCAGGGGAGCATTTTCCGCGTACAGGGTTTGCACCCGCTCGACAAAGTCCCGCTTGCCGCTTTGCAACATCGCCAGAAGGTCGGCGCGAACGACCGCGTCGAACAGGTCCGCCTCATCCAGCGCGGGGGCCGGCGCGGCAGTCACGCCGCCCTGGCTGGTCTGTGCGAAAGCCCCGCAGTGCCGCGTAAGTTCGCGGACGATGTCCGGCAGCCGGAACGGCTTGTGAATGACACCGTCCATTCCGCAGGTCTTCCAGGCGTCGGCACCCGATCCGACGACGTGGGCGGTGAGCGCCACGATGACCGCACGAGGTCGACCGGATTGCGCTTCCTCGGTCCGGATCAGGCGCGTGGCCTCGAACCCGTCGAGCTCCGGCATGGATCCATCCATCAACACCAGATCGTAGTGTCGCGAACGGAGGACCTCCACCGCCTGCCGACCGTCATTTGCGGTATCGGCTACGATCCCCAGTTGCGAAAGGGCTTCTGTTGCGACCTCGCGGTTGACCTCGGAATCGTCCACCACGAGAACGCGTACGCCGGGGAAGATGACTCCGTCCTGGCTCGCGACCGCCGTCTGGCGAAGCATGGGCCGCTCGCCTCGGGCCATCTGGCCCAGAACCTCGAACAGGTCCGCGCGACGCAGGGGCTTTACCAGACAGCAGGCCTCTGGTCGGGTCGCAAGCACCGCCGCCGCCGCCGCCTCATCGTCGCAGACGATCACAGCGCCCGTGGCTGAAGCCGTCTGACCCGTGATCGCCGGGCCGTCGGCATGGTTTGAAAGCGCCCCTCCGAGGTCGGCCAGATAGAGGACCACCGCCGCAGACGTCTGGTGAGCGAGGCCATCGATCCGCAGCGAAAGCGGCGGCAGCGCGGAGTGGAATTGGTCGCCGGCTATCTCATCGAGCGGTACGGTGAAGGCGAACGTAGAGCCCTGTCCTACCGTCGAACGGAGGTCCCACTCCCCATCCATCGACCGCACGAGGCGATCACAGATAGCCAGACCCAGTCCTGTGCCACCGTATTTCCGTGATGTGCTCTGGTCCGCCTGCGAAAAGGCGGCGAACAGTTTGGGCAAGGTTTCGGCCGGAATACCGGGGCCCGTGTCCTCGACAGACATACGAATACGGCCTTCGGTCTCCCTGCGGAATGCGATCAGAACGCCCCCGGCCTCGGTGAACTTGATCGCGTTGTTCACGAGGTTGCCGACGATCTGACGCAGCCGTGTGGGGTCCGCCAGCACCTGATGGATATGCGGATCGACATAGACGGCCAGATCAAGCCCTTTGGAGGCCGCCTTCTCGGAGAACAGGCTGGCCACGTCCTCGGCGACTTCGACGAGATCAACCGGGACGCTCTCCAACTCCATCTTGCCGGCCTCGACCTTCGAGAAGTCGAGGATGTCATTGATGATGCTCAGCAGGGAGTGGCCCGACTTCGCGATGACGTCGGCATAGCGCTGCTGCCGTTGCGGCAGATCGGACTTCGCCAGCATGTCGCTCAGGGCGAGAATACCGTTCAGCGGTGTCCGGATTTCGTGGCTCATGACGGCGAGAAAATCTGACTTGGCCTCATTGGCGCGGTCGGCGGCGTCGCGTGCGACGACCAGCTCGGAGGTTCTGAGTTCGACCTGCGCCTCGAGGTTTTCCACATGGTCAGTGATACGGGCATCCCGATCTCGAATGCCCGACATCATGACTTCAAACCCGCTGACCAGATCCGCGATCTCCCCTTCCGCCTGGATCGACAGATCCGACCGGAAGTCTTGTGTGGTGTGGACCCGACGAACCATGGCGGCGAGCTCGACGATCGGTCGGCTGATCTGGCGTGCCATCCTCATCGCAACCACCAAACCGGCGACGACAGCGACAAGCGCGCCGGCCAGGGAGGTCCAGACCGTGGCTGCGATCCGGGCACGCAATTCGGGCACCCTGCTGAACAGGGTGATGGAGCCGACCGTGACGCCTTCATTCAGGACGGGCGCGGTAATCTGAATTGAGCCGGTCGTAAGTACGGACCACAACGACAACCGGCCGCTACCGCCAATCTCTGCATCGCTGAGCAGACGCGCACCCGCTCCAGTCTCGGCGAGCAGAGCCGTCGGCGTTTCGAGCCGGGCGTAGCTGACATCCGGCATCTGACTGACAGACCGGACCGCGAGGAACGCTCCCCGGCGATCACCCGTGGCGACCGAGTCCGCTGCGAGCGACCCGATGACCCGGGCCGTTTGAGTAAGCCTGTCAGTCTCCAGGGCCGCCTGACGGTTGAGGTCCATCCATACGGAAACACCGCAGCTGACGACGAAAGAGGTCAGGAGCGCCGCCAGGACGAGGCCGGCCAGTTTCCAGACGATCCCGCCACGAAGAAGATGTTTGGTTTCCGACACTAAGCTCTCGCCGCCCATCTGGAGTATTGTCGTTATACGCGTCGTTAATGACCTGACCCTTAAGGTGCTGACCAAGGCGGGGGTTGGCAAAGCCAGAAGGCCCGGGGGGGAGGCCTCGCATGTCCGGTTTCTTCTATGTCGTTGAAGACGACGTTCGCATCCTCTTCGTCGACGACGATCCGATCCTGCGCGAGTTCGCCCAGGTCAATCTGGCCACGGCCACGGCCACGGTCGACGTAGCACCCGACGGTCAAGCCGCACTCGATGTCCTGGGGCTACGGCAATACGACCTGATCCTGGTCGACCTCGAAATGCCGGTCATGGATGGCTACGAGCTGCTGGAGCGGCTGCGCGCCGACCCGGCGACAGCCCATCTGCCGATCATCGTGGAGACCGGTCGCGAGGACGTCCACGCCATCGATCGGGCCTACCGCGCCGGAGCCACTGCCTTCGTCACCAAACCGCTGAACTGGCGGCTGCTGTCTTACCAGATCCGCTTCACATTGCGGGCTGCGCGGGCCGAGGCGGCGCTTCGGACCGACTTCACCAGAGCCGAGGCCGCCTGAGCATGATGGGCCTGGTCTCGCGACTGTTGCGCCGCTTCTGCCGTGACGACCGCGGCCAGATCATGGTGATCTTCGCCCTGGGTGCGCCCGCCCTGCTCATGATCACCGCTGGAGCCATCGACCTGATGAGCGTCCAGGCCGCGCGGGGTCGGCTTCAGGACATCGCCGACGCCGCAGCCCTGGCTGGCGCTGCTGAACTCGGGTTGGCGATCAGCGACGAGGCGGCCACCTCGCGCGCCCTGACATTTGTCCAGTCCAACATCGATGAGTGGCGCGAGGCACCGACTGTCGTCCCCCGTGTAGCGGTTCTGGAACAGCAGGGACGCCGCATCGTCGAGGTCGAGCTTAAGGGTCATTCACCCTCGTTCTTCGCCAACATGTTGCCGCCCGGGGGCTGGAACTTCGGTGCGCAAGCCCAGGCCGTCGCGGTCGGCGTCACGCCGCTTTGCGTGCTCGTGACCGGCGAGACCCGGGACAGGGTTCTGAACATCAGGGACACGGGGCGTATCCGGGCGCCAGCCTGCATGGTGCATTCCAACCGGGATATTCTGGTCGATGGCGGCCGGATTGAAGCCTCCATCGTTCAGGCCGTCACCTCCGCGCGAGGATCGATCAGCCCCGTCCCCGGCACCGGCGCCGCGCTGATCGCCGATCCCCTCGTCGGTTTGGCGCTCGACGAGCCACGGCCTTGTCCCAAAACAAGGACGAGGACAGACGCCACCTCTGGCGTGATCCGGCTCCGGCCCGGCGTCCATTGCGGCGGTTACAGCATGGCTGGCGATTCCCAACTCATCCTGGAGCCGGGTGAGCACTGGTTCATGGGCGGACACCTGACGATCAAGGACGACGCCCGCCTTGGCGGGGTGAATGTCGTTCTGTTTTTCGACAAGCAGTCGAAGTTCGACTTCAGAGATCACGCCGAGGTCAACCTGGATGGCCGCAACACCGGCGCATACGCCGGCATGGTCATGGTGGCGACGCGGGACAACACCCAGGACTTCACCATCACCAGCGATCGGGTGGAAACGCTCCTGGGCGTGATCTATGTGCCCGACGCCAAATTGATTGTCGACGGGTCTGCCGATGTCGCGCGGGACAGTGCCTGGACGGTGATCGTCGCACGGAGGCTCCAGTTGAACGGGTCCCCGTCCCTCGTCATCAACGCAAACTATTCGTCCAGCACTGTGCCGGTACCGGACGGGGTCGGCCCCCGCGCCAACGGCTCACAACTGATTCATTAGAGCGAGGCCAGAATGTCATTGGAAGCTTCCGGAATTGAGGCCGCAAACGACGGCCCGGCGGCCGATACGGATCGACGGGCCAGCACAGAACGACGCGGCAAGGACCGCCGTCGTGAAGGCAACCGCGTCAACAAGGCGGCGCCTCGCAGGTCGCTCGTTCAGACCATCGCATTAAGCGCGGCCGGGATTTCCGCAACGCTGGCCGGTCTGATGGTCGCCGTCGGCCTGATCATGGAGGACATGGCCTGGGCCAATATCTTCGCCGCCGTCGCCGTTGTGGCCTTTTCGCTCCTGTCCTTCATTCTCGGCTGCATCGAACAGCGACTGGTCGAAATCCGGCTGGAACTGATGATGGCGAATGGCGGCGCGCGGCAAGCGGATAGGCGACAGGGCGACCGGCGCGGCTGACCCGGCCTTGAGACCGGATCCTGGCGGCCACCATCATGATGGTTGCCTTACACCCCGCCGATACGCCACCTGGAAGCCCCGCCTTCGATCGCGTTTGCAGGTATAGCGCAGGTCGGATTTATGGACGCGCCCACCGGAAGGCGCCGCAGCTCAGGGGGGTTGGAATCACCCCCTCCATCCAGACTGGGAAGGGGGTGGGTCGGCCGACTTTCGAAGCCGCCGGCAGCCCTCCAAAACCACGCCAGCACCAGGTTTAGCCGGTCGGCTTGACTAGAGATTTCGTAGTGCGGGGGTCAGGTGTTCGAGTCACCTAAGCGGCACCATCCTTCCCCTAGGACAGAGGTGTGGATCGGCGTCCAAAACGGATCCCTCGCCGTTTTGACCCCGTATATGATTTGAATGGCTATTCTGGCAGCGGCCTGGGTGAAACCGGCACGCCAGGGCCTCCCGGCCGCAGAACTGTATCCATTCCCGTCAGTCAGTTACCTGCACAGAGAGGGGGTTCCGCTTTGGACGCCGATCCCCACCCAGCCCGACGGCACTTGTGCATCGTCGCCGAATGGACTGAGACTGCGGCATGGCTTTCCTCGCCGACGCAATGAAAATGACCCTCGGCCTGCTGTTCAGGCTTCAGGGCTGGAGCGTTGAGGGGCGGCGGCCCGAGATGCTGAAATTTGTTCTCGTTGGTGCCCCGCACACCAGCAACTGGGATTTCATCTATTATCTGGGCGCTGCAAGGGCGCTTGATCTGGACCTGAAGTTCCTCGGCAAGGCGTCCCTGTTCCGATGGCCCCTGGGCGGAGCCTTGCGCGACCTCGGCGGCGTCCCGGTTGACCGATCCCAGGCGCGGGACATCGTCCGCACGATGGTGGCCGAGTTTGAACGCCGAGATCGGTTCATCCTGACGATCGCACCTGAGGGCTCTCGTGCTTCGAGCGATCGATGGAAGACCGGTTTCTACAACATCGCTGTGGCTGCTGAAGTCCCCATCGTCTTCGTTTCCATCGACTACCCTCGCAGACAGATCACGGTCGGACCCACCCTGTTCCCCGGCGGCGACTATGAGGCCGACATGAAGGGGGCGGCGATCTTCTACAGGACGGCCGTCGGCAAACATCCGGAACGCGCCTCGAGCATCCTGCGCGAGACGTCATAGCGTCAGGCTTTCAGAACCAGATTTAAACGGCACAACCCGACGCCCGTCGTTCGCAGGTCTGGCGCAGGTCTGGCGCAGGTCGGAATTCCGGGTGCTCCCACCGGAAGGCCCCTTGACCCGGGAAGGTCGAGACCACCCGCTTCTCCCGGACCGGGAAGGGATTGGGTCGGCCATATTTCAAAGCCCCAGCTGGCGCTCCGAACCCATGCCGACCTTGGGGTTGGCCCTTCGGTTTGACCGGAATTCGTCTTGCGGGGGTCAGGCGTTCGGGTGCCCTGGGCGGCACCACCTTTCCCCTCCCCGGGATCGCCCCGCGCCTGTACCATCGCCGTACGAATCAGGGGCTCGATCATGCGGTTTCACACTGTTCTGGCGATGACGCTCGCCCTGTCCGGGCCGGCGCTCGCCCAGGACCATGCCGACGAACACGGGGCGGCAGACGCGTCGCATGGGCCCGGCTGGGCCTACAGCGGCCCGAACGGACCGGACTACTGGGGTCGGCTGGATCCCGCCAACGCCGCCTGTGCGACAGGCCAGCAGGAAAGCCCGATCGATCTGTCCGGCGCGGTCCCGGCCGACCTCGGGCCGCTGGACATCCAGTGGCGGGCCCTGCCCGGCCGGGTGTTCGACACCGGCCATGCGATCCAGGCCGAGGCTGCGCCCGGCTCCAACCTGACCATGGGCGGTCGCGGCTACCAGCTGCTGCAATTCCATGTGCATCAGCCCAGCGAGCATCTGCTGAACGGCCACCGTTATCCGCTGGAAATCCATTTCGTCCATGCCGCCGCCGACGGAACACTGGCCGTGGTCGGGGTCTTCGCCGAACCGGGCGAGGCCAATCCGGTCGTTCAGACCGTACTGGCAGCCGCGGGAACCGACGAGAGCGCGGAGCGGCCGACCCTGGACCTGACCGCCCTCCTGCCCGAGGGCCGCGAGTTTTTCCGCTATGCCGGCTCCCTGACCACCCCGCCGTGCAGCGAGACCGTGGCCTGGGCCGTGCTGGCCCGGCCGATCACCGTCTCCGAGGCCCAGATCGCGGCCTTTGCCCGGCTCCACCCCGGCAATGCCCGGCCCGTTCAGCCCCTCAACCGGCGATTCCTGCTGCGGTCGGGGAACTAGAGGCAGGGGCCCACGACCGCCGTCTCTTGATCATATAAACATATCTTTATATGTCTTCGCTGAAAACCGTCCCTGCGGCTGTCTGGAGCGTCTCCCTTTGTCCCGTTCTTCCTTCCTCTTCACGTCTGAAAGCGTTTCCGAGGGCCACCCCGACAAGGTCGCCGACCGGATCTCGGACACCGTCGTGGACCTGTTCCTGTCCAAGGACCCCTATGCCCGCGTGGCGTGCGAGACCCTGACGACGACGAACCTGGTGGTGCTGGCCGGCGAGATTCGCGGCAACGGCATCATGGACACGGCCGGCGAATGGGCTCCGGGCGTCCAGGACGAGATCGAGGCCGCCGTGCGCGCCGCGGTCAAGGACATCGGCTATGAGCAGGCCGGCTTCCACTGGGACAGGTTCGAATTCATCAACCGCCTGCACGGCCAGTCGGCCGACATCGCCGTCGGGGTCGACGCCGCCGGCGAGAAGGATGAAGGGGCGGGCGACCAGGGCATCATGTTCGGCTACGCCTCGAACGAGACCCCGGAGCTGATGCCGGCCACCCTGCAGTACAGCCACAACATCCTGAAGCGCCTGGCCGAGGTCCGCCACGGCGGCGACACCCGCCTCGAGCCCGACGCCAAGTCGCAGGTCACCATCCAGTACGTGGACGGCAAGCCCGTCCGTGCCACCTCGATCGTCCTGTCGACCCAGCACGCCGCCGGCCTGTCGTCGGAACAGGTGGCCGACATCGTCAAACCCCATATCCTCGAAGTGCTGCCGGAAGGCTTCACCGACGAGAACACCGTCTGGCACATCAACCCGACCGGCATCTTCGAGATCGGCGGGCCGGACGGCGACGCGGGCGTGACCGGCCGCAAGATCATCGTCGACACCTACGGCGGCGCGGCCCCGCACGGCGGCGGCGCCTTCTCCGGCAAGGACCCGACCAAGGTCGACCGTTCGGCCGCCTACGCCTGCCGCTACCTGGCCAAGAACGTCGTGGCGGCGGGTCTGGCCGACCGTTGCACCATCCAGCTCTCCTACGCCATCGGCGTGGCCAAGCCGCAGTCGATCCACGTCGACCTGCACGGCACCGGCAAGGGTTCGATCACCGAGGCGGTTCTGGAAGACAAGATCCTGGGCCTGATCGGCGGTGCCACACCGCGCGCGATTCGCGAGCACCTGGGCCTGAACAAGCCGATCTACGCCCGCACCTCCGCCTACGGTCATTTCGGCCGCACGCCGGACTCGGACGGCGGCTTCAGCTGGGAAAAGACCGACCTGATCGACCAGCTCAAGGCCCTGGCCTGATCCCAATCGCCTGATCAATTGATCCGGCCGTCGCCGACCGTGCCGAGAGGCGCGGCCGGCGATTTTGCGTTATAGGCCCGGCCATGCCCGCTTCTCGACCCAAGACCCCTGGCGATCCCCTGCATCCTCGTGCGACGGGACCGCTACGCTCGTTCGGCCGGATCAAGTCGCGAGCGATCAAACCGCTACAGGCGGCCCTGTTCGAGACCCTGATGCCCTCCATCCGCCTGCCCGATCCTGCGGCCGGACCGATCGACGTCGCGGCCCTGATGCCGGAGGCCTCCGAGGTCTGGCTGGAGATCGGGTTCGGCGGCGGCGAGCATCTGGCGGCCCAGGCGGCGCGTCACCCGGCCGCCCTGATGATCGGCTGCGAACCCTTCATCAACGGCGTGGCCTCGGCCCTGCGTCACATCGAGGAGGGCGGACTGAAGAACGTTCGCCTGCATGCCGACGACGCCCGCGCGGTGGTCCAGGCCCTGCCGGACGGGTCTCTGGACCGGATCATGATCCTGTTCCCCGACCCCTGGCACAAGGCACGCCACAACAAGCGCCGCCTGATCCAGCCGGCCCTGGCCGCCGAACTGGCGCGAAAACTCAGGCCGGGCGGTCGGCTGCGGTTCGTCACCGACTGGAAGGACTATGCCGGCTGGGCGCTGGAGCGGTTCCTGGCCACGCCGGGCCTGGTCTGGCTGGCCGACGAGACCTCCGACTGGAAAGTCGCGCCGGAAGACCACGTCGTGACCCGCTACGAGGAGAAACGGCTCGGCGATACCGATCCGATCTTCCTGGAGTTCGTACGACCCTGATCGATCGCCGGTCGTCTGACCCCGGATTTACCTGTGTCGGGGCTCTTGGCGTTGTTGGTCTCTTTGGTCGCGACCTGGCGACTTTTTTGATCAATTTGGACTTGGTCGCAACGCCTCGAGCATGATCGTTTCTGGTGGACCCGCTTCGCGGGTCCGGCATGAAGCGTGAATCATGCTCTAGCTTCAATCTGGAGCCTGATTCACGGCATCAGAGGAATCGCGAAGCGAGTCCTCCTCAGCCGATCAGGCTCTAGCCTGACCTCCGCTGATCGGCTCAGGCCTGCCGGAAGCCCAGCACATCCTGCATGTCGTAAAGCCCCGGCCTCCGCGTCCGCACCCAGGCCGCGGCGGCGACGGCACCCTTGGCAAACAGGGACCGGTCGATGGCCGAATGGCTGAGGGTCAGGACCTCCGCGTCCGAGGCGAACAGCACCGTGTGCTCGCCCACGATACCGCCCGCGCGAACCGAAGAAAAACCGATCGTTCCGGTCTTCCGCTCTTCGGAGATGCCGTCGTAGGGGGCGCTGCGCAGCTCTTCCAGATCATGTCCGCGACCCGATGCGGCGGCCTCGCCCAGCATCAGGGCGGTGCCCGACGGGGCGTCGATCTTCTTCCTGTGGTGGGCCTCGGTGATCTCGATGTCCCAGTCGCGAGCATCCAGGCGCAGGGCCGCATGCTCGACCAGACCGATCAGGACGTTGACGCCGAGGGAGAAATTGCCGCTGCGCACGACGGCGACCTTTTCCGCCGCCGCCTGCAAGATCGCTTCCTGCCCGGGCGTGAAGCCCGTCGAGCCGATGACCAGGGCCGGACCGCCGCGCTCGGCGCAGATCCGGGCCAGGGCGACAGAAGCCTCCGCCGTCGAGAAGTCGATGACCACGTCGCAAAGGCTCAGGTCCGGCGTTTCGCCCCAGTCGAAGCGGACGGCGACCATGACGTCTTCGCGGGCATCGAGCGCCTGGGACACCGCGCGGCCCATCCGGCCGCGCGCGCCGGAAATCCCGACATGAAACAGTTCGCTCAAGCCTGAAGCCCCCCGGCTAACATCATTGCGCGTTCTCGCGTGAGGCCTTGGCCCCAGCCTCGGAAGTGTCTTCAGAGCCCAGGATATCCGCCCAGAACCGCTTGGCCTTGCCGGCGAAGGAGGAGTTCCGCGGGTTCTGGCTCGCACCGAAGGAGGCGGCCAGCTCCTGCATCAGCTCCTTCTGGCGCGCCGTCAGGTCGGTCGGGGTCTCGACGAACAGTTCGACCACCAGATCGCCGCGCTGGCGGCCGTTCAGGTGGGGCATGCCCTTGCCGCGAATCCGGATGGTCTTGCCGGTCTGGGCCCCGGCGGGCACCGAAACCGGGGCCTTGCACTCGCCGTCGCAGGCGGCGGACACCAGACAGGGCGCCTCGATCTCGCCGCCCAGGGCCGCGACCGTCATCTGCACCGGCACAGTGCAGAGCAGATCCAGATTGTCGCGCTCGAACAGATCGTGCGGGGTCACCGACAGGAACACATAGAGGTCGCCGCGCGGACCGCCGCGCGTTCCGGCGTCGCCCTCGCCCGACAGGCGGATGCGTGAGCCGTCATCGACGCCGGCCGGCACCTTCAGGCTGAGCTTGCGATTCTTCCGCACCTGACCGTGGCCGTGACAGGTCGTGCAGGTGTCCGCCTGGGACAGACGCTGGCCCTGACCACCGCAGGACGGGCAGGTTCGTTCGACCTGGAAGAAGCCGTTGGCCTGACGCACGCGCCCGGCACCCTGGCAGGTGGTGCAGGTGGTCGGTTTCGCGCCGTTCTTCGCGCCGGAACCTTCGCAGGTCTCGCACGTCGCCGTGGTCGGCACAGCGATCTCGACCTCGGCACCCTGATAGGCCTGCTCCAGGGTGATCTCGAGATCGTAGCGCAGGTCCGAACCGCGACGCGGGCCGTTCGACTGACGCCGTCCGCCGCCGCCGAAGACGTCACCGAAGGCGTCGCCGAAGACCTGTGAGAAGATGTCGTTGACGTCGTGGAAGCCCTGCTGGCCGCCGCCCCCGCCGCCGTTCACGCCCGCATGGCCGAACCGGTCATAGGCGGCGCGCTTCTGGTCGTCCGACAGGACGGTATAGGCCTCGGAGATTTCCTTGAATTTCACCATCGACTCTTCCGAGCCGCCATTGCGGTCCGGATGGTGCTCCATCGCCAGCTTGCGATAGGCGGACTTCAGGCCGGCGGCGTCGATGGTCCGCTCGACCGACAGCACCTCGTAATAATCACGCGCCATGCGCAGACGTCCCTAAGCCAACCCCGAACATTCCGATCACGTCTCTTTTTCCAAGGCGCAAGCGGGATGGCCACCCATGAAGGACATGGGTGCCAGGCGGCATGATGCAAGTTTCATGAAAGCCACGGTCCTCCCCTGGGTCACAGGGGAGGACCAAGACGTTTAGGCGCTCTTCTTCTGGTCGTCGTCTTCGCCCGGGACTTCCTCGAACTCTGCGTCGACCACGCCGTCGTCGGCGGGCGCTTCGTCAGCGGACTGACCGGCGCTTTGGGCGTACATCGCCTCGCCCAGCTTCATCGAGGCCTGGACCAGGGTGTTGGTTTTGGTCCGGATGTCTTCCGGATCCGTGCCGTCGCGAGCCGTCTTCAGCTCGGCCAGGCCGGTCTCGATCGCCGACTTCTCGTCCGCGCCGACCTTGTCGCCGTGTTCGGCCAGGGCCTTCTCGGTCGAATTGATCAGGCTGTCTGCGGCGTTCTGGGCCTCGACCAGGTCCTTGCGGATCTTGTCGGCGGCGGCGTTGACCTCGGCTTCCTTGACCATCTTCTCGATGTCGGCGTCCGACAGGCCGCCGTTCGCCTGGATCCGGATCGACTGTTCCTTGTTGGTCGCCTTGTCCTTGGCCGAGACGTTGACGATGCCGTTGGCGTCGATGTCGAAGGCCACCTCGATCTGCGGCATGCCACGCGGCGAGGGCGGAATGCCCATCAGGTCGAACTGACCCAGCATCTTGTTGTCCTGGGCCATCGGACGTTCGCCCTGGAAGACGCGGATGGTCACGGCCGACTGGTTGTCATCGGCGGTGGAGAAGACCTGGCTCTTCTTGGTCGGGATGGTCGTATTGCGTTCGATCAGCGGGGTGAAGACGCCGCCCAGGGTCTCGATGCCCAGGGTCAGCGGTGTCACGTCCAGCAGCAGCACGTCCTTGACGTCGCCTTGCAGAACACCGGCCTGAACGGCGGCACCCAGGGCCACGACCTCATCGGGGTTCACGCCCTTGTGCGGCTCCTTGCCGAAGAAGGCCTTCACGGCCTCCTGCACCTTGGGCATGCGGGTCATGCCGCCGACCAGAACCACTTCGTCGATGTCCGAGGCCTTGAGGCCCGCATCCTTCAGCGCCTTGGCGCAGGGCTCGATGGTGCGCTGGATCAGGTCGTCGACCAGGGCTTCCAGCTTGGCGCGGCTGAGCTTGATGTTCAGGTGCAGCGGGCCCGAGGCGTTCATTGTGATGAACGGCAGGTTGACCTCGTACTGGGTCACCGAGCTCAATTCCTTCTTGGCCTTTTCGGCCTCTTCACGCAGGCGCTGCAGGGCCAGCTTGTCCTGGCGCAGGTCGACGCCCTGCTCTTTCTTGAATTCATCGGCCAGGTAGTCGGCCAGACGGACGTCAAAGTCCTCGCCGCCCAGGAAGGTGTCGCCGTTGGTCGACTTCACCTCGAACACGCCGTCGCCGATCTCCAGGATCGAGACGTCGAAGGTGCCGCCGCCGAGGTCATAGACCGCGATCTTCTGGCCGTCGTTCTTGTCCAGCCCGTAGGCCAGGGCCGCCGCGGTTGGCTCGTTGATGATGCGCAGGACCTCAAGGCCCGCGATCTTGCCGGCGTCCTTGGTCGCCTGGCGCTGCGAGTCGTTGAAATAGGCGGGAACCGTGATGACGGCCTGGGTGACCTTTTCGCCCAGATAGGCCTCGGCAGCCTCCTTCATCTTGATCAGGGTGAAGGCCGAGATCTGCTGCGGCGAGTAGTCCTTGCCGTTGGCGCGCACCCAGGCGTCGCCGGTCGGACCCTTGACGATCTCATAAGGCACCATGGCCTTGTCCTTCGCCACGACGGGGTCGTCGAAGTTGCGGCCGATCAGGCGCTTGATGGCGAAGAAGGTGTTGGCGGGGTTGGTCACCGCCTGGCGACGCGCAGGCTGACCCACCAGGGTCTCGCCGCCGTCCTGGATCGCGACCACCGACGGGGTGGTGCGGTTGCCCTCGGCGTTCTCGATAACCTTGGGGTTCTTGCCGTCCATGACGGCCACGCAGGAATTGGTGGTGCCGAGGTCGATACCGATAATCTTGGCCATGAGCCTGTCTTTTCTCCGTCTGGCGGGCGATGCGGCGGCCTTATCAGAAAGCGCCGCGCGTGACCGCCCCCGTTTTGTTTGCACCGTGATCGCTGAGGGCGCTCACACGGCAGATTGGGTTCAAATACCGTGTAACCCCACGGATCGCGGGGTCTCTCGGGCTGGTCGGGATATGGGAAAGTCGCCATGCCCCGCAAGGGCTTGATGCCCTCTCCGGTCCAAATCAGACGGAGTCAGGGGTCATCAGGTGCGTTGAAGCCTCTGCTCGGGCACTCTGGTGGCTGATTGCGGGTCACGGGCCCGCCCGTCCAGGACCCCGATATGCGCTCCCCGCCTCGCAGGCCCCGTCTCTTCGCTCCGGTTCTGGCCCTGGGTCTGACCCTGTTCGGCCTGACGGGAACGCAGGCGGAGGCGCAATCGACGTCGAAGCGCGTGGCTCCGGCCCCCATGAGGGTCCTCCTTCGCCAGTCGAACGACGCCTACAATCGCGATGTCCGCATCCATAACCAGACCGGCTGGTCGATGACCTATCTCTACGCCTCGTCGGGCGGGGACTGGGGCGACGACCTGCTGGGTTCCGGCACTCTGTCGCCGGGCGAGAGCGTGGTGGTGACCATCGACGACGGTTCCGGTGCCTGCCGCTACTCCCTGCGTGCCGAGTTCGACAACGGCCAGAGCCTGCAACGCAGCGGTGTCAACGCCTGCCAGGTCGCGGACTACTATTTCACGCGGTAGGGATGAGGGCGATGGAGCCCTTCCCCGACCTCCCCGGTTTTCGCTACTGGCCCGGCGGGCTGGATGAACCCGCCCAGGCCGCCATGCTGGCCGAGATCGAGGCGGCCCTCGACATCGCGCCCCTCTATCGGCCGGTGACGCCGGGCGGAAAGCCGTTCTCGGTGCAGATGAGCAACCTGGGGCCTCTCGGCTGGGTCTCGGACCGTTCGGGCTATCGCTATCAGTCGACCCACCCCGGGACCGGCCTGCCATGGCCGCCGATCCCGACGGTCCTGCAGGGCCTGTGGGCGGATCTGACCGGCTGGATCGAGCCGCCCGACGCCTGTCTGGTCAACCTCTACCGCGAGGACGCCCGCATGGGCCTGCATCAGGACAGGGATGAGGCCGACCTCAGCGCGCCCGTCCTGTCGGTCTCGCTCGGCGACACCGCCGTCTTCCGGATAGGCCCGGCGGGCAAGGGGCCCACGCGGTCGTTGAGACTGGTTTCCGGCGACGTCTGCGCCCTGTCCGGCCCGGCACGGCTGGCCCGGCACGGCATCGACCGGCTTCTGGCCGGATCGTCGCGGCTGATCCCCGGCGGCGGGCGTATCAACCTGACCCTGCGTCGAGCGGCGTAAGGTCACGGGGCGGTGACTCGACGGAACCGCCCGGGCTGGTCAAAGTCCGCGCCGAAAATCGAGAAGGAAACGCCCATGACCGTCCTGATCCGCCCCGAAGGCCAGACCGCCGACGATTTCCGCTTCTCGCGCCGCGCCTTGGGCGGGCTGACGGCCGGAGCCATGTTCACCGGCTACGCCGTCGCCGCCCTGGCCCAGGAGGCCCGGCCGATCACGACGGACAGCGAGGGTCTGGCGACCGACATGGTCTCCTACCCCTCCGCCGATGGCTTCGACCTGCCGGCCTATCTGGCCCGCCCCGCCGGCGACGGTCCTTTCCCGGTCGTCATCGTGGTCTCCGAGATCTTCGGCCTGCACGCCTATATCCAGGACGTCTGCCGCCGCCTGGCCAAGGCCGGCTACGCCGCCATCGCCCCGGCCTTCTTCGTCCGCGTCGAGGACCCCGCCCCGCTCGCCGACATGCAGCGTATCCAGGCCATCGTCGCGGCCGCTGGCTACGAACAGGTCATGGGCGACATCAGCGCCACCCTGGAATGGGCCTCGGGCCAGTTGTGGGCCAACACCGACAAGGTCGGCATCACCGGCTTCTGCTGGGGCGGCAAGGTCGTGTGGCAGGCCGCGGCCCGGTTCGCCGCCATTGATGCCGGCGTCGCCTGGTACGGCCGCCTCCGGCCCAGTCCCACCGCCACGCCTGAACAGGCGGAAGCGGGCCGTCCCTGGCCGGTCGATCTGGCCGGCGACCTCAAGGGCGTGGTCATCGGCAACTATGGCGGCCAGGACCAGGGCATCCCCAACGACAGCGTCGTCGCCATGCAGGCGGCCCTGACCGTCGCCGGCGCGACAGAAAGCGGCATAGAACTCTATCCCGACGCCCCGCACGGCTTCCACGCCGATTTCCGCGCGAGCTACCGCGCGACCGAAGCCGCCGACGGCTGGGCCCGGCTGCTGGCCCTGTTTGAGGCGAAGCTGAAATAAGAATCCTCCCCCATCGGGGGAGGATTGGGACTAGGCCTTGCCGTCGAACGTCCCGCCGTTCGCGTCCGGCGCCGAACCATAGGGGTTGGACCCTTGCGGTCCCGATCCCTTGGCCGCCACCACGACCATGGCCGGGCGAACGGTGCGGCCGAACAGTTCGTAGCCGGCCTGCATGGTCTGCAGGACGCTCCCGCCCGGAACCTCTGCCGAGGGCTGTTCCATCATGGCCTGGTGCAGGTGCGGATCGAAGGCCTCGCCCGGACCCGGCGCGACACGCTTCAGCCCATTGGTCTCGAACGCCTGCAGCAGCGATTTCTGGGTCAGTTCCAGACCGGTCACCAGGCCGGCTTCGCCCGCGTCGGCGTTCTTGGGCGCCGCCATCAGGGCGCGCTCCAGATTGTCGGCCACCCCCAGCAGGTCCCTGGCGAAACGCTGGATGGCGAAGGCCCTTGCGTCGTTCATCTGGGTCTCGGTGCGACGCCGGACGTTGTCGGCCTCGGCCGCGGCCCGCATGGCGCGGTCCTTCCACTCGTCACGCTCGGCGATCATGGTGTCCAGCGGACCCAGATCGCCTGAATCTGCGTCCAGTCCGGCCTCGGCATTCGCCAGGGCCTCATCCAGCTGGGCTTCGAGGTCGTTGGGGTTCGTCGTATCGGTCACGTATCTTGTCCGTCCAGGATGCGCCCCAATACCCGGGCGGTGTAGTCCACCAACGGGATGATGCGGGCGTAGTTCAGTCTTGCAGGTCCTATCACGCCGATGGCGCCCAGAACCCTTTGGCCGCCCGTCATATAGGGCGCCGCGACGACGGCGGAACCCGAAAGCGAAAACAGTCGCGTTTCCGCCCCGATGAAAATGCGCACGCCTTGCGCCGCATCGACCCCGTCGAGCAGGCCGATCAGTTGTTCCTTCTGCTCCAGATCATCGAACAGGACCCGAACCTTCTCCAGATCCTCGGCAGCGCCGGCATCCTGCAGCAGATTGGCGCGCCCCCGCACGATCAGGGATCGCTCCCGGTCAGCACCGCCCGACCAGGCCGCCAGACCGTCCTCGACCAGCCGGGCGGCGGCGGCGTCCAGCTCCGAGCGCGCGGCGGCCAGCTCGGCCCCCATCTCCAGCCGCGCCTCGGACAACAGCCGGCCCTTCATGCGGGCCGAGAGGAAATTCGACGCCTCCTGCAGGATCGAGGGCGTCACCCCGGCCGCCAATGGCATCAACCGGTTCTCGACCGTGCCGTCGTCGGCGACCAGCACCGCCAGGGCCTGTCCGGAGCCGAGGGCGACAAACTCCACATGTTTGACGCCCGCATCGCGCACCGGGCTGGCGACGATGCCGGCCCCGCCCGCCAGACCCGACAGCAGGGCCGTCGCCTCGTTCAACGCCTCCTCGAAGCCTTTCCCGCGCCCGATCAGGCGGGCGTCGATCTCGCGCCGCTCCTCGGCCCCGACGTCGCCGATCTCCAGCAGTCCGTCGACGAAGAGGCGCAGGCCCGCATGGGTCGGGATCCGCCCCGCCGAGGTGTGGGGCGCGGCCAGCAGCCCGGCCAGGGTCAGGTCCTGCATCGTGTTGCGGATCGAGGCGGGTGACAGATGCACCCCGCCTTTCGAGACCGTCCGCGACCCGACCGGCTCCCCGGTCTCCAGATAGGTCTCGACCACGCTGCGGAAGATGTCCCGCGCCCGCTGGTCCAGCGCGGCCAACCCGGCGTAGTGGGGCGCCATCAGGGGGCTGAGCGGCGGCCTCATTCGGTCGGCCTCGCCGTCGCGGGAATGTCGGGGGGATACAGGCTCACCCTTTCAGGATAAGCAGCCCGGCTCAATACGCCAACGCAATACCGACCTTCAGGACATCCCATGCGCCCTTCCGAACGCACCCCCGACCAGCTCCGCGCCGTGACGCTGGAGACCGGCGTCAACCGCTACGCCGAGGGCTCCTGCCTGGTCTCGTTCGGCCATACCAAGGTCCTGGTCACTGCCTCGATCGAGGAAAAGGTGCCCGGCTGGATGCGCAACACCGGCCAGGGATGGGTCACGGCCGAATACGGCATGCTGCCTCGCGCCACCCACACGCGCGGCAAGCGTGAAGCCGCGGCCGGCAAGCAGTCGGGCCGCACCCAGGAGATCCAGCGCCTGATCGGCCGCTCACTGCGCGCCGTCGTCGATCTGAAGGCTCTCGGCGAGCGTCAGGTGCTGATCGACTGCGACGTCATCCAGGCTGACGGCGGCACCCGTACCGCCTCGATCACCGGCGCCTGGGTCGCGATGGCTTCGGCGCTCGGCTATCTGCGCGCCGAGGGCGTGCTGAAGGCCGATCCGATTCTCGACCAGGTCGCAGCCATCTCGTGCGGCATCTTCGACAATACGCCCGTGGCTGACCTCGACTACGAGGAGGATTCGAATGCCGAGGCCGACGGCAACTTCGTCCTGACCGGCACCGGAACCATCGTCGAGATCCAGGCGACCGGCGAAAAGCGCGGCTTCTCCCGCCCCGAATTCGACCGGCTGTTCGAACTCGCCGAGGCCGGCTGCAACGATCTGTTCAAGCTGCAGAAGGCCGCCGTGGACCAGGCCTTGGCCCGCCAGCGCTGAGCGCCCCGCTTCTGGATGTGAATTTATTCTTTTCCACGTCTTGCGGACGGGCTGCCGCGTCCTCAGATTGAGGGTCGAGGTCTTTGACAATCCAGCGCCGTTTCGTCCGACGTCTCCAGCCGCCGCCCGGTAGCCAGACAGGCTCGAAACGACAAACTCTTGATTTCATTGCGATGGCTGAAACGTTTCGTCCGTTTCGTCCGTTTCGTCAGGGTGTTTTCGGGGACAGAACGGACTTTCCAGTGACGAAGAACAGCGTCATCGTCGCGCCTTCCAGATCGCCCGGAGACGTCGCCATGGTTCGCGTGCCCGCCGCCCTCGCCCTTGCGTTCAGCCTGTCACTCGCCGCCTGCGGGTCGCCCGAAGCCACGCCCACCGCCGAGAAGGCCGCGACCGCCGAGGCCGCCGTCGAACAGACGCCGGTCATGCCTGACGATGCGCCGCCTCAGGAAGAGGCCGGAGTCCCCGAGGGCGAACTTCTGGGCACCGCCGACCGGACCTGCACGGACAGCATCGGCGAGGCCGCCGCCGTCCGGTTGGCCGAGCGTTGCACCATGGTCAGCCCGGCCAGCCACCCGCCCTGCAACCCCGCCAACGCCTGCGCCCTGATCCAGGACGAGATCGACCGCTCCTGCGGCCAGTACGGCCCGGGCGAGGCCAGGCCGGCGGAGTGCGGGGCCTGATCCCATAGAAAAAGGCCCCGCTGTTTCCAGCAGGGCCTCGTTCATTTCAGCGATAGAGCTGAAACCTAGTCGCGACGCGGACGGCTGCGACCGCGATCGCCTCCGCCGCCTTCACGCTTCTTGCCGCCGCCGCCGGTGTCTTCGGTCAGGGGGGCTTCGCCGCGTTCGGCACGTTCGGCGTTGATCTTGTCCGTCAGATCCTCACCCGTGGCCTGATCGACGACCTTCATCGACAGCTTGGTTTTGCCGCGATCGTCGAAGCCGAGGAACTTGACCTTGACCTCCTGGCCTTCGGACAGGACGTCAGTCGGGTTGGCGACGCGTTCCAGCGAGATCTGGGACACGTGGACCAGGCCGTCCTTGGCGCCGAAGAAGTTCACGAAGGCGCCGAAGTCGACGACCTTCACGACCTTGCCGGAGTAGATCATGCCGGGCTCGGGCTCGGACACGATCGACGAGATCCAGTTCTTGGCGGCGTCGATCTTCTCTTGATCCGAGGCCGCGATCTTCACCGTGCCGTCGTCGTCGATGTTGATCTTGGCGCCGGTCTTTTCGACGATCTCGCGGATGATCTTGCCGCCGGTGCCGATGATGTCGCGGATCTTGTCGACCGGGACCTTGATGGATTCGATCTTCGGAGCGTACTCGCCGAGCTCGGTGCGGGCACCGTCGATGGCCTTGTCCATCTCGTCGAGGATGTGAAGACGGCCGGCCGAGGCCTGGGCGATCGCCTTCTTCATGATCTCTTCGGTGATGCCGGCGACCTTGATGTCCATCTGCAGCGAGGTGATGCCGTCACGGGTGCCGGCGACCTTGAAGTCCATATCGCCCAGGTGATCTTCGTCACCCAGGATGTCGGACAGGATGGCGAACTCGCCCGACGGCTCCAGGATCAGGCCCATGGCGATGCCCGAGACGGGCTTCTTCAGGGGCACGCCCGCATCCATCAGCGCCAGCGAGGCGCCGCAGACCGAAGCCATGGAGGACGAGCCGTTGGACTCGGTGATCTCCGACACGATGCGGATCGTGTAGGGGAACTCTTCCGAGGTCGGCAGCATCGGACGGATCGCCCGCCAGGCCAGCTTGCCGTGACCGATTTCCCGACGGCCCGCACCGCCCATACGACCGGTCTCGCCGACCGAGTAGGGAGGGAAGTTGTAGTGCAGGAGGAACTTCTCCTTGTAGGTGCCGGCCAGTGAGTCGACGTATTGCTCGTCCTCACCGGTGCCCAGGGTGGCTACCACGATGGCCTGGGTCTCACCGCGGGTGAACAGGGCCGAACCGTGGGTGCGCGGGAAGACGCCGACTTCCGAAACGATGTCGCGGACCTTGTCGAGCGCACGACCGTCAACGCGGTGGGCGTTGTCGATGATGTCGCGACGCAGGACGTGGGCTTCGCATTCCTTGAAGGCGACGCCGAACTTGGCGGAATCGACGCCTTCGGGGTTCTCGTCGGTCTTCACCAGAGCGGCCGAGGCCTTCTTCTTGGCGGCGCCGACGGCTTCATGGCGAGCATGTTTGCCAGGGTGGGTGTAGGCGGCCTTGATGTCCTCGCCGACCAGCGCCTGGATCCGGGTGACGACGTCCGAGTGGTCCTCGGCGGTGAAGTCGAACGGATCCTTGGCGGCGTGTTCGGCCATCTCGATGATCGCGTCAATCACCGGCTGCATGCCGCGGTGAGCGAACATCAGGGCGTCCAGCATGATCTGCTCGGACAGTTCCCTGGCTTCGGACTCGACCATCATCAGGGCGTCCTTGGTGCCGGCGACGACGAGGTCGAGCTGCGAGTCAGGCAGTTGGTCGAGCGTCGGGTTCAGCACGAACTCGCCGTCGATATAGCCGACGCGTGCGGCGCCGATCGGGCCCATGAAGGGCACGCCCGACAGGGTCAGGGCAGCGGAGGTGGCGACCATGCCGACGATGTCGGGATCGTTCTCGAGGTCGTGCTGCAGCACGGTGATGACGACCTGGGTCTCGTTCTTGAAGCCCTTGACGAACAGCGGGCGGATCGGACGGTCGATCAGGCGGCTGACGAGGGTTTCCTTCTCGGTCGGACGGCCTTCACGCTTGAAATAGCCGCCCGGGATCTTGCCGGCGGCGAAGGTTTTTTCCTGGTAGTTGACGGTCAGCGGGAAGAAATCCAGGCCCGGCTTGGGCGCGCGACCGTAGACGACGGTGGCCAGGACGATGGTCTCGCCATAGGTGGCCAGAACGGCGCCGTCGGCCTGGCGGGCGATACGGCCCGTTTCCAGCGTCAGCGGGCGGCCGGCCCAGTCGATCGTCTTGCGTTTGATATCGAACATGTTTCGTCTTTCGTAGCCCGGGCGGCGTATTCCGCGCGGGATCCCATCAGTGGGGCTGGATGCGTCGGGCGTTCAGTCCTTCGATCCATGGGCGGCCGCGCCATCGCGAAACGCCCGGGAAGATGAGGACCGTTATCGAGCCCTCGCGTCTGCGCCGATACAAACCGCGGCGCGCGGGTGGTCTCTGGATGCGGAAAGAGGCGCGGACGTGGCCCGCGCCTCGAAACTGTTCCGCGTCTCTGCGCCTAGCGGCGCAGGTTCAGCTTGGCGATCAGAGCGGTGTAGCGCTCCCGATCGACCTTCACGAGGTGGTCAAGAAGGCGACGACGCTGCGAGACCATCTTGAGCAGGCCGCGGCGCGAGTGGTTGTCCTTCTTGTGCGTCTTGAAGTGCTCGGTGAGGTTGGCGATGCGTTCCGAAAGGATCGCGACCTGGACCTCGGCCGAACCGGTGTCGCCTGCGGTGCGGGCGTTCTCGGTGATGACTTCGTTCTTACGCTCGGGCGTAATCGACATCGTGTTTCTCCAAAATCAGAGATTAAAAACGCGGTCGGGTTCTAGCCGGCCGGCCCGCATCTGACCGAGAGCGACGAGGGTCTGACCCTGAAAGGCGGAAACGGTGCGGGAGCCGTCCCGAAGGCGGCTCTTGAGCGTCTCAACCTGTCGGGGGAGCAGAACGATCGGTCGTCCCTGACGAAGCGAGAAGGCGTCCTGATCCGTTACGGCCAGCTCCGGGATGTCGTCCAGGGCGGTCGCAACGGGCAGCAGGCCTTCCAAGGCGGCGTCCCTATGCACCAGATCGGTCAGGAAATCCAGAGTGACGGCGTTCTCCGTCGAAAACGGCCCCACCCGCTCGCGTCGCAGGGCCGAGACATGCCCTTCGGCACCCAGCATGACGGCCAGATCGCGGGCCAGCGAGCGGACATAGACACCCTTGCCGGTGCGGATCGTCAGTTCGATATGATCGGGGTTGGGCGCATCGGTGACCTCGGCCGAATAGATCGTGACCCGACGGCTTTCCAGCTCGAAGTCCGCGCCCTCGCGCGCGAGATCGTAGGCGCGCTGGCCATCGACCTTGATCGCGCTGAAGCGGGGCGGGGTCTGGTCAATCTCGCCGACGAAGGTCGGCAGCACCGCACGGACAGCATCCGGCAACGGACGCACGTCCGAGCGGGCGATGATCTCGCCCTCGCGGTCGACGCTGTCGGTCGAGACGCCCCAGTTGATGGTGAAGCGATAGACCTTCTCCGCCTCCATCATGAAGGGCACGGTCTTGGTCGCCTCGCCCAGGGCGATCGGGAGAATGCCCGAGGCCAGCGGATCCAGCGTCCCCGCATGGCCGGCCTTCTGAGCGTCGAACAGGCGGCGAACCTTGGACACGGCATCGGTCGAACCGAGCTCGAACGGCTTGTCCAGACACACCCAGCCGTTGACGACGAGGCCCTTCTTGCGTCGACCCATTACGCCTGGCCTGTCGCGCGTTGCGCAGCTTGAGGCTGGACCATCAGTCCTCGTCCTCATCTTCGACGGGCGGCACGAAGGAGTCGGCGCGGACGCGGGGATCGTCGAGCAGCCGGTTCAGGCGCTCAGCGGCCTCGAAACTCTCGTCGTGACGGAAGCGCAGGTCGGGCGTGAAGCGCATGTCGATGTGACGGCCCAGGGCGCCACGAAGGAATTTGGCATGGGCGTTCAGCGCCTTGATGATCTCGTCGATATGACCGGCCGTGTCCGAGGTCTCGACGCCCGCGCCCAGAGGCTCGACGAAACAGGTGGCGTGTTTCAGGTCGGGCGAAAGACGCACCTCCGTGACCGTCACCGACACCCCGACGAGGGCCGGGTCGCGGATCTCGTTCTCGCGCATGACCTCGACCAGGGCATGGCGGATCATCTCGGAGGCGCGCAACTGTCGCTGGCTGACGGTTCCGGCCTTGGCGGCGGGCTTGGAGGATTTTCGGTTGCTCATGGCGTTCGTCCTGTTCGCCGCCGGGGATCGGACCCGGCTGGAAAAAGCGAAGGCGCGGGGTCTAGTCCTGTCTGGCGGCGGTGTCCAATTGGGCGCGATCCACGGCGGCGATGATCTCGGCGGCGGTTACGGAGCGCAACGGACGGATCGGCAGGCCCGCCGCATTCAACACCCGCGCCGTCCAGCTGTTGCACAGGTAGCCGATCCAGAAATGCTCCCGGCTGGCGAAGAAGCGGGCTCCGTCGCCGTCCCGCGCCGTGGACAGGCGGGGTCTGCCCTCCACCAGCGACAGGGAATCCTGCACCCGGCCGCGCAGGCCGGCAAAGGCCGCTGGCGACAGGATCAGGGTGCGGCGGCTGTCGGGCGCGAACCGCCGGGACGGGTCGCCCGTCTCCGGGTCCAACATCACGACAGAGGCGTTGCCTGGCCGGAAGAAGGCGCGCAGGCCGTCGGGGATCCTGGACTCCATCGGAGAGGTGTCGACGAAGAATTTCGCATCGCCCCAGCCGATCAGGATCCAGTCGCCCGCCCCGACCGACCGTGACGCCTCGCCCAGCGGCCCGCCGCCGGCCTCCAGCGCCGCGCGAGGCACGGCGATGTCGGTGTGGAATCCATTGTTGAGAATGTGAACGGTGACGCCGGCCGGTGCGGGCTGCAGCGGCATCCGGTCGCCCGGGCGGGTCCAGGTCCAGAGGGCCGCGACGAGACCCAGCAGACCCGCCAGCAGCATCGGCCCCCCGATCCGCATCAGTCGGTCCCGGCTGCCGTGGCCCGGGGCGGCAGGCTCCACTCGCCCCGGTAATTGTAGGACAGGGTCACGCAGTGCCGGAAAGTGCCGTCGGGCCAGCGCCCGGCCCCGTGCATGACCATGGGCCGACCCGCCCGGACCCTGCCGACGACCAGGAAGGTGGCTTCGGCGCCGGGACACAGGGCCCGGGCCAGCCCCCGGCCGTCGCCTTCCCGGGCGATGGAATAGACGGTGTTTTCGCCGGAGCCTTCGGGCAGGACTCGTCGCGCCTCATCCGGGCCGCCCCGCGAGATGGTCGCCGAACCCCTGGCCGTGGTGGAGATGATGCGCCTGACGCTGACGGCGCCGAACCAGCCGCGTTCGACCTCCAGCGTCACGCCGCGCGTCAGGGCTGTCGTGACCCGGTCGGACGGGTCGAAGGCGAGATAGCGGGTGTCGGCCGCCGCCGACGTCGCCGGGGCAAGCAAGATCAGGACGGCGAGCATACGGTGAAGCATGGCGTCACTTCATACCGCGACTTGCGGCGGAAGGGAGGCGGCTGTCTCCTCCCCGTCGCTGCGCGACAGGGAGGAGACAGCCGCGCTCAAGCAGCGAGACGCCGCGCGTCAAGCGGTAGCGCCCTACTAAAGCGTGCGCTGGATTTCTTCGACGGTGAAGCACTCGATGTAGTCGCCGACCTTGATGTCGTGGAAGCCCTGGAAATGCATGCCGCACTCCTGGCCCGACGGCACCTCGTTGACCTCGTCCTTGAAGCGCTTGAGCGTGGCGAGCGTGCCCAGTTCCAGCACGACGATGTCGTCGCGGATGATCCGCACCTTGGCACCCTTGCGGACCACGCCTTCGGACACCCGGCAGCCGGCAATCTTGCCGGTCTTGGAGATGTCGAAGACCTGCAGCACGGCCGCGTTGCCGAGGAAGGTTTCCCTTTGCAGCGGGGCCAGCATGCCCGACAGCACGCCCTTCATGTCGTCCAGAAGGTCGTAGATGATCGAATAGTAGCGGATCTCCACACCCTCGCGCTCGGCGAGGTCCTTGGCCTGTTTCGAGGCCCGGACGTTGAAGCCCAGGATCGGCGCGCCGGCCGACTTGGCCAGTTGCACGTCCGACTCGGTGATGCCGCCGGCGCCGGAATAGATGACGCGCGCGCGAACCTCGTCGTTGCCCATCTTCTCCAGCGAGCCCTGAATGGCCTCGCCGGAACCCTGGACGTCGGACTTGATGAGGACCGGCAGTTCCGAGATCTTCTTCGATCCCAGCTTGGCCATCATGTCGACCAGGCTGACCTGGTTGATGCCGCCGGTGGCCTTCTCGCGCTTGATGCGGGCGCGGTACTCGGTCAACTCGCGGGCGCGGGCTTCGTTCTCAACGACGGCCAGGGGTTCACCGGGGCTCGGCGCCTCGTCCAGGCCGAGGATCTCGACCGGCACGGACGGACCCGCCTCGGTCAGCTGCTCGCCGCGTTCGTTCAGCAGGGCGCGGACGCGACCGAAGCTGGAGCCGGCCACGACCAGGTCGCCCTTCCTCAGCGTGCCGCGCTTGACGAGGATGGTGGCCACCGGGCCACGACCCTTGTCCAGCTTGGCCTCGATGACCACGCCTTCCGCAGAGCGTTCCGGATCGGCCTTCAGGTCCATGACCTCGGCCTGCAGCAGGATGGCCTCGAGCAGGCCGTCCAGGTTGGTGCGCGCCTTGGCCGAGATCTCGACGATCTGGGTGTCGCCGCCCAGGGCTTCGCCGATGATCTCGTACTGCAGCAGCTCGTTGATGACCTTCTGCGGATCGGCGTCCGGCTTGTCGATCTTGTTGACGGCCACGATGATCGGGGCACCCGCCGCCTTGGCGTGCTGGATGCTCTCGATCGTCTGCGGCATGACGCCGTCGTCGGCCGCCACCACCAGGATGACGATGTCGGTGACGTTGGCACCGCGCGTCCGCATGGCGCTGAAGGCGGCGTGGCCCGGCGTATCCAGGAAGGTCACAGCCTCGCCCGACGGTGTCTTCACCTGATAGGCGCCGATGTGCTGGGTGATGCCCCCGGCCTCGCCTGAGGCGACGTCGGTGGTGCGCAGGGCGTCAAGCAGGCTGGTCTTGCCGTGATCGACGTGGCCCATGATGGCCACAACCGGGGCGCGGGGCGTCGTCGCCTCGTCGTCGATGTCGTCGGACAGGAAGCCGGCTTCGACGTCGGACTCCGACACGCGACGCACGGTCATGCCGAACTCGTCGGCCACCAGCTCGGCGGTATCGGTGTCGATGACGTCGTTGATCTTCATCATCAGGCCCTGCTTCATCAGGAACTTGATGATGTCGACGCCGCGCACGGCCATCCGGTTGGACAGCTCCTGCACGGTGATGACGTCGGGGATGACGACTTCGCGCGGACGGTTCGGCGCATCGGTGGACCCACCCTTGCGCTTTTCCTTCTCACGTTCGCGGGCGCGGCGAACCGAGGCCAGCGAGCGCATCCGCTCGGCCGTATCGCCGTCGCCTGCCACGGACTGGATGGTCAGGCGGCCTTCGCGGCGTTTTGGCTCGCCGCGCGTGCGGCTGACGGCCTTGCCGGCGTCGGAGAAACGCTTGTCGCGATCGTCCTCGGGCTTCAGCGGCTTGGCGAAGCCGCCACCGGGGGCGCGGGCGGGGCGCAGAACATTGGCCTCGGCCGGAGGGGCGTTCGGGGCGGGACGACCGCCGGGGCCGGTGCGCGCGCCGCCGGGACGGGCCGCGCCTGCGGCCGGGCGCGGGTTGAGCGCCGAATAGCGGACGGGCTCGGCCGGACGCGCGGGGGCACCGGTCGGACGGGCGTTGGCGGGGCGATCGGAATAGGATTTCTCGCCGCCGCCCATGGCTTCCTCACGCGCCGAACGGGCGCCGAACGCTGGCCGGTCGATCGGGGCGCGGGCCGGGTTAGGCGCCTTGGGCACACGCTGGCCGAAATTGACCACCGGGCGCGCCGGCGGGGCCGGACGAGCGGGGGCGGGGGGTGTCGGGGCGACCGGAGCCGGTTCGGGCACCACGGCGACCGGTGCGACAGGCTCGGGGGCTGGAGTCGGGGCGACGACCGGCTTCGGAGCCAGTGGAGCGCGGGCGGCAGGCTTGCCGGCAGGAGCGGGAGCGGCGGCTGTCAGCTTGGCGGCTTCGGCACGGGCGGCTTCGGCAGCGGCGCGTGCCGCGGCGGCCTCGGCCTGGGCGGCACTGGCGGCAGCAGCGGTCGCGGCGGCCTGATCGCGAGCCGCGGCGTCGCGTCGCGCCTGTTCGGCGGCCTGGGCGGCGGCGCGTTCGGCCTGGGCCTGGGTCGCCGTCTCGATGGCGCGACGTCGGGCTTCCTGTTCCTCGTTGGACAGGCGACCTCCCGCGGGCTGCTGCATCTGCGGACGCGGCGAGGGGGCCTGCGGGGCCGGAGCGTCGGAACGCGGACGCGCGACATCGAAGCCTGCCGGACGCTGATGTCCCCCAAGGCCGGGGGCGACCGGAGCGCCCGGGCGGCGCTTGGTCTCGACCACCACAGTCTTGGTGCGGCCGTGGCTGAAGCTCTGGCGCACGGTGCCGGTCGAAACCGATCCCACGGCGCGCGGCTTCAGGCTCAGCGGCGCCCGCGGTCCCGTCGTCGACGGAGTTCCGGTGGGGGCCTGCGGAGCTTGGCCGTCGATGGTCTTGTCGTTCTCGTCGCTCATCCGGTCGCTTTACTCGTGGGCGGAGAAGGCCGCCGCGTCTTAGTCAAAAATCGTCTCGTAACCTGGAAACGCAAAAAGTCGTGCGGCGTCCGCCCCTCGAAAGAGGCCTGACCCCGCCCGTCAATCCGCCCGTTCAGGCTCGTCCTTCGGGTCCTCGTCCGACCCGTCCCCGCGTGTGGAACCCGGATGATCCAGGTCCCAGGCCGCAGGCCGAAGCGATCGAAATCCCGCCAGTCGTTCGACCTCGATAGTCCAGCGATCGGCTCTGCCGCCACGCAGCAGGACACCGTGTATCGCATTTTCCAACCCAAGGGCCAAACTCAAATCATCGGCGCTGAAGGCGCCGCAGACCTTGGTCGTCTGATGTCGGGCCAGAGCAGCGAGCTTTCCGCGTCCGTCCGCCGATCCGTCAGCGGCCTCGATCAGCCAAGCGGCCTTGCCCGAGCGGATCGCCGCAGCGGATTTCTCGAAGCCGGAGATAAGCACGCCTTCGCGCCGGGCAAGACCCAGCTGGTCCAGACAACGCCGGATCAGGAGGGTTTCGACCGTATCGGCGAGATCGGACGTCGGCTTCAGAGGAGCCTTGGCCGAGCGGGAGAACAGGTTTTTCTTCACGGCGGCGTCGACGGAGGCGCGAGAGGCCTCCACCCACATGCCGCGGCCGGGAAGTTTCCGCCCCAGATCGGGGGCAACGACGCCGTCCGGGCCGGCGACGAAACGGATCAGTCGAGATTCATCCATGGCCTGGTGGGTCACCAGGTCCCGGCGCTCTCTATCGATCGTCGCGTCGCGCAGGCTCATGGACAGGGCACCTCATCACGCGTCGCGGGTCGGCTCGAGGTCGTCTTCGACCTCGGCGTCATCAGCGGCAGTGACCTGGACTTCGGCGTCGCCCTCGGGAGCGGGGTCGAACACGGCCTCGGGATCGTACTCACCCTCGGCGTACTCCACTTCGTATTCCGGCTCCGGCGGTTGTGGCAGTTCCGAAGCGTCGATCCAGCCGGCAGCGACACGCGCCTGCAGGATCAGCAGTTCGGCGTCTTCCTGGGCCAGGTTGAAGCTTTCCAGCACGCCGGCGACCTTGGTCCGCTCGCCGTTCTTCATCTCGTAGCCGCCGCGGATCTCGTCGGTGGCCAGGTCTGCGAGGTCCTCGACCGTCTTCACGCCGCCTTCGCCCAGGGCGACGGCGATCGGCAGGGTCACGCCCGGAACGGCCATGACTTCGTCCAGAACGCCCAGCTCGACGCGTCTGGCGTCCAGGATGGCGGACTGCTTCTCGAGATAGTCGCGTGCGCGGGCCTGCAACTCCTCGGCGGTGTCCTCGTCGAAGCCCTCGATCTCGGCGACTTCATAGGATTCCACAAAGGCCAGATCCTCGACCGTGGCGAAACCTTCGGTGACCAGCAGCTGGGCGATGACCTCGTCGACGTCCAGGGCCTCCTGGAACAGGAGTGTGCGTTCCGAAAACTCGCGCTGGCGACGCTCGGAGTCCTGCGACTCGGTGATGATGTCGATCTGCCAGCCGGTCAGCTGGGAGGCGAGGCGCACGTTCTGGCCGCGGCGGCCGATGGCCAGAGACAGCTGCTCGTCCGGCACGACCACTTCGACGCGGTCGGCTTCTTCGTCGAGCACGACCTTGGAGACTTCGGCGGGTGCCAGGGCGTTGACGATGAAGGTCGGCTCATCCGGGTTCCACTGGATGATGTCGATCTTCTCGCCCTGCAGCTCGGCGACCACGGCCTGTACGCGCGAGCCGCGCATGCCGACGCAGGCGCCGACGGGGTCTATGGAGGAGTCGTTCGACAGCACGGCCATCTTGGCGCGCGACCCCGCATCGCGGGCGGCGGCCCGGATCTCGATCACACCGTCGTAAACTTCCGGTACTTCCTGGGCGAACAGCTTGGCCATGAAGCCCGGGTGGGCGCGGCTGAGCATGATCTGCGGGCCCTTGGCCTCGGGGCGGACGTCGTAGATGTAGGTGCGGATCCGGTCGCCGATATTGAACACCTCGCGCGGGATCGACTGGTCGCGGCGCATGATGCCTTCGCCCCGGCCCAGGTCGACGATGGTGTTGCCATATTCGACGCGCTTGACGGTGCCGTTGACGATCTCCCCGACGCGGTCCTTGAACTCTTCATACTGGTTGGCACGCTCGGCCTCGCGGACCTTGCCGGTGATGACCTGACGGGCCATCTGGGTCTGGACGCGGCCGAACTCGAACGGCGGCAGGTCCTCGACATATTCCTTGCCGACCACGGCTTCCGGATCGCGCTTCCCGGCATCGGTCAGGCGGACCATCGCCGAGTCGTTGAACTCCTCCAGCTCGTCTTCCGGCATCCAGTCGTCCTCCACGATGGTGACGTGACGGGTCAGGGCCAGTTCGCCGGTCTTGGGGTCGATCTTGGCGCGGATGTCGTGGTGCGCGCCGTAGCGCGACTTGGCCCCCTTCTGGATCGCCTCTTCCAGCGCCTCGATCACGATCTCGCGGTCGATGTTCTTTTCCTGGGCAACCGCATTGGCGATCTGCAGAAGTTCCAGGCGATTGGCGGAAATACCGGTCACGGCCATCAGGCGTCGTCCTCAGAAGTCTTGGCGTTGTTTTGGTCTTCAGGCGTGCCTTCCGGCAGGCCGTCGTCTTCGGGTTCGCCCCGCGCGGCGCGGATCGCGGCCCCGCGCTTCAGCAGGGCGTCGTTCATGACCAGCTTGGCGTCCACCAGCCAGTCGAACGGGATCAGGGCCGTCTCTTCCTCGCCGTCGAGGTCGATGGCGATGTTGTCGCCGTCCGTGCCCGCGACGATGCCCTTGAAGCGCTTGCGCCCCTCGATCATCCGGTCGGTCTCAAGACGCGCCTCGAGGCCCTCGAACAGGTCGAAGTCCTTCAGACGGGTCAGAGGCCGGTCGATACCGGGCGAGGAGACTTCCAGCAGATATTCCCCGGCGATCGGATCGGCGGCGTCCAGAACCTCGGACATGGCGCGGCTCAGACGGGCGCATTCGCCGACGTCGATATCGTTGTCCGACGGACGCTCGGCCATGACCTGCAGACGGCGACGCAGGGTCCCGCCCATCAGACGCACCCGCACGATGTCCAGTCCGACCGATTCCGCGACGGGATCGATCAGCTCCAGGATCTCGCGGTCTTCGACGGTCTTGGCGCGCAAGCGGGTGGCAACTTCTGAACTGGCCGCCACCGGAGGGTGGACGGCGGGCAAAAAGAAAAGCGGTCGGCCATCCAGGGCCGCCGCTTTCACGACGCCGTTGGACGCCGGTCTAACGATGTGGGAGCCCCTATAGCCGGAGCGACCTGGCTTGTCAGCCCCCGTCTTCGAATTGCAGGGATGCCACCGGCTCAGGCGGATCGGGAATCAATCAGGTTGCGTGCTCGGCCCACATCCAGATGCCAAGCAACACTGCCATCACCAGATCCAGGATCACCGTCACCCCGGAAAACCCCCTCAGGAACCGACCCGGACGTGAGGCGAGTTGACCCATGTAGAAGGTCTTGCTGATCAAGGCCGCGCCTATGGCCAGGGTGCGAGTTTCGGGATGGAAGGCGGCCCATACCAGCATCCCGCCGGTCAGGGCGATTAGCAGTCCCCATCCGCGCACTACGACATCGGCCACCGAACCTTCAACCGTTTCGCCGAAGGTCGAGCGCAGAGCTCTCGACGGGACGATGGCGAATTGGATCATGGACATTGTAAGCAGCCCGCAGACCGTCAGTATCGCCTCGATGTTCTCAACGACCCAAGCCAAGACACAGTCTCCACCGTATGAGGCCCGGTTGTTTTTCCCGAAGAGATCGGAAGCCGAGGCGATTTCGAGCCTAGTAGCACCGAACCCCGGTCCGGCAATCGGAATGTGACACCGGATCAGGGCTGAGAAACGGTTTGCGGCCGAGGCATGGACCGGGCGGTGCCAACATGACGGACCGGTCGACGACGGGATAGCCCTGGGGTTGAAGCAGACTATCGCCCCGTCGACCCGAACCCGCCCGCGCCCCGCGCCGTCTCGTCCAGGATCTCGACCTCGACCACGGTCGCCTGGGCCACAGCGGCGATGACCATCTGGGCGATACGATCTCCGCGATGGATGACGAACGGCTCCTGACCCAGATTGATCAGGATCACCCCGACCTCGCCGCGATAATCGCTGTCGATCGTGCCCGGCGTGTTGGGCGCGCTGATCCCGTGCTTGAGAGCCAGACCCGAGCGTGGCCGGATCTGCGCCTCCCAACCCTGTTCGAGGGCGATCTTCAGACCTGTCGGCACCAGGGCCCGCGCGCCGGGCTCCAGGGTCATCGGCGCATCCTCCGGGACGGCGGCGCGCAGGTCCATGCCGGCCGAACCGGCGGTCTCATAGGCAGGCAGGGCCAGGCCCTCGGCATGGGGCAGGCGCAGGATGCGAAGCGTGCTCAAGTCAGACTCTCAGGCTTTCGGGGAGAAGTGATCGGCGATGCGGTCGGCGAGGCGTGACGCCACCTCGGTCTTCGACAGACGCGGCCAGGCGTCGGCACCGTCCCTGGTCACCAACAGCACAGTATTGCCGTCTGTGCCGAAGACATCGGCCGAGACGTCGTTGCCGACGATCCAGTCGCAGCCCTTGCGGGACAGTTTCGACCGCGCATTGGCCTCCAGATCCGTGGTCTCGGCGGCGAAGCCGATCACGAGCGCCGGCCGGTTCGGGCCAGGCCTGGATATCCCGGCCAGGATGTCAGGATTCTCGATCAGGGCGAGCGTCGGCGGCCCGCCGGGCACCTTCTTGATCTTTCCGCCCGCGACCGTGTCCACCCGCCAGTCGGCCACGGCGGCACTCAGCACCGCGATATCGGCCGGCAGCGCGGCTTCGGTGGCGGCCTTCATTTCCATTGCCGTCTCGACGCCGACCCGCGTCACCCCCGCGGGCACGGCCAGACCCGTCGGACCGGACACCAGGGTCACCTCGGCCCCCCGCGCGGCCAGGGCGGCGGCGATGGCATAGCCCTGTTTCCCGCTGGACCGGTTGGTCAGCCCCCGTACCGGATCGATCGGCTCGAAGGTCGGGCCCGCCGTAACCACCGCCTTGCGTCCCTTGAGAGCCCGACCGTCGGGACCGGCCAGCAGGTCGGTGATGGCCTGAAGGATCGCGCCCGGCTCGGCCATCCGGCCCGGGCCGAACTCGCCGCAGGCCATCTCCCCGTCGTCAGGGCCGACCACAGCAACGCCGTGGAAGCCGTCGAAACTCTGCAACCGCGCGAGATTGGCCTGCACCGCCGGATGCAGCCACATCCGCACATTCATCGCCGGAGCCAGCAGCACCCGTTTGTCCGTCGCCAGAAGCGTCGTCGAGGCCAGATCATCGGCCATGCCGTTCGCCGCCTTGGCGATCAGGCCCGCCGTCGCCGGCGCCACGACCACCAGATCGGCCCAGCGCGACAGCTCGATATGGCCCATGGTCGTCTCTTCGTCCGGATGGAACAGGCCCATCCTCACCGGATGGCCGGTCAGGGCCGCCAGAGACAGGGGAGTGACGAACTCGGCCCCGCTCCCGGTCAGGATCGACTGCACCTCGCAACCCGCCTTCTTCAGCAGCCGCACCAGTTCCAGCGCCTTGTAGGCAGCGATGCCGCCCCCGACGATCAGCAGGATTTTCCGGTTGGTCAGGGCCGCGCTCGACATGACGCCGGTCTAGCCGCCGGCGAGCCCGACGTCGAGGCAGTGAAAAAGAACATTGCGGGAACAAACAACCTGTGGCTAAGTCTTTCGGGCGGATATCACCTGGAGGATGTGATGAGGGTTTGGATGACCACCGGCGTGGCCTTCACGGCGATGCTGACCTTGACGGCGTGCGGCAACGGGGACTCGGCGGTCGAGACTCGAGATCGAACGGCCGAAGCAAACACGATCGGCCTGACGTCGACGGCCGCGGCCCCAACCCCGGAGGCTCCGACCGGGAAGACGGCTGTGACCGCCAACCGGCGCGAGACTGTCGACGAGAAGATCCAGCGCCTCTACGAGGACAACGGCTCCGATTTCGACGCCCGGTCGGCCGAGGACTTCCTCGACAAGGTCACGAGCTTCACGACGCGGCCGCCATCCGGGACGGAAACGGCGACACGGCCGAACGGCGACACCCTGCTGTATCAGGCCTCGACCAACACCTTCGCCGTCGTGGCGCGCGACGGCACGGCGCGCACCATGTTCAAACCCGACGACGGCGCGACCTACTGGGCGGAACAGAAGGCCGCCGCCCCAACCTTCGGCCAGCGGCGATCGCAGAACTGAGAGGGGGCGGTCACCAAAGGCAACGGCCGTCTCGCCCAACCCGCGAGGCGTCGCGTGTCGAGCAGGAGCGCCAACACACAGACGGAAGACGCCTCAGGCTTCTTCCGTCTTGCCGGTCATCTCGCGGATCACATCGAGCGCCAGTTTCTGCTGGCGGCTGGACATCTGCGGAGCCAGCCGTGAGATCTCGATCGTGTAGCGGGTCAGGGGGAAGTCGTGAGCGAAAGAGGCCGCGCCGGTCTCACCCTCCGCCATCCCTGGCTGAGCATTCAGCCCCTCGAAGAAGTACCCGACATCAACCTTGAAGAAGCGGGCGATGTCCCAGAGCTTGGACGCCGAGATTCGGTTGGCACCCTTCTCGTATTTCTGGATCTGCTGGAAGGTCAGCCCCAACGCCCGACCCAGGTCGCTCTGATTATAACCCAGACTGATGCGCTTCTCGCACACCCGTCTGCCCACATGCCGGTCCACCGGGTGGGGACCATCTTCGCCGACGCCTCTAGCCATTCTCGTTTTTGAGTCCTGGATTGCAACCGGCGACCACATGCGCTCGTCGCGTAAGGCTGTCATCTGAAATCTGGGAAATGGAAATTACAGGAAGAGCTTTGCCCTGGCTTCGACACAGCCGTGGTTTCGAACGCTGGTCTCAAATCGGCCCGTCGCAGACCGACTTCACCGTCGGCGACTCTTCGCGATAGAAGCCCCGGCCGGAGCCAGTCCGCCCAGCACCATCAGCCAGAAAAACAGATCACCGACCCGACCATAGGGCGTGATGCCGACAGGCTCGGGCAACAGGGCGTCGATGACTCCGCTCTCACCCGGATCCAGGCGCCGGCCGTCGATGACCCGGCCCCAGGGATCGATCATGGCCGAGACTCCGGTCGGCGTCGCCCGCACGACCGGCAGGCCTGTCTCGATGGCGCGATAGCTGGCCAGATTCAGATGCTGGATGGGTCCGGAGGTCGCGCCGAACCAGGCGTCATTGGAGACATTGACGATCCACTCCGGCCGTCCGCCGGCACCCGGCGTGAACCCGGGGTAGAGGCTCTCGTAGCAGATCAGCGGCTGGACCCTGGGCGCGTTGGGCAGGTCGATCGGCGAAGGACGCGGGCCCGGGCTGAAATCGGCGGGCATATGCACCAGGCTACGCACGCCGATCGCCCCCATCAGACCGCCCAGCGGCAGGAATTCGCCGAACGGCACCAGCCGGTGTTTGTCATAGACGGCGGCGACCCTCAGCCCCGCCTCGCCTTCGTCGACCATGGCGAACAGGCTGTTGTAGTATTGCGCCCGACCGTCTGAACCCACCTCGCCCCTTGGCAGGCCCATGAGCAGGGTCTGGCCCGGCTGGACCGCACGGGCGATGGCCGGGCCGTCCGGAGAACCGGGCGCGAAGACAGTGTTGAAACTCGCCGGCAGGGCACCCTCGGGCCAGACCACCACGTCAGGCCGGGCCGCGCCGGGACGCGCCGTCAGGTTCACATAGCGATCGACGATGGAGCGATAGGTTTCCGGCGACCATTTCGATTCCTGCTGCACGTCGGCCTGGACGATACGGATCAGGGTGTCCGTGTCCCGCACCTGGGCGCCGGCCAGCCGGATCGTCCCGCCGAGGACCAGAGCCGCAAGGACAGTCATACCGGTCAGGGCCACCCCGACGCGCGCCTTCCGCGTCCCCGCTCCGGCCAAGGGCGCGAAGGCGCAGACTGCCGCCAGCGTGACGAAGCCAAGACCATAGACCCCGACCACGGCCGCGAACTGCGATCCTGCCGAGCCCGCGCCCCAGCTGGCCCCCGCGGGATTCCACGGGAAGCCCGTCAGCACGTGGCCGCGCAGCCATTCGAGCAGGGCGAAGCAGGCGGGGAAGACCAGAACCCGGAACAAACCTTCCGGCGCGAATCGACGATACAGTGCCGTCGCCGCGCCCCAGAAGAGGCCGATCCCGGCGGGCAGCAAGCTTGCTGCAAAGGGGGCCATCCAGGCCTGGGCCGGATCGACGAGGAAGGCCTCGGCGACCCACCAGCAGCCGACGCCGAAATAGCCGAACCCGGCCAGCCAACCCATCCAGAAAGCGCCGCGCACCGATCCAGACCGTTCGGCCAGCAGCATCAACAGCGGATAGCCCAGCAGTCCGGGCAGGATGCCGAACGGCGGATGGGCCAGGGCCCCAGCGATCCCGGCGACCAGGGCCAGACCGATCCGGGCCAGACGCCCGTCCAGGGCCCGGGTCAGGGCCTCGCTCGATTTCCGGAGAAGTTCAGCCGTCATGCGGGAGCGTGTATGGGTCCGATACGCCCAGGCTGGCAAGGATCGAGCGCTCCTCGCCTTCCATCGCCTCCGCCTCGGCGTCATCCTCGTGGTCCCGGCCCAACAGGTGCAGCACCCCGTGCACGACCAGATGGGTCAGGTGATTGCGCAGCGTCTTGGACTGTTCCTCGGCCTCCGTCGCGCAGACGCCATAGGCCAGGACGATGTCACCCAGAGGCCGCGGATTTGCACCCGGCATCGCCGCCGCCGGAAACGAGAGCACGTTGGTCGGCCTGTCCTTGCTGCGGAACCGGTCGTTCAGGTCGCGTACCGTCTGGTCGTCGGTCAGCAGGATGACAACCCCTCCGGCCTTGTCGCCCAGGACCGCAACCGCCGCCCGTTCGACCACCGCCTCGACATCGTCGATGGCGTCGGTCCAGTCCCCGGCCTCGACCTCGACCTCGATCATCGCGCAGGACCTTCCAGATCCGGTGCCGGCCGCCCTGCCGCCGCATCGGCGTCATAGGCGCGAACGATCCGCTCGACCATGGCGTGACGCACGACGTCCTGGGCTTCGAACTCCAGCACCCCAACCCCCTTCACGTCCCGCAGGATGCGCAGGGCGTGGGCCAGGCCGCTGTCACGCGGGTTCAGGAGGTCGATCTGCGAGGGATCCCCCGTGACCACCATCCGCGCCCCCTCCCCCAGCCGGGTCAGGACCATTTTCATCTGCAGGCGCGAAGTGTTCTGCGCTTCGTCGACGATGACGAAGGCGTGGCTCAAGGTCCGGCCGCGCATGAAGGCGATGGGGGCAGCCTCGATCTCGCCCTTGTCACGCCGCCGCTGCACGTCCTCGGCCCCCAGGATGTCGTTCAGCGCCTCCCAGATCGGGGCCAGGTAGGGGTCGACCTTCTCGTTCAGGTCGCCGGGCAGGAAGCCCAGCTTCTCGCCCGCCTCGACAGCCGGGCGGGTGATGACCAACCGGTCAACCTGCCCCCGCCGCAGCAGGGATGCGCCATAGGCCGCGGCCAGGAAGGTCTTTCCCGTTCCCGCCGGACCGACGCCGAAGCTCAGTTCGTGATTGGCCAGGGTATCCAGATAGCGGGCCTGGGCATCGGTCTTGGGCACAATGGCGCCGCGCTTGCCGATCGGCAGAGCCATGGGGTCGACGCGCCGTCCGCCGCCGGTCACCCCGGTGCGAGCCGAGCCGATACCCGCACGCACATCGGCCTCATTGACCTCGGCGCCCTTCTCTGCGCGCAGGGCCAGGCCTTCGATCACCTGTCTGGCATTGGCGCGGTCACGCGCGCCGCCATTGATCGAGACCCCGCCGCCGGGCGCCTCGATCAGCACCTTGAACGCGTCCTCGATCAGGGCGACGTGGCGGCTGTTCGGTCCGATGACGGCCCGAAGGGACTGATCGTCCAACGCCAGAAATTCACTCTCACGAGCCAACAAGCTTACCCTTCAAACTGTTCTGAGCGCCCTGCTCTATCCGGACTGGAATGATCCGGCCGAGCAGATGATCCGCGCCGTCGACGTGAACGGATTGCAGATAGGGGGAGCGGCCGACCGCCTGCCCGGGATGGCGGCCCTTGCGGTCGAACAGGACATTCAGTGTTCGACCGGCCTGACTCTCGTTGAAGGCAATCTGCTGTTCGGTCAGCAGAACCTGCAACGCCGCCAGCCGACTCCTCATCACCTCGCCCGGAATCTGGCCGGGGAGAGTCGAGGCAGGTGTGCCTGGGCGCGTCGAATACATGAAGGAAAAACAGGCCGCATAGTTCACCTGGCGCACCAGATCGAGCGTGTCCTCGAAATCCCGGTCCGTCTCGCCGGGAAAGCCGACGATCATATCGCCGGCCAGGGCAAGGTCCGGCCGCACCTCGCGGATGCGACCGATCAGTTCGATGTATTTCTGACGCCCGTGCTTCCGGTTCATCAGTCGCAGGATCCGGTCCGACCCCGCCTGCACCGGCAGGTGCAGATAGGGCATCAGGGCCTCGACCTCGCCATGCGCCGCGATCAGGTCGTCGGACATGTCGTTGGGGTGGCTGGTCGTGTAGCGGATGCGGGCCAGCCCAGGGATTTCCGCCAGGCACCGCACCAGTTTCGCCAGGGTCCAGGCCTTTCCGTCTGTCCCCGCGCCGTCATAGGCGTTGACGTTCTGGCCCAGCAGGGTGACCTCGCGCACCCCCTGATCCGCCAGCCCGCGTGCCTCGGCCAGGACGTCGGCGACGGGCCGCGACCATTCCGCTCCGCGCGTATAGGGCACCACGCAGAAGCTGCAGAATTTGTCGCACCCCTCCTGAACCGTCAGGAAGGCGGCGTAACCCTTGACCTCGCGCAGCGACGGCCCGCCGGCGTTCAGGGCGTCGAACTTTTCATTCGGCGCGAAGTCGGCACCGATCCGCTCGCCGCGCGACCGCGCCGTGCGGGTCAGCAACTCCGGCAGCTGGTGATAGGCCTGGGGTCCGACGACGATATCGACGGCCGGGGCCCGCAGCATGATTTCCTCGCCCTCGGCCTGGGCGACGCAGCCCGCCACAGCGATGGTCATTCGTGCCTCGCCGCGTGCCATCTTCTGCTCGCGCAGTTGACGCATCTTGCCGAGCTCGGAATAGATTTTTTCGGCCGCCTTCTCGCGGATATGGCAGGTGTTCAGGATGACGAAATCGGCGGCCTCCACCTCGTCGGTCGTGGCGTATCCGAGCGGACGCAGGACATCGGCCATACGCTCGCTGTCATAGACATTCATCTGGCAGCCGTAGGTCTTGATGAATAACCGTTTCGGAGACGGGCTCCCGGCGGCCGTCCCAACCTCGGACGCGATCAGGGTCTCGGTCATGACGGGCTTATGATCGTACGACCGGAGGGTCGCAAGATCGCGGAACCGCTGGTGTCAGGACAGTTCCCCCGGATCGACCCGTGCCGCGTTGCGCGTATAGATCAGGCCCTCGCGCTTCGACGGTTCGGCACCTTCGATGGCCTTGCCGTACAGCTCCAGCTTGTGGCCGACCAGTTCGAAGCCCAGCCGTTCTGCGATCTCGGTCTTCAACCGTTCGATCTCGGCGTCGAAAAACTCGATGACCTCGCCGGTCCGGGTGTCGATCAGGTGATCGTGGTGATCGTCGCCGGCCTCTTCGTAGCGACTGCGGCCGTCGCCGAAGTCATGCTTCTCGACCACGCCCGCCTCTTCGAACAGACGCACGGTGCGATAGACGGTGGCGATCGAGATGTGGGGATCGATGGCGGAGGCGCGGCGATACAGCTCCTCCACGTCGGGATGGTCCTCGGCGTTGCCGAGGACACGGGCGATCACCCGGCGCTGTTCGGTCATGCGCATGCCGCGCTCGGCGCAGAGTTTCTCGATCCGGTCCATGGGCTGTCAGGATAGAGGCGCGATCCCCTCGTGGGAAGCCGTTCAGGCCAAGTTGAGAACGAGAAGCAGGGCATCGGCCGCCGGGCCCTCCGCACGCGGATAATAGCGCGGCCGCCGACCCGCCGCCTCGAAGCCGAGCGCGCCGTACAGGGCTCGACCCGGGCCGTTGTCTTCCGCCACTTCGAGGAACATCCGGATCGCGCCGGATGCGGCGGCGCGTTCGGTCGCGGCGCGGACCAGATGCGCGCCCAATCCCTGTCGCCGGGCCGCCGGTCGCACCGCGAGCGTCAGAATCTCTGCTTCGTCGGCCACGGCGCGGATCAGGATGAAACCGTCGGTCGCGCCTTCCAGGATCACCCCGTCCTGACCCAGAAGATCTGCGAAGGCCGAAGCGGACCACGGGGCGTCGAAGGCCTCTGAATGCAGGTCGGCGAGCGCCTGCGACAATTCGCCGGGGGCGGCCATTGTGCTCACGCAGCCGGGGCGGGTCGGGCCTGACCGGGCAGGCGCGTGGGCGGGGTCGCATCGGGTGCCCGCAGATAGAGCGGACGAGGCGGATTGTCGGCGGGATCGTGCCCCGCCGTCAGAGCCGCGAGCGCCGCCGGATCGGGTGCGGTCTGGGTGGAGGCCTCGGCACCAACCAGAACCGCGCCCGACCCGGTGATGCGCCAGACCCGGCCGGTCAACCGGGCCACGGCGTCCTCCAGCGACAGGGCTTCGGGCTGCGACGCCGCGCGACCGGTCTCGAACAGCTGCAGATAGACCTGGCCCCGTCGCGCATCGATCACGGCCGCCGTAGCCCCCTCCCCGCCGTCTGCGGACCGCGCCAGAGCTTCCAGTGTCGAGACCCCGACCACCGGCAGGCCCAGCGCCGCACCCAGCCCCTGGGCGAAGGCCAGCCCGACCCTCAAGCCGGTGAAGGACCCCGGCCCGACGGTCACGCCGATCCGGTCGAGGGCCTCGAACCCCCCGCCCGCCTCGGCGACTGCGTCGCGCACAAAGCCGCCCAGCCGCTCGGAATGGCCGCGTGCCATGATTTCCGACCGGACGCCCAGCGCCCGGCCGTCCTCGAACACGGCCGCCGTGCAGGTGTCCAGGGCCGTATCGATGACCAGAACCCTCATCGGACCCGTCCCGTCAGGATGACGGCGCAAGGGCTTCTGCGATCCGGGCCAGGGCCTGACGTAAACTTCGGTCGCGGATCAGCGGAAAGGCGGCGGCCACGGCCCGACCCTCCGCGGTCGCGGTCATGAAACGGAGGTTGGACAGGTCGTCGGTCACCGGCGCCGCAGCGGACGGCCGGTCCGGAAACAGCGCCCCCGGCGCCACGCCGAGCGCAGCCGCGATGTCGCTCAGCCGCGAGGCCGAGATGCGGTTCGCTCCCGCCTCGTATTTCTGCACCTGCTGAGGGCTGACGCCGAGGCGCTGCGACAAGGCCGTCTGCGACAGGCCCATGGCGGAGCGACGCTCCCCGATGCGGCGTCCGACGAGGGCGTCCACGGCGTCCGGCGAACGAGGCATGAGGGCGGCTCCGACTCTTCTGATGTCCGGATCGTTTCACGTCGTCGCCCAATATGCAATCTTTTCGTTTCATTCGTCGAGCCTGGCGCGGACGGCGGCTACGCCTGCGACCGTGCTCCGATCGAGGCTGGTCTCGATCTCCAGCCCGCCTGGTCCACCCTTCACATACAGGCGGTCGCCGTCTGCGCGCTGATAGAGCCGGACGAGCCGCGTGCCGTCCGCCAGATCGATGACACAGCCCTGATCACGGCGCGGCCAGCGGCCCGGATCGAATTCCAGCACCACGCCGGACGCAGCCCAGGGCGCGAGGTCGTCGTTGGACAGCTGCATTCGCTCGATCCGGCCTGTCTGGGCGGCCGGTGGCGATGTGAAGGCACGACGGGGATTTTCCACGCCGCTCGGGGGGGCAGGCGTCGGAGACGTCTCCCGCGCCAGAACCAGCGCCAGGTCCTCAGGCGTCGCATCGAGCGCTCCGGTCAGGCGGCGCTGGACGTCGGGGCGAAACAGGCCGGGTCGTTTGCCGCTTTCGTAGAGGCCCCAGCCCTGGCTGGTCATGCCGATGCGGGCGCCGGCCTCGGCCTGGCTCAGGCCGATGTGGCGACGCAGGGTCGCCAGTCCCTCGCCGAGAGCGGCGGCGTCGGGGTCGGATGCGAAGCGGGCCATGGCTGATTGTGCCCCAGACGACGACCTCATGCGAGACGGAAACGTTTCACCCTCGCTCAAGCAGCGAGGCTCCGCGAGCCGAGCGATAGCGCCCCCTAGATGACCTGTTCGACGCTCGTCACTTCGGGGACATAGTGTTTCATCATCTGCTCGACCCCGGCCTTCAGGGTCATGGCCGACGAGGGACAGCCGGCGCAGGCGCCGCGCATCCGCAGCGACAGCACCCCCGTCTCCTGGTCGAAGGCGTCGAACAGGATGTCGCCGCCGTCCTGGGCCACGGCCGGACGGATGCGGCTGTCGAGCAGGGCCTTGATCTCGGCTACGATCTCGGAGTCCTCGACGCCGTCGTCAGGGCCCGCCTCGCCGTCGCGCAGAAGGGGCGCGCCCGAGACGAAATGGTCCATGATGACCGACAGGATCTCGGGCTTCATCTCCGACCAGTCGCGACCATGCTCGGCCTTGCTCACCGAGACATAGTCCGCGCCGAAGAAGACGCCGGAGACGTCCTCCAGCGTGAACAGGGCCTCGGCCAGGGGCGAGGCCGTGGCCTGGTCGATGGTCAGGAACTCGCGCGATCCGGCCGGCGCCACATCGCGTCCGGGCAGGAACTTCAGGGCGTTCGGGTTCGGGGTCGGTGCGGTCTGGATGAACATGATGGGGAAATGCGCCTCGATTGAGCGGTTCGCAAGGGCGGCGGCGGGCGGGTGGGACTCCGGAATTGGAGTCCAGATCGTCCATAGAGTCCCATCGGTCCGGCCTTCAAAACACCGTTCGAAGCGTCCGATGCGTTCGCCCATGATGATGGTCTCCACGCGAGAGATCAGTATGAGGGCGTTTCAGGGGGTGATGGGTAAATGAGCTCTCGTCAGAGCCGGGCGTTGAAATCCCTGGCGGATTCCGGGGATCCGTTGATGGGTATCGGCGTCTTCTCCCTCCCCTTGATGGGGAGGGACGACCGCGTAGCGGTCAGGGTGGGGTCCGAATCGTACGGTCGCACGGACTGACAGGCCCCACCCGCCTTCGCTTCGCTCAGCCACCCTCCCCATCAAGGGGAGGGAGAAGGAAAATCTAGGCCAAATCCTCGATCTCGGCGTCGGTCAGTTCGCCCGGTACGATCGTCACCGGCAGTTTCCGCCCGCCGAAGGCCGCGCCCTGTTTCAGCACGGCCGAGACCAGCGGTCCCGGGCCCCGGCTGCCCATGCCTGCGGCCAGGACCAGGATCTTGATCTCGGGGTCCTCGCCGCAGACCTTGCGGATGGCGGCCTGGGGTTCGCCCTCCTCGATCAGGAAGATGGGCTGGGCGCCGGAGCGCTCCCTGGCCTCCTCGCCCAGGCGGTTCAGCAGCAGTTCGGCCTCGGCCCGCTGCTGACGCTGGATTTCCTCGCGCACGCCGGCCCAGTGCTCGTCCGACCCGCCGGGGATGATCCGCAGCAGGGCGACGCGCCCGCCCGTCGACCGCGCCCGGCGCGAGGCGTAGCGCAGGGCCGCCTCGAACTCGGGGCTGTCATCGACGACGACGAGGAACTTTCTGGGCATCAAACCGAGCCCGCCACCTGGCGGATCTGGCCGTTGGCGATGGTCAGTTTGGCGAAGGTCCAGCCCGTGCCCGAGGCCTCGATCTCGTCCACGGCAGCGCGAACGCCTTCGACCACGGCCTGACGCGGCCCGATCCAGGCGTCGACGGCCGCTTCTGCCGTCGCCTCGGTATCGCCCACGGCCGGGTCGGAGGCCCTGGCCACCGCGCGGGTCAGGGCGACCTGTTCGGTCATCAGGTCCTCGATCAGACGGCGAACGGCCAGACGGTCGAAATGATCGCCCGACGGTACGGCACCGGCGGCGACACGCAGGCGGTCAAAGTCGAAGGCCGCCCCGACCTGATGGTAGAGGCGGGCCATCCGGGGTTCGGACCAGCCGGCTTCCGTCGCCAGATCGCCGATGTCGGCCGTAGCGACCAGCGGGCGAAGCATCGACACCGTCCAGGCCAGGTCTTCGCCCACGCCCATGTCGGCGAAGGTCTTCAACCGTTCGGCCAGACGGGCCTGTTCGAAGCGGGACAGGACGTCGCCGCCCGCGGCCCGCAGGGCATCGGCGGCCGGACGGTAGGCCTCGATCAGCCCCTGAACCGTCGCCCCCGCCTTCCCGGCGCGACGCGCCAGCCAGACGGTCTGGCGCCGCAGGACGGTGGAGATTTCGAGATAGAGCGCCGTCTGGGTTTCGGCCGGGACCTTCAGGTCCAGGGCACTGACCGCGTCCCAGGCCTCGTCGAGGCGGAAGACCCGACGCGCCGCCTCGAAGGCGATGACAAGGGCCGTCGTGTCGCAACCCGCCGCCGCCCGCAGGCGATCGGGGAAGGTGGGGCCCGTCATGTTGACGATCTCGTTGCACATGACCGTCGCGACGATCTCGCGGCGCAGCCGGTGGCTTTGCATCTGCTTCCCGAACCGGGCCAGCGGTCCGGGGAAGTAGCGGACCAGGGTCTCCTCGAAGAAGGGATCTTCGGGCGCCCTGGAGGCCACGATCTCGTCGGCGAGCTCCAGCTTGGAATAGGCCATCAGTACGGCCAGTTCCGGCCGGGTCAGGGCCTGGCCCGCCGTCTTCATCTCGCCGATCCGGACGTCGCCGGGCAGACCTTCGACCTTGCGGTCCAGTTTGCCCCGCGCGGTCAGGGACTGCATGAAGCGCTGCTGGGTGTCGAGGGCGCCGGTCCCCTCGGCCTGTTGCAGGGTCAGGGCCAGGGTCTGGTCGTAGTTGTGGGCCAGGACCTTGAGCCCGACCTCCTCGGTCATCGAGGCCAGCAGCGGCACGCGGTCGGCGAGAGGCAGGGCGCCCTGGGCCAGGGCCGCGCCGATCAGGATCTTGATATTGACCTCGTGGTCGGAGGTATCGACACCGGCGGAGTTGTCGATGGCGTCCGTGTTGATGCGTCCGCCGCCGGCGGCGAAAGCGATCCGGCCCGCCTGGGTGAGGCCGAGGTTGGCCCCCTCCCCCACCACCTTGACCCGCAGTTCGTCGGCGTTGATCCGGAGCGCGTCGGTGCCCTTGTCGCCGACCTGGGCGTCGGTCTCGAGCGCCGATTTCACATAGGTCCCGATGCCGCCGAGATAGAGCAGCTCCGCCGGTGCCTTCAGGATGGCGCGGATCAGGCTGACCGGGTCCAGGGCTTCGTCGGTGATGTCGAGCGCGGCGCGGATCTCGGGCGTCAGTTCGATCGACTTGGCCGAACGGGAGAAGACGCCACCGCCGGTCGATATCCTCGCCTTGTCATAGTCCTGCCAGGACGAGCGCGGCAGGGCGAACAGCCGGTTCCGTTCTTCCCACGACGAAGCCGGGTCCGGGGTCGGGTCGATGAAGATGTCGCGGTGGTCGAAGGCGGCGACCAGTTTCGAGGCCTTCGACAGCAACAGGCCGTTGCCGAAGACGTCGCCGGACATATCGCCGACACCGACCACGGTGAAGGGCTCGGTCTGGATGTCCTTGCCGATCTCGCGGAAGTGCCGCTTGACCGCCTCCCAGGCGCCCCGGGCCGTGATGCCCATGGCCTTGTGGTCGTATCCGACCGAACCGCCCGAGGCGAAGGCGTCGTCGAGCCAGAAGCCGTAGTCGGCCGAAACCCCGTTGGCGATGTCGGAGAAGGTCGCCGTCCCCTTGTCGGCGGCCACGACCAGATAGGGGTCGTCGCCCTCGAACGGCACGACATTGGCCGGGCGGATCACATGGCCGTCGGCGGCGATATTGTCCGTGATGTCCAGAAGACCCGACAGGAAGGTCCTGTAGGCGCGGATGGCCTCGGCCTGCTGGGCGTCGCGGTCGCCGCCGGCGCGCACGATGCCCGACAGATGTTTCGGGAAGAAGCCGCCCTTGGACCCGACCGGCACGATGACGGCGTTCTTGACCTGCTGGGCCTTCACCAGACCCAGGACCTCGGTGCGGAAGTCGTCGCGGCGGTCAGACCAGCGCAGACCGCCGCGGGCCACGGGACCGAAGCGCAGGTGGACGCCCTCGATATGCGGGGCCCAGACGAAGATCTCGCGATAGGGCTTGGGCAGGGGCAGGTCGTCGAGCTCGCGCGAGGCGATCTTGATCGAGATGTGCGGCTTGAAGCCGCCGTCGGCCGCTGTCTGGTAGTAGTTGGTGCGTTTGACCGCCCCGATCAGGGCCGCCATCCGACGCAGGGCGCGGTCGTGGTCGAGCGACTTCACGTCCATCAGAAGGGCGTTGATCCTGTCGTCCAGCTCGCGGCAATGAACCGCGCGCTCTTCGGCCGAACCCCCGTGAGCCGGATCGAATTTGCAGGCGAAGAACGACAGCAGGGCGCGGGCGATGGCGGGATAGTCACGGAGCGCCTCTTCCTGCACCGCCTGTGAGGGATCGAGACCGGCCTGCTGGCGATAGCGGGCCAGGGTGCGGATCAGGGCCGCCTCGCGCCAGCCGACGCCGAGTTCAAGCACCAGACGGTTGAAGCCGTCGCTCTCGGTCTGGCCGGACCAGACAGCCGAGAAGCCCGCTTCGAACGGGCCCTTGATGTCGCCGAACGCCAATGAAGCGCCGCGCGGGTCCTCCAGCAGGAATTCGTGGACGTGAATTTCCTGGGCCGTACCGGTGTGGCCGGCCGGCTTGATGGCGTGGCCGAACTCTTCGAGCGTCTTCAGCCCCATATCGGCCAGGATCGGCAGGACGTCCGACAGTGGCGCGGCCGCGCCCCTGCGATAGAGTTTGAAACGGAACTGCAGGGGAGTGTCGTCGGACGTGCGGAAGGCGCGCACGGCGACGGGCTCGCCGGCGTTCTCGTCATTCGTCTCGTTCAAACGGTCGATTTCCTGGAGGTCGGTGACGGCCTCGGCCGCGTCATAGCGGTCGCGATAGCCCGCACCGAAGGCCTCGGCCCAACGGGCGCTCAGGGCTCCGATCTGACTGTCGTCGACGTCGGCGGCGCGCAAGGCCCCTTCGAAACGATCAACCCAGGTGCGGCCCGTCTCGATGATCTCGGCATCGAGGGCGCGCTGGTCGGGAACCGGGTGATCGCCCGGCGTGACGCCGATGATGTAGTGGATGCGCACGAGGGGCGCGTCGGACAGCTGCGGATACCAGGCCGAGAGGCGTCCGCCCCAGGCGCGGGCCAGGATGCGGCCGATCCGCTCACGCACGCCGGCGTCGTACCGCTCGCGCGGCACGAAGGCCAGGACCGAGACGAACCGGTCGAACGGATCCTTGCGGGTGAAGGTCTTGATCCGGGGCCGGTCAAACAGGTGCAGGATGCCCAGGGACGTGGTCAGCAGCTCGTCCTCGGTGATCTGGAAGAGTTCGTCCCGGGGATAGTTCTCCAGGATGTTCTTCAGCCGCTTCTCGTTGTGGCTGCCGGGCGCCTTGCCGGCGCGGGCCAGGACGTTGCCCACCTTGCGCCGGATCAGCGGCACCTGCGACGGTGGCCGGTCATAGGCCTCGGCGGTGAACAGGCCGACGAAGCGGGTCTCTCCCGACGGACGACCGTCGTCGCCGTACCGTTTGACCCCAACGTAGTCCATGTAGGCGCGGCGGTGGACGCGGCTGCGCAGGTTGGCCTTGGCCACAGTGACCGGGTCAGACAGATCGATCTGTCGTTTCATACTGGCGGTCAGGACGGCAGGCTCCGACGTGCGGCGCAGCACCGTGCGCTCGGGATCGCGCAAGACGCCGACGCCGGCTCCCGACTGGTCAAGCGGCGCCTCGGCCGCGTAGCCGCCGTCGGCGGTACGCGGATAGTCGTAGTCGCGGGCACCCAGGAAGACGAAGGCGTCGTCGTTGAGCGAGCGCAGGAACTCCAGATTCTCGGCCACGATCGCCGGGTCGATGCCGCCGGGGCAGGCTTCCAGATGGGCGATCGAACGCGCCATCAGCGCGTTCATGGCCGGGTAGTCGGCCACCGCCGTGTGCACGTCGGCCAGGGTCTGTCCGACGCCGGCCTGCAGCGCCTCGCGCCGCTCGGGCGGCAGGGGATCGATGACCAGGACGATAAGGGATTCGCGCGCGCCGCCATCCGCCGTCCGCGAACCGTCGGCCCGGCGGGCCAGATTCAGGACGGGGTGGAACAGGGCCCGGACCGAGACGCCGGAGTCGGCCAGCTCGCCCATGACGCTGTCGACGAGGAAGGGCCTGTCATCCTGGACGATGCGAAGGACGTCATAGGGGGTGGCGCGGCCGCCGCCGACCGTCAGGGGTTCAACCGCCATCCGGGTCTCGCCGGGATTGCGCCGCTCTGCCCAGCGCCAGGCGTCGGCCAGCACCGCGCCGACATCCTCCAGGGCCAGTTCCGGTGTCTCGTCCTCGGCATAGTCCTCGGAGGCCTGGGCGACGAAGGACCGTTCCAGCTCGCTCGGCGCCCCTCCGCCGCCCACGGCCTCCGCGAAGGCCCGTTGCAGCGCCTCCGGGCTGGAGGGCTGGGAGGAGGTGCGGAGGTCGCCGGACATGGGCAGGGTCTCGAAAGGCGCGGCAGGGCCGCCAGGGTCTGGACCGGAGATCATCGCTCGACCGCGACCCACCCCGTCCCTGATCCGTTGGATAGGCCGGACCGCTCCGCTCGGAAAGGCCGGAAACGACAAACCCCGTTGAACGACCTTCCGGACCGAGCCTTATCAGCGTTCACTCATCCGCGGCGGAAAACGCCCTTTCGCCCATGCGAAACCAAGAAAAGGCCGCCGGACGGGCGTCCGACGGCCTCTCTTGAACCGGCGCTGGAGGGGGGAACGAGCGCCGGTCGATGCCGCCGCGGCCCTGGAGGGAGGGGAGGGGCCGCGACGTCTGGCAGGCAGATGGGATCGACGGAACCGGGCCGCAAGGGGTCGAGTTTCAGGGTTCTGCGGTTCCAGCACGTGGCGGTTTGACGCGGGCCGGACGTCGGGCCGGGGGCTTGTGCGCGGGCTCTGCGTCCTCCTCGGCATAGGGGCGGCCGTTGCCGGACAGCAGGATGGCGATCCACATCGATCCCTTGAACTCGGCCAGGATCGCCATGGCCATGACCGCCAGCGGCGTCGACAGAAACATGCCGACCACCCCCCACAGCTTGCCCCACAGGGCCAGGGCCAGAAGCACCGCGACCGGATCGATGTTCTGATTGTCGCCCTGCATGCGTGGCTGGATGGCGTTGCCGACGACGAACAGGATCAGTTGCAATCCGACCAGCAGGATCAGGGCCGGCCAGTAGGTCGGAAACTGGACGAGAGCGAACAGCGGCGGCGCGAGCCCTGCGATGGCCCCCCCCAGCACCGGGATGAAGCCGACCACGAAGATGACGAAGGTCCAGAACTCGGCGTTCTGCAGGCCCACCAGTCGCATCAGTATCCAGGCGGCGACGCAGATGATGCCGCCAGTGACAGCCTGGACCCACAGATAGCCCTCGACCCCGCCGCGCACGCGCTGGAACACCTCACTGGCCTCCTGGCGGCTCTCGCGATTGGGGAACAGGCTGACCAGCTTGCGTCGGAAACCCATCTGGGCCGCCAGCAGGAAGGCCAGATAGACCATGACGAAGAAGGCGCCCGACACCACGCCCTGAACCTGGAAGGCGAGCGTGGTCAGATTGCCCCGGATATCCAGACCGGCGAACAACTCCTGGGCTGTCGGGGGCGTGGTCATGCCGAACAGGCCCGCGCCGTCGGCAATGATGGCATCGATCCTCGGCCCGATGCCGCTCGAGACGCCCGAGGCGTCCGAGAAGAAGCCGGCCGCCCCGTTCACGATGAAGGCGATGGAAGCCAGGAAGGCCAGAACCACCACCGTCAGGGCCGCCGTCCCTGCCCAGTGGCGGGGCAGGCGGGTTCTGTCCTCGATGAAACGCTTCACCCCGTCGATCATGATCAGCAGGAAGATCGCCATGGCCAGAGGCGTCAGGATGTCCCGCAGCCAGTAGAGGGCGGCGCCGGACGCGACGACGGCCAGGGTCACCAGGGCATTTCGGGCCACGGTCGATGTCGGAATGGCGATCGGTGGTTTCATACACCGACTTGTCGGGGGCGTCGCTCCCCTGGTCAATCACCGATTGGCGCGCGAGCCGGCCACGGCTAAGCAGCGGACAAGGAGATTTGCATGACCGACGTCGCCGCCAGCCCCGGCCTGTTCCTGGGCCAGTCCTCGAACGGGACCGCCGATGGGGAGACGCCCCAGCGCGAGATCCTGCTGTGGAACCGGGCCAACCGGCATGGGGTGATCGCGGGCGCGACCGGCACCGGCAAGACCGTTACGCTTCAGATCATGGCCCAGGGCTTCTCCGAGATGGGCGTCCCGGTCTTCTGCGCCGACGTGAAGGGAGATCTCTCGGGAATCAGCCAGGTCGGAACCCCGAACGAGAAACTGCTGGCCCGCGCCGCCGGGATGAACCTGACCCTGGTTCCGAAGGCTGCGCCGACGGTGTTCTGGGACCTGTACGGCCAGAAGGGTCATCCGGTCCGGGCGACCGTGTCCGAGATCGGGCCCCTGCTGATGGCCCGGATGCTGGATCTGAACGACGTGCAGGAGGGGGTGCTGACTGTCGCCTTCCACGTCGCCGACAAGGAAGGCCTGCTGCTGCTCGATCTCGACGACCTGAGATCCATGCTGACCTATGTCGCCGAGAACGCCGCCCGCATCGGCCGCGAGGTCGGCAATGTGGCCCCCGCCTCGATCGCCTCGATCCAGCGCGCGCTGCTGCAGCTGGAACAGGACGGCGGCGACGCCTTCTTCGGCGAACCGGCGCTGAAACTGACCGACATGATGCGGACCTCGCTCGATGGGCGGGGTCAGGTGAATGTGCTGGACTCGACCCGGCTGATGAACAGCCCGCGCCTGTACGGCGCCTTCCTGCTGTGGCTGATGTCAGAACTGTTCGAACAGCTGCCCGAGATCGGCGACCCGGAGAAGCCGCGCCTCGTCTTCTTCTTCGACGAGGCCCACCTGCTGTTCAGGGATGCGCCCAAACCCCTGCTGGAGAAGGTCGAACAGGTCGTGCGCCTGATCCGGTCCAAGGGGGTCGGGGTCTATTTCATCACCCAGAACCCGGCGGATATCCCCGACAGCGTCCTGGCCCAGCTGGGCAACCGCATCCAGCATGCGCTGCGCGCCTACACTCCGTCCGATCAGCGCGGGCTGAAGGCGGCGTCGGACAGTTTCCGGGTCAATCCCGCCTTCGACACGGCCGAGGCCATCCAGGCGCTCGGCACCGGCGAGGCCCTGGTCTCGACGCTCGATGAGAAGGGGGCGCCCCGCGTGGTCGCCCGGACCCTGATCCGTCCGCCGGACAGTCGCCTCGGCCCCGCGACGGATCTCGAACGCGCCGCCGTCATGGCGTCCAGCCCGGTGAAGGGGGTCTATGACACCGTCGTGGACCGCGAATCCGCCGAGGAGATTCTCGCCGCCCGCCACGCGCAAATAGAGGAAGCAACCGCTCCGGCCGCGAAACCCGCGCCGCAGGGCCGCGCCCAGGCCGCTCCGAAAGCCCCTGCCGCCCCCAAGGCACCGCGCAAATCCACCCGTCAGACGCCGATGGAGGCCCTGACCAAGTCGGTTCTGCGCACGGCGGGCTCGACCCTCACGCGCGAACTGCTGCGCGGCATTCTGGGCGGGCTTCGCCGCTAGCCTAGACCATAGACCCGAGACGGGCGTTGGCGAGATCGCTGATCACGGCAGTGACCTGGGCACCGGACCCGGTCTGGGACAGCAGTTTGGACTGGTGGGGTGACAGCTTGCGCGTGTCGACCAGCACCATGGCCCAGCCGAGAAAGAGCTGGGTCTGGACCGGCCAGCGGGCCAGGACGCGCACATTGCGATGGCGCACGTCGGCCTCGATGTCCTCCATCAGGGCGGTCAGGGCTTCGGGATCGCCCTCCAGCACCTGGACGAAGGTTCCGGATTGATAGGCCAGGGCGCCAGTGATCCGACGTCGACCGTTGTTTCGCACCGAGGTCGCCACGATTTCGGACAGGTCCGCCGGGGCTTCTGAAGCGCCTACCGCGTCGCTGCGATAGACGAGGCGTTCGAGGACGCGCTCCGTGAGGGGCTGCGGCGTGCGAACAGTCGGGGATGTCATGGGGAGGATGGCCTGGCGGCGAACCCGCCGCCCATCTAGGCGCTTTCCGCCGGAAACCCTAACGCATGGCGAATTCGGACTGAGATCAGGGACGCGGGATCAGCCGCCACATGCGCAGGGGATGCCGGACCGCCCCGGCCTCCGCGCCCGCCGCCTCGCCCCGGCCCATATAGAGGTCGGCGCGGACCGGGCCCCGGATCGCCGAGCCCGTGTCCAGCGCCATGACCAGGCCGGTATAGCCATGCCGCGCCCCTACCAGGTTACCGGCGCTTGCCGAGATCCACACAAGATCGCCGTAGGTCCAGCTGGCCGGGTCGACCGCGATGGCGCGGCGAGCCGGCAGGGAAACGCCCGCCGCTCCGGCCGGGTCGCCGCCGTCGTCGGGGTCAAGCGAGAAGAAGATGTAGCGGGGGTTCAGGGCCGTAACTGCACGCGCCTCAGGCCCTCGATGCGCCGCCAGCCAGGCCCGGATCGCCTCGCCCGAGGTTCCGTTCGTCGGCAAAAGCCCGCGTTCAGCCATCGGTCGGGCTATACCGACGAAGGGCAGGCCGTTGTCGGCGGCATAGGCGGCCCGCACCTTCGATCCATCCTCGAAAGTCAGGTAGCCGGAGCCCTGGATCTGGAGGAAGAACAGATCCTCGGCCCGCATCCAGGCCAGGGGGGGCGAGGGGGACGGGCCGGCCTCGATCACCGAACGTTCCTCCAGGACCTGACCGCGCGACCAGCCGGCGGGCCGGCCGAGCACGGGCGTGTCGAACTCCCGGTCGGGGCTGCGACGCGCCTCATACTCCGGGGCGAAATAGGCGGTCAGCAGGGGTGACCGGCCTTCGGCGGGCTGGGCCTCAACCACCGCGAAGCCGTTTTCGAAGTAGGCACGCGCCATCGAGGGCGTCACCGGTCGCGATGTCCGCCGGATGTGCTGGGCTTGCTCGCACTGGCGCGCGGCGGCCGCCTCACGGGCCACGCGACAGGTTTCGGCATAGGCCCAAAAGGCAGCGAGGTGATCTTCGTCGGCCCAGCCCGGCAGGGACTGAGGACCCGGCAGGTTCGAGACCTGGACCGGCGGGACAGAAGGACCGTGCGGGCCTGCAGGCCGGGCGGGCGTCTCGACCGTCGAGGTGGCACAGCCTGCAAGAAGCAGGAACGCGCCTGCGAGAACCGGCCTCAGGTCGAATCCCACGGGCGGCCGCCCGTCAGGCGTTGGCGGGTTCGACGCGGGCGAGGACCCAGTTGGGGTCGGCGGCGCCCAGAGACCGTTCGAAGGTCCAGTGCTCGGCGGTGCGGCGTTCCTCAATACGGGGTTCGACCGGGGCGCCCGGGGTCGCCTCGACTTCAGGCAGGAGGATTTTCGAGCGGATTTCGGCGAGGAAGCGAACCTTGGCCACAGCGCGGTCGCCCTCTGCGGAGGCCAGTTCCAGATCGGCGCGCGGCGGGTGCAGAAACTCGACCTGTTCGGTCTCGCCCCGGGTTTCGCGGGCAGCGATGCCGGTCTCGAACGAGTCCAGTACGGCGGGCGTCAGCAAGGGTTTCAGCGCCGCGCGGTCGCCGGAGGCGTAGCCACGCACGATGGTCTCATAGGCCTGGCGGGCCCCTTCGATGAATTTGGCGGGGTCGAAGGCCGGATCGCGGGCGCGCAACGAGGCGGCGGCGGCCAGGGTCGCAGCGTCGAGGGCGGGAACGCGGGCCGGGGGCTCTGCCCCCTTTGCGGCGGCCAGGAGGGGCACCTTGGCGTCTTCCTGGGGCTGGCGACCAACCTTTTTGCCCAGCACATTGTAGAGCTGAAACAGGACGACCGCGGCGATCACGGCGAAGATGACGAGCTGGAACTGTACCGGCACGGGGTATCCCTGGATGGCGTCCTGATCCCGACCGGAAGGGCCGGGCGCGTCGAACAGGACGATTACGGTCTGATATGGGCACGCGCAAGGCACGGCGCACCCCGGGCGAATTGTGACATGCCGCCGCGACCTCTCTGAAGCGCGATCAGGCACCCCGCCGCCGCGCAGAGAGCGAGAGTGCACTCAAGAGCCAAGTTGCGGGACGTTCAGGCGAATGCTAGTCGCGGCGCCTTGCTTTTCCGCCATTTTGAACGGCCTCGCTTCCATGACCGACGTTTCGCCCGCCGACGCCAACGGTTCGGCTCCGACCGACCAGCCCCCGGTTCCGGGCTTCCGCATCCTGGCCCAGTATGTCCGCGACCTGTCGTTCGAAAACCCCAGGGCACCTGACAGCCTGCGCATGGACGGCAAGCCCCAGATCGATATGGGCGTCGAACTGAACGCCCAGGGCCGTCCCGATGGCCTGTTCGAGGTCGATATCAAGCTGTCGATCAAGGCCTCGACGGAAACCATGCGGGTGTTCCAGGTGGAGCTTCTGTACGGCGGTCTGTTCCAGCTCACGGGTATCCCCGAGGCGGACATCGAGCCGATGCTGCTGATCGAATGCCCGCGCTACCTCTTCCCCTACGCCCGCGAGATCATCGCGCGCGCGTCGGCCGACGGCGGCTTCTATCCGCCCTTCATGATGGATCCGCTCGATTTCGCCGGCATCTACACGGCGCGCCAGCAACAGCAGGCCCAACAAGGCGGCGTGGCCTAGGACTGCGCAGCGGGCTCGACGACCTCGAGCCCGTAGCCGGCCCACAGCGACTGGTCCTTGAGGGTCGCAAGCAGGAAGGCACGATGCGCCTCCGCCTCTTCCGGGTGGATACGCGGGCTCAGCGGACGTGGACGGGGCTGATAGCCTCCTGCGGCGGCATGGGCGGCCGCGGCCTGGCTTTCACGACGGCTGGACAGGTCCAGAACCCGCTCCTTGCCGCCCTTGAGCTCCAGATAGACCTCTGCCAGCAGACGGGCGTCGATCAGGGCGCCGTGAAACGAGCGATCGGCCAGGCTGACCTTGTAGCGTTTGCACAGGGCGTCCAGCGAGTTGGGCATGCCCGGCCAGCGCTTCTGGGCCAGTTGCAGGGTGTCGATCCAGCGGGTCCCGGGCAGCAGGGCCTGACCGCAGCGCCCGCATTCATGGTCGATGAAGTTGCGATCGAACTGGGCGTTGTGGGCGATCACCGGGGCGTCGCCGATGAAGTCCATCAGGTCGATGACGATCTCGGCGAATTTCGGCGCGTCCCTGACCTTGTCATCGGTGATGCCGTGGACCCGGGTCGCATCCGGGGGGATGAGCCGTTCCGGATTGACGAAACGGTGGAAGGTGCGGCCCGTCGGCAACAGGTCCAGGATCTCGATACAGCCGACCTCGATCAGCCGGTCGCCCGTGCGGGGGTCAAAGCCGGTGGTTTCGGTGTCGAGAACGATTTCGCGGGACATGCCCTTCTAATGGGGTGTTTCGTCGGGGCCTGAAAGACTCCGATCCGGTCGTTTCCAGTCGGGAGACAGAACGATCCCCACGATTTCGGCGACGCGGGCGCGGGCCGCGTCCAGTCCCCGACCGGTGTCGATCACGAAATCCGCGCGACGACGTTTGTCCGCGTCCGGCGTCTGGCGCGCCAGAATGGCTTCAAACCGGGCTTCGGTCATGCCGGGACGCGCCAGGACACGCCGACGCTGGGTTTCGGCGTCGGCGGTGACCACCACGACCGCGTCCACCGCCCGGTCGCCGCCGGTCTCGAACAGCAGGGGGATGTCGAGCACAGCCAGCTTCACTCCCGCCGCCCGCGACGCGTCCAGATCGGCCAGACGCCCGGCCGCCACCAGCGGATGGACGATGGCCTCGAGCCGGCGAAAGGCCGTGTCGTCGCGGCCGAGGGCCTCGGCCAGAAGCGTGCGGTCCACTTCGCCGTCCACGACCACGCCCGGAAAGGCCTTTTTGATCGGCTCGACCGCTGCCCCGCCCGTCGCATAAAGGGCGTGGACCGCCTCGTCGGCGTTCCAGATCAGGGCGCCATGACCGGCGAACATGGCGGTGGTGGTCGACTTGCCCATGCCGATCGAGCCGGTCAGCCCCAGAAGGATCATGCCGTCTCTCCCATATGGGCCAGCAGCAGTGGCCGCGGGTCGAGGTCCGGCGGCGGCATCCCGAAAATGGCTTCGAACGACGGTCCGGCCTGGCCGATCAGCATGGCCAGGCCGTCGACTGTGACGAGACCGGCGGCGCGCGCCGCGTGAAGGAACGGCGTGATCACGGGCTTGTAGGTCATGTCCATCACCGTCGTCGACGGATCCAGGGTCGCGAGATCGATCTCCGGCCGGACGCTGAGGGCATTGACCACCAGGACCGCGCCTTCAAGGGCCGCCGGCCCGTCTGCGACCGAGACCGAGCCTCCGAGATCGGCCGCCAGGGCTTCGGCCCGGTCGCGGGTGCGGTTGACGATCCGCACATGGGCTCCGGCTCCCGCCAGGGTCGCGGCGGCGGCCCGGGCGGCCCCGCCGGCCCCCAGCATGACGACCGGCGAGCCGCTCAGGGACAGTTTCGGCGCCTGCTGCTTCAGGGCACGCAGCAGGCCGAGGCCGTCGGCGCTGTCGGCAAAGACGCCGCCGTCGCGGAAGACGAGGATATTGGCCGATCTGCTGTCGCGCACCGTCTCCGACGCCGTATCGGCCAGGGCGAAGGCCTGTTCCTTGAACGGGGCGGTGACATTGACGCCGCTCAGCAGACCCGCCCGCCCGGCCGCGACCAGGGTGTCGAAGGCAGCAGGATCCTTCGGCGAGAAGGCGACATAGGCGGCGTCCAGCCCGGCGGCCTCGATCCAGGCGTTGTGGATGACCGGGCTCAGGGAATGGGCGACGGGATTGCCGACAATGCCGCCGACCTTCACTGCTCCTGTGATCCGGGCCCGGTTCATGAGCGGATCACTCCGGCCCGGCGCAGTTCGTCCAGCACGGGCCACAGCGGCATTCCCAGGACGGTAAAATAGTCGCCCTCGACCCGGTCGAACAGCTGCGATCCCATCCCCTCCAGCCGGTAGCAGCCGACCGACCCAAGCAGGCCCTCGCCCTCGGCCTCCAGATAGGTGTCGAGGAAGGCGTCGGAGAACCGCCGCATGGTCATCCGTGCGGTGTCGACGCCCGACCAGACCACCGCGCCGTTGTTGGCCAGGGCGGCAGCGGAGTTCAGATGATGGGTGTGCCCGCGCAGGCCATGCAGCCGCTCGCGCGCCACGGCGAGGCTCGGTGCCTTGGAGATCATCTCCCCGTTGAAATCCAGTGTCTGGTCCGAACCCAGGACCCAGGCCTCTGGATCGTGGCGCGAGATCGCCAGCGCCTTTGCCTGGGCCAGCTCCAGCGCCAGTTCAGCTGGATCGATGCCGGCCAGTGAGGTCTTGATCGCGTCCTCGTCCACCCCGGCGTCCTCAGCGACGAAAGCCACGCCGGCGCTCGTCAGCATGGCGCGACGGGCGGCGCTGCGGGAGGCGAGGATCAGCCTTTCTTCACTCACCAGGAGGCTCCCAGTCGGCGGGTGCGGCGTTCGGTCAGCAGGTTCAGGATGGCGGCCGCCGTCTCCTCGACCGAGCGGCGCGTCACATCGATGGTCGGCCAGCCGCGCCGTTCGAAGGCCCGCCGCGCCTTGATCGTCTCCTCGCGCACAGCGTCCGGCTCGACATAGGACGAGGCATGGGTGGCGTTGAGACCGTCCAGCCGGTTCCGGCGAATCTGCACCAGTCGGTCGGGTGACACGGTCAGGCCGACGATCAGCGGGTTTTTCAGTCCCACCAGACGCTCGCCGTCCTCCTGGCCCGGCACCAGAGGCACATTGGCGGCTCGCACCCCCCGGTGCGCCAGATAGATGCAGGTGGGAGTCTTGGACGTGCGGCTGACCCCGACCAGAACCACATCGGCGCCCTCCAGCTGTTCGGCCGTGCCCTGACCGTCGTCATGAGCCATGGCGTAGTCCAGGGCCCCGATGCGGTTGAAATAGTCGTGGTCGAGCGCGTGCTGGGCCCCGACCCGGGTCGACAGGGCCGCCCCCAGATAGCGGGACAGGGCTCCGACCAGAGGATCCAGCGCCCCGATGTGCGGCATGTCGAGCGCGCGGCAACCCTCTTCCAGCTGGGCCCGCAAGTCGCGATCAACGATCGTATGCAGAACCACGCCCGGCGCCGCCGCCACCTCGCCCAGGACACGCTCCATCTGTTTGTCGGACCGCACCAGGGCATAGATGTGCTCGATCGGAATGACCCCGTCGAAGCGGGCTGTCACCGCCTTGGCCATGGCGTTGAGGGTCTCGCCGGTCGAGTCCGAGACCAGATGGACATGAAAATAAGTCGCCAGTCGCGACGCCCCGGCGGGCCTCGCCGGGCTCACGCCGGACCCCGATGAGGGAAGACCAGGGTCTGGGGAGTGGGAATGGCGAGAATTCCTGTGGATCGGGCGGGGCGCCGACGGCCAGGCCGGGGCACCGATTCCTATAGCGCGGCCCTCGTCATCCGGCGAGCGGGGACAGTGGTGGACGGCATGTCTCGTCCGTCTGCGGATCATCCCAAGGGAGACAGACAGCCTCTTCTCGGCTGGGGAAATGCTTAACAAAAGGTAAACGACCCACACTCTGGCTACGGGGCAAAGGCCCGCCGGGGTGCCCGTCCGTTAAGAGTTTGTTAAGGCTTTTGCCCGGTTTCCACAGGCTGTCATCCGGCTGTCGCGAACGCCGGGACGGGCCCGGGACAAGAGGGTTCGGCGTGGGGACCGGAGCCGTTTCATCCCCGTCGTCCCGCCCTCTGTCTGCTTCCTCAAACCTTTCCAGGATTCTTATCAGGATAAGAGGAAGGACATGGGCTTGAGGGGATACGCTCATCGCCGTAGAGCCGGAGTCATGAGCATCACGCCTTCGTTGATCCGTGTCCTGCAGGGCGAGACCCTGGAGCGCCCGCCCGTCTGGTTCATGCGTCAGGCCGGTCGTTACCTGCCCGAATATCGCGCCCTGCGCGCCCAGGCCCCGGACTTCATTGCCTTCTGCCTGAACCCGGAGATGGCCGCCGAAGCGACGATGCAGCCGATGCGCCGGTTCGGCTTCGACGCCGCCATCGTCTTCGCTGACATCCTGCTGATCCCGCAGGCCCTGGGTCAGGATGTCTGGTTCGAGACCGGTGAAGGACCGAAACTGGGGCTGATGCCGTCGCCGGGCCGGATGGCTGAACTGGCTGATGGTGCCGGTGAGCATCTGCATCAGGTCGGGGAGACCCTCAGCCGGGTGCGGGCCGAGCTGGAGCCGGAGCGGGCCCTTATCGGGTTCGCCGGCGCGCCCTGGACTGTGGCCACCTATATGCTCGACGGCCACCACAATACGATGGGCAAGGGTGAGCGGGCGCAGGCGCGATCCTACGCCTATTCCGATCCGGACAAGGTCGATGCCGTTCTGGATGTGCTGGTCGAGGCCACCGCCCGCTATCTGAAGATGCAGGCCGACGCCGGTGCCGACGCCCTGAAGATCTTCGAGAGCTGGGCCGAGGGCCTGCCCGACGACCTGTTTGAACGGCTCGTGATGAGGCCGCACCAGAAGCTTGTCGCCCGGGTGCGTGAGCTCGGCGTCACTGTGCCCCTGATCGGCTTCCCGCGCGGCTCGGCGCTTCATGCTGAACGTTATGCGCGCGAGGTCGACGTCCAGGGCGTGGCGCTCGATACCGCCTGTTCGCTGGAGCGTGGCAGAGAGGTGCAGGCGATCAAGCCGATCCAGGGCGCGCTCGATCCTCTGTTGCTCCGCGCCGGCGGTGCGGCTCTGGACCGCAGGGTGGATGAGCTTGTCGAGGCCTGGGGCGCGGGTCCATGGATCTTCAACCTTGGCCACGGCATCCTGCCGGACGTGCCGATCGCCCACGTCGAACAGGTGCTCAAGCGCCTGGGCGCCCAGTAAGGACCGACGAATGGCCGGTAGACGGATCGCTGTCGTCCTGTTCAATCTCGGCGGTCCGGACGACGCCGCCTCTGTGCGGCCCTTCCTGTTCAACCTGTTCAACGACCCGGCGATCATCGGCCTTCCCGGGTTCGCACGGACGCCTCTGGCAAAGCTGATCTCCTCGCGCCGCGAGAAGAGCGCCCAGGCCAATTATGCGATGATGGACGCCGGTGGTGGTTCGCCCCTGAAGGCCGAAACACGGAAACAGATGGCGGCCCTCGACGCCCGGTTGGGGGCCGTTCTGCCCGGCGACGAGGTCAAGAGTTTCATCGCCATGCGCTACTGGCACCCCTTGACCGAGGAAACGGCCGTCGATGTCGCCGCCTTTGGCCCCGATGAAGTGGTGCTGCTGCCCCTCTATCCGCAGTTCTCGACCACGACGACCCAGTCGTCGCTGAAGGCCTGGAACGCGACCTATGCGGGGTCAGGCCGGTCGCGAGCGATCTGCTGCTACCCCCGGGCCGCAGGCTGGATCGAGGCCCAGGCCGATGGCATCCGGGCCAGGCTCGCCGAGGCCGGCCGCGATCATCCGGGTCGGCCCATGCGCGTTCTTTTCTCGGCGCACGGCATCCCCGAGAAATTGGTCGCCCAGGGCGATCCCTATCAGGAGCAGATCGAGGGCACAGTCGCCGCCGTCGCAAAGGCTGCCGGGCTGACCGACTGGGGCCTGTGCTACCAGAGCCGGGTCGGGCCCCTGAAATGGCTGGGGCCCACGACGCCGGACGCGATCAAACAGGCCGCTGCCGATGGAGTCGGCGTTGTCGTAACCCCGATCGCCTTCGTTTCCGAACATATCGAGACCCTGGTCGAGCTGGACATCGAATACGGCGAACTGGCCCACGAGGCCGGCCTGCACCCCTATCTGCGCGCGCCTGCCGTCGGCGTGGCCGAAGCCTTCATCGACGCCCTGGCCCAGGCCGTGACCGACAGCCTTGGCCGCACCGGCACGGCGCCGTTCGGACCGGGTTGTCAGGGGCGTTGGAAGGCCTGTCCGTTCCAGGCCGAAGGGGCCGCAGGGTGAACCTCTATGATCTTGCGCGAGGCCTGCACATCCTGGCGGTCATCGCCTGGATGGCGGGTCTGCTGTTTCTTCCCCGCCTCTACGCCTATGACGCCGAGCAGAACGGCAAGCCCGAGCCGTTGAAGTCAGAGATGCAGACGCTGCTGCGTGCCTGGCAGGCACGGCTGCTGAAGATCATCCTCAATCCGGCGGCGGCCCTGGCGCTGATCTTCGGGGCCTGGCTGATCCACCTCGACATTCAGATGCGCGGCGCCGCCTTCCTCGCCGAGCCGTGGATGGTCGTGAAGCTGATCGGTGTGGTCCTGTTGTTCGGCTGGCACGGGTTCCTGTCGGCCGAGCGCAACCGCATTGCTGTCGGGCGCTCGACGAGGACCAGTCGCTTCTGGCGCATGACCAACGAGATTCCGTTCGTGCTGGCCATCGTCATGGTTCTGTCGGTGACGATGGAATGGAGCTTCTGAGCCGCGACGCTTGACCCACAGGCCCGGAATGTGGTTCCGCTGACAGTGAGGCGTCGTTCGCGGCGCTGCCCTTCTCTTCGCGACGACCGATCGCCTGGCTTGAAGCCGCCTTCGGACCCGACGCTCCCCCTCCGGTCGCAAGGCCAGACTTTTCCATTCGTCCCGGCCTGACGTCCCTCGACGCCGGGTCTTGACGGCGTGAATCCAGAGTTCCGACATGACCGACGTCCGCGACACCGACGACACCGCCCCCGAAACCGAGGCGCTGGAAGGCCTCACGCCGGAGACGGCGGAAGACACCTCCCAGGCGGACGGTGCCAACGACGCCGACGTGGCCGCTGACATCGGGGATGACGCCGAAGGTGCCGAGGAAGAGGGCGAGCCCGTCGTCCCGTCCGGCCGGATCACGCTTCAGGAATTGAACGACAAGACCCCTGTCGAACTGGTTGCCTTCGCCGAACAGCTGGAGATCGAGAACGCTTCGAACCTGCGCAAGCAGGACCTGCTGTTCGCGATCCTCAAGACCCTGGCCGACGAGGAGGTCGAGATCATCGCGTCCGGCACGCTGGAAATGCTGCCCGACGGCTTCGGATTCCTTCGCTCGCCGGACGCCAATTATCTTCCGGGTCCGGACGATATATATGTGTCGCCGTCCCAGATCCGCCGCTTCGGCCTGCGCTCGGGCGACACGGTTCATGGTGCTGTGCGCGGCCCCCGCGAGGGCGAGCGCTATTTCGCCCTGCTGAAGGTCGATACGATCAACTACGAGGACCCGGAGACGGTCCGCACCAAGGTCAATTTCGACAACCTGACCCCGCTCTATCCCAACGAGCGGCTGACCATGGAGATCCAGGACCCGACGCTGCGCGACCGTTCAGGCCGGGTCATCGACATCGTCGCACCGCTCGGCAAGGGCCAGCGCTGCCTGATCGTCGCCCCGCCGCGCGTCGGCAAGACGGTGATGCTGCAGAACATCGCCAAGTCGATCGAGGCCAACCACCCCGAGGTCTCGTTGATCGTCCTGCTGATCGACGAACGCCCCGAAGAAGTCACCGACATGCAGCGCACTGTGAAGGGCGAGGTCGTGGCCTCAACCTTCGACGAGCCGGCCACCCGCCACGTCGCCGTCGCCGAGATGGTGATCGAAAAGGCCAAGCGCCTGGTCGAGCACAAGAAGGACGTCGTCATCCTGCTGGACTCGGTCACCCGTCTGGGCCGGGCCTATAACGCCACTGTGCCGTCGTCGGGCAAGGTCCTGACCGGCGGCGTGGACGCCAACGCCCTGCAACGGCCCAAGCGCTTCTTCGGCGCTGCGCGGAACGTGGAGGAGGGCGGGTCGCTGACGATCATCGCTACGGCCCTGATCGATACCGGCTCGCGGATGGACGAGGTGATCTTCGAAGAGTTCAAGGGCACCGGTAACTCGGAAATCGTGCTGGACCGCAAGGTCGCCGACAAGCGCATCTTCCCCGCTATCGACGTGCTCAAGTCCGGTACCCGCAAGGAAGAACTGATCACGCCGAAGGACCAGCTGACCAAGACCTATGTCCTGCGCCGGATCCTGAACCCGATGGGCCCGCAGGACGCGATCGAGTTCCTGCTCGACAAGCTGCGCCAGTCCAAGAACAACGCCGACTTCTTCCAGTCGATGAACACATGATGTGGTCCCTGACGCCTCGGACGCGGTCCGAGGCTGCTTGAGGGCCGTTCCTCAAGTCGCGGGACGCCGTGCGTCAGGCGTCAGGAACACCAAGAGTGATGTTTCACGTGAAACAAGGAGACCGCGATGAAGGTGAATCTGGAAGTCGACTGCACCCCGGCCGAGGCGCGCGCGTTCCTCGGCCTGCCGGATGTCACGCCGCTGAACGATCATCTGGTCGCCGAGATGCAGAAGCGGATGGACGCCAATGTATCGGCCATGCAGCCGGACGAGCTGATGAAGACCTGGACCAGCTTCGGCCTGCAGGCCCAGGATCAGTTCCGGCAACTCATGCAGGCGGCGGTCACTACGCCGAAATGAGCCCGTCAATCCTCCCCCGTCGGGGGAGGGGGACCGCGAAGCGGTGGAGGGGGCGAGCCCCGGACACCGGGCTTGCGGCAAACCCCTTCCGTTACGGCGCGAAGCCGCGCCGTGACACCTCCCCCTATGGGGGAGGATTTCGGTTCCCGTGACCGACAGCGTCTTCGCGCTCGCCACTCCGCCAGGCCGAGGCGCCATCGCCATTCTGCGCGTTTCCGGCCCGGCGACGGATCAGGCGCTGGCCGCCCTCGGCGCGCCAGGCCTGACGCCGCGGCTCGCATCGCTCAGAACCCTGGTCCGCGGCGACACCGTTCTGGATCAGGCCCTCGTCCTCCGCTTCCCCGGCCCGAACTCCTACACAGGCGAGGACTGTGCCGAGCTTCACCTGCACGGCGGTCGTGCCGTCATTGACGCCGTCTCTTCGGCCCTGATCGATCTCGGGCTCCGTCCCGCCGAACCCGGGGAGTTCACCCGCCGGGCCTTCGGGAACGGCCGCATGGACCTGGCCCAGGCCGAGGCCGTCGCCGATCTGATCGATGCCGAGACCTCGGCCCAGGCGGCCCAGGCCCTGGGCCAGCTCGATGGCGCGCTCAGCCAGACCTATGCCGGTTTCCGCCGCGACCTCCTGACGGCGCTCGCCCTCGTCGAGGCCGAGATCGACTTCCCGGATGAAGATGTGCCCGACCAGCTGGCCTCGTCCGCCGGCCCCGTGCTTGACCGCTTGACCGCAGATCTCAACGCGGCGCTGGCCGACGCGGACAGGGGGCGTCGAGTCCGGGAGGGCTATCGCATCGTCCTGATCGGCGAGACCAACGCGGGCAAATCGGCTCTGTTCAACGCCCTCGTCGAGCGCGAGGCCGCCATCGTGACGGCCATCGCCGGCACGACACGGGACGTGCTCGATGCGGATCTGGTCATTGGCGGCTATGCCGTGACCCTCTCGGACACGGCCGGTCTGCGCGAGAGTGACGATGTGGTGGAGGCCGAGGGCGTCCGTCGTGCCCGTGCCCGAGCCGAGGCCGCCGACCTACGCCTGTGGGTGCGGGCTCCCGGTGATCCGGAAGGCGACGCAGCCGCCTTCGCCCGCCCCGACGACTTCATCGTCCGGACCAAGGCGGATCTGTCAACTGCGCTGCCGGGGGAGGGGATCGCAGTCAGCGCCCGGACCGGTGAGGGTCTGCGTGATTTGCATGATGCCCTTGCCGCCCGATTGGCTCGCGACCTCTCCGGAGCCGACTTCCCGGCCGTGACCCGCGAGCGGCATCGACGCCGTCTGTCGGAAGCGGTCTCGGCGGTGCAGGTCGCCCGGACCCATCTGACGACCGCGCCCGAGCTGGCGGGAGACGACCTGCGCCGCGCTGCGGACGCCCTGGGCCGGGTCACCGGTGCGATCGGCGTCGAGGACATCCTCGGCGAGGTCTTCTCGACCTTCTGCATCGGCAAATAGTTCCCCTCGCGGCGCGGCCGATGTGTTTCACGTGAAACACTGCGCTCGACCGGCGCGACGCAGCGGGCCGAGCGATGGTGCCAGATAGATGTGTGAGTGGTGTTTTGGACCCGGGTCGCCTATGTCCGCGCCATGAGCTCCCCCTCTTCCTTCGACGTCATCGTGATCGGCGGCGGCCATGCCGGCTGTGAGGCCGCGGCTGCCTCGGCGCGCGCCGGTGCCCGAACCCTGCTGCTGACCCAGAAGCTCGAGACCATTGGCGAGATGAGCTGCAATCCGGCCATCGGCGGCCTCGGCAAGGGCCACCTGGTGCGCGAGATCGATGCGCTGGACGGACTTATGGGGCGACTCGCAGACAAGGCCGGCATCCAGTTCCGTCTGTTGAACCGCTCCAAGGGTGCCGCCGTGCGCGGGCCGCGCAGCCAGATCGACCGCCGCCTGTACCGCGAGGCCATGCAGGCCGAACTCGCCGACTATCCGAACCTGTCCCTGATGGCCGGGACGGCTGAGACCCTGATGCTCGATGGGGATCGTGTCGTCGGCGTTACGACCGGCGACGGCGTCCCCCTCCACGCCGGCGCGGTGGTCCTGACGACCGGCACCTTCCTGAACGGGGTCATCCATCGCGGCGACGAACGAGTCCCCGCCGGCCGTCATGGGGAGGCGCCCTCGACGGGCCTCGCCGCCGATCTCTATGGCTCGGGCCTGCGGATGGGTCGCCTCAAGACCGGGACGCCGGCCCGCCTGGACGGCCGCACCATCGCCTGGGACCGGCTGGAGATGCAGGCAGCCGATGCCGAGCCCGTACCCTTCAGCTTCCTGACGGACCGGATCGATGTGCCCCAGATCGCCTGCGGCATCACCCACACGACCGAGGCCACCCACGCCATCATTGCCGCGAATCTCGGGGAGAGCGCCGTCTATGGCGGCAAGCTGACAGGTGTCGGCCCTCGCTATTGTCCCTCGATCGAGGACAAGGTCGTTCGTTTCGCCGACAAGACCTCGCATCAGGTCTTCCTGGAGCCCGAGGGTCTGGACGATCCGACCGTCTATCCCAACGGGATCTCGACCTCGGTCTCGCCCGAGACGCAGAACGCCTTCCTGCGGACCATGCCCGGGCTGGAAAAGGTCGAGGTGTTCCGCTTCGGCTATGCGATCGAGTACGATTATGTCGATCCGCGCGAACTGACCCAGGCGCTGGAGGTCAAACGGCGTCCGGGTCTCTATCTGGCCGGCCAGATCAACGGTACGACCGGGTATGAGGAGGCGGGCGCTCAAGGGTTGATTGCCGGCCTCAACGCCGCCCGTGCCGCCGCCGGATCCCGGGAAATCGTTCTGCGGCGGGACCAGGCCTATATCGGCGTCATGATCGACGATCTGGTTACACGCGGTGTGACCGAGCCCTACCGGATGTTCACCAGTCGCGCCGAGTATCGGTTGACTCTGCGTGCCGACAACGCAGATCAACGGTTGACCCCGGTCGGCGTCGAGGCCGGAATCGTCTCTTCGGGCCGCCGCCGCGTCTTTGAGGTCAAGTCAGCGGCCCTGGCTGAGGCGACGATCCTGGCGCGCGAGACAAGGTTCACACCGAAGGAGGCTCAGGCCCTCGGCATCTCTGTCAATCCCGATGGGCAGCGTCGTTCGATGCGGGATTTGCTGGCCTATCCGGGCGTCGACCTGTCTGCCTTCGCAGCGGCCTACCCGGTCATCGGCGACTGGACCCCGGCCGTGCGCGAGCAGGTCGAGATCGACGCGGGCTATGCAGGATACCTGGACCGCCAGACTGCAGAGGCCGAGGCGCTGCGCCGCGAGGAGGCCCTGACGCTGCCGGCCAATCTCGACTACGCGGCGATCGGCGGCCTGTCCCACGAAGTTCGCGATAAACTCTCTCTGGTCCAGCCGCGCACCCTGGGCCAGGCGGGCCGGATCGAGGGCGTCACGCCCGGCGCCCTGACCGCACTTCTGTCCTACGTGAAAAAGGCGGCGATCGCAGCCTGATGACCGCCGACGAATTTCAGAAAGTGACCGGCGCCTGGCCGGAGCGGATGGCCGACCTGGAACGGTTTCGGGCCATGCTGACCGAGGCCAATGAAGTCATGAACCTGGTCGGGCCCGACAGTCTGCCGGACTTCTGGAACCGTCATGCCTGGGATTCCGCCCAGCTCCTCGATCTCGCCGGCTTCGCACGGACCTGGGCGGACCTGGGTGCGGGCGCAGGGTTTCCCGGCGTGGTCCTGGCCATCCTCGTGAAGGGCCGGCCGGACGCCCATGTCTGGCTGATCGATTCCCTCCAGAAGCGCTGCCGTTTCCTGCAAACCATCGTCGATGAACTGGCCCTGCCGGCCACGGTTGTCTGGGGCCGGGCGGAGGAGCAGGCGCTCAAGGTGGACGTTGTGACTGCCCGCGCCGTCGCCCCGATGGAAAAGCTGCTGGGTTATGCACAGCCTTACCTGTCCCGCGGTGCACAAGGTCTGTTTCTCAAGGGAGAGAAGGCCGAGTCCGAGTTGCGGGACGCCTCCAACTCTTGGCATGTCGAAGCCGAGCTCTCGGTGTCGCGCAGCGATCCGCGAGGCCGCATCGTCGCCGTCAGGAGCCTCCGTCACCGTGGAAATCAGCAACGTGGTTAGTATGACCAAGTCCTCCCCGGTGAAGCCGCCACGGGTCCTCGCCGTTTCCAACCAGAAGGGCGGCGTGGGCAAGACGACGACGGCGATCAATCTCGGGACGGCCCTGGCCGCCATCGGCGAGAAGGTTCTGATCGTCGACATGGACCCCCAGGGCAATGCCAGCACGGGTCTTGGCGTTCCACGTGAAACCCGTCGGATCACCATCTACGATGTGATCGTCGATGGACGGTCCGTCCATGACGCGGCAGTGCCGACGGCCGTACCGGGGCTGCATATCATCCCCGCCGACGCCGACATGTCGGGCGTCGAGATCGAACTGAGCCAGGCCGATCGCCGCTCCTATCGCCTGCGCGACGCGCTCGCGTCCCAGGCCACGGAAGGCCATACCGGGTACGACTATGTGCTGATCGACTGCCCGCCGTCGCTGAACCTCCTGACCCTCAACGCCATGGCCGCCGCCGACGGAGTGCTCGTCCCGTTGCAGTGCGAGTTCTTCGCCCTGGAAGGGTTGACGCAGTTGATCAAGACGATCGAGATGGTCCGTCAATCGTTGAATCCGACCCTTGAGATCCAGGGTCTGGTCCTGACGATGTACGATCGCCGCAACGCCCTGTCGGGACAGGTCGCGGCCGACGTCCGCGCTCACTTCGGTGACAAGGTCTATGAGGCCGTCATCCCGCGCAACGTGCGGGTTTCGGAGGCACCGTCCTTCGGCAAACCGGTTCTGATCTACGATCTGAAATGCAGTGGCAGCCAGGCCTATCTGAAGCTCGCCAAGGAGGTGGTTGGTCGCGAACGCCGCCGCCTGGCCGCCTGACAACGATACGGAATCAAGAATTTGTCTGAACGTCAAAGAGGTCTGGGCCGCGGCCTGTCCGCCCTGATGGGCGAAGCGGTCGCCGAGCCTGTCTCGGTCGTGCCGGGCGCGCCGCTGCCCAGTGGCGTCACCTTCGTGCCGATCGAGAGCCTGAAGCCGAATCCGGACCAGCCGCGCAAGTCGTTCACCAAGGCCGAGCACGACGAACTCACCCACTCGATCCGCGCCAAGGGTGTTCTGCAGCCCATCCTGGTGCGTCAGCAGCCCGGCGAGGACGGGGTCTGGCAGATCGTCGCCGGCGAACGTCGCTGGCGTGCCGCCCAGGCGGCTCGCCTGACAGAGGTCCCCATCATCGTCCGCGAGATGGACGACCTGGAGGTGCTCGAAGTCGCCATCATCGAGAACGTCCAGCGGGCCGACCTCAACCCGCTCGAGGAGGCGGCCGCCTATGGCGTGCTGATGGAGCGGTTCGGCCGCACCCAGGACGCGGTCGCCGGCATCGTCGGCAAGTCGCGCAGCCATATCGCCAACACCCTGCGCCTGACCCAGCTGACGCCGGGCGCGCGCGAGCACGTCATAGCGGGTCGTCTGTCGGCCGGTCACGCCCGCGCCCTGCTGACGGCGAAGGACCCGGACGCCCTGGCCGATCAGGTTGTGGACCAGGGTCTGAACGTTCGTCAGGCCGAGGCCCTGGCCCGCAAGTCGCAGGACGAGCCGAAGCCGAAATCGGCCAAGGCTTCAGGCTCGCAGGGCGTTGCCTCGCCCGACATCGCGGCCCTGGAGCAGGATCTGGCGGATGCGCTGGGCATCAAGGTTTCCCTGGCGGACCGTGGCGGGAAGGGCGAACTGACCCTGTCCTACGCCAGCCTGGAACAGCTGGACGACCTCTGTCGCCGGTTGATGCGCGCCTGAGGCCGTCGTGTGCTAGGGTGAGGGCATGACCGACACGCCTGAAACCGCCTCTGAAGCCCTGAAACGGGTCCTCGCCGCCAAGAAGGCCGCTTCGCCCGGCCATGCCGCCATGAACGGCGGCAAGGGCGAGGAACGCGCCGCCGCCGCCAAGAGCGCCGCCCTGGCGAAGCCGGCGTTCCGCAAGGCGTCGAAGCGGGGCTGATCCTGGTCTCCTCCCCATCGCTCCGCGACAGGGAGGAGACCACGCTCCTTAAAGCCCCAGACGGCGAGCTCTCGCGGCGATTTCCAGCAGAAGACGTTCGGCAATCAGGTGCTCGGGCATGCCCGTCGTCTTGGTCGCCACATCTGCGGTATTGACGCTGTCCTGAACGACGTCGAGCTCGTCCAGCCTCCAGGCCCGGGCCTGACGCAGCATCTCGGCCTCCTGTTTCCAGAAGACGCCGGCGGCCTTGGTGGCCTCCTTGGCCCCCGCGCCCGAGCCCTGAAGCACATTGATGCGGCGCAGCTTGCCGAGATGGATCGAGGCGGAACGGACGGCCATGACGGCGCTCTCTCCCTCTGCCAGGGCGCGTCTCAGCCCGCCCTGGGCCGGGGCGGCGCGTCCGCCGAAGGCCTGGAGCGCGGCGTCTGACAGGGAGGCGTCGGCCTCGACGCCCAGATGGGCCTCCAGCTCCTCGACATCGATGGTCCGTCCGGAGCCCGGGCCGACATAAAGGGCCAGCCGCTCGATCTCCTGACGCATCAGGCCGCGTTCGCGGGGCAGGCGGGCGACAAAGGCGGCCAAAGCGTCGGTGGTCAGTCCCACCTTGTCGACGGCCAGGGCCTCGCGCGTCATCCGGGCGATGTCGCCGGCCTCGTCCTCATAGACGGCGATGCCGACCGAGCCCTTGCCGGCCTCGGCCGCCTTGCGCAGGGCGGAATCGCGGCCGAGAGCACCCGCCTCGACCACCAGCATACAGTCGGGATTGAACAGGCCCTCGGCGTGGGCCTTCAAGGCGCCGGCAAGCAGTTTGTCGACAGAGGCCTTGTCACCGCCCAGTCGGACCCGGACCAGACGCCGCCCCCCGATCATGGAAAGCGCCGTCAGGGCCTCTTCCAGCCTGGCCTCGTCGCCGTCGATGTCCGTATCGGTCAGGAGCGTGACGTTGAACGGATCGTTCAGGTCCGGTGTGACCGCCTTGCACAGGATCCCGGCGCGTTCGGCCACGCCGGAGCGGTCCTTGCCGTGGATGACGGCGGCGCGGATCCCGGCGTCCGGCCTGGCCAGGAAGCGGTCCACCTCGGGCCGCTTGGCCAGGATCATCGGGCCAGACTCATTGGCTGGACAGAGCCCGCAACAGGTCGATGCGGATCAACCGGGCCAGTTCGGCGGCCGCGCGATCCTCGCCATCCTGCTGGGCCGCGATGGCGGCATAGGGCTGGTCGGCGGCGGCATAGGTGGTGGTGACGGTTTCCGTTCCGGTCAGCGGCGCGCCACCCGAGACCGGTGTCAGGGTCCAGGCGCCGCGCACGGTCAGCTCATAGCGGGTCGCCGTGTCGTCGATCCGGCGGCCCAGCGGGCGACGGTTCTGCTGCGTCACGGTCTCGAGCCGATAGAGGGGCGCGGCGTTGCCGTTCCAGCCCAGGGCGTCCTCGAGCTGTTCGCGCAGCCGGTAGCCGAGGCGGTCGTCCTGGGCCGCTACGGAAATCCGGCTCAGTGACGGCGAGCCGCCCGCATCCCCGTACAGCGGCGTGAATCCGCACCCGGCCAGGAGCAGGGAGGCGGCCGCCAGCGCTGACAGGCTGCGGACCGACATCTCAGCCGGCCACCAGGTTGACGATGCGGTCGGGCACGACGATCACCTTGCGGATCGATTGCGAGTTGGCTTCCAGATAGGCCTGAACAGCCGGATTGGCGAGCGCCTGGGCCTCGACCGCTTTCGCGTCGGCCCCGCGCGGCATCGTGATCTCGCCCCGGCGCTTGCCGTTGATCTGGATGGGCAGGACGACTTCATCGTCGGCCGCCAGGGCCGGGTCGAACACGGGCCACGGCGCATCGAGCACCATTCCCGCCTCGCCCAGACGCGTCCAGCCCTCTTCGGCGACGTGCGGGGTAAACGGGGCGACAAGTCGGGCCAGGGCCGACAGGGCCTGGTGCCGCGCCTTGCCAGAGGCTCCGTCATGGTCACGGATGGTGGCGACCAGGGCGTAGAGTTTGGCGATGGCGGAGTTGAAGCGGAAGCCTTCGACGCCCTCGGACACGGCCTTGATGGCCTTGTGCGTCTCTTTCAGCAGCAGGGCGTCGGCGGCCGGATCGCCCGCAGCGTCGGCGTCGTAGCCATCGAACAGGGTCCAGACGCGCTGGACGAAGCGGCTGGCACCCTCGACGCCGCCAGGGGTCCACTGGACGTCGCGCTCGGGCGGACTGTCGGACAGGACGAACAGGCGGCCGGCGTCAACGCCGTGCGAATCCAGGATTTCCTGGGGCGCGACGACGTTCTTCTTCGATTTCGACATCTTCTCGATGTCACCGATGACCAGGGTCTCGCCGGTCGAGCGTTGTTTCGCCGAGCGATTGCCCGCCTCGTTGGTCAGGTCGACATCGGTCGGCTCGACCCAGGCACCATCGGCACGGCGATAGGTCTCGTGGACCACCATCCCCTGGGTGAACAGGCCCGCGAAGGGTTCCTTGACCGACAACATGCCGGCGTCGGACAGGGCGCGGGTGATGAACCGGGCGTAGAGCAGGTGCAGGACCGCGTGCTCGACCCCGCCGATATACTGGTCCACGGCCAGCCAGCGGTCGGCGGCGTCCTTGTTGATCGGCTCGGCCGCCGTCGGGTCGGTGAAGCGGGCGAAATACCAGCTGGAATCGACGAAGGTGTCGAGCGTGTCGGTCTCGCGCGTCGCATCGGCGCCGCAGGACGGACATTTGACGTGTTTCCACGTCGGGTGCCGGTCCAGTGGATTGCCGGGCACGTCGAAAGTCACGTCGTCAGGCAGGATGACCGGCAGCTGGCCGGTCGGAACCTCGACCACGCCACACGAGGGGCAATGGACGATGGGGATGGGGCAGCCCCAGTAGCGCTGGCGGCTCACACCCCAGTCGCGCAGGCGATAGATGGTCGCGCCCTTGCCCTGTCCGGCGGCCTCGATCTTCGCGATGGCGGCCGCCTTGGCGTGCTCGACGTCCATTCCGTCGAGGAAGCCGGAGTTGAAGATCCGGCCCGGCCCGACATAGGCCTCGGTTCCGATCTCGACGCTGTCCGCGTCATCGGGCTTCACCACCGGGGTGACGGGCAGGTCATATTTCCGGGCGAAGTCCAGGTCGCGCTGGTCGTGGGCAGGACAGCCGAAGATGGCACCCGAGCCATAGGTCGAGAGGACGAAATTAGCGGCCCAGACGGGCAGGGTCCTGTCGGGATCGAAGGGGTGCCGGACGAGGACGCCGAGGTCTACGCCCAGCTTTTCGGCCTTTTCGATATCGGCCTCTGACGTTCCGGTCTGGGCGCAGGCCTTCACGAAGGCCGCGACGTCCGGTCGGTGTTCCGCGATCGCCTTGGTCAGGGGGTGGTCCGGGGCCAGAGCGATGAAGCTGGCACCGAACAGGGTGTCGGGCCGGGTCGTATAGACCTCAATCGGATCGCGCGCGTGGTTCGGCTCGCCCTCCGGCGAGGCCGGAAGGAAGGCCGGAGCCTCGGCAATATCCCACCACAGGGTCGCCCCCTTGGACTTGCCGATCCAGTTCTCCTGCATCAGCCGGACTTTTTCGGGCCAGCGATCCAGGGTCTTAAGGCCGTCGATCAGGTCGTCGGCATAGTCGGTGATGCGCAGGAACCACTGGTTCAGCTTGCGCTTCTCGACCAGGGCACCCGAGCGCCAGCCGCGGCCGTCGATGACCTGCTCATTGGCCAGGACGGTGTTGTCGACCGGGTCCCAATTGACCGTCCCGTCCTTGCGATAGACCAGACCGCGCCGATACAGCTCCAGGAACCAGGCCTGCTGCTTGCCGTAGTATTCCGGGTCACAGGTAGCGAACTCTCGCGACCAGTCCAGCGACAGGCCCAGTAGCTTCAACTGGGCGCGCATCGAGGCGATGTTGTCGTAGGTCCAGCCCTTGGGGTGGATGCCGCGCTCCATGGCCGCGTTTTCGGCCGGCATGCCGAAGGCGTCCCAGCCCATCGGGTGGAGGACGTCGAAGCCCTGAGCCCTCTTATGGCGAGCGACGACGTCGCCCATCACATAGTTGCGGGCGTGACCCATGTGGATGTTCCCCGACGGATAGGGAAACATTTCAAGGACATAGTATTTCGGACGGCCGGTGTCCCGGGCGACGAAGGCGTCAGCGTCGGCCCAGCGCGCCTGCTGGCGCGGTTCGGCGGTCCTGGGGTCGTAGCGGGTCGGGGTGGAAGACACGGGAATCCTGGGAGCGAGGGGCGAATTCCCCCGCGCTCAACTAGCCCGAAGGGCGGCGGCGCCCAAAAGAAAAAGTGGGCCCTGGCCCCCGTGCCCAAGCAGCCCGAAGGGCGACAGCGCCCAAAGACTGCGTCGACGTCAGCCGGCGTTGGACAGGTTGAGCTGGCGCGCCTTGGTCAGGATCGCGTTTTCCAGATCGGCCTCGGTCTGGCCGGACACGGGAGAGACGGTCCACTCGCCGTCGGCGCCGCGGACTTCCTTGGTGACCGTGACGTTCAGGGCGTCGGCGCGCAGACGGGTGTCGAGAATGAAGACGGTCGCCTTGAAACGCTCGTTCGGCGTCTGCGGATTGACGTACCAGTCATAGTTCACGACGCCGCCCCACGGATCGGCGGTCAGAAGCGGCATGAAGCTGAGGGTGTCGAGGGTGGCGCGCCACAGATAGGCGTTCACGCCGATCCCGGTCTGGGCCGCCGTGGCGCGAGGGGTCGAACCGCCCGAGAAGGGCAGGCCGCCGCAGGCGGAAAGGAGCAGACCGCCCGTGACCAACATCGTGGTCGCCAGGACCGTCTTGCCGCGAACAAAACCCATCGAACGTCGTCTCCCTTGGGTGCTGACCTGCCGTTCCCGTTGCGGGCGGCGGGCGCAAAGGCGCGCGGTCCTCGACCGATCACCAGGCGCGGCTCTATAACACGCCCAAAAGGGGCGATGACAAGGCAATCTGGACCGGCGTAGCCGTCCGTATGCGGCACCCCGACGCGAATTGCACCCCGGGGAGCGATTCCCCAGCCCGGCGAACACCTTCCCGCCGCCTTCCCGTGATGCTTGCGCCACAGGCGGAGGCAAGAGTCCATGGAACCGGCCTCGTTCGGCCTCGTTGCGTTGACCGGGCGGACTACCGGTGTCTAATCGCGTGGTCCACGGCGGAAACGCCGGGTTCAGGAACAAGGGTCCGGCGAGAAACGTCGGGTCGAAGGGTTGGAAATGCGTCTGTCGGCGATCTTCGCTGCCTCTCTCGGTCTTGTGGCTCTCATGGGAGTCGCGGGCGAAGCTTCTGCGCAATCGCGTTCGCGCGTGCCGGCCGTGACCCTTGCCGAGGCCTCCAACGCCCAACGCTCGACTCTCCCGGCCGCGCCGCGTCGCGGCCTGCGCTGGAACGAGAACGGCCGCTGGGGCCTCGATTTCAACCTGAACCAGCCTGTCGGCCGTGAAGCCGAATGGGGCGATGTCGAAGCCGGAGCCTACTACCGCCTGTCGCCACGCCTGCGCGTCGGCGCTGCGGCCGGCCTGGCCACGCCCGAACAGGATCCGGCCCGCGCCCCCGAGACCGACCGCCGCGCCCAGCCGCGCGTGCGTCTGGAAACCCTGTTCCGCTTCTAGAGCCTGATCGGCTGAGGAGGAATCGCTTCGCGATTCCGCTGATGCCGTGAATCAGGCTCCAGATTGAAGCGAGAGCATGATTCACGCTTCATGCCGGACCCGCGAAGCGGGTCCACCAGAAACGATCATGCTCTAGAGCGCGAACGCCTTCGCTATTCCGCCAATCGCCGCCAGGCCAGACGCGCCTGATCCCTGCAGTTCGCCTGCATTTGCGGCAGAGACGCCGCCCAGGGCGATGACGCGCGGTTGACCCGTCGAAACTGCGGCAAGGGCGTCGACGCCCAGGGCCGGCCTGTCCGCCGAAACCCCGCCCGCTGGAAAGACCGGCGAGAGGACGACGGCATCGAGATCACGGGCGGCCCGCGCGGCCTCCACCGAATGGACGGCTCCGGTCAGGATCCAGTCCGGCCGCCGTCCCGACAGGGCATAGGCGGCCGACAAGGCCCGGTCGGGCAGATGCAGGCCGTCGGCACCGACCCGGTCCGCCAGGTCCGCGTCGAGCCCGATCAGCAGCGCCATACCGTGCTCCCGGGTCACGGCGCGAAGCCGTTCGGCGGTTTCCAGCGCGTCCGGGGCCCCGAACGACCGGTAGACCACCCCCGACCCCGCCGGCATCCGCGCTGCGATCTCCCAGGGCCTCGGGGTCCGCTCCGGGTCGGTAAACAGCAGCATCGGCGGGACCCGCGACCGCACGCCCCCCCTGACAGCATCAGCCGCGCGGGCTAAGGCCTGAGCCACGGCCCATAGCCGGGCTCCCTCTTCCGTCGTCTCCGGAAACTCCATGGCCGCCTCATCCCCCGCTTCGACTGCCGCGTCCACCGCAGAGACCTTCGCCGCCCGACTGGAGCCGATCCGGGCGCGCATTGCGGCGGCGGCGCGGGTGGCGGGCCGCGACCCGGCCGCGATCACCCTGACCGCCGTCTCCAAGACCCAGCCGGACGAGGCCATCGACGCCGCCCTCGCTGCGGGACTGCGGGTGTTCGGCGAGAACCGGGTGCAGGAGGCGCAGGGCCGCTGGACCGACCGCCGTCCCGCCCTGCCCGATCTCGAACTCCGCCTGATCGGCCCGCTCCAGTCCAACAAGGCCGAGGACGCCGTCGCCCTGTTCGACGTCATCGAGACCCTCGACCGCCCCAAATTGGTCGGCGCCCTGGCCTCGGCGTCGCAGAAGATCGGCCACGCGCCCCGCCTGTTGGTCCAGGTGAACACGGGCGAGGAAGACCAGAAGGCCGGGGTCGCTCCTCGCGACGCTGACGCCCTGATCGCCGCCGCACGCGCCGCGGGCCTGATCGTCGAGGGCCTGATGGCCATTCCTCCCGCCGACGAGGAGCCGATCCTGCATTTCGGGCTTCTGGCCCGGATCGCCGAACGCAACGGGCTGAAGGTCCTGTCCATGGGGATGAGCGCCGACTACGAGGCCGCCATCCGGCTCGGTGCGACTCACGTGCGCCTCGGATCGGCCCTGTTCGGGGAACGAAACCCTGCTTTCGCGCCGTCCAGCGTCTGATTTCGCGTCAAATTCAGCCACCGCCTTGGCGTTTGGCTCCAGCCTCGCCATTCTAGACAGATGCCCCCAGCCAAGACCCTGCTCATCATCGACGACGACGACGACCTGCGTGAGGCCCTGGCCGAGCAGCTGGCGCTGCACGAGGAATTCAGGACCGTCCAGGCCGCGACGGCCACAGAGGGCGTTCGCCTGGGGCGAGAAATCCGCGCCGACCTGATCCTGCTCGATGTCGACCTGCCCGACATGGACGGCCGCGAGGCCTGCCGGTTGCTGCGCAAGGACGGTGTCTCGACCCCCGTCATCATGCTGACGGCCCAGGACTCGGACGCCGATACCGTGCTCGGCCTCGATAGCGGGGCTAACGACTATGTGACCAAGCCCTTCCGCTTCGCCGTCCTTCTGGCCCGTATCCGCGCCCATCTGCGCAGCCACGAACAGTCCGAGGACGCTGTCTTCCAGATCGGGCCCTATTCCTTCCGTCCCGCCGGCAAGGTCCTGATCGACCCCAAGGGCAAGAAGATCCGGCTGACGGAGAAGGAAACCAACATCCTGAAATACCTCTACCGCGCCGGGGCCAAGCCGGTGTCGCGTGAGGAGCTGCTGACCGAGGTCTGGGGCTACAACGCCGGGGTCACGACCCACACCCTGGAAACCCACATCTATCGGCTGCGCCAGAAGATCGAGCCCGAGCCCGGGCAGGCGCGGCTACTGCTGACCGATGGGGGCGGGTATCGGCTGCAGCCGTAACTACGGGTATTGCTGGCGGGCGTGAAGCAGGCGCAGGATTCGGATCGCCTCGGGCTGTACGGCGTAGATGAGGATATAGTTGGGGTGAACGACCGCCTCGCGTGTCCCCGGTTCGCGACCTGATCGGTAGACGTATGGGCCGGTTCCCAGTTTGTCGGCCGCATCGAAGATTAAATCGGTCATCCGGTCGGCTGCCGCTGGATTGTCTTGCGCGATGAACGTCGCCATCGCCTCGACATCCTCCAAAGCCTTCGCCGACCACCGGACGGGTAGTGTCATCCCGCTTTCTTGAGACCGGCGATCCTCGCCTTCACGCGAGCCACGACCTCGTCATGCGCCACGTCCGGGCGAGTATCGGCAAGCGCTTCCTGCACCTTGGCGCGGAACCAGGCGTCGTAGGCTTCAGCCTCTTCGGTCGAGGCGAATTCGGATTCGATCGGCGACAGGGCTGGCATGGTGGAAAGATGCGCTCGCGTCTCTGCGCGCGCAAGTCGGCCGCCTCACACGTCCAGATCGACCGTGATCGGGCAGTGATCCGAGGGCTGTTCCCAGGCCCGCACCGGCTCGTGGATGATGGCCGACCCGGGTACGACGGCGGGCGTCAGGCCCGGAGACGTCCAGATGTGGTCGAGGCGCAGGCCGCGCTGCGACACGCGGAAGTCCTGGGCGCGATAGCTCCACCACGAGGCCAGCTTCTGCGGTTCCGGCCAGGCGTCGCGGACCACGTCGGCGAAACCCCCGGCCGCCTGCAGCCGGTTCAGGGTCTCGATCTCGAGTGGGGTGTGGCTGACGATCTTCGACATATAGCGGTGGTTCCAGACATCGAACTCGCTTGGCGCGATGTTGAAGTCGCCGCACATCAACAGGCGTGCCGAACGATCCTGACCCGCGATCGCCGTGGTCAGCTGCTCATAGAAATCCATCTTGTGATCGAATTTCGGGTTCAGCTCGCGGTCCGGCACGTCACCGCCGGCCGGGATGTAGAAATTCTGGATGTCGACACCCGCGACCCGGGCCGAGACGCAGCGGGCGTGACCCAGTTTGCAGGCCTGGAGGGTGTCGGAATGTTCGATCGGCAGGCGTGAGGCGATGGCGACGCCGTGCCAGCCCTTCTGGCCCGCGATCTTCAGGTGCGGCATGCCCATCTCGACGAAGGCGTTCCGCGGGAACTGGTCCTCCAGGCATTTGATTTCCTGCAGGCACAGGACGTCGACGTTCGCCTCGGTGACGAAGCGCGCGACCTGGTCGATGCGCAGGCGGACGGAGTTGATGTTCCAGGTGGCGACACGAAGCATGAGCCCCGTCTAGCGGAAGCGCGCCCGCGCTCAAGCAGCGAGCCGCCGCGCGGCGGGCAATCGCGCCAGAAAGATGCAAAAAACCCCCGACGCGCGGCGCCGGGGGTGAAGGTTGTTTCTCTCTCGCCGCCGTCGGGAGGGGATGATGTCCGAGGGGGCAGGAGCGGCCGCCGCCGTCCTGTGCTCAAAGTGTCACGCCATACAGAAATAGTCAAATCCGGGTTGAGCGCGATTGCCTGTGGTCGCCCGAACACAGTTGACGATTCGTGACCTGGTCAGTTGCGACCCGGGCGACGGGTCGGATCGGTCAGGCGAAACAGGCTCGAGGCCAGTCCGGACGCCGGCGTCAGGGTGGTGAGCTGGGTGCGGGTGCGCCCGCCCTGCGCGTCCGTAATGGTCCACTCCTGCAGCCGCAGCGGGCTGCCGGAGAAGGCCAGGATGACCGAGCCCTCGTTCGGGCGACGCTCGTCACGGGCGGTGATGGCGAAGGCACCGGACTGCATGCGGGTGATGCGGTCGATCCGCACGCCCTGATCGAGGCGCACATTGCGCGCGAGGAAGGTCGACAGAGGCGTCATGCCCAGAGGCACCTGGCGGAAGACGTTCAGGCGCGGGTCATAGCGTTTGACGTTGTCGCCGTCCGATACGACCAGCAGGCCTGCCGGGTTCGTGTATTCGAACCGCATCCTGCCCGGACGCTGCAGCCAGAAACGGCCCTCGCGGCGCTGTCCGCCCGCGCCCGTCTCGACGAAACTACCCTGGGCCGAGCTCAGGCTCTGCAGATAGGTCTGGGCCGTGGCCAGGGTAGCGCGGTCCTCGGCCGACAGGGCGATCTGGGCAGTTGCGGGCAGGGCGGCCCCCATGCTGGTCAGGCCGGCGATGGCGGCGAGGCCGAAACCGAGGTCTCTGCGGGACAGGGTCATGGTCGTCTTTCTCCCTTCGCCATCCTCCGGCTTGACCGGGGAACGGGACGATTTTCGAGTGGGCCGTTCTGAAGGGTTCAAGCGGCCTCGTGATGACGGCAGCTAGACCTTATTCAGGCGGCGGGATGAAGCCCTGTTCAGGTCGAAAGGTTCCCGAGACCATCAGGTCATGAACCGACTGGCCAGAAGGCCGGACAGGTTGAACATCAGATGGGCCAGCACGCCAGGCAAGATACGGCCGGTACGGAAGCGCAGCCAGCCGAGCACCAGGCCCAGTGGGAAGGAGTAGGCGACCTGCCAAATCGCCTCCGGCGTCAGGCGATAGCTATGGTAGCCGAAATGGCTGACGGCAAAGAGCAGGGCGGAGCCGATGACAGCAAGCCGGCCGCTGGATGTCGACAGGCGCTTGAAGGCCTCGAACACCACGCCCCGGAACAGAAATTCCTCGGCCAGCAGTCCGAACACGAGGAAGCCGAGCACGGCCGTTCCGGGCAGGACGGGGCTGGAGGCGCCTCCAGCCACTGCCGCGGCGGCGATGGCGGTCAGGACGGCGCCGAGCCCCATGCCCAGGGCGAGGCTGCTGCGCCACGGCGCGGGCTCGGCCGGCCGGGCGACGAGGGCGAGAAACAGCAGGCCGCAGACGACGAACGACGCAGGCCTGGCCAAAATCCCGTCGACCCACGGCTGACCCAAGGGCGCGGTGAGATGGAGCAAACCCCGATCGCACATGAACAGCATGAAGGGCGAGACGATCGTGACGACCGCCAGCCCGATCAGGCTTCCCCTCGCGCGAACCATCACGCCATCGGCGGCGGACCCGCCAGGATGTCGCGCTTGCCCGCGTGGTTGGCGGCCGAGACGACGCCTTCCTGTTCCATCCGTTCGATCAGCGAGGCAGCGCGGTTGTAGCCGATCTGCAGACGGCGCTGGACGTAGGAGGTCGAGGCCTTGCGGTCGCGGGTGACCACGGCCACGGCGCGGTCGTAGAGGTCGTCGCCGCTGGAGGCCCCACCCCCCTCGTCGAACGCATTGTCACCGTCGCCGTCCGGATCATCGGTGATCAGGTCGAGATAGTCCGGCTCGGCCTGGCTGCGCAGGTGTTTGCAGACTTCTTCGACCTCCTGGTCCGTCACGAACGGGCCGTGCAGGCGTGTGATCCGGCCGCCGCCGGCCATATACAGCATATCGCCCTGGCCCAGCAGCTGCTCGCCGCCCTGCTCGCCCAGGATGGTGCGGCTGTCGATCTTGGAGGTGACCTGGAAGGAGATCCGGGTCGGGAAGTTGGCCTTGATGGTGCCGGTGATGACGTCGACCGACGGCCGTTGCGTGGCCATGATCAGGTGGATACCGGCGGCGCGGGCCATCTGGGCGAGGCGCTGGACGGCCCCCTCGACATCCTTGCCGGCGACCAGCATCAGGTCGGCCATCTCGTCCATGACCACGACCAGATAGGGCATGGGCTCGGGCCGGATCTTCTCGGACTCGAACACCGGACGGCCCTGGTCGTCGAAGCCGGTCTGGACCGTACGTTCGAAATGTTCGCCTTTCGCTTGAGCTTCGCGGGCGCGCTCGTTGTAGCTGGCGACGTTGCGGACGCCGAGCTTGGACATCCGGCGATAGCGGTCCTCCATCTCGCGCACCGTCCATTTCAGGGCGACGACGGCCTTCTTCGGATCGGTGACGACGGGCGCCAGCAGATGAGGAATGCCGTCATAGACCGACAGCTCCAGCATCTTGGGGTCGATCATGATGAAGCGGCATTCGGCAGGCGACAGCCGGTACAGGATCGACAGGATCATGGCGTTGACCCCGACCGACTTGCCCGAACCGGTGGTGCCCGCGATCAGCAGGTGCGGCATCCGCGCAAGATCGGCCACATAGGGGTCGCCGCCGATGGTCTCGCCCAGGGCCAGCGGCAGGATGTGGGCCGGCTTGCCGTATTCGGACGAGGCCAGCAGGTCCCTCAGATAGACGGTCTCGCGCTTCAGGTTCGGCAGTTCGATGCCGATGGCGTTGCGGTTCGGCACGACCGAGATGCGACAGGCGCGGGCGCTCATCGAGCGGGCGATGTCGTCGGACAGGGCGACGACGCGGCCGTGCTTCACCCCGGGCGCGGGGACCAGTTCGTACAGGGTGACGACGGGGCCGGGGCGGATCTGGTCGATCACCCCCTTGACCCCGAACTCGGCGAGGACGCCTTCCAGCATCCTGGCGTTCTGCTTCAGGGCCGTCTCGTCGACCATACCCACGCGGGCCTGGGGCTTGGCCAGCATGCCGAGCGGCGGCAAGGAGAAGTCGCCTTCTGGCCGTACGAAGTCGAACACGGCCTGGTCGTCGTCGAGCGTCTTCTTCGAGGATTTGGCGGGCTTGGGCGCGGCGACCTTGATCTCGTTCTCGGCCGCGCGGGGGGCCGGGGCGACGGGACCCGGTTCCTCCCAGGGCAGGGGGGCCTCGATGTCCGCCTCGTCGTCGAGCGGCATCTCCAGACGGGTCGCGCGACGGGGGGTGCGGGCGGGCGCGGCCCCGGCATCCGGTTCGGGGCGGGCCGGGCGGCGGCGGGCGGTTTGGGGCGCGGCGGCCTCGGACTGACGACGCAGGCCAGAGGCCCAGGCGACGCCCTCGGCGAAGTCGGACAGGCGCAGACCGACGGCGTAGCCGCAGGCCCACAGGCCGAAGGCGAGGAAGGCGATGCCGCCGATGATGCTTCCGCCGGGCACGCCGAGGGCCTGGAAGCCCGTATCGACCAGGCCGATGACCCCGTCGCCCCACAGGCCGCCGAGACCGGCTGCCAGAGGCCAGGCGGTCGGCGCAGCCAGGGCCGAGAGGGCGGCGGACAGGCTGAGCACCCCGCCCGAGGCGGCGAGCGCCTTCAGCGGCGTGGGCTTGAGGCGTTGCCGGATCGCGTCGCCGATGGCGGCGGCCAGGCCGAAGGCGACGGTCAGGGCGGCGGCCGGCCAGGCAGCGAGGCCCAGCGACTGCATGAAGAGGTCGGCGAACAGGGCGCCGTTGGCTCCCAGCCAGTTGGTCGGGGCGGCGGATGAGGCGGCGTTCAGGCTCGGATCAGCCGGATTCCACGACACCAGGGCGACGACCAGCAGGGTGGCCAGCAGGGCCTGAAGCACGCCGCGAAAACGCACCATAAAGGGTGCGTCCCAGATCATGAGGACGCCCAGAATGGCGCGCTGGCTGATGGCAAGGGCTGCGGACATGCAGGGGCTCCGGACGGTCCTGGAGTCCAGTGTCGCAGGCCCAGGGTTAAGGGGCTGTTTACCTCGAAGAGGAGGCAGTCGGTCATAGGCAGCAGGCAGTAGGGATTTCGTCGCAGGCGGCCACCGCGCGAGCCGGCCTCCAATCTGCTACTGCCTACTGCCTACTGCCTACTGCCCGAGCTTGATCATGGTCTCTCCCCACACCCACGATGTCATCATCGCCGGCGCCGGCCTGGCGGGGGCGACGTTCGCGCTCGCGGCGGCGCGAGGCGGGCTGACGGTCGTCCTGATCGATCCCCAGCCGTTTTCGGCCCAGTTGGCCCCGACGTTCGACGGCCGGTCGACGGCCATCGCATACTCGACATTCCGGATGCTGGACGCCCTGGGTCTCGGCGAAGGGCTGCGGCCGCACGCCTGCCGGATGGACCGGATTCTGGTCACCGACGGCCGGCGGCCGGGCGCGGCGTCGAAACCCGCCTCGCCCGCCTTCCTGCGCTTCGACGCCGACGAGATCGGCGACACCAACGGCGGCGAGCCGCTCGGCTATATGGTCGAGAACCGGCGTATCCGGGTCGCCCTGGCCGAGGCGGTCGAGACCTCCGGCATCGATCTCCGCACGCCCGGTTCGGTGGTCGCGGTCGAACAGACGAACCCGGCCGCGCGGGTGACCCTGGCCGACGGCTCGATCCTCAGCGCCCCGGTGGTCGTCGGCGCCGAGGGGCGCGGCTCGAAGGTGCGCGAGGCCGCCGGGATCGAGACGGTCGGCTGGGGCTATGGTCAGTCGGGCGTGGTGGCCACGGTCCGGCTCGGCCGCGACCACGGCAATGTCGCCCACGAATATTTCCTGCCGGGCGGCCCGTTCGCCATCCTGCCCCTGGCCGAACAGCGCGCCAGCCTGGTCTGGACCGAGACCACCAAGGCGGCCGAAGCCCTGAAGGCCTGTCCGGACGAGGCCTTCCAGTCGCACCTGACCCGTCGCTTCGGCGAGTTTCTCGATGGAGCCACCCCGGAGGGGCCGCGCTTCGTCTATCCGCTGTCGCTGGAGCTGGCGACGAAACTGACCGCCCCGCGGACGGCCCTGATCGGCGACGCAGCCCACGGCGTCCATCCCGTGGCGGGCCAGGGCCTCAACATGGGGCTGAAGGACGCCGCCGCCCTCGCCGAGGTCCTGATCGAGGCGATGCGGCTGGGCGAGGACATCGGTTCGGCAGTGGTGCTGGATCGCTACGCCCGCTGGCGCCGGTTCGATAATGTGGCGCTTGCGGCGGGGTTCGACGGCTTCGTGCGGCTGTTCTCCAACGACATCGCGCCGGTGCGGCTGGCCCGCGACCTCGGCATGGCTGCCGTCAACCGCATCGCCCCGCTGCGCCGCGCCTTCATGCGCGAGGCCGGCGGCGCGACAGGGGATCTGCCGAAGCTGTTGCGGGGCGAGCTGGTCTAAAGTCCTCCCCCGTCGGGGGAGGTGGCTCGGAGCGAAGCGGAGAGACGGAGGGGCTCACCCCGGACGCCGGCGTTCGCGGTTGGCCCCCTCCACCCCTTCGTGGTTCCCCTACCCCGAGGGGGGAGGATTGCTAGTCCAGCGACCGCGCTTCTTCCGGCAGCATGATCGGCACGCCGTCGCGGATCGGGAAGGCGAGTTTGGCGCCCCTGGAGATCAGCTCGTTGGCTTCGCGGTCATAGTCGAGCCGCCCGCGCGTGATCGGGCAGACGAGAACCTCGAGAAGCCTCGGATCAACCGACGACGGCGTGTGAAAAGCATCGCTCATTTTTGTAGAGGGCTACCGCTCGCGCCGCGGGCGCTTGCTGCTTGAGCCCATTCCCTGTGCGGATGTTGAGTTGCTGACCCTTACTGCATCGATGTCGGTGTGTCGCCGTCGCCCATCTCTGCGGCGTCGATGCGCATCAGGGTGGTCAGGACCTCGACACGGTCGTCGAGCGCGGGGGATTCCAGAAGGGCCTGTTTTTCGGCCGGTTCGAACGGCAGGGCCATGGACAGGCTGTTGATCAGGGCCTCCTGGGGCGCGGCCTCGGCGGTCTCCCAGTCGATCTCCAGCTGACGACGCTCGAGATAGTGTTTCAGCCCGGCGAGGAAGGCCGGACGGTCGAACGCCTCTCCCCCGTGCGGCGCCGACAGGTCGGCCTCGAACGGGGCGAAGGCGGCGCGGACCTGGCGATAGGGGGCCTGGCTCGGCAGTTCGGTCGTCACACGGAAGCGGGCGATCCCGGTCAGGGTGATCAGATAGCGGCCGTCCGAGGTCTCGGCGAAACTGGTGATCCGTCCGGCGCACCCGACCGCCGACAGGCTGGGCAGCTGGGCCGAGCCGCCGGTCGGCTGGATCATGCCCAGCATCCGCTCGCCGGCCATGGCGTCGTCGATCATGTTCAGATAGCGCGGCTCGAAGATGTTCAGCGGCAGCTGACCGCGCGGCAAAAGGATGGCCCCCGGCAGGGGAAAGACCGGGATCACCTGCGGCAGGTCGACGACCTTTACATAGCCCTGGGCCATCGAACGTCCTTCAGGAAAACAGAATGGAGGACAGGCGGCGGCGGCCGTCCTTTGCAATGTCGGACGACAGACCGGCGGCCTCGAACACCACCAGCAACTGCTTCCTCGCGGCCTGGTCGTTCCACTCGCGATCGGCCGCCACGATGTCGAGCAGACCGTTCGCCGCGCCCTTCAGATCGCCCTCGGCCGCCTGGGCCAGGGCCAGGTCATAGCGGGCCTGATGATCGTTCGGGTCGGCCTTCACCCTGGCCTCAAGGGCGGCGGTCTCGCCGGTCGGGGCGCTCGACGACAGGGCCAGCTGGGCGCGGACCGTGACGACCGAGGGTTCGGTCGAATCCTGCGGGGCCATGGCGATGGTCTGGCGCGCCTGATCGGCGTCGCCTCCGGCCAGATAGACCCGCGCCATGCCGGCGATGGCCTTCTGGTTCTCCGGCTCCATGGTCAGGACGTGAGCGAAGGCCTGGGCCGCGCCGCCGAAATCATCGAGGCCCAGCGATTCCTCGCCGAGCGACAGCAACTGTTCGACGTCGGTGTTGACGCCTGCGCCGCCCGACAGTTTCTCGATGAAGGCCTTGATCTGGCTTTCCGGCACCGCGCCCTGGAAGCCGTCGACCGGCTGGCCGTCGACGAAGGCGTAGACGGTGGGGATCGACTGGACCTTCAGCTGTCCGGCGTAGGCGGGGTTCTTGTCGACATCGATCTTGACCAGTTTGACTGATCCGCCGGCCGCCCGGACCTGTTTCTCGAGCGCCGGGGTCAGGGTCCGGCAGGGGCCGCACCATGTGGCCCAGAAGTCGACGATGACCGGCTGGATCCTCGACTGGGCGATCACGTCGTCCATGAAGCCGGCGTCGGAGCCGTCCTTGATCAGGTCGTCGGCGGAGGTCTGGGGATCGGCGAGGCTCATTGGATCTCTTTGCAGCGTGTGGCGGGTAACGCGGTAGGGCTCAGATGGTCGCGGGGACGGCTGGCGGCAAGTCGCCAGAGTCGTCGCTGGAGAAATCCACGACCAGCGGCTCGCGCCCGATCTCGTCCATGAAGCGCCGGAACGCCGCCTGCGTCAGGGCCGTCGTCGCTGTATTGGTCAGGGGGTGGAAGTTGACGATGTCGGCCTCCCACAGCCGCTGGTCGATGACAAAGGTCACCCGCCGATCGACGTCATTGATCAGCCCCAGCGCCGTGACCGAGCCCGGCCGTACGCCGAGGGTGTCCCACATCAGGGTCTCGTTGCCGAACGACACCCGGTCCGAGCCGATGGTCCGGGGCGCGGCCTTCAGGTCGATGACCGTGTCCTGACGCGCCGAGATCAGCCACAGCCGCCCCTTCTTGTCCTTGAGGAACAGGTTCTTGGTGTGGGCACCGGGCATGGCGGCCTTGATCTCGTGACCCTCGTCAACCGTGAAGACGGCCGGATGGTCATGGGTCGTCTGCTCGATCCCATGCCCGGCCATCCAGGCCAGCAGGCGGTCGCGATCATAGGCTGGTTGAGTGGTCATGCTCGGCCGGGCTAGGAGTGATCCACCTCGATACCGCCCGGAGCGTCGCCTTGGAACTGGAATGCTACCCCATGTCGGCCCGGCCGCCGGATCTGGTGCCCGGGCGCCAGTCGCGGAACTGGATGGACGCCTTCGTCAGCCGGCATCCCTATCGCTGCCTGCCCCTGACCATGGCCAACACCACGGGGTGGGAGATCCTGTGTCCCTTCACCTTCACGGCCGAGTGGAACGGCGGACCGTCCCAGGCTGACATCACCATCACGCCCGAACGGCCCCAGCCAGAGCTGGACCATTTCGTCACCTCGCACTTCTCGCGTGGCGTCCTGACCATGCACCCCCAGTATCTGTTCCGCACGCCGCCCGGCTGGGGGATGATCTGCGGGGGATCGCCCAACCATATGAAGGACGGGATCCAGCCCCTGGTTGGGCTGATCGAGACCGACTGGCTGCCCTTCCCCTTCACCATGAACTGGCTGTTCACCCGCCCGGGCCGCGTCAAGTTCGAGCGCGGCGAGCCCTTCTGCTTCATCCACCTGGTCGAGCACCGCAAGATGGAGGCGGTCCAGCCGGTGATCCGCACGCTGGAATCCAACCCGGTGATGAAGGGCCAGTTCGAGGCGTGGAACCGCCAGCGCACCGATTTCAACACCCGCCTGGCCTCGGGCGACCCCGACGCGGCCAAGGAGGCCTGGCAGCGGTTCTATTTCAAGGGCGAGATCCCTGAGGCGCTTGGAACGGCACCGGACACCCACGCGAACAAGCGCAGGCTGAAGGGGCCGCGGGTCGGCTAACGCAGGCTCGGACGTTCGGCCGGCGGTGTGGCGCGACGCGCCTCGAGCAGGGCGCTCAACAGCAACAGGCCGATACCGAGGTCCAGCGTCGCGTCGGCCGCGTTGAAGATCCAGTTGAAGCCGATCTCGGTCGCGTCGATGAAGTCCACGACGGCGCCGACCGAGAGCCTGTCGATGCCGTTTCCGACGGCTCCGGCCATAATCAGGGCCAGGCCGAAGACCGTCAGCGGCCGAAACGACCGTGTCAGGATGACGTAGAGCAGCAGGCCCGCCACCGCGAAATTGGCGGACATCAGAAACCAGCGCGTCGCCTCGCCGATGACGGGCGTCAGGCCGAAGGCGTTGCTTTGATTGAAGCTGAGGGTCAGGTCGATCGGTCCCGGTAGGGCCAGATGCCCGCCAGCGTGTCTCAGCGTCCCTACCGCCCACCATTTCGTGGATTGATCGACCACGACCGCGAAGGCGGCCATGAGCAGTGCGCTGATCCTGAGACGACGATCCATACCCGCACCTTAGCCATGTCGACGTTCCGGGGAAGCTAGTCCTTCGCCAGGATCGCCTCCAGCCCCTCGCGCCAGGACGGATAGGCGGGTCGCCAGCCCAGTTCGGCCTTGGCCCGGGCGTTCGAGATCCGTTTCGAGTCGAGATAGAAGCGCCGCATCGCTTCGGACACCGACGGGTCGGTCCAGTCGACCTCGGGCGGCTGGGGCAATCCCATGCGTCGGGCCGCGTCGGCCATCACCACATCGACCGGCGACGGCGCGTCATCGGTGAGGTTGTAGGCGGCGCCCGGTCTCGGCTGCGCCATCGAGGCGAACAGGCCGGCGACGGCGTCCTCGACAAAGATCCGGTTGAAGATCTGGCCGGGCTTCCTGACGATCCGGGCCGTGCCGTCCCGCAGGCGATCCACCACCGACCGGCCGGGGCCGTAGATGGCCGGAAGGCGGAACACCTGCACCGTCAGACCCATGCCGCGTCCGGCGTCGAACCAGTCCGCCTCGGCCCGAACGCGACGCGCGCCCTCCAGGCTGGCGGCGTTGAGGGCGTCGTCCTCGAACACCCAGCCGCCGTTCCGGTCGCCATAGACGGCGGTCGAGGAAACATAGCCGATCCAGTCGGGATAGGCCTGGGCCTCCGCCAGGGCAGGCAGGAGGACCTTTGCCCCGGGGCAACCGTGGCCTTCAGGCGGAGCGGTCACGAGGATGGCGGAGGCCTGAGCGACTGCGGCCGCCAGGGCCGTCGCGTCTGCAGGATCGACACCGGTGATCCCGTCGGCCTCAAGCCCGGTCCGGCGGTCCGGGTCACGCGAGGTGGCGGCGACCGCCATCCCGCGCTGCCTCGCCCCGGCGAGCACGGCCCGACCGAGGTAGCCGGCGCCGAAGACAAGCAACGAGCCTCGCGCCATTTCCGGGATCAGCCGACCCGCGCCTTGGCGGGCGGGGGGGCGGGCGTCGGAGTGGCCGTCGGTTCCGGCGCGTTGCGCAGGGCCTCGGCCCGCTTGCCGTTCCAGGCGGAGACGCAGGGAATCTTGGTCCGGTCGGCGCGGTCGGCGTAGCGCCGCGCGATGTCCGTCACGTCCGCCATCAGCCCCTCGGCCAGGGTGATCGGCTTCAGCCCCAGATCGCGGAACTGGTCGTTGGCGACGACCAGCTCGTTCTCGTCGGCCTCGAGACGGGGATTGGCGACATTGTGGACCTCGGCGCCCGTCATCCCGGCGACCATGGCGGCCAGGTCGCGGACCCGGCGGCTCTCGGTCATCTGGTTCAGGATCTTGACCCGTTCGCCCTTCTCCGGCGGGTTTTTCAGCGCCAACTCGACGCAGCGCACCGTGTCCTGGATGTGGATGAAGGCCCGGGTCTGGCCGCCCGTGCCGTGCACGGTCAGGGGATAGCCGAGCGCACCCTGCATCAGGAACCGGTTCAGGACGGTGCCGTAGTCGCCGTCATAGTCGAACCGGTTGATCAGCCGCTCGTCCTGTTTCGTCTCTTCGGTCTGGGCACCCCAGACTATGCCCTGGTGCAGATCGGTGATCCGGACCCCGTCGTTCTTGGCGTAGAACTGGAAGAGGAGCGCGTCCTGGGTCTTGGTCATGTGATAGATCGAGCCCGGGTTCGGCGGGAACAGGATCTCCTGCTCGGTCGGTCCGAAGTCGGTCTGGACGGTGACCTTCAGATAGCCTTCCGGAATGCGCAGCCCGGCGGTGGTGTAGCCATAGACACCCATGGTCCCCAGATGCGCCAGGTGGACGTCCAGCCCGCTCTCGACGATGGCGGCCAGCAGGTGGTTGGTGGCGTTGATATTGTTGTCGACGGTGTAAAGCTTGTGCCGCGCCGATTTCATCGAATAGGGGGCGGCCCGCTGCTCGGCGAAATGGACGACCGAATCGGGTTTCTCGTCCCTGATCAGGGCCACGAGCCGGTCGAACTCCTTGCCGACCGTCATGTTGACGAAACCGATCTCCCGCCCCGAGATCTCCTTCCACGCGGCGATGCGCTCGCCCATGGTCCGGATGGGGGTCAGGGACTGGACCTCGAGCTCGTTGTCGATGTTCCGGCGGCTCAGGTTGTCGACGACGATCACGTCCCAGCCGCGCGCGGACAGATGCAGCGCCGTCGGCCAGCCGCAGAAGCCGTCGCCGCCCAGAACCAGTACCTTCATCGCGTCTTTTCCTCCGCCCCGGGACCTTGCCTAGCCGAAGCCGGGGGTCGGAGCAAAGCGGAGGCGTTGATCAGAGCAGGGGCGTTATCGCCGCACGCGCCGCAGCGCCGAGACCTGCATGCTTCAATCCGTAAGCGACATTGGCCCGCAGGAGCCCTACCGGATCGCCACAGTCGAAGGTCGTCCCTTCGTATTCCAGCGCGTGGAAATCCCTGACCTTCATCAGCCGGGCCATGGCGTCCGTCAGCTGGATCTCGCCTCCCGCCCCCGTCTGCTGGTCGGCCAGAAGGGGAAAGATGTCGGGCGTCAGCACATAGCGGCCGGAGATGAACAGGTTCGACGGCTCGGTCCCCAGCGGCGGCTTCTCAACCATCCCGGTCATCCGGTTGAGCCGGCCCTCGCGGCCGTCGAGGGCCACGATGCCGTATTTGTGGGTCTCGCCCTCGGGTGCCGGCTCGACCACGACGACGTTTCCGCCGATCTTCTGGTGCGCGTCGATGGCCTGTTTCAGCGCCGGCCTGTCGGCCATCATCAGCATGTCGGCCAGCATGACGGCGAAGGGCTCGTCGCCGATCAGATCGCGGGCGCAGAAGACCGCGTGGCCCAGACCCAGCGGGGCCATCTGGCGGACGAAGCTCATTTCGCCGGGCTTGGGCAGGTCGGCGACAACCGACATCAGGATGTCGTCCTTGCCCTTGGCCTTCAGGATTGCCTCGATCTCGTAGGCGTGGTCGAAATAGTCCTCGATCGAGCCTTGGCCGCGCCCCACGACGAAGATGATGTGCTCGATGCCCGAGGCGCGAGCCTCGTCCACGATATGCGCCAGGATCGGCCGGTCGAACACGTTCAGCATGTTCTTGGGCGTCGTCTTGGCGGCGGGCAGGACGCGGGTGCCCAGACCGGCGACGGGCAGGACGGCCTTGCGGACGCGGGACGACGACGAACTCATGATGGCTCCCAGATAGCGGCGCGCAGGCTAGCGCGCGCCGCGAGGTTTCGCAGCCCCAGGGGCGCGATTTCGCTATTCGACCGTCACCGACTTGGCGAGGTTGCGCGGCTGATCGACGTCGGCACCCTTTACCACGGCCACGTGATAGGCCAGCAGCTGGATCGGGGCGGACATCACGAGCGCCGAGATCAGGGGGTCGCAGGCCGGGGCCGTGACCACGACCCTGGCGCCCGCCGGGGCGTGTTTGGCGCCCTCAGGGTCGGTGATGAAGACCACCTGGCCGCCGCGCGCCATGACCTCGCTCATGTTCGAGGCCGATTTCTCGAACCAGGAATCATAGGGGGCCAGGATGATGATCGGCGTCGCCTCGTCGACCAGGGCGATGGGGCCGTGCTTCAGCTCGCCGGCGGCATAGCCTTCGGCGTGGATATAACTGATCTCCTTGAGCTTCAGCGCGCCCTCGAGGGCCAGGGCCGACATCGGACCGCGGCCGAGATAGAGGACATCCCTGGCCTTGGCGATTTCGACGGCGATGTCCTTCAGCGCGTCTTCCAGGCCGATGGCCTCGGAGATCAGGCGTGGTGCCTCCAGCAGGACGCGGACCAGCCGCTGCTCCTCGACCGCGTCGATCCGGCCGCGCGCCCGGGCGGCGGCGATGGCGATGGCGATCATGACCGAGACCTGGGCTGTGAAGGCCTTGGTCGAGGCGACGCCGATCTCGGGTCCGCAATGGATCGGCCAGACGACGTCGGCCTCGCGGGCAATGGTTGATTCCGTGGCATTGACGATGGCGGCCGTCTGCATCCCCGCCTCGGCGCAGTGGCGAAAGGCGGCCAGGGTGTCGGCGGTCTCGCCCGACTGGCTCATGGCGATGGCCAGGGCGTTGGGGCGGAGCGCCGGCTGGCGATAGCGGAACTCCGAGGCGATCTCGACGTCCACCGGCAGGTCGGCCAGCTGTTCGATCAGGTACCGGCCGATCATCCCGGCGATCCACGACGTGCCGCAGGCGACGATCTGGATCCGGTCGATGGCGGCGAAATCCACGCCCTGCACCGTCGTGCGATCAGTCAGGGTGTCGACATAGGCGGCGATGGTGCGCTGGCACCCCTCCGGCTGGTCATGGATCTCCTTTTCCATGAAATGCCGGTAGTTGCCCTTCTCCATCAGGACGGCGGAGGCGGGCACGATCTTGATCGGCCGCTCGACCGCCTTGCCCGAGCCGTCGAAGATGCGGGCCCCGCCGTGGGTGGCGATGGCGTAGTCGCCGTCTTCCAGATAGGTGATCCTGTTGGTGAACGGCCCCAGGGCCAGGCCGTCCGAGCCGATGAACATCTCACCGTCGCCGTGACCGACGGCCAGGGGCGGGCCGTTGCGGGCCGCAAGAATGACCTCGTCCTCGCCCGAGATCAGGACGCACAGCGCAAAGGCACCCGACAGCCGGTCCAGCGTCGCCTTGAAGGCCTCGAGCGGCGACAGGCCGGTCGCCAGCTCCGAATCGAGCAGGTGGGCGACCACCTCGGTGTCGGTCTGGGACGAGAAGACGCGACCGGCGGCGATCAGTTCGGCCTTCAGCTCGGCGAAATTCTCGATGATGCCGTTGTGGACCACGGCGACGCGCCCGGTGATGTGGGGGTGGGCGTTGGCCTCGGTCGGCGCCCCGTGGGTGGCCCAGCGGGTGTGGCCGATGCCGGTGGTGGCCTCCAGCGGGTTCTCCGCCAGCACCTTTTCCAGCTCTTTCAGCTTGCCGGGCGCGCGACGGCGCTCCAGCACCCCGTTGACCTGGGCGGCGATGCCGGCCGAGTCATAGCCCCGGTACTCCAGCCGCTTCAGGCTTTCGATCAGGCGATCCGAGACCGGCCGGATTCCGACGATGCCGATGATGCCGCACATTCCAGGTCGCTCCAGCCACAGGGTCGTCTACGGCCGAGGATGACGGCCGGGATGGTCTGCTCTAGGACGGCCTTAGGACGCCGACACCTAAAAAGGCGTTTCGGCAGGTTTCGGCGGAGGGCCGCACATGAGCGAGCGCAAATATTTCGGTACGGACGGGATTCGCGGCAAGGCGAACACCAGTCCGATGACGGCCGAGGTCGCCCTGCGCGTCGGTCTGGCGGCCGGCAAACTGTTCATGTCGGGCGACGACCGCCGCCATCTGGTGGTGATCGGCAAGGACACCCGCCTGTCGGGCTATATGATTGAGCCGGCCCTGGTCGCCGGCTTCGCCTCGGTCGGCATGGACGTCCTGACCTTCGGGCCGTTGCCGACGCCGGGCGTGGCGATGATGACCCGGTCGATGCGCGCAGATCTGGGCGTGATGATTTCCGCCTCGCACAATGATTATGCCGACAACGGCATCAAGCTGTTCGGCCCTGACGGCTACAAGCTGTCGGACGAGACGGAGCTGAAGATCGAGTCCATGATGGACGACGGGCTGAACGAGGGGCTGGCGGTCTCGGACCGGCTCGGTCGGGTGAAGCGGATCGACGACGCCCAGGCCCGTTATATCGAGATCGCCAAGGCCGCCTTCCCGCGTAACCTGTCGCTCGCCGGCCTGCGCATCGCCATCGATTGCGCCAACGGTGCCGGCTACAAGGTCGCCCCGACCACCCTCTATGAACTGGGTGCCGAGGTCTGTCCGGTCGGGGTGTCGCCCAACGGCACCAATATCAACGCCGACTGCGGCTCGACCCATCCGGCGACGCTGGCGGCGGTGGTCAAGGAGAAGCGGGCCGACATCGGCATCGCGCTCGACGGCGACGCCGACCGACTGATCGTCTGCGACGAAAACGGCAAGGTCGTCGACGGCGACCAGATCATGGCCCTGATCGGCCGCGACTGGGCCAGGCGCGGGGTGCTCAAGGGCGGCGGCGTCGTCGCCACCGTCATGTCCAACCTCGGCCTCGAGCGCGCCCTGACCGGCGACGGCCTGACGCTGGAGCGGACCCGGGTCGGCGACCGCTACGTCATGGAGCGGATGCGCGAAGGCGGCTTCAACCTCGGCGGCGAACAGTCCGGCCACCTGATCCTGCATGACCACGCCACCACCGGCGATGGCCTGATGGCGGCGCTTCAGGTGCTGGCCGTGCTGGTCGAGAGCGGCAGACCGATGAGCGAACTGGCCCGCCAGTTCGAGCCCGTGCCTCAGCTGCTGCAAAATGTCCGCTTCACCGGCGGCAAGCCGCTCGACGACGCGAAGGTCAAGGCCGCCATCGCCGAGGCCGAGGCCGCACTGTCCGGTCAGGGTCGCCTGCTGGTCCGCGCGTCCGGCACCGAGAAACTGATCCGCGTCATGGCTGAGGGCGACGACGGGGCTTTGGTGAAGCGGGTGGTGGCCGATGTCGCGGCGGCGGTGAAGGCGGCAGGTTAGCCCTCAACCCGCGCCTTCAACTCCGCCAGTCTGGACACCGCGTCGCGCGTATAGGGTGCCAGCCAGCGGTCATGGACGGCCCTGATCGGTTCGGCGTTCAGGTGGTTCCAGCGTTCCCGCCCCTCGCGCCGGACAATGATGAGGTCCGCCGCCTCCAGCGCCTTCAGATGCTGCATGACGGTGCAGCGATCCAGCCCGTCTTCCGCCTCGCATAGCTGGCCGGTGGTCAGAGGCCGGTCTTTCAGCGCATCCAGCAGACGCCGACGCGCCGGATTGGCCAGGGCCTTGAAGACGGCGTCCAGATCGTCATCGTTTGACATGTTATAAGAATATAACACATAAAGCCGGTCAGCAACCACGGAGAGAGACGATGGCGCTGAAATTCGAGGTGTCGATGCGGGTGTCGAAACCCGTCCACGAAGTGTTCGAGGCGGTCGCTGACCCGGCGAAACTGTCCAGCTATTTCACCACCGGCGGCGCGGTCGGGCGGCTGGCCAGCGGCCAGACGGTGCAGTGGGACTTCGCCGACTTCCCCGGCGCCTTCCCGGTCGAGGTGGTCGAGGTCGTCCAGGACCAGAAGGTCGTCCTGAAGTGGGAGGCCAACGAGGGCGTGCCCGAGGACGGCCAGCCGGTGGTCGGCGCGAAATACATGACCACGGTGACGATGAGTTTCTCGCCGCTCGACGGCGATACGCGCACCCTTGTCCGCATCGGCGAGGAGGGCTGGCGCGACACGCCGACAGGGCTCAAGGCCTCCTACGGCAACTGCATGGGCTGGACCCAGATGCTGGCCTGCCTGAAGGCCTTCGTCGAACACGGGCTCAACCTGCGCGAAGGCGCGTTCCGCTAGGCCTTCAGCGCCGCGACCACGTCCTCGATCCGCTTCCTGATATCCGGCACGGCGATGGTCTCCCAGAAGGCGGCGCGGGCCGGGGGGCCGAGGACGAACAGGCGCGGGTCGGCGCTCCCGTCGGCGGCCAGCACCCGGCCGGAGGCGTCGAGCTCAAGCCCGAGCCGCAGCGGATCCAGCCGCGCCCGTCCGCCGGTCAGCAAAGGCCCGGTGACCGGATCGGCCTCTGGCGCATGGCCCGGACCGGTGCAGTCGATCAGCCAGCGGGCGGTCAGCGGCGGCCGCGCCTGACCCCGCCGCATCCAGTCGAGCCGGACTCCGGCATCGTCGGCCACGATCCCCTTCACCCGGCCCGCGACGACGCTCAGCCGCCCTTCGGTCATGAGCCGATCGATGAAGACACCGATCCGGGGCGCGATCCGGTGGCGATGCACATCCCACCAGGGCCTCAGATGCCGCACGATCCCCCGGCGCGTCGCCAGATCGGCCTTCGCCCATAGGTCGGCGGTGACCGGCCTCAGACCCTCCATCATCTCACGCCAGCCGGCGTCGCGGGCCACGACCCGCGATGCCTTCATCCGCCCCGACAGCGGGCCTTCCAGCATGGCGAGGTTCGGCGCTTCTGGCGGATCGGGCAGGTCGGCATGCGCCCGGGGGAGGAGCCCCCGCCGCGACAGGGCCTGCGCCCGGCCGCGCCAGCCATCTCCTTCCAACGCCTGTAGCATGTCCACCATGGTCAGGCCGGTGCCGACGATCAGGATGTCATCGTCCGCCCTGATCGCCTCCAGCGCGCCGGGGGCCCAGGGGTCGGACAACACGCGGGGCGATGCGCCAGATGTCGTCTTCGGTGCCGGGTTGCCGGTGGTCAGAACGACGGCGTCGGAGGCGATCCGTCGGCCGTCTGACAGGGTGAGGCCGTCGGTCTCGACGCTCGCTACCTCGCCCGTGATGCGATGGATCAGGCCCGGATAAGCCGCTTCGACCTCGGCCAGTCGCGCCTGGACATAGCGGCCGAACACAAGGCGCGGCGCGAATCCGTCGGGATCGGCGAATTCGGGCGCATTGGCCTCCAGCCAGCGGACGAAATGATCCGGCTGATCGGCCAGGGCGCTCATCCGCGAGGCGCGGACGTTGAGCAGATGCCCTTCGAACGACGTCGAATAGGCGACGCCCAGGCCGAAATCCGGGGTCCGGTTGATCAGGGTCGAGGCGATCCCGGCCTCGGCCAGTCGCGCCGCCAGCATGGTGCCGGAGAAGCCCCCGCCGACGATGGCCACCCTGTCGATCCGTCCCGCCATGCCGCCTCCCGCCCGTTGCGGCGGTTCTGGACCGCGCCGGGCCGGGGGTCAAACGGCCGCGTCCCTCTCCCCCTTGCGGGAGAGGGAGACCACACACGGCGGCGCAGCCGTCGTCCTTGTGTGGTCGGGTGAGGGGTCGCGCCGGCGGCTGGAGCGAGTGGTGGCAGAGCTGGCTGAACATCAGCGCGACCCCTCATCCGACCTCGCTTCGCTCGGCCACCTTCTCCCGCAAGGGGAGAAGGAACTCGGGCCATACCCATCAACGGATCGTCCGAATCCGCCTTTGGAATCATAGCCCGGCTCTAACGAGAGGCCTTTTATCCATCACGGCCTGAAACGCCCTTACACTCGTGTCTTCATTGCGCGACGTGCGGGACATCCGGACTCGCCGGACCCGGCGGACTCTGTTTTTGAGTCCGGACGCGGCGTCAGGGAAAGGAGGCCTCAGATTTCCTGGTTGTAGGTGCCGACTTCCGGGTGGGCGGCGAGGCGGGGCTTCACCTCCTTGTGGAACAGGTCGCGCATGTCGTCTTCCGACCGCATCGACTCGACCACCACGACCATCTCCGGCTTGTTCGACGAGGCGCGGACCAGGACCCAGGACCCGTCTTCCAGATGGACCCGCGCGCCGTTGACCGTGATGACCTCGACGATCTTGCGACCCAGAATCGAGCCGCCCTCGGCCGCCAGTGTCTCGTATTCGGCCACGACCCTGGCGAGGACGTCGTATTTGATCTCGTCGTCGCAGTGGGGCGACATGGTCAGGCTGGTCCAGGCGTCCGGCAGGGACGACTTGAGATCGAACAGGGTCTTGCCGGGATTGCGGTCCAGCATCTGCAGCACGGCGGCGGCGGCGACCAGTCCGTCGTCGTATCCGCGGCCGATCGGGTTCGCGAGGAAGAAGTGGCCCGACTTCTCGAACCCGGCCAGGGCGCCCAGTTCGGCCGTCTTGCGCTTGATGTAGGAATGGCCGGTCTTCCAGTAGACGGTGGTCGCGCCATTGGCCTTCAGGACCTCGTCGGTCTTGTAGAGGCCGGTCGATTTCACATCGACGACGAAGGTGGCGTTGGCGTGCAGGGCCGACAGGTCGCGGGCCAGAAGCAGGCCGATCTTGTCGGCGAAGATCTCTTCGCCCGTGTTGTCCACCACGCCGCAGCGGTCGCCATCGCCGTCGAAGCCCAGGGCCAGGTCGGCACCGGTTTCCTTCACCCGCGCGGCCATCTGCATCAGCATGGCGTGGTCTTCGGGGTTCGGATTGTATTTGGGGAAATTGTAGTCGAGGTCGCAGTCCATCTCGATGACATCGCAGCCCATGCGGCGCAGGGCTTCAGGGGCGAAGGCACCGGCGGTGCCGTTGCCGCAGGCGCAGACGACCTTCAACGGCCGGTTCAGCCTGATCGAGCCGACCACCTCCTGGAGATATTGTTCGCGGAAGTTCTCGACCCGCTCCAGACGTCCGCCGGCCCGGGCGACGCCGGTTCCGGTCAGAACGATCTCCTTCAGCCGCCCGATTTCCTCGGGCCCGAAGGTGACGGGCGGGTTGGTGCCCATCTTGACGCCGGTCCAGCCGTTCTCGTTGTGCGAGGCGGTGACCATGGCGACGCAGGGGGCCTCCAGCGCGAACTGGCCGAAATAGGCCATCGGCGACAGGGCCAGACCGATGTCCAGAACCTCCATCCCGCCTTCCAGAAGGCCGATGATCAGGGCGTGTTTCACGGTCGAGGAATAGGAGCGGTAGTCGTGTCCGACGACGATGCGCGGCTGGACGCCGGATTCGTGGACGTAGGTGGCCAGGGCCAGACCCAGGGCCTGGATGCCGAGCAGGTTTATCTCTTTTTCCAGTATCCAGCGGGCGTCGTACTCCCGGAAGCCTGTCGGCTTGACCAGGGGGACGGTCTCGAATTCGAAGGTGTTCGGAACCAGGTCCTGGCGGGGCTTCAGCATGCGATGTCCTTGAAAGGCAGGAGGGTTCGGCGAGGCGGTATAGCCGCAGGGGGGCGGGCCCACAACAACGCCCGACCCCTGTTATCGCTGCCCTGCGAAACCCATGCGACAGCCTCCGCTTGACCCCCGCCGAGGCCCGCCCTACCCGATGCAGACCGAAATCGGAGAGCCCATGCCCCGCCTGATCCTGCTGCGCCACGGCCAGAGCCAATGGAACCTCGAAAACCGCTTCACCGGCTGGGTCGACGTCGACCTGACGGCCGAGGGCGAGGCCCAGGCGCGGCGCGGCGGTGAACTGATCGCGGAGGCCGGGTTCAGGCCTGCCGTGATGTTCACCTCGGTCCTCACGCGTGCGAAACGCACCGGAGCCCTGGCGCTGTCGTCGGCGGGCCTGTCCAACATTCCCGTGGTCGAGGACTGGCAGCTCAACGAGCGCCACTACGGAGGCCTGACCGGGCTGGACAAGGCCGAGACCGCCCTGAAGCACGGCGAGGACCAGGTGAAGATCTGGCGGCGCAGCTACGACATTCCGCCGCCGCCGCTGGAGGCCGGCAGCGAGTGGGACTTCTCGAAGGACGCCCGCTATGCCGGACAGGCCATCCCGGACACCGAGAGCCTGAAGACCACGCTCGACCGGGTCCTGCCCTACTGGAACGAGGCCATCGCGCCGCGGCTGAAGGCCGGGGAGGACGTGCTCATCGCCGCCCACGGCAACTCTCTGCGCGCCATCGTCAAACACCTGTTCGACGTGCCCGACGACCAGATCGTCGGGGTCGAGATTCCGACAGGCAACCCGCTGGAGATCGACCTGGACGCCGATCTGAAGCCGGTTTCGGCCCGCTATCTGGATGCCGGGCGCGCCACCGAACTCCCGGCCATCGCCCCGGCCGCAGCATGAGCGGGGACGCGGTCCATATGCGCCGGGCCATCGACCTGGCGCTCGACCGGATGGGCGAGACCTGGCCCAACCCGGCGGTGGGCTGCGTCATCGTCAAGGACGGCAGGGTGCTGGCTGAATCCGCGACCGCTGCGGGCGGCCGGCCTCATGCCGAGGAGCAGGCCGTGCCGGCGGCCGGTGCCGAGGTCGAGGGTGCGACCGCCTATGTAACGCTTGAACCTTGCGGCGCGCGATCGTCGGGCCGGGCCTCGTGCGCCCAGTTCCTGGTCGAGGCGAAGATCGCCCGGGTCGTGGTGGCGGCGCTGGATCCGTCGCCGTTCGCCTCGGGTCGGGGCACTGAACGGTTGCGTCAGGCGGGACTCCAGGTCGAGACCGGCCTGATGAAGGAGGAAGCCGCGGTCCTGTCCGAGGGTTTCCTGCACCGGCTGGAGACCGGCCGGCCGATGGTTCGGATCAGCGCCGACGGCAAGGGGTTCGACGCCCGTTTCGCCGCATCGGCCCGCGCCGACCTCATCACCGAGCTGAAGCGGTTGGGCGAGGCCGGCTATACCCGCCTTTGGACCTCTTCCGGTGAACTGGCCGACGCCCTCGCCGAGCAGGGCCTGCTGACGTCCTAGAGCCTGACGCCCGTTCGGGCGACCTGGGGCAGGCTTCGCGACGCCTCTGATATCTCACGGAACACCAGCGTTTTCGAAAACCTTCCTTAAGCGACCCTGTCCCATGATGGGACCATGTCAGCAGTCCCGGAAGGCGTCCTTCGACGCCGCATCAGCCAGCAGGAGGCCGACGTGATCTGCGCGCGTCACGACCGCCTGTGGCAGGCGCGCCCCGGCGGCGCGCGGGCGGTCTTCGCCTGGATGGACCTCTCAGGCCTCAATCTCAGGGGCCGCAATCTCGCGGACGCCGATTTTGCCGCCTCGTCGATGATCGGGTGCGACCTGAGCGGCTGCAAGCTGGACAACGCCTCCTTCTTCGGTGCGGACATGCAGGACGCAATCCTCGTCGAAGCCTCGCTGCGGCGCGCGGATCTGCGCGGCTCCTGCCTGCGCGGCGCGGATCTGTCGGGCGCGGACCTGTTCGAGGCCGATCTTCGCGAAGGCACGATCGCCTCGGCCGACCGCAAGGTAGGTTTTCGCGTGGTTGAGGCCAGGGGACGTGAGCTCACCCAGGCCCAGGGCGTGAGCCTGGTCGGGGCCAATCTGCAGCGGTCGCGCCTGTCCGGCATTGCGGCCCAGTCGGCGGACTTCTCCGACGCCATCATGAAGGACTGCAAACTGGTCCGGGCGAACCTCAAACAGGCCAATTTCCGGGGTGCGGACCTCGCGGGGGCGGACATGTCCGGGGCGGATCTCACAGGGGCCGACCTGCGCGACGCCATCCTGGTCGGGGTTATCTCGTCGGCCTGGCGGACCGACGGCGCCAATCTGGACGGCGCTCTGACAGACGGGGGTTCGGCCGGAGAACCCGTGGCCCACCTGCCGGCGGCCGATATGCTGCACGAACACGCCACCTGGTGCGAGAGCGGGGGCTCCGAGGGCCAGCCGTCGGTGTTCGACGATGTCGATCTGCGTGGCCTGGGCTCGATCACCGGGCTCAACCTCACCGCCCTTTCGGCGAAGCGCGCGGTCTTCTACGGTCTGAACATGGAAGGGGTGCAGCTTCAGGGCGCGCACCTTGAGGGAGCGGACCTGCGCTCGGTCAATCTGCGTCGGGCGGACCTGCGCGGGGCGCGACTGGTCGGGGCGCGCCTCAACGGCGCGGACCTGCGCGAGGCCCAGCTCGGGCCGCTGATGCTCGGGCCGGACCGTTTGTTCCCGGTCGACATGACCAGGGCCGTGCTGCGCTCGGTAGACTTTTCCAGGGCGGATCTGCGTCGCTGCGTCCTTGTCGGCGCGGACCTGACCCGGGCAACCATGCATGGCGCCCAGACGCGCCATGTCGATTTTACAGACGCGGTTCTCGCCGGGGTCCGCGGACTTCAGCGGGAGGGGGATACGGCATGACGATGGTGAGGCGCCGCCTTGGCCAGGGCGATTTCGACCTGTTCGCCGCCGCCCACGAGCGGTTCGTGACCGGCAAATCCGGCGGGCGCAGGTTGTCGCTGAAGTTCGTCGATCTGACGGGACTCTCCATGGCGCACCGGGTCCTCGACGATGCCGATTTTTCCGGCTCGATCCTGGAGAACTGTAGCATGGCCGGGGCGCGACTGGAGCGGGCGGTGCTGTTCGGTTGCGACCTGCGCGGCGCCGACATGACCCGCGCCTGCCTGAGGCGGGCTGATATCCGGGGAACCTGCCTGCAGGGCGCCGACCTTTCAGAGGCCGACCTGACCCAGGCCGATTTCCGGGAAGGCGTGATTGCCGTCCCGCACGAGACCAAGGGTCTCGCCTCGGCTCGCCACGAGACCCGGACCGGTCTGGCGGATGGGGCCCGCTTCGCGGGGGCGACCCTGGACGGGTCGCGCTTCGACGGCGTCAGTGCCTGCAAGGCTGACTTCACCGATTGTTCGATGCGGGGCGCCCGACTGAACGGCGCCAATCTGAAGGATGCGGATCTGTCCGGCGCCCTTCTCGAAGGCGCCGACGTCGGCGGGGCCAATCTGGCGGGCGCGCGCCTGTGCGGCGCCATCCTGACCGGCGTAGCCATGGACAGGGCCAGGCTCGACCGCACCGACACGACCGGTTCCATCCGGGAGCCCGACGCGGCGACCATCGCCCGGGCCGAGGAACTCTATCAAATGGCGCTGGACGCCAACGCCTGGGCTGAAAGCGGCGGCGTTCTGGGCGGCCCGGCTGTCCTGGACGGCGAGGACCTTCGCCCGCTCGGCGATCGGCTGAAGGGGCTGAAGCTGTCGGCTATCAGCGCCAGGGGCGCCTGCCTGGCGGGGCTCGATCTGCGCGGCACCCAGCTGCAGGGCGCGAATTTCGAGAAGGCTGATCTGCGTGGTGCTCTTCTGGGCAAGGCGGACCTGCGCGGTGCCCGCTTCGGTGAGGCTCTGATGACCAAGATCGACCTGACCGGTGCCAACATCAGTCCTCTGCCCCTGGGACCGACCCGCAGCGTGTCGTCGACCTTCGGCGGCGCGCGGATGCGATACGCCGAACTGGTTCGCACCGATCTGTCCAAGGCCAATCTGACGGGCGCTGACCTGACCGGCGCCAATTTGACAGGCGCCGATCTGGACGGCGCGAACCTGACCGACACCCGCGTCGATCGTGTGACGGGCATGCGACAACCGGCGGTCGCCGCCTGACGCAAAAAGAGCGGCCCGAAGGACCGCCCTTTCCATTCGCTCGCGATGCCTGAGGCTTACGCCGCCTCGCCTTCGATCAGCGCCGCCGCCGCCGGGGTCGCGATCTCGATGCGCCGGGGCTTGAGAGCCTCGGGCAGCTCGCGCTTCAGGCTGACGGTGAGGAGGCCGTTGTCGAGCGCAGCCTCGGTCACCACGACATAGTCGGCCAGCTGGAAACGGCGTTCGAAGTCGCGCTCGGCCAGCCCCCGATGCAGATAGGTGCGGTTCGCCGACGCATCGTCATTGGCGGTCTTCCGGCCGGCGACAGTGAGCAGGTTTTCCTTGACCTCAAGGGTCAATTCGTCGGGCTTGAAACCGGCGACGGCGATCTCGATCCGGTAGGCGTTCTCGCCCGTGGTCTCGATGTTGTAGGGAGGCCAGCCGTTCTCCTGGCTGGTGCGCGCGGCGCTTTCCAGCAGGCCGGCAAGACGGTCGAAGCCCACGGCGGAACGATAGAGGGGGGTGAAGTCGATGGTACGCATGTCGATCTCCTGATCATCAGCAAGATTGAACCGTCCCTGCCCCCCAAAGTTGAGAAGGTGCCCGGGACGGCGGTAGGGATCAGCCCGAACGGTCCCTTCTGGGCCCCGCCTGGTCTGCAAGAGCCCGGGATCGGCGCTCTCGAATGAAGAGGTGGGAAGTCTGCATGCGGCGTCAAGACCCTGACGATTGCAGGATCGTCACTTGCCCGTGCGCGACCGGTCCTTAAGGTGCCGCCACCTCATTCAGGAGACAACCATGCGCGCGTCGAAACTCATTCTCGCAACGGCGATCGGACTTTTGTCGGCGGCCGCTGCGGCGGCCCAGACCATGCCGGCGTCCGGCGAAACCCCAGCCCAGCGCGTCGCGCGCCGGGAAGCCATGCCGGCCCCGGTCCTGCAGGAGGATGAGGCGCTGCAGGCCGCGATCGGCTCCGATGCGCGTCCGGCCGCAGACGTCGCCCGCGACGCCTATCGCCATCCGTTCGAGACCCTGACCTTCTGGGGGCTGACGCCCGGATCGACGGTGGTCGAGATCGAGCCGGGTCGGGGTGGCTGGTGGAGCGCGATCCTGCAGCCCTACGCCGCTGCGACCGGCGGGACCTATGTTCCCGTCAACCGTCCGCTGGAAGGAATGGTCGTGGCCGACGGCACGGCGGACCTGATCGTGGTGGCCCGCGCTTTCCACAACTGGCACCGGTCGAACCCCCAGCGCACGGGTCCCTATCTTGCGGCCTTCTTCAAGGCCCTGAAGCCCGGCGGCATCCTGGCCGTGGAACAGCATCGCGCGGCTGAGGGACTGAACGCCGATGCGACGGCCCCCAGCGGCTATGTCTCGGAAAGCCACGTCATTCAAGCCGCCCGGGCGGCCGGTTTCGTGCTGGATGGACGCAGTGAGCTGAACGCCAATCCCAAGGACGATCATAATCACCCGTTCGGCGTCTGGACCCTGCCGCCGGTGCGGACCAGTGCCGCGCGCGAGGGCGTCGCTACCGACCGCGCCACGCCCCTGACCGAGGCCGAACGCGCCGAATACGACGCCATCGGCGAGAGTGACCGGATGACGCTGCGCTTCCGCAGGCCGGCCTGAAGCACGAGGCTTTGACGGCATTGGCGAACCTCTCTATCCCAACCCGGTTCGGGGCGGCATGGCCCTCCGGACTTCGGTTGTTTGGGGAGTGTTGATGCGGGATCGGGCGCGGATCGGGCGAAACGAGCCGTCGCGTCGGGCCATGCTCGTCGGGGCGGGCGTCCTGCTGATCTCGGGCCTTGCTTCGGGCCTCGCCGCCTGCGGCCGCAAGGACGAAAAGTCCACAGGTCCCGAAGCGCCTTCTGGCCCCCCGGAAGGCTCGCTTGAGTGGGCGATCCAGGGGCCGTGGCGTGCTGCCGACAGGCCGCGTGATATCTACCGCCATCCTTTGGAGACCCTACGCTTCTTCGGCCTGCAGCCGCCGATGCACGTGGTCGAGTTCTGGCCCGGCAGCGGCTGGTACACCGAAATCCTGGCCCCCTATCTGAACAAGGGTGGCGGTGAGTATTATGGTGCGGGCTTCGTCACGGGCGAGGGTGCGAACCCCGCCCAGGCGGCGCTGGTGGCGAACTTCGAACGTCGCTTCGGCTCTGACCGCAGGCTTTACGGCGAAGTGAAGTTCAGCGCCTTCGGGTCGGCGACCGGCCCGGTCGCGCCGGCCGGGACGGCCGACATGGCCTTGTTTATGAGGAACATCCACGCCTGGATGGCCGCCGGGATCGCGGAGAAGGCCTTCGCCGACGCCTATGCAGCGTTGAAGCCGGGCGGTGTTCTGGGCATCGAACAGCATCGCCTGGCTCCGGATCAGGATCAGGATCCCGCCGCCGCGAACGGATACGTCCAGGAAGCGTTCGTCAAACAGCTCGCGGCCGAGGCGGGGTTCATCTTCGTCGCGGCGTCCGAGATCAACGCCAACCCGGAAGACACCAAGGACCATCCCTTCGGCGCCGAGACCCTGCCCCCCCGTCTCTTGACGGCGGCCCAGGGAGAGGCTCCCGACCCGACCTTCGACACTGCCAAATACCGCGCGATTGGCGAGAGCGATCGCATGACCTTGAAGTTCAGGAAGCCCGAGTGAACCGCGCCGCCGCCTTTGCAGCCAATGCCCCGCTGATGGGCGTGCCCGGAGCCGCCGCTCCCCCGGGAGGAGTCGGCGAATGGTTCCGGGGCGCCGGGGGACTGCGCTTGCGGGCCGCGTTCTGGACCCCGTCGGCGCTCGTCGCGCCGAAGCCCCGCGGCACCGTGGTGCTGAGCCCGGGACGGACCGAGCCGATCGAGAAATATTTCGAGGTCATCGGCAATTTCCTCGCGCGCGGCTGGTGCGTCCTGGCCCATGACTGGCGCGGCCAGGGCCTGTCGGCACGCCTGCTGCCCGATCGACTGAAGGGCCATGCCCGGGCGGTCGAGGAGTTCCAGGACGACTACGCCCGGCTTCTGGATGCGTTCGAGACCCGCGCGCCCAAGCCGTGGATCATGGTCGGCCATTCGATGGGCGGGGTGTTGAACCTGCTGTGTCTGGAAGCGGGAGAGACCCGGTTCGCCGGCGCGATCCTGTCCAGCCCCATGCTGCGTATCAAGACCGGCAAGCGGTCGATGTGGTCGGTCAAACTGGCGGTGCGCTGGAATGTGCGCCACGGCAAGGCCGGGGACTTCGTCCTGGACGATGCCGACGATCCGTTCGACCACACCTTCGAAAAGGACGCCCTGACGTCTGACGAGACCCGGTATGAACTGTGGCGTCAGCAGCTCTACGCCTGTCCGCACCTCGCTGTCGGCGGCCCGACCTGGGGCTGGCTGGCGTTCGGTATCGACGCGGGCGAGCGATCGCTGAAGCCCAAGGCGCTGAAGTCGGTGCAGATTCCCTGCACCATTGTGCAGTCGGGCGACGACGACCGGGTCTGGAAACAGACCAACCGTTGGGCCGCCAAACGGCTGGGTCGCGGTCGCTATGTCGAGGTCGACCACGCCAAGCACGAGGTCATCATGGAGGCCGACGATCTCCGCGCGATCTTTCTGAACGAGTTCGACGCGATGGCGGATTATGTCTCGCCGATCAACGACCTCGCGGCGGTGGAGGCGGAGACCGACGCAGTCGCCTGAGCAACTGCGCCGGCCCCGTGACTTACATCGGGCGGGTGACGCTGCCGCCGATGTTGGCGATCACTTCGCGGGCGTCGAAGGCGTTGGCATCGCCGGCGGGCTTGGCACCGCGACCCATCAAGATCTCGGTGGTGGCTTCGTAGCGATCGATCTGACGAACGTCGAAATCGTCACGGCCCCAGAAGGGATCGTTCCACCCGCTCCAGCCGCGCGGGCCGAAATAGCGCCAAGACGGACCCCAGAACGGCCTGTAGCGGTTGAAGAACGGGTCGTTGATCGTCTGGTAGCGGGTATCGCGATCGGTGGCGCGGTTGACCGTGGAGAACCAGTCGTAGCCGTTTGCGGCGGTCAGTTCGGCCGAGCGCAGCAGCAGGCCCATCTCGACCTGTTCGCGCGAGGTGACGGAGTTGCCCGAGAAGCTGACGCGGTAACGGTCGTTCTCCAGCCGTTGCTCGGCATAGCCGCCACGCTGGCCGTTGAAGCCGGCGGGGGCGTAGGCGGTGGAGGTGGCGCAGGCAGCCAGGGTCAGGGCCGAGGCGGCGACGACCAGAAGGGACTTGAGCGAAGAGGTCATTGGAAGCTCCGAAACTTTGAGCGAGAAATCCGTTATTCAACCTGAACGGTGCATGAACAGCGACGTTCCAGCAGCGCGCAAGTCCCTATAATCGCAAGACAATCAGGACCGCGGCAATCAGAAGCAGGGAGCCGACGAAGACGCCGAAGCCGCGCCGGAACCGAGGCTCGTTCATCCGCCGCGCCAGAACGGCACCGCCGAGACCGTAGGCGCTCATGGTCAGCACGTCCATTCCGATGACTGCCACTGCGAACAGGGCCAGCTGTGGGGCGGCGGGACGGTCGATGCCGAGGAAGGGCGGCAGCACGGCGGTGAAGAACAACACCGCCTTTGGATTGGCGATCTGCACCAGGAAACCATCGACGAAGGCGGGGCGGCGCAGTTGGGTCCGGCCCTCTGTCGAGACGTCGTTGGTCGCGGGTCCGAACGCGGACCGGATCGAGGAAACGCCCAGCCATGCCACATAAAGGGCACCCGCGATCGCGATCCAGCGAAAAACCTCCGGAAACGCTGTCACCAGGGCGGCGAGGCCGAGCGCCGCCGCGCCGAACCAGACCAGGGTGGCGAGATTCATGCCGGCCACGGCGATCAGCACCGCCTTCTTGCCCCGCTCCATCCCCGTGGCGATGGCGAAAAGGTTCGCCGGTCCCGGCGTCACCGCCATGACGGCCATCACGCCGAGGAAGACGACATAGAGATGGGGATCGACCGGAAGGGCGCTCACGTCGACAGGCAGACCACCTGGGCGACGCGCAGGTCACGGCGCAGATCGTCGGCGACCCGGCCATAGTTGTCGACGGTGATGGGCTCGCTCTCCAGCTGCTCGTCCGGTTGCTGTTCGCCCCGGATGGCGGGACCCAGGGTGTCGGGGGCGGTGGTGTAAAGTCGTCCGCGACGCGGTGCCTCGGCGATGGTCAGGGCCACCACCCGGCCACGCCGGTCCAGGGCGGGCGCGCCGGACAAGCCCCCAAGAGTGCCTTCCAGCCCCGACGTGCGTCCGACCTCTGCCCAGGCCAGGACCGGCTCTTCATGCGCCCCGCGACCACCAACCTTGAGGGTCTCCCGGCCCAGAAGACGCGAGGTGACCTCTCCCGGCCGGCCCTGCGGGAAACCGGGATGGAAGGCGCGCTGGCCGACATGCAGCGGCGTACTGGTCGTGACCGGCAGGGCCGGGGGGCCGCCTGCGGTGATCAGGAGGGCGATGTCGGCCCGGGGCGACAGGCGAACGTCGGCCGCGACTGCACGGCCGCCGCCGACGACCAGGGCCGGCCTGCGGCATCCGTCGACGACATGGCGCGCGGTCAGCCAGCGCCCGCGCCCGGCGATGGAGAAGGCCGTGCCGGCGACGGGCTGGAAAGTCGCATCCGGCGCGGTCACCGTCACGGAGGGATCAAAGGGAGTGACGGGCCCCAGCAATGCGCCCTCGATCTCGTCGGGCGGCGGCGGGGCGGGCGGCGCGTCGGCGTTCTCGCGCCGGCTCAGCGAGCCCAACACCAGGGTCAGGACGACACTGGAATAGATCAGCCAGTCCGGCGGACGCGGAAAACGCATTCGCGCCGGCTCAGCCCGTCAGGGCGGCGGCGACGATCAGGGCCGTGGCCAGCTTGGCGGAGACAAGCAGGACGGCGGCCGAGATCTCACCCTCCTGGATCCGCTGCGGCAGGCCGGTCAGGACCAGGTCGACGATGCGGAAGGCCAGAAGCTGGAGAACCAGGGTCGCGAGACCCCAAAGGGCGATGTCCGCGACCGAGGTCGAAACCGACATGGACACGGCCAGCGGAATGGCCAGTCCCAGCAGAACGCCGCCGAAGGCCACCCCGGCCGCGGCGTTTCCTTCGCGAATGAGGGTGATCTCTTTCCATGGTGTCAACAGGGCGTAGATCACCGCTCCCGCGGCGAGCAGGCCGAAAGTCACCATGAGATGGACGACCAGCACGGGGAAGCCGCTGGCGAAGGCCTGGACTTCGGGGCTCGACAGTGTGTCTGACAAGGACGACGGGGCCATGGCGGGCGGGAACGATCTCACGGTGAAGCCGCCGGAGGCGGGCGGAGGACTAGTAAAACTGCTTGCCCGACTGTGGCCCCGATCCGCAAGGACGCGGCGGACACACTGAATGACCAATGATTGCAGGGAGGTGATTTCAGCGGCTAAGGCGGGGGATGACCGAGCCCGTTCTGCCGACCGTCCTTGTCGTCGCCGTCGCCCTGATTGACGTGGACGGCCGGGTGCTCATTGCCCAGAGGCCCGAGGGCAAGGCGCTGGCCGGTCTGTGGGAATTTCCTGGCGGCAAGGTCGAGCCGGGCGAACGGCCCGAGGGAGCCCTGATCCGCGAGCTGCACGAGGAACTGGGCATCGACGTTCAGGAGGCCTGCCTGGCCCCGTTCGTTTTCGCCAGCCACGCTTACGAATCGTTTCATCTCTTGATGCCATTGTACCTCTGCCGGCGCTGGTCCGGCGTGGTCGTCAAGCGCGAGCACGCCGCCCTGGCCTGGGTGAAGCCGAACAAGCTGTCGGACTATCCCATGCCGCCCGCCGACGCCCCGCTGGTCGCCTGGTTGCGCGATCTTCTTTAGGTTTCGCCCAACGGAGGGCCGAATGACGCGCCTGATCCGCCGGTTCCTGAAAAGCGACAGCGGTGCCACCGCAATCGAATACGGACTGATCGTGGCGATGATCTTCCTGGTCATCGTCGGCGCAGTTTCGCTGTTTGCCGGCAAGGCTACGGGCACCTTCGACAAGGTCTCGACCGCCGTGAGCGCCGCCACCAGCTAGGCGGCAGCCCGGCTGTGACCGATTGCAACGTGGCGGCAACGGCCGCAGGCCGCTAAGGCTGCAGGCGATGTTGCGCCTTCTCGCCCTTCTCGTTTCGCTGTTGCTGTCAGCCGCGCCGGCGCTCGCCCAGACGCCGGTGGTCAGTCGTGCGCAGGCCGTTGCCCAGCCGGGGCCGCAGCGGACGGTGCGAATCGAGGCCGAACTGGTCCCGATGAGTCAGTGGGCCGCGCCCGGCTCCACCGCCATCGTCGCCGTCCGCCAGAGGATAGAACCCGGCTGGCACACCTACTGGCGCAATCCCGGTGATTCCGGCGGGGCGACCACGCTCGACTGGACCCTGCCCACAGGGGTCTTCGCCGGCGACATCGTCTGGCCGACGCCCGAGCGCCAGCGGCTTCAGGACCTGATGAACTACGGCTATTCGGGTGAGGTCCTGCTGCCGGTTCCGGTCGAGGTTCCGGCCGACGCCCGGCCCGGCTCCATCCTGACTCTCGTCGTCCGCGCCCTGTTCCTGGTGTGTAGCGACGAGATGTGCGTCCCGGACGAGGTGACGCTGCGGCTCGATCTCAGGGTCGGTCAGGGCGCGGCCCCGCTGGACGCCCGCTTCGGTGCGGCGATCCAGACCGTCGTCGAGACCGCGCCGCGTCCTGCCGGTATCGCAGCCCGGGCCGTCTTGGAGGGTCGGACGTTGCGCCTGACCGCCACCGGCGGGCCGCTCGCGGGGCTCGAACCCGGTCGGGCTTGGTTCTTTCCGTTCGAGACCGGCCTGATCGACCATTCCGCGCCCCAGCCAGGCGAGCAGGGCTCCGACGGCCTGACCCTGAATATCGCCATCGGGGGCACGCTGGCGGCGGACGGGCTGACCGGGCCGATCGGGGGCATCCTCGTCACCGACGGCGGGGCATGGGAGATTGAAGCGACGCCTGGCCCGGCCTTGCCCGGGGCGGGGGGCGGGGGGGCGCTGGACCTGTCCGAACAGCCTGCGGGCGGCGGATCGACGTCCTGGACCGGCTTCCTGCAGGCGGCGGCCTTTGCCTTGCTGGGCGGGCTGATCCTCAACCTGATGCCCTGCGTCTTCCCGATCCTGGCCATGAAGGCGGCCGCACTGACCGCCGGCGCCCATGCGCCCGAGGAGGCGCGACGCGACGGGCTGGCGTTCCTGGCGGGCGTGCTGACCACCTTCCTCGTCCTGGCCGGCATCCTGCTCGTCTTGCGGGCGGGGGGGCAGGCCGTCGGCTGGGGTTTCCAGCTTCAGTCGCCCGGCGTCGTGGCCGTCCTTGCTCTTCTGATGGTCGCCGCAGGCCTCAATCTGTCGGGCGTCTTCCACGTCGGTGCCGGTTTGCAGGCCGCGGGTTCCGGGCCCCTGTCACGCCTGCCGGGAGGGGTCGGAGCCTTTTTCACCGGGGGGCTGGCGGTGGTGGTGGCGGCACCCTGTACCGCGCCCTTCATGGCCTTCGCGCTCGGCGCCGCCTTGCTCATGTCCTGGCCAATGGCGCTGGTCGTGTTCCTGATGCTGGGTCTGGGTCTGGCCCTGCCCTATCTGATCGTCAGCCGGTCGCCGCGTCTGCTGGCGACGCTGCCTCGGCCAGGTCCCTGGATGGATCGTCTGAAGGGCCTGCTGGCCTTCCCGATGTACGGCACCGGCCTGTGGCTGGTCTGGGTCTTCGCCCGGCAGGCGGGGGAAGACGCGCTGGGCGTCCTGTTCCTCGCGATCCTGTTCCTGGCCCTCGGCCTCTGGCTGGCAGGAATCAATCAGACGCGTCGCGCGCAAGGCGGGACCGCCGTGATCAGCGCCGTGACGGCGACCCTGGCCATCGTCGCCACGATCGGCCTGACCGGTGTCGCCGCCATTCAGGGGCGGGCCGAAGGCGGAGACATGGCGATCTCGTCAGGCCTGCTGCCTTCGGCCCCCTGGTCGGTCGAGGCCGTGGCGGCGGCCCAGGCCGTGGGGCGGCCGGTGCTGGTCAATTTCACCGCCGACTGGTGCGTCACCTGCAAGATCAACGAGCGGACCTCGCTGAGTTCTCCCAAGGTCGCCGAGGCCATGGCGGCGTCGAACGCGGTCTATCTGGTCGGCGACTGGACGCGACGAGATGACGCGATCACGCGCGAGCTGGAGCGCCGCCGACGGTCCGGCGTTCCGCTATACCTCCTCTATACGCCCGGCTCGCCCGAGCCCCGCATCCTGCCCCAGCTTCTGACCGAAGGCGTCGTGATCGACGCCCTGGAGACCGCCAGCCGCTGAGTTGATCCGAAGGAGACGCCGCCGTGACCCGCTTGCCCATCCTCGCCGCCGCCCTTCTCGCTCTCGCAGCCTGTCAGCAGGGCGAGGCGCCTGCGACCCCCGCAGCGACCGAAACGGCTGCTGTCGCACCGATGGCCGGCGTCGCTCCGGCCTTCAGCCTGACCGATAGCGAAGGGGTTCAGCGCTCGCTCGCCGACTTCCGCGGCAAGACGGTCGTGATCGAGTGGACCAACGAGGGCTGCCCCTACGTCCAGAAGCACTATTCGTCGGGGGCCATGCAGGCTCTGCAGCGCGAGGCGGTCGCCGACGGCGTGGTCTGGCTGACCGTGATCTCGTCCGCGCCGGGCAAACAGGGCCATGTCGAAGGCGAGGCTGCCCGCGCCTGGCGGGCCCGCAACACTGCCGCCTCGACCCATCTGCTGCTGGATCCCGAAGGGACCGTTGGCAAGGCCTACGGCGCGATGACGACGCCCGACATGCGGGTGATCGACGGGGAGGGCCGGATCCTGTTCACGGGCGGGATCGACGACCGTCCGACCAACGAGGTCAAGGACCTGGAAGGCGCGAACAATTTCGTCCGCGCGGCCCTCGATGATGTGCAGGCCGGCCGGACCGTTCGCACGGCCTATGCCCAGCCCTACGGTTGTTCGATCAAATACCCGGACGAGGCCTGATCGGCCTCAGGGTGTCGGCAGGCCGCTCTGGGCGTCGGGTTGGGGCGGCGAGGTGATGACCTCGACGTTGTCATTCAGCAGATAGGACAGTTCCGACAGGGCGGTGGCGCGGGCCGCGTCCGTGGCGGCGGTCTCGACGGCCGCGACCTTGACCGGGATGTCCTCGGAAATGCCGCGCAGGATGCATTTCAGGTCGCCGTCCGTGCCGCGCTCCTTGAGGATCAGATGCGCCTGCATGTCGAGAGCGGCGAGTTCCTGCGCCTGACTCTTGAAGGCGTCAAAGTCTGTCAGGACGCCGTTCCAGCCTTCGACGACTGTCTTCAGAGCGCCGGCGCGGCTGACGATGTCGATGAACAGGGGCTCGGACGCGACCGAGACCGGAGCCCCCGTGACGGCGGCCGACTCGGCGGCGGCCAGGGCCACACTCGGGTCGGTGAGCAGGAGGGCGGCGGCGATGGCGATGCCACAGGACATGGTGAACGACCTTTTCGCGAATCGGCGATTGAACCGGTCTACGCCTCACCCGTAAACGAGACCTTGCCTAAGGGGATCAAACCGCATGACCGACTGGACCGCTTTCGACGCCGCCGCAGCGCGGGATGCCGACGCCCGCATCGTTGACCAGTTCGCCGCTGACCCGGATCGGCTGGCCCGGATGTCGGTCGAGGCGGCGGGGCTGTATCTCGATCTGTCCAAGCAGAGCTGGACGAAGGAGGGCTTCGAGACCTGTCTGGGCCTGACCCGCTCGGCCGGTGTCGAGGCGGCCCGGGCACGACTGTTCGGCGGCGAGGCGATCAACTTCACGGAGGGCCGCGCCGTCCTCCACCCCGCCCTGCGCGCGGCGAGGGGTGCCGACTTCCATGCCCACGGCGAAGCCGTCTCCGCCGAAGTCGACGCCGTCCGCGCCGACATGGCCGCCTATGCGGCCACCGTCCGCTCCGGCGCTGAGACAGGCGCGACCGGGAAACCGTTCAAGGCCATCCTTCACATCGGCATCGGGGGCTCCGATCTGGGCCCCCGCGTGGTCTGGGACGCGCTCCGTCCACTCGACCCCCAGATCGATCTTCGGTTCGTTGCCAATGTCGATCCACGCGACATGGCCGAGGCCGTGACCGGGCTGGACCCCGAAACGACCCTGGTCGTCGTCGTCTCCAAGACCTTCACCACCCAGGAAACCCTGGCCAATGCCGAGGCGGCCAGGGCCTGGCTCGCTGCGGGTCTGCCCGAGGCCGGTCGGGACAGGCATTTCATCGGCGTCACCGCCGCGCCGGACAAGGCTCAGGCCTTCGGCTGCGCCCGCACCTTCGCCTTCCGGGACTGGGTCGGCGGCCGCTATTCCCTGTGGTCGGCGGTCAGCCTGAGCTGCGTCATCGCCCTGGGTCCGGACGTGTTTGAGGCCATGCTGGCCGGCGCTTCAGCGATGGACGACCATTTCGTTTCGGCGCCGCTCGAGAAGAACGCCCCGGTCCTGATGGCTCTGGCCCAGATCTGGAATGTAAACGGTCTGAACCGGCCCGCCCGCACCGTGGCCCCCTACGCTCATGCGTTGCGCCGCCTGCCGGCATTCCTGCAGCAGCTCGAGATGGAGTCGAACGGCAAGCGGGTCCATCGCGACGGCTCGCCCGTGACGCGCCGGACCTGTCCCGTCGTTTTCGGTGAGCCGGGCACCAACGGGCAGCATGCCTTCTTTCAGCAGATCCACCAGGGCCCTCAGGTCGTGCCGGCCGAGTTCGTGATTGTGGCGAAGACCCATGCCGACGTCCCGGAAAGCCCGCTGTGGTCGAACGCGCTGGCCCAGGGTCAGGCCCTGATGCTGGGCAAGACGACGGAAGAGGCGCGGGCCGAACTGCTGGCCTCCGGCGCCGACGCGGCCGAGGCCGACCGGCTGTCTACGCACAAGACCTTCCCCGGCAACCGGCCCTCGACCGCCATCGTGATGGACCGGCTGACGCCCGGGACGCTCGGCGCCCTTCTGGCCCTCTACGAGCACAAGACCTTCGTCGAGGGGGTGATCTGGGACGTCAATTCCTTCGACCAATGGGGGGTGGAACTGGGCAAGGTGCTGGCCAGGGCGATCCTCAAGGACGTCGCGGCGGGCGGACCGCCGGCGTCTCTTGATCCCTCGACGGCTGCCCTGCTGACTCGCCTGATGTAGAAACGGGCCCGAAAGGGCCCGCTTCCGGTGTCAGTAGTTGCGCCAGCGACGATCGTCACGACGGTCATCCCGGCGATCATCTCGTCGATCCGAACGCCAATCGCGGCGGTCGTGCCGTCGGTCGTTGCGGTTGTCCCAGCCTCGCTCGCGGCTGTTGATGCCGTGCTCACGCTCCCAGTGGCCGCGGTTGCGCCAGCAGCGCCCATCGCGCCAGTAGTCGCAGTCGGATCGATAGTCGCTGTTCCCGTAGCCGTAGCCCGAACCATAGCTGTAGCCGTAGTGGCTTCCGCTGTAGGACCGGTAGCCGTCGTCGTCGATGGAGGCGGCCACGCCCAGGGCCGCGCCTGCCAGCGCGCCGGTAGCCACATAGCGGTCGTCGCCATCGCCGATCACCGCGCCGGCGATGCCGCCGACGACGGCGCCGATCAACAGTCCCGCGACGGCATCGCCGTCGTCATCTCGATCATTCCGGTCGTGGCCGCGTCCATAGTTCTGCGCTGCGGCCGGCATGGCGGCGAGGCTCAGCGTCAGGGCGGCGGTGCCAACGGCAATCATTTGAAACATCTTCATCGTCCCACCCTCCAAGCCGTCATTGCAGCCTGCGCCCTCGATCAGGAGAGCCGCGACTTACGAAATCCATTGCTGCGCTTGTGAACCTGAACGATCGAACAGAAATCCCGTTCATCTGGCGTTCATCGCGGCTGCGCGCCTTGACGCTCCCGACCCTGGCACCTACTTGCACCTCGCGTTAGCACTCGCGAGGCTTGGCTGCCAAAAAGCCGACCCGGAGGGGCTACGAGGAAACTTTGAAATCTTCACTGGAGAATACACAGATGGCGTTTCGTCCCCTCGGCGACCGGGTGCTGGTCAAGCGCGTGGAAGAAGAATCCAAGACCAAGGGCGGGATCATCATCCCCGACACCGCCAAGGAAAAGCCCCAGGAAGGCGAAGTCGTCTCCGTCGGCCCGGGCGTCCGTGATGAGCGCGGCACTGTCAACGCCCTGGAACTCAAGGCGGGCGACCGCATCCTGTTCGGCAAATGGTCGGGCACCGAGGTCAAGCTGGAAGGCGAAGACCTGATCATCATGAAGGAGTCGGACGTACTGGGCGTGCTGTAAGCACCGGTATTTTCAAGCTTTTTCTCCCTACAATTCCAGACAGGAGCTGCCCTCAATGGCTGCCAAGATCGTACAGTTCAACACCGACGCGCGCGACAAGATGCTGCGCGGCGTCAACATCCTCGCCAACGCTGTCAAGGTGACCCTGGGTCCCAAGGGCCGCAACGTCGTGATCCAGAAGTCCTTCGGCGCCCCGCGCTCGACCAAGGACGGCGTCTCGGTCGCCAAAGAGATCGAACTTGAGGACGCCTTCGAGAACATGGGCGCCCAGATGATCCGCGAAGTCGCTTCGAAGACGAACGACAAGGCGGGTGACGGCACCACCACCGCGACCGTCCTGGCCCAGTCGATCGTGCAGGAAGGCCTCAAGGCCGTCGCCGCCGGCATGAACCCGATGGATCTGAAGCGCGGCATCGACAAGGCCGTCACGGCCGTCCTCGCCGACATCAAGGCCTCGGCCAAGAAGGTTGAGAACAACTCCGAGATCGCCCAGGTCGGTACCATCTCCGCCAACGGCGACGCCGAAGTCGGCGAGATGATCGCCAAAGCAATGGAGAAGGTTGGTAACGAAGGCGTTATTACTGTCGAAGAAGCGAAGACTGCGGAGACTGAGCTCGATGTCGTCGAGGGCATGCAGTTCGACCGCGGCTACCTGAGCCCTTACTTCATCACCAACGCCGACAAGATGGAGGTCCAGCTCGAGGATCCCCTCATCCTGCTGTTCGAGAAGAAGCTGTCGTCCCTCCAGGCCATGCTCCCGATCCTGGAAGCCGTGGTCCAGTCGGGCCGTCCCCTGCTGATCATCGCCGAGGACATCGAGGGCGAGGCCCTGGCCACGCTCGTCGTCAACAAACTGCGCGGCGGCCTGCGCGTCGCCGCCGTCAAGGCTCCGGGCTTCGGCGACCGCCGCAAGGCCATGCTGGAGGACATCGCCGTCCTGACCGGCGGCCAGGTCATCTCCGAGGACCTCGGCATCAAGCTCGAGAACGTCACGATCGACATGCTCGGCAAGGCCAAGAAGGTCACCATCACCAAGGACGACACCACCATCGTGGACGGCGTCGGCGGCAAGGATGAGATCGAGGCCCGCATCGGCCAGATCAAGAAGCAGATCGAGGACACCTCCTCGGACTACGACAAGGAAAAGCTGCAGGAACGTCTGGCCAAACTGGCCGGCGGCGTCGCGGTCATCCGCGTCGGCGGCTCGACCGAGGTCGAGGTCAAGGAAAAGAAGGACCGCGTCGACGACGCCCTGAACGCCACGCGGGCCGCGGTTGAAGAAGGCATCGTCCCCGGCGGCGGCATCGCCCTGCTGAAGGCGACCAAGGCGCTGGAAGGTCTGAAAGGCGACAACGCCGACCAGACCGCCGGCATCGCCATCATCCGTCGCGCCATCCAGGCCCCGATCCGCCAGATCGTGGAAAACGCCGGCGTCGAAGGCTCGATCGTGGTCGGCAAGGTGCTCGAGAACCCCTCGCTCACCTTCGGCTTCAACGCCCAGACGGAAGAATACGGCGACCTGGTCGCCATGGGCGTGATCGACCCGGCCAAGGTCGTCCGCACGGCGCTGCAGGACGCGGCCTCGGTCGCCTCGATCCTGATCACCACCGAGGCCGCTGTGGCCGATGCTCCCAAAAAGGGCTCGGGCGGCGGTGCCGGCGGCGGCATGGGCGGCGGCATGGGCGGCATGGGCGACATGGACTTCTAAGGAGAAGTCCACGGTCCCCCATCCATCCTTGCTGGGCGAGGTCGGGCAAGCCGACCTCGCGGGGGCGACATGGACTTCCAGGCGGAAGGGCGGCGTTCGCGCCGCCCGGACGCCCCGGCGCAGGCCGGGGTCCAAGGCTCAGTCACAGGCTGAAATGAAGAGGGCGGGGCCGAAAGGCTCCGCCCTTTTTCGTGTCCGTCACCCATGCTATGTTGTGTGCAGAATTCTGCACAGGATTTCAGCCATGACCGCCACCCTGGGCGTGCTCGACGCCCGGAGCCGCTTTTCCGAACTGATCGACCGCGCCGAACGCGGCGAGGAGACCATAGTCACCCGCCACGGCCGCATCGTCGCCCGCATCGCTCCGCCTCAGGACGCGGTCGCGCCGACGCGGACGCCCGAGGAGGGCGCGGCCGTGGTCGAGCGGTTCCGCGCCCTGCGCGAGGACATTCGCGCCACGGGAGGCCCCATCACGCGCGACGAGATCCGTGCCTGGATCCGCGAAGGTCAGCGTTGAACCTGTTCGTCGTCGACGCCTCGGTCGTGGGCTGCTGGTCGCTCCCGGACGAGTCCGACCCGGACGCGGACCGCCTGCTGGCCGCTGCCTCGCGGGGTGTGCTGGCCGCGCCGTTCCATTTTCCGGCCGAGATCGGCAATCTGATCCTGACCGCAGAGCGTCGACGCCGGATCACACCGGAACAGGCGCGCAGTGCCCGACAGGCCATCGCCGGGCTCTCGTTCGACATCGACCCCGGCGGCTTCGACACGGTCTGGAGCGCCGCCTATCCCCTGGCCGTGCGTCACGGCCTGACCCTGTATGACGCCCTCTATCTGGAACTGGCGCTGCGGCTGAACCTGCCGCTGGCGACCTTCGACCGCGATCTGCGCCGGGCGGCGGAGGCGGAAGGGGTGCGGTTGGCGTGAGGCGGGGTCATCGACCCGACCAAGGGAGTCCGCACGGCGCTGCAAGATGCTGCGTCGGTCGCCGGCATCTTGATCACCCCCTCAGGGGCCGTGGCCGATGCTCCCAAAAAGGGCTCGGGCGGCGGTGCCGGCGGCGGCATGGGCGAAATGGACTTCTAAGTCCGACGCTCAGCTACCGCTGAACCTACAGAAACCCCGGTCAGAAATGGCCGGGGTTTTTTTGCACCCTCGCTCTCGCTCGTTTGTGCTTGTATTTACGTTTTTCTGCGTTTTTTGTTCATCTAGACAAGGAGAAACTGATGTCTGAAAACCAAATAGGCGTGCCGATCCCGGTAAGCATGTTCATCGACTTTCATCAGCTAGCGGCGAAGCAGGGGCGGGCCGCCGACGCCGTAGGGGTCATCCAGTCAGTTCTTGAGAACTGGCTGGATATGCAGGAGTGGTCCGAGCGGACGTTCCCAAGCGCGAATGGCGGTTTTCGTTGGAAGACGCTCGTCCTGCCCGACACCACAAAAATCCGAATGCGATACCTTGGCGAATACCACTACGCCTCAATCGAAGGTGATCGGTTCATCTGGAATGGTGAGGCCTCTACTCCCGGCCAGTTCGTCAATGGAGTGACCGGCACGAGCCGGAGCGCTTGGCGGGATATTGAGATCAAACGCCCAAACGACCCGGAATGGATCGCAGCTTACACCCTTCGGTCGATTGAGAGCTGACTCACAAACCGCTGTAGCGCAGTGCGCTACAACGGATCAGGAAAAACCCGTTAGGCTCCGGGATGACGGTCGCTTGATCCAGGCTAGAGTGATCGACCCCGCAAAGGTCGTTCGCACCGCTTGTCAGGACGCGGCCTCGGTCGGCATCCTGTTCACCACTGAGGCGGCCGTGGCGGAGGTGCCCAAGAAGCGTTCGGTCGGCGGTGCCGGCGAGACCCTCTTAGCCGCCCACTGTCGTGGCCCAGACCTTCCACTGGTTAGCGGCCTGTGTGGCTGAACGACCGGTCGTTTGGTGGCTCTGTCCCATGTAGTCGCCGCTCGCGATCCATACTGATGGCGACCGCTGATGCACAGACACCTGATGTGGGCGCCCCCATACAATGACTGGAATGCTGCGGCTCATTCAACGCTCCTTGCGGCGTCCTGCCCGCCCTTCAGTTCGCCGTGAATTGCGGCGATCTCGCGCGCGAGAGACTCATCTGCCAGCCGCGCCTCTCGCGCTTGGAAATCTTGTTCGAGGATCTGGATGACGGCTGCCCGGACCACTGGGAAGTATTTGAGGCAGGTCTGCTCATCGAGTTCGTGAAGGCCCTTACTCAGGATCGCGTACGTCGCCTTGTGCTTCACTAGAGCGGGCGGCAACACCGCTTTCAGTTCCCCGATTTTTTCGTCCATTCGTAGGCCGCTGAACCCTTCGACCGGCACAGGTAGCTCGTCATGGTGTTGCCAAATGAGTCTCTCGAAGATGCGACGAAGGTAGACGAAAGACCCGATTCCGATCCCATGACTCGCCAAACCGGACGCGCGCTTCAATTCGCCGAAATGCTTCTTAAGCAAAGGACGGTACTTCTCGATATCCGCGCCAGCGACGTCCTCAAGCGACGGCCACTGGCCGATTTTAGTTAGCGTCATATTGGCCGCCTTGAAAAAGTAGCGGTATTTGTGCGCCCTGTTTCTTTGACACTCGACGGTGTGATCGAAGAAGCCGATCTTCACAGCTTTATCGGCGTCATTATCTCTGTAGCTCCGGCTCGCAGTCTTGAAAGGTGACTGGCTTCCGCATTGGATGCAATGCGCATCAAACGCCACATCACCCCAGACCAAGGTCAGAATAGAGCCCTTTCCTTTTTCGGAGTTGGGGACAGCGAATACCTCATAGAGGGGCGTGTCGAGAAACAACTTGGCGGGCTCGGGCGGTGGTGCCGCAGCTAGTGGTTCAGCCAAATCCATCTCCCAAATCGCACATTGAAATGAAGCATCGAGGTGGCAGTCAGCGCACTGAAACTCCAAAATTCCAAGGTGCTTGATTTAGCTTTCATAGTGAAAGCACGTGCGGCTTGAGCACGTCCACTGTCTCGGTCAGGCCCGCCGCCTCCATGTCCAGCAGCAGGATTTCGGCCGTCTTCTCCGGTCTCTTGAACCGTTCGCGCATCCGCCGGATGGCGAAGACCGCTCGGCCGGGGTCCAGGGCGATGGTGTCGGCGATGAAGGCGTCGGCGCTGCGCGCCTCCAGGTTCAGCGGCGTCAGGACCTGCTCGGGAAAGTCCTTCAGATTGTCGGTGACGATGATGGAGGCGCTGGTCTTGAGCGCGGCGGCCACGACGTGGCGGTCGTTCTCGTCCGGGAGGCCGACGACGGCGCCCATCATGCCGGAGAAGTCGCCGACACAGGCCTCCTCGAAGGCGGTGACCATGGCCGAGCGGGCGCGGGCGGCGCGCTCTGCTGCATCCTCGACGCCCTTGCCGCTCAGGATGGCCGTGATCGCGGCCTCGGTTTCATCAAGGATCTGGTCCGACCAGCGGAGGCGGAAGAACTCCGCCTCCGCCAATGTCAGGAGAAGGTTCCGCTTCAGCGCACCGGCGAGGGCGCAGGCATCGACCAGGGCGGTGAAGCGGTTGGCGAACACGGGCTACAGATGCTCCGCATCCAGCTCCGCCAGTGCGGACAGGGCGTCGCTGCGTTTTGCGTCGCGCGCCTTCTTGTAGGCGAACAGGTTCTCCGCCTTGACGCGGCGGTGGCGGCCGACGGTGACGTGGTCGATGGCACCCTTTTCCAGCAGGGACACCAGGAAGGGGCGGGACACATTCAGAATGTCCGCCGCCTGCTGGGTCGTCAGCATCTGGCTGACCGGAACCAGGGTCACGGCGTCGCCCTGGCCGATGTAGCGCAGCAGGTCCATCAGCAGGCCGGACAGGGCCGGGGTGAGGATGATCTCGGCCGCCTTTCCGGTGTCGTCGAGGACGCGGAGGCGCTGGTCCGTGTCGCTGGTGGCGTGGGCGGCCAGAATCTGGCGCAACTGATTGGCCGCCGCCCTCTCGTTGGCGGACGGCAGCCGGTCGCCGAGTTTCTCGGCGAAGGCTGGCAGGGTCATGTGAGTGCTCCCGTGGGGCGATGATCTAGGCATTATTCGAAATAAACGCAACGAAAGAAATATTCGAAGCGGCTTAACGTTCCGTATCGGCGTGTTTCAACGACGCAGAGTACGGGCCATGGCTGAGCCTAACATCAGGCCATACCCATCAACGCATCGGCCTGGAACCTCAATCGAATCAAGCCTCGGCTCTATTTAGAGCCATTCGGCGCGCCGCCTGTCGCCGTCCCCCTACACTGCGGGACATGACCGAAGCGCCCCTGAACCGACGTCCGTATTGCCGCCACAGCGAGGATGACTGGCGCGAGATCGAGGCCCTGTATCGGGCCGGGGCGACCGCCAGGAGTCTGGCGGCGAGGTTCGGCGGCTGCGAGCGGCAGATCTATCGCCGGGCGCAGGAGGGCGGCTGGCTGCGAAAGCACCGCAAGACGACCCGTCGCGCGATGACGCCGAAGGCGGCGGAGGCGAAGGCTCGGAAAATCTCGGGCGTGAAGGCGGATGCGCCCGTGCGGGCGCTGAAGGCGGATGCGGACCTGTCGGACGCGACGCGGGCGGCGGTGCGGACGACGGTCGGAATGCTGAGGGACGGGGAGACGGCGCGGGCCTATGCCTATGGGCGACTGGCGGCGCTGATGCTGAGGCTGGATCGGGCGCTGGGGGATGTGGAGGCGACGGCGCCCGGCGGGCGGACGCCGCAGCAGGAGGCCGCGCTGGCGGCGATCCTGGCGCGGCTGGGGGTGGAGGGGTGAAGAGGGTGCGGGGGAAAGGCCCCCTCCGTCACGGCGCGAAGGGGCGCCGCGCCACCTCCCCCATAAGGGGGGAGGATTTAGCGGAGGTCCCGCTTCTGACGAAGGAGGACGCGGAGGCGCTTCATCCTGACGATCAGGCGAGGTTGGCTTGGGCGGGCGCCGCCCATGAGGGTCAGCGGCCGCCCGGCGGCGAATGGCGGACCTGGGTGTTTCTGGGGGGACGGGGGGCGGGGAAGACGCGGGCGGGGGCGGAGTGGGTTTCGGATGTGGCGGCGCGGCTGGGGGCCGGGGGGCGGATCGCCCTGGTGGGGGCGACGCTGCACGATGTGCGCGCGGTCATGGTCGAGGGTCCCTCGGGGCTGATGAACCTGCCGTTCCGGACGCCTCCGGTGATGGAGAGCTCGCTGCGGCGGCTGGTGTTTCCGGGCGGGGCGGTCGGGGTGATGCTGTCGGCGGCCGAGCCGGAACGGCTGAGGGGGCCGCAGTTCCATGCCGCCTGGGGGGATGAGTTCTGTGCCTGGGAGAAGCCGGAGGAGGTGCTGGCGATGCTTCGTCTTGGTCTTCGATTGAGTGCGCGGTGCCCCCTCCGTCACGGCCCGGAAGAGGGCCGCGCCACCTCCCCCAAAGGGGGGGAGGATTGGGTTCCGAGGTTGATGCTCACGACGACGCCGAAGCCGTTGGCGGTGTTGCGAAGGGTGTTGGCGGAGGCGGACTGCGTCAGGACGCATGCGCCGACGGGGGCGAATGCGGGGAATCTGGCCGAGGGGTTTCTGGAGGCGATGCAGGCTCTGTATGGCGGGACGCGACGGGCGGCGCAGGAGCTGGACGGGGTGGTGCTGGAGGCCGAGGGGGCGCTGTTCACGCACGTGGAGATGAGGCGCGCGCGAATGTTGGGGCGGTCGTGGGCGCTGGGCGGAGCAAGAGAGGGCTACGAGCGGGCCGTGGTGGCGGTGGATCCGCCGGTCGGGACCCTGTCGGGCGAGGGCGGGGACGCCTGCGGCATTGTGGTGGTGGCGCGCGCTGCGGGGACCGCCTGGGTGCTGGACGACCGCTCGGTGCGGGGGCTGTCGCCGGCGGGGTGGGCGGCGCGGGTGGCGCGGACGGCCAGCGACTGGGAGGCGGCCCTGGGCTGTCCGGTCCGGGTCGTGGCCGAGGGCAACCAGGGCGGGGACATGGTCGAGGCGGTGCTGAAGGGGGCGGGGGTGACGCAGGTCGTGCGGCGGGTGCAGGCCCGTGTGGGCAAGCGGGCGCGGGCCGAGCCGGTGGCGGCCCTGTATGAACAGGGACGGGTCGGCCATGTCGGGGAACTGACCCTGCTGGAGGAGGAGCTGCTGGGGATGGGGGAGGCAGGGGGATCGAGTCCCGACCGGGCCGACGCCCTGGTCTGGGCTGTGACGGACCTGCTGATCGACGGGGGCGGGGTAGTGATGCCGAGGGCCCGGGCTTTGTGAGACGGGCCCGGGCTTTGTGAGACGGGATTGTGACTCTTTGTCCATGTTCGGGTCCTGACGATTGCAGACGCGCAGGCGGTCGTTAATGTTCGCCGCTTCAGGAAAAGGACTGTTTCTTTCATGCGTCTTCGCTCCGTCTCCCTCGCCGCCCTTCTGGCCGTGATCGCCCCTGCTGCACCGGTTCTGGCCCAGACGGCCGTGGCGCCGGTCGCGGCGACCACGCCCCAGGCCGCCGAACTGGCCGCCGCCCCGGTGTCGCAGCTGGTCTCCGAGGTCGCCATTCCGTGGACGCGGTTCGTGCTCGACAACGGGCTGACCGTCATCGTGCACGAGGATCGCAAGGCGCCGGTGGTGGCGGTGTCGGTCTGGTACAATGTCGGCTCCAAGGACGAGCCGGCCGGGTCGACCGGCTTCGCCCACCTGTTCGAGCACCTGATGTTCGGCGGGTCGGAGAATGCGCCGGGGTCCTACCTGGGCCGGATGCGGAACCTCGGGCCGTCGAACCTGAACGGCACGACCTGGTTCGACCGCACCAACTATTTCCAGACCGTGCCGACGCCGGCGCTGGAACAGGCCCTGTTCCTGGAAAGCGACCGTATGGGCTATCTGCTCGGCGAGGTCGGACAGGACGTGCTCGATCTGCAGCGCGGCGTTGTCCAGAACGAGAAGCGCCAGGGCGACAACCAGCCCTATGGCCTGGTCCAGTACGCCCGGCTTGAGGCCCTCTTCCCCGAAGGCCACCCCTATCGCCACTCGACCATCGGCTCGATGGCCGACCTGGACGCCGCCAGCCTGGAGACGGTGCGCGACTGGTTCCGCGACAACTACGGCCCGAACAACGCCGTCGTCGTCCTGTCCGGCGACATCAACGAGGCGACCGCCCGTCCGCTGATGGAGCGCTATTTCGGCACCATCGCGCGCGGTCCGGTGAACACCCCGGCCGAGGCCGATGTGCCGACCCTGGCCGCTCCGGTCGTCCAGGTCATGCATGACCGCGTGGCGACTACCCGCCTGTCCCGCAGCTGGGCCGTTCCCGGCCTGCTGAGCGACGACGCCGTGCCCCTGTCGGTCGCGGCCTCGGTGCTGGGCGGCCTGGCCTCCTCGCGCCTGGACAATATCCTGGTGCGCGACGAGCAGACGGCCGTGCAGGTGTCGTCCTCGATGCAGGACTTCCACCGCCTGGGCTTCTTCGACATCACGGTGAACGTGAAGCCGGGCGTGGACGCCGCCGAGGTGGGTCGCCGCCTCGACGCCATCGTCGCCGACTTCATCGCCAACGGACCGACCGAGGAAGAGGTGGCCCGCGTCGCCACCCAGTATGTCTCTGGCCGGATCCAGAGCCTGGAACAGGTCAATGGCAAGGCCAACGTCCTCGCCGAGGGCCAGCTCTATGCGGGCGATCCGGACCACTACAAGAAGGAACTGGCCGAATACGCTTCGGTCACCCCGGCCCAGGTGCGCGACGTCATGCAGCGCTGGCTGACCCGTCCGGTCTACGACCTGACCGTCGCTCCGGGTGAGCGCGAGGCCTATGAGGAGGCCGCCGCCGCCCCGGCGGGCGCCGCCCCGGTCCCGGCCGCCGAGATCCAGCGCGTCGCACGCATGCCGATGCCGGACATCGGCCAGGTGCCGGACCTGGACTTCCCCGCCGTCGAGCGCGCCAGCCTGTCGAACGGCATCAAGGTGGTCTACGCCCACGTCGACACCGTGCCGGTGACCCGCGTCGGCATCGATTTCGACGCCGGCTACGCCGCCGACCGCGCCGATCGCCTCGGCGCCCATGCCATGATGCTGGACCTGCTGAACGAGGGCACCACGACCCGCGACGCCAACCAGCTGGCCGAGGAAGAGGAACGTCTGGGCGCTTCGGTCAATGTCGGGGCCTCGATGGACCGGACCTCGGCCGATCTGTCGACCGTGACCGCCAACCTGGCACCGTCCCTGATCCTGCTGGCGGACGTGGTGCGCAACCCGACCTTCGCCCCGTCCGAGATCGAGCGCATCCGCGCATCGCGCCTGTCGGGCCTGGCCAGCGAAGCGACCCAGCCGGCCGCCATCGCCGCCCGCGCCCTGCCGCCGTTGATGTATGGCGCGGACAGCCCCTATGGCCGGTCCTTCACCGGGTCGGGCGATGTGGCGACCCTGACCGCCCTGACGCGGGCCGACATGGTCGCCGAGCACGACGCCTGGGTGCGACCGGACAATGCGACGATCTTCGTCGTCTCGGACCTGCCGCTGGCGCAGGTGACCGCGCAGCTGGAAGCCGCCTTCGGCGACTGGCGCGCACCTTCGACGGCGAAGGGAACCAAGTCCTTCTCCGACAGCGTGCCGGCGCCGACCAACCGGATCGTTCTGATCGACCGTCCGCAGTCGCCCCAGTCGCTGATCTACGGCGGCGCCGTCCTGCCCGTCCTGGGCACCGACGACCTGCTGGCCCTGAACGCGGCGAACGTGACCCTGGGCTCGGACTTCCTGTCGCGGATCAACTCGGACCTGCGCGAGACCAAGGGCTGGTCCTATGGGGTGCGCGGCGGCATCAATGCCCTGGAACACCGCGTCCCCTATATCGTCAACGCCCCGGTCCAGGCCAACCGCACCGGTGACTCGGTCGCGGCCCTGATCGCCCAGTACGACCGCTTCCTGGAAACCGACGGCGTCCAGCCGAACGAGCTGGAGCGGACCATCAACGGCAACACCCGGTCACTGGCCGGCGGGTTCGAGACCTCGTTCCAGATCCTCGGTGCCCTGCGCTCCAACGCCCTGTTCGGCCGTCCCGACGACTATCAGGCCACCCTGGCCAGCCGCACCCGCGCCCTGACGGCTGCCCAGATGGACGAAGCCGCGCGTCAGGTCATCAAGCCCGACCAGTTCGTCTGGGTCGTGGTCGGCGACGCCTCGGTGGTCCGCCCGCAGCTGGAGGCCCTCGGCCTGCCGGTGGAGGTGCGTTCGGCCGCCCAGTAGGCCGACCGAACTTTCGTTGATCGAAATGGAAGGGGCGGCGAGCGATCGCCGCCCCTTTTTTCATGGGAAGCCACAGACTGTGAGGCGCTGACGAAGGCCAGGCCGGCATCCGCGACACCGCCCGAAAGCGGACCGATTGAAAGGCCGGGCCGGGTGGACAGCGGACATGGGCTCAGCGAGGCGGCGTCTGTCTATTTCGGCTGCGCGAGAAGCCGACCGTCGCCGTAGGCGCCGTCCAATCGACCCGTCCGCGCCCAGTCCAGCACAGCCTGATAGTAGCCGGCTGCGTTGCCGAGCGATGTGCGACTGCCGTCGGGGGCCGTCTCGAACCGGACGATTCCATGGTCGGTGTCCGGATACTCCAGCAGGGTGATCGGCCTCCCCTGGGCGGACAGGTCGATCAGTCGGCGACGTGTGGCGTCGGGTGGTGCAGCCCGGTCGTCTTCCGCCTGGATCCAGAGCATGGGCGTGTCCAGGCTGCTCAGCACCGGCAGGGGGTCATAGTCCCACGACGGCCCGTGTTCGAGTTGGGGGGCCATGGCCATGATCTGCGCGTTGGACGCGTTGAGCAGCAGGCCGGTGAACTCGCCCCTGATGTCCGCGAACCAGGGCTCGGCGCGGTAGCGTGCGCGAACGGTCTCCAGACCTTCGAAGCCGACGGCACCATGCGAGGCGACGAAAGCGCCGGTGACGTCGGTGATCTCCCGCGCCTGCTCCAGAACCTCCGGGCCCCACCCCCTGGCCTCGAGATCCTGAACCACCTGGTCGCTGTCTTCGGACAGGACGCCATAAGCCATGCCGAAGCGGACGATGACGAAGTCGACGGGTGTCCGGGCGGCGGCGAGCGGCGCGACCCAGCCGCCCTGGCTGGCACCGTCCAGGCCGACCCGGCTCGCCCGGCCCCCGGCAAGCCGACGGGCCTCGACGACGGCCGCAGCGGCGTCCTCGGCGAGGATGCGGAAGTCCTGGGTGTAGTGGCCTTCCGATCCGCCTGAGCCCCGCTTGGCGTAGACGAAGACGCCGACCCCCGAGGCCGGGGCGAACCGCTGGAAGGCGTTGAAGTCGAGGGCGTTCGACCGTTCCGATCCGTGCACCTCGACCATGATGGGCACGGGACCGTCGCCGGGCGGCAGGATCAGCCGTCCCTGCAACCGGGTTCCGCCCTGGCCGACGAAGGTCGTATCCTGCACATCCAGCGTTATGCGGGAGCCGGACTGGCCATCGAAGACCATCCGGCCGTCGTCGCAGCCGCCCAGCTGCGGTTGCGGACCCTCGATCCGACTGGTCGATCCCAGGGTGCTGACCCAACGCCCTTCGGCGTCGAGCGTCATCCGTGCGGTCGATCCGTCGAGCCGGCGCCAACGGAGGCCCTCGGTCTCGAGCGGGGCGACATCCACCCAGCTGCCGTCGGCCAGACGATAGACGCCCACGTGGCAGGTCACGGCCGGATCGGATCGGGCGTCGACGTCGGCCCCCGGAAGCTGGGCCATCGCAGGCAGGGCGAGGACGGAGGCGGCGATGGTCAGGGCGGCGGCGAGCCAGGCGTGGGACACAGGTTTTCCGATCCAGCAGGGTTGCGGTTTCGCCCAACGCCATTGCCGGTCTCGTTGCGGCTCGCTAGGCCGGACTTCGCGAGTGGCGCCAGGGCTTCGCGAACGGGACGACATGGACCGCAGGCCGAAAAAACGAGGCGTGACGACGGCGCTGCGGCGCTGGGCGATCGACGTCGCGATCCTGGCCGGGATCGGCCTGTTGATGGGATTCCTCGGCCCCTTCGACTCGGACAGCGCCCCCGTCGCGGTGCGTTATGTCTACTGGATGATCTGCCTCGTCGGCGGCGGACTGATCGGGGTCGGAGCGGACGAACTGATTCGTCGATATCTGCTGAGCCCCTGGTGGCGGATGGCGGCAGTCTCGGTCCTGATGACGCCGCCGGTGACCCTGCTGGTGCTGGTCACCCAGCATCTGCTCGTGGACCAGCCGATCACCTGGCCGGCCTACGGGTGGCTGCTGTGGCAGGTGTGGCCGATCATGCTGGCGGTGATGGCGGTCCGGGCTCTGGTCTGGCGGCGCGCGCCCGTGGTCGTCGAGACGCGAACCGTCATCGCTCCGCCGCTGCCCGCGGCCGAGGCGACCTTCAGGCGCCGGCTGTCGGCGAGACGCCGCGAGGCACGGCTGATCGCGATCGAGGCGCACGACCATTATCTGAAAGTCCATACCGACTTGGGCGCAGAACTGATCACCCTGCGGTTCGCCGATGCCCTGGACGAACTGGTGCTCGCTCACGGCTGGCGGGTCCATCGGTCCTGGTGGGTGGCGGCGGGCGCGGTAGAGGGCGTGCAGTGGCGGCGCGGCGTGGGCGAGATACGCCTTGCCGGCGGGCTGACGGCGCCGGTGAGCCGGACCTATGGGCCGGTGTTGAAAGAGGCTGGCTGGTTCTAGGAGGCCGCGACCAAAGTCCGGGGACGCCTGGATGAGCAGGGGGCCGGAGGTCAGCCCTGCGCCCGGAGCGGTCGTTGTCGCTCGTCCGAAAGGGCGACATTTGTCAGCACGAAACGCGATGATGCACATCTTCCGAGAATGCATCTCCGCCGAGAGACGGACCGGAGGGTCGAGCCTCAGACAACAGCCGCAGCCCAGTCGGTCCCCTTCAAGGCGGCGGCGTAGGTCCGGCTGACCGGAGCGAACGATCCGTCGGACAAGGCCAGAGCGCCGCGACCGCCCTTCCAGCGGACGGTCTGGACGGCGGTGCGCGCGACCCACCAGGACCGGTGAGTGCGAAAGCCGTCCATGGTCGACAGCAGGTCCAGCGCGTCCCCCAGGCGCATCAGCACCAGGGCCGATCCGGCCTCGGTGCGGATGCGCAGATAATGATCCTCGGCCTCGACCGCGATCAGCCGCGCCCGCGCCAGCCGGGGCGGCAGCTTGTGGCGCATGGCGAGGGGGGCAAGACCCTCGGGGACCGACGGTCGGGTATCGGCCCGGTTCAGGGCTTTGCGCGTCAGCCAGGCCAGGGCCAGGGCGGCGACATTGACCGCCAGCACTTCGGGAAGAAGCCGCAGGAACCGCGCGGCCGAGACCGCCTCACCGAACAGGACCACCGGCAGCAGCGAGACCCAGGCCGTGATCACCGGCGTCATGATCGCCAGCTGGAAGACGAGGAACAGCCGGGGCCGCCCGGACAGGCGCGGCGCCAGCCCCATCTCGATCAGGGCCGCAATCACGCCGCCGCCCACCACGGCCAGCTGCCAGTAGAGGTGGCGCATCGGGCCCGGGGCGGCGGCCGTGCCGAACGGCGCGATCGTGGCCAGGAAGATCCCGAACAGGACCAGGGCGACCAGTTCCACACCACCCGACCGGCCCAGTCTCAGCGACGCCAGCCCCCTGATCGCACCTGCCCCCGTCACGCCACGCTCCGTTCGCGAACAGACCCGTCCCGTTCGCGAAGGCGACCAGACACGTCGCCGCGATCCGGTTCAAGCCGCTCCGATCAATCAAGGGACGTTGCAGCATGACAAGAGCGGTTTCGGTGGCGGTGTTCATCCTGACGGCACTAACGGCCGGTGCCTTGGCGCTGGCGGCCTCAGCCGTCGTCGTCCCGGCAGGGACCGCGCCGTCGCCCGTTCCATCGCCCGAACAGGTGGACGCCTATGTCGAGCGCGGAATGGCGGACCTGCACATTCCGGGCGCGGCGGTTGCGTTGTTTTCCGGCGGCCGGGTCACGCACGTCAGGGGGCTGGGGCGCGCCGATGACGCGGGAAGGCCGGTGACGGCGCAAACCCCCTTTCAGCTGGGCTCGGTCAGCAAGTCGTTTGCAGCCCTGGTGGTCCTGCAGCTGGCCGACGAGGGGCGACTGTCGCTGGATGATCCGATCATTCGATACATCCCGACCTTCAGGACCGCTGACCCGGCGGCCTCAAGCCTGATCAGCGTCCGCCATCTGCTGAACCACCGCAGCGGCCTGTCGACCCTGGACGGCAACCGCAGCCAGTCGGGCACCGACCGGGGGACGGATGCGATGGCCCGGGCCACGCTCAAGCTCAGGGACGCACGGCTCCAGACCCCGCCCGGCGACCGTTTCGCCTATTCAAACGCCAACTACGCCCTGCTTGCCCATCTGATCGAGACCGTCGAGCGACGCCCTTATGAAGACGTCCTGCAGGCCCGCATCTTCGGTCCGCTGGGGATGCGGAATTCGTTCGTCCAGGTGCCGAAACCCGGATCGGCCCGCCCCGCCGTCGGCCATACCCAGTGGTTCGGACTGACGGTCGAGCGCGACTTCGTCGCCGGCCGGATGATGGCCGGGCCGGGCGGCGTCACGGCCAGCGCCGAAGATCTGGCCACCTATCTGGTTGCGGTGTTCGGGCACGACCCGCGCATCGTCCCCGGCCCGCTTTCTGAAGCCCTCTCCCGGGAGCGCCGGGGCGGTTACGAATTCGGGTGGGAGTTCGACACGATCGAAGACCGGAGGTTGATCTTCCACGGCGGGCTGAATCCGGGCTTCTGGTCGCGGGTCGCCTATGACCCGAAAACCCGGCAGGGCGTGCTCGTCCTGACCAATATGTCCGGCAGTCTGGAAGGCAATCTGGTGGGTGGGACGGTCAACTACGCGCTGGGCCTGCCCGCCGAGGCCATCGCGCCGGCCGGCGTCAATCGGTTGCGCCTGTGGGGCACGCTCGGTCTGACCCTGCTGCTGGCCCTGGGCAGCGCATTGTCGATCCGGAACCTGCTCCGCAAGAGCGCCGGCGCGGGACGCCGGTTGACCGTCGCCGGAGTGGCGGTCGCGGTCGTCCCGTCCCTGGCCCTGCTGGGCCTCAGCTATGTCCTGGTCGTCACCGTCCCGGGGCTCAGCGGCGTCACCCTGACTGCCGTCTATATGTTCTACCCGGACCTCGGCGTCCTGCTGGCCCTCTCGTCCGCCATCGCGGCGCTCTGGGCCGGGCTCAGGACCGGACTGTTGCTCGTCCAGCGATGATCGACCGTGAACGGAGGACGGCGGCGGCCTTTCGTCGCGACGGGTCTACAGCAGGTTGAACGGCATCCGGAGATAGTGGCGGCCGTCCGTGTCCGGAGGGGGCAGGGCGCCCGCGCGGATGTTGACCTGCAGGGAAGCCAGGATCCGCGCCGGAGCGTTCAGGGTCGCGTCCCTCGCTACACGCATCGCGACGAGAGCGCCCTCAGACGCCCCCCCTCCCACGTGGATGTTGCCGTCCCGTTGCGCGGCGACGGTGGTCTCGAACCGGTCGTCGGTGCGCCCTTCGGGCAGATCGTCGTGGCCGACGAAGATCCGGGTGTCGCCAGGCAGGGCGGGCAGCCTCTGGATAGACCGATAGAGGGTCCGCGCGTCGCCGCCGGGCCCGGGGAAGTCGGCGCCGGCCGTGGAGCGATGGCCCGGCACTCTGCGCCGCCTCGCTGACTTCAGGTTCCGACGACCTCCAGCGCCCCGTCCGGCAATGGCCGCTGCAGCGCCTTGGCCTCGTCCCAGGGCGCGCGCATCCAGACGTCGCGCTCCTCTTCCGTCGTCAGGATCGCCGGCATGGCCTTGCGGTGCCAGGTCTTCACCGGTTCGGCGCTGTCGGTCGTCAGGAAGGCGAAGGCGTCGAACTCTTCCCGGCCGGTCCTGATCTTCCGGACGCAGGCGTGGGGCGTCCAGACCCCGGCGAAGAAGGTCAGCGGCTGGTCGGGCGACATCGCGAACCAGACCGGCTTCAGCGTGCGCTGGTGGTCCTGATCCGGCTCGCTGAAGGCGTTGAAGGGAACGAGGCAGCGGCTGGCCGGTGACAGCCACGGCCGCCAGTGCGGCGAGGCCGTGTTGCGGACATTGGTCGTGCCCTTGTCAGGCTCCAGCGCCAGAAAGTGTTTGAACCCCTCGTCATCAATCGTCTGGCCCCTGGCGCGCAGCTTCTCGACCCGCTTCACCGTGGCGTCGAACAGCGCCTTCTTCGACGAGGGCATGCCCCAGCGCGCGGTGGTCAGGATGCGCTCGCCCCCGGCGTTCAGGCGGACGATCGGGGCGGAATAGTCGGGATAGATGTCGCGCGGTTCCAGGTTGCCGACGTCGCTGTGCAGGGCGCGCGTCATGGCCAGGATATCCCCGGGCCCGGACTTCGATCGGTAGAGGTTGCACATGGCGCCAGAGCATCACGCGCGGCGCATGGTGTCCAGAACCGGTCGCGCCGAGTGTCGCCCACGGTCGATAGCGGTCATCGCCCGAGGGCCGGGACGCGGTCGTTGCAGTCCTTGCCCGGGAGCGGACCTGCCGGGCCAGCCTCGCCGGGATCTGTCTACAGCAGGTTGAGCGGCATCCGGAGATAGCGGCGGCCGTCCGCGTCAGGAGGCGGCAGGGCACCCGCCCGGATATTGACCTGCAGCGAAGGCAGGATCAGCGCCGGGGCGTTCAGGGTCGCGTCCCTGGCCTCACGCATCGCGACGAAGGCCTCCTCCGACACGCCGCCGCCCAGGTGGAGGTTGCCGTCCCTTTGGGCGGCGACGGTGGTCTCGAACCGATAGTCGGTGCGCCCCTCGGGCAGATAGTCGTGGCCGACGAAGATCCGGGTCTCGTCCGGCAGGGTGAACAGCCTGTGGATGGAGCGATAGAGGGTCCGCGCGTCGCCGCCGGGGAAGTCGGTGCGCGCCGTTCCGTAGTCCGGCATGAACAGGGTGTCGCCGGTGAAGACGGCATCCCCGATCCGGTAGCTGACACAGGCCGGCGTATGGCCCGGGGTGTGGATCACCTCGACGGAGAGCGAACCCAGGGGGAAGACGTCGCCGTCGCCGTACAGGTGATCGAAGACCTGACCGTCCGGCCTGACGTCGCCCGCGTTGAACAGGGGGGCGAAGGTCGCCTGTACCTGGGTGATCTGGTCGCCGATGCCGATTTCGACCCCTTCGGCCTCACGCAGGTGGTCCGCTGCCGTCAGGTGATCGGCGTGGGCGTGGGTCTCCAGGACGAGGGCGAGGGTCAGGCCAGCGTCCCGGAGCGCCTGCATCACCTGGTCCACCGACCGGGTCGAGGTGCGCGCCGTCGCGGGCTCATAGTCCAGAACCGGATCGATGATCGCGGCCCTGCCTGTCGCCGGGTCGCTGACCAGATAGGTGACCGTATGGGTGGCGGGGTCGAAGAACCCCCGGACGTCGGGATGCTGGGCCATGAAGGGCTCCTTTCCAGATCGCTATATATTAGTAGTTGCTTATTTAGCAAGTGCGCATATATTGCCGGTCATGATCGATCTCGAGACCATAGGCCTGGACCGTTTCGAAGCCAGCGCAGGCGAGGCTGCCGGGCTGATGCGCGCCCTCTCCAATGAGAAGCGGCTGATGATCCTGTGCCAGCTCGGCGAGCGGGAACTGTCCGTCGGACAGATGCTGGCCCTGGTCGGTCTCTCGCAGTCGGCCCTGTCCCAGCATCTCGCGAAACTGCGGGATGAAGGTCTGGTGGCGACGCGGCGCGACGGCACGACGATCTTCTATCGTGTCGTCGATCCGGCGGTCCTGAAGGTCATCGCTGTCCTGGCCGAAATCTACTGTCCTCCCCTTCCCTCCGAAAAGGCGTGACCATGACCGTCCTGACCCCCCTCAAGCCCGCCGATGTCGCCGGTCGTCTGAAGGCCCATACCGCCGTGCTGATCGACATCCGGGAACCGGACGAGTTCGCCCGCGAACATGTGGCGGGCGCGGTTCATGCGCCGCTGTCGGCCTTCGATCAGGTCCCGCTCAAACTGCCGGACGGCCGTGACGTGATCTACACCTGCCGCACCGGCAATCGCACAGGTGTCAACTGCGAGCGTCTTGCCGCCCGCGTCCCGGGCGAGGCCTTCGTCCTCGAAGGCGGCCTCGACGCCTGGAAGGCGCAAGGGCTGGCGACGAAGATCGATGCGTCGAAGCCGATCGAGCTGATGCGCCAGGTCCAGATGGCCGCCGGGGGCCTGATCCTGATCGGGGCCGCCCTCGGCCTGCTGGTTCACCCCGGCTTCTGGGGGCTTTCGGCCTTCGTCGGTGCCGGGCTGTTCGTCGCCGGGGCGACCGGCTTCTGCGGCATGGCGCAGGTTCTCGCCGCCATGCCCTGGAACAGAACCGCGCTGAAGGCCGGGTAGGATCATGACCACGGACCTGCTTCCCCTGCTGCTGGCGGCCATCAGCGGGGGCGTCGTCGCGCTCCTGCTGACGCTCTTCGGCGGCGGCGGTTCGGTCCTGGCGGTTCCGCTCCTGCTCTATGTGGTGGGGGTTCGGGACCCCCATGTCGCCATCGGGGTGTCGGCGGCGGGCGTCGCCCTCAATGCCCTGACGGCCCTGGCCGGGCATGCGCGCGCGGGCCGGGTCCGCTGGCCCTGCGCGACCCTGTTCGCGATCACGGGCGCCGCCGGCGCCTGGTTCGGATCGTCGCTCGCCAAGATGATCGACGGGCATCAGCTGTTGCTGATCTTCGCGGTCGCCATGGCGGCGGTGGGCCTGTCGATGTTGCGCCCCGGGGTCGTCGTCGTCCGGCCCGAGCCGAGGTTGAACTGGGCCATGTCTCCACGCATCGGCCTGACCGGCGCGGGCGTGGGGTCGGCGGCGGGCTTCTTCGGCATCGGCGGCGGATTTCTGATCGTGCCGGGCCTGATGGCCTCGACCGGCATGAGTCTGGCGACGGCCCAGGCGACATCGCTGCTCAGCGTGGCCGCCTTCGGCGCGACGACGGCAGGCAACTACGCCCTCTCGGGCTGGCTCGACTGGGGCCTGGTCGCCGCCATGGCGACAGGGGGGGTGGCCGGGACGGTGGCGGGTCTGCCCCTCGCGCGCCGACTGGGGGCCAATGCCGTCCTCGGTCGCAGGCTGTTCGCCGGACTCATCCTGATCGTGGCCGCCTATGTCGCGGTCCGGGCGGCGTCGGGGAGCTAGGCGAACACCAGGGGGCGGGAGCTCCTCCCCCCCCGCCGGATGACGAACGATGATCCCTCGTTTGCCGCAAACAGGCCTTGCGAAACGGCGGGGGGTCAGGCTGTTGTCGCGGATATCACCGGGTTCACGGGGGAGTCCTTGGCCAACACACGCAAGCCCGGCGATGAGCTGGCCGACGACGTCCTGGGGTTCGCAGGGCGTGAGGTCGTCACGGCCAGGGACCTCCTGCTGCGACCCGCGACCGTGCTGCGGTCATGGATGGAGGCCGGGCCTGAGGGCGGCGGCGCCTATGCCCGGCCGCTGCGTCTCTATCTGGCGCTGAACGCCATTCTGATGCTGGTTCTGTTCCTGCGCGGCGGCGCCGGCTTCCTGCTGGACAATTTCCCGCCCGACATGATGGAGTCGCTGCTCAGACAGTCGGGCAAGTCGCGGGACGTTTTCGTGGCGGACGCCGACGGCTGGATGACCCTGGTGATGGTGCCCCTGCTGTCCGTCTTCTACGTCCTGGCCGCGGCCCCGCTGCTGCGTCTGTGGGACCGGGAGGATCTCGGATGGCGCCTGGGGTTCCGGGCCGCGTTCGGCTGGCTGTGCGCCTGGACGGTACCGATTCTGCCCCTGGCCTGGTGGAGCTTCGGCGTCGGGCCTGTGGCGGCCTTCGTGTCGTTTGCCATCGCCCTTCTCGGCGTCATTGCCTTCGTCCGGATGGGACAGGGGCGGTGGTTCGTGTCGCGTTTCGTCGGGGGGCTCAGAGCCGTCGTACTGATCCTGGTCGTGCAGGTTGGAGGAATGATTGGCGGCGCTCTGGTCGTGGGGGTCGGCCTTCTGGGCGCCCTGGTGGGTCCCTGACGGTCCGGGCGGCTTTATCCGGACCGTCGATCTGAACCTTGCGGGCGGCTGATCGGGCCAGGGCAGCCCTGCAGAGAGACGATCCTCAGTCCTCCGCCTCGATCTGGTCGATGTCGTCGTCGTCGAGCCCCATATGGTGGCCGATCTCGTGGATGAGGACGTGGGCGATGATCTCGGCCAGGCCGACGTCGCCGCGCTCGCACCATTCGTCGAGGATCGGGCGGCGGTAGAGGAACACCCGGGACGGCTCGGCGGCGGGGCCGAGGCCGTCCCGCTCGCCGATATGCAGGCCGTGATAGAGGCCGGTCAGGTCGAACGGGTCCTCCAGATCGACCGAGGCCAGGGTCTCGTCGTCGGCGAAGTCGTCGATACGGATGACCACGTCACCCGCCGCCGATTTGAACGGCTCCGGCAGGGCGTCGAAGGCTTCGCGCGCCAGTCGGGCGAAATCGTCGAGCGACGGGGCGGTCTGGTTGGTCCAGGTGCTGGTCGAGGCAGTAGGCATCAGGCAGTAGGCAGTAGGGGGTCGAAGACCACGACGCCAGTGCGCGAGCGTCGCAGACGAGATGCCGGACCCTTCTACTGCCTAAGCCCTACTGCCTACTGCCCCTCTCTTAACCATCCCGTTCGCGCCTGCCGCGACATCGGCTATGGTCGCGATTCGATCCAGCGGGTGAACGGGTATGGCGGAGGTCGATATCGCCTTTGCGGCGGCGGCGGGAGCGGCAGGGCTGGCCCTGTCGATCAGCGTCTGGGCTTGGCGGTTGCGCCGCGCCGTGAGCCTGCGCGAATCCATGATTGAGCGGGAACGCGCTGCGGGGGCCGTGAGCCGGGCCCAGCACGCCGGCGCCCTGACCGCCTTCGACGACGTGCGTATCGGCCTGACGCCGGGCGAGCCGCCGCTGTTGCTGGGCCGCGACGAGACCATCGAGGCGGTGCGGCTGGCCTTTGCGAAGGACGTTCAGGGGCCGCCGGGTGCCGCCCTGGCCGAGGCGCTGCATGCGGGCCTGCCCGAGGCGATCGACGCCCTGCTGGCCGAGGGGACGCCGTTCGAGGCGCACGACGGCGAAGACTGGAAGATCGAGGGCAGCGCCGTCAACGGCACAGCCTGGCTGAGGCTGTCACCCGTGGCGCGGACCATGTCGCAGGCGGACATCCAGTATGCGGGGCAGGACGAGAGCCCGGGCGAGCACGGGTTCGGGGCCGGGCTGATCGCCGACGCCTCGCCGTCGCCGACCTGGGTCGTGGATCACGACGGGCGGCTGGTCTGGGCCAACAGGGCCTGGCTGGCCGAGGTGAAATGCGCGACGGTCGAGGCCGCACGCGAGGCCCACGCCAGTTTCGACCGGGGCGCCGACCAGCTGGCGGCCGAGGCCGCGCGGGTCGGCACGCACCAGGAAGGCTTCCGCTGGACGGCCGGGGACGGCCGTCGGCGGGCGTGGAAGATCCTGGCCGAGCCCCTGTTCTCGGGCGGGGCGGCCGGACCGGGAGGGCCGGTGCTGGTCTTCGCCATCGACATGACCGAGGCCGAGGAGACGCGCGACACCCTGCGGCGTCACGTCGAGGCCCATGACGAGACCCTGAACCACCTGGCCGATGCGGTGGCCATCTTCGGGCCATCGCGGCGGCTGGCCTTCCACAACACGGCCTTCCAGACCCTGTTCAACCTCGACCCGGCCTGGCTGGACGAGCGGCCGACCCATGCGGAGTTGCTGGACCGGCTGCGTCAGCGCCGCATGCTGCCCGAGGTCATCGACTATGCGGGCTGGAAGGCCACGGAGCTGGAGTTCTACGAGGCGACCGAAGCGGCGGCCGACGACAGCTGGTCCCTGCCCGACGGGCGGACGCTGAGGCTGGTGCGCCAGCCCCATCCGCTGGGCGGGATCCTGCTGCTGTTTTCGGACATCACCGGTGAACTGAGCCTGCGAAGCCGGTTCAACGCCCAGCTGCAGGTGCAGACGGCGACGCTGGACAAGCTGAACGACGCCGTCGCCGTGTTCGGCTCGGACGGGCGGCTGAGGCTGCACAACGAGGCGTTCGAGACCTTCTGGAGCCTGTCGGCCGAGCGGCTGGAGGAGGCCGGGGATTTCGACGCCGTGGCCGAGCTGTGCAAGACGGCCCTGCCCGACGCGGCCCTGTGGCTGGGGCTGAAGGCGCGGGTGGCCGATCCCGATCCCGAGAGCCGGGTGCCGATCTCGGGCGAGGGGCGGACGACGGACGGACGGACGGCGGCCTGGCAGACCCGGCCCCTGCCCGACGGTGCGACCCTGGTGGCCTTCTCCGACGTGACCGCAAGGCGCGAACTGGAACAGGCCCTGGCCCAGCGCGAGGCGGCGCTGAAGGAAAGCCAGGCGCTGAAGCGGGAGTTCGTGGGCTCGGTCAGCTACGAGCTGAGGACGCCGCTGACGACCATCGTCGGCTATTCCGAACTGCTGGAGACGATGGCCGACCTGCCGGAACGCAGCCGCCAGCATGCGGGCGCAATCCGGGTGGCGGCGGCCCAGCTGACGGGCTCGATCGACGACGTCCTCGACATGGCCCAGATCGACGCGGGCGAGATGGAGCTGTCGCTCGGCGACGTGCGGGTGCGCGACCTGTTCGCCGCCGCCGTGGAGAAGCACCGGCCCCGGATCGAGGGGCGGGGCGCGACCCTGAAGGCCGTTGCGGCCGCCAGGCTGCCGGCCATCCGGGCCGACGCCCGGCGTCTGGCCCAGGCGGTCGACCACCTGCTGGACAATGCCGGGCGGTCGGTGTCGGAGGGCGGGTCTGTGTCGCTGCGGGCCGAAGCCAACTCAAGCGAGCTGCGCATCCGGGTCGAGGATACGGGCCGGGGCATCCCCTATCACCTGCAGGCGCACGTCTTCGACCGGTTCGTGAAGCGTGAGCGCGGCGGGCCGGGCGTGGGTCTGGCCCTGGTCAAGGCCCTGGTGGAACTGCACGGCGGCTGGGCCGAGGTGGAGTCGGAGCCGGGCAAGGGCGCGGCCTTTATCCTGCATCTGCCGCTGGAAGCCGACAGCGGGGCGGCGGCACCGGAGTTGGCGCTTGGGTAGGGATTAGGGATTAGGCAGTAGGCATTAGGCAGTAGAAGGCGGCCAGTAGCGCACAGGCCTGCCGGCTTGCGCCCCTACTGCCTACTGCCTACTGCCTACTGCCTACTGCCTTGATCCACCGGACATCCGCAATGGCCGACACCCCCCTCCTCAAGACCGCCCTGATCTACGATTTCGACGGGACCCTGGCGCGGGGGAATATGCAGGAGGTGACCTTCATTCCCTCGGTCGGCATGGGGATCGGCGACTTCTGGGGCGAGGCGGACCGGCTGACCAGGTCCGCCGACGGCGACAATATCCTGATGTATATGCAGCTGATGCTGCAGCGGGCGCGGCACAGCGACCAGCCGATCACCAAAAAGCTGCTGGCCGAACATGGCGAGGACGTGAAGCTGTTCGACGGGCTGAAGTCGGACCTGACCGGCAAGGGCTGGTTCGAGCGGATCGACGCCATCGGCGAGAAATACGGCCTGGAGATCGAGCACTACATCATCTCCGCCGGACTGGAGGAGATGATCGACGGCTGTCCGATCCGCGAGGCCTTCCATCACGTCTTCGCGTCCAAATTCGCCTATGACGACCACGGGGTGGCGATCTGGCCGGCGGTGGGGGTCAATTACACGACCAAGACCCAGTATCTGTTCCGCATCAACAAGGGGGTGCTGAACCACTGGGACCACGAGCGGATCAACCGGTTCACCGCCGACGAGGACCGGGCCATCCCGTTCGAACGGATGATCTTTCTCGGCGACGGCGACACTGACGTGCCGACCATGAAGATGATGCACACCAAGGGCGGCTTCTCGATCGCCGTCTATGATCCCCGGAACTCCGAGAAGGATCAGAAGAAGATCTACTCCCTGATCTCCGAGGACCGGGTCAATTTCGTCGCGGCCGCCGACTATCGCGAGGGCCAGCCGCTGGACCTGATCGTGAAGGGGCTGATCGGGCGGATCGCGATCACGGCGGGGACCCTGAAAGATCTTGATTAGGGTCGCTAACGCTCGACGCGCGGCGTCTCGCTACTTGAGCGACATGTTTGTGGCGCTAACGCTCGACGCGCGGCGTCTCGCTACTTGAGCGACGGCTTGTTTCGCTAAACGGTCAGCGGCCGCCCGCCCTGATCCAGGCCTCGCGGGCCGGGAGGAGGCGGGAGGGGACGAGGCCGCGCAGGGGCGACTGGCCTTTCAGCGTGAGACCGGCCTCCACGCCCTTGCGCCAGGCGACCTCAGCCTCGATGGCGAGGCCGGCGGCGATATCCACGACGGTGACGCGGGCGGGCAGGGCGAGCTGGCGGTCGGTGCGGATCCTCAGCCCGCCGGGCGAGGTGTCGACGATGACGCAGGCCATCTCGAGCCCGGGCGCGACAATGACGGCGCGCGCGTTCGCCGGCGAGCGGGGCTGGAGGCGGCGGTCGGTCGGTTGGGTCAAGGCCACGATACTCAACGCGCGACGAGCGGTTCAGGGGCCGCTGAGGCTCCGGATGCATCGTACCGCGCGTCCTTCGTCCAGTTCAGCCACGACGTCCGCCGCGACGCCGCCCGCCAGCATATGGCGGGAAATCCGTTCGAAATGCTGAACGAAGCGGGCCAGTTCGGCGCGGCGGGCGACGGAGACGGGGGCGCCGGTCAGGCCGGTCTCCTGTTCGACGCGCCAGTCGAGCACAGGGTCGAAGGCGGGTGCCCTGAGGAACAGCAGGGCGTCGAAGGTCGCGAACAGGCGGGCGTAGTCGCTGTCCAGTCCATCATTGATTTCTCGCCGCCAGAGACCGTCCGGGTCGTCCTCGCGCTCGAGCGCGTTGATGGGGACGGCCAGAGCGGCCTCGTCCTGCGGGGTCGCACCGAGACACCAGCCTTCCAGCAGGACAGCGCGGGGACGGCCCTCGAAGACGGGTCCGTCGGCCTCCGGACGCTGGTCGTCGGCGAGCTTGTCGAAGGATGGAATGGGCGTGCGGTCGCCTGCCGTGGCGGCGCTCAGGCGGTTCAGGGTTTCGCCCAGCAGGGCCAGGTCGTGGGTTCCGGGCGGACCGCGCACGGCGAACAGGGGATGGGCGCGGGCGGCGAGGTCGGCGCGCCCGGCCTTCGTCAGATAGACGTCGTCGAGCGACAGGGTGGCGCAGGACCGGGTGCGTGCCGCCTCGGCCGCCAGGGTGCTCTTGCCGGAGCCCTGGGCGCCCGCGATGGCGATCAGGGGGACATGGCCCGGCCGTTCGTGGCGGCGGATCAGGTCGTCCACGGCCTGGATCAGCCGTGGATCAACCATCGATCAGTGCTGGTTGGCCGGCAGGCGGACAATCAGGCCGTCGAGGGCGTCCGAGACCCGGATCTGGCACGACAGGCGCGAGTTGGGCTCCACCGCCTCGGCGAAGTCGAGCATGGATTCCTCCATGGCCGAGGGCTTGCCGGTGGCCTCGCGCCAGGCCTCGTCGACATAGACGTGGCAGGTGGCACAGGCGCAGGCCCCGCCGCAGTCGGCGTCGATGCCCGGCACAGTGTTGCGGATCGCGCCCTCCATGACGGAGAGGCCCGACTTGACCTCAACGGCATGTTCACGGCCGTCGTGCTCGATATATCTAATTTTGGCCAAGGATCAGGCTGCCTGCTTCTTGCGTCCCGGGGCGATCATCAGCTTCTTGGTCTCGGCGATGGCCTTGGCCGGGTTCAGGCCCTTGGGGCAGACCTGGGCGCAGTTCATGATCGTGTGGCAGCGATAGAGTTTGAACGGATCCTCGAGGTCGTCGAGCCGCTCCTGGGTCTTGTCGTCGCGGCTGTCGGAGATCCAGCGGTAGGACTGCAGCAGGGCTGCCGGGCCGAGGTATTCGGTCTGGTTCCACCAGTAGCTGGGGCAGGAGGTCGAGCAGCAGGCGCACAGGATGCACTCGTACAGGCCGTCCAGTTTGGCGCGGTCCTCGGGGCTCTGCAGGCGTTCGGTGGTCGGGTCCGGATCGTCGGACTGGAGGTAGGGTTTGATGCTGTCGTACTGGGCGTAGAACAGGGTCAGGTCGGTGACGAGGTCCTTGACCACGGCCTGGTGCGGCAGGGGGCCGATGGCGATGGTCGAGGACGAGCATTCGTCCCAGCCCTTGGTGCAGGCCAGGGTGTTGCGGCCGTCGATGTTCATCGAGCAGGAGCCGCAGATGCCCTCGCGGCAGGACCGGCGGAACGTCAGGGTCGGGTCGATCTCGTTCTTGATATGGATCAGGGCGTCCAGCAGCATCGGACCGTGGTCGTCAGCCGAGACCTCGAAGACGTCCCACGAGGGGTTGGCGTCGACGTTGGGGTCGTAGCGGTAGACCTTGTAGGTCTTGACGTTCTTCGCGCCCCTGGCGGCCTTGTGGACCTTGCCCTTGGTCGGGGCGGAGCCGCGCGGGAGGGTAAGCTGGACCATCTCAGTAAACCCTCGCCTTGGGCTTGATGTATTCGATGTCGCTGGACATCGTGTAGGTGTGCACGGGACGGTAGTCGATCGTCACGCCCTCGCCGGGTTTGCGCCAGGCCAGGGTGTGTTTCATCCACTCATCGTCGTGACGGTCGGGGAAGTCCTCGCGGGCGTGGGCGCCGCGGCTTTCCTTGCGGTTGGCGGCGCTCTCGATCGTGACCAGGGCCTGGTCGATCAGGTTGTCGTATTCCAGAGCTTCGACGAGGTCGGTGTTCCAGATCAGGCCGCGATCGGTGACCTTGATGTCGGCCGAACGCGTATGGATGTCGCGCAGCTTGGCGACGCCCTGGTCCAGGGTCTCGCCGGTGCGGAAGACGGCCGCGTCGGACTGCATGGCGTGCTGCATCTCGTTGCGCAGTTTCGCGGTCGGATTGGCACCCGAGGCGTACCGCATCCGGTCGAAGCGGGCGATGTGAGACGCCGTGGCCGAGGCCGGAGCCGCCGGGACCGGGGCGGCCTTGTCGACCACCTCACCGGCGCGGAGGCCGGCGGCGCGGCCGAAGACGACCAGGTCGGTCAGGGAGTTGGAGCCCAAGCGGTTGGCCCCGTGGACCGAGACGCAGGCCGCCTCGCCGACGGCCATCAGGCCCGGCACCACGGTGTCGGCGTTGTTGCCGACCTTGGTCAGGACCTCGCCGTGATAGTTGGTGGGGATGCCGCCCATATTGTAGTGGACGGTCGGGATGACCGGGATCGGCTCCTTCGTCACATCGACGCCGGCGAAGATCCTGGCGCTTTCCGAGATGCCCGGCAGGCGCTCGTGCAGGATCTTCGGATCGAGGTGGTCGAGGTGGAGGAAGATGTGGTCCTTCTTCGGACCCACGCCCCGGCCTTCACGGATTTCCAGGGTCATGGAGCGCGAGACGACGTCGCGCGAGGCCAGGTCCTTGGCCGAGGGGGCGTAGCGTTCCATGAACCGCTCGCCCTCGGAGTTGGTCAGATAGCCGCCCTCGCCGCGCGCGCCCTCGGTGATCAAACAGCCGGAGCCGTAGATGCCGGTCGGGTGGAACTGGACGAACTCCATGTCCTGCAGCGGCAGGCCGGCGCGCAGGACCATGGCGTTGCCGTCGCCGGTGCAGGTGTGGGCCGAGGTGGCCGAGAAATAGGCGCGGCCGTAGCCGCCGGTGGCCAGGATGACGAGCTTGGCGCGGAACTGGTGGAGGGTGCCGTCGTCGAGCTTCCAGGCGGTGACGCCCGTGCATTGGCCGTCCTGCATGATCAGGTCGAGGGCGAAATACTCGATGAAGAACTCGACCTCGCGGCGCACCGACTGGCCGTACAGGGTGTGGAGGATGGCGTGGCCGGTGCGGTCGGCGGCGGCGCAGGTCCGCTGCACCGGGCCCTCGCCGTAGTTTTTCGTCATGCCGCCGAAGGCGCGCTGATAGATCTTGCCTTCGTCGGTGCGGCTGAAGGGCACGCCCCAGTGTTCGAGCTCATAGACGGCCTTGGGGGCCTCGCGGACCAGGTATTCGATGGCGTCCTGGTCGCCCAGCCAGTCCGACCCCTTGACGGTGTCGTACATGTGCCATTTCCACGAATCCTCGCCCATGTTGCCGAGTGAGGCGGAGATGCCGCCCTGGGCCGCCACGGTGTGGGAGCGGGTCGGGAAGACCTTGGTGACGCAGGCGACCTTCAGGCCCTGCTGCGCCGCCCCGAGGGCCGCGCGGAGGCCCGAGCCGCCGGCGCCGACGACGACGACGTCGTATTCGTGATCGACGATTTGATAGTCAGCCATTTTTCTCGATCAGATCCCGAAACCGGCCGGCAGCGGCGCCGAACCCAGCGCCAGCCGCACGATGAAGAAGACGCTGGCGGCAGCCAGCGCGAGGAAGATCAGGTTCAGCAGGCCCAGCAGCAGGGCCTTGCTCCCGGGACGGTGGATGTAGTCCTCGACGATCACCTTCCAGGCCAGGCTGGCGAAACCGGAGAAGACCAGGGCCGTGGCGATCAGCAGGCCCGCGTTCAGGCGGCTGGCGAACCATTCCAGGACGACGTCATATCCGGCACCGGCCAGGGTGAAGGCGGTCGACAGAAGCCAGACGCCGAGCGGCATCATCAGGGCCAGCAGGATCTTTTCCAGGGTCCATTCCCCGGCGCCGTGGCGCTCGGAGACGCGGACGCCGTTCCTGTACCGGGCCTGAGCGCTCACAGCGAAACCCTCCCGGTGGCGAACAGGGCGACCCAGAACAGGGCGGCCAGGGGGACGGGGCCGTAGACGGCGATCGAGGACAGCAGGTTGGCGGGCTTGAGGGCCAGGCCACGGCCGGCGTCGTTGATCAGGTGTCGGGTGCCATTGAGCAGGAAGGAGACCAGCACCACCGTCAGGCCGAAGCCGACGAACAGACCCGGGGGCGAGGCTGCGAGGCCGAGCGTGGCGGTCCAGGCCTCCGGTCCGAAGGCGGCGGCACCGAGCCAGGCGACCACCAGGATCGCGCCGACGCTGGCTGCGCCGATGGTGACGCGGAACAGGATCGAGGCCGTCATGGTGATATGCCAGCGCCAGGTCTGCAGATGCGGAGACAGGGGGCGGGGGCGGCCGTTGGGCTGGGAGACGAAACGACCGGTCTGGTCGTCAGCCGCGTCGCCGATAGGGTTCGACATGCGAATAGTTCTCAAAAAGCTGAGACGGATCAAGGCGTCAAGCGCGATTGCGCAAGGCTTTACGGACGGTCGCGGGCCGGTGTCAACGCGAGGGTGCAGTGCAAAACAGGCGAATGGTCGCGCGGGTTCCGCCGCGTGCGGAAGCGATCACGATTTCGCGTGCAGCAGGTAAGCCCTGTTCATGACCGCTGCGAGACGACACTCTGGTGCCCATGGTCGTTTTCGCACTGATTTCGCTTGCCGTTTCACCCGTCGCCGTGGCGGGGCAGTCGTCGCCCGTGCCCTATACGGCCCCCGTCTATCAGGCCCCGGCGGTGCGACCTTTCGAGCCATCCTCGAATTTCGGCCGGGTGACGGAAGAAGGCGACGGCGGGGGCGATACCGGTCTGCGTGTCATTGCCGCCCCGGTCTCGGTCGAGGCCTACCGCCGCAGCTACGAACACGCGCCGTCGCGGGCGGACAACGCCTATGACGCCGGCGTCGAGAACGCAGAGCGCACCATGGATGCCCGGATGGGGCCGCTGGACGGGCGCTGGCGGCTTGAGGACGGCGAGGGCCGGACGCTGATGACCCTGTCGCTGATGGATCAGGGCGAGGCCAGGCCGCTGGAGGGGGCCTATCGCACGGCCGACGCCCGGCCGGAGGTCGGTCCGCTGACGACTTCGGAGCGGTCGGCGGGGGCTGTGGTGCTCGATCTGGACGGCGGGAGGTTGTCTCTGCAGGCCAATGGTGAGGGCTGGACGGGGACCCTGGCTCTCGGCGGGCGCGAGCAGTCGGTTACGCTGGTTCGCTGAGCCCGATCCTATCCGGGATCGATCAGATCGAGCGCGCGGGCTCTCGCCGCCGGATCGCAGGCCGTGGCTGAACCCCGCCCCCAGACCGGATCAGGCCAGAGGCCGTCGTCGCGTCGGCGACCGACCACATGGACATGCAGCTGGGCCGTGACGTTGCCGAGGGCGGCGACGTTGAGCTTGTCGACAGGCTTTCCCGAAGCCCCGGCCAGGGCGCGGACGATCTCTCCGGCGCGGATCGTTTCCTCCATCAGAACGGCTCGGTCGGAGACGGTCAGATGCTCCAGCTCCGTCGCGCCCGCCACACGGGGGATCAGGATCAGCCACGGGAAACGGGCGTCGTCCTGCAGCCGGACATGGCACAGGGGCCAGTCGGCGGCGAAGACGGACCCGGCCTCGAAGGCCGGGTCGACGACGAACTCCGCCACTAGTTCAGGCCGTAGACCACGCAGGCCTGGTCGGTCAGGACCTGGAGTGGCGGCTGCAAGGCCAGCCGCGCGGCCTCGATCTGGGCCTCGCTGGGTGCGGCACCGGCGATCGGGGCGGGCGGCGGCGGGGGTGGAGGCGGCGGGGCCATCGCCATCACGCGGCTGCCAGTGACGACATAGTCATCGACCGTCGTCGCTTGCGACACACCAGAGCCATAGGACGGCCAACCCGCCAGTACGTCGGTCTGACAGGCGCGGCCCGTGGGATCGATCACCCGCACCGAACCGAGAGTCGCGCCGGCGCCCGCGGTGGCCGCCTCGGCGCGGGCGCGGGCGTCGCGCATGGCCGCCGCCGCGAGGTTGGACTTGGCGACATTGTCGGGTTCGAGGTTGAAATAGACCTGGCTGATGGAATTGGGCTGGGAGGCGACCACGGTGGCGTAGATCCGCTCAAGCTGGCGGACGTCGCGGACGGTCAGGCTGACGGTCGCCTGGGCCTGATAGCGTTCGATGCGGTCGGCGCGGGTGTTGTCGCGCAGGATGCCGTTCTCGTCGCGGTACTGGTCATAGAGGGGCTGTGTGGTCAGACTGGTCTCGACGCGGACGGTCTCGACGCCATAGGCGGCGAGGGTCTGGCTGAGGGTGCGGACCTGATCGGCGGCCTTGCGCGAGGCCTCGGCGACGCTGCGGTCGACGACCTGGAAGGTGGCGTTGAAGCCGGCGCGGTTGGCCTCGAGCTCGACCCGGACATAGCCGATCGAGGCGATGACCGGATCGCGCATCCACCACGGCGCGGGGACGTATTGCTGGCCGATGGTGGCGGGGGGCGTCTGGGCGAGCGCCGGCGATGCGGCGGCGGCGGAAAGCAGAAGGGCGGCGAGGACGGGACGCATGGGGGGAACTCCGTTTTGTTGCCTGACCCGAAGCCTTGCAGCCCTGCCCCGCCGGGTCTAGACCGCCCGCCAACGATTTCTGACATCGCACCGCAATATAGCCCTCACGGAGACCCCCATGGCTCGCGCGAAGATCGCCCTCATCGGCGCCGGTATGATCGGCGGCACCCTGGCCCATGTGGCCGCGCGCGAAGCCCTGGGCGACGTGATCCTGTTCGACATCGCCGAGGGCACCCCCCAGGGCAAGGCGCTCGACATCGCCGAGGCCACCGCCGTGTTCGGCGCCTCGGTCTCGCTGAAGGGCGCCAACGACTACGCCGCCATCGCGGGCGCGGACGTCTGCATCGTCACCGCCGGCGTGCCCCGCAAGGACGGCATGAGCCGCGACGACCTGGTCTCCATCAACCTGAAGGTCATGAAGGCCGTCGGCGAGGGCATCAAGGCCCACGCCCCCAACGCCTTCGTCATCTGCATCACCAACCCGCTCGACGCCATGGTCTGGGCCCTGCAGAAGTTTTCGGGCCTGCCGCACGAGAAGGTCGTCGGCATGGCCGGCGTGCTCGACTCGGCCCGTTTCGCCTGGTTCCTGTCGGAGAAGACCGGCGTGTCGGTGCAGGACATCCACGCCTGGACCCTGGGCGGCCACGGCGACGACATGGTGCCGATGGTGCGCCACTCGACCATCGGCGGCCTGCCCCTGCCTGACGCGGTCGCCGCCGGCTTCCTGTCCCAGGCCGACCTCGACGCCATCGTCACCCGCACCCGTAAGGGCGGCGGCGAGATCGTGGCCCTGCTGAAGACCGGCTCGGCCTTCTACGCCCCGGCCGAGAGCGCCATCGCCATGGCCAGGTCCTATCTGCTCGACCAGAAGCGCGTCCTGCCCTGCGCCGTCTGGCTGTCGGGCGAATACGGCCTGTCCGACCTCTATGTCGGCGTGCCGGCCCTGATCGGCGCGAACGGCGTCGAGAAGATCGTCGAATTCACCACCAACGACGAAGAAAAGGCGATGTTCGCCAAGTCGGTGGCCTCGGTCCAGGGCCTGCTGCAGGCGTGCAAGGACATTGATTCCTCGCTGGCTTAAACCTGTCGTCTCCCTCTCCCCTTGCGGGAGAGGGAGGCCGCGCACGGTCGCGATAGCGACCGTTCTGGCGCGGGCGGGTGAGGGGTCTCACCGTCCAGCGTCAGCAAGACCCCTCACCCTTTCGCGCAAGACCGCTCGCGATGCTCGCGGACGCTCAAGCCCTCTCCCGCAACGGGAGAGGGTCAGTTAGTGGCCGCCGCCGCCGGCTGTTCCGTCGTGACGGTACGGCCGAGGTCCATCGAGAGGCTGCGCCAGACCTGGATGGGGTCGTCGAGCTGCTGAGGGCCGGCACCCTGGCTGAGGAGGACGTCATACTGGGCCACGGCCTGGGGCTCGCCGCCCTCTTCCTCGGGCAGGGCATGGAAGGCCTTCACGAAGCGCCGGCTGCCGTTCCAGCGCGAGACGATGTCCGGCGTGGCGTTGGGCCCGGAGAAGACGGCGGTGAACTGGACATCGGGGCAGGCCCCGTCGGTGCAGGAGAACAGGGTCATGACCCAGCGCAGGGGGCCGTCGTCGACGCGCAGATAGATCCGGTCGTTGTTCGCCTGCGGCGGGGCCACGACCAGGCCGGCGGCGTCCAGGCGGCCGGTGATCTCGGCCACGGTCAGGCCACTCCAGCGGGCGGAGGCCGCCTGTGTCGCGGTGGTGGCGGGCGTCGTCTGGGCGAAGGCCGGGCCGGCGAGGGCCACGAGGGCGGCGGCGAGGGTGATGGATTTCATGATCGGGTTCCGTTGGGAGGCTCAGCCTAGACGACTTTGCGGCGAACCGAGGGCTCAGTCGGCGTGGGCGGCCTGTTCCAGCCAGGACTGGCTCGACATCTCGTTGAGGCGGGACACCGTGCGTTCGAACTCGAAGGCGCCGTCGCCGGCCGGATAGAGCTGTTCCGGCGCGCCCGCCGCCAGGGCGACCAGCCGGGTCTTCGCCTCGTAGAGGGCGTCGATCAGGGTGACGAAGCGCCGGGCGGCCTGTCGATTGTCGGGGGTCAGAAGCGGCACGCCGTCGAGGAACAGGGTGTGGAACCGCGCGGCGATGGCCAGATAGTCCTGCGGTCCCAGAGGCGCTTCGCACAGTTCGGCGAAGGTGGCGCGGGCCAGACCCCCGGCGGTGCGGTCGATGACCACGTCGCGGCCCAGCACGGCCAGATGGGCCGGACATTCGGGCATGTCGCCCTTCAGGTCGGTCCACAACTGTTCAAAGCCCTCGCGCCGGGCACCGGCTTCGCCCCCCTGCTGCCTTCCGATGTCATACCAGACGCGGGAGGCCTTGATCCGGTCCAGGCGCCAGTCGCGAGCGCCCGAGAGCTCGACGACCTGGCAGCGTTCCTTGATGCGTTCGATGAAGGGGACGAACAGGGGGCGGTTGATGCCGTCCCTGTAGAGGGCGTCGGGGGCGCGGTTGGAGGTGATGCAGACCACCACCTTCTTCTCGAACAGGGCGTCGAACAGCCGGCCCAGGATCATGGCGTCGGCGATGTCGGTGACCTGAAGCTCGTCGAAGCACAGCAGGCGCGCCTCGGACGCGATCAGGGCGGCGACGGGGGCGATGGGGTCGTCGCCCCCCTTCTTGCCGGAGCTGTGGGTTCCGAAGACCGTCTGGCGGGTCTTCCGGTCGCCCTCGCGCCACTGGCGGATCAGGTCGTGGACCCGGGCCATGAAGGCGTGGAAATGGGCGCGGGTCTTTCGCGGCTCGGGGGCGTGGGCGAAGAACAGGTCCATCAGGATGGACTTGCCCCGTCCCGGCGGACCCCAGAGGTAGAGGCCGCGCACCTCCCGGATGCCCCCGAACAGGCCGCGTTTGCCGAGGTCCCTTTCCAGTCGCGTCAGGGCCTCGATCGCCGATTGCTGGGCCGGATCGGCGGTCAGCAGGCCCGACTTCAGGCGGTCGGCATAAGCGCGGGCGATGTGTGACGACATGGAACTGGGCCTTAACCGGCCCGCCCCGGGCTGAAAAGCGGTTGCTTCGCAGGCGCGAACGCCTAATTGCGATGCTGCCTGTCCTCTGGACGGGTCTCCCCAATACCGCGCCCAGGCAGCAAGCGACCGCGTCGCGAGCGTCAGCGCGTCCGAAGGACTGAACAAGAATGGGCTATTCCGTCGCTATCGTGGGCGCCACCGGCAATGTCGGGCGCGAAATGCTGACCATCCTCGAGGAACTGGAGTTCCCTGTGGACAAGATGCACGCGGTCGCCTCGCGAAAATCCAAGGGAATGGATGTCGCCTGGGGAGACAAGACCATCAAGTGCGAAGTCCTGGACACCTTCGACTTCTCGACTGTCGACATCGTCCTGATGTCGGCCGGCAAGGAGGTTTCGCGCGAATGGTCCGAGAAGATCGGCAAGGCTGGTCCAATCGTTATCGACAACTCCTCGGCGTTCCGTATGGACCCCGACGTGCCCCTGATCGTGCCCGAGGTGAACCCGGACGCCATCAAGCTGGCGACGAAGAAGAACATCATCGCCAATCCGAACTGCTCGACGGTCCAGCTGATGGTGGCGCTGAAGCCGCTGCACGACGCGGCGAAGGCGAAGCGGGTGGTGGTCTCGACCTATCAATCCGTGTCCGGCGCCGGCAAGGAAGGCATGGACGAGCTGTGGAACCAGACCAAGGCCATCTATGGCCTGGGTGACGCCAAGCCGAAGAAATTCCCCAAGCAGATCGCCTTCAACGTCATCCCCTTTATCGGAGCCTTCAACGAGGACGGCTATACCGACGAGGAGGCCAAGATGTGGGCCGAGACCCACAAGATGCTGGATCCGAACATCAAGCTGACGGTCACCTGCGTCCGCGTGCCGGTCTTCGTCGGCCACTCCGAGGCGGTGACGGTCGAGTTCGAAAAGCCGATCAGCCCGGACGAGGCGCGCGCCATCCTGCGCGAGGCACCGGGCGTGCAGGTGATCGATAAGCAGGAGCACGACGGCTACATCACCCCCGTCGACGCCGCCGGCGAGCACGCCGTCTATGTGTCGCGAATCCGCAAGGACCACACGGTCGAGAACGGCCTGGTCTTCTGGGTGGTGTCCGACAACCTGCGCAAGGGCGCGGCCCTGAACGCCGTCCAGATCGCCCAGCTTCTGGACGAGACGGGCACGATCAAGCCGAAGAGCGGGTATCGCACCCTGACGGTCTAGGACCTTGGCACCGCCGACCCCGACCCGCGCCGCCTTCCTGTCGGCGGTGGGGTGTTATGTCATGTGGGGGTTCATGCCCCTGCTGTTCATGGGCCAGGCGGCGCTGGGGTTCTCCGCGCCGGAAATCCTGTCGCACCGGGCCCTGTGGTCGGTGCTGTTCGCGGGCGGTCTGGTGCTGCTGGCCGGTCAGTCGAAACAGGTGCGGGCGGTGCTGGGTCAGCCGAAGACCCTGGCCTGGCTGGCACTGGCGACCGTGCTGATCGCGATCAACTGGGGCCTCTATGTCTGGGCCACGACCCACCATGCGACGCTGGAAGCGAGCCTCGGCTACTATATCAACCCGCTGCTCAACATGATCGTGGGGCTGTGGCTGTTCCGCGAGAAGATCGACCGCTGGGGCTGGGTCGCCATCGGCCTGGCCGCGGTGGGGGTGCTGTTCCAGGCCCTGGCGCTCGGACGGCCGCCGTGGATCTCCATCGCCCTGGCGCTCAGTTTCGGAGCCTACGGGGTGATCAAGAAGCGCATTTCGGTCGACGCCCAGGCGGGGCTGTTCATCGAATGCCTGTTGCTGCTGCCGTTCGGACTGGTGTTCGTGATCTGGCTGCAGACGCAGGGGTTGGGCCACGCGTTCGCGACGGTCGAGGGGTTCGGCTGGGCCCTGCTGAACGGGCCGGCGACGGTCCTGCCGCTGGCGATGTTCGCCTTCGCCGCGCGGCGGATGCCGCTGTCGACCATCGGGTTTATCCAGTTCCTCGCCCCGACGCTGCAGTTCGGCGTTGGGCTGGCGACCGGCGAGCTGTTCACGCCGCTGAGAGCCGCGTCGTTCGGCTTCATCTGGCTGGGCGCCGGTGTGTTCGCGGCGGCGGCCCTGTTCCGGGCGCGGGCGGCGCGGCGGGCGATGGCGGAGGCCGCGCAACCGGTCTAGCCTTCAGGCCATGGCCGAGCTGACGAAGAGCCGCAAGCGCTGGATTCTGGTCGCTACGGTGCTGGGGTCCAGCCTGACCTTCATCGACGGCTCGGCCCTGGGTGTCGCCCTGCCTGCGATTCAGCGGGATCTCGACGCAGGCCCGGCGGCGGCCCAGTGGATCTCCAACGCCTATCTTCTGACGCTCGGGGCGCTGGTCCTGATCGGAGGGGCGGCGGGCGACCGGTTCGGGCGCAGGCGGGTGTTCCTGATCGGCGTCGTCCTGTTCGCCCTGTCGTCCATCGCCTGCGGACTGGCACCGACCGCGCAACTGTTGATCGTCGGGCGGGCGGCGCAAGGGATCGGCGCGGCCCTGCTGACGCCGGGTGCGCTGGCCCTGATCGGGGCGACCTTCCCGGCGAAGGAGCGGGGGGCGGCCTTCGGGGCATGGGCCGGGGCAGGCGCCCTGTTCGGCATGGTCGGACCTCTGGTCGGGGGCTGGCTGGCGGACCACGCCGACTGGCGGGCCATTTTCTGGATCAATGTGCCGCTGGCCACGATCACGGTGGTCGTGGCGCTGAGGGCTGTGCCGGAGAGCCGGGACGAGGACGCCGGGGGGCTGGACTGGCCGGGGGCTCTGCTGGCCGTGAGCGGGCTGGGGGCCTTGATCTGGGGTCTGACGGCGGCGCCGGATCTGGGCTGGACCCACCCGGGCGTGATCGGCGGCTTGATTGGCGGGGTCGTGCTGCTGGCGGGATTCCTGTGGGCCGAGGCGAAGGAGCTGCATCCGATGATGCCGCTCGGCCTGTTCCGCTCGTCCGAGTTCAGCGGACTCAATCTGTTGACGCTGCTGCTCTATTTCGCTCTCGGCGGGGCGATGTTCTTCCTGCCGTTCGAGCTGATCCGGGTGCATGGCTGGTCGGCGACCGGGGCGGGGTCGGCCATGCTGCCGTTCGCGGCGGTGATGGGGCTGTTCTCGGGCGCGGCGGGCAGGTTGGCGGACCGGTTCGGGGCGAAACTGTCGCTGAGCGTCGGGCCGATACTGACCGGGATCGGGCTGGGGCTGCTGGCCCTGATGCCGCCGGACGCGGGCTATGTCGCCGGACCTCTGGCGGGGATGACGGTGATGGCCGTGGGCATGACCCTGGCCGTCGGGCCGCTGACGGCGGCGGTGATGGGGGCGGTCAAGGAGGGGCACACGGGCGTGGCCTCGGGCGTCAACAACGCCGTGGCGCGGATCGCGGGCCTGCTCGCCGTCGCCCTGTTGGGGGTGCTGTTGTCAGCGGTGTTCGTTTCAGGCCTTGGGCAGGACATCGATGCGCCGGATGCCCGCCAGCAGCTCGGGGCCGTGATGGCGGGCGAGGGCTCCCTGTCCGAGGAGGCGATCACCGCCTTCCATCGGGCCTTCCAGACGGTGATGGTCGCCTGTGCGGCCTGCGCGATCCTTGGCGGGGTCGTGGGGCTGCTGACCGCGCCGGGTCGGGTTCAGAAGACCGAGTAGAGCGCCTGGATCAACCGTTGCGCGCGGGGGTCGCCCAGCAGATAGGGCGACTGGCGGGTCATGACATAGGCAGCCGAAAGCCTCGCCTCTGGATCGGCGAAGGCGCAGCTGCCGCCCCAGCCGCAATGGCCGACCGCGTTCGGGTTCGGCCCGAAGATGTCCAGGCCCTGGTTGCGCGTGAGCCCGGCCGCCCAGCTGATGTCGAAGGGCAAGACGAGATCGCGGCCGCTGATCCGCTCGCGTGTCATCTGATCCAGCACATCGGGCGACAGGACGGCCACGGCGTCGAGGACACCGTCGTTGGCGACGAGCCCCATGATGCGGGCGAGATCGAGCGCGGTGCCATGCAGGTTGGCCGACGGGATCTCGATCGTCCGCCAGTCGGTCGAGCCGCGCCCGCCGGGGGCCGAACCCTTGTCGAGGAAGGCGGCGGACTTGATCGCGTCGACGGGGCCGAGGTCGATGGGCCGGGAGGGCTTGCGCAGGGCGGCGACCCGGTCGTGCTGGTCTTCCGGCAGGCCGATCCACAGGTCGAGGCCGAAGGGGTCGGCGAAATCCTGGCTCAGGGCCTGACCCAGGCTGCGGCCGTCGGCGAGGCGGTGAACCTCGTTGGCGAGGTAGCCGACCGTGACAGGGTGGTAGCCGGAGGCGGTTCCGGGCGGCCACATCGGAGCCTGCGCCGCCAGTCGGTCGAGGACGGCGCGTGGGTCGAACCAGATGGCGGGATCGGCCGGCGTGTCGAAGCCCGGCAGACCGTCCTGGTGCGACAGCATCTGGGCCACCGTGATCCCGGCCTTTCCATTGGCCCCATAGGCGGGCCAGAGGGCGGCGACCTTTTCCTCGTAGGCCAGTTTCCCACGTTCAACGGCGACGGCCATCAGCAGGGACATGACGGCCTTGCCGGTCGAGAAGACGGGGGTCAGGGTCCGGTCGGTGAAAGGGGTTCCCGTGCGCGGGTCGGCGTGACCGGCCCAGAGGTCGATGACCGTCTCTCCGGCCATGACGACGGAGAAGCGGGCGGCCTGTTCGTTCAGGCCTTCCGGCGCGTCGGTGAAGTTTTTCGCGAAGGCATCCTTCACGGCAGCGAAGCGGGGGGGGCAGAGGCCGGAGATTTCGGGGACGGTATCGGTCATGCCGGGGTCATACCGGGGGATCGCTCCGCCTGCCAACGGAGGACGCCAGTCGCAGCGACGACGCCGGAGGCGAGACTGGCCTGCAGCAGATAGCCGCCGGTGGGGGCCTCCCAGTCGATCATCTCCCCGGCGACGAAGACGCCCGGTCTGGCGGTCAGCATCAACGATGGATTCAGAGCGGCGAATTCGACGCCGCCCGCCGTGGAGATGGCCCGCTCCAGCCCCTGGATGCCGGTCAGCTTCAGCCGCACCGCCTTGATCCGTTTGGCCAGCTTGTCGAAGCCCGGCGGAATGTCGCCGATCTCGCGCAGCAGGGCGACGGCGACGGGCGACAGGCCGCCGGCCTTGCGCAGGTGGTTGGTCATGGAGTCCTTGCCGCGCGGGCGGGACAGGCGTTCGGAAAGCGCCGTCTCGGTCAGGTCGGGACGCAGGTCGACGACCAGGGTGGCGGAACCCTCGGCGGCGATGGCGGCGCGCAAGTGCGCGGAGAGGGCGTAGATCGCCCCGCCCTCGACGCCGTAGCGGGTGACGACCATCTCGCCGCGCACCGTCTGGTCGCCGAAGGTCAGGCTGGCGGGTTTCAGCACCTGACCCGTGAACCGCTCGATCAGGATATCCGACCAGGCGACGTCGAACCCGGCGTTGGCCGGGACCAGGGGGGAGACGGCGACGCCCTCGCGCTCCAGTGTCGGGACCCAGAGACCGTCCGAGCCCAGCCGGGGCCAGCTGGCACCGCCCATGGCGAGCACGGTGGCGGCGGGATGCTCGATCCGTTCGCCGTCGGGGGTCTCGAAGGTCAGGGCCTCGTCCTGCCAGCCGGTCCAGCGGGAGCGGGTGCGGATTTCGACGCCGAGCTCCGACAGCCGGGCCAGCCAGGCGCGCAACAGGGGCGAGGCCTTCATGGCGCGGGGGAAGACCCGGCCGCTGGAGCCGACGAAGGTCGGCTGGCCGAGCGTAGTGGCCCATTCGGTCAGGTCGTCAGGGGAAAAGGCGTCCAGCCAGTCGGAGATCGGCCCTGCCGCCCCGGCATAGCGCGCGAGGAAGGCGTCCTGATCTTCCGAGTGGGTCAGGTTCAGGCCGCCGCGCCCGGCCATCAGGAGCTTGCGTCCCACAGACGGCATGCGGTCGTGGACCACGACGCGGGCTCCGGCCCGGGCCAGGGTTTCGGCCGCCATCAGGCCTGCGGGTCCGGCCCCGATGACGTGGACGGCGAGGTGTTCGGGATCGGTCATCGCGCTCCTCTAGCCTGCCGAGCCTTGCGGAGGAACGTCCGTGTCCCGCATAGACTTTTCGGATCATGAGCGTCGCCTTCACGCGCGAGGAGGATCTGGAGGCCACGGCCGCCGATCTGCCGGACCGCCCCATCTCCACCCATCCGAATTTGGTGACCGTCGCAGGCCTCGCCGCCATCGAGCGCGCCCTCGCCTCAGCGCGGGCGGCCTATGCGAGCGCCCAGGCGTCCGGCTCGATCGAGGCCGACCGGACGGCGATGGCGCGGGCGACGCGGGACCTGCGCTACTGGTCGGCGCGGCGAGCCACGGCGCAGCTGGTCGAGACCGAGGCCGACGGCCGGGTGCGCTTCGGCGGCTCGGTGACGATCGAGCGGGATGACGGCCGCACCCAGACCTGGCGGATCGTCGGCGAGGACGAGGCGGACCCGGCGAACGGCTCGGTCAGCCAGGTCTCGCCCCTGACCCGCGCCCTGATCGGCAAGGGCGTCGGCGACGAGGCGATGGTGGCCGGACAGGGCGTCGAAATCATCGCGGTGGACTGAGTTTCTTCCGTGCACCCCGGCGAAGGCCGGGGTCCAGATCGCAGATTCTGGCGTTTCGGATGAAGCGTCACCACTTCTGCTCCTACCAATGAACGTTTCCATCTGGACCCCGGCCTTCGCCGGGGTGCACGGTGTGAGTTGAATGAGCCTCCGCTCGAAAGGACATCTCTCTTCATGGCCAGAAAACCCAACTACGGCTTCGAACGTATGGAACGCGACAAGGCGGACGCCGAGAAGGCCGCCCGCAAGGCCGCCGCCAAGCTGGCGAAGAAGGAAGCGAAAGCCCGGGGCGAGGACGTCGACCACCCCGACTGGCAACCGCCGGAAGACGAAGCCGTCTAGGACTCGCGGGTTCGCCTGCCGTCGCGACGCGGTCGCGCCCTGGTCGCCGCGTGCGCGGCCGGGGGCGGGTCTCCGCCGATCTATGTCCGGAATGACGAAGGGAAGTAGGCCTGTCAGGCGAACCCGGCTTCCAGATCGGACAGGCGCGCCGCCTGGTCCTCGGCGATCAACGCGTTCAACAGCGGGTCGAGGTCGCCTTCCATGATCTGGGGCAGGCTGTGCAGGGTCAGGTTGATGCGGTGGTCGCTGACCCGGCCTTGCGGATAGTTGTAGGTGCGGATGCGTTCTGACCGGTCGCCCGAACCGACCTGGGACTTGCGCGTGTCGGACCGGGCCTGGTCCTTCATCTGGCGCTGCATGTCGTAGAGGCGGACGCGCAGGTTCTTCATCGCCTTGTCGCGGTTCACATGCTGGGACTTCTCCGAGGACGTCACCACGATCCCCGACGGGAAATGGGTGATCCTGACGGCGGAATCGGTCTTGTTGACGTGCTGGCCGCCCGACCCGGAGGCGCGGAAGGTGTCGATGCGGATGTCCTTGTCCTGGATGTCGATCTCGACGTCCTCGACCTCGGGCAGGACGGCGACCGTGGCGGCCGAGGTGTGGATACGGCCCTGGGTCTCCGTGGCCGGGACGCGCTGGACGCGGTGGACGCCGCTCTCGAACTTCAGCCGGCCGAACACGCCGTCACCGGTGACGGTGGCGATGATTTCCTTGTAGCCGCCGGCGTCCCCCTCGGTGGCCGAGTCCAGCTCGACCCGCCAGCCGCGCGTGGAGGCGTAGCGCGAATACATGCGGAACAGGTCGCCGGCGAAGATGGCGGCCTCGTCCCCGCCGGTGCCGGCGCGGACTTCCAGCACGGCCGAGGCGTTCTCATCGGCGTCGCGCGGGGCCAGCAGCAGGGCGACGTCGCGCTCCATGTCGGGCAGGCGGGCGTTCAGCGTTTCCAGCTCGTCGGCGGCCATGGCGGCCATCTCGGGATCAGCGGCCATGGCCTGGAGATCCTCGATCTCGGCGCGGGATTTCGCCAGGGCCATGACGGCATCGGCGACCGGCTTCATCTCGGCGTGCTCTTTCGACAGGCGCACGATCTCCTGACCGTCGGTGGCCGCGCCCATACGGGCCTCCACCTGATGGAAGCGGTCCAGGACCTGGTCGAGCTTGGACTGGGGCAGGCGCAAGGGCGGGGTATCCATCGAAGAAGCGAGGCGCGGTCTTACTCCGGCGGGGCTTGCTGTGTCGATGCGTGGACCTGTTCACGCAGACTTGTGGGGATGGTGAGCCACGATGACGTTGGCGTCAGAACGGTTACACTGGGCCGCCCGGACGCCTAGGTCGAACCCTGCAGACAGAGGGGACGACCATGTTCGACGGAACCATCCACGCCGACACCGCCGACGGAGACCGGGCCAATCTTGATGCGATCCTCGAGCGGTACGACACCCTGATGGACGATCCGGCGGCGATCACGCCCGAGGACGCGACGGACCTGAACGCGCTGGCAGGCATCTTCGATCTCGACACCGACCGATCCCCGCAGGACCTGTGGCCCGACGTGCGCGCCGTGCTGACGGCCCAGAGCCCCAGGGTGGTCGAAGAGCCCGTGCCCGCCGGCGAGACGGCCGCCCAGACCATTCTGGTGGTCGAGGACGACCCGGAGATGGCCCAGGACCTGACGGCTCTGCTGGTCGAGGCCGGTCACGATGTCGTCGGTCCCTTCCACAGCGCCGAGGCGGCGGAGGTGGCCGCCGGGTTGCATGCGATTGACGTTGCTCTGCTGGACATCAACCTGTCGGGCGCGGCCGACGGCGGGACGCTGGGGCGCAATCTGAAGGCGCGCTGGGGCCTCAAGATCATTTTTCTGTCCGGAGATGTCACCGCCGCCGCGAGCCATGCCGACATCGCCGAAGCCATGATCATCAAGCCGTACCGGGCCACGGACGTCCTGGGCGCGCTGCAACGGGCGTCGGTGTCAGCCGTTCTATCCAGTCGCAGGAGATAAAATCGGCGTCATGACCGTTACGCCTGGAGTAGCCGTGCATTAGCTGAAGATGACGGATGATCCGGTGCGCCCCCCAGCGTCGGATCAGGGGGTTCAATGGACACGTTTCTGCTGTTTCTGCTGGTCGGCGTTGTCGCCCAGGCGATCGATGGAGCCCTGGGCATGGCCTATGGGGTGATCTCGTCGTCGGTGCTGCTGGCCTTCGGCGTGCCGCCCGCGACGGCCTCGGCCAGCGTGCACGGGGCGGAGGTGTTCACCACGGCGGCCTCGGCCGGCTCGCACATCTGGCACAAGAACGTAGAATGGCGACTGTTCGTCCCTCTCGCCATCGCGGGGGTGATCGGCGGCGTCTTCGGCGCCTATGTGCTGGCCGGGATCGAGGGCGACGTGATCAAGCCGTTCGTCGTCGCCTATCTGGCGCTGATGGGCTGCTACATCCTGTGGCGCGCGACGCGCAATGTGCCGACCAGACGGATCCGTCCTTCGTGGATCGTCGCGCCTCTCGGCGCCGTCGGCGGCTTTTTCGACGCGATCGGGGGCGGGGGCTGGGGTCCGACCGTGTCCTCGACCCTGGTCGGCGCCGGTTCCGAACCGCGCCGCGCCATCGGCACGGCCAATACGGCCGAATTCTTTCTGACCGTGGCCATCTCTGCGACCTTCGTCTGGGCGCTCGTGACCGGGCACTGGAAGGATGCGGACGCCCTGACCAATCACGCCTCGGCCGTGGCCGGATTGGTGGTCGGCGGGCTGCTGGCCGCTCCCTTTGCCGGCTATATCACCAAGATCGTGCCGCAGCGGGCGCTGACCTATGGCGTCGGCGGCTTGCTGCTGGTGCTGGCGGGCTTCCAGGGCCTGCAGCTGGCGGCGGTATTCTAGGCCTTATTCGGCCGCTTCGAGCGCGGCGGCTTCGGCCTCGCGGGCTGCATCGAGCTCAGCCGCCCTGGCCTCGACCAGTTCCACGATCTCGTCGACCATTTTCCCGTTGTCGAGTTTATGGGCCATCTTGCCGTTCAGATAGACCATGCCTGCGCCCTTGCCGCCGCCGGTGAAGCCGACGTCGGTGTAGAGGGCCTCGCCCGGGCCGTTGACGACGCAGCCGATGATCGACAGCGACATCGGGGTGGCGATATGGGCCAGCTTCTCTTCAAGGATGCCCACCGTCTCGATGACGTTGAACCCCTGACGCGCGCAGGACGGGCAGGCGATGATGTTGACGCCCCGGTGGCGCAGGCCGAGCGACTTGAGGATGTCGAACCCGACCTTGATCTCCTCGACCGGATCGGCGGCCAGGGAGACCCGGATGGTGTCGCCGATCCCGGCCCACAACATATTGCCCATGCCGATAGCGGACTTGATCGTGCCCGAGCGCAGCGGTCCGGCCTCGGTGACGCCCAGATGCAGGGGGCAGTCGATCGCCTCGGCCAGTTGCTGGTAGGCGGCGACGGTCAGGAAGGGGTCCGAGGCCTTCACCGAGATCTTGAACTCGTGGAAGTCGTGGTCCTGCAGGATGCGGGCGTGGTTCAGGGCGCTCTCGACCATGGCCTCGGGGCAGGGCTCGCCGTATTTCTCCAGCAGTTCCTTCTCCAGCGAGCCGGCGTTGACGCCGATGCGCATGGAGCAGCCGTGGTCCTTGGCGGCCTGGATGACGTCGCGGACGCGGGACGCATTGCCGATATTGCCCGGATTGATGCGCAGGCAGGCGGCGCCGGCCTCGGCGGCCTCGATGCCGCGTTTGTAGTGAAAATGGATGTCGGCCACGAGCGGGACCTTCGCCTCGCGGGCGATGGTGCGGAAGGCGGCGGTGGACTCCTCGTCGGGACAGGAGACGCGGACGATATCGGCGCCGGCTTCCTCAAGCTCGCGGATCTGCCCGATCGTGGCACTGGCGTCCCAGGTCGGGGTATTGGTCATCGACTGGACGCTGATCGGGGCGTCGCCGCCGACCGGAACAGTTCCCACCATGATCTGGCGGGACTTCCGGCGCTCGATATGGCGCCAGGGTCGGATGTGGGAGAGGTCGCTCATGACGGGATCAGTATAGGCCCGCCCGGGTCACAAGGCCATGACGGGTTGGTTCACTTCCCGTCTCCCGCAAGAGGAGAAGGGCATCAGCGTGTGGCGACCAGGGCCTCCTGCCCGGCGGAGACCGTCTGCAGCACCGCCGCCTGAGTGGTGGCCGCAGCGCGGGCCGCCACGGCCTGGGCCGCGAGGGCTTCGGCCTGGACCTGGGCCGCCGTCTGGCGGGCGAGGCCGGCGGCGCGGCCGTTCAGCTGGCTCAGCGGGGTCAGGATGCCGGTCAGGGCACCGCCGTGTTCGCCGTTCAGATAGACGTCGAAGGCGGTCGGGTCTGACACGTCGATGGTGGCGGCGACATCGGCCGGGGCGCGCCAGGCCTCTCCGGCCGCCAGCTGGCGGGCGAACAGGACACGGCCGTCGGCGAGACGGACGACCAGGGTGCCGGCCTTGCGGGCCTGGAGCACGACCTGCGAGGCGGTAGCCGAGGCACCGTAGATGGCGCCGCGCGGGTTGAAGGCAGCCTGGACCGGCGGCGCGCTGGCGGCGGCCGCAGCGGCGACGGCAGCCGTGTCTGCCGGATCGACGCCGGTCAGCTGCGCTTCGAGGCCGGGGGTGATGTAGAGCACGGGTGTGGTCTGGTCGGCCGGAGCCGGCTGGGGCGCGCCGACGCGCAGGCCGTTCTGGCCGGGAACGTCTCCGAGGCTCCAGCTTTCCGGAATCTCGGCGATGTCGGAGGGCTGGGGCGCGCGGATCAGGCTGACGCGCTGAAACACGTTCCAGCCGATGACGGCCAGGGCCAGCAGCACGATGCCGCCGATGATGCGGGGCGAATAGCGGCGGACCTCCTCGAAGGCCACGCCGGTCGGAGCCTGGAGCGGGACCGACCCGTCCGGCGTCTCGCGCTTGTAGCGTTCGACGGCGAGCTGTTCGTCGAGGCCCAGGGCACCGGCATAGGCGCGCACATAGCCGATGGCGAACACGCGCGACGGCAGGCCGGAGACGTTGTTTTCCTCGAGCGCGCGCAGATAGCGTTCGTGCACGCGGGTGTCGGCGGCCAGTTCGGCCAGCGACCGGCCGGAAAGCTCGCGTGCATTGCGCAGACCGTCGCCCAGAGTCGCAGCGTCGGTGATGGAGGGCACAGGGTCCTTCCAGTCCGGATGAGCCCGAAACTCGTCGGGGACGTTCCCCGTATCCAGCGCCATTACGCCTTGCCCCACACTCGGCCCGACTGAAGATTTCAGCAGCGCCGTACTCGACCAGGGCCCGGTTACCACATCGCTGTGACGGTCCCCGCCTCCCCCCGGAGGCCTACGCGTATCATCCTGTGGATAACCCATTTCAGCCGCCGGTTCAACGTCTTGTTAATCGTGAATCGATCCCGTTCCGGGATTGCTCACAGACCGACGTTCAACTTCCGGGCCAGACTTTCGATTTCGCTGCGGATCGATCCGGCCGAGGATCCGAGCAGGTTGTTCATACCGCGTTTGGCCGCCGCAAGGTCGGTCGACAGGATCATCCGCTTGACCGGACCGACGCCGCCCGCCGGGGCCGAGAGGCGGGTGAAGCCGAGGCAGATCAGGGCGAAGGCCTCCAGCGGCCGGCCGGCGAGTTCGCCGCAGACGGATACAGGCGTGCCGGTCTCGGTGCAGGCCTTCTGGATCGACTGAAGCGCGCGCAGGGCGGGGGGCGACAGGGGGTCGTAGCGGTCGGACACCAGCGGATTGGTCCGGTCGGCGGCGTACATATACTGGAACAGGTCGTTCGAGCCGATCGAGACAAAGTCGGTCATCGGCAAAAGGGCATCCAGGTGCCACAGCAGGCTGGGACACTCGATCATCGCCCCCACACGCAGCCGGGCCGGCAGGGGCCGGCCACGTCGCCTCGCCCATTCGCACTCAACGTCGACCAGTTCCCGGGCGGCGCGGAACTCGTCGACGGTGGCGATCATGGGGAACATGACACGCAACTCGCGTCCGGCGCCGGCGGCCAGAAGGGCGCGCAGCTGGAGACGCAACAGGCTGGGCCGGTCGAGACCCAGGCGGATGGCGCGCCGTCCAAGGGCCGGATTCTCCTCCCGCTCGGTGGTCTCCATATAGGGCAGGACCTTGTCGCCGCCGATATCGAGGGTGCGGAAGGTGACCGGGCGGTCGCCCGCCGCGTCCAGCACCAGCTTGTAGAGCGCCGTCTGTGAGTTCAGACGCGGCAGCTCCTCTGACACCATGAACTGGAACTCGGTGCGGAACAGGCCGATGCCCTCGGCACCCGTCTCGTCGAGGTTCTCGAGGTCCACGGCCAGACCGGCGTTGGTCAGCAGGGTGATCCGGGTCCCGTCGGCGGTCACGGCCGGCACGTCGCGCAGCCTGGCGAACTCGGCCTGGCGCTGTTCGCGCAGGGCCATGCGCGACCGGACCGATTCCAGCATGTCTGGGCGCGGCCGCAGATGCGCCTCGCCGGTCTCGCCGTCGACGATGACGAGATCGCCCTCGCTGAGCCGGTCGCGCACGCCCTGCAGGCGGCCGACGCAGGGGATCTGGAGGGCGCGGGCGACGATGGCGGCGTGGCTGGCGGCCGAGCCTTCCTCGATCAGCAGGCCCTTCAGCTTGTGGCGCGGGTACTCCAGCAGGTCGGCGGGGCCGAGGTTGCGCGCCACCAGGATGGCGTCGTCCGGCAGTTCGCGCTGGCCCGGGTTCTCGCCGCCGAGCACCCGCAGCAGCCGGTTGGCCAGGTCCTCGAAGTCGTGCAGCCGTTCCTTGATATAGGGATCGCGGGCCTGGGCGAAGCGGGCGCGGTGTTCGTTTCGCACCCGGTCGACGGCGGCCTCGGCGGTCAGGCCGCCGCGCACAGCCTCCTCCAGCGACCGGTTCCAGCCCCGGTCGTCGGCGAACATCCGGTAGGTTTCCAGCACCTCGAACGACTGGCCTGCCAGTTTGCCCTGACCTCCGTCGAGCAGGGCGTCGATGGACTTCTTGAGAACCATCAGCCCCTCGCGAAGGCGGATCTCCTCGACCTGCTGGTTGTCGGCCAGCAGGCGTTCAGGCGGCAGGGGGGCCTCGTGCAGGACGACGTGGCCGAAGGCGATGCCCTCGGCGAACCTCTGGCCCTTGATCCGCTCGGGCCGGTGGGGCGCGACCTCGATGTCGCGCAGTTCGTCCTGGGCCAGCAGCTCGCCCGAGGCCACGGTCTCGGCCAGAACCATGGCGATGGTCTGGATATCCTCGACCTCGTCGGGGTCGTAGCGTCGCTCGGCCCGGTTCTGGACGACGAGCACGCCGATGGCCCGGCCGCCCCGCAGCAGGGGCGCGCCGAGGAAGGCGTGGTACGGGTCCTCGCCCGTCTCCGGCCGATAGGCGAAGCTGGGGTGGGACGGCGCATCAGACAGGCTGACAGGCTGGGCGAGGCGGGCCACCTCGCCGACCAGACCCTCGCCCGGCTTCAGCCGCGTATTGTGGACGGCCTCGGGATTCAGGCCCTGTGTGGCGAACAGCTCCATCTCGCCCGAGGCGCGGCGCAGATAGATGGAACAGACCTCGGCCACCATCGACTGGGCGATGGTACGGACGACCACGTCCAGTCGACCCTGGGCCGGGCCACCGTCGGCCATCGCCTCACGGATCTGGCGCAGAAGGACGCGCGGTCCCCTGGTCATCGATCCGCCCGCTATGGCCATCCGGTCTCCCTGTCCGACCCCGGGATGGGGACGGGCTCAGCCGATACTATACCGCTTCCAGCCCATAGGCCGAATGCAGGGCGCGAACGGCCAGCTCGGCATAGGCGGCGTCGATCAGGACGCTGATCTTGATCTCCGAGGTCGAGATGGCCTGGAACTTCACGCCCTTGTCCGCCAGGGCCTTGAACATGGTCTGGGCGACACCCGCATGACTGCGCATGCCGACGCCGATGACCGAGACCTTGGCCACATCCTCGTCGACGCGGATCTCCTCGAAGCCGAGGTCGGTCTGGGCCGCGCGCATCAGCTCGGCGGCGCGCGAGGCGTCTCGCCGGCCCGTGGTGAAGGTCAGGTTGACCGCCCCCTCGTTGCGGGCCTGGGACTGGACGATCATGTCCACGTTGACGCTGGCCTCGGCCAGGAGCGTGAAGACGTCGGCAGGGGCGTCGACCCGGTCGGACAGGCCCAGCAGGGTGATGCGGGCCTCGTCGCGGCTCATGGTCACGCCGGACACGATGCGTTTTTCCACGATTTCCTCCTCGTCGCAGATCAGGGTGCCGGACTTGGCGGGCAGCACGCCGTTTTCGTCGGGTTCGATGAAGCTGGAGAGCACGCGCACCGGCACCTGCATCCCCATGGCCAGCTCGACCGAGCGGGTCTGGAGCACCTTCGCCCCGAGGGACGCCATCTCCAGCATCTCCTCGTAGGAGACCCTCTCCAGCCGTCGTGCCCTCGATTCGATGCGAGGGTCGGTCGTGTAGACCCCGTCCACGTCCGTATAGATGTCGCAGGCGCAGCCGAGGGCAGCGGCCACGGCGACGGCCGAGGTGTCCGACCCGCCCCGGCCCAGGGTGGTGATCCGGCCGCCGGGCGTGACGCCCTGGAAGCCCGGGATGATCGCGATCTCGCCGCCGTCGAGCGCGGCGCCCAGTTTCTCGCCGGGAACATCGACGATGCGGGCGCGGGCGTGCTCCTCGTCGGTGAGGATGGGGATCTGCCAGCCCATCCAGCTGCGGGCGTTCAGACCCATATTGCGCAGCGTCAGCGCCAGCAGGCCCGAGGTCACCTGTTCGCCCGAGGCGACGACGACGTCATACTCGTCGTCCGACAGCGGCAGGCCGGGCGCGGCCCCGCCGGCGCCGTCGGTCCAGGCCACCAGTTCATTGGTCTTGCCCGCCATGGCCGAGACGACGACGGCCACCGAATGCCCGGCCCTGACCTCGGCCGCGACGATGCGTGCGGCCCGGCGAATCCGCTCCAGGTCGCCCATGGAGGTGCCGCCGAACTTCATCACCAGTCGTTTGGTTGTCGGCCGCGTCATCGTGGCGTTTGTCCCCGTCTTGCCAGAGGGCCGCAAAAGGGGTTCACCCTTGCGCCCATGGCCGCTTCTACCGACCCGTCGACGATGCGCAAACCCCAAACGGGGCAAGGTTTTCCGGATACGGCCCCCGAGTCGGCAAAGGGCGCGAGCATCGACCCCGCCGACGTGGCCCGGTTCTCGGCCCAGGCGGCAGAATGGTGGGACACGACGGGGCCGTTCGCGCCCTTGCACAGGTTCAATCCGGCGCGCCTCGCCTTCATCCGGGATCGGGTCGCCGAAAGGTTCGGCCGCGACCCGAAGACCCGCGCTGCCTTCGCCGGCCTCACCCTGATCGACATCGGCTGCGGCGGCGGGCTGATCGCCGAACCGATGCGGCGGATGGGGTTCGAGGTCACGGCGGTTGACGCCTCTTCCGAGAACATCGGCACGGCCCGGGCCCACGCGGCCGAACAGGGCCTCGACATCAGCTATCGGGCCGCGACCGTCGAACAGGTCGAGGCGGAGGGCGCGGGGCCGTTCGATGTCGTTCTGGTGCTGGAGATCATCGAACACGTCGCCGACCCGCAGGCCTTCATCCAAGCCTGTTCGCGGCTGGTCGCACCGGGCGGGATCATGGTGGTGGCGACACTGAACCGCACCCTGAAGTCTCTGGCGCTCGGCAAGATCGCAGCGGAATACATCCTGCGCTGGGTGCCGGCGGGGACGCATGTCTGGCGCCAGTTCCTCAAGCCCGACGAAATCCGGACCATGCTGGCGGGCGAGCCTCTGGAGGTGACCGGCCCCTTCGGCCTCAACTGGTCGCTACTCAACGATCGCTGGAGCGAGAGCGCCGACGCCGACATCAACTTCATGATGCTGGCCACGCGAAATCAAGCGTAACCTTACGGCGATTTCATCTGGCTGTCGGTTTTGTAACGGGATTCCGGCCGATCAGGCTGGCATTCGGGGCTCATAACAATGGAGCATCCAATGAAACGCCTGCTGACCCTGACCGCCACCGCCGCCGTCCTCGCCTCCGCCCTGATGACCTCGGGATGCATCATGGTGAACGGCGCCGACTTCAACGACGAGACCGCCTGGCACGGCAACGACGCCCAGCCGTTCGACGCCGCCCGCGACGAGTGCGACGAACGCACCGAGAGCCGCGACGCCTTCCGCGCCTGCATGGCCGAGAAGGGCTGGACCCGCAGCTAGAGCCTGATCGTTTGAGACGGAAGCGCTTCGCGCTTCTGTCGAAAGCGTGAATCCTGCTCTAGACCGCGCGAGTCATATAGCGGGCGTCGGAGCCGTAGCTGGCCAGTCTGGCCGCCATCTCCGGCGTCTGCCGCACCTCGAAACCGTGACCGCGCCAGAAGTCGACGGCGTCGTTGACGGCGACGAGGGCGATGGTCGCCCAGCCGCCCGCCCTGGCCAGATCGACCACCGCCGCTACGGCCGGTTTCGACCAGCCCTGACCCCGGACCGCCGGGGTCAGGGCGAGGTCGTGCAGATACAGGACCCCGGCGTCCGTCGGGATGGCCTCGATCAGGGTGTTCAGGGTCGGCGCCGCATCCTTCGCCCAGGGATAGGCGACCAGATAACCCTCCAGCCCGTCCGGCGTCTGCAGCACGAAACATCCCGGCGCATTCAGCGCCAGCCGGTTCGCGAAACAGGGGCGACCCTCGAAATGGTCGGGAAAGCCGGTGACGGCGATCTCGGCGACGCGGTCGAGATCGGCGGCCGTCATCGACCGCCAGCCCGCCTGTTCGCTCAGGCCGGGCAGCGCGCGTTCAGGTCCGCCTTGCGATATTCCCATGCCATCGCCTGTTGCCGGTCGCCCATCTGGCCCTCGATCCGGGCCTTCAGGACGTCTCCGTCACGTTCGTAGATGACGCGCTGTGGAAAGTCGTGGGCGGCGTTCTCGAACACGACCCGCGTTCCGCTGGCCTCGACGGCGGGGAAGACCACGGCCGGGGCGCCTCCGACGCCCGCAAAATAGGCGACGCCTGCGCCCGGCGCGGACGGGGCGATGCGCGCCAGTTCGAAACTGGCCCGGCCGTTCTGCAGGGTGACCGCGTGGCCTGCCATCAGGCCGCCGCGCGGATCGCTCCAGGTCTCCGACACCTCGCGCCCGCCCTCGCAGGCCAGCCAGTAGCCGCCCATCCAGGAAAGCTGGTCGGCGGTGACGGGGGCGGTCTGCAGGACGCCGGCGGCGAACAGGGCGGTCAGGATGGTCATTCGTGTGTCTCCCCAGGCCGCGTCGGGCGGCGACGGATCAGGACCTAGGCCAGATGCGGCGGGCCGGGCTTGTAGGTTTGCGACGCGATGGCCCGGGCCAGTTCGACCTGTTCGCGCGCCCATTCCGTCGCCGTGCAGCCGAGGAAGCGGCGGAAGTCCCGCGCCATCTGGGGCTGGTCGAAATAGCCGGCGCCCAGCCCGGCCTCGAGCCAGCCGGAGGATTCCTCGCCCGGCTGGACATGGTCGAACACCCGCCGAAACCGCATCACCGAGCGCAGCATGCGCGGCGAGACCCCGACCCGGTCGAGGAAGCGGCGCTGCAGGGCCCGCTGGTCTGCCGGCGAGCGCACGGCGGCGGGCGCATCGTCCATCATCGCCTCGACCTCGGCGCGCACGAGCCGATCGACGGTCCAGCCCTGTGCGAGCCGCAGCGCCTCCAGCCGGTCGGTCATGGCCTTTGCCTGGGCCTCGGGATCGCCGGCGGGCGGGGCGACGCCCCTGAGCCGCGCGACCATGTCCAGCCTTGCGTCCGTCGCGGTGTTCAGCGGAGCGCCCAGCCAGTCGCGGGCACCGTCGGGATGGAAGCGGACGGCGACCAGCTCGACCGGTCCGACCGGCCGGATGGCGATGGGCCGGGTCATCTGGCCGGCGAACAGGGCCGGGGGCTGGAGCGCCCAGGCCCCGTCCGGCCCCTCCTCCTCATACGGCGCGCCGATGTCCAGGATCAGTTCGGGACAGCCGTCCGGGGCGATGCGCTGGACGGTGTCGGAGGGGTCGGGGTTGGCATAGGTCCAGACCACCTTGACCCAGGGGGCCAGGGACGGCGGCGGCGGAAACTCGGCGTAGCGTTCCCCCACGCCCACTCCTCAGTTGACCTTGGCCGGATCCACGGGGGCCGGCGGCAGGGCGGCGCAGGGCACGCCGTCTTCCTTCAGCGCCCTGACCTCGGCGGGCGTGGCCTCGCCGTAGATCTCGCGTTTCTCCGTCGTGCCCTCGTGAATGGCGCGGGCCTCGCGGGCGAAGGTGTCGCCGACATAGTCGAAATTCGCCTCGACATGGCTGCGCACCTCGCGGGCAGCCTGCAGCATCATGGTCTGGACCTTCGCCGCCATGTCCGGATCGGTGCCGCGCTTTTTCGTGCCCGCCACCGCCGGGGCCATGATCTGTTTCGCGACGGCCCGGGAGCCGCAAAAAGGGCATTCGACCAGACCGCGCGCCGCCTGGTCGTCATAGTCCGAGGACGAGCTGAACCAGGCCTCGAAAGGGTGGTCGTGATCACAGGCGAGGGCGTAGCGGATCATCGGGGGGCCGCGAAGTCACGGTCGTGACGCAGGGCGGGCACCGAAGTGCGGGCCTTTTCGACGGCGGCAAAGTCGAGCCTCGCGTGGAGCACGCCGGGCTCGTCATGATCCAGTTTGGCGACGATCTCGCCCCAGGGTCCGACGACGGTCGATCGGCCCCAGGTCTTGCGACCGTCCTCGTGCGTGCCACCCTGGGCCGGGGCCAGGACGAAGGCGCCGGTCTCGATGGCGCGGGCGCGGAGCAGGGTCTCCCAATGGGCCTCGCCGGTCGGGACGGTGAAGGCGGCGGGGACCGAGATCATGCAGGCCCCGGCCTTGGCCAGCTGGCGGAACAGGTGGGGGAAGCGGATGTCGTAGCAGACCGCCAGCCCCAGACGGCCCCAGGGCGTATCGGCCAGGGCCGCGCCGTCGCCCGGACGGATGCTTGAGCTCTCGCGATAGGTCTCGCCGTTGGGCAGGTCGACGTCGAAGACATGCAGCTTGTCATAACGGGCGACGATGCCGCCGTTGGCGTCGATCACCAACGAACGGTTGGCCGCCCGGTCGTCCCCGGCATGCTCCGACTTGACGATGGCCGAGCCGATCAGGATCCAGACGCCCAGCTCCGCCGCCAGATGACGGAGACCCAGAACCACCGCGTCCTGTCGCTCGCTGACGATGGCCAGGCCGCGCCGGTCCTTGCGCTGTTCCAGCAGGTTCGACCCTTCGGGCGTCAGGATAAACTTCGCCCCCTCGACGGCCGCCTGACGGATCAGGGGTTCGACATGGGCCAGGGCCGCCGCCTGGGTCGCCGGCGTGCGCGTCTGGATCAGGGCGATGGGCAGGCTTGCTGACATTCAGGCCGCCAGAAGCGCGTCGAGCTGGCCGCGCCGGTCCAGCGCGCTCATGTCATCGGAACCGCCGATGTGGTTTCCGTCGATGAAGATCTGGGGGAAGGTGGCCTTGCCGCCGGACTTCTGGACCATCTCGGCCTTCTTTTCCGGATCGCTGGAGGCCACGATCTCGGTGAAATCGACGCCCTTGCGCGTCAGCAGGCCGATGGCCGCGATGCAGTAGGGACAAGCGGGTTTGGTGTAGAGGACGACGTCAGCCAAGGCGGATCTCCGAAAGTTCAGTCTGATCGACCGTCCACGGTGTAATGGCCGTGCCGGTCGAACCGTCCGCCTATCTAGGCAGTTCCCGCGCGGTTCGCACCCTCGCGATGACGGCAAGGTCCACGGCGCGGGCTCCGGCTCCCAGCAAGGCCCGGGCGCAGGCCTCGGCCGTGGCCCCGGTGGTCAGGACATCGTCGACCAGCAGGATGCGCCGCCCTCGCACCTGTCGCGCCCCGGACTCACTGACGGCGAAGGCGGACTTCACATTGAATTTGCGGCCCCTCAGGCTGAGCCCACCCTGGGTCCCCGTGGCACGGGCGCGGATCAGGGCGTCGGGCAGATAGTCGCGCTTCGCCGACCGGGCCATCGGTCGGGCGATCTCGGCGGCCTGGTTGAAACGCCGGGCCAGAAGCCGCGACGGGTGCAGCGGCACGGGCACGACGGCGTCGCAGTCCTCGATCAGGGGCGCGGCGGCGCGGCCCAGCCAGCGGGCGAACAGGGAGGCGAACTGCTGTTGGTCGCCATGTTTGAACTTCAGGATCAGGCCGCGCGAGGCGGTGTCGTAGATGCAGGCGGCGCGGGTCCGGGCGAAACCATAGGGCTGGGCGATACAGGCGGCACAGCGATCCGAGGCGAAGTCGCCGCCGTCATATTCGAACGCCGCCCCGCAGCCGTCGCAGACCGGGTCCTCCAGAAAGATCACCCGGCTCCAGGCACCCGCCGTCAGGCCGGCGGCGGCCGTGGCTTCGCGGCTGTCGTGGGCCATGGGCGGCAGGATCAGATCGGCGAGACCGCGCCCGAACGACGTCAGTCCGCGACCGATCCGCGACCGGCCGTCTTCCCAACGCCCTCCCCAACCCCCATCCTGAACAGCCATGACCGAGACCGGCCCTCCCCTGATCTTCGACACCGCGCGGCGGGCGGCCCGGCTGGCGCGGTCCGAGCGCCGGTTCGTCGACGCCGACTTCCTGCACCGCCGCGCCGCCGAGAACGCCGTTCTCAGCCTGGAGGCGACCTTGCGGGAGTTTCCGGTCGCCGTCGACCTGTCGGCGCATCCCGGGCCCTTCGCCGAGGCCCTGGCCGACAGCGACGCCGCCGGTCGGGTCGGGACGCCGCGCGCGGTCGGGGATCGTTCGGACCGGGCGGGGCCTGGGGCGAGGACTTTGGAACTCGAGGCGGGATCGGCCGATCTGATCGTGTCGCTGATGACGCTTCACTGGGCCAATGACCTGCCGGGCGCGCTGAGCCAGATCCGCCGATCCCTGAAGCCGGACGGCCTGTTCCTCGGGACCCTGCTGGGCGCGGGGACGCTGAAGGAGTTGCGCGGGGTGCTGACCGAGGCCGAGTTGGCCGAACGCGGCGGGGCCCAGGCGCGGGTCTCGCCCTTTGCCGACGGCTTCGACGGCGCGGGTCTGTTGCAGCGGGCGGGGTTCGCCCTGCCTGTGGCGGACGTGGACCGGCTGACGGTGCGCTATCCGGACCTGTTCGCCCTGATCCGTGATCTGCGCGCCATGGGCGAGACCAATGTGCTGGCGGGGACGATCCGCCCCCTGACCCGCCCGATCATCGCGCGGGCGGCGGCCCTGTATTCAGAGCGGCACGGCGAGGCGGACGGGCGCATCCCGGCGACGTTCGAGATCGTCAACCTGGCCGGCTGGGCGCCGCACGAGAGCCAGCCCAGGCCCCTGCCGCGCGGCTCGGCCAGGGTCCGGCTCGCCGACGCCCTGGGCGTCGTCGAGCATGGGCGGCGTGATAATTAGAGCGGCGAGGCCTCGACCAGGACCTCGGTGCGGCGGCGCAGGGGTTCGGCCACGCCTGACGCGGTCGTCGCCCCCTGGTCGCCCGCCGCGGTCAGTTCGAAAGCCGGCGTGGGCCAGCCGGCGGCCTTCAGGACCCCGGCGACCGCCAGGGCCCGCTGCTCGGACAGCGCCTGGTTGGCGTCGGCGTTGCCCGTCGACGATGCCAGCCCGAGCACCCGGACGGTGTTGATCCTGCAGCCCTGAAGTTGGGTCGCGGTCAGGCCGATGGCTGTTCGCGCCGCGTCGGTGAGGGTCGCCTGATCCTCGGCGAAATAGATGTCGAACCGCTTGGCGGCGCAGGCCGGGGGCTCGGTCACCAGCGCGTCCCGGCCCGGCGTCCGCAGGGTCGAACAGCCCGCCAGCGCCACCGCCGCAAGACCGGCCGCCAGAATCGTCGATCGCATCGTCATGGGGCCCGCTCCGTGATCACTTCATGGCAAGGGCGGCCCGCCATGTGACGAACCGCCCTGAAAAACCTTGCGGTTCAGTATCCTAGTAGCGACGCTGGCCGTTTTCCCAGTAGCACTCGTCCTGGCGGTTGTCGTAGCAGTAGTAATAATTTCCGCGGTTGTCGCGGTAGCGCTGCTGGGCGTTGCGGTCCGCTTGCGAGCCGCGGACCGCGCCGACGGCGCCGCCGGCGAGTCCGCCGATGAGGGCGCCGGTCGCGGCGTTGCCGCTGCCGACGTTATTGCCGATGATGGCACCGGCGATAGCGCCGATGCCGGCACCAATGGCGCCCTGGCGGACAGTTTCGTTGGAGCCGTTGCCGTAAGGGTCGCTGGCGCAGGCCGAGGCCAGGAGGCCCGCGGCCCCGATCGCGATAATCGCCTTGTTCATGAGATGGTCCTTCATTCCTGATGTTCGCCCCGAAAGCGAGAACGCTGGATTATGGCAGAGGTTCCGCGCCTATGCTCGCGGTTAACGATGTCATATGATTGTCGAAGCAGGCGCGCGAGGGGCGTGGCCTGCGAAACGGCAGTCCGAGGGGAGTTACAATGCGTTTTCCTGAACCGGTCCGGATGGCGGACGACGAACATGCCAGCCCGGTATGGGCCCGCAACAAGCGTCGGGGCGGCGGAGGCGGCGGATTCGTCGGCCTGATCGTGACTCTGCTGGCCTTGTTCGGCGTGCTGACTGCGGTGCTGGGCATCAAGGAACAGTCGCTGGCCGAGGGCGGGGCAATGATGGACGGCTGGATCACCGCCGGCGTCAACCAGGGCAAGACGCTGATCGGCCAGGCCCCGGAGGCCGCAGAGGTCGCCGTCGACAAGGCCGGAGACGCGGCCGGCAAGACCGGCGCCGCTCTGGAAGCCGGCGCAGCGACCACGGCCGAGACGCTCAAGACCCAATAGTGAAGCTTCTCCGGAACGCCCGGCGAGACGGCGCGTTCGGAGCGAGTGACCGACCCGATGCTGCCTGACGTCGAGACCCCGACGCCCGATGACTCGACCATGGAGCCGCGTGCCGAAGCGCGCGCCCTGACCCCCCATGTCCTGATCAACCGGGTGGTGGTGCTGGTCAATCCGCTGGCCGGCTCGGTCGGCCCGCGCGCGGCGGCCGAGGTCGAGGCGATCCTGAGCGGGTATCCGTGCGAGGCGGAGGTGGTCGAACTGGCCGGTACCACGATGGACGCCCAGATCAACACGGCCCTGGCGTCCGCGCCAGACGTGCTGTTCGTCCTGGCCGGTGACGGGACGGCGCGGGCGGTGGCCTCCAGGGCCGGACCGAAGGGTCCGCTGGTCGCCCCCCTGCCGGGCGGAACCATGAACATGCTGCCGAGGGCCCTCTTCGGCACGACCGACTGGAAGGCCGCCCTGCGAAACGCTCTGGAACACGGCACGTCCCAATGTGTTTCGGGCGGTTCGGTCGAGGGTCAGGCCTTCTATTGCGCCGGCATCTTCGGCTCGCCCGCCCTGTGGGCTCCGGCACGGGAGGCGATGCGGACCGGCAAGCTGAGCCTGGCCTGGACCTACGGCCGGCGCGCCCTGCGCCGCGCTTTCTCGGGCAAGATCCGGGTCGAGCTGGACGGCGGCAAGGCGCGCAAGAGCGAGGCCCTGGTCCTGATCAGCCCGATGATCTCACAGGTGATGGAAGAGCCGGTGGGCCTGGAAGCCGTGGCGATGAATCCCGTCGACGCGGCCCAGGCCTTCCGCCTGGTGGCCACGGCCCTGTTCGGCGACTGGCGCCAGGATCCGTCGATCGTGGTCCGGCCGGCCAGACGCATCCGCATCAAGTCGCGCTCGCGCATCCCGGCGGTGCTGGACGGCGAGCCGACCCTGTTGCCCCACGACACAACGGTGACCTTCATCGCCAAAGCCTTCAACGCCCTGGTCCCCGAACCGCAGATTCCTGTTGTTCTGGCACCCGAGGACACAGTCTGAGCATGGGGCGGGTCCTGCAGTTTTCGGACATCCATTTCGGGGTCGAGCACAAGCACGCCTGCGCGGCCGCGCTCGACTACGCCCACGCCGGGCCCAGCGACCTGATCCTGATCACCGGCGACATCACCCAGAAGGGCTATCCGGACGAGTTCGCGGCCGCCGGTGCCTGGATCAAGGCCATGCCGACGCCACGCTTCGTCATCGTCGGTAATCACGACGTGCCCTACTGGGACGTGGCGGCGCGGCTGTTCTGGCCGTGGAAGGCGTTCGAGACGGCGACCGGCCATCCCGCCCATGACGGGGAGTTCGTCTCGCCCTCGGTCATGGTGCGGGGCGTGACCACGGCGCGCGGCTGGCAGGCGCGCGCCAACTGGTCCAAGGGGGTCATCGACCTGGACCAGACCCGACGCGCGGCCGAGGCCCTGCGCGCCGCGCCGGTCGGGGCGTTGAGGATCCTCGCCTGTCACCACCCGCTGATCGAGATGATCGGCGCGCCGATGACCGGCGACGTCAAGCGAGGCGACGCCGCAGCCGAAATCTTCGCCGAGGCCGGGGTCGACCTGATCACCACGGGCCATGTGCATATGCCTTTTGCCCTGCCGATCGACCTGTCGGACCGCTGTTCCTACGCAATCGGCTGCGGGACCCTGTCGCACCGCGAACGGGGCACGCCGCCCGGCTTCAACGAGATCGTCTGGGACAAACACCAGATCACCGTCAACGCCATCGCCTGGACCGGCGACCGGTTCGAGTGCAGCAAGTCGTGGAAACTCCCGCGCCGTCAGGATACGCGCCATGCGGAGACCGCGCCCGACCCCGCCGTGCCGGGGGTCAAGGAGGCGGCGGCGGTGTGAGGCCGGAGCCTCAATTTATATTTCACCCCAGGAAGGTTCTCCCCGTCGGCCGCCTCGCGAAACCGTCAGCCGGCGCCTTAAGGCGCTCGTCGCCGACGGACGCATCCTGAGAGACGAGCCTGGCTGTCGAACGGTCAGCGGCGTGATGACGTGAGCGGGAATCTGGAATTCGCGCGGTTCAGGACCGCCGGGTTGAACGCCGCGTCTCAGACGCTGGGCCGATTCTGAGCGCGAGAGTTGCTCAGGGCCTCTTCGCGAACATCGTCGATCCAGGTTTCGACCAGGGCGTGGGCATCCGTCTGCACGCGGTCGCCGGTGATCCGGGCGGTCTGTTCCAGACGCTCCGCCTCGGCCGAGAGACCGTCCAGGACCTCCACCAGCGCCGCCGGTGAACGGCCGGAACAGGCACGGCACAGTCCCCGCACGACCGCCTGCAAGGCGATCAGGTTCACCGAGATGGTCTGCAAATCAGTTTCGACGGTCATGGGCGTTCCCTTGGGCGGCCGTCTGCTAGTGGGAACTTGACCTAAGGGCAAGCTGAAAGTGACCCGTTTCGGGTCGTCCGGTTCTTTGGTGTGGATCAAGAAAAAGGCCGCTGCCCGGGGGGCGCGGCCTTTTCCTTATACCTGGCTTCAGCCGGCTATATGCGCGTCCCGCGTCCCCGGAGCCCGCCGGTGAAGAACGAGATCACCATCAGTACGAGGAAGACGACGAACAGGACATAGGCGATGTTCATGGAGAGGCCGGCGACGCCGCCAGCACCCAAGGCACCGGCGACGAGCGCCAGAACGAGGAAAATCAGAGCCCAGCGAAGCCTGGGGTTTGCCTCCAGAAAAGCGGTTGATGGACGACGACGCCGGAAAATGACGCCGCCTGTCCAATCAACGTTCCAGACGCCGAGGCGTTCCGCTTAACGCCGATATCCCCGCCCTTGCGGCTTCTCCGAGAAGGCCGCTGCGACCATCGTGGCCAGGGCCGGGTTGCGCAGGAAGATCCAGCCGCCGGCCAGGGCCGCGACCGTGCCGAGGATCGGACGCTGGCGGAACAGGGCGAAGGCGCGATGGCCCAGACCCAGGTCCTCGTCCTCATAGTCGTCCTCGTCGTCCGTCGCGCCTGAGGCATTGAGGAAGACCAGGGCCACAATGATCGCGACCAGGGCGAAGAACCCGGCCGTGATGGCGGCGGCCCCGAGCGGCGGCAGGACCAGCGCGAGCGAGAAATAGAGGGTCGCGCCGAGGGCGACGATCACCACGAAGGCGCAGGCGGCGACCACGACGGCCGCCGTCAGTTTCTTGACCAGCCCCTTGCCGATCATCAGCGGCGACGGCCCGCGAGCAGCAGGCCGAGCACGATGCCGACGCCCAGGGCGATGGCGGTCGACTGGACCGGACGCTCCTGCACCCGCTCGGTGAGGTAGCGCTGGGCTTCGTCGAACCGCTCGGAGGCGTCGTCGTAATACTCACGGCCGCGCACGCGGGCCTGGTCGTAGTAGCCACGGGCCTGATCGCGCAGTTCATCGGCGTGCTCGCGGATGCGGGCATCAGCCTCGGCGGCCTTTTCGCGAAGGCGGGCCTCGGTCTCGGCCGCCCTGGCCTTCAGCCGCGCGGTTTCCTCGCGGGCGCCGACCTTCAGGTCTTCCTTGAGGGTGTTGAGGTCGTTCTTGATGTCTTCACGTGCCTTCGAGGTCGCCATGATGCCGCGCTCCGTTTTGTCAGCTTGGCCTTAGATACAGGCCTAGCCCGCTCAACGCCATATTGCCGTGGCGGTTCCTTTGCGGTGCAGCAAGGGGAGGGACTGGGGACGAGCGACCAGGGACCAGAGAAGGGCGCGGTCGCGGCGTTGATCCGCCTTCTGGTCCCTCGTCCCCAATCCCCAGTCCCTCCAAGGCCCTGCTTTTGACCTCTCTCCTGTTCGCCCCTGCCCCGACCGTCTCCCTGCCCTACGATCAGTCGGCCCTCTGCCGGGCGCCGACTGATCGAGCCCCGTTCTGCCGGTAAGGAACCGGTAGGGTCTCCCTCAGCATCGCTTAAGCATTGCCGGTGCAGAGTGGCGGGGTGAAATCAGGCGTCTCCCCTTCTCCGGCCGCGAAGCTGGCCCTCGCGGTCGTGACCGAGCCTGAGCGCGCGCTCCCCATTCCCGTCGGCGCGCGCGAAGAGGCGATGCGCACCCTGTTGCAGACGGCCGCTGACGCAGGCGTCGCCCTGATCGCCACGCGCCCGAACGGCGACGGTGAGCGGCTGCTGGGACAGGCCTGGCCCTTCCCGTCGCCCTTCTCCGTGACCGTGCGCACCGTGGCCCTGTCCGAAGGTCTGGACCGGGTCGAGGCCCGTGCCCGGCGTTCGCTGGAGCGGATGGGTCTGCCGCGCGGCGACGTCCTGCTGGCCTCCGGCGCCGCCGACCTCGCAGGCGTCGAGGGTCGCGCCCTGTGGGACCGGATGCAGGCGCTGAAGGACCGCGGCCTGTACAAACGCATCGGTTTCCTGGCGAAGATGGAGGACGGACCGACGCTTCTGGCGCGCCGCTTCCAGCCGGACGTGGTGCAGATGCCCTGCAATGTTCTCGACCAGCGCCCGGTGACCGAGGGCGTCCTGAGCGACCTCGCCGGGATGGGGGTCGACGTTCATGTGTCGTCGGTGTTCGCGCGGGGCCTGTTGTTCACCAATCAGGAAAATCTGCCGCCGCATCTGGCCAGCCATGGTGTCGCCCTGTCGCGCACGCGGCGTCGTCTGGCCGAGGCGCGAATCGATCCGATGCAGGCGGCGCTCGCGTTCTGCCTGGGCCTGCCGCCGGTCGCCGCTGTGGTCGCCAGCGTCGCCTCCGCCGCCGAACTACGTGCGGTCCTGGCCGCCGCCCATGCACCACGTCCCGACCTGGACTGGGACGCCCTGGCCTTCCAGGAGCCGGCGGTGCTCAGCGCGGGATACCGGCAACGGGTCGCGGCCTGATTCTCCAGTCCTCCCCCATCGGGGGAGGTGGCGCGGCGCGCCTTTGCGACGTGACGGAGGGGGCTCGCACCAGTCCTCTGCGTTCGCGGATCGCCCCCTCCACCACAGCGCAAGCGCGCTGCGGTCCCCCTCCCCCGATGGGGGAGGAATAGCTTGAGCCGACGCCGACGATCCGTCACCCTGACGGGACGTCATGAACGCCCCCCTCTCCCATCCGCCGCAGACCGACGCGACCGCTTCTGATCAAGGCGCCGTCACGCCCTTCATGGCCCAGTATCTGGCAGCCAAGGCGTCGCAGCCGGATGCGGTGCTGTTTTTCCGGATGGGCGATTTCTACGAGCTGTTCTTCAGGGACGCGGAGCTGGTGGCGGCCGCCATCGGCCTGACCCTGACCAAACGGGGCAAGCATCTGGGTGAGGACATCGCCATGTGCGGCATGCCCCACCATGCGGCCGAGGGCTATATCGCACGGCTGATCCGCCAGGGCTTCCGGGTCGCCATCTGCGAACAGATGGAGGACCCGGCCGAGGCGAAGAAGCGCGGCTCCAAATCGATCGTCCGGCGCGACATCGTGCGGGTGGTGACGCCGGGCACCCTGACCGAGGATTCACTGCTGGATGCGCGGGGCGCCAACCGGCTGGCGGCCGTGGCCATCCGGCGCGGCCGGGCGGCGGTGGCAGTGATCGAGCTGTCGGCCGGGGCGGTGGACTGCGTCGCCTGCGACATCGCCGATCTGGGCGCGACCCTGGCGGCGTTCCGGCCGTCGGAGGTGCTGGTCACCGACAAACTCTATTCCGATCCCGAGCTGAAGGGCGCGCTGGACGGGTCGGGCGGGGTGGTCCAGGCCCTGGCCTCGGCCGTGGCTGAACCGGCGGCGGCCTCAGTGCGGGTCTCGCGCCTCTACGGCGTCGCCTCACTGGACGGGTTCGGGGCCTTCGAGGAGGCGGAGGTCTCGGCCCTGGGGCTCGTCGCCGCCTATCTGGAGACGACCCAGGCCGGCAAGGTCCCGGCCCTGTCGCCGCCGCGTCGGTCGGGACAGTCGGGCTTCCTCGCCATCGATCCGGCGACCCGGCTGAGCCTCGAGATCGACCGGACCCAGAGGGGCGAACGCGAGGGGTCTCTGCTGGCCTGCATCGACCGGACGGTGACCTCGGGCGGGGCCCGGGCCCTGGCCGAACGGATCGCCCGGCCGTTGAGAAATCCGGTCGAAATCAATCATGGACTCGATGCGGTCGAATGGCTGCTGGAGCGTCGCTCGCTGCGCCGCGACCTGCGCGACGGGCTGAAGGCGTCGGCGGATGTGGCCCGGGCCGTGTCGCGACTGGCGCTCGGACGCGGCGGGCCGCGCGACCTGGCCGCGATCCGGGCGGGACTGACCATCGCCGAGGCCCTGGCGGGGCTGTTCACAGTCTCACCCGACCCGCTGACCGGACCGCCGACGCGCATCGCCGCCTGTCTCGACCGGCTGACCCTGTCGCCTGATCTGGCGCGGCTGATGCTCGACCTCGCCGAGGGGCTGGCCGGGGAGCCGCCGCATCTGGCGCGCGACGGCGGCTTCGTGACGCCGGGGTTCCGGCCGGAACTCGATACGGTCAGGACCCTGCGCGACGACAGCCGCCGGGTGGTCGCCGATCTGGAGGCCCGCGCCGTGGCCGAAAGCGGCGTGCCGTTCAAGGTCCGGCACAATGCGGTGCTGGGCTATTTCCTCGAGACCACGGCGAAACACGCCGAGCCGTTGTTCCGGGCCGGTCCGGAAAACCCCTTCATCCACCGCCAGACCCTGGCGGCGCAGGTGCGGTTCACCACGGTCGAACTGTCGGAACTGGATGCAAAGATCAGCCAGGCCGGTCACCGGGCGCTCGCCATGGAGGGCGAGACGTTCGAGGTCTGGCGTCAGACGGTCCAGTCGCTGGCCATGCCCTTGCAGGCGGTGGCCGACGCCCTGGCCGAACTCGACGCCACCGCCGCCCTCGCCGAATGGGCGGAGGAGGTCGGGGCGGTCCGGCCGGTGGTGGACGATTCCAGGGTCTTCGCCGTCGAGGCCGGACGCCACCCGGTGGTTGAGGCGGCGGTGAAGCGGGCGGGTGATCCGTTCACGCCCAACGACTGCAGGCTGGACGGCGATGGCGTCGGTGGTGCACGCCTCAGCATCGTCACCGGGCCGAACATGGCCGGCAAGTCGACCTTCCTGCGCCAGAACGCGCTTCTGGTGGTACTGGCGCAAGGGTCTTGTTTCGTGCCGGCGAAGGCGATGCGGCTGGGCGTCGTCGACCGGCTGTTCAGCCGGGTCGGGGCCGGGGACGACCTGGCGCGGGGACGCTCCACCTTCATGATGGAGATGGTCGAGACGGCCGCCATCCTGACCCAGGCGACGCCGCAGAGCTTCATCGTTCTGGACGAGATCGGGCGCGGCACGGCGACCTATGATGGCCTGGCCATCGCCTGGGCCTGCGCCGAGGCCCTGCACGACGTGAACAGGGCCCGGACCCTGTTTGCGACCCACTATCACGAGCTGGCCCGGCTGGAGGAGCGGCTCGACCACGTCTGCAATCTCTCGATGCGGGCCAGGGAATGGAACGGCGAACTGGTCTTCCTGCACGAGGCGGCGCCGGGGGCGGCGGACCGCTCCTACGGCGTGCAGGTCGCGAAACTGGCGGGCGTACCGCCGGCCGTGGTCGCCCGCGCCCGCGCTGTTCTGGACCGCCTGGAGACGGAGAAGGCGGCGCACGGCCGGCTGGATGACCTGCCCCTGTTCGCCATGATGGAGCCTCCGACGCCGCCGGTGAAGTCGGTGCTGGACGAGGCAGTGGCCGCGCTCGACCCCGATGCGCTGACGCCGAGGGAGGCGCTGGAGGCGCTGTATCGGTTGAAGGGGCTGGCGAAGTGACGTTTGCTTCAGTCCTCCCCCCTTGGGGGAGGTGGCTCGAAGCGCAGCGTAGAGACGGAGGGGGCCCACCCCGGCCCATGGCCTATGCGGTCGGCCCCCTCCACCACTTCGTGGTCCCCCTCCCCCAAGGGGGGAGGATTTGATGTCATCCCCCCTCGACGCCCGCCTCGACGCCATCGTTTCCGGCCCGGGCGTCCGGCCCGCCGTCGCCGCGGTGCTGAAATCCCACTACGACGCGGTGCGCGAGAAGATCGCGACGAAACTGTCCAACGGCCTGCCCGGGGTAGAGGTGGCGCGGCTGTATTCAGGGGCGGCTGACGAACTGCTGACGGCCCTGTGGCGGTTCACGACCGAGACCCTCTATCCGTCGCACAATCCGACCGAGGCGGAGAAGCTCGCCCTGATCGCAGTCGGGGGCTACGGCCGGGGCGTGCTGGCACCCTTCTCCGATCTCGACCTCGTCTTCCTGCGGCCGTGGAAGACGACGGCGCGGACCGAGACGGTGGCGGAGTTCATGCTCTATGTCCTGTGGGACCTGGGCCTGAAGGTCGGGTCCTCGGCCCGGTCGGTGGACGAGGCCCTGTCGCTGGCCCGATCCGACATGACCATCCGCACGGCCCTGCTGGAAGCCCGTCCGCTCGCGGGCGACGAAAAGCTGACCGAGGACTTCCTCTGGCGCTTCCGGGGCATGGTCACCAACGCCGATCCGCGCCCGTTCATCGCCGCCAAGATGGAGGAGCGCGACAATCGCCATGCCAGGGCGGGCGCCGTGCGTTATCGCGTCGAGCCGAACATCAAGGACGGCAAGGGCGGGCTTCGCGACCTCAACACCCTGTTCTGGATCGCCCGGTCCCTGGCCCCGGAAAGCCCTCTGGGCGCGCGGGTTCTGGACGAGTTGCTGACGCCGCGCGAGCGACGGACCTTCGAGGAGGCGTTCGACTTTCTGTGGCGGGTCCGGGCGCATCTGCATCTGGCGGCGGGTCGGGCCGAGGAAAAGCTGACCTTCGACCTCCAGCCCGAGGTGGCGCGCCGCATGGGCTGGCGCGGCCGGGGCGACGAACCGGCGGTCGAGCGGTTCATGCGTCGGTATTTCCTCGTCGCGCGCGACGTCGGGGCCCTGACCCGGGCCATGAGTGCGACCCTGGAGGCCCGCCAGCAGAAGAAGACGATGAGCCTGTCGCGGCTGATTCCGGGGCGGAAGCGGAACCTCGGCGTGCCCGGCTTCATCGAGGACAGCGGCCGGCTTTCGGTCACGGGGCCGGAGGTGTTCGCCGAGGATCCGGTCAAGCTGCTGACCCTGTTCGTCTGCGCCGACCAGCACGATCTCGACGTCCATCCGCACGCCTTTTCGGCGGTGACGCGGTCGCTGGCACTGGTGACACCGAAGCTCAGGCGCGATCCGCAGGCGACGGCGGCCTTGCTGCATGTGCTGGCCCACGGACAGAGGCCCTATCGCGTCCTGACCATCATGAACGAGGCCGGGCTGCTGGGCCGGTTCCTGCCGGAGTGGGGCCGGATCGTCGGCCAGACCCAGTTCAACATGTATCACGCCTATACGGTCGACGAGCACACGCTCCAGGCCATCGGCATCCTCAACGACATCCAGCGCGGCAAGCTCAGGGACGACCATCCGCTGGCCACCGAGGTGATCCATCTGATCGCCGACCCGGAAGCCCTGATGCTGGCCATGCTGCTGCACGACGTCGGCAAGGGCGGGGAGCGGGGACAGCTGGAGGATGGCGCCATTTCCGCCCGGCGGGCCTGCGAGCGACTGGGCGTGGATCCCCGGCGGACCGAGATCGTGGTCTGGCTGGTGCGGCATCACCTGGCACTCAGCGACTACTCCCAGAAGCGGGACATCTCCGATCCGGCGACGGTTCAGGCCTTCGCCGAGATCGTCGGCGATCCCGAGCGGCTGCGGATGCTGCTGGTCCTGACCGTGGCCGATATCCGGGCCGTTGGGCCGGGGGTGTGGAACAGCTGGAAGGGCCAGCTGATGCGCAGTCTCTATGCCGCCGTAGAGGCCCTGTTCCGGGGCGAGGACATCCAGACCGTCGATCCCCTGGCCGAACACGCCGGCCTCGTCGCCCGGGCCCTGGAAGCCGGGGCGGCGGTGGAGGTCCGGACCTGCGTCGCGGGCCGGATTGAGGAGACGACCGAGATCGCGCTGGCGGCCCGCGACCGGCCCGGTCTGTTCGCGGACCTCGCGGCCGTCCTGGCGGCGGCCGGGGCCGATGTGACCGGAGCGCGGGTGGCGACGGCCGCCGACGGCACGGTGCTGGACGTCTTTCAGGTCCAGGACGGGGCCGACCAGCCCTTTGGCCAGGCCGAACCACGGCGGCTGAAATCCCTGATCGCGGCCCTGGAGGCGGCGGCGAGGGGCGAGACGCCCGTATCTCCGCCCGCCATGCCCCGGTCCTCGCCGCGCCGGGCCGTGTTCGACGTGCGCCCGGTGGTCATGATCGACAACGCGGCCTCGGCCGATGCCACGGTGATCGAGGTTTCGGGCGCCGACCGGCCGGGTCTGCTGGCCGAGCTGTCGCGCACCCTGTCGGACCACGATCTGTCGATCCGTTCGGCCCATGTCGCGGGCTTCGGCGAGCGGGCGGTCGACAGTTTCTATGTCACCGATCGCAGTGGCCGGAAGCTGAAGTCCGACGGCCTGCTGGACGAGGTCCATGCGGCGCTCGAGGCGGTTCTGGACCGCGCCCCCGCCGCCCCCGAGGGACGCCGGATCACCGCCGCCCGGGCCAGCGCGCGTGACGTCTCGGACCTGCGGCCGCGCAAGGCCGTTTCACCTATCCCGGAAGCGGGTTAAGCGACATTTCGCCGCGCGCCTGGGCACGGCAATCGAGGTTCGTCCGTGTCCAAGTCTGATCTTCCCGAACCGATCGAGCCCGCCGCCCCGATCGCGGGGGCCACAGCCACCGTCGAACCCCTGGTCCAGCCGCCGGCCTCCGCCACGACATCGGGGAAGGGCGGCGGCATGATGCGGTCGTCGGCGATCTTCAGCGGCATGACCCTGATCAGCCGGCTGGCGGGGTTCGCGCGGGACACGGTGATCACCGCCTATCTGGGTGCCTCGGTCGGGCCGGCGGCGGACGCCTATTACACGGCGCTGAACTTCCCCAACCTGTTCCGCCGCATCTTCGCCGAAGGGGCCTTCGCCGCCGCCTTCGTGCCGGCCTATGCCCGCACTCTGGAGACCGAAGGCCAGGAGGCGGCCGACCGCGTCGCCACGGACGCCCTGGCCGTCGTCGCCGCCATCACCGTGGCCCTGACCCTCGTCGCGCAGCTGACCATGCCCTGGATCATGACGGCGATGAACACCGGCTTCCTGGACGATCCCGTGCGGTTCAAGCTGGCGGTGGTCCTGACCCAGATCACCATGCCGTATCTGCCCTGTATGGCAGTGGCCGCCCTGCTCTCCGGGGTGCTGAACGCGCGGGGCCGGTTCATTGTCTCGGGTGCCTATCCGATCCTGCTGAACCTGATCATGCTCGCCGCCGTCGTCCCGGCGCAGGGCGGGCCGATCCAGGCCGCCTACGCCGCCAGCTGGGCGGTGGCCGTGGCGGGCGTGGCCCAGGCGGGCCTGTGCTGGTGGGCGGTGCGCAAGGCAGGGGCCAATGTTCGGCTTTCGATGCCCCGCCTTACCGGTCCCGTGAAGGCCATCATCATCACCGCTGTCCCCGCCGCGATCGGCAATTCGGCCACCCAGATCAACGTCTTCATCAGCCAGAATCTGTCCAGCTGGGTCGACGGCGGTCGCGCCTGGCTGTCGACAGCGGACCGACTCTATCAGCTGCCGCTCGGCCTGGTCGGCGTGGCCATCGGCATCGCCCTGTTGCCGCGCCTGTCGCGCGCTGTCGCGTCCGAGGACCGGGAGCAGCAACAGGCCTCGATGGACGAGGCCCTGACACTGTCCATGGCCCTGACCCTGCCCGCGGCGGCGGCCCTGATGGCCATGCCCTATTTCCTGATCGACGGCCTGTTCACACGCGGCGCCTTCCTGGACATAGACGCCCGCGCCACCGCCGGGATCCTGTTGCAATTCGGATGGGGCGTGCCCGCCTTCGTCCTGATCCGTATTCTGTCGCCGGCCTTCTTCGCCCGGCGCGACACACGCTCGCCGATGACCTTCGCCCTCGTGTCGGTGGCGGTGAACGCGGCCCTGGCCATCGGCCTGTTCAACCTCGGCATGGGGGTGGCGGGCATCGCGGCGGCCGTCAGCGCCTCGGCTTGGGTCAATGCCCTGTTGCTGGGCGCGCGGCTGTGGCGACGCGGGCATTACAGGCCCAGCGTGGCCGCGACCTCGCGCCTGCTCCGCATCCTGCTGGCCAGCGTCGGACTGGGCGCGGTCGTGGCCCTGGCCTCCTGGGCCCGACCCTGGATCGAGGCTCCGATCGGCGAGGCCCTGACCGGGCTCGGATCGGGCCATGGTGCCAAGGAGATCACGCTGCTTGTAGTCACGGCGCTGGGCGGCCTGACCTATGTGGCCCTCGCCTTCGTGACGCGGGCCGTGACAATGGCAGAGGTGAGGGGGCTGTTGAGGCGCCCGGCCAAGTAACGCCTTGCTCCGCGCGCGGCGGTCGGGCATTCGGCTTGCGCCATGACCGATGTCGTTTCTCCTCCCGCCTACACCGGCCCACGCCGCATTCTCAGCGGCATCCAGGCGTCCGGGGCCCTGCACCTGGGCAACTATCTGGGCGCGCTGAAGCGGTTCACGGCCCTGCAGGAGTCCGGCGCGCCCTGCTTCCTGTTCGTGGCCGACATGCATGCCATCACGGTGTGGCAGGACCCGGCCCTGCTGGCCGCCCAGACGCGCGAGATCGCGGCCGCCTATATCGCCTCGGGTCTCGATCCGGCGAAGTCGACCATCTTCCCCCAGTCGGCCGTGCGTGCCCATGCCGAACTGGCCTGGATCTTCAACTGCGTCGCCCGCCTCGGCTGGCTGGACCGGATGACCCAGTTCAAGGAGAAGTCGGGCAAGCACAAGGAACGGGCCTCGGTCGGCCTCTACACCTACCCCGTGCTCCAGGCGGCCGACATCCTGCTCTACAAGGCGACCGAGGTGCCGGTGGGCGAGGACCAGAAACAGCATCTGGAACTGACCCGCGACATCGCCGGCAAGTTCAACACCGACTTCAACGCGCCGGGCTATTTCCCCCTGCCCGAACCCCTGATCCAGGGACCGGCGACACGGGTCATGTCCCTGCGCGACGGCGCGGCCAAGATGTCGAAGTCCGATCCCTCTGACCAGTCGCGCATCAACCTGACCGACGACGCCGACACGATCGCGGCCAAGATCCGCAAGTCCAAGACCGACATGGGCGTCATGCCCGAGCCCGGCGAGAGCCTGGATGAACGGCCCGAGATCAGGAATCTGATCGCCATCTACGCCGCCCTGTCGGACCAGACGCGCGAACAGGTGACGGCCGCGTTCGCCGGCCAGGGTTTCGGCGCCTTCAAGCCCGCGCTGGCGGATCTGGCCGTCTCGTCCCTGGCTCCGGTCACGGCTGAGATGCGCCGCCTGATGGACGACCCGGCCGAGATCGACCGTGTCCTCAAGGACGGGGCCGAGCGCGCCGCCGCGATCGCCGATCCGGTGATCGCCGAGGTCAAGCAAATCGTGGGCTTCTGGCGGGCTTGACCTCGGCGGGTTTCGGTCCCGGCGTCGTCGGCGGGGCTGACGCGAAATCGCCGCCGCGCTAAGACGTCGCCATGACCCATCCGCTGGACCGTGCCGTGTGGAACGCCCTGACGACCCGGTTGTCGGGTTTCGTCACGTCCGACAGTGACGCCCGGGCCGTGCGGATCGATCCGGAGGTCGGGATCTTCGTCTCGGGTGCCGATGCAGAACCGGAGACGCTGAAGGCCATCGCGGACCTGGCCTTGCGCCACCCGGGTGCCGGCATCGTCGAGCGGACCGGCGGGCCGATGGCCGAACTCGACCTGCCGGGTGTCGAGGTCGTCGGCCGCCTTCCCCTGGTCCAGATGGTCTGTCAGGCCCTGACCCCGGGCGGGCCGGACCTGACCTATGAGATCCTGACCGAGGCCGATGCGCCGGAGATGCTGGCGCTGGCGACCCTGACCAGGCCGGGCCCGTTCCGGTCGAAGACGCGACGCCTCGGGCCTTTCATCGGGGTCCGGCATGAGGGGCGGCTGGTGGCCATGGCGGGGCGTCGTTTGCGGCTCGACGGCTTCACCGAACTCAGCGGCGTCTGCACCCATCCGGATCATCGAGGCCGAGGCCTTGCGGCGGGCCTGTCACGGGCGGTGGCGGGCGAGATCCTGGCGTCCGGCGAGGGGGTCTTCCTGCATGCCTTCGCCGAACACGATGCGACCATCACCCTCTATCGCGCCCTGGGCTTCGAGGTCCGGGCACCGATGACCTATACGATCCTCAAATAACGGGAGACCGGCATGAGCGAGCACGTCGCGACCATCGAATGGAGCCGGGGCGATCAGCCCTTCACGGACAAGCGCTATTCCCGCGCTCACGACTGGACCTTCGACGGCGGGGCGGTGGTGCGCGGATCCTCGGCGCCGTCGAGCGTGCGCATCCCCTTCTCCGACCCGGCGGCGGTCGATCCCGAGGAGGCTCTGGTGGCCTCCCTGTCCAGCTGTCACATGCTGTGGTTCCTCGACTTCGCGGCTCGCGCCGGGCTGGTCGTGGACCGGTATGTCGATCGGGCCTCGGGCCTCCTGGGCCATGACGGCACCGGGCGAAGATATATGAGCGAGGTGACCCTGCGGCCCGTCACGGCCTTCGTCGGCCGCCAGCCGGATCAGGCCGAACTGGACCACCTGCACCATGAGGCGCACGAGAATTGCGACATGGCCAACTCGGTCAGGGCCACGGTCCGGGTCAAAGCCTCGCTCGGCTAACCCGGCGGACCGCCAGCGTGTCCATCAGGCGGCGGCGTGAACCGGGCGCGGCGCGACGGCGACGTCGTCCAGCAGGGCGCGGAAGCGGCGGATCGCCTCGCCGGTCAGTTCGGCGTCGTACTTCATCGGCGGGGCCGTCATCGGCTCGTCGAAACTATGGGTGCCCGGCGCGATCCAGGTCTCGACCTCGGTGCCGCAGTTGCGGACCATGTCGTGGACCCGTTCGGCGTTGCGAACCGTGGTCAGGTGGTCCCTTTGCGAGATGACGGCCAGCGTCTTCGGGCAATGCCGCCAGGGCCGCATCCGGTTCAGGGCCGCCACCCCGACATAGGGATAGGCAAGGTAGGTCGCCTTGACGCCGGACAGGTCGGCGGTCTCCGCGTCAATCACGCCCAGTGCCTTCGCCGGGTACGGATCGCAGCTCATCGCCTCCATGATGCCCCAGCCGCCGTGGCTCCAGCCGGCCAGGGCGATCCGGGTCGCGTCCACGTCGGGCCGGGCCGAGACGCCCTGGATCGAGGCCACGACGTCGCCGCCCCGCTCCCAGCCGCGCAGCAGAAGTCCGGTGCAGACCGTGGCCATGGCGAACTGGCGCGACCAGCCGCGCGGGGCGAAACTGTCGACGATCACCGCGCGCCAGCCGGCCTCTTTCGCGGCTGCGGCATACATGGGCAGGTGACCGCGAAGACCGCCGCAGCCGTGGAACAGCAGGACCGTGGGGCGCGGCCGGTCGTCGTCGGGACCGACGACGGTGGTGAAGGGTTCAAGTTTCGACCAGCGGTCAGACAGGGTGTCCATGGCGAGACCATATGCCGTCCCCTATCCCGTTGGGAGAGGGCTTGAGCCTCGGGGAGCGTAGCGATCGGCCAGGCGAAAGGGTGAGGGCCGTGCGTCGCCGGTGAGATCCGATCCTCATCCGTCTCGCTTCGCGAGCCACCTTCTCCCACCGGGAGAAGGAAGGCCGTCTAGTGCCGGAAAACCCGCACGCCCGTAAACGCCATGGCGATGTTCTGCTCGTCGGCGGCGGCGATGACTTCCGCGTCGCGCATCGAGCCGCCCGGCTGGATCACCGAGGTGGCGCCGGCCGCCACGGCTTCCAGCAGACCGTCGGCGAAGGGGAAGAAGGCTTCCGAGGCGCAGGCCGAACCCTCGGCCAGGGAGTGGGCCAGGCCCTTGGCCTCTCCGGCCTCGCGGGCGCGGATGGCGGCGATGCGAGCGCTGTCGCGGCGGTTCATCTGGCCGGCGCCGATGCCGGCGGTCTGGCCGTCCTTCGCATAGACGATGGCGTTGGACTTGACGTGCTTGGCTACGGTGAAGGCGAACAGCATGTCCTCGATCTCCTGCGGCGTGGGCTGGCGGCGGGTGACGATCTTCAGGTCCGAAGGCTTGATCAGGCTGCGGTCGCGCGACTGGACGAGGAAGCCGCCGGCGACCGAGCGGAAGACTTCGCCCGGGCCATGCGGGTCGGGCAGGCCGTCGGTGATGAGCAGGCGCAGATTCTTCTTGGCCGCGAAGACAGCCCTGGCCTCGTCGTCGGCGCCGGGGGCGATGACGACCTCGGTGAAGATTTCAGTGATGGCGCGGGCGTCGGCCCCGTTCAGCGGGCGGTTGACGGCGATGACGCCGCCGAAGGCCGAGACGGCGTCGCACTCCAGCGCGCGGGCATAGGCCTCGCCAAGGTCCCTGCCGACGGCGACGCCGCAGGGGTTGGCGTGTTTGACGATGACGCAGGCCGGGCTCTCGAACTCGGCGGCCAGTTCATAGGCGGCGTCGGCGTCGGCGATGTTGTTGTAGCCCAGTTCCTTGCCCTGGATCTGGGTCGCATGGGCGACGCCGGGGCGGACCTCTCCGGTGCGGTAGAAGGCGCCCGTCTGGTGCGGGTTCTCGCCGTAGCGCAGCGTCTGGGCCAGGGCGCCGGCGATGGATTTGCGGGCCGGGGCGGCGTCTTCGAGCTGGCCGGCGAACCAGCCGGAGACGGCGGCGTCATAGGCGGCGGTGCGGGCGAAGGCGCGGGCGGCGAGGTGCTTGCGCAGGGCCAGCGAGGTCGAACCTGAGGCCTTCAGCGCCCCGACGATCAGGCCGATGGAGACCCCGTCAACGGCGACGGCGACATAGCCGTGGTTCTTCGACCCCGAACGGATCATGGCCGGGCCGCCGATGTCGATGTTCTCGATCACCGCGTCGAAACCGGCTCCAGAATCAACAGTTGATTCAAACGGATAGAGGTCGATCCAGACGATATCGATCGGGCCGATGCCGTGTTCGTCCATGGCCGCCCTGTGCTCGGCCGCGTCGCGCACGCCCAGCAGGCCGCCGTGAACGACGGGGTGCAGGGTCTTGACCCGGCCGTCCATCATCTCGGGGAAGCCGGTCAGGTCGGCGACGTCCTTCACCGGCAGGCCGAACCCGGCGATGGCGGCACGGGTGCCGCCGGTCGAGACCAGTTCGACCCCGGCCTCGTGCATCGCGCGCGCGGCGTCCTCAAGCCCGGTCTTGTCCGAGAGCGAGATCAGGGCGCGGACGGGCTTCACCGCGTCAGGGGCGGGCGGAAAGTCGGGTGCGGCGGGCATGAGGTGAATCCGGGGGAGGGGGGAGGATGCGCGCGCGTCTAGCACCACAGGGCGCCGGGGTCACCTGACGACGGGTCGGGTACGGACGGAAGTCAGACCCGGATGTCGAGCAACTGGCCGAGACGGGGCAGGCGGGGGGATTCCGGCTCGCCTGGCTGTGCGGTCGGGGTCGTTTGCGCGGCCTGCGGGCGAGCCTGGGTCGCCTGGACCTCGTTGAGCGCGGCGCGGAAGAAGGCCGCCTGCGCGGCTTTCGCCTGTGCGGATGGGCCCGCCGGGGTCGTGGCGGGCAGGGACTGGGGGATGTCCGGTCGTATCGCGCTCATGCCGACAGGGTTAACGAATCCTGTCGAGAAAAGGTTAACGTCTTTGTTGAGAGCTACCGCTCGCGACGCGGTGGCTCGCTGCTTGAGCCCAGTCCTGGTGGGCTATCGCTCCACGCGCGGCGTCTCGCTGCCTGAGCCCGTCAGTTCGCGGCGTCGCGGCGGGCCCGGGCGTCTTCCAGCGTGGTGGCGGTCGGCAGGGGGCGCAGCGGCGCGTCCAGGGCCGAGGTCAGGCGCTCGACGTCCTCATCGGTGAGCAGGGGGCCGGAGGACTTGGCGACGATCCGGCCCATGGCGTCGACGGCGAAGCTCTCGGGGACGCCGGAGACGCCGAGGTCGAGACCGGCGCGACCCTCGCGGTCGACCAGGACCATGGCGAAGGGATCGCCCAGTTCGTCGAGGAAGGCCTGGGTCGCCTCGGGCTCGTCCTTGTAGGCGACGCCGACGACCGCGATCCCCTGGGCCTTCAGGGCCAGCAGTTGCGGGTGCTCGAGACGGCACGGCGCGCACCAGCTGGCGAAGACATTGACGATCATCGGCCTGCCGACGCCGGCAGTGCGGATGTCGACGTTCCGGGGTCCGGCGACGCCGTCCTGAAGGATGGGCAGGACGGTCTCGGGCGCGATCTGGCCGACCAGGGCGTCCGGTTTGAACTGGGGATCCCGCTTCAGCGACCAGCCGATGAACAGGGCCGCGAGCGCGACGAGCACCACCAGAGGAATGATTGTCAGCCACCGGCTCATTTTTGCTGGCCTGCCGCGTCTTGCGCGACCTGGGGCCCGGCTTCGCCGTTGTCCTCGAGCCGCTTCAGCTCGGCCTTCCACTGGCGTGACGCCGCGACGGCGCGGATGACGACGGTGCCGAGCACAAGGGCGCTCACGCCCCAGGCGGGCCAGACGAAGGCCGCATAGGGGCTCATGTCGAAATCGAGCATCTCAGGCCTCCAGCGCCAGTCGCGCGCGCAGGGTCTGGACCCGGCGGCGGGTGATCTCGGTGCGGATCGAGGTCAGCCAGACGGCCAGAAACAGGGTGCCGTAGGCCGCCATCATGGTCAGCAGCGGGGCAAGGAAGACGGGATCGAGGCTCGATCCGCCGGCGCGCAGCAGGGAGGCCGGCTGGTGCAGGGTGTTCCACCAGTCGACCGAGAACTTCACGATCGGCAGGTTGATCAGGCCGACGAGGCCCAGGACGGCGGCGGCCCGCGCGGCCTTCTGCTCATCGTCGATGGAGGCCCTGAGCGCCATATAGCCGAGATAGAAGAGGAACAGGACCAGCACGCTGGTCAGGCGCGCGTCCCAGACCCACCAGGTCCCCCACATCGGCTGGCCCCACAGGGAGCCGGTGATCAGGGCCAGGGCCGTGAAGGCCGCGCCGGGCAGGGCGGCGGCGCGGGCGGCAGCGTCGGCCAGCGGATGGCGGAAGACGAGGGCGAAGAAGCTTGAAACGCCGAGTGCCGCATAGGCCGACAGGCCCAGGGTCGAGGCCGGCACATGCACGAACATGATCCGCACCGTGTCGCCCTGCTGATAGTCGCCGGGTGCCGTGAAGCTGAGCCAGGTCCCGACAGCCAGCAGCACGGCCGCGATCGCCCACAGCACCGGCGTCAGCGGTCGGGTGAAACTCATGAAACGGGCGGGATTGGCGAGGCCGAACATCGTCCGCGCGATTACGCGGCACGGCGGGTTGGAGCAAGCGCACGCGTCGTCGCCCCAACGAAAACGGGGCCAGGGCTTTCGCCCCGACCCCGTCAGTCACTTGAAAAATCCGTGAAGGACTATTCAGCGGCCTTCAGCTGGCCGGCAGATTCCTTGCCGGTGCGACGGTCGCGTTCGACTTCGTACGAGACCTTCTGGCCTTCGTTCAGGCCGTTCATGCCTGCGCCTTCAACGGCCGAAACGTGAACGAACACGTCCTTGCCGCCGTCCGAGGGCTCGATGAAGCCGTAGCCTTTAGTGGAGTTGTACCATTTGACAGTGCCGGTAGCCATTTTAAGGACCTCCGTTAGCAGTTTGCATCAGGCAAGAGCGCCTGAAGCCTGTCGGGTCTGAATGGGATCGGCCAGAAACTCGGTGCGTTCGCAAAGAGAGAGGGCGTTACGCAGAGAGATCGACGAGCCTCATATGGACCGAAAACGCCCTGTGCACAACCTGAGTCTTGAGTCGCCCCGATTCAGGCCGGGACCGGTTCGTCCTCGTCTTCGCCCCCCTGCCCGGACCCGGCCGGGGCGGGTGCGCCTTCCTCGCCTTCCGGCGCGATGTAGTGGGCGACGCAGAGCTTGCGCAGTGCGGACGTCAGGGAACCGCCGTAAAGGCGATCCTGGACGCGTTCGTGGCCTTCCTGCTGCAGCCGGGTCTTGATGTCGCCCACGGTGCGGCACTCCCCGCTGCGGGCGAGTTCGTAGGCGCGCTCGAGGGTCGTGAGACGAAAGTTGTTGCTCATAGACAGAGAGATAGGCTCCGCCGTGCGGTTTTGCGACTCCGCTCAGGCCCGCGGACGATTGCGACGGCGCGAGAGCCGGTCGGCCAGGGCCTCGGCGTGCTTCAGGGTGAAGGTCAGGGCGGCATGGCTGCCGCGACGCGCACCGATGTTGTCGGCCATGACCGCGCCACGGTCGCCGATGGCCGCCGGCGAGCCCGTGGTGGTGTCGACGGCGGTCTGGTGCTCGATTTCCGCGTTCACCTCGGCGCCCATGAGGATCACCTGAACGGAAATCCAGGTCCACAGGAGGAAGCCCATGGCGGTCGCCAGCGGGCCGTAGGAGTCGAGCCGAACGAAGTTCGTCAGGTACCAGCTGAAGATGAAGGACACGATCACGCTGAGGGTCGCCGCGAACAGGGCTCCGGGCGTCAGCCAGCGCCAGCGCGCACGCTGCCGGCACGGGCCGAACCGGTAGATGACGGTCAGCGCCCCGGCATAGCCGATGAACAGCAGGGGCCAGCGAAGGGGGGCGAGCCGGGCCCAGTCGTCGGCGAGGCCGAAGACGCCCAGCACGATCGGCACGCCGACCACCAGGGCCGCGGTCATGAGCATCGCCGCCAACCCTGTCAGGGTAAAGGCGAAACCCAGCAGGTTGTAGCGCAGGATGTTGCGTCGCTCGACTTCGTGGTAGGCGACATTCAGACCATAAAACAAGGTCTTGATGCCGTTGTTGGCCGTCCACAGCGACAGGGCCAGGGTCCAGACCAGGGTGAAGGTCAGCTGGCCGGTCGAGCCGGCCGCCAGCCGCGTCAGCTCCGCATTGATGAACCGGGCCACGTTCGACGGCAGCACTGAATAGAGGAAGGCGATCCGCCCGGCGGCGTCATTCGCGTCGGCGAACAGGCCGTAGATGGTCACGAAGGCCGCCAGGGCCGGGAACAGGGACAGCAGGATGAAGAAGGTCACTCCGCCCGAGACAAAGCCGACCCGGTCCCCGAAATAGGACCCGCCGACTCGCCAGGCGATATCGACCCAGCCCTTGTGAGGGATCTGGGAGGGGCGTTCGGCCATCCGGCCCCGGCCGGGCTCGCGCGCCTCATACTCCTCCGGCGTCGGGGGTTTGGGCGGTGTCGGCCCGGGCCGCTCCGGCCTCAGTTCCAGGCCGTATCTGTGACCCTGGGTGTAGATCAGGTGCGCCGCGCCGGCCCCGGCCGCCAGCCCTCCGAGGGCCGCGCCGACAAAGGCCCAGGGGCCGGAAATCAAGCTGCGGCGCGGGGAAGACCGGATCGGAGCGGGGAAGGGCATCGGTGGGTCAACGGTCCAGCGGCGAGCCGTGTTCCGGCTGAGCTTCACCTTGCCTGAATTCGCGCGCTGGGGCACTGACCGGCCGTGGCCGAGACTTTTTCCGCATCCATTGCCGCCCTGTACCGCCATCCGGTCAAGGGTTTCACGCCCGAGCCGCTGGAGCGGGCGATGCTGACGGCCGGACTGGCCTTTCCCGGCGACCGGTTGCGCGCCGTCGAGATCGGGCCGTCGGGCTTCGATCCGCAGGCTCCGGCCCATATTTCCAAGATGCGGTTCACCGTGCTGGCGCGACTGCCGCAGATCGCGCGGGTCCGCACCCGGTGGGACGAGACGACCGATACGCTGCATGTGTCGAGCGAGGGCGCGCCCGATCTGTCGGTGAACCTCGGCGACCCCGGGGACGACCGCCGGCTGGAGGACTGGCTCACCGACTTCCTCGGCGAGGAGGCGACCGCGCCGTTGCGCCTGCTGGGCGGCGGCGGACACCGGTTCATGGATGATCCCGCGGGGGCGGTTTCGGTGCTGAATCTGGCCAGCGTGCGCGACCTGTCCGGGCGGCTGGGCGTCACGATCGACCCCTTGCGGTTCCGCGCCAATGTCTGGGTCGAGGGCTGGCCCGCCTGGGCCGAGAACGACTGGGTCGGGCGCGACCTGACGCTGGGCGGAGCGAGGCTGACAGTGATCAAGCCGATCGTTCGCTGCGTCGCCACCCATGTGGACCCGGAAACGGGAACGCGGGACATCGATGTGGTTTCCGCCCTTCATGACCTTTACGGCCACCGCTGGTGTGGCCTGTATCTTTCGGTCGGAACCGGCGGGACGCTGACCGTCGGCGACCGCGCGGAGCTTTGCTGAATGACCGATACCCCCACCCTCGTCGCCGCCTGGAAGGCCGCCCAAGGCGAGCTGAAGGCCGCCCGTATCGACAGCCCGGCCATTGACGCCCGCCTGCTGCTCGAGGCCGCGACCGGTGCCAGCCGGCTGGAGATCCTGACCGACCCGCACCGGCCGCTGACGCCGGACCAGTCGGCGACCCTGGCCGGCTATGTCGAACGCCGCCTGAGGCGCGAGCCGGTGTCGCGGATCCTGGGCCGCAAGGGGTTCTGGAAGATCATGCTGAACGTCACCCCCGACGTGCTCAGCCCCCGCCCGGACACCGAGACCATCCTCGACATCGCCATGCTGGCGTTCGAGCCGGCCCAGGCCTTCAGCGTCATCGATCTCGGGACGGGTTCGGGCGCCATTCTTCTGGCCGTGCTGGGCGACCGGCCTGGCGCGCATGGCGTCGGCACCGACATCTCGTCCGAAGCCCTGGCGGTGGCGAAGGAGAACGCCGCCAACCTCGGCCTCGACAACCGTGCCACCTTTCTGAGGACCGAATGGGCGGCGGGCTTCGGCGACCACAGCTTCGATCTGGTGGTGTCCAATCCGCCCTATATCCCGTCCGACGACATTCCCGGTCTGGATCCCGAGGTGCGGGAGCATGATCCGATCCTGGCCCTGGACGGCGGTCCCGATGGCCTGCAGGCCTACCGCGACCTCGCCCCCGAGATCGCCCGCATCCTCAAGCGCGGCGGGACCTTCGCCGTCGAGATCGGCTGGGACCAGGGCGAGGCGGTCAAGGCCCTGTTCGAGGCGGCCGGGCTGGAGGGCGTAAAGGTGGTCAAGGACCTCGGCGACCGGCACCGTGTGGTCACCAATGGTCCGGATCCAAGGACGACGCCGATCCGCCAGAGTTGATCCGAACAAACCCCTTGGAAACCGTCCCGGCGCGCGCTAAGTCCTTGGTTGTCTCCCTCCCTTCCGCATCTCGTTGAACCGCTTCAGGTCCAGCGACGCTCGGCCGGGACGCGCGTGAAGGTCGGCGGTGTTCACCGCTAGCGGACCACGACGGGCGACAAAGGTCCTTCCGATAACATCGCCGCCGGGGATTGGCCCCCAAGCGAACCGGAACCACAGACAACCGGCCTGACACCCTCGCCATCGTCGCGCAGGGACACGCCAAACCAGCACGGTAAGCCTCGATGCGAGATTTCAAGGGCATGAAGCGCCAGCGCGGCCGCAACCGGAAACCCGGTGGTGGCGGCGGCAACGCGAATGCGGCGAACCCCAATCGTTCATGGGACTCGCAAGGGCCCGAGAACATCAAGGTCCGCGGCAACGCCCAGACCGTCTACGAGCGCTATCAGCAGCTGGCGCGCGACGCCGGCTCGTCGGGCGACCGGGTGCTGGCCGAGAACTATCTCCAGCACGCCGAACACTATTTCCGCGTCCTGCGCGCCCTGCAGCCGCAGCGCCCGGTGTCCGAGATCGCCGCGCGCGAACTGTCGAACCAGGGCTATGACATCGATTTCGAGGACGAGACCGGGGCCCAGGCCGCCGCCTTCCTCGCCGCGCAACAGGCCGCTGACCGCATCCAGCAGCAGAGCGACGCCCGCGACGCCGAGGCGGCCCAGGGGGCCCAGCAGCCACGGGAGCCGCGCGAATGGACCCCGCGCCCGCCGCGTGACGAGAACCAGAACCGCGACGGGCAAAACCGTGACCGCGAATGGACCCCGCGTCCTCCGCGCGACAACCAGCCTCGCGACAATCAGGACAGCGGGCAGCCCCGCGCCGACGGCGAAGGTCAGGGCGAGGGCGGCCGTCGCGAGACCCGTCGCGAACGCTGGGAGCGTCGCCGCGAGGAACGCAATCGCCGCTACGAGGCCGAAGGCGGGACGCCCGACACCCGCACCTATGAAGAGGCCGAGGGCCGGTTCGAGGGCCGTTCAGACAGCGGCCGCCCGGAAAACGTCAGAGAGGGCGGCGACTTCATCGCCTCCACCGCACCTGTGACCTATGTCCCGCCCTCAGAGGCCGCTCCGGTCGAGGCCGCGCCCGCGCAGGAGGAACGCCCCGCGCGCCGGACCCGCACGCCGCGCGCCGAGGCCCCGGTCGACATGGCCCAGGCCCTGCCCGGCTTCCTGACCCGCTCGGCCGCCCCGGCCTCGGCCCCGTCGGACGACGGCGAAACCCCGGCACCCAAGCGCCGCGCCCCGCGCAAGAAGGCCGAGACCTCCGCCGACGGCGAATAGTCTGCCGGCCGAAGACGATCTTCGGCTGACAACGGCTCCGGCCGGGTGCCCGGTCGCGCCCCGGACAACCGGGGCCAGAGCATGATCGCTTGAGACAGAACCGCTACGCGGTTCTGGCGAAGGCGTGAATCATGCTCTCGCTCATATCTGGAGCCTGAGTCACCGCATCGGCGGAATCGCGGAGCGACCCCTCCTCAACGGATCAGGCTCCAGGGCTTAAACCCGATCGAGCCGTGCGACGAAGAAGCCGTCGAGGCTTCCGGTTTCAGCCCACATCGACGGCAGGATTCGCAGCCAGCCCTCGGGCGTCAGGGCCTCGGCCGGCGCGCCGATGGCGGCCGGATCGGCGGGCGTGGTCCTGAAGCCCGGATTGCGGCGCAGGAAGGCGATGACCTGGGTCTCGCCCTCTTCCCGCTCCAGCGAGCAGACGCAGTAGACCAGACGACCTCCGGGCGCGACGCGTTCAGCGGCCGCGTCGAGCAGCCGGTGCTGGACGTCGGCCAGTTTGGCGACCTCGGCCGGCTTGGTGGCGCGCAGGACTTCGGGGTTGCGCCGGAGCGTCCCGGTGGCTGTGCAGGGCGCATCCAGCAGCACGGCGTCGAAGGTGCGCGCGTCCTGCCACTCCTCGCCGGGCGTGACGACGATCTCGGCCTTGAGGCCCGTCCGCTCCAGGTTCTGGCGAAGGCGACGCAGGCGGGGTTCCGAACGGTCCAGGGCGACGACGGTCGCACCGGTCGCGGCGAGTTGAAGGGTCTTGCCGCCGGGCGCGGCACACATGTCGAGCGCCGTCTCGCCGGCCCTCGGAGCCAGCAGGCGCGCGGGGACGGCCGCGGCCGCATCCTGCACCCACCATCCGCCGGTCTCGTAGCCGGACCAGGTCGCGACGTCCCCGCGCACGCCCGAGCGGACGGTCCCGCCGGGCAGGACCGTGCCCTCGATGGCATCGGCCAGGGCCTGGGCATCCTCGCCGGGCTTGAGACTGAGGTCGGTCGGCGGCTCGTCGCGGGCGGCCAGGGCGATGGCGGCCAGGGCCGCCGCGCCATAGGTCTGTTTCCAGCGCGCGGCGATCCAGTCGGGGAGGTTCGACTCCGCCGTCGTCATGCCGGGTCCCTCGCGCTCGATGCCCCGCAGAACCGCATTCACCAACGCCTTGTAGGGACGCGTTTTGGCGTCGCGCTCGGCGAGTTTCACGGCCGTGGAGACGGCGGCGAAGGCGGGCGTCTCCAGCACGAGGGTCTGGGCCAGGGACACGCGCAGGATGGTGCGGACGGCCTCGGGCGGCGACTTCTGCAGGCGGCGGTTCAGGATGGCGTCGATTTCGCCGAGACGGCGCAAGGCGGCCATCGCCACGGCGCGGGCAAAGGCGCGGTCCGGGCCGGGCAGGGATTTCAGTTCGGGCAGGGCCATGGCCTCGTCCAGCCCGTTCCGGCGCTCGAGCGCGGCGTTCAGCAGGACGCCTGCAGCAATGCGCGCCTCGACCCCGATATCGGCTGCGCCGTCCGGCTCGGCCGTGCGGACCATGGGTTCCCGACGCGGGCCGCGGGCCTTGTCGGCCATGCGGCGGCCACGGGCACCGGAGTTCTTGCCCTTGGGCGTTCCCCCGCTCAAACCGAGACCTGCGTCCCGAGTTCGACCACACGTCCGGGCGGGATGTGGAAGAAGTCGGTCGGGTTGGCCGCGTTGCGCATCAGGAAGATGTACAGCTTGTCCTGCCACAGGGGCATCCCTTGTGACGCCGACGGCACGACTGAGCGGCGACCGAGGAAGAAGCTGGTCGACATGATGTCGAACTTCACCCCCTGCTTGCGGCACTGGCTCAGGGCGCGGGGCACCACAGGGCTCTCCATGAAGCCGTAGCTGAGGGTGATCTTCTTGAAGTCGTCGTTGATCGGCTCGATCAGCACACGCTCGCTCTCATGCACGCGCGGCCGGTCGGTGGTGCGGACGGTCAGGATGATGTTCTTCTCGTGCAACACCTTGTTGTGCTTGAGATTGTGCATCAGGGCGACGGGCGCGACGTCGGGGTCGGAGGTCAGGAAGATGGCCGTGCCGGGCGAGCGGTGCGGCGGTCGGGCGCGCAGCATCTCGATCAGGTCGCTCAGGGGCAGGCTGTCCTTCTTGGCCTTGGCCGCCAGGATCTGGGACCCTCGCGTCCAGGTCCACATGATCAGGACCAGGACTGCGCCCAGCACCAGCGGCAGCCAGGCCCCGTCGGGGATCTTCAGCAGGTTGGAGGTCAGGAACACGCTGTCGATGAAGCCGAATGGAATGAGAGCGCCCAGCGTGGCCCACAGCGGCCATTTCCACTTCTTGGTGATGACCGAATAGCTCATCAGGGTGTTGATCAGCATGATCCCGGTGACGGCCACGCCATAGGCGGCGGTCAGATTGTGCGAACTCTGGAACACGAACAGCAGGGTGAGGACGCCGAGCATCAGGAAGGTGTTCACGGCGGGGACGAAGATCTGGCCGGCCTGGGTTTCGGACGTGAAACGGATGTCGATGCGGGGCAACAGGCCCAGCTGGACGGCTTGCTGGGTCACCGAGAAGGCACCGGTGATCACGGCCTGGGAGGCGATGACTGTGGCGATCGTGGCCAGCGCGACCATGGGCCAGTAAGCGAACTCGGGCACCATCGACCAGAAGGGGTTCCCGGCCGCTGCAGGGTTGTCGAGGATCAGGGCACCCTGACCGAGGTAGTTCAGCGTCAGACACGGCAGGACGAAGCCCAGCCAGCCCATGCGAATCGGTGCCTTTCCGAAATGTCCCATGTCGGCGTAGAGCGCTTCGGCCCCCGTCACCGCCAGGAAGACACTGCCCAGGATGATGAAGCCCAGGAAGCCGTCGTTGAGCAGCAGCATGACGCCGTAGTGGGGCGACAGGGCCCGCAACACCGAGATGTCGTCGAAGATGTGGAACAGGCCGAGCGCTCCCAGCGACAGGAACCACAGGGCCGTCAGCGGGCCGAAATATTTCGACAGACTGGCCGTGCCGCGCGACTGAACCAGGAACAAAACGATCAGGATGGCTGCGGCGACGGGAACGATGAAGGCATCGAGCCGCGTGCCTACGCCCGGGGCGTCCTTGACGCCCTCGACGGCTGACAGCACCGACATCGCCGGCGTGATGATGGCGTCGCCGTAGAACAGCGCCGCGCCGCAGACGCCGAGAATGAAGATCCACGCCGACCGGCGGCCGATCGCATGAGTGGCCAGCGCCATCAGGGCCAGGGTCCCGCCCTCGCCCTTGTTGTCCGCCCGCATCAGGAAGATGACGTATTTGAACGTCACCACGATCATGAGGGCCCAGAAGGCCAGGGAGACGACGCCTATGACCGCCAATTCGCCGCCGACGCCCGACTGGGCGTGGGCGATCGCCTCGCGCAGGGCGTAGAGCGGGCTGGTGCCGATATCGCCGAACACGACGCCGATCGCGCCGAGGGTCAGCACCCATAACCCGGCCTTGCCCGGCCCGTGAGGCGCGGCATGGCCGTTGGATGCGGCGTTGGTTAGATCGGGCGAGGCGGGGGGAGCGCCGTCGCCGGGGGATGCGTCCCCTGCCATGAGTATCCTCCGGGTGCCGCGGTCGGCGGGCCCATCAAAGCGGAGGGCCTGTAGGCTCATTCCGCGGCGGGTTCAATCGCATGGAAACGGTTTCAGTTGCACCGTGTTCGGCGGGCAATCGATCGGGATTTGTGAATCGCGTCCCGGGTGCCTACCTTGACGGCTGGAACCGGACGAAAATGTCAGACAGTCAACGCTTTCCCGTCGCCGCCCACGCCCTGGCCTATCTGGCCCACAAGGGCGCGTATGACGCCGGCCGAGCCTGCCCCAGCGCCATTCTGGCGGCCTCGGTGCCGACCAACCCCGTGGTCATCCGCCGGGTGACCGCCCTGCTGTCCAGGGCCGGACTGATCGCGACCCGTCCCGGCGCCTCCGGTGGATCCTGGCTGCTGCGCCAGCCGCAGGACATCCGTCTCGACGAGGTGCTCAAGGCCGTGAACGGTTGCGCCCATCTCGGCTCGCCGCCTCTGGGGGCCAAGGGATGCCCGATCGGCGAGCATATTCCCCGGCAGGTGGCCAAGGTCCTGACCCTGGCCGATCAGGCGGCATCAGAAGCACTGAGCAAGATCACCATCGCCGACCTGCTGGCCGAGACGTCGACCGCCCTGGACGGGCTCGAGCCGCACCCGGCCTGCCCCGGGGCCATCCGCGCCGCCGGCGCTGTCGCCGCCTGATCCATCCGGAGTTGATATGAACCGCCGCACCATCCTGATCACCGGTGCCTCGGCCGGTATCGGGGCGGCGCTGGCCCGGGTCTATGCCGAGAAGGGCTGGGATCTGATCCTGACGGCACGCCGCGAAACGGCCCTGACCGCCCTGGCCGACGAAATCGTCACCACATATGGCGTCGCCGCGACTGTGATCACCGCCGACCTGGCCGATCCTGAGGCCCCTGCCCGGCTGGTCGAGGCCATCGCGGCGCGCCGCCTGATCGTCGACGGGCTGATCAACAACGCCGGCTTCTCGCGCACCACGGGCTTCCTCGCCACCGATCCCGATGAACACAGGGCGATGGTCCAGGTCATGCTGTCGGCACCCGTCGCCCTGTCGCGCCTCTTGCTCCCGGGCATGGTCGAGCGCGGGTTCGGGCGGATCATCAATGTCGCCTCGCTCGCCGGTCAGATGCCCGCGACGGGCGGAGACACCCTGTACGGCCCGATCAAGAGCTTCCTGATCAAAGCGTCCCAGGGTCTGTGGCTCGAGACGCGCGGGACCGGCGTCCACGTCACCGCCCTGTGCCCCGGCTACACATTGACCGAGTTCCACGACGTCAACGGCTCGCGCGAACAGGTGTCGTCCGCCTATCCGCGGTGGCTGTGGCAGACGGCCGACCATGTGGCGCGGGTTGGACATAAGGCCTGCGAGGCGGACCGGCCGCGGGTCACGCCGGGCGTGATGAACAACGTCTTCGCGGCGATGGGCAAGCTGCTGCCCGACAGCGTGGCGCTGAAGATGGTCGCCGGCCATGCGAGGCGGCTGAAGCGGATCTAGGCTCTGCCAACGCCCGATCAACCGCCCGCAGGTCGATCAGTGGGCCGGGGCCATCTTGTCGGCGGCCGGAGCCATCTTGTCAGCGGCGGGCGCCATCGCACCGTCCGCAGCAGGAGCCATCGCGCCATCGCTGGCGGGGGCCATCCCGTCGGCTGCCGGGGCCATTGCGCCGTCGGCGGCGGGAGCCATGGCGGCGTCCGCAGCCGGAGCCATCGCACCTTCGGCCGTAGCCTCGGTCCTGGTCTCGGCGGCAGGCTGGCAGGCGGCGGCCAGAAGCGCCACTGCGGCGACGGCGGTGCAGGTGAAGACGGAACGGATAGACATCGGAACCCCTGAGATGAAAGCCGGGGATCGATCCCCTGAGCAGACTACGACGCGACGAAGCCGGGGGTTACAGGGCCAGGCTGATCCGTTGCGCTTGAGAACGACGGCGAGTGAACGGAACCCCGCACCCTCGCCGAAGGTCTGGAGACGGCAGGCGACCTGCCGCTGTCGATCCGGGCCGACACTGTGCTGCGCCCTGACGACCTCGCCTGACCCTCAGTGCCCCCCGCTCGGATAGGGCGTCGTCACCGACCCCGCGAACATGCCGGGCAGGGCCTCGCCCAGACCCATGAGGATGAACTGGATCGCCAGGGCGCACAGGATCAGGCCCAGAACCCGCACGATGATGGACAGACCGACCTCGCCGAGGATGCGGCTGATCGGACCGGTCAGGGCGAAGCTGACGAAGGACACCAGGGCCGCCGCCGCAATGGCGATCAGCGAGGCGACCGTGCCCGCCGCGCCGATTTTCTCGGCCTCTCCGGCCTGGATGATGATGGCCGAGATGGCGCCGGGACCGATCATCAGGGGGATGGCGAAGGGCACGACCAGCCGCTGGAACCGTCGCCGCGCATAGCCGCGAACATCCTTCAGATCGAGGGCCGCATCCTTGTCGGCGAAGGTGGCGAGGAAGTCCTCGCGGGCCATATCCAGACCCAGCAAGAGAAGCAGCACCCCGCCCGCGATGCGGAAGGCCGCCAGCGAGATGCCGAAGAACTGCAGCAGACCCAGGCCGGTGAAGAAGAAGAAGGCGAGGAAGACCGCGGCGAACAGGCAGATCAGGGCCGAGACCGAAATCCGCTGCCTGAGGCTCGCCCCCGCCGTGGCCGCCGCGAAGATCGGGATATTGCCGATGGGGTCGAGCAGGGCGAACAGGGTGACGAACAGGTTGACCCCCAGATCGAGCGCGTCCATTGCCTGTCCCTTAACCTACATCGTCAAACGCCGGTTCGCCGACGCACCCCGTGCGTCGGGTCTAGCCGGTCACGCGGAGCCCGTCGATGACCTCGCCTCTCCTGTCCGACCCGCGCCTGATCGTCGGGCTTGATCTGCCGTCGATCGAGGCGGCCCGCGCGCTGGTGCAGCGGATCGGGAACGGGGTCGAGAGCTACAAGGTCGGACTGACGCTGCTGGCCCGCCCTGGCGGCGTCGCCTTCGCCCACGAGCTGCGCGCCATGGGCAAGACGGTGTTCCAGGACTGGAAGCTGCATGACATCGGGGCCCAGGTCGAGGGCGCGGCCCGCTCGGTCGCCGAGGGCGGCTGTGATCTTCTGACCGTCCACGCCGAGCCGCAGGTGATGCGGGCGGCAGTCAAGGGACGCGGCGGCCATGCGACGAAGATCCTGGCCGTCACCGTCATGACCAGCCTGTCGGACGAGGATCTCAGGGAAATCGGCTATTCGGCGAAGGCCGCCGACCTCGTCGAGGCGCGGGTGCGCCAGGCGCTGGATTGCGGCGTCGACGGGGTGGTCTCGAGCCCGCTGGAGGCGTCACGCGTCCGGGAAATCGCCGTCGAGGCGGGCCGTCCAGACTTCCTGATCGTCACGCCCGGCGTGCGTCCGGCCGGCGGCGACCGGGGCGACCAGCGGCGGGTCGCGACGCCCGCCGCCGCCCTGCAGGCCGGGGCGACCCATCTGGTGGTGGCGCGGCCGGTCATCGCGGCCGAAGACCCGGTGATGGCTGCGGCTCTGATCGCCGCGGAAATGGACGGGGTCCGCTAGCCGCGCTCGCCCGGCTCCTGGCGATAGGGATAACCCTCGCCGGTGTCGCCCGGAGGCAGGTCGCCTTGGTAGCCTTGCGGTGCCTGGATATAGACGGGAGCCGGTTGATAGACCTGCGGCTCGACGTAGGCGGGCTCCGTATAGGCCGGCTGGCTGTACTGGACCTGCGGCGGCGCAGGGTTCTGGCCGTAGCCGCCCTGATCGTAGGCGACCGGTTCCAGCGGCGAGGCGTGATAGGGGATGGGCGCGTAACGCGGGCCGTCGTCGCGCCGGTCGGAATAGCGGTCGCCACCCTGATAGCCGCCGGCGTATCCGCCCGAGCGGCTTTCGCTGTAGCTCTCGTAGCTGCTGTAGGATGAACCACCCCGGCCGCCGGAGTGGGTCTGATGGGAACCGTGGTCGCCCTGGCAGTCGCAGGACGGGGGCGGCGGCGGAGGCGGTGCGGGCGGATGGCCGCCGCGGCAGTTGTCGTAGCAGGGCGCCGGACGCAGACCGCAGCAGCGGTCAGTGGTCACATAGCGACGGCCGAAGCCCTGGGCGACATAGCCGAACGGCCGGCTGGGACCGTAGCCCGGCCCGCGAACGACGATCGGATATCCGGTGCCATAGCCGTAACCGCCCATGTCGACGCCGCCGCTGCCGTGGATGACCGAGCCGCCGTAGCCGCCGCCGCCCCGGATCGCGCCGACGTCATAGCCGCGGGCGTTGATATAGGCACCCGCGCCTGCATAGGCACCGGCGTTGGCATTCGCGTTCGCGTTGACGTTCACATTGATGTTGCCGCCGTAGTGGCCGCCGCCGCTTCCGGGATGACCGCCGCCGCCGCATCCGCCGCCGCATCCGCTGCCACCACCGTGGCCGCCGCCGTGCTGGCTCCCGCCGCCGCCGTTTTCGCTCGCCAGGGCGGGCGAGACGCCCAGCAGGAGCAGGGCGGTCAGGATCGAGAGAAGGGTTTTCACAGGACGGACTCCGCGACGTTCGGGGTCACCCTAGGCCTTCTCGCGTGGAAGGGTTCCGGATGCTCCAAGGGCGGGAGCAATCCGTTCAAGACGTGGTTAAATATCGCTTTTCTGGCGTGGAGGCGCCCCTGGGCCGCTTGTCGGCCGAGGGCAAGGCAAGCCAGTCAGCGATCGTACAGATGGGGGCCGATACCGCAGGAACAGTCTCGATCCCGTTCGACCTCCCTCCCTTCGTCAGAAATCGACCGCGATTCCCTTCTTTTCCCAATCTCCATAGCGGGTCGGCTCGGGCCCTGTCGGTCCGCCATGCTCGATCGCCAGTTCCAGCGCCTCTGCCTTCGCACGCCGTTCGGCAGCTTCGGCCAGGGCGCGTTTGGCGGGCTCGCTGAGCACCCGTTCGGACGGGGCTTCGGGCGGGGTTTCGGGCGCATCGGTCATGCCGGGACAGATAATCACCGCCGACGCCTCGCGCCAGTTCGGAGCCCGCCACAGTCTCGCCCTTGCATAGCGGGGCGTCAGGCCGTTTATGCGCGGCCAAATCCTCTCCCGCCGTTCTGCGAAAGATCCCGCCATGGCCAAAGCGTCCGACAAGCCCGTCAAGAAGGTCGTCCTGGCCTATTCCGGCGGCCTGGACACATCGATCATCCTCAAGTGGCTGCAGACGGAATACGGTGCCGAGGTCGTGACCTTCACCGCTGACCTGGGTCAGGGCGAGGAACTGGCACCGGCGCGCGAGAAGGCCCTGAAGATGGGGATCAAGCCCGAGAACATCTTCATCGACGACCTGCGCGAGGAGTTCGTGCGCGACTTCGTCTTCCCGATGTTCCGCGCCAACGCCCAGTATGAGGGCGACTATCTGCTCGGCACCTCGATCGCCCGCCCGCTGATCGCCAAACGCCAGATCGAGATCGCCCGCATGGTCGGTGCCGACGCCGTCTGTCACGGTGCCACCGGCAAGGGAAACGACCAGGTCCGCTTCGAGCTCGGCTACTATGCGCTGGAGCCCGACATCCGCGTGATCGCCCCCTGGCGCGAGTGGGAATACCGGAGCCGCGAAGCCCTGCTGGACTTCGCCGAGAAGAACCAGATCCCGATCGCCAAAGACAAGCGCGGCGAGGCCCCGTTCTCGGTTGACGCCAACCTTCTGCACTCCTCGTCGGAGGGCAAGGTGCTCGAGGATCCGGCCGTCGAGGCCCCCGAGTTCGTCCATCAGCGCACGATCGCGCCCGAGGACGCGCCCGACAAGGCGACCATCATCACCGTCGGCTTCGAAAAAGGCGACGCCGTCTCCATCGACGGCGTCGCCATGTCGCCGGCCACGATCCTGACGAAGCTCAATGAGCTCGGACACGACAACGGCATCGGCCGCCTCGACCTGGTCGAGAACCGCTACGTCGGCATGAAGTCGCGCGGGGTCTACGAGACGCCCGGCGGCACGATCCTGATCGCCGCCCACCGGGGCATCGAATCGATCACCCTGGACGGCGGCGCCATGCACCTGAAGGACCAGCTGATGCCGAAATACGCCGAGCTGATCTACAACGGCTTCTGGTTCTCGCCCGAGCGCGAGATGCTGCAGGCCGCCATCGACCTGTCGCAACAGAAGGTCTCGGGCATGGTCCGGGTCAAGCTCTATAAGGGCAACGTCGCCGTGATCGGCCGAGAGAGCGCCAACAGCCTGTACGATCAGGATCTGGTGACCTTCGAGGAAGGCGTTCAGGCCTATGACCACAACGATGCCGCCGGCTTCATCAAGCTGAACGCCCTGCGTCTGCGGGTGCTGGCGAAACGGGATCGACGCTCCTGAACCCGGAGACGCTTCTGACGAAAGGCGCCTCGTCGGCCGATTCAGCGAACACGGTCTTGCGCCACGAACGGTTCGGCGACATCGTCCGCGGGCCTTTCAGGGAGGGTCTCATGCGCAAGTTCGTTCTGCTGGCGGTCGCCGCTGCCATTCTGTCCGTCGCCACGCCTTCGCTGGCGCAGAACGACCTTCCGGCGGTCATCCCGTCAGCGTTGGAGTGGGTCGACATTCCCGCGCTCGCCCCGGCCGTTACGGACCGGGAGACGCGCCAGCGGATGAACCAGGAAATCGTCCAGGCCATCCTCGAGGCCGCCGGAGACCAGGCTAGGTCCCGGGCCGCCATTACGGCCATCGTCGCCAGGTACCAGCAGAACGCCCTGCCCCAGGGCGCACGGACCCGGCCGGGCCCCAAGTAGGGCGGTCTGCGGCCCTTCGTCCCGGATTCCGCCGGCCGAACCTGAGCCAACCGCAGTTTCGAGGGCCGGATTGGCCGAACCAACAGGAGAGTTTCATGATCCGCGCCTTGATCTTCGCTGCCGCCCTGTCGAGCATCGCCTCAGGTTCGGCTCTGGCCGCGCCTGCCCCTGCATACTCGCCGACCCAGGAAGCGCCGCCGTCGTCCCCTGAGACGCAGTTCGAAGCGCTGGCCCAGGCGTTCGGCACCCGAATGGAGGCGATGGAGGTGGAAATCAGCGCTGCGATCACCGATACGGCGGGCGATCCGGCGCGACGGGACTCTGAACTGGACGCGATCGAGGCGCGTTATCAGGCGGACGCCGACGCCTTCGCCGTGGCCCTCGAAACCTTTGCCAACGGTCAGGCTGATCTCGTTCCGGAGCCGCAGAAGTCCGAGATGAAGGCCGGCATCGTTGCGGCCCTGCCCCGGATCCGGGGTATCCCACAGGATGTCCGGGCGGCCCTGGAACAGGCCGCGGCCTTGCCGCCGCCCGCCGGGTCCTGAGGCCGCCGCCGGCGCCTTACCGCGATTTCACTTGAGCCTGTGGGCCGTCGGACCGAACTTGGGTGCGAACTCAAGGAACGCTCCGCCATGATCCGCGCCCTCTCGCTCGCCGCCGCCCTGGCTGTCCTGCCGCTGTCCGCAGCGCTCGCTGATGAGCCCCAGACGGCATCGGAAGCCGCCATCGAAGCCGCTGCCGAAGCTTTCGAGGCGCGGATGGAGGCGTTCGGTGAACGCGCCGAGGCGATTTCCGAAGACGAAAACCTGAGCGAAACCCAGCGGGAGGCCCGGATCGCGGCGATCTGGGCCGAATACCAGCCCGAGGTCGCGGCCTTCACCGCCGAGGTCAGCCGCCACGCAGGCCAGATCGCACGGGAAGCCCTGGCCAATATCGATGTCGAGGCCCTGGTCGCCGACGCGCTGAACGACCCCGAGGTGCAGGACGCCCTGCGCACCGCACCGGTTCTCGCCCAGGGTTTGGTCACGAACGGCGCCTGGGCGGCGAACGATCCGGAACAGATTGTCACCTACGGCCTGATCGCCCAGTACGCTCTGGACCAGGCTACGGAGGTCGTGGTGGCCGAAGACGCCGAGGCCGTTGACGAAGCGAACGAGGACTGACAGCCGCGTCTCCTCCCTGTCGCGTAGCGATGGGGAGATGGATCCGTAGCGGAGCGAAGGAGGCGGAGGGGTTCTTGCCGCCTCCAGAGCCCCTCCGTCAGCTCGCAAGGGCTCGCCGCCACCTCCCCATTCGCCAGGAGGCGAACAGGGAGGAGACTTCGACGCCCTACCGCAGCGCCGCGTTGTCGAGGTTCAGTGCCGTGATCGGGATGACCTCGACGTTCGGGTGTCTGGCGCGCAGGGCGTCGATGAACTGCGCCGCGTCGCCGACGATGACCAGGCTGGCCCGGTCGACCGGCAGGTGTTCGGCGAAGGCTGACTGGACCGCCGCCCCGTCGATGGCCTCGACCTTCCCGACATAGGCCGCCAGTTCGCTCATCGGCAGGTCGTAGAGCGCGAGGCTGGCGACAAGACCGCCCAGACCGTCCACGGTTTCCAGAGAGGCTCCGAAGGCACCGGTCAGGATGGCCTGGCGGGTCGTCAGTTCCGATGCCGTCGGCCGGGTGGTCGAAAGGCGGGTGATCTCGGCCAGGATCAGGTCGGAGACCTCGACCGCCGCATCGTTGCGGGTCTGGGCGCTGGCGGTGAACAGGCCGTCCTCGCGGCGCACGCCCAGCGACGAGCGTGTGCCGTAGCTGAGGCCGCGCTTGATGCGGATCTCCTGGTTCAGGCGCGAGGTGAAGCTGCCGCCCAGAAGGGTGTTGCCCAGGGTCAGCGGGAAATAGTCGGCATCGGTCCGCGACACGCCGCGCAGGGCGACGGTGACCGCCGCCTGACCGGCACCCGGCTGGTCGATGACGACGATCCGGGGCGGCAGGGGTTGGCCGATCGGGGCAACGGGGGCTCCGGCGGGGCCGTTTGCATCGCGCCAGTTCCCGAAGGCCGTTTGCGCCAGGGCGCGCGCATCGGCCTCGGAGATAGCACCGGAGAAGACCAGGGTCGCCTCCGACGGGCGATAGCGGCTCTGGTGGAAGGCAGCCACGTCCTCGCGGGTGATGGCGGGGATGCTGGTCAGGGTGCCTGACCCCGGGGCACCATAGGCGGCGTCGCCGTAGATCACGCGGGCGGCGGCCTGTGAGGCGACCGGTCCCGGCGTGGCCAGGGCGACGCGCAGGTTGTCCAGGGTCTGGTCGCGCTGGCGATCCAGCTCCTCCTGCGCGAAGGCGGGATTGCGTACCAGATCGGCCATCAGGGCGACCGTCTGCGGGAAGACGTTGGCCGGGGCGTTGGCGTAGACGTTGGAGAAATCGGGACCCGAACCGGCGCCGATGGTGGCCCCCAGCTGTTCGATCTCGGTGGCGATCTCGGGCGCGCTGCGGGTGGCTGTGCCTTGCGTCAGCAGGGCGGCGGTCATGGCGGCGACCCCGGCCTTGCCCGGAGCCTCGTCGCCCGAACCGGCGTCGAAATTCAGGCGGGCGGACACCAGCGGCAGGCCGTCCTTCTCAACGACCAGCACGCGCAGGCCGTTGTCAAGACGGAAGTCGGCGACCGGCGGCGTGGTCGGGGCGACCGGCTCGGTGGTGGCGGGCAGGGCGGCGCGCTCCGCCTCGGGCAGCAGGGTGAAGACCTGGCCCACGGGGGCGAGGTCGGCGACGGTGACCGGGGCGGTGAACGCCGTCGTCTGTTCCGTCACCGGATTGGCGTCGTCGGCGTTCAGATAGCGGATCGTCAGGGCGCGCTGATCGGTCAGATAGCGCCGGGCCACCCGCTGGATGTCGGCGGCGGTGACGGCCTGGATCTGTGCGATCTCGCGGTCGGCGACCGACGCGTCATTGGTGTTGATCAGGGCCCAGCCGAGTGCGCTGGCCCGGTCTTCTATGGTCTCGCGGCCGCGCAGGGCGTCGGCCACCAGTTCGTTCTTGGCCTCGGTCAGTTCGGCCCCGGTCACCGGCGTGTCACGGAACCTTGCGATCTCGGCCCGGATGGCGGCGATCCCGGTCTCTGGCGTCTCGCCGTCGGCCATGATGGCGTAGGCCGACATATAGCCGGCCTGCTGGGCGAAGTCGGGGCCGGACGAGGCCTGGGCCGCGATCTGCTGCTCATAGACCAGCGAGCGGTACATCCGCGAGCTCTCGCCAGTCGACAGGATGCCGTCCAGGACGGTCAGGGGAATGCGATCGGCGTCGCGATAGGCGACCGTCGGCCAGGCCAGGACGACGGCAGGAAGCGGCACGTTCGGCGCATGGAAGGTCGCCTCGCGCGGGCCGGTCGGCTCGGGCTCCACGACGTTGTTCCCGGGCAGGGGACGGTCCGGATTGGTGATCGGCGCCATGTATTCGCTGATCCAGCCGTCCAGTTCGGCCTGGTCGAAATTCCCCGCCACGATCAGGATGGCGTTGTCGGGCCGGTAGTAGGTGGCGTGGAACCTGCGCACGTCCTCGATGGTGGCGGCGTCCAGGTTCTCAAGCGACCCGATCACGCCGCGACGGTAAGGGCTTTGTTGATAGAGGGTCGCCGGCATGAAAAGGCTGAACAGACGGCCGTAAGGCTGCGCCAGGACGCCCTGGCGGTACTCCTCCTTGACCACGTCGCGCTCGCTCTCGAACACGCTCTCGTCGACGACCAGCGAGGACAGGCGGCTCGCCTCGGCGAAGATCAGGCGCTCGAGATGATTGGCGGGGATGGTCTCGTGGTAGGCGGTGACGTCGTCACTGGTGAAGGCGTTGTTGTTGCCGCCCACGTCCTCGGTCAGGCGGTCGAAGGTCTCGTCCGGGAAGTCCTTGGTCGCCTTGAACATCAGGTGTTCGAACAGGTGGGCGAAACCCGAGCGACCTTCCGGATCGTCCTTGCCGCCGACGCGATACCAGACCTGGACCGTGACGTTCGACGTCGTCGTGTCGCGCGAGGTGTAGACGTCCATGCCGTTCGGCAGGGTCCGCTTGACGAAGCCCAGCGGCGGCACCTCGATGCCGGCGGGCGGCGCACCGGTCGCGTCTTGCGCCATCACGGGCGAGACGGCCCCGAGGGCGGTGACGATGGCGAGGGCGGCGACGGCCGACTTCAGACGAGACTTCATGAACGGGCTCCCGGTTGTGGCCGGGACCGTATCAGGCCGGGCGGCCGGCGTAAGTTACGGGGCTGTAATGTAGGGAGGAGGCTCCTCCCTCCCCCAGGCGGAGGGGAAAACGCTGGACTACCTCCCGAACACCTCGACGCCGATCTCGCCGTCCGGGGTCAGCCAGGCGCGCTTCATGCCCTGGCTGTTGAAGGGGTCGGCGCGATGGCCCGCCGCGTCGAGCGCGATCAGGCCGCCGTCGCCGCCCATCGCGCCGATGCCGGCGATGACCGCCTGTCCGGCTTCGGTGATCGAGGCGCCCGCCTCGACCCGCCAGTGCATCTGGGCGGCGGCGGCCGTGCGGATGAAATATTCGCCCTGGCCCGTGCAGGAGACCGCGACCCGGTCCGTGGCCCAGACGCCGGCCGCGGGGATCGGTGTGTCGCCGACCCGTCCCGGCAGCTTGCCGAACACGCCGCCGGTCGAGGTCGCGGCCGCCAGACGACCCTGCGTATCCAGCACGCAGCAGCCGACCGTGCCGTGGCTCAGCGCCGGTCCCACACCCGGACCCTGGCCCGGCGGATGGTTGTCCTCGCCCTGGCCGGCGCGGGTGAACCAGGCCTCGGGGTCGTCGATCCGCTCCAGACCGTGTTCGCCCGCGAACCGGGCTGCGCCCGACCCGGCCAGCAGCACATGCGGACTGTGTTCCATCACGGCGCGGGCCGCCCGGATCGGGTTGCGATAGCCCTGGAAGGCGGCGACAGCGCCCGCGCGGCGGCTCGGACCGTCCATCAGGCTGGCGTCCAGCTCGTATTCGCCCGCCAGGTTCGGCGAGGCCCCGCGTCCGGCGACATAGAGGCCGGAGTCTTCCAGCCGAACCGTCGTCTCAACCGCCACGTCGAGGGCCGAGGCTCCGGCCTCGAGTCGCACCCGCATGGCCTCGACCACCTCGCGCATATGGCCGATCTCGGCGGTGTAGTCGCGGCTGCGACGCGCGCCGGCGCCGCCGTGGAGGATGAGGGCGGGTCTGGTCATGGGGTTTCCTGAAACCGTTCAGCCTCTTTCATTCGGGCCGGCGTCTCACTAGCGTCGTTGGCAGGCGCGCGCCACGGGGGCGCTGCCAAGTTCACCCTGACAGGGCGGCCTCAATTCGCGCGATCGCGCGATGGGCCGCCCGAGCGAAGCGAGACCCAGATAATGCGCGCAGTCCTGTCCAAGACCGTCGGCGGCCCCGACAGCCTCGTCGTCGAAGAGGTTCTGGATCCGACCCCGAAGGCGGGGGAGGTCATCATCGAGGTCAAGGCCGTGGGGGTGAACTTCCCCGACACCCTGATCATCGAGGACAAATACCAGTTCAAGCCGCAGCGCCCCTTCTCGCCGGGCGGCGAGGTCTCCGGCGTGGTCGAGGCCGTGGGCGAGGGGGTCAAGGGCGTCTTCAAGGGCGACCGCGTGATCGCCATGCCCGGCTGGGGCGGCATGGTCGAGCGGCTGGCCGTCCGCGCCGAGACCCTGATCAAGATGCCCGACGCCATGTCGTTCGAGGAGGGCGCCGCCCTGATCATGACCTACGGCACCTCCTACTACGCCCTGAAGGACCGGGCCCAGCTGAAGGCCGGCGAACGTCTGCTGGTGCTGGGCGCTGCGGGCGGGGTCGGCGCTGCCGCCGTCGAACTGGGCAAGGCCATGGGTGCCCAGGTCACGGCCGCCGCCTCGACCAACGACAAGGTCCAGTTCGCGTTGGAACTGGGGGCTGACAACGGCCTGATCTATCCGTCGGGTCCGATGGACAAGGCGGCCCAGAAGGAGCTTTCAGGCGAGTTCAAGCTGGCCTCGGGCCGCGACGGTCCGGACGTGGTCTATGACGGCGTCGGCGGCGACTATGCCGAGCCGGCCCTGCGGTCGATGGACTGGAACGGCCGCTATCTGGTGGTCGGCTTCCCGGCGGGCATCCCCTCCTTCCCGCTGAACCTGACCCTGCTGAAGTCGGTGTCGGTGGTTGGGGTCTTCTGGGGGGCGGGTGCCGCGCGCGATCCAGAGGGTCACAAGGCCAATGTCGCCGACCTGATGAAATTCTGGGCCGAGGGCAAGATCAAGCCGCGCGTCAGCCGCACCTTCCCGCTGGAACGCGCCCACGAGGCCATCCAGGCCCTGTCGGACCGCACCGTCATGGGCAAGGTTGTGGTGACCGTCGAAAGCTAGAAATCCTCCCCCCAAAGGGGGGAGGTGGCGCGGCGCGGCTTCGCGACGTGACGGAGGGGGCTACCCGCACACAGGGTGTCCGGAGCCGGCCCCCTCCACCGCGAAGATGCGGTCCCCCTCCCCCGGTGGGGGAGGATCAGCGCAGCTTGTCGAGGGCTTTCTCGGCCGCCTCGCGGTGGCGTTTGCGCACATTCGCCCCGAGGGTCGCGATCACCGCCGTAATCACCGCCGCGTCGTCGGTGAAGCCGATCCCGGCCAGTACGTCCGGGATGGCGTCTATGGGCATGACGAAATAGGCCAGCGCCCCCAGCATGATCCCCTTGGCCGCCATCGGCGTCTCGGGGTCCCTGGCGGCGTAGTAGACGGACACGGCCTGGTTCGCGAACGGGATGCGGGCGGCGACCCGGCCGATCTTGGGCCAGAAGCCGGCCTTGACCCGTACCTCATTGACCTTCTGGACAGACGGGACCAGCGCCTTCGAAGGATCGATGGCGTCCTCCGGGGAGATCGGCCCGGCGGCGGGTTTGGCTTTGGCGGTCATGGCGGCTAAATCCCCGCGGCAATCAGAAGTTCAGATCAGAACATAGGAACGATTACGATGAAACTCGACGGGTCGATCGCAGCGGTGGTGACGGGCGGGGCTTCGGGCCTCGGCGAAGGGACGGCGCGAGCCATTGCGGCGACGGGCGCGAAGGTCGCCCTGTTCGACCTCAACGCTGAAAAGGGCGAGGCCATTGCGGCCGAGATCGGCGGCATCTTCTGCTCCGTCGACGTCACCGACGACGCCTCGGTCGCCGCTGCCTTTGAAAAGGCCCGCGCCGCCCACGGCCAGGAGCGACTGACCGTCAACTGCGCCGGCATCGCCACGGGCATGAAGACCGTCTCGCGCAAGAGGGACACCGGCGAGATCAAGGCCCACGACATGGCCCAGTTCGAGCGCACCGTCCGCGTCAACCTGTTCGGCAGCTTCCGCGTCCTGAGCCAATCGGCCGCAGGGATGATGACCCTGGAGCCCGTGGAAGACGGCGAGCGCGGCCTGATCGTCAACACGGCTTCCGTGGCGGCCCAGGACGGTCAGGTCGGCCAGGCGGCCTATGCGGCCTCCAAAGGAGGCGTCTACGCCATGACCCTGCCGGTCGCCCGCGACCTGGCTCAGGAGGGCATCCGCTGCAACACCATCCTGCCCGGCATCATGTGGACCCCGATGATGGCCGGCATGGACCAGAAGATCCAGGACGCCCTGGCCGCCCAGATCCCCTTCCCCAGCCGTCTGGGCAAGCCGTCGGACTACGCCAGCCTCGTGCTGGAGCTGGCCCGCAACGTCTATATCAACGGCGAATGCATCCGGCTCGACGGCGCCATCCGCATGGCTCCGAGGTAATTTTCGAAAAAGGGGCCTTGCGACGGACCGTCCGGGTCCGCTATAGGCCCCGCTCTCGACGAGACGGATCGCCCAGCCGGGCCCCGTTACGGAGTGCGGGCGTAGCTCAGTGGTAGAGCACAACCTTGCCAAGGTTGGGGTCGAGAGTTCGAATCTCTTCGCCCGCTCCAGTCGAACCAAGAGGCCCGGTCGCGAGACCGGGCCTTTTTGTTTGTGTCCCCTGGAACGCTACCGTCCGCGACGCGGTGGCTCGCGGCCTGAGCGTCAGTCCTCGTGCGCCGCGTTCGGGTCGATCGCCTCGTCCACCAGCCGGCGCCAGTGCGGATCGGTGTCGTCGACCAGGTCGACGTCGTCGAGCAGGGCCACCACGGCATCGCCATCGGGCAGGATCAGACCCAGGACCTCCATGGGTTCGCCGAAGGCCCCGGCGTGAACCTCGGCCTGCACCGCGACCGCCCCCTGTTCGCCGTCGTCGTCCCACCAGATGACGGGCTGGGGCAGGTCCATGTCGATGACCTGCGGGTCTTCGCTGTCGCCGAGGGCGAACACAGCCCGGCGCGCCTGGACGTCGTCCAGGGTGGCGACCCGGCCGGTGAAGGGCTTCAGTCGCGACCAGTCGTCGGCGTCGAAGCCTCCCCCATCCTCGCCGGGGCCTTCAGTCGAATCGTCGGGGCGCGGGTCGTTGGTCATTCCGCAGACTAGCGACCGGAGGCCTCCAGGATCAATCGAGACCGAGCGCCGCCTTGATGACGCGCCAGTCGACGAACTTGAAGTTCTGGGTGCCGATGTCGTTGACGTCGTCCTGGACGACCACGACGCCCTCGGGGAAGCCGCCCACCGCCCCGCCCAGGGCGGCCAGTCCATCCGTGCCCGTGACGCCGTCCACGACCCCGTCCTCGACCACGAACCGGCCCTTGAACTCGTGCGCCGCGCCGTCGATGCGCCAGACCAGGAAGGCGCTGTCGCCCTGGCTGGAGCCGATCAGATAGCGGGCCGCGCCGTCGGCGAGGATGGTCAACCCTTCCGCGTCGGCGACCAGTCGGTCGGTCTCGATGCCCTGGATCAGGGTGCGGGCGTCGCCCGAGGCCGGGTCGAGGCCGTAGCGCCAGACACCGACATTCTCCTCGGCCAGATAGAGGGCGTTGGTCGCCTCGTCGGCGGCGCAGCCCTCGGAGATCGACCCGATCTCGAAGCGACGGACCTCGCGTGACAGCGGCCGGCCGGCGGCGTCGGCGGTCAGGACGAACTGGCGGACCTCGCCTTCGTGGCCGACGAGGATGGCGTGGATCTCGGTGCCGCGACGGGCGAAGCAGAAGCCGTAGGGCTCGACCACGTCGGTGCGGATGGCGCCCCAGGGCCGGACGCCGTTCTGGCCGGTCCCGGCCGGGTCGAACAGATAGAGGGAGACACCTTCCCTGTCCGGGGTCCGGTCGCTGGCACCCAGCACCACCTGCGGACGGCCGGCGACGGTCAGGCCGTCGACCACGTCGACATTGTTCAGCAGGCCCTCGGGCATGAACTGCAGCACAGCCCCGTCGAAGCCGTAGATATAGAGGCCGGCCTTCTTGTCGGTGCCGGCGACGAAGCCGGGGGTCTGTGTCCCCATGACCACGACCGGACGATTTCCGACCCAGACGGCCGGATCGTCGGCCGCGTCCTCGCCCCCGCCGGTGCCGACCGACGGCGTCTCCAGCGTCGCCTGGACCCGGACGCCCGCGCCGATCACGCCTTCGCCCTCGCCCTGGTAGTCGACCTCACGGGTGGCGCAGCCGGCGAGCAGCAGGGCGGCGACGGCGGCAGTGCAGAGGGCGAAATGTCGCATGAGGAATTCCCGTTGGCTGATGTTGCGGCGAGCGGCGCAAATCACGCGGCCGGCGGCGGGTCAACCTCGACATGGCGGGGCATTATGGCGCGGCCCAGAGAATTTCGACCGTACAGAAATCGATTGTCACATCCGGGTCTGCAGATCGAATCAGTAGTGTCGCTCAAGCGTTGCCGTGGCGTCGTCACTCTGGACTAGCAGCGGGCTACAGAGCCGACGGCCGGGGGGTCGATCGGACCATTGGGATGCATAAAATGAAACTCGCACTTCTGCTCGGGGCCGCCGTCGCGCCCCTGCTGATCGGCAATGCCGCCGTCGCCCAGGTCCAGACCGCCGATCAGGTCGAAGAAATCGTCGTCACCGGCCGCCGGCCGATCGCCGAATCCGAAGCCGCCGCGCTTGCCGTCCAGCGCAACTCCGACAGCCTGGTCAGCGTCGTGGCTGCCGACGCGGTCGGCCGCCTGCCCGACCAGAACATCGCCCAGGCTGTGGCTCGTGTCCCGGGTGCCGCCGTCGAAAGCGATCAGGGCCAGGCCCGCTATGTCTCGCTGCGCGGTGCGCCGAACTACTGGACCACGCTGTCGATCAACGGCATCGGTATCGTCAGCCCCGAGGGCCGCGACACCCGCTATGATTCCCTCCCGTCGGCCATCGCGTCGCAGATCGTGGTCAACAAGGCGGTGACCCCCGACCTGACCGGCGAGACCATCTCGGGAAACATCAACATCATCACCCGCTCGGCCTTCGACTATCCGGGCCTGAGCATCGCCGGCAAGCTGGGCGCGGGCCGCGCCGAGCTCGGCGACCGCGACATGTACGAGGGCCAGCTGGTCGTCTCGGACCGCTTCGACACCAGCATCGGCGAGATCGGCCTCCTGGCGTCGGGCAGCTATTTCGAACGCAACATGGTCACCGACAACTATGAGATCGACTGGGAGATCGTGTCCCAGGACGTTCAGCCCAGCGGTGGCGGGAACCGTCTGTGGGCGCGCGAGACCGAGAACAAACTCTATCGCCTGACCCGCAAGAACTACTCCTATTCGGGCCGACTGGACTGGAGCCCGACCGATGGGCATCGCGTCTTCTTCGAGTCGATCTTCACGACCTTCACGGACGACGAAGCCCGCGACAACTACATCTTCGACATGGACGACCGCCAGGCGGACCCCTCGGTCCCGCCGCGCTCGGCCGCCGCGCCCTGCACGGTCGTGCCCACGGGCATCGTGACCAACACCGGCTATGCCGACAGCTGCATCGGCAACACCTCGCTGCTCGGCACGGTCTACGGTATCGACATCAACCAGCGCGCCACCCTGCGGGCCTTCGAGCAGTCGATCTTCACCAACACCCTGGGCGGCGAACACGCGCTCGGTGACTGGGATCTGGACTGGCGTTTGAACTTCACCCGTTCGCGTGATGACCGCTCGGTGACCGGCGAGACGCGCTACGAAAGCCCGTCGACCCGCAACCTGCGTCCGACGATCTTCTACGACTTCACCAACATCGACCGCCACAACATCGAGCTCTACAACACCATCACCACCGGCACCGGCGCGGCGACGACCTACAGCCGCGGCGCGCGCGTCACTGACATCCAGGCGTTCCAGCGCCCCCTCACCCAGCTCACCTCGCTGGACGCGGTCGACGAGACGGAGGCCTACACCGCCCGCTTCGACCTGACCCGCGAGCTGTCGCTGATGGGGGCCGACGCCCGCGTCACCTTCGGCGGCCAGTACGACACCCGCACCAAGGAATCCAACGAACGCCAGATGGTCCTGAACTCGGCGGCCCAGTTCGCCGCGGCCGGGACCTCGACGACCTTCGCGCCGGTCTCGCTGAGCACGCCGTTCGCGGGCGAAATCGGGATGGGCTACACCTTCCGCTACTTCGACCTGGAGGCCATGCGCGCCCAGGTCGCCCGTGCGTCCGGTCTCAACGCCTACAACCCCGTTCTCGGCAATTTCTACAATGTCGAGGAAGAGATCTACGCCGGCTACGGGTCGGTCCGCCTCGGCTATGACTGGGGTTCGGTCCTCGCCGGCGCCCGGGTCGAGCGCATCACCAACACCGGCCAGGCCTTCGTGCCGCTGGCGGGCGTGAGCACGCTGATCACCACGCAAGGTGAGCAGACGATCGTCTATCCGAGCGTCCACGTGAACTATGACATCGACGAGGATCGCAAGCTGCGCGTCTCGTTCTCGACCGGTGCCGCCCGTCCCGACTACGACCAGCTGCGTCCCAACTTCACCTTCAACGACGCCAACCAGACCGTTTCCGGCGGCAACCCGGACGCCCTGCCCGAGCGGGCCTATGGCGTCGACGCCTACTATGAATGGTACATCCAGCCCCAGGGCTTCTTCTCGGCGGGCCTGTTCTACAAGCGGGTCGAGGATGTCCTGTTCAGCGATACGCGGGTGTTCAACTCCACCGTCCTGAACACCACCGGTTTTGACCGGTCGCAGTATCGCCTGTCGACGCTGGTCAACGGCGGCGACGGCTACATCTGGGGCTTCGAGGGCGCTGTGCAGCTCCAGCTCGACCCCTATGTCGACCAGCTGGACCTGCCGGAGTGGATGGGCGGCTTCGGCATCAATGTGAATGTGACCGCCAACGAGTCCCAGGCCACGACGCCTGACGGCAGCCGCGTCACCCTGCCGGGCACGTCGGACGTGGTCTATAATCTGGCCGGCTACTACGAGAAGTACGGTCTTTCGGCGCGCCTGAACTACCGCAAGCGCACTGACTGGCTCGACGGCTACGGCCCGGCGGCCGACGGCGGCAACACCTACTGGGCCGCCGACGACGAAATGGACGCCTCCGTCCGATACGCGGTCACCGATAATCTGGAGGTCTATTTCGACGGCTCCAACCTGCTCAACAATCCGGGCCGCCGCTACGTGCGCGAAAGCCAGTACACCATTGAGTGGGAGCGCTTCGGTCGTCGCTTCGATGCCGGTATCCGCTTCAGCTTCTAGGGCAAACAAACCGTACCAGAACGGGAAGGGCCGGGCGGCGACGCCCGGCCCTTCTGCGTTCTTCAGGCACCGTTCACGGGGATCGGGCGAAAGCGACTGGACCCGCGTCGGGTCTGGCCCTAACCGGCTTGGGTTCGCGGCGGCGCGAGGCTTGCAAGCGTCGGTCCGAACACTCCGACGCGTGCCAAGACAGGAAGACCGAACATGTTCATGGAAGGCGAGATCGACTGGGTCCTGGTACTGGGCATCGTCGCCGCCGTGACCTCGGTCGTCGCCGTCCTGTCGTTGATCTTCGCGGTGACCCACCGGACCCGCCATGTCTCGACCTCGGATGAACTGGGGGCCGTGTCCATGGCCCGCGAGGCTGCGGAGACGCGCCTCTACGAGACGCTGAACGCCATTCCCGTCGCCCTGGTCCAGACCGATCGTGGGGGCAAGTTCGTCTTCGCCAACCGGGCGGCGCACCAGCTGATGGGTCGCCGCGACGCCGAACTGATCGGCCTGCGATTCCACTCGGCGACCTGGGGCATCACCTATCCTGACGGCCGTCCGGTCCCGCCGGACCTGCTGCCGAGTGCGCGGGCCCTGCGTGGCCAGACGGTCAAGGGCTTCCAGCACATCCTCGCCAACCCCTCGACGCGGAGGAAGATGCTGGTCTCGGTGACCGCCATGCCGATCGAGGATTCCCGCGGCCAGATCATCGGTTCGACCGCCGCCATTGTGGAGACCGAAGGCCTGACCACGCCGGAAGCCTTCGAGCCCGAAAGCGCACCTGTCGCGACCCACGACGACCTGACCCGCCGGGTGTTCGAGGCCGCCTCCAGCGCCCTGGTGGTGGTCTCCGCCCACGGGGTCGTCCGCGAAGCCAATCCGCAGGCCCTGGCGCTGTTCGGGCGCACACCGGATGTCGTCGGCGCCGATTTCGCCGACCGGTTCCTGGGCGAGACCGAGCGGGTCGAGGGTCGCCAGACCCTGCGCGCCGCGATCAATGCCCCGCCCGGCGAGGCCGATGGCATCGTCTCGGCCATGGGCGGCGACCGCGGCGTGGCCTGGCGCATCCTGCCGTTGAGCGCGCCGGGCGAGGCTGTCGACGCCCTGCTGCTGGCCGGTGATCCGGTGGCGGCGATGATGGAAACCGAAGCGGAACCTGTCGTTGCCATTGAAGCGCTCCCGGAGCCCGTTTCCGAACCGGAAGCCGAGGCGACCCCGGCCGCCGAGCCTGTGATCGACCTCGCCCCCCAACTCGAAGCCGCCGCTGTGCGCGAGGCGCAGCTGCAGGCCGAACTGGAGGCCGCGCGCGCCGAGGTGAATGCCGAGCGGGCCCAGGCGATGCGTCTGGCCGAAGACGCCCGGGCGGAAGTCCTGTCCCAGGTCGAGACGGGCAACGAAGCCTCGCGTCGGCTGGAGAGTGTCGGTCGCCTGACCGGTGGGGTGGCCCAGGACTTCAATGCGCTTCTGGCAGTCATGACCAGCGCGCTCGACATGATGCTGAAGACCGCCGACGACCCCGCGCGCGTGCGTCGCCTCGGTCAGGCGGCCCTGGCGGCCGGGCAGCGGGGCGAGGCCCTGACGCGTCGGCTTTCGGCCTTCTCGCAGGGCGAGGATGTCCATGCCCAGGTGCTGGACTGCGGCGTGCTGCTGCGCGCCATGGAGGCGCGGTTGCGCGCCCTCGCCGGACCCGGCGTCGATCTGATGATCGAAGGCCCGTCCCACGAAGCGCCGGTGCGCGTCGATCCGGTCGGGTTCGAAGGCGCGGTCCAGGCCCTGGTCCGCAATGCCGTCGAGGCCCAGGGCGGAGCCGGTTCGGTGGCTGTCCGGCTGGAGGCCCTGGCCGACGGCGGCGCGCGGCTGACGGTGCGCGACACCGGTCCGGGGCTGGACGCCGCGACGGCGGCGCGTGCGCTGGAGCCCTTCTTCACCACCCGCGACGGAGCGGCGGGTCTGGGCCTGCCCCAGGCCCACGCCTTCGCGCGTCAGTCCGGCGGCGCCCTGACCCTGACCGGTGCCGAGGGGGAAGGTGCCGAAGCGACCCTGACCCTGCCGGCCGCCGAGGCGCGTATCGAAACCGCTGCCTGAGGCACCTCTTGGTGCCTTGGTTTGGGCCGCCGCTATGGTAGGTTAACGAACGTCGTTTCACGTCGTTCGGAGCCCGGCCATGAAGATCCTGCGGTTCGTTCTGGTCCTAGCCGTGATCGGCTATGCGGGCTGGCTGGCCTGGCCCTTCATTTCTCCCTTCTTCGAGGGTGCCGAACCCGCAGTGGCGACCGAGCGGGCCTCGGCCATGGTCGAGGCCGGCGGCGGCATCCCGCAGGCGGTGTTCTGGATCGGGGCGGTCGTCCTCTACCTGATCGCGGCCTTCATGCTGGGTTCGGGCAATCCCCGGGCGGCGGTCGCCTATTTCCTCGGCTTTCTCGCTGACGCCGCCCTGCGGCTGGCCATCGACCGCTCCAGCGGCGGCGGGCCGGCCAGCGCCTCGATCCAGGCCGACACCTACGCCGGCGGGAGCGAGATCGCCCGGCGGTCGGCCGAGGCGGTGGCACCGGTGGGCTTGCCCGTCGATCCGACGTGGCTGGTGCTGGGCGTCCTGCTGGTCGTGGGCCTGATCATCGTGGCCGTGTCACGACGGAGGACGCGACGGCGCACGTCCGGTCATCTCGCCGCCTGACGAGCACTCCTCGCCGGACACCGACTCGCTTCCCATATGCGCCACAGTGGTTGACCGGGACGGGTCAGGCGCTAGGACAGCGGCCGACTCCCCGTCCGTGACCGATACAGAGGTTTCCATGGCAGACGCCGCCCCCGCCGCAACCGCTTCCTATGACGTCGTGATCATCGGCGGCGGACCCGGCGGCTACAACGCCGCGATCCGGGCCGGCCAGCTGGGGCTGAAGGTCGCCTGCGTCGAGAAGGGCGAAACTCTGGGCGGCACCTGTCTGAACGTCGGCTGCATGCCGTCCAAGGCCCTGCTGCACGCCTCGGAACTGTTCGAGATCGCCAACAAGGAGTTCGGCACCCTCGGCATCGACGTGGGCACGCCCAGGGTCAACCTGCCGCAGATGATGAAGCAGAAGGCCGAAAGCGTGACCGCCCTGACCAAGGGCATCGAATTCCTGTTCAAGAAGAACAAGGCCGACTGGATCAAGGGCACGGGCAAGATCGCGGGTGTGGGCAAGGTCGAGGTGACCGCCGCCGACGGAACCGTCACGACCCTGACAGCCAGGGACATCGTCATCGCCACAGGCTCGGAGCCGACCCCCCTTCCCGGCGTGGAATTCGTCGAGGGCAAGATCATCGATTCCACCGGTGCCCTGTCGCTCCCCGCCATCCCGAAGAAGCTGATCGTCATCGGCGCGGGCGTGATCGGACTCGAGCTCGGCTCGGTCTGGCGTCGTCTGGGCTCCGAGGTCACGGTGGTGGAGTTCCTCGACAAGGTCGGTGCCGGCATGGACGCCGAGGTCGCCACGGCCTTCCAGCGCGGCCTGACGAAACAGGGCATGGTCTTCAAGATGGGGACCAGGGTCACCTCGGCGAAGGCGGCCAAGGACGGCGTCGTCCTGACGCTCGAACCCGCGGCCGGCGGCGCGACCGAGACCCTCACCGGCGACGTGGTGCTCGTCGCCATCGGCCGCCGTCCCTACACAGCGGGCCTCGGCCTTGAGAGCGTAGGCATCGAGACCGACCAGCGCGGCTTCCTCAACAACGACCACCTGAAGACCGGCAAGGACGGCATCTGGGTCATCGGCGACGTGACTCACGGCCCGATGCTGGCCCACAAGGCGGAAGAAGAGGCTGTCGCCGTCATCGAATACATCGCCGGCAAGGCGGGTCACGTCGACTACGACCTGGTCCCGAGCGTCATCTATACCGGACCCGAGGTGGCTTGGGTCGGCAAGACCGAGGAACAGCTCAAGGCCGCGGGCGTCGCGTTCAAGAAGGGCAAGTTCCCGTTCAGCGCCAACTCCCGCGCCAAGATCACCCATGAGACCGAGGGCTTCGTGAAGGTCTTGGCCGACGCCACGACCGACAAGGTCCTGGGCATCCACATCTTCGGCCCTGCGGCGGGCGAACTGATCGGCGAGGCCTGTATCGCCATGGCCTTCGGCGGTTCGTCGGAGGACATCGCCCGCACCTGCCATGCCCACCCGACCCGCTCGGAAGCCGTCAAACAGGCGGCCATGGGAGTCGACGGCTGGACGATGCAGGCCTGACCCCGCTCAGCGCGTCCGACGTCGCCTGAGGGTGCCGAAGGCCACGCGCGACAGGGCGAAATCCAGGGTCACGCTGTCGAACTGGCACAGGATATCGGCCCCGATCAGCAGGGCCGGCGACTGCTCGAGCCCCAGCGCAGTGAAGATGTGCAGGTCCGAGAACACCAGGTCGGCCGGGCCGAACCTCCGGTTGGCCACCCGCAGATCCGAAACCCGGTGCGACACGCCCTCCAGGGCGTGTCCGGTCACGCCCAGAATGCGCCGTGTGATGGTCTGCGGGTCACCGGACCGGGTCCTGCGCCCGATGGCGTCGAGCAGGGCCGTGTTGCCGATCGAGTATTGCGACCCGCTGTCGACGAAGGCGTCGATCCGGACGCTCTCCACGTCGGTCGGCAGCAACAGCTGGCCGAACCGGCCCTGACGCGCGCGGACAGACGCCCGCCGGATACGCGTGCCTGTCAGACCATCCGTCGGGTTCATCGATATGAAATTAGGCCGGATGGCCTCCAGAAATACGCCCTGACGCCGGAAATCGACCATCAACCGATACTCCGACAGGACGTCCAGGCCTACCAGCCCATAGGCCCCCAGTGCCCTCAGCGGAAATGTCGGGGCGACCAGTTCCTCGAACTGCCGTCCGGCGAAGGCCATCCGACCGACCCTCACCGTCGGGGCGATCTCGACCGAGGTCACGCCGTGGATCAGGATCGGCGGACCGGCCGGCAGGGCCAGCATCGCCGCCAGTTCGGTGGACACCACCGTCCGCTCTGCTCCGGTATCGATGACGAAAGGCCGGGGTTCGGTCCCGTTGACGCTGACCAGGGCCGCCATCCGGGTGATCAGGTTGACGCTCAGGGCCGTCAGCTCGGCCTCGTCAGGCTCCTGCCGGGCCAACGCCGGCCCCGACGCGCATGCCGAGGCGAGGCCGCCGAGCAGGATACGGCGGTTCAGTTCTGAATAGCCGGCCGTTACGGGTCCATCACGCATGTGTGGCCCTCCCCGCTGCTGGTGCCGCAACGCTAGGCCGGAGCGGGCCGGGTGGCTAGGACGGGCGGGTTAAGGATTCGTCATGTCCGGGAGCCCGGCCGTCGCGCTCCCGACAGGTTGTTCCGGAATGCAATCGAACGGTGTAGAGTTTCTGTCCGAATGGAGATTCCGATGCTGTCGATTCTGCTCCTTCTCGCCACCGCGCCCCAGTCGACGATCTCCGTGATGCCGCCCGCGCCTGCGCCCGTACCCGGAGGGCAGGGCGGGATGCGGGTTCTGGGTCAGCCGGGCCCCGGCTGCGCCGCGTTGGCGATACCCGCGAATGCTCCGGATGTGGGCAGCACGCTGCTTTGGCGCGAGGGCCAGGACCGGGTCGGTCACTATCTGCTGCTCGACCGCTATGTCGGCGGCTGTCCGGACCCGATGTATGCCAGATACAGCGTGCCCGGCTCAAACGCTGTCGGGCGCGAGGTCGGCCGGACTCCGGCGTCCCCGTCGGCAGCCGTCCCCCGCCCCTAGGCCCTCGGATGCGCCGCGGCATAGGCGCCCAGAAGATGGGCGGCGTCGACGGCGGTGTATTTCTGGGTGGTCGACAGACTGGCGTGGCCCAGCAGTTCCTGAATGCTGCGCAGATCGGCGCCCGCACCCAGCAGATGGGTCGCGAAACTGTGCCTGAGCGCATGGGGCGTGGCGCTGGCCGGCAGGCCGAGGCGGCCGCGTAGTTTCTGCACCGTCGCCTGAACGTGACGGGCGCTGAGCGGGCCGCCACGCCGGGCGCGGAACAGGGCGTCCGACGGCTCTAGCGGGAAGGGCTGGGCGGCGAGGGCGGCGTCCACGGCCGAGCGGACGGCGGGCAGGACCGGCACGATCCGGGTCTTGCCGCCCTTGCCCGTGATGCGCAGGCTTTCTGGCATGGGGGCGTCGGCGCGGGTCAGGCTGAGCGCCTCCGAAATCCGGAGGCCGCAGCCGTAGAGCAGCGACAGCACGGCGGCGTCGCGCAACGCCTCCCATGGTTCGGCGTCGGGATCGAGGGCGGGCTCGGCCAGCATGCCGCGCGCCTGGTCGGCGCTGACCGGGCGGGGCAGGGAGGGCTTGACGCGAGGACCGCGCACCAGGGCCAGCTGGGGCGCGGGCGTGTCGCAGCGACGGTCCAGGAAGACGTGGAAGGTGCGGATCGCCGACAGGGTCTGGCTGAGCGACCGGGCGGTGAGCGGCCCACTGTTGCTGGAGTTGGCACCGGAGCGCCGCTCGGCCAGGTGGGCGCGCAATTCGGCGGGGGTGACAGAGCCGAGGTCTGCCAGACGCTGCGGTTCGCCACGATGGCGATCGAGGAAGGCGAGATAGAGCCGGCCGATGTGGCTGTAGGCTTCCAGCGTGCGGGGCGAGAGCCGGCGTTCGTGCGCCAGATGCTCGAGCCAGGCGGAAAGGGCTTCGGACGAGGTCAGTTGAGAATGGGCCAACGTTCGGCCGTGCGTTCGACGACCCGGGCGATGAAGGCGACCAGTTCGCAGCCCATGCCGGGGGAGAAGCCCTCTTCCTCGGATGAGGCGAAGGCGCAAAGGGCGGGGCGGCCCACCTCTGCGCGTTCGCCGCCGAGGTGGGGAGCCATGCGGATCAGGGCGATGGACTTCGCCAGTTCCGTCGAGGGGCCGAACAGGTCGAGGCCCTCGAACATGGGCCCAAGCCAGGTCAGGCCGTGGTCGCCGAGCAGGGCGTCGACGCCGCCGCCCTCCAGCCCGCGCCAGCCGAAGGGCACACCGCCCGGTTTCTCGATGGCGATCGCGGCGCCGGCGAGGCCGAAGCGGCCCTGCGCAACCGCATCCAGCCTGCGGGCGAGGTCGGAGTGGTTGCGGGATTCCATCAGGTCCAGGGCCGCGACATGGGTCTGGGTCTGGGCGGCGAAATTGGCCCGGGCGACGGACTCGATGCGTTTCCTGGCATCGGCTTCACGCTCGGCGGCTTCCTCGAGCCGTGTCAGGGCGGCGCGGCCGAACTCGACGACGTTGCGGCCGTGCGGTTTGAGCCCGATCTCTTCAAGCAGGGAGCGGTCGTCGGCCAAGGTCTGGGGGTTGGCCTGCAGCCAGGCGCGGACGTCTGGCCAGTGGAGTTCACTGGCGGCGAACAGGTCTGCGGTCTGGTCCCTGGACGTCAATTCGGCGCTCCTCCCGGAACGCCGGGCCCTATCTTTACAGGATCGACTGACCGGTCTTGCCCCAGTCCGCCAGGAAGGCATCAAGACCCTTGTCGGTTAACGGGTGCTTGATCAGGGCCTTGAAAGTGTCGGCCGGAAGGGTGGCGGCATCCGATCCGGCGAGGGCGGCGGCCGTCACATGGGCCGGGTGGCGCAGGGAGGCGGCCAGAATCTGGGTCTCGAACCCGTGGATGTCGTAGAGGGTCCGGATCTCTTCCAGCAGATCCGTCCCGACCGCGCCGTGGTCGTCGAGGCGGCCGACGAAGGGCGAGACGTAGGTGGCGCCGGCCTTGGCGGCCAGCAGGGCCTGGGCGGCGGAGAAGCAGAGGGTGACGTTGGTCTGGATGCCCTTGTCGGCGAAGTTGCGGGCCGCGCGCAGCCCGTCCCAGGTCAGGGGCAGCTTCACGACGACGTTCGGGGCGATGGCGGCGAGCTTGTCGCCTTCCTTGACCATGGTCTCGAAATCAGTGGCGACGGCCTCGGCGGAGATCGGGCCCTCGACCAGGGCGCAGATTTCGGCGATGACCTCGGCGATGTTGCGCCCGGACTTTGCGATCAGCGTGGGATTGGTGGTCACGCCGTCCACCATCCCGGTGGGCAGCATTTCCTTGATGACGGCGACGTCGGCGGTGTCGAGGAACAGTTTCATGGGCACGGCTTTTAACGGCGTAGGCAGGCGAGAGCGAGCCTCAAAATCCTCCCCCGACGGGGGCTTGCGGTCGGCTCGTTTACGAGCCGATCCTCAAGGCTCGAAGCGAAGTGTAGAGACGGAGGGGGCTCGCCCCGGATGCCGGCATGTGCGTCTGGCCCCCTCCACCCCCGCGCAAGCGCGCGGCGGTCCCCCTCCCCCGACGGGGGAGGAAGGGTGAAAGTCGCCTCGGTTCTCATTCCCCTGCCGGTGCAGGAAGCCTTCGATTACGAGGTGGCCGAGGGCATGGAACTGGCGCGCGGCGATCAGGTCGCCGTGCCCCTGGGGCCGCGGCTGATGCGGGGCATTGTGGCCGAGGTGCGTGAGACCACGGGGTCAAACCGGCGGCTGAAGGCAGTCGGGGCCCTGCTGGACGATCCGCGCCTGCCGCCGGGGACGGTGGACTTCGTGGAGTGGGCCGCACGCTGGACCCTGAGCCCGCCGGGCGAGATGGCGGCAACGGCCCTGAAGGGTCTGCGGGCACCGAGGCCCCGGCCGGAGCGGCGGCTCAGGCGCGTCGGCGACCGGGTCCCGGCGCGACCGACGGCCGGGCGGACGGCGGTACTGGAGGCGCTCGGCGAGAAGACCATGCCCGGGGCGGCGCTGGCGCAGGCGGCCGGGGTCTCGTCGGCGGTGATCAAGGGTCTGGTCGACGAAGGCGTGCTCCAGGTGGTGGAGATCGAGGCGGTGGCGGCCTTCGATGCGCCGGATCCCGACCATGCCCCGGCGACCCTGAACGCGGATCAGGCGGCGGCGGCGGATGCGCTCTCGACTGCGACTGAAGGCGGCGGGTTCAAGCCCTTCCTGCTGGACGGGGTCACGGGATCGGGCAAGACCGAGGCCTATCTGGAGGCGGTGGCGCGGACGCTCAGCCGTGACTCCACGGCCCAGATCCTGATCCTGCTGCCGGAGATCGCCCTGACCCAGGCCCTGATCGAGCGGATCACGAGGCGGTTCGGGGCCGCGCCGGCGGAATGGCATTCGGGCGTGGCCCCACCGCGTCGGCGGATGGTGTGGGAGGCGGTGGTCGCGGGCCGCTGCAACATCGTGGTCGGGGCGCGGTCGGCGCTTTTCCTGCCCTTCCCGAAGCTGAAGCTGATCGTCGTCGACGAGGAGCACGACGGGTCGTTCAAACAGGAGGACGGGCTGGTCTATCATGGCCGCGACCTGGCTGTGGCGCGGGCGCGGATCGAGGGTGCGGTGGTGGTCCTGGCCTCGGCGACGCCGTCGCTGGAGACTCTCTGGAACGCCCATCACGGCCGCTATGGCTGGCTGAAGCTGTCGAGCCGGCACGGGGCAGCGGTCCTGCCGCAGATCAGCCTGCTGGACCTGAGGCAGAGCCCGCCTGACCCCCAGACCTGGCTGTCTCAGCCGCTGCGGGAGGCGATCGGGGAGACCCTGCTGGCGGGGGAGCAGACCCTGCTGTTTCTGAACCGGCGGGGCTATGCGCCGGTGGTGCTGTGCCGGGCCTGCGGGCACCGGATGACCTCGCCGGACACCGACAGCTGGCTGGTCGAGCATCGCTACACCGGGCGGCTGGTCTGTCACCTGACCGGCTTCTCGATGGTGCGGCCAAAGCTGTGTCCATCGTGCGGGGCCGAGGACAGTCTGGTCTCGGTCGGGCCCGGCGTGGAACGGGTCGAGGAGGAGGTGCGCCAGCTGTTCCCCCAGGCGCGGACAGCGGTGTTTTCCTCCGACACCATCCCTGATCCCAGGGCGATGCGGGCACTGATCCAGCGGATGACCGACGGAGAGATCGACATTCTGGTGGCGACCCAGGCCGCGGCCAAGGGGCACAATTTCCCGCATCTGACCCTGGTCGGGGTGGTGGATGCGGACCTGGGCCTGCGCGGCGGGGACCTGAGGGCGGCGGAGCGGACCTTCCAGCTCCTGACCCAGGCGACGGGCCGGGCGGGACGGGCGGACAAGCCGGGGCGGGCGATCCTGCAGACCTGGACTCCGGAGCATCCTGTGCTGATGGCGCTGGCGGCCGGGGACCGGGACGCCTTCGTCGAGGCCGAGATGGCGGAGCGGGAGGCGGCCTCCCTGCCGCCGCACGGGCGGCTGGCGGCGATCATCCTGTCAGGGATCGATGTCATGGCCGTCGAGAAGGTCGCCAACGATCTGGCGGCGGCGATCCCGAACGCGGAGCGGCTGGAGGTCTATGGCCCGGCCGATGCGCCTCTGGGGCTGATCCGGGGACGGCGGCGGAAGCGGCTGCTGGTCCGGGCCGATCGGGATGTCGACCTGCAGGGGTTCCTGCGGTCGTGGCTCAGCCGGGTGAAGGTCCCGGGGTCGGTCCGGCTGACGGTGGATGTGGATCCGTACAGCTTCCTGTAGGGCCGGTTTCGTCCGCGTGTCCGGACGAAAAATACCCTGACGAAACGGACGAAACGGCTATTCGGGTGAGGGAAAACAAGGACTTGCGCGTGGGCAGCTTGTTCAGCGGACGAAAGTCGGGCTGACGACGCGCTTCGCGGATTGAGATGTCAAAGACCTGACGGGCACGTGGCGTCGACGGCTGGCGGACGCAAGAGGCGCGAGAGAATAAATTCCTTAGACCTGTTTCCTCCCTGCGCCGCAGGCGTGGGGAGGTGGCTCGAAGCGTAGCGAAGAGACGGAGGGGTTCTCAGCGGCGGCAAGAACCCCTCCGTCAGCTCGCGAAGGGCTCGCTGCCACCTCCCCATGCGCAAGCGCGCACAGGGAGGAGACTTGTGGCGTCAGCGCGGGCCGGTCAGGCGGATCTCGAACATCTTCGGCCAGTTCTTGCCGGTGACGAACAGACGGCGGTTGGCCGCGTCCCAGGCGATGCCGTTGAGGACGTCGTCGGTCGGATTGGCGACCGGGTCGGGCAGGATGCCGCTCAGGTCGATGACGCCGGCGACCATGCCGGTCGTCGGGTCGATGCGGACAATGTAATTGGTCTGCCAGACGTTGGCCCAGACCTCGCCCTCGATGAACTCCAGCTCGTTCAGCCGCTCCAGCGGCCGGCCCATGTAGGTGACGGGGACCGAGCCAGTCTGTTGCAGGGTGACGGGATCGAGGAAGCGCAGAGAGGCGCTGCCGTCCGACAGGATGACCCGGGTGTCGTCGTGGGTCAGGCCCCAGCCTTCGCCGGAATAGGAAAAGGTCCCGGCCGGCTCCAGATCGTCGATGTCCCAGACAAAGCCGTGCCCGCCCCGCCAGGTCAGGGTGAGGATGCGGTCGCCGACTGCGGTCAGGCCCTCGCCGAAGAACTGCACGTCCAGATCGCGCTTTTGCAGGACCACGCCGTCCTCGAGGCGCACGCGACGCACGCTCGATGGATGGCGGCCGGTGCTTTCCAGCAGGATGCCGTCGTGGAACTCCAGCCCCTGGGTGAAGGCGGCGGGGTCGTGCGGATAGGTGGCGACGATCTCGTAGCCGTAACGCGGCGGTCGGGCGGGCTGGGTCGCCGGCGCGACGGCCTGGGCGACGGGGGCCGCAGGTGCCGGCGTCTGTGCAACCACGGTCGGGGCGAAGGCGAGGCCGATCAGCCCCGCGAACGCCGCGACCGGACGGAACGCCCGCCCACGCATCAGTGCGCCGGGTCGGCGGCGGCTTCCGCCTCGGCTTCCCTGGCGCGCACTTCCGCCTGATCGGCGACCTGACGCGCGAGTTTGGCCTTCTCCTGCTTGGAGGTGGCCGAGCGCCCCATCATGTTCAGCGCCTCCACACCGGCCGAGAAGGCCATGGCGGCGTAGATATAGCCCTTGGGCACGTGGAAGCCGAAGCCGTCGGCGATCAGGACCAGGCCGATCATCAGCAGGAAGCCGAGGGCCAGCATGACCACGGTCGGGTTTTTGGCGATGAAATTGGCCAGGGGGTCGGCGGCCAGCAGCATGACGGTGACGGCGGCCAGGACGGCCACGACCATGATCGGCAGGTGCTCGGTCATGCCGACGGCCGTCAGGATGGAGTCGATCGAGAAGACCAGGTCCAGGATGATGATCTGAACGATCGCAGACCCGGCGTTGGAGATCATCACGTCCTTCTTGTCGAGGACGTCGTGCGACGGCGTGGGATCGACCGTGTGGTGGATTTCCTTGGTCGCCTTCCAGATCAGGAACAGGCCGCCCGCGATCAGGATCAGGTCCTTCCACGAGAACTCGTTGCCCATGACCGAGAAGACCGGCTGGATCAGGCCGACCAGCCAGGCGATGATCGACAGGAGGGCGAGGCGCATCACCAGGGCCAGGCCGATGCCGATGCGGCGGACCCGCTGGCGATGCTCGGGTGCCAGCTTGTTCGACAGGATCGAGATGAAGATCAGATTGTCGATGCCGAGCACGACCTCCATCACCACCAGGGTGACGAGGGCGGCCCATGCGGCCGGGTCGCTAAGCAGCGGGATAATGCTGTCGAACATCAAGGTCTCTCTGGCGGGAAGAATTTTCCCTGTAGCGCACGCCGCGCGGCGCAGTTCAAGCCCAAGCTAGGCTGCAGGCCGCGTCGAAACCACTTCCGGGACCTGATCGACCAGGGCCCCCGCCCCGCCGCCGGCCATCACCGCGGCCCGGACGGCGGCGTGGCTGGCCGGGCTCTGGGCCTCGACGTAGATGCGGCCGGCCTGGGGGTAGGCGGCGCGAATACGGTGCTCCAGCCGGGCGACCGTGTCCTCGACCTCGGCGGCGGTGAGGCCGTCGCGGAAGTCGAGGCTGAGACAGACGAGGATTTCGTTGGGACCGAAATGCATGGTGCGGGCGTCGTTCAGCCCCATGACCCCGGGCGCCCCGCGGGCGATGGCCTCGATGCCTTCGCGGGTGGCGGGATCGGCCGCCTCTCCGGTCAGCAGGCTCTGGCTCTCGACGGCGAGGAAGGCGGCGGTGACCGCCAGGATGAGGCCGATGACGACCGAGGCGACTCCATCCAGCACCGGCAGACCGAACAGATGGCTGCAGACCACCCCGACCAGGGCGACGACGAGACCGGCCAGGGCGGCGGTGTCCTCGAACAGGACGGTGAAGATGGTCGGGTCCTTGGACGAGCGAATGGCGGCGAAGAAGGGCCGGCCCTCGCGTTCCGTGTTGAAGGCGTTCAGCGCCACCAGCCAGGATGCGCCCTCGAACAGGACGGACAGGCCCAGCACGACATAGTTGACCCAGGCGTTCTGGATCGGCTCGGGCGACCGGATCCGCTCTATGCCATGTGTGATGGAGAGGACCGCGCCGACACCGAAGATCAGGACCGCGACCACGAAGGTATAGAAATAGAGCTGCAGCCCATGGCCGAACGGGTGGCTGACGCTTGCCGGCCGGGCGGCCCGTCTGAGCCCGATCAGCAGGATGATCTGGTTGCCGGTGTCGACGGCCGAGTGGATCGCTTCCGACATCATGGCGGCCGAGCCGGTGAACAGGGCGGCACCCAGCTTGGTCACGGCGATGGCCAGATTTCCGGCCAGGGCTGCGAAGATGACGTTCTTTGAGGTGGAAGCTGCCATAATGTCGCAGGAAGGAAAGCGGGTGCGACCGTATCGTTCCCCGGCTTCGGTTGCGACGGCGAAAAGCCCATGCTATCAGGCGCCCGGCTTCCAGGGGGCGTTTCTTACGAGACGGCCCTTGGCGTGCTTTCCTTAAGCATTACAAGCCTTTGACCGGCGCGAGCTTCGCGGCCGATCGTTTGAACAGATACGCATAGCGGACGGACAGGCCTTGGCTGACGATTTCAGAACGACGGAAGTCGGCGCGCGCTACGCACAGGCGCTGTTCGACCTGGCCCTGGAAACCGGCCGCCTGGAGGCCGTTCGCGCCGACCTGAACTCGCTGAAGGCCGCCTGGATCGAGAGCGCGGACCTGCGCCGCCTCGCCCACTCGCCGGTCATCGCCGCCGAAGACCAGCAGAAGGGGCTCGTCGCCATCGCGACCAGGGCGAAGTTCGAGACCACGACGAAGAATTTCCTCGGCCTGCTGGCGCAGAACGGCCGCGCCCGCGACCTGGGCGCCGTGATCACCGGTTTCGAAACCCTGTATTCGGCCCATACCGGCGCCGTCGCCGCCGAAGTCGTTTCGGCCGTGGCCCTGACCGCCGCCCAGACCACCCACATCCGCTCGGCCCTTTCCAAGGCGCTGGGCAAGACCCCCGAGATGACCGCTCGTGTCGATCCGTCGATCCTGGGCGGGCTGAAGGTCAAGGTCGGCTCGAAACTGTTCGACGCCTCGCTGAAGACCAGGCTCGACCAGATGAAGTTCGCCCTCAAGCGGGCCTGACCTGAACTGCAATCCGCCGCTGGCGGGAAACGCCAACACTGCTGATCGGCTCTGCCGATAGCGCCAAGACAGCCGACGACGCCAACAGCGCCGAACGACAAGACAGAGAGACAGACATGGACATCCGCGCCGCCGAAATTTCGGCCATCCTCAAGTCCCAGATCGCCAACTTCGGCGTGGAAGCCGACGTCTCGGACGTCGGTCAGGTCCTGTCGGTCGGCGACGGCATCGCCCGCATCCACGGTCTGGACAACGTCCAGGCCGGCGAGATGATCGAATTCCCCAAGGCCGGCGTGAAGGGCATGGCCCTGAACCTCGAGCGCGACAACGTCGGGGCCGTGATCTTCGGCGCCGATGCCCAGATCGCCGAGGGCGACGAGGTTCGGCGCCTGGGCGAGATCGTGGACGTGCCGGTCGGCAAGGGCCTGCTGGGCCGCGTCGTCAACCCGCTGGGCGAGCCGATCGACGGCAAGGGCCCGATCCAGTTCACCGAGCGCCGCCGCGTGGACGTGAAGGCTCCGGGCATCATCCCCCGCAAGTCGGTTCACGAGCCGATGCAGACCGGCCTGAAGGCCATCGACACCCTGATCCCCGTCGGCCGCGGCCAGCGCGAGCTGATCATCGGCGACCGTCAGGTCGGCAAGACCGCCGTGGCGATCGACACCATCCTGAACCAGAAGTCGATCAACGTCGAAGGCGCCTCGGAGAGCGAGAAGCTCTACTGTATCTACGTCGCCATCGGCCAGAAGCGCTCGACGGTGGCCCAGATCGTCAAGACGCTCGAGGAGCGCGGCGCCCTGGAGTATACGATCGTCGTCGCCGCCACGGCCTCGGAGCCGGCCCCGCTGCAGTTCCTGGCCCCGTTCTCGGGCACGGCCATGGGCGAATATTTCCGCGACAACGGCATGCATGCCCTGATCGTCTATGATGACCTGTCCAAACAGGCCGTCGCCTATCGCCAGATGTCCCTGCTGCTGCGCCGTCCGCCGGGCCGCGAAGCCTATCCGGGCGACGTCTTCTATCTTCACAGCCGCCTGCTGGAGCGTTCGGCCAAGCTGAACGAGGACAACGGTTCGGGCTCGATGACCGCCCTGCCGCTGATCGAGACCCAGGCCAACGACGTTTCGGCCTATATCCCGACCAATGTGATCTCGATCACCGACGGCCAGATCTTCCTGGAATCCGACCTGTTCTACCAGGGCATCCGCCCGGCCGTGAACGTCGGCATCTCGGTGTCGCGCGTGGGCTCCTCGGCCCAGATCAAGGCGATGAAACAGGTCGCCGGTTCGATCAAGGGCGAGCTGGCCCAGTACCGGGAAATGGCCGCCTTCGCCAAGTTCGGCTCGGATCTGGACGTCTCGACCCAGAACCTGCTGGCCCGCGGCGCGCGCCTGACGGAACTGCTGAAGCAGCCGCAGTACTCGCCGCTGACCGTCGAGGAACAGGTCGTGTCGATCTACGCCGGCACCCGCGGCTTCCTCGACAAGATCGCAGTGGCCGACATCGCCCGTTTCGAGAGCGAACTGCTGGCCCGCATGCACTCGGCGCACGCGTCGACGCTGGCCGCCATCAAGTCGACCAAGGCCCTGTCCAAGGAGCTGGAAGCCGAACTGAAGGCCGCCATCGAAGCCTTCGCCAAGACCTTCGCGTAAGACCGCGACGTGTCGCAGCCCAAACCCCTTGAGGCCTGGTCCGGCGCCTTTGGCGACGACTACACGCGGCGTAATGCGTTGACGCAGGACGCCGTGCGGGGTCGTGCGCGCGCGTTGGCCCGGGCCTTGTCGGCGGTTGAGGGCGACATGCCGAAGAGCGTGCTTGAGGTCGGAACCAACCGGGGCCTGAACCTGGCCGGGCTGTCCTCACTGGTCGACGGCGACATCTGGGGTCTGGAGCCCTGCGCCTCGGCGCGTGAGGCCGCCGTTGCCGACGGCGCGATCGCCGCCGATCGGATGCTGGCGGGCTTCGGGCACGAAATTCCGCTGGCGGACGGCGCGGTCGATATGGCGATGACGTCCGGCGTCCTGATCCACGTCGATCCGACCCTGCTGGAACAGACGATGCGCGAGATCCATCGCGTCTCGGCCAAATACATTCTCTGCATCGAGTATTTTTCATCCACGCCGCAGACCATCCCGTATCGAGGGGAAGAGGGCCTGCTGTTCAAGCGGGATTTCGGGGGGCTGTACCTCGACCTGTTCCCCGACCTGCGGCTGGTGGACTACGGCTTCTTCTGGAAACGGACGACGGTAATGGACGACAGCAACTGGTGGCTGTTCCGCAAGGCGGGCGACTGACATGGCCAGCCTGAAGGAAATGCGCAATCGGATCGGAAGCGTGAAGTCCACGCAGAAGATCACGAAGGCCCTGAACATGGTCGCCGCGGCCAAGCTGAAACGCGCCCAGGACCAGGCCATCGCGGCGCGTCCCTATGCCCTGAAGATGGCCGCCGTGATCGCCAACCTGGCGGCCGGCGTCTCCGGCGACGGCGCGCCCAAACTCCTGGCCGGCACCGGCAAGGACCAGAAGCACCTGCTGGTCGTGGCCACGGGCGACAAGGGTCTGGCGGGCGGTTTCAACTCCAACGTCATCCGCGCCGCCAGGGACCGGATCAACAGCCTGATCGCCGGCGGCAAGGACGTGCGGATCATCGCCGTGGGCCGCAAGGTCCGCGACGGCCTGACCCGCCAGTTCGGCAGCCGCATCGTGCGCACGTTCGAGCTCTCGGAGCACAAGGTCATCGGCATGAACGCCGCCGAGCCGATCGCCGAGCTGATCGCCTCCGAGTTCGAGGCCGGTAACGCCGACGTCGTGACCCTGTTCTACAGCCGCTTCCAGTCCGTCATCTCGCAGGTGCCGACCCCGAAACAGCTGATCCCGGCCGTCGTCGACGGCGACGCCGCCCCGATCGACCTGAATGGCGCCGTCTACGATTACGAGCCGTCGGAAGAGGAAATCCTCGACGTCGTCCTGCCGCGCAACATCACCACCCAGGTGCTGGCTGCGCTGTACGAGAACCAGGCCAGCTTCTTCGGGGCCCAGATGGGCGCCATGGACAACGCCACCCGCAACGCGGGCGACCTCATCAACGCCTTGACGCTGAGCTACAACCGCAAGCGCCAGGCCCAGATCACCACCGAACTGATCGAGATCATCGCCGGCGCGGAAGCGCTCTGATCCTCCGATCCTGACAGAACACACGATAAACGGACCGCACCCGATGACCGACACCGTCGCCAAGAAACCCGCCGCCCCCAAGAAGCCCGCGGCTTCCAAGGCTCCCAAGGCTCCCGCCGCCTCCGCGACCGGCAACGCCGTCGTCACCGCCGGCACCGGCGTGGGCAAGATCGCCCAGGTCATCGGCGCCGTCGTGGACGTCGAGTTCACCGGCCAGCTGCCGGCGATCCTCAACGCCCTGCAGACCCAGAACGTCGACCAGAAGACGGGCGAGCCCTTCACCCTGGTCCTCGAAGTCGCCCAGCACCTGGGTGAGAACATGGTCCGCACCATCTCGATGGACACGACCGAGGGCCTGACGCGCGGCCAGGCCGTCGTCGACACCGGCACCTCCATCCTGGCCCCGGTCGGACCCGGCACGCTCGGCCGGATCATGAACGTCGTCGGCCAGCCGATCGACGAAGCCGGCCCGATCCAGACCACGATGTACCGCCCGATCCACCGCGAGGCCCCCACCTTCGAAGAGCAGTCGACCAGCTCCGAGATCCTGGTCACGGGCATCAAGGTCATCGACCTGATCTGCCCCTACACCAAGGGCGGCAAGACCGGCCTGTTCGGCGGCGCCGGCGTGGGCAAGACCGTGACCATGCAGGAACTGATCAACAACATCGCCAAGGCTTACGGCGGTTATTCGGTTCTGGCCGGCGTGGGTGAACGCACCCGTGAAGGCAACGACCTGTATCACGAGATGATCGAGTCCAATGTGAACGTCGCCGGCGGCGGCGAAGGCTCCAAATGCGCCCTCGTCTACGGCCAGATGAACGAGCCTCCCGGTGCCCGCGCCCGCGTCGCCCTGACCGGCCTGGCCCAGGCCGAGTATTTCCGCGACGAAGAGGGCAAGGACGTTCTGCTCTTCATCGACAACATCTTCCGCTTCACCCAGGCCGGTTCGGAAATGTCCGCCCTGCTGGGTCGTATTCCGTCGGCCGTGGGCTATCAGCCGACCCTGGCCACCGAGATGGGCAACCTGCAGGAACGCATCACCTCGACCAAGAAGGGCTCGATCACCTCGATCCAGGCCATCTACGTTCCCGCCGACGACCTGACCGACCCCGCGCCCGCCGCCTCGTTCGCCCACCTTGACGCGACGACCGTGCTGAACCGCGACATCGCCGCCCAGGCCATCTTCCCGGCCGTGGACCCGCTCGACTCGACCTCGCGCATCATGGACCCGCTGGTCATCGGCGAGGAACACTACCGCGTCGCCCGTTCGGTCCAGGAAGTTCTGCAGCAGTACAAGGCGCTGAAGGACATCATCGCCATCCTGGGCATGGACGAGCTGTCGGAAGAGGACAAGCTGGTCGTCTCGCGCGCCCGCAAGATCTCGCGCTTCCTGTCGCAGCCCTTCTTCGTGGCCGAACAGTTCACCAACTCGCCCGGCAAGTTCGTCTCGCTGGAAGACACGATCCGCTCGTTCAAGGGCATCGTCGCCGGTGAGTACGACCACCTGCCTGAAGCCGCCTTCTACATGGTCGGCCCGATCGAGGAGGCCGTCGAAAAGGCCGCCAAGCTCGCCGCGGACGCCGCATAAACATGGCCGGGAAGCTTTCTTTCTCGCTGGTGTCGCCTGAGCGTGAGGTCTTCAGCGGCCTCGTCGATCAGGTCGACGCGCCGGGCGTCGAGGGTGACTTCGGCGTCCTCGCCGACCACGCGCCCTTCATGACCGCCCTGCGCGAAGGCCCGGTCGTCGTGTTCGACGGCACCTCGAAGCGCACCTTCGAGGTCAAGGGCGGCTTTGCCGACGTGACCCCCGCCGGCCTGACCATCCTGGCCGAACAGGCCTCGGAAGTGGCGGCGGCCTGAAGCCTTGTCATCCTCGAAGCCGCGCAGCGGCTATCGGGGACGGCGGTGCTCCATGATTATCCCTCCCGGAAAGCGCAGCGCGCCTGTCCGGGAGCAGGGCTGAAGCCAACGGTCTCCCGGTTCAGCTCTCCGAGATGCCCGGGAGTTTTCGTTTGAAGCCCGTCCCGGCCCTCCGCTTCGCTCCGGCCGGGATGACAAGGTGCGCCGTCCACCGCTTCGGGCCAGAGCATGATCGTTTCTGGTGGACCCGCCTGGCGGGTCCGACATGAAGCGTGAATCATGCTCTCGCTTCAATCTGGAGCCTGATTCACGGCATCAGCGGAATCGCGAAGCGATTCCACCTCAGCCGATCAGGCTCTAAGGACCGTGCATGACCCTCCCTGATCTTGTCGGCGTCGTCGGCGTGCTGTGCATCCTGACGGCCTATGCCGGGGCCACGGCGAAGAAGCTGGATCCGGCGCAGGCACCCGCCCTGTTGCTGAACCTGACCGGGGCCCTGCTGATCCTCGTGTCGCTGTATTTCGACTTCAACCTGTCGGCCGTGCTGATGGAGGGTGCCTGGGCCATGGTGGCCGTCGTCGGGCTGGTTCGTCTGGCGTTCCAGCGACAAGGCTGAACGTTGTCCCTGCGCGCTGACATGGCTTGCGCGGCTTGAGGGCGAGGTTTGTGCGCTTCCGAGCTTCGCGTTAATTGAGCGCCATGCTGGAGCTTCGACCCAATTGCGAATGCTGTGACCGGGACCTGCTGCCTGAGAGCCCGGACGCCCGGATCTGCACCTTCGAATGCACCTTCTGCGCCGACTGTGTGGCGGGGCCGTTGAAGGGGGTCTGTCCGAACTGCGGCGGCAACTTTGTGCCGCGTCCGATCCGGCCCGCCGGGGCGCTGGCGCGGTTTCCCGCCCGTCTGACCCGGGTCACGCGAGCGACCTGTCCCTGACGGTTTCCGACGGAATCGTCGGTTGACGGCCGGCCCTCTGGCTCCGCCTCGCTGCAATGGCTAGGCTTTCCGCATCTTCAAGGGATACGCCATGACGCGCCCTCGCCTGATCGCCTTCGCTCTCGCCCTGGCCTGCACGGCAGGGCCGCCTGCCGTCGCGCAGATGAACGACTCGCAGCCCGCCGACGCCCTGCTGCATGCGGTGCGCAATGTCTGTGGGCCCAACGTCGCCGGACGGCTGCCGTTCGACATCCTGAACGCCGACCTGAACGGCCCCAAGGTCGTTCTGGCCGATGCTTCGGGCGATCCCGCCACGCTCGCCGCCTTCCACGACATGGAGACGGATCGGGTGGCGTTCGGCTTCGTGGTCTCGGACACCGGGCGGATCAACATCGGCGTCGACGAAACCCTGGCCTGGTGCCGTGTGGCCGCGCTGGATGTCTCCCCGGCGGACGTTGAGGCCATGAAGGTCGGGCTCCAGACCCTCGACGACTGGTCCGAGACGGGTCAGGTCGCGCCGGGCGTGACCCAGTTTCTGGCCACCCTGGATGGGGACATCGTCTTCGTCCGCGTCGCCGATCCGGCCGTCGCCCCCGGCTTCGGCTCCTCGGCCGGCCTGATCGTCACCGTGATGAACCCGGCGGCCCAGGAAGACTAAGGCCCACGGCGGCTGAGAGATCGCCGATCTGCCACTGGCGTCTCCTCTCAAAACCGGTCTACCTGTCAGTTCAGGAACTGGAGAACCGCCATGAAACTCAACCCTGCACTCGCCCTCGTCGCGAGTCTCGCTACCCTCGCCGGCGGCCCGGCCCTGGCCCAGACCGCAGCCGCCACGCCTGCAGAAGCCTTCGGCTACGCCGTCACCCAGGTCTGTGCCAGGAATGCCTTCGGCGATCTGCCGTTCAACCCGCCTTCGGCGGCGCTCACGGCTGCGAATGTCCAACTGGTCGACGGGGGCAGCGACCCTGACGTTCGGGGAGCCTTCCACGACATGCCGGTGACCATCGACTATGGGGCGGTCTCGTCCGCGTCCGGCCAGATCGTCATCGGTGCGGACGAGGCCGGATCCTGCCGGGTGGCAGCGATCAATGTCACAGCCGCCGAGGTCGAGGCCATCCAGGCCGCCATGCGTGCCGGATCGGACGGCTGGACTCCGATCTCCAACGATCCCGCCAAGGGCGAGACAACCTACTCCGGCTCCATCGGTGGCGAGGACGCAATGGTGGCCGCCCTGGTCCCGCCTGCCGGGTCGAACTGGGGCAAGGCCGGCATCATCGTCACAGTGATGAATCCCGCTGCGGGTTCCTGACCGGACTCAATCCCCGCGCGACGGCGTGTCTTGCACGCGCGTCGCGAAGGGGGCGAAGGCCGCGACCACCTGTTCATAGGCCGCGCGCTTGAACGGCACGATGAGGTCGCAGGCCTCAGTCAGGTCGCCCCACCGCCAGGCGTCGAACTCGATCTCGTCGTGCTGGTCGAGGCGGATCTCGGCCTCGTCGCCGGCGAAGCGGAAGGCGAACCAGACCTGTTTCTGGCCGTCCCACGGCTTGCGGCCGTCGCGCCTGTGCTGCGCCTTCAGGGCTTCGGGGAAGTCGTAGACGGTCCAGCCCTCGGTGCGGGCGATCAGGTCAGCGGAGACGACGCCGGTCTCTTCTTCCAGCTCGCGCCGGGCGGCGGCTTCCAGATCCTCGCCCTCGTCGACGCCGCCCTGGGGGAACTGCCAGGCGTGGGCACCGTCCTGGCCGGCGCGGTGGCCGAACCAGACCTTGCCGTCCCGGTTGAACAGGACGACGCCGACGTTCGGGCGGTGGCGGGGGAAGGGGTCAGGCATGGGGGAGTAGGCAGTAGGCAGTAGGCAGTAGGAAGCAAGGAGAAATCGGGTGGCCCGCCATCCGTGCGCTGGCCAACAAGCAGGCTGGGCAAGATCCTACTGCCTACTGCCTACTGCCTACTGTCTGCGCGTCAGCGCCCCGCCCGCTGCGTCATCGCCGAGGCCGGCGCGAGCTGAAGGCCGCGCGCGTCCAGACCGGCGGTCCAGCGGGCGGCGGCCTCGACCGTGACCGGATAGGCGAAGCCGGTGCCCAGGGCCGCGCCCCGCGTCTTGGCGGCGGCCTCGAGGGCATTCAGGCGGCCGATGATAGCGGCGGGGGTCTGGGTCTCGTCGATGATGGTGTCGGCGCTGGCGCGGGCCCAGGCGCCGGGCCTGCGGCGGGCCGAGCCGTCGTCGAGGAAGGCGACGCCGCGCTGGCGCAGGGTTCCCAGGAAGGCGGCCATGCCCGTGTCCGAGGTCACGAACCGGTCGCCGAGATAGTTGGTGACGCCGAAATAGCCGGTCGCGCGGCCCAGGAGCCAGTTCATCTTCGCCGTGACGTCGTCGGGCGTGGCGTTGGCGAGCAGGGTATAGGGGCCGGGATCGTTGTTGGGATAGCCGGTCGGCTCCATCGGAATCTCGATCATGACCTCGTGGCCCTGGGCGCGGGCGAGGTCGATCCAGCCCTGAAGTCCCTGGGCGTAGGGCACGAAGGACAGGGTCACATCGGCCGGAAGGCGTTCGATGGCGGCGCGGGTGGTGACGGCGTTGAGGCCGAGACCGCCGACGATCAGGGCGACGCGCGGCTTGCCGTTGGACTGGAAGGGGCGGGCATAGGCCTGGGCCGGGACACGGCCGTCGGTGGCGATGACCGGCAGGGCACCTTGCGGACCGGGCTGGCTGAGGCCGGCGATCGGGGCCTCGGCCAGGGGTGAGGCGGGCAGGGCGGGTGCGGCGATGGCCGAGCCGCCGGCGACGGTGGCCCCGTCGGGCAGGGTGATCAGGGCGTCGCCGCCAGCCGCGCCGGAGGGGTCGCCGATCGGATCGCCGCCGAGACCCTGCCAGGCGGCGAACCCGCCCATGGAGAAGGCTTCAAGACCGGAGGGGGCGGGGGCGGCGGGGGCCTCGGCCGGGGCCTCGCGATGCAGGGCGACACGGGCGGTCGGGGTTCCCGCGCGCGGATCGCCGAGCACCGTCAGGAACAGGGCGACCGTGCCGAGCAGCAGCAGGCCTGCGGCACCGACGGCGACCGGTGGCTTCCTGAATACGGCGAGGGCGGACTTCAGGTCGAGCTTCGGCAGCCGGCCCGTGGGCGCGGCACCGGCCGTGGCGGCGAGGGCGGACTGACGCTTGGCGAACATGGACGGCGAACGCTCTGGAAGCTGGCGACCGGACGGATTCCGGACGACGATCATCGCCTGCGACTATGAACGGACGGCGGTTAAGAAAGCCTAACGCGCCGTTATCCATGTTTACGGTCGGTCAGAGCGAATGCTCGAGGGCGCAGACCTGGGTGGCCAGTTCGATGAAGCCCGGGGTGCTTTCGCTCCAGACCTCGCCGGTGGTCGCGGTCCCGTGCCCGATTTCCGAGCCATCGGCTGCGTAGTTCATGCCGGCCGCCCAATCCGCGGTGCGCGCGGCACAGTGGAAGGTGATCTCGTGGATCGAGTACGCGACTGTGATCGAACGGTTCTCGACCGGCAGGGGTGTGACGTAGCGAGCGAGCACCGACGTCGTGTGGGTGTCGCCGTTGACCGTCACGTCACTGGACGTGAACGACCAGGCGGCGAAACTGTCGGACCCGACGCCCTCATAGGCGGAAAGGTCTTGCGGGGCGACCAGCGCCAGGGCGGCGGCGAGCAGCAGCGGGATCATGTTCGAACTCCGTGGTTATGCGAAGGCAGGATTCCGCCGATGGTGACGCTTTGCAAGCCGGGAAAGGCCCGTTTCCGGATCAGTCCCCTTCAGGTTCCTCGGTCGACTCGACGGCGGCGACCTCGACGGTCCCGTCGCTGATCACGATGCCTTCCGGAGCCGCGGCGAGGCGGGTCAGGTCGCCGCCCGCGCGCAGGACGTCGAGGGCGCGCTGCAGCTGGTAGTCGGCGTCCTCGTCATAGGCCTCGCCCGGCGCTTCGCGCGGGGTGTGGGCGCCCTTGCGCTCGGCACCGATGGAGGCGTCGAGGGCGGTGGCGTAGGCGGCCTCGGAATAGATGAAGCTGGAGCGGGAGACGATCCGGGCCTCGGCCTCGGTGCGGGCGACTTCCAGGTCAGGCTCGATGCCGATCTTCTGGATCGAGGCCCCGGACGGGGTGTAGTAGCGCGCCGTCGTGATCGACAGGGCCCCGTCGCGACCGCCGCCCAGCGGGATGACGGTCTGGACCGAGCCCTTGCCGAAGCTGGTCAGGCCCACAAGCGTCGCCCGCTCCTGATCCTTCAGGGCGCCGGCGACGATCTCGGACGCCGAGGCGGATCCATAGTTGATCAGCACCACCAGAGGCAGGCCGCCGGTCAGGTCGCCCGGACGGGCGGCGTAGCGTTCGATCTGGTCGGGCTTCCTGCCGCGCTGGCTGACGATCTCGCCGCGCTCGAGGAAGGCGTCCGACACGTCGATGGCCGCCGTCAGCAGTCCGCCGCCGTTGTTGCGCAGGTCGAGGACGAAGCCCTTCACGTCGGGACGGTCGCGCTTGATCTTCGCGATCGCGGCCGTCAGTTCGCGGCCGGTGTTTTCGTTGAAGGTCGAGATGCGCAGATAGCCGAAGTCGCCCTCGATCCGGCTGGTGACGGACTCAACCTTGATGACCTCACGGACGAGCGTGACCTCGCGCGGCTCCTCGCCGTCGCGCAGGAAGGTGACGGAGACCGAGGTGCCCATGGCGCCGCGCAGTTTTTCCGACACCTGGGACACGGTCAGGCCCGAGGCGTTCTGGCCCTCGATGGCCGAGATGACGTCGCCGGCCTGGACCCCGGCGCGGGCGGCGGGGCTGTCGTCCATCGGCGAGATGACCTTCACCAGACCGCCTTCGGCCGTGATGGTCAGGCCGACGCCCGAATATTCGCCGCTCGTCCGCTCCTGCAGGTCCTCGAACCCCTCAGGCGGGAGATAGTTGGAGTGGGGGTCCAGCGCGGTCATCATGCCCGCGAGGGCCGCCTCGATCAGTTTCTTGTTGTCGACCGGGACGACATAGGCCTGTTCCACCACGGCCAGGACGTCGCCGAACAGCTGCAGCATCCGGAAGGTTTCGTTGCGTGGCGTCTGGGACGCCACGGTCATGCCGCTGAGACCAAGGGCCGCGACGGCGGCGCCGGCGATGAGCAGTTTACGCATTCGGTCTCTTTCGGAGCCGCCGGAAGGCGGCGAGGCGGGAAGTCAGGCGGGGGACCTCACGATGAAATCGTGGCGGCCCCGCGTCCGCTGGATAAAATCAGCGTCATGCGGGCTTGGGAAGCGGTTTCGGCTTTGGGGAGGCAATAGGCAGTAGGCAGTCGGCAATAGGAGAGTTGAGCGTGTCCGGGGGCAACTCTTCGACCCTACTGCCTGCTGCCTTCCCTTACAGATACAGCTGCGGATCGACAGCGCGATCGTCGCGGCGGAGTTCGAAGTAGACCTCGCCGCCGCGCGCGGCAGAGCCCAGGGCCTGACCGTCGGCGATACGTTCGCCGGTCTCCACACTGACCGTATCCAGACCGGCGATGACGGCCCGCCAGCCGCCGCCGAGGTCGAGGATGACCACTTCGCCCCAGCCGCTGAGCGGGCCGGCATGATCCACCCGCCCCCCGGCGGGCGAGGCGACCGGCCCGGCGGGGGCGGCCCAGCGCACGCCCTGTCCCGATTTCGTCGACGCCCCGCTGACCGGGGACGTCAGCCGGGCGCGGCCGGCGGGCAGGCGGCTGGAGGGCGTGGGCGCGTCGGTGGCTGTAGCGGGACGGCCGCCGAGGTTGCGGATGCGGGCCTCCAGGGCGGCGGCGGCGCGTTCGGCCCGGGCGGCGTCGGCGCGCAGGACGGCCAGGAGGGCGGTGCGGCGGGCGGACAGGTCCTCGATCTCGGCGCGGCGGTCGCCCTGGGCGCTCTCGGTGGTCAGCAGGCGTTCCGAGGACAGGACCGCGAGGCGACGGATGCGGGCGACCTCGGCCTGACGGGCGGCGAAGGTGGCGGCGCGACCCTGCATCCCGGGAGCCATGGCCTTCATCAGGATGGCCGCCCGGACGGTGTCCACGGCGCGGTCGGCGGGGACCAGCAGGGGCGGCGGGGGCCTGCGGCTCATCATCTGCAGGGCGGAAAGCAGGCGGCCCTGGCCGTCCCGGGCCTGGGCCAGTTCGGCGACGATGGCACCCTCACGCCGGCTCAGCTCGCGCAGACGCTGGCGCTGGGCCGACAACTGACTGTCATCGGCGGTCTGGTCGGTGCGCAGGGTGGCGAGTTCGCGATCGAGGGCGGTGATCTCGATCTGTGCGTCGCGGGCGTCGGCGCGCAGGCGTCGGGCGCGGACCTGTTCGTCGCGGTACTGGGTCTGGAGCTGCTGAAGATCGTCCTGAACCGACGCGGCGGCGGGCAGGCCGGAAAGGGCGATCAGCAGGCTGAGGACGGCGGCGCGGTTCATCAGTCGCGATGATAGGGTGATCCGGCCAGGATCGTCACGGCGCGATAGATCTGTTCCGCCAGCATCGCCCTGGCGAGGGCATGGGGCCAGGTCTGGGGCCCGAAGGCCAGGGTCGAACCGGCGGCGGCGAGGACGCCGGCGTCCAGCCCGTCCGCCCCGCCGATGACGAAGACCAGCCGCCGCTCGCCCCGGTCGCGCAAGGTGGCGAGGTGGTCGGCGAAGGCGCGGCTGGACCAGGTCTTCCCCCGTTCGTCGCAGGCGATCAGGTGCGCGCCCTCGGCCGCCGCCAGCAACAGCTCTGCCTCCGGCGCCTTGCCGGTCTTGCGGGGTTCCAGATCGATCAGATCAAGCGGGCCAAGGCCCAGGACCCTGCCGGCTGCGGTCGCGCGGGCCGCATAGTCCGAGGCGAGTGTCGCCTCGGGCCCGCGACCCGGCTTGCCGATGGCGGCGATGGCGAGTTTCACAGGTTTCCCTTCTCCCCTTGCGGGAGAAGGTGGGCGAGCGAAGCGAGGTCGGATGAGGGGTCACGCTGATGTTTGAAATCCGCCACGCCAGCCCTCACTCCAGCCATCGGTGTGACCCCTCATCCGTCAGCCCCCCGATCAAGTCGGAGGGCTGCCACCTTCTCCCGCAAGGGGAGAAGGTGCCTAGGCGTTCGCCGTTCTGTGGGCGCTGTCGACGGCCCAGATTTTTTCGATGTTGTAGAACATCCGCACTTCGGGCCGGAACAGGTGGACGATGACGTCGCCGGCATCGATCAGAACCCAGTCGCAGTGCGGCAGGCCCTCGACCTTGCCGCGGCCCAGGCCGTTTTCCTTCAGTGTGCGCAGCAGGTGGTCGGCGAGCGCGCCCACGTGGCGGTGCGAACGACCCGAGGCCACGATCATGCTGTCGGCCATGGGCGACTTGCCCCTGAGGTCGATCAGGACGATGTCCTGCGCCTTGTCGTCGTCCAGCTTCGACAGCAGGGCGATTTCAAGCGGAGTCGTGCCGGTCGGGACGATGCCCTGGCGATCGAAATTCGAGGCGTCGTCGTCGCCGTTATCCGCGCTGAACAGCGGGAAGTCTTCGGCGGAATCGTCGGAGAGGTCTTCGTCGTGACCGTCCTCGGCCCCGTCTTCGGCCCCGTCTTCGGAATGGATGGGCGCGATCGGCTCCATCTCATGGGCCGTGTTCGAAACGGCGTCTTCTTGCGCGTCGTGCGCGGGCGAGGGGGTCAGCGGAAGGCTCCGGGAGGGTTCACTAAAGAGGCTCTGTAGCATGAAAGCCCGAAAACGTCACCCGGACGGCTCAAGGTCATTTCCGGGCACGCAAGGCCGTGGACGAGCTGGGGTTCAACGGCGCCGTCAGATAGGTCCAGGCCGGGGCCGCCATCGTCGGTAACAGGCGTGCCTCGTTGGACGCGACCCGGTGGCCGGCGAAGCGGCGCGCGGCGGGCGCGGCGCGGCTTTCCAGCAGGCTACCGGGCCGGGCGATCACGGCCACCGGCATCATCCGCATGATGTCGGTCCAGCCCCGCCAGCAATGGAAATTCGCCAGATTGTCGGAGCCCATCAGCCAGACGAAATGGACGCCGGGGTGACGCAGTTTGAGCGCGCGCAGGGTGTCGATGGTCCAGGTCGTGCCGATGCGGGTCTCGAAATCCGAGACGACCATCTGCGGGCTGCGCGCGAAGGTCGCGGCCGAGGCCATGCGGTCGGAGAGCGGCGCGGTCTGTCGTGTGTCCTTCAGCGGGTTCTGCGGCGAGACGAGCCAGATCACACGGTCCAGATCCATCCGCTGAACCGCCGTTTCCGCCACATGGGCATGACCGTCGTGGGCCGGATTGAACGAGCCACCGAACAGCCCGACCTTCATCCCGGCGGTCAGCTTCAGGCCGTCCCTCAGCGCCCCGGAGCGGGGTCCGTTCGCCTGGGGCGCAGGACCGGCGTGGAAGAAGGACAAGGCGGGCGGGCTCGCGTCGGACTTATGCTCACGGATGAGCAAACGAAAACGCAGCTAACACGACGGCGGTCGGCTTGTCGCCATGGAGAGCGATCTTCGGGGCGGCGCGCAGCCCCGGGTGGTGCCGGGTCACTGTCGCGAACTCACGTTTCGGCCTCACTCTCCCTCCCCCCTGAAGGGGAAGGAGATTTTTTGTCAGGGTGCCCAGCCGTTGGCGAAGGTCTCGATCTCGTCGCCCTCTTCATCGATCTCGCCGCGGGTCTTGCGGACCTCGGCCCAGGCGGCGCGGAGCAGTTCGGGCACGCCCTCTCCAGACACGCCCGAGACCAGCATGGGGCGACGACCGGCGACGGCTTCCAGCTCTGCGGCCTTCTCCTCGCGCGCCTCGGGGGTCAGGGCATCGATCTTGTTGAGGGCCAGGATCTCCTGCTTGTCGCCCAGGCCTTCGCCATAGGCGTCGAGCTCGCCGCGGATGATGCGATAGGCCTCGGCCACATCGTCCTGGGTGCCGTCGATCAGGTGGATCAGGGAGGCGGAGCGTTCCACGTGGCCGAGGAAGCGGGTGCCGAGACCGGCGCCTTCCGAGGCCCCCTCGATCAGGCCGGGGATGTCGGCGATGACGAACCGTTCCCCGGGGCTGAGGTCGACCATGCCGAGGTTGGGGGCCAGGGTCGTGAACGGATAGTCGGCGATCTTGGGCCGGGCCGCCGAGGCAGCGGCGAGGAAGGTCGATTTGCCGGCGTTGGGCAGGCCCGCCAGGCCGATGTCGGCGATCAGTTTCAGCCGCAGCCAGATCCAGCGCTCCTGGCCTTCCTGGCCCGGGTTGGCGTGGCGCGGGGCCTGGTTCTGGGGACCCTTGAAGCGGACATTGCCCCAGCCGCCGTTGCCGCCCGAGAGCAGCAGTTCCTTCTGCCCGACCTCGACCATGTCGAGCACGACGGTTTCCTTGTCCTCGTCCAGAACCTGGGTGCCGACCGGAACGCGCAGGATCACATCCTCGCCCTTGGCCCCGTGCATCTGGCGGCCCATGCCGTGGGTGCCGGTCGGGGCCTTGAAATGCTGCTGGTAGCGATAGTCGATCAGGGTGTTCAGCCCGTCGACGGCCTCGACCCAGACGTTGCCGCCATTGCCGCCGTCGCCGCCGTCCGGCCCGCCGTTCGGAATGAATTTCTCGCGCCGGAACGAGACGGAGCCTGCGCCGCCGTTGCCGGAGCGAATGTAGATCTTGGCCTGGTCGAGGAACTTCATCGAGGATTTCTAAGAGAGGGCGCTACCGGTCGCGACGCGGTCGCTGGCGGCTTGATCGCGGCCTATAGGCCAAGAGAGCGGCGAATTACAGGCGGAGGCGGACGGTCGTGCTTAAGCGGATCGAAAGCCTGTCCGGTTCAAAGGTGTCGGGGAACATCCATGGAGAGATCAGAATGATCTCGCTGACGACATCGACGACCCGGCCGCCGCCCTTCTGGCGCACTCCGCTGCAGGGGCAGGCGAGCCCTTCGTCCGCCCGCGATACGTCCCCGGGTTTCGGCCTGCCGTCCCTCACCGAGATGCGCGACACGCAGAAGTCGATGAAGAAGGAGCTGGCGGCCAAAAAGGTCCAGGCCGTGCGGGAACGCATGGATGCGCTGAAGCTGATGGTGAAAATCGACCCCAGGGCGGGGCTGAAGATGACCGCCGTACTGGCCAAGGAGCTCAAGTCGGCGGTGAAGGACTATGTCGAGGCCGGCGGCAAGAACGTCACTGACGGCGAAATGGCGATGATGCGCCGCGACGCGAAGGATGCCCGCGAGGCCGCCGATACGGCGCTGAAAGGCCTGCCGACGGAACCGAAGGACGCCGATGTCGAGGCTGTCGACGCGAACGCCGGGGCTGAACCGGCGAAGGTCGATGCGGAGATCAAGCGGGCCCAGGCCGCCTATGCCACCGCCTTCGAGATCGCCGACGGGCGCGACGAGACGGCGGACCGGGCCGAGGCCGTGCTCGGCGCGGCCACGGTCGACCGGGGCTTCTTCCTGCAGGTGAAGATGGCGCTCGCCGAGCTGAAAGAGGCGCGCGACAAGATCAAGGCCAACTGGACCCATCCGAGGTCGCCGGACGAGGACGACTGGAAGGCTGCGGACAAGGAGATGGCCGAGCTCGAAAAGACGATCGACATGGCACCGACAGGGGCGCCCGAGCTGCTGTCGAGCGGGTCGTCGGTGAAGGCCTAGCCCTCTCCCCTTGCGGGAGAGGGAGGCGGCGCACGAGCGCGCAGCGATCGTTCTTGCGCCGGCGGGTGAGGGGTCACGCAGACGCTCACCGGTGAAGGGCCAAGACCCCTCACCCTTTCGGCCAAGACGCATCGCTGCGCTCTGCGGGCCTCAAGCCCTCTCCCGCAAGGGGAGAGGGATAGAAACCTTAGCCCTTGGCCCAGACGCCGAACGGGTCGGACCAGCCCAGGCCCATGGCTTCGGCCACGGCCGGATAGGTGATCTCGCCCTTGAGGACGTTGAGGCCGCGCGCCAGGTGCGGATCCTTCCTGAGCGCCTCGAGACCGTGGTTTGCGAGGGCCAGGCCGAAGGGCAGGGTGGCGTTGTTCAGGGCTTCCGACGAGGTGCGCGGGGCGGCGCCCGGCATGTTGGCGACGCAATAATGGACCACGCCGTCGACGGTGTAGGTCGGGTCCTCGTGGGTCGTGGCGTGGCTGGTCTCGAAACAGCCGCCCTGGTCGATGGCGACGTCGACGAGGACGCTGCCCGGCTTCATCGACTTCAGGTGGGTCTTCTTGATCAGTTTGGGGGCCTCTGCACCCGGGACCAGGACGGCCCCGATGACGACGTCGGCCTTGACCACCTCTTCGTCGATCGCGCCGATCGAGGAATAGCGGGTAATGACGCGGCCGTTGGTGACCTCGTCGATCCAGGCCATGCGCGGGATCGAACGTTCGAGCACCACGACCTCGGCACCCAGGCCCATGGCCATGCGGGCGGCGTTCAGGCCGACGACACCGCCGCCGAGGACGAGGACGCGCGCGGGGGCCACGCCGGGCACGCCGCAAAACAGCAGGCCCATGCCGCCGTTGTGCTTGAGCAGGGTCTCGGCGGCCGAGAAGACGGCGATGCGGCCGGCGACTTCCGACATCGGCGCCAGCAGCGGCAGGCCGCCACGCGCGTCGGTGACGGTCTCATAGGCGATGGCGGCGCATTTCGAGGCCAGCAGGCCCTTCGTCTGTTCCGGATCGGGGGCGAGGTGGAGGTAGGTGTAGAGGATCTGGTCCTCGCGCAGCATCTCCCACTCGACCTTCTGGGGCTCCTTCACCTTAACGATCATGTCGGCGTTGGCGAAGATGGTGGCCGCGTCGGCGACGATTTCGGCACCCGCCTTGACGAAGGCGTCGTCGGTGAAGCCGGCACCGAGGCCCGCGCCCGTCTGGACCGAGACGGTGTGGCCGTGGGCGACGTATTCGCGCACCGCTGTGGGGGTCAGGCCGACCCGGTGTTCGTTCTTCTTGATTTCCTTGGGAACGCCGACGCGCATCAGATCTCTCCGGTTCAGACGATGGACCCCGCAAGGCCAACGGGCAGCGCGGGCGATGGCTGCATCTTCTAGCGGTGACTCCTGTGCAGGTTCCTGTTCTTTTCCCGAGGTGATCAGCGTAAACTCGCAGAAGATTGCGTCAGGAGCCAGTATGAAGACCGTTTCCGCTGTCGCCCTCGATGCGACCGACAGAAAGATGCTCCGTGCGCTGCAGACGGACGGACGGATGACCAACACCGAGCTGGCCAGGACGGTGGCCCTGTCCGAGAGCGCCTGCCTGCGTCGACTGCGCGCCCTGGAGGGGGCGGGGGTGATCAGCCGCTACGCCGCCATCATCAACGAGCGGGCCGTGGGCTTGCCGATCAGCGTCTTTGTGACCGTGACCCTGTCGTCCCAGGCCGAGAGCGCCCTGACCGCCTTCGAGACGGCGATCACCGGGGTGCCGGAGGTGGTCGAATGCTATCTGATGACCGGCGGGTCCGACTATCTGCTGCGGCTTGTGGTGCGCGACGTCGATGATCTGGAGCGGGTCCATGCGAAGGCCCTGACGACGATTCCCGGGGTGACGCGGGTCTCGTCCAGCGTGGCGATGCGGACGGTGGTCAAGCGCGGGGCCCTGCCGGTTTGATGTGGCTTATGTCCCACGCTTGCCTAGTAACCCTGACGTGTAAAAAGCCCGCGGCGGCTGCCATTCCTCCGGTGTCATGCCGTGTCCGCACAGGCATAGATTGAATACAGACTTGACTCGAGCCTCTCACAGCGCGCTTTATCCGCATCATGAACTTTAGCGACAACATCGCCGTCTGGACCGATCGTGAGCCGACGCTCGACGAAGAAATCGGCGCGCTGGACGACGAGGACATCTTCGATATGGCCAATCTGGTGGAGACGCAGACCGGCATCGTCGGGATCGTGACGATCACCACCGTGATGGGACGCCATGGCCCTCGGGTGAAATACTTCTTGAAGGCAGGTCGCCACAACCCGAGTTTTTCAGTCGCCGTAGCCTCCGACCCGAGAGTTGTCGCCAACAGCCTCGATGATCGCGATCTGAAGAAGATGGCCCCGTCGGTCATGGAATGGGTGGCTTTGAACCACGAGGCGCTCGCGAGTTTCTGGTGGGACGGCGCGGATTGGGAAGCTCCCGACGTGCATGCCTTCATCGAGCGGCTGAAGAAGGTTTAGCGTTTCTTCGGTCTGGCGACGCGGAACAGCGCGAGGACCAGCCAGACCGCGCCGATCACCAGCACCAGATCGCTGACCATCTTCACCATCCCATACAGGGTCACGGTCTCTACCGACCGTGTCGTCGCATCGGCCAGAAGCGCTGTCAGACCGCCCGCGATCAGCAGGGCGAGCGGCCAGACCAGCGGCTTCAGGCGGCGGCGCTTCATTTCAGCGCCAGGGTGACCTGTTTGATGTCGACATATTCCTCGATGCCGTGGGTCGAGCCTTCGCGGCCGTAGCCGGACGACTTGACCCCGCCGAACGGGGCGACGGCGGTGGAGATCAGGCCGGTGTTGATCCCGATCATGCCTGCCTCGATGCGGCGGCCGATCCGCATCGCCCGGTCGAGGTCGCGGGTGAACAGGTAGGAGGCGAGGCCGAACTCCGAGTCGTTCGCCTTGCCAAGGACCTCGTCTTCCGTGTCGAACGGGAAGACGGGGATCAGAGGGCCGAAGGTCTCCTCGTGGCGGAACAGTTCGTCGTCGCCACCCAGGGTCACCGTCGGCTGGAAGAAACGGCCGCCCAGGGCATGACGCGCGCCGCCGGTCAGGACCCTGCCGCCCGAGGCCCGGACCCGCTGCAGGTGATCCTCGACCTTGGCGATGGCCTTGTCCTCGACCAGGGGGCCGACCTTGACGCCCATGTGAAAGGCCTGGGCCTCGAAGGCCGGGCCGACGGGAATCTTCGCCACCTCGGCGGCGAGCCTGGTCGCATAGGCTTCGGCGACCGAGGCGTGGGCATAGACACGGTTGGGACAGACGCAGGTCTGGCCGGAGTTGCGGAACTTGCCCTTGATGGTCTCGGCGACGGCGAGGTCGAGATCGGCGTCCTCGAACACCATCAGGGGGGCGGCACCGCCCAGTTCCATCGACACCCGCTTCAGGGTCGGGGCGCATTGTTCGGCCAGCCTGCGGCCCACGGGCGTCGAGCCGGTGAAGGACAGTTTGCGAATCAGGGGGGAGGCGGTCAGGACGCCGCCGATCGTCGCGGCGTCGCCGGTGATGACGCTGAGCGCCCCCTTGGGCAGGCCGGCCCTGTAGGCGAGTTCGGCCAGGGCGATGGCGGTGAACGGCGTCTGGCTGGCCGGCTTGACCACGGCGGTGCAGCCGGCGGCGAAGGCGGGGCCGAGCTTGCGCGTCAGCATCGCCGCCGGAAAATTCCACGGGGTGATCAGGGCACAGGGGCCGACCGCCTCGCGGAAGGTCAGGATGACGTGGCCCAGCGGACTGTCCTGGGTCTCGCCGAGGATGCGCTCGGCCTCGCCTGCGAACCATTTGATGAAGCCGTTGGCGTAGGTCACCTCGCCCCTGGCCTCTTCGAACGGCTTGCCGTTTTCGAGCGCCATCAGGGCCCCGAGCCCCTCGGTGTTCTCATCGATCAGGACGGCCCAGTCGCGCAGGAATTGGGCGCGCCTGTGCGGGTCGGAGCGCGACCAGTCGGGGAAGGCGTCGTGCGCGGCCTGGATGGCGCGTTCCGTCTCGGCGGCACCGAGGTCGGGGATGTGGCCGATGATCTCGCCGGTCGCCGGGTCGTCCACGGCGATGCCGTTGGCGCCGGCCGGGATTGCCTCGCCCGCGATGAAGGCGTGCTCGCGCAGGAGCTTCAGTCCGGCGTTGCGGGCGGCGGTGTTCATGGCAGACCTCGGCGTGTTTTCCCTCCCCCGGCGGGGGAGGGTCGTCGCGAAGCGACGGCGTGGGGGCGGCAGGGCGATGCAGATACCGGCGTGTGAGATTTTGCCTTGCCGCTCCCACCCGGTCTCCGCTGCGCTTCGACCACCCTCCTCCCAGGGGAGGGAGAAGCCGTCGACTGGTCTAACGCCTCAGTTGCCGATCGTCTCCAGGTCCCGCCCCTTCGTCTCCGGCAGGAAGAGCAGGGCGACCACGGCGGCGAGGGCGGTGAAGGCGGCCGCGTACCAGAGGCCGAAATAGATATTCCCCGACCAGGCCACCAGGGCGAAACTGGCCGCCGGCAGGAGGCCGCCGACCCAACCGGTCCCCACATGATAGGGCAGGCTCATGGCCGTATAGCGCACCCGGGTCGGGAACAGTTCAACGAGGGCTGCGGCCTGGGGCCCGTAAAGCGCCGTCGCCGCCACGATGAAGACCATCAGGACGGCGAAAATCATCGGAAGGTCGATCCGGTCAGGATCCGCCCGGTCAGGATAGCCCGCCGCCGCCAGGGCGCCCTTGATGCTGGTTTCTACCCCCGCTTTGGCGGTTTTCAGCCCGTCCGGTGACAGGCCCTCGCCCTCGACCGAGGCGATCGTCGTCTCGCCGATCCGCACCGCGGCGACCGAGCCGGGTGCGGCGGCGACGTTGACGTAGGAGACCCCGGCATTGGACAGCACGGTCTTGGCGATGTCGCAGGAGCTGGCGAAGGCGGTCTTGCCGACCGGGTCGAACTGGAGTGCACAGGTCGCCGGGTCTGCGATGACGGTCACGGGCGCGGAGGCCTGTGCCTCCGCCAGGGCCGGATTGGCCGCCCGCGTGAGCGCCTGGAAGCCGGGGAAGAAGGCGACGAGCGCCAGGATCATGCCGAACAGCATGACGGGCTTGCGTCCCACCCTGTCCGACAGCCAGCCAAAGAAGACATAGAGGAAGGCCGACACCACCGTCAGCGCCAGCATGATCATGTCTACCGTGGCCACCTCGACCTTGAGCACCCGCTCCATGAAGAAGCGGGAGTAGAAATAGCCGCAGTACCAGACCGCGCCCTGGGCGATCATGATGCCGAACAGGGCCAGAAGGACGAATTTGGCATTCTTCCATTGCAGGAAGGATTCCCGGAACGGTGCCCGGCGCGTCCCGCCCTCGGCCTCCATCTTGCGGAAGGCCGGGCTCTCGTTGAGCTTCAGACGGATCCACAGGGAGATGATCAGGAGGAAGATCGACAGCACGAACGGAATGCGCCAGCCCCATTCATTGAATGCCGCCTCGCCCAGAATGGCGCGCGTCGTCAGGATGACGGTCAGAGCCCCGATCAGGCCGAGCGCCGCCGTCGTCTGGATCCAGCCGGTCAGATATCCCCGTTTCGGGGCCGGCGCGTGCTCGGCCACATAGATGACCGCCCCGCCGTATTCCCCGCCGAGGGCGAAGCCCTGAAGGATGCGCAGCAGGATCAGCAGGATCGGCGCAGCGATGCCGATCTGCCCATAGTCAGGCAGCAGACCGATGCCGACCGTCGCCACCCCCATCAGGGTGATGGTGACCAGGAAGGTCTTCTTGCGCCCCGTCCTGTCTCCGAACCAGCCGAAGACCAGAGCCCCGAGCGGCCGCACCACGAAGCCGACACCGAAGGTCAGAAGGGCCAGGATGTAACCCGTCGCCTCGCCGACGTCGGCATAGAAATGGCGGGCGATGATGGTCGTCAGCGAGCCGAAGATGAAGAAGTCGTACCACTCGAACGCCGTGCCCGCGGCGGAGGCCGCGACGACGGTCTTCAGACCCGGTTCACCGGCGTCCTGTTCGGTGGTCGCAGTTGTCATCGTCTTCCCCGCCTGTGAGCCTGGGCACCGTCTGCCGGATGCCTCCCCGCCAGCCTAGAGCCATCCGGAAAAGTGTGAAGCGGTTTTCCGGCCGGATCAGGCTCCAGGACCATGCTGGACCCTGATTCACGGCATGGGCGAGACCGCGAGGCGATCTCCCCTCAGCCGGTCAAGGTCTCGCGGCGGTTCGCGTCAGGGCAGGCGGACAAGGGTCCGGTCAGGCAGGGGCCCGCCGGACGGGGGGGGCGGCGGGCCTTCTTTATCCAGGCCGCGCCTCAGAGAGAGGGCGTCCCGAAAACGGGGATCAGTTTTTGGCGTCTTCCGCGGCACCGGTAACGGCCTGGCCTGCGGCCGAGGTGTCGCGGCCGACACCCGAGATGGTGTTGCAGGCGGCAGTGGTCAGGGCGGCGGCGGCGGCGATCAGTATGAAAATCTTGCGCATGGGAGACTCCTGAGACTTGCGGGCGGAGTGAGGCCCGCCCTGTGGCAGATCAACGCGATGTGCGGCTGAGGGTTCCGGGCGTCACCCTGGCGTCGCTGGGCTTCAGATCGTCGGGATTGGTCGGCACGATGGCCTCGGGCGTGGCGAAGATCATTCGGGCGATCGTGCCGCCGCCGGGGGCGGGCAACAGCTCGGCCTCGCCGCGCAGCTGTTTGGCGAAGGCGCCCATCAGGGTGCGGCCGACCCCGCTCCGGACGGCCTCATCGGACGTCCCCGGTCCGTCGTCCTGGACCTCCAGGGTACTGGTGTCGCCGTGGACGCGGAAGCGGACCTGAAGCGCCCCGCCACGCCCGGCGAAGGCGTGTTTCTGGGCATTGGTGACGGCCTCGACGAGCCAGAGGGCGAGCGGTGCCAGTTTGTCGGGATCCACGACCAGACTGTCAGCGTCGATGGAGGAGGTGACCGCGAACCCACGCCCGGATTCCGAGGCCACCATCTGGCCGACCAGCTCGGTGAGGAACTCGCGCGCATCGGCGTGCCGGATGTCGTCGGACTGGTAGAGGGTGCGGTAGATCAGGGCGAGGGCCGAGATGCGCTGGCGCGTGTCGCCGAGCGCCGCCCTGGCCGGTTGGTCCTTCAACGCCCGTTGCTGCAGCGACAGCAGGGACGAGATGATCTGCAGGTTGTTCTTCACCCGGTGATGGATCTCGCGCATCAGCGCGTCCTTCTCGGACAGGCTTTCGTTGAGGGAGCGGTCGCGGGCGGCGATGGCCTCGGCGAGCTCGTCGAGCGTCCGGGCCAGGCGACGGACTTCGGCCGGGGCGTGGGCGGCCTGGAGGGGACGGACGGAATAGCGGCCCCGCGCATAGAGGGCGGCGATCCGCTCAAGATAGTCCAGCCAGCGCACGACGATCCGCTCGGACACCAGCATGACCGCGGCGAAGGCCGTGACCCAGGCAGCGAGCGGCAGGACCAGGGCGCCGATCGGGTTCAGCTGCGCCCAGGACAGGAGCCCGGGCGAAGGGGCGGAAATGACCACATAGACGTCGCGCCCGGCCAAGGCCGCGCCGGCGTAGTCGCGACGCTCGCCGTCGGCGGCGTCGGCTTCAAACATCACTGGATGACCTTCCCGCGCCCGCTCGACCCAGCCCAGCAGGCCCGGCCCTTCGTTGAACGTGAAGGCGCGGATGTCGGTGGAGACCAGGACCCGGCCTCCGGCGTCGGTCAGGGCAGCCTCGGCGTTGTCGGGCAGGGACGGGTCGGCGATGTCGGGCTGCAGTTCGGCCAGCGGCAGGACAGCCGCCATGGCTCCGGCGAAGACTCCGCGCGGTCGTTCCCGGCGCACGCCGATGACCAGCGCCGGTGTGTCGCTGAGGTCCGGGGAGGCGCGGGCCAGGGTCACTTCCTCGCCTTGTCGCAATCGCTGGAACCACGAACTCCGGGCAAAGGCGGGAGCATCCGGGACGACCGGCGTGGGTCTGGAATCGCACACCACCTCACCGCCCGTGCCGATGCGGTAGAGGGCGTCGTAGCCGTCGAGGCGCTGGACGAGGGCGGCGAGGCGCGGGCCGCAAGCGGGGCCGGTCGCCTCCGGGGCCATGGCGCCCATGAGTACGGTCGCCGTGTCCAGCCGGGACCTGGCCGCATGGGCGGTGCGCTCGGCGGCGAACTGAAGGTCGGAGCGGCGGTCCTCGGCCTGTCGACGGAATTCGGCATGGGTCTGGAAGGCGCCGAGCAGCAGGATCGGCAGCAGGGCGATGGCCATGGCCCGGCCCAGGCGGAAGCGAATGCCCGGAGCGCTGGGCCTCAAGACTCCACGCGCCCAGAATCGTCCGAGGGAGGAGGCTGCGCGCCGGGCGATGCGGCTCCTCGCGGGCCCGGAGGACTCCATGGTCAGCCCTGTCGCGCGCCACTCAGACGGTCGGCGTCTGCGAGGATAGACCGCATGGCGTCGCCGGCCGCACGGCCGTCACGGCCGAAGCCGCCGCGTTCCAGCGTGGCCTGAAGCGCCTTGCGGGCGCGGCTGACGCGGCTTTTCACGGTGCCGACAGCGCATTGGCAGATCGCGGCCGCCTCTTCGTAGGCGAACCCGCCCGCACCGACCAGAATCAGCGCCTCCCGCTGTTCCTCGGGCAGGGTGTTCAGGGCCTGACGTAGTTCGTCGAGGGCCACAGGCGCCTCCGGATCGTCCACGGCGACCAGGGTCCGTTCGGCGGCCTCCTGATCCAGCTGGGACGAGCGCCATGACCGGCGTTTTTCCGAATAGAACTGGTTGCGCAGGATCATGAAGGTCCAGGCCTTCATGTTGGTGCCCATCTGATAGGAGGCGCGGGCGTCCCAGGCCTTCATCATGGCGTCCTGCGCCAGGTCGTCGGCGGCGGTCGGATCGCCGGTCAGAGTCCGGGCGAAGGCCCGCAGATGCGGGATCAACTGGACGAGTTCGCGCTTGAACCCTTCGTCGTCGGCGGAGGGAGGCTTGGGCGCGGTTGAGCGACCCGAGACGCTCACGCCTTGTCCTCATCGATCTTGCGCTGGTCGGCGCGGCGGAGGATTTCCAGGAACTCGTCCGGTACGGGCTCGTTGACGATCTCGTCGAACATGTGGCGCAGCTTGACGCCGATGGCCTGCTGACGAAGGCGCGCTTCTTCAAGCGGCGGCTCGGCACGAGGCCGGCCAAGGTTGGACTTACGCCCGGAGTCCGATGAATCGATCATGTAGGTCTGCGCCGCCAATCGTTGATCTCATTCAAGAGCAACCGGCGGCTCTCGTCACCGGGCTCTTCGCTCAGCCCGGTCAACGTCGCTGAGGAACGCGAGTTCCGTGGCGGGTTCATTTCATGGTGAAGCTAAATCAGAAGGGTCGGGAACCGTGGCCGTAGTGATACGTTCAAACCCCCAAGTGAGCCGGGATCGAACGGCGCGCGATGTCGAAATCTGTCGGGGATACCTGGATGAGCCTACTGGCCAGACTTGCGCCGCACCTGCCCTACGTCCGCCGCTATGCGCGGGCTCTGACCGGAGATCAGGCGACAGGCGACAACTATGTGCGCGTCGCGCTGGAGGCCCTGGCCGCCGGCGAACGCCAGCTGTCGCCCGACATGACGCCGCGGGTGGCACTCTATCATGTGTTCCACACCATCTGGTCGACGACCGGCGCCCAGCTGGAAGACGCCAGCGGCCTCGAGGGGCAGAACGACGCCTCCAGCCGCCTGATGCGGATCGCCCCGCGCTCGCGCCAGGCCTTCCTTCTGACCGCCCTGGAAGGGTTCACCCCGTCCGAAGCCGCGCAGATCCTGTCGGCGGACGCACATTCGGTCGAACGGCTGATCGGGGACGCCCAGGCCGAGATCGACGCCGAACTGGCCACGGACGTCCTGATCATCGAGGACGAGGCCATCATCTCGGCCGACATCGAGAGCCTGGTCCGCGAGCTGGGACACAATGTCACCGCCACCGCCACGACCCATGACGAGGCGGTCGACGCGGTCGCCCGTCACCGTCCGGGTCTGGTGCTGGCCGATATCCAGCTGGCCGACGGCTCGTCGGGCATCGATGCGGTCAAGGACATCCTCAAGAAGTTCGACGTGCCGGTGATCTTCATCACCGCCTTCCCCGAGCGCCTGCTGACCGGCGAGCGTCCCGAGCCGACCTTCCTGATCACCAAGCCGTTCCAGCCGGAAACGGTGAAGGCGGCCATCAGCCAGGCCCTGTTCTTCCACCCGACCCGGCAGCGGGAAGCCGCCTGAACTCAGGCGCACCTCCAGCCCATGAAAAGCCCCGCCGGAGCGATCCGGCGGGGCTTTTTCCTGTGCCGTGATCAGCTTGCCGGCTGGGCGGGTGGCGCGGATTTGTCGAACGCCGCCGCATCGACCGCCTGATCGCCGTTGTTGGCGTTGGTGGTCTCGAAGCCGCTGTTGGACACGATCCACATGCCGAGCAGCAGGATCGCAGCCGCGCCCGCCGAGACGATCAGCAGCAACAGGATGCGTTTGCCGGGCCTCGCGCCCCGGACATAGTCGGCGGCCACCGGGCGCCCCTCATGGACCGCGGCGGCCGCTTCGGAATGGGGGTCGTGATGAGTCATGGCATTGCCTTCCGACGATGAAATCTCAGGCTCAGACAACGCTTCGGCGAGGGTGGCCGTTCCGTCGCCGGTGCCTGACAACCGAACAGCGAAAAAAGTTCGCCGAACCGGGGAACGGTTATCAGATGGCGCCGTTCTCAATCCGTGGAGACGGCAACGCCCCCCCGAACCGGACCGGCCACAGCTGGTCCTGCTGTCTCCACAGCCTCATTCCCGATGATGCCACTCAAAGCCGATCCCGGTGGGATCGGCTTTTTCTTTGCCTTGGCCGCCGGGGGCGCCATGATGCGGGTCTGCAAAAGAAACCAACCGGAGACAATGCCATGGCCGCCACTACCGGGAAGATAAATCGCCAATGGGTTCTGCGTCAGCGGCCCCAGGGTCTGATCAAGGACGACGATCTGGAGCTGGTCTCCAATGTCGTGCGGGATCTGAAGGACGGCGAGGTCCTCGTCCGCACCATCTATCTGTCGCTGGACCCGACCAACCGGACCTGGATGAACGACGCCGTCGGCTATCTGCCGCCGGTCGGTCTGGGCGACGTCATGCGCGGCCTGACGCTCGGCGTCATCGAGCAGTCGAAGTCGGAGAAGTTCGGCGAAGGCGACCTCGTCACCACGGCCATGGGCGGCTGGGCCGACTATGGTGTGGTGCCGGATACGGGCGTCAACCGCGTGCATCGCGCGCCGGGCATGCCGCTGACGGCGAACATGTCGGTCCTCGGCATGACGGGCCTGACCGCCTGGGCCGGTGTCACCGACGTGCTGAGGCCTGAGCCCGGCCAGGTCATGGTCATCTCGGCGGCGGCCGGTGCCGTCGGCTCGATCGCAGGCCAGATCGCCAAACAGAAGGGTGCCCATGTCATCGGCATCGCCGGCGGACCCGAAAAGTGCCGCTGGCTGACCGAAGATCTCGGGTTCGACGCCGCCATCGACTACAAGGGCGAGGATGTGGGCGAGGCGCTCGACCGGCTGGCCCCCAACGGCGTCGATCTCAACTTCGAAAATGTCGGCGGAGACATCATGGTCGCGGTGTGGAACCGGTTGAACATCCACGCCCGGATGGCCGTCTGCGGTATGGTCTCGGCCTACAATGCCACCAAACGCCCGCCCTCACCGGACCTCAGCCGGCTGATCACCCACCGGATGACCATGCAGGGCTTCCTGGTCATGGACTATTCGCCCCGCGCCAGGGAGTTCATCGCCGAGGTCGGACCCTGGCTGGCGTCCGGCAAGGTCCAGTGGAAGGTCCACGTCGACAACGGTCTCGAAGGCGCCGTGACCTCGTTGAACAGGCTGTTCACGGGCGACCATGACGGCAAGCTGTTGGTCCGGGTTTCCGAAGAGCCCGCCTGATGGCAGACCCGCTGCACACCCATTTCGAGGATCTCGAAGTCGGTCAGGTGCTCCAGCTCGGCGCCTGCGCCGTCGACGAGGTGGCGATCGAGCTGTTCGTGGCGCATTTCGCGCCCGGCTGGGACCCTGCCTATGGCGCGCCGGACGCCCTGGTCTATGCGCTGTGGAGCCGGTTGGCGTCCGACAAGGCGGCCGGCTGGGCCCAGTCGAAACTGCTGGCCGTTGACGGCCTGCGCTTCATGCGCAATCCGCCCCCCGGCGAACTTCTGCGTGGGCGGATGACGGTGATGGGCAAGGACCCCGTGGGCGACGAGAAGGGCATCGTCATCGCCCAGCACGACCTGCTCGACGAGGGCGGCCGGCTGGTCTTTTCATGCCTGACGCGGGGCGTGTTCGTCAGGAGGTAGTGGCGAGTGGCGAGTGGCGAGCAAACCGGAGCTGTGGCGAGCAATCGAGCAGGCATTTGAGCCCACTCGCCACTCGCCACTGATTGCTCGCCACTTCAGATCAGGCGTTACCCGCCACCAGTTCGCCGTTGTCGTTCGCGCGCTGGAAGGCCATGGCGATCAGGCGGTCCCAGCCGAGCAGCGACACCAGGTGGGCGTAGATCTGGCCCAGGGCGCCGTTGTCGCGCAGTTCGGCCAGCTTCTCGGCCGGCAGGGCCTTCAGCTTCTCCTCCGAGACGGCGAAATAATCGGCCAGCTTTTGCGGCTGACCCGGCTCGCCGCGCTCGTTGCGGGGCGTGAAGACGGCTTCGCGGACGTCGAACAGGTCAAGCTCGGTCAGCAGCTTGACGAAGCTTTCAGTACGCTGACGCTCCTGCTCGAAATTGTTGCAGAACTCCATCGCCTGGTTGACGTAGTCCGAGGGCTTTCCGTCCTCGAACAGCGGAGCCTGGCCGCCTTCGACGATGAAGGGCGCGGCGCGGTCGATACACAGGATCATGCGCTGGTTCTGCGCGTCGTTGGCGAAGACGAACGGATAGCGACGGACGTAGGCCGGGATGTAGGCCTCGGGGCGGAATTCGCCCTTGGCGGTCACATACAGGTTTTCGGACTGGCGCAGACCCATGACGGCGACGGGCTGTTTGGAATCGCCGAGGAAGACGACGGGATAGCTGAGGGCGGCCGGCGCAAACTCGGTCACGGTCAGCGGCACGACGTGCGACGAGGCAACGAAGGCGTAGGGCCGGTCGACCGGATTGACGCCCAGCTTGCCGTGGAGGTCGCTCGAGAGCGGCTCGGGCTTGCCGTAGAACAGGACGTTGCCGTCGAGGCCGGCGTCTTGGGATGCGGTGGTGTCGGTCATGAACGCAAGAGCTCTGGGAATGACGGAAAGGCGGGCCTTCTAGCGGAACCGGCCCGCCGCCGCAAACAGGCGCTCCTGTGAGGCTTAAAACCGGTAGGCGACGCCGACCCGCAGGTTTCGCCCGGCCTGGGGCGCGACGTCCTTCAGGAAGGAGGCGTGTTCCCGCGCCTCCTCATCCGTCAGGTTGTGGGCCTCGGCGAAAACGGTGACGTTTCGGTCAGCGAACGGTCGGATCGAGCCGGACAGGTTCACCATGGTGTAGCCGTCGGTCGGCAGTTCGAAGGCGGCTGTCTCGTCCTGCTCGCCGACGTGGCGGACCTCAAGTTCCGTATCCCAGTTGGCGTCGGTCCAGGTCAGGCGACCGGTGATCGAATACGGCGGGATGCGCGCGGCCGGGCCCAGGTCTGTATCGGCCTTCACATAGTCGGCGGCGGCACCGAGCTTCAGGCTGCGTTCGCCGGACTCCCAGAGCGAATAGTCGCCGTCGATTTCGAAGCCGGTGAAGGTCGCGTCGGTCTGGACATAGGCGAAGATCGGGAAGGGCTCTCCGTCAAAGTCGAAATCGGCGCCGGTGGGGCGCTGGTCGATGAAGCCATCGTATTTCGCCCGATAGACGTGCAGGTCGCCGTCCAGCGGCCCGCGCGACAGGTGGACCGTGCCCTCCAGGGTCAGGACCTTCTCGGAATCGAGCGTCGGATCGCCCAGCTCATAGGCCGCAGTGGCCACGTGGACGCCGTCGGAGAACAGTTCGACCTCGCTCGGCGCTCGCTCGCTGGACGACAGGCTGAGGCCGAGGAACAGGCCCTGGGCGGGTTTGACGAAGACGGAGCCCGAGGCGGACCAGTTGTCGAACTGGCGGTCGATGCTCGTCGCGCCGCCGATCGGTGTGGCGGACAGCTCGCGGCGGTCGTAGCGGACGCCGCCCTCGAAGCCGTAGGAACCGAGGTCCAGCCGCTGGACGGTGTAGAGGCCGGTTTCCTGGATCGATGTCGCGGGAACGAAAGCCTCCTCGCCGATGGCGTCGAAGTCGCGGTCCAGCACCTGGACCCCGACCACGCCCTGCCAGCCGTCGCGCTGGCGCTGGATCAGTTCGGCCCGGCCCTCATGGCCCGAGGACTGGAAGACGGTGCCGACGTCGGGGCCTTCGAACTCCGTGTGTTCGTAGTCGGCATAGCCTGCCGAAAGGCGCAGGCTCTGGAACCAGGCGTTGTCCAGCTCGCGCTCCGCCCGGAAGTCGTAGCGGGTCTGTTCCAGGTCGATGGAGACCTCGGGTTCGGCCACAGTGCCGTAGTTGGATCGGGTGTTCTTGATCGAGACGCCGACGAAGCCGCGGTCGTCGACATAGGAAACGCCGGCCCCGACCTGTTCGATCTCGGCGAAGCTGTTGACCACGGTCCCGGCCCCGTCGCGGGCCACGCCCTCGGCCTCCGCCAGCCGCTGCGAGATGGCCGAGCCGGGGATGTCGTAGTCACCGCTGTCGCGCCGGAAGCCGTCGACGGTGACGACAAAGGGACCCGCGTTGGCCGCCAGACGCGCGCCCAGGCCATAGCCGTGGTCGACGCTGGAATACTGGGTCGAGACGTGACCATCGACGCCGCCCTCGACGGCGTGGGTGGGAATGCGCTCGTCGAGGATGTTGACCACCCCGCCGATGGCCGAGCCGCCGAAGGTCAGGGTGGAGGGGCCGCGCACGACCTCGATCCGGTTGGCCTCGGCCGGGTCCACGGCGACCTGGTGATCCGGCGAGACGGCGGAGGCGTCGATCATGCCCAGGCCGTTGGTCAGGACCTGGACGCGCGGGCCGGACAGGCCCCGGATCACGGGACGGCTGGCGCCCGGTGCGAAGCTGGAGGAGCGCACGCCCGGCAGGTCGGCCACCAGATCACCCAGGGTCTGGACCGGGGCGACCGCCAGGGCCTCTTCGTCCAGTACGTCCACGGCGACGAGACTGGCATTGTCTGTGACGCCGAAGGGACGGCCCGTGACGACCACGTCTTCCACAGCGTCGGCGTCCTGCGTCGGCGGCGCGCTTTGCGCATGGGCCGCGCCGCCCAGGGCGAGAGCCGAAACGGCGGCGAGAAGGACGGAACGGGACACGGAAACAGGACGCATGACGATCTCTCGGGGAGGCGGAGGCAAAGTGTTATGAGATAACATCACGCATAGTCAAGCGACCCCTGTTGCGATGCGCCCCGCGGCGGCCTAGCTCTGGGTGATGGGCTCCCACTGCGACCACGATCACCACGAGACCGGCCTGAGCGCCGGAGAGATCGACCACGCCTTGGCCTCGGCCGAGGCGCGCTGCGCCCAACAGGGCGAGCGGATGACCGCGCCGCGCAGGCGGGTGCTGGAGTTGCTGCTGCAGGCGGGGGAGGCGGTTAAGGCCTATGACCTGATCGCCCGCTACGGTGCCGACGGTGTCGCCGCCAAGCCGCCCACCGTTTACCGCGCGCTGGAGTTCCTCGAGAAGACCGGGATGGCGCACCGCATCGCCTCGATCAGCGCCTATGTCGCCTGTTCGGTGGGTGACCGGGCCCACGCTGCCGCCTTCCTGATCTGCGACTGCTGCGGCGCCACCGAGGAGGTCACTCCGCCCGAGGGCGAGGCCCTGCAGCAGGCCGCCATCGCCGCCGGCTATGCGCTCGAGCGGACGACGATCGAAGGCCACGGCCGCTGTCCGGCCTGCCGCGTAGCGGCATGACCGGAACGCCGCGTCGCCGCACGGGCTCATCCGCGCTGGCGTCGGCGACCCCGGCTCCCTAGATTCGATCCATGGATGCTGCCCGGCTCTCCCCGCCCCGCCGCCTGACCGTGCCCATCGTCAATCGGTGGGGTGACGGAGACATGTCGGTGCTCGACTTCGGCGATCCGAAGCGGCCGGTCGATCTGATCTTCTGTCACGCCAACAGTTTCAACGCCCGGACCTATCGCTCGATCCTGGCCCCCCTGGCCTCATCGTTGCGCATCCTCGCGCCCGATCTGCGCGGCCACGGCGCGACCACCCTGCCGACGAACCGCCAGGGCCGGAAGGGCTGGCAGGATCACCGCGACGATCTCGTCTCCCTGGTCGACAGCCTGGACGGGCCGCCGGTGGTCATGGCCGGCCATTCGATGGGCGCGACCAGCGCCATTCTCGCCGCCGCTGAACGGCCCGCAAGGGTTTCACAGGTGGTCGCCCTGGACCCGGTGATCTGGCAGCGGTGGGTGGTGGCTGCGCTCCAGCTGCCGCTGATCAACCGGCTGCCCGGACACATCCCGCTGGTGAAGGGGGCGCTTCGGCGCCGGTCACGGTTCGAGAGCCGGGAACAGGCCCTGGCGGCCTATCGCGGCCGGGGCGCCTTCAAGGGCTGGTCCGACATCATGCTGGTCGACTATCTCGGCGCCGGTCTGGCCGAGGACGCCGGGGGGTTCGTCCTGACCTGCCCGCCCGAATGGGAGGCCTCCAACTATTCGGTCCAGGGCCACGACCCGTGGAAGGCGATGCGCGACAGTGACAGGCCGATCCGCATCCTGAAGGCCGCGACAAATTCGACCTGCGCCGTCGCGGCCGCGCCGCACGGCCTGCCCCTCGTCTCGGTCGAGACGGTCGAGGGCGGCAGCCATTTCTTCCCGATGCTGCGTCCCGATATCGTGCGCGACGCCCTGTTCGACGCGGCGGTCTAGTTGCCGGTTTTGGCGAGGTAGTCGGCGCGGTCGCGTTCGGTCGCGGCGGTGCGGGCGGCCTTCTCGGCGGCCAGACGGTCCTCGATGGCCAGCAGTTCGCGGTTCTGCTCGTCCGAGGCCTCAGCCCGCGTCACGCCCGCCGGACGGCCGGTGATGTCCGGCAGATAGATCGGCTGAACGCACTCGCGTCCCTCGGGGTACCACCAGCGGCCGCTCTGCTCGCACCGGTCCGCCGGCGCGACATAGAATCGCTGGAAGGCGAAGGCTCCGGCGACGAGGACAGCGAACAGCCCGAGGAAGAGGATCGACAGGCGGCGCATGGTCAGGAAGCGGTTCATCGATTTTCCACTCGCGGCGACGTCCCAGGTTCACGTCGCGTTACGTTGACAGGCTCCTTCGCCCGTTCCATTCCCTGCCGCAACATTCCGGCGAACTCAGGACTGGCTGATATGAAGGTTCTCGTCCCCGTCAAACGGGTGATCGACTATAACGTCAAGGCCCGCGTGAAGGCGGACCAGACCGGCGTCGATCTGGCCAACGTCAAGATGAGCATGAATCCGTTCGACGAAATCGCCGTCGAAGAGGCCGTTCGTCTGAAAGAAGGCAAGGAACACCATGCCGCCGGAACCGCGACAGAGATCGTCGTGGTCTCCATTGGCGTGACCCAGGCCCAGGAAACCATCCGTACCGCCCTGGCCATGGGGGCCGATCGTGGCATCCTGATCCAGTCCGACGCGGACCTCGAGCCGCTGGCCGTCGCCAAACTGCTGGCCGCCGTGGTCGCCGAAGAGAAGCCGGACCTGGTCATGATGGGCAAACAGTCCATCGACGGCGACAACAATGCGGTCGGCCAGATGCTGGCCGCCCTGCTCGACTGGCCCCAGGCCACCTTCGCCGCAAAGATCGAGATCGCCGGCGGCACGGCCAGGGTCACGCGCGAAGTCGACGGCGGCAACCAGACCCTGTCGGCAGCCCTGCCGGCCGTGATCACGGTGGACCTGCGCCTCAACACGCCGCGCTATGCCTCCCTGCCGAACATCATGAAGGCCAAGAAGAAGGAGATCGCGATGAAGGCGGTCGCCGACTACGGCGTCGACACGGCCAACCGGCTGACGGTGGTCAAGGTGACGGCCCCGCCGACCCGCTCGGCCGGGATCAAGGTGGCCGACGCGGCCGAACTGGTGTCCAAACTCAAGACTGCGGGAGCCCTCTGATGGCCGTCCTCGTCATCGCCGACCACGACGGTTCCGCCGTCCGCGACAGCACCAACAAGACCGTGACTGCGGCCCTCGCCCTGTCCTCCGACGTCGACATTCTGGTCGTGGGCTCCGGCGCCAAGGCCGCCGCGGATGCGGCCGCGAAGATTTCGGGGGTCCGCAAGGTGCTTCTGGCCGAGAGCGGCGAGCTGGGTCACCAGCTGGCCGAGGCAGTGACGTCCACGGTCGTCGCCCTCGCCGCCGGCTACGACGCGATCCTTTCGCCCGCCTCGATGGACGGCAAGAATTTCATGCCGCGCATCGCCGCCAAGCTGGACGTCGCCCCGATCTCCGAGATCGTCGAGGTCCTTTCGTCTGATAGTTTCGTGCGACCGATCTATGCCGGCAACGCGCTGGAAACCATCCGGTCGTCGGACGGCAAGAAGGTCATCACCGTCCGTCCGACCGCCTTCGTTGCGGCTGCTGACGGCGGCTCGGCCCCGGTCGAGACCGTGGCCGGTTCGGACGCCGGCAAGGCGGCCTTCGTCGGTGAGGAGATGGTCAAGTCGGACCGTCCCGAACTGGGTGCCGCAAAGATCGTCGTCTCCGGCGGTCGCGCCCTCGGCTCGGCCGAGGAGTTCCACGCGGTGATCGAACCCCTGGCCGACCGGCTGGGCGCCGCCGTCGGCGCCTCGCGCGCGGCCGTGGACGCCGGCTATGCGCCGAACGACTACCAGGTCGGCCAGACCGGCAAGGTGGTGGCCCCCGGCCTCTACATCGCCGTAGGCATCTCGGGCGCCATCCAGCACCTGGCCGGGATGAAGGACTCCAAGATCATCGTCGCCATCAACAAGGACGCCGACGCCCCGATCTTCCAGGTCGCGGACTTCGGGATCGTGGGCGACTACAAGACCGTGGTTCCGGAGCTGATGAAGGCGCTGGGTTAAGCCTCCACGCAGGCTTCGAACAGGGGCGCGGCACCGAAAGGTCCGCGCCCTTTTTCATGGGCGGGCGGCCTGCCCCCGGGTTTCCGCCGCGACGAGATGGTAGGTGAGGAAGGCCGACCCTGTTGAGCGACCGAGATCCATGCACGACCTGACCGCCATCGTGGCCGACATCACCGAAGAGATGCTGGCCGCCCCCGATCGCGGCCGGCCCGCTGACTACATCCCCCCGCTGGCCCGGGTCGATGTCGGGAAATTCGGCATGGCCGTCGTCACCCTGGACGGGCGCGTCTTCACCGGCGGCTCGGCCGATGAGCTGTTCTCGCTGCAGAGCGTTTCCAAGGTCTTCGCCCTGACCCTGGCGCTGGGCCGGGTCGGCGACCAGCTGTGGAACCGGGTCGGCCGCGAGCCTTCCGGCAGCGCCTTCAACTCCATCGTCCAGCTGGAGTCGGAGCGAGGCATCCCCCGCAATCCCTTCATCAACGCCGGGGCCATCGTCGTCGCGGACGTGAACCTCGGGCGAGGCGCGCCGCGGGAATCGCTGGCCGAATTCACCCGCTTCGTCCGCCACCTTGCCGATGACGACACCATCGCAATCGACCAGGAGATTTTGAAGAGCGAGTCCGAAACAGGATTTCGTAACCTCGCTCTTGCCAACTACATGAAATCATTCGGTAACCTGAGCCGATCTCCCGAGGATGTCCTGGCCCTGTATTTCGGCCAATGCGCTATCGCCATGAACTGCGTCCAACTGGCAATGGCGGGTCGCTATCTGATGGCCGCCGGACTTCTCCCCGACAGCGGCTACCGGATCGTATCCGCGGCCCGGGCTCGGCGGATCAACGCCCTGATGCTGACCTGCGGTCACTATGACGCCAGCGGCGACTTCGCCTTCCGCGTCGGCCTCCCCGGCAAGTCGGGGGTGGGGGGCGGTATCCTGGCCGTGGCCCCCGGGGTCGCCTCTATCGCTGTCTGGTCAGCCGGGCTCAACGCCCAGGGAAACTCACAACTCGGCACGCTCGCGCTCGAGCGGCTGGCGGTGCGCACCGGCTGGTCGGTGTTCGATGGAATGAACGCGCCCGGACTCTGACTTCACGCCGTATCCGGCGTTGAAATTCCGCAGCCCATCTGGTCTGGCACACATATGGCCCGTCTTGCCGTCAAACTGACCCCGGGTGCCGCCTCTGATCGCATCGACGGCTGGGACGTGGACGCCGACGGCCGGCCGGTCCTGAAGGTCCGCGTGCGCGCCCGCCCGGTCGAGGGCGAGGCCAACGCCGCCCTGATTCTACTGCTCTCGAAGTCGCTCGGCGTGTCGCGCTCGTCGGTGTCCCTGGCCCGCGGCGGCCAGTCGCGGCTGAAGATGATCGAGGTCGAAGGCCTTGAAGACGGCGACCTGCGCGCCCGCCTTACAGGAATGTAATGTTTCCGCCTTTGACGGACGGCTTGCGACGCTTTTGTAATCCGCCCCGTTCCGCGCCGTCGGCGCGACAGGGGAGCGTCCATCCATGATCCGTCACGCCTTGCGGGGTCCCAGCCTCGCCGTCGTCGCCTGCGCACTGATGCTATCGGCCTGCGCCACCACGGACGGGGCCGCTCCGCCCGCCGCCGACGGTTCGAGCAGCGGCGGCGCTGACACCGACCGGACCATGGCGCGCGGTCTCGACGCCTCGACCAACCTGGATCCCTATCCCTCGACCTACCAGCCCCTGCCGCGTGACAACGTCGCCATCGTCGGCGGGACGGTCCTGACCGGGACAGACCAGAAGATCGAGAACGGCGTCGTCCTGATGTCGGACGGCAAGGTCGAGGCCGTCGGCCCGGCCTCGACGCCCGTGCCCGCCGGCTATCGCGTCGTCGACGCGCGCGGCCGGTTCGTGACCCCGGGCATCATCGATGTGCACAGCCACCTCGGCGTCTATCCCTCGCCGGGCGTCAGCGGCATGAGCGACGGCAACGAGGCGACCAGCCCGAACACCGCCCAGGTCTGGGCCGAGCATTCGATCTGGCCCCAGGACCCCGGGTTCAACACCGCCCGCGCCGGCGGCGTCACCACGCTCCAGATCCTGCCGGGCTCGGCCAATCTGTTCGGCGGACGGGCGGTCACGGTGCGCAACATCCCGTCGATCACGATGCAGGGGATGAAGTTCCCGGGGGCTCCCTACGGCGTGAAGATGGCCTGCGGCGAGAACCCGTCGCGCGTCTATGGCGGCCGAAACCAGTCACCGGCCACCGGCATGGGCAATGTCGCCGGCTATCGCGCCGCCTTCATCGCCGCCCAGGACTACCGCGAGAAATGGGACAAGTGGCGCGAGACGGGCGAGGGCGCGCCGCCCACCCGCAACCTTCAGAACGAAACCCTGGCCGGGGTTCTGGACGGTTCGATCCTGGTTCAGAACCACTGCTACCGGGCCGACGAGATGGCCGTGATGCTCGATATCGCGGATGAGTTCGGCTACCGGATCACCGCCTTCCACCACGCCATCGAGGCCTACAAGATCGCGCCCCAGCTGGCCGCGGCCGGCGTCTGCGCCGACATGTGGGCCGGCTGGTGGGGCTTCAAGATGGAGGCCCTGGATGCGGTCGAGGCGAACGCCGCTCTCGTCGATGCCCCCGAGGGCTCCTGCGCCGTCATCCACTCCGACGACGCCCAGCTGACCCAGCGCCTCAACCAGGAGGCCGCCTCTGCGCTCGCCGCGGGTCGTCTCGCCGGGCTGACCATTTCAGAGGAGCGTGCGATCAGCTGGATCACCTCCAACGCCGCCCGTTCGATCGGCATCAGCGACGAGACCGGTTCGCTGACCCCCGGTCTGCGCGGCGACGTGGTGATCTGGAGCGCCAATCCCTTCTCGGTCTACGCCCGTGCCGATCAGGTCTTCATCGACGGCGCCCTGACCTTCGACCGCTTCGACCCGCGGTATCAGCCGGTCTCCGACTTCGAGCTGGGCCAGCCGGGCTTCGGCATCGCCGCCGCCAACACCGCTCCGGGAGCTCGCTGATGCGCCGCCTTGCCCTGATTTCCCTGACCGCTCTCGCGCTGTCGGCCATGCCGGCTCTGGCGCAACAGGTGACTGCGATCACCGGCGGGCGGGTCCTGACCGGAACCTCCGTGATCGAGAACGGCACTGTCGTGATTTCCGGCGGCCGGATCGTCTCGGTCGGAACCGGTGCGGCTCCCCAGGGCGCCCGCATCATCGACGCGCGCGGCAAGGTGGTCACGCCGGGCTTCGTGGCGATCGACTCGGGCCTCGGCCTGACCGAGATCTCGTCCGTCGACGGATCCGACGACCAGTCCAACTCGGCCAACACCATCTCTGCCTCGTTCGACGTCAGCTATGGCCTCGACCCTTGGTCGATCGCCATCCCGGTGGCGCGGCTGGGCGGCATCACGCGCGCCATCGTGGTGCCCAACCATCCGGGCGGCTCGGGCGGTCACCAGCATCAGGACGACAGCGATTTCGCCGGCGCGGGCGAGGGCGGATTCCAGAGCCCCGGCCTGTTCGCCGGGACCGCTTCGGTGATCCATCTGGCGGCCGGGACCGACATCCTGGTCCAGCCGCGCGTGGCCATGGTCGCCCCGTTCGGCGAGGCTGGAGCGGGCGTGGCCGGCGGCGCGCGCGGCGCGGCCTTCGTCCTGTTCAAGGAAACCCTGGCCGAGGTCCGCCTCTATGCCCGCAACAAGGCCGCCTATGACCGGGCGGCCCTGCGCGACCTCTCCCTGTCACGCGCCGACCTGGAGGCCCTGATCCCGGTCGCCAACGGGACCATGCCCCTGATCGTCACTGTCCACCGCGCGGCCGATATCCAGCAGGTCCTGCGTCTCGGCCGCGAGGAGGGAGTCAAGCTGATCCTCGACGGTGCCGAGGAGGGCTGGCTGGTCGCCGCCGACATCGCCGCCGCTGACGTGCCTGTGCTGCTCAACCCCCTGTCCAACCTGCCCGGCGATCTCGAGACCCGGGCCGCGCGGATGGAGAATGCGGCGGCCCTGAACGCGGCCGGGGTGGTCATCGCCATCAAGGGCAATGAGGGCTCGGTCCATCGGGCGCGGGAAGCCCGCTACAACGCCGGCAACGCCGTTTCGCACGGCCTGCCGTTCGAGGCGGCGATCGCGGCCCTGACCGTCAATCCGGCGCGCATCTTCGGCATGGCCGGGCAGTTCGGTGAGCTTCGCGCGGGCGTGGCGGCCGATGTGGTCGTCTGGTCCGGCGATCCGCTGGAGCCGCTGTCGTCGGTGACGGCGGAGTTCATCAACGGCCAGGAACAGTCCCTGACCAGCCGCCAGATCCTGCTGCGCGACCGCTATCGCAACGGCGGTCGTCAGGCCGGGGGGATGCCGGTCGCCTACGGCAACTGAGGAGACGCGTCTCCCTCCCCCTCGGGGGAGGGTGGCTGAGCGTAGCGAAGCCGGGTGGGAACGGCAGGGAGACATGGCGACGATCCGTTTCTGGCTCGCCTTGCCGCCCCCACCCCGTCGCTACGCGACGCCCCTCCCCCGCGGCGGGAGGGAGAGGTATAGCGACCGCATGATCCCTGCCCCCCGCATCTTCATCGACGCCGACGCCTGTCCGGTGAAGGACGAGGTCTATCGCGTGGCGGTCCGCTACGGCCTGCATGTGTTCGTGGTCTCGAACAGCTGGATCAACACGCCGCGCGAAAAATGGATCGAACAGATCGTCGTCGATGCGGGCCCTGACATCGCCGACGACTGGATCGCCGAACGCGCCGGACCGGGCGACATCGTGGTGACCGCCGACATCCCTCTGGCGGACCGCTGCCTGAAGTCCGGGGCCCAGGCGCTGAAGTCAAACGGGGCCCCCTTTACGGCCGACTCCATCGGCTCGGCCCTGGCCGGGCGAATGGTGGGCGAGCATCTTCGCTCCATGGGCGTCGCCACCTCCGGCCCGCCGCCGTTCGGGCCGAAGGACCGCTCGGCCTTCCTCCAGGCGCTGGATCAGGCCGTGGTGCGGGCCAAACGGGCGTTTCCAGTCCCGGGGGGCCGATGACCACCATCCCCGAGAGCGAGCTGGAGTTCCATTTCTACCGCGCCGGCGGGCCGGGCGGCCAGAACGTCAACAAGGTCTCGACCGCCGTGCAGATGCGGTTCGACGCGAAGAACTCGCCGTCGCTGCGCGAGCCCGTGCGCGAGCGGCTGATGAAACTGGCCGGCAGCCGGCTGACGCTCGACGGTATCATCCTGATCACCGCCGTCCGTCATCGCACCCAGGAACGCAACCGCGCCGACGCCATCGAGCGGCTCCAGGACCTGGTCGACAAGGCGTCCGTCGCCCCGACCTATCGCGTCCCGACGCGTCCCACCCGGGCCTCGAAGGAAAGGCGGCTGCAGGCCAAGTCGGGACGCGCGACGATCAAGAGCGGACGCGGCAAGCCGACGCTGGATTAGCGCTCGATCCGAGGCTGAAACGGCGTGCGCGGCAGGGTCGCCCGTCTCAGGGCGGCGAGGGCTGAACGCCTGATGCTTCCGTTCCGGGGAGGACGGGGGCGAACCGAGGCTCAGGCGCCGGGCGCGGAAGGCTCGGAGGATTCGGCCGGCGCCTCGCGGAAACGGAGTGCGGCGACCAGGCCGCCTTCTTCCAGCCCGACCTGCCACTGGGTGGCGGCGTTGTCGAAGATCACCAGGAACTGGCCGACGCCGTTGGATACGCCCTGGACCTCGATCGACTGAACCGCGCCAAAGCCCCGGATCAGCCGTGAGTAATTCGCCAGCTGGCCGTTCAGCTGGGTCGCCACACCGGGGGTGAACAGTCGCTCGTCGATGTCGGCGGCGCGGAACTGTTCGATCACGGCGCGGAGCGCGCCCTCGGCCATTTCGGCTTCGGTGACCTGTGGAGCCGGAGCGGCCGGCTGGGGCGCGCGGGGCGCGGGCGTCGAGGCCGGGCTGTCGAAGGTGTTCGGAATCGTGGCGGCCGCGCCGGCCGACGGGGCGAGCGATCGGCTCTGGTTCAGGGACGGGGTCGCCATCGTCTGGGCCGGCGCGGGGCCGGCGGCGGCGGCGGCGAGGGCAAAGACGAGGGCGGCGGTCTTGATCGAGACGGTCATGCGGACTCCGGCGGTGTCAGCCCACAATCCCGGGCCAAAGCGACAGAACGAGGGCGGCGGCCGAAAGCCCCGTCGCGACGACGACACAGACGGCCAGCCAGGTCGGCGTCCTGACCCGCTCGACGATCACCGTCTGGCTCGATTGCGGCTCCTGCACGAGGCGCGACAGGGCCCGGGCGCCGGACAGGATTTCGCGCAGGCCGTCGCGGACCTGGGCCCTGGGACCCAGTTCGCGGGTAATCCAGCGCTCCACCACCGGCTGGGACGCGGCCCACAGGTCGTGGTCGGGGTTCAGCCGCCGGGCGACCCCCTCGACCGAGACCATGGTCTTCTGCAGCAGGATCAGTTCGGGTCGCAGGTGCATGTCGAACAGGGCGGTGATCTCGAACAACTGGCCCAGCAGCCGGCCCATCGACACCTGGGACGCGGCCCGGCCGATGACCGGCTCTCCGACGGCGCGCAGGGCCTGGGCGAAGGCCTCGACCGAATGATGCGGCGGCACATAGCCGGCCTCGAAATGGACCCGGGCGATGCGGGGATAGTCGCGGGTCAGGAAGCCCCACAGGATCTCGGCGAGGTAGCGACGCTCGCCGGGTGTCAGACGGCCGATGATGCCGAAATCGACCGCCATCAGCTCGGCGGGTGCCGAGGCGAAAAGATTCCCCTCGTGCAGGTCGGCGTGGAAGGTGCCGTAGTCCAGCGCCTGGACCAGGAAGGCCCGCACGACGTTGTCGGCCAGGGCATTGATGTCCATGCCCGGCTGTTCGATCGCGGCCGGGTCGGTCATGGGCAGGCCCACGGCCCACTCCAGCGTCAGCACCCGCTTGCCGACCCCGTCCCAGACGACCCTGGGCGCGGCCATATGCGCCCCGTCGGCGCGGGCCTTGTCCATGATGTCGTGCAGCTCGGAGGCCGCGGCGGCCTCCAGCCGCATGTCCAGCTCGAGATACATCGACCGGGCCACCGTCTCGACGAAGGCCTCGGGCTCCAGCCGTCGCGCCGCAGGGACCAGTCTGTGCACCAGTCCGGCCGCCAGCCGCATGGCGTCCAGTCCCTTGACCACGCGCCGCTCGACGCCCGGCCGCAGCACCTTGACCGCCACCTTGCGTCCATCCGCCAGCCAGGCGGGATGGGCCTGGGCCAGGGACGCCGCCCCGATCGGATCGCCGAAATCGATGAACAGGCTCTCGACCGGCCGCCCCAGCGAGCGCTCGATCTCGCGTCGCGCCTCCCCGGTCGGGAAGGGTGCCAGCTTGTCCTTCAGCCGCCCGAGATCGCGGGCGAACTCGATGCCGAAGATGTCGGCACGGGTGGCCATGACCTGACCCAGCTTGATCGCCACCGGCCCCAGGGTCTCGAACGCCCGACCCAGCCGCTGGCCCGGACGCCCGTCGCGGCCTTCGCGCCCGGCGAACAGATGGATGAAGCCCGCGAACAGCCTGGCCCAGGCGGGCAGCAGGGGTGTGATCTCGCGCGGCAACAGGGCGTCGTGCCGGGCCAGGGCGGCACCCCAGCGGATCAGCCGCCAGGTCGCGCCGAAGGGATCGCGCACGGCCACGGTCGGCGGCGGCGCCGGGGCGACTCGATATGACTGCGGAAAGCTCAGATCGCCCATCCGAAGTGGATCGCGGCGACACCGCCCGACAGATTGGTCACGGTGACCCGGGAGAACCCGGCGTCCTCGATCATGGCCTTGAAGGTCGACTGGTCAGGGAAGCGGCGGATGCTCTCGACCAGATACTGATAGCTGTCGCGATCCTTCGCGATCCATTCGCCGATGCGTGGAATGGCGTGGAAGGACCAGGCGTCATAGGCCTTGCGCACCGCCTCTGCCGTCGGGCGCGAGAACTCCAGGCACAGGAACCGGCCGCCCGGTTTCAGCACCCGCCGCGCCTCCTTCAAGGCACCCGCGATGTCGGAGACGTTGCGGATGCCGAAACTGATCGAATAGGCGTCGACCGAGGCGTCGGGGATCGGCAGGGCCATGGCGTCGCCGACGGTCCAGATCATCTCCGGCTCGCCGCCCTTCTGGACCCCCGCGAGGATCATCTCGGCGTTGTAATCCAGCACGATGACCGAGGCGTCGTCTCCGCCGCGCCGTTCCTGGGCCCGCCGCGCCATCCTCGAATAGCGCCGCGCCATGTCGCCGGTGCCGCCGGCGACGTCGAGGATGGTCTCGCCGGGCCGGGGATTCAGCCGCGCGGCCGCCGCGTCCTTCCACAGCCGGTGCACGCCCCCGCTCATCAGGTCGTTCATCAGGTCGTAGCTGGAGGCGACGCTATCGAATACGCCCCGCACCATCTGCACCTTTTCGCGCGCGTCCACGTCGCGGAAGCCGAAGGATGAGGTGTCGCCCGACGAGTGCGGGCCGTGGTGGGAAGCGGTCATGCAGGCGGTCTAGCGCGCCGCAAGGCCCGCGTCACCGGGCCTCGCCGTCGCGGCCTCCGGTTCAGGCGTTCCGCACCCGGGGCGATCCTGCAGGGTCAACTGCCACAGCGCCGGCCGTTGACGCGGCGGCACCTTGCGGGCGCACGGCGAGACCTTTACCCCCCGATGACAGGAGAGCTTTCATGGCCAGACCGACCCTCGATCCCGACGCCGCGCTGAAGGACCTGACCGGCTGGTCGGTCCATGGCGGCGACCGTCCTGCGATCGAGCGGACGCTGAAATTCGCCGACTTCAACGCCGCCTTCGCCTTCATGACGCGTGTGGCGCTGAAGGCCGAGACGATGGACCATCATCCGGAGTGGTCCAACGTCTACAACCGGGTGACCGTCCTGCTGACGACCCATGACGCGGGCGGCGTCACCGATCTCGACACAACGATGGCGCGTTTCATCGACGACGCCGCAAAATCCCTGGGAGGGGAATAGAATGACCAGGGCAGGACGGGTCGCGGGCAAGGCCGCGCTGATCACGGGCGGGGCCCAGGGACTGGGCGAGGCCATCGCCTGGATGCTGGCCCGCGAGGGCTCGAAGGTCGCCATCACCGACATCAACGGCGCGGGTGCGGAAGCCCTGGCCGCGAGGATCAACGCCGAAATTCCGGGCTCGGCCTTCGGCTTCACCCATGACGTGGCCTCGGAAGCCCAATGGATCGATGTCGTCGACAAGGCGGCCCAGGCCATGGGCGGCCTGTCGATCCTGGTGAACAACGCCGGCGTCGGCGACGTCCTGCTCTTCTGCGAGCAGGACACGACCGAGAACTGGCAGCGCCAGTTCGAGATCAACCTGCGCTCGGTCATGTTCGGCTGCAAACACGCCATGCCGCACCTGCGGGCCTCGGGCTCTGCGGCCATCGTCAACATCTCGTCGATCGCGGGACTGGCCGCAGGGACGGGCATGGGCGCCTACAACGCCACCAAGGCCGGCGTCTGGATGTATACCAAGACCGTCGCCCTCGAGGCCGCCAAGATGGACTGGAACGTGCGGGTCAACTCCGTCCATCCGGTCTTCATCAAGACTGCGATCCTGGATCCCTTCATCGCCATGGCCGGCGGCGACGAGCACAAGGCCCACGAACGCCTCTCGCGCGGCATCCCGCTGAAGCGGATCGGCGAACCGGACGACGTGGCCTACTGCGTCCTCTATCTCGCCTCCGATGAAGCCAAATTCGTCACCGGCGCCGAGTTCAAGATCGACGGCGGCATGACGGCGCAGTGACTGCCCCTCTCCCGCCGGGAGAGGGCTTGAGGCCCGCAGAGCGTTAGCGATGCGTCCTGGCCGAAAGGGTGAGGGTCGTGCCCTCACCGGTTGGCTCCAACCCCTCTCCCTTTCGCGTTTCCAATCGCTTCGCTCCTGGACGCTCAAGCCCTCTCCCGCCGGGAGAGGGAAGGCGCACCATAACCATCAACGGATCGCCAGAATTCTTCAATCGGATCAACGACCGGACTCAGTTTACAGCCTTATCGCAGGCGCCTCCGAAAACCGTGAGACACTGTCCGCCGGACTTTGACATCGCAATCGCAAACCCGACGTCGACTCTGTCGATTCCAATTCCGGAGTCGCCTGCCTCTCATCCGATCGCTTCGGACGCTCCGGACGGTGTTTTCCCGTCCGGAGCCCTCAAAGAAGATCCACCGGCAGGATCTGGCTGGAGAGCAGGGTCTCCATCCCCTCCCAGCGATCCGGCCCCTGGCGCTCGACCCAGGCCTGTACCGTGTCGCGACCGAGGCCGTAGTTGATGATGTAGCTGCGATAGGCCTCGATGAAGCGGACGCGCTGGGCGGCCCGTTCGGGCGTGGTCAGCATGTATTTCGACAGCGTCGCGATCGTGTCCTCACGGTTCACCCGTCCGGCCAGATAGTCGTCGGCGATGGTGTATTCGGCCCGCGCCAGCTGGCGGACGAGGGCGTTGAGTTCGTCCTTTTCGTGGACCGGAGCGCCGGTCAGGCCGGCCAGGGGCAGAAGGACGTCGCGCTCGAACACCTCGGCGTCGTCGCCCGGGAAGGCCAGGTCGATGCCGTAGTTGGCGCTGCCCTCGGCCACGAACGACATCGGCGAATACAGGGGATAGACGCTCATCTCGACCCAGCCGCGATCAACGACAAAGGTCTTCTCCAGCAGGGCGTTGTAAACGTGGTGTCCGGGGTAGCCTTCGTGGCAGCCCAGATCGATGGCCCGGTCGGTGAAGATCGGCTGGTCGGTGTTGATCTCGATCTTCGAGGCGGCGTCGCCCTGGAAATAGTTGTAACCGGACCACGGTTTGTCGGTGACGAAGGCCAGGGTGAACCGCTCATGGGCGGGCAGGGCGATGTGGGGCAGTGTCCGCGCCCGGCATTCGGCGATCGCGGCGTCGAACACGGTCTGCAGCCGGTCGGTCGGAATAACGAACTGGTTGCGGAAGGTCGCGACCCTTGTGGCCAGCGGTCCCTGGCCGGGGACCAGGGCATCGATCCGCGCCAGGATGGGATCGTAGTCGCTGAGCGGCTTCAGCTCGGGCCGGACGCCGAACAGGGCATAGGCCTCGTCGGCGAAGCTCATCCGCTCCCCGCCGATCATCCGCAGACGGGCCGAGGCGGCCGAGACGTGAGCCAGCAGATAGGCTTTCCGCTGCGCCACGGCGGGCTCGGCGCCCCGCGTCGACAGGGCGTTCAGCCTTTCGGTCAGGGCGGCGGCGCCCTGGATCAGGGCCGGGACCTCGCGCGGGCTGGCCTTGGCCGCCTCGGCCCATTCCGGCGGCCCGTAGTAGGCGTCGACATAGCCGGGCTCGCGCTCGCCGATCTCCAGGATCAGGGCGACATAGTCCCGCGCCACGGCGTCCAGACTGTCCCCGGAAGCATCGGGCGTCGGTGCCGTCGCGCAGGCTGCGATCAGCGACAGGGGCAGGGCGAGGGCGGCCAGGAAAAGACGACGCATGGGTGGACTCCGAAAGGACGGCCGCATGCTAGAGCATGATCGCTTGAGACAGAACCGCTACGCGGTTCTGGCGAAGGCGTGAGTCATGCTCTCGCTCATATCTGGAGCCTGATTCACCGCATCGGCGGAATCGCGGAGCGATTCCTCCTCAACGGATCAGGCTCCAGGCGGGCCGGCGGCCTCGGCCAAGTCGTTCCGGGCCCCGCCTTTCCGGGATTGAGGCCGAACGCGACCTGCTGTAAGGCCCTTCGTCCGGCCGCGAGGCCAACGGATGCACCCGTAGCTCAGCTGGATAGAGTACTGCCCTCCGAAGGCAGGGGTCACAGGTTCGAATCCTGTCGGGTGCGCCACTTTCCCTGGACATGACGCAAGGCCCGCCGACTTCGCTCGGGCCCAGGACGGCGTGCGGTCCTTCACGCGAGGCGCGCGTGCCCTTGAACACGACCATTGCCGTCACGGGCGCAATGACCTATTGGCCGACCTGCGACAGGTTCCCCAGCGATGGGGATGAAAAGGGAACTCGGGTGCGAAACCCGGGCTGCCCACGCAACTGTAAGCGGCGAGCCCGCGCGTCATTAGCCACTGGGTCCGATGGTTTCGACCAAAGGACCTGGGAAGGCGACGTGCACCGGCATTGACCCGCGAGCCAGGAGACCTGCCCGTCGTGGTCGTCCTTCGCGCGGACGTGGTGTGCCGGGCGGAACGGGTGTTTTCCCGAATGACGACGTCTGTTGGGCCGCGCATCGCTGCGCGGTCGTGACCGGGCGCGTCGATGTCCGATCACGGCCGTTCGCGTGCCGGCTCGTTGTCAAACGAGGGATTGGACCCAGATGAGAAACGAACTGATCGTCAGCGCCGCTACGACCGCGCTCCTGCTCGCCGCCAACGCCGCGAGCGCACAAACCGCAAGCTCCGCCACCGACCCTGGCCTGCTGGACGATGTCATCGTCACGGCGAACCGTTCGGCCCAGGCCGCCGACCGCGTGGGCCAGTCGGTCACCGTCCTGACCACGGCGGACATCCAGTCCAGCCAGACGGTCGTCGTGTCGGACCTGCTGGCCCGCACGCCGGGCGTGACGGTGTCGCGCAACGGCGGCGTCGGCTCGGTCACGGCCCTGCGCATTCGCGGCGCCGAGAGCGACCAGACGGTTGCGGTCGTCGACGGTGTGAAGCTGAACGACCCGTCGGGCACCGGTGGTGGCTACAATTTCGGCAACCTGCTGGTCGGCGACATCGCGCGGATCGAGGTCCTGCGCGGCGCCCAGTCGACCCTGTGGGGATCCCAGGCCATCGGGGGCGTGGTCAATGTCGTCACCGCCGAACCGACCCGTCGTTTCCAGACGAGCCTCGACGCAGAGGCCGGATCACGGGGCACGAGGTATCTGCGCGGCTCGGTCGGCGGTGCCGGCGAGCGCGCCACCTGGCGGCTGGCCACCTCCCGCTACCAGACCGATGGCTTCTCGGCCTTCGCGCGCGGGACCGAGGATGACGGCTACGAGAATTTCGGCCTGGGCGGCCGGGCCAATATCCGGATCGTCGAAGGCGTCTCGGTCGATCTGCGCGCCGTCTATTCGGACGGGACCGTCGATGTCGACGGCTTCCCGGCACCCCTCTTTGCTTTCGGCGACACGCGTGAGACCTCGAGCACCAAGGAACTGGTCACCTATGCGGGCCTGAATTTCGACCTGTTCGACGGCCGGCTGAACAATCGCGTCGCCTATGGCTACACCCGCACCGATCGCCAGAACCTGAACCCTGACCGGGCCGGGTCCAATGTTACCTTCGAGGCCGAGGGCCTGAACCGGCGCTATGAATACCAGGGCGTGCTGGAGGTCCGTGACGGCTGGACCGCGACCTTCGGCGCCGAGCACGAGGATTCAGAGTTCTCCGCAGGCGCGGACGCGGCCGAGGTCGGTCTCGACGGCCTCTACGCCCAGCTTCAGGCCGAGGTCGTCGACGGCCTGACCCTGACCGGCGGCGTGCGTCGCGACGAGCATGACACCTTCGGTGGCAAGACCCTGGGCCAGGCCGCTGTAGCCTGGGCGCTGAACGGGGGCTCGACCGTGCTGCGCGCCAGCTTCGGCCAAGGTTTCAAGGCGCCGAGCCTTTACCAGCTCTACAGCCTGTTCGGAAACCTGGCCCTGATGCCGGAAGAGGCCGACGGCCGGGACCTGGGTGTGGAACAGCATCTGCTGGACGGCGACCTGATCCTGTCGGCGACCTGGTTCTCGCGTGAGACGACCAACCAGATCGACTTCGTCTCCTGCCCGGGCACGGCCACGCCGGCGACTGCGCCGCTCTGCTACAGGAACGGGGTGCGTCGCTTCGGTTACTACTCGAACATTGCCCTGACCGAGGCCGACGGCGTGGAGCTGGCGGCGGACTATGAGATCGGGTCGTTCTCGGTCAATGCCAACTACACCCGGACCAACACCGAGAACCGCACGCCCGGCGCCAACCTGGGTCGCCAGCTGGCACGCCGTCCGGAAGAGGCCGCCAACCTGACCGTCGGCTATGTCTGGCCGTTCGGTCTGTCGACCTCGGTCGCCGTCCAGCATGTGGGCGACAGCTTCGACAACGCCTCGAACGCCACGCGTCTCGAGGCCTACACCCTGGTCGACCTGCGCGCCTCCTGGCCGGTCAACGAGACGCTCGAGGTCTATGGCCGGGTCGAGAACGCCGGCGACGAAACCTATGCGACCACGGCCAACTACGGCGTCGCGGGTCGCGGAACCTTCGTGGGCGTCCGCGCCCGGTTCTAGGTCGACACGACGGGCGCGAACGGATCGTCCGTTCGCGCCCTCTGGCGCCGTCCCCGACAGGCGGCGCACACTCTGGCCCGCCGGGAAGGAGACGCATCGATGACAGCACCCGATCGTCGCGCCCTGGTCGCGGGCGGACTGGCCGCCGGCCTCGGCCTCGGATCTGCGCGCGCCGCGCCGGCGTCGCCGCCACCGGTCGAGCCCCGCCGCATCGTCTCGTTGAATCCCTGTCTGGATGTGATCCTCGCCCATGTCGCGGAAAGGAGCCGGATCGCCGCGCTCAGCCACTATTCCCGCGACCGCTATGGCTCGACTATCGCCGACATCGCCCGGACCCTGCCGTTCACCTACGGCACGGCGGAAGAGGTCATCGCCCTCGAACCCGACCTTGTGCTGACGGGGCGTCCGTCGCCGCCGTCTCTGCTGAACACCCTGGATCGCCTCGGCATCCGTACCCTCCAGTTCAGCGTGCCGGAGACGGTCGCCGACAGTCTGGCCCAGGTGCGCGAGGTGGCGACCCTCGTCGGCCGCCCCGGGCGCGGAGCGGCGGTCGTCGATCGGATAGAGGCGGCTCTGGCCGCCGCGGCTCCTGCGCCCGGAACACGCCGTGTGTCCGCGCTCGTCTTCATGCCCGGAGGGTTCGCCTCTGGTCCCGGCACCTTGATGGACGAGATGATGTGGCGCGCGGGTCTGGACAACGTCATCGCCCGGTACGGCCTGCGCGGATCCGCCAATGTGCCGCTGGAGTTCGTCATCGCCGACCCTCCGGACCTGTTGCTGTCGGGCGAGCCTTCGCGCGGTCTGCCCAGCCGGGCCCAGCGGGTGATGGAGCATCCGGCGCTTGCCCGTGTCGCCGGCGGCATGGAGCGCGCCGTCTTCCCGGAACGGCTGCTGTTCTGCGGCGGACCCGTCCTGATCCAGACGGCGGGGGCCCTGTCGCGCGCACGCGACGCTGCATTGGCGAGGTCCGCATGAAGCCCGTGAGCCGACCGCTTCTGTATGCCGGGCTGATCGTCCTGCTGCTGATCCTGTCCGGGCTCAGCCTGATCGCGGGCAAGGTCTGGGTGCCGTGGAGTGCCTGGGTTTCGCCGGACATCGATCCGCGTTGGGCCATCGTGTTCGAACTGCGCCTGCCGCGCACGATCCTCGGCATCGTCGTGGGGGCCGCGCTCGGCCTCTCGGGCGCGGTGCTGCAGGGCTATACGCGGAACCCGCTCGCTGATCCCGGCGTGCTCGGTGTCTCCGCCATGGCGGCGCTGGGCGCGGTGGTGACGCTCTACTACGGGGTGACTGCGGTCGCGCCCTGGGCCCTGCCGGTCGCGGCGATCAGCGGGGCCCTGGTCAGTGTCGCTATCCTGATGCTGCTGTCCGGATCGGCCTCGAGCCTCGTCACCTTCGTCCTGGCCGGCGCCATCCTGAACATCCTGTCCAGCGCGGGCGTGTCGCTGGCCCTGTCGCTGGCCCCCAATCCGTGGGCGGTGAGCGAGATCGTTGACTGGCTGATGGGGTCGCTGGCGGATCGCAGCTTCGAGGAGGTGAAGATGGCGCTGCCCTTCATCGCCGTCGGCTGCGGAATGCTCCTGACCACCGGCCGGGCTCTGGATGCGCTGACCCTGGGAGAGATCGGGGCGCGATCGCTCGGGATTTCGATGCCGCAGACCCGCTGGACGCTGGCGCTCGGCGTGGGTCTGGCGGCCGGAGCGAGTGTCGCCGTCACCGGCGTGATCGGGTTCGTCGGGCTGGTGACGCCGCACCTGCTGAGGCCGCTGGTGGGCGCACGACCCGGTGCCCTTCTGGTTCCGAGTATTCTGGGCGGGGCTGTCATCGTACTGGCGGGCGACATCCTCGTCCGGATGAGCCCGGCGGCGGGCGAGGTGAAGCTGGGTGTGGCCATGGCTGCGCTGGGGGCACCCTTCTTCCTGGTCCTGCTGTTGCGTCTGCGGAGGAAGATCGCATGAGCGTCCTGTCCTGTGCGGACCTGACCGTCGATATCGGCGGCAAGTCTATCCTCTCGGCCGTCAGCCTGTCGATCAAGGCCGGACAGGTCACCGCCGTCGTCGGTCCCAACGGCGCCGGCAAGTCGACCCTGTTGAGCTGTCTGGCGGGCCTGTGCGAGCCGACCTCGGGCGCGGCGCTGCTGGACGGCGTCGCCCTGACGGACATGAGGCCGCGCGACCGGGCGAAGCGGCTGGCCTTCCTGCCCCAGATACCGGAGATCGCCTGGGCCATCGAGGCACGGACCCTGGTCGAGCTGGGGCGCACCCCCTTCATCGGCGCGCGCGGTCAGGCCAGGGAGGACCATGCCGCGGTCGACCGGGCCATGGCTGCGGCCAATGTCACCGGGTTCGAACACCGGATCGTCGACACCCTGTCAGGCGGCGAGCGCGCGCGGGTGCTGATTGCCCGGGCGCTGGCGGGAGAGCCCGAATGGCTTCTGGCCGACGAGCCGCTGACCGGGCTCGACCCGGCGCACCAGCTGGACGCCGCCATTCTGTTCCGACGGCTGGCCGACGAGGGCGTGGGGGTGATCGTGACCCTGCACGATCTCTCCATGGCGCTGCGCCTGTCCGACCGGATCATCGTCCTCGCCGACGGCGAGGTTCTGGCCGATGAGCCGCCTGCCACGGCCCTGTCGCCGGATGTCCTCAGGCGTGCCTATGGCGTCGAGGCGACCCTGACCCGGGGTGTGGGCGGACCCCTGATCGACGTGATCCGCCGCGCGTAGCCGGTGCGGCCGGGCGGTGAACCCCTACGGAGCGGCGAGGATCAGCGTCGCCGGTTCGCCCGCCTGGGCCGACGACGTCAGCCAGATGTCGAAGGCGCCGGGCTGGACCTTCGGGCGACCGTCAGCGCCGACGTATTCCAGACGTTCGCGCCGCAGGGTGAAGGCCACGGTCTTCGTCTCGCCCGCCGCCAGTTCGACCTTCCGGAAATCGCGCAGGCGACGACCGGGCTGGGTCAGGTCGGCGACGCGGTCGCGGATATAGAGCTGGACCGTCTCCTCGACCGCACGGTCGCCCGTGTTGGTCACGTCGACCGAGACCTCGGCCTCGCCATCCCAGCCCAGCGTGCCATTCGCGGGCGTGACCGCGCCATAGGTGACCGCGCCATAGGTCAGGCCGTGGCCGAACGGATAGAGGGCGGTGTTGGTCGTCTCGCGATAGCGGGCGACATACTCCTGCGACGCCAGGGCGTTGTTCGCCGGGCGGCCGGTGATCTTGTGATCGTAGCTGAAGGGCTGCTGCCCCGAGCGATGCGGGAAGCTGACCGGCAGGCGACCCGACGGCGAGACGAGGCCGAAGACGATGTCGGCGACGGCATGGCCCATCTCGCCGCCGAGGAACCAGGTGACGACGATAGCCCCGGCGTCCCTGATCGGTCCCGACAGCGCCATGCCGCGGCCATTTCTCAGCAGGACGACGACGGGCTTGCCGGTCGCGGCGACGGCCTCTGCCAGGGCGAGCTGGGGTGCCGGGATGTCGATCTCGGTGCGCGACTGGGCTTCGCCCGACATGCGCGAGCTCTCGCCGATGGCGAGAACCACGACGTCCGCCCGGGCCGCCGCCAGCACCGCTGCCTCGATGCCGCCCGGGAGGGCCGCCTCTACGTCGGAGCCCTTGACCACGACGAGGTCGGCCTCCTCGTCCATGGCCGCGCGGAAGCCCGCCTCAAGCGAGATACGACGCGTCTCGTCGCCCCAGATGGTCCAGGGGCCGAAGACATTGTCGACGTCGGCACCGAACGGTCCGATCAGGGCGATCTTCTGGCCCGACGGCTTCAGTGGCAGGAGGCCCCCCTCGTTCTTCAGGAGGACGATGGACTTCACCCCGGCCTCGCGCGCCAGATCGCGATGCTCGCGGGAGCCGACGACCCGGCGCTCCCGCTCGGGATCGCAGCCGCGATAGGGATCGTCGAACAGACCGAGCGCCGCCTTGGTCATCAAGACGCGACGCACCGCCTGATCGACGCGGGCCAGCGGGACATCGCCGGTCTCCACCAGATCGGGGATGTGCTCCAGGAACAGGCCCGAGACCATCGACATATCCATGCCGGCCAGAAGCGCGATGCGGGCCGCGTCACGCCCGTCGGCGGCGAAGCCATGGGCGATCAACTCCTGCTCTGCCGTGTAGTCGGACACGACGAAACCGGTGAAGCCCCATTCGTCGCGCAGGATGTCGGTCAGCAGATACGGATTGCCGGACGCGGGCACTCCGTTCAGGTCGTTGAAGGCGGTCATAACCGACAGGGCGCCGGCACCGAACGCGGCCCTGAACGGTGGCAGGAAGACGCCGCGCAGCGTCGCTTCGGACATGTCAGTGCTGTTGTAGTCCATGCCGGCGATGGCTGCGGAATAGGCGGCGAAATGCTTCGGCGTGGCCAGAAGCGCATCGCGATCCGCCAGGCCCCTGTCGCCCTGGAAGCCGCGCACGCGGGCGACGGCCAGAACCTCGTTCAGCCAGACGTCCTCCCCCGCGCCCTCGACGCCGCGACCCCAGCGCTGATCCCGTGCCACGTCGACCATGGGGGCGTAGGTCTGGTGGATGCCGGAGGCCGCGCCCTCAACCGCCGCCGCCCGCGCGGTGCGCCGCGCCAGGTCGGCGTCGAAAGCGGCCGCCTCCGCCAATGGAACCGGGAAGACCGTCTTCAGCCCGTGGATGATGTCGGCGGCGAACAGCAGGGGGATGCCCAGCCGGCTTTCCTCGACCGCGATCGTCTGGATGCGGCGGCCGGCCTCGGCGCCCACGCCGTTGAACAGATTGCCGACGAGGCCCTCGCGGATCATCCGGGTCACCCGTGCCGGGTCGCCCTGGCCGTCCAGCGGGTTCACGTTCATCGGCCGGAACCGGAACGGATCGCCCAGCAGGTTCAGCTGACCCGCCTTTTCCTGGATTGTCATGCGCGCGATCAGGGTGTCGACCCGGTCGAGGTCGGCCCCGGACGTCCGGGGCGATATCCGCGGCGCGGCCACAACACTGCTCGCGAACATGCCCAATCCCGCTGCCGCCATGGCCAGAACCAATCTACGCGAAGAAGGATAGACCGGGCGGTTCAATACTGGAATCCTTCTGGGTTCGCCGTGAAATAGACGCACGAGGGCGAGGAGTCAGATCACACCCGGTTGCAGGTGCGTCCAGCCGATACGACGGCACGGGATTGAAGTTCCCCTCGGGCGACCAGAATGCGGCCATAGAACTCCGCCCGGGCGATGCCGGTCAGTCGAGCCCGTCTTCGGTCACCACGAAGGTGCGGCCTTCGGCGCGTGCGGCAGCGGCGAGCTGGTTCTGGACAATATGCCAGCGACGCAGGCGTTCGAAGTCGATCGTGTGGCTGGGCTGGGCGTCGAGCCATTCGGTGAAGGCGCGGCGGGCCTTGCGATACTGGGGCGCCGTGGGGTCCGGCACGGGCGGAACTTGCGGCAGCCGGGTGGCGACGTCCGGCGGAATGGGAAAGTCGCCAGAACTCGTGGAGAGGATCATCGGGCGCGACTCGCGGGGAAGGGGTAGAATTCCCCTATTTAACTCCGCTCCGCAGCCGGGCGCCACCTTTCGACGCGAACGACGTTCCGGCAAAAGGCCCGCCCTGATATGGCCAGGCTCCTGAGGCTGCATGCGGCGGCGGGATCGCGAGAGGAACAGTATCATGATCATCACCCGGACACTGGCGGCGGCCCTGGTCTTCGCGCTGGAGGCCGGCGCGGCCCAGGCCCGGGTCCAGGCGCAGAAACCTCCCGCCCAGGCCCGGCCCGCGGACCAGGTCGACCAGCTGCTGAGCCAGGCCCGGACCACCGACAGTCCGCCGCCCGTCAACGACGGAGAGGCCTATCACCGGGCCGACGATTCCGAGCAGACTCCGGAGGAACTGCGCACCACCCGGGCGCTCAACGACGAGATCGCCTCACGCAACCAGCTGGCCGAGAACCAGGAACAGGCCGATCGGGAGGCCTATGAGCTGGAACGGGCCCGCCATCAGGCCATCGTCGATCAGGCGACCCGCGATCGCCTGGCCTATGAGGCGGCGGCGCGCGAAGCCGATGATGCCCGGCGACGGTGGGAGGTCGAGCAGGCCCGGCGCGCGGCCGAGGGCCCGGCGGCGGGCGGCGGTGCCGTCGGGGCGTAACCTTCCGGACCGCGGCTGCGTAGTTGGTGCAGGCGGCAGATTGCCGGAAGGTCGGTCTCGTGAGACCGTCCGGCCGAGTGGCGGAGGGAATCGATGACGGACGGAACGCTGGAGGCTCCGACGGCTGAGAGCACGACCGACCCCGCCGGGCCGGATCACGCCGATCGCCCCCTGCCCGGAGGGCGCACCGACACCTACCGGCACCCGCCGCTGGTCCGGATCAGCCACTGGCTGAACGTCATCGCTGTGGTGGTGCTGGTGATGAGCGGGCTGAATATCCTGATGGCCCATCCGCATCTCGACTGGGGCACGCAGACCCGCTTCGGCAACTCCTGGCTGAGCATCCCGACGGTCCCGAACTGGCTGATGATCCCGCAGGGTCGGAACCTGGCCGAGGGGCGGCACTGGCATTTCTTCTTTGCCTGGGTCTTCGTCATCAACGGCCTGATCTATCTGGCCTACGGCTTTCTTTCGAAGCGGTTCGGCCGGCGGCTGTGGCCGACGGGGGAGGAGCTGAAGGGGTTCTGGCCCTCGGTGAAGGAACACGCCCGCTTCCACTTCCCCAAGGACGATGAGGCGCGGACCTATAACGTCATCCAGAAGCTGACCTATGTGACGATGATCCTGGTCATCCTGCCGATGATGCTGATCACCGGGCTGTCGATGTCGCCGGGGTTCAATGCGGTGGGCGGGTTCCTGCTGGACATCATGGGCGGGCGGCAGTCGGCGCGGACGCTGCATTTCATCTCGGGTGGGCTGATCGTGGGCTTTATCGTCATCCACGTCGGGCTCGTGATCTGGACGGGCTTCGTCAACAATATGCGGGCGATGATAACGGGCTGGTTCGTGATCGAGCCGACCACTCCCGCTGATGGAGAACCGAAATGAGCGCGTCGGCGATGAACCGTCGGACCTGGCTGGGCCGGGCCCTGGCGACCGCAGGCGTGATGGCCCTGGCAGCGTGCGAACGCGGCGTGTCGTTCAGTGAACGGCTGAAGGTGTCCGCCGAGGCGCTGACGCGCCGCTCCCAGCGCCTGCTGGTCCCGCGCGAGGCGCTGGCCCCGGAGTACGACGCGCGCGAGATCTCGCCCTTCTTCAAGCCCAACGGATCGATCGACCCGGCAGCGGCCGACTATGTGGCGCTGAGGGACGGCGCATTCGCCGACTATCGGCTGGAGATCGGCGGACTGGTCGAACGGCCCCTGTCGCTGTCGCTGGCCGAGCTCCGCTCGCGCCCCGCACGGACCCAGATCACCAAGCACGACTGCGTCGAGGGCTGGACCGCGATCGGGCAGTGGACCGGCGTGCGGCTGGAAACCCTGCTCGAGGAGGCGGGGCTGAAGCCCGAGGCGAAATACATCGTCTTCCACTGTTTCGACGCCCTGACCCAGACCGAGGACGGGCCGCGCTATTACGAGAGCATCGACCTGATCGACGCCCGCCACCCCCAGACCCTGCTGGCCTATGAGATGAACGGCGAGGTCCTCGGGGTTCCGAACGGGGCTCCGCTGCGGCTGCGGGTCGAGCGGCAGCTGGGTTACAAACAGGCCAAATACATCCGCCGGATCGAGGCAGTGGAGAGCTTTGCCGACATCCAGGGCGGCAAGGGCGGCTATTGGGAAGACCGAGGATACGAGTGGTACGCCGGGATCTGAAGTCAGGCTTCTCCTCCCCGTCCGCCTTCGGCGGATGGTGAGGTGGCTCCGAGCCTTTCTGGGCGAGGAGACGGAGGGTGCGAGGCGGTGGCGGACGGCAAGAGCTATGAACGCGCGCGGTCTTTCCGGTCGGCCCTGACGCCGCCGGAGGCCCGGTTGTGGGTCGCGCTGCGCGGCCGGCGGCTGGCGGGGCTAAAGTTCAGACGCCAGCACCCGGTCGGGCCCTACATTCTCGACTTCTACTGCGCGGCGGCCCGGCTGGCTGTCGAGGTGGATGGAGCGATTCACGGTGTCGAAGATCAGGTGCGCCATGACAGGCGACGGACGGAATGGCTGGCAGAGCGTGGCGTTCGGGTGATCAGGATCCGGGCGCTCCATGTGAGGGACGAACTGGAAGGCGTCCTGACGTTTATCGCCGAGGTGGCGGGCTCACGGGTTGGGACCGGGTCGCCCCCTCCGTCTCATCGCTGATCGCGATGAGCCACCTCCCCATCGCCCTGCGGCGATGGGGAGGAGACGCGTGTTCGGCTTTACCCTGCGACCATGCTCATGTCGCGGCGGGCCAGCAGCTTGTCGAACTCGCCCCAGACGCCTTCGGCACCGTGCCAGGCGCCGGTGGTGGCGGCCTTGGAATATTCCGTGGCGCGGGCCTCAAAGAAGTTGGCGTGTTCGACGCCCGACAGCAGGGACTGCAGCCAGGGCAGGGGGTTTTCCTTGACGCCGTAGAGCTCGGGCAGTTTGAGCTGGCGCAGGCGCCAGTCGGCGATGAAGCGGATATACTGTTTGATGTCCTCGGGGGTCATGCCGTTGACGTCACCGGCCTCGAAGGCCAGGTCGATGAACTTGTCTTCCAGACCGACCACGGTGCGGCAGCATTCGACGATGTCGTCGGCGACCGACGCGGTGACGCAGCCCGTCTCGGCGTTGAAGGCGTGGTAGAGTTTGATGATGCCGTCGCAGTGCAGGCTCTCGTCGCGCACCGACCAGCTGACGATCTGGCCCATGCCCTTCATCTTGTTCTGACGCGGGAAATTCATCAGCATCGCGAACGAGGCGAACAGTTGCAGCCCCTCGGTGAAGCCGCCGAACATGGCCAGGGTCCGGGCGATGTCGGCGTCGGTCTCGACCCCGAACTGGCCCATGTAGTTATGCTTGTCCCTCATGGCCTCGTATTCCATGAAGGCGCCGAACTCGCTCTCGGGCATGCCGATGGTCTCGAGCAGCAGGGCATAGGCCGCGATGTGGATCGTCTCCATATTGGCGAAGGACGACAGCATCATTTTCACCTCGGTCGGTTTGAACACCCGACCGTATTTTTCCATGTAGTTGTCCGCGACCTCGATGTCCGACTGGGTGAAGAAGCGGAAGATCTGCGTCAGCAGGTTGCGCTCCTTGTCGTTCAGGTTCGCCGCCCAGTCCTTGCAGTCCTCGCCCAGCGGCACCTCTTCGGGCATCCAGTGGACCTGCTGCTGCTTCTTCCACATGTCGAACGCCCACGGATAGCGGAACGGCTTGTAGGCCGCCGAGGGGGTCAGCAGGCCGGCGCGGGCGGGCGTGATGAGGGTGTGGGCGTTCATGGGGGGAGCTCGGGAACTGGGTCCCGGCCTGGGCCGGGATGAACGGATGGGACTGGAGCCACTGAACTCCAGAATCGCACCAATTGCTACCTGTTGAGGATTAACGATCCCCAGCATCAACATCTTGTGTCGGCCGGGGGATGGTTTTGCACTGTTCCTCGAATTCGGAGTGCAAGACAGTGCAATCCTCGTCGGGGTCCGGGGACGGGTGTTGCGCATCGGGGCGGTCGCCCACCCGTCGCAGATAGGCGGCGCGCAGATGGTCGATGTCCCGGAAGAGCGGCGCCTCGGCGTCGATACGGTCGCCGCAACGTTCCAGCCGTTCCGCGACGCGCAGCCAGATCAGGGATTGCTGCGGCCGATCCATGGCCGCTTCTTCCGACGCCTTGCGAAAGGCGAACCGCCGCAGGAGGTCCGGTTGGGGCTGGAACAGCAGACGGAACTGATCGAGGCCCTGGTCCTCCAGCACTTCGGCCAGCTCGGGATCGGTCTCCACGGCGGCGTCGCGACGCCGTTGCGGATCGTCGTCCTGACGACGCCAGCCGTCGGCAGCCGCCCGATGGCGGAGGGTCCGCAGCGGTACACCATAGCGTTCGGCGAGCACGGGGCCGCTGACGCCGGCCATGAAGTCGGCGCGGATCCGGTTCCAGGTTTCGGCTGAGCGCGATGGGGGTTCGGCATGGGTCATGCCGACAGTGTCACCCCGTTTCAGACCAGGGCGCGCATAAAGGCTCTAATCAGAGCCGGGCGTTGAATTCAAAGGCGTCCCGGGTCGATCCGCGCCTTGTTTGAAAATCATCGGATACGTCGGCCGGCCCCGAGGCGGACGCGTTGACGGTCCGCCGGGGGGTGGGGAGCGGACCAGTTCGCGCCAGGTGATCACGGTCCAGGCCTGAGAACTCGCTCGTTTGAAAATCGCGCAATGACCGATGCGGTTTCTTTGCTCCCTAACGCCCGCCCTTCTGATCGCCGTGTTGCTCTCAGCCGTGAGCGGCTGCGCCAGCAGGGAACGGATCCAGCCGCTGTTCCCGCCTGTGTCCGACTTGCGGGTCGAGCCCAAGCCGCAGCTGGCCCCGGCTGACCTCGACAGTGAAGCCGCGCTCGATCGCCACGACATCGCGATCGAGGCGTGGGGCGAAGATGGCTGGAAGGCCGTCGGTCGGATCTGCCGCTGGGCCGCGGCGAACGGGGCGGCGGGGTTGGCGTGTCGTTGAAACCCGAGAGTCAGGCGGGCTGATCCGGCAGGATGCGATCGCACGCAGCTTCGATACCCTCCCAGACCTTCGTTCCCGCAGGAAGGAAAGATACGACGAAGGCCGCCACGGCGCCTGCGATAGGATTTTCCTGGACCTTGCAGGCTGTCGCAATGACGTTGCCGACGCGGGCCGCCACGGTCTGCGGCGTCTGAGGGGTCCCGGCCTCGGCGGCTCGAACAACCGCTGCCTGGGCGGTGAGGACATTTCGCAGCTGGCCCGGGAAACCGCCGAAATCATCGGGTTTGACGTCGGACAGATCGACCACAAAGGTCTTGGGCCGACCATCCACCCGTAGATATTCGATCAGGAACGGTCCTTGACCCCTCGCGGTTGGGCTGGCCGTGGCCAGAAGGTCGTTTGCCCGCATGAAATCGTACCGGCCGGTGAGCTGGCTGCAGCTATTCTCGTCTGTGACCGCACCCCGCAGAAGCCAGCGGACCGGGATCACCTCGGCATCGGGGTCGTCAGCTGCGATCTCGCTTGCAGGGTTGAGACCCATGAAGGCCTGACAGAAAGCCGTGTTTCGACCGAGGTTGTCCTGTTTCAAAACGACAACCACAGCGGGCGGACGGCTGGGGTCCTGACCGGGGAGAAGCGTCGCGCGGCCGAACACGGCGTACTCGAGTTGCTGCGCCACCCCAGATGGTGGCGGTGGCGGTGGAGGCGGCGGCGGATTGAACGCGGGAGGCGGCGGAGGAAGTGGTGGCGGGTTGGGCGTTGCGCAGCTTGCGACAAGGGCTGCGGCAACCAACACGGACGACAGCTTCAACATTTCGGGCCCCGATCAACGTTATGCAGAGAAGGTCTTATCAACTGTTGCGCGAGTCAAGCGGGGGAGGCGTTCAATGCGCCGACGGCGTCGAGAACACGAGCGCGAGCAGCCTGGATCGGTACGAGCTGACCGGGCGCCCGACTATCCCGTCCGAATACGTCGTGGACTGGACCAAGGTCGTCGCCGGCGGCGAGGCGACCCGGGCGGAGGTCACCCGGCTGATCGCGTCCGTCCACTCTCGCGAGGGCATCGTGGCCGGCTACATCGTGCAGCTGGAGGAGCGGGTGCACGTCTGTTCGAACGACGCGGCATGGCTGAGGGACTTCTACGGGCCGTTGCCGGCCGGCTGATGACTAGAAAGGGTCTGAATCGACCATTTTGTTGCGGCGCAGATTGCTATGGAAAACGTCAGCGAAGACGACGATCAGAACCGCGAGAGAACCAGCGAAACCCCAAGGGGACGCAACGCCGGTCCGTATCCCGCCATAGACACCTGCGGCCCCTCCCAGCGTCGCTAAAAGGCTCAACCCGCCGTAAACGTAAATCATCGTCTGGTGGTAGTCGCTCGACGGGAAGAGCCGGTGAAGCCAAGCCTGCTGCTGCGTGCTTTTCTCGGCAACACCGCTGTCATCCGCCATGTGGAAGCTGGCGTCGAGGTAAAGCCAGTGAAGGTAGGCTCCCACGGTGAAGAAGACTGCGGCGCAGTAGAACGGAGCGCCGGGTGCGATCATCGTGGCGCTTTCGCCGAAAACCAAAGCGCCGGCGGGCAGCGCGCCGACAGACCCGAGGACGGCCTGGATCCGTGCGCCCTCTGCAGATTTGATCTGTCGATGAATCTCGTCTCTGGTCATGGTGGGAACTTGACACGCTGATCGGCGGTTGTGGAGTCGGAGCCGGCCGTGTAGCGGTGACCCGGCACTATGGGCCGCTTCGCTGATCTTCAGGCTCCGACGACCTCCAGCAACCCATCCGGCAACGGCCGCTGCAGCGCCTTCGCCTCGTCCCAGGGGGCGCGCATCCAGACATCACGCTCCTCCTCCGTGGTCAGGATCACCGGCATGGCCTTGCGGTGCCAGGTCTTCACCGGTTCGGCGGCATCGGTCGTCAGGAAGGCAAAGGCGTCGAACGCCTCCCAGCCGGTCTTGATCTTCCGGACGCAGGCGTGGGGCGTCCAGACCCCGGCGAAGAAGGTCAGCGCCTCGTCGGCGACGGCGCCGACCGAGGCGTAGCGGTCAGGCCGCTTCCTCGACGGTCTCCGTGTCCCGGGCACCCGCCATCACGGCATCGATGGCGGCGAACAGGCTGGCGTGGGTCAGGGGCTTGGCGACGTGGCCGTTCATGCCGGCGGCGGTGCAACGGGCCGCGTCCTCCGGCATGGCGTCGGCGGTGACGGCCAGGATCGGAGTGCGGGCGCATTCGCCGCCCAGACCGCGGATCGCCTGGGTCGCGGCCAGGCCGTCCATGCGCGGCATCCGCACGTCCATCAGGATCAGGTCGAACGGCGCGGCCGAGGCCATCTCCACCGCCTCGATTCCGTCGACGGCCTCGAAAATTTCGCAACCCAGCGGAGCCAGCATCAGCCGGGCCAGTTCGCGGTTGGTCGGATGGTCGTCGACGATCAGCACCCGGGCCGCGCCATCGGTACCGGCGACAGCGGGATCGAAGGCCACGGCGGTCCCGTCCTCGTCCGCCAGAGGCAGGGGCAGGCGGACGACGAAGGTCGAGCCGCCGGGCGAGGTGGTCTCCAGATCGATCCGGCCGCCCATGGCGCCGGTGAGACGACGCGCGACGGCCAGGCCGATGCCGCAGCCGACGTGAGCGCGGCTGATGGAGTCATCGGCCTGGACGAAGGCGTCGAACAGCGTCGGGATCAGGTCGGGATGGACGCCGGGGCCGGTGTCGGCGACCCTGAACACGGTCAGGGGCCCTTCCCGCGCGACGCTGACCACGATCTCGCCCACGGCCGTGAACTTGACGGCGTTGGACACCAGCCGATGCAGGATCTGGCGCAGGCGGCGCCGATCGGCCATCAGCGGTGCCTCGGCGCCCGGCAGGACGCGGATGTGAATGGGCAGGCGTCTGGAGGCGGCGGCATCGCGGCTTGCGGCCGCGACCTGGGCCAGCAGACCGGCGGGGTCGATCGTCTCGAGGCCACCGATGACGTCACCGTGCGAGACCTCCAGCAGGTCCTCGACCAGGGTGAGCAGGGCCGCACCCGACTGTTGGATCTCCTCGACCTGATGACGGACCTCCCGGGGCAGGCCCGATCGGCGAGACAGGATCTCGGCATAACCGACCACCCCATGAAGGGGGGTCCGCATCTCGTGGCTCATCAGGGCCAGGAAGCGCGACTTCGCGGCATCGGCGGCTTCGGCCTGACGTCGCGCTGCCTGGGCGGCAAGCGTGCGCGTCTGCAGCCGCAGGACCATGCGTCGGCGTTCGGACACGATCGTCGAGATCGGCAGGGCGACAACGATCAGGGTCAGCAGGAAGCCGTAAAAGACATTCAGCTGGCGCACCAGGTCGGGGACGTTCGCCAGCTCCGGATCTTCGGCGAGCCGCTGGAGCGTGACGGGGCCGTGGCCGGTGACGGTGGCGAAACCGCCGATCACGGTCACCAGCAGGATGGCAAGGGCCGAACCCGTCGTCGAGACGCGGAAGACCAGCAGCAGAAGCGGGGGGACGATCAGATAGGAGATCGGCAGGCTGGACTGAAAGAAGACGACCAGGGTTGTGGCGGTCAGCAGGCTGAACAGGGCGAAGGTCTCTTTCCCGTTCGCGACCTCGCTGGGGTCGGCGAACCGGTGGTGGCGCGCCAGCAGGAGCAGGGTCGGGGTGATGATCAGCAGGCCCAGGGCCTCCATCGCGAAAAGGCGCGCCGCGGTGAAGACGTAGAGGGCCGTCGAATAGTCACGCAGCACGGCCGCCACGCCGACGATGACGAACGTACAGAACAGGACCGCGGGGGTCACGGCGGCGACGGCGAAGAGGGCGAGCCGGCGCGGACGTCGCAGGTCCAGGGCCGCGCCACAGAGCCGGCGGGCCAGGACGCCGGCGATCACGACCTGGGTCATGTTCAGGACGGCGTTGAGCCACAGGAAGGGCATCGGGTCGCCGCGCACGACGTTGCTGACGAGATTGATCGCGAAACAGACGGCCAGGACGGCGAGCGCCTTCCTGCGATGCAGCTGGAGGAAGGCGGCAAGCAGGATGCCGTTGGCGGGCCATATGACGACGGCGTCGAACTTTTCCGTGCTCCACATGCCTATGAGGAGGCTTGCGCAGAACAGCGCCACATAGGCCCAGGCCGGGGGGCCTGCCTCGCGTCCTGTTTCATGGCGGAAAACCCGCCAGCGACCTTGCATCAGCGTTTTCCCTGCCACGCCATCAACTGGTCATGGCATGAGAGGGTTAATGTATTGGTGGTCGGACGATCCGTAATTGCCCTTAGTCGCGCCGGACGTCAGCCAGGGTCCGTCAGAATGCCGGGCACAACAGGGGCCGGTCGCCGCCAAGTCGCCGCCAGGGCGAGGGCCAGCAGCAACGTCCTGTCCCCGATTTCGGCCAGGGAGACGCGTGCGACCGGGATCAGAAAAGGGTCGAGGAGGCGTCCCGATCCGGGCGGTGCGTGTAGGTGGTGGCAACACCGTGAGGCCAGCGCGACGGTGGATGGTAGACAGGTCGAAATGGTTAATATAACGCTGGTTACGCGGCTCGCCCGCCTTTTCAGGGTTCGCCTGTGAGGGGAAATAGCGAGGTCTCGCAAGGACTTGAGGGGAGCTGACCATGGATCCGATTACTTCGATCGTGGCCGCCATGCTGATCTCCGGCGCCGCGGCGCCGGCGGACGGCCATGGCTGTCCCGAAGCACCGCACTACGGCGATGTGCCCTGCTCGTGCACGCGCGTCGTTGACTTCTACGGCCCCTGGACCGGCGGCGGTGCCGGCTGGCCGGGACCGGGCGGCTGGGGCCCGCCGATCAATCATCCGGGCCCGGCCATTCACGTCGCTTCGCCGGGCGTTCGCGTGATCGGTCGCCCGATCAACGTCGCCGGCCCGACCATCTACATCGACGGACCTCCGGTCTATGTCGACGCGCCGCCGATCCGCATCGCGCCGGCCCAGATCTACGTCCAGCGTCCGGAAGTTCACGTCCGGCCGTCGGAAATCCTGGTCGAGCCGCCTGAAGTCCACTTCTCGGACTGCGCCGACGGCACCGTCTGCACCCCGGCCAGCCCGGGTCACTGATCCGGTCAGGCTGAAATGACGAAGGGCCCCGGCGGAAACGCCGGGGCTCTTTTTCTATGGCGGAGCGGAAACGTCGGGTTCGTTTTGCTTCCTTTCGTCATCCTTCGGCGAGCGAAGCGAGACCGGGGGACCCAGCGGCGCCGAAGGCGATCTGTTCAGGCACGATTGCGGACGCCGCAGGTGTCCGCGACAGGTTCGCGCTCGCGTGCGCCTCCCCCGGTCCGATCTTCGATCGGCCGGAGGATGACGAGAGGCAAGGCGGCTAGTCCTCGGCGGCTTCGTCGGCCTTGGTGGCAGTGTCCGCTTCGAGCGTCGCCGGAACGGCGATCGCTGCCAGGCCGGGATCCGTCGAAGTGCCCGCCCCCGGCACGCTGCAATAGTCGCGCGCTTCGCGGGCCAGGCCGAGATAGCCGCCGTCGAGGGCGGCCTTGACTGCGGCGTCGCAGTCATCGGCGCCCAGCAGCCGGGTGACCTCGCGGCGGACGGCCAGATAGGCGGTCTGCTTTTCACTCAGGGTGCGGGCAGCGCGGCGGTCGTCGGGCAGGCACAGGGACACCCAGCCGGCGTCGGCGCAGCGGGAGACCAGTCGCGCCTCACGCTCGGTCAGGACGCCGGTGTCGATCGGCTGGATCGGGCCGGGATCGGCGACCACCGGCGGCACGACCGGAGGCGCGGGGGGGATGGCGACGGTCGGCGTCAGCGTCAGGGTCTCGGGCGAGGCCGCTTCCGGCCCCGATCCACTGCCCAGGACGACTGCGGGTGCATCGGCGACGATGTCGGTTCCGGGGACGGGCACGATGACGATGTCGGGTACGGCGTAGCGGCAGACATAGCGGCCGTTCTCGAGGGCGCAGGACTGTAGCGTGGCCTGGACGGCCTGCGGCTCGACCAGGGCCGGGCCGGCGAGCAGGGCGAACATCAGGCTGATCATCGAAGCCTCCTGCCGCAGAGACGGGGACGGGCGGGCCCCCGGCGGTCGGCTAGCGTGGATATTAACTCTTTTGGCGAGAGCGGACCTAGTGAAATCTCAGCCCTCGTCGACCGCTGTTTTGCGGGCCGCGGGCGGGTCGTCGACGAGGTGGGCGTGGTGCCGTTTCTGCCGGCGTTCGACGGCATAGCTGACCAGCCACAGCGCCATGGCCCAGGCCGCGCCGACGCACCAGCCGGCCATGACGTCCGAGGCCCAGTGGGCACCGAGATAGACGCGGGTCAGGCCGATCATCAGGGCGAAGACCATGCCGACGCCGAGCACATAGGCCTTGAGCCGCCGTTTCGGGAAGGCGCGCGTCATCATCACCGCGACCGTGAGGTAGAAGACCGTCGACAGCAGGGCGTGACCGGACGGGAAGCTGGCGTTCAGCGTCTCGACCGCCTGGAAGGCGGCCGGCGGGCGTTCGCGTCCGAACAAGGCCTTCAGGCCTTCGCTGAGGCCGTAGCCCCCGGCCAGGCCCACGACCAGCAGCAGGGCCGACAACCGCTTCCTGAGGATCAGGAGCATGCCCAGGGCGACGACGGCGAACAGGGTCAGGACGGCGATCCCGCCGAGGGAGGTGATGTCGGTCGCCGCCTCATGCAGCCACCAGGGCCCCCGGGGCTGTCCTGCGACCGGCTGCATCCAGTGCAGGACGCTCTGGTCGAAGGCCTGGCCGTCCGCCTGGGTCATGTCATCGGCGATCTCGACGAAGGTCATGATCCCCAGGGTGACGACGGCAAGGGCGCCGAGGGCGGCGAATTCGGCCCGCGCCACGGTGAGCGCGCGGCGCAGAAAAGTGACGAGATCGGAAGATTGCATCGCTCGCTAACTGCCAGGCCGGGGAGCCGTTCCTGATCACGGCTTCGTGAATCGTGTCATAGCGCTGCGTCGCACGGCCGTCGCGGCTTTTGCACAGGCTCATCCCCCGTCCCGAAGCGATTCGAGACGAATTCAGCCGTCAAGCCCGTTGACGGTTGGTTAGGCATCTGCGCCCCATATGTTGGTTCGGGGAGCGCTTCGGCCACTAGATGCAGTGGTTCGGACGCGGGCGGCTTCACTTCGATTTTTGTTCAGGGCGATGACGATTATGGCTGGTGGCGAAGCGTTGAAGACAGTGGAATTCGAGGCCCTCAAGGCTGCGCCGAGCTCTGAGAAGCCCCATCTGACCGTGGTGCGCAGCCTCGAACTCGACCGGACCCGCGACGACCTCCTGACGGACTTCGGCAAGAAGACGCTGGAAGATCGCTATCTGCTGGCCGGCGAAAGCTATCAGGACATGTTCGCGCGCGTCGCCACGGCCTATGCCGACGACGCGGACCACGCCCAGCGTGTCTATGACTATATGTCGAAGCTGTGGTTCATGCCCTCGACGCCGGTGCTGTCCAACGGGGGCGCCAAGCGTGGCCTTCCGATCTCCTGCTTCCTGAACTCTGTGCAGGACAGCCTGGACGGTATCCAGCGCGTCTGGAACGAGAATGTCTCCCTGGCCTCCAACGGCGGCGGCATCGGGACCTACTGGGGCGGCGTCCGCTCCATCGGCGAGAAGGTCAAGGGTGCCGGTCAGACCAGCGGCATCATCCCCTTCATCCGCGTGATGGATTCCCTGACGCTGGCGATCTCGCAGGGGTCGCTGCGTCGCGGTTCGGCGGCGGTCTATCTCGACGTCCATCACCCGGAAATCGAGGAGTTCCTGGAGATCCGCAAACCGTCGGGTGACTTCAACCGCAAGTCCCTGAACCTGCATCACGGCCTGAACATCACCGACGAGTTCATGGAGGCCGTGAAGGCCGGGGCCCAGTTCGGCCTGCGCTCGCCCAAGAACGACGAGGTCCTGCGTACGGTCGATGCCCGCTCGCTGTGGCAGAAGATCCTCGAGATCCGGCTGCAGACCGGCGAGCCCTATCTGATCTTCTCCGACACGGTGAACCGCCAGATGCCCCGCCACCAGCGCGAGCTGGGGCTGAAGGTGAAACAGTCGAACCTGTGCAGCGAGATCATGCTGCACACGGGGCCCGACCACCTGGGCATCGATCGCACCGCGGTCTGCTGCCTGTCGTCGGTCAATGCCGAGATGTTCCTGGAGTGGCGCGAGGAGCCCCGTTTCATCGAGGACGTCATGCGCTTCCTGGACAATGTCCTGGAGGACTTCATCACCCGCGCCCCGCCGGAAATGGCCGCCGCCGTCTATTCGGCCAAGCGCGAGCGTTCGGTGGGTCTGGGCCTGATGGGCTTCCACTCCTTCCTGCAGGCCCAGGGCGTGGCCTTTGAATCGGCCATGGCCAAGTCGTGGAACATGCGGCTGTTCAAGCACCTGCGTCGCGAGGCCGACAAGGCGAGCGTCAAACTGGCCGAGGAAAAGGGCGCCTGCGAGGACGCCGCCGAACGCGGCATCATGGAGCGGTTCTCGCACAAGCTGGCCATCGCACCGACCGCCTCGATCTCGATCATCTGCGGCGGGACCTCGGCGGGCATCGAGCCGATCCCGGCCAACATCTACACCCACAAGACCCTGTCGGGCTCCTTCGCGGTCAAGAACCCGTATCTTGAGAAACTGCTGGAAGGCTACGGCGCCAACATCGAGGCAGTGTGGAACTCGATCCTGGAGCATGAAGGTTCGGTCCAGCACCTGACCATGCTGAACGACGACGAGAAGGGGATCTTCAAGACCGCCTTCGAACTGGACCAGCGCTGGGTCGTCGAACTGTCGGCCGACCGCTCGCCGGAAATCTGTCAGGCGCAGTCGATCAACCTGTTCATCCCGGGCGACGTCAACAAATGGGACCTGCACATGCTGCACTGGTCCGCCTGGGAGAAGGGCGTGAAATCGCTCTACTATCTGCGTTCCAAGTCGGTGCAGCGCGCCGCCTTCGCCGGTGCCGAGGACAAGGTCGAGGCCGAGGTCGATCCCAACCAGCCCGATCTCTTCTCGGCCGCCCCGACCGACTACGAAGAGTGCCTGGCCTGCCAGTGATCCGGGGGCGGGAGGGCCCACAAATCGCACCGATGGTCTAGGTCCGGAGGGCCTTATCCTTCCTCATACCCCTGCCGGGGGAACCTTCGCGGTCAAAGTCGCGTTGGGCGATCATGTCGGGAAGGTGTCGCAAAAACGCGGTTGGACCTGACGAGATTCCAGTGCAGGGTGAAGCCTGTTAACGGACTGTGAGGGGACCGTTGATCTACCTGAGGTCACTTGTTCTGAGCGTAATCGCACTGGCGGCCGTGGCCGTTCCGGCGAGCGCCCAGACGTGGGTGAACCAGAACTGGTCCGACGCCGAGCAGGAAACCTCCGCCAACATCACGGCCCGGTTGAACCGCCAGGCTGGTTTCAACGTGGCCGCGGGCCGCGAATTCGGGCCCGTCCTGGAATTCGCGACCGACTATGTGCCGATCGAGGCGCAAAATCCTTTCGCTGCCACAACGACGCGCGACATCTGGCGCGAGGGTGAGGGATTCAGCGATCGCCTGCGACTGCGAACCCGGGGCGAACTGCGCCGCGCCGACGGCTCGCCGGTCCCGCCGACGCCGATGGATCCGGCGATGATCGATGCCGACGGCTATGAGGTCAGCTACACGCGAGGCTGGACCACGGCGCACGGCTATACGGCCTCCGGCCTTGAGGTGACGCTGACGCCACATGTCGGGATCGGCGCGGGCGACCGGGGCGGCACTGCCGAGGCCGGCGCCACCCTGCGGATCGGTTCGACGGCGGACCGCATCCTGCCGGAAGGCGCGGCCGCGTTCGGCGAACGGGCCCGCTGGTATATCTATGCCGCCGGATCCGGCACGGCCGTGGGCTACAATTTCGCGCGGACCCGGGACGGGGAATACGCCCGCTCCGGCTACAGCCGCGACAGCGGATCCTTCCTCGGCGACGCCTCGGTCGGCGTGGCCATGCGCCGGGGGGACATGCAGGGCTCGTTCGGCCTCGTCTATCGCGAGATCGAGGCCGAGGGCATGCACGCCGGCCACGGCATCGACAACGACGTTTCCGAAGGCCTCGTCGCCTTCCAGCTGTCGATCAAGCCGGAGTGGTAGGAGAGAGGCAGTAGGGCTTAGGCAGCAGGGAATAGGGAAGCGCCCTTGCCCGCTGACGCGCCGAATCCTTGCCTACTGCCTACTGCCTACTGCCTCTTCTATATCCAGCCCCTCCGCCGGAAATACAGCAGCGGCACCAGAGCCGAGATCGCCATCAGGCCCAGGGCCATCGGATAGCCGCCCATCCAGCGAAGCTCCGGCATATGTTCGAAATTCATGCCGTAGATCGCCCCGATCAGGGTCGGTGGCATCAGCACCGCCGTGAAGATGGAAAACATCTTGAAGATCGACGACTGCTCGATGTTGATCAGGCCCAGCGCCGCCGAAAGCTGGAAATTGATCCCGGAGGCGACGGCCTGATTGTGGGCGATGAGGCTGGTGGCGTCGCGGCTGAGCGAGCGCAGATGCTCGCGCGGTTCGCCCGCGGCTTCGAACCAGTCGTCGACGGCGACAAAGGCGAAGACCCGCGACAGGCCGGCCAGGCTGTGTTCGATCCGGGCATTGGCCATGTGCGCCCGGCCCAGCCGGGTCACCAGATGTTTGAATCCGACGCCCCTTGCTTCGGAGAAGACGCGGGTTCCGACACCCTCGACCGTGCCGGTCAGGCCTGACAGGACGTCGGAGGCGCGGTCGATGATTGCCTCCATCAGGTTCAGGAACATGTCGGCCCCGGTGCTGCACAGGGCCGGCTCACGCTCGAGCTTGTCGGTGAACATGGTAAAGGGGCGGGGGTCGAAATAGCGGATGGTGACCATCGGTCCGCTGGTCAGGACGAAGGTCACAGGGTCAATCGCGGGCAGGTCGTCGTCGCCGCGATGCAGGATGTCGGCGGTCACATAGGTGGCGCCGCCCTCACGGTAAAGCCGGCTGGAGGCCTCAAGTTCGCTCATCTCGGCGCGTGTGGGAATGGAGAGGCCGAGCGCCTTCTCGACTGCGGCGTCCTCGCCGTGCGTGGGGTCGATCAGGTCGATCCAGAGGGTGTCGGCGGGCATGTCCCAGCCGCCGATGACGTCGATCTCGGCCGCCTCGCAGGCGGCGCAGCCCGAACGATAGAGGCGGATCATTCGGGCGGTCCCGGTTGTGGGGCTGGGTCGGCTAGTTCTGGGCCGTGTGGGTCGCGTTCGCGGTGTCATAGGCGTCGCGGGCGCCGTTATAGATGAAGCCATAGGTCGGATAGACGGTCGAGCCCAGGTCGCGGATCGGATTGTACCAGACCTTCACCTGGCTCCAGTCGTTCTGGCCCGAGACGTCGACGACGGTGACGTTCTCCTCGACGCGGCCGCGGCTGCCGCCCCAGTTGGCGTGGGTCACGCGGATGACCCGGTCGGTCAGAATGTCGGAAACGACAGCGACATGGCCCCGGCTCATCCGGCCTTCGGGACGGAACACCAGGACCGAGCCGGTCTCCGGCGCACGGCCGGTGCGGAAGCGGTCAACGGCCTGATTCCACCAGGTCCAGGCATCGCCGAAGATGTTGATACCCGAGAACATGCGGGCGAACGTCACGCACTGCCAGTACGGATCGTCGGCCTTGGCAGGAGCGGGAGACAGGGCGAAAAAGCCCAGGCAAGCGGCAACCAGAGCGGCGGTGATCCGTTTCGTCATGTTCGAATTGTTTCCGACTGTTACGCCCGGCACTATCCCTAGACGATAGTTAGCGTGGGGTAAAAGCCCCTTTTCAGGCGAGCTGTGCCCCGCCTGTGCGCGCCTGTGCCCGCGCCGCGCGCCTTTGCGCGATGCCGCGGAGCGCCCGCCGGGCGGGGAATTCGACGAGGTGATAGGATACCGCCGCGACGACCGGCAGGGTCAGGACCACGCCCAGCCACACAAAAAGTTGAAGCTTGTCGCCCCCGCCCGTGAGCTTCGACGCCGCATTCACGGCCAGCAGTTTCCACGGCACCACGACCATATAGACCGAGTAGCTGATCTCCCCGAGATAGACGGCGGGCTTCGACGCCAGCCATCCGGCCCGTGCGTTGGGGAGCGAGGCCAGGGCCAGGATCAGGGCGCCGCAAAGGGGCACGATCAGGGCGTCAGGGGCCGACAGCGATCCGGCGACGGCGATGGCCCCGGCGGCCCCGGCGGCGATCCAGCCGGGACGCGGCAGGCTGATCTTGCGATGCATCAGATAGAGGGCGCAGCCGAGGGCGAAGCAGGGGACGATCCGCAACGCGCCCCACAGGATGGTGGCCTGGGTCAGGGGGAAGCCGGCCAGCATCTGGAAGACGATGTAGAGGCCGACCAGGAAGGCTACGGCACCGATGACTGCGGCGATCGGCCGCTCGCGCAGACGCCAGGCGACGAAGGCGAAGGCGGGGAAGCTGAGATAGGCGAACCACTCCGCCGAGATCGACCAGGACGGATGGTTCCAGCCGGCCACGGGCGCGAAGCCCCAGGCGTGAACCATCAGGACGTTGGCGGGCAGGGACGCCCAGCTGAGAATGTTGCCGTTGATGCTGAGGCCCGCCGCGACGGCACCGAACGCCAGCACGCCGACCCCGACCAAGGTGGCGATATGTAACGGGTAGACCCGCGCGATCCGGGCCCACAGGAAGGACCCATAACTGAACCGCTTCTCGCCATGGGCCGCCAGATAGACGTGGCACAGGATGAAGCCCGAGAGGACGAAGAACAGTTCGACGCCCAGATAGCCCTTGGCCACCAGGTTCGGCATCCAGCTGACGTCGAGGTCCGGCCAGAAGGCGAACAGGGCCACCCAGATGGCGGCGCCGAAACGCAGCGCGGTCAGGGGGCGGAGGTCCGCGGGCGCTTCCAGTTGGGTCATTCCTCCCATATGCAGCCGACCCGGTTCCAGAACTGTTAAATCCTCCCCATGAAAAATGCAGACGTGACCCCGACCCTGACCTTCGACGCCGTCACCGCCGCAGCGGCGGCCGATTCGGGCCTGACCGGGGCCCAGGCCCGGGCCGCCCTGACGGGGGCCCTGGGCCTGCTGGATCGCCATGCGGGGCGCGAAGCCCTGGCGGCTCTCTACGCCGCCGTGGACGGAGCGGAGGCGGCGGCGCGGTCCAGGGCCGCCGAACGGCCGAGGCGCAGCCTGTTTGGAGGGATCATGGCCTCGGCCGGAGGCGTGTCGGGCGCGGCCGTGGCCGAGGCTATGGGGCTGCTGGACCGGCTCAGGGACGAGGGCGTGGACAAGGCCGCGCTGAAACGCCTCCTGCCTGCCGCGCGCGAGCGAGTCCGGGCCGCGACCGGGCGGGATCTGCTGGGCGAGGCCGTGCGCAGCGTGCCGGGCGTCGGGCCGCTTCTGGGGGACAGCTAGACCATCAGGGCGCCGGCTGGCTGTTCAGGAAGGCCACCGAGGCGGCGCAGCCGTTCAGGGTCTGCGGCCCCAGCTCGACCCGCGCGGTCAGGGGGTAGATCCGGTCGCTCATGCCGTCCGAGCATTCCGTCGCGATCAGGGTGACCACCAGGGCCGTGCCGTCGGGCGCGGCGGCGGCATAGACGGCCGTGGTGCCCTGGATCGTCGGGCCAGGGCTGGAGGCACGAACCTCGACGGCGTCGACGGCCGTATAGGTCAGGTCCTGTGGCGTGATCTCGACGGCCCAGAAGGGCTCTGTGCCCAGGGCCCGCAGCGGCTGGTTCAGATCGACGCCGCCGAGCACCGCGGGGGCCGGGGCCGGCGGGGCCTCTGGACCGGTCGGTGCCGGATCGGAACAGCCGGCGAGGGTCAGGCCGAGGACGAGAACCGGGATCGGCAGGCCGGCGCGGAACAGACGCATGACGTTGAACTCCTTGGGTCGATCAGGCCTCGGGCGGATAGGCGGTGCGGGCGTCGGCGCAGGCCTGTTGCGTGATCCAGCCCGGGATGGCCAGGCTGGAGGTCAGGGCGCGCGTCTCCTCGCCGATGTCGGGGCATTCGGTTGCCGTCAGCGTCAGTGTCAGGGTCTTTCCGTCGCTGAGCGTCACGGCGTAGACGGCGGTGTCGCCGGTCACGACCGGGGTGGCCGGGCCGGTGCGCGGGGTCGTGATGTCGCCGCCGAAATCCTCCATGTCCCGATAGGTCATGACGCCGTCGGCGATATCGATAGTCCAGAACGGCTCGGTCCCGGACGCCCGGACCGGCTGGGTCAGGTCTATTGCGCCCAGCTGGCTTGTGGCCGCTGCTGCCGACACGGTTTCCGTCTGGGACTTCGCCGGCTCGGCGGCGGGCGAACAGGCGGCCAGGATCAGAACAAGGGCGGAGGCGATGAAGGCGCGCATGGGTCAGCTCCAGAAGGACGGTGAGGCAGAAACGCAGCCCGGTCGCGGATGGTCAAGCCTGTGCGGCTACCATACGGTCGGCGTCTGTCTAATAGACCTCCGGTTCGTCCCTGCCGGGATCCAGGCTGTTATCGACCCGCTCGTCCCAGCCCTCGCGGTGCGACTTGAAGGCCAGGGCCATGAGGACCCAGGTCAGGCCGACCGTCCCCGCGACCCCGAGCGCCATGGCGATCCAGCCGTGCAGCGGCAGGGCACCCCCGCCGATGGCGACCCAGAACAGGCCCAGCCCCCAGGTCGCCGCCGCCGAGAGGACGAGGGCGATCAGGGTGTGGATGAAGAAACGCTGGACAGGACCGGACATGGCCGACCTGTAGCAGGTCTCAGGCCGGCATGCCGCTCCGGCGGCGGGCCCGGCGGATTTGACGCGCTGCCCGGGGACAGTCGAGCGCGAGCCGGTGCAGGGCGGCGATGACCAGGCCGGTGAGCGCCCACGACAGCAGGATGTCTGACAGGAAATGGCCGCCGAACGCGATCCGGTTGATCGACAGGGCTGCGGCATAGGCCAGGACGGCGGGCAGGGCCCAGCGACGCCACGGGGCCGGAACCATCAGAACCACCACGGCCACCATCCAGGCGGCGGACGATCCTTCGCCCGAGACGAAGGAGCAGTTGGACAGGCAATTGTCCGAGACCTGCCAGGCGCGGGTGAAGTCGGCGTCGCCGCCGAAGTCCTCGATCTGGATCGGCCGGGCGCGACCCCACATCGATTTCAGCACGCCGTTGACCAGAAAGCCCGAGGCGATGACCAGGCCGATCAGCAGCACGGCGGCGCGACGACCCCAGCCCGTGAGACGGCGCGGTTTTCGACGCAGAGCCAGGACGATCTCGCCGATCAGGCCCAGCAGCATCAGTCCGAGCACCCAGGTCGAGGACTTGCGCAGCCCCTTCAGGACCGGATTGTCGGCCAGGGCGAAGCCCGCGCCCGGACTGTAGAACAGGGCGCTGACCGCCATGTCGACGCCGGGCAGAAGGGCGAAATACAACGACAGGACAACGGCCGCCACAAAGGCCACGGTCACGGGTTCGTCGGCGCGCAGGCCCGAGGCCAGCGACAGCCGCAACCGCGTCGCGCCCCGCCGCAGGGCGTGGATGTTGAACAGGCGACGCGCGCGCCGACCCCGTCCGCCGATGGCTGTGACGTCCGTCATCGATCCCCCAATCGAGCCGTGGGACGAGGATGACTGAAGCGTGCGGCGGCAGCGTCACGGAAACATGGGCTTTCGGCGGCAGTTCGGCGTCGGGCGCATGTCGACCCGTCCGTGGCCGCATGGTTTATGGCGTCGGCCGTCCGGCTTCACCCGGATCGGACGACAGGCTAGACGGGGACATGCCTGAACTTCCCGAGGTCGAGACGGTCCGACGCGGCCTGGAGCCGGTCCTGGTCGGGGCGCGGCTGACGAGGGTGCGACAGAATCGGCCGGATCTGCGCTTTCCCTTCCCCGACCGGTTCGTCGAGCGGCTGGAAGGCGCGACCGTCGAACGCATCGACCGGCGGGCCAAATATCTGTTGGCGGCACTGTCGACGGGCGAAACCTGGGTCGCCCATCTGGGCATGACCGGCCGGTTCACCGTCGACGGCGAACAGCTGGCCGAGTTCGTGGAGCCGGCCCCGATCGCCGGCAAACACGAGCATATGAGCTTCTGCGCCCTCAAGGATGGCCGCGCCACGCGGGTGGGGTTCGCTGACGCCCGCCGGTTCGGTTTCATGGGCCTGATCCCCGCCGATCAGGTCGAGATCCATCCCTGGTTCATCGGCATGGGGCCGGAACCTCTGGGCAACGGCTTCTCCGGCACCCATCTGGCCGAGGTCTTCGACGGCAAGACACAGTCCATCAAGGTCAGCCTGCTGGATCAGCGCAACGTCGCGGGCCTGGGCAATATCTATGTCTGCGAGGCCCTGTACCGGGCGCGCATCTCGCCCGTGATCGCGGCGGGAAAGATCTCCAAGGCCCGGCTGGAGACGCTGGCGTCCGTGATCCGCGATGTCCTCGGCGACGCCATCGCGGCGGGCGGCTCGACGCTGAAGGATTTCGCCAACGCCGACGGCGGCCAGGGCTATTTCCAGCACCGGTTCGACGTCTATGGCCGCGAGGGCCAGCCCTGCCTCGGCGAAGGCTGCGCCGGCGTCGTCAAACGCGTCGTCCAGGCCGGCCGGTCGACCTTCTACTGTCCCTCCTGCCAGAGGCGCTGATGACCCACCGCATCATCCTGTTTCGCGGCATGAATACCGGCGGCGTCCGCGCTCCGGTCGGGGAGCAGCGCGCCATGGCCGAGGCGATGGGGCTGAAGAACCCACGCACGCTTCTGGCCAGCGGCAATCTGGTGGTCGAAAGCGACCGCGAACCGGCCGGGCTCGAGACGGATATCGAGCGCGAGATGGAGGGCCGCTTCGGCGTCAGGGTCGCCGCCATGGTTCGCACGCCGGAGCAGTGGGCCGGGCTGATCGCCGCCAACCCCTTTTCGAACGAGGCCGCCGGGCATCCGTCCAAGATGGTCGCCATGGTCATGAAGGACGGGATCAGGGCCGGGGCGCTCGAGGCCTGTCGCGTCCTCGCCGAGGGCGGCGAGGCGGTCGAGGCGAGAGACAACGTGCTCTATTTCTGGTTCCCGAACGGTCAGGGCGAAAGCGGTATCTTCAGGAAGGCGACGCCGAAGATGCTCGGCATGGGCACCGGGCGGAACTGGAACACGATCCGGAAGCTGGGAGAGATGGTGAGTGTCTGATCGTTTGGACTTAATGTAAAAAATAATAGACACGATGTCCGCATCGTGCGACATCGAACCGGGCCGCCTGCTGCGGCCGGGGACCTGTCATGTCGTTTCGCGAAAAACATCTCTGGATCAGCATCGTCGCCACCGTCGGCGTATGGGGCTTCTACGGCTGGCGTCTGGTCCAGACGATCGCCGGGGGCGGGCTGACCGATCCGGGCTTCGCCTTCGCGACGGGCGGGTTGTTCATCGGCTGTCTGGTCGTTGTGGTCGTGCTGGAGGTGGGGCTCACCCTGCTCGCGACGGCGACCACCCGGCGCGCCGAGCGCGAGGCGCGGGATGAGCGGGAACTGGTCGCCTCGCTGAAGGCCAGCCACGTCTCCCTGATGGCCCTGATCGCCATCGTCTTCAGCCTGGCCATCGCCGCCTATCTGCTGGGCTTCGCGAACGCTGCCGCGCCGGGGCCCGTCGCCCTGCTGATGACCCCGACCAACGCCCTGATCTTCGCGGCCAACCTGCTGATGGGCGCGGTGATCGTGTCGGAGCTGATCCGCTATGTCTTCAACCTGGCCCTGCTGCGGGGGTTGCGCTGATGTCGTTCCGGGAGAAGCTGGTCTGGGGACAGTTGTGCGCCTCCCTCGCGATATGGGGCGGCTATCTCCTCTGGGTCAGAACCGCCTGGCCGCAGCGGGGTATGTGGTCGGACGGAATCTGGCCAACCGGTTTCATCCATGAAACTATGATAACTCTCATCCTCTGTCTGTTTCTCTCGATCCTCGTGTCCATCGCCCTCGCGCTCGCGACAAGGTTTCTGACCCCGAAGGCCGAGCGCAACGCACGGGACGAGCGCGAACGGGCGGCCCGCCACCGCGCCGGTGCCTGGGCTTTCACCCTCCTCTGGCTTTATCTCATCTTTGCCTTTGTCCAGATTGCCGGGCTTGGCAGTTTTTTTGAGGGCATCTTCCGCGGGGCGTCCGATCCGCAGCCAAACCAGGTCCTGCCGGGTGTGTGGATGGCGAACATGATCTGGGACGCTTCCCACTGGATGTTGCTGGCGTTGGTCGTCAGTTCGGTTTTCCGGGCCGTTGCTGAACTCGCCCTGCTCAGGCGCGGCCGTTGACCAAAGGCCCGCCCCCGATCCGGAACCGCATCCGCGAGCTGCGCTTCCATGCCGGCGAGATGACCCAGGCCGATCTGGCCGCCCGGATCGGCATGACGCGCCAGACCATCGTGGCCATGGAACAGGGCAAATACTCACCCAGCCTGGAAGCGGCCTTCCGTATCGCCGCCGTGTTCGGGGTGCCCGTGACCGAGGTGTTCCAGTGGGAGGGGTGAACGGCGTTCCTTCTCCCGTTGGGAGAAGGTGGCGAGCGCAGCGAGACGGATGAGGGGCGGATCTGACCCGCGTCCCCCTGGCGCTCGACCCTCACCCTTTCGCGCGAAGCCGATCGCTTCGCTCCCGGGCGCTCAAGCCCTCTCCCACCGGGAGAGGCAGGGCTTTCTCAGGCACCGCGGGATGGATAAGACGACGGGACTGTTTGGAGACCGCACCATGTCCGACACCTACGCCACCCTGCTGATCGAGCGGCACGCCGACGGATATGCCGTGGTGACCCTGAACCGGCCCGAGGCGTTGAACGCCCTGAACTCGGCCCTGTTCAGGGATCTCGCCGACTTTCTGGATGCCGTCGAACATGACGATACGGTCCGCTGCCTGATCCTGACCGGATCGGGCGACAAGGCCTTCGCCGCCGGCGCCGACATCAAGGAGATGGCGGATCAGTCCTATGCCGACATGTACAAGGGCAATTATTTCGCCCTCGGCCACGACCGCATCACCCGTTTCCGCAAGCCGATCATCGCGGCGGTCAACGGTTTCGCCCTCGGCGGCGGCTGCGAGCTGGCCATGCTGTGCGACTTCATCGTCGCCAGTGACAAGGCGAAGTTCGGCCAGCCCGAGATCAACCTCGGCGTCGCGCCCGGCATCGGTGGTTCGCAGCGGCTGACGCGTCTGGTCGGCAAGTCCAAGGCCATGGACATGGTCCTGACCGCCCGGATGATGGACGCGGTCGAGGCCGAGCGCGCCGGCCTCGCCAGCCGCGTCTTCCCGCATGAGACCCTGCTGGACGAGGTCCGCAAGATCGCCGCGAAGATCGCCTCCCAGAGCCCCCTGGCCGTCATGGCCAACAAGGAGATGGTCAACGCCGCCCTCGAAACGACCCTGACCCAGGGCGTCCAGTTCGAACGCCGCCTGTTCCACTCCCTGTTCGCCTTCGAGGATCAAAAGGAGGGGATGGCCGCCTTCGTCGAGAAGCGGCAGCCGGTATTCACGGGGCGGTGACATGAAGCGCGCCCGGGCCGTCATGACGCAAATCCTGCTGATCCGTCGCGGCCGTCCAGACTCGCGTTGACCCCTGCGACCCCTTCCGCTATAGCCGCCCGCTCTTGAAGATTTTCCGCGCCGTGGACGGGTGTCTGCGGCGTTTCCGTTGATAGGTTTGACGATGGCCAACAATCCCGGCGCCAAGAAAGCGATCCGCAAGATCGCCGCGCGTACCGAAGTGAACAAGTCGCGCCGCACGCGCGTCCGCACCTTCCTGCGCAAATTCCAGGAAGCCGTGACCGGGGGTGACGCCGCCGCCGCCCAGGGGGCCTTTGTCGAGGCCCAGTCCGAGCTGATGCGCGCCGTCACCAAGGGCGTGGTTCACAAGAACACGGGCTCGCGCAAGGTGAGCCGTTTGCATGCCCAGCTGAAGAAGATGTCTGCGGCATAAAACCCTCTAGGTAAGACTACGTACCCAGGCGGTTCCCGGAGGCCCTTCACGCCTCTGTCATATGTAAATCGAACGATTTCAACGGCGAGTAAGCTCAAGCTTACTCGCCGTTTCGCCGTGTGCGGATAAGTGTTCACTGGGAGAATCGCGCTCGCCGAACAGGCGAAATCGGCATTTTCCTAGGCCTGATTTGGCTTTAGCGGAGTCAAACAATTTAACTGCGAATCGGCTCGCGAATCAGCGTTGACCCGTGCCCCGTCGAGCGTAAGTTTTGGGCTCTAACGCACTTCCATCCCCACACGGATGAAGACGGAGCGGGGGCGAATCCCTGCGCCGGCGGGAGACGTCTGTCCGCGAGGTCGCCCCCGCTTTCGAAGCTCACGCTTCGGAGGTCAGGAGAACGCGTCCCTGGATCGACCGACCCGGCGTGGACTTCGGAACAGAAGGTTCCGGTGCGGCATGACCAATTCAAGGCGGGTGTAACGACGATGGGGGGCTTGGCGTTGGCGAACATGACGGACCCGGACCGGATCTGGAACGAGGCCTCGCTGAGGCTCCGGGCCGAAATCGGCGACGGACCGTTCAGCTCCTATATCGCGCCCTCGGCGGTGCGGATGGACGGAGCCGGCCAGCTGATCCTGGTGACCCCGACCGGCTATGCCCGCGACTGGGTACGCAAGAATGCGCTTCGCCGTCTGAACGAGCTGTGGCTGGGCCTGGACGGCCTGTCGCGTCGTCTGGAGGTGCGTTGCCGCGCCGAGGTGACCTCGGCCCCTCCTGCCTCGTCCATGGCCTCGTCCGTGGCCCTCCAGGCCCTGTCGGGAGCCCAGGGGGAGACACCGGTGGCGCCGACCGCCTTTTCTCCGACGGTCGGACCCGTGACCGACGGCGCCCGCGCCGTGCGCGCGGCGGGCCTGCAGGAACGTCTGACCTTCGACAGCTTCGTCGAGGGTCAGGGCAACGCCTTCGCCCTGGCCATCGCGCGCCAGACGGCCAGCTGGGCCGACGGCCATTTCAACCCGATCTTCTTCTGCGGCCCCTATGGCTACGGCAAGACCCACCTGCTGAACGCCATCGCCTGGGAGGCGCAGCGTCTGCGCCCGGACGCGAAGGTCGTCTATCTGACCGCCGAACGGTTCCTGTCGACCTTCGTCAAGGCGATGCAGGACCGCTCGACCGCCGCCTTCAAGGACAGCCTGCGCTCGGCCGACATGCTGCTGCTGGACGACGTCCAGTTCGTGGGCGGCAAGGCCTCCACGCAAGAGGAACTGCTGTCGACGCTGACGGCCCTGATCGAGGACGGCAAGCGGATCGTGCTCTCGGCCGACCGCCCGCCCATGGCCCTGACCGAGGTCGAGCCGCGTCTGCGCAGCCATCTGGCCGCCGGCCTGACCTGTCCGGTGGAGCCGGCCGACCGCGCGCTCAAGATCGCCGTGGCCGAGAACCGTCTGGCCGCCTTCGCCAGGATGGGCGTGGTGTCCGGAGAGGCATCGCGTGAGGTGCTGGAACAGGTCGTCGACCGGACCCCGGGTTCGGTGCGTGAACTGGAGGGCGCCGTGAACACCCTGGCCGCCGCCGCCGGATCGCGGCTGTCGTCGCTGGGCGTCGAAGAGACCCTGGCCCTGCTCGGCTCGGCCCTGCGCGGCGGACCCGAGCGCCGCATCACCGTGGACGAGATCCAGAAGACGGTGGCCGAGCATTTCAACATGAAGCAGGCCGATCTGCTGAGCGAGCGGCGCACCCGCGCCGTCGCCCGCCCGCGCCAGATCGCCATGTGGCTGTGCAAACAGCACACGACCCGGTCCTATCCCGATATCGGCCGTCGCTTCGGCGGGCGCGACCACACGACGGTCCTGCACGGCGTGCGCAAGATCGAGGAACTCATGCCCCAGGACGACCAGATCGCCCGCGACGTCGAGGCCCTGACGAGGAAGCTCCGGGGTTAGGCGACCGTTTGGCGTTTTCGGCGGTCCCGGCCGTGGAGATGGCGGTGTCGGCGGTTCACCTCCGGGACAATCTGCCGTTCACGGGTGGCCCGGATCGGCGGCCCGGACATCATCCGTGACCGCCGCCGGTTCGATGATCAGGGACGGGCGGGGATGTTCAGGCCGCGTGCCACGGCCGGACGGGCCTCGCACCGCGCGACCCACGCCTGGACGGCCGTCAGCGACGACCAGTCGACCAGATCGCCGGCCCCGTAGAAACCCGGCACCGCCCGGACCCAGCCGATCAGGGCGATGTCGGCGATGGTGAAGCCGTCGCCCATGATGAAGGCGCGGTCCTTCAACCGGTCCTCGAGCACGCCCAGCAGCCGCTTCGCCTCGGTCACGAACCGGTCGCGCGGTCGCTTGTCCTCATAGGCCGCGCCCGCGAACTTGTGGAAGAATCCCATCTGCCCGATCATCGGGCCCACGGCTCCCATCTGCCAGAAGACCCACTGCAGGGTCTCGTAGCGGGCGGCGGGATCGGTGGGGATAAGCTGGCCGGTCTTGTCGGCCAGATAGACGAGGATGGCACCCGATTCCCAAAGACCCATCGGCTGTCCGCCCGGGCCGTCGGGATCGAGGATGGCCGGGATCTTGCCGTTGGGGTTCAGCGACAGATAGTCGGGCGTCCAGGTCTCGTTCTTCATGATGTCCACCAGGTGGACCTCATAGGGGATGCCGATCTCCTCCAGCATGATCGAGGCCTTCACCCCGTTGGGTGTCGGCAGGGAATAGAGCTGCAGCCGGTCGGGATGGACGGCCGGATACTGGCGGGTGATCGGGAAGGCGGAGAGGTCGGTCATAAGACACCGTGTCGGTTGCTGATGGTCTGCATGTCGGGTGACGGTCCGCTCGCCGCAAGGGCGCCGCCGCGCCGCCTCACGCGCCTGTGTGCGCCGTCAGACATTGTCAGGTTGTCGTCCGGCGGGAAGCGGGGCTTTATCCGGGCCTCACCAACGAGGAGGCGCCCGATGGCCCACAAATTCGAAGTCTACAAGGACAAGGCCGGCGAGTTCCGCGTCCGGTTCAAATACAACTCGGAAATCATCTTCTCGACCGAGGGCTACTCGGACAAGTCGGGTGCCAAGCGCGCGATCGAGTCGATCAAGAAATACGTCGGCGACGCCGAAACCGTCGAGATCGAATAGTCTCCTTTCCTTCTCCCCCTGCGGGAGAAGGTGGCAGTCCTCCGACTTGATCGGGGGGCTGACGGATGAGGGGTCGTGCCGGCGGATGATGGGCGGGGTCACGCTGACTTCAGGCGTCAGCATGACCCCTCATCCGACCTCGCTGCGCTCGGCCACCTTCTCCCGCAAGGGGAGAAGGGCGCTGCTAGTCAGGTTCGCGCTCCCCGACTTCCTCGGGACGCACCGCCAGCAGCCAGCCGTCGGACAGATGCAGGTCCGGCACGGCCGCCCGGGTGAAGGGCAGGTACCAGGTCTGGCCGCCCGCGACCGGGGTGATCTCGAGCATGTCGTCGGCACCGAAATTCTGCACCGCCTTGATCGTACCCAGAACGACGCCCCCGGCGTCGCGGGCCTCCAGGCCGATCAGGTCGGCGAGATAGAATTCGTCCTCTTCGGGCTCCGGGAAGGCGTCGCGCGGGACATAGAGTTTCAGATTGCGAAGGGCGTCGGCCTCTTCCTTGGTGGCGATCTCTTTCGCCCGCCCGACGACGCCGTCCTTGGTCGCCCGCGTCTGGATCAGGGTCAGCCCATGCGAGCCGTCGCCGCGCAGCAGCGGACCATAGGCGGTCAGCGCCAGCGGGTCGGCGGTGTAGGCCGTGATCCGCACCTCGCCCTTGACCCCGAACCCGCCGGCGACATGGCCCACGAGGATGAGTTTCTGGTCGTTCGCCATCGCCGCGTCTCCGTTCATCCTCGCACCAGATAGCAGAAGGGCAGCGTTCGAACCGAACACTGCCCTTCCGTCATCCGGACCCCGACCTGCGTCAGGGCTCCAGTGAGACCCTTAGGCCTCGGTCTTTTCTTCTTCAGCAGCGCCCGCAGCCGGAGCCTCTTCGACGCTGACTTCGGCGGAGCCTTCGCCTTCAGCGGCCGGAGCCTCTTCAGCGGCGGCTTCTTCAGCAGCAGGAGCCTCTTCAACCGGCGGCGCATTCTTCGCGGCCTCGGCGGCGGCGGCGGCCTCTTCCTTGGCCCGGACAGCCGCTTCGGCCGCTTCGATCTTCGCAGCGGCCTCGGCCTCGGCGCGGTCGGCTTCGCGCTGGGCGCGCTCGGCAGTGCGTTCCTGGGCCTTCTTGCCCGGCGCGCCCTTGTTCGGGTTGTTGGACTGGGTCCACTTGACCTTGCCGGCCAGGGCTTCGTCCTGGCTCTGGCTGATGAAGCGCGCGACGCGGTCGGTCGGCTGGGCACCCTTGCCGAGCCATTCCGAGATCCGGTCGGCCTTCAGGGTGACGCGCGGCTTGTCGCCGTCCTTGGCGAGCATCGGGTTGTAGGTGCCGACGCGCTCGATGAACTTGCCGTCGCGGGGAGCGTGGGAGTCGGCAACGACGATATAGTAGTAGGGGCGCTTCTTGGCACCGCCGCGGGCCAGACGAATCTTCAGCATTTCAGTCTTCTTTCTACGGGATCAGTTTTTCTTGGTGGGTAGGCCGGGAAGACCCGGAAGGCCTCCCGGGAGTTGTCCGCCACCCAGTCCGGCGAGCCGGTCCTGAATGGCTTTCATTTCGTCAGCCGAGGGTTCGGGCATCCTGCCGCCCCCCATGGCTTTCAAACGGTTGAGGTCTGGGCCGCCGCCCATGCCGGGCGCGCCGCCGCCGAGACCGCCCAGCATGGCGGCCATCTGCTGCATCTTGCGCGGGCCGCCCTTCGACATGGACTTGACCATGTCGGCCATCTGCCGGTGCTGTTTGAGCAGGCGGTTGATGTCCTGGACCTCGACGCCCGCGCCCGCGGCGATCCGCTTGCGGCGCGAGGCGTTGAGCAGGTCGGGCTTCTTGCGCTCGGCCCTGGTCATCGAGGAGATGATGGCTTCCTGGCGCAGGATCATGCGGTCGTCGACGCCGCTCTCCGCCATCTGGTTCTTCATTTTGGCCACGCCGGGCAGCATGCCCATGATGCCCTGAAGACCGCCCATCCGCTTCATCTGCTGCAGCTGGGCGGCGAGATCGTTGAGGTCGAACTGGCCCTTGGCCAGTTTGCGGGCCATGGCCTCGGCCTTGGACGCGTCCAGGTCCTGGGACGCCTTTTCGACGAGGGCGACGATGTCCCCCTGACCCAGGATGCGGCCGGCGACGCGGCGGGCGTCGAACACCTCCAGCGCGTCGACCTTTTCGCCCGACCCCATGTATTTGATCGGCAGGCCGGTGACGGCGCGCATCGACAGCATGGCACCGCCACGACCGTCGCCGTCGGCGCGGGTCAGGATCAGGCCGGTCAGGGGCAGGCGTTCGTGGAAGGCCTTGGCGGTGCGGACGGCGTCCTGGCCGGTCAGGCTGTCGGCGACCAGCAGGGTCTCGACGGGTTTCGAAATGTCGGCGACCTCGGCGACCTCGGCCATCAGACCCTCGTCGAGGGTGATGCGGCCGGCGGTGTCGAGGATCAGGACATCAAAGCCCTGCAGCTTCGCCGAGGTCAGGGCCCGGCGGGTGATCTGGACCGCGCTCTCGCCCGCTACGATCGGCAGGGTCACGACCTCGATCTGTTTGCCCAGCTGGGCCAGCTGTTCCATGGCGGCCGGACGACGCGTGTCCAGCGAGGCCATCATGACCTTCTTGCGATCGAACTTCGTCAGGCGCAGCGCCAGCTTGGCCGAGGACGTCGTCTTGCCCGAGCCCTGCAGGCCGGCCATCAGGATGACGGCGGGCGGCGTGGCGTTCAGGTTGAGCGGGGTCGGCTCCTCGCCGCCCAGCATCTCGACCAGGCCGTCATAGACGATCTTGACCACCTGATCGGCCGGCTTGACCGAGCGGATGACGTCTTCGCCGGTGGCCTTCTCGGTGGCGAAGGCGATGAAGTCCTTGACGACCGGCAGGGCGACGTCGGCCTCCAGAAGAGCCACGCGCACTTCGCGCATCGCCTCGGAGACGTCCTTTTCGGACAGGGCACCGCGGCCGGTGATCCGGTCGAAGACGCCTGTCAGCCGCTCGTTCAGAGCCTCGAACAATTCACTACCTCATTTGGCGGGTGAGGCGGCTCCATACGACAACGGCCCCTGGCGACGATCACGTCGGCAGGGGGTTCTCGCCATCCTCGTCCGGTCGAAACCGGGGTCGTGATGGTGGAGACGCAGGGTTCACTTGCGCCGGAAGCGGCGGTCTATGGCGGAAAAAGCTGGCGAAGACAAGGTCCGGGCGAACGTCGCCTTGCCAAGTCAGCGTCATGCGCCTCCTATCCTCGCCTGGTTCCGGAGGAAGTCCCATGCGTTTCACCCGTCCCCTAACCCTCGCGCTGATAGTCTCGATCGGCGGGGCCCCCGTCCTGGCCCAGACCGCCGCGCCAGAGCGCCGCGAAGCCGGCACCCTGATCTACAGCGGCATCCCCGAGATTCCCGCTGAGTTGAAATCCGACCTGCAACGCTATCGCAATGCCCGGTCGGCCGGTTTCCAGGACTGGATGGAGGACGGCTCGATGCTGATCTCGACCCGCTTCGGGGAGACGGCCCAGCTCCACCGCGTCGCCGCCCCCGGCGCAGACCGGACCCAGATCACCTTCTTCTCCGAGCCCGTCTCGGGTGCCCGAACAATCCCGGGGACCGACCGGTTCGCGTATCAGCGCGACGCCGGCGGGGCCGAGAATTTCCAGACCTTCGTGGCCGGTCTGACCGGCGGCGATGTCGCGATCACCGAGCCGAACACACGCAACGGCGGTCCGGTGTTCTCGGACGACGGCAGGCTTGCGATCTGGAACCGGGTCGAGCGGGGCCAGTCCGACTACGACATCCTGGCCATGACGGTCGGCGATCCGTCGAGCCGCCGCGTCGTGTTCGAGGGAACAGGCCAGTTTTCGCCGGTCGATATCTCGCCGGACGGGACGAAGGCGCTGTTGTCCCAGTACATCTCGGTCCTGGACGTCCGCCTGTGGCTGCTCGACCTGGTGACCGGTCAGGCGAGCCGCATCCGCGAGCGCTCTACGCCGGTGGCCTACAGTGGTGGCGAGTTCACCCGTGACGGCCGCTCGATCGTCACCACCTCCGACGAAGGCGGCGAGGCGCTGCGGCTGGTCGAGATCGCGCTGGCGGACGGTGCCGTGACGCCCCTGACCGAGGCCTCGACCTGGGACGTTGACGATTTCGACCTGTCGGATGACGGCCGGCTGCTGGCCTGGTCGATCAACGAGGACGGCTATTCCAGGGTGGCCGTGCGCGATTTCATCACCCGCCGCGCCCTGCCTCAGCCCGAGCTGCCGGCCGGCGTCCTGGGGTCGCTGGCATTCTCGCCCGACGGTTCGAAACTGGCGATCGGCATGTCGACCCCGACCAGCTCGGGCGACGTCTGGAGCTGGGACGTGTCCGGCGGCGGGCTGACGCGGTGGACCCGGTCCGAGGTCGGTCCGCTGGACCCCGGGACCTTCGTCACACCCGAACTGGTGCGCTATCCCAGCTTCGACGCCCTGCAGATTCCGGCTTTCGTCTATCGCCCACCGGGCGGCGAGGGGCGTCGCCCGGTCATCATTGATATCCACGGCGGGCCTGAGGGTCAGGCGCGACCGGGCTTCGGCTTGACCTACCAGCAGTGGGTCGCCGACCTTGGGGCGGTGGTCATCGTGCCCAACGTGCGAGGGTCCACCGGCTACGGCAAGACCTGGCTGGCAGCCGACAACGGCCCGCTGCGTCAGGCCTCGGTGCAGGACATCGGCGCGTTGCTGGACTGGATCGCGACCCAGCCCGATCTGGACCCGGAGCGAGTGGTCGTCCACGGCGGATCCTATGGGGGCTTCATGGTGCTGGCCTCGCTGGCGGCCTATTCGGACCGGCTGGCCGGGGCAGTGAATATTTTCGGCATCGCGAACTTCGTCAGCTTCCTGGAGAATACCGAGGCCTATCGCCGCGACCTGCGCCGGGCCGAATACGGCGATGAGCGCGACCCGGCCATGCGGGCCGTGTTCGACCGGATCTCGCCGATCCACCTGACCGACGCCATGACCGCGCCGCTGCTGGTCATTCAGGGTGCCAACGATCCGCGCGTGCCCCAGAGCGAATCCGAACAGATCGTCGACGCCGTTCGCGCCGAGGGCCGCCCTGTCTGGTATCTGCTGGCCACCAATGAGGGCCACGGATTCCGCAAGAAGTTCAACTCCGATGGTCAGGCCGAGGTGACGAGCCTGTTCCTGCGCCAGGTGCTGGCGATCGAGCCTGTTACAGTGGGCGCACAATAGGTTTCACGCCGCCTCGGGGGCTGGTCACGCCGCCGACCGCTGTTACGGTCTCGCTCCAGCCTCCCCGCTGAACGAGATGACCATGCCCGTTTCCGCCGAACCCGTTGCTGACGATCGCCTTCGCGAGGAGGTGCGGCTACTCGGCGGCCTGCTTGGCGAGGTCATTCGCGACGAAGGTGGCCAGGACCTCTACGACCGGATCGAGGCGGTGCGGGTGGCCTCGGTCGGCTATCACAGGCACCCGGGCGCCAAGGGCTCGGCCGAGCTGGAGCGGCTTCTGAACGAGCTGTCCCTCGATGACGCGGTCGGGCTCGCGCACGGATTCGCGGTTTTCTCCCTGCTGGCCAATGTCGCAGAGGACCGGGCCGGCAAGCGACGGGCGCGCAGCCAGACCGCCGAGGGCGCGCGGCCCGACACGCCCGAAGGCGCGCTGGCGCGGTTGACGGCGGCTGGGCGGACGGTCGAGGAGGCGCGGGCCCTGTTGTCGGAGGCCCTGATCTCGCCCGTGCTGACGGCCCACCCGTCGGAGGTGCGCAGGAAGAGCGTCATCGACCGGATCGCGACCGTGTCGGACCTGCTCGACGCCTGCGACCGCCCGGGTTTCGAGGAACAGGGCCTGGCCGGCGCGCCCGAGGGGATGATCAACAGCCTGCGCCGCCAGACCGTGATCCTTTGGGCGACCCGGCTGGTCCGGACCACGGGTCTTGTCGTGCAGGACGAGATCGACACGGTGGTGTCGTTCCTTGAGCGGGTCTTCCTCAGGGTCGCGCCGGAACAGTTGATCGACTGGCGTCGTCGGCTGGACGCGCCTGAGCTCAAACCCTTCATTCGCATCGGTGCCTGGGTCGGCGGCGACCGGGACGGCAACCCCAATGTCGACGCCAATGCGCTGAGAGCCGCCTTCGCCACCCCCGCCAAGGCGGTGATGCGCCACTATCTGGAGGCGACCAACGCCCTCGGCGCGGAACTCAGCCTGTCGGGATCGCTGGCGGAAATCAGTCCGGCGCTGAAGGCCCTGGCCGATGGATCGGGAGACCTGTCGCCGCACCGGGCCGACGAGCCCTATCGACGGGCGCTGAGCCAGATCTACGCGCGACTGTCGGCGACCCATCCGATCCTGACGGGCCAGACCACGCCGCGCCCGGCGCCGTTCGCAGCTCCACCCTATGCCGGGCCCGGCGAGTTCCGGACCGACCTCGCCATCCTCCACGACAGCCTGGTCGCCAGCCACGGCGCGGTCTTCGCCGACGACGGTCTGTCGCGCCTGATCGCCACGGTCGATGTGTTCGGATTCCACATGGCGACGCTGGATCTGCGCCAGAACTCCGACGTCCATGCGCGCGTCGTCGGCGATCTGCTGAAGGTGGCGGGGGTCTGTCCTGACTATGCGGCGCTGGACGAGGAGGCGCGGCTGGCCTTGCTGGCGGCCGAGCTGGCGGCGCCCCGCCTGCTGTTCAGCCCCTATGCGAGCTATGCCCCCGAGACCTTGAAGGAGCGGGCGATCCTCCAGGCTGCGGCGGAGGCCCTGGCGACGTTCGGGCCGGACGCCATCCGCACCCATATCGTGTCCAAGACCGACGCGGCCTCGGACATGCTGGAAGTCTATCTTCTGCTCAAGGAGGTCGGCCTCTACCGGCCCGATGCGCCCGGCGAGTGCCCGATCCAGGCCGCCCCCCTGTTCGAGACCATCGACGATCTACGCGCCGCGAAGCCCACACTGGAGCGCCTGTTCCAGGAGCCGTCCGCCCTCGCCGTCGCCAGGGCGCGCGGGGTGCAGGAGGTGATGATCGGCTACTCTGACTCCAACAAGGACGGCTCCTACCTGACCTCGACCTGGGAGCTGCACGAGGCGTCGCGGGCCCTGCTCAGCGTGACCCGGGCGGCGGGCCTGCGGCTGCAGCTGTTCCACGGCCGCGGCGGAGCAGTGGGACGCGGCGGGGGCTCCAGCTTCGCCGGCGTCCTGTCCCAACCGACGGGCACAGTGGCCGGGCGCATCCGGATCACCGAACAGGGTGAGGTCATCGCCAACAAATACGGCGAACCCGACGTGGCGCGCCGGAACCTGGACGCCCTGACCGCCGGGACCCTGATCGCCTCGCTCGCGCCGCCGCCGGACGAGGCGATGACGGCCAGGCATGGCGCGACGGCCTCGGCCCTGTCGGTCGCCTCCATGGCCGCCTATCGGGCCCTGGTCTATGAGACGCCGGGTTTCGTCGACTATTTCCGCGCCGCTACCCCGATCAACGAGATCGCCGAGCTGAAGATCGGCTCGCGGCCGACGTCGCGCACGGCCTCCACCGCCATCGAGGATCTGCGCGCCATCCCCTGGGTGCTCAGCTGGTCGCAGAGCCGGGTCATGCTGCCGGGCTGGTTCGGCTTCGGCTCCGCAGTTCAGGGACAGGACATGGCCGAGTTGCAGGCCATGGCCAGGGCGTGGCCCTTCTTCCGGACCCTGATCCAGAACATGGAGATGATCATGGCCAAGTCGGACATGACCATCGCCCGTCGCTACGCCTCGCTCGTTCCGGATCAGGCGCTCGCTGCGACCCTCTTCGGCGCGCTTCAGGCCGAGTGGGACCGGACGCGCGACGCGGTCCTTGCCGTCACCGGTCAGACGGAACTGCTGGGCAGCCAGCCGGAGCTCGACCGGCTGATCCGGCTGCGGATGCCCTATGTCGAGCCGCTGAACCACGTACAGATCGAACTGATCCGCAGGCGTCGGGCAGGCGACGATGACCCCCGGGTACGCGAGGGCATTCTGCTGGCGATCAACGGCGTAGCAGCGGGTTTGCGCAACAGCGGCTAGTTGGGGACATGATCGTGCCGTCCGCAGGCTACATGAACACGACTTAACGCTCAGGGCGGGATTGTCCGAAAGGATTCATCGCAGCGTCACCGTCGGCGCGCAGCCCTGTCACCGAAGGCCGTCATAGGGGCGGCGTCGTCTCCCCGCGACGCTCAGCAGGATGCCCCAGCCATGAAGACCTTCGCCATCGCCGCCCTCGCCGGATCTCTCCTCCTTTCCGCCGGCACCGCCTCTGCCCAGGACCACCGGATCGTGATCGGCGATCTGGATCTCGGTTCGCTCGCCGGCGCCGCCACCTTCGACGCACGCGTCCGGGACGCCGCTGATCGCGCCTGCCGGCTTGGCGCGCCGCTGCCGGATGTCCAGTGCCGCGCTCGCTTCCGCAGCGAAGCCCTGCGCCAGCTGCCCGCCGCCCGCCGCGACGACTACGCCCGCGCCCGCTCCGGCCGGGTCCTGGCCATGGTTCCCATCTTCTACGGCTGACCTGACTCCCGGGACGGTGACGCCGTCCCGGGAACGGCCGCTCTCCATGGCCGCGAATTCATCAAGCGTCGCTTTTCGGCCGCCGGTCGCACACGGTCAGGAAACAATCGGGTCGCACTCAGGTCGGGCCGCCGCAAAGAGCGACACACACACACCAGGAGCCAAGAGATGATCCGTTTCGCCGCCGCCTCGGCCGTTCTCGCCGTCGCGATCCTTTCCGCCGGGGCCGCCTCGGCGTCTGATTACCGCATCGCCTTCGGCGATCTCGACCTTGCTTCGCGCGAGGGTGCGGCCCGGTTCGACCTTCGGGTCGATCGCCTGGCGCGGTCCGCTTGCACGGTCGGCGCGCCGCTGCCGGACGCTCAGTGCGTCAGGCGGTTCCGTGTCGAGGCCCTGAGCCAGTTGCCGGCGGCTCACCGCGAGGACTACGCCCGCGCCCGTAGCGACCGGATGGTGGTTCTGACGCCCGTCACTCGACGCTAGGGCATGATCGCTTGAGTCAGAACCGCCACGCGGTTCTGGCGAAGGCGTGACTCAGGCTCTCGCTCATATCCAGAGCCTGATCCGTCTCGGAGTGTCGCTCGACCTGCGCCAGCGTTCACGGGTTTGAAGCGATTGTCCATGATCCTGCCGGTTCAGCAACGGCAGTCGCGCATGACCGAGCACACCCCCGAGACCGCGTCCGGGTCTATCGCCCTGCGGGCGATGGAAAGCTCGGGCGCGGGCTGGTGGCGGGTGCTGGACACCGAGACGGCCTGGTGGTCGCCGACGATGTTCGACCTGTTCGGCCTGCCCCGTGACAGCGGCGTGCCGACCGTCGGAGGCCTCTACCGGCTCTACCATCCGGACGATGCCGAGATGGCGGCGCGCGCCCTCATGACGCTGTTCCGGTCCGACGAGCCGGTGACCCTGCGCTACCGTGCGGTGCACCCTTCGGGAGAGATCCGTCAGCACATGACCTGGGGACGTCGCCAGCCGGTCGACGTTGACGGCAATCGCTGGCTGGTCGGGATGGTCATGGACGTGACCGAGCATGTCGATGACGCCGGTCTGATCGAGGGCGAACGGGCCTTCCGCTTCATCGCCGATCACACCTCGGACATGGTCGTGCGTCATCGCATGGGTGTGGGCCTGACCTATGTCTCGCCGGCCTCCCGTTCCGTGATCGGCTATTCGCCGTCCGAAATGCTGGGCAAGGCCCCCGCCGAGCTGGTGGCGCCCGAGGACGTGGTCCGCATCCGCGGCCTGCTGGCCGAACGGATCGCCCGTCGCGAAGCCGTCTCGGCGGAAGGCTACGAATATCGGGGTATCCACAAGGATGGCCATCAGGTCTGGCTCGAAGCGAACCCGCGTCTGGTGATCAACGGCGCCGGCGAGCTGATCGAGATCGTCGATGTCGTGCGCGACATCTCGGCCCGCAAACAGGCCGAGGCCGAACTGCATGTCGCCCGTCTCGAGGCCGAGGCGGCGTCGCGCGCCAAGAGTGAATTCCTGGCCAATATGAGCCATGAGCTGCGGACGCCCCTGACCAGCATCCTCGGCTTCTCGCGTCTGATCGGCGCCGGCGGCGGTCTTTCGGAGGGCGACAAGGGTTATCTCGATCTGATCCGCAGCGCGGGCGAGACCCTTCTGACCGTGGTCAACGACATTCTCGATTTCTCCAAGCTGGAAGCCGGTGCCCTGACGCTGGATCCCGAGCCCTTCTCGATCGCCACCCTGGGCGAGGGGGCGACGGCCCTGTTGCGCGACCAGGCCGACGGCAAGGGGCTGGACCTGACCTGTGAGGTCGCCGATGACGTGCGTCTGACCGGCGACGTGACGCGTCTGCGCCAGGTGCTGCTGAACCTGCTCAGCAATGCGGTGAAGTTCACGGACGCCGGGACGGTCCGTCTGGTTCTGTCGGCGGAGGACGGCGGCGATGGATCGACCGCGCTGGTCGCCCGCGTGACCGACACCGGCTGCGGGCTGGACCCGGCCCAGATCGACCAGATGTTCGACCGCTTCACCCAGGCGGACGGCTCGGTGTCGCGCAAGTTCGGCGGCACGGGTCTGGGCCTCGCCATCTCGCGCCGGCTGATGGATATCATGGGCGGGGAGATCGGGGCGTCGAGCGACGGCGCGACGGGTTCGACCTTCTGGTTCCGCGTGCCCCTGGCGCTGGCCGTCGACGAGACCGCGAAGGTCTCCGAGACGTCGGGCGGCGGGCTGGATCGTCCGCTGCGTGTCCTCCTGGCCGAAGACAATCCGGCCAACCGGACCCTGGTCGCGGCCCTGCTGGGCGCGATGGATGTCGCCCTCGACATGGTCGAGAACGGCGAGGAGGCTGTGCGTGCGGTTTCAGGGACGGCCTACGACCTGGTCCTGATGGACATGCAGATGCCGGTCATGGACGGACCGGCGGCAGCCCGCGCGATCCGCGCCTTGGGCGATCAGACACCGATCGTGGCCCTGACCGCCAACGTCTTGCCCGAACAGATCGAACAGTGCCGCGCGGCCGGGATGCAGGGCCATGTCGCCAAGCCCATCGACCCGCGCGCCCTGATGGCGGCGCTCAACGCCTACGCCCGCCCCGCGCAAGACAAAGCCGCCGTAGCCTGAGCTGCGACGGCTGATTGTCGCCTACGAGACCGGGAAACCCCGGACCCGCAGCAGGGCGGCGACGTCGGGGTCGCGGCCCCGGAACGCGCGATAGGCGTCGCCCCGGTCGGTGGTGTTGCCCGGTGCCAGGATGTTCGATTTGAACCGGCCGCCGATGTCCGGATCGAACACGTCGCCCGACTGCTCGAAATAGGCCCAGGTGTCGGCGTCCATCACTTCCGACCACAGGTAGCTGTAGTAGCCGGCCGAGTAGGCATCGGACGTGAACAGGTGATTGAACTGCGGGAGGCGGTGCCGCATCACAATCTCGTGCGGCATGCCGAGACGGTCCAGCGAAGCCTTCTCGAAGGCGTCGATGTCGGTCGGCGGCGTGACCTGGGTGTGCAGGTCCATATCGACCATCGCCGACGACAGATAGCTGACCGTCGCATAGCCCTGGTTGAAGGTGGCCGAGGCCTCGACCTTGTCGACCAGCGCCTGGGGCATGGGCTCCCCGGTCTCATAGTGTTTCATGAAGCGGTCCAGGATCGGGCGGCTCAGCACCCAGTGCTCGTGCACCTGGGACGGATACTCCACGAAGTCGCGCGGCGTGTTGCCGAAGCTCGGGTAGGTCACGACCGACGAGAAATAGTGCAGGGCGTGGCCGAACTCGTGGAACAGGGTCTCGGCGTCGTCGAGCGAGATCAGCAGCGGCTCGCCGGCACCCGGCTTGACGAAGTTATTGTTGTTGGAGGCGAGGATCGGCCTGGAGCCGTCCAGCGTCGAGAACGACCGGTAGGTGGTCATCCAGGCCCCCGAACGCTTGCCCGCACGGGCGAAGTCGTCGGCGTAGTAGAGGCCGATCAGACGGCCTGAGGCCTTGTCGGTGACCTCGTACAGGGTGACGTCGTCCTGGAAGACCGGGGCCGTCGTTTGCGGCTTGGCCGTGAAGACGAAGCCGTACAGGCGTTCGGCCATGTAGAAGGAGGCGTTCCGCACCGCGCCCAGCTCGAAATAGGGCTTCAGCTGGTTCTGATCGAGATCGTACTTCTGCTTGCGGACCTTCTCGGCGAAATACAGGTAGTCCCACGGTTCGATGTCGAAACCGGCGATCGCCTTCATGTCGGCGACCTCCTCGGCGACGCGCGCCTTGGCAGGTTCCCACACGCGGTTCATCAGGCTTTGCGCGGCGGCCGGGGTCCTGGCCATCGTGTCCTGCATCCGCCATGCGGCGTGGCTGCCGTAACCCAGCAGGGTGGCGCGCTGTTTCCTGAGGCGAACGATCTCGGCGATGGTCGCGTTGGTGTCGTTGCGGTCGCCGTTGTCGCCGCGGTTCACGAACTTGCGCCAGACCTGTTCGCGGAGCGCACGGTCATCGGCAAAGGTCAGGAACGGATCGACGCTGGAGCGGGTGTTGACGATGGCCCAGCCCTGCAGATTGCGCGACTGGGCCGCGGCGCGGGCAGCGGCCTTGTTCGAGTCAGGCAGGCCGGCGACGCCGGATTCGCTGGCGATGACCGTCCAGGTGTTCTCGTCGGCCACCACCTTCTGGCCGAAGGCGGTGAAGGCGTTGGACAGGGCGGTGTTGATCCGGCCCAGATCCGCCTTGCCGGCGGCGTCCAGATTGGCGCCCGAACGGATGAAGGCGTCCCGGCTGCGTTCGGCGAGGCGCTTCTGTTGGGCGTTCAGGCCGTCCCGGTCAGCATGGTCGGCGACCGTCTTGATCCGCTGGAACAGGGCGGTGTTGAACGTGATCTCGTCGCCGGCTGCCGACAGCAGGGGCGACACCTCGACGTCCATGGCGTCATAGGCCTCGCCGCCGATGTTCGACGTGGCGACGCCGTACAGGTTCACGGCCCGGTCAAGCGGCTGGCCCGCAAGCTCCATCGCCACGACGGTGTTCGCAAAGGTCGGGGCATCCGGATTGCTGGCGATGGCGTTGATGTCGGCGCGGTTCAGCTCGATGCCCTCGATGATCGCGGCCTTCAGCTTGTCGGCGGTCATCGCGTTCCACGGCGGCACGCCTTCGTAGGGACCGGCCCAGGCCTGCAGCAGTTCGGCGCGCGGCGTCTGGGCGGGGAGGACGGCGCGGGCGATGCGCGCTTCCTGAGCGACCGAGGCGGCGTCCGGGGCAGTGAAACCGGCAGAGCCGGCACCCGCACTGGCGCATCCGGCGAGGGCCATCAGGCTCGCGCCGCCGATAAGGACCTGGCGTCTTTGCATAGTGGAATCCTGTTCATCTGACTCTGTTGGGCGGCACCCTAGGCCTCAGTCGCCTGACCGTCACCTGAACAGGAAGTAATCCCGTTGGACGAGGACGCAAGCGCCCGGGCCTTGTTTCAAGGCCCGGTCTGATGTGGAGCCTGATCTCGCCGGAAAACCGCTTACACTTTTCCTGATCAGGCTCTAAACGCCGACCCATGGCGATAGGCGTATTCGATAGCGGCGTGGGCGGGCTGACGGTCCACCGCGAACTGACCCGGCGGTTCCCGACGCGGGACTTCGTCTACCTGGCCGATCAGGCCAATGCGCCGATCGGGTCCCGGACCGGCGAGGAGATCGTCGACATCACCCGCAACGGCTGCGAGCGGCTGTTCCAGGCCGGAGCCAGCGTCATCGTCCTGGCCTGCAATACGGCGTCCGCCGTCGCCCTGAGGCGGCTGCAGCAGACCTGGGTGCCCGAGGCCTCGAAGCGTCACGGCCGGCCGGTCAATGTGCTGGGCATTATCGTCCCGACCATCGAGGCCGCGACGGGCCTGCCCTGGACCTACGAGGCCGAACGACGCGGCGACAAGGTCGAGGCCATCGACATCACCGGCGTCTTCTGCACCGCCGCCACGGCCATCAGCCGGGTCTACGAGATCGAGATCGACAAGCGCCGCGAGGATCTGGCGGTCTTCTCCGAGCCCTGCCCGGGCCTGGCCGGCCTGATCGAGCTGGGCGCTCCCGCAGAGGAACTGACGGTGGTGATCGGCGACCACGTCGACGCCCTGCGCCGCCGTATCGGCCGTCATCCGGACAAGGCCATCCTCGGCTGTACCCACTACGAGATCGTGGCGCACATCTTCGCCGCCGCCCTGCCGCCGGGCACACCCCTGATCCACCAGCCGACGGCGGTGGCCGATGCGCTGGAGCGGTATTTCGAGCGGCATCCTGAATACGGTCTGGGCGAGACCGGCCGTCGCGACTTCATCACCACAGGCAAGACCGGTCCGCAGTCGGATATGGTCAGCCAGTTCTGGGGCGCGCCGCTCAGTTTCGACGCGGCCTGACTTGACGGCGGGTCCATCCGGGAGCCCGATGCGCCCGGGAGGACGTCACCATGAACCGCATGATCGCCATCGCCCTGGCCGTCGCCAGTCTTGCGACCCCATCCTTCGCCGAGGTCACGGCCCGGACCGACGCGGGCTTCACCCTGACCTATGAGACCCCGGTGGTCGCCTCGGCGGACGCGGTGCTGACCGCGCTCGGCCGCCCCGCCGCCTGGTGGAGCAGCGACCATACCTATTCCGGCGACTCGGCCAATATCACGCTCGATCTGCGCCCCGGCGGTTGCTGGTGCGAGGCCTTGCCGGGCGGAGGCGTCAGGCACGGCGAGGTGGTGCTGGTCTGGCCGGGGCAACGGCTGATCCGCGTCGACGCGCCGTTCGGTCCGCTGCAGATCATGGGGGCGAACGCCGTCCTGACCATGAGCTGGGCCGACACGCCGAACGCGTCGACCCGTCAGCTGAAATGGACGTTCGTCGCCAATGGGCCGGGCGTCGGGCCGATGGCGGAGGTCATCGACGGGGTGATGGGCGAACAGTTTACGCGACTGACCGCCCATCTGGCCGGGACGCCCGCGCCTTAGGAACCCAGAGCGGTCTCCGAGGCCGCGATACGGCTGGCGGCGTGGACCACGGACGCGATGCGGAGCGCCGTCTGGACCTGGGCGGCGGGGACGCCATGCTTGCGCAGTTCGCTCTCGTGGGCGTCCATGCAGGCGCCGCAGCCGTTGATGGCGCTGACCGCCGTCGACCAGAGCTCAAAATCAAGCTTGTCCACGCCCGGATTGGCCAGGACATTCATCCGCAGCCGGGCCGGGAGGGTCGTGTATTCCTGGTTCTTCATCAGGTGCAGGGAGCGGTAGTAGATGTTGTTCATGCCCATGATGGCGGCCGCGGCCCTGGCGGCGGTCATGGCCTCGGGCGAGAGCTTTTCAGCCGCGGCGGCCTCGATGGCGCGCACCACCGGAGCGACGCCGACGGCATGGGCCGAGGCGAGGAAACAGCCCCATTTCTGCTGGTCGTTGAGGACGGTCTCGGAGGCGAGGGAGCCGAGGTTCAGCGAGATGTCCTTGGCGTAGCCGGGCATCAGGTCGCGGAGCGTGTCGATGGACATGGGAGATCCTTGGTGGGCTATCGCTCGCGACGCGGTCGCTCCGCTACTTGAGCCCGATTGATGCGTCAGCCGGCCAGCGCTCTCGTGCTCAAGCAGCGAGACGCCGCGCGTCGAGCGGTAGCACCCGAAAAAATGAAGCGAGCGGCGACGGCATCACTGCCGCCGCCCTCACATGCGGTCTTAAGCCGCGAGCGTCTCGCCGCCGACCGGGCGGTTACAGGCGCACAGTTCGTCGGTCTGCAGCGCATCGACGACACGCAGGGTGTCGGCCGGGGCGCGACCCACGTTCAGGTTGGTGACATAGACGTGCTGGATCACGTTGTGCGGGTCGACGACGAAGGTGGCGCGCAGGGCGACGCCCTCCTCTTCGTTCAGAATGCCCAGCTGACGGGCGAACTTGCCGCCGTTGTCGGCGAACTGCCAGATCGGCAGCTTCGACAGGTCGGCGTGGTCGCGGCGCCAGGCCAGTTTCACGAACTCGTTGTCGGTCGAGCCGCCGAGGACGACGGTGTCGCGGTCTTCGAAATCGCGGGCCAGGGAGGCGAACTCGGCGATCTCGGTCGGGCAGACGAAGGTGAAGTCCTTCGGATAGAAGAAGATGACCTTCCACTTGCCTTCGAACGAGGCGTTCGTGACGGCCTCGAACGCCGAGACGCCGTTTTCTTCATGGGAGTTGAAGCCCGGCTTCACGCCGATGACTCTGAATTCAGGCAGTTTTTCGCCGACGCCGAACATAGGGTATCCCTTCCGGAGGAAACAAGAATGTCACTGAGGCGGTCGCCGGGGAGGGCTGACCGCAGGTGCGAAATGGCGGTTGCGCTGCACAAAGTCAACCGATAGAACACCTTCCAACCATAGATAATATCTATGGAATCGAGAGAGGCCGCCTATGCTCCCGACCCTGCGCCAGCTGCAGTATCTGAAACTGCTGTCCGAGCACGGCTCGTTCAGCCGCGCGGCCGAGGCGGCGCATGTCAGCCAGCCCGCATTATCGTCGGGCGTGCAGGAGCTGGAGCGGGTCCTGGGCGCGCCGGTGGTCGAGCGCACGCGGGGCAACGTCCAGCTGACGGCCGTCGGGGCCGAGGCCTGTCGTCGGGCCGAGGACGTGCTGGCCCGAACGGAGGACCTCGTCGAGGCGGCGAAGAATGCGGGACGCCCCCTTTCCGGGCGGCTGCGGCTGGGCGTCATTCCGACCGTGGCACCCTTCCTGTTGCCCGCGACCCTGCCGGGGCTGAAAGAGGCCTATCCGGCGCTGCGACTGTTCATCCGCGAGGACCTGACGCCGAGGCTGATCGCCGGGTTGAAGGCAGGGCAGCTGGACTGCGCCGTCATCGCCCTGCCGTATGACGCCGCCGGCATCGAACACGCACGGATCGGTGATGACGAGATCCTCGCCGTCGCACCGGTCGGCCATGCGCTGGCCGCCCCCGGCGACATCCAGCCGGGGGCGTTGAAGGCCGGGGATCTGATCCTGCTGGAAGACGGCCACTGTCTGCGCGACCAGGCCCTGGCCGGGCTCGACATGGAGGCACCGCGAGGAGAGGACGTGTTCGCGGCGACGTCGCTGCATACCCTGGTGCAGATGGTCTCGTCGGGGCTGGGGGTGTCCTTCCTTCCAGCGATGGCGGTGCGGGCCGGGCTTGCCGACGACAAGGGCGTCGTCATCCGCCACTTCGCCGCCGAGGCCCCTCGCCGCGAGATCGTGGTCGCCTGGCGATCGGGGTCGAGCCGGGCCGCCGAAGCGCGGCTGCTGGCCGAGGCGATGCGGCTGGATTGAGGGAATTCTTCCTTCTCCCGTTGGGAGAAGGTGGCTCGCGAAGCGAGACGGATGAGGGTCGGGCCTCAAGGAGGAGACTCCGAACCCTCACCCTTTCGCGCAAGAACGGCGGCGATCGCCGCCGTGCGCTCAAGCCCTCTCCCACCGGGAGAGGGACCGGATATCAACCCGCCAGGTTGCGCAGCACGTAGGGCATGACGCCGCCGGCCTTGAAGTAGTCCAGCTCGGTCTGGTTATCGATGCGGCAGCGGACCGGGAAGCGGGCCATCTTGCCGTCCGACGGGCGGAACAGCTCGACCCACAGGTCCTGACGCGGACGCAGCTTGCCGACGTTGACGTCGGACAGGCCGCGGATCGTGACGATCTCCTCGCCGGTCAGGCCCAGCTTGGACCAGCCGTCCGCCTTGAACTGCAGCGGCACGACGCCCATTCCGACCAGGTTCGACCGGTGGATGCGCTCGTAGCTCTCGGCGATGACGGCGCGGACGCCCAGCAGACGGGTGCCCTTGGCCGCCCAGTCGCGCGACGAGCCGGTGCCGTATTCCTTGCCGGCGAAGACGACCAGCGGACGCCCTTCCGACTGGTAGCGCATGGCGGCGTCATAGATCGACATCGTGTCTTGCGATGGGAAATGCTTGGTCACCCCGCCTTCGATGTCCGGCGTGATCCTGTTGCGGATGCGGATGTTGGCGAAGGTGCCGCGCATCATCACCTCGTGGTGGCCGCGACGCGCGCCGTAGGAGTTGAACTCCTCCGCCTCGACACCGCGGTTGGTCAGATACTGACCGGCGGGGGAGGTTTTCTTGATCGAACCGGCCGGGGAGATGTGGTCGGTCGTGATCGAGTCACCGAAGATGGCCAGGACGCGGCCCTCGACGATGTCGGTGACCGGGGTCGGCTCCATCGACAGGCCCTCGAAATAGGGCGGGTTGGCGACGTAGGTCGAGGCGGCGTCCCACTCGTAGGTCTGGCCGCCTTCGACCGAGATACCCTGCCAGTGTTCGTCGCCCTTGAAGACGTCGGCATAGCGTTTGGCGAACATGGCCGAGGTGACCGACTTCTTCTGGATCGCGGCGATCTCGGCGGAGGTCGGCCAGACGTCCTTCAGGAAGACGTCCTTGCCCTTCTTGTCCTGACCGATCGGATCCTTGGTGATGTCGATCCGCATCGAGCCGGCCAGGGCGTAGGCGACGACCAGCGGCGGCGAGGCCAGGTAGTTGGCCTGGACATCCGGGTTCACCCGGCCTTCGAAGTTGCGGTTGCCCGACAAAACGGAGGTGGCGACGATGGCGTTGTCGTTGATCGTCTGCGAGATCGCCGGGTCCAGCGGGCCCGAGTTGCCGATGCAGGTGGTGCAGCCATAGCCGACCAGGTTGAAGCCGAGGGCGTCCAGTTCCTTCTGCAGACCGGCGGCCGTCAGATAGTCGGTGACGACCTGCGAGCCGGGGGCCAGCGAGGTCTTGACCCAGGGCTTGGTCTTCAGACCGAGCTTGTTGGCCTTTTGGGCCACCAGGCCGGCGGCGATCAGGACCGACGGGTTGGAGGTGTTGGTGCAGGAGGTGATGGCCGCGATGACCACGTCGCCGTCGCCGAGGTCGAACGTCTGGCCCGAGACGGCGGCGCGGGGCGCGTCCGTCGCACGGTTGAAGACCTCGGTCAGGGCGGTCTCGAACGCCGGGGCGGCGATGGTCAGCTCGACCTTGTCCTGCGGACGCTTGGGGCCGGCCAGCGACGGCACGACCGTCGAGATGTCCAGCTCCAGAACGTCGGAGAAGACGGGGTCTTCCGAGGTCTCGTCGATCCACAGGCCCTGGGCCTTGGCATAGGCTTCGACGAGGGCGACGCGCGCCTTGTCGCGGCCCGTGGCGGTCAGATAGCCGATGGTCGCGGCCGAGACGGGGAAGAAGCCGCAGGTCGCGCCGTATTCCGGGGCCATGTTGGCGATCGTCGCCTGGTCCTCGATCGTCATGTTGGGCAGGGCCGGGCCGAAGAATTCGACGAACTTGCCGACCACGCCCTTCTTGCGCAGCATCTGGGTGACGGTCAGCACCAGGTCGGTGGCCGTCGTGCCTTCCGGCATGGCACCCGAAAGCTTGAAGCCGATGACCTCGGGGATCAGCATCGGGATCGGCTGGCCCAGCATGGCCGCCTCGGCCTCGATGCCGCCGACGCCCCAGCCCAGCACGGCCAGGCCGTTGATCATGGTGGTGTGCGAGTCGGTGCCGACCACGGTGTCCGGATAGGCGACGGTCGCCTTGCCCTCGGCCACCGTCCAGACGGTCTGGGCGAGGTTCTCGAGGTTGACCTGGTGGCAAATGCCGGTGCCGGGGGGCACGACGCGGAAATTGTTGAAGGCCGAGGAGCCCCAGCGCAGGAATTTGTAGCGCTCGATGTTGCGCTCGTACTCGCGCTCGACGTTCTGGCCGAAGGCTTTCGCCGTGCCGAAATTGTCGACCATGACCGAGTGGTCGATGACCAGGTCGACGGGGACCAGCGGGTTGATCTTGGCGGCGTCGGCGCCGAGTTTGGCCATGGCGTCACGCATGGCGGCCAGGTCGACGACGGCGGGCACGCCGGTGAAGTCCTGCATCAGGACGCGGGCGGGGCGGAAGGCGATCTCGTGCTCGACGGCGCCCTTGTTCTCGATCCAGGCGGCGACGGCCTTGAGGTCGGCCTCGGTGACCGAAACGCCGTCCTCGTTGCGCAACAGGTTCTCCAGCAGCACCTTCATGGAGCGCGGCAGGCGCGAGATCCCGGCCAGACCGGCTTCCTCGGCGGCGGGAAGGCTGTAATAGGCGTATTTCTTGCGCCCGACGGTAAGATCGCGACGGGTGGAGAGGCTGTCGACTGACGGCATGGGAGAAGTCCTCTGGTCAAAGCCGCCCGGACATCCGGTTGCGCCGTCTCGCGGCGATCGCAGGGGCGCACAGGTCCCCGGCGCGCGCGGCGACAGCCTGCTGCGGCGAGGCCGGATATAGCCGTGGTTGCGGGGTGCGTCCATGTATCCACGTCGGCTGTGGGGACATTGAGAACGGGTCGCAAGATGATCGGTCTTCGGACGTGATTTCTACCCTGTCCGTCACCGACCTCAGGCTGATCCGGGGCGAGCGCACCCTGTTCAGCGCCCTGTCGTTTGCGGCGTCGTCCGGAGAGGCCGTGGCCCTGACCGGGGCGAACGGGGCGGGCAAGACGTCGCTGCTGCGCGCCGTCGCCGGGTTCATCCGTCCGGAGGCGGGGGAGATCGTTTTTCACGACGAAGACCGGGAGCTGATCGAGGCCGATCTGGCGAGGGCGCACGAGATCCATCTGCTGGGACATCTCGACGGCTTGAAGGGCGCCCGGACGGCGCGCGACGAACTGGTGTTCCAGTCGCAATGGCTGGGCCATAGCCACCACGGCATCGATGAGGCGATCGAGACCCTGGGTCTGAAGCCGCTGCTCGACCTGGAAGTGCGCAAATTGTCGGCCGGGCAGAGACGCAGACTGGCCCTGGCCCGCCTGATCGGATCACCGCGGGGCCTGTGGCTGCTGGATGAGCCGTTGAGCCCGCTCGACGCACGCTGGCGCGAGGCGGTCGGGGTGATGATGGCACGGCATCTGGCCGGGGGAGGGCTGATCCTCGCGGCGGTGCATGATCCCCTGCCGGTCCCGACGCGGTCGCTCGATCTGGGAGCCGGGCGATGAGCGCGGCCTCCGTCCTGTTCCGGCGCGAACTGGCCCTGGCCTGGGGCGGCGGCGGCGGGCCGTTGCTGGCGTGCGGATTTTTCGCCTGTCTGACGACCGTCGTGCCGCTGGCGGCCGGGGGCGATCCGAACGTTCTCAAACCGGTGGCGGCGGGAATCGCCTGGCTGGCGCTGGCCCTGTCGAGCCTGCTGTCATTGGAGCGGCTGTTCGAGCGGGATCTGGAGGATGGAGCGCTGGACCTGCTGGCGAACGGGCCGCTGCCGCTGGAGGCGGTGTTTGCGATCAAGGCGGTCAGTCAGTGGCTGGCGACCGGCCTGCCTTTGGCCCTGACCGCGCCTGTGGCGGCGCTCGCCCTCGGTCAGCCGGTCGAACTGGCACCGCTGACGGCGCTGTCGGCTCTGATCGGAGGACTGGGGTTCGCCTTCACCGGCGCGTTGGGCGCGGCCCTGGCGCTGGGCGCGAAACGGGGCGGGCTGCTGATTGCGGTGGTGGTCCTGCCGCTGTTCATTCCGCCCGTGGTGTTCGGGTCAGGCGCACTGGACAGGGCGGCGGACGGGCTGAGCCCGCTCCCGGCGCTTGCGCTCCTGGCGGCCTATGCTCTGTTCGCGGCCGTCATCGCCCCTCCGGCGGGCGCCGCGGCGATCCGCAGCGCCCAGGGGTAGTCGTCGGCCTAGCGGACCGCGGCGTAGGTATTCAGGGTCTGGGTCAGGCGGCCGTGCTCGCGCGCACTCATGCAGCGCGGGGCCGACCAGGTCTCGCCGGTGGCGCGGGCCTGGAGCGCCTGTTCGGCGGTCACAAAGGTCGGAGCGGCCCCGTGCTCGCGTCGGAAGGCGCTGCGCGTTGCGGCGTCATTGGTGCACATCATCACGACACGCTGGGCGCCGGCTGGCGCCTCGGTCGGCAGACGCGCCTGTTGAGCCAGAGCGGGGGCGGCGACGGACGCCGCGAGGGCTGCGACTGCGGCGATGGTGGTGAAACGGTTCATGGCGGGCACCTCCTCAAGACCCGAAAGAAGTCTGGGTTCGGAGTAATAATGCGCGCGATTTGCTCCATGTAAAGAAAATAAGACAATTCCGCTACAAACGGATGAAATTGACCCTGGATCGCAACCCCCGCCAGGGACCGATGGTGCCTTTCCCGGGCCTGCCGCATTGTGATCCACCGGTAAGTGCCGACCCGGCAACTCATTGAATTTGAGATAGAACGAGCGGGAGTACGAACCCTCTCCCTGGTTCCGGCGGGGATCAATGCGACGCGGGCCGTGCCCTGCAGTGCCGTCGATTTTCGCCTCGCCGGCCATCCGCCGGAAGCGATCGCTCCAGGTGCGGGCGGCATCGCGCCGGTCGCCGCCCCGTTCGCCTTCGTTGATCACGGCCTGGCCGGGACTCTGAATGCGGGACGCCGATCGACAATTCACGATGAGGCCGGACGGCGGGTTTGGTCGTATCTGACGATGACCTGTCCGTGAAAGAGCCGTGCCGATGACCCGAAGAGGCCTGTTTGCCCCCGCGCTCGGCGCGGTGGTTGCGTCCATCGCCGCAGCCTGCAGCCCGTTGGGCGTGCTCAACGCCGTTGGCCCGCGCGACCCGGGCGTGCGGCGTGTGGCGCGCGATCTGGAGTACGGAGCCGACCCGCGTCAGAGGTTCGACCTCTATGCCCCAGGCTCGGCCAGCATGGGAGCGCCCCTGCCGGTGCTGGTCTTCTTCTACGGCGGCGGCTGGGATTCCGGGTCGAGGGACCTCTACGGCTGGGTCGCCCAGGCTCTGGCGGCGCAGGGGTTCGTCGTTGCCGTCGCCGACTATCGTCTCGTGCCTCAGGTCCTGTTCCCTGTCTTCATCGAGGACGCGGCCGCCGCCACCGCCCGCGTGGCCGAGGTCGTTGCCCGGTACGGCGGCGATCCAGCGCGGCTGGGCGTCGTGGGTCATTCGGCAGGGGCCCATCTGGCCATGATGATTGCGCTGGATCGACGCTATATGGCGGCCGTCGGCAAGCCGGACCTGATCAAGGCGGCGGCGGGACTGGCCGGGCCCTACGACTTCCTGCCGTTCGACGTGGCGTCCTCGATCAACGCCTTCGGCCACACGCCGGATCCGGAACAGACCCAGCCACTGCATTTCGCCCGCGCCGACGCTCCGCCCCTGTGGCTCGGCCACGGCACGGCCGACGTCGTTGTTCATGACGAGGACACGATCCTGCTGGAGGCCCGGATGCTTGAGCTGGGCGGGCGCTGCGAGGCGAAACTCTATCCAGGCCTCAACCACGCGGACCTGATCGCGACCTTCTCTCCCCTGTTCCGCAAGAAGGCCCCGGTGCTGGCCGACGTGTCCGGCTTCTTCCACCGCCAGCTGGGCTGATGGCCATGCGCTCAAGCACAGGGCCGCCGCGTGGCGAGCGGTAGCGCACCAGATGTAACGCGCCGTAGGGCGTGTTGAAGCGCTGCTGTCTCGCCATCGCCATGATGATCCGCTAGAGGAGGTCATGACAGAACAGAAAAACGGGGCGTTGTCGGCGCCCGAGGCGCTGGATCGCCTCGAACACCTCTACACCCAATCCGTGGCCGCTCTGCGGGACGCCGTCCGGACCTTCCTCGCCACCGGCGAACGGGCGGACCCCGAGGCCCGGGCGAACGGGCTGTTTTCCTACCCCTCCCTGAAGATCAGCTGGTTCGGCGACCGTCCGACCCATCTGCCGATCCGCTCCTATGCCCGGATGTCGCGCCAGGGCGTCTATTCGACCACCGTCACCCGGCCGGATCTGTACCGGCCCTATCTGATGGAGCAGTTGACCCTGCTGCAACAGGACTACGACGTGGCGTTCGATGTGGGCGCTTCGGAGCAGGAAATCCCCTTCCCCTATGTGCTCGACGGATCGGACGTAGTGCTGAACCCGTCGCAGACAGCGGCTATCGCGCGCTATTTCCCGACCACGGACCTGGCTCATATCGGCGACGAGATCTCCGACGGCCTGTTCAACCTCGACAAGGACTTCCCGCTGTCGCAGTTCGACGGGCTGCGTACCGACTTCTCACTGGCGCGGCTGCGGCACTACACCGGCACGCCGGTCGAGGACGTCCAGTCCTACATCCTGTTCACCAACTACAACCGCTACGTCGACGACTTCGTGCGCTGGGCCTGCGAGCAGTTGAAGGATCCCAACAGTGTCTACGAGACCCTGTCCTGCGCCGGCGGTCTGGTGATCACGCGCGACACGGCCGACGCCGATGCGGTGATGGACGCGGCCTGGAAGAAGCACCAGATGCCCGCCTATCACCTGACCGCGCCGGGTCATAACGGCATCACCCTGGTCAACATCGGGGTCGGACCGTCGAACGCCAAGACGATCTGCGACCACCTGGCGGTCACCCGCCCGCATGCCTGGATGATGATCGGCCACTGCGGGGGCCTGCGTCCGTCCCAGACGATCGGCGACTATGTCCTGGCCCACGCCTATCTGCGCGACGACCATGTGCTGGACGCGGTCCTGCCGCCGGACATTCCGATCCCCTCGATCGCCGAGGTCCAGCGCGCCCTCTATGACGCCGCCAAGATGGTCTCCGGCGCGCCGGGCGAGGAGGTCAAACGCCGCCTGAGGACGGGCACCGTCGTGACGACCGACGACCGGAACTGGGAGCTGCGCTACTCCAAGTCGGCGCTGCGCTTCAACCAGTCGCGGGCCGTGGCCATCGACATGGAATCCGCAACCATCGCGGCCCAGGGCTATCGCTTCCGCGTGCCCTATGGGACCCTGCTGTGCGTGTCGGACAAGCCACTGCACGGCGAGATCAAACTCCCAGGCCAGGCCAACCGCTTCTACGAGGGCTCGATCTCCGAGCATTTGCAGATCGGCATCCAGGCCATCGACCTGCTGCGCAAGGAGGGAGCGAGCCTTCACTCCCGCAAGCTGCGCGCCTTCGACGAGCCGCCGTTCCGCTGATCGGTCCGGCTCGTCCGGACGAAAAACACCCTGACGAAACGGACGAAACGGACGAAATCTCCTTTCCTTGGCAGCCGGTGAAAGCCCGGTGCGCGAGTATTCTACCCCGGCTGGAAGGGGCGCCTGACAAAAGGCGTTTCGTCAGGGCCGGGGATTGAATTCACAGGCGGATTCCGGGGATGTGTTGATGGGTATGGGCCCAGTCCGATCATACCCGCGAAGGCGGGGACCCAGGTTTGAACTGTAGCGCCGTGCGCGGGGTGGCTGTCAGCGAGCGCTCGATAACTGCTATCGCCCAAAGCGCTGGGTCTCCGCCTTCGCGGGGATGCACGGAAGTCATCAGCCAGGCCGTCATGCCTTCCGGAACAGGTAGAGGCCGAAGCTGAGCCAGGGCCGGCCGAAGTCGAAGGTGGCCCTGGTCAGGTCGGCGCGTTGGCGGATCGACGGGGCGGCCGGGTCGTTCGGGTTGGCGTCCAGCCAGTCCCGGACCCGCGCGTCAGCGCCGCCGAAGAAGGCGTCCCAGTCAGGGTCAGGGGCGATCCCGGCTGAGACGACGTCCAGTCCGGCGCGTTCCGCCGCCACAAGCCAGCCTTCGTGGGTGGCATAGTCGCCGGTCGCTCCGATCACCCGACGCAGCGGTTCCGGCGGTTCGCCCTTCCAGGTCAGGTCGCCCCACAGCAGCCAGCCGGGCGAGGCCAGCTTGCCGGACAGGTGGGCGAAGATGTCCGACGCCGAGCGGATGCCGGGGCCTGCCGGTTCGGTTGAGCCCAGGGCCACGATCAGGTCGGCGGGAGCGAGGCGATCCAGGGCGGTGCCGGAGCCCTCTGTGACGATGGAGACCCGGTCGGCGACGCCTGCGGCCCCGGCGCGAGCGCGGATCATGTCCGCCATGTCGGGATAGCGTTCGATCGCCTGGACCCGCAGGCCGAACTCGCGCGCGAGGGCGATCGAGACCCCGCCGGCGCCGGCGCCGATGTCCATCGCCGTCGCGCCGTCCGGGAGGCCGGTCCGGGCGACGAGAGCCCGGATGGCGTCGAGCGTCACGGGGTTGGCGACCTCGACTCCGGCATAGGCGATGCTGTGAAAGGTCGGCGTCATCGGCCGTTTCTAGCCGAGGCGAGGCGGGTGCGCATCCGGCATATAGAAAGAACTTTACATCACAAAGTGAATGTGGGATTGAGGCCCATCAAGCACGGACGAACCCGCGATGACCGCCACGACCTTCGAACCCGTTTCCATCCTGCCCGGCCAGCCGACGCTCCGCGTTGCGGCCGGTCGCAACCTGATCGCGGCCGGCTCGATCTTCGGTGCCGCCAACCTGTTCCAGTGGGGCGTGATGAGCGGGGCCCTGCACCTGCATCCGGCGATGCTGTCCCTGAGCTGGCCGGTGGCGGTCGCTGCCTTCATCATAACGTTGCGACGCCTGCGCAGCGCCGGCGGAGAACCGGCCCGCCGGGCCGCCTCGTGGTCCCGCTGGGCCATCCTGTTCCAGATCGTCGCGGCGGCGTCGCTGGCGATCCTGTCCGGCGTGACGCAGAACTGGGCCCTGATGATGTGGATGTCGCCGGTCGGTCTGGCCTTTTACGGCGTCGCCTGGGCCGTGGCGGCCCTTCGAGGCGGGCCGGGCTGGACGGTCGGCGTCGCTGCCGGCACCGTTTTCGGAGCCCTGGGCGTTGCGGCATTGGTCGGAACGCCGACCCAGTATCTGGCCTATGCCTACGGCCTGGTTTGGGCCGCCCTCATCCCCGGTCTGGTGCTGGCCCTCGGCCGCGCCCGCTGACCCTGAACACGAACTGGAGAGACCCGTCATGACCGATCCGGACAACGACACCGCCGATATCGCCTGGCTCCGCAGCCTGGCCGAAGAGGGCGCGAACACGCCGCCCCAGGGCGCAGCCATCCTGTTCGCGGCCGGCCTGATCTGGGGCACGGCCAGCGTCGTGCACTGGACGATTATCTCGGGCCTGCTCCCCGTTGATCCCGCCGGCTACGGCCTGGTCTGGGGCATCGCCCTGCTCGTCTTCTTCGTCACGCTCGTCGTGCTGATCAATCGGCTGAAGGCGCGCGCCGGGGTCGAGACGGCGGCCAATCGCGCCTTCGGCAGCGTCTGGTCGGCTCTGGGATGGGGCATCTTCTCGCTGTTCACGGCCCTGATGTTGCTCGACGTCAACCGGACCGGCGAGGTGAACATGGCGGAATGGTCGCTGGCGATTCCCTCGATCATCATCGCCTTCTACGGCATGGGCTGGGCCGTCTCCGCGACGATGCTGCGCCAGAGGATGCTCTGGTTCCTGGCGATCGGCTCCTTTATCGCGGCACCGTTGCTGGCCCTGCTCTCGGGATCGACCGCCCAGTATCTGGCCTATGCCGCCGCCCTCTATCTGCTCATGGCCCTGCCCGGGTTCCTCCTGATGCGCCAGGCGAGCCGGGGCTGAGGATGGCCGACGATTTCGACATCGGCCGGATCGACGACGTCATTCACGGGCGGGTCCGGCTCGGCATCATGGCGGCCCTGTCCGGCGTCGAGAGCGCGGACTTCGGCACGCTGAAGGCTCGGCTCCAGACCACGGACGGCAATCTGTCGGTCCATCTGAGAAAGCTGGAGGAGGCGGGGTTCGTCGCCGTCACCAAACGGTTCGTGGGCCGAAAGCCCCTGACCGAGGCCTCGATGACCGAGCCGGGCAGGAAGGCCTTCGTCGCCTATCTGGACGCCATGGCCGGGCTGGTCGGGCCGCGCTGAAACACCCTATAGGGAGGCCATGACCTCCCGCATCCACGCCTTCGACGCGCTCGACAATTTCCGCGACTACGGCGGCTACGACACCGCCGCCGGCCGGGCGCTCAAGACAGGCCGGTTGTTCCGGTCGGCGCATCAGGCCTCGGCCTCGGAGGCGGATCTGGATCGGCTGGCGGCGCTGGACCTCGGCGTCGTCGTCGATCTCCGCAGGCCGGTCGAACGCCGGCGCCAACCGTCGAAGCGGCCAGCAAGTTTCACGGGCCAGGTGTTCGAGAGCGATCTGGATGAGGCCGGCGAGGCGCCGCACATCACCTTCCTGAAGACCGCCGATCTGACGCCGGACTCGGGCCGCCGCTTCATGACCGCGACCTATCGCGAGCTTCCCTTTGCACCCGCCCACATCGATCTGTTCGGCCGCTACTTTCATGCGCTAGGCGAGGCCGACCGTCCGGTGCTGATCCACTGCGCGGCGGGCAAGGACCGAACCGGCATGCTGGCGGCCCTGACTCATCATTTGCTGGGCGTCGGCCAGGACGATCTGATGGAGGACTATCTCCTGACCAATACGGCGGTGGATCTGGTCGGCCGCGCGCCGGCCATCGCCGAACAGCTGAAGGGGTTCACCGGACGCGAGGCGTCGCACGACGCCGTGGTCGCCTTCATGGGGGTCCTTCCCGACTATCTGGACGCCGCCATCGCCGCGATCACCGAACGGCACGGCTCCATCGACGGCTATCTGGAACAGGCGCTCGGTGTCGACACGGCCCTGCGCGACAGGATCGCGGAGCGGCTGGCGGCGTGACCATGACGGTTCGCGTCGTCAGGGCCCTGGACTGGGTCGAGCCCCTGGCGGTCGCGGCCGGGCTGGCGCATCGCGAGGGGGCTCTGTGCCTCCTGTCTGACGGCGGCCCCAATGGGCGGCAGTCCTGGGTCACCTGCGACCCTGACCGGATCGTGACGACACGGATGGAGGCGGACGAACCGTTCGCCGCCCTGGCCGGGGAGGGCATGGACCGGTTCGTGGTCGGGCTGGCGACCTATGACGCGGGGGCCCGTCCCGCGATCGGAGACCGGGGGGTGTCGCCGGGAGACTGGCCGGATCTGATGCTGGCCCGCTATCCCGCCATGCTGGTCTTCGATCATGAGGCGGGGACGGTCTCGGCCGTCGGGCTGGGACGGGACGAGGCCGAGGCGGTCGCGGCCGCGGACGAGGCTGTCCGCTGGGTCGATGGAGCAACGCCGGTGGCGACCGGCGGTGTACCGGCCGCACGCTTTGAGTCCGAGAGGCCTGACGAGGACTACACCGCCGCCGTCACGGATGTCGTGGCGCGGATCGCAGCGGGAGAATTGTTCCAGGCCAATATCGCCCGGGCCTGGTGCGGCGGGCTCAAACCAGACGTCGATCCGTTCGCCGTGTTCGTCCGGCTGGCTGCGGGGTCGGCGCCGTACAGCGCCTTCTGGCGGGTCGGCGCGCGGGTGCTGGTGTCAAACTCGCCCGAACTGTTCCTCACCTTCGATCCACGAACCCGGCGGATCGAGACCCGACCGATCAAGGGGACGCGTTCCCGGGATCCCGATCCCCGTATCGACGCGGCGAACGCGGCCGAATTGGTCGCCAGCGCCAAGGACCGGGCCGAGAACCTGATGATCGTCGATCTGATGCGCAACGACCTTTCGCGGGTCGCGCGACCGGGCTCCGTCGTGGTCGAGTCGCTGTTCGCGCTGGAGAGCTTCGCCACCGTCCACCATCTGGTCTCGACCGTGACCGGCGAGGTTGGCCCGGACGTCGGCCCGGCCGAGGTGCTCGCAGCGTCCTTCCCGCCGGGCTCGATCACGGGCGCTCCGAAGCATCAGGCCATGCAGGTGATCGCGGACCATGAGGGGCCGCGCGGCCCGTGGTGCGGCAGCCTGTTCCTGCTCGGCGACGACGGAACCCTGACGGCCTCGGTCCTGATCCGGACCATCGCCTTCTGGCGCGAAGGGGAGACCTGGGCGTTCCGGACCCTGGCCGGGGCGGGGATCGTGGCGGACAGCGACCCGACTTCGGAGCTTCAGGAAACGGAGACGAAGATCGCGGCGATCCGCAGGGCCCTGACCGGCCAGGGCCGCCTAGCAGTTGGTGCAGGTGATCGTGTTCACCAGCCGCGGTCGTAGCCAGTAGGTGTGGCTGAACTGCTTTGTCGTCAGGACCTGGCCGAGCGGCGAGACATAGTCGTAGGTCCCCTCGCTCATGATGATGCTTTCGCCGTTCTCGATCAGGCCGGCGGGAACGGTCACGACCCCCGTGCGCACGGTCATGCCCTTGCCCCGGCTCCAGGTCACCCGGGCCACCCCGTCGTTTCCCCGGGTGATGGCGGTGACGCGGAGCTTCAGCGCGCTGTCCGGGAAGGGTGCCAGGACCAGGCCGCCGATGGCGAAGGTGTCGTCGATGAGGGACGTGTCCACCGTCTGGTACTGGGCCACGATGTCGGCGACCTGTGAGGTCGAGTGACCCATGCGGCGCTGGGCCATATAGGCCTGACAGAACTCGGCGAGACCGAAATAGATCAGGATCAGCACGGGGGCGAGCAGGGCGAACTCGACGGCCGACACGCCGGAACCGTCGCGGCCGAAACGGCGCAGGAAGCCCAGGCTGGCGGAGCGGCGCAGGCTCACGGCGTGGACCCGCGATAGGGCTCGTTGCGGAATGCGGTGGCGACCGAGATCACCGCGGCGCCGGAGTTCAGCCGCGACATGGCCTGTTGCATGAAGGGCGTGACCAGCGGCTGGGAATACCAGACACGCACGAGCATGAGGTCGCCGGGGTCGCCTCGGCTATACTGAAGATCGCCCGTGTTCATGACGCCGTCTCGGATCGGGCTGGCCGGAATGCCGTCGCTGAACCGGGGCATCACGCGGACATCGACATCGGCGCGGGTGGCGCAGTCGCCCTGGAAGACGCTCATCTCGGCGCAAAGGGCGGTCTTGAACTGGGCTGAAGAGATATTTCCGGTGTCGGCCTGGCCGGTGCGGACCAGCCGGCTGGCGGTCAGCACGGCATTCTCCAGGGTCGAGTCGATCAGGAAGACCAGGCCGAGCTCCAGCACGGCGAAGATCATGAAGAAGAACGGGGTCGCGACCATGGCGAACTCGACCGCCGCGGCGCCTTCACGGCGCGGGCGTTGAGCGGCCCGGCCGCGCCTGCGAAAGAGGGAGCGGCTCATGGATCAGGGGGTCGGCACGGCCGCCGGAGCGGGTGAGGCGGAGCCGGGCCCCGAGCCGTTGCGGATGCTCGGCGCGCAGGAGGCGGCGCAGGCCATCTCCGTCGCCTGGGCGCCGCGCCAGACGCGCACCGAACCTGTCGATCCGCCTGTGACGACGATTTCGCCCTGGAAGATGGTCCGGCCGACGCCGTCCACGGCGACGACCTCGGTCACGCCATAACCCTTGCCCGTGACGAACAGGGTGTTCGCGTCCACCACAGTGACATCGGCGATGGCCGGGTTGCCGACGATGACCGAGGCGGCTGATCCCATCAGTGCGACGCGCGCCGAACGGTCGATCTCGACGTTCAGTGTCTGGGCCTGGGCTGCCCCTGCGGCCAGCAGAGCACCCGTGAGGAGGGCGGGGCGCAGCAGGGCGGCGATCGATCCGGCCATTCTTGGTTTCCTTCTAGCTCAACGGGCGCGCGCGAGGGCGAGACGCGAAGATCGGCCTGAAACCTCTACAAATCCTGAAGTGAGAACCCTTCGGCTATGTTTCGTTCATACGGTTGAACAAACGTAGACGAATGAACTTGCCGGCCGCCTGCCGGATGGTCGGCTTGTTGCGCGACGACGACACTGTGCTGCGGTGAGGGACGGGCCTGGTCAGATAATCACAGTAAACGACTAGTTAGTTACACTTTCTAGAGCTTCTTTAACCGGCCAGGCAGGATTCTGCCCCTGCGTTTGGGGGACAAGCGGGCGACCGAGCCTCCCAGCCATCGTTGCTCGCTTCACAGTTTTCACAAGGAAGAACACCATGACCAAGTTCGTTTCGCGTTTCGCCAAGGACGAGTCGGGTGCCACCGCCATCGAGTACGGCCTGATCGCGGCTCTGATCGCCGTCGTCATCATCGGTGCCGTTCAGCTCGTCGGCACCAACCTGTCGGCCACGTTCGGCAAGGTCTCGGCCAAGCTCGGCTAAACCCTCATCGGTCTTGAAACCGCAAGGGGCCGGCGCGGAAACGCGCCGGCCCCTTTGTTTTTTGCGACGAGGCCCCCCGGCAAACCGGATCGCGCCCGCGTGCGGCCGAACGGATGACTTTGCCGGTGGTCTTGCAGGGCGTCGAACTCTTCAGCGCTGGGGGGCATCTGCTGATGCGACGGACCGATCCGATCCGGCTTTTTACAATGAACAGCCGGGTAACCATGCCTTCTAGCCCAGTTTTAACCGGTCCGGGACAATATGCCCATGCGTTTGGGGGACAAGCGGGCGACCGAGCCTCCCAGCCATCGTTGCTCGCTTCACAGTTTTCACAAGGAAGAACACCATGACCAAGTTCGTTTCGCGTTTCGCCAAGGACGAGTCGGGCGCCACCGCCATCGAGTACGGCCTGATCGCGGCTCTGATCGCCGTCGTCATCATCGGCGCCGTTCAGCTCGTCGGCACCAACCTGTCGGCTACGTTCGGCAAGGTCTCGGCCAAGCTCGGCTAAGACCTCACGGGTCTTGAAAGCAGGGGCCGGCGCGGAAACGCGCCGGCCCTTTGTTTTTTCCGGCCAGGTCGTCGCGGCAACCCGGATTTAACCCGCACCATGCAGACTGACGTCATGGATCTTGTTTCGCTCGCCCTCCTCAGCGTTCTGCCCGGCCTCGTCATCGCGGCGGCCTTGTCGGATCTGACGACGATGCGGATTCCGAACTGGCTCTCGGGATCGCTGATCCTCGGCTTCTTCCCGGCCGCCCTTGCCGTAGGCCTGCCGCTGGATGTGGTCGGGATGCACGGCGGCGTGGCCGTCATCGCCCTTCTGGTCGGCATGGGACTGTTCGCGCTGCGGGTCATCGGCGGCGGCGACGCCAAGCTGATCGCCGCGGCCTGCCTGTGGCTGGGTCCGTCGGCCTCGTTCGAATTCATTCTCTGGACCGCCGTGTTCGGCGGCCTGCTGTCACTGGCCCTGATCGTCGCAAGACGCGATGTCGCGCCGCACATCGTCGGCGGCCCGGGCTGGGTCCACACCCTACTGGAGACCAAGGGCGACATCCCCTACGGCATCGCCATCTGCATCGGTGCCCTGATGGCCTTTCCCTCCAGCGCTCTTCTGACCACCTTCGCCGCCGGCTGACACGCGTCGGCGTTTAGGGCCCCGTTAACCCGCGCCCGCCATGGTCGTTAACGGCAGGCCGTCCGCGTTACGATTCGCGCGCGTGGTCTCGCCGGAGACCCTCGATGAAGCCCGCCCGTATCGCCGTCATCTGCATCGCCGCCGTGGCCGCCATCGGCCTGGCCCTGGTCGTGCGCGCCATGGGATCGCCCTCGGGCGAGCCCGCAGCGGTCGCCGCAGCCGCCGAACCCGCGCGCCCTATGGCCAAGGTGCTGGTCGCCGCCCGTGATCTCGCCCCCGGTCAACGCCTGACCGACACGGATCTGGAGTGGAAGGACTGGCCCGCCGACGAAGTCAATCCGGCCTTCATCACCGATGGTTCTGTCCCGGTTCTGCAGGCCGAACCCGCCGAGGGCGAGGAGGCCGCCGCCGCTCCCGCCGAGGATGAGGCGAAACCCGAAGGCACGGTCGCCCGCGTCGCCCGCGCCGCCGAGGCACTGACCAGCGGCGGGGCCAAGTCGGAGTATTTCGGATCGGTCGTCCGCGAACCGATCCTGGCCGGTGAGCCGATCATCGGCCGCAAGATCGTTCGCGCCGGAGACAGCGGCTACATGGCCGCCTATCTCGAGCCCGGCATGCGGGCGATGGCCATCGCCGTTTCGACGGAGACCGCCGCCGGCGGCTTCATCCTGCCGGGCGACCGCGTCGATGTGATCGTGACGGTCGAGCTGGAACGCGACACGGAGGACGCCCCGAACCAGGCCAAGTTCGCCAGCCGCCTGGTGCTGCAGAACGTCAAGGTCCTGGCCATCGACCAGTCGACCCGCGCCGAGGACGACCAGCAGGCCGTGGTCGGCGCTACGGCCACCCTCGAGGTCGCCCCGGCTGATACCGAGACCCTGGCCCTGGCCAAGGCGGCCGGGACCCTGTCCCTGACGTTGCGGTCCTATGCCGACACCGCCGGTCCCTCGGGCCGCGTCGGCGCGCCGGCTCGCACGCCGGTCGCCAGCCGCCCTGCCACCGTGCGCATCTTCCGCGGCGGAGAACCCGAAGTGGTGAGCGTCCAATGAGCTCTCGTTTGAACCACCCCGCCGTCAAGAGCGTCGTCGCCCTGGCCTGCGCCGGCCTCGTCGCCGCCGGGGCCGCCGCTCCCGTGAGCGCTCAGACCCATGGCGCGCGCCAGACGGTCGCGGCAGGCTCGGGTCCTCAACTGGTCAACCTGCCGCGCGGCACATCCTTCGCCGTCGACCTGCCCGCCGATGCGCGGGACGTGATCGTGTCGAACCCCGCCGTGGCCGAGGCGAACGTGCACTCGCCGCGCCGCATCACCGTCATCGGCATCGCGCCCGGCGAGACCGACGCCGTCTTCCTCGACGCCGCCGGTCGCCAGATCCTGACCCTGCGTGTCCGTGTGGACGCCGGTACCTCGGCCCTTCAGGACACCCTGAGCCGTATCGCGCCCGGGGCCCAGGTCCAGGCCGAGGCGGTCAACGACAGCATCATCCTGACCGGCATGGTCACCAGCGCCGCCGAGGCCGAACGGATCGTCTCGGTCGCGCGCGCCTTCGTCTCGGCACCCGAGAAGGTGCTGAACATGCTCAGCGTCGCCGGCTCGGACCAGGTCACGCTGAGGGTTCGCGTGGTCGAGGTTCAGCGCAACGCCATCAAGCAGCTCGGGCTCGCCACCAACGTCGTCTACAACGACGGTAACTCGTCGATCGGATTCGGCCGGGGCAATACCTGGGGTGCCAACGGCAATTACCTGGGCGGCAGCGGCCTCTGCTACGGCGAGAACAACGCCCGCACGACCAACTACGACAACCAGGTTCAGACCGGGTCGAACACGACCAACGGCACGACCACGACCACCAACAACGGCACGACCAACATCAACCAGGTGCAGGTCGGTATGGAGGGCGAACCGGGCCCCTATTCGCTGGTCGGAACCGCCGTTACCGGGGCGATCACCAGCACGCTCGGCAGCACGGTGACCAACGCCATCACCGGCCTGGCCCAGACGCTCTATTCGACCGTCACCGGCACCAATACGTCGAACTGCCTGGAGGCGTTCGAGCGTGTGGGCCTGGTGCGCACCCTGGCGGAGCCCAACCTTACGGCGGTGAACGGCGAAAGCGCCAGCTTCCTTGCCGGTGGCGAGTTCCCGACTCCGACCGGTCGCGACCGCGACGGTAACGTCACCATCGAATACAAACCCTATGGCGTCAGCCTGGCCTTCCGCCCGATCGTGCTTTCGGGCGGCAACATCTCTTTGCAGATCTCGATGGAGGTCTCCGAGCTGCAGGCGGGCGGCGGCTTGACCCTCGGTGCCGGCACGCCGTCGTCCATCACCCTGCCGGGCCTGGGCGTGCGACGGTCTTCCACAACGGTCGAGCTGCCCTCGGGCGGCTCGATGATGATCGCCGGCCTGCTTCAGGAAAGCACCCGCCAGACGGTCGATTCCCTGCCCGGCGTAACCAACCTGCCGGTGCTCGGTTCGTTGTTCCGGTCGCGCGACTATTTGTCGGGTGAAACCGAATTGGTGATGATCGTGGAGCCCTATATCGTCAGTCCGACCTCGCCTGGCCGGATGCAGACGCCCGCCGACGGCCTGCGTATCGCCAACGACGCCCAGACCATCTTCTTCGGCCAGTTGAACCAGGCCTATGGATCCCCCGCCCCCACCGCCTCGCCCTCGGCCGGATGGCAGGGCCCCGTCGGCTATGTGATCGAGTGAGCGCCGCCATGACCCGTTCTTCCCTGATCGTGCTCGCCTCGGCGATCCTGCTGGCCGCGCCGCTGGCGGCCTGCGGCGGTGCCGCCGGCCCCGGCCCGATCCCCCTGACCCCGACCTCGCGTTTTGCCCTGCAGATCGAACCCGGTCTCGATCGCGTGGCCTTCGCTGTGCACGAGACGGGTCTGTCGGAAAATCAGACCCTGGCCCTGGGCGACATGGTTAATCGCTTCGCCAGCGAAGGCGCGCCGATGCTGACGGTCGAGGCGCCGTCGGGCGATGACCCCGTGTCGTCGGACGTCGCCTGGCGGATCAAGGGCGCGCTCGAAGCGCAGGGCGTGCCGCCGTATCAGGTCCGGCTCGTGACCTATATCGCGCCCGATCCCCGAGCCCCGGTGCTGGTCGGGTTCGACACCGTCAGGGCCGCCGTTCCCACGTGCGGGACCAGCTGGACCAATCTCGGCCGCACCGGCGCGAACGCCGGCTACGCCAATTTCGGGTGCGCGGTGAACGCCAACCTCGCCGCCCAGATCGCCGATCCCCGCGACATCGTTTCGCCGCGCGCCATCCAGCCGGGCAGCGCCGCCCGCCGCGCGGTCGTGTTCGACAAATACCGCCTGGGCGAGCCGACGGCGGCGACGCGCGAACCGATGGTCGAGAACCAGCGCGTCTCGAATGCGGTGGACTGACGCGACATGACCAATGCCATCGCCTCGCGCCCTTTCGACGACCTCGACGACGAGTTCGACGCCGATCTGGATTTCATGCCGCCCGCCGCGCCCTCGCTGGACGCGGACATCAATCCGCGTGAGCCATTGCAATTCACGGCACCCGGCGCCCCGGTCCCGGGCGGCCCGGTCCTGGCCCACCCCGGCCTGCCGGCAACCCAGGCGCCGGGACCGGCACCCGGCTACAATCCCGTGGGCGATCTGGTCGCCGGAGCCTCCGCCGCCCTGACGCCCCAGTTGGGCGGACTGCAGGTCGAGGTGACCGTTCCCCGGATCGCGATCCACGTCTTCGCCGAACGTCAGGATACCCTCGCCGCCGCAGAGCGCGCGGGTCAGGACCGGCGCATGTCCCGCGCGACGACCCAGATCCGCGTCGGCGGCATCCCGGGTGCGCTCGACGCCTATTCGCAGGAGCCGACACCGCCCCTGATCATCGTCGAATGCCTGCAGGACCCTCAGAGCCTCCTGTCGCAGGTCGATCGCCTGGCCGAGGTCTGCGACGCGGGCACCAAGGTCGTGGTCATCGGCGCGACCAACGACATCATCCTGTTCCGCGAGCTGATGAAGCGTGGGGTCAGCGAGTATCTGGTCGCTCCGATCCAGCCGCTGCAGCTGATCGCCGCCATCGGGGGTCTGTTCTCGGACCCCGCCCAGCCGTTCGTCGGCCGCTCCATCGCCTTCGTCGGCGCGCGGGGCGGGGCGGGGGCCTCCTCGGTCGCGCACAACACCGCCTATGCGATGTCCGAACGGATCGGCGCCAACACCGTCATCGTCGACTACGACCTGCCGTTCGGCACAGCCGGGCTCGACTTCAATCAGGACCCGCTGTCAGGCATCGCGGAGGCCCTCGGCCAGCCCGACCGGCTGGACGCCGTCCTGCTCGACCGGATGATGGTGCGCTGCACCGACAAGCTGTCACTGTTCGCCGCGCCGGCGACCCTGGACAGCGACTGGGACATCTCGCCGGACGCCTTTGAAGAGGTGACCAGCCAGATCCGTGGCACCGCCCCCTTTGTGGTGCTGGACCTGCCCCACATCTGGACCGGCTGGATGCGCAAGACCCTGATCTCGGCCGATGAGGTCGTGGTCGTGGCGACGCCCGACCTGGCCAGTCTGCGCAACGCCAAGAACATGATCGACCTGATCCGCTCGGGCCGCCCGAACGATGCGCCGCCCCGTCTGGTCCTGAATCAGGTCGGTGTGCCGGGTCGTCCGGAAATCCCGGCCAAGGACTTCGGTGCGGCTCTGGGCATCCACCCCAGCCTGTCGATCTCGTTCGACGCCAAGCTGTTCGGCGCGGCAGCCAACAACGGCCAGATGATCCTGGACGCCGGCGCCAGGTCCAAGGCCGCCGAGGCCTTCCAGACCCTGGCCCAGATCGTCTCACGCCGCGAACTGCCAATGCTGGCCGCTCCCGGCAAGCCAGCCAGGGGCGAGTCGAAGTCGATGTTCGCCGGCCTGTTCAAGAAGAAGACCTGACGGGTGTTTGGAAAGCGTACATCCCAGCCCGGCGGCGTCGCCGTCGAGCCCAGCCCGGCACCCGCGCCGGCGCCTCAGCCGGCCGAGGCGTTCGACGACGCCTTCCCGCCCCAGCCGGCGCAGGGCCAGCAGACCCAGGCCTTCGCCTTCAACGCCGACGCTCCGCCCGCCGAGACCGGTTTCGCCCACACGTCGGGCCGCGGGGCTTCCGCTCCAACTTCGGCGGCCGCCGACCGGCTGGATGCACTCGCTGCCCGACCCAAGCCCGCCGCCGCCCCGCCGCTGAACGCCGGTCCAGGCCCCAAGGCCACGGCAGGCTTCGAGCAGTTGAAGAAGGCCCAGGCGGTCGCCGAGATCGTTCGCGAGCAGAGCGACTACTACCACGCCACGAAGACGACGATCTTCAACGCGCTGATGAACACCATCGACCTGGCCCAGCTGGCCCAGCTCGACACCAAGGCGGCATCGGAAGAGATCCGCGACATCGTCGCCGAACTGGTGGCGATCAAGAACGTCTCCATGTCGGTGGCCGAGCAGGAGCACCTGGTCCAGGACATCGTCAACGACGTCCTCGGCTACGGTCCGCTGGAGCCGCTGCTGGGCCGCGACGACATCGCCGACATCATGGTCAACGGCGCCGGCCGGGTGTTCATCGAGGTGAACGGCAAGGTCCAGCTGACCAACGTCCGCTTCCGCGACAACACCCAGCTGATGAACATCTGCCAGCGGATCGTGTCGCAGGTCGGCCGCCGCGTCGACGAGAGCTCGCCGATCTGCGACGCCCGCCTGCCCGACGGATCGCGCGTCAATGTCATCGCCCCGCCCCTGGCCATCGACGGCGCGACCCTGACGATCCGGAAGTTCAAAAAAGACAAGCTGACGATGAAGAACCTGGTGGAGTATTCCTCCATCAGCCCGGAAGGGGCCCGCGTCCTGGGCGTCATCGGCGCCTGCCGCTGCAATATCGTCATCTCGGGCGGCACGGGCTCGGGCAAGACGACCCTGCTGAACACCCTGACCGCCTTTATCGACCCGACCGAGCGCGTCATCACCTGTGAGGACGCCGCCGAACTGCAGCTGCAGCAGCCACACGTGGTCCGTCTCGAAACCCGCCCGCCCAACCTCGAGGGCCAGGGCACGATCACCATGCGGGATCTGGTCAAGAACTGCCTGCGGATGCGTCCCGAGCGGATCATCGTCGGCGAGGTCCGTGGACCCGAGGCCTTCGACCTGCTGCAGGCCATGAACACCGGCCACGACGGCTCGATGGGCACGCTGCACGCCAACTCGCCGCGCGAAGCCATCAGCCGGATGGAATCGATGATCACCATGGGCGGCTACGGCCTGCCGTCCAAGACCATCCGCGAGATGATCGTGGGCTCGGTCGACGTAATCATCCAGGCCGCCCGCCTGCGCGACGGCTCGCGCCGCATCACCCACATCACCGAGGTCGTGGGTCTGGAAGGCGATGTGATCGTGACCCAGGACCTGTTCGTCTACGAGATCACGGGCGAGGACGAGAACGGCAAGATTGTCGGCCGTCACCGCTCGACCGGCATCGCCCGTCCCCGCTTCTGGGACCGTGCCCGCTACTACGGCCTCGAGCGCGAGCTGGCCGAAGCCCTCGACGCTGCGGAGTAGGCGAGATGCTCCCGATCCTCGCGGCGGTCCTGGCGTTCATCACCATCGGCGGCCTCGGCTGGGCCTTCGTCGGCGGCGACGATTCCAGCGGCCAGGCCCTGAAGCGCGCCGAAGGATTCACCTCGCCCGCGACGCGGAACGCCCGGGCCAAGGCCGCGAAGGCCGAAGCCAATACGCCTGAGGCCCGGCGCAAGGTCATCGAGCTTCAGCTCAAGGAGGCCGACCGCAAGGAGCGCAAGGCCCGCATGACCATGGCGGCCAAGCTGAAGCATGCCGGCATGGCCATGACGATCCGCACGTTCACGATCATCAGCATCGCCGCCGGCGTCGTCGTCTTCCTGCTGGCCCTGCTGTTCGGGCCCAACGCCTTCGTCGCCCTGGGTGCCGGCCTGGTGGCCGGTCTGGGCCTGCCGCGCTGGGTCGTCGGCTTCATCGGCAAGAGCCGGATGAAGAAATTCGCGGCCGAGTTCCCGAACGCCGTGGACGTCATCGTCCGCGGCATCAAGACCGGCCTGCCGGTCCATGACTGTTTCAAGATCATCGGCAAGGAGAGCCCCGCGCCTCTCGGCCCGGAGTTCCAGAAGCTGGTCGAGGGACTGGGCGTCGGCCTGACCCTGGCCCAGGCCCTGGACCGGATGTACGAGCGGATGCCGACCCCGGAGCTGAAGTTCTTCGCCATCGTCATCGCCATCCAGCAGAAGACCGGCGGCAACCTGGCCGAGGCGCTGGGCAACCTGTCGACCGTGCTGCGCGCGCGCCGGATGATGGGCGAAAAGATCAAGGCCCTGTCGTCAGAGGCTGTGGCCTCGGCCGGCATCATCGGCTCCATGCCGCCCGTGGTCATGATTCTCGTGTCGATCACGACCCCCAGCTACATGCTGCTGATGTTCACCGACTTCCGCGGCCAGATCATGCTGCTGTGCGGAGGCACGTGGATGGCGATCGGCATCTTCGTGATGAAGCGCATGATTTCGTTCAAGTTCTAGGAGGGCGACATGGAATCCATCATGCGCGCCATCGTCGAGCCGGTGAACCTGATCAGCGGCCTGGTCGCGCTGCTCGTCTTCGCGACGGTCCTGACCCTTTTGGGCGGCATGGGCAGCGGCGTGGCGCTGGAAAAGCGGATGAAGGGAGTCGCCGTCCGTCGCGAGGAACTCAAGCGTCGCTCGCGTCAGGCCATCGCCGCCGGCAGCGGTGGTCTTCGCCACACCGACGACGGGTTCAAGAAGACGGTCGTCGACCGGCTGAACCTGACCAAGATGCTCGAGGACCCCAAGGTCGTCGAACAGATGTCCCAGGCCGGCTTCCGCGGGCCCCGGCCGCTGACGACCTTCTACTTCTTCCGCTTCGCCTCGCCTTTCGTCGGTTTCGCCCTGGCCGGGATATACATCTTCTTTATCAACGACTTCGGTCAGCCTGTCACGATCAAGATGGGCATCGTTATGTTCGCCGCAGCGGCCGGCTTCTATGCCCCGAACATGTTCCTCCAGAACGTGATCGCCAAGCGCAAGCAGTCGATCATGGAGGCCTTCCCCGACGCGCTGGACCTGATGCTGATCTGCGTCGAGGCGGGCATGTCGATCGAGTCGGCGATCGTGAAGGTGGCCCAGGAGATCGGCACCACCTCCATCGCCCTGGCTGAGGAACTGAGCCTGCTGTCCGCCGAGCTCAGCTATCTGCCCGAGCGGCGAATGGCCTATGAGGGCTTGGCCAAACGGACCAACCATCCGGGCGTCCGCGCCGTCGCGACGGCCATGGTTCAGGCCGAACAGTACGGCACGCCGCTGGGTTCGGCCCTGCGGACGATGGCCAAGGAAAACCGCGATCTGCGGCTGTCGGCGGCGGAGAAGAAGGCCGCGGCCCTGCCGGCCCAGCTCACCGTGCCGATGATCCTGTTCTTCCTGCCGGTGCTGTTCACCGTCATCCTGGGTCCGGCGATCATCAAGATCCAGGACACGATGGCCTCCAATGCGGCCAAGGATGTGCCCCGTGCCGAGCAAGGCGCCGAGGAGTAGCCGGGTTTAGACGCTGTCGATCTTTAGTCGCAGCGCCTCGCCGATCGTCTCGCAGGCGGTGCGGATCGTCTTCCGGTGCTTTTCGTAGAAGCCTTCGCCCCGGAAGCCGGAGAAGATGAAGCCGTTTGCGACGATACAGCTGCCGCGCTCCAGTTCCTCGATCTCGTAGTAGCGGACCACGTTGAACAGCCACCCGCGCTTCTCGGTCCAGACCAGCTGGGCGTTCGGCTGCCAGTCGGCGACACGGCCCGTGACCTCGCGCCCGGGCAGGCCGTCGATGGTTTCGGTGAGATTGATCTGGCCGCCGAATGCGATGGTACCGCTCACGCCGGTCTCGACCGGGTTCCAGCTGTCCCAGCCCGGCAGGTCGGCGATGACCTCCCAGATCCTGTCGGAAGGGGCGCGGACGCCGACGCGTTTCTCGATCTTGAAGGTCATACTGACGATGTCGCAAGCCGGTTGGAACGACGCAAGCCTAACGGTTGCCTTCCGGCCCCGGCTGGGACGCCGGCGGGGCGTCGGGCGCGGGGTTGTCCTCGACGCCGGGCGTGGGGTCGAAGCGCAGCACCGGACTGAGGTAGGCCAGGGCCACGCCGGCTGCCAGCAGGGCTGCGTTGGCCGCGAAAGGCGCCCACTCGACCAGCTCGTACAGCGCCACTCCCGCGACCGGCGGCACCAGGAAGCTGAGCCCCGCCAGCGACATCATCAGCCCGGCAATCGCACCCTGCTCGTGCGGCCCGACCGCGATCGAGGCGCCTGCGGTGAAGCCCGGTCTGGCGAAACCGACACCCATCGACACGACGGCATAGCCGACGACCACGCCGAAATAGGCCGGGGCCGCGATCGTCATCAGATTCCCGACCAGGGCCAGGATCCCCCCCCAGCGCATCAACTGGAGCGGCTGCATCTTCAGCAGCGGGATCAATCCCCACTGCACCATGAGGGTCGCGAGGGCGCCGGCGAACATGGCCAGGCCGATGAAGGGCTGGGCCTGGCGGGCGTCCATCCCGGTGGCCGCCAGCTCGTCGATGATGTGGAAGCCCAGCACCGAGATGTTGACCGCCTGCGCCCCCGTGATGAACAGGCCGTACAGCAGGAAGTCGCGCACGCGCGGGTCGCGCCACAGGCCCTTGGCGGCGTCGCCACGGCGCCCGCTGGGCGAGGGGGTGCGGATCACCTCGCCGCTCGGCAGTTTGAACCACACCACCAGCAGCACGACCAGGCCGACGAGGGCATAGACGTACATCGGTCCCGCCAGCCCCACGAGCGGGAGGATGAAGAAGGGCGACAGCACCGGCCCGATGACCGTGCCCAGGCCCTGGGCCGAGGCCAGCAGCGACATGGCCTGGGTCCGCTGTTCCGGGCTGGTGCGGTCGGCGACATAGGCCTGGGAGGCGATCGGCGAGGCCGAGCCGAACACGCCGTAGATGGTCCGCGCCGTCGCCATCAGGATGAAGGCGACGCCGGCGCCCAGCCAGCCTTCGATGCCCGATGTGGCCGCCAGACCGAACCCGGTCATCGACACAACAAATCCCGCCAGGCCGATCAGGATGACCTTCTTGCGTCCGATCCTGTCGGACCACCGGGCCCAGAACGGCGAGGTGATCGTCCACATGAGAGCCGAGATGGCGAAGGCCCCGGCGACCAGGGTGTCGGCCAGATGGAACTCGCGTCCGATGGCCGGCAGCACCGACTGCAGCCCCATGTTCCCCGCCGTCGCGATCAGGCTGACGGCGAACAGAATCATGAAGGCGGGGGAGCGGGGCGACATTCGAGATGCATAGCCTTTCCTCCCCCATCGGGGGAGGGGGACCGCCCCCCGGTCCGAGCTTCGCTCGGCCGGAGGACAGGCTCCGCGGTGGAGGGGGCCGGCCACGGACACCGAGTTCGCTGTGAGCCCCCTCCGTCTCTTCGCTGCGCTACGAGCCACCTCCCCCGATGGGGGGAGGATTGGGCGATATTGTCGATTGCCGCGAGACATCGGGCGACAGGTCCGCCACCTTGCCGCCGAACGGGAGAGAGAGATGGCAACCCTCCATATCGAACGGATCATTGAGGCACCGGCGGACTTCGTCTGGGACCGGCTGCGCGATTTCGGCGCCCTGCATACGAAGGTCGCGCCGGGCCTCATCCTCGACACCGTGGTCGAGGGCGACGTTCGGACCGTCATGTTCCAGGGCGGGCTGGTGCTGCGTGAACGGCTGATCGCCATCGACGACCAGCATCGCCGCATCGTGTATTCGATCCTCGCCGACCTGTTCGAACACCATAGCGCCTCGAACGCCCTCGTGCCCGAGGGCGAGGACCGGTGCCGGTTCATCTGGATCGTCGACTTCCTCCCGGACGGGCCGGGCGAGCGGGTCGAGGCGATGATGAACGCTGGAGCCGACGCGATCAAAGCCGCGATGGAGAAGGCGGTGGGGTGAGGGCTCTAGACGATCGTCAGCGTCGGTTTCAGCCGTCGCCCGTCGTCGAGGCGCAGCCGGGCCTTGACCTCGAACAGGTCGGCGCCGACCGGGACGATCAGCAGGGCCTTGGGCTCTGACGCATTGACGCAAACCACGGCATTCTTCGGACAGACGTCGAAACAGGCTGTCCCGATCACGGCCAGCTCGGCCTTTCGGCCCTTGCCGTCGCCGGGTTTCAGATATTTCTTCAGCGCCTTCTTCAGGCTCTTGTCGCCGTGGGGCCCGAAGCCGCCGTCGAGCTTCTTCTGGCACTTCCTGCAGACCAGGATGACGTCGCGCCATTTCGTCTTCGAGGTCTTGATGGCCATGCCCTGATGTCGGTCAAGGCGCAGCGTGACGCAAGTCGCTTGCTTCGGCGGGCACGACACCGTCATCATCCCGCACCTTCCCGGGAGCTTTCATGATCCGCATCGCCGCGCACTCCGCCATCTGGGCCGCAGCCCTGACCCTCATGGCCGCTCCCGCCCTGGCCCAGGTCCCCGGCACCGACATCGCGACGGCGGCCCAAGGCGTCGAGGCCGACGTCATCGCCTGGCGCCGCGACCTGCACGCCCACCCGGAACTGGGTTTCGCCGAGACGCGCACGGCCGCCTTCGTCGCCGGACATCTGCGCGAGATGGGCATCGAGGTACGCGAGGGTGTGGGTCGCACCGGCGTCGTCGGGGTCCTGCGCGGAACCGGCTCGGGACCGCAGCACGTCGTGGCCTTGCGCGCCGACATGGACGCCTTGCCGGTGCTGGAAGCGACGGGCCTGCCGTTCGCCTCGACCGCGACCGGGACCTATCAGGGTCAGACCGTGCCGGTCGCCCACGCCTGCGGACACGACGCCCACGTCGCCATGTTGCTGGGCGCTGCCCAGGTGTTGAGCGGGATGAAGGACCGGTTCAGCGGAACCGTCGTCTTCCTCTTCCAGCCGGCCGAGGAGGGGGCCCCTCCGGGCGAACCGCTGGGCGGGGCGCGGCTGATGATCCAGGACGGCGCTCTGGAGAACCCGAAGGTCGAGGCCATCTTCGGCCTGCATGTCGTGCCGGGCCGGGCGGGCACGGTCTTCTATCGGCCGCAGGGCTTCATGGCGGCGTCGGACCGCGTCGATATCACCCTCCACGGGCGACAGACGCACGGCGCCTGGCCGTGGCGCGGCATCGACGTGATCGCCGTCGCCGGACAGGTGATCCAGACCGTCAACACCCTGACAGCACGCACCGTCGACCCGACGACGACCCCGACCGTGTTCACCATCGCCACGGTCCAGGCGGGCGTCCGCTACAACATCATTCCGGACCAGGCGGTATTGTCGGGCACGCTGCGCACCTTCGACGTGGCCCAGCGCGACGACCTGGTGAAACGGGCCGAGGCGGCGATCGACCATGTCGCCGAGGCCTATGGCGCGACCGCCGATTTTTCGATCCGCCAGAACGCCGCCCTGGTGTTCAACAACGAGGACCTGTCCGCCTGGCTGGCCCCGGTCCTGACCGAGGCCGCGGGCGAGGGGAACGTCAATCCGGCGACCCCGCCAACAACGGTGGCGGAGGACTTCTCCTATTTCCAGAACGAAGTCCCGGGCGTCTTCTATCACCTCGGCGGCACCGCCGACGGGGTCGATCCGGCCTCGACCGCGCCGAACCATTCGCCCCAGTTCGATGTCAACGAGGACGTGCTGGTCCTGGGGGTGAAGACCCACGCCCTGTCGGCGTTGCGTTTCCTGGAGCGCGAATAGAGTCACCGGCGCGTTCGCCACGTTCGTGCACGATCGCTCAAGAAACCGGGCGCAACCTCCGTGGGTTACGCCAGGAGAGCGACCATGAGGGTCTTGAACTTCCATCTGCCCGCGATCGAGCCCATGCCCCGCCGTGAGCTCTGGCGAGAGACCGGATTCTTCCTCGCATCGTTCCTTGCGACCATGGGCGGGGCGGTGGTGATGATGAACCACGCGGCCGCGGTTCTCGCCTGAAGCTTGACCTGCGACGCAAGCGCGGCGAGGGGAGGGCGATGAGTTCCCCCGACACCGAACTGGACCGGTTCAAGGCCGCGCGCGTGACGGCCATCCACCGCCTCGACCTGATCGCGCGAGGCGCGCGGATCACCTACGACGACGGTACCCCCGTCGACATGGCTTCGGAAAAGGCGCGGCTGGAAGAGGTCGTGGCCGACATGGACCGGCGCATCGCGAAGCTGGAACTGATCGCGGCGGTGCCGACGGGTCCGCTGAACTAGACCGTCGCCTGCACTGTCTCGATGACCCGGCGATAGGTTGCGGTCAGGGCTTCGAGCTCCGCGACGGGAACCCGCTCGTCGATCTGGTGCATGGTCTGGCCGACGAGGCCCAGCTCCAGAACCGGACACATCGCCCGGATGAAGCGGGCGTCCGAGGTGCCGCCGGTGGTCGAGGCCTCCGGGCGGAGGCCCGTGGCGGCCTCGACCGCGTCCTGGACCGCCGTCACAAAGGGGCCGACCGGTGTCAGGAAGGCTTCGCCCGAACACATGTGTTCGAGGGTGATCTGGAGCCCGGTCCCGGCCTGGACCCGGCCGGCCTCGCGGTTGAGCCAGTCGATCAGGCCGTCGCCGGTCTGGGCCGGGTTGAAGCGGATGTTCAGCCGGGCCCGGGCCTCCGCCGGGATGACGTTCGTGGCCGGATTGGCGATGTCGACGGTGGTGATCTCCAGGTTCGAGGGCTGGAAGGCTTCGTAGCCCGTGTCGAGCACATGGGCGTCAAGCGCCGCCAGCAGCCTGACCAGCACCGGCGCCGGATTGGCCGCTCGGGCGGGATAGGCGACGTGGCCCTGCTTGCCGTGGACGGTGATCCAGGTGTTCAGTGAGCCGCGCCGGCCGATCTTGATCATGTCGCCGAGTTGTTGCTGCGACGACGGTTCGCCGACCACGCAGGCGTCGATGACCTCGCCCTCGGCCATCAGGGTCTCGACCACCCGTTTCGTGCCGTGCAGGGCGGGGCCCTCTTCGTCGCCGGTGATGAGGAAGGAGAGGGAGCCTGCCGGTTCGCCCTCGGCCAGCACCTGCGACACGGCGGCGACCCAGGCGGCGATACCGCCCTTCATGTCCACGGCGCCCCGGCCGAACAGGACGCCGTCCCGGACCTCCGCCTCGAACGGACCGGAGGACCAGGCCGCAGCCTCGCCGGTCGGCACGACATCGGTATGGCCGGCGAAACAGAGGTTGGGCGAGGCGGTTCCGCGTCGGGCGTAGAGATTCTCGATCCGGGCATCGGCGCCTGCGCCGGTCGGACCCTCGAACGCCATGCGGCGGCAGGTGAAACCGAGTTCGGTCAGGACGCGCTGCAGCGTGTCCATCGCGCCTTCGTCAGCGGGCGTGACGGAGGGCCTGCGGATCAGGCTGCGGGTCAGTTCGACAGGATCGATGACAGGAGTTGATGCGGGACTCATATCGCCATGCTTTACGGAGATCACGCCGGGCCGGAAAGAGGAGTCGCCATGCCGAAGATCGACATCGATGCCGCACCCACAGGCCACGGGACCAGCTATCCGGATGAATTCGCCGGTCCCTGTCTGCCGCGCCGTCGCTGGAAGCTGGGTGACGCTGTCGGGCTGGATCAGTTCGGGGTCAATCTGCTGCGGCTTCCGGCCGGGGCCTGGTCATCGCAGCGCCACTGGCACACGACCGAGGACGAGTTCGTCTGGGTCCTGTCGGGCGAGGTGGTCCTGATCGAGCAGGACGGCGAGGCGGTGCTGAAGGCCGGCGACTGCGCGGGCTTCAAGGCCGGGGTCCCGAACGGGCACAGGATCGAGAACCGGTCCGGCACCGAGGCGGTTCTGCTGGAGGTCGGGACGCGCACCCCCGGCGGCGACGGGGCCGACTATCCCGACATCGACATGGTCCTGCCGCTCGGCGGGGACCGCTATTTCCACCGAGACGGAACGCCCTACCCGAAACATGACCGACGCACCTGAGCCGCCCGAGCCGATCACCAGGTCGACCGCCGAGGCCGCGCCGGCTGCGGGTCCGTCGGGGGCCGACGGGACCAACCCCTGGGCTATCCGCGACTTCCGCCTGATCTGGCTGGGTCGGATCGCGGCGGTGCTGGCGATCCAGATCCAGTCCTCGGCCCTGCTGTGGCAGGTCTATGAGATCGCGCGCCGCGACCATCCGATCGAACAGGCCAGTCTGTACCTCGGCATGGTCGGCCTGGCGCAGTTCATCCCCCTGCTGTTGCTGACCCTGCCTGCCGGGGAGATGGCGGATCGGCGTGATCGTCGCGGGACCGTGATCCTGGCCATCGTGGCCGAGGGGACCTGTGCGCTGGGTTTCCTGACCATGGCGATCCACGGTCATCCTCCGCTGTGGGGCCTGCTGGCGGTCGCCGTGGGCTTCGGCGCATCACGAGCCTTCCTCGCCCCGGCCAGCCAGGCCTATCTGCCCATGGTGGTCGGCCGGGCCGCCCTGCCGCGCGCTATCGCGGCCCAGTCGATCGCCTTCCAGACCGGGGCCATCGCGGGGCCGGCGCTCGGCGGCGTGATCGTCGGGATCAACGTACCCCTGGCCTACGGGGTGTCGCTGGCCCTGTTCGGTATCGGCCTGACCTGCTTCCTGATCCTGAAGACCAGCGGCAAGCCCGCACCGATGGAGGCCGTCGGCAGCCGCTGGGAGGCGGTCAAGGACGGGCTGAAATACGTCTGGGACACGAAGATCGTGCTGGGTGCCATCTCGCTCGATCTGATCGTGGTTCTGTTCGCGGGGGTGGCCCTGCTGACGCCGATCTTTGCGCGCGACATCCTGCATGTGGGGCCGGAAGGGTTCGGCCTGCTGAGGGCCTCGTTCGGCGGCGGGGCCTTCCTGATGGCCCTGGTCCTGGCCCGCTATCCGATTCCGGGGCGGGGCGGCATGCTGATGTTCGCCTCGGTCGCGGTGTTCGGGGTCTGCACCATCGTCTTCGGCCTGTCGAAGGTCGTCTGGATCTCGGCGGCGGCCCTGTTCGTCGGCGGCATGGCCGACATGATCAGCGTCAACATCCGCCAGACCCTGATTCAGCTGTCGACCCCCGATCACATGAGGGGCCGGGTGTCCTCGGTGTCGATGCTGTTCATCGGGGCGTCCAATGAGCTGGGCGAGGCCTATTCCGGCGTCATGGTGCGGTTCCTGGGTCCCATCGGCGCGGCGGTGTTCGGCGGAGTCGGGGCGCTGGCGGCGACGGGTGTGTGGGCGAAGTTGTTCCCGGGGCTGAGGAAGGCGGATCGGCTGGTTTGATCCTCCCCCCCGGGGGAGGGGGACCACGAAGTGGTGGAGGGGGCCAACCGCGAACGCCGGCGTCCGGGGTGAGCCCCTCCGTCTCTGCGCTTCGCTTCGAGCCACCTCCCCCGACGGGGGAGGATTATCCCCAGGCCCTGAAATGCTTCGACAGCTTGAGGCCCTGCCGCTGGTAGTGGCTGCCGCCTTCGCCATACAGCCGTGTCGGTCGTTCCGTCAGCGGTTCATAGACCAGCCGGGCGACGATCTGGCCGTGTTCCAGCAGGAAGGGGGTGTCGTGGGTGCGGACCTCCAGCACCCCCTTCGAGCCGGCCCCATGCGCCTCGTCGGTGCCGAAGCCGGGGTCGAAGAAGCCGGCGTAGTGGACGCGGAACTCGCCGACCGACGGATCGATCGGGGTCATCTCGGCGGCCTGGTCGACCGGGATCTCGACGGCCTCGTTGGACGCCAGGATGTAGAACTCGCCCGGGTCCAGCAGCAGTTCGCCGCGCCTCAGGGTCAGCGGCTCCCAGAAGTCCCTGGGGTCGTGGCCGTCGATCTTGTCGAGATCCACCACGCCCGCATGGCGACGGCCGCGGAAGCCGACGATGTCGCCGCCCTGCAGATCGACACCGACGCTGCGGGTCTCCAGCTTCGGCGGCTCCCCGGCCTTGAGGCGCAACTGGTTCAGCCGGGTGCCGGGGCGCACGAGTATGGAGAAGGTCTGGGGCGCGATCTCCAGATAGAGCGGCCCTTCGTAGCCTTCGTCGACGTCGTCGAACGCGCCGCCCCGATCGGTCAACAGGCGCACGAAGACGTCGACGCGGCCGGTCGAGGATTTGGGGTTGGCGCGGGCGATCAGGCCGGGCGGCAGGCTCAGCCGCTCCTGCAACTCGGCGATATAGACGCAGCCCTTTTCCAGAACGACGCCGTTGGTCATGTCGATCGGGTGCATCTCGACGTCGGCGATCCGCTCGGACACCAGCCGCTTGCCGGGCAGGAAGGAGGCGCGCACGCGCCAGGCGCGGTCGGACAGGCGCAGGTCGAGACTGGCCGGCTGGACCTGGTCGGCGTCCCAGGCGGTGGCCGATCTGATGGCTCCGGCGGCGATCAGGGCCTCGATGGACTGGCAGGGCAGGATGCCGGGCGTAGGGAATTCGAGAGTCATGAAGAACGCCATACACGTCGGCCGCCGCCGGAAATAGCGGGTGGGGCGACCCCGCTTGCCACCATCCCGTTGCCGGGCGACCATGGGTCATGCACGACACCCAACCCTATGTGGCTGAAACAGAAGGCGTCATCGTGCGCGTGCGGCCCAGCTATCTGGCCGGCCAGTCCGATCCGGCGGAGGGTCGCTGGGTCTGGGCCTATCAGGTCGAGATCGAGAACCGCGGCCCGGAGGCGGTGCAACTGTTGGCGCGACGCTGGGTCATCACCGACGCCACCGGCCATGTGGAGACGGTCCGGGGACCGGGCGTGGTCGGCGAACAGCCCCTGATCGCGCCGGGCGACAGCTATTCCTACGCCTCCGGATGCCCCCTGCCGACGCCCTCAGGGTCGATGGAGGGGGCCTATATGATGACCGACGCCAACGGCCGGTCGTTCGAGGCCCTGATCCCGGCGTTCAGTCTGGACCTGCCGGGTGGCCGGGTTCTGAACTAGCGCGGCCGGGCGGGAGCGCGTCGAGCGGTAGCCCGCAAGGAGAGAGGGTGGGGGGCTGCGTCAACCCGGAGAACCGCAGCCCCGCCCCGGTCTCGCCAGGGGACCCTGGCGAGGCGGATGGGTCCCCGCTTTCGCGGGGATGACAAAGGCGCGAATCTGGCGAACCAGACACCGAACGCGCTCAAGCAGCGAAGCGCCGCGCGCGTAGCGGTAGCGCCCCTTAGCTAGATGTAGCGCCGAAGGCTGCGGGCCAGCTCTTCCTTGCCGCCGCGCTTCATCTGCGGCTGGTAGGCGACGCGGGCGTGTTCGACGCAATAGACGCCTTCCGAGGCCCGGCGGCCGCAGAAGCTGAACTCGGTCGAGGACGGGTCGCCGATCGGCCATTTGCACATGTGGGCACCCAGGGTCATCACCGTGGCGGTGCCGGGCATCTCGGCGACGGCGGGCAGCGACGGGGCGGCCGCCACCGGACGCGGCGCGGGCTGCGCGGCCTCGATGCGACGCGGAGCCGACGGCTGGGCCGGGGGCGTGGTGCGCGTGCGGGCCGGGCGGAAGGTGGTGGCGGTGCGCGCCGGTTGCGACGGCGTCGCCCGGCCCGACAGGCCCAGGCGGTGGACCTTGCCGATGACGGCGTTGCGGGTGACGCCGCCGCCCAGCTGTTTGGCGATCTGCGAGGCCGACTGCCCCTCCAGCCAGAGCTTCTTCAACGCTCCGACGCGATCTTCGGTCCAGCCTGCGGTCATGCCACCCTCCGGGGAACAGTTTTGATTCAACATTTGGCGCCTGAGGTCCCTCCCGGGTCTCGTCAGCCACAACTAATCGTAAACGAGACCTTAACAGACGCAAGATGTGCGAATCAGTCGTCCACAGGAACTACATCTTGAATCGGCGTTCTCCGGGCGGACCCGGCGCTGCGATATGGAACGGGCGCGCCTGCGCCGGGTTGACGACAGATGCCCGATACCCACGCCAAAGACCCGCCAATCACCCGCAAACCCCTGACGCCCCTGGCGGGCGACGGTTGTGTCCGGGTGGTCGATCCGCCCCCGCTCGCCATCACCCTGACGCCGGACGCCGCAGAGATTTCCGGGCTGCGCCTGATCGCCGAGGCGGACGAGGCGCGGCGCAGGGCCCACCCCGTCGGTTGAGGTCGGGTGCCTGACCCCTTGCGCGCCGCGTCACGCGGCCGCATCTGACGGCCATGACCGATCTCGCCTCGACGCGGCCTTCCGGCCTTCCCACGCCGCGCCATTACGCCGGGGTCAACTGGATCGGGGTGCAGACCCTGTATCTGCGCGAGATTCGCCGCTTCTGGAAGGTCGGGGCCCAGACGGTCGCCGCCCCGGTGGTGACGACCCTGCTCTATATGCTAGTGTTCGTCGTGGCGCTGAAGGGCGCGCGGCCGCCGCTGCACGGCACCCCCTTCGCCGAGTTCGTGGCCCCGGGCCTGATCATGATGGCCATCCTGAACAACGCCTTCGCCAATGCCTCGTCCAGCCTGATCCAGGCCAAGATCATGGGCACATCGACCGACTTTCTCACGCCGCCCCTGAGCCCGCTGGAGCTGACCATCGGCTTCTCCCTGGGCGCCGCGACCCGCGGCATCGTGGTCGGTCTGGTCACCGCCGTCTGCGTCATGCCGTTCGCGAAACTCGGCGTGACCCATCTTGCGGCCATCCTGTATTTCAGCCTGATCGCCTCCCTGCTGATGGGAATGGTGGGGGTCCTCGCCGGTCTGTGGTCCGAGAAGTTCGATCAGCTGTCGGCGGTCCAGAACTTCGTCGTCCTGCCGATGACCTTCCTGTCGGGCGCCTTTTATCTGGTCGAGAACCTGCCTCCGCCGTTCGCGGCCATCAGCCACTGGAACCCCTTCTTCTATCTGATCGACGGCTTCCGCTACGGCTTCATCGGCCATGCCGAGGGTGACCTTCTCGTGGGGGTCGTGATGTCGGCAGGCCTGACGGTGCTCCTGGCGGTGGCGTGCTGGCTGGTGTTCAAGTCCGGCTGGCGGCTGAAAAGCTGAACCAACTTTCGTCATCCTCCGGCGAGCGCAGCGAGGCCGGGGGACCCAGTGGCGCGCGCGAGCGCGAACCTGTTGCGGATGACCCTGCTTGTGCCTTGTCGCCTTCGCTGCGCTTCGGCGCCGCTGGGTCCCCCGGTCAGCGCCGCCAAGCGGCGGCTGGCCGGAGGATGACGAAAGCATAGGGTGTGTGAGTTGACTCACCCCCGCTCCCATCCGACAACGGAAATTCCTGAAAAGTCCCGTCGCAACCGCGCCGGGGCTTCGTTTCTTTTGGAGGTCTTCCGTGTCCGGTCATTTGATGGGTGTCTACAATCGCGCGCCGCTGGAAGTGGAACGCGGGCGCGGCGCGCGTCTGTGGGCGAAAGACGGAACCGAGTACCTGGACTGCGTCCAGGGCATCTCGACCAACGGTCTGGGTCACGCCCACCCCGTGCTGGTCGAGGCGGTGAAGGCCCAGGCCGAGAAGCTGTGGCACGTCTCCAACATCTTCAAGATTCCGGGCCAGGAGGAACTGGCCGACGCCCTGACCGAGGCCAGTTTCGCCGACGTGGTCTTCTTCACCAACTCGGGCACCGAGGCGGTCGAGTGCGCGCTGAAGACGGCGCGCAAATATCACTCGGCCAACGGCCAGCCCGAGCGGATCGACATCTACGGCTTCGACGGGGCCTTCCACGGCCGGACCTACGGGGCCATCAATGCCGCCGCGAACCCCAGCTATACCGAGGGGTTCGGCCCCAAGATGCAGGGCTTCCACCAGCTGACCTGGGGCGACCATGAGGCGCTCAAGGCCGCCATCGCCGAACCCACCACCGCGGCGATCATCGTCGAGCCGGTGCAGGGCGAGGGCGGGTGCCGGGCCATGCCGGATGTCTGCCTGCGTGGCCTGCGCGACCTGTGCGACGAGTATGGGGTGCTGATCATCTTCGACGAGGTCCAGTGCGGCATGGGCCGGACCGGCAAGCTGTGGGCGCACGAATGGGCCGGGATGGCCCCCGACATCATGGCCGTGGCCAAGGCGCTCGGCGGCGGCTTCCCCGTCGGTGCCTGCCTCGCCACCACGACTGCGGCCAAGGGGATGACAGTCGGCGCCCACGGCTCGACCTTCGGCGGCAATCCCCTGGCCATGGCGGTCGGTCTGGCGGCCTTCACGACGATCAACTCGGCCGACATTCTCGGTAACGTCAACGAGATCGCGGGCTACCTGAAGCAGCAGCTGCACGGGCTGAAGGAACGCTTCCCCGATGTGATCGTGGACGTGCGCGGCAAGGGCCTGTTGATCGGGATGAAGCTGGTCCCGAACAACCGCGACTTCATGGGCTGGGCGCGCGACGAACAGCATCTGCTGATCGCCGGCGGCGGCGACAACTGCGTGCGTATGCTGCCGCCCCTGAACCTGACGCTGGATGAGGCGCGCGAGGCTGTCGAGAAGCTGGAGCGCACCTGCGAGGCCGCGCGGAGCAAGGCGAAGGCGGCGGCATGACCCTCCCTCTCCCGGCGGGAGAGGGCTTGGGGCTCGGAGAGCGCAGCGATCCGCCAGCCGACGGCGTGAGGGGTTTTGCCCTCACCGGTTCGCACCTTAACCCCTCACCCTTTCACGCAAGGCCGATCGCCTGAAGGCTCTCGGGCGCTCAAGCCCTCTCCCGACGGGAGAGGGAGGAGATCGAACATGGTCAGACACTTCCTCGACATCCACCGGCTGGAGGCCGTCGAGTTGCGCGCCATCCTGGACGACGCCCATGCCCGGAAGGCCGCCCGCCAGGGAAGGCCCCAGGGCTGGGTCGACGTCGACGCGCCGGGCAGGGATCGCGTCCTGGCGATGATCTTCGAGAAGAATTCGACCCGCACCCGGTTCAGCTTCGACGCCGCCATCCGCCAGCTGGGCGGAGACTCGATCATCGCCACGGCCTCGGACATGCAGCTGGGGCGCGGCGAGCCGGTCGAGGACACCGCCCGCGTCCTGTCGCGTATGGTCGATGCGGTGATGATCCGTGCCAACAGTCATGAGGACGTCGAACGCTTCGCCCGCGTCTCGACCGTGCCGGTGGTCAACGGCCTGACCGACCGTTCGCACCCGTGCCAGATCCTGGCCGACATCATGACCATCGAGGAGCGGCGCGGTCCGATCGAGGGCAAGACGCTGGCCTGGATCGGCGACGGCAACAACGTCTGCCACAGTTTCATGCACGCGGCGCCGAAGCTGGGTTTCCATCTGAACGTGGCCTGCCCGGCGGAGTATCACCCGAACCTTCATGATCTCGCCAAGGGCGGCCATGCGGTCAGCCTGACCTCGGACCCCCGTGATGCGGTCAAGGGTGCCGACGTCGTCATCACCGACACCTGGGTATCTATGGGCGACGGCGACTACGAAGCCCGCCTGCATGCGTTCGAGAGCTACACGGTCGATGAGGCCCTGATGGACCTGGCCGATCCGGAGGCCGTCTTCCTGCACTGCCTGCCCGCCCACCGGGGCGAGGAGGTCACCGACGCGGTGATCGACGGGCCGCGCTCGCTGGTCTGGGACGAGGCGGAAAACCGCATCCACGCCCAGAAGGCCGTGCTGGCCTGGTGTTTCGCGGGCTGAGCCGCTTGCAAGCATGAAAAGGGCGCCGTCGCGAAACGGCGCCCTGATCTCTTCGCCGCTCTGACCTACTGCAGGTTTACGTCCGCGACGCCGCCGGCCTCCGGCGTCGTATTCGTCAGATTGGCCTTGGCGATCTCGAAGGCGAACCTGACCAGTCCGCCCTTGTTGACCCAGACCCGGCCGACGTCGGCGTCGAAGCGCAGGATGGTCAGGTGGCGATCCTCCTTGCCGTCCGGATACCAGGCGGCCAGCACAGGGTTCCAGTAGCGGTCGATGATCTCGCGGTCGTTGCCCTGAACCGACAGTTCGCCGTGGATGCAGGCCCAGGTGTTCTGATCCCGGGAGCCATAGTGGAACATGGCGCTCTGGCCGCCGCCCCCGACGCCTCCAACGCCGGCGTCCTTCGCCAGGTCGGTGTTGTCGCGGGTGAAGAACCAGATCGTGCCGGTCGCTTCCTCGCGGTAGGCGGTCATCGGCTGGGAGTGATAGCCGGGGGTGTCGATGCCCAGCATGCCGGTGTTGGAATCCTTCAGGTGCTTCCAGAATTCCTTTTCGGCGTCGGCGGCGGAGAGGGGTTCGTCGGCCATGTTCGGCTCCTGCATGATTGTTCGGCCGGGATAACCGCCCAGCCGCCATGCCGTTCCGTCATCCCTGTCGAGGCGTCACGCCCAGCAGTGTTCCCAGATGGATGAGCAGCAGGAAGGCGAGCGCCCCGGCCAGCAGCATGATGAAACGCCAGGGCACCATCCGGGGCCTGAGGAAATCACTCGGCCGGGCACCGCGCCAGCCGGCGAAGCCGCCCACGATCAGGGCTCCGGCGAGCAGGGAAAGGGTCAGGGTCATCGACATGGGCGCGATGTGGCGGCCCGGCCCCGCAAGCGCAAGCAAACCCTTTCAGGGATATTAATCTTCACCGCTCGTTAACCACGTCGGCCCGATGAGATGAGCTGCGACGGGGCCTATCCACAGGTGAATGGGCAACCGTCAAGATGTTGGGGTTAACCACACGTTTACACCCCGGATATGGGCGATTAGCGTGATGCCTATGGGTCGGGAGTCGAATCAGTGAGCGCAGCCGCTGCGCCTTGGAGCGTGAAGGGTATCGACCCGAAAGCGCGTGAGGTGGCCAAGGATCTGGCCCGCCGCTCGGGCATGACGCTGGGCGAGTGGCTGAACACGATGATTATGGACGACGAGGACGACGGCGTCTCGCCGTTGCCGCGCCGTCCTCATGCCGCCGAGATGTTCGACCGTCGCGGCCGCTCGCGCCGCCTGGACGACGCCTATGAGCCGGAACCCCGCAGCTATGGTCGTGACGACGAGACCCTGCAACGCGTCGCCGCCTCGGTCGAGGCCATCGCCTCCCGTCTCGAAGCCGCCGAGCGTCGCTCGACCATCGCTATCCAGGGCGTCGATCAGGCCGTCGCCGGCCTGGTGCGCAAGATGGAGGCGCAGGACCAGCAGGCCGGCCAGGTCGGCCGCCGCATCGACGACATTTCCGAGGAACTGAAGGAGGGCCACAAGCGCCTTCGTCGCTTCGAACAGGATGCCGGTCCGAAGACCGCCGAGACCATCGGCAAGGTCGAGCAGGCCGTGGGCGGTCTCGCCGGTCGACTCTACGACATCGAGGAGCGCCAGCGGTCCGGCTTGATGGAGGTGCGCCAGCGTCTCGAAGGTGTCGAGAAGGCCGACGCCTCGGGCAAGACCGATACGGCCGTGGCCGCCCTGACCAGCCGTCTCTACGATCTGGAGGAGCGCAACCGCGCCCACGGCCAGACCCTGCTGTCGCGACTGGAGGCGGTCGAGAAGGCCGCCGGCCCGGGCGTGGGCGCAGACGTTCTCGCGCGCGTCGGCCAACGTCTTGACGCCGCACAGGGCCAGACGACCGAGGCCCTGCGAAATCTGGAGCGCTCCTTCGCCGGTCTCGACCAGCGGCTGCGCGCCGCCGAGACCCGCGTCGAACCGGAAGGCTCGCGAGAGTCTGCCCGTTTCGAGAAACTGGCCGAGACCCTGTCGCGTCAGGTCGACGCCAACCGCACCGAGATGATGCGCCGGCTGGAGACCGCCGAGAGCGAAGGCCGCATGGCCCGTATCGAGGCGACCATCGCCTCGCTGGGCGAACAGACCCGGTCGGCCGAGCAGCGCTCGGCCCAGGGGATCGACGCCATGGGCCGTGAGGTCCTGCGTATCGCCCAGAACCTGGACAGCCGGGTCGACAGGATGGAGACGGCGGGCGACTCGCGCCTCGGCCAGTTCGAACAGGCCCTGACCAAGACCCTGTCGGACAAGATCGCCTCGGACATGGGCCGCTATGGTCAGGCGATCGAGCACCGGCTGAACCGCGCCGACGACCAGCACGCCATCGCCCTGGAGAAGCTGGGTGTCGAGATCACCCGAATCTCCGATCGGCTCGCCGACCGAATCGCCCAGTCGGAGCGCAAGTCCGCCCAGGCGCTGGAAGACATCGGCCGCCGCATGGTCGAGGGCTCCGACCGGATCGGGCAGCGCTATGACCGCGCCTCCGGCGAACTGGCCGAGCGGATGCGGCTGTCCGAGGAACGCACGGCGAAACTGCTGGCAGAGGCGCGCGAGACGCTCGACCAGCGTCTGACCCAGCCGGCCGCCTTCGACCCGACGCCCCAGCCCCTGCCCCAGGCCGAGCCACTGGCCGCTGCCGAGTTTGCCCAGCCCGACTGGCGCGCCGCCGCCTTCCCTGCCGAGGATCTCGCCTCGCCGGAGGACGGCTGGTCGATCGATTCCCTCGCTGCCGACATCGAACCCTTCCCCGAGGCCCCCCCGGAGCCGGCGTTCGCATCCGCGCCCGTGGTCGCGTCGACCCTGCCGGCGGAGGACAGCTTCGACGCCCTGCCACGCCGGTTCGAACCGGTCGCACCCGAACCGGCCCCGTTCGGTTCGGCGGCTCAACCCTTTGGTGGTTTCGGCGGCGCAGACGTCACCGACGCCCTGGACGCCATCGCAGAGGTCGCGCCGCAACCCGCCTTCGCCGGCCCGGTCGCCGAGGCCTTTCCTTCGCCGCGCGCCTACGACGGCGGCGACGACGATTTCGCGGCCGAGACGGAGTTCGTCGACGCCCGCCGCCTGCGCGCCGGCCTGGTCGGCGGTGCCGCGACGGGTCGCGCCGCCTCGACCCGCGACGCCATTTCTGCCGCCCGCGCCGCGATGAACACCCCGGCCGTCGCCGAGGTCACCCCCCGCTCCGGCTTCGGCCTGGGCGGTATGAAGAAGGGCGGCAAGTCGCGGCTGCAGGAGCGTCTGGACAAACAGGCGTCGCGCGACGGCACGGTCAAGATGTCCTTGCTCGCCTCGGTCACCGGCGTGGCCATCGTGGCCGGCGTCATCTCGCTCGCTCGCGTGACCGGCTATGACATCGCCGACCTGAACCAGGTCTTCGGCGGCGCCCCGACCGACATTGAAGCGACCCCGATCGCGGCCCTGGCGCTCAGCCCGACCGATGCGCCGCTGGAGGCCGCACCCGCCGATGCGACCGAGGCTGAGACCCTTTACGCCCAGGCGCTGGAGCAGCTGGACCGCAACGACCCGGCCGGCGTCGAAACTCTCACCCGCGCCGCCAATCTCGGCGAACCCCAGGCCCAGCTGAAGCTCGTCAGCCTCTACCAGACCGGCGAAAACGGGGTCACCGCCAACGACCAGGAAGGTCGGCTGTGGGCCCGTCGCGCGGCCGAGGGCGGCGACGCGCGCGGCATGCACGCCTTCGGCATGTATCTGTTCGAGGGCGTCGGCGGCGCCCGCAACCGGCCCGAGGCCCTCGACTGGCTCAGGAAGGCCGCCGACCTCGGCCTCGTCGACAGCCAGTACAATGTCGCCCGCATCTATGAGAACGGCGACGAGGGCATCGCGCCGAACCCGACCCAGTCCTACCGCTGGTATCTGATCGCGGCGCGCGCCGGCGATCCGCAGGCCCAGGCCGCCGTCGACCGGCTGGCCCCGACCCTTCCGGCCGCCGCCCGTCAGACCGCGCGCGCCCAGGCCGAGGCCTTCGCCCTGGAGCCGCTCGCCTAGACCCTGACTTGATTTCCGCTCATCCCCGTGAAGGCGGGGAGCCCGATCTTTCGTTTGCACGGTGCGTCGGATTGACCTTCCGTTCAAACCCCGCCCATTGAGCGCCCACAGTACTGGGTCCCCGCTTTCGCGGGGATGAGCGGTAAAGAAGGGGAAGGCCCGCCCTTTGGAGATCTATCTGCCGATCGCCGAGGTTTCGGTGAACTGGCCGCTCCTGGTTCTGCTGGGCGCGCTGGTCGGATTCGTGTCCGGCCTGTTCGGCATCGGCGGCGGCTTCCTGATGGCGCCGGTGCTGGTCTTCCTCGGCATCCCCCCGACCGTGGCCGTCGCCAGCCAGGCCAGCCATGTCGTCGCCTCCTCCACCTCGGGCGTGATCCGCTATACGGGCCAGGGCGCAGTCGATTTCAAGATGGGGGGCATCATGGCCGCGGGCGGCGCGGTCGGCGCGCTCGGCGGGGTCGAGGTGTTCCGCTATCTGCGCCTTCTGGGCCAGGCCGATCTGGTCGTGGCCCTGTCCTACCTCGTCTTTCTCGGTGCCATCGGCCTGTTGATGCTGCGCGAGAGCCTGACGGAGATCCTGCGCCGCCAGCGCGGCGAAATCGCCCCGCACAAGGAGCGCCGCCGACCGCTGTGGCTCTACGGCCTGCCGTGGAAGGTGCGGTTCCCGAAATCGGGCCTCTACATCTCGGCCCTGCCGCCGTTCGGCCTCGGCATCTTCGCGGGCGTGCTGTCGGCCATCATGGGGGTCGGCGGGGGCTTCATCCTGGTCCCGGCCATGCTCTATGCGCTGCGGATGCGGGCCGGCGTCGTCGTCGGTACCAGCCTGTTCCAGATCATCATTACCACCGCCATCACCACCATCCTTCAGGCCGGTCGCAACCAGACGGTCGACATCGTCCTGTCCAGCCTTCTGCTGGTCGGAGGCGTGGTGGGGGCGCAACTGGGCGCCCGCTACGCCGGTCGGTTCCGCGCCGATATCCTGCGGGCCGCGCTGGCCGTCCTGATCCTGTTCGTCGGTATCCGGATGGGTACGGAGCTGTTCGTCCGGCCGCATGACATCTTCCTGCTCGCTCCGGGAATGTCGAGCTGATGTTCCAGACCCCCCTCCCTCCGCCGCCTGCGATCGAGGTGCCCGCCCCGGAGATGTCCGTCGGGACCCAGGGCGAGCTGCGTGTCGCCGCCGCCCTGACCGACGCGCGGGTCGAGGTCGATTCCAGCTTCCGCGGCGCGTCGATCGTCCTCTACGGCGCGGTCTTCAACCCGACCGACGACCCCACCGACGTGGTTGTCGTCGTGCGCGGACCCGACGCGCCGATCCGCCTGGTCAAGAAGACCCGCAACCTCGGCGTCTGGCTGAACAGCCGCCCTGTCCTGTTCGAGGGCGCGCCCGGCTTCTACATGACCGCCTCGACCCGGCCCCTGCCGGACATCGCCGGCTTCGGTCAGCTGCGTCGGCTCGGCGTCGGGGTCGATCACCTGCGTATCGACGCGCCGGAAGAGAGCCGCACGGTCACCCGCTATGGCGTGCGCGATGTGGTCATCTCGCGTCTGGGCGAGGACTACCTCGACTGGCGCCGCGCCGTGATCCGGCTGCGCGAGGCGGCGCAGCTCTATGACACCGACCCGGACGGAGTGACCTTCGTCGATCGCGGCCTGTTCCGCGCCCAGGTCGAACTGCCCACGGTCGCCCCCACCGGCGAATACCACGCCGAGGTCTGGCTGTTCCGCGACGGCGAACCGGCGGGCGTCTCCCACCTCACCCTGACGGTCGAGAAAGTCGGCTTCGAACGCGACATCTACGAGTTCGCGCACCGCCGCCCGTGGAGCTACGGCGTGCTGTGCGTGCTGCTGGCGGGCGGGATGGGGTATCTGGCCAGCCGGGTCTTCAGGAGAAGCTGATGGACCGGGCGCGACTGACTGTCTGGACGCTGACGCTCGCGGGACTGATCCCATTTGTCGCGTGCGCAGTTGGACTGGCTCTCAACGCCGGCCTGGACCAGCTCTTCATTGATCTGCTGTCCGTCTACGCGGCAATCATTGTATCGTTTCTCGGAGGCGCACGCTGGGGGGTTGAGCACGCGCGAGGCACACCCCGCCTGCGCAATTTGGTCGCGAGCAATCTTCTGGCAGTGGCGGCGTGGTCGACCTTCTTCATGCCGACGTCTCTGGACCGACTGCAGCTTCTCCTGCTGGCCGGCTGCATGCTCGTTTCATGGGGATGGGACATGCTCGAGGAGCCGGCCTGGTATCGGAGCCTGCGTTCAATGGCGACGGCAGGTGCGGTCAGCTGCCTCGCGCTCGCCGCCTGGTGGACCGTCTAGACCAAGCCTGCCCAAGCCAGGGCATGGACCCGATCCTTGCCGAGCGCCGCCGCCATCGGCGGTTCCCCGAACAGGCCGGCGATCGCGGGATCCTTCACATTCAGACCGCCGGTGAAGGCCCCGAACGCCGGCAGGATCAGCCTGCGCCCATCGGTCACGAAGCAGGGCCGGCGCACCATCCGCGCATGGGCGACGACGCGGGCGCAGGGGTGCAGGTGGCCCGCCACCTCACCGGGTTCGGCCTCCGGCATCGGCTCGTGGGTCAGGAACAGGGTGCCCAGCCGCAGGTCGCCGACGATTCGCCCGGGCAGGCGTGAGACCGCGTCCGCATCCGCCGCCGTCAGGGCGTCGCGGTCGTGATTGCCCTCCAGCCAGACCCAGTCGCGCCCGAAGGCCAGCCGGTCCAGCCGCGCCCGGTCGTCCGCCGCCATCCGGCCGATAGACTTCGTGTCGTGGAAACTGTCGCCGAGCAGGACCACACGGTCAGGCTTCAGCGCCGCGATCTCCGCCTCCAGCCGGTCCAGCGTCGCCCGGCTGTCGTAGGGCGGCAGCATCTGTCCGCGCGCGGCGAAGGCGGAGCCCTTCTCAAGGTGCAGATCGCCCGCCACCAGCGTCCCGTATGTCGGCAGCCACAGCGCCCCCGAACAGCGCAGCAGGCACAGCTCGCCCATCACCCGCACGGACAGGGAGCCGCACGGCCGTCGGGCGGGTGCCAGGATCCTCAGCAGGGCCGCGTTCACGCCGCCCCCTGCAGTTCCGGTCCGCCTTGCCTGGGATGGGCGTCTTCCATGACCTCGGCGATCAGGTCGGCGGCGGAGGCGTCCAGGATCATCTCGGCCGCGTCGCCTCCGACCCGCTCGCGCCCGATCATGACCAGTACCGGCACGCAGAAGGGCGAGGCCCGCTCCAGTGGGGCGTGACGGATATGGCCCGCGATACGTGACAGAAGCTGCCCAAGGCGCGCGACATCCAGCAGGCCGGACGCGGCGTCCGACCGTGCGGTTCTCAGCAACAGATGATCGGGCTGATGGCGGCGGAGCACGTCATAGATCAGGTCCGTGGAGAAGGTCACCTGGCGTCCCGTCTTCTCGGCCCCCGGCTGTCGACGCTCGATCAAGCCGGAAACGAGAGCGCAATTGCGGAAGGTCCGCTTCATCATGAAGCTCTCATCCAGCCAGGCTTCGAGGTCGTCGCCCAGCATGTCGGGCTGGAACAGGGCGTTCCAGTCCAGATCGTCCATCGGCTTGATCGACCAGATGGCGAAGGCATAGTCGGTCACCACGAACCCCAGCGGCCCGATGCCGAGCCGGTCCAGCCGCCGGGTCAGCAGCATGCACAGGGTCGAATGGGCCAGCCGCCCCTCGAACGGATAGCCGACCATGAAATGGCGGCTGCCGCGCGGGAAGGTCTCGATCAACAGACTGTCGGCGTCGGGGATCAGGCTGCGCTGTTGCTGCAGCTCCAGCCACTCCTGTACGTCGACCGGCAGGACACGCCAGTGGTCGCGATCCTGCACCATGGCCCGCACCCGTGCCGCCAGCGACGTGCCCAGCGGAAACTGCGACCCGCCCCAGCTCGGGATCTTGGGATCCTTGCCGGTCGCATGGGTGACCAGGGCGTCCATGCCGTTGATGCCCTGAAAGGCCCAGACCTGACCGGCGAAGACGAAGGTGTCACCGGGGGTCAGTTGCTCGAAATACCATTCCTCGGCCTCGCCGACCTTGCGCCCGCCGACCAACTGCCTGGAGGCACCTCCACGCCGTGAGGCGACTTTCACGTTCAGCGTCCCCGCCGCCACGATGGCCCCGACGTTCATCCGGTGACGCTGGGCGATCAGCGGGTTGCGCACGGTCCATTGGCCTTCCGGCGTCCGCACGATGCGCGCGAACCGGTCGTAGGTGCGCAGGGCATATCCGCCGGTGGCGACGAAATCGACCACCTCCTCGAACGCCTCATAGCTCAGGTCGCGATAGGGCGAGCAGCTCGCGACCTCCGTATACAGATCATCCATGGCGAACGGCTCCGAACAGGCCACGCCCATGACATGCTGGGCCAGGGTGTCGAGCGTGCCGGTGTGATGCGGCTCCCAGTCGAAGGCGTTGTCGGCCACGGCCTCCTTCGCGGCCTGGCATTCCAGCAGTTCGAACCGGCTGGCGGGCACCATCAGGGCTCTGGAGGGCTCGTCCAGCCTGTGATTGGCGCGTCCGATCCTCTGGACAAGCCGGCTCGACCCCTTGGGCGCCGCCATCTGGATCACCAGATCGACGTCGCCCCAGTCGATGCCGAGATCCAGGGTGGAGGTGCAGACCACGGCCCGCAGATCCCCCCGCGCCATCGCCGCCTCGACCTTGCGCCTCTGTTCGGCCGCAAGCGATCCGTGGTGCAGGCCGATCGGCAGGTTCTCGTCGTTGATGGCCCACAGCTGCTGGAACACGAACTCGCACTGCCAGCGGGTGTTGACGAAGATCAGCGACAGGCCGGAGCGCTTGATCGCCGCATAGACCTCGGGGATCGCATGCTGGCCGGTATGGCCGGCCCAGGGCACGCGGCCCTCAGAGACCAGCACGTCGATGATGGCAGGCGCGCCGGGGTCGCCGCGCACGATGACAATCTGATCTCCCCCCGTTGGGGGGAGTGGCGGCGAAGCCGACGAGGGGGGCTTGTCCGCAGCACCCCGTCTGGGGTTGGCCCCCTCCACCGCTGCGCGGTCCCCCTCCCCCGATGGGGGAGGAATCGGCGCCAGCCACTCCGCGATCAGGTTCGGATCGTCGATCGTTGCCGACAGGGCCACCCGTCTCAGCCCCGGCGAAAAGCTCTGCAGCCGGGCCAGGCCGAGGTTCAAGAGGTCGCCCCGCTTGCCCGACCAGATGGCGTGGACCTCGTCCAGCACGATGCATTTCAGGTCGGCAAACCAGGCCCGCGCCCCGCCCCAGGCGCAGAACAGGGCCAGCTGTTCGGGCGTGGTCAGCAGGATGTCCGGCGGAAACTCCCGCTGCCGCTGCTTCTTGGACTGTTTGGTGTCGCCGGTGCGGCTCTCGACATGGATGTTCAGCCCGATCTCGCGGATCGGCGTCATCAGGTTGCGCTCGACATCGGTGGTCAGCGCCTTCAGCGGTGAGACATAGATCGTATGGATGCCGCTGTTCGGCCCGAAGGCCGGCTTCGGCCCGCGCTCGGCCAGATCGATCAGACTGGGCAGAAACCCCGCCAGCGTCTTGCCGCCCCCGGTCGGCGCGACCAGCAGGGCGTGCGACCCCGACCCGGCCGCCGCGATCATCTCCAGCTGATGCCTGCGGGGGCTCCAGCCGCGAGAGGCGAACCAGTCGGCGAACAGAGGCGGCAGACTGGCGGCGGGCGACGTCACGAGCGGGATATAGCATGTTCCCGTTCCGTTTCACCCCGTCAGACGCTATCTCTCCGGGGTGTCCGACGAATCCGTCCTCTCCCACTTCAGCCTGACCGGCGCCGAGCCTTGGCTCGTTCTGCCGCCGGCGCTCGCTGTGCCCCCGGGCGCGGGGGCGATCTGCGACGGCGAGGGGGCGAGGAAGATCGGGCGCGGCGCAGCCGAGGGGGTGTTCACGGGCGGCCCGGTGCTGGTGGCGCATGCCAGCCTGACGGCGCGCAGGCTCGGCCTGTCCGCCCCGCCCCGGTCGCCCGACCTGCTGGATGTTCTGGAGCTGTGGGCCTTCGTCCGCCCCGCCACCTTCTGCGCCCCGTCCCCGAGCGGCCTGGCCCTGGCGCTCGGCATGGCCGAACCGAAGGGGGCGGAGGCCCAGGCGGCGGCCCTGCGCGACGCCGCCGCCGTCCTCCTCAAAGAACTGGCCGACCCGGCCTATCCGCATCGCGAGGACGCCTTCACCCTGGCCGAGACGCTCGCCAAACCTTCCGGGGGCAGCGCCGGCTGGTCCTGGGCCTGGCGGGTCTCGGGCGCGCTTCAGGCCGGGCCGTTGCGCCAGCGCCAGTATCGTGGTTCGGGCCTCGACGCCTGGTCGCGCCTGCCGGAATGGGAGGACGAGGCGCCGCGCGGGGAGGCGGGGTCGGCCCCGGTCGATTCCGAATCCGCCCGCATCCGGCTGGAGAAACTGCTTCAGGCCTCGGGCCTCGACGAGACCCGGCCGACCCAGTCCGACTACGCCGCCGAGGCCGCCTATGCCTTTTCGCCGCGCAACGAGGAGGGCCGGCCGCGCATGCTGCTGGCCGAGGCCGGCACCGGCACCGGCAAGACCCTGGGCTACCTCGCCGCCGCCTCCCTCTGGGCCGAACGGAATCAAGGCGCCGCCTGGGTCTCGACCTATACCCGCGCCCTCCAGCGCCAGATCGACCGCGAGAGCGCCGCCCTGTGGCCCGACCCGGTCGAGCGCAAACGCAAGACCGTGGTCAGGAAGGGACGCGAGAACTATCTCTGCCTGCTGAACCTTCAGGACATGGTCCAGGCGGCCCAGCTGGGCAACGGCGACCTGATCGGCCTGGCCCTGACCAGCCGCTGGGCCCTGCACACCCGCGACGGCGACATGACCGGCGGCGACTTCCCCGGCTGGCTGCCCGGCCTGTTCGCCACGCCCGCCGGCCATCAGGCCAGCGCAGGCAACCTCGTCGACCGGCGTGGCGAATGCGTCCACGCGGCCTGCCCCCACTACCGCACCTGTTTCGTCGAGAAGACCATCCGCGCCAGCCGCCGGGCCGACCTCGTCGTCGCCAACCATGCGCTGGTGATGACCCAGGCCGCCTTCGACGGGGCCCGTTCGGCGCGCGGGCTGAAACAGGACGGGGAGACCGCCGCCCTCAAGCGGATCGTCTTCGACGAGGGCCACCACCTGTTCGACGCGGCCGACAGCGCCTTTTCCGCCTGTCTGTCGGGCCAGGAGGCGGCCGAGCTGCGCCGCTGGATCCGGGGACCGGAGGGACGCGGCCGTCGCGGACGCGGTCTGGAACAGCGGCTCGGCGACCTGTGCGCCGACAACGAGGCGGCAGCGAAGGCTCTGCAGGACGCCATCCGCGCCGCCGCGGCCCTGCCCGGCGAAGGAATCTCGGGCCGCATCGCCCCGCCGTCGGGCGAGGTCAATCCCGTCGGGCCGATCGAACAGTTCCTGATGGCCGCTCTGGAACAGATCCGCGGCCGCACGTCGGAGGCCGCCTCGTCAGGGTCGTCGGAGTTCGGCACCGAATGTTCGGTCCGCCCCGCGACCGAACCCCTGCTGGAAACAGCCCGGCGCGCAGCCCAGGCCATCGCCGCTGTCGAGGCCCCCCTGCTGGCCCTCGCCCGCCATCTGGAGGACATCCTCGACGACGAGGCGTCCGAGCTGGACGGCGCGTCGCGGGCGCGGATCGAAGGCGCCTTGCGCGGCCTCGACCGGCGCGCCCGCATGACCCTGCCCGGATGGCGATCGATGCTGGCGGCGCTGGAGGATGGCGGCGACGCCCCCGATCCGGACTTCGTCGACTGGCTGTCGGTCGAGACGGCCTTCGGCCGTATCCACGACGTGGCCCTGCGCCGTCACTGGATCGACCCAACCGTGCCGCTGGAGGCCGCCGTGATCCTGCCCGCCCATGGCGTGCTGGTGACCAGCGCCACCCTGTCCGATCCGATCGCCGAGGCCGCCGGCGGCGACCTGTTCGGCATGGCCCGGATGCGTACCGGCGCCGCCCGGTTGATCGAACCGGCCCGGACGCTGAAGGTCGAGAGCCCGTTCGACTATGCCTCGAACAGCCGGGTCATCGTGGTCGGCGACGTGGCCAAGGACGACCCGCGCCAGACGGCCGCCGCGATGCGCGAACTGTTCCTCGCGGCCGGGGGCGGCGGGCTGGGCCTGTTCACTGCCATCCGTCGGTTGAAATCGGTCTACGAGCGCCTCGGCCCCGATCTGGCCAAGGCCCAGATCCCCCTCTACGCCCAGCATGTCGATCCGCTGGAGGTCGGCGCCCTGGTCGACATCTTCCGCGCCGAACAGGACTCCTGCCTGCTCGGCACCGATGCGGTCCGCGACGGCGTCGATGTGCCCGGCCGGTCGCTGCGGCTGCTGGCCTTCGACCGCGTCCCCTGGCCCCGCCCCGACCTGCTGCACAAGGCCCGGCGCGAGAAGTTCGGCGCCAAGGGCTATGACGACGCCCTGGCCCGCGCCCGCATCGCCCAGGCCTTCGGCCGCCTGATCCGCCGCGCCGACGACAAGGGGGTCTTCGTCATGCTGGACGCCGCCACCCCCACCCGCCTGTTCGCCGCCCTGCCGCCGGGGACGGAGGTCCAGCGGATGAGTCTGGTGGAGGCGATCGAGGTGACGCGGGGGTTCCTCACCTGAGGCCCGCCATTCCGGGTGTGGCGCGGCGGACACCCCGGGGCACCCGCCCGACCCTGCTCAGGGATTGGTCGAAATGACCGGATCGGCGTCCCATCCCCAGGCGTCCATCATCACGTCGAACAGATAGGTATTGGGGAAGTAGCCACGAACGCGATCCGCGCCGACGCCTATGGCGAGGGCCGGCACTTCCTCGGCGGTATGGGTGTCGTTGACCAGCACATTCTCGAGACGGATGATCCCGCCCTCAACGTCGGAGGCCTTCCATTCGTCGTAGCCGTCAAGGAGGGGCGCGCCACGGGCACCGTCGTCGACCTGCAGGCCAAATGAATGGTCAGCGGTGAACAGCAACAGGGTGTCGGTCAGATCGACACGGCTCTGCACCTCGGCGACGAGCCTGTCGAAATCCACGACGTTCTGCAGGCCTTCGCGCGGATCGTCTGTGTGGGCGTCCCATTCCACGACCAGAAAATATCCTGTCGGTGAGTCCTGCAGGATATCGAGCGCCCTGAGCGTTGCCGCGCGGACATCCAGAGCGTCTGCGACCACAACGGGCCGGTTGTTCCCGGCCGGCGCGTCGGCAAGGGCACTGTAGATCGGGCGGTCGTGGGTTGCGCCCAGCGCATCAAAGCCGGTGCCCCGTGCGGCCAATTGTTCCCCGATCGGCTCGCGCCCTGCACCGAACAGGACATCCACCCCGTCTCCGAAGCGCGGAGAGAAAACCTGGGGGAAGATCTCGCCCCAGTTCGAGCGATCATTGCTGTGGGCATAGTTGGCTGCGGGCGTCGCGTCGGCAATCGATTGCGACGAGATCACACCGGTGAGAAGGCCGCGTTCCTCGGCATATTCGAGCAGGGTCTTGGTCGGCGTCCCGTCGGTCTCGCCCCTCACGGCATCCGGACCCTGGCTGATGACGCCGTTGCGGGTCTTCACGCCCGTCACGATGGCCGACATGCCGTTGGCGGAGTCGGACACAAACTCGTCCACCGGTGAGGTTTCGCTCAATCCGAGATGGGGCCATTGCTGGATATGCAGTCGCAGAGGCTCGCCATAGCCTATCAGACTGGCCGCCGAGAGAACTGTCACCCCGGCCGCATCGGCGAGGAACAGAATGACATTCCGCGCTCTCGCAGGACCGGCAGCCGACCCTTCGTGAGACTGCGACGGGCCAGACTGGCGAGCAGCATCTTGCGCCATCGCGGGAGCCGCAGACAGTGCGAGGCAGGCCGCGAGGGTGAGGGTGATGGGGCGCCGGAGCGATCGCATCTGCGGTAAACCTTTGGATCAGGAAAAGAGTGGGGACAGAGAATGGGCGGGCTCCGCCACGTCTTCTCACCGAACGACCAGCGAGCTATCCCGGTTTGGTGTCACTCTGGTGACGCCGGTGCTGCCTCCCCACGGTTTGCGGCCGTTCCCTGAAAGGCGGCTCGGGCCTGGAGTGGCCGGACATCGCCGTCACGCCCCAGTCGGCCTTGATCCTGCAGCAAGGACGTGGATTCGCCCCGGTCATGCTGTATCGAGACCGCATGACCGACGCCCCGCCGCCCCGCCACAGACGCTCCGGCCTGTTCGCGCCGATCGGCCTGTTCATCATCGCCCTGATCGCCTGGTCGATCTGGTGGTTCGTGCTGGCCGGTCAGGTCCGCAGCCAGCTGGACCAGCGGGTCGAGGCCATGCGCGCCGGCGGCTGGGACGTGACCTACACCGGTCTCGGGACAACGGGCTGGCCGTTCCGCGTGCGGCTGGGGGCCGGGAACGTCTCGATCACCGCGCCCTCGGGTCTGGCGGTCGCCGCACCCGATCTGGCGGCCGAGGCCAATGCCTGGAATCCGGACAAATGGGTGCTGATCGTCGGCGACGGTCTGGTTGTGGACCGGCCCGGCAAGGGCAAGGTCGCGGTGCGGGGCCGGTTCATCCGCGCCAGCGTCCACGGCCTGACCCAGCGCTGGCCCAATGTCGCGGTCGAGATGGCCGATCCGGAGTTCACCTCACACGAGGGCTCGGAGGTCTTCCCCATCTCGCGCGCGGCCAAGGTCGAGTTCTATCTGCGTCCGCATCTGGCCCCCGCCGGAACGCCGGGCGCCGACACCAGCGTCGACCTCCTGTTCCGCCTGATCGACGCCGAGGGCCGGCCCGGCGGCCCGGTCGAGGGGATGGCGCGTAACGGCAGGCTGACCGCCCAGATCGAGACCGTCATCGAGGACGCCGACAGGCTTCAGGGCGCGGACGCCGCCGGGGTCTTCGCCGCCTGGACCCGTGCCGGGGGCCGCTTCACCGCCGTGCGCGGCGAACTCTCGGCGGGAGAGAGCCGCGCCACCCTGTCCAGCGACGTCCTGTCGGCTTCCGCCGACGGTCGCCTCCAGGGCGTCATCTCCCTGCAGGCCGTCAAGCCGATGGCCGCCATCGCCGGCCTGGCCGGGTCGGACGGCGGCTCGGTCAATCGCGTGGGGGCTGCGGGGGCCGCCGCCGCGACCGCCGTCCGGGGCGACGACGACATGGCGCTGGAGCTGACCTTCCGGGACGGCCGCACCTTCCTCGGACCGTTCGCCATCGTCCCGGCGCCCAAGCTGTTCTGAGCGGTTCGATGGCGAGGAAGCACGGCGCACTGCTGGAAGAACCGAAGGTCGACACCGACCGGCTGGTGCTGGATCAGGCCCTGATCGAGGCCCTGACCGGCCGGCTGGCAGCGGGTCCGGAGACCTCGCCCGACGCCTCGACCCTGGCCCTGCGCGCCCTGCTGGCCGAGACCTGTGACGGGCATCAGTCCGCGATGCTGCGCGCCCTGTGGGGTCGGATCGAGGCCCGAAACGGAGCCCCGCTGGTCGTCGCCGGCCCCGCCGCCCGGCTTCTGGCCGCAGACCGGTTCGGCCTGTCGGCCCAGGTCGCCGCCGATCCCGACGCGGCCCTCGCCCAGGCCGCCTCCGGGGCCCGGGCCCTGGTCGACCTCGCGACCGGTCGTCCCTGGTGGGGCAAGCTGCTGGCCCGGCCCGAGCTTCAGGTCATCGCTGCCCTGCCCGACAATCGTGACGGCCTTCCCTCCGCCCTGATGGTCGCCGCCTCGCCCACCGGCCCGACCGGTGAGGACCGCACCTTCTGGGTGACGGACTCCAGCCTGCCGGGCAATCGGATCGTCGAGACCCTGTCGGCCTGCGGCCTCGTCGCGCGTCCGCTCGCCTCGGCAGGCGGCTTGAATCTGTTCATGCTGGCGGGCTATGTGCAGGCCGAAGACGGGCGGCTATCGGCGGCCCCCGGCGCCCTGAAGGGCGTGATCGGCGCCGCTCCCCTGTTCTGATCGCAAGGCTTCCCATGACCGACGCGCCCGCGCCCAAGCCCGGTATCCTCGACATCGCCCCCTATGTCGGCGGCAAGTCGTCGATCGTCGGCATCGCCGAGCCGATGAAGCTGTCCTCGAACGAGAACGCGCTCGGTGCCGGCTCCAGGGCTCGCGAAGCATACGAAGCGGCGATCAAGAACATTCACATCTATCCCGATGGCCGCGCGACCAAACTGCGGACAGCTGCGGCCGAGCACCATGGGCTGGAGCCCGAGCGGCTGATCTTCGGCAACGGTTCGGACGAGGTTTTCGCCCTTCTGAACCAGACCTATCTGACGCCGGGCGACAACATCGTCACCGGCCAGTACGGCTTCCTCGCCTATCGCATCAGCGCCCTCGCTTGCGAGGCCCAGGTCAAGCTGGCACCCGAACCCGGATACAAGGCCGAGGTCGACGCGCTTCTGGCAGAGGTCGATGAGCGGACAAAGATCGTCTACGTCTCAAACCCCTCGAACCCGACCGGCAGCTACAACTCGGGCGAGGAAATCCGCCGCCTGCACGAGGCCCTGCCACCGCACATCCTGCTGGTCGTCGACGAGGCCTATGCCGAGTTCGTTTCCGAGTCGGACTGGGAGACGGCCTTCCCGATGGCCCGCGATGCGGCCAACATCGTCGTCACCCGTACCTTCTCCAAGATCCATGGCCTCGGCGGCCTTCGCATCGGTTTCGGCTACGCGCCCGTCGCGGTGGCGGAAGCGGTCGACCGCATTCGCCTGCCGTTCAACGTCTCGGTGCCCGGCCTCGACGCGGCCACCGCCGCCCTCGGGGACGAGGCACACCAGAAGGCGTCACGCGACCTGGTCCAGACCTGGCGTCCGCGCCTGACCCAGGCCATCCGCGGCTTCGGCTTCGAGGTCCTGCCCAGCGCCGGCAACTTCGTCCTGGTCCTGTTCCGGGACGAGAAGCGCAACGCCGCGGCCGCCAGCGACTATCTCAACTCCAAAGGCATCATCGTCCGCCCGGTCGGCGGCTATGGCATCCACGACGGCCTGCGCATCACCGTGGGCACTGAGGACCAGAACCGTGCGGTGATCGATGCTCTCAGCGAGTTCGCCGCGACTTGATGTAGGGCGCAACCGCTCGGCTTGCGGAGCCTCGCTGCTTGAGCGCGGGCTGCTTCAGGTGAGGAGTGCGTTGGACGCCGTCTCGATGCGCAGTTCCAGCTCGGCCATGAAGGGTGCCCGCTTCATATTCGCCTCGATCGGCGGCAGGAATTCATAGACGACCGTGCCCGGATAACGGCGGAAGCCATGGGCAGGCCAGTGAACCCCGGCGTTGGTCGCGACGGGCGTGCAGGGCAGTTCAAGGTCGCGGTACATGGCCATCACGCCGGGCTTGTAGTCGGGAACTGCGCCGACCGGGGCGCGGGTGCCCTCCGGGAAGATCCAGATCTGACGACCCTCGGCCGAGCGCGCCCGGGCCTGTTTGACCATGTCGCGCAGGGCCTTGGAGGCGGCGGACCGATCCACGGAGATCATCTTCGTCTTCCAGGCGAACCAGCCAAAGAAGGGCAGGATCATCAGCTCCTTCTTGGTGATGATGCAGGGGTCCGGCAGCACCACGAAGGGGATGATGATGTCCAGCATCCCCTGGTGCTTGCAGGCCAGCAGGGCGCGGCCGGTCGGGCGATGTTCGAGCCCGCGGAATTCGACCTTGATGTCGGTGATCCAGTCCAGGCCCAGCAGAACGGAGCGGGCCCACATCTGGACGACGCCCAGGGCGTAGCGATGCGGCAGCACCAGCGCCGGTGACATGCCGACCGCGAAAATCGCCAGCGACAGGTAGAGCCAGGCGACGAAGACCAGGGAGCGGATCGTGTTCACTGGCTGTCGGCCTTCGGGGCGGGGGCTTCTTCTGTGGGCGTTTCGACGGACGGTCGTTCGTTGTGGCCGGTCACCCTGTGCAGCGCCTCACGGCCGAGGACTGCGAGATATTTGACGTACTCCAGCGTCATCCGGCGCGCCGTCACCGCCGCCCGCCACCAGCGCGAGTTGTCCAGCGTGGGCGTCGACACCGCATAGGGCGTCAGCTCCAGATCCGGCGCGGCGCTGCGGAGCTCCAGCAGCGAACGCGGCATATGGTAGTCCGAGGTGACGACAATCAGACGGTCATAGCCCTTGGCCCGGGCCCAGGCGGCGATCTCCCGGGCATTGCCGCCCGTGTCCTCGGCCTCGAAGCCGAGATCGACGCAGCAGTTGAACAGGCGGTTGGAGCCGGGGGTCAGTTCGCGCAACTCCTGGCGACGGACTTCCCGGTTGACGCCGGAGATCAGGACGCGTTCGCCCTTGTCCTGCTCCAGAAGGCGTATCGCGGCGTTAACCCGTTCGGCAGAGGGTCCGGTCAGGGCGACGATGCCGTCGGCGCGCTCCGGCTCGGGCGCAGGCGTGAAAGCGCGGACCCGGTCGGCGAAGGCGAACAGCCCCACCAGCCAGATCAGGGCCACGATGCCCACAAGCGCCAGAAACTTCATGCTTGATCCTAGCCGCCGGCCTGGGACGCGCCAAGCCTCGCCATCTCTCGCCCGGCGCTTAGTTGCGCCGCAACAAGCGCCACCGTAGCGGCGACCAGAGGGCATGGCGAGAGCATGAGAATGTCGGCCCAGGCGACGGGCAGGGCGGGGGTCAGCCCCTCGGATCCGCCGAGGACCCGCAGCAGGGCCAGAAGGGCTGTGGCTGTCGCCGATCCGGCCGCACCGGCGACCAGGGCCAGCAGGGCGAACCGCCGCTGGAACAGCCAGGCGATAGAGGCGTCGGTGGCGCCCGACAGGCTGAGGGTCTCGATGACGGAGCGGCGCGCCTGGATGCCCGCACGGACGGCGTAGATGATGGCCGCGCCCGCCGCGAAGGCGGTTGTCAGGAAGGCGGCGAGTGCGAGGACGGTGATCAGCATCGCAGACCGTTCGACCTCGCCGCGCCAGAGGCTGTGGTCGTCGACGGTGGCGTCGAGCCCCGCCTCGGCCAGGGCGCGGCCCAGGGTCAGGGCGCTGGCGGGCGCGTCCCTGTCGAGGCGGACCGTGACCAGATAGGGCAGGGGCAGGTCGGCGAGCACCGCCTCGCCGATCCACGGCCGCAGCAGGGCCTCGGCGGTCTCGCGGTCCATGGCGGCGGCTTCGGCCACACCGTTGACCCCGGCCAGGGTCTCGGCGGCGCGCGCGGCGGCGGTGTCGCCGCTCTCGCCGACGCGGGGCCGAACCTGGACGGTGGCTTCCGCGCGGAGCGCCCGCGCCCAGCCGTGCGCCGCCCGGTCCGCCGATACGGCGCCGACGGCTGCGAGACAGGCGAGGAAACAGAGGACGGCGATGACCGCACCCAGCCAAGGCTCGCCGGCCGCGTCGCGGGGCAACAGGCCGCTTTCGGGCCGGGCCGGGCGGCGAGCCGGCGCGGGGCCGAACACTGTGGACCAGCGAATCACGTTGCGGCCCCCGAAATGCGGCCATCCCGCAGAACCAGCCGCCGCGCCCCCGATCGCTCCGCCAGGGACTCGTCGTGGCTGGCGATCAGCACTGTGGTGCCCAGCCTGTTCAGGGCCTGGAACAGCGTCAACAATCGGTCGGCCATGGCCGGGTCGACGCTGCCGGTCGGCTCATCGGCCAGAATCAGGTCCGGCCTGGCCATCACCGCGCGGGCGATTGCGAGCCGCTGCTTCTCTCCACCGGACAGGGCGGTCGGCAGGGCGTTCGCCCTGTCCGCCAGCCCGACCCAGGCCAGCATTTCCTCGACGTCGGCGGCGTAGTCGGATCGCTTCCCGCCCCTGACCCGCAAAGGAAGGGCGGCGTTGTCGAAGACGCTGAGATGATCCAGCAGGCGGAAATCCTGGAAAACCACGCCCATACGTCGGCGCCAGTCGGGCCGGTCCTTCGACGAGACCTCCGTGAGATCATGCCCGAACAGCGAGATCCGTCCGTCGGTGGGGCGGTCGGCGAGGGTCAGAAGACGCAGCAGAGAAGACTTTCCCGCTCCGGACGCGCCGGTAAGGAAGTGGAAAGAGCCGCGCGGCAGGATGAGGTTAACGTCCCGCAGCACGCCGGGCGATTCGGCATAGCCGAAGCTGACCGCCGACAGGCGGACGGTTTCGGGCGAAGGCGCGGATTCGGCGGCGCGACGGGGCGACTGAGGCATCGATTGTTTTCGTTAGGACCGGAGCGCGTAGCGTTCCGACAGGAGGGGGCCGGCGAGCGGCCTCGCAGTCAGCGACCATGATACTGACCTGCCCGTCCTGCGCCACCAGCTATTTTGCCCCCGACGGTGCCATTCCGCCCGGCGGACGCAAGGTCCGCTGCCAGTCCTGCGCCCACGTCTGGCACGGAGTGCCGACCGACGAGCCGCTCGAGCTGACGGCCGAGAGCGCGTCGGCCGTCGCGCCGGAGCCCAGAACGTTCGACGACGCTCCGCCGGTCGCGCCCGAGACCCCGGCACCGGAGCTGCCCAAGGCTTTCCGTGCTCGCGCCGAGCAACAGCGTCGACTGCGTCGCGCCGCGACCCACGGCGCGGTCTGGGCCGGGCTGGCCAGTATGTTCGTCGGCCTGATCGGCGCCGGATGGTTGTTCCGCGTCGAAGTGGTCGAGCTGTATCCCCGTGCCGCCGCCGCCTACGCCATGGTCGGCACACCGGTGAACGCGGTCGGGCTGGAGTTCGAAGCTGTGACCGCAAAGGCCGTGGCCGATCGTCCGGACATGGTCATGGTGTCGGGTGCCCTGAGGAATGTCCGCGATCGAGAGATCGTCGCGCCGCCGGTGCGGGTCGCCCTGCTGGACGCTCACGGGGCCGAGGTCGGCTTCGCCCTGATCGAACTGGAAGGCGCGCCGGTCCTGCCGGGCGGCGTCCAGGGCTTCGCCGCCCTGATCCGCGATCCGGGCGCCCACGGCGTCGAGATCAAGTACGACTTGGCCAGCGCCGGGACGGAACAGGCCACTCATGCGCAAGCAGCCCCGGCCGCCCACGCCCGTCCGCTGCCGACGCCCGACGAGCATGGAATGCGTCCGGCCCTGATCGAGGAGACCCCGACGACTCACGAAGAGCCGGTCGAGGCCGAACCTGTCCATGCCGAACCGGCGCATGATGCAGCGGAAAGCCATGGGGCTATCGACAGCCATGGGGCCGAGGCGGTATCCGCCTCGCATGGCTGAAGCTCCCCCGACGCCCACCCTTCTTCTCCCCGAAGCCGAAATCGGCAGGATCGTCGCTGATCTGGCTGAACGGATCGCACCCGTCATCGACGACGAGACGGTCGCGGCAGTGCTGCTGACCGGCGGGCTCTGGTTCGCGGCCGACCTGACCCGGGCCCTGTCGCGGATCGGGCGGCAGGTCCGCTTCGACGCCCTGTGGCTGGCGTCCTATGGCGACGAACAGTCGAGCAGGGGTCGGATCGACGTCCATGCGCCGTTCCAGCGGTCCCTGAAGGACCGCAAGGTGCTGATCCTCGACGACGTGTTCGATACCGGCCTGTCGCTGGCGGAGGCGGTGCGCCATGCAAAGGACGCGGGCGCCGCCGAGGTCCTGACCTGCGTCTTCGCGCGCAAACCCTGGCCGAAGCCGCGCGCGCCGGAGCCGGACTTCGTCGGTTGGGAGGCTCCGGACCGATTCCTGGTCGGATATGGCCTGGACCATGCGGGCGCGCTGCGCGGCCTGCCGGACATCTGCGCGCTGGATTAGTCCCCCGCCAGGGCCGCCAGCACGCCCTTGCCGTAACGATCGATCTTGGACTGGCCGACGCCTGAAATCGCGGCGAGAGCGTCGAGCGAGCCCGGTTCGCGCTGGGCGATCTCCAGCAGGGTCTTGTCCTGGAAGATGACATAGGGCGGGACGTGCTGTTCAGCGGCGCGGTCGCGACGCCAGGCGCGCAGCGTCTCGAAGCGGGCGCGGACATCGGCATCGAGGGCCTCGACGGCGGCGTTCCGGTCGTTGCGGGTCCGGCTTCGCGGATTGCCCGAGCGCGTGGCGGCGTCGAAGCCCGCAGGGGTGCGGCGCACCTCGACCGCGATCTCGCCGCGGTAGACGGCGCGGACGCGTTCAGCGTCGCCGAGACCGACCAGCGGCTTGCCGTCGTTGGGGTCTTCCAGCAGCAGGCCTTCAAACATCAGGTGGTCGACGATGTCGCGCCAGCCGGTGGGGGCGATGTCCTTGCCGATACCCCAGGTGGAGAGGTCAGACTCCCACGGCTGGACATCCCTGGTCTTGCCCAGCAAGTGATCGACGATCCGACCCTTGCCGAACCGGCCGCCGAGGCGCTGGACCGCCGCGAGCGCCTTCTGGGCCGGGACGGTGGCGTCGTAGAGGGCCGGCGGGTCGGAACAGACGTCGCAGACGCCGCAGGGGCCGGCGTCGGTCTCGCCGAAATAGCGACGCACGGCCTGGGGCCGACAGGTCGCGCCGTCCAGCATGGCGAACAACTGCCGGGCCTTGCGCGTCTGGACCTGTTTGACATCCTCGGCCATGGGGCGGCTGTCGAGGCGTTTCAGGGTCCATGTGATGTCGGACGGGCCATACAGGGTGATGCCCTCGGCCGGCTCGCCGTCGCGGCCGGCGCGGCCGATCTCCTGCCAGTAGGCTTCCAGCGAACCGGGCGGATCGGCGTGGATGACGAACCGGACGTCGGCCTTGTCGACCCCCATGCCGAAGGCGATGGTCGCGACCATGACGGCACCGTCCTCGGCCAGGAACCGTTCGAGCCGCTTGTCGCGCTCCTGGCCCGGCATACCGGCATGATAGGCGATGGCGTTGGTGCCGGCGGATTTCAGGGCGTCGGCGACGCGCTCGCAGCCGTCGCGGCTGCCGCAATAGACGACGCCCGACTGGCCCTTCCGGGCGCGGACCAGTTCGATGACGTGGGCGTCGGTCCTGGCCCGTGAGGCGCTTTCCTTGCGGATGGCCGAGAGCTGCAGGTTCGGGCGGGCGAAGCTGTCGACGAAGACGGCCGCGTGTTCGAGGTGGAGCGAGGCCAGGATGTCGTCGCGGGTACGGGCGTCGGCGGTGGCGGTGACGGCGATCCGGGGCACACCGGGGAACAGTTCGCCGAGCCGACCCAGGGTCCGGTAGTCGGGTCGGAAGTCATGGCCCCATTGAGAGACGCAGTGGGCCTCGTCGATGGCGATCAGCGACAGGGGCAGGTCGCGCAGACGGTCGGTCAGGGCACCGGAGGCCAGGCCTTCAGGCGAGACATAGAGCAGGTCCAGTTCGCCGGATTGGGCCGCGCGCAGGACATCGGTGCGCTCGTTCAGCGACAGGCCGGAATCGAGACGGGCGGCGGCTACGCCCTGCTGTTTCAGCGCCTCGACCTGGTCCGTCATCAGGGCGATGAGGGGCGAGATGACCAGGCCGAGACCGGGGCGCAGGATGGCCGGGATCTGGTAGCAGACGCTCTTGCCACCGCCGGTCGGGAGCACCGCGAGGACGTCGCGCCCGGCCATGATCTCGGTGACGACCCGGGCCTGCAGCCCGCGGAAGTCGGCATGGCCCCAGACCCGCTCCAGCGTCTGCCGCGCGGCGTCGAGGCCGGGCAGAGGTGTCTGTGAGTCGGCGAGCATCGGCGGCTTGTGCCCGATCTGTTCCGGGGTGTCACGCCGCTGTGAGCGGTTCCGCCCACCCAGTCCGCGAGATCGCGTCGGCGGCTAGACCTTCTTGAACCAGAAAGAGGCTCCGTAGAGGTTCAGCTTTTCCAGCGGGCCTTTTCGGAGAGCCGAAGCGGCGCGCTCGAACAATTCAGCGTCCCGGTGGGCGAACCAGCAGGGGAACAGGATCTCAAACCGGTTCTCGCCGAACAGCAGGGCAGTGGCCAGCAAATACTGCTCGTTCCACAAGCGATCCACGTGTCCCGAAATGTAGTCGTCGGGCAGGTAGATGTCATGGACATGGAGTATAACACCCGGTTTCACACGGGGGAGGATTTCCATGAAGAAGACGGTGACGTCCGATCCCTGGAAGCAGCGGTGTGAGCTGTCGAGAAACAGGATGTCCCCCGGCTCGAGCGCTTCGAACAGGCTGAGATCGGTCTCTTCCAGAGGTTGCCGAATGACCTGATCGCACAGGGTGTCGATTTCATTCCTGGGCTGTGGATCGATGGACGTGAGATGGGTTCTCAGGCCGTAGAGTTCGACCGCGCGGCGGGCGACCTTGGTTGAGACGCCCGACCCGATCTCGACAAAGCGAGGGGGGTCGAGCTGCCTCAGGAAGTGCGTCAGAACCATTGTGTCGAGCGGAGGGAACCAGGCATTTATCCAGAAGGGATCCCGGTCGCCGTAGCTTCCGCCCAGAGGCACGGCGGTGAAGTCGGACTGCAGCCCCCCCATGTCGTCGATGACGGCTTCGTAGCGTCTACGCCCTTTTTCGATGATCTCGGTCAGCTCAGGGTGGGACGGTCGGCCCGCGCCGTAGCGGATCGTCGCGCGGTAAGGATAGTCGATCGCGTTGAACTCGCGCGTTCTGTCGTCGGTGCTGAAGATCGGCGGAGCGCCGGGGGCTCCGAGCGCGACAGCGAGATCCGAGCGGATTCCCCAGTCCTCGGGATCCGAGGCCGCAGCGGCCCTGAGCATCTCGAGCCCCTCGTCCGCGCGCCCCAATTTTACCAGGGCGATTCCGAGAAACCTTTGTGTCGGAGCGTGTCCCGGAGCCTGGGCGAGCACGCGTCTCAGACCGAGTTCGGCGTGATTGAGCAAGTGATCACGAATCCACGCCACGCCTTGATCGAAGGGCTTCTGAAGCGGCTTGGGCAGTGTTGATGGCATGGGCGCTTTTAAAGGTGGTGGAGTTCAAGAAGGCAAGCACGGGATCGACTTTCGTCCGGTTGACCGAACACGCACTCGGCTGGGGATGTCACGATCGGGACGATCCCGGTCCGGCCCGCCCCTGGACGATCACGGCCTTGCGTCGCTTACGGCGCAGTTGCCGCAGGTGAGAAACCCCCTCGGCCTTGTCGTACCGGCTCCAGGGTTTAGGTTGGCTCATGCTCTCGATGAACCTTGCCGACCGGATGCATCCCAGCCCGCCCTCCTGGGCGCAGGCCCTGTTTGCCTCGTCTCTGGTCGCGGCCGGAGACGCGGGTGACGCAAGGATGTGGACCGTCGAAGATCCGCTATCGAACGCCACGTTAACAGAGCAGTTCACTGTCCGTGCAGCCGAATACGACAGCCGCTATGCCCATTCTGAGCACTTCCTCCGCCTTTTCAAAACAGCGTTCGCTGCGGCCGGAGTGGCGCTTCCGGCCGGCCCGACCATTCTCGATCTGGGCAGCGGATCGGGCGTCAACTCGGTGCTGCCGTGCCTCGAGCTTTTCGATGACCCCGCTATCGTCGCCACCGACCTCTCGCCGCAGCTGATCGGCATGCTCGCGCGCCGCATCGCCGACCACGGCCGGACCGCCCGGGTTCTGCCGGTGGTGATGGACGCGATGTCAGAGCATGTGCAGCCCGGCCGGTTCGACCTGGTGACAGGCGCTGCCATTCTTCATCACCTGGAGGAGCCCGAACGTTGTCTCGCCGCGGCTTTTCGAGCGCTCAAGCCGGGGGGCACGGCGATTTTCTTCGAGCCGTTCGACGGCTACTGCTTGCTGCGACTGGCTCACCAGAGGATTCTCGCAGAAAGTCGCCACTTGCCGCTCGACCCGGTTATCGCCGAGGTGCTGGGCCGAATGATCGCCGACACTGCAGCTCGCACCCACCCGGACTCGTCCTCGGCCGCCTGGCGGGGGCTTGACGACAAATGGCTGTTCTCGCGGGAGTATATCGAGGCCGCCGCTTCGGCCGCCGGCTTTGCGCGGGTCGCCTTCGTACCCCACAGCGACAATTCCCACCTGTTCCGGAACTTTGGCAATATCCAGCTGGGCCTGGCGACCGGTCGATCCGACCTCGCGATGCCGGCCTGGGCGAACGGCATCCTCGACGAGTTCGACGACGCCATCACCGCTGCAGGAAAGCGCGCGATGATGCTGGAAGGAACGGTCGTGCTGACCCGAGGGCCAGACCTGAACCGCTAATCCCTCAGCAACTCGTTGACGGCCGTCTTGGCGCGGGTCTGGGCGTCGACGCGTTTGACGATGACGACGCAGTAGAGGGACGGGCCGCCGGCGGGGTCGGGGAGGGAGCCGGGGACGACGACCGACCAGGCGGGGACCTCGCCGCGCGTGATCTCGCCGGTGGCGCGGTCGACGATTTTCGTGGACGCCGACAGATAGACGCCCATCGACAGGACCGCGCCCTCGCGCACGATGACCCCCTCGGCGACCTCGGCGCGGGCGCCGATGAAACATCCGTCCTCGATGATGGTCGGGTTGGCCTGAAGCGGCTCGAGGACGCCGCCGATGCCGACGCCGCCCGACAGGTGCACATTCCTGCCGATCTGGGCGCAGGAGCCGACGGTGGCCCAGCCGTCGACCATCGAACCCTCGCCCACGTAAGCGCCGATGTTCACGAAGGACGGCATCAGGATGACGTTCCGGTCGACGAAGGCGCCTTTCCTTACGATCGAGCCGGGGACGGCGCGGAAGCCGGCCTCCCTGAACTCGTTGGCGGTCCAGTCGGCGAACTTGTTGGGCACCTTGTCGTACCAGGGGCCGACGGCGGGGGCACCGCCGCTGGAGGAAGGCGCCGACAGGCCGCTCTCGCCGGCGCGCATGATCTCGTTGTCGTTGAGGCGGAAGGACAGCAGCACCGCCTTCTTCAGCCACTGATGCGTGGTCCAGACGCCGTCGTCGCCGCGCGAGGCGACGCGGGCCTGACCAGAGTCCAGCAGGTCGATGGCGGTGTCGACGGCCTTGCGGACTTCCCCGTGGGTCGAGGGCGAGAGGTCGGCGCGCGCCTCCCAGGCGGCTTCGATGACGGCTTCGAGCTGGGCGAGGTCGGTCATGCGGCGTCCTTCAGGGCGTAGGGGGTGAGGAAGTCGAGGAGGTCGGGCGCGGTTGCGTCGATCCAGTCGCCGGTCGCCAGACCCCGGGCCGCCAGGTGTTCGGATGTGGCGATCAGCACGGTGGTCATGCCCATGGCCCTGGCCGGCTCGAGGTTGCGGGGCGTGTCCTCGAAGAAGACCGCGTGCTTCGGATCGATCCCGAACCGCTCAAGGAAATGGCGATAGGTCGCCGGGGCGGGCTTGGGCGTCAGGTCCATGTCCTCAATGGCGAAGACGCCGTCGATCAGGTCTGTGATGCCGATGCGATCGAGCACGCGCGAGGCGTGGCTGCGGGCCCCGTTGGTCAGGACGAATTTCCGCCCCGGCAGGCCGGCGATCACCTTTGCCAGTGCCGGACTGGGCTCCAGCGAGTCCAGCGGCACGTCGTGGACTTCGCGGAGGAATTTCTCCGGATCGACGGCGTAGTTGGCCATCAGCCCGGCCAGGGTCGTGCCGTGTTCGTTCAGGAACTGACGCTGAAGCGTCCTGGCTTCGTCGGCAGGCAGGCCGACGGCGTCCACCATGAAGGCGTTGATCCGGCCCTGGACGAGACCCATCACGCCTTGTTCAGGCGGGTAGAGGGTGTCGTCCAGGTCGAAGACCCAGGCGTCGATGTGGCCGAGGTCCGGTTGGGAAACGGCGGCTCTCACGCTTTCACCAGAGTGCCCGCGCCGTATTCGGTGAACAGCTCGACCAGCATGGCGTGGGGACGGCGGCCGTCCAGGATGACCACGGCCTCGACGCCGGCGCGGACCGCGGCCATCGCCGTTTCCAGCTTGGGGATCATGCCGCCCGAGGCGACGCCCTCATCGATGAGGGTTTGCGCCTGTTCAAGCGTCATCTGGCGGATGATCTCGCCGTTCCTGTCGAGCACCCCCTTCACATCGGTCAGCAGCAGCATGCGTTTGGCGTTCAGCGAACCGGCGACAGCGCCGGCGACGGTGTCGGCGTTGACGTTGTAGGTCTGGCCGTCCTCGGCGACGCCGATGGGGGCGATGACGGGAACCCAGTCGTCGGTCTCTGAGGCGATCAGGCCGGCGATCAGTTTGGGATCGACCTTCGTGGGCTCGCCGACGAAGCCGAGGTCGACCTCATGTTCGATCAGACTGTCGGGATCGCGCTTTGTGCGGGTGGTCTTCTCGACCGTCAGAAGGCCGGCGTCCTTGCCCGACAGGCCGATGCCGCGCACGTCGGCCTCCTTGCCGGCGACCGAGATCCAGTGGGCGATCTCCTTGTTGACAGCGCCCGACAGGACCATCTCGGCAACGGCCATGGTGTCCCTGTCGGTGACGCGCAGGCCGTCGACGAAGCTGGATTTCACCCCCGCTTTCTCCAGCATGGCGCTGATCTGGGGTCCGCCGCCGTGGACCACGACCGGGTTCACGCCCATCAGCTTCAGCAGGACGACGTCGGCGGCGAACTGCTTCGCTACGGCCGTCTCGCCCATGGCGTGGCCGCCGTATTTGATGACCACGGTCTCGCGGTCATAGATCTGGATAAAGGGAAGGGCTTCGGCCAGCGTCTTCGCCGTGGCCCAGCCGCGTTCCTCGGATTGCCGCTCGTTCTCGTCCATGGCGGGGCTGATACCGGCGAGGCCTCGCCGTGTCACGGCCCAACCTTGGTGGATCGCTCTTGATCCAATGCCATCAGTTGTGCAGACGGTCGATCCGTCAGGTCCTGCGGGACGACGCGTGCAGGGCTGATTCATGGACAGAACCGAAAAGATCCTGGCCCGCGTTCCGGACGGCGGTCGGATCTTGGAGTTTGGTCCCAGTTTCGCTCCAGTCGTCCCGAAAGCCTTTCGAGACAATGTCTTCACGCTCGATCATGGCGATCAGACCGAACTCCGGGCGAAATACGAGCCCTTGGGCGTCGATATCAGCAAGATCGAGCCTGTCGATTTCGTCTGGAAAGGCGGGCCGATCGATGAGGCGATCCCGAGAGAACTTCACGGCACCTTCGATGCCGTGATCGCGAGTCACGTCCTGGAGCATATTCCCGATCCGATCCGCTTCTTCCAGTCAGTCGGCCTGCTGTTGAAGGACGGTGGCGTGCTGTCCCTCGCCAATCCAGATCAGCGCTACTGCTTCGATCTGCTGAAGCCGACTACGACATCGGCCGACCTTCTTGAAGCCTATGAGTTGAAACGCGACCGTCATACGCGCAAGGCTCTGCATTATTTGAACTATTTCAGCGTCAACAACAACGGAGCCGGCGTCTGGGGGGTCGGTGATGCGATCGGCGATCTGACGTTGAACAATCCCGTCCTCGGCTATGTTCCGCCCCAGCCGGGCGAGGACGAAGTCTACACCGACTGTCACGCCTGGTTCTTCACTCCGTCGAGTTTCGCCCTGATCGTGCTGGAGCTCAGCGCACTGGGTCTGGTTCCCTTCAAGACAGAAGACATGTTCGAACCGTGGGGGTGCGAATTCTACGCAAGTCTGGTCAAGGGCCCGGGACCGAATCCCGCCGCGATCGCCGCCCACCGGCTGGAACTGCACCACAAGATGCGTCAGGAGATGCAAGCTCAGATCGAGACCTGGGCTAGGGCCTGCTAACCCGTATCCGTCCCGACCCGGCAACGCGAGTCGGTTGTCCGGGCTGGCCAGGGAACCGTCCTTGAACGACGTCCCGGCTTGGCCAGCAGGCGCACATATTGCTTGCTCGCGAGAAGTTGTAACTATGACCGCTGCAAGTGGCTATGTTGGCTTATAGATCAGCTGCGAGACGACCTCGGGGCGCGTCAGAGCGGAGCAGCGGCGCATGTCGAATTTCGAAGGTGGCGGTCAGGCTGACGGCGTGCAGGGCCTTGCCTATAACCTGAGTGGCAGATGTTCTTGCGGATGCGGCGGATCCGCACATGTCGTTGTCGATGATGGACAACTGCTGCCGTTCAACGCCCTGAACGGCGACGATCGCGGCGGAGGTGTCGTACAGCCGAACGGAAAGGTCTCGTTCGACACGAACGAAGCCGCCGTGCAGTTGACGCGCTCCGGACTCAGCTGGGCGACCGGACTGGGCCAGGCCGTCACGGTCACCTATGCCTTCCGGTCGACCGCGCCGGGCACCTTGCCTACGGACGTCGCCGGCTTCTCGCGCTTCACCGAGGCACAGATCAACGCCACGCTTCTGGCGCTGGCCTCCTGGTCGGACGTGGCCAACATCACGTTCCAGCGGGTCACTACTGAAGGTGCCTACAGCAACAACGCCACGATCCTGTTCTCGAATTACGCTTCGGGCGAGGCGGGTTCGGCCGCCTTCGCCTATCTGCCAGGCTCCGCCTCGACGACGTCGAACGCCGGTGACGTCTGGGTCAACGTCTCACAACCTTCCAATGCCAACCCGGTTCTTCTGGCCTACGGACAACAGGTCCTGACCCACGAGATCGGGCATGCCATCGGCCTGTCTCACCCCGCCGCGTACAATGCGGGCGAGAACGTCACCATCACCTATGCCGCTGACGCAGTCTACTACGAGGACTCGCGACAGTATACCGTGATGAGTTACTTCGCTTCGACGAACACCGGAGCGTCTCTGGGTGGAAACTTTTCTTCCGCACCTCTAATGGACGACATCGCTGCGGCTCAGCGTCTCTACGGCGCCAACATGACGACTCGCACCGGTGACACGGTCTATGGTTTCAACTCAAACGCCGGCCAGCCTTGGTATTCCGCCACGAGCGCCACGAGCGCGCTCGTCATGGCGATCTGGGACGCGGGCGGGACCGATACGCTCGATGCATCGGGCTATTCGCAGAACCAGGTGCTTGATCTTCGTCAGGGCGCATTCTCGGACCTGGGCGGTCTGATCGGGAATGTCTCCATCGCCTACGGCGCGGTGATCGAAAACGCGATCGGCGGAACCGGCGCTGACACCATGTTCGGCAATTCCGCCAATAATCGGCTGACCGGCGGCGGCGGCAACGACACGATAGACGGCGGGCTGGGTGACGACATCGCCGTCTACACCGGCGCGCGCTCGGCCTACACCATCACCTATCAGGGCCAGACGGCGATCATCACTGGTCCCGACGGCGTGGACAGTCTGAGGAATGTCGAGCGGGTCCAGTTTTCGGACCAGACCTTGGTTCTGGCCGCTCCTGTCGGTGGAATTTCGATCACCGGAGACGCCGCCGACAACACGATCCAGGGCACCGGGTTCGCGGATGGTCTCTACGGTCTGGGCGGCAACGATATACTGAACGGACTGGACGGAGCCGACCTGCTCGACGGCGGGGCCGGGAACGATCGCCTCTCGGGCGGGGCCGGGACCGACACGCTCCTCGGCGGCGCCGGTGCCGATACCCTTGACGGCGGCGCGGACTTCGACTGGGCCTACTACACGACATCGACCTCGTCCGTGACGGTCGATCTCGGGACGGGGCGCGCCACGGGCGGGGCGGGCAATGATGTCCTGTCGAATATCGAGGGCGTCTGGGGCTCACCTGACATGGATCGGCTCGTCGGCAACGGCCAGGCGAACATTCTAAACGGCGGCGGCGGCAGTGATGTCCTGATCGGCGGCGGCGGCAACGACACGCTTATCCTCAGCGGCACCCCGACGGTCGTGGCTGCTCCGGACATCATCAAGGGATCCGCAACGGCAAACGCCGCGAGCGGGACAGCCATCTCGCTGGACGGCGGCTTTGACAAGGATGCAAGAACCGGGGTCGCCAACTCCACGACCATTCCGCATGCCACGGTCGTCGCCACATGCCACGGCGGTCTTGAATATTACTCGGTCACCCTCGCCGCAGGCGCGTCTTTGACGCTCGATATCGACAACGGCAGTTTCGACACCACCCTGCGGCTGTTCAATGCGGCGGGGATCGAGCTGGCCTCGAACGACGATGCCAATCCCGACGGTGGCGAACGGACGGATTCGCAGATCACCTTCACAGCGACCACGGGGGGCGTCTACTACATTCAGGTCGGTCAGTGGTCGACCGGATCCGGCGCAGACTTCACCAGCGTCGCGCCCCCCCTCGGCGGCACCTACACGCTCCACGTCTCGGCTTCGGGACACGACTTCATCACCGCAGCCCCCGTCGGCTCGACCCTGGATGGCGGTGCCGGCGACGATACGCTCACGGGCGGCTCGGCCAACGATATCTTTATCGGCGGTAGCGGCAGCGACATGATCACCGGCGGGGCCGGAATCGACACCCTGATCCTCGACCAGGCCATGGGGAACTACGTCTTCAGCTCGCTCGGGAACGGGATCTGGACCATCCTCGATCCGCAGGGCGGCCTTGATCGTGTGGACGTGGAATGGGTTCAGGCCGCAGGCTCCGGACCGATGGCGATCGCGGTTGCGGCCGCCGGCAACGGGTTCGACCCGAACCGTTACATCGCGGGCTACAACGATTTGCTTTCGGTATTCCGCAGCAATCCCTCGGCGGCCTACGACCATTTCGTTCGCTTCGGCCAAACCGAAGGCCGATCCGCGACGGCGTTCGACTCGCTGGGCTACATCGCGAGTCAAGCCGACCTGATCCGCGTGTTCGGACCGAATGCGGCAGCGGGCGCCGCCCACTATGTTCAGTTCGGCTCGCTGGAGGGTCGAGGCATAACATTCAACGGGCTGGCCTATTCCGCCAGCAACCTGGACCTGGCCCGCATTTTCGGCGGCGACCAGGACGCGGCGACGCGCCACTATATTTCGTTCGGGTTCAACGAAGGGCGGGCCACCGCCGGGTTCGATGCCGTCGGCTATCTTCTCAGCAATCCAGACCTGGGCGGCCTTGGGGCTGGCGGGGCTCTCACTCACTGGCTCGCATACGGCGCCGACGAGGGTCGCTCCGGCGATGCGATCTTCGGACGCGAGCAGACGAGCCATGCGCTGACGGGCGGACTCACCAACGGCAAGATTGATTCCGTGACCGATCGCGACTGGTTCTCCGTACAACTGACTGCGGGCCGGCAGGTCGTGCTCGACCTGGTGGACCAGCCGAACGGGCCAGGGCTCATGAGAGGCGGTACGGTCCAGCTGTACAGTGCCAATGGGACCCTGATCGCCTCGCTGCCGAATGCTGCGAACGGAGAATTGACTTACGTTCCGACGAGCAGCGGAACTTTCTATGTGGTTGTTTCGGGGGTCAATGGCGGAACAGGCGCGTACGACGTGCGGATCACCGGAACCTTCTCCGCAGGCCCCGCGATCGCCGGGGACGCCGCCGAGTCCTCGGCCTCCCCGGCGGATCCGCACGCCGATGCCGTTCTCGCGCAGTTCGCCCTGATGGCCGCCGCGAGCGCGTTTGAATTCGATCTTGCGAACGTCCCAACGAATTGGAGCGACTGGAGCGAGAACATGCCCGTTCAACTTCAGCCGGAGCCGGTTTTGTCGCTTTCCGGATGGATTGCCTGACTGGGGCGAAGCGGCGACTGCCGCCTTGGTTCACTTGTTCGGATTCTGAATGCTCACCTGCTCGCAGCCAATCGCGAGCAGGCATTGAACGAAGAAAGCGGCCGTGAAGGCTCCGCGACTGATCTTGTTGCGCAGGTTGACTTCGCTTTCGACAATTCCGCGTTCCGCCAAACGCTCGACCAGGTCGCCATAAGTCAGGCCGCGCCGTTTCAGCTCGGCTTTGAGAATGGCTTTGACATCCTCTCCAGTGAGTTTTCGGACCTGAGGTTCGATCGTCTGCGACATCGCCATCTTCAATGCATTTGTCATCGAATACGATACAAATGCCGTTGACAGCAAGTCGCTATCGCCTCAATGCGTCCGGGAAGATCGTGAACGTTCGACCGCGTGTCGCCTCGAGAGGCCTCTGACGCAGGAAAGATACAGGTATGAAGCGCCCGCAATCGCAGAAGAAGGCCCCTGATACTCTGCTCGTCGCGGCAATCAGGGAGGGGCGGCCGGCGTTCCTGTTCGCAGGGCTGTTCAGTCTGATCACCAATGCGCTCTATATGGCGCTGCCGATCTATACGAACCAGGTCTACGGCCGGGTGCTGTCAAGCTACAGCATATCCACGCTCATCGTCCTGACGACGGGCACGATCGCGGTGTTCGCGGTGTCGAGCATTCTCGACAACTATCGGGCTCGCGTCCTGTCAAACTTCAGCGCCGTGCTGGATCAACGGGTTGCGGGGCATGCGTTCACCGCGTTGTTCGACGGCGTCATTCAGCGTGCGCCGCAAGCGGGCGCCCAAGCCCTTCGTGATGTCGATGGATTTCGCCAGACCTTGACCGGCAACGGGATCAGCATCCTGTTCGATCTGCCGTGGGTGCCTCTCTACATTATCGTCCTGTTCGTCATCGATCCGGCCGTGGGTGCCATTACCCTGGCGGGCGGCGGCGTATTGCTGGTCTTCGCCCTGCTTCAGGACCGCGCCAGTCGCCCCGCCCTGATGGCGGCGAACGAAGCCGCGCTCAGGAGCTATGCGTTCACCGAAACAGGCTTGCGAAACAGCGAGGCAGTCCGGGCCATGGGTATGCTTCCGAATATCGGCCGAGAGTGGGGCCGTCACAGGCTTGAGACCATGGCGCAGAGCGACGTGGCCAATCGGTCCTCCGAATTCTGGGGTAACTGGATCAAGTTCGTGCGGATGCTGGTCCAGATCCTGATCATCGGGGTCGGCGCCTTCCTGATCATCAAGGGCGACATCGGGCCCGGCCTGCTGTTCGCCAATATGATTCTCTCATCCCGGGCGCTTCAGCCGATCGAGAGAACGGTTGCCTCCTGGCCGTCTCTGGTCGCTGCGAGCCAGGCGTATGAGCGCTTGAATTCCCTGCTCGCGGACTATCAAGCCACCAAGCCGAGCACGGCCCTTCCGCGCCCCAAGGGCCGCCTGACGGTCGAAGGGCTGAATTATGCCGTGCCGGGGACGAACCAGCTTATCCTGACGGGGATCAATTTCGATCTCGCTCCGGGCACGTTCCTCGGCATCATCGGTCCGTCAGGGGCGGGGAAGTCGACATTGGCCCGGCTCCTCGTCGGGGTGACCACACCTCTCAACGGCTCCGTTCGTCTGGACGGGTCGAGCGTGTTCGGCTGGAGCCGGACCGACTTTGGACAATACGTCGGCTATCTGCCCCAAGACACGGAACTTTTCGCCGGCACGGTCCGGGACAACATCGCCCGCTTCCAGCAGGACGTCAGCGATGAAGACGTCATCGCCGCCGCCCGCACGGCTGGGGTTCACGATCTGATCGTTCGCCTTGCCCACGGCTATGACACCGAACTGGGAACCGGCGGTATGGTTCTGTCGGTCGGGCAGCGCCAGCGTGTCGGCCTGGCCAGAGCGGCTCTGAAAAATCCCGCCTTCGTCGTTCTGGACGAACCCAACGCCAACCTCGACGCACAGGGTGAACAGGCGTTGATGGAGGCCCTCGCTGCCATGAAATCGCGAGGGGTCACCGTTGTCGTCGTTTCACACAAGCCCAGCATACTGACCAGCGCGGACCAGTTGCTCGTGCTTCGTGACGGCCGGATCAACATGTTCGGCAAGCGCGACGAAGTCCTGGCGAAGCTCGCCGGCGCCGGTGCCGGCACCGGTGGTGCAGCGCCCGCAGCGTTCGCGAACGCGCCGGCGCCGCCCGCCGGCAGCCCGGGGCAGGCGGCGGCCAAGCCCTTCATCCCGCCGGGCATGAAGGTCGTGGAGGCCAAGCGATGAACTTCGACCTCAACCGCATTTTTGCGGACAAGCGCAAGCTTGAGGCCCCTGTCGTCGGAGCGCCCGATACGCCGCTGTCGGCCGAAGCCCGCGAAAGCATGCGGGCACCGATTGTGGCCGGGATGGCGGTTGTCATCATCTTCGTCCTGGGTCTCGGCATCTGGGCGTCCGTGGCTCCGATCTGGGGCGCGGTGGTCGCCTCCGGTTCCGTTCGGGTCGAGGGCAACCGGCAGACGTTGAAGAGCCGCGAGGGCGGAACGGTGCGCGAGATCCTCGTTCGCAACGGCGATCTCGTGCAACAGGGTCAGGTCCTGCTGCGCTTCGATGACGGCGTTCCCCAGGCCCAGGTCGATGTGATGACCAACCAGTACGACGTCGCCGTCATGCAGCGCGCCCGTTTCCAGGCCGAGGTTTCAGGCCTGTCGTCGGTCTCTGCCCCTGCCGAGCTTCGGGCCCGGTCGTCGGATCCTCGCGTGGCGGCCACCATCCTGAACGAGACGACCCTGTTCAACTCGCGCCTGGCCGCGATCCAGGGGCAGGGGGCCATCCTCAACCAGCGCTTCGAACAGCTGCAGACGGCGCGGTCAGGCCTCAACGTCCAGGTTCAGTCGATCGACGAGCAGGTCGCGCTGATCCGCCAGGAGCTCGAGGGCCTCCAGACCCTGTACGACCGCGGCTTCGCGCCGCGGACCATGATCCTGCGAAATCAACGGGCCCTGGCCGAGATCGGCGGTCGCCGCGGCGCGCTGGCCGCCGACATCACCCGCAATCAGCAGCAGGCGGGCGAGACACGCCTTCAGCTGGCCCAGCTGTACGAACAGCGCGCCGCCGAAGCGGCCACGGGCCTGCGCGACGCCGAGGCGCGGCTTTCCGACGTCAGTCCCCGGCTCGATGCGGCCCGGCTCAGCCTGGAAGCCACGCGGATCGTCGCGCCCATGAGCGGCTATGTCCTGTCCCTGAGCCAGTTCACCGTCGGCGGCGTGGCCCAGCCGGGCGAGGTCCTGATGGACGTGGTGCCCGTCAATGCGCCCCTGGTGGTCCGCGTCCGCGTGCGACCGACCGACATCGACGAGGTCCGACTGGGCATGGACGCCGAGGTCAGCCTGCTGGCGTTCAGCAGCAACAAGGTGCCCAAGATGCTCGGCAAGGTGACCGCCGTCTCGGCGGACGCGCTCATGACCGACGACGGGGTCTCCTATTTCGAAGCCGACGTCCGCATCGGGCCGGACGAACTGCGCAAGCTCCCTGAGGGTGCCAGGCTCGATCCGGGCATGCCGGCCCAGGCCATGATCCGGACGGGGCGGCGGACGGTGATGTCCTACCTCCTGGGTCCGATCGGCGAGATCAGCAACAACGCCTTGCGCGAGCAGTAGGGCCGCGATGGACGACCCGCGGCTGAGTTTCCTGGTCGCGGGCGTCCAGAAGGGCGGCACCACGGCGCTGTTCGACTATCTCGTCGAACATCCCCGGATCGACATGCCCTCGATAAAGGAGGCGCATTTCTTCGACGACGAGACCGGCGTGGACTGGAACGCTCCGGACTACGGGCCCTACCACGCCCTGTTCCGGCCGCACCGGGCCGGGATGGTCCGGGGCGAGGCGACGCCGATCTACCTCTACTGGCCGAACGCGCTGGAGCGGATCGCGGCCTATAACCCCGCGATCCGGCTGATCGTCGTCCTTCGCGACCCCGTGGAGCGGGCCTGGTCGCACTGGCGGATGGAGTATGCGCGCGGGGCGGAGACCGAGCCCTTCGCCTGGTGCATCCGTCAGGGCCGGTCGCGCGTCGCCTCCGACCCGGCCGCGCCGGGCTTTCATCGCGTCCACAGCTACGTCGAGCGCGGCTTCTACGGTGCCCAGCTCCGGAGGGTGTTTTCGCTTTTCCCCCGTGAGCAGGTATTGCTCATCGACTCCGTCGATCTTCGCGGGAACCCCGCGTGGATTCTGGGCAACGTCTGCAGATTTTTGGAAGTGGGTCCGCTTTCGCACGTTGAACCAAAAGAAAGTCACGTTGGTATATCCGTGACCGGGTTGAACTCCATAACGACCGAAGACCGGAAATACTTGGCCGGCCTTTATGCAGACGATCAGCAACTACTCTCTACTCTCAGAGAAAATGGCCCGGTTGCTAACGCCGAAATCAGGCCTTGATCTCAGCCATCCTGCATGACTGCCACATTCTGCCTTTATTTACGAAAAATTAACTCACGGCGTGGTCCGGACAATACGGTTCGATAAGCCTCCCGCCTGTCGAGCGTTCGTCGCCCACTGTAGGGTCGGCGGAAAGGGCAGCGATCCAAACGGGTTGCAATAATCGGGGCCTCGGCTAAAAGCGGCCAAGGGCGGGCTTGCGCTTAGACGTTCTCCAATTCGGGGGCGGACGGGGCGGACCACGGTCTGGACACAACTGGAGAACTTTTTTCATGGCTACGCTTAATTTTGACACCGGCACGCAAACAGACGCCAACCTGTTTACGAACACGGACATTCTCTTCTTCCCGACCGGAACCGCTCAAGGCGTGACCTTCGTGGCCAACCCGGCCATCGGCGCGACCCCGGCCAGCCTGTCGATCACCATCAACGGCAAGACGCTGAACTTCGACGAAGCCGACTTCGCCGGCCGTACCGACTCGGCGACCGTGTTCGCCGACGGTTCCAGCTTCTACTACGGCAGCACGGACGCTGTTGTGGGCGACAACCTCGTTTCGGGCGGCGGCAACGACTACATGGTCGGCAACGCAGGCAATGACACCCTGAACGGTGGCAATGGCAACGACCTGATGTTCGGCAACAACGACAACGACTCGCTGTTGGGCGGCAACGGCGCCGACACGATCAACGGCGGCCAGGGTCTCGACCTCCTCCGCGGTGAAAACGGCAACGACGCCCTCCTGGGCGGCCAGGGCGCCGACACCATCTTCGGTAACGACGGCGACGACTACCTGCACGGCAACCTTGGCGATGACGTCCTGAACGGCGGCAACGGCAACGACACCATGCTGGGTGGCCAGAACGACGACACGTTGAACGGCGACGCAGGCAACGACCTGATGTTCGGCGATCTCGGCAATGACACCGTCTTCGGCAACAACGGCGATGACATCATCGACGGCGGTGCCGGCAATGACGGCCTGACCGGCGGTGAGGGCAACGACATCATCGACGGCGGCAACGGTAACGACACCATCAACGGCAACGAAGGCGACGACGACGTCCAGGGCAACGCCGGCGACGACACCGTGAACGGCAACGAAGGCAACGACACCGTCCTCGGCGGCCAGGGCAACGACGCCGTTGACGGCGGCGCCGGCAACGACTTCGTGTACGGCGACCTCGGCGACGACACCCTCACGGATGCCAGCGGCAACGACTTCCTCTACGGCGGTGAAGGCAACGACACCATCACCGACACGCTCGGCAACGACGTCATCGACGCCGGCAACGGCAACGACACCGTCACCGACGGTGCCGGCAACGACACCGTCTTCGGCGGTGGCGGCGACGACACCATCACGATGACCGGCGGCAACGACGTTCTCGTCGGCGGCGCAGGCAACGACAGCATCACCGGCGGCGTGGGCAACGACGTCCTGTCGGGCGAAGCCGGCAACGACACCCTGACGGCTAACGACGGCCAGAACACCGTCAACGGCGGCGACGGCAACGACGTCATCACCGCTGGTGCCGGTAACGACCTGATCGGCGGCGACGCCGGCAACGACTCCATCAACTCCGGCAACGGTGAAAACACCGTCAGCGGCGGCGTGGGTGCTGACACCATCACCGGCGGCACCGGCAATGATCTGCTGGACGGCGGCAACGACGCCGACAGCATCTCGGCCGGTGGCGGCAACGACACCGTCGTCGGCGGCGAAGGTGCCGACACCCTGCGCGGCGGTGCCCAGAACGACAGCGTCTTCGGCGGCAACGCCAACGACTCCCTGTTCGGCGACGCCAACGAAGACGCCCTCTACGGCGACAACGGCGCTGACACCCTCGATGGCGGTTCGGAAAACGACAGCCTCTTCGGTGGTGACGACGGCGACACCGTGCTGGGCGGAACCGGCTTCGACTTCGGTTCGGGCGGCGCCGGCAACGACTCCATGGACGGCGGTGCTGACGGCGACTCCTTCTCGGGCGACGCCGGCAACGACACCGTCCTCGGCGGCGCGGGCAATGACCTGGTCGGCGGCGGCGAAGGCAACGACACGGTTGACGGCGGTGCCGACAACGATGTCGTCAACGGCGACGCTGGCGAAGACACCATCAACGGCGGCACGGGTGGCGACACCCTGTCGGGTGGTGAAGGCAACGACACCATCATCGGTGCCGGCGGTAACGACGTCCTCTCGGGCGGCAACGGCAACGACACCTTCGTCTTCACGGCCGGTGACTCGGTCGCTACGGGCGCCCTGGTGACCACCACGACGACGACGCTCGACACCATCACCGACTTCGGTCTGACGGACATCATCTCGACGGCCATCAGCGGCCTGCCGACGATCACGGCCGCCAACTACGCCGAAACCTCGGTGGTTCCGGGCGCCAACGGCCTCGCGCTCAACGCGACGCCTCAGCAGATCTACGACGCGGCTCTGCTGGCTGCGAACGCTGCCCTGGTTGACGCCAGTGTCGCGATCGTGACCGTCGCAGTCCCCGGCGGTGTCTATGTCTTCGTCGACAACGGCGGCACCTCCGCTGCGGATGACGCCTTCTTCATCAACGGCGCCACCCTGGCCTCCATCGACTCGGTCAACTTCGTGGCCCTGACGACGGGCGACGCAGGCGCTGACGTCATCACCGGCACCAACGGCAACGACACGCTGGTGGGCAACGGTGGCAACGACACCATCAACGGCGGTCTCGGCAACGACACCATCAACGGTGGCGAAGGTCTGGACAGCATCACCGGTGGGGACGGCAACGACGCCATCACCGGCGGTAACAGCGACGACACCATCGACGGTGGCCTGAACGACGACACGATCACCGGTAACAACGGCAACGACACCCTCGAAGGCGGCGCCGGTAACGACGTCATCGACGGCGGCAACGATCAGGACACCATCACGGGTGGCCTGGGCAACGACAACCTCTCGGGCGGTGACGGCAACGACACCATCTCTGATGCTGCCGGTTCTGACACCCTGAGCGGCGGCGCGGGTAACGACACCCTCTCCACCGCAGGCGACGCGGTTGCCGACTCCCTCTCGGGCGGCGCCGGTAACGACGCCCTCACCGGTGGTGACGGCGCTGACACCCTGAACGGTGGTGCGGGTCTCGACACCCACACCGGCGGCCTGGGTATCGACCGCTACGTGTTCGCGGCTGGTGACTCCGGCACGGTCTTCTCGGGCGTCGGCGTCACGCCGAACATCGACGAGATCATTGCCTTCGTTGACACGGAGGTCATCGACTTCACCGGAACCAACACGAACGCTGCCAACTACGTGCTCACGGCTGCTCAGGGGGATTACGGCCTCGCTCTGACGGCCGCGAACGTCACGCTCGCCAACATTGCGGATGCGGTGACCATCACTTCGGTCGTCGTCGGCGCAGACACCTACGTGTTCTGGGACTCGGACAACAACGGCTCTGCCGATGTGGCGATCAAGTTGACCGCCTACGTGGGCAACGCGTTCGTGTTCAACTAAGACTAGCGACTAGGAAGATTGGGGCCGTCCTTCGGGACGGCCCCTTTTTTTTGCTCTATCGACAAGGGTGGCCGAGCCAGCGGCCAAGGGAAAAGGACACCAGGAACGGCATGGGAAATGCGGCGCTCTATCTGAACCCCGAGGCCTTCAACACCGGACTGCCTGCCCTGATGGGTCGCCAGTCCGCCGGCGAGAGCTTCCTGAAAGGCTATCTGCGCCATTCGACCGCCGACGACTTCCACTTCTGGAACGTCGCCAATGCCGCGCCGCATACGCTTCAGGGGTTCATTGAGGCCATCGGTTCGATCGGCAAGCCGATGACCGTCATCCCGCGCAACGACCGCCGTGGCCTCAGCGTCGCCGGCAATGTGTTCCTGCCGTCGCCCAATGTCGCGCGTGAAAGCTGGCACCGCCGCGTCGCGGGCCTGACCGACGCCTATGGCATCACCGCGATTACCCACACGACCGCGTCGGACAATATCATGGACGCCCTGGCCGACATGCTGACCGCGCCCGTGGAGTCCTGGGACACGCTGATCTGCACCTCCACCGCCGTCCGGGCCAGCGTCGAGCTGGAGCTGGAGGCCGTCCGCGCGGATCTGGAGCAGCGCGTCGGCGCGACGCGCCTGTCGGATCCGCAGATCGCCACCATCCCCCTCGGCATCAATGTCGACGACTTCGCCGTCAGCGAGGGCGATCGCGCCCGCTGGCGCAAGGAGCTCGGCATCGCCGACGACGCCGTCGTTGTCCTCTACGTCGGCCGGTTCAATCCCGCCGCCAAGATGAACCCTCTGCCGATGGCCCTGGCCCTCGAACAGGCCGCACAGATCTCAAAGAAACCCATCGCCTGGGTCCAGGCCGGCTGGGGCCAGAGCGTGGCTCACGAAAAGGCCTATCACGACCAGAGCCGGTCGCTGTGCCCGAGCATCGACTACCACGTCGTCGACGCCCGCAAACCCGACGCGCGGTTCTCGATCTGGTCTGTCGGCGACATCTTCATCTCCCTGTCCGACAACATCCAGGAGACCTTCGGCCTGACCCCGGTTGAGGCGATGGCGGCCGGCATTCCCTGTGTCGTCTCGGACTGGGACGGCTACCGCGACACGATCCGCCACGGCATCGACGGCTTCCGCGCCGCGACCTACGCCCCGAAGGCCGGCGCCGGCCAGGATCTCGCCTATCAGTACGCCAACCAGTGGATCAGCTACGACGTCTACGCAGGGGCGACCAGCCAGCTGATCGCGGTCGACGTGGCCGAAGCCGCGCGGGCTCTCGCCGACCTCGTGTCGAATCCCGATCTCCGCAAGAGAATGGGCCAGGCCGCCGCGGCCCGCGCCCGCGACACCTTCGACTGGACAGCCGTGATCCCGCAGTATGAAGCCCTCTGGGCCGAACAGACGCGCCGTCGTCTCGCCTCGGCCGGCCGGGTCGCACGCCCTCGCAACCTCGCGCCCCATCCCCGCCGTCTCGATCCGTTCCTGCTGTTTGGCGGTTACGCGACGGAGTGGCTCACCTCGTCCACGATGGTCACATTGCGCCCTGGAACCGACGAAGCCGCTCTTGCGGCCATTCGGGGACTGTCGCTCGCCGTCTATGGGTCCCACGCCCTGCCGACGACGAGCGAACTGACCCTGCTGATCGAGCGACTCAGCGCGGTTCGACAGATGACGGTCGGAGATCTGGTCGGGGTGTTCGCGACGGGCCGCCGTCCCTTTGTGGAACGCGGCGTCCTCTATCTGGCGAAATATGATCTCGTCAGGATCCTTCCCCGTTCCGACGTGATAGCCCGATAGGCGTCAGCCTGGGGTTCACGCCGTCGCGCCCGTCGCATTTCGAGGGAGGGGGGGGCGAATGGCCGGATCGCAGGTGTCTAAAGAATCTGCGATCCGGCCGACGACACACAGCCAGTTGGAGAACGAGGCCGATCTCAACCCATGCCACAGTCGCCGTCGTTTCAAAAGGGCTACGGCGACGCCAAATCAGCACAGGGTGACAGATTGCAGCTGATCTCGGCTGAAGCTGCGAACCGGTCGCAGATCTGCCTTGGTAGTCCCGGGCCGAGGCCCGGAAATATCAAGCCATTGCACGTGGATAAACCGCGAGCGCAGTAGACCCGGCTTCGAACGCCCGGGGCCATGACTCCAACGCTCACGAAATTGTGTGACGCGGGGTGCCTAGTCCGCCCTGCTCGATGATTGGAGAACCTCCGAGATCGCCTCCATCCAGCGTGGCACGCCCACGGTATGCCGATCGTAGAGGGCGAGGGCCGTCGCGCGCGCCTGCAGTCTCAGTGGATCGAAATCGCGGGGCCGCTGGCAGGCACCGATCATCGCTTGCGATAGTGCGGACACATCAAAGAAGTCGTTCAGCACGCCGTTGACGCCATCGGTGATCGCGTCTCTCACCGGCGCGGTGTCGGATCCGATGATCAGGCATTCGCAAGCCATCGCCTCGACGACCGACCAGGACAGTATGAACGGGTAGGTATAGTAGACGTGCGCCCAGGACAGCGAGAGCGCCGCAATCATTTCGGAATGCTCGAGCTTGCCGACGAAATGGACACGGGACAGATCAAGGGCGTCGCCGATCTCCGCGAGCATGCGGGTCTTCCAGGTCTGCCCCCCCGCAAGTTGACCTCCGTACCCGCCGCTCCCGTCCGAACCGATGATCACCACGTCCGCGTCCGGGCAGTTCCGCTGCAACTCGGGCAGGGCGCGCATGAAGATATGGAAGCCGCGCAGGCGTTCGAAGTTGCGATTGATGAAGGTAATGACCGGTCGTGAGCCGTCGAGAAACCGCCCGCCCGTCACGCGCAGACGGGCGTTCGCCTTCTTCACGGACCGATCCATGTCCACCCCTTCGTGGAAGGTCCGGATCCGGGGCTGGAAAACGTCAGGCAGGCCGGACGCCTGAAAAGGCGTAGGGCAGATGATCCTCTCGGCGGTGGCGTAGGCGAGCGCCAGCCCCATGTTCTTCGCATGGACCCGCATGTCCGCCTGGAGACTGTTTCGTTCGAACTCGGGATCGAACCCGACATCGGCTCCATGGGACTGGTAGTAGAATTCTCCGAACATGATCTGGGGGACGCCGGGAAAGATCTCGCTCAGTTGCAGCGTCTCTCCCCAACCCGGATGGCCTACGATCAGGTCGGGCAGGAAGCCGTCGGCCTTCAATTTCACAGCCGCCTCGGCCGCTGCATAGGCTCGCATCAGGTCGGCCTCGGCGCGCGTGGCCGGATCGAAAAGCCCGGCCGTGGTCCCGCGATTCAGGGACCAACGACGGAGGTCAACGCCCGGTCTCCCTTTCGCTGACTGGCCGCCGATTGCCGCAACCTTGTAGCCCGCTTTTACACAGGCGTCGGCGATGTGCGGAAACTGGCCGGGGAAGTTCTGATGAACAAAAAGAATGCGTTTGACCACGCGATACCCCGGCGACTGTGAGACTGGGTTGCGTCCGTTTCGCGGGACGACCGCTTTCTATTTACCCGGCATCTCGCGTTGATAAAGCCGGTAAATCATCAAGCAGATCAGCACACCCTTCGCCAAAAGACGCCGCCCTTGACGGGAAACCGAGTTCCGATGACGATGACTGATGGACTTTCCCCCCGAAATTCAACCCGATTTCCTGAGAGAGAGAAACTCTGATCTCGCTGATCTGTCAGATCCGGCGATTATCGCCCACTACAATCAGTACGGACGCGTGGAAGGGCGGAACGCTTCCCGGGGTGCGCTGAGAGAGTTGCTTCTGCCGCTGATCCCACGGGATGCGAGGGCACTGGAGATCGGCCCGTATTTTTCCCCGGTCCTGCGCGGGCCGAATGTGAAGTATCTGGATGTCTTCTCGACGGAAGAGCTTCGCGCGCTGAGCGTCGAGGTCGGCGGCGATCCCGATCAGTGCCCTAGCATTGACTTCGTCGGCTCCCTTGGCGAAGTCGACGAGACCTTCGACATCGTGTTCGGCAGCCATAGCATAGAGCATCAGCCCGACCTGGCTCGCCATCTGCAGGAGGTTGAGCGCGTCCTCGCCCCCGGAGGGCACTATATCATTCTCTGCCCGGACAAGCGCTACTGCTTTGATCATTTTCAACCCGAGTCGGGTATCACCGATGTCGTTGCGGCCTATCTCGACAAGAGGACCCGGAACACCGCCGGTGCCGTTCTCGGCCAACTGTCGATGACGACCCACAATGACTGCTTCGCGCATTGGGTCGGAGACCATGGGGCGAGACCGGACGACGAAGACGGCCTGCCGCGCCTGAAGGCGGCGATCGCATACTACGAGAGCAAGAAGGATACGTATCTCGATGCTCACGCCTGGAAGTTCACGCCGGAGAACTTTCGCCGGATCATGCAGGGACTGAGGACGCTGGACCTGATGACGCTGACTACCGAAAGGGTCTACGATACTCCGTCCCCGCGGCTCGAGTTCGCCGCCGTCCTGCGAAAGCCCGATACCCCGTGAGACGGACGGATTCACCGCGCTACGAAAAGCGATCATGACCGGGGACCATGCGGAATACCTGGAGGTGGAGGGCGAGGGACACCGGATCGAGATCAGCCCCTCCGCCATGCTGTCTTCCACCATCAAGGTGCGAGGAACCGCCAATACCCTGCGGGTCGGGCCAGGCGTCCGGTTCGCGCCCGAGAGTGGTGCGATGGTGATCGCGGGCGAGGGCCACTGCGTGTCGATCGGGGAGAATACGACCGCAAACCTCAACATCACCGTGAAGGGATCCGGGGGTGTCATCGAGATCGGGGAGACCTGCCACCTGACCGGCGCGGTGAACCTGATGGGCCAGGGCGCCCGCCTGGGCATTGGCCGGGGGACGACGATGGTTGATGGCCGGTTGCAGCTGCACGAACCCGGCGAGATCGAGATCGGGGAAGACTGCATGATCTCAAGTCAGGTCTATATTTCGATCAGCGACATTCATCCGATCTATGATCGAACGACAGGTGCCCGTATCAATCCGGCGCGGTCCATCGTCGTGGGCCGGCATGTCTGGCTTGGTCTGCGATCCATGATCCTGAAGGGTGCCAATATCAAAAACGGGACGGTCATCGCGGCGGGCGCAATGATCAGTGGCGAGACGCCCGCGCATGCGATCGTCACCGGCCCGCCGATGCGCATCATGCGCAGCGAAATCGTTTGGAGCCGGGACTTCGGCGACACGCCTCCGGTCATCGAATGACGCCGCCGGTGAAACGGCTGGGCATCTATCAGCCGAGTGGAAGGGTCGGCACGGGCCAGAACGTATTCGGCGTATCCGTGGCCAATACGGAGCTTTATCGCGCTCTCGCGGTGAACGCCGGCCTGGATCGCCTGGATGTCCTGACCAACGAGCCCGTTCCTCTGGAGCAGATCGTCCGGGGACTGACAGGTAGTGGAAGGGGAAAGACCGAGATCGCAACAGCGTCCATGCTGGACCCGACCGCCGCGCCGGCGTCAGGGGTGGTCCTGCGCGGCTCCGCCAAGCTTGAGGACCTCGCGTGGCTTCGCCGGTCTCGCTCAAGCGACGCCGGATACAGCCTCATGGGTCTGATCCACACCATCGCTCCGCCCGCGATGCGCCAGGAAATCGCGGCTGCATCCGTCGCTCCCGTTCAGGCGTGGGATGCGCTGATCTGCACCTCGCCTTCTGTCCAGTCGGCCATGCACGTCATGTTCGACGAATGGACGACCTACCTTGCAGAACGGTTCGGCGGAACGACGCGACCGAGGCCGCAACTTCCCCTGATCCCTCTGGGTATCGATAGCGCCCGGTTCGCGGCTATGGCTGATCGGCCGGGTGCGCGCGTCGATTTTCGGCGGCGGCTGGCTGCCGAAGATGGCGATATCGTCGTTGTCTGGGTCGGACGGTTGTCGTTCTTCGAGAAGGCCTTCCCGCAACCCATGATGCGCGCCGTCGCGGAAGCCGCCGCCAGGCAGGGCTGCCGGGTCCATCTGGCGATGGCCGGCTGGTTTCCGGGAGGCGAAGGGGACGAAAAGGACTATCGCGCAGCGGCATCGGCCTACGCGCCCGATGTCGCCTTTCATGTGCTGGACGGCAACGACCGCGGTCTCGTCGCAGATCTATGGGCCGGCGCGGACATCTTCATCTCCCTGGTCGACAATATCCAGGAGACGTTCGGCATCACTCCGATCGAAGCGATGGCGGCGGGACTGCCCGTGGTGGTCAGCGACTGGGACGGCTATCGCTACACCGTGCGAGACCAGGTCGAGGGTTTCCTCATCCCGACCCTGGGCGGCCCGCCGGGCGGATCTCCAAGGGGGCTCGTCGACGGTCACGCCCTGACGACGAAATCCTACCAGCAGTACGTCGGCGTGATTGCACAACATACGGCCGTCCACGTGGGACGCGCGGCCGATGCTCTCGGCGCCCTGATCGCCTCGCCGGAACTGCGAGCCAGGATGGGTGCCGCAGGGCGTCGTCGGGTCAGGGAGTTTCTGGACTGGTCCGTAGTGGCTCCTCAGTACGTGGAGCTGGCAGGTGAACTCACCGCGATTCGCAAGGCCGGCGGGTCTCCGACGGTCGGCGAACATCCTGTTCGGGGCGAGCCGTTCCGGGACTTTGCAGGGTTCGCCAGCCAGACCCTGTCGCCGGAAACCAGGGTCAACCTGCGCGACGGCGCCGGCTCCGACGATCTGATCCGCTCGGCATCGCTCCGGCTGGACAGCTTCGCGGGCAACTGGCGCGCGACCACGGCGGAAGCGGCTGCCCTGCTGCTGGCACTGGAAGATCGACAGCCCCGGCGGGTAGGAGAGCTGCTGGCCGGATTCCCGCCGCAGAGGCACCAGCGCCTGCGGCTGACCTTGCTCTGGCTCGCCAAGACAGGCGTTCTGGACTGGCTGGATCCGTAATCAGACTATTTCACCGCGCGGATGCGAATCTGCAGTTCCTTGACCACGTTCCACGTCTCGTTCGCCGCCACCCGCAGTTGCTCGCGGGTGATCTCTCCGCGCTGCTCCCTGGCGATCCAGCGGGAATCGTAGGTTTGCGATGCGTGCTCGACCTCGAAATCGACATTCATTGCATAGGCGATCATCGAATAGTTGGCCTTCCTGGCGATCCAGTCGTCGTTGCGTCTGCGCGACATCATTTCGAAGGTCAGAGGCGTGAAGGCGCGGACGTGGGTCGGGTCGGACCAGAAGGTGTCGTGCCGGAAGTGAGGCACGTGGATCTCGACGATCCCGTCCTTGGCGGTGATCCGGTAGAGCTCCTGCATCACCTTGGTGAAGACTTCGAACGTCGCGCCCACGTGCTCCAGAACGTGTTTCATCAGAATATAGTCGAAGGCGTTGTCCTCGAAGGGCCAGGGGAAGGACTCGATGTCCATCATCACGTCCGGATCGCACTCGGGGAAGCTGTCGGCGTTGACGAATCCTTCGCGCTTGTCGAAGCCGCACCCCAGGTTGAGTTTTCTCATCGCGTATTTCCCTTCAACCGGATCAGGCATTGATCGCGCCTAGTCTTTCCACGCGCTGACGTTCCAGCTCGGCGCGATCGGCCATGATCGAACGCGACCAGGCCTCCCGCTCCGGCGCCTGCTGCGCATGCATTCGCGTTGAGAGAACATAGGCCCGTCCCCGTTCGCGCCACTGACGCACCTTATCGGAGTTCTCGCACAGGTCGAGGATCGCATCCCGCCATTCGTTCGCCGTCTCTGCGAACATGGCCACCTCCCGATGGCGAGCGATTTCGCCATAGACGACGGGAGAGCAGATCGGCACGGCACCCGCCGCGCAGGACTCGATCAACTTGATATCGGACTTGAGCCGGTTGAAGACCGTGTCAGCGAGCGGCAGCAAGGAGATGTCGCAGCCGGCGAGGACGGACATGTAGTCAGAGTGCGAAAGCGTCGGGCGGAAGCGGATCCGGCTTCCGCGAGGCAAGGCCTCGGCGAACGCGCGATCGTGGACGACGTCGATTTCGATTCCATCGCCCAGCCTCTCGAACGCCTCGCGGATGCCCGGCATCACGGGTGTCCAGTCGTCGATACGGTTCAACGCGCCGAAGAAAAGACGCAGCCTGTCGCCGGTCTTCGGGGTGGGCACGGGCGCGTCCGGCAGAGCCAGGATAGCGTTCGGGAAGACCCGGACATTGGGATTCCATTGCCGGACCATGTCCGCGAGGGTGTCCGTGGTCACGGTGACGGCGTGGACACCGCGGTAGGCCCTGAAATCGGATTCGACGAAGGCCGGCCAGTGATGCGGGTCGTCATCCATATCGGAAACGATCGTCCATCCCGACGCGATCAGACGATCCACAGCCTTGATCAGCTCGCCGCCGTTCATGAACTGCCGGTGCAGTGTCAGAACCCCCGGGGGCCCCTTGGGAAGAACGACGGTGTTTTCCCCCCATGCCGCCCTCACGCCGGGCAGGCTGGTCAATGCCGTCCATGGATGATCGACGCGGGCGTCGGTTACGCCCGCGAAATTCTTCAAACCGATCGCGGCCAGGGCGATCGTCGGCGGGGGGGGTGATTTCGTTGCGCGTACCACCCATCCCATGGGCTCCAGTCTGGCCCGAGCGTCATCCGCGCCGAGCCCCAGTTCCGTCGCGGCCTGCAGAAGATGCTGGAGCGCCGTTCCTTGGGCTGGCCCCTGCGACACGGCCTTGCTGTCGAGAACATGCCAGCCAGCGTTTTTGAAAAGGGTCAGGGCGGCGGAAAGCGTCAGGACGGGTGGCGTCTCGTTCGCGTCTGTATCCTGGCCACGGATCAGCCGTTCGATTCTCGGCCAGTGGGCGGGATTCGGGACATAGGCGAGGCAAACAGCGGCAGGCGCAGCTCGGGCGCGAGCTGTCATCAGAAGGTCTGCGGGCTCGGAGAAGGTGTTCAGATCGCCCAGAATCAGAGCGTCGAACGGAACGTCCTGACCGGTCGCATCTATGGATCCCCATAAGTCCGCGGTGACGATCGATTGCGACGGCGTCTCCCGCCCGTCGGGCGCTGCGATCCAGTCAACCAGGGGGTTGCGGGCACGATAGGGACGCTCTGACGCGGCTTGCTGCCCGATCGCCAGAATCCTTGAGGCGGTCAGCGGCAGATACGCGAGAGTCGCCGCCCGGACTGTTTCCGCTTCCGTCGCGGGCATGGCTCAGGTCTCACGCGGCGAAAGCGGGCTCGTCTGATCCTGGTCCGTCACGCTCTGGTGGTTCGTCGCAAGTTGGGCGAGGCGCTGGGCTGCGGCGGCGTATCGGTCCGTGGCTCCACGCTCGGCAGCGCGAGCCAGGCGTAGATCCGCTTCCAGACCGGCGACGCGTCGCTCGGCCTGTACAAGCCGGCTTGCGATGAGGTCGGCCTCGGCGCGCGCCGCGTCCCTTTCCGCGATGGAACGGTCGTTCGCCGCGTCCAGCGTCGCAACAAGGGTTCGCAGCTCCGCGGCCTCGGCCGCCGAAGCTGCCGCGTGCGTCGTCGCGGCGTCGGCGATCCCCTGGGTCGCCTCTCTCGCGGCCGTCAGGGCGCGGCCGGCCTCGGCGGCGAGTCCAAGCTGACGGTACGCTTCGGCGAGGCCGTGCTGTGTGATCGAATGCGCGGTCTGCTCCTCCGCCCATCGGTCGGCGATGGCTTGCACGGCTTCGGCCTTGCGGTGTTCGTAGATGGCCCGGTCGGCCTCGGCGAGTTCGGCGCGCAGTCGGCGCTCGCGGATCAGTCGGGTCTCGCAACGCGCGATCTCTGCGATGGCCTGGTTCAGGTTATCGTCGGAACCGGCCGCCTCGAGAGACCTCTGGGGCGGCGTTTCGGTCGAAATCGTTCGCGCTGTCGCCAACGCCTTTTCCGCTGCGTCGGCCGCCTGGGTCGCACGGTCGGCCTCGCCATGGAAGCGGTCGCAAAGCGCGCGCAGGGCCGCGTTCTCCGTCAACGCTTCCGTGTGGCGCAGGCGAAGCCCTGGATAGTCCGCGAGTTCCCGACGCAAATCGCTCAGGGCGGGCGACACGGCTAGCGCGAGCTCGTCTAACTGTCGGATCACGCCATCGATGATCTCGCCCGGCGGATCCTGGTCGCGACAGGCCTCTGTCATCCAGGACCAGGTCTCGCGCGTCAGGGGTGCCAGGTTGGCGTCTTCGTCGGGTACATTGTGATGTCGGTGGGAACCCGACAGGAAGAGATCGATGTTGCCTTCGGCTTCCGCCGATCGGGCGGGAATGGCGTGCGACAAGGCCGTCTCGATCCGCGCCAGTTCCTGACGCCAGTCGGTCAGCAGGGCGTCATACCCTACAAAGACGCGCGGCCAGCCCCGAGTATCCCGCTCGACCGCCGCCATGGTCGCGGTCCACGACATTTCGGAGGCAGCGATCGTGGCACCGCTCCTGGCCGCGATCGACCTGGCCACCTCTGACGGGTGGCGAACCATGATCACATAGACGGGCGTCAGGTCTTGCCGCGCCAAGGCTTCGCGCCAGAACCGGCTTGTTGCGGATGCTCTGGGGTCCTTCAGGATCGGCAGGTCCCTGTCGCCGTAGTTTTCGGCGATGAAGATCGTTGCGGTTTCCATGTAGTCGGCGCGCGCGTCCCAGACAGCGGCATCGGCGCGATGAATGAAGACATCGTCCCAACGTGAGCCGACCTCGACCAGCATCCGGTCATTCAGGGCCACCATCTCCCACGGCTCCCAGAAGCCCTCCGGATTGTCAGGCCCGGCGTTCATCAGCCGTTCGGGCAGTGCGCCCCCGGCCAACGAAAGCAACCGTGCGGCGGCCGAGGTGCCGCTGCGATGCATCCCAACGACCATCAGCGCCTTTCGCGTCGACGCGGGCGCGGTGGGTGCTGCGGGCGCGGATCGCTTCGATTTGGCCTCGGCCACTCTGCAACTACCTCGGAACGGTCAAGCGGGACGGTGAGGCAGGGTTAGGCGACCGCGGTCGCGGGCGTCAACTCGCCTTCGCGTTCCAGCCAGGCCGAATAGGTGTGGGGCCCTGCGGCGAAGGGGTCGGGGAAGGCGTCCCTGATGTCAACGCGTTCCCGGTACAGCACACGATGACGCTTATCGATCCGCCGTCCATCGTCAAACCGATCATAGGCCCAGTATCGGTCGGGGATGCGCGGATCGCGGGCGACGGCCACGAGCCGCTTGTACCAGTTCCAAACCTCGTGGACCTCGAAGTTGGCGCCGGCATAGCGGCGGGTCATGATATCGCCGGTCGGGCCCAGTTTGGTGAAATGCCAAAACTTGAGCGGCGAGCCGTTGATCCGCACGACGCCATCGACGCCGATCGCCACATGACGTTTCGACAGGTTCCAGCTGGCGACGTTGAGTCCGGGGTCGCGCAGGATCGCGAAGCGGTCGTAGAAGGCCGGAACGTGATCGCACCAGCGTTGATCGACGAACAGTCCGCGCGGAATATCGTCGTGGCAGTACGCGAGGAGGCGGTCGTTCCACCAGCGGGCGAAGGCCGCGCCCTGGCCCGTCGTCCGGATGGCGACAAATCCCAGGTTGAAGATGCCGGTTCGCAGCGTCGCCAGTTCATTGTCCAGAATGGCGCCTTCTTCGTCTTCAGGCTCCAGAAGGTGAGGGGTCAGGCAGCCGTCATGGGTCTCCAACGCATCCAGGACTGTGATCAGGGGATTGACCACCGCGATATCGGGATCGAGGTAGACGACGGCGTCGTGGTCGCCGGCCTCGCAGGTCTGATGCAGAAAGGGCCCCTTCACGGCCGTGCAGACCTCCACGACGTCATGCTGGAACAGCCAGCCCGTCGCATTCGGCAGGTTCAGGTCCTCGAACCAGACAAGACGGTCGAAATCTTCGTCCGCGACGTCGATCGACAGGCCTTCGGGAGGCCGGTCCGTGATCAGTGCGACAAGGGTCCAGTCCGGATGATGGCGCCGCAGCGTCTGAAACAACACACGCGCCCGATCCAGATAGGCAAAGGTGAAGCTTGTGAAACACAGGACCTTCACGTGGCCGGCCCCCCGATGAAGTCCGCGCTCATACGGCTGTACTCGAGATCCTGTCTCACGCGCCCCGGCCTGGCCAGCGCGGCGATTTCGCCCGTTTCGAACAGGTTGAACAGGTGGTCCTCGTCTCTGGCGACAAAACCTCTTCCGGCTTGCGAGGCGAGCTCGACCACATGCCCCGCCAGCGGTCCGGTCAGAACGAAGGCTCCGCCGGCCGCGGCTTCATAGGCGGTGAAGCAGAAGGTTTCGGGCCAGACAGACCAGACGACGGCGACGTCGATATCCAGCGCGCCGATCGCGGCGATCATCGGTTCCGGTTCGGCCTCGCTGGGCGCGACGCGAGTGAAGGCCACGTCCGGCACCCTCGGGTCGGGCGAACGACCCAGATGATGGAAGCTGTACCGGGGATCGCCTTCGAAGCGTCGAACCAGCTCCGAGAAGACGGGCCACCCCTTGTGCAGCGTCGCCATGCCGGGAAAGGCGACACGCAGAGGGCCGGTGCGCGCCTTCTGGCGGCTTCCGGGCCGGGGGACCAGCCGGGCGTGCGGATGAACGCGGACCTCATGGCGGCCGGGAAACCGTTCCGCCCACAAGCCCGCCGCCGCGCTGGACGGAGCCAGGACCGTAACGTCCAGGACATTGAACAGTCTGGCGTGCTCGGCCAGGTGGATCGGGCGCCGCTGCCCGTAGGCGCAGAGTGTGCAGGCGTTGCTGAGCAAGTCCGGAGCGCCGCAATATTCCACGTCATTGCGCATCAGCGCGTAGTTCGCGCACAGGCTGGAGAAGTCGTGGAGCCAGACATAGGTTTCTGGAGCCTGCACAGCTGCCGCCAGCTGAAGAACGCCGTCCACCGAATGGCCGATCAGGCTGTGCACGGCGATGCTTGAAGGCCGCCCCCCGGACCATGCCGCCAGACTTGCCGCGACGTCCGCATAGCTGAAGCAGCCGATCGAGCGTCCATCCAGGTGCAGGCGGACGAGAGGGGCTTCACGTTCGACCTCGATCGTCTGGCCCGGCGGGGCCGGATGAAGGTTCAGGTGTGTTCGTCCAGCTGCCTGGACCGCCTCGGATTCCAGCCGGATGCAAAGTTGAACGCCCCCCGGGATCGCTGTGTAGTCGTCGTGACTGAAGGTCAGATGGAGCCCGCCCGACGGTCCTGTTCGCTCGCCCGCCGACAAGAGCGCCTCATCCAGGGCGGCGACCGAATCCGGCCTGGGCCGTTCGGCCAGTCGGGAGCGAATCTGAATCCGTTCCTCGAAGGCGGGCCGTCCGATCAGAATATCGTAGCGGAGGCCATATTCGTGGTCGGTGGGTCGACCCTCCGCGCGTCCGTGACGGACGTAGTGGTCGAAAGGATCGATCTGCAACACAGCCACGTCAGGGTGGAGATCGAGGTATTTGGCGACGGAGAAATCCGGCGTGGGATCGCGCTTCTCCCGCCAGCCGAAGGTCCGGAAGTGCAGCCACGGATCGATACCCGATTCCGCAACGTCTTCGTTGGTCGCCAGATAGAAGTCGACGTCGAATTCCGCCTCGACCAGATCCTCGGGCGAGGGTTGCGGCGCGTCGCTGGTCACCGCAACCCGGGGGCGAGAGCGGCCAGTCCGAATTTGGCGAGCCACATGAGCGCGCGGAAGTTCGTCGCCCGGGATCCGGGGACCGCGGCCAACAGATTCCCCACCGTCTGTTCCCGGACGGAAAGCGAACGATGGATCGCCCGAATGGTCGCCGCTGGCAGCAGGGTGTCGTGCAGCCCGTAACGCGCAGGGGTCATTTCCAGAAGTACGTCGAGCGCCTTGCCGTTTGCATCGCGAACTGCGACGCGCCATTCCAGTCCCACGACCGCGGTGGGGTAGCCCGAAAACAGGCTGAAGGGGTCAGGCCTCATCGGCCAGGGCTGTGGCGGGCGGGGCTCGGCCGCAGCGCGAATCTCTCCAAGGCCTTTGACCATGTCGAAGTAGCGATCAAGGATCACCGGCCAGTCGAACTCCTGTGTCGCCCGGCGGCGACCCGCTTCGCCGAGACGGCGTCGCAATTCGGGATCGCTCGCCAGCTCGACCACGCGCTGGATCAGCGCATCCGGATCGACCACGGTGCTCAGCGAAACTCGCCCGATGTAGAAGTCGTAGGTGTCCTGTTCCAGCGCATGCCGCGCCGCCAGAACATTGCCCATGCCTTCAGGTGGGGCGAGGACCGGAATCCGGTACCCATCGACACCGTCCCTCACGGTGTCCTTGTAGCCATTCCAGTCGCTGACCAGCACCGGCAGGCCGGCGGCCATACCCTCCAGCGGCGTGAGGCCGAACGTTTCCTGAATGTTGTCCGACAACGAAACGAAGACGTCGGATCCCCGCCAGGCGGCACGAAAACGGGCGTCGTCGCGACCATCGACGTAGATGAAGCGGGCGGACGGGGCCAATTCCGTGCGCGCGCGATCAAACGCCGCCGCGATCGCATCGTTGGGATAGACACCCGCCTCCACGACCGTGAGACGGCGCCCCATGCGTTCGCACGCAGATTGCACCGCCTGGTAGAAGGGAATGGGATTGGCCTTGGCGTGGAACGTCAAACGCCCGGCGAACAGGAATGCGACTTCGTCGGGGTCCAGCCCCAGCAGTGCGCGCGCAGCCTTTCGGTCGTCCTCGGTGCTTAGAAATGCCGGAACGTCGATCCCCAGCGGAATCACGGGCAGCTGAATGGCGTTGAACCTGGTGGCTCCAGTGTGCTCCGCCATCCACTGCCGCATCTGCTCCTGCATGCGCGTCACGATTTCCAGCGCTGCGCTCGACGTGCAGATGAGCGCGTCCCATTGCTGGAAGGGTGGAAGCACCATCTGCGAAATCTGGTCCATGGCACCGGCCGAGGACAGTGTGTGGGTCACTCCGAACAGGCTGTAGGCCGCAGGCCCGCGCGTGTTTCGAGCCTTGGCCAGATCGTTCGAGGGCGGAGCAGGATAGTACAGCGCGCCCAATTGGGTCATGGCGGCGTCACCCGGCGCTTCACGCCAGCGAACAGATCCGGAATGGCCATTCGCGCGCAGTTGGGCCAGCATCTGCTCGCCGCCTTTTCGATCAGCGCCGAACGCGTGGATTTCGCCTGTCGACCAACGCCGGGCGACGCCGTTCATCAGCGCCTTCCCGGCGCTTTGGCGGCCCATGATCTTGCGCGTCGTCGTGTAGGCGTCGCCTGTATAGTAGAAGGCGAAGTTCGGGGAAGAACTCAGGGTCATCGTCGAGGCGCCACTCAGGTCAGCCGGCCTTGGGGGTCATGACGAACCACGGCGTCGGTCCGGCACGGAACTCCCACACTGCGATCAGATGATCCAGATGCCCGAGGTCCTGAAGCCACTGGGGCAGTTTCGGGACCTTGGGACCCTGCAGGTGGACGACGATGTCATGGGTGGCGCCGAAGCGCGCATGCATCCGGTCGACGATCCCCGGCTTGAACATCGGGTGGGTTTCCATGATGATGTTGAGCCTGTGCAGCGCCGGATAGAGCTCGGGGTTCATCAGGACGTCCTCGAACCCCTCCGCGTCAATGATGACCAGGGCGTCCTGGTCGACATAGCGTTCGAACATATCACCCGTGAACTCGCCGCTGATCGACACCCGATCCTCGACGCCATTGCGCCGCGCCAGATCTGCGCAGGCTTCCCGCGCCTTGGGATCGATGTCGAACGCATCGACGCGAACCTCGGGCATCATCCGGGCCAGGCCGACCGCATAGTAGCCCTCGGCGCAGCCGATATCGACGACGGTGCGAAGACCCGCGTTCTGGAATCGAGCGAGGTCAGCATGTAACTCGTCTTCATAACAGCCGAGCAACCGCGGCAGAAGGCACCCCTCGGTCGCATAGTCGAGGTATTCCATCCCTTCGAAGGGCCCCGAATACACGACCTTCCCGTGCAGTTTGACGTAGGTGTTCACCAGCACTGTCGCCCGCCAACGCCCCATCAGGCGCAAGAGTTCGTTCAGCGCCGGAATCGATTCGAGGTTCGGGTTGTTGAACCATCGCGCCCGCAGAATTTTGACGGTGTCAGAGGTGCTGGGCAAGACAGGCTCCCTCGCCGACGGTGTCATCGGCGAAAATTGGCTGGTGGCTCGATTGGCACGGCTTGCAGTCAGCGTCAAACCGTCGGGCTCGTGCTCGTCATCGCGCGAGCGAAGCAGCCACACGCTCATCGATCACGGCCATCGCAGCCAGATAATCGCGCCGGAAATCGTCCGTGATTCCGCACGCGCTCCCTTGCTCCAGATCGGCCCGCAGACCCAGAAGACCGGGCAGGAGAGCCTGCAGTTCCGGGAAGGCCGCAGCGCGCGCTTCGTAGGCTTTGGCCAGCCTGACGATCGCCCCGTCCGCGACTGCATTCGACACATACCCGGCATCTATCGATCCGCGGATAAAAAGCTCCCACTCGAACAGGCCGGCCGAGAAGGCTGGATTGTCTCGGCCCTCGGTGGCCTGTCCGCCGTGGCGACGGAACGCTGACAGGAAGTTGGCTATCCCGACCGTCGGCCCCACGTCGCAGGAGTTGAACAGCAGGCCGACATCGATCAGGTGCCGCACGGGAAGGCCGCGATAGAAGCTCAGGCAGTCGGCCGAGGCGAACGCTGAACGCCGGATCAACATGCTGCTGGGCTCCCCGACGGGGCTGTGAAGGGTCAGGATCGCTGACCTGGCCAGCAGGCTTTCCTTGAGCTGGATCGACTTGGTGCCCGGGAAAATGTCGGGCGACAGGACTATTTTTCCCTTCGGATCGACAATGTGTCGTCGCGCGAACACGAGCGGCGCCGCCGCATGACGGGCCAGCGCATCACGCATCTCGGCCAATGCGAACGGCATCAGGAAGTCGTCGTCGTACAGGAACTTCAGGAAGTCATGTCTGGCGCTGTTCCAGAGGTGCAGGCTGTTGGCGACGAGACCCTGCCTCGGCCCTTCGATAAGCCGGATGCGCGGATCGGAGAATTGGGCAACGACTTCCTTGACCGATCCATCCGGGCAATCATCGGAGATCAGCAGTTCGTAGTCGCCGAAGGTCTGGGCGAGCACACTCGCCAGGCATTGCGACAACCAGGTCGCGCGAAAGGCCGGTACTGCGACCGTCACTGGAGCCAGGCTCATGCGGCGGATGCCGCAGACCAGGGATGTGTCGACGCGCTGCGGTCGAGCCAGGCCAGAATCTCGCTGAGAGGGGGCTCGCGATAGCCGTCATAGGGCCGGCCGACACTGGAGGCCCAGCAGGGGTTTACGCCGGGCTCCACAAACAACACGTCTCCCCATTTCTGATGCAGGTCGAACAGTTCGTCACGATCCCAGCGCACCCGGTCGGGCGTGTCATTGAGCCCTCGGGACGGGGATTCGTGGTGCACCGCTTCGATGTCGGCGGCGTACACCACATCAAGACCCGCCGAGCGGATCTTGAGGCAGAAGTCGATGTCGTTGAAGCCGATGGCGAAACGCGGGTCAAACCCGCCCACCGCGTCGTAGGTGTGCCTGCGGCATCCGATGAATGCGCCCGTCACGGCCGAGGCCGCGTGGGTCGTTCTCCACCGGCCCAGTGGTCCGCCGTCCGCGGAAGCGGCGCCGACGCCCTCGTGAGCGGGCCCGTTCTCGTCCCGGCCGAAGACGATCCCGGCGTGCTGAATCGTCCCGTCGGGATACAACAGTCGCGCGCCGACCGCTCCGACCTCGGGTCGATCAAGATGTGTTCTCAGCCGATTGTCCCACCCTTCTGTCAGAAGCGAAACGTCGTCGTTCATGAACAGCAGAATGTCCGAGGCCCGGCCATCGACGCCGAGTGTGTTCAGGCGCGGCCAGTTGAAGGGTTCATCGACGGGCACGATTTCGACGCCCGGGATCAGAGCCAGACGAGCCGCCACCTGCCGGCTCTCCGGCGTCGGGCGGTTTTCGACGAGGACCACTCGCAGCAAGGCGGTCTTCGCCGCTTTGGAGAACAGGCTTTCGACGGCTTCTGCGAGGAGACGGGGCTGGTTCTGGGTCGGGATCACGGCAGTGATGACGCTGTCTCCCGCCGGAGAAACCGAGCCGCGAACGTCGTCGTCGACCGGCGGCGGATCCATCCCTTCGGCGGTGCTGGAGAGGATTCGCGGGAGATGGCCGATCCGGCCTTCCGCGGCGATCCGCTCGATCAATTTGCGACGTAGTTCGCACCCGGTCTGTTCGAGCGCCTGTCCAATCAGATCGCGGTGCGCGGCGGCGATCCAGAGCATGGCCGGAACTTTCGAAGGCGCTGCCGGCGGCCCCCGCTCGGGTGTGGGGAAAAGGTTCGGCGAATAGAAGGCCCGGCCCAGACGCCAGTCCTGACGGAAGCGGTCATGGTCGGCGTGGACGACTCCCGCCCCCGTGCGATGCCCGGCGAAGCAAAGCCAGGCGATCGACGTCGGGTCCAGTCGCGTCCCTGCCGACACGATGACGACTGGGCCGCCGGGATCGTTCAGGAGGACGGCGTCGGCCGTGGAATAGAAAGATATTCGGTCATCCATGGCGCTCGCCGCGGCCACCGAATGCTTCGCCAGGTCATCCCCGGGCGACGACAGCACGCACGCGACCCAGTCCCGGGTGGTCTGATCGGCCAGACTGTCCAGTGTAGTGCGCACCGCCCATGGGGGAAGCCCGCGAGCATCAACCACTACGGTACAGGTCGGCAGGGGCTCCTTGCCCGGGGGAGGGGCTGTGACGGGACAGGTCGCCCTGAATCTGTTCCAGGCTGAGACGGGAAAGATCGAAGCTTGCGACAAGGCTCTGTGAGCGGCCACGGCTTCGCGGGCAGCGGCGGCACCGAGCGACAGGGCCTGCTCAGCCGCGCGACGATCGAACTGATTTTCCGGCAGTCGATCGCGGGCTCCAAGTCGGATCATCGCATCGCGCGCATCTATGGTTCCAGGCGCCACCTCCAGGCAGGCGGCGTAGGCATCCACCGCTCGCTCGGTTCGACCCAGATCCACGAGGCTGTGACCCAGATAAAGGTAGCCTTCCACAGTTGAACCAGGCTCGATTGCGGCCGCCTGATAGGCTTCGACCGCGCCTTCGCGATCCCCTGATTCCTTCAGCGCGTGACCCAACTGCAAACTAAGCACGCCGTTGGGCTTGTTGGCGTCGATCGCGGATCGATAGGCTTCAGCGGCGGCTTTCCAGTCTCCGCGAGACCGGGCCCGGTCTCCAATCATTTGAAGGCGGTCAGCGGATTGAGTGGGCGTGGCGACCGCGGCGCGCCTCTGCTTTCGCCATTTCACAAATACAGCCCAGGGGTTCATGAGGCTTCCTGGCCCGTCATCAAATCGCGGAAGGCGACACTTGCAGGACGGCCACGAACTCGTTGCGGCCATGGGGCGTATCATAGACCCGAAGAGGCCGCATTCGCGAGAGGCCGCTGGCCGCCAGGCCTTGCATGAGTTCGCGGAAACTCGTCGGCGTGAAATGCCATGCATGCACGTCGATATAGTCGTCGCCGGCAGCGGCCAGCTTCTCCAAAGCCACGCCCAGCCGCCCGTCGTCGCCCAGAGGACGCAGGCCATGTTCGCTGCGCCAATGGGCTGCCGGGTCGTTGTGACAGGTCAGGGCGATGTGTTCGATCACGTGGCGCGGGGCGTGCCGCTCACGCCTTTGGATGAAGGCTTCGAGAATATCGGCGATCGTCGTTTCGGCCAGGAAATGGTCGAAACAGAACCGGCGATCCGGAATCAGCATGGCGTAGACGCCGTCCGGAACCAGGGCTGCGGCCGCGTCGTTGAGATGCCGGATCGGGTCGGGCTGGTGTTCGAAATTATGGCTGCTGAAGATCACGTCGAACGCCGCGCCAGCCGCCTCGCCCAGGCCGTTGTGGTAATGGATTTCTTCAGGACATCCCGACGGATCGAGACCGATCTCCCGCGCGCGCGCACCGAGTTCTTCAGCGGTCAGGACATCAAGATATCTGACGTGCGGTCCGCGAAACACCGGCTGGCAGAACGGGCCGATTTCAAGCATCGAAGCCGGGGTCCCGATGCGCGCGATCAGGCCCTCGCGGGTTGAATCCTCCGAAGCCGTCCGGCCTTCCGTCCGGCCGAAGGCATCGAAATGGGCGCGCAGGGCAGTGTCGTCGTGATCGGCCAGGTCGGCATAGAGACGACGCATGAGGACCGGATCGACTTCGGGAGACAACTGTGCGGCGAAAGACATAACCTACTTTGGCCCCTAGAGGTCGGCCTTCGCAAGGCGCCAGGGCATCGGAACCCGCGGCGGACTGGCCAATGCGAAATCATCTCGTTTGTCGCTGAGGTTCGGCGACCAGAAAGGATCGGCACTGAGCGTCGTTCCCCACCGTTCCCGCATAAAGGCCGCCTCGGCCTCGAGTCTCAACGCCTTTTCACCGTTGTCATCCGATCCGCGCGTCTTTGACTCCTTGTGTACAAGGAGCACTTCGGGATCGCCCACGATCTTGAAGCCCGCCCGACGGACCTTCAGGCACAGGTCCACATCATTGTAGGCGACGCGCAGGTCTTCATCGAAGCCGCCGACCGCATCGAACACGCTGCGTTTGACGAACATGCAGGCCGCGGTCACCGCCGAGAACTGCTGCGCAAGGCGCGCCTTGCCGAAATAGCCGGGGTCGTCGGCACCTGAACCCTGGTGAGGCGCGCCGGCGACGCCGTGAGCGCCCATGCCAGTCGCCAGACCGAAATGCTGCAGCGTCCTGTCCGGATAAAGGAGACGAGCGCCGACCATGCCGACGTCGTCGAGCAGCAGCAGGGTGCGCGCCCGGGCGACCCAATTCCTGTTTACGACCTCGGTGTCGTTGTTCAGGAAACACAGGATGTCGCCGGTGGTGTGCCGGACGGCGAAATTGTTGATTGCCGAGAAGTTGAACTCTTCCGGGTAGCTGACGACGGTCGCAATCCGGGACCGCTGAAGCGCCTCGAAATACTTCAGGGTCGCCGGCTGTTCCGATCCATTGTCGACGACGATGATCTCGACGTTCTCAGGCGGGTTCTTGATGACCGAGTCGATGCAGGCCTTGAGATCGTCCAGACCGTCGCGGGTCGGGATGATGATCGAGACCTTCTGGGTCGGCTCGCGGGTGTTGCTGATCGCGCTGAGGCCCGGCGCGATGCCCTCGATCGAACGCAACGGCGTCGCCGTCCGCTCGAAGTGGCCGTTGATCGATCGCTGGGCCGCTGTGATCGCATAGCCTTTCTGGTCCGCCGATACGGCGGTCGAACCGGGGATCGCACGCCAGTGATAGAGGACATGAGGGATGTGCAGGATGGTGTCCTCTCCCGCAATCTCCATCGCGCGGATCAACAGGTCGTAGTCCTGGCTGCCCTCGAAACCGATCCGGAAGCCGCCGATCTGCTGAAGCAGGGCGCGCTCATAGACGCCCAGATGGCTGACCATGTTGTGGCCATAGAGCAGGAAGCGGTCGAAATCGCCCTTGAAGTAGGGCGAGAAGCGGACGCCATCGATGGTGATCTTGTCCTCGTCCGAGAACACGATCCGCGCCTGCGGATTCTGGTTCAGATAGTAGGCGACGATGAACAGGCAGTAGTCCGGAATCAGGTCGTCGTGGTCGACCAGAACGATATAGTCGCCGGTCGCCAGGGCCATCGCGGAGTTGCTGGCGGCCGAGATGTGGCCGTTGATCTCGCGCCGCATGTATTTGACGCGGCTGTCCTGCTTTGCGTAGCGGCGCAAAATGTCGCCGACCTCGGCGCTGGTCGAACGGTCGTCCGCGATACAGATCTCGAAGTCCGGATAGGTCTGGTTCAGCATCGAGTCGATGCACTCCACCAGAAGCTCCGGCGGCGTGTTGTAGACCGGCATGACGAACGAGAAGGTGGGTCGGCGTTCGAAGGCCCGGGTCATCTCCTCGATACGCTCGTAGTCTGCGGGGCGTGGCGAGATGAAGCGCTTCAGCCAGAACCCGTAGTCGAAATCGCGATCCGGCTTCCCGGGCGCCAGGAGTTTGGTCACCTGTACCGCCGAGGCGAGATCGAGGTGGTCGGAGTCCAGCATGTCGAACGCGCGGTTCATGTCGTCTTCGACATCCATGTCCGCCGGGTAGGTCGATCGCACGATGTCCCTGGCCTTCTCCGGCGAGACGTTCGGGCGGAACGCGATGCGGGTCAGGCGCATCATGTTGTGCTTGTCGTCGGGGTCCCAACGGAAGCGCTTGATCTTGTCCGGTGCAGCCAGGAACAGGGTCGTCGACGAGGGCCCGTCCATCTTGCCCTGCTGGCCGAGGTGGAATTTGAGCTCCTCGCTGTAGCCGGACCCGTAGTCGACATAGAGCTGCCCTGACAGGGGGCGCTGGTCCACAAGGCCGGAGACGGTGATCGACAGTTCGGCGAGGCATCCGCGTGATTCCCTGCTCGGTGCAGGCGCGAGTTCGATCCATGGGTCGTCCGACGTCAGGCCGAACCGGTCATCGCCGGCCGGCACGACGTGGCTCGAGCGCAGGCTGATAAGCCCGTCACATCGGTCCGCGATCGCGGCGCCGGATCGGGTTTCGATGTCGTGTCGCCGCTTGGACGACAGGTGCTGCGCCATTTCCGGCGCCGCCAGTTCGACCATGACGCTGTCCGACCAGTCGGCGCTCAGTGCCCGCTCGTAGAGCCCGTGCGCCGCCGCCCAGTCATGGCGCATCTTCTTCAGGTGCGCGTAGTTGATCAGAAGATCGACATCCCGCGGCTTCTGGCGCAGGGCCCGCTCATAGGCCGCATCGGCCTCGACCAGTCGACCGGACTCTTTCAGCATGTGTCCGAGCTGGACACGGATGCCGAAATCCCTCGGCGCGGCCTTCAGATAGGCTGAGTAGTGATCGGCGGCCTCCTTCCAGGCCTTTTCGTCGCGTGCTTCGTCGCCGCGCGTGCGTTCTTGCAGGGCCTCGTCCGGAATCGGACGTCCAGCTCCACCGACGGCCCGAAGCATCCGTCGCAGTTGTCGTTTCATGTATTCGCCCGCCCCTGGCCCCGTCAGCCCGCTGATCGCAATAGAGCCACACGAGGAAAGCGCAAGCGCTGCAGTCTGACGAACGCATTTTCGTACCTGAGGGGAGAAAAGGTTTCACGAACTGCGGGTTGCCAATAGTCCTGACCTTGGGATAGGCCCGCTGCCGGGGCCGCGACGAGGAAGTCGATGCCGGTGTTGATCGAGGAGGCCACGTGTCCAGGGACGTGAAACTGATCGAAGTCCGTCGCTTTGGCGACGCCCGCGGCTGGTTCTCCGAGACCTACGCGGAAGCGAAGTACGCCGCGATGGGCGTCGACGTCCGCTTCGTGCAGGATAACCAGTCCTATTCGGCCCATGCAGGCACCATCCGCGGCATCCATTTTCAGACGCCGCCGCACGCCCAGGCCAAATTGGTTCGCTGCGTGCGCGGCAACATCGTCGATTACGCGGTGGACCTTCGCAAAGGCTCGCCCACCTATGGTCAGGTCGCCTATGCCGAGCTTTCTGCGAAGAACGGCCGGCAACTGTTCGTGCCTGTCGGCTTCGGCCACGCCTTCGTGACCCTCGAGCCCGACACCGAGGTCGCCTACAAGGTGTCCGACGTCTATGCGGGCGATTGTGACGGAGGCGTCGCCTGGGACTGCCCGGACATCGGCATCGACTGGCCCCTGCCTCCATCCGGTCCGGTCCTGTCGGACAAGGACGCCGTCCTGCCGCGTCTCGCGGATTTCGCCAGCCCCTTCGTTTATGACGGCGTTCCGATGGCGGCCATCGGCGATCTGGGCTAGTCCACGCCTCAGGAGACTGTTTTCATGCGCATTCTGGTCACCGGCGGCGCCGGGTTTATCGGCTCGGCCCTGGTCCGTCGCCTGATCCGCGAGACCGAGCACGAGATTCTGGTGTTCGACAAGCTGACCTATGCGGGTCTGCTGAGCTCGCTGGAGCCCGCCTCCTCCAGCAATCGCTATGGCTTCGTCCAGGCCGACATCTGCGATCCGGCCGCGGTTGCGGCGGCACTCGCCGACTTCAGGCCGGACGTCATCGCCCACCTGGCGGCCGAGAGCCATGTCGATCGCTCGATCGACGGGCCGGGCGAGTTCGTCCAGACCAATGTCGTCGGCACCTTCAACATGCTGCAGCAGGCGCTGGGCTACTGGCGCGGGTTGAGCGACGCCGACAAGGCCGCCTTCCGCTTCCATCATATCTCGACCGACGAGGTGTTCGGCTCGCTGGGCGAGACCGGCCTGTTCTCGGAGACGACGCCTTACGATCCGCGCTCACCCTATTCCGCGTCCAAGGCGGCGTCGGATCACCTCGTCAGCGCCTGGGGCCATACCTATGGCCTGCCGGTGGTGATGACCAACTGCTCGAACAACTATGGTCCCTATCACTTCCCCGAGAAGCTGATCCCTCTGATCATCATCCGTGCGCTGAACGGGGAACCTCTGCCGGTCTATGGCGACGGGTCGAACGTGCGGGACTGGCTGTTCGTGGACGATCATGCCCGCGCGCTTCAGGCGGTGTTCGAGCGCGGGCGGCCGGGCCAGACCTACAATGTCGGCGGCAATGCCGAGCGGCGAAACATCGATGTGGTCAAGGCGATCTGCGCCACCCTTGATACGCTCCAGCCGCGCGCCGACGGCAAGCCCTATGCCGACCAGATCACCTTTGTCACCGACCGGCCGGGCCACGATGCCCGCTACGCCATCGATGCGACCAAGATCCGCGACGAACTGGGCTGGACCCCCTCAGTGACCTTCGAGGAAGGCATCGATCAGACCGTGCGCTGGTATCTGGAGAACCGGTCCTGGTGGCAGGCGATCCTGGACGGCCGCTACAAGACCGAACGGCTGGGCGTCGCCAATGGCTGAGGCAGCCTCGGACGACACCTGGGACATCCTGGTGACCGGCGGGGCAGGGCAGGTGGGGCTGGAGCTGGCCCGCGCCGGCTGGCCCGGCCATGTTCGACTGCATATGCCGACCCGGGACGAACTGGACCTGGGCGACCCCGATGCCGTGCGCGCCCTGTTCGCGGCGACGCCGTTCAGGGCGGTCATCAACTCCGGCGCCTATACCGCCGTGGACAAGGCCGAGACCGAGGTGGCCGCCGCCTTCGCCGCCAACGCCATGGGGCCGGCCATTCTGGCCGAGGTCACCCGGGCGGCGAACATTCCGCTGGTCCAGGTCTCGACCGACTATGTCTTCGACGGTTCGGGCGAGCAGGACTATGTCGAGGGCGATCCGGTCGGGCCGCTGGGCGTCTACGGCGCTTCCAAACTGGCGGGCGAAGTCGCAGTCCTGACCGGCAATCCGCGTTCCGTCGTGATGCGCACGGCCTGGGTGCTCAGCCCCCACCGCGCCAACTTTCTCAAGACCATGCTGCGGCTCGCGGCGGACCGGCCCGCCCTGCGCGTCGTCGACGACCAGACGGGTTGTCCGACGTCGGCGAAGGACATCGCCGAGACCCTCGTCGCCATCACGCTGAAGATGATCGCCGATCCGGAGGCGCCGACCGGCGTCTATCATTTCGTCAATGCCGGCTCGACCAGCTGGGCCGGTCTGGCGCGCGAGATCTTCGCGCAGAGCGCCGTCCACGGCGGCCCCTCGGCCGAGGTCGAGGGCATCACCACCGCCGGGTATCCGACACCCGCGCGTCGTCCCTCGAACTCACGGCTGTCGACATTCAAGATCACCCGCGACTATGGCGTGACGCCCCGACCCTGGCAGGACGCCGTGGCCGGGATCGTCGCCGAACTGCATCAGGAGACGACCACGTGAAGGGCATCATCCTCGCCGGCGGATCGGGCACCCGCCTGCATCCCATGACGCTGGTCACCTCCAAGCAGCTCATGCCGATCTACGACAAGCCGATGATCTACTATCCGCTGTCGACCCTTATGCTGGCCGGCATCCGCGAGGTGCTGATCATCTCGACCCCGCGCGACACGCCCTCGTTCCAGGCCCTGCTGGGGGACGGTTCTAAATGGGGCATGGACATCCAGTATGCGGTCCAGCCCAGCCCGGACGGCCTGGCCCAGGCCTATATCATCGGGGCTGACTTCGTCGCCGGCGGGCCATCCTCGCTGATCCTGGGCGACAATATCTTCTATGGCCACGGCATCAACGATCTGTTCAAGAGCGCGATGGCCCGACCGTCGGGGGCCACGGTCTTCGCCTATCATGTCAACGATCCGGAACGGTACGGCGTGGTCGAGTTCGACTCCGCCATGCGCGCCCTGTCGATCGAGGAAAAGCCGCCGGTTCCAAAGTCCCCCTGGGCGGTCACCGGCCTGTATTTCTATGACGAACAGGTGGTCGACATCGCCGCCAATCTGAAGCCCTCGCCGCGCGGCGAGCTTGAGATCACCGACGTCAACCGCGAGTACCTGAATCGCGGCCAGCTGTCGGTCGAGATCATGGGCCGCGGCTTCGCCTGGCTGGACACAGGCACGCCCGACAGCCTGATCGAGGCCGCCGAGTTCGTCCGCACCCTGGAGAAGCGCCAGGGCTTCAAGATAGCGTGCCCCGAGGAGATCGCCTTCGACCAGGGCTTCATCGACACGGCCCAGCTGGAGGCGATTGTGAAGGCCCTCGGCAAGAGCGACTACGGGCGGTATCTCCGGACGACGGTTCTTGAACGGACGTGACCCGTCCCGCTGCGGGCCGGGACTTCCTGGGGGGCGTGGCCTCCTGGGCGGCGCTCGCGGTCGATCGCCTTGGCTTGATCGTTTGTTCCCACGCGGCGGTTTGCAATCGGCCGGGGCGCGCCTAAAGAGCAGGCCCCTACGCGAGCTGACTGTGACCGATGCGTCTGTTTAAGGATTTGAGATTGCAAAAGCCGCAGCCCGCCGAGCTCAACCTGATCGGTCTGAATGAGCTGCTGCGCATGGATCGGTGGGTCCTGGAGCGTCGCAGTCGCGCATTGGTCCAGACCGCGTTCCTCGGCAACCAGCTGACGCTCTGTCGCGTGCTCGGCCGCTACAAGCTCTATGTCCCCACAACTGACGTCGGCTTCGGCGCTCACGTCATGATGGACGGCCTCTGGGAGAGCTGGTTGACCGTCTTCATGGCCTCGCGCATCAAGCCCGGAATGCGCGTCGTCGATGCTGGCGCGAACCACGGCTACTACACCGTTTTCTTCGCCGATCTTGTCGGACCCGAGGGACGCGTGGCCGCTGTCGAGCCCAGCCCGCGAACGGCCTCCCTCTTGCGTCAGACCGTGATCGTCAACGGGTTCGACAGCCGGGTGTCGGTATTCGAGAATGCTCTTGTTGCGAACGACGGGGAAACGCTCGTTTTTCACGCGCCAAGCAGCGAACCGAAGAATGCGCGCGTCGTGACTTCCGACCACGCGGGTCATCTCGACATGGTGGAAGTAACAGGCGCCCGGCTCGATACCCTCATCGCCGACTGGCCCCGGGTGGATTTCATCAAGGTCGATGTCGAAGGAGCCGAGGAAGCGGCGCTGTCTGGAGCGTGGGCGGTTATCGAACGCGACCGTCCCGAGCTGTTGCTGGAGTTCAACGGCCTGCGATGCCAGGATCCGGCCGGTCTTCTGGATCGGCTGGAAGCGCTCTATGGTCCGGCGCGAACGGTCGGCTTTGACAGCGCCTTGCACGCCGTTTCTCGCGAAGCACTGTTGTCTCCCGACGACGAGGAAGACCAGATTCTTTACTTCACGCCGCGTTAGCCTGGCGCTTCCCGCCATAGGTCAAGGTCGCGCCGAGGAAATGCATCCGGCCGTCGAACGCTCCCTCCATCAGCCAGAACCGCACTTCTCCATAGTCGGTGTTGGACCAGTAGTGATGCAACTCGACTTCGTAGACGCCGGCATGGGGCGCCTGGATCGTTTGCGTTGCGAAATCGGCTGAGGTGCCCCAGTCGATGCGAAATTCGTGATTCGCTGCGGCCTTGTCGACGAGGAACCTGACCCGGACGGTCCAGTGACCGGCTGGCAGGCCCAGGTAGGGCCCGTAGACCAGAATTCGGGGTCGCCCGGTGACGTCGAGTTCGCCGATATTTTCGGACCGCCGGGACGCGGGACCATCGTAGCGGAAAATCCGTTCAGACCACACGACCTCCCGACCCGCCACGGGCGGCGACGCATAAAGCTCAAGGGCCGTCCGGACCGCCGGGCGGACGATCTCCACCTCCTTCGGGATCGGCGGCACGATCGTGAGACCCAGGGCTAGCGGAATGGGTTTGCCTCGGTACTCCGCGATCTCGCGGCCGAGGATCATCCGGGTGCTCCGCAGCTCCTGTGCGGCCGCGCGGGCCAGCAGGATGGAAGCGTGGGACACGCTGTGCGGGGCTACGATGCCGAGTCTCTCGCTGATCGCCTCCGGCGCCGTTTCGGGCCGCGGGATGATGACGACGGTTGGCGTGCGGCCGAAGGAAGCCACCACATCGCAATCCGTGGTCAGCCAGACCTCACCCGCCGGATCGTCCGTGCTGCCCGGAACCTCGCGTTCGGAATCGCGGAGCACCATCCCGGCGGCCGCGACGCTGGTCTGGATCGCTTCGCGCCAGGCTGCGTCGTCGGCGGAGGGTGTCAGGACCAGCCAGAAAGGTGCCGCCGCTGCAGACATCACGCAGCCCGCAGCCAGGTGTAGACTTCCACGGCCTCATTGATGTCGTCGAACATCTTGGCCTTGCCGCTTTCGATGATCAGGCCCCGCGTGCAGTGTGAAGCCACCAGATGGGTATCGTGAGAGGCCATCATGAACGCGCGGTCTCCGCGATGCTGGAAGAGCTCTTCCTGACATTTCTGCTGGAAGCGCGCGTCGCCGACAGCGACCAACTCGTCGATCAGATAACATTCGAACTCGATAGCCAGGGACAGGCCGAAAGCGAGACGAGCCCGCATGCCTGACGAATAGTGTTTGACCGGCAATTTCAACGCTGATCCCAACTCCGCGAAGTCATCCACCCGTGCCAGGACGTCGGCGAAATCCCTATCGTAGATCCGGGCCAGGAAACGGATGTTGTCCAGGCCGGTCAGGCTGCCCTGAAAGCCGCCGCCGAACCCGATGGGCCAGGACGCTGACATGCGCCAGTCGATGCGGCCCTCATCGTGCGGCAGAATACCGCCCAACATTTTGATAAGCGTGGATTTTCCTTGTCCGTTTCGGCCCAGGATCGCCAGCCGCCCGCCACGCCCCAGCGAGAAGCTGAGGTCTCCGAACAGGGGTTTCTTCGCACCGTGAAACGTCTTGCCAAGGCGGTGGACACTCAGGCCGACGGTATCGGCTGTGACCATCTCCATCAGTCTTGTCCATGCTCGCGGACGCCGGCGTAGATGAGCCAACCCACGCCATAGATGAGCACGGATGACGCAAAGACCGTCAGGATAGCCAGCCACCGACGAGGTTCGGACGGTTCGTCAGGCAGGCTCGGCGCGACCACACGATCAAGATACAATTTTTGCCGGCGCGCTTCCTGCTGGGCCGAGATCAGGGAGGCCGTGGCCTGGGTCAACTCGCGGTCTGCGAGTTCACGTGCCAGCGCGAGATCCTCGTAGATGCTGATCTTTGGAGCCAACGAATCGGATGCGCCCGCGACCTTGGCCCGTTCCGCTGAGATCTGTCGTTCGTACGCGGCGATGCGGCCGTCGAACACGGGCAGTTGCGGGCTACTGGGTGCCTCGACCGCGATCTGGGACCGATCGGCGCGCAGGGTGGCGACCTGAGCCATCAGTCCGCCGATGAGCTCCGACGATTCTCTGGCGGCTATGGTCGGATCGATGAATTGCTCGCGGTTGCGGAAAGCCGTGAGCTGTTGCTGTGCGCCGGAAAGGCGCGCGCGCGCTTCGTCTCGTGATCGGGTTGCCTGGGCGACGGCGTCGGCGGAGGAGCGCTCGTTCATTCGGTTCACCAACTGCTCGCCGCCGGAAAGCAGCGCCTCTGTCAGAGCATGAGCGTCACGCGCCTTGAACGCCTCGACACGGACCGTCGAAATTCCTGTTGTCGAGTCGTAGCCGACGACCACGAAACGCTGGAAACCCTTGTAGAGACCTTCCGATGTGCGAGATTCCCACGGACGCGGGAAGCGCGAGAATGCGTCCGCGCCGGAGGGCGCCAGCATCGCGGCGACGTCGTAGCGACGCGAGAGTTCAAGCAGGCTGTCTCGAGAGGTGATGTACTGGTGGACCGCGAACGCATCGGTCTGGGCGGGCGCGATCCCGACACCCTGAAGCGCGACCCCAAGACTCGATGGCACGCTCTGACCGGCGGATCGGACGATGAACTGTGTCTCCGAAACATACCGGGGGGTGGCGATAACGATGTAGTAGATTGCGGCCAGCAGTGTCGGCAGCACGATGATCAGCAGTGGCGCGATCGGAATCCGACGCCACCATGCAGGCAGCGTTCGTTCGAACGTCAGTACCTTCGGGATCGGCCCGATGTAGTTGAGTTTCGAATCCGTCATTTCTGATCCATATTTTCGGGCGCGTTCGATGCCATGGGCTAGTCCAGAACGACCCGGTTTTTAGCGTCTGCCAATAGCAGCAACCCGGCACCGATCAACACGGCCCCGCAGCTGATCGCGTAGATTGGGTGGTAGTAGGTGGGCACGAACTCGCCGAACACTCCACCGCGGACCATCTCGATCCCGTGCGGCAGTGGAATGAGAAGGAAGGGCTCCCGCCAGCGCTCGGGCAACCACGAAACCATGAAGAAGGCACCAGACAGTGGAACCATGGCGTAGGTCAGGACCGGCACCAGCCGCTCCATCAATTCGAACCGGAGCGAGAGGGCAGCCAGGGTCAGCGATAGACCGAACCCGACCCACCCCACCATCAACCAGCCGGAATAGAGAAGCAGCCAGTCTTTGGGCAAATCCACCTGGCCCAGGGCGAGCAGAACGACATAGACCACGATGAACGCTGCGGTGCCGCCGCCGAACTCCATCAGATTTCTGGCGAGGAAAAGGTGAAGGATCTTCACCTGGCGGTGGTGTAGAAGACCGACATTGCCCTGGATCGCGCCCATGCTGAAGCTGATCATGTGGCGATACATCAGCAGCGCCATGTAGCCCGTCATTGTTAGCGGACCCACGCGTATGCCGTGTTCATAGGCCGGCTTGATGAGCGTCCACATGATCAGGACGCCAATGCAAAACAGCAACGGCTCCCCGATGACCCAGACGAAACCCAGGCCCTCGCGACCGAAACGGGTGGTGAGCTCGCGCATCGTCAATGCGCCAACGATGCGGAAGTGATGGCCGAGAAAACGCGCGATCATTCGATCAATTCAATTAGGTGGACGCTGAGACGCTGCGCATTCTCGGCGATGGTCGCCAGGCCGTGATGACCCGCGAGCGCGCTGGATAGGGCGGCTGGACCATAACGCCGCCGTATCCCGACGCAAGGGTCGAGGCGCCGCAGATCGTTGATCCAGACGTCGACGATGCCGAGGCCTGGTGGGGGTGACGACAGCGAAATCGGTCCGGGCTCTTTCGAAGTCGGGGGCGGCCGATGTCCAGCCAGTATTCGTGGATCGGACAGGCGTCGACCATCTCTCCGTCCGAAGCCGGGCTGGCTGGCAGTTCGGGCATGTCGCAGGGACCATGCGGCGGGATGCGCGATGACCCCGATCGGTCGAGGCAATAGACGCCGCCGTTTGCCGGCCAGTGGGAAGGTCGGCTTTTCGCGCAGCCCGCCAGTGTCGCGGCAATATCCCATGCCGCCGACAGGCCGTCATCGCCGGTCACGGGCGACGAAACATGAGCCGCAGGCCGCCGTCCGTCCGCCTCGATCTCCACCAGGGTCCGCCGCGACGGGGCACCCGTTGGACGCCCGCAACGATCAGAAGCGGGCGAATCGTCCCTGAGGCCTCCATCGCGGCGTGCGCCGGGCGCAGCAGGCCGTACTCCGCCCGGGTGGCCGTGAAGACGCCTGTGCCCGTGTTCGGCCCGATCACCGGTTGATGGTTCCCGTCATGCCACGCGGGCGTAGCGGGACGGTCGCGCCCGCAGAACCGACAGCCAAAACGTTGTTCGTGAAACCCGGGCCGCCGATTTCTCCTGTAGCTTCAACGTCACGCTTGCAGTTTGAGCGGTTAAAGACCTTCGGAACCTATCGACCTCCTGCGGCAACGCTGTTATGACCCCGAAAGGCGGTGAGACCGCCGCAATGATCAATTATGGCTGCGGAGGGCTCACACCCATGCGTTTCAAGACCTTGTTCCTGGCTTCCAGCGCGGCGGCGGCTCTCGCCCTGTCCGCTGGTGCTGCTTCGGCTGAGCCGGACGGCTGGTACGGCGCGATCGACGCCGGTTACCACAAGATCGACGACATCAACGTGCAGGCGTCCGGCAACGGCGTGAACTGGAACGCCGAAGTGAACGACGGCTGGGCCGCGTTCGCTCGTCTGGGCTACCGGTTCAACCCGAACTGGCGCGTCGAGCTCGAAGGCGGTTACCGCTCGGGCGATATCGGCCGCATCCGCCACTCGACGGGTTCGGTTCCGTCGGGCGTGTGTAACTTCACCCCTGCCACGGGCCCCTGCTTCTCGCCCGAAGGCGACATCGAATCCACCACGCTCATGGCCAATGTCATCTATGACATCGGCGGCGAGTATTGGGGCGTTCGTCCGTTCGTCGGCGTGGGCATCGGCCTCAACCGCGTCAACACCGAGTTCGTGGGCACCATCCGCGGCCAGCGCACGGTCTCGATCGCGGCTGACGACAGCTCGACCAAGTTCGCGGCTCAAGCCCTGGCTGGCCTGAGCTACGCTGTCGGCGACCGCGCCAACATCGACCTGACGTACCGTTATCTGACGGGCGACATGGAGTTCAGCAGCTTCACGAACTCCACGGCGGCCGTGAACAACTACGGCACGTTCGAAGGCGACTACGACGAGAGCCACACGGTGTCCCTGGGCCTGCGTTACGCCTTCGGCGCCGCTGACGCCCCGCCGCCCCCGCCGCCTCCTCCGCCTCCTCCGCCCCCGCCGCCTCCCCCGCCCCCGCCGCCTCCTCCGCCGCCGCCGCCTCCGCCGGCTCCGGTCGCGCGTGAGTTCGTGGTCTACTTCGACTGGGATCGCTCGGACCTGACGGCCGAAGCCCGTTCGGTGGTGACGCAGGCCGCCAACTACGCCAAGTCGGGTCGTCCGACGCGCGTGCTGGTCGTCGGCTACGCCGACACCTCCGGCTCGGCCGCCTACAACGTGGGCCTGTCGAACCGTCGCTCGCGCACCGTAGCTGACGCCCTGGTCGCCCAAGGCGTCGCCGGCGGCGTGATCGCTCTCGACGGCAAGGGTGAAACCAGCCTGGCCCGTCCGACCGCCGACGGCGTTCGCGAGCCTCTGAACCGTCGCGCCACCATCGGCATCAACTTCTAGGACGCCTGACAAGGGTTCCGGTCCCGAAAGGGATCGGAACCCGAACAGGAGTTTTGCCGATCAAATGCATCAAGCCGCCACCTCTTCCTGAGGGTGCGGCTTTTTGCTGTTCGGAATGTCTGACCGCGCCCGGTTGAAAGCCTGTATGACCCGTCAGGCGTCGACAGCGGTCTCGATGACGTCGCAGACGCGGTCGACGTCGGCGTCGGTGAGGCTGCTGCCCGAGGGCAGGCACAGGCCGTTAGCGAACAGCACCTCGGCCACCCCATCGTTGATCATCAGGGCATCCTGGAATGCGGGCTGCAGGTGCATCGGTTTCCAGACCGGTCGGGCCTCGATGTTGGCGGCATCGAGCGCGAGGCGCAGCCGGTCCGGGCTGGCGACGAACTCCCGATCCATCACCATGACCGTCAGCCAGCGGGTATGCCGGCGGCCCGGAGCCTCGGGCGCGAAGGCGACCCCGTAACGCCCCCCCAGCCGGGTTTCATAGCGCTCGAAGATGGCGCGGCGACGGGCGACCCTGGCCTCCAGAGTCTCCAGCTGGGCGAGACCCAGTGCTGCGGCGAGACTGAGCATGCGGTAGTCGAAGCCGACCCCGGACTGTTCGTCGTGAACCGTCGGCAGGTGGGCTGCGTCGGCCAGGTGGCGAGCGCGGGCGATCAGGGCCCCGTCATCGGACGCCAGCATGCCGCCGCCGCCGGTCGTGACGATCTTGTTGTCATCAAAGGAGAAGGTGGCGGCTGACGCGCCGTGGCCCGCGTGGCGGCCGTTGAGGGTCGCGCCGACGGCCTCGGCTGAGTCCAGGATCACCGGAACGCCGTGGGCGTCGGCAATCGCCCGGATCGCATCGATGTCGCAGCACTGGCCGTAGAGGTCGGCGGGGACCACCGCGCGGACGGTCAGGCCCTCGGCCCGGGCGCGGTCGAAGGCCTGTTCGAGCAGGCGAGGATCGAGGTTCCAGTCAGCGGGGCTGCAATCCACGAAGATCGGCTGCGCACCCGCATGGACGATGGGGCTGACGCCGCCGATGAAGGTCAGGGTCGGGCAGATCACGGCGTCACCCGCCTTCAGGTCCAGCATCGCCAGGGCCAGATGCAGGGCGGCCGCGCCGGAAGAGACGGCTGTGGCGTGGCCGAAGCCGGTCGCCTCCGCGAAGGCGCGCTCGAAGGCCGGGACCACCGGGCCGGCGGACGAGATCCAGCCGGCGTCGAAGGTCTCGAGCAGTCGCACGCGCTCGGCGGGGCCAAGATCAGGCGCGGACAGGGGGATGCGGGCGGGAGTGGTCACCGGCGCAGGAGACCCCGCGTTGTCGATTTCCGCAAGAAGCCGCTCAGCCGCTGGTGCGGATCAGGACGGCGTCGTTGGTCGAACGGGCGGGCGCCTGGCGGTCGACGATCGACTGGCCGATGGCGATGACGAGAGTGGCCGTGAGGACCGCGGATGCAACGGCGGCTGCGACAATCCTGGCCCCCTGGGCCAGATGGCCGCCGCCGCGACTCCAGATGTCCTGATCCATGCCGCTCCCCCGAGTCGTCAGCAGGCTCAGGGACCACAACAGACATCGGGACGCAAGTCACTGAACCGTGTGCTCTAGACATTGTTTGGCCGGCACCCGGAGGGGCGCCGGCCAGTGACTTTGTTGTTGCGCTACCGCTCGACGCACGGCGTCTCGCTGCTTGAGCGCAGTTGTTGCGCCACCGCTCGACGGAGGGTGCCTCGCGGCCAGAGCGCGGGATCAGCCCGTGAAGGGACGGATCAGGATCTCGACGCGGCGGTTCTGGGCGCGGCCCTCGACGGTGGCGTTGGAGGCGACCGGAACGCGCGAGGACTGGCCGGCGACGAACAGGCGTTCGCGCAGCACCCCGCGACCGATCAGGGCGTCGGCGACCGCTATGGCGCGGCGCTCCGACAGGGGCTGGTTGATCGCATCGCCGCCCGAGGAATCGGTGTGACCGACGATGTCCACCAGCGAGCGATCAAATTCCTGAAGCACCGCCGCCACGTCGGACAGCACCGCGTCGAAGCGCGGCTCAATGTTCGACTGGTTCACGGCGAAGGTGACGTCGGACGGCATCCGCAGGACCAGGGTATCCCCCTGGCGCGCCACGCCGACGCCCGTGCCGCTGAGTTCAGCCTCAAGGGCCTGCTGCTGACGATCCATATAGTTGCCGACGGCCGCGCCACCGAGGGCTCCGACGCCGGCGCCGATCAGGGCGTTGCGACGGCCCTGCTCGCCGTTGGAGGTGTTGGTCAGATAGCCCAGCACCGCGCCGCCCAGGGCCCCGGCCAGGATGCCCGTGCCGGTGTTGTTGCGGCGGGGCCCCGAGGAATAGGGGTCGGTCGTGGTGCAGGCGGTCGCGCCCAGCATGGCGGCGACCCCGAGGCCCGTGACGAACAGGTTCATACGCATGAGATGGTCCTTTGAGTGTAGGCGTTCCTATCGACCGGAAACGTGGCCTTACGGTGAAGGTTCCCCCCTGACCCCGGGATGAACGAACCTCATCGTCCTGGCGTTGCGACCTCAATCTGCCAATTTCCGGCGGCAGGGCGTATGACCGTCTCCCGCCGCGGTCTCTGGATCGCCGCGCACGAACTGAAAGGCACGCCCGTGACCTCCACCCTCGATGCTCCCTCCGTCGCCGCCAAAGGCATCAAGCCGGTTTCCATGTCGCGCCATGACGAAGACTTCCAAGGCTTCAGCGACGATCTGGGAGCCTCGTTCAGGCGCTACGGCTTCGCCGTGATCTCGGATCATGGACTGGACGAGGACATCATCAAGGCGGCCCTCGACGACGCAAGGGCCTTCTTCGCCCTGCCGGAAGAGGTGAAGCGCCGGTACCATCAACCGGGCACGGGCGGGGCGCGCGGCCTGACGCCGTTCGGGGTCGAGGCGGCCAAGGGGGCGGCGGCCGTGGACCTGAAGGAGTTCTGGCACGTCGGGCGCGAGCTGCCGGAGGGCCATCCCTATCGCAAATACATGCGCGACAACCTGTGGCCGACCGAGGTCCCGGGCTTCAGGCCGCATTTCTACGGTATGTTCGAGGCGCTGGATCAGCTGGGCCGGAAGATCCTGAAGGCCATCGCCCGGTACATGACGCTCGGCGACGACTTCTTCGAAGACAAGGTCGAGCTGGGGAACTCCATTCTGCGGATGCTCCACTATCCCCCTGTGCCGGCGGGCGCGTCGGGTGTTCGGGCCGGGGCGCACGAGGACATCAACGTCATCACCCTTCTGCTCGGTGCCGAAGAGGCCGGGTTGCAGCTGAAGGACGCGGACGGCGAGTGGCTTGAAGTCGCGCCTCCGCCGGGCGCCCTGGTCGTGAACATTGGCGACATGTTGCAGCGGCTGACCAACCACGTCCTTCCGTCGACCAGCCACCGGGTTGTCAATCCGACGCCGGACCGGGCCAGTTTCGCCCGGTATTCGACGCCCTTCTTCCTGCACTTCAACCCGGATTTCGTGATCGAGACCCTGCCGTCGACGATTTCGGCGGAGAACCCGGATCGCTATGCGGGCAGGTCGATCATGGCCGAGGACTTCCTGACCGAGCGGCTGAAGGAAATCCGGCTGCTGTAGTGGTTCCCTCTCCCGGTGGGAGAGGGATTGAGCGCCCGAGAGCCGTAAGGCGATCGGTCTTGCGCGAAAGGGTGAGGGTCGGACCTGAGCTCTAGCGGACGACCCTCACCCTTTCGGCTGGCGCATCGCTACGCTCTGCGAGCCTCAAGCCCTCTCCCAACGGGAGAGCGATGCTAGACGGCCGCTTCCGCCTGCGCCGCGCCCGGGTTCACCGCGAACTGACCGCCGCGGCGGTAGCGCCAGAGATAGGCGGGGGCGATGGCCTCAAGGCCCGTCGCTTCGATGCCCATGGCGGACAGGCCCTCGGCACCCGGGGCCACGACATTGTCGGTCTTCAGCATCAGGACCTGATCGCGCGTCAGCACCGGCGGGATGCCGAGGACGGCGGTCATCTGGGCCAGCGACCCGATCATCTCGGCGGCGAAGAAGGGCAGGGGCGCCAGCAGGCGGCGGCGGCCGGTCTCGCGCAGGATGTATTCGAGGATCTGTTTGAACGACCAGACCGCGGGGCCGCCCAGCTCGAAGGTGCGGCCGGCGGCGTCGGTGCGGACGACGGAGCGGGCGATGGCCTCGGCCACGTCGCCGACCCAGACCGGCTGGAACTTCGTCTCGCCGCCGCCGATCAGGGGCAGGGCGGGTGACATCGTGGCCATCGACGCGAAGCGGTTGAGGAAGCCGTCGCCGTTTCCGAACACGATCGAGGGACGCAGGATGACAGAGTCGGGCCTGACCGCGCGGACGGCGGCCTCGGCCTCGCCCTTGGTGCGGCCGTAGTCGGCTTCGGACCGGGCGTCGGCGCCGATGGCCGACATCTGCACGAGGCGGCCGACGTGGGCGGCCACGCAGGCCTCGGCGATGTTGCGGCTGCCCTCGACGTGGGATTTCTCGAAGCCGCGGCCGGGGGTTTCGAACAACAGGCCGACCAGGTTCACGGCGGCGTCTGCGCCCTTCAGGGCGGCGGCGACGTCGGCGGGGCTGGTGATGTCGCAGCGGACGGGCTGGATCTGGCCGACGTCGCCGAGGATGCGCAGGTCCTGCGCCAGCGCCGGCTTCCGCACCGCGACGCGGACGCGCCAGCCCTGGCGGGTCAGGGCGCGCACGGCCTGGGTTCCGACAAAGCCGGAGCCGCCGAAGACGGTGACCAGGCCGGGGGTGGATTCGGACATCGGGCGTTCCTCGAAGGGGCGTCTGGAAAGGCCGCGCGGGCCTGACAGGCGGGGGATAGACGATGGACCCGACGCCCGCAACGCGGGGCTTGGCCGGAAGCCGGAGGAAACCGCCGAAAACCGTGTTGACCCGCTCCGTACACTGCCTTAAGGGTCCGCGCCTTCCGGGCAGGAACGCGTTTCGACGTGGTTCTCCGGGGCCCAGGTGGCGGAATTGGTAGACGCGCTGGCTTCAGGTGCCAGTGATAGAAATGTCGTGGAGGTTCGAGTCCTCTCCTGGGCACCAGTTTCGAACGGCGTCGCATCGCAAGGTGCGGCGCCGTTTTCGTTTCCGGCTCTGTGCCAAGCGGCGAAAGGTGCCAGTGATAGTGCTGGTGAGCCAGGGGTGGGTGCGGGGGCGTGCGGTGCGCTTGGGCTGGTGTGATCGTCTTGCTCGCCAGCACTGTCACTATCATCCAAATCGTGCCGGGCGGCGAAAGGTGCCAGTGATAGTGCTGGAGAGCCAGGGGTGGGTGGTGAGCGCACGGGGCCCAGGGTGGGCGTGATCCTCTTGCTCACCAGCACTGGCACTATCACACGGCCCCGCATCCGGAAGGCGCGGGCCTCGCATCCCGCCCCCTGCTGGTCTAGGAGACGGCATGACTGTTTATCTGCATGAGGGCGATCTGCCCGACGGGCTGGATCTCGGGTCCGAGGTGGCGGTGGATTCCGAGACCATGGGGCTGCGCTTCCGGCGCGATCCGCTGTGCGTGGTCCAGCTGTCGGCCGGCGACGGCGACGCCCATGTCGTCCGCCTGAACCGCCCGGGCTACGACTGTCCGAACCTGAAGCGTCTGATGGCTGATACGGACGTATTGAAGATCTTCCATTTCGGCCGGTTCGACATCGCGATGGTGGAACTGCATCTCGGCGTCGAGACCGGGCCGGTCTATTGCACCAAGATCGGCTCCAAACTGGCACGGACCTATACCGACCGGCACGGGCTGAAGGACGTGGCGCGCGAGCTGGCGGGGATCGACCTGTCCAAGGCACAGCAGTCGTCGGACTGGGGCGCGCCGGAGCTGTCGCAGGCCCAGCTTGAGTATGCCGCCAGCGACGTTCTGCACCTGCATGTCATCATGCGACGGCTGAACGAGATGCTGGTCCGCGAAGGCCGGATGGAACTGGCCCAGGCCTGTTTCGACTTCCTGCCCGTCCGCGCCCGCCTTGATCTGCGCGGCTGGGACGAGATGGATATCTTCGCGCACACATGACCTTCGACCCGGCCGATGACAGGAAGCGCGCCGACGAGGCGCGGCTGGCCCAGCAGGCCGGCCGCTGGCGCTCGCGCTCCCGCCGGGTTCAGCTTTATCGCCGCCTTCTGCCGATCCTGATCGTGGTGCTGGCCGGCGGGGCCCTGAGCTGGACCGTGTTCCGCACCGTCATGTCCGGCGTGGAGCGCGACGCCAGCGCGGCCAGGGAAATCCGGCTCGACAACCCCATGTTCCACGGTCAGGACGCCGAGGGCCGCGCCTTCATCATCGGTGCCCAGGGCGCGTTGCGCGATCCGGCGACCGGGCGTTTCCGGCTCAACGGCCCCGTGCTGAGGCTTAATCTCGGCGGCACCAAGGTGACCGAGATAACCGCCGACGCAGGCATCTACAACGAGGCCGAACGCTCGGTGACCATCGGTCCGAACGTGCGGATTTCCGACGGCGGATCGGGCTTCACCCTGACGACGCCCGAGGCCGTGGTCGACACTGCGACCGGTGTCGTGACCGGCGACAAGGGCGTCGAGGGACGCGGCCCCCTTGGAACCATCTCGGCAACGTCCTATGCCATCCATGAACAGGGCAGACGGGTCGTGTTCAGGGGCTCTGGCGACAACAAGGTGCAGGGGACCATCAACCCCGCTTCCGGTGAATGACATGAAGACCAGCCACCTCATCCTGACCGGCGCAAGCGTCCTGGCCCTGGGCCTGGGCGGCATGGCCGTCGCACAGACGCGCTCAAGCGTCAGCAACCAGCCGATCGGCTACGGCGCCGACACGGGCGAACTGACCAATACCGCCGTCTCCCTGAGCGGCCGGGCAGAGATCACCCAGGGCGACACCCGTCTGCGCGCCAACGCCATCGAGGGCGTGCGCGACGCCTCGGGTGCCCTGACCCGCATCGAGGCCTCGGGGGAGGTCTATTACGTTACCCCCAATGAGACGATCCGGGGCGACCGGGCGATCTACACTGTCTCGAACGCCACCGTTGTGGTGACCGGCGACGTGATCCTGACCCAGGGCCAGAACGTCCTGACGGGTGGCAGCCTGACCTACAATGTCGACACCGGCCAGGCGCGGATCCAGGGCGGACCCGCGGCAAACGGCGGCCGGGTCCGCGGTGTCTTTTATCCGCAGGGCGCCAACTAGCCCTCTATGGCCCGCAAGGAACTCTCAGCCCTTAATCTGGAAGACCGCGGGGCCCCGGCCGCCGCGCCCGAACCCGTGCCCGAGAAGGGCCTGCGGGTGCGCAACATCGCCCGGGCCTTCGGCGCGCGTCAGGTCGTCTCCGACGTCTCCCTGACGGTCCAGCGCGGCGAGGTCGCGGGCCTGCTGGGTCCGAACGGCGCCGGCAAGACCACCTGCTTCTACATGATCACCGGCCTGATCCCGGCCGACAGCGGCTCGATCTGGCTGGACGGCGAAGACATCACGGCCCAGCCGATGTACCAGCGCGCCCGCATGGGTCTGGGCTATCTGGCGCAGGAGGCCTCGATCTTCCGCGGCATGACGGTCGAGCAGAACGTCATGGCGGTGGTCGAGCTGAACGAAACCGGCAAGGCGATCGAGACCGAGACGACACGACTGCTCGAGGAATTGCATATCGACCACCTGCGCCACGCCCCGGCGCAGAGCCTTTCGGGCGGCGAGCGGCGTCGGGTCGAGATCGCGCGCTCCCTCGCCGGAAAGCCCAGCTTCATGCTGCTGGACGAACCCTTCGCCGGCATCGACCCCCTGGCCATTGCCGACATCCGCCAGGTCATCCGCTATCTGGCGGGCGAGGGGATCGGCGTCCTGATCACCGACCACAATGTGCGCGAGACGCTCGACATCATCGATCGCGCCTCGATCATCTCGAACGGCTCGGTCCTGTTCGAAGGCACCGCCGACGAGGTCATTCACGACCCCGAGGTGCGCCGCGTCTATCTGGGCGATCTTTACGGCTGACGCCTTCCGGACCGGTGAACCGGGTGTGAATACCGACTTCAGCCTGGCCTCAGTTCGCGGGTGATTAACCTTGGCTGCGATCCGCGCCGGCATCCGGCCTGTCGCGGAAACAGCGAGGAAGTCACACCATGAAACGCACGATCCTTGCGGCCACCGCCGCCACCCTGCTGCTGACCCTGGGCGCGACCCAGGCCAGCGCCCAGAACGCCATCGTCATCGACCAGTATGGCGCCGCCAATTCCTCCTCCGCCGCCCAGAACGGGCGCTGGAACCGTGTGGTCTCGGAACAGTTCGGGTCGTCGAACGCCGCCCAGAGCCGTCAGCGGGGCTTCCGCAACTTCGTCCAGAGCACCCAGTACGGGTCCCGCAACGGCGTCAGCAGCCAGCAGAACGGCCGCAACAACTATTCCGTGACCGGCCAGTCCGGCGACAACCTCTCGGCCCGGACTTATCAGGACGGCAACAACAATATCTCGGGCATCGCCCAGATCGGTTCGGGCCATTCGGCCGTGGCCGAGCAGGCCGGCTCCAACAACATCTCGGGCATCATCCAGGTGGGCCGCGGCCAGACCACCCGCACCCGTCAGGTCGGCGACGGCAACGTCACCCTGACCATCCAGGGCGGCTACTGATCCGGCACCGGGACGGCGGCGTGCGGGCCGCCGTCCCGATCGCCCTCATTCCAGATGGAGATGAACATGAACGCCCGCAATTCTGTCGTCGCGATCGCGGCGGTCACCCTCGGTCTCGGCGGAAGCGCCCTGGCGCTTCCAACCCCGGAGGTTCCTTCAACTCAGCTCCGTTGCGACATCGAAGTCGTCTCGACGCCCCAGGGCACACGCTTGCGACCCATCGCCCGTTCTGCGGCCGACCTTTCGGGATCCTATCGGCTCAACGTGGAGACGTCCGGGGGCGGCGGTGGCTCCAGCGTGTCCCAGGGCGGTGATTTCTCGCTCCGTGCGGGCCAGGAGGAGGTGCTGGGCTCCGTCTCGCTGGGCCAGGCCCCCGGCACGCGACTGGTGGCGAGAATGGACCTGTCCTGGGCGGGAGGCACAACGCACTGTGTGCGTCGGGCTGAGCTCTAGAGCATGATCGCTTGAGACAGAACCGCTACGCGGTTCTGGCGAAGGCGTGAATCATGCTCTCGCTCATATCTGGAGCCTGATTCACCGCATCGGCGGAATCGCGGAGCGATTCCTCCTCAACGGATCAGGCTCTGAACCCGCCGCCGTTCGCCTCACGTTAACTGCTGACCTTCATCCTGACAGCAAGTTCCGGGCCAAGACGGCCCTCGCGGGGATATCCGGGTGATCGGTCAGAGGCTTGAGGTTCGGCAGGGGCAGGGGCTGGTCATCACGCCCCAGCTGCAGCAGGCGATCAAGCTGCTGCAACTGTCCAACCAGGAGCTCGACGAATACGTCGAGGCTGAGCTCGAAAAGAATCCGTTGCTCCAGCGCGAGGAAGCGGAGGCCGGCTCAGAGGTCGCGCGCGAGGCACCCGCCGATGCCACCGAACTGAGCTTTTCCGACACCGAGGCGTCGGACCGGTCCTCCACCGTCGATGCGCGCGAGGACGATGTCTATGGCGACGCCACGCCCGGCGAGCGCACCTCTGACCGGCTGTCCGATGAGGCGGCCGAGCAGCCCGGGCTGTCGGACTGGTCCGCAGCGGGCAAGGGCGGGTCGTTCAACGACGGCGACGGCGGCGAACGCCCCGAGCGGCACGATCTGACCCTGTGGGAGCACCTTCAGGCCCAGGCGTCATCCGCCGGGTTCTCGGCCACGGACCACGCGATTGCGCTCTCTCTCATTGATGGTGTCGATGACGGCGGATACCTCCGCGCAGAACTGGCGGAGATCGCCGACCGGCTGGGCTGCGGCCTGGCGCGGGTCGAGGCGGTGCTGGCGGTCTGTCACGGGTTCGAGCCGACGGGCGTCATGGCGCGTTCGGTGCCGGAATGCCTGAAGCTGCAGCTGGTGGAGCGAAACCGGTTCGATCCGGCCATGGGTGCCCTCCTCGATAATCTGGATCTTCTGGCCCGGCGAGACCTGTCGGCGTTGCGCAACGCCTGCGGCGTCGATGCCGAGGACCTGTCGGAAATGATCTCCGAGCTGAAGGCCCTGACGCCCCGGCCGGGCGCGGGCTTCGCCGGCGAGGTCGCCCAGACGGTGATCCCCGACGTCCATGTCCGGCCCGATCCGGCCGGGGGCTGGCGGGTAGAGCTGAACTCCGACACCCTGCCGCGTCTGCTGGTCGACAAACGTTATCACGCCTCGGTTTCGGCCGGGGCGCGGACCGAGACGGAAAAGGCCTTCGTCGCCGACTGCGCGGCCCAGGCCAACTGGCTGGTCAAGTCGCTGGACCAGCGCGCCAAAACCATCCTGAAGGTCGGGTCCGAAATCGTGCGCCAGCAGGACGCCTTTCTGGCCTTCGGCGTGGAGTTCCTGCGGCCGCTGAATCTCAAGACCGTAGCCGACGCCATCGGCATGCACGAATCGACGGTCAGCCGGGTCACGTCGAACAAATATGTCTCGACCCCGCGCGGTGTATTTGAACTGAAGTTCTTCTTCACCGCCGCGATCCAGGCGACCGACGGCGGCGCGAGTCACTCCGCCGAGGCCGTCCGTCACCGGATCAAGTCGATGATCGACCACGAAGGTCGCGACGGCGACGTTTTGTCCGACGACCGGATCGTCGAGATCCTTAAGGAAGCCGGCATCGATATCGCCCGCAGAACGGTAGCCAAGTATCGGGAAGCGCTGAGAATTCCGTCGTCGGTCGAGCGCCGGCGCATGCTGAAAACGGGTTAACCGAACAACAAAGCGTGACTGTGAAAACGGTGTTCCTGATTGACACCTTTCGCGGTCGGTCGCGTTCTATCCCTATGCAAGTCCAGGTCAGCGGCAAGCAAGTGGATGTCGGCGAAGCGTTAGGCTCGCGCATCTCCCAGGAACTCGAAGACGGAGTCGGAAAATATTTCGAACGCGGCGGCCAGGACGCCGAGGTCGTGGTGTCCAAGGACGGCTACGGCTTCAAGGTGGACTGTTGGGTCCGCCTCGCGTCCGGGCAATCGCTCGTGACCACGGGCCTCGGCGGCGACGCCCATGCCGCCTTCACAGACAGTCTTGAGAAGCTTGAGAAGAGGGTCCGGCGATACAAGCGCCGCCTTAAGGATCACCACATCGGACCCAAGGGCCTGTCGCCCGAGAAGACCGAATTGGCCGCCGCTTCCGTGGCTCGCAGCATTGTGCTGCGCAATCCCGACGATGAGGTCGAGGATTCCCTGTTCGACACCGCCGGCGAAACCGACGGCCCCCCGCCGGTCGGCATGGTCATCGCCGAAAGCATTTCGGAGATCCGCACCATAACGGTCGGACGCGCGGTGCTGGAACTCGACATGACCGGCTATCCGGTGGTGCTGTTCAGGAATGCCGCGCATGGCGGCCTTTCGGTCGTCTATCGCCGCCCCGACGGCAATGTCGGGTGGATAGACCCGGAACGCACCGCGTCGTTGAACGGACACGGTTCTGTAAAGGGTTCTGGCGCATAAGACTTCCCAGGGGCGCGCGAACCGTCTAGACGGCGCGCGCCCCTCAAGGGGGCAGCCCACAACCTCGAGTATGAGTCGGGACGATCATGGACATTGGGGAACTGCTGGTTCGGGACGGTATCGTCCTGAGGAGCGGCGCGTCATCGAAGCGGCAGGCCTTGCATGTGCTGGCCGCTGCAGCGGCCCAGTCACTGGGCCAGGACGAGATTCGCGTCTTTGACGCCTTGATGGAGCGCGAGGCGCTGGGCTCGACCGGTCTCGGTTCGGGCGTGGCCGTTCCTCACGCGCGTCTGACCGGTCTGGACAGCGTCAAGGCGGTGTTCGTTCGGCTCGACACGCCGGTCGCCTACGATTCCGTGGACGACCGCCCGGTCGATCTGATGTTCGCCCTGTTCGCGCCGCCGCGCGACGGCGCCGAGCATCTGAGGGCGCTGGCGGCGGTCTCCAGGGCGCTCCGCTCGTCGGAACTGCGCGAACAACTGCGCCAGGCCCGGACTGAGGATGCGATCCACGCCCTCTTCGTGCGCGACGCCAACGCGCCGGCCACGGCGGCCTGAGGAGGGTGGCGGGCAGCGAGTGACGACGGGCGAGGGGTTCGCCGGCCCACCGTCGCCTGGAGCCCCGGCGCTCAACGTTGAACGCGAAACTCGCTACTCGATACCCGCGACCCGGCTAGTGCACCGAAACCGGTGCCAGTTCGTGCGCCACGGCGGCGGCGAAGGCCGTTTCGCGATCCATCATCACAGCCAGACGCTCCCCGTTCGCGCTGTGGACGGCGTAAAGGGTCCGGTCGGGGTCGATCACCAAACCTTTGGCGTCTTCCAGCGGGACGTCAGCCATCACGTCGGCGGCGGTGATCTCGCGCACGTAAACGAGGTCGGGCGCGCCCAGGCCTGCGAAATCCTTGTTGGTCATCATCGGCGTCATAGAGACCGCTTCCTTTTCAATAAGACAACGCCCGGACGCGCCGCGGGTTCGCAGCCCCGTCGCGGCGAGGATGTCCGGGTGATCAGCCGACGCTGATCGGGATACGACGGACCGGCTCGACATTCTCCGGCCGGAGCAGATCGACGTGCAGCAGGCCGTGCTCCAGCCGGGCACCCTCGACCTCCAGACCGTCGGCGAGGACGAAGCTGCGCACGAAGCCGCGCGCCGCGATGCCGCGATGCAGGAAGGCCTGATCCGGCGAGGCGCCTTCGCGCTTGCCGGCGATGGTCAGCTGACGGCCCTCGATCGTGATGGCCAGGTCGTCGGGCGCGAAGCCGGCCACAGCCAGCGAGATGCGCACGGCGTGATCACCCAGCTGCTCCACATTATAGGGCGGGTAGCTCTCGGCCGCGGCCTTGGCGGCGCGGTCGATCAGGGCGCGGGTCTGGTCGAAGCCCAGCAGGAAGGGGCTGTCGAACAGCACGGTTCGGGTCGTCATGGTTCAGTCCTCGACAAGCGACTGCGGCTTCAAGCCCCCCGGGACCGGCGGGGCGTCAACCGTGACCCGATATGGGCAGGCGCGGCAGCGGGAGCAAGAGCGCTCGCCTCGGCGGGTGCAGGCCGATCATCCGGCTGAGCGAACGACGCGGTTGCGACCCATCGGGGCAGCCACTAAGGTTCCAGAGCTCCGCCGACTTCCGGGCGCGCTGTTATCTCTCGGTAGCATCCAGATAGTTGCAGTTCAGGCGGTCGCCAGATGGCGCTATATCCGGTGATCATGTGTGGCGGAACCGGCACGCGGTTATGGCCGGCATCGCGCCCCTCTCGTCCGAAGCAGTTCATCCCGCTGGCGGGCAATCGTTCCCTGCTTCAGGAGACGGCCGCTCGCGTCGCGTCGTTGGCCGGCGACGACGGGCGGCTGATCGTAGTCGGTGGCCTCGACCATCGTGTGTGGATCATCGAGCAACTTGCCGAGCTTGAGATCGACGCCCAGATCTTGCTGGAGCCGGAAGCCCGTGATTCTGCGGCCGCCATGGCAGCGGCCGCTGTCTGGGCGGCCAGAAGAGATCCGGAGGCCCGCCTCGCCTTCGTCGCCTCGGACCATCACATTCCCGATCATCGGGCTTTCCGTGCGGCAATCATCGAAGCCGCGGAAAGCGCGGCCCAGGGTCGCATTGTCACCCTCGGTGTGACGCCGTCGGGACCCTCTCAGGCCTATGGCTACATCAAGCCGTCAGGTCGCGGCCTGACAGAGGTGCAAGCCTTTGTCGAGAAGCCGGATCGCAACCTGGCCCAGACCTACGTCGACGCCGGCTACCTGTGGAACAGCGGCAACTTCATCGTGTCAGCGCAATCGCTCATCGACGAACTGGCCACTCACGCACCAGCCGTTCTGGAAGCCGTGCTATCTTCACTGGAGACGGAGGAGGCTGGCGATATTCAGACGCTTGGCGTGGCATTCAGCGGCTCTCCCAAGATTTCCATCGACTACGCCGTAATGGAGAAGACCACCCGCGCCTCGGTGCTGGAGGTCGATTTTCTGTGGTCCGACCTGGGATCGTGGGATGCGATCGCCGCCAGCGGCGAGGGGGATACCGGTCAGCATATCTTCGAGGGATCCGAAGGCTGTCTCGTCCGGGCGCCCGATGGGGTCCTGGTGGCGGCTCTGGGCGTCAGAAACCTCGCTATCGTCGTTGAGGAGGACGCCGTCCTCGTTTGCGATCTGGCGCACTCTCAAGGCGTCAAGAAGGTGGTTGATCGCATCCGGGCGACTTCGCCGCGCCATCTCGACTTCGCCAGGCCGTTGCCGGAAGACCTGGTTTCCGGGGCCGCCCGCGTCTCCGACTGGATGCGGCTGAGAGCCCTGCCGACCTGGTCGACCCTTGGCCAGTCGGAAGCCGGCGCCTTCGTCGAGGTCCTGTCGCTCGATGGGAGAGCGCCGAATCTGCCGCGCCGGGCGCGAGTGCAGGCGCGCCAGATCTTCGTCTACGCCAGCGCCGGGATGAACGGCTGGAAGGGGCCGTGGCGCGGTATCGTCGAGCGAGGGCTTGACCGGCTCTATGCTGAGTACTTGCGGCCTGACGGCCTGTGCAGGGCTCTCCTGTCCCCCGATGGCCAACCGCTGGACGAGACCCCCTACCTCTACGACCAGGCCTTCGTTCTGTTCGCCCTGGCGACGGCGAAACGGGCCGGAATCGACGACCCGACCCTGGAGGCCCGGGCAGTGAAGCTCCGCGACGCAGTCCTGGCGGCTGGGCCCTCGACCGGTGGGTTGATCGAGGCGGGCGACCAGCCCTATCAGGCCAATGCCCACATGCATCTTCTGGAGGCCTGCCTCGGCTGGGAGGCTGTCGGCGGCGACGCGGGCTGGACGGCGCTGGCCGACCGGATCGTCGATCTGGCCATGACGCGGTTCATCGACGCCAAAAGCGGGTTCCTGCGGGAGTTCTTCGGCCCCGACTGGGCCCCGGCGCCGGGTGATGACGGACGGCTGCTCGAACCGGGCCACCAGTTCGAATGGGCATGGCTGCTGGCCAAGGTCGCGCGCTCGCGGGACCGCCCCGATCTGCTCGCGGCGTCCCGGCGTCTCTATGCCCACGGCCGGAAAGGCGTGGCCGAGCGCCCGGCCGTCGCGATCGATGCGATGAACGACGACGGCACGGTCCGAAGCGGCCGGGCCAGGCTGTGGCCTCAGACCGAATGGCTGAAGGCGTCGCTGATCCTGGTCGAGAGCGCGAACGACGGCGAACGGCAGAGGCTGCTGGACGATGCCGCCGCGGCGCTACGTGCGCTCTGGCTCTATCTGACGCCCGACGGCCTGTGGCGGGACAAACATCTGCCTCAGGGCGGCTTCCTCGACGAGCCGGCACCCGCCAGCTCGTTCTACCACATCGCCGCCGGCTTCGATCAGCTGATGGAAACGGGGCGTGTCGAGGGGTTGGTTGGCTTGTCGGACATCGGCCTGGCCTAGCTGTCGAAGCTACGAAGGTTTTTCACTCGAGGGGTTCTGAGAAGCTGGGGTTGCGAACCAGCCACCCCTCAGCGGAGCCTCTCGGACGAACATGCACAAGAATGCCCGGCTGACGCCGTCGGGTCGAGCCTTGCTGGCGGAACGGATCGAGACGGGGTGGCGAGCGGACGCAGCGGCCTGGGCGGCGGACGTGTCGGTTCGCACGGCGCGCAAATGGTTGAAGCGCCGTCGTCAGGGCGAGGGCCATGTGGATCGCAGCTCGGCAACAAGCCATTGCCCGCACCGGACATCGCGGACGCGCGTCGCCGAGATTGAGCGGCTCAGACGTGAGCGTATGACCGGTCTCCGGATCGCGCGGGCCGATCTCAGCTCTAGGCGCCAACGTCCGGACGACAAAGGTGATGCCAGACCCTTGCCGGGTCCCATAAAGTGGACAAGGGACAGGACCCTGCGGCGCTGCTGATCGCTTTCGAACAAGTCCCCGACCGGCACCTGCAGAACCTCCCCTACCTTCAATCGTTTGGAGGCCGAGATGCGGTTGGTGCCGCGCTCGTAGGGCTGGGCCCGCTGAAAGGTCAGGCCCAACCGTTCCGCCAGATCGGACTGGAACAGGCCCTTCATGCGGCGCAACGTCGTGAGGCCAGGGCCGACTGCGACATCAACAGGATTGGGATCAGACATAAATCGGGGCTACTGCTTCGTGGACGGGATCAAGGCACCGGTCTTGACGTCCTCTTCTCAGCCGCAGGTAACGGGCCTCCATGTCGCAGTCCGAGGAAGAAACGCAGTCGAGGGTGGCGCGCCTGTCCGAGCGTGAGCGGGAGGTCATGGCCTATGTCGCCGCCCACTATCAGAGCAAGGCGATCGCGCGACGGCTGGGTACGGCACCCAAGACCGTGGACGCCCAGATCGCCAGGGCCTGCAAGAAGCTGGGCGCCGACAATCGCAACGACGCCGTCCGCAAATTGATCGGCGCGGGCGTTCGCCTGGACATAGGGGATTATCCCCTATGGGCATCAGCCCCGCTAGCCGGGCGGGAGAATGAGCAGCCTTATCGGGACCTCGACAACGGGGATCCCGATGCAAACCACTTCAACCCAACCCATACCCCAACAGGGCTACGACCTGGACGCCCTGCTTCCGGCGATGACCTATCGGGATCTGCAACTGGCGCTTGGCCAGGTCTCGGTCGGCGAAAAGCACCGGCGGATGATCCCCTATCTGGCCTCCGCCCTTCAGGAGCAGGCGAAATACCTGACCGGACAACTGGTCATGTTCGAGATCCTGAGATCGGCCAACTGTCTGGCGGACGTCGGTCCGTCGCAGATTCTGGACGCCTAGACCTTCACCCCGGCGTGACCCGCCTGGGGATCGCCGCGGGGATCGCGGTCGGCCTCGCGATAGTGGCGCCGGCGGCCCTCTACGGAGCCATCATGCTCCAGCGGCTCGTGCTTTCGCTTCAGTAGCGCCGCCCGCCCTCTCGCCCATCGAAATCCCTGCAATGCCGCTCTTCGCGGCCGAGGAACCCTCATGTCCAATCGCAATGATGCGGCCCGACGGGTCGCGCAACTGATCAACGACGCCGAACAGGCCATGGACGTCGCCATGGCCAGGGCCGCGCTTCTGGTGACGGAACTGCCCAAATTGCAGAGCGAAGCCGGTCTGCACGCCTCCTGGGCCCAGCCGGTCATCGTCTCGGTCTGCTCGGCCCTGGGCGACATGACGACGGCGCGCGGCTCGATCATCGGCGCGCACAAGTCGCTGTCCGCCATCCAGCGCCGCCTGGGCATCCTCATGGAAGGCACGACCAATCCGAAGGAGGACGAGGTTCCCGAGGAGCGCTATCCCGCTCCGCGCGCGGGTCGCTCCGAGACGGTGGTTCCCCTGCGGGCGTGATCCGCGCTACCGCCCGGCGCACAAGGGCGTCATGATGTCTGTCTCGCGATAGGGGTCATGACGCCAGTGACGGGCGCCTTCAGCAATCTGCACGTAATCCTCGGGATGGCGGCCGCAGTCGTCGTTCTCGGCGCGGCGGTGGCTTTCGGTTCCACGCGCCTGCGTCTGGTCGGCCTGCTGCAAGCTGTTGAAAACTTCGGCATCATCCTTCTGGCCGGTGCCGCGTCGCCCGGCGACCGTCTTCTCCTGATGGACGCCAAGTCCTTCCTTGTGCTGCTGGTCTATGGCGTGATGTGTTTCCGCTGGCCCGACCGGTGGGTGATCCTGTTGACGGGCCTTCAGGGCTTCGCCGTCCTGCTTCATCTCTCAGACTTGCTGGACGTATCCCTGCCGAGGTCGGTGAACGGCCTGTTCCTCAACGTCACCGGCTGGGGAATGTTGCTGGTCCTCGCGACCGCCACCGCGATCCATATCTTGAACCGCTTCGACCGGCCCGACGCGCGGGCCTGACGCCGGAAACCAAAGGGGGCCGACAGCGAACTGTCGGCCCCCAGGAATTTGGTGGAGCTTAGCGGAGTCGAACCGCTGACCTCTTGCATGCCATGCAAGCGCTCTACCAGCTGAGCTAAAGCCCCGAACCTCTGGACCTTGGGTCCTTCGGTCTGGTCCGCCGGGTCTGGTGTGGGGCCCGGCGAGGCGGCGGAACCTATGTCGGGTCGATTTTGAGATCAACCCGGTTCCGCCATTTATTTTCGCATTCTTCCCGTCGATGCCGGACCGGTCAAAACCGGTCCGGAAATCAATCGATTAAGGGCGATCAGTCGTCGTCCTTCGCGCCTTTGGCGATGTCTTCGTTGAAGGCGTCGTCGTCCTCGTCCTCGATGAAGGGGACGGAGTCGTCATCGTCGTCGTCGGCCAGGACATCGTCGTCGCCGTCGGTCGTGCCCATGCCGGCCTCTTCGGACGGATCGGTCACGGTGTCGTCCTCGTCGTCCGGCGTCAGGATCGGCTCGTGGCCTTCCTGATCGATTTCGGGCGTTACGACTTCTTCTTCTTCGTCCTCGTCGTCGGTCGCCTTCTTCTCGACGACCTGATCTTCGGCGTCGTCGGCGGCATAGCCGCCCGGACGGCCCCGGCGACTGCGGAGCTTGATGGCTTCTTCAGGATCGAACTCGTGCTCACATTTCGGGCAGTGAGCGGGGCGACGGCCCAGGTCGTAGAATTTGGCCTGGCAGTTCGGGCAGACCTGCTTGGCGCCAAGTTTGGGATCGGCCACGGGTGATGGAGACCTTTGGATGGAGGAGGGGATTTCGGCCGCGTCCCTTGCCACTATGGGGGGGCGCTGTCAAAAGCCGTGTTCGGCTTGGCCTTCGCCCGCACCCTCCCCCACTGCATTCCATGGAGCCTCCGTGGCCTCCACCGCCTCCCACCTGACCGCGCGCCCCGGCCGCCCCTTGCGCGGGACTGTTCGGGCGCCGGGCGACAAATCCATCTCCCATCGCTCCATGATCCTGGCCGCCATGGCCTCAGGCGTGACCGAGATCGAGGGGCTGCTGGAGGGCGACGACGTCCTGGCCACGGCTCGGGCGGCAGCGGCCTTCGGCGCGACGGTCGAGACACTCGGCGGCGGCCGCTGGCGGGTCACCGGGCGCGGCGGGTTCCAGACCCCGTCCCTCGTCATCGACTGCGGCAACGCCGGCACCGGCGTGCGCCTGCTGATGGGCGCGGCGGCCGGCTATCCGATCCCGGCGACCTTCGACGGCGACGCCTCCTTGCGGTCCCGCCCGATGGGCCGGGTCACCGATCACCTGACCCGGATGGGCGCGACCTTCGACTGGAGCGGAGAGCCGGGCCTCCTGCCCGCGACCCTGACCGGCGGCGGGTTGAACGCCATCGACCACGTCCAGACCGTCGTCTCGGCCCAGGTGAAGTCGGCCATCCTGCTGGCCGGGCTGAACGCCCGGGGCGTCACCTCCGTCACCGAACCGGAGAAGAGCCGCGACCACACCGAGCGGATGCTGCGGGCCTTCGGCGCGACCGTGGATGTCGAGGAGCAGGGCGAGGGCTGGATCATTCGCCTTAAGGGCGGTCAGCCCCTGACCGGGACCTCCGTGTCCGTGCCGGGGGATCCGTCGTCGGCGGCCTTCCCGCTGGCGGCCGGGCTGATCGTCCCGGGCTCGGAGGTCACCGTCGAAGGCGTGATGCTCAATCCGCTGCGCACCGGCCTGTTCGAGACCTGGATCGAGATGGGCGCCGACCTGACCATCACCAACCGCCGCGTCTCGGGCGGAGAGGATGTCGGCGACATCACGGCTCGGCATTCGGCCCTCAAGGGCGTCGTCGTGCCGGAGAGTCGCGCCGCCTCGATGATCGACGAATATCCGATCCTCGCCGCCACGGCGGCCTTCGCCGAGGGTCGGACCGTCATGCGCGGCGTCGGCGAAATGCGGGTCAAGGAGAGCGACCGCATCCGCCTGATGGTCGACGGCCTGCGCGCTTGCGGCGTCGCCGTGGAGGAGGAGCCCGACGGATTCATGGTCACCGGAGGCAGGGTTCCCGGCGGCGCCACCGTCCAGACCGCCCACGACCACCGCATCGCCATGAGCCACCTGGTCCTCGGCCTCGCCGCCGCGAACCCGGTCACCGTCGACGAGCCTGACATGATCGCCACGAGTTTTCCGGGCTTCGTCCAAATGATGCAGGGGCTGGACGGAGACATCCGTTGAAACTGCACAATGGAGTTCCTGTCGCCCGTGGCGAAGAAGGCGATCCGGTGCGTCTGGTCCTGGCAGCCGTCCTCACCTTCCTGCTCGGCTGGTGGTTCCTGGCTGTGCAAGCCGCAGGCGAGATCAGCATCAGAGCCGGACCGCGGTCGGCACGGGGAACATTTTCGGCCGATCGGTTGACTGACCCCGATCAGTTCTACGGTGCCCTCGCTGTCATCGGTGTTCTTTTTCTGGCCGCACTGGCCGGTCTGGCGTCGACGGCCTGGGACCTTGTCGTTGCCGCGCGGCGTGATAGCGGTCGTTCATGACCCAACCGTTCGTCATCGCCGTCGATGGGCCCGCCGCCTCGGGCAAGGGCACAATCGCCTCGCGCCTGGCCGTCCGGTACGGCCTGCCCTTCCTCGACACGGGTCTGCTGTATCGCGCCGTGGGTCTCGACGTGATCACCGGCGGCGGCGACCTGGGCGATGCGAAGGCGGCGGAAGCGGCGGCCCGCGCCCTCGATGCCGGACGCCTGTCCGATGACGCGGCCCTGACCAGTGGCGACGCCGGCGAGGCGGCCAGCCGCGTCGCGGGCTTCCCGGGTGTTCGCGCCGCCTTGCTGGATCTGCAACAGGCCTTCGCGCGCCAGGCGGGCGGGGCGGTGCTGGACGGCCGCGATATCGGCACCGTCATCGCCCCGGACGCCCAGGCCAAGCTGTTCGTCACCGCGACGCCCGAGACCCGCGCGCGGCGCCGCTGGCTGCAGCTGACCGGGCGCGGCGATCCCATCACCTACGAGGCCATGCTGGCCGACATCCAGCGCCGGGACGAGCGCGACGCAGGCCGCGGCTCAGCCCCCATGGTCCAGGCGGACGACGCCGTCTTGCTGGACACGACCGATATGGATATAGAGACCGCCTTCGATGCGGCCCGCCGTATCGTCGAGGCGGCGCGCGCGAAACACGGTCTCTAAGGCCCGTTCCGCAAATCCAACGCTCCAACCTCGGCTTCCGCGGGCGCTCTGGCTCAAGATCGCCTCGCCTCGAAACGTTTGACTTTCCAACTTCTCCTTCACCTCGCGCGGGGCCGTCAGGTCACGCGCCACAGCCCTATCGGAAACACCAGAGCTTCATGTCTGATACTCTCAACCCCACGCGCGACGACTTCTCCGCCCTGCTCGACGAGCAGCTGCAAGGCCGCGATCTCGGCGAAGGCCAGGTCGTTCACGGCCGCGTCGTCGGCATCGAAAAAGACATCATCATCATCGACGTCGGTCTGAAGACCGAAGGCCGCATCCCCGCCCGCGAGTTCGGTCAGGGCGAAGGCGCCGTCATCCCGAAGGTCGGTGATGACGTCGAAGTCTACCTGGAGCGCGTCGAGAACGCCCTGGGCGAGGCCGTCATCAGCCGCGACAAGGCTCGCCGCGAAGAAGCCTGGACCCGTCTGGAAGTCGTCTTCGCCGAAGGTCACCCGGTCAACGGTGCCATCGTCGGTCGCGTCAAGGGCGGCTTCACCGTCGACCTGGGCGGCGCCTCGGCCTTCCTGCCGGGCTCGCAGGTCGACATCCGCCCGGTGCGCGACGTCGGCCCGCTGATGGGCAAGGAACAGCCGTTCCAGATCCTCAAGATGGACCGCCCGCGCGGCAACATCGTCGTCTCGCGTCGTGCGATCCTGGAAGAAGCCCGCGCCGAACAGCGCACGGAGCTGGTCGGCCAGCTGCAAGAGGGTGAAGTCCGCGACGGCGTCGTCAAGAACATCACCGACTACGGCGCGTTCGTGGACCTGGGCGGCATCGACGGACTGCTGCACGTCACCGACATGTCGTGGAAGCGCGTCTCCCACCCGTCGCAGGTGCTCGCCGTCGGCGACACCGTCCAGGTCCAGATCGTCAAGATCAACCCGGACACCCAGCGCATCTCGCTGGGCATGAAGCAGCTGCAGTCCGATCCGTGGGACGGCGTCGAAGCCAAATACCCGCCGGGCGCCAAATACACGGGCCGCATCACCAACATCACCGACTACGGCGCGTTTGTTGAGCTGGAAGCCGGCGTTGAAGGCCTGGTGCACGTCTCGGAAATGTCCTGGACCAAGAAGAACGTCCACCCCGGCAAGATCGTCTCGACCTCGCAGGAAGTCGACGTCGTGGTTCTGGATGTCGACGCCTCCAAGCGCCGCATCTCGCTGGGCCTGAAGCAGGCCCAGGACAATCCCTGGGATGCGTTCGTCGCCGCCAACCCGATCGGCTCGACCGTCGAGGGCGAAGTCAAGAACGCCACCGAGTTCGGCCTGTTCATCGGCCTGGACAACGACATCGACGGCATGGTGCACCTGTCCGACCTCGACTGGTCGGTCTCGGGTGAAGAAGCCATCCAGCGCTACCGCAAGGGCGAGATGGTCAAGGCCAAGGTCCTCGACGTCGACGTCGAGAAGGAGCGCGTCTCGCTCGGCATCAAGCAGCTGGGCGGCGATCCGGTCGGCGACGGCGAAACCTACAAGAAGGGCCAGACCGTCACCCTGACCGTCACGTCCATCGAGTCGGGCGGTATCGAAGTGAAGTTCGGCGAAGACGACGCGCCGGTCTCCAGCTTCGTGCGCAAGTCGGACATCAGCCGCGACCGCAACGAGCAGCGCCCCGAGCGCTATGCTGTCGGCGATCGCGTCGACGCCCAGATTACGGGCATCGACAAGGCCACCCGTCGCGTCTCGGTCTCGATCAAGGCTCTGGAAATGGCCGACGAGAAGGAAGCCATCGATCAGTTCGGGTCCTCGGACTCGGGCGCCTCGCTGGGCGACATCCTCGGCGCGGCCCTGCGTGAGAAAGCCGGCAAGGAGTAGTCCTCCTTCCGATCTGACAAGAATGTGAGGGGGCGGCCGGAGTGATCCGGCCGCCCTTTTCATTGTCCGCTTTCGGGCCGGAGATGCAGTGTCCGGTTGATTGCACGCCGGTCGTCGATTGTTGATCTGTGTACGGTTGCCGACATTTAACGATCTTCCCTGACGGAAACTGACGATCAGGCCTTTTTCGCTCGCCGCGCGAAGGCTAGGGTGCCCGGCGTAAGACGATTGAAGTTGCACCCCTATTTGCTCCAGGTGAGCAGGAAAGGCCGGGGCCTGGCCATGATCAAGTCTGAGCTCATCGAGAAATTGGCGGGCGAGAACACGCATCTGACGCATGCCGAGGTCGAGCGTGTGGTCAATGTCGTGCTCGGGCGCATGACCGAAGCCATGGCTGAGGGCGGCCGCGTCGAGCTTCGGGGCTTCGGGGCCTTCTCCGTTCGAGCACGGCCTGCCCGCGCCGGACGCAACCCGCGCACCGGCGAGACCGTGGACGTGCCCGCCAAGTCGGTGCCCTTCTTCAAGAGCGGCAAGGAGCTGCGCGAGCGGCTCAATGCATCCGGGGACGCGTAGGCCGTTCTGCCGGAGTGCCTGACGCTAGGAAACAGAAAGGGCACGCCTTGGGCCTGCTGACCGAATTCAAGGAATTTGCCGCGCGCGGCAACGTCGTCGACCTGGCGGTCGGCGTCATCATCGGCGCGTCCTTCGGCAAGATCGTCACGAGCCTGGTCGAACAGGTGGTGATGCCGCCGATCGGTCTTCTGCTGGGCCGGGTCGATTTCTCTGAATTGAAATGGGTGCTGGCGCCCGAAAACCCGACCACGGAGGCGATCGAGGAGGTCGCCATCCAGTACGGCGCCTTCATCAACACCATCATCCAGTTCGTGATCGTGGCCTTTGTGGTCTTCCTGATGGTCAAGGGCATCAACCGGATGCGCCGCGCCGAGGCCGCCGCACCTGAGCCGGAGACCCCGCCGGCGCCCACACCGACGGAGGCCCTGCTCGCCGAGATCCGCGACGAGCTGAAGGCGCGGACGTAGGTGTTGGGCAGTAGGCATTAGGCAGTAGGCAGTAGGCATTAGGCAGTAGCGAGGTTGGGCGGAGCTTGGAAACGGTCAACAGCTATCGAGACCTCAAGGTCTGGCAGCGCGCGATGGACCTGGCGGTCCTCGTCTATGATCTGACCCGCGATTTTCCAAAGGACGAGCAATTCGGCCTGACGTCTCAAGCGAGACGGGCGTCGGTCTCGATCGCTGCCAACATCGCCGAAGGCTACGGACGTTCCAGCAAGGGCTCCTATCTGCACTTCCTAAGGATCGCGCAGGGCTCTCTGAAGGAAGTCGAAACGCATCTGATCCTCGCTACTCGCGTCTGGATATGCACGGGAGATGCTACCGCTCCAATCCTCTCTGAGACGGATGAGCTCGGCCGCATGCTTCGTGCCCTCATCGTGCGCCTGGAACAGCACCAGGACAGCTGACCTACTGCCTACTGCCTACTGCCTAGTGCCACGTCAGGCCGCCCGACGCTGATCCCCCGCCACCGGCACCGGCCTCAGACAGATGCCGTAGTCGCCGTCGAACGGTGTCGGAGCCCAGGACTCGATTGCCGGTGTCCCGGGGTCGAACCTCACGTGACAATGACCCCAGCCACCTTCGCGTCGGGCCGTATCCGCCAGCGGGCCCATACGTCGGAGCAGTTCAGGGTTGATCGTCTGTATACGGAGTTTTGCCGCCCCGAGGCGGTGGGCGTTGGCCAGCAGGGCCTGGATCAGGGCCGGGATCGCGCGCGGTTCGTCTTCCAGCGCCATCAGATCGACGATCTCCAGCATGGGCGGCTCGATCGGATTGCCCTTGGACATCATCGCCATGGCATACCCGCCGATCGTCTCGCCGCGACCGAAGGCCAGTACGAGCGGACGTAGTGTCAGGTCGGGATCGGCCAGCCGCCAGCGCAGCATGGCCGGGCTGCGGTCGGCGATCAGCCGGTCCTCACCCCTCAGCGCTTCCCAGAAATCCGCGTAGTGCGACGGGTCGGCCAGGTCGGTCAGCATCGTCACCCCGGCGGGCAGATGCAGGGCATCCGGTCCGTTCAATCGGGGATTCAGCAGTCGCTCGGCCCGCGCCTCGGTCAGGCGGGGAACGCGGCGGTCGATCTCCCTCCACAACCGGCCGCCGGCGCAGGCGAGGGCGTCGACCCGCCAGGACAGTTTCACGTCATGGGTCTCGGGCGGCCAGGCGATCATGCCGTGGCGCTTGTAGAGAGGGCTGGACCTCGGATTGGCGTTGAAGACGTAGTGGGCGAACATCTCCGGCTGTCGCGTGAAGGTGTTCAGCAGCTTGAGACTGCGACCCCGGGCACAGGGCGAGATGATGATCGAAAAGCCGGTCGCGCCATACAGGGTCCGGTCGCCGTGGTGGAAGCGCTGGACGAAGTTACCGGTGAAGCCGCAAGCCTCGCCGTCCTCGGCCTCCAGCAGCCAGCCGGCGGGTGCCTTCGTTTCATGCCGCGCCGGATTGCTCGCCAGCCAGTCCCAGCCTGCCTCCGAGCGGGTGGGCCAGCCCACGGAGCTATGCAGGGCGTTGATGGCCCCGTGGTCGCTCGCGTCGATGGGTCGAACCGAAAAGGTCATCCGTCAGGCTCCAAAGCGATACAGCGTCGCCCTTCAACCGCGCATCCCTGCAGGAGGCGGGCCAGAACGGACACCCACAGGTAGAAATTATGGAGTCGTCGTCAGACGAGGCGATTCCGGTTTGACTCTGCCTGAAACGGAACAAATAATGAACATGGAGTCCTTTCCCGCCATGTTCACCCATTCGTCGCCAGAGCCGGACGCTGTCCCGCCGCCCCTGTCTCCCCTGTCGGAGGGGCTGGAGGAGGTGTGCGCCGGCGGCGTCCGCGACATGGCGGCGGCCTTCGCCTTCACCCTCGGCCGCGCGTCGCTGGACGCGAGGCGGGGTGTGGTGATGAGCGTGACCCAGGCCTGGCTTCACGAGAATGGCCGCCCCTACGGTCCCGGCCTGCAGGCCTTTCAGGCGCGCGACGGCTTTGTTCTGGTCGAGACCCGGACCGAGGCTCTGGCGCTCTGGGCCATGGAGCAGGCGCTGCGGTCCGGCGGCGCCGCCCTGGTGATCGGCACCGTCGACGGGGCCGAACTGGCCCAGACCCGGCGGCTGGAATTCGCCGCCCGCGACGGCGGCTGTTCCGGTCTTCTGCTCCGCGCCCGATCCGGCGACCTCAGCGCCGCGCGTCGGCGCTGGTGTATCACAACTTTTGCGAGTTCTGGCGATGCCTTCGACGAGCGCGCGCCGGGCCGGATGATGATCCGTGCCGAAATGACCCGCAGCCGGATGGAGCGGCCGGGCGTCTGGATGCTGGAGCAGGATGATGAGACGCATCGTCTCCGTCTGGCTGATCGACTGGCCGGTGACGGTCTGGGCTCGATCGGCCGGACCCGCTACGCCTGATCCGTTCGTGCCCCATGCGGGTCCCCTGGCCCTGATCCTGCGCACCGCGCGGGGGGCGATCATCCATGCCCTGAACCCCGCCGCCCGCGCCCTGAACCTGTCACGAGGCCAGACCCAGGCCGACGCCCTGGCCATGATCCCGCATCTGGCCTGCCACCCGGCCGACCTCGCGGCCGATCTGCACGCCCTTGAGGCCCTGGCCGTCTGGGGCGAGCGCTGGTCGCCGGCTGTCACGGTCGATCCGTCCGGGGGCGGGCTCGAGGGGCTGTTCCTCGACCTGACCGGCGCGACCCATCTGTTCGGGGGAGAAGACGCGGCGATCGTCCGCATCGAGCAGCGCCTGGCCGAGGCCGGCATCCGCGCCCGCGCCGCCATGGCCCCCGGCCCCGGCGCCGCCTGGGCCCTGGCCCGCTATGGCGGCGCGACGCGGATCGCCACGGACGCCGATGTCCGCGAGGCCCTGGCCCCCCTGCTGGTCGAAGCCCTGCGTATCGATGACGCCGCCCTGAAACAGACCCGGCGGTTCGGGCTCAGGCGGATCGGCGACCTCTATCCCATGCCGCGCGCCGGCCTCGCCCGCCGCTTCCGCGACGGGGCCGGGGTCGGACTGGTCCGCCGTCTCGACCAGGCCCTGGGCACGACCGGCGAAGCCCTGATCCCGACGCGCGCCCCGCCGCGCTATCGCGGCTGGGAGGCCTATGCCGATCCCCTGACCGATACGGCGGGAATCGAGGCGCGCCTGCCCGGTCTCGCCGGGAGCCTGGCCCGAACGATGGAGGGCGACGGACAGGGGGCGCGGGCCCTGACCCTGACCGCCTTCCGCGTCGACGGCCGGACCAGCGCCGTCTCGGTCCGCATGGGCCGCGCCCTGCGCGACGTGTCGATCTGGATGCGGCTGTTCCGGGAAACCGGCATCGAGCGGATCGACCCCGGCTTCGGCATCGACGCCCTGATGCTGACCGCCGACCTCGCCGAGCCCCTGGTCACGCTTCAGGTCGCCATGGGCGATGAGCAACAGGCCCGCCATGCCGAGGGTCTGGCCGCCCTGATCGACCGTCTGTCGGCCCGTCTGGGCGAGGCCTCGGTCCGGGTCGCCGAGCCGGGCGGCAGCTGGATCCCCGAACGCGCCGAACGCTGGCGGCCCGCCCTGGCCCCCCGCCTGGCTCACCGTCCGGGCAGGGCGTCTCCCCCGGCCGAAGGCGCGTCGGATCCGGGCCGGACGCGACCCCTGCTGCTGCTCGATCCGCCCGAACCGGTGGAGGTTGTCGCCGGGCTGCCGGATCGCGCCCCGGCCCAGTTCACCTGGCGTCGCGTGCTGCGGAAAGTGTCCCGCGCCGACGGCCCCGAACGCCTGTCGCCGGAGTGGTGGCGGCCCCGCCCCGACGGACGTCTGGCCCGGACCCGCGACTATTACCGGATCGAGGACGACCAGGGCCTGCGCTACTGGCTGTTCCGGGAGGGACTGTACGGTGCCGAATACACGGGCGCGAAGGACGAGCGCGCGCCCTCGTGGTGGATGCACGGGATGTTCCCGTGACGGCCCCGACCCCGGCATGGGACGGCGAATACGCCGAGCTCGGCGCCCTGACCAACTTCAGCTTCCTGGAGGGCGCGTCCCATCCCGGCGAGATGATGATGCAGGCCAGGACCCTGGGTCTCGCCGCCGTGGGCATCGCCGACCGCAACACCCTGGCCGGGATCGTCCGGGCCCTGATGGGGGCGGAGGCGTCCGACATTCGTCTGGTCGTCGGGGTTCGGCTGGGCTTCCTCGACGGGACCGAACTGATCGTCTTCCCCCGCGACCGCGCCGCCTACGGCCGCCTGTGCCGCCTGTTGACCCTGGGCAAGAGCGAGATTCTCGACGACGCGCCGCCGCCGTCCGATCCTGCGCCTCCTTCCCACCCTCACCTTCGTCTGGTCGAGCCCGGTCGCCCGGAGGATGATGAGGCCGGCGAGGCGAAACCCGACCGCACGGCCAAGGGCGAAACCCGCCTGACCTTCGACGAGGCCGTGGCCCACGGCGAAGGTCTGATCGCCCTGGCCGTCGCGCCCGAGGTTCCGGACGCCGCTTTCGAGGCCCGCCTCCTCGCCTGGAGACGCGCCTGGCCGGACACCCTCTACCTGGCCGCCCAGCCCCTGTGGCGCGGCGACGACCGGGGGCGGCTGAACCGTCTCGCGGCCATGGCCGGCCGGACCGGCGTCCCGATGATCGCCACCAATGCGGCGATCTACCACCACCCCGACCGCCGCCCGCTGCAGGACGTCCTGACCTGTATCCGCGAGGGGACCACGATCGACACGGCGGGGCTCTGCCTTCAGGCCAACGGGGAGCGCTACCTGAAGCCACCTGCCGAAATGGCGCGCCTGTTCAGAGGCCACGAGGCGGCGCTGGCCCGCACGATGGAGGTGGTGCGGGGATGCACCTTCTCCCTGCGGGAGCTCAGCTATCAGTACCCGGACGAACCGGTGCCTGGCGGCTGGACCGCCCAGCGCCGGCTGATCCGCCTGACCTTCAAGGGCGCGCGCGAACGTCTGGACCGGAACGGGTCTGTCCCGGCCGCCCTGCGGGTCAAGATCGTCAGTGAACTGAAGCTGATCAAACAGCTGAAATATCCGAACTACTTTCTCACCGTGCACGACATCGTCGACTGGGCCCGGAGCCGGCCCAGCGAAATTCTGTGCCAGGGCCGGGGCTCGGCGGCGAATTCGATCGTCTGTTTTTGCCTGGGGATCACCAACGTCAATCCGGCCGAACAGGATGTGCTGATCGAGCGGTTCATCTCGGCTGACCGGTCCGAACCGCCGGACATCGACGTCGATTTCGAGCACGAGCGGCGCGAGGAGGTGATGCAGTATGTCTACCGCCGCTACGGCCGTGACCGGGCGGGCATCGTGGCGACCATCATCCACTATCGGCCGCGCTCGGCGATCCGGGATGTGGGCAAGGCTCTGGGTCTGACCGAGGACGTCACCGCCCGCCTGGCCGATACGGTCTGGGGCTCCTACGGCCCGGAGGTCCGGGCGGACGACGTCGATCGCACCGGGGTCAGCCGTGACGACGCCCGCATGGCCCTGGCCCTGGCGTTGACGGCCGAACTGATCCGGTTTCCGCGCCATCTGTCGCAGCACGTCGGCGGCTATGTGCTGAGCCACGGACCACTGTGCGAGATCGTGCCCATCGGCAATGCGGCGATGAAGGACCGCACCTTCATCGAATGGGACAAGGACGACATCGATCATCTGAAGTTGATGAAGGTCGATGTGCTGGCCCTGGGCATGTTGACGGCGCTGAAGCGCGCCTTCGGCATGATCGAAAGGAGCTACGGGCGATCCCTGAAATTGCACACGGTGCCGCGGGAGGAACCGGAGGTCTATGACATGCTCTGCAAGGCGGATTCGCTCGGCGTCTTCCAGGTCGAGAGCCGGGCCCAGATGGCGATGTTGCCGAGACTTCAGCCGCGCGTGTTCTACGACCTGGTGGTCCAGGTCGCGATCGTTCGCCCCGGCCCGATCCAGGGCGACATGGTCCATCCCTATCTGAAGCGCCGGGCCGAGCGGCGCGCGGCGGAAAAGGCGGGCGTCCCCTTCGTCATCGACTACCCGCATCCGGCGCCGGAGCACGGCCCGAAGAACGAACTGAAGCTCGTCCTCGACAAGACCCTCGGCGTGCCCCTGTTTCAGGAGCAGGCGATGAAGATCGCCATGGACGCGGCGAAATTCACCTCAAGGGAAGCCAATGGCTTGCGTCGCGCGATGGCCACCTTCCGGCACATGGGCACGATCGGGACCTATGAAGAGATCTTCGTCGGCCGGATGACGGACCGGGGTTACGATCCCGTCTTCGCCCGGAAATGCTTCGACCAGATCAAGGGCTTCGGCGAGTACGGCTTTCCGGAGAGCCACGCCTGTTCCTTCGCCTTCCTGGTCTATGTCTCGGCCTGGGTGAAATGCTTCTACCCGGACGTCTTTGCAGCCTGTCTGTTGAACAGCCAGCCGATGGGATTCTATGCGCCGGCCCAGATCGTGCGGGATGCGCAGGAGCATGGGGTCGAGGTGCGGCATCCCGATGTGAACGCCAGCGACTGGGACGCGACCCTGGAACCGGGCCGGACAGGCGGGCAGCGCGCCCTGCGGCTCGGCCTGCGTTCCATCGACGGGTTCAGGGAGGCGTGGGCCGAGCCTGTCATCGCCGCTCGCGCCCTCGCGCCCTTCCGCGACCTCGAGGACCTGCGCGTCCGCGCCGGGCTGTCGCCTCCCGCCCTGGACCGGCTGGCGGAGGCGGACGCCTATGGGTCGCTGGATCTGTCGCGGCGTCAGGGGATGTGGGTGGCCAGGGGGGCGGTGCCGGTGTCCTCCGCGCCCCTGTTCGCAGCCATGGGTCTGGACGAGGCGGACGGCGCTCCCCCGGCCGCCCTGCCGCGCCTGACCGAGGCCGAGGAGGTGGTCGGCGACTATCAGACCCTCCGGCTGTCGCTGAAGGGTCACCCTGTCTCCTTCCTGCGCGAGCGGCTGACGCAGGCCGGAGCCGTGACGGCCGAGGCCTACAGGACGGTCAGGGAGAACCGCCGCGTCCGCGTCGGCGGGGTCGTTCTGGTCCGTCAGAGGCCCGGTACCGCCAAGGGGGTGGTGTTCCTGACCATCGAGGACGAGACGGCGGTGGCCAACCTCGTGGTCTGGCCCGACGTGTTCGAACGGTTGCGCCCCATCGCCATGGGGGCCCGCATGGTCCTGGTCACCGGCAAGGTCCAGCGCGCCGAAGGGGTGACCCATCTGGTGGTCGAGGACCTTGTCGACTGGACCCCGATGCTGGGCCATCTGTCCACGGACCAGACGCCCGGATCCGGCCACGCCCCGACCCGCGGACGGCATCCCCGCGACGTCCGCATCCTGCCGGGGTCGCGGGATTTTCATTAGGAAGCCCCTCTCCCCCTTGCGGGAGAGGGAGCTCGCGCACGGCGGCGTAGCCGTCGTCCTGGCGCGGGCGGGTGAGGGGTCGCACCGCCCTTGGCCAGTGAGCCCGTTCCAACCCCAACCCAGCCGCCCGTACGACCCCTCATCCGTCAGCCTTCGGCTGCCACCTTCTCCCGCAAGGGGAGAAGGGAAACGGCCCCATACCCATCAACACATCCCCCCAGGACCCCAACGATTTCAACGCCCGGGATTATTTAGAGCCTTTATGTGCGCCCCCTCCCAAACCGCGCCTACACTTCTCGCCGTCCCGTCGCAGGGGGAAGGCGTCCTGGGCCCAGGACCCGGACGTGCGGCGGGGCGCGATCGAGCGGGAAACTGTATCGCTGCGCGCGGCCGAGGACCCTGATCCGGCGAGGAGCTGGATCTGTGGAGGCACGAACCGGCGCTGATGCAGGACTGTCCATGGGGTGACAAACCATGGAGCCCGGAGGGACCTGACACCCTCCGCCCGTCGCGGGCTGAGGCCGGACTGGGTTTAAGCGGCGCAAAGCGTGGGGGTCGAAAACGACGAAAACCTCACAGGCTGCACGAAGCCCGTCACCGGCCGCTCGCGTGAACCGGTCGCGACGGAGCCCCGGCGCGAGCCGAAAATTCCCATCCGGTCCCCGTAACGCGAAAGCAGGGGGCCATCCCGGTTCCGGGCGACCGCCCGGGCTCCGTCCACTTCCCCGACCCGTTCACAGCGGAAGAGCGATGAATCACGTCCCGCATTTTCCCTCCCCCACGGGGGAGGGTGGTCGGAGCCGAAGGCGCAGACCGGGTGGGGACGGCAAGGCAAAAACCGAGGCCTGTATCCGCATCACCCTGCCGCCCCCGCCCCGGCGCGACGCCAAGCCCCTCCCCCGAGGGGGAGGGCGTTTTCTCCGCCTCACCGGCGCTGCATCGCCGCCTTGTGACGGTTCGGTTATCCATAAGGCTTGTCCGGTCTTGCCCGGCGTGCTGCTTATGCCGGGTTGAGCGCGCCGGTTCGGCGCGGTGTTAGGGAGTGGGCGGTTGATCCAGACCGAAGAGGGGGCCCTCGGGCTTCGACGACTTGTGAACAGTGCAGGAGGCCAGGCGTGAACATCGTCATCCTTCTGGGGGTGTTCATCACCCTGGCGACCGGCATTCCGGTCCTGCTGCAGATCCTGAAGCAGCACCCCAAGGGCCTGCTGATCTGCTTCTTCGCCGAGATGTGGGAGCGGTTCTCCTTCTATGGCATGCGCGGCCTGCTGATCTTCTATCTGACCCAGCATTTCCTCTTTCCCGACGAGCAGGCCTCCGGCCAGTACGGCACCTACGGCTCGCTGGTGTATCTGTTGCCGCTGATCGGCGGCATCGTCGCCGACCGCTACATCGGCACCCGCAAGGCCATCATGTTCGGCGCCGTCCTGCTGGTCATGGGTCACGGCCTGATGGCCGTCGAAGGCAGCCCGGCCCAGCAGGTCCTGCGTTCGGGCGATCAGACCTATCAGGTCCAGAGCGTCGAGCGCGGCGAACTGAACATCGCCCAGGTCCTTGTCGACGGTCAGGCCTATGACTACACGACCGGCGAAAGCGGCGCGGTCACCATTGCCGGCCTGCCGGCCGGTTCGCCCCTGGCGACGGCTCCGGTCCAGTCCGATGTGATCAAATCGACCGGCGAGCCCTGGTTCTTCCTGGCCTTGTCCCTGATCATCATGGGGGTCGGATTCCTGAAGCCGAACATCTCCAGCCTGGTGGGCCAGTTGTATCCGCAGGGCGATCCCCGGCGGGATTCGGGCTTCACCCTCTACTACTACGGCATCAACCTCGGCGCCTTCTGGGCGGCGGTGCTGTGCGGCTATCTCGGCCAGAATTTCGGCTGGAGCTGGGGCTTCGGCCTCGCGGGTATCGGCATGGCCTTCGGCCTGGTCGTCTTCTGGCTGGGCAAGCCGTTGCTGCAGGGCAAGGGCGAGAGCCCGTTCCCCGAGCTGATCAGGAAGCCGGTCGCCGGCTTCCTGAACCGGGAAACCATCATCTATCTGCTGGCCTTCGTCGGCGTCGGCGCCCTGTTCTTTATCGTGCCGAACCATACTCTGGTCGGTCAGGGTCTTCTGCTGTCGACCATCGCCGCGATCGGTTTCGTCGTCTGGTTCATCGTCTTCAAGCTCAAGGGCGACAAGGTCGCGCGCGAGCGGATGATGTTGGCCATGGTGCTGATCTTCGGGTCTGCGGTGTTCTTCACCCTGTTCGAACAGGCCGGTTCCTCGCTGAACCTGTTCGCCGACCGTAACGTCGACCTGTCGTTGACGGGCGCGGCCGGGACCGTCCTCGGCGTCCCCTACGGCACGCCGGTGCAGATCGCGGCGGCGGGCCTGCCGACCACGGGCCTGTGGATCGACACCTCGATCACGGCCTCCCAGACCCAGTCGTTCAACGCCGGCTTCATCCTGATCTTCGCGCCGATCTTCGCGGCCCTGTGGGCCTTCCTGGCCCAGCGCAAGATGGACCCGAATCCGGTGGTCAAGTTCGGCCTCGGCATCATGCAGGTCGGCCTGGGCTTCCTGGTCGTGGTCTGGGGTGCCAACTCAGGCATGGTTGACGATGCCTTCCGCACCCCGCTGGTGCTGCTGGCCTTCCTCTACATGCTGCACACGACAGGCGAGCTGTTCCTGTCGCCGGTTGGCCTGTCCGAGATCACGAAACTGTCGGTCGCCTCGATCGTCAGCTTCATGATGGCGGTCTGGTTCATGGCCTCCGCCATCGCCCACTTCCTGGGCGGCGAGATCGCCAAAATGGCCGGCACCGACACCGTCGGCGGCGAGGTCTCGAATCCCGAGGCCGCGCTCCAGACCTCGCTGCAGACCTTCAATCTGATCGGTCTGTGGGGTGTAGGCATCGGCATCGGCTTCATCGTCCTCAGCGTCTTCATCGCGAAGTGGTCGAACGGGGCGAACGATCCGGACAACCACCCGGGACCGTCCCTGACGGACGCGGGTCGCGAAGACGGAAACGTCGCCCGGCCTGGAGCCACCACGACGGGCTGACCCGCCTGTCGGCAAGAGAAAGGGCGGCGTCCTCGCGGGCGCCGCCTTTTTCAAACCCGAGGAATGGGAATTAATTCGCTACCCGACCCTTGTGCCGCGAAGCCGGGCCGCCCTCTGTCGGAACGGTCTTTGACATCGCCAGCCGTCAGGTTGCCCTCCCGGTCGGCACACCTACAGGGTCTTGCGGATCTGGATGAACAGCCACGGGCTCATCTTCGTGCCCCGTTCCTCGCGGAACGACAGGGGCGCGCTGTTGCGGCCGTAGTCGAAGCCGCAGGACCAGCGCCCGCCCCGCAGACCCGGGTTGAAGCTGACGCCGCAGCCGAACGCGCCCTGACCCGACAGAGGCCGGTCTTTACCCGTCAGGGGGTCGGTGATTCTGGCCTGACGGAACGTTGCCCGCGCCTGCAGCCGGGCGTTCGTCAGCCCCAGCCGGTCCATCGGCAGGGTCAGGGCGATCTGCTGGAAGTCCGACTTGCCGGAGCCTCCGCCGCGGACGTCGGTGCGGATCCCGTGCTCTGTGCGGCGGCGGCGATGTGGCGAACGGTCAGAACGTCTTGCGCACGCGGATCTGCCAGAAGGTTCGGGGATCGACCGGGCGCAGTTCGACGAACGCGATCGGCCGCGCCGCGGTGCGGTTGGCATAGACGGTGCGTTCGACCTGGAAGTCGTTCCAGACGTTGACCTTGACCATGATCCCAAGCGTAGGCGTCGGCTTGTATTCGACGACGCCCTCGAAATAGTCGTGGCCCGTGAACCCGGAGGTCTGGTCCGGATCGTAGGAAGTCTGGCGCAGACTATCGAGATAGGTGGCCGACCAGTTGATCTTCCAGCTCGTGATGTCCTGGGAGAAGGTGAACCCGGGCTGGGACGGACGAACGCCGGAAATGGGGCGCGTCAGGCCGGTGGTCGGGTCGGTGACCTCGGTCTTGTTCCAGGTGTTGCGGAACTGGAATTGGCCGCCGGAGAAGCCGGTCCAGTCCAGCGGGATCACGACATTGACCGCCAGCTGATCCAGGGTGCCGTCGCCGATGTTGCCCGTCGCAGACAGGTCTCCCGGCAGGGGCAGGCGATCAATCACATCGATGATCTCGTCGTGGCGATAACCGACCGACACGATGCCGTCGCCCAGGAAGCGGCGCTCGTAGGTGATCTCCGAGATCCAGCGCTGCTCCGGCTCCAGGTCGACGTTGCCGCCGAAGACGTTCTCGTCCGCCAGCTCCGACGAGGCCGCGAAGTCGCCGAAGTCCAGCTGGCCCAGGTCACGTTCGAAGCGGAAGCGGAACTGGTTCTGGGGCATGGGGGTCCAGGTGACCTGGACGCGCGGCTTGGCGAAGAAGAAGCTCTTTTCCTGATCGGCGTCGCCGGACTGGGTGATGGTCGAACCCTCAAGGCGCAGGCCACCCTCGATCGCCAGGTTCGGGCGCACCCGCCAGGTCGCCTTGCCGAACGCCTCGCCGCGGGTCTCCTCGACCTTCACGGAGGCCGAAGGAAGCGGCACCCCGACGCCGCCGACCCTGAACGCCTGATCGACCTCCAGCATGTTGTAGGCGACCTCGCCGCCGGCCTCGACCGTCATCGATGACGACCGTTCCCACCGGAGCAAGGACCGCAGGATGGTCTCGGATGCATTCCCGTTGGCTTCGAAACGCTGTTCCGGGCTGACGACGGCGCCGACGCGGTTGGTTGAGACGGCCGCGCTTTCGGAGTCCTCCCATTCACGGATGAACCGGGTCTCGGAGACCAGGCCGGAGCGCAGGGGCCGGGTGAAGACCAGGCCGACCTCGCCGTTGGTCTCGTCTTCTTCGTAGGCGTTCTGGCGCAGAACGCCCGGCGCATCCTGCCGGCTCCACTGGCTGTAGTCGAACTGGCCGACCCGGGCGGTCAGGTCGATCTTGCCGCCCAGGAAGGCATCGGCGTAGTTGCCGCGGATACTCTGGCCGCCTCCCTGCTGGTCGTTGAAATAGCCCTCATCGCGCAGCACGACGCCGTTGCGGTCACGTCGGATGACACGGCCTACACCATTGGAATCGTTGACACTGATGCCGTCCGACAGGGTGAAGCCCCAGGTGCGGTCGCCGTCGCGGGCGGTGAACTGATAGCTGCCGTTGGCGGCGTCCTGGCCACCCTCGAACAGGAAGGCCGTTCCGGTCAGGATCGATTCATGGCTGGACTGGGTCTTGGTGATGACGTTCACCACGACCGAATAGCCCTGCATGTCGATGCCGGGCGCGCCCCCCCGGATCAGTTCGATACGCTCGACCTGGGGGACGAGGGTGCGGCTGAGGACCGAGGAGCCGGCGTCGTTCTTGGAGGCCGGGCGGGCGCCGTTGATCAGGATATTGCCGACCGCGCCTTCGAAGCCGCGCGAGCCGTCGCCGTCCTGGACCGAGAAGCCGGGAACGCGGTTGACCATGTCGAGCGCCGTGTTCGGGCGCTGGTCGGCGAAGAAGTCGGGGGTGAAGACCAGGACGCCGGCCTGGGTGGAATCAGCGGCGGGGGTCGGGGCGGCCGAAGCCGGGAGCGGGGCCGGGTTTTGGGGGGCGGTCTGCGCCAGTGCGCCGCCTGCGCTGAACATGATGGCCGTCGTGGCCAGAAGAATGGTCTTGGTCATCGCCTGGGGTTCCCCTCGTTGCTGGAGGGACGTGTGACGGCCGTGCACCTTTATCTCCAGTTACAAGCTGGACAGGTGGATTAAATCTACGACAGCATTACAGCGCCGCAATCTTTGTGGCTTATTCGGACGAATACTGAACGACTTCGCCGCCGTCATTGATAGGAGCCGGTGCTGGACCTTGCGGGGAGACTGTTTCCAGCCTGTTCCAGCGCAGGGCGCGCTCGCGGGCGTAGTCCGGCCGGGGCTGGTCGAACCCGAAGGCGCGAGAGCCGTCGGCCAGCGGATCGGCGGGGGGCGCGGCGACCTCGATGACGCGCGGAGGGCTGACCGGCGTCGGCATGGGCATGCGAGGCGTTGGGTCATCGGGGGATTCGTCGCCGATCCAGGCCTGTGGTGGCAGGGTGTCGTCCAGGGGGGGCTCGGCGACCCGTTCGAGAGTGGCGCGGTCGAAGCCGTCGCTCAGGGCACCGACCTCCATCGTCTCGCCGGGCAGAACCCCGGGCTCGACCGGAGGCACAACGGCGATGGCGAGGCCGCGTCCGAACGGGCGGCCCGTCTCCGATCCGCCCAGCATGAGGGAGCCGGTTCCGATGACGCCGACCAAAGCCACGGCGGCGAGGCCGAGTCGGACGTCGGTGCGGGACAGGGGGTGGGCCATGGCGGGCGAGACCTGAACAAGGGAAGTCGGGAGCGAAACCCGGCGGCGGCGGTGAGGTTCCGTCGCCACTGCCACGCTTGAGCCACAACCGCTGCGGATGGTCCAGCGCGACACAGACTCAAGGGATTCGAGCATGAAAACGTGGCTGACAGGACTGGCGCTGATCGCGACCCTGGGAGGAGCGGCGCCCAGCTTTGCTCAAGACGCAGTCACCGCTCAGGAAGAAGACCGGGTCGAGGATATCGTGGTCACTGCGCGCCGGGCCGGAGCGCCGATGTGGACGGTGACCCGCGGCGAAAGCACGGTCATCCTGGTCGGATCGATCAGCGGCGTGCCGCGCGATTTCGCCTGGCGGCCCGAGGCGCTTCAGGCAGCCACCGCCCGCGCGCAACGCGTGCTCTATCCAACCGAGGGCCGGGCCTCGATGAGCGACATGCTGCGTCTGGTGTGGCGCATCCGCACGATCACAACCCTGCCCGAAGGGACGACAACCGCCGACTATCTGCCCCCGGACCTTCAGGCCCGGATCGAGGTTCTGATGGTCGAAGAGAACCAGCGTTGGCGCACCCAGAGCCTGATCGGCCTCGGCTTCGACCTGCTTGAAATGGCGGGTCGCGAGCGTCGTAGCTCGGGGGCCACCGACGTCGTGCGCCGCGCGGCGCGCGAGGCCCGGCTCCCCGGCGAACCGGTCGGGATCATCCGGGGCGACGAGATGGTTGAGGGTCTGATTTCCAATCCCCCGGCCCAGTATATCCCCTGTATCGCCGTTGCCGCCGCTGCCGCCGAGGCCGGCCCGGACGGTGCCGTCGAGCGTCTGGAGGCGTGGCGGTCGCTGCGGGTCGCCGATGTGCTGGCAAACCCGCTGGATCAGGCTCTGAACCTGTGCTGGCCGTCCGGCGATCCGGAAATTGCCCCCGCCCTTCGCGAGCAGTGGCGCACGGCGACGCAAACCGCCCTCGCCCAGCCCGGCGTCACCATGGGCGTCGCGCCCTTGCGCATCCTTGCCGAGCCCGGCGGCGTGCTGGACCAGCTGGAAGCCGAAGGGGCCGACATCCTCGGCCCGGACTGGAAGGTCGAGCCCTGACCGGACTCCAAAACGCCGTCCGAAGCGTCCGTAGCGTTCGAAGCGTCCGGCCAATTCACCATCTCCTCAGTTCCCGGGACGCACGGAGAGAAGTGTAAGGTCGTTTTGGACAGTGATGGACAAACGACGCTTCAGCAGGGCCGCGCCTTGATTCGATTGACGGAATCGGCGCGTCTGTTGATGGGTATGGGCCTCAGACCGCCGTGCCGCCGACCGTCAGGCCGCCGATCTTGAGAGAAGGTTGGCCGATGCCGACGGGCACGCCCTGGCCTGCCTTGCCGCAGACGCCGACGCCGGGGTCGAAGGCGAAATCGTCTCCGATCATCGAGACATTGGTCAGGGCTGTGGCACCGTCGCCGATCAGGGTCGCGCCGCGGACCGGGGCGGTGATCTTCCCGTCCTCGATCAGGTAGGCCTCGGTGCACTGGAAGACGAATTTGCCGTTGGTGATGTCGACCTGGCCGCCGCCGAAATTGGCCGCATAGAGACCGCGTTTTGTCGAGGCGATCATGTCGGCCTGTTTGGCCGAGCCGCCCTCCATGAAGGTGTTGGTCATGCGCGGCATGGGCTGGTGGGCGAAGGATTGGCGCCGGCCATTGCCGGTGGCGCGCTGGCCCAGCTGACGGGCTGACATGCGGTCGTTCATCAGCCCGACCATGATGCCGTCCTCGATCAGGACGGTGCGCGACGTCGGGGTGCCTTCGTCGTCGACGCTGAGCGAACCGCGACGACCGGCGATGGAGCCGTCGTCGACGATGGTGACGCCCGGCGCGGCGACGCGCTGGCCCATCATGCCCGAGAACACGGACGAGCCCTTGCGGTGGAAGTCGCCCTCGAAGCCGTGGCCGATGGCCTCATGCAGCAGGACGCCGGGCCAGCCGGCGGCGAGGACCACGTCCATCTCTCCGGCCGGGCAGTCGACGGCCTCGAGGTTGACCAGTGCGCCGCGCAGGGCTTCGTCGACCTGGGCCTGCCAGCGGTCGGGGGTAATCCAGTTTTCGAACCCGGCGCGGCCGCCGGCACCGTTCGACATGGTTTCGCGCCGACCGTCCTTCTCGACCGTGATCGAGACGTTCAGCCGCACGAGCGGGCGCACGTCGCGCACGGTCAGGGCGTCGGCGCGCAATATCTCGATGGCGCGGCGCTCGCCGACGATGGAGGCCGAGACCTGGACGACGCGAGGGTCGCGGGCGCGGGCCCAGGCGTCGATCTCCTGCAACAGGGCGATCTTGTCGGAGAAGGCGGGCGAGGCGAGGGGATCGATCGCGTCGTAGAGTTTCTGGTTGGTGGCGCGCGGACCTTCGGCGGTGACGCCGGCATGGCCGGACTTGGCGAGGGCGGCCGAATCGGCGGCGCGACGCAGGGCGGCCGGGCTGATCTCGTTGGCGTGGGCGTAGCCGGCGGTCTCACCGGCGACGACGCGAAGACCGAAGCCCTCGGTGGCGTCATAGGCGGCGGATTTCAGACGACCGTCATCGAAGACGAGCGATTCGGATTCGGAGCGTTCGAGGAACAATTCGCCGTCGTCGGCGCCGTGCAGCGCGCCCTGGAGGATCGACAGGGCCTCGTCGGGATCGACGCCGGAGGTTTCGAGCAGGGGCGGCGGGGGGATGTGGACGGTCATGCGGGGAAGATAGGGAGGGAAGGGGCTGCGGTCCAACCGTCTCCTCCCCGTCGCGCAGCGACGGGGAGGTGGATCCGTAGCGAAGCGAAGGAGACGGAGGGGTTCTTGGCGGCGTTAAGAACCCCTTCGTCAGCTCGCAAGAGCTCGCTGCCACCTCCCCATTCGCCAAGCGGCGAACAGGGAGGAGACGCCTGCCGGTCGCTTAAGGCGCCGGAACTTCCCTTGAGGTGCTGACCGATACGCCGGGGCCCCGGGCGAGTTCCCGCGAGGTGGTGATCGTGGTGGAGACCGTTGCGAAATCCACCTCGCCCGAGCCCGAGATGTTCTGGTTCACCGTCGCGGGGCGGGTGGTCAGGACGGTGTCGCCCGATCCGGAGATCGAGATGTCCGCCTTGCCCGTTGGCGCCACCACCGCGTCTCCCGACCCGGCGATGGCGACATTGGCGTCAGTTGTCATGAGCGAGCCCAGGTCGGCGTCGCCGGAGCCGGAGATGTCGACTTCGAGGGCGCGGGTGCGACCGGTCGCCGAAACCTCGCCGGAACCCGAGATATCGACCGACAGGGTGTCCTGGTCATAGTCGCGCAGCAGCACACTGGCCGATCCTTCCACGTTGAAGGTGTTGATGGCGGGTGCCGTGACGACGATCTTCACCTCTTCGGAATGGACCCAGATGCCCCGGCCGTGTTCGTTCCGGCCGAAGACGACCGTCTCGTGGTTGGGGCCGTCTGTGTCCGCCCAGGTCAGGCGTCCGTCGACCAGTCGCACCTTCTCGACCAGTTGGGCCGGGCCGGTGACGGTGACGCCCGGCGTATCGCCCTGGACGTATTCGACGTCGGCCGACAGATCGACGGTCAGGGTCTGGCCGCCGGTCCACTCGAGGGTCCGGGTCGTGTCAGGACCGCGCGTGCCGTCCTCGCGCCTGAACGAGACGGTGTCGCCATCAGGGTCGTTGAAGGTCCACTCCCAGCCGTTGCGGGCCATGTCGCGGCCCCCCAGGGCAAAGGCGCCGGCGAGGGAGGCTGTGGCCAGGACGAGCCCGGCGGCGGCGATGATGAGAAGGGTCCGGATCATGCGGGATCTCCCGTGACAGTGTTGGACTGGGGCTCAAGCGCAGGCTTGAGCAGGCGGTAGTGGAGGCGGGCGAACCAGACGATGCCGTTGACCAGCCAGATGGTGACGACGGCCAGCAGGGCCCCGGCCGAGGCTGCCCCGGCCATCAGGCCAAGACCCGCCAGCAGCGCTGCGGCAACGCCACCCGGGAACCCGGCGAACGGCCCGGCAACCATGATGGCACCACCTGAGACGAACAGCGCGATCACAGCGATGAACATGCCGAACAGGGTGCCGATCACGCCCATCAGGATGGGCAGCAGAATCAGGATGTCGATGGCCCCCAGGCCCAGGACCGCGAAGACGGCGGCGGCGGCGGCGGAGGGGTTCTTTTCCTGATGCCAGCGTTGGGCGCCCGCCTCGGCGCGCAGCTCGCGAGCCAGGCGTGCGGGATCGCCGAGCGCGGCCGCCACCTCGGCCTCGGACCTGCCGGCGGCTATGCCGTCGTCGAAATGGGTCTCGTAGTCGGCGGCGATCTCGGCGGCCACAGACATCGGCAGGCCGACGAGGCCCTGTCTCAGGCGACTGAGGAATTCTGTACGGGTCATGCGGGCTCTCCAGGCTCAGCGACGACGGGGGGGGCGGCGGCAATGGGTGCGTCGTTTGCGACGATGGCGTCCACGGCGCGGGTGAAATGGGTCCATTCGGCGGACTGGGCGGCCAGCGCATCGCGGCCGGCCGGGCTGAGCCGATAGTATTTACGCGATGGCCCCGACGATGATTCGACCAGATAGGTCTCCACCAGCCCGTCAGTCTGCATGCGGCGCATGAGCGGGTAGATGGTGCCTTCGCCCATGTCGATCGCATCCGACAGGCGGCTGGCGATCTCGTAGGCATAGCTGTCGGCGCGGGCCAGGAGGGCCAGGACACACAGTCCCAACACCCCCTTCTTCAGCTGAATCTCTATGGTTTCGGGCATGTCCGAACACCTCCTTTGATTTTCACAGGCTATCGCAAGGTATCTTGTAGCGCAAGGTAGCTGTTCAAACATGACAGCGATTTAAGAATCCCGTGCCGTCGCGACGACGCGACGAAATCGCGCCTGCGACGCCCAATCGCTTGGCAACCGCGAACCGGGGCGATATGGACCGGCCCTGAAACGCCGCGTCTCCCGAGAGCCCGGCCAAGTGTTTGCGAGTGAATCTCAAATACTTGATGCAGATGACTTTGATGAGGATTTCTCGCATGGGACTGGGCACACGAGCCCTGAGCAAGGCCGGTGGCGTTCTGGCCTCCGCATCGCTCGCCGTCTTCTTCGCCACACCGACGTGGGCGCAGGACCTGATGGGCCAGCCGACCCCGGGCGGGATCGGTCTGCAGCCGGCCGCCTCACCGCTGAAGCACGAGGCGCACATCTTCCACGACGCCATCCTGATGCCGATCATCACCGCGATCTGCGTGCTGGTGCTGGGCCTGATCATCTGGATCGCGATCCGCTACAACGCCAAGGCCAATCCGGTGCCGGCGAAGTGGAGCCACAACACCCTGATCGAGATCATCTGGACGGTCCTGCCCGTCATGATCCTGGTCGGGATTTCGCTGTTCTCGTTCCGCCTGCTGTTCGCCTACCACGACATGCCGACGCCCGACCTGACGGTTAAGGCGACCGGCAACCAGTGGAACTGGGCCTATGAGTATCCGGACCAGGGCATCGCCGAATACATCTCGTCCATGCTGCCGGAAGACGAGGCCCGCGCCCAGAACGTTCCGTACCGCCTGGCCGCCGACGAGCCGATCGTGGTGCCGGTCGGCAAGACCGTCCGCGTTCTGGTCACGGCCGCCGACGTCATCCACGCCTTCGCCCTGCCGGCCTTCGGCCTGAAGACCGACGCCGTCCCGGGTCGGGTCAACGAGACCTGGTTCCGCGCCGAGCGCACCGGGATCTTCTACGGCCAGTGCTCGGAACTGTGCGGCGTCGACCACGCCTTCATGCCGATCCAGATCAATGTCGTGACCGAGGCCGAGTTCGCCGCCTGGGTCGCCTCCAAGGGTGGTTCGATGACGCCGAAAACGGCCGCCGAAGCGCCAGGCGGCACCACCGCCCAGGTCGCCGCCGGCACGACCGGCGCCGTGACCGCGACCGACGCCGCGGCTCCGACCGCCCAGACTGCAACCACGCCGACGGCTCCCGCCGCCGGAACCGCTCCCGCTGCGACGGCTCCCGCCGCCGCGGCCCCGGCCGCCCAGTAACCGCGAGCCAGAGACCGACATGGCCACCGACATCACCGCCGACACCCACGCCCCTGATCACTCCGGGCCGGGCCACGACGCCCACGCCGAGCACGACCACAAGCCGGGCTTCTTCACCCGCTGGTTCCTTTCGACCAATCACAAGGACATCGGGACCCTGTACCTGCTGTTCGCCATCATGGCGGGCATCGTGGGCGGCTTCCTCTCCGGACTGATTCGCCTGGAGCTGGCCGAGCCGGGCATCCAGTATTTCGTCGAAGGCGGCCTGATCCAGCAGCTGGGCATCGTCGAGGCGTCCAAGCACGGCTACAACGTCACCGTCACGGCCCACGCCCTGATCATGATCTTCTTTATGGTCATGCCCGCCATGATCGGCGGCTTCGGCAACTGGTTCGTTCCGATCATGATCGGGGCGCCGGACATGGCCTTCCCGCGCATGAACAACATCTCCTTCTGGCTGCTGGTCTCGGCCTGGGTGCTGCTGTGCCTGTCGATGTTCGTCGACGGCGGCCCTGGCAAGGGCTTCGGCGGCGGCTGGACCATCTATCCGCCGCTCTCCACCGTCGGCCACACCGGGCCGGCCATGGACCTGGCGATCTTCTCGCTGCACGTCGCGGGGGCCTCGTCGATCCTGGGCGCGATCAACTTCATCACCACCATCTTCAACATGCGCGCGCCGGGCATGACCCTGCACCGGATGCCGCTGTTTGCCTGGTCGGTGCTGGTCACCGCCTTCCTGCTGCTGTTGTCGCTGCCCGTTCTGGCTGGTGCCATCACCATGCTGCTGACGGATCGTAACTTCGGCACCCATTTCTTCGATCCGGCCGGCGGCGGCGACCCGGTGATGTTCCAGCACCTGTTCTGGTTCTTCGGTCACCCCGAGGTGTACATCCTGATCCTGCCAGGCTTCGGCATCATCTCGCACATCGTCTCGACCTTCTCGAAGAAGCCCGTCTTCGGCTACCTCGCCATGGCCTACGCGATGGTCGCCATCGGCTTCGTCGGCTTCATCGTGTGGGCGCACCACATGTACACGGTCGGCATGAGCGTGAACCTGCGCGCCTATTTCATCGCCGCGACCATGATCATCGCCGTGCCCACGGGCGTGAAGATTTTCAGCTGGATCGCAACGATGTGGGGCGGTTCGGTCAGCTTCAAGACCCCCATGCTGTGGGCCATCGGCTTCATCTTCCTGTTCACCGTCGGCGGCGTGACCGGCGTGGTCCTGTCGAACGCCGGCATCGATTACAGCCTGCACGACACCTATTACGTGGTGGCCCACTTCCACTATGTGCTGTCGCTGGGTGCCGTGTTCGCGATCTTCGCCGGCTTCTACTACTGGTTCGAGAAGATGTTCGGCGTGAAATACAACGAGTTCCTCGGCGCGACCCATTTCTGGATCATGTTCGTGGGCGTGAACATCGTCTTCTTCCCGCAGCACTTCCTGGGTCTGCAGGGCATGCCGCGCCGCTACATCGACTATCCGGAAGCCTATACCCTGTGGAACCAGGTTTCGTCGTGGGGCTATGCCATCACCGCCGTCGGCGTTCTGGTCTTCCTGATCATGCTGGTCGAGGCCGCCGTGCGTCGTCGTCCAGGCGTCGCCAACCCCTGGGGCGAAGGCGCCACGACCCTGGAGTGGACCCTGTCCTCGCCCCCGCCCCACCACCAGTTCAACGAACTGCCGGTGGTCAAGGACGACAGCCACTAGGCCTTCCCTGTTCGTGTTAGGATAAGGGCCGCCTTCCGACCCCGGGAGGCGGCCCCTCTCATTTGATGACCCAAGCCCCAAGCCCAAGCCAAGCCCACGTCCCGTCGACCACCCAGCCGGAAGACTTCTTCCAGCTGCTGAAGCCGCGCGTCATGTCGCTGGTGGTGTTCACGGCCGCGACCGGCCTGGTCGTCGCGCCGGGTTCGATCAATCCGCTGGTCGCCGCCATCGCCATCCTGTGTATCGCCGTGGGCGCCGGTGCGGCGGGCGCTCTGAACATGGCCATCGAGGGCGAGACCGACGCCCTGATGCGCCGCACGCGGGGTCGCCCCGTCGCTGCGGGACGGCTGAAGCGCAACGACGCCATCGCCTTCGGCATCGTCCTGTCGGTCTTTTCGGTCATGCTGCTGGGCATGAACACGAACTGGTTCGCGGCCGGTCTGCTGGCCATGACCATCGTCTATTACGCCGTCTTCTACACCATGCTGCTGAAGCGCCGGACGCCGCAGAACATCGTCATCGGCGGGGCGGCGGGCGCGTTTCCGCCGGTCATCGGCTGGGCCGCCGCGACCGGGGACGCGCCGTGGCAGGCGTGGCTGCTGTTTCTGATCATCTTCCTGTGGACCCCGCCGCACAGCTGGGCGCTCGCACTCTATTCGGCCGGCGACTACGCCAAGGCCGGCATCCCGATGATGCCGGTGGCCAGGGGGGCGAAATCGACCCGGCTGCAGATCCTGCTCTACAGCCTGATCTTCGTCCCGGTCGCGATCGCCCCTGGCTTCGTCGGCATGGGCGACATGATCTACAGGATCGTAGCGATCGTCGGCGGACTGGCCTTCCTGGGCCTGGCCGCCCGTCTGTGGCGGTCCCGCGCCGGAGACGAGCCTGACAAGGCCGAGGCCGTGGGGCGAGAGGCCGCATTGTATGACGTTCGCGCCGAGGCCAAACCGGCGCGGAACCTGTTCGCCTTCTCGATCCTGTATCTCATGGCGCTGTTCGCGGCCCTTCTGGTCGAGAGCTTCGTCGTTCCCGGAACCTGAGCCCATGCCCGCCTATCTGACGCCCGAACAACTCGCCGCACGCAACAAGCGCAGCCTGTGGATCGCCCTGGGTCTGGTGGCCTTCATCGTGCTGATCTTCACCACGACCTTCATGCGGATGCAGGCGAATCTGACGGCCCGTACGGCCCAGGACCGCGCAGTGGCGACGGCCCCGGTCCAGGCCGCGACCATGGCGGAAGCGTCCAGCTGATGGCCGCGCCCCGATCCGCAAAACTGATCGCCCTGCTGTGCGCCGGGGTGGTCGTGACCATGACCGGCGCGGCCTTCGCAGCGGTGCCGCTGTACCGGATGTTCTGCCAGGTCACCGGCTTCAACGGGACAACCATGAGGGCGGACAAGGCCCCGACCGAGACCCTGGACCGGGAAGTGGTGATCCGCTTCGACACCAATGTCCGGGGCCTGCCCATGGTGTTCAAGGCCGAACAGGTCACCCAGCGGGTGAAGGTCGGCGAGACCGGCATTGCCTATTTCGACGTCACCAACACCTCGGACAAGCCGATCCTGGCGCGCGCCAGCTACAACGTCGTGCCTGAGCAGACCGGGGCCTATTTCCAGAAGCTGGAATGCTTCTGCTTCGACGATCAGACCATCGCGGCGGGCGAGACCCGACAGTTCCCGATGCAGTATTTCATCGCGCCCGAGATGGTCGATGACCGCGAGGTCGCGGGCGTCAATGAGATCACCCTCAGCTACACCTTCTACCCCGTGCAGGACGATCAGGGGGCTCCTAATCAGAACGCCTCCCGCAGGGGCACTGGCGCGGGCTGAACACCGACGCTATAGCCCGTTCGAACTTCTCTTCTCTCGCCGATTCAGAGACACGACGCATGGCCCACGCCGCTCCGCACCACGACTATCATCTGGTCGATCCCAGCCCCTACCCGCTGGTCGCCTCCATCGCCACGACGATCATGATGGTCGGTGCCGTGGCCTGGATGAAGGGCCTCTTCGGCATTGAGGAAGGCACGTCATGGCTGTTCTTCACGGGACTGGCCGGCGTGCTCTATTCGGCCTTCGGCTGGTGGGCGGATGTGATCAAGGAAAGCCACAGGGGCGATCACACCCCTGTCGTCTCGATCGGCCTGCGCTACGGCATGGTGCTGTTCATCGCCTCCGAGGTGATGTTCTTCGCGGCCTTCTTCTGGATGTTCTTCGAGATGGCGGTCTTCAACGAAGCCCGTGCCCATATCCCGGAAATCTCCAACTGGGCCGATACCGCCGCCGCCTGGTCGACCTGGCCGCCGAAGGGCATCGAAGTCCTGGATCCGTGGCAGCTGCCGCTGCTGAACACCGTCATCCTGCTGCTGTCGGGCACGACCGTGACCTGGGCGCACCACGCGCTGCAGGTCGGCGATCGCAAGGGCGCCCAGATGGGCCTGATCATCACCGTCGCCCTGGGCGCGCTGTTTACCGCCGTTCAGGTCTATGAATACCAGCACATTCTCCACGAGCACCTGTTCTTCAACGAAGAAGCCGTCAACTCGGGCCTGTACGGTTCGATCTTCTTCATGGCGACGGGCTTCCACGGCTTCCACGTCCTGCTCGGCACCATCTTCCTGGCCGTCTGCCTGCTCCGCCTGCTCGCCGGCCAGTTGACCCCGCAGAAGCATTTCGGCTTCGAGGCCGCCGCCTGGTACTGGCATTTCGTGGACGTGGTCTGGCTGTTCCTGTTCGCCTTCGTCTATGTGACGTTCGGCTAGGGACGGCCTTGGACAGCGGTCCGATCCAACCTGACCCTCTTGCGCCGGCGCGGATCGATACGATCCGCGCCGGTTTGCTTTGCCGCTGCCCGAACTGCGGCAAGGGGCCGTTGTTTTCGGGCTTCCTCAAGGTGGTCGAGCGCTGCTCCGTCTGCGGCTTCGACTTTACCCGGCTGAACACCGGTGACGGTGCCGCCATCTTCATCATGCAGATCGCCGGCGGCCTGGTGGTGTTCGGTGCGCTGTTCGTACAGGTCGCCTACAGCCCGCCGATCTGGGCCATGCTGATCGTCGCCCTGCCCCTGGTCGTCGGCCTGTCGCTGGGGCTGATGCGGCCGGGCAAGGGCTTCATGGTCGCCCTGCAGATGCGCAACCGGGCGGGCCAGGCGCGCAACGATGACTGAGAACGACCAACAATCCTCCCCCGACGGGGGAGGGGGACCACGAAGTGGTGGAGGGGACCGGCCCCGGACACCGAATGCGGAGCAGGCCCCGTTCGTCACGGCGCAAGGCGGCACCGCGCCCCCTCCCCCGACGGCGGAGGACTTGCAACGTGCCCGTTTCCCCATCCTGCTGACCCTGTTCGTCGCCGCATGCCTCGTCGTCCTGTGCGGGCTCGGGACCTGGCAACTGCAACGGCTGTCGTGGAAGGACGGGCTGATCGCCCAGGCCGGGGCGGCGGCCCAGCTCCCGCCCGCGCCGCTGACAGAAGTGCTGACCGCCGTCGACCCGGAATTCAGGAAGGCGCTTGTCGTTTGTCGCGGCCTGCCGACGGCTCCGTTCGTGGAGCTCCAGTCGATCCATGACGGCCAGCCGGGCAGCCGGTTGATCTCGGCCTGCGTGCCGGAAGGGATGACCCTGACCTTCCTCGTCGATCGCGGCTTCCTGGCCGACAGCATTTCGTCCCGGCCCCGGGTGCTGGCCTCGACCCTGCCGCTGGCCATGGCGGTCGAACTCAGGCGGTCGCCTCCGCCGGGCGGGATGACGCCGGAGCCGGCCAATGGCCGCTTCTATGGGCGGGACAACGCCGCGATCGCTGCACAGCTCGGAGCCGGGACGCCTTCGGAGTTCACCCTGTTCGCCCTGACCTCGCCTAATCCGGAGCTGGGAGCACTGGTCGCCTCGGCCCCGCCGGCGGCCTTCTCGAACGACCACCTCGGCTACGCCCTGACCTGGTACGGACTGGCGCTGGCCCTCCTGGGTTTCTATGTGGCTGTGCTCTTCCGACGCAGAAAACCTCCCTCAAGCAACTCCGCACCGGGTGCGGAGCGATAGGGAAAAGGAAAGCCCCCTGACCGCGACCCTTCACACCCTTTCGAACGGCGTCCGCGTCGTCTGCGATCCCATGCCCGGCCTGCGCACCCTGGCGCTGACCGTGGCGGTCAAGGGCGGCGCGAGATGGGAAACCGAAGCGCGCTCCGGCTGGTCCCATCTTCTCGAACATCTCGTGTTCAAGGGCGCGGGCGAAATGGGCGCACGCGACATTGTCGAGCGGATCGAGGCCGAGGGCGGATCGATCAACGCCGCCACCGGTTACGAACGGACCAGTTTTGAAATCCGGGCGCTGGACGGGTCGCTGGGCCTCGCCATGCAGATCGTTTCAGATCTGGTCTTCCGGCCCACGCTCGACGCCGCCGAGATCGAGCGCGAGAAGGACGTCGTCGCCCAGGAGATCGCCGAGGCCTTCGACACCCCCGACGACCATGTCTTCGAAATGGCCCAGACACAGGCCTTTGCCGGTCAGCCTCTGGGGCGACCTATCCTGGGCTCCATCGCCAGTCTGAAACCGGCGGACCGTTCGACCATCGGTGACTGGCGCGCGCGGCTGTATTCGCCCGACCGCATGGTGGTGGCGGTATCCGGCGCGGTGGATGAGACCGAACTGCTGGCCCTGGCCGAGCGCTGGTTCGGCGATGCGGTGGCCCAGCCCGCCGATGCGCCGGAGCCCGCAACCTTCGTCGGCGGGACGGCGGCGCTGACGCGCAAGATCGAACAGGCCAATCTGGTCTTCCAGCTACCCTCGCTGGCGGCGGGAGATCCAGGCATTCCGGCGTTGCGGTTGTTCACCGAAATCCTCGGCGGGGGCATGGCGTCGCGCCTGTTCCAGAGCGCGCGTGAGGAGCGGGGCCTCGCCTATGCGATCGACGCCTATCAGGAGCCCTATGACGACGGCGGGGTGCTGGGGATCTACGCCGGCGCGGCGGCGGACAGGGCAGCGGAGCTGGCCCGGGTCTGCGCCGACGAGATGCGCGACCTGACGCTGAAAGGCCCGACCGACGCCGAACTGTCGCGCGCCAAGGCGGTGCTGAAGGGCGCTCTGTGGATGTCGGACGAAAGCCCTGCCAGCCGCGCGGGCAGGAATGCGGCCCAGACCTTGATGTTCGGCGCGCCCGTGCCGTCTGACGATACGGCGGCGCGCATGGAGGCGGCCGTGGCGGGTGACCTGAAGGCGGTTGGAGAGCGGATCATGTCGTCTGGCAAGGCGGCGACGGCGGTGCTGGGTCCGAAGACCGCAGCGCCGGCAGGCCGGGCGTTCTCCGATAGAGTGGCGACCTGATTTCCCTCTCCCGGTGGGAGAGGGCTTGAGCACACGGCGGCGATAGCCGCCGTTCTCGTGCGAAAGGGTGAGGGTCTGACCTCACCGGTAGCGCACGACCCTCACCCTTTCGGCCGAAACGCCTCGCTTTCGCTCTGCGGGCCTCAAGCCCTCTCCCAACGGGAGAGGGAACAGTCTAACCTCCTCCCATGGCCCTGCTGGACTGGATGACGGATGCGACCGGTCCCGTGGTCGAGGGGGCCGGCGTGCTGCTGCGGCCGCCGCGCACCGGCGACTATAGGGCATGGGCCGATCTGCGGGAGCATTCCCGGGATTACCTGCAGCCGTGGGAGCCGTCCTGGCCCGACGATGACCTGACCCGGGCGGCCTATCGCCGGCGGCTGGGGGTCTATGCGCGCGAGATGGAAGTCGGCCACGCCTGGCCGTTCTTCGTCTTCGATGCGCAGGGGCGGACCCTGATGGGCGCCATTACCCTGTCGAACGTGCGACGCGGCGTCGCCGAGACCGGGACCCTCGGCTACTGGATCGGGCAGCCGTTCGCCGGACGCGGTGTGGCGACGGCGGCCGTTCAGGCGATGAAGGGGTTCGCCTTCCGCTCGGCGCGTCTGCATCGGCTGGAGGCGTCCTGCCTGCCGACCAACCTCGCTTCGCGCCGCGTGCTCGAGAAATCGGGCTTCGTGAAGGAGGGGGAGGCCCGGGCTTATCTTAAAATTAACGGCGTATGGGCAGATCATGTCCTGTTCGGCCTCGTGTCGGAAAACGTCGCCGTGTCCTGAAGGAACGCCTGCACCCGTGACCCCGCGACCCCGCACCATCACCTGGGACGCGACCACGGCCATCGAGGCGCTGGCCGCAGCCGATTCAGCCCTGTGGATCTGGACACCGGGCGACGATCAGATCCGCTTCACCGGGGCGACCCGGTCGCTGGGCCTCGGCCCGCTCGCGCCGGAATGCTCGGGTGCCGCCTTCGTCGCCCTGGCCCTGCCGCAGGACCGTTCTCTGGCCGAACGCATCCTGAAACCCGCCGCAGAGGGGACCGAGGTCGCCGTGCGCCTGCGCATGGGTGCGGCCGAGACCTGCCTGTGGCGTGGTGTCTGGCTGGAGGACGGGTTGCGTGCCGCCGGGATGGTGGCGCTGGAGACCAGGATCGCCGGGTCCGACAAGGATGTGCTGACCGGTCTGCTGGACCGCAAGAGCTTCCTCGGACGCGCCACCGAGACCCTGACTGCGCCGGGCGAATACGACATGGTCGTCGCCGACATCGACCGCCTGCGTCGCCTCAACGAGGCTCTGGGCCACGAGCGCACCGATATGGTGATCTCGGCTCTGGGATCTCGCATGGCCGCCGCCTTCTCGTTTGACGCCAACCCCGCCCGGATCGGCGAGGACGAGTTCGCTGTGCTCGTGCCGCGCGGGGTCGGCAACGCCGCCGATCGGCTCAGGGACGCGCTGGAACAGCCGTTGCGGGTCGCGGGCTTCGACATCTACCCGACCGTCTCGATCGGCTCCGTGACCTTTGAGGGCGGGCCCGACGCGCCGGACGCGGCCGAGCTTCTGCGCCGGGTCGAACTCGCCGTCGGCGCCGCCAAGAAGGCCGGGCGCGGCGGCGCTGCAGCCTACGGTCGGGCGATGGAGTCGGACAGCCTCAGCCGGCTCGCGCTCGAGGCCGACCTGCGCAACGCCTTCGTGCGGGGCGAGATCGAACCCTTCTTCCAGCCGATCGTGAACCTGAACACCGGCGCGGTGGCCGGGTTCGAGGCCCTGGCCCGCTGGCGTCACCCCAAGCGCGGACTGGTGCCGCCGGACGAGTTCCTGGGCCTGACCGACGAGATGGGTCTGATGAACGATCTGGGACTGATGATGATGACCCAGTCGGCGCGTCAGCTGGCGGAGTGGCTGAAGCGCCATCCCTCGGCCGGCAAGCTGTTCTGCAGCGTCAATCTGTCCGTCGGCGAGATCGAACGGCCGAACCTGATCGAAGACGTCGCGCGGGTGATCCAGGAGACCGGCCTGCCAAGGGGCGCGCTGAAGCTGGAGGTCACCGAGGGCGACATCATGCGCGATACGGCGTCAGCCGCCGTGATCCTGCAGAAGCTGAAGGACGTCGGGGCCTCACTGGCGCTGGACGACTTCGGCACGGGCTTCTCCTCGCTGTCCTATCTGGCGCGCCTGCCGTTCGATACGCTGAAGATCGACCGCTATTTCGTGCTGACCATGGACAAGGACGAGGGCTCTGCGAAGATCGTGAAATCGGTCGTCAACCTGGGTCGCGACCTGAATCTGGAAGTCGTCGCCGAGGGGGTGGAGAACGCCGGACTGGCGGCCCTGCTGCTCGACGCCAGCTGCCACTACGGCCAGGGCTTCGGCTATGCGCCTGCCCTGCCGGCGCAGGAGGCCGAGGTCTATCTGAACGAAAGCCTGTCCGACGGCGTTGCGCCGCTGAAGGCTCGATCGGGCTGACTTTCGTCTCCTCCCTATCCAAAGGATGGGGAGGTGGCAGCGAGCCTCTTCGCGAGCTGACGGAGGGGTTCTGGAGGGCGGCAAGAACCCTTCCGTCTCTCCGCTACGCTTGCGTCTCCTCCCCATCTTCGATGGGGAGGAGACGCAAGCGGCTAGGCCCTTCCCGATTGCCCCGACAACATCGCCGCATCGACGCCGAGACCGGCCAGCGCGCGGGACCACTTCGTGTCGAAATCGGTGTCGAACAGCAGCTCCAGATCCGCGTCGGCGGTCAGCCAGACATTCTCGCCCAGCTCCTCCTCCAGTTGACCGTCGCCCCAGCCGGCGTAGCCCAGCAGCAAGGTCGAGCGGCGCGGGCCGGCGAGGGGGTCGGTCATTGCCGCAAGGGCCTCGCGCGTTCCGGTCAGGGCCAGGCCCGTGCCGAACGGCGTGGAGGTGTCGTCGATCATCCAGTCGTCGGTGTGAAGGACGAAGCCGCGCTCCTTCTCTACGGGGCCACCGACCATGACGGGGCGACCTTTGGCGGCCTCGGGGGCGTTGACCGACAGCTTGGTCAGAACGGCCTTCAGGTCGATCCCGGGGGCCGGGCGGTCGACGCGCACGCCCATCGCATGGTCCGGCCCGTGGGCGCAGACCAGGATGACGGCATGTTCGAAGCGGGGGTCGCCGATGCCGGGCATGGCCACCAGGAGTCGGCCAGCGAGGGATTGGAATTCGTCCATGACCGAATGATCGGTGCGACCGCGCCGTTTCGCAAGGCGGTGCGGATCACGTTCGCGCTTGGCGCGGGCCATCTGGCCGCCTATCTGACGAACGTCGGCGCCCGGCGCCTCATCCATCACCCCTTGGAGCCTTCCATGACGATCCAGATCGGCGACCGCATCCCCTCGGCCACCCTGTCGCAGGGCATGCCGGAAGGCCCGAAACCCGTCCAGACGGACGAGTTCTTCAAGGGCAGGACCATCGCCCTGTTCGCCGTGCCGGGTGCCTTCACCCCGACCTGCTCGGCGCGTCACCTGCCGGGCTACGTCGACAACAAGTCGGCGCTGGCGGACAAGGGTGTGGACGTGATTGCCTGCCTGTCGGTCAACGACGCCTTTGTCATGAACGCCTGGGCCGAGAGCCAGAGCCTGACGCCGGACGACGTGGTCATGCTGGCCGACGGTTCGGGCGATTTCACCCGCACCCTCGGCCTCGTGCTGGACGCGCGCGGCTTCGGCATGGGCGAGCGCTCGCAGCGCTACTCGATGCTGGTTGAGGACGGCGTCGTCACCCAGCTGAACATCGAACAGGGCGGCGAGTTCAAGGTGTCCTCGGCCGAGCATCTGCTGGCGCAGCTCTGATCTGAAACACCCGCTCATCCCCGCGAGTGCGGGGGTGGGCGGAGAAGGTGATGAGCCCGGGCGTGTTCACTCCCGAGGAGCGCAGCACCGTCCTGCGTCGGGTGACCGGTCAGGCGGCGGCGATCTCAGCTTCTTCGGCCTCGGAGCTCTCACCCGCCAGCACGTGACTGAGGGCGCCGAGCAGGGCGGTCGGTGTCAGGGGCTTGGACACGAAATAGGTCATGCCGGCGGCCATGCAGGCGGCGATGTCGTCCGGCGAGGTGTCGGCGGTGACGGCGATCACAGGGATCGCGGCGTTCGGGCCGCCGCCGGCGCGCAGCCTGCGGGTCGTCTCGCGACCGTCCAGCTCCGGCATCCGCACGTCCATGAAGATGACGTCGAAGGCCGAGGCCTCGCATTGGGCCAGGGCCAGGAGGCCGTCGGCGGCCGTCGCGATATCGCAGCCCAGCGGCGCGAGGATCAGCTCCACCGCGCGACGGTTGATGTCGTGGTCATCGACGACGAGCACGCGCAGGGGCCGGTCGCCGTCCTCCTCGACCTCGTGGCTGCTCTCGACGGCGGCGACCTCGATCCCGGGTTCGACGACCGGCGGCGCGGCCTCGACGACCGGCGCGACGGGCGCGGGCGCAGCCGACCGGGGCATGCGTGGTGCCAGGCTGCGGACGATGTCGCCCCGGCTTTCCTCGTTAAAGCCCTTGGGGGCGAGAACGATGGCGTCGCCGCGCGGCATCAGGAGCGACAGTGTGAAGGCAGCGCCTTCTCCCGGGCGGCTGCGGGCGGTCAGACGGCCCCCCATCAATTCGGCGAGGTCCTTGCTGATGGTGAGGCCCAGGCCGGTGCCGCCGTGGCGGGCGCTGACGCCCTCCGTGGTCTGATCGAACGGGGTGAACAGACGGGCCAGCTGCTGGCTGGTCATGCCGGGACCGGTGTCGGCCACCTCGATCAGGATGGCGTAGTGGGCCGGCTCCTCGAACCAGGCCCGCAGCCGCAGGGTGACAGAACCCTCGGTCGTGAACTTCATCGCGTTGGAGACGAGGTTGTTGAGCACCTGACGCAGACGCATCGGGTCGCCCTTGACCGAGTGCGGAATGCTGGTGGCGCCCTCGACACGCAGGGTCAGGCCCTTGGCGCGGGCCTCGCCCTGCCAGAACATCAGGGTCTGGGCGATCAGGCCGCGCAGGTTGAAGTCGGTGTTTTCGACCTGCATCCGGCCGGCGTCCAGCTTGGCGTGGTCCAGAAGATCGTCGAGGAGGGCCTTCATCATGATGCCCGCGTCGGTGATCAGGGCGGCCTGGGCGCGGGCCGCGCCATCGGTCGCGCCCCGCTCCAGCTCAGCCGCGCCGGTCAGGATGGCGCTGATGGGGGTGCGAAGGTCGTGGCCAACTGTGGCCAGGAAGACGGAACGACTGGCCATGACACGTTCGGCCTCGGCGCGACGGTGATCGGCGTCCAGGCGGGCGGCGATCTCGGCGTCAGCGGCCTGGTTCATCCGCTCCCAGGTCGACAGGCAGTAAAGACCGAATACCAGGAAGGCGACTGCGGCGGCGGCCACAAAATGGGTCGGGGCACCGTACCAGGCCATCCAGAACGGCGTGGCCAGCATGTAGAGGAAGTGCGGCGTGACGGTGATCGCGAGCACCGCCTTCGAGCGCGGAGAGTTGACCACGCCGTAGATGGCGCCCGAGGCAGCCAGGACGGCGGCACAGACCCCGCCCATGGCACCGCCGGTCAGCCACAGCGGGATCGACAGACTGCCGAACGTGGCGGCGTTAAGGAACAGCATGACCATGCCGGCGGTAGACCGGACAGGTCCCATCCGCTCGACCTTGCCGCTGTTGATGGGGCCGAAGATCAGCAGATCCACCAGCTGGACCGCGAAATAGGCACCGATCCAGAGGCTCGTGAAGGCCCAGCCAAACAGGGGGCTGAAGATCATGGCGGTGGCCACGCCCATGGCCAGGCGTTGCAGCAGGGCCTTGCGGCGGCGGCGTATCGCTGTCGCCCCTGTCGGCGGCGCGTTCGTATCAGCCTCCGACATCACGCCCCCGACAAAACGCGCGGTCTTGCGCCGTGCATAGGGGACTATGGCGCGTTGCCCCTAACGCTCCGTCAACGGCGCCCGAGCCTGTTTCATGCTCTCGCCTGAATCCGGAGCCTGATTCATGGCATCAGCGGAATCGCGCAGCGATTCCCTTTCAGCCGATCAGGTTCCGGGAAACCGCTTCGGCGACGCTCGAAAATCCTTCGGCCCGCAGTCTGGCGGCCAGATCGCGCTTGATCCGACCCACGAGGCCAGGACCGTCGTAGATCAGTGCGGAGTAGATCTGGATGGCGCTCGCCCCCGCGCGGAGGCGCTCCCATGCGTCCTGGCCCGAGGCGATCCCGCCGACGCCGATCAGGGGCATGCGACCCTGGGCCGCCTCGGCCGCGTCGCGCAGGGCGGCCAGGGCCTTGCCGCGGAGGGGCGCGCCGCTGAGACCGCCGGTCTCCCTGCGATCGGGCGACGTCAGGCTGTCGGGTCGGTCGAGGGTCGTGTTGGAGACGATCAGGGCGTCGATCCGGTGAGCCAGGGCCGCCTCGACGATCATGGCGATCTCGGCCGAGGTCAGGTCCGGGGCGATCTTGAGGAAGACCGGAGCGGGCGTGGTGCGGGCCTCGGCGATGCGGCCGAGCAGGTCGTCGAGCGCATCCCGCCCCTGCAGGGCGCGCAGACCCGGCGTGTTGGGCGAGGAGATGTTGATCGTGAAATAGTCGCTCAGGCCGGCGAGGCGCTTGAGGCCGGCGACATAGTCGGCGGCGCGGTCTTCCGTGTCCTTGTTGGCCCCCAGATTGGCGCCGACGACGGTGTCGGGGCGACGCGACAGGTTGTCGGCGAAGGCCTCGAGACCCGCGTTGTTGAAGCCCATCCGGTTGATGATGGCCCGATCCTGCGACAGGCGGAACAGACGCGGCTTCGGGTTGCCGGCCTGGGGCAGGGGGGTGACCGAGCCGCATTCGATGAACCCGAAGCCGAGGCGGGAAAGGCCGTGCAGGGCCTCCCCGTTCTTGTCGAGCCCGGCGGCGAGACCGATCGGGTTGGACAGATTGAGGCCCGCGATCTGCGTCGCCAGGATCGGGTCGTCGGCGCGGGATTTGGGCAGCGGGACCGACTTGAGGGCCGCGATGGCCAGGCCATGCGCGGTCTCCGGATCGAGATTGCGCAGGATGGCCGCGCCGATATCGGGGACGGGCATCTATTCCTCCCCCGTCGGGGGAGGTGGCTCGGAGCGAAGCGGAGAGACGGAGGGGGCGTGCGGCGGAGGCGGTGTCTGGGGTTGGCCCCCTCCACCACTTCGTGGTCCCCCTCCCCCAAGGGGGGAGGAATAGGGGCTGGCCACGGTGACGGCACTGACCGGCAGGGGGCCGTAGATGTGCGGGAACAGGGCACCGCCACGCGAAGGCTCCCAGACGATCGTGTCTTCGAGCACCGTCAGATCGACGGTGAGCAGCATCAGGTTCTCGCGCCCGGCGTAGTGTTTGCGCGCCGTCTCAGCCAGCTGATCGGCGGTCGAGAGATGGATGTAGCCGTCGGTCAGATCGACGGCGGACCCGGCATAGGTGCCCTCAGCCACGGCCCTGCGCCACTCGGCGGCGTCGACGATCTTGTAGGCGACCCCATGCCTCGCTTCCTTGGCGGACATCACCCTTCGGCCCCGCCGCCGAAGGCCTTGGGCGTCAGGAAGCCGTCGTAGACGCAGCGGCCGGCGACATCGACCTCGAAGATGGCCGCCGCGCCGGTCGGGAAGCCGCCCGCCATCCGGTCGAGCACGGAGGGGGAGGCCGCGCTTTCGGTCAGATACTCCATGGCCAGAAGCTGGACGCCCGGATTGTGGGCCATGACCAGGAGGCAGCCCGTCGAGTCCTCAAGGCTCTCGACAAGGCGGCGGATGGTGTCGGTGGAGGCGTCGTAGAGACGGGGTTCGATGCGGACCTCAACGTCGCCGAGCGCATCGTGCATCACTTCCCAGGTCTGGCGCGTGCGGGTCGCGGAGGACACCAGGGCGAGGTCGGGACACAGGCCCTTGTCGGCCAGGATCCGCCCCATCAGGGCGGCGTCGTCCAGCCCGCGCGGCGTCAGGGCGCGATCACGGTCGAGGCCGCTTTCGGCGGCCCGCTCGGTCTTGGCGTGGCGCATCAGGATCAGGCGGTGCATGGCCCGCGCTTAGCCGGGTTCGGCGTCTCTATCCAGCCTGCGAGTCAGAGGATCGGGCGTGAGGTGACCACGGGTGACCGGTTGGGGCTGCAGGCCGGTGACCTCGGCGCGGACGCGCTGGGCCGAGCCGCTCGGCCTGATCCGGGCATAGGCCTGACGCGTCGCCTCCAGCAGGATGACCCCGGCCGCCCCCGGGGCGACGCGTCGGCCGACCTGTTCGAACCCGTCGGCGAGCCCCAGCAGCGGCGTCCACGGCGGGACATAGAGGGTCTGGGACCAGGCGGTGGGCTCCAGTCCGGCAGCGCGGACCAGCCGCTCCAGCTGACCCCGGGTGAACGGGCGGCCGTGGCCGAAGGGGGTGCTCTCGGCGCGGGCCCACATGCCGCCCCGCGCCGCAGCGGCGAGGATGATGCGACCGGCGGGGGCGAGCGCCCTTACGGCCTCGGTCAGCAACTGGGTCGGATCGTCCGCCTCCTCCAGTGCATGGACCAGCAGGACGCGATCGAACGATCCGGCCGCGAAGGGCAGGCGCTTGTCGTCGACCAGAAGCGTGCGGTTTCGGCCGGCGGCGGGCCAGACCTCGACCCCCTGTCCGGAGGGCATGGCGGCGATGACGCGACGGGCGCCCACGAAGGCGTCGAGCCACGGCGTGGCGTACCCGATGCCGAGCACGTCGCAGCCGGGCGCCTCGCCCCAGGCGTCTTCCAGCCGTCGCGCCAGCAGCCGACGCACGAGCGCGCCGGTCGGCTCTCCGTAGAAGGATCGCAGGTCTTCGATGGCGCGACGCATGACCACGCTTATATGGCCATGAGGCTTACCGAACCAAGGACGATGCCATGCCCCTGACCGTTCACCTGTTTCCGGCGCGGACTGACAACTATGCGTTTCTGGCGCGGGACGAGGCGACGGGCACGGTCGCGGCCATCGACACGCCGGATGCCCAGGTGATTCTGGACGGCATCGAGAGCCTCGGCTGGGGCAGGCTCAACCGGATCATCAACACCCACTGGCACCCCGATCACACCGAGGGAAACGCCCGGCTTCAGGCCGAGACCGGATGCGACATCTGGGGTCCGGAAGAGGTGCGAAAGGTCGCGCCGCTGGATCGGGTGGTGGAGGAAGGCGATCTGGTTATGATCGGCAAGACGCCCCTGCACGTGACCGCGACGCCGGGCCATACGCTGGGTCATGTGGTTTTCCGCTCGGTGGCCGACGCCATCGCCTTCACAGGGGACACCCTGTTCCCGCTCGGCTGCGGGCGGCTGTTCGAAGGCACGCCGGAGCAGATGTGGGACAGCCTGGCACGCCTGCTCGCCTGGCCCGACGAGACGGTGCTGTACGGGGCGCATGAATACACCGCTGCCAACGCCCGCTTTACCCTGAGCGTCGACGACCGGACCGAGGTGTTGGCGCACGCCGAGACCATCTTCGCTGCGCGCGAACGGGGCGAGCCGACGGTGCCGACGACGATGAAGATCGAGCGGTCGTTCAATCCCTTCCTGACCGCCGGAAACGCGGAAGAGTTCGCCCGGCGTCGGACGGCCAAGGACAGTTTCGCCGGCTGATCGCCGGTTACTCCCGGGGCGCGACCGCCCGGATGATGCTGGAAGACGACGGCCGTCCGGCCTGGCCTTCGGACGGATTGACGACGACCCGCAGGTCGCCGCGCGCGAAGGTCACCGAACTGCGCGGCCCCTCGACCAGGGTGATGCTGCGAAGCCCGTTGACCCGGTCGCGGAAGGTCGGGGTGCGGGCCATGCGGATCACAGCCTCTGTGGTCACGATCAGGGCGTCGACCATCAGGGCCTCGGACTGTTCGCCCGTCAGGTTGATGACGATCAACCGGCCCAGAGCCTGGCTGACCAGGCTGCCGCGCTGGTTCATCAGGGTGAACAGACGGATCGGGCCGAGCGTCGGCAATTCGAGCGCCGGAGCCGCGCCGACGCGCGAGGCCGGCGAGCCGTTGGGGGCCCGCGCCGTATACAGGGTCAGGCCGCCGTCCGGGGTGACGCGCAGGATCTGGGCGCCCGCATCGTTACGGTAGATGACGTCGCCGCGCGGCGCCGGCGTAGAACGCAGGACCCAGGTCTCTTCCCGGCGCTCGAACCGGAACAGGGGACGCGTGCCCCGGCCGTCGAAGATGAAACGCTCGCCGACTTCCGACGCATACAGGCCGTTAGCCGGCAGGCCGCGCTGGCTGTCGTTCTGGAAGGTCCGGTTCTGCTCGGCCTGGGCGTTGCCGCGCACCTGGGCCTGGGCGGCCGAAGCGAGCATGATCGCCAGAACGACGACGGCGGACGCCATCGCCGCCGGGATCGGCGATCGCGCCGTCTCGTGCCTGACCCTTGAACTCATGACGGAAAGTTTAGAGTGGCGCGCGCGGCGGATTTTGGGCGACGGGAAGGTCAGCCGACCAGGTATTGACCTCCGTTCAGCGACAGGGTGCAACCTGTGACATATCCGGCACGCTCGCCGGACAGCCAGGACACCATGTCGGCGATCTCCTCGCCCTTGCCGAGACGCCCTACGGGAATTTGGGCGATGATGCCGGCCAGGACCTTTTCGTCCATGGCACCGACCATCTCCGTATCGATATAGCCGGGTGCGATACAGTTGACGGTCACGCCCTTGCGCGCGTTCTCGAGGGCCAGGGCCTTGGTGAAGCCGATCATCCCGGCCTTGGCCGCCGAATAGTTGGTCTGGCCGATCTGGCCCTTCTGGCCGTTGATCGAGGAGATGTTGACGATCCGGCCGAAGCCCCGGTCGCGCATCCCGTTGATCACCTGGCGCGTCATGTTGAAGACGCTGTCCATGTTGACCCGGATGACGTCCGACCACTGGTCCGACGACATCTTGTGGAAGAAGCCGTCGCGGGTGATGCCGGCGTTGTTGATCAGGACGTCGATGGGGCCCAGCTCGGCCTCCACGTCGGCGACGGCGCGGGCGCAGTCCTCATACGAGCCGACATTGCCCTTCACGACCATGACGCCCAGCTCGCGGGCTGTGGCCTCGGCCGCTTCCATATTGCCCGAATAGCCGGCGGCGACGGACATGCCGTCCTCCTTCAGCCGCTGGACGATCGACTTGCCGATACCGCGGGTTCCACCCGTAACGAGAGCCACTCGAGCCATGTGCGTTCCTGTTTCCCTGACGGCCCCGTCTGTTGCGGAGCCTGTTCATCGACCGGTGTAGCGGCTGGGGGGTTTCGCGGGAAGGTCCGCTGCGGATGTTCGTCAAACGGGTCGGCGGCTATCTGACCTTTTCGATCAGGGCCTGCGCCGCCGCCGGGTTCCGTATCTTCGCACCCGAGATGAAATAGGCGAAGATCTCGCCGCGCCTGGCCCAGGCCTTTGTCTGTTTCGCGACCGCGTCCAGTTCGGCCGAGGTCATGCCGGCCGGTTCGTCCTCGCGGCTCGACATCAGACGGGCATAGGTGAAGTCGGCGGTCGGCTGATCGATCTGCGGCCAGGTCGGCTCCTCGTCATCGACGGCATAGACGATGGCCGCGCCGTATTTCGTTGCCAGATCATAGAACTGCGGAGTGGCGAAGGTCGGGTTGCGGACCTCCAGGGCGTGACGCAGGCGCACCCCGTCCTTCTCCCCGGGCAGGAGCTTCAGGAAGCCCTCGAAGTCCTCGGGATCGAATTTCTTGGTCCCCATGAACTGCCAGTTGATGGGGCCCAACTTGTCGCCCAGCAGGGTCAGGCCCTGGTCGAGGAACCTGGCGAAGCTCTCGCCGCCCTCGGACAGGATTTTCCGGTTGGTGCAGTAGCGGCTGGCCTTCACGGAAAAGACAAAGCCCTCCGGCGTCTCGTCGCGCCATTTCATCCAGCTGTCAGGCTTGAACGTCGAATAGTAGGTGCCGTTGATCTCGATCGAGGTCAGGGCCCGCGACGCATACTCCAACTCGCGCTTCTGGGTCAGGTCCGACGGATAGAAGACGCCGCGCCAGGGTTCGAAGGTCCAGCCGCCGATGCCGATATGGACGGAGTGGGTCATGCGGTGTCCTTGCCGTCGTCGAAGACGTCGTCCTGCCAGTCCTCAAGTCCGTGACGGAACCGCAGGATCAGAACGCCAGCCTCATCCACGGTGTAGATGATCACATGCGATTGAAAAGGGCGGGCGCGGACCGGCGGCTGGATCGTTTCTCTCAGCCGGCAAGCCAGAGGAAAATCCGCGATCATCTGAACGGCGCCGCGCAGACCGGCGACATAGGCTTCAGCCCGGCGCGTTCCGAATGTTTCCGAGCCGACGAGGTAGATCGACCTCAGATCGGCGTCGGCCGCCGCCGTATAGCGGACATTCAAGGTCAGGCGGCCTGAGAGCCGGAGCGTGCTTCCGCCTCGCCCCGCGCCGAGGCGATGATCTCGTCAAAGCTTCGGTCGCTGATACCGGAAGCATAGGCTTCATCGACCAGCCGCTGCATGTTGGCGATCTTCTCGGCCTTGACCTGATCCCGTCGGATCAGATCGCGGACGTAGTCGCTGGAGTTCGAATAGCGACCGTCTTTCGCCTGCTCTTCGACCCAGGCCTTCATCGGATCGGGGAGGGAGATGTTCATCGTGGCCATGACGTCAGCGTCTGCCTGATGGCAAACCTTGTCAAGAACCGTAGTCGACGCCCGTCAGGTACAGGCCGTCCGAAGGCGCGACCGGCCCGCAGGCGGTGCGATCTCTCGCTTCAAGCGCAGCTCTTACGTCGTCGGGCGTCCAGCGCCCCAGCCCGGCCTCGACCAGGGTGCCGGCCATGGAGCGGACCTGGCGGTGCAGGAAGGAGCGGGCCTCGAACACCAGATGTAACTCCTCGCCGACACGCGATACGCGGGCGACATCCAGCGTCTTCTCCGGCGACTTCGACTGACAGGCGAGGTCGCGGAAAGTGGTGAAGTCGTGGTGGCCGATCAGGTGGTTCGCGCCCGCCTGCATGGTCTCGGCGTCGAGGGGTTTCCTCACATGCCAGACCTTGCCGCGCTCCAACGCCGGGCGGCCGGGGCGGTTGAGGATGCGGTAGAGGTATCTGCGGCCCTTCGCCGAGAAGCGGGCGTGCCAGTCGTCGGCCACGGCCCGGCAGTCGAGGACCGCGACGCCTTCCCTGATCAGGTGGGCATTGAGGGCGTTCATCACCGTGGCGGCGGGCCAGTCCTTGTCGAGATCGACATGGGCGACCTGACCCGTGGCGTGGACGCCGGAGTCTGTCCGTCCGGCGGCCGCGATGCGCACGGTCTGGCCGCAGAAGGCGTGGATGGCCGTCTCGATCGCGCCCTGGATCGTCGGCTGGCCGTCCTGGGACTGGAAGCCGTTGTAGGGCCCGCCGTCGTATTCGATGTCGAGCCGATAGCGGGGCATCAGCCCAGGATCGTCCCGACAGGCAGGGCGAAACCGTTGAGGAAGTCGGACGGCGACGACTGCGCCTTGCCCTCGCGTTGAACGCGCAACAAGCGGACGGCCCCCCTCGTTCCTTCAGAATCTTGCCCGCAGGCGATCAGAAGTCCGCCCTCGAGCAGTTCTCCCGGCGCGCCGGCACCCTCGCTGGACAGACAGGACAGAAGCGCCTTCACGCGGACGGGGCCGTCGGGCCCGGGGGCCTCGAACCAGGCACCGGGGAAGGGGGACAGGCCGCGGATATGGGCGTCGATCGCGGCGGCCGGACGGGTCCAGTCGATGCGGGCCTCGGCCGGCGTGATCTTCCTGGCATAGGTCGGTTCGCCGACCTGGGGCGTCTCGGTGACGCCGCCGCGCTCGATGGCGGCGAGGGCCCGGGTCCAAAGGGTGGCGCCGACCGACGACATCCGCTCCGACAGGCTGGCGGCCGTGTCGTCGGGCTGGATCGTCAGAACCTCGCTGAGCAGGATCGCGCCTTCGTCGAGGCCTTCCGACATCCGCATGATCTGGACGCCGGTCTCCTTGTCGCCGGCCATGATGGCGCGCTGGATCGGAGCGGCGCCGCGCCAGCGGGGCAGCAGGGAGCCGTGCAGGTTGAAGCAGCCGAGACGCGGTGCCTCCAGCACGGCGGGCTTCAGGATCTGCCCGTAGGCGACGACGCAGGCCGCATCGAGGTCGAGGCCCACAAAGGTGTCGATGGCATCCTGGGCCTTCATCGACTCCGGCGTGAAGACCGGCAGGCCCATGGCCTCGGCAAAGGCATGGACCGGCGACGGCGTCAGTTTCTGGCCGCGTCCCCTGGGCCGGGGCGGCTGGGAATAGACGGCGACGATATCGTGCCCCGAGGCGATGAGCTCGGCCAGGGACGGCACGGCGAATTCGGGGGTACCCATGAAGGCGAGGCGCATGGGGCCGCCTTTAGACGCTGAGGGCGGTTACTGCCAGCGGGTGGAGACGCCGCCGCCCTCGTCCCATTCGCCGCCCGCGTCGAGCGCGTCGTCGAACTCCAGCAGCCGGTCCAGCAGGACGCCGGCGATGATGCCCAGGGCGGCGACGCCGACCAGGGTGGCGACCGAGCCAATGCCGATCTTTTCCGACCGGGTCAGGCGGCGACGGCCGGAGCGGTCAACGATGCGGTCTCGAAAACGGGTCATCAGGCGTCCTCTCTCAGGCGCATGGTCTTCTTGACCTTGGACATGGCCCGGTCGCGGCGCAGGCGCGACAAGTGGTCGATGAACAGGACGCCGTTCAAATGGTCCAGCTCGTGCTGGTAGCAGACGGCATAGAGGCCCTCGATCTCTTCTTCGATGCGGTTTCCGTCGCGGTCCAGGTGGGTGACGCGCACACGGGCGGGGCGTTCGACCTCGTCGAAATATTCGGGGATCGAGAGGCAGCCCTCTTCGTAGCAATAGGTCTCGTCCGAGGCCCACAGGATCTCCGGATTGACGAAGAAGCGGGGGTTGGGGACACGGGTCTCCTCGCCCTCGGCAGGCCCCTCCGCGCCTTCGGGAGTGGGGCCGTCGCCCAGATCCATGACCACGACGCGGTGCAACGCGCCGATCTGGACGGCGGCCAGGCCGATGCCGGGCGCGTCGTACATGGTGTCCAGCATGTCATCCATCAGCGCGCGGATCGCGTCGTCGACGATCTCCACGGGCTTTGACACCTGCTTGAGGATCGCCAGGTCGGCGGCGTTGTCGATGGTCAGGATGCGTCGGATAGCCATGGCCGTCAGGTAGGCGCGAGGGCCGGGAGGGTCAAGTTTGCCTCTCTTTCGTCATCCTGCGGCGAGCGCAGCGAGACCGGGGGATGACGAAAGAAAGAGCTACACCTGTCCCGGCAGCGGCCTCGGCTTCCGGTCCTCGTCGATGGCGACATAGGTGAAGACGCCCTCGGTCACGCGGGAGACTTCATGGGTCGAGCGCGGCCGTTTCCAGGCCTCGACCCGCACGCGGATCGATGTTCGGCCCGATTTGATGACCGTCGCGTAAAGGGACACTTCGTCCCCGACCGAGACCGGCTGGTGAAACACCATGGCGTCGACCGCGATGGTGGCGCAACGGCCCTGGGCCAGGTCGAAGGCGGGGGTCGAGCCGGCCAGGTCCATCTGGGCCAGCAGCCAGCCGCCGAAGATGTCGCCTTCGGGGTTGGTGTCGGCCGGCATGGCGATGACCCGCCCGACGAGTTCACCGACGGGCGTTTCCGGGGAGGGAAGGGTCACGCGGTCAGTCTTCCGGTTGCAGGTATTCGTCCAGCCAGCCGAACACCTCATTGTGCCACTGCAGGCTGTTCTGCGGCTTGAGGACCCAGTGGTTTTCGTCCGGGAAGACGATCAGCCGGCTCTCGATGCCGCGACGCTGCAGGGCGGTGAAGGTCGACAGCCCCTGCGAGGTGGGGATCCGGAAATCCAGATCGCCTTGAATCACGAGCATCGGCGTCTTCCACTCCGACACGTGATGGACCGGGTTGAAGCGCTCATAGCCCTCGGGGTTGTCGTAGACGGTGCCGCCGTACTCCCACTCGGTGAACCATAGCTCTTCGGTGCCGTAGCCCATTCCGCGCACGTCGAAGACGCCGTCGTGGTTGACCAGGCATTTGAATTCGTCGGACCAGCGGCCGGCGATCCAGTTGATCATATAGCCGCCGTAGGAGGCACCGAGGGCGCAGGCGTTGTCGCCGTCCAGGAACGAATAGCGCTCCTGCGCCGCCGCCCAGCCCTTCTGCAGGTCTTCCAGCGGGCGGTCGCCCCAGTGCTCGGAGATCGAGTCGGTGAAGGCCTGGCCATAGCCGGTGGAGCCGTGGAAATCGATCATCACCACCGCATAGCCGGCGCCCGCGTAGCTCTCCGGGTTCCAGCGATAGGACCAGGAGTTGCCGAACGAACCTTGGGGCCCGCCGTGGATCAGGAAGGCGACCGGGTATTTGCGGCCCTCGACATAGCCGGCCGGCTTGATGACGTAGCCGTGGACGGTTTCACCATTCCAGCCGGGGAAGTTGAACTGCTCGGCCTCGCCGAACAGGCGGCTGTCGAGCTCGGGGTTCACATCGGTGATCTGGCGCGGCATTTCCTTGCCGCGGAAGGTCTTCACGAACAGCTCGGACGGCGAAGTCAGGCTGTCCTGGGCGAAGACGAAACCCGACGGGGTCTGCTGAAAAGCCGAGACATGGCCCTCGCCGGTGATCGGGATCACCGAACCGTTGGCGGCGTCGATCTGGAACAGCTTCGTCTGGCCGACGTCGCCGGCGATGACGAACAGGCTGCGGCCGTCAGCGGACCATTGCAGGGTGTCGGCCGACCGATCCCAGTTGGCGGCGACCTCACGCCTGGTGCCCGTGGCCACGTCCATCAGCACGATCTGCCAGCGATCGGCCTCGAAGCCCGGCCGGGCCATGGCGCGGTAGGCCAGGGTGCGGCCGTCGGGCGAGAAGACCGGGCCGGTGTCCCAGGCGTCGTTGCCGTCGGTCAGGTTGGTGAAGCCCTCACCCGTCAGGCCATTGGTCCTGTAGAGGTCGAAATTGGTGCTCCACGGCTCCGTCTGGCCGGCGACGCGGGCCGAGAAGACGATGGCGTCGCCCTGGGGCGTGAAGGTGAACTCGCTCTCATCGCCGAAAGGCTTGGACGGGGTGTCGCCGTCGAAGCCGTGGGTGACCCAGACCGGATCGCCCGAGCCGTCGGCGTTGACCACGAACAGGTGGTTCTGGGTGCCGTCGGCCCAGGTGTCCCAGTGGCGCACGAACATGCGGTCGAAGACCATGCCGGTGGATTTTTCCTCGCTCGCTTCCTCGCCCCGCGCGACCGAGCAGGCCAGGTCGTCGCAGTTCGGATAGACGGCCAGCGACACCGCGACTTTCGCAGCGTCCGGGCTGAGGACATAGGCGTTCACGTCGAGCGGCAGGTTCGTGACCTGGGTCGCCGTGGCACCGGTGCTGTCGGTCTTCCAGACCTGGCTGGTCCCGGACCGGCCCGAGAGGAAATAGAGGGCGCCGTCCGAGCCCCAGCGGGCGGTATTGGCGCCGCCGTCCGAGATGGCCAGGCGCCGGGCTTCGCCCTGGCCGCTCAGGGTCTGGATCATCAGTCTGGAGACGCCGCGGTTGGCTTCCATGTCCGTGGCGCGCACGTTGTAGACGACGTGTCGTCCGTCCGGCGACACGCGCGGATCCGACAGCCGGTTGGCGTTCAGCATGTCGGTGTAGGTGAAGGCGCGCGCGGCGGCCTGCGCAGGCGCGGCCTCGGCGGCGGGCACCCCCGACGTTTCTGCCAGAACGGGGGCGGGCAGGGCCGTCAGCATGGCCAGGGCGGCGCAGGCGGAAAGCAGGGAACGGTGACGCATCGGACGGCTCCTGGAACTTCGTTGGCGCTGGCGTAGCACCGGCCGAAGTCCACAGGAAGTCGGCGCTTCCGGAGCGCTTGCCTGTCTCCGGCGCAGAGGCGACAAGGGGCGCGGATGACCGCTTCGCCGCCCGCCACGACCGAGCCTGCCGCCGTCCCCGTGCGACGGCCGGATCACGTCGTCGACGTCCTGATCGCCGAGCGCGCGCCGCGCCTGACCGGCTCTATCATCTGGCCGCTGGTTCGCCCGCTGTTCTATTCCATTCTAGGCTATGGCCAGGCGCGTGAGATGGCGGACGCGATTCAGTCCCTGTCGGGTCAGGCCGCGCTGGACCACGTCTCCAGCCTGCTGGACCTGAAGGTCTCGAGCCTGAACCTCGATCGGCTGCCCGCCACCGGCCGCTGCATCGTTGTCGCCAATCACCCGACAGGGATCGCCGACGGGATCGCCGTCTATGATGCCGTCAGGAAGCGCCGCGCCGACGCCATCTATTTCGCCAACGCTGACGCCGTCCGCGTCTCGCCCCGGCTGGACGAGGTCGTCATCCCCGTCGAATGGGTCGTCGCCAAACGCACCCGCGCCAAGACCCGCGTCACCCTGGATGCCGCGAAGGCTGCGTTCGAGGCCGGGCGATGCGTGGTCATGTTCCCTGCGGGACGGATTTCCCGCGTGGGCAAGGACGGACAACTGACCGACCCCGAGTGGGCATCGACCGCGACATCGCTGGCGCGGAAATACGACGCACCGACCATTCCGATCCATGTGACCGGGCCCTGGTCGACCCTGTTCCACCTGTTCAACCGGGTGTCGCCGGAGATGCGGGACATCACCCTGTTCCACGAGCTGCTGAACAAGCGGAAGAAGCCGTTCCGCCTGATGGTCGGCAAGCCGATTCCGCCGGGTCGCCTCGACATCGATTCGACCCGGGCGACCTGTGCGCTCAAGGCCTTCGTCGAGCGGGTTCTCCCCGGCCAGCCCGACGCGGACTTCGCCTGATGGTCGGGATCGATCTGGCCGATGCCGAGGCGACCACGGCGCTCGGGCGCGCAGTGGCCCCGTGTCTCGAGCCCGGCGAGGCGGTCCTGCTGTACGGTCCTCTGGGTATGGGCAAGTCGACCCTGGCGCGCGGCCTGATCCGGGCGCTCGCCGGCGAGGACGAGGACGTGCCGTCGCCCACCTTCACCCTGGTCCAGTTCTACGAGACGGACCCGCCCGTCGCCCATTTCGACCTCTATCGCCTGACCCGGCCCGAGGAGGCGTTCGAGATCGGTCTGGACGAGGCGCTGGACGTCGGGGCCGCCCTGATCGAATGGCCCGAGCGACTGGGCGACGATCCGGCCCGCGCCCTCGGTCCCGACCGCCTGACCATCACCCTGGAAGACCGCGGCGAGGGACGGCATGCGACCGTTTCCGGCGCAGGGGCGTGGGCAGAGAAGATCAACGCCGTCGTCGAAAGCCTGCCAAAGAGCCTGAATGTCTGAAGCCCTGAATGACCGGGAGGCCCAGCGGGTCGCTTTCCTGACCGAGGTCGGCCTCGCCGAAGCGGGTCGCGCGCCCCTGCCCGGCGACGCCTCCACGCGCCGCTATGAGCGGCTGACGCCCGCTGACGGGCCCGGCCTGATGCTGATGGATCAGGTCGCGGCGGCCGAGAGCCCACCGGCCGATCCGTCCTGGTCTCCCGAGCGCCGCAAGGCCGAGGGCTGGAATGCCATCGCCCGTCTGTCCGCCGGCCGGATCGAGGCCTTCGCCGCCGTGGCCTCGCACCTGCGGAGCGTCGGCCTGTCGGCGCCCGCCATTGTCGCGCTGGATGCGCCCGCGGGCCTCGCGGTGCTCGAGGATTTCGGCGACGACCTGTTCGCCCGCGTGATCGAGGCGGGGCAGGACGAGACGCCCCTCTACCTCGCCGCCGTCGACGCCCTGGCCGAACTTCACGCCGCCCCGACGCCGCCGATGCTGACCGGCGCGGCGGGGCCATGGCCGCTGCAGGTCTATGACCGGACCGCACTTCAGGGCGGTGCCGATCTGTTCGTCGAATGGATGCCGAAGCTGAAGCCCGGGCTGATCTTCAACGAGTCCGCCATCGCGGACTGGAATGCCGCCTGGGCGCCCATCGTCCTCGAGGGGGAGGCCGGCGCCTCGGTGGTGGCCCACCGCGACTATCACGCCGAGAATCTGATCTGGCTGCCCGGGCGCGAAGGTCCGGCCCGCGTCGGCATGATCGACTTCCAGGACGCGGTGCGGGCCCACCCGTCGTGGGACCTGCACTCCCTGCTCCAGGATGCCCGCCGCGATGTGTCGCCGTCGCTCGAGGCCGAGGCGCTGGAGCGGTATTTCGAGATGGCCGAGGTCGCCGACCGCCCCGCCTTCATGCGCGCCTACGCCGGGCTTGCGGCCCTGAACGAGGCCCGCATCCTCGGCATTTTCGCCCGCCTGATCGTGCGCGACGGCAAGCCGCGCTACGCCGCCTTCATGCCGCGTATGTGGGCCCACCTGAACGCCAATCTGACCCAGCCTGGCCTCGAAGGCGTGGCCCGCTGGTTCGACAAGCACGTCCCTGCGGAGCTGCGCGCATGACCGGTCCGAAGACGGCGATGGTGCTGGCGGCGGGCCTCGGCACGCGGATGCGGCCCCTGACCGACGACCGGCCCAAGGCCCTCGTCGAGGTGGGCGGCCGGGCCCTGATCGACCATGTGCTGGACCGGTTGGCCGGGGCGGGCGTCGAAAAGGCGGTGGTCAATGTCCATTGGTTCGCCGACCGGCTGGAGGCCCATCTGGCCGCGCGCGGACGGGGGCCCGGGATCGCGATTTCCGACGAACGCGCCGAGCTGCTGGAAACCGGCGGCGGGCTGAAGAAGGCTCATCCCCTGCTCGGCGATGCGCCTGTCTTTGTGGCCAATATCGACAGCGTCTGGATGGATCGCGGCGACGCCCCCTGGGCCGACGCACTGGTCGGCCTGTGGGACCCGGTGAAGATGGACGCCTGCCTCCTGCTGGCCACCCGTGAGGGCGCGATCGGGTTCGAGGGCGACGGCGACTTCTTCCTCGCCGACGACGGCAGGCTGACCTTCCGGGGCGAGGCTGCGTCCGCGCCCTTCGCCTATATGGGCGTCCACATCACCCGGCCGGACTATGCCGACGGCGGGCCGGACGGACCCTTTTCGCTCAGCCCGTTGTGGCGGGCGTCGGCTGCGGCGGGGCGGCTGTACGGCTGCGTTCTCGACGGCGACTGGATGCACGTCGGCGACCCCCAGGCGCGCGAAGAGGCCGAGGCCAGACTGGCGGGCGAGTGACCCCGTCACCTCCAACCTTTCCGCTCATCCCCGCGAACGCGGGGACCCAGTTCTGTCGTGGGGCCCAGTCGTTCTTTCAAGCCCGGTGTCCGGGATGATCGTTCGCGCGGGCCATACGCGATCATCGCCCACAGCACTGGCTCCCCGCGTTCGCGGGGATGAGCGGATCAAAGGACAGCGGGCATGATTGCCTTCAACCCCTTCCCGGCAGACGGCGGCAAGGACGACCCGCGCTGGTTCGCCATCCCCGCTCACCGGCCGTTCCTTGAGGATCTGGCCGCCGGCGTGCTCGACTGGCTGGGCGACCAGGCACCGGAGACCCTGTCGGACGCGACCATCCTCCTGCCCAACCGCCGGGCCGCGCGGGCCTTCACCTCCGCCCTGTCCGTGCTGAGCGGCGATCGTCCCGTCCTCCTGCCCCAGGTCCGTCCGCTTGGCGATCTGGAGGAGGACGAACCGCCGTTCACCCCGGGCGAACTGGGCCTCGACCTGCCGCCCGCCATCGCCCCCCTGACGCGCCGGTTCGAGATGGCCCGGCTGATCGTCGAGAAGCACGACGACAGCCTGTCTCCGATGCGCGCTCTGGAGCTGGCCGACAGCCTCGGCGCCTTCCTCGATTCCTGCAACATCGAGGAGGTCGAGGCCCCTAACCGCATCGCTACCCTCGTCGACGAGGACTTCGCCGACCACTGGCGGCGGTCGGCGAAATTCCTCGACCTTGCCGTCGAGGCATGGCCGGCCCGTCTGGCCGAACTCGGCCTCGTCGACGCCTCATGGCGACGGACGAAACTGCTGCGCCTGCTGGCCGAGCGCTGGGACAGCCACCCGCCGCAAGGCCCGGTCATCGCCGCCGGTTCGACCGGCACGGTCAAGGCCGCCGCCGACGTGCTGAAGGCCGTGGCCAAGGCGCCGCAGGGCTGCGTCGTCCTCCCCGGCCTTGATCTCGAGCTCAGCGAACCCGCCTGGGACGCCATCGAGGAACAGCATCCGCAGAGCGCGTTGAAACGGTTCCTCGAACGCGCCGGCGCCGACCGCGCCGCCGTCCGCCCATGGTTCCGCCGCCCGGCCGTGCCCGATGTCGAGGCGCGCGGTCTCGCCCGCCAGCGACTGGTCAACGAGGCCCTGCGTCCCGCCGAGGCCACCGCCGACTGGCGCGCCGAGATCGCCCGGCTGCGCGCCGACGCCGCCGATTCGGGCCAGGCCGCCGACCCCATCGCCCTCGGTCTCGAAGGTCTGTCCGTCGTCGCGAGCCGCACCGAGGAGGACGCCGCTGCGACCATCGCCCTGATGATGCGCGAGACATTGGAGACTCCCGGCCGGACCTGCGCCCTCGTGACCCCGGATCTCGCCCTGGGCCGGCGCGTCGCCGCCCGGCTGGAGCGCTGGGGCGTCATCGCCGACTCTTCGTCCGGCACGGGCCTCGACCGCATGCCCGTCGGCGTCCTCGTCGATCTGGCCGCCCGCTTCATCGCCGATCCGCTGAAGCCCCAGACCGTGCTGGCCCTGATCAAGCACGATCTGACGACCCTGGCCGAGGCCACGCCCAACGCCGTCGCCGAGCTGGAGAAGGTCGCCTTCCGCGGACCCCGCACCCGCGACTGGACCCGGATCGAGACCCGCCTGCAACGGAGCGCGGACCTCCAGGTCCGCTCTTCAACGACGGCGGAGACCAGCGGACCTGGAGGTCCGCGCTCCAGAGAGGCGACCGCGCTCGCCCTCCGTCTGCAGGCCCTCGCCGCCGCCGCCGCCTTCGGTCGCGCGGCCCCGCTCGACCAGGCCGCTCGCAACCTGACCGCCCTCGTCGAGGCCCTCGCCGGTGTCGACGTCTGGGCCGGACCGGATGGGGAGGCGGCGGCCTCCCTCCTGTCACAACTGATCGAGGGCGGGGCGTCGCTCGGGGACGTCAGCGCCAACGATTTCGCCGAACTGGTCGCCGCCCTGTTGCACGACGTCACTGTCCGCACCGGTGGTGCGACCCATCCCTCCCTGCGTATCCTCGGCGCCATCGAGGCGCGTCTGGTCCGGGCCGACCGGATGATCCTCGCCGGGCTGGAGGAGGGCGTCTGGCCGCAGGGCGCGCCGATCGACCCCTTCCTTTCGCGCCCGATGAGGAAGGCCCTGGGCCTGCCCCCGCCCGAGCGTCGCGTCGGCCAGACGGCTCAGGATTTCGTCCAGGCCGCCTGCGCGCCCGAGGCCATCCTCGTCCATTCCGAACGCCGGGGCGGCCAGCCCGCCGTTCGCTCCCGGTGGCTGTGGCGGCTGGATATGCTCACACGCGGTGCCGGGGTGGAGATCGACCGACCGTCCGGAACCCTCGCCGCCGCCCGCGCCCTCGACGCCCCCGTCGCCGGTCAGGGCGGGCTCGCGAGACGTCCCGCGCCCAAACCCCCCGTCGACCGCCGCCCGCGTCAACTGCCCGTCACCGGCGTCGAGCGCTGGGTGCGCGATCCCTATGCCGTCTACGCCCGCTACGTTCTGAACCTGCGTCAGCTCGACCGGCCGGGTCAGTCCGCCGAGGCCCTGGCGCGCGGCCAGGCCGTCCACAAGGCGGTCGAGCGGCTGACGCTCAGCTGGCCCGACGTCCTGCCTGACGACTGCGAGGCCGAGATCGCCACCCTGCTGCACGAGGAGCTGACCCACCACGGCTTCGAGGATGCGGCCATGGCGCGCGAGGGGCCCCTGGCCCGCAACAGCGCCCGCTGGCTGGCCGGGTTCGAGATGCGCCGCCGCGCGCGCGGCATCGAGATCCGCGTCGAGGAAGAGGTCGTCCTGACCTTCGACGCCCCCGCCGGTCCCTTCACCCTGACGGCCAAGGCGGATCGGATCGAACTGTCCTCCACCGGCGCGGCCATCCTCGATTTCAAGACCGGCGCCGCCCCCTCGGCCAAACAGGTGAAGTCCGGCTTCGCCCCCCAGCTGACCCTGACCGGCGCCATCCTCGCCGAGGCGGGCCTCAAGACCTCCGGCCCGATCGAGCCCGAAGAACTGACCTATGTCCGGGTCATCGGCCGCAAGGAGCCCGGCAAATCCGAGGTTCGAGCGCAAGGCGCCGAGGCGTCCGACCTGTCGATGGCGGCGCTCGCCGGCCTCAAGGCCCGCGTCGCCCGGTTCGACGACCAGACGACCCCCTACCTCAGCTGGGTCGCGCCCCAGTTCATGGGCAATTTCGGCGGCAACTACGACCACCTCGCCCGCGTCTGGGAGTGGGCGGTCGCCGGCGCTGACGGAGACGCCGAATGAGCGCCCCTGACACCTCTGTCCGCATCCTGCCCGACACTGCCCAGATCGCGGCGGCGGACCCGCGTCAGTCGGTCTTCGTCACCGCCAACGCCGGCTCGGGCAAGACCTCGACCCTCGTCGACCGGGTGGCCCGCCTGCTGCTGGAAGAGGTCCAGCCCGGCGAGATCCTGTGCGTCACCTACACCAAGGCGGCCGCCGCCGAGATGCAGGCGCGGCTGTTCGACCGGCTCGGCGCCTGGGCCGTCATGGATGACCGCGCCCTGTCGGCGTCGCTGGCGGACCTCGACGGCCGCGACGCCGCGACCCTGTCCCGCGCCGACCTGTCGCGGGCGCGCAAACTGTTCGCCAAGGCGCTCGACACCCCCGGCGGGCTGAAGATCCAGACCCTGCATGCCTTCTGCGAAAAGCTGCTGCGCCGCTTCCCGCTGGAGGCCGGGGTCACCCCCGGCTTCACCGTGCTGGAGGATCAGGCCGCCCTCGCCCTGTCCCATGCCGCGCGCGAGGACCTGGCCCGGGCGGCGCTGGCCGACGCCGACGGCCGCATCGGCCGCGCCTACGCTCATTTCGCCGTCGAGCTGGACTGGGCCAGTTTCGAGAGCCTGCTGGCCCGCATCGAACAGGACCGCGCCCGGCTGATCGACTATGTCGCCCGCATCGCCGCCGACCCCACGATCAGCCCCTACGCCCTCGTCGGCGCCGATCCCGACAGCGACGTGGCGACGATCCAGTCCGACTTCATGCGCTTCCTCGACCGGGACGAATGGCTGGAGGTCGCCGAGCTGATGTCCACCGGTTCGGTCACGGACCAGGGCTGCGCCGAGCGCATGTATGCCGCCGACTGGACCTTCCCGGAGGTGGCCTCGGTCTTCCTGACCAGCGGCGCGCCGCGCAAGTCGATGGCCACCAAGTCCGCGCCCGCCCACGCCCGCGACTGGCTGACCGCCCTGCAGGACAAGGTCGTCGCCACCCTGGGTCAGGTCCGCAAGGCCCGCGTCGCCGAGGACACCGTTCATGTGCTCACATTGGCCCAGGCCCACGGTGCCTTCTACGACCAGGCCAAGGCCCGGCGCGGTGCCCTCGATTTCGGCGACCTCGTCGCCCGCACCGTCGAGCTCCTGACCGTCCGCGCCAACGCCGCCTGGGTCCTCTACAAGCTCGACGGCGGGGTCGAGCATGTCCTGATCGACGAGGCCCAGGACACGGCCCCGGAACAGTGGGACATCATCCGCGCCCTGACCGAGGGCTTCTTCTCGGGCGCCGGATCGCGTCGTTTCGGGGCGGGCCAGGTCGAGCGCACCGTCTTCGCCGTGGGCGACGAGAAACAGTCGATCTACTCCTTCCAGGGCGCCCGGCCCGAGCGGCTGAACCGCGAGGCGCAGAGCTACGAGACCCTCGTCCGCGGCGCCGGCTTCGCCTACACGGGCGTCGAACTGGCCACCTCCTTCCGCTCGACGCCGGAGGTCCTGGGCTTCGTCGACGCGGTGTTCGAAGGCCCCGACCGCACCCGCGCCCTCGTCGGCGAACAGGTCGGCGCCATCCCGGCCCACAGGGCCATGCGCGCCGATGATCAGGGCTGTATCGACCTCTGGCCGATCTATGAGGACGAGAAGCCGCCCGAGCGCGACGCCTGGGACGACCCGGTCGATCAGGAGCCGGTCCAGGGTGCCCGCAAGCGGATGGCCGCCGACCTCGCCCGCGAAATCAGACGCCAGGTCGAGACCGGCGTCGCCGTTCAGGACCGCAAGGATCGCGTGCTGCGCCCCTCCGGCTACGGTGACTTCCTGATTCTCGTCCGCCGCCGTGACGCGACCTTCGAGGAGATCATCCGCGCCCTGAAGGCGGCCGGCGTGCCCGTGGCCGGCGCCGACCGGCTCAAGCTGTCGTCGCACATCGCCTTCGACGACCTGATCGCCGTGGCTCGTTTCGCCCTCTATCCCGACGATGACCTCAGCCTCGCCGGGGTCCTGCGCAGCCCCCTCTGCGACGTGGACGAGGACAGTCTGTTCGACCTCGCCGGCGCCGAGCACCGCAGGGGTCGGCTGTGGCCCGTCCTGCAACGTCGCGGCCATGAACGGCCGGAGTGGGCCCGCGCCCGCGACCTGCTGACCTTCGCGATCGACCAGCGCGGTCGCGACCCCTTCGCCTTCTTCGCCGCCCTGCTGAACCGCGTCGACGAGACCGGCCGCTCCGGCCGGGCCCGCCTCCTGTCCCGCCTCGGCCGTGAGGCGGAGGAGGCCATCGACGAGACCCTGAACCAGGTGCTGGCGGCAGAACAGCGCGGCGGCCTCGACCTGGAGACCGCCCTGTCGATGCTGGAGGCCGCCGACGTCGAGGTGAAGCGCGAGCTGGAGGGCGCGCGCGACGAGGTCCGCGTCATGACCGTCCATGGCTCGAAGGGGCTGGAGGCGCCGGTGGTGATCCTGCCCGACACCACGGCGCGGGCTCCGATGCACGGGCCGTTCCTGATGCCGGTCGAATTCGCCGACGGTGGCGAGGCCTGGCTGATGTGCCCGGCCGGTGAAAAGGAGGACTGCGAGGCCTCGGCGGCCGCGCGCGCCGTCCGCCGGGCCCGGATCGACGACGAGACCCTGCGGCTTCTCTACGTCGCCCTGACCCGCGCCCGCGACCGGATCGTCATACTCGGACGAGCGGCCGGCAACTCGAAACAGGGCTACCAGGACATCAGCTGGTGGGCCGTCCTCACCGAGACCTTCGACCGTCTCGGCGCACAGGTCCGCGACATCGGCGACGGCCGCCGCCGCTACGGCGTCGATCCGGTGGTGATGGCGACCTCGCGGGTCGTGCCCTTCCCGGGTGCCCTTGTCCCGGCCTGGGCCCGGACCCTGCCGCCGGTCGATCCGTCCGCCCGCTACATCTCCCCGTCGCAGATGGAGGGCACCAAACGCATCGCCGCCCCGTCGCCGCTCGCCGTCTCATCGACCGGGGAGGGGGCCGCCCTGGGTCGTTTCCGCCGCGGCGACCTGATCCACCTGTTGCTCGAACGCCTGCCCGAGATCGCCGCCGCCGACCGCGCCGGGGCCGCCGCCCGCCTGCTGGCGAAGGAGCGCGACCTGTCCGAGCCCCAGCGCGCCGAGATGATCGCCGCCGCCTTCCGCGTGCTCGACGACGCCCGTTTCGCCGCCGTCTTCGGCCCCGGCTCCCGCGCCGAGATCGCCCTGACCGGCGGCGCTGAGTCCCTGCGCCCCGGCGTCGTCATTAACGGCCGCATCGACCGGCTGGTGGTCACGCCCGACCGCGTCCTCGTCGTCGACTACAAGACCAACCGCCCCGCCCCCGACCGCATCGAGGACGCCGACCCCGCCTACGTCGCCCAGATGGCCACCTATGTCGCGGTCCTGGCCCGGCTCTATCCCGACCGCCCGGTCGAGGCGGCGCTGGTGTGGACGGACGGGCCGAAGCTGATGGCTGTGCCGGGGGCGCTGATGGATGAGGCGCTGAAGGGGGTGGGGTAGGGGGAACGGAGTTTCCCGGGCGGGCGCAGCCTGACCGGGAAACTGACTTGATCAGACGCGTTCCGTGTGTACAGCTACGTAGCGCGGGAGGCGCTGCGCGATGGCGGCTCTGGCGATATTCGACGGCGTTCATTGGGAATCAGGGCGATGAGACTCCGGAGCCTTTTAGGATCGGCTGATCTTGGCGCGATCAGCATGGCGGCTCTGGCCGTCTATTTGCTGATTGTGTTCTCGCTGATCGGCTTGGGTTTCTCGACACCAGCCCGATACATGACGGTCGCCCTCCTGCTGGCAGGGCCCGTTCTGGGGCTGGGCTTCACTATCAAGATCTATCGTGAGCGAGGCCGTGGTGCCAAAAATGAATCCATAAGGATGATCATACTGGTCACGATCAGCATTGTGATCGCGGCGACAGGGATTTCAACGCTGTCTTCAATGTGAGGCGAGGGACGCCGTCAGCGTGATCATCGACGGCCGGCCGGACCGTCTGGTCGTCACCCCCGACCGGGTCGGGGTCGTCGACTACAAGACCAACCGCCCCGCCCCCGACCGCATCGAGAACGCCGACCCCGCCTACGTCGCCCAGATGGCCACCTATGTTGCGGTGCTGGCGCGGCTGTATCCGGATCGCCCGGTGGAGGCGGCGCTGGTCTGGACGGACGGGCCGAAGCTGATGCCGCAGGGGTTGATGGATGAGGCGTTGGCGGGGCTGCGGTGACGTTTAGCCGGCGGCGGGCACGATCAGGCGAGGCCGAACCACGAACCGATAGGGCGTGCCTTCCGCTGAATGTTCGAACGAGGGTGTGGCGGTCAGGGGGAAATCCGCCGACATCGCCTTGAAGTGCCCCCAGGCACCGTCGGCGAATACCCACATCTGCACTGAGGTATGTGACCTGCCGTCCTCTCCGGGCAACTCGGCGATCATCACGACGCGAAGAGTGTCCGGAATCTCGACGCGAACCTCGCGCCCGAACTGGCCGACAACTGTCGGAGACGCAAGGTACTCGCCGTTTTTCAGGAAGGTAACCTGGTAGATAAGGTCCGGTGGGGCCGACGCAGTCGAGGCCTGAGACGCGCCGTCGCCCAGGCGGGACGCCTCGGTCTGGCTGGTCTGGTAGGCGAGCACGCCGGCCGCGATCAGAACGGCAAGGATCATCGCAAATCTCCAGGTGTTCGAGGCGGTCCTTGCGCCGATCGCAACGCCCCGCTGGAGACGTCGATCGGTGGATATGGCCGGGCGTTCAATCCCGAATAACTTGTCCCCATTTTCTTGTGGGACAGCCGTCGCTTCGGCGGCGACGATGCGGGCGAGTTCGCGGCTGCTGGGCGCGTCTGTCTTGCGACGCGCCGAGCGCAGATGCTCGTTCACGACATTGACGGACAGGGCCCGGCTTCTGGCGATCGTCTTGGCGGTATGACCTTGGGCAAGAAGCGTCAGGAGGTCCCGCTCTCTGTCGGACAAGCGATCAAGGGAATGCGTCATGGTAGGGGTTGTGAGTCTTTCCAACCCGCCCATCATGTGGCGTCGAACAGGGAGGCTCAATCGGACAAGCGCGTTTGCGGGCTCCGAATTATTTGTGAGACGTGGGGCGGACGAGGCCTCCGTTGATTTCCCCCAGAATCGCCCCACATCTCCAACCAACAGAACACCGGGCGCGCCGACGCCGCCCTTGAGGAGATACCCCCTATGGCCACGGTCAAGGTCACCGACGAGAGCTTCGACGCCGACGTCCTGAAATCGTCCACCCCCGTGCTGGTGGACTTCTGGGCGGAGTGGTGCGGCCCCTGCAAGCAGATCGGCCCGGCCCTGGAGCAGATCTCCGACGAACTCGGCGGCCAGGTCACCATCGCCAAGATCAACATCGACGACAGCCCCATGACCCCGTCCAAACTGGGCGTGAAGGGCATCCCGACCCTGATGCTGTTCAAGGACGGCCAGATGGCCTCGCTCAAGGTCGGCGCCATGCCCAAGGGCAAGATCCTGGAATGGCTCGCCGAGACGGGCATCGCGGCGAAGGCGTAACCTCAACCCCTCTCCTCCCCGTGCGAAGCATGGGGAGGTGGCGCGGCGCTCCTTCAGCGCCGTGACGGAGGGGGCGAGGCGACGCGTCAGGTGAGGGCCAGCCGGTAAGCCGGTGTCGCCCCCTCCGTCAGCTCGCGAAGGGCTCGCTGCCACCTCCCCATCGCTGCGCGACAGGGAGGAGACGAACGGGCGATTGCGCGCTAGATCGCGCCCCATGCCCTTCACCGCCACCGTCCTGACCATGTTCCCCGAGGCCTTTCCCGGGCCGCTCGGCGTGTCGCTGATCGGCACGGCCTGGCGCGAGAAGGGGCTGTGGGACCTGCAAACGCTGGACATTCGCGACTTTTCCGAAGATAAGCGCGGCTTCCTGGACGACACCCCCGCGGGTGGCGGCCCCGGACAGGTACTCAAAGCGGACGTGGTGGCCCGGGCTCTCGACAGCCTGACAGGGTCGCCCCGGCCGCTTTTGTACATGAGCGCACGCGGTCGACCCCTGACGCAGGCGCGAGTGAAAGAGTGGGCCAAAGCGGACGGCGTCGTCGTTCTCTGCGGCCGGTTCGAGGGGGTGGACCAGCGGGTGCTCGACGCCCGCGGGTTCGAGGAGGTCTCCGTCGGAGACGCGGTCCTGGCCGGTGGCGAGGCGGCGGCGATGGTGGTGATCGAGGCGTGCGTACGACTGATCCCCGGCGTTCTGGGCCAGGCCGAAAGCCTGAGTTCCGAAAGCTTCGAGGACGGTCTTCTGGAGCATCCGCAGTACACGCGACCGCGGACGTTCGAGGGGATCGACATCCCGGAGATCCTGTTGTCCGGCGACCATCGCAAGATGGCGGCCTGGCGTCAGGCGCAAAGGGAAATCACGACCCGGGAGCGACGGCCCGATCTGTGGGCGGCGCATCTGGAAACAAGACCTGCGGAACCTTCCGCCAAATCAAAGCTAAAGGGCGAAAAAGCCCGAGGAGAATAGACTATGGCCAACATCCTTCAGACGCTCGAAGCGGAAGAAAAAGCCCGTCTGGTTGCAGTTCGTGCGATCCCGAACTTCCAGCCCGGCGACACGCTTCGCGTCAGCGTCAAGATCAAGGAAGGCGAGCGCGAGCGCGTTCAGGCCTTCGAAGGCGTCTGCATCGCCCGCGCCGGCGGTGGCGTGAACGAGAACTTCACCGTCCGGAAAATCTCCTTCGGCGAGGGCGTCGAGCGCGTCTTCCCGATCCTGTCGCCGAACATCGAGTCGATCGAGGTCAAGCGTCGCGGCGTCGTCCGGCGCGCCAAGCTGTATTACCTGCGCGACCGTCGCGGCAAGTCGGCCCGTATCGCCGAACGCCAGACCGTCCGCCCCGCCAAGGGCGCCGTCGTCCCGGTCACCGGCTCGGCCGACAAGAGCGAAGAAGCGTAAGCGTTTCACGCCTTACAGATTTGAAGAGGGCCCCGGCGGAAACGCCGGGGCCTTTTCCTTTGCCGGGGCTGACGGCGTCAACCAAATGATCCGGTCTTTCCGGACGCTTCGGATGCTTCGAACGGTGTTCTGGAGGCCGCATCCTGGATCGACCGGCTGGACGCCCGCCGCCTGGAGTAGCAATACGGCGCGTGAACCCCGCCGGAGCCCGCATGTCCCAGCCTTTCCCGATTCCGTCGCCCGCCGACTGGCGCGCCGAGGCGGAGAAGGCGCTGAAGGGCCGGCCGGTCGAGGCGCTGGTCCATCTCGACGCCGACCACCTGACCACCCGCCCGCTGTACGGCCGCGCCAATGCGACCGGGGCGGTGTTCGCGCCCCGGACCTCCGACGCCGACGGCCGGGCCTGGGATCTGCGCACCCAGGTCGAGGGCGATGAGCCCGAGGCCGTCAATGCGGCGGTCCTCGCCGACCTCGAAGGCGGTGCCGCCTCTGTCATCCTGTCGGGATCGATCCTGGCGGATTCCGAGCCGCTCGGCCGGGCGCTGAACGGCGTGGCGCTGGAGCTGGCCCCGGTCGCGCTGGACGCGGGTCTGGCCGGGCCCGATGCCGCCAATGCCCTGGCCGTCGTCGCCAAGGGTTCGCCGCGCGCGAAACTGATGTTCCACCTGGATCCGCTGACCGCCTTCGCCGCGACCGGCGGATCGCCCCGCGCGATCGAGGAACACCTCAGCCTCGCCGCCAACACCGCAGCCCGCCACGCCGGTGCCTATGCCGACGCCACCTTCTTTCTCGCCACGGGCCGTGCCGCCCACGAGGCCGGCGGGTCACACGGCCAGGAACTCGGCTTTGCCGCCGCCGCCGCCGTCGCCTGTCTGAACGCCGCCGTCGAGGCCGGCCTGCCGGTCGGACGGGCGCTGGCTGGCACGGTTCTCGGCGTCAGCGTCGACGCCGAATATTTCGACAGCCTGGCCAAGGTCCGCGCCCTCCGCCTGATCTGGCGCTCCATTTCCACGGCCTTCGGGTACGACACCCCCGCCCGGATCGAGGCCCGTTCCTCGCGCCGCATGCTGGCGGCCAGAGATCCCTGGCCCAACCTGCTGCGCCTGACGGCCGCCGGTTTCGCCGGCGCCGTCGGCGGCGCCGACGCCGTGGTGCTGGACGGCTTCAGCCGCGCAATCGGCCGTCCCGACGCCTCCGCCCGTCGTCAGGCCCGCAACACTCAGCTGATCCTGATGGAAGAGGCCCACATCGGCCGCGTCGCTGATCCTGCGGCAGGGTCCTGGTATCTTGATCACCGCACCCGCGATCTCGCCGAAGCCGGCTGGGCCGAGTTCCAGCGCATCGAGCGCGAGGGCGGCATCGTCGCCTCCCTGCGCGGCGGCGCGCTCCAGCAGCGCATCGCCGCCTCCCGCGCGGCCGGCAAGGCCGCCCTGTCCGAAGGCGGCGGCCAGAGGGTCGGGGTCACGAAATTCGTCGACGCGGATGTGCGGGCGGTTTCGGTCGAACCCTCGACCGCATCGGCTGCGACCACGGACGGCGACCGCTGCCCGCCCCTTCCACCCCTCCGCTGGGCCGAAGCCTTCGAAGCGGAGGCCGCAGCATGACCACACCCGATTTCACCAAAGCGAAGCTCGACTTGTCGCCGCTCGACGGTGCCCTCGACCGCGCATCGATCCGCACGCCGGAGGGCATCGACATCGCCTCCGCCTATGGGCCCGAGGCCATCGCCGACCTGAGCTTCACCGACGGCCTTCCCGGCTTCGCGCCGTTCGTGCGCGGTCCCTATCCGACCATGTATGCGTCCAACCCCTGGACCATCCGCCAATACGCCGGCTTCTCCACCGCAGAGGCCTCCAACGCCTTCTATCGCCGCAACCTCGCCGCCGGTCAGAAGGGGCTGTCGATCGCCTTCGACCTCGCCACCCATAGGGGCTACGATTCCGACCATCCGCGCGTCGCCGGCGACGTCGGCATGGCGGGTGTCGCCATCGATTCCATCCTCGACATGCGGACCCTGTTCGACGGCATCCCGCTGGACCAGATGTCGGTGTCGATGACCATGAACGGCGCGGTCCTGCCGATCCTGGCCCTCTATGTCGTGGCGGCCGAGGAACAGGGCGTGGCCCACGCCGCCCTGACCGGGACCATCCAGAACGACATCCTCAAGGAGTTCATGGTCCGGAACACCTACATCTATCCGCCCGGGCCCTCGATGCGGATCATCGCCGATATCTTCGCCTGGACGGCGCAGGAGACGCCGAAGTTCAACTCCATCTCGATCAGCGGCTACCATATGCAGGAGGCGGGAGCCTCCGCCGACCTGGAGCTGGCCTACACCCTGTCAGACGGGCTGGAGTATATCCGCGCCGGGGTGGCGGCGGGCATGGACGTCGACCGGTTCGCGCCGCGCCTGAGCTTCTTCTGGGCCATCGGCATGGACTATTTCATGGAGGTGGCGAAGCTCCGCGCCGGCCGCCTCCTGTGGGCTGAGGCGGTCCAGGCCGAGTTCGCGCCGATGGACCAACGCAGCCTGTCCCTGCGCGCCCACTGCCAGACCTCCGGCTGGTCGTTGGCCGCCCAGGACGTGTTCAACAATGTGCCCCGCACCATGGTCGAGGCCATGGCCGCGGCGGGCGGCCAGACCCAGTCCCTGCACACCAATTCGCTGGATGAAGCCCTGGCCCTGCCGACGGATTTCTCGGCCCGGATCGCGCGCAATACCCAGCTGTTGCTGCAGCTGGAGACCGGTCTGACGAAGGTCATCGACCCCTGGGGCGGGAGCTTCTTCGTCGAACGCCTGACCCACGAACTGGCCGAGCGGGCCCGCGCCCACATGGCCGAGGTGCGCGAACTGGGCGGCATGGCCAGGGCCATCGAGGCCGGCCTGCCAAAGCTAAGGATCGAGGAAGCCGCTGCCAGAACCCAGGCCCGCATCGATACGGGTCAGCAATCCGTCGTCGGCGTGAACCGCTATCTCAACGACACCCCCGACGACATCCCGGTGCTGAAGGTCGACAACGCCGCCGTCCTGTCAGCCCAGATCGAGAAACTGAAACGCCTCCGCGCCGAACGCGATGAGGCGAAGACCCAGGCCGCGCTGGACGCGTTGACCGCGGGGGCAAGGGGCTCGGAGAATTTGCTGGAACTCTGCGTCCGCGCCGGCCGCGCCCACGCCACCGTCGGCGAGATGTCCGACGCCCTGGAGGCCGCCTTCGGTCGCCACGTCGCCACGGTCAAGACGGTCTCCGGCGTCTACGCCCGTGAGGCCGGCAAGGACCCGAAGATCTCCCGCGCCCGCGACATGGTCGCCGCCTTCGTCGAGAACGACGGTGGCCCGCCACGCATCCTGATCGCCAAACTGGGCCAGGACGGCCACGACCGGGGCCAGAAGGTCGTCGCAACGGCCTATGGCGACCTCGGCCTCGACGCCGTCGCCGGTCCCCTGTTCCAGACGCCGGCGGAGGCCGCGCGGGACGCTGTGGCCAACAATGTCCATGTGGTGGGGGCCTCGTCCCTGGCAGCCGGTCACTTGACGCTGGTCCCGGCGCTCAAGGCCGAGCTGGAGAAGTTGGGCCGCCCCGACATCATGATCACGGTCGGCGGCGTCATCCCGCCGGGCGATGTCCAGACCCTGATCGACATGGGCGCCGCCGCCGTCTACCCGCCCGGCTCGGTCATCGCCGACACGGCCATCGATCTGATCGAGAAGCTGAACCAGCGCCTCGGCTATGCCCAGAAGGCCTGACTCAGGGGCGATCACGCCCCGGCAAGGCCTCGCTCTCGGCCTCGGTCAGCGAGCGTTCGATACGGGCGAAACACGGTCCCTGAAGGCTTGAGGGACTGAGGATGGTGATCCGCGCGCTGTCGCCCACGCACAGGCGGTCGCTGATCCCTGCCGAGGGGCTGATGGCCATGGCATTGGTCGTGCCCAGATCGAAGCAGCCGGAAGCCCCTACCTGGAAGACACCTCCGCCCAGCACGCGCAGATAGAGGCGTTGCCGGTCTCCCTGACGGAAGTTGATGACACGGTCGGGATCGAAGCATTGACGGGCGCCGCCGTCGCGGGTGGCGATCTGCGACCCCGGTGCGGCGCCGTCGGTGGGCGCGCAGCCTGCGACGCCGGACAGGGCGATGAGAACCGCGGTCGATCGGCGCATGGCAGGTCTCCTCTTTCGAACTAGGCGCTGCGACCGTCCTCCTGCCTTGCGCCGGGCGCAAGGGCCGCTCGCGAGGGCTTGATCCTGTCGGCGACATCGGAGGGCAGGGGCGAGGGCAGGCCGGAGATCAGGGCGGCGACATGTTCGCCCAGCAAGGGCGCGAGACAGAAGCCCCGCGATCCGAGGCCGCCGAGGATGAACAGGCCGGGCTGACCGGGCAGGGGGCCGGCGACCGGCAGGCGGTCGCGGGTGGTCGCCCTGGTCGCGGCGCGCGAGCGGACGGCGGTCGGTTCCACGCCTGCGGCGAGACGCGGCAACCTGGCGGCCAGGGCGGCGAGGTTACGCTCCGTATCGGCCCGACGAACCTCCGTCCCGGTATCGCCCCGGTCGTGCGTGGCCCCGAACAGGAAACCGGCTCCGATCGGCGCGAGATAGCCGCCCCAGGCGACGGCGTCGGGCTCCTCGCTCGTTTCCACCCATTCGGCCTGGCCGCGCACGGGCGTCAGGGGCAGGTCCGGGGCGAGGGCGGCCGAGCCGGCCCCCGCGCAGAGAACGACGATCTCCGCCTCCGCCAGCACGGCGCCCGCTTCGTCGAGAACCCGCCATCCCCCCGCATGCGGCTCCAGGAGGGCCGCCGCGCCGGGTCGCACAGTATCGCGGCTGAGCCAGGCCGACAGGATCACATGCGGTGCGACGACGAAGGCGGAGGCCATGTGCAGGCCCGGGCCCTCGACCGGCTCGCCGGCGAGGCGTGAGGCCTGGGCGTCGTCCGTCAGTGTCATTACGCCGTCAACCCAGGCCGGGTGGTTTGCGATACGCTCGAAGCGTCGCGCGTCACGCCCGGTTCCTGCGAGTTGAAGGACGCCGCGCGCGACGACGGCGCCGGTCAGGGGGCTGTAGAGGGCCTCGGCACGCTCCAGCGCCTGGGCGAACAGGGTGGCCACCGCCCCGTCGCCGAGATCGAAGCGCGGAGTCACCAGGGCAGCGGGAAAGCCGGACGCGCCCGCGCCCGCAACGGTCGCCTCGATCACCACGGGAGCCAGGCCTGCCGCCGTCAGGGCTTGCGCCGTGGCGGCCCCGGCGATGCCTGCGCCGATGATGATCACCGGGCGGGGAAGGAGCACGGGGCCCGGATCGCCGGTCCGGCGCGCCTCGAGCCGCTCGCGCTTCCGACCATGGCCGGGGCGTTTCTCGACGACGAAACCGCGCTCGCCCAGTGCCCGCCGGACCACGCCGGCGACAGTGAAGGTCGCGACGCGGGCGTCGGGCACCGACTTTTCGGCGATCAGGTCGAAGACGGCTGCAGACCACATGCCCGGGTTCACCGAGGGCGCGAACCCGTCGAGGAACCAGGCGTCGGCGCGGCCTGTCCACTGAGCCAGCGCCCACTCCGCCTCGCCCACGGCCAGATCCAGAACGGCGTGGAACTCCGGCAGGTCGATGCGGTGGAAGCCCGGCGTCGCGGTGGGCCAGCGATCGACGAGCGCCGCCGTCGCCTCACCAATTTCGGGCCAGGCGGACAGGGCGCGGCGGGCCTGACCGGCGTCCAGCGGAAAGCCCTCGATGGAGAAGATGTGCAGCCGCCCGCCTTCGGGGCGATGGTGCCACCACAGGTCGAGCAGGGCGGCGATGTTCAGCCCGCTGCCGAAGCCGAGTTCGGCGACCGTGAAGTCCCGCCGGCCCGCCCATGCGTTCGGCAGGTCGCAACCGGCCAGGAAGACCGCACGCGTCTCGGCCAGCCCGTCTCCGGCGGAGAAATAGACGTCCCCGAAGCGGCCGGAGCGCGGCTCTCCGTCTTCGGTCCAGACCAAATGCGGGTCGCGATCATCCGAGTCGGTCATCGCGGGGTCTATAGGCGGCCTGACCCGTCGCAGGCACGAAAAAAGGGACCGCCCGGAGGCGATCCCTTTCCGTCAGACGGAGCGAACTCCGTCCGATACCAGGTCCGTCAGGACTTAGTGGGCAGCCGGCTTCTCAGCGGCCGGGGCAGCAGTAGCGGCCGGGGCCATTGCGGCGTCGGCGGCCGGGGCCATGGCGGCGTCGGCGGCAGGAGCCATCGCGCCGGCGGCGGCGGCAGCGTCCGTGGCGGCAGCGTCGGCGGTCGCAGCAGCGTCCGTGGCGGTGTCGGCGGCGGCGGCGGCGTCGGTCGCGGCGTCAGCGGCTTTTTCTTCAGCGGCGGGTTGGCAGGCGGCCAGGGCCAGAGCGGCGGCCGAAGCGGCAATCAGGGCAACGATGCGCATGGGGTTATCCTCCTAGGGGGTTTTTTTGAGAGGGGTCATCAGACCTCTCCATCAGGGAGATAACGGGATCGTGAGCGGATTCGCAAGCGAAATCTCACGCGTTCGTGATCGTCCGTGTTCCCGGGTTTTCAGGCCATCCGGGAGAGCATCAAACCTGCGAAAAACGGGATCAGGCCTCGGCAGGGTTCGCCGAGAGATGCTCTTCCATTTCGGCGAACGAGGGCTGGGCGGACGAAGGGATGTCGCCGCGGCCGATCTCCACCGAGATCTGGGCGGCGTTGCCGTGCAGGTGGGCGACCAGCACCGACTGGATGATCTTGTAGAAGGCGGCATCGCCGTTGATGACCCCTGTCAGCCGTGTGGCCAGCGGACCGACCAGTCCATAGGCCAGGAACACGCCGAGGAAGGTTCCGACCAGCGCCCCGCCGATCATTCCGCCCAGGACTTCCGGTGGTTCCGTGATGGCCGCCATCGTCTTGATCACACCCAGAACGGCCGCGACGATGCCGAGGGCAGGCAGGGCGTCGGCCATGTTCTGAAGCGCATGCGCCGGCTCCAGTGCCTCATGGTGGTGCTTCTCAAGCTGCTTTTCCATCGCATCCTCGATCTGGTGAGGATCCTCCAGGTTCATCGTCATCATCCGCAGGGTGTCGCAGATGAAGTCGGTGGCGAAATGGTCCTTCATCACCTTGGGATATTTCTGGAAAATCGTGGATTCGCCCGGCTTCTCGATATGGCTTTCCAGGGCGATGACACCCTTGGACTTCATCGTCTTGGTCAAGGCGAACAGCAGGCTGAGGAGATCCTTGTAATCCTGCTTCTTCCATTTCGGTCCGGCGAACGCACGGCCGAAACCGCCTGCCACGCCCTTCACTGTCGATGGGGCATTGGCAATCAGCAGAGCAGCCACCGCGGCGCCGCCAATCATCATCATCTCGTAGGGCAGCGAGTGGAGGATGACTCCCATCTTGCCGCCCGCAATCGTGTAGCCGCCGAACACCATGCCGAACAGCACGACAATACCGATGATCTGAAACATGAAGCGGTCCGACGTCCCCGGGAGCAGAGACGGCGACCTTCGCCGTTAATGATTAACGGCCGCTTATTCCTCCGCCGATGGGGAGGACTACAGGCGGTTTTGGCCGCTCTGGATCGCGGCGAACCCCTCGCCGGTCAGCCTGGTGTAGCCGGACTTCCCGCCCCGCACGTAGACCTGACCGTCGATCCTCGCCGGATCGAAACCCTCGGTGACCAGATCGACCTTACGGTATTTGAACGTCCCGGTCGTCTCCAGCGTCTTGGCCAGGCGCACGAAGACCGGCCGGGCATAGGGCGGCAGCTGTTCGTCGGCCCAGGCGGCGAAGTCCCTGGCCGAGAACCGACCCTCGACCACCAGAGTGACCATGCCCGCCTTGCCCTCTGCCCCAGGCACGGGGACGCCATAGGCGATGACTTCCTTTACGCCCGGCGCATCGACCAGCCGCTGCTCGACCTCGGCGGTCGAGACGTTCTCGCCCTTCCAGCGGAAGGTGTCGCCGATTCGGTCGATGAAGTAGAAATAGCCCTCGGAATCCTGACGCATCAGGTCGCCGGTGCGGAACCAGCGATCCCCGCGCACGAAGACGTCGGTCAGGATCTTCTTCTCGGAGGCGGCCTTGTCGGCATATCCGGAGAAGTTGTGGCGAATGTCGTCGCCGATCTTGCCGATCGCCTCACCGATCTCGCCGACCGACGCCTCGCTGACGAAGCCGTTGGCGTTGCGGATCGGTTCTTCGGTATCGACGTCGAAGGCGACCAGACGGATGTTGATCTGCTTCTTGAGGAATTTCGGTACCCGGCCGATGGCACCCTGTTTGCCGTCGAAGTTGAACAGCGAGACATTGCCCTCCGTCGATCCGTAGAACTCCAGAATCTGCGGGATGGCGAACCGCGACTGGAAGTCCGGCCAGACATCGGGACGCAGGCCGTTGCCGAAGGCCAGACGGATCTTGTGTCCGCGCTCGCCGTCCTGAGGCGGGCAGTTGACCAGATAGCGGCACAGCTCGCCGATATAGACGAACATGGTCGCGCCGGACGTGTTCACGTCGTTCCAGAAGCTGGAGGCCGAGAATTTGCGCCTCAGAATCAGCCGGCCGCCGTTCAGCAGGGCAGGGCCCACGCCGACCAGACCCCCGGTCGAGTGATACAACGGCAGGACGTTGAAGATCCGGTCCGTCGGCGTCGATTCGGTGCAGCCGGCGAAGGCGCGCATATAGGTTCGCGCCCGCGAGTGCGGGATGCGCGCCGCCTTCGGCAGGCCGGTGGTGCCGGAGGTGTAGATATAGATGGCGGTGTCGCGGTTGGTGATGCCGTCGCGGATGGCGCGGGTCGGTCGCACCGAGGACCCGCTGCGCACCGCATTGTCGAGACCGCGCCGCTCGGACACCTCGTCGGCCTCCTTCAGGCCCAGGACCCACAGCATCATGGTGCGGGAGACGAAGGGCCGGGCCTCCTCACACTTCCGCCAGGTCTCCTCGTCGGCCACGACCACGGCGACGCCGGCGATGTTGAGGCAGTGGGCCAGCGCTTGCCCGGTCAGGTTGGTGTTGATCAGGGCTGTGGCGATCCCGGCCTTCGAGAACCCCATCCAGGCGGCGATGTACTCCGCCCGGTTGGTCATCACCAGGCCGATCACGTCGGTCCGTCTCAGGTTCCGGCTGCGGGCCCAGTGGGCATAGCGGTTCGCCATGCCGTCGAGGTCGCGATAGGTCAGCGACCGATGCTCGTCCTCGAGCGCGATATTGTCGGAAAACTTGTCGACGGCTTCCTCGAAGTCGTCGCAGACCAGCACGTCGCTATCGAGAGCGATCGGCTTGATGCGCTTCAGCAGCCGACGCAGACCGGCCGCGAATTTGAGATCGCGTCGGATGTTGGCTGCCAAACCCATGGTCGCAGTCGCTCCGTATGCAGGCGTAAGTCAGACCGGTGATGAACAACCGGCGAGACGGGGTCAACCGGCTGGCGAATCCGCAACGGTGGTCGGCGCCGTTTCCGCCCGGGCGTGGCGCCTTTGCGTCGGCGCCGCAGGGGAAGGCGCGAGGCGAGGCGCGATCCGGCGGGCCTGCTGAACTGACCCGCGGCGCATGAAAAAAAGCCCCCGGTTCGCGCCGGGGGCATTCTACAGTCGGCGGGCGATCAGCGTGTCGGCCCGACCCGCCAGATGACGTTGCCCACATCGTCGGCGACCAGCAGGGCCCCCAGCCGATCGACCTGCACGCCGACCGGCCGGCCCATGGCCTCGCCCTCGTCGTTGAGGAAGCCGGTCAGGAAGTCCTGCGGCGCGCCACTCGGGACGCCGTTGGCGAAGGGCACGAAGATCACCTTGTATCCGGCCTTCGGTTCGCGGTTCCACGACCCGTGCTGACCCACGAAGGCCCCGTGGTTGTAGGCGGCGGGGAAGGCGGTCCCTTCGTAGAACGTCAGGCCCAGCGACGCCGTGTGGGCCCCCAGAGCATAGTCGGGGGCGAGGGCCGAGGCGACTTTCGCCGGGTCCTGGGGCTGCACCCGCGTATCGACCGTCTGGCCGTAATAGCTGAATGGCCAGCCGTAGAAGCCGCCGTCCCGCACCGAGGTCATATAGTCGGGTACCAGATCGTTGCCGAGCTCGTCCCGTTCATTGACCGCGACCCAAAGGGCGCGACTGTCCGGCTGCCAGGCCAGGCCGACCGGATTGCGCAGGCCCGAGGCGAAGACCCGCTGCGCTCCCGTGGCGATGTCGATCTCGTGGATCGCGGCGCGGCCTTCCTCCTCGTCCATCCCGTTTTCGCCGATGTTCGAATTCGACCCGATGCCGACATAGAGCTTCGTCCCGTCGGCCGAGGCGACCAGACTCTTGGTCCAGTGGTGGTTCCGGCCCGCGGGCAGGTCGGCGATCGTCGTCGCGGGTGCGGTGATCTGCGTCTGACCCGCCTGATAGGGGAAGGCGACGACGGCGTCGGCATTGGCGACGAACAGCCGGTCCCCGACCAGGGCCATGCCGAACGGCGAGGTCAGGTTTTCAAGGAAGGTCGACTTCGTCTCCGCCACCCCGTCGCCGTCCGCATCGCGCAGCAGGATGATGCGGTTTGGGCTCGGCGGCGCTGCGCCCGCGCGCTTCATCACCAGCCCCGTCACCCAGCCGCGAATGCCGCCGGACTTCCCTTCGGGCTTCGGCGGCGCATTGGTCTCGGCGACCAGGATGTCGCCGTTCGGCAAGGCGTAGAGCCAGCGCGGGTGATCCAGCCCGCTGGCGAAGGCCTGGACCCGGAATCCCTGCGGCGCGGTCGGCATGACACCGTCGGCCCACCCCACCGCCGGCGCGATATTCACCGTCGGTGCCAACAGGGTCCTGTGCGGATCGACCAGGGTCGGTCGGGCGCCGTAGGTCGAGCCCTCGGGTGCCACCGGCCCGCTTCCGCAGGCCGCGAGCGTCAGGGCGGAGGCGCAGACGGCGAGCAGGAGCGGGCGGTGCATCATCGGATGTTTCCTAGACGGCGGGGAATTCGAGGCGGCTGACATCATACCCCAGCGCCCGCGCGCGCTCGACCAGCGCCGCCAGCGCGGCGTCCGACGGCGGGGTGCGGGTATAGATCCACAGCTTGTCGAACTTCGGATCGGCCGAGATGAACCAGCTGTAGTCCTCGGCGTGGTCCAGCACCCAATACTCCCAGGTGACGAAGCCGGCGAAGTAGGGTGCCCGGAGCTTTGCATTGAAGCCGGGGTCCAGAATCACCCCGGCTGCCCCGACCGCCCGCTCGCGACCGTCGATCCCGCCCTGACGACAGGTATCGCGCAGATCAACGCGTGTCGGCGAGACGATGGTGTACTCGGTGGCCGCTGCCACGCAGCCGTCGGTGATCCGCATGGGCAGCCGCGCCACTTCCAGCCAGCGGCCGGAGTAGAACCGTTCCAGATCGACCGCTCGGGCCGGCTGGGGCGCGCGGACCTGATCGGCAGCGATGGAAGTGGCGCAGGCGCTGACGCCGACGACCGCGACGGCGGCCATGACCAGGGTTCGGATCGACATCGGCAGTCCTCGCGTTAGACGGAAAACCACAGATACGAGGTCAGTTCCCCCGGCGGACGCGCCGGACCGTCCGGCCATAACATCTTGGTCCGCCGGAAGCGGGCCTCCTCGAAGGCGCAGGCACCGAAGGCGACGGGCCCGATCGCCGGCCGTGACGGCCTGCCGGCTACATCGGCGGGGTCACACCGTCCTTGCCCATCGCCAGAAACCCGGCCGACGTCGTCCCCTGAGGGATGACAGCATACACCTTCTGGCCCACCGCCAGTGAAGGCCTTTCGGTCGGTTCGAAACGCACGATCGGCGTTCCCTCGGGAATCGTGACGTTGGCCGTGCCACCCTCGTAGGAGATGGTCAGCATACGGCCGCCGGACGACGCCTCACTGCCGGCAACCGTGCCGTTGGTCATCGCGCTCTGGCTCTCGACTGTCCCGTTGGTCATCGCGCTCTGGCTCTCGACAGTGCCGTTGGTCATCGCACTCGACACGACCGGGCCGCCGCCGCGTGATGCGACAACGCCCGGTATGTCCCACTCATAGTGACCCTCGCCGGCGCCGCGCATCGATTCGGGAAAGATCACCAGCTCCAGCGAACGAAGCGCCGTCTTCGGACCCATTGTCGCGGTCCCGACGAAATCGCCGTCCTGGAGGGTCGAAAGGCTGGACGCCACAACCCAGACAAAACGCGTGGTCGCCGCAACCGGCACGGCGACCGTTCGGCCGTCCCAGGTCTGAACCGTCATCGAACCGTCCGTCACGGACTGGACTGTGCCGCGCACCCGCACGGTGCCGTTGGTCGCGTCAACGACCTCGGCCGCGGGGGGTGTCGGCACCGGGGCTGAGCATGCCGCCAGCATCGCCAGCACTGTGGAGACAAGGGCCAGGTTTCTGATCGGGGTCATCATGCTTCCGTTCGTCGGAGAGGGTCGGCGTTCGACGCCGGGTTCGGATCGAACACTGCACCTTCGTGGTGGCGCTTGCCATGGCCCGGGATCTGCGACGAATGGTCCACGATCCTGTGCCGTGCGCTGGCAGCGAACCAGACCCGGGCAAAGTGGGCGACCTGGGCGACCGCAACAACGGCCTGGCTGGCTGAAGCGGGGCCGTTGTCATGTCGGGGATCCACCCCTGGCCGCAGTCCGGAAGGTCTGCTTCCGGGACATGGCGGTGAGTGTCCGGTTTCGGGCCTGATGCCAATGTCGTGGTCCGACCCATAGCAGCCGTCGGAACCGGCCCCTGTTGGGCACCGCTATCCTGGCCAGCGTGCGACCATCGCAATCTCGTATGAGGTCCGCTCCAGTCGGATATATATTTAGGAAACTCCCTAATAGCGCTTGATATTAGCCAAATGCCTTATTAGGGATCTGCCTATGAACACCCTGTTCAAGGCCCTTTCGCACCCCGTGCGCCGACGCATCATCGAGATGCTGAGGGCCGGACCGCTGGCGTCCGGCGACATCGCAGCGGCGTTCGACATGAGCTGGCCGACGATCACTGGGCATCTGAACGCGCTGAAGGAGGCCGGACTGGTCAGTCCGGAACGGGAGGGACAGTCGATCCGCTACCGGCTGGAAATCTCGGCGGTCGAGGAGGCGATGGCGTTCCTGATGCAGATCGCCGGGGTCAAGGGCGAGGCCGCTGCGGCGGTGCCCCTGACGAATGAAACGAAACCTGTGGAGACACGCTGATGAACACGCGCATTCAACCCCGTCTGTCGCTTCTGGACGTGGCGACGGCGATTACCACGGCGGTGATCGCCGCCTCGGCGCTGTGGATCGCGATCGAGGGGCCGACGGGGCCGATCCCGATGCATTTTGACGTCACAGGGCGACCGGATCGGTGGGGCGATCGGGTCGAGATGGCGTGGCTGCTGGGTTTCATGGCCTTCATGGTCGGGGCGATCGGGGGCGGGATCGGGCTGGCGGTCCATCGCTCCGAAGACGCGCAGCGACGCCGGGGATTGAAGATCGGCCAGTTCATCACCGTGATCACCATCGGAGGGGTCACGGCGTTGATGAGCGTGTCGATGCTGCGCGGCGCGGTCGGCGAGTCGGTTGAAATGGCCTGGGTCACGGCGGGCATAAGTTTGCTGCTGGTCTTCGTGGGGGCGGTGTTGGGCCGGGTCGGTCCCAATCCGTTCGTCGGGGTGCGAACGCCCTGGACCTTCAAGAGCCGGCTGTCCTGGGATCGGTCGAACCGTTTGGCGGGGCGGCTGCTGTTCTGGCTGGGGCTTGGCGGGCTGGTGGGTGCGGCGGTGTTGCCGCCGGAGTGGGGCGTGCCGGTCATGGTCGGGCTGACCCTGGTGGTGGCGGTGTGGACCGTGTTCGAGAGCTGGCGAGTGTGGCGGGACGACCCCGATCGGCAACCGTTCTGAGACCTCTTTTTTCGGTGGAGACGACAATGTTGAGCGCATTCCTGATGGCCGCCGTGATCGCCGGCCCGACCGAGACGGCCGTGACCCTGCAGGGCGAGCGCGCGCCGCTGCACGGAACGATGCTGACGCCGGAGGGTCCGACGCGGGCGGTCGGGGTGATTATCGCGGGGTCGGGCCCCACAGACCGCAACGGTAACAGCCCGCTGGGGGTGACCGCGTCGACCTATAGGCTGCTGGCCGAGGGGTTGGCGGCGCAGGGGATCGCTACGGTGCGATACGACAAGCGCGGGATCGGCGAGAGCGCAGCGGCGGGGACAAGCGAGATCGACTTGCGGTTCCAGCATCTGGCTGACGATGCCCGGGGCTGGGCCAAGGTCGCGGCCGAGCGGAGCGGGCTTCCTTGCGCCTGGCTGATCGGACACAGCGAAGGCGCGCTGGTCGCGCAGGTAGCGGCGGCAGACGGCGAAGGGATTTGCGGGCTGGTGTTGTTGTCGGGGGCAGGACGACCGGCCGGGACGGTGATCCGCGAGCAGCTGGCCTCGGTGCCTGAGCCTTTGAAGGGCGAGGCGTTCGCGGCACTGGGCGAACTGGAGGCGGGGCGGACGACGGTGGGGCCGCCGGCGCTGGCGGCGTTGTTCCGCGCGTCGGTGCAGCCGTATCTGATCTCGTGGTTGCCGCTCGATCCGGCGGGGATGCTGGCAGAGTATGAGGGCCCCGTGATGATCGGTCAGGGGACGACCGACCTGCAGATCAGGATAACGGACGCCGAGGCGTTGGCCGCGGCCCAGCCTCGGGCAACGCTGGTCAGGTGGGAGGGCGTCAATCACGTGCTGAAGGTCGCCCCGTCCGACCAAGCCGAAAATCTGGCGACGTATGCAGATCCCGACCTGCCCCTCGCACCCGGCGTAGCCGATGCCGTGGCCGCCTTTTTGCTCAACCGATGACTCGACTTGGAGCACGTCACCGATCGGAGCTGGCAGTTTCCTTCCCAAGAAAGAGGTCCCCGCCCCGCTGACCGGCTGAAGCCAGTGCGAGGGGCGACTTCTACCCGGACAGGCTTTTGGAGTGGTTCGCTTCGGAAGCCGAGCCGAGCGTCAGCTCCCCACCCGGAACCGACATCGGCCAGGTCTGCTCTCCGGAGGACGCGGAAAGCGTCGGATTGCGGATCAAACAGCCTGGCGTCGACCGATCTCTGCACCGCAGCCGCCGGGACGAGGATCGTCAGGAGCCGTCATCTGGCGGCAGCCCTGAAAACCGCTATGGTTCGGACGACGAAATTGCATGATTTCGTTTTTTCTGACTGCGCCGGCGTCCCGTCGGCCCTGGGGGACTACACTCATGAAGACCAATCTTTTCGTGGCGGCTTCGGCCGTCGCTCTCATGTTCGGCACCAGCGCCATGGCGCAGGCCACGATGACCGTCACCAACGACGGCGAAGTGGCCATTGTTGGCCTGGCCATCTCGGGCGAGTCTTCCGATGATTTCGGTGACAACCTGCTCGACGAAGAAATCGCCCCGGGCGAAGGCGTCGAAGTGACCTTCGAGGTCGGCGACGACTGCGTTCAGGACGTTCAGGCCACCTACGAAGATGGCGACACCGAAGAAGTCATGGGCGTCGACCTCTGCGAAGGCGGCGACTTCGACATCGAGGACGAAGACTAAAGCGAAGACGGCGACGAGGAACAGGAGCCGAATTCCTGCTCACGCCTGATGTTGCGGCGGCTCCCGAGAGGGGGCCGCCGTTTTCGTCGGGGGCTCAACTGCGGTCGACTGTGGTCGCCACAGGTCGATGCGAACCAGACTTTCCATTGCGGTGGCTCGCCGATGACCGCTGGCCACCCGCTGCGGAAATTCAGGCTGTCAGCGTCCCGCTGCCTTGAGCCGCGACCGAACGACGCCATATTGCGGCCACGGCGCGTCGGACGCTGGGGAGACGCGCCGAATGCCGCCGGTCATCGACATCAAGGGTCTGAGCAAGACCTACGCCTCCGGGCTGCAGGCGCTGAAGCCCATCGACCTCCAGATCGGCAAGGGCGAGATCTTCGCCCTGCTGGGCCCGAACGGCGCCGGCAAGACGACGATGATCTCCATCATCTGCGGCATCGTCACGCCCTCGACGGGCACGGTCACGGCGGACGGTCACGATATCCGCAAGGACTACCGCCAGGCCCGGATGAAGATCGGCCTGGTGCCCCAGGAACTGACCACAGACGCCTTCGAGACGGTGCTGGCCACTGTGACCCTGAGCCGGGGTCTGTTCGGCCGTGCACCGAACCCGGCCCACATTGAACAGGTCCTGAAGGACCTCAGCCTGTGGGACAAGAAGGACGCGAAGATCATGACCCTGTCCGGCGGCATGAAGCGCCGGGTCATGATCGCCAAGGCCCTGAGCCACGAGCCCGACATCCTGTTCCTCGACGAGCCGACCGCCGGCGTGGACGTCGAGCTGCGTCGCGACATGTGGAACCTGGTCCGCCGCCTGCGCGAGAGCGGCGTCACCATCATCCTGACCACCCACTATATCGAGGAGGCCGAGGAGATGGCCGACCGGGTCGGCGTCATCCTCAAGGGCGAACTGATCCTGGTGCAGGACAAGACCGAGCTGATGAAGAAGCTGGGCAGGAAGACCCTGACGCTGAACCTGCAGGACCCGCTGGAGACCCTGCCGCCCGAACTCGCGGACTGGGACCTGACCCTGCGCGCCGAAGGAAACGAGCTGGAGTTCGTGTTCGATTCCAACGCCGGGAAGACCGGCGTGCCGTCCCTGCTGCGCCGCCTGTCGGACCTCGGCATTGCCTTCAAGGATCTGAACACGAGTCAGAGTTCGCTGGAGGATATCTTCGTCAGCCTGGTCCACCGCGACCCGGCCACGACCGAAACCGGAGCCGCCGCATGACCTTCAACGGCCATGGCGTCTGGGCCATCTACAGGTTCGAAATGGCGCGGGCGATCCGCACCCTGTGGCAGTCGATCGTCACCCCGGTGATCACGACGGCCCTGTATTTCGTCGTCTTCGGCTCGGCCATCGGCAGCCGCATGACCGAGATCGACGGCGTCCCCTACGGCGCCTTCATCGTGCCCGGCCTGATCATGCTGAGCCTGTTCACCCAGTCGATCTTCAACGCCTCCTTCGGCATCTACTTCCCGAAATTCACCGGCACCATCTACGAGCTGCTGAGTGCGCCCGTGTCGCCGTTCGAGATCGTGCTGGCCTATGTCGGGGCCGCCGCCACCAAGTCGGCGGTGCTGGGGCTGATCATCCTGGGCACGGCGGCGCTGTTCGTGCCGCTGCAGATCCTGCATCCGGTGTGGATGCTGGCCATCCTGATCCTGATCGCCACGACCTTCAGCCTGTTCGGCTTCATCATCGGCATCTGGGCCCAGAGCTTCGAGCAGCTGAACTTCATCCCGATGCTGGTGGTGACGCCCCTGACCTTCCTCGGCGGCTCCTTCTATTCGATCCACATGCTGCCCGAGCCGTGGCGGACGATCACCCACTTCAACCCGGTGGTCTATCTGATCTCCGGTTTCCGCTGGAGCTTCTACGGGACCGGCGACGTGCCGATCGTGTGGAGCCTTCTGGCCACCGTCGGCTTCCTGATCGCCTGCCTCGCCATCGTCGGATGGATATTCAAAACGGGCTATCGTCTGAAGACCTGACCGTTCCGTCATTGGACGCCCCCCTCGTTCGCGGCTAAGACCCGTCCCATGTCGTCCGAGACCCCTTCAGGCCCCCCCGCTGAAGACCGTCCGACCGAGCCGTTCTCGCGCGGCCGGATCGTGTGGTCGCGCCCGCCCCAGCCCGTGTTCCGCGTCGGCCCCCTGCCGCGCGTCGCGCCGGCCCCGGCCGCTCGTCCCGTCCGTGGCTCGGGCGCGGGTATCCTGACCGGCTCCATGATCCCCCAGGCCCGGGCCGCGTCCTCCGCCGCCGAGGTTCTGGCCGAAGCGCCGTTTCAGCCGGTCGTCGAGACCGAACCCCCCGCGCCCGAACCCGTCGCGCCAGAGCCCGTCGTCGCCGAATTCGAACCGGTCGCCGAACCGGTCGCAGCGGTGCCCGCGCCGCAGGAAATCATCATCGAGCCGGAGGCGCCGGAACCCGCCGTCACCGTGCCGCCGCCGCTCTCGACCGAGGCGAAACCGGCCGCCAGGCCGCGCGAACTGCCTTCGGTCGTCGTGACCCCGGCGATCTACGCCTCCGTCGGCGCGGCCATGCAGACGGTGGCCCGGGGCGACCGCTGGCCGATCGTCGCGGGTGTCGCCGCCCTGGTCGTCATCGGCGGCTTCATCTGGCTGGCCACCCTGCCGGCACCCCAGCCCGTCGCCCCGGCGCCGACCCCTCTGGTCGCCGATGCGGCGTCGCTCGAAGAGACGCCCCTGGTCGAGGCGGCCTCGGCCGTTGTGGAACGCCCCGCGTCGACCCGCGCCGCGCCCGTTCCTGCTGCCCCTGCTGCCCTTGCTCCCGTGAACCCCCAGCCGCGCCGCCCGACGCCGACCCAGGCCGCGCCCGTGGTGGTTCCGTCCGCGCCGGTCGAGACCGCGCCCCGGTCCTATATCGAGGCCGCCCCCCTGGGCGTGGAGCCTCAGACCCCGGCCGCGCCCGCGCCGGCCGAGCCCGTTCCGACCGCGCCCCAGCCCCTGGATCAGGGCCGCTGAACTAACGCTCCGCCGCGCGATACGGCAGGTAGCCCCGCTCGACCATCCGGCGCAGGCCCTCATAGGCCTCCGACAGTTCCTCGTAGATGGCGCGCATGTCGGTCAGCTTCTGCGCCTCGCCCGGGCCGATGGCGTGGCCCGCTTCCGACAGTCTCAGCGCCTCGGCGATCCAGCGCGCCCGCGCCGTGGCGGCGGCCACGGCCAGCCTCTGGAAGGCGGCCGGTTCGGTGTGGTTGGCGCCCAGCCCCAGAACCTGCGGGATCACCTCCCGGTTCGAGACGAAGGCGGTATAGTCGATCTGTTCCAGATGCCCGCGAAGCTTGCGCTGCTCCTGCGGGTCATTGTCGCTGGGTTCGAAATGATCCCGGCGGTTGCGATAGCTGGACGTCATCATGCTGGACATTCAGGCTTCCTCGGGCGTTGTCCCTGGGGGGAGCCTGCGCCCGATCGGTTAACGGCGCGTCAGCAAGCGTGGCCGGTCCGGCGCGGCCCAGCCGGGAGGCAGGGGCTCCGACCACCCCTCGGGCGCAGCCTCCGACGCCGGGAAATAGCCGGTCGCCGAGCGGAAGCCGAGGATGTACCAGATCTCGATCAGGTATCCGTGCAGCCGGGTCTGGTCTGCCGCCGGCCGTTTCGACGCCGCCCCGATGGCGATCCCGAGCCGCCCGGCCACGTCCGAGGCCTCCAGCGGCCCGTCCGCCTCGGCCAGGATGTCGTCGATCACCCCGTCGACCCAGGCCGACAGGGTGGCCCGGTTCTTCGGCCCCTTCGGCCCGGCGTAGGCCTCATCGGCGTGGAATTTGTCCTCGTCGCGCAGGGCCTGCAGCCGCGCCCGGACCTCGCCCCCGAGCATCGTCCGTTCCTCGTAGAGCGGCTCCGGCCCCGGCTTCCAGAGCCGCCACACCAATCCGCCGGCGGCGGCGGCGAGCAGGACGAGGGTCGCCAGGATGCGCGCGTAATGTGCCATCCCCCATCATAGCCGGCGCGCCGCCCTGTGCTAGGCTGACGCCGCGTTGGGACCCGGGGGGACGATGACGATGACGCTGCCGCAGGCCAATCTGTTCGACTATTTCTCGGCCTTCGTGTCGGTGGTCCTCGGCCTGGCCGTGGCCGACATCGCCCACAGCGTGCACAGGCTGCTGGTCGCCCGGAAGCGGGTGAACTGGAGCCCGTTGCCGCTGCTCTCGGCCCTCGTCATCTTCACCCTGATCATCGCCTATTTTCTCAGGCTCTGGGAGAAGGGCCTCGGCATCAGCGAGATCAGCTTCTATCGGGTGGCGCTCGAGGCCGCCTATGTCCTCCTCCTGTTCCTCGTGGCGGCGGCGACCCTGCCCGACGAGATCCCGCCCGAGGGGCTCGATCTGGAGGCCTGGTATATGGAGAACCGGGCCTATCTGTTCTGGCTGGCGGCCGTGGTCCAGGTCTGGAACCTCGTCGACTTCGTCCTCCATTTCCCCGAACACGCGGCCAAGGCCGAGGCCATCCCCATGGGCGACTGGATGGCGGTGGGCCAGGCGATCGGCGCCATGATCCTGACCGTGGTCCTGGCGCACAGCTCGCGGCGGTGGCTGCACGGGATCGCCTTCGTCGGCATCCTGATCCTGGCCCATTTCGGCTTCCGGGACTTCGCCATCGGCTACGTCCCGGACTGAGCCCGAGGACTGGCGCTGCCCCCCGGCGCCCCCATATGCAACATGAACCGTTGCGGAGCCCCCGCCCATGACTGAAGCCATGACCAGACCCCTGCATATCGACTTCGTCTCCGACGTCGTCTGTCCCTGGTGCGTCGTCGGCCTCGGCGGGCTCGAGACGGCGCTCGAGACCCTCAAGGCCGAGGGCATCACCGCCGAGATCGCTTTCCAGCCGTTCGAGCTGAACCCCGGCATGGCGCCCGAGGGCGAGAACGTCGGCGAGCACATCGCCGCCAAATACGGCTCCACCCCCGAACAGTCGGCCGCCAACCGCGCCATGATCACCGCCCGCGCGGCCGAGGCCTGGCCCGGATTCGCGATGAAGATGGGCGCCGACAGCCGCATCTGGAACACCTTCGACGCCCATCGCCTGCTGGCCTGGGCGGGCGAGACCGGCGGCGAGGCCCAGAAGACGCTCAAGGCGGCCCTGTTCCGCACCCATTTCACCGACGGCGCCAACCTGACCGACGCCGGCGTCCTGACCCGGGCCGCCGAGGCCGCCGGCCTCGACCGCGTCGAGGCGGCCGAGGTGCTCGCCTCCGGCCGCTACGCCGCCGAGGTCCGCGCCGAACAGGCCCTGTGGCGCAGCCGCGGCATCAACTCCGTCCCCGCCGTGGTCGTCGAGGGCCAATACCTCATCTCCGGCGGCCAGCCCGCCGCCGTCTTCGAGGAGGCCCTCCGCAAGATCGCCGCGGAACAGGCGGCGGCCTAGGGCTTTTTCTTTCGTCATTGCCCGGCTTGACCGGGCAACCCAGCGGCGCCGAAGGCGATCTGTTCAGGCACGATGTCGGAAGCTGGCGTGCGTGGCAGGTTCGCGCTCGCGCGCGCCGCTGAGTCCCCCGGTCTCGCTACGCTCGCCGGAGGATGACGAAAGAGGGGCCTCACGGAAACAACGCCGCCACCCCCTCCGGCAGCCCCGCCTGCTTGCGCCATTCCTCGCGATGCAACGCCACGATGTTCCGGTCCATCGTCGCCTGCATCCTCATCGTCCCGTCCTCGCCCCAGATCGCGGTCGCCCACGGCTGCTCCCGGTTCCGCTCCCGATCCCCGGCCGCGACCTCGGCGCCCAGATGTTCGGCCCGCCACGCCAGGACGAAGCCGAGGTGCCACAGCGGCACATCCTCCACCGGCCCGCCCGCCATCGACTGCGCCAGGGTCCTCGCCAGCGCCCGCTCGTCCCTCAGCCGCCGCTCGAACCACTCGACCTGATCCTGGGCATACCGGTCCCAGCCCTCGACCGGCTCCGGCGTCGGGTCCTCGGGCCGGTCCCGCTCCCACCCCTCCGCCGCCCGCCGCCGCCACAGATTGGCCAGTCCGACATCGAACCGCCGCGCGCACGACGCCGCCGTCTCCCCGCCCTCCCACGCCCGCCGGACCCTGGCCCAGGTCTCGTCGTCCCGGAATTTCCTGTAGCGATGCAGCCTCATGGACCGCAGCCTCGCATGCCCCTGCGCCGAAATCGGACGCATCTCCCTCTCCCGTCGGGAGAGGGGTCAGCGTCCGCGCCTTCATCGCGCTCTAGGCACCGTTGACCGGCTTGCCATCCGTGCGGCCCCTGGTGGCCTTGAGTTCGTCCACCCCGGCGCAGACGCCGCAATGGATGTCGGCCACCGGTGTCTTTAGGCCGCCAGGCGCAGGCCGTTCCCCTTGGCGATCTTGAAGCCGGCGACGAGGCTGGTGAGATGGGCCGCTTCCTGGCTCAGGTTGTGGCTGGCGGCCGTGGTCTGTTCGACCATGGCGGCGTTCTGCTGGGTCGCATTGTCCATCTGGTTGACCGCGATATTGACCTCGGCGAGGCCGGTGGCCTGTTCGCGCGCACCGCCGGCGATATCGGCCACCAGCCCCTCGATACGGCCGAACTCCTCGACCACCCCGGCCAGGGATTGGCCGACCCGGGTGACCAGGGTGACGCCGCTCTCGACGCTGCCCGAGGCCTGGGCGATCAGGCCCTTGATCTCCTTGGCGGCCTCCGCAGAGCGGTGGGCCAGGGCCCGCACCTCCTGGGCCACCACGGCGAAGCCGCGGCCGCTGTCCCCGGCGCGTGCCGCCTCGACGCCTGCGTTCAGGGCCAGGAGGTTGGTCTGGAAGGCGATCTCGTCGATGACGCCGATGATCTGCGAGATCTGGCGCGACGAGGCGTCAATCCGGCCCATGGCCTCGATCGCCTCTCCGGCCACCGAGTTGGACTCGCCGACGACCAGGCGGCTGTTCGACATGGATGTCCGGGCCTGGCCGGCGTTTTCTGCGGTAAGGCGGACTGTGGCTGTGACCTCGTCGAGGGCGGCGGCGGTCTGTTCGAGGCTGGCGGCCTGCTGCTCGGTGCGCCGTGACAGGTCGTCGGCCGCGGCGGCGATCTCGCGCGCGCCCCCGTCGACGGCCCGGGCCCCGGCCGTGACCTGGGAGATGGTGTCCTCGAGCGCGCGAAGCGAGCGGTTGAAGTTGATCCTGAGCGCCTCGTACTCAGGCGGGAAGGGGTCGAAGATGGTCTGGCTCAGGTCGCCCTCGGCGAGGGCGCTGAGGCCGTCGGCGATGGCGGTGACGACTGTCGCGCGCTGGCGTGCCTCGGTTTCGGTCAAGGCGAACTGCACCTCACGCTCCTGATGCATCTCGTTGTCACGGGCGTCCTGGGCCACGCGGGCGGCACGGCGCTCCAGCACCGCTTCGCGGAACATCCCGACCGAGCGGGCCATGTCGCCGATCTCGTCGGTGCGGTTCCGGTGCGGGGCCTCCTTCTCATAATCGCCCTCGGCCAGCCGGCCCATATAGCCCGTCATGGTCAGCACCGGACGCACCACCCGGCCGCGCAGGGACAGGATCCCGCCGATCACCACCATCAGCATCGCGAGCGAGGTGGCGGCCAGAAGGCCGTAGATCCACCCCGTCAGGGTGTTCGCCTCATCCACCTGGCCCTCGGCATGGGTCGTCGCGTCAGTCGCGAGCGCATAGATGATCGTCCGATGCGCCTGATAATGCACGCTCAGGGTGACGATCGTCGCATCCATGGTAGCGATGTCGCCCGCCCGCAGGGCCGGCAGAAACGACTGGTCCATGACCGTCCAGAATTTCTGCGCCTCGGCATCGGACCGGTCCAGATCAGTCCGGATTTTGGACGTCAGGGGCTGTGCGGCCCAGTATTGGAGACGCGCGTCATATTCACCGTGCAGCCGGGTCAGGTCAGCTTCGATCTCCCGGGCCTTGTCCAGCTCGTCAGGGCCACGGTGGGCGGTGAGCAGCGATTCCACGACATAGAGGGGCGGCGGCATGACGTCGGCCAGCAGGATCTGGGCCTGGGACTGCTCCACCGAGATCGGCCCGCCCACGCGCAGGGTCTGCAGCGAAAAGACCGCCGCCCCGGTCGTCAGCACAAAGCCGAACAACAGGAGGACGGCGAAGATGTTCAGAACACCACTTATACGCACAGACGACATGTCGATCTCTCCGACTGATCAAGCTCGTTCCCACGCAAGGGGTTAATGCGGTGATACCGCAGACACTCGATCCGTCGTCCCGGCAGGCGCCTGACCGTCCCCCGGGGCCCTTGGCCCGGGCATTGCGCGGATCGGTCGCAGGGGTGGGCCCCGAGGGGCGGTGGCAGGATACCACTCTGACGGCCACCCCGGCGCCACGCTGTCGGGCAGGTCTGCCCCTTCCTTTCGTCATTCTCCGGTCTGCGCCGCGAAGGCGCGGCTTGCCGGAGGATGACGAAAGAAGAAGAACCCTCTCCCGGTGGGAGAGGGCTTGAGCGCACGGCGGCGATCCTTCTCCCCTTGCGGGAGAAGGTGGCCGAGCGAAGCGAGGTCGGATGAGGGGTCACGCTGACCTCAAAGTCCTGGGTGGCTTCCACTCACTCCGACCGCCGGTGCGACCCCTCATCCGTCAGCCCCCCGATCAAGTCGGAGGGCTGCCACCTTCTCCCGCAAGGGGAGAAGGAACAGCTCACGTCGTCCTTGCGTCCGTGCGGCCCCTGGCGGCCCTGAGTTCGTCGTCCCCGGCGCAGACGCCGCAATGGAAGTCTGCCACCGGCGCCTTGGCGGCAAAGGCGGTCAGGGGCGTCGCGCCGCAGTCGGGGCAGAAGCCGTTGGCGGCGACCCGGCCCTCGCTCAGGACGCGGGCGTTCCGGGTCGGCCCCTTGAAGACCGCCGACCTTCTACTCTTTCGTCATCCCCCGATCTGCGCCGCGAAGGCGCGGGTTGCCGGAGGATGACGAAAGACAAGTTTCCCTCTCCCGTCGGGAGAGGGCTTGAGCGCACACGAGCGTCAGCGAGTGTTCTTCGCGCGAAAGGGTGAGGGCCGTGCGTTACCGGTGAGGCTCGACCCTCACCCTTTCGGCCAAGCCGCATCGCTCCGCTCTGCGAGCCTCAAGCCCTCTCCCACCGGGAGAGGGGTCACGTCCGCCGGTACGACCCGCGCCCGCCGAACTCCAGCCACCCCATATCCCGCAGCACCTGCAGCTGCTGCCTGATCTTCGGACGCACATTGTTGTTGCCCGGATAGATGGCCGCCAGCCGCGCCTCGAACCCATAGACCTCGGCCAGGGTGAACTCCGGCCTTCCGACATCCTCGACGCACTTCATCACATCGAGCAGCCAGCCCCGCGCGGTCGGCGCAGCGTCGCGCAAAAACAGCGTCGCCCGCCACTGATCCAGCACGGTCTGTTTCGCCACATGCGTCCCGGCCCGGATCAGCGGAATACGCCCCGCCAGCGGCACCTTGCCGATCAGGATATTGCACCCCTGCCAGCCCGCACGACGCGCGGTCATCGACAACGACCTGCGCGGCTCGATGATCGCTTCGGTGAAAAAGTGGCTGGGCACGACGATCAGGTCGGTGACGCGGGTGCGGGCCTTGTCATAGCCCATGACCATCAGGCTCGGATTGTTCGCCGCCGCCAGCCGCGCCTTCATCGCGCCCCAGGCCCCGTTGACCAGTCTGGCGTCGGTGCGGCCCCTGGCGGCCTTGAGTTCGTCGTCCCCGGCGCAGACGCCGCAATGGACGTCGGCCACCGGCGCGTTGGCCGCGAAGGCGGTCAGGGGCGTCGCCCCGCAGCCGGGACAGAAGGCCTTGGCGGCGACCCGGCCCTCGCTCAGGACGCGGGCGTTCCGGGTCGGCCCCTTGAAGACCGCGGCTTCTTCGGTGTCGTGGGTTGTGGCGAGCACGGAATCCGACGCATCGTGCCGACATGACGGATGAACCAATCGAGATCGACGAGTTTGAAGCCGCAGTTTCCGCTGGCGATGAAACGAACGATCCCAACGAGGCTGCAGACCCGCAGTCCTTGGTAGACGACACGATGCCGCCGGAGCTTCTCGCGAAGTACGAAATCTACAGCTATCGCAGCGCGGCCACGATATTGGCCATGAGCCATAAGGAAGAGTTCAAGGACCTTTGTGACGCGCTGATGGAGTTCACAATCACCGATTCAATCATCCGTACGGCGGGCGGAAATGAATCGGAGGTTCCGAAAATCCTTTCCAAGATGCTGAGGCCTAGAGACTGGCGAGAGACGATCATCAGGGGCGACCTGCACATCCAGAAGATCTCAAAGCGAATGATCACTGTCGGTAAGACCGGGAAGCCGCTCGCCAAACCCCGCTACGAACCGGATACCGTTCCGCTCAAGCGGGAGAAGTATCTCGACGGACACAAGGTCGACTACGTGAAAGGCAAGGTCGCCTTCGATCTGGAATGGAACAGCAAGGATCAGACGTTCGACCGCGATCTTTATGCGTTCAGCGCCTTCGCACAGACCGGAGTTGTCGACGTAGGTGTGTTGGTGACTCGGGGCACGGAAATGACTGACTACATCCGGGCGCTGGGCCCTGCGCTCAAAAAGGACGGCACGGTGGAAATGAAGGACGGGGTCGCGAGGACCACGGCCGCCAAATACGGAGCCAGCACAACCTGGATGGGCAAACTCCTCTATCGCCTGAACGCGGGACGAAATGGTGCCTGCCCGGTGCTGGTTATCGGCATCACGCCGCGTTGCGTGGGGCCGGACGTGGCAGTCGCGTAGACATTCCGTCTACTTTTTGTAGACAAATTGTCCGGAACAAAGCATGAACAAGGGTATGCAGCGCGCATACCTTGCCGTTACGCTCCGTAACGCGCGTGACTGATTCCTTCCGCTGCGCGGGGACGAACGCATGCCTTACGACGCAGACCAGCCTGATACCGGCAGTGATCTTCTCACCTTTGCAAAAGGCCGCAAGTTCCGCACCATCCTCGCCGACCCGCCGTGGCAGTTCCAGAACCGCACCGGCAAGGTCGCACCCGAGCACAAGCGGCTGAACCGCTATTCGACCATGGACCTGCAGGCGATTTGCGATCTGCCAGTAGCCGAGGTCGCCCAGGATACGGCGCACCTCTATATGTGGGTGCCCAACGCCCTGCTGCCCGAGGGGCTGGAAGTCCTGAAGGCTTGGGGCTTCAACTACAAATCCAACCTGATCTGGCACAAGATCCGTAAGGACGGCGGCTCGGACGGTCGGGGCGTGGGCTTCTATTTCCGCAACGTCACCGAGATCCTGCTGTTCGGAACGCGTGGCAAGAACGCCCGCACCGAGGCCCCCGGCCGCAGCCAGGTCAATATGCTCCAGACCCGCAAGCGCGAACACAGTCGCAAGCCTGACGAGCAGTACGATCTGGTCGAGGCGTGTAGCACCGGGCCGTATCTGGAGTTGTTCGCGCGCGGCGAGCGGCCGGGCTGGGCCGTCTGGGGCAATCAGGCGGACGAGACCTACGCGCCGACGTGGAAGACTTATTCGTACAACTCGTCAGTGGCGGCGGAGTAGTCTATCCTACGGAACTGCTGCCGCGAGCTCTCGATAGAGCGCAGCTTCCCCGCCCGTTCCAGGAAGGAAGCGTTCTGAAGTGAGATCGTCGTCCTTCAACTGGACTCTTTCCAGCAGACGTAGGTGTTTTTCGACGCTCACGGGCGCATCTGGCCCCGCGAAGTAAAGCGTTACATCACGAAGGTAGCGCATCAACGCGAAATAGCCATTTGTCCTTGGGAGTATGTAGCCTCTGCCTGCACCCTCCCAGGCTATCGGCCACCTCTGTTTGACAGCTGTAAAAAGGTTGGTGATCGACTCAAATACGGTATCGTCGTTGTCGTCGATGAACGAGTTCCTGAATATGAACTCTTCGCTCGCCCGCTTGTGGAGTTTTGCTGGCTCTTTTCCACGGAGGTAGAGATCTCGATCCGCGTCGGCATTAGCTGTTACATGCTGCAAGATGCCTCGAACTACGGTGGCCTGCGACAAGAATTCTGCATCACGTCCAGCTGTAGCCGTTCCAAGTCGCTTGATACGCTTGTGGAACGGCCCCCCGGGAGCCCGGTCCAACCTAACGGTGAGTTCATGGGCGAACTTTTGGGGACTCCGCGTCTTGGCTAGCTCAAACAAGTCATAGACCAAGCTGGGATTTACGGGCGTTTGGCTTAAGTTGACCCGGGCGAACATCTGCGCCTGATCGGCAATATCAGACCCGACTAAAATCGTGACAGGGCACTCAAAATTGTCCTGCTTGCATTGGTACAGTCCCGCAATCCGATGCTGTCCGTCGATGACTCGAGCAATCCTGCGAGCTAAAACGGGATCGCCCTCATCTCTGACGTTCCTAAGCGTCATCCGAGAGCTATCAGCATCAAAGACTGCGCACCGACTTTCTACTGCAATGATGATAGCGGTCGGAAATGCCGCGTCTGCAAAGTTCACGTACTCTTGGATTTCCTTCACCCGCTTTGGCTTTAGCGGCCTTTGAATTCCGAGATAGCGGTCAAGATCTCTCTGTTCCTGCAACACATGCCTGACGTCAAAATCAGCGATCGCGCACAGAACTCTAAAGGGAAGAGCGCCGACAAAAAGCTCCCCGACAGGCTGGCGGAGCTTGATGCATGGAAATTCAAATATGACGTCGCTTGGGTCTATGTAGTTATGAACGGCACTCATTTCGGTGCCCCCACAGCGCCATGAGCCTCGATTGTTTGGCGGACAAACTCATCCTCATCCACCGGTGGGCTATCTGGAACGGGGTCGCTAGGTGGGATTTCCGCCTGCTCTCGGCGAGATTCATCATCATATATTTGGCCCGCGACGTCTGGCAGGCTATGTTTAACCGCGAGCGTCAAGAAGAAGGTCACACAGCAGAACGCAAATAGATATTGCGAAAACAATATCATGCCGGCTGGGATATCTGAGCCCTCGGCGCGAACTTTGGTTGCAGCGATCGCTAGCACAGCTATGGAAATTGTAACGATAAATATCAGAATTAGTACTTGTTGCGAGGGAAAAACGATTACAGGCGCGCTCCCGTTACGGCTTTTCGGGAACGTAAAATAGTAAAGGGGTGCAAGAAGAGCTGTAGAAAGTAGATAAAGTTCCCCGTTTTTTATTTGGCTCCAGTATGTGTTTGTAAGCGGACTTATATCCATTCCAAACATAGGTAGCGCAACAAACGGCACAGCCAGCGGCAGGATAGCGAACACTAAAGTTATGACAAACTCGGCGGTGGCGCTCCACCAGTGTTGACTTTGGCAGCGTCTCAACGCGCCATAAAGCCCCACGCGCTCACTTAGCCAATCGTCGGCGTGAACGAGCCAATTGCCTTTCGATTTCGGATCTTGAATTGAAACCGCTGTCACAGTCCTGCCCCTGCCGAAGCGGGACTAAGCGGGAATGAGAAGATCACGTCAACCTGCGCGCGCTTAATCAGCGCAGGCACGAGGCCCCCTACAGCCTTCCCTTCCTGAACCGCTCCTGCGCCTCCGCCTGCGCCTCCTTGCGCCAGCGCTTCGGCGCTGACGCATCGACGTCCTGTCCGTCCCCGGTCAGGATCTCGTTGGCGAACTCCAGGTCGAGCAGTTTCAGCGTCTTGATCTCGTCGCGGATGCGGCCGGCCTCCTCGAACTCCAGATTGCTGGCGGCCTCGCGCATCTTGCCTTCCATGTCGCGCAGGGTGGCCTGGAAATTGTTGCCGATGAAGGGGCGGCTGTCCTCCTTCACGCCCGTGGGGATCAGGACGCGGTCCTTCTCGTAGGGGCTGGCCAGGATCTCCTTGATGTCGCGCTTGACGCTGGCCGGGGTGATGCCGTGTTCGGCATTGTAGGCCTCCTGCCGCTCGCGGCGACGGTTGGTCTCGGCGATGGCGCGCTCCATCGAGCCGGTCAGGCGGTCGGCATAGAGGATGACGCGGCCGTCGACGTTGCGGGCGGCGCGGCCGATGGTCTGGATCAGGGAGGTCTCGGAGCGCAGGAAGCCCTCCTTGTCCGCGTCGAGGATGGCGACCAGGCCGCACTCGGGGATGTCGAGCCCCTCGCGCAACAGGTTGATGCCGATCAGGACGTCGAAGGAGCCGAGGCGCAGGTCGCGGATGATCTCGATCCGCTCCATCGTGTCGACGTCGGAGTGCATGTAGCGGACGCGGACGCCCTGTTCGTGCATGTATTCCGTCAGGTCCTCGGCCATCTTCTTGGTCAGGACGGTGACCAAAGACCTGTAACCGAGACGAGCGACGTTCTTTACCTCATCGATGACGTCGTCGACCTGGTTGCGGGTCTGGCCGGAGACCGGGCGGATCTCGACCGGGGGGTCGATCAGGCCGGTCGGGCGGATGACCTGTTCGACGAAGACGCCGCCCGTCTGTTCCATCTCCCACGTCTGGGGCGTGGCCGAGACGTGGATGGTCTGGGGCCGCATCGCCTCCCATTCGTCGAACTTGAGCGGCCGGTTGTCGATGCAGGAGGGCAGGCGGAAGCCGTATTCCGCCAGGGTCGACTTGCGGCGGTAGTCGCCCCGGAACATGCCGTTGATCTGGCCGATGGTGACATGGCTCTCGTCGACGAACAGCAGGGCGTTGTCGGGGATGTATTCGAAGAAGGTCGGCGGCGGCTCGCCGGGGCTGCGGCCCGTCAGCCAGCGGGAATAGTTCTCGATGCCGGCGCAGGAGCCGGTGGCCTCCATCATCTCCAGGTCGAAGCGCACGCGCTGCTCCAGCCGCTGGGCCTCCAGCAGTTTGCCGTTCTCGACCATCCAGTCGAGCGTCTCCTTCAGCTCCGCCTTGATGCCGCCGAGCGCCTGATTCAGCGTCGGGCGCGGGGTGACATAGTGGGAGGCGGCATAGACGGTGATCTCCTGCAGGTCGGCGGTCTTCCGGCCGGTCAGGGGGTCGAACTCCTGGATGGATTCGATCTCGTCGCCGAACAGGGAGACGCGCCAGGCCCGATCCTCCTGGTGCACGGGGAAGATCTCGACCGTGTCGCCGCGCTTGCGGAACATGCCGCGCTCGAAATTGAGGTCGTTCCTCTTGTACTGCAGCGCGATCAGGTCGGCCCGCAGCTTGGACTCGTCGATCTGGCCCCCGACCTTCAGGTCGAAGGTCATGGCGGTATAGGTCTCCACCGACCCGATGCCGTAGATGCAGCTGACGCTCGCCACAACAATGACATCATCTCGCTCTAGTATAGACCGAGTTGCGGAGTGCCTCATTCGATCGATCTGCTCGTTTATGGACGAGTCTTTCTCGATGTAGGTGTCGGTTCTTGGAACGTAAGCTTCAGGCTGATAGTAGTCGTAGTAGCTGACGAAATACTCGACCGCATTATCCGGAAAAAAAGACTTGAATTCCGAATAAAGCTGCGCCGCCAACGTCTTGTTGGGCGCGAGGATCAGCGCCGGCCGCTGGGTCTGCTCGATGACCTTGGCCATGGTGAAGGTCTTGCCCGAGCCGGTGACCCCGAGCAGGACCTGGTCCCGGTCCCCGGCCCCGGCCCGGGCGACCAGTTCGGCGATGGCGGCGGGCTGGTCGCCGGCGGGGGTATAGCTGGTCTCCAGCCTGAACCGGCCGCCCTTCTTCTTGCCGTCGTGGGAAGGACGGTGCGGGACCCAGTCGTCCGGCTTGCCCGGGGCGTCTTCGGGCGTCAGCCGCGGGCCGGTGACGGGGGCGAACATCGGCATATTCGCCATCGCCCTGGGCAGGGGCCTCGCATCGCCGTCGCGGATGAACGCCGACGGCGCCTCCGCCACGCCCTTGTTCGGGACGTGGACGGGCTTCTTGATGACAGGCGCCGAGCCCTTGGGCGTGGAGGAACGGTTCATGAACGGAACTTAGTGCGCGACGGGGGATGTCGCCAGTCAAGGCGCGGGCGGCCTTTGCGGATGCTGACATCCTCCGGTCGAGCCGGAGGATGACGGTGTCAGCAGAATCGCGCGGCGAATCCTGCCAGGGTCGGGTCATGCCCGGAATGTCACGCCTCGCGGTCGCCCTTGTGCTCGTCGCCCTGTCCGCCTGCGGCCGTCTGATCCCGCACACCGTTCCGCCGCCCGCCTACACGCCCTACGCCTCGACGCCGACTCCCGGGCCGTCGGTCTATGTCACACCCGGCGCCGGGGTGATCAATCAGCCGATCGACAGCGGAACGCTTGGTCGCCTCCAGCAGGCGACGCAGACCCCGGCGCGGTGCGAGGCGGAGCTGGCGGCGGCGCGGGTGACCTTCACGCCGACCCCGGACCGGGTGAACTCCGCGACCTGCGGCCTGACGGCGGCGGGGGTACTGGGGCCGGACATGGGAACGACGGCCCGGATGGCCCCTTCAGATGTGACCATGACCTGCGCCCTGGCCACAGCGATCAGCGTCTGGCGACGACAGTCGGTGGAGCCGGCGGCGCGGGAGCTGCTGGGCTCCGACGTGGTCCAGATCGACCACATGGGGGTCTATGCCTGCCGGCCGGTGAACAACCAGGCGGGAAACCGGCCGAGCGCCCACTCGCGCGCGGCGGCGCTGGATTTCTCCGGCGTGCGGTTGCGCGATGGGCGCAGGATCACCGTGGCCGCCGACTGGAACGACGGCGGACCGGAGGCGGCCTTCCTGAGGCGGATTCGGGACGACGCCTGCAAGGTCTTCGGCACGACGCTGAGCCCCGACTACAACGCCCTGCACCACGACCACCTGCATCTGGAGGCTGAGAGTGGTCGTCTGTGTCGCTAGGCCCTAGCGGCGTACCCGCGCCTCAACCTCCAGCTCGCCGAGCCGGCGATCGATATAGGCCCGCTCTTCGGCCGAGGCGTTGAGGCGAGCATAGGCGCTTTCCAGCCGGGTCAGGTCGTCGAGCTGGACGCGCAGCCGGTCCTGATCGATCCGGGGCAGACTGTACAACGCGCGCTCGATGGCCGTCAGCCGTGTGCGGGGGTCCTGCTGCCAGCCACCGCCGTAGCCGCCATCACCGACACGGGTGTCGAGCGCGTTGAGCCGGGTCTCAAGATCCTGACGCTCCCGGGAGGTCAGGCCGTCACGCCGATAGTCGGCCTCGGTCTGGACCAGGGCGGCATAGTCGGCCGTCAACCGGGTCCCCTCACGGCGGGTCAGGGTGCGGGCCCGGACGGCGGCGTTGACGCGGGCGTCGAAGTCGCTGTGGCCCTCGGCGACCGACGGGTTGTTGCCGAGACCGTCGTGATAGCCGCCCTGCTGCAGCGCCTCGGTCAGGGTGTTGTAGCGGGTGGTCAGGTCCTGACGTTCCTGGGTCGTGAAGCGGCCGTCCTGGCCGTAGCGGGCTTCCAGCTGGACCAGGGCGTCATAGTCGGCGCTGATGCGGTCGGCGGAATACTGTCGTAGCGCGCCGGAGCGGACCTCGGCGTCCAGACGGCTGTTGAAGGCCGACTGCTGGTCGCCGAGTGCGCGGCGTCCGCGGCTCCATTCGTTGTCGATCGAGCCGGTGGTCTGGCCGCCGAACAGATTCCGGAGGATCTGACCGAAGATGTCCTGTCCGCTCGGCTGGGACTGGCCGTAGGGCTGGGTCTGGCCGGAGGGGTAGTAGGGCGTCTGGGCCTGGCTCGCAGCGGCCATCGAGAGGACGACGGTGCCGGCCGCGAGGGCCGCAAAGGTCTTGATCGAAGTCATGGGTGAGCTCTCCGGCGGTTTCGCCTGTGTATGGTCAGCAGAACGACGTGCGGCGGTTAAGGTTGCCGCGCCGCTCACCCGCCGCGATGCGACAGGCGCCGTGGCCGCCCGCGTGCTAAGGGTCCGGGCATGACCGATCAGCCCGACCAGACCTCGACGCCCTCGACCGACCTTCCGGTGGTAGAGACGCCGGCTCAGAAGGCCCTGCGGCTGAAGACCGCGAAGCTGGACGCCCGGCCCAAGCCTCCGCGCGGCGGCCGTTTCCAGCGCGAGCAGGCGGCGGGTGTGACGCCGGGCGCCAACCGCCCCTGGACGCACAAATAGGCCGCTCGGCGGTTCTCAATGCTGTCCGATTCCCGCGAGACTCCCGTGGCGAAGCGCGGCATGTTCGCAGGAACAAAAGGAGACCGTGATGACCGCCGCCTCGACCTTCCACGCCCTGCATGCCGACGGCCTGCTGATTCTGCCCAACGCCTGGGACGCGGCCTCGACGGCCCTGTCGATCGCGGCGGGGGCGATGGCCGTGGCGACGACCAGCGCGGGGGTGGCCTGGGCCCTGGGCTGGCCGGACGGAGCGACCCCGCCCGAGGCCGAGCTGCTCGGCGCCCTGGCGCGGATGGTGCGTGTGGCGGGCGAGGTTCCGGTCAGCGCGGACGTCGAGGGCGGCTTCTCCGACGATCCGAAGGCGGTCGCGGGCTTCGTGCAGCGGAGCTGGGAGACGGGCGCGGTCGGGATCAACATCGAGGACGCGGCCGGGACGGCGGAGGCTCTGGCCGACAAGATCGCGGCGGTGCGCGCGGCGGTGGGACCCGAGCTGTTCATCAATGCCCGGTGCGACCTGTGGCTGAGAGCGATCGGCCCGGTCGAGGGTCGGCTGCAGGAAGCGGTCAGGCGGGCGGCGCTGTACCGGGCGGCCGGGGCCGACGGCCTGTTCGTGCCGGGCGTGACCGATGCGGACACGATCACGGCCCTGGTGGATCTGGGCCTGCCGCTGAACCTGCTGGCGCGGCCGGCGCTCCCGGATGCGAAGGGGCTGGAGGCGCTGGGCGTGCGGCGGCTGAGCGCGGGGTCGAACCTCTCCGCAGCGGCCTATGCGACGGCGGACCGGCTGACACGCGGCTTCCTGGCGGACGGGGATTCGAAGCCGCAGGCGGCCGAAGCGTTCGACTACGGGGCGCTGAACGGCCTGATGAAGCCGTGAGGCTGATCACCTCCGAGGTCGCCTCGCCGATTGGACCTCTGGCCCTGGCGGTCGATGAGGCCGGGCGGTTGCGGGGCGTGTCGTTCGGTGACGGGCTGAGGCGGGCGATGGGGCGGGAATATCCCGGCGTCGCGATGGACGCGGGCGAGGCACCGGACGCGATAGGGAGCCCGCTGGCCGACTACTTTGACGGAGACCGGCAGGCCTTGATGCGCATCGACTGGTCGCTGGACGGAGCGGCCGCGGGTGACGGCTTTCAGGCCCGGGTGTGGCGCGCCCTTTGGGCGGTGCCCGTCGGGCAGACCCTGTCCAATGGAGAGATGGCGCGCCGGGCCGGTGAGCCGGGCGCGGCCCAGGCGGCGGGTGTGGCGCTGAACCGGAACCCCATCCCGCTGGTCCTGGCCTGTCACCGGGTCGTGGGCACGGATGGAGCGATGGTCGGGTTCGGCGGCGGCCTGGAACGCAAGACGTGGCTTTTGGCCCACGAGGGGGCGTTGCTGATCTGACCTCTTGACGCCGTGTAACCTTTAGGTGATATGTAACCCCAAGGTGACAAACACCGGAGGATGCAGATGTCGAACACGCCCGATCGCGACGAGCGCCGCCCGGTCCGCGGACGTAGCTGGAAGTTCATGGGCGGCTTCGTCATCTCGGGCCTCGGTCTCGGCATGGCGGTCGTCGGCCTGAATCCGGGTGCCGCACGTCTGGGTGACGTCTTGTCTGATGCCAATGTGGGGATCGTGACCGGCATCGGCATCGGCCTCTTCGTGGTCGGGCTGATGATCGCCTGGAAGCTGCGGCCGGGCGGCCCGGCCTCGCGCGGAGAGGACGAGCCGGGCAAGCGCGAGCGGATGCAGGAACAGCGGTCGATGCTGCTGTGGCTGTTCCCGATCATCACCCTGATCTTCCTGTTCCAGTCGACGCGGGCGATCCCGCTGATCCTGGCCGGCGAGGAGAGTCTCGTGAACTATATGAGCGTCCTCCTGCCGGTGATCTACGCCTGGCTGGCGGCGTCGGTGACCATGGGGTGGGACGGAAACTCCCGGAAGAACCGCCGCTACCTTGAGGACGAACTGACCCAGGTGCTTCGTGCCCGGGCGATCGTCTGGGCCTTTCTGGTCCTGATGTCAGGAACGACCATCGCCCTGGGCCTCGGCCTGTGGCGGCTGGAACTCGGCCTGATCGCCCTGCCATTCGCCCTGGCAGCCGCAGGTGCGACGGCGGGCTTGCGCTTTGCCTGGCTGGACCGGGAGGCCGGGCGCGACGATGGGTGATCCCCGTCTGGCCTCGCGACTGAAGGAGTACCGCACCGCCGCCGGCCTGACCCAGGCCGAACTGGCCGAGCGGGCGGGGGTGTCGCGCAAGACGGTGAACACGGTCGAGAACGGGGTCTTCATCCCCTCGACCCTTCTTGCTCTGGAGCTGGCGCGGGCGCTGGGCACCACGGTGGAAGACCTTTTCTACCTCGTCGACTGAGACGTGGATCGAAATGGAAGGCCGGAGAGAGACCCCTCTCCGGCCCTTCGCTTGACTCGCTCACACAGTATGTCGCATACACTGTGTGTCACACACTATGTGACGTGAGGGCCGGGCCGCGTGACGATCGACGTCGAACTTTTCGAGAGCATGCGGCTGGAGTTGCGGCGGGGATCGCTGGTGCTGGCGGTGCTCGCCTGCCTGCGGACCGAACGCTACGGCTACACCCTGCGCCAGGCCCTGGCCGCCGACGGGCTGGAGATGGAGGAATCGACCCTCTATCCGCTGCTCCGCCGGCTGGAGAGCCAGGGGTTGCTGCTGAGCGAATGGCGCGAGGAAGAGAAGCGCAGGAAGCGCTTCTACGTCCTGTCGCCGATTGGCTCCGCAATGCTGGAACGGCTCGCCGGCGAATGGCGGGGCATCAACGCCTCGCTCGACAAAATTCTCTGACATTTCAAGACTGAGGGGCAAGACCATGGACATGGTGGAACGCTATCTGGAGGCCGTCGCAGCGCAGCTGTCGGCGGAAGAGCGGGACGACATCGTCGCCGAACTGCGGGATCTGATCCTGAGCCGGGTCGAGGCGAAGGAGGAGACGCTGGGCCGGTCGCTGGCCGACGACGAGCGCGAGGCGATCCTGAAGGAGATCGGCCATCCGCTGGTCGTGGCCGCGCGCTACCGGAAGGGGCCGGATTCCCTGATCGGAGCGGAGCTGTTTCCCTACTGGCTGTACGGGGTGAAGGCGGGGCTTCTGATCCTGCTGGCCATCTCGGCGATTGGCCTGTTCGTGCGGCTGATCAGCGGCACGGCGGATGCGGGGCAGGACATCGCCCAGGCCTTCCACGGCTTCTTCGGCTCCGGCCTGACGCTGATCGGGGCCCTGACCCTGGCCGGGGCGATCATGGAGCACTACGCCATCCGACCAAAATGGCTGACTGACTGGCGGGTCAAGGACCTGTCGGCCTTCGGCCTGTCCGATCCGTCGTGGTGGGGGGCGAGCGTGAAGAGCGCGGGCGGCAAGGTGGGAACAGGGGCCGGGGCGGGCCTGCGGCCGATGTGGCGGGCGCGGGCGATGCCGGGCCATCGGAACGTCGAGGCCGAGGCAGCCTTCTCCTTCCTGGCGGTCGGGATGTTCGTCCTGTGGTGGGTCGGGCTGGTTCACTTCCCCGACCTGAGCGTGATCCGGGTCGATGGCGACCTGGTCACCGTCTCGCCGGCACCGATCTGGGCCATGCTGTTTGTCCCGGTCCTGCTCTATGCCCTGGGCCAGATGGGGGTCGACCTGTTCACCCTGATCCGGCCGCAGGCGGCGCGGATGCGGGCGGTTCTGGCGATCCTGGTCGCCGGGGCCGGCCTGTGGCTGACCTGGAACATCTTCGATGCGGGCCACTGGTTCACCCTGAGCGTCGGCGCAGATCAGGCGCGGATCGCCGGCGACGGGGTGCTGCTGGACTTCGACCGGCTGCGAGAGTTGCGCGCGGGCGAGCGGGACCTGACGGGCGTGGCCTCGACCCTGTCGCTGATCCTGACCTGGGCCGGGGCGATCAGTGCGGTCAGCCTGGTCTACACGATCGTCGCCAACGCCTGGCGCGCCGTGCGAGCTTAATCCTCCCCCATCGGGGGAGGTGGCGCGGCGTATCTTCGCGACGTGACGGAGGGGGCAGCCAGGCACTCGGTGTCTGGGGTGAGCCCCCTCCACCACTTCTTGGTCCCCCTCCCCCGATGGGGGAGGAATGTACGGCAATGTCCGAAAACCGCGAGACTTCCTGCCGGAGAGGGGCCATCTTCGCGGCATGGAAACACGCGCCGAAACCCTGGATCAGGAGGCCTGCTACCGGGCGGTGCTGACGCGCGACGTCCGGTTCGACGGGCGGTTCTTCGGCTGCGTGAAGACGACGGGCATCTACTGCCGTCCGGTCTGTCCCGCCCGGACGCCCAAACGCGAGAACATGGTCTTCGTGGTCTCGGCGGCGGCGGCTGAGGAAGCCGGCTTCCGCGCCTGCCTGCGCTGTCGACCGGAGACGGCACCCGACATGGGGGCCTGGCGCGGCACATCGAATACCGTCAGCCGGGCCCTGGCCCTGATCGAGACGGGCGCGCTGGACGAGGCCGACGTCGAAACCCTGGCCGGACGGCTCGGGGTCGGCGAGCGCCAGTTGAGGCGACTGTTCAAACAGCACCTCGGCGCGGCCCCGGTCAGCGTGGCCCAGACGCGGCGCGTGCTGCTGGCCAAGGCCCTGATCCACGAGACCGACCTGTCCATGGCCCAGGTGGCCCACGCGTCGGGCTTCGGCTCGGTGCGGCGGTTCAACGAGACCTTCCAGGCCCTGTATCGCCGCGCGCCATCGGAACTGCGTCGCCGGGCCGAGCGGCCGTCGAGCGAGGGGGTGAAGCTGAGCCTGTCCTGGCGCCCACCCTATGACCGCGATGCGATGTTCGCCGCCTTGAAGGCGCGGGGTGACAGGATCGAGGGCTGGACCTGGGCGCGCGATCTGATCCCGGATGTCGACGGCGCTGACGGCTTCGTCTCGGCGACGCCGGGCAAGCCCGGGCGGCTGGAGGTCTGCGTCGAGGCCAGCGACCTGAAGGCCCTGCCGGGCATACTGGCGCGGGTGCGCCGGGTGTTTGACCTGTCCGCCGACCCCGAAGCCATCGCGCGCGACCTGTCGGTCGACCCGATGCTGAAGCCTCTGGTCGAGGCGCGGCCGGGGCTGCGGCTTCCGGGCGACTGGATCGACGCGGGCGAGGACGCACCCAGCGACCGACTGAGCGATGCGACACTGGCGGACCGCGCGGAGCGATGGCGGCCCTGGCGGGCCTATGGCGCGCTGCACCTGCGGATGGCGGGGCTGACGGCGGCCGATCTGATGGAGAACGACGATGACAACTCACGACTCTGGCGCGCAGCCTGAGACCCTGACCCTGGACCGGCTTGCGACTCCGGTCGGCGAGGTGCTGCTGGTCACCGACGGCGACGGCACAGTGCGGGCGCTCGACTTCGCCGACTACGAGCCGCGCATGATACGGTTGTTGGGCCGCCATGCGCCGGACGTGGAGCTTGTCGCGGGTCGGACGCCGGGGGCGGTGCGCGGCGCGGTCGAGGCCTATTTCGCCGGCGACACGCGGGCGCTGGATGGCCTGAAGGTCAGGACGGGCGGCACGGTCTTCCAGCGGTCCGTATGGGCGGCCCTCAGGGCCATTCCGGCAGGCGAGACGCGCAGCTATGGCCAGCTTGCGGCGGCGATCGGATCGCCGAAAGCGGTGCGGGCGGCGGGGTTGGCGAACGGCCAGAACCCCATCGCGGTCATCGTGCCCTGTCACCGGGTGATCGGGGCGAACGGGACCCTGACGGGCTATGCCGGGGGTCTGGAGCGCAAACGCTGGCTGCTGGCCCACGAAGGCGCGGCGATCTAGGCCGCGTGGACGTCTTCGGTCTGGACTTCAGGTTCGCCCGCCTCCAGCGCGGCACCGATGGCCGCGAACAGGGTCTGGGTCGTCACCGGCTTGGCGAGGTGGCCGTCGGCGCCGACGGCCCGGCCGGCCTCGACATGCTCGGCCATGGCATTGGCGGTCAGCATCAGGAGCGGCGTGCGGCCGAGGCCTCGCTCGGCCTCTAGGGCGCGGATGGCGGCGGTGGCGGTCAGGCCGTCCATGACGGGCATCTGCATGTCCATCAGGATCAGGTCGAAGCCGCCGCCGGCGAAGGCGTCGAGCGCCTCCTGACCGTCCTCGACGGCGATCAGGGTGGCTCCGGTCGGGGCCAGAAGCACCTCGATGACCTTGCGGTTGGCCGGATGGTCGTCGGCCAGCAGGATGCGCAGCCCCTCCGGCGCGGCCTCGTCCGGTGCACCGGCGACCGCCTCCTTGATCACAGCGGCGGGCAGGGGAAGTTCGAACCAGAAGCGCGAGCCCGCGCCCGGCGTCGACTCGCAGTCCATCTCGCCGCCCATGAGTTCGGCGAGGTCGCGGGAAATGGCGAGGCCCAGGCCCGTGCCGCCGAAGCGCCGGGTGATCGATCCGTCAGCCTGCTGGAAGCGGGTGAAGATGCGCGCCTTCTGTTCAGCGTCGAAGCCGACGCCGGTGTCGGTGACCGTGAAGCGTACGCGGTCGTCTGCAACCGGCTCGACGCTCAGGGCCACTGTGCCGACGCTGGTGAATTTCAGGGCGTTGGAAACGAGGTTGGCAAGGATCTGGCGCACCCGGACGACATCGCCGACGACCATCCGCTCCAGCGTCGGGTCCAGATCGACGACAAGGGCCACCGGGCCGCCCTCGACCTTGAAGCTCCACAGGGCAGCGACATCCTTGACGGCATGACCGAGGGAGAAGGGCGCGGCCTCGATCGTGACCTGACCGGCCTCGATCTTGGCGCTGTCGAGGATGTCGGAGAGCAGGCGTTCCAGGGTCACGCCGGACGAACGGATGATCTCGACCATCTCGTGCTCGGCGTCATGCAACGGCCGTCGCGACAGGGCGTCGGCCATGGCCACGACCCCGTTCAGGGGCGTGCGGATCTCATGGCTCATATTGGCCAGGAATTCTGACTTGGCCCGGTTGGCGGCTTCTGCCCGGCTTTGGGCCAGACGCAGGTGGCCGGTCATCCGCCACTGACGGAGAAGCAGGGCGGCGACCAGCAGGAGGACGACGACGCCGATGCCGACGACCCAGCGCTGCCCCTGGATCATCTCGGCCTGAAGCTCGGTGTTGGCGCGGGCGGTTTCCAGCTGACGGCGGCGCTCCCCTAACTGGGATCGCATCTCGGCGGTAACCTGGCCGATACCGTCGCTGAATTGGCGGGACTGCTGCAGCCTGCGTTCTTCCGAATACCGCCTGAGGAGATCGAAAGCCTCGGCCGAGCGTCCCTGGGCGTTCAGCAACTCGGCCTCGGCTTGAAGCGCCGGGGACGCGGTGCCTTCCCTGAACTCGCCGGCGGCCTGACGACGATGAATTTCGGCGACGTCACGGCGCGCGCCCTGCACGTCGCCGACACGCGCCCGCGCCCTGGCCCGAAGGGGAAGGATGCCAGCAGCGAGAAATTCCGCGGCGCCGAGGGTCTCGCCGTAGGGTTCCACGCAGCTCAGCACGCGTCTCGGATTGTCCGCCCCCTCGGCCAATGTGGCGCACAGAACGGCGTCATAGACGGCGAGGCTCTCCATTCCTGTGGGCACTGTCAGTCGGTGGTGAATGACGAACAGCCGTTCGGCCAGGTTCTGGTCTCCGACCTGCACAGCCAGCCTTGTCAGGTTGTAGACCGTGTCGAAGTCCGGGCGGGGATAGGCGGGGTTGCTGTAGTCGATCTCGAACCGGCCGAAGGCGTCGGTCGCGCCCTCGATATCGTTCAGCTCCATCAGGCCGAGGCCGCTGATCTCTGACAGGCCGGCCCGCGCGGTATTGGCGAAGGCGTCACCCTCGGGGATCAGAATCAAGGCGTCATTGAGCAGGGCCAGGGCCTCGCCGAGTCGGTCCTCGTCCATCAGGCTGATGGCGTGGAGGCGGCTGGCGTGAGCCTTCACGAACCAGTCGGTCTCGGTGTTCGCGATCCGCTCCATCTCCCGGGCGGCGGCGTCTTCGCCCTGATTGTAGCGGATGGCCAGGGCATTCAGGTGGGCCATTCTGGTATAGCGCTCATCGCCCTGGCGTCCGGCGGCGGCGGCGAGGCGCAGGTTCCAGGCTTCGGCTTGCTCGAAATGGCCCTGGTTCAGAATGGTCCAGGCGACATGATAGAGGCGGTTCAACCCCTCGCGATCATGCCTGCGCTCGGCGGCCTGACCGAAGGCTTCCAGTTGGGCGAAGGTCGTGGCCGCGGAGCGACGCTCGACAACGATAGCCAGGGCAAGGGGGTCATGGTGGGACGTCACCCTGGCGCAAACGGCTGACGGCGCGGCTGCCGACAGGGCGATGCCGAGCAGGATCGTGCAGAAAAGGAAGGGCGAGCGCATGAAGTTCACACCTCATCCTGACACGGAGGTGTTTCCCAAGGTTTAGCGGAGGGGCAAGGGACTCTACGTACCGTCCAGGAACAACCGGCTCGCCGGGTTGTCGGTCTCGTCGGCATAGGGGTAGCCCAGTTCGGCGAGGGCGGCGGTCAGGGCCGGCTGTTCGTCGGGCGGTACGGAAATCCCCGCCAGCACCCGGCCGACATCGTCACCGTGGTTGCGATAGTGGAACAGGGTCAGGGCCCAGGCCGGCTTCAGACTGTTGAGGAAGCGCAGGAAGGCCCCGGGCCGTTCAGGGAATTCGAAACGCAGGATTCGTTCGTGGGGGAGGCCCGTGGCGCGACCCCCGACCATGTGGCGGACATGCAGTTTGGCGGTCTCGTTGTCGCTCATGTCTTCGACAGCATAGCCGTCGGAGCGGAGGGCGGCGATCAGGTCGTGCTTTTCATGCGGGCCCTGTTTGATGGCGACACCGACGAAGATGTGGGCACGGCCCTCGCCCGACCAGCGGTAGTTGAACTCGGTCACCGACCGGCCGTCGAGCGCGCTGAGGAAGCGGCTGTAGACGGCGCGGTCGTCGGCCATGGCGACGGCCAACAGGGCCTCGGTCCCCTCGCCGATCTCGGCCCGTTCGGCGATATGGCGCAGCCGGTCGAAATTGACGTTGGAGCCCGAGTTGATCGCGATCAGGGCACCCACTCCTGAAGAATCGGCGTCGGCGGTCTGCGGATGGGCGGCGGCCCAGACCTTCAGCCCCGCCAGCGCCAGGGCGCCGGACGGCTCGGCCACGGCGCGGCTGTCGTCGAAGATGTCCTTGATGGCGGCGCAGATGGCGTCGTTGTCGACCGTGACGATCTCGTCGAGCAGGTCCTTGCACAGGCGGAAGGTCTCGGTCCCGGCGCGACGCACGGCCACGCCGTCGCAGAACAGGCCGACCTGGTCCAGGGTCACCACCTCGCCCGCCTCTATCGCCGCCTTCATCGAGGCGGCGTCGACAGGCTCGACGCCGATGACCTTCGTGCCGGGACGAAGGAATTTGACGATGGCGGCGACCCCGGCGGCCAGCCCCCCGCCGCCGATCGGCACGAAGATCGCTGCGATCGGCTCGGAGTGCTGGCGGGTGATCTCAAGCCCGACCGTGCCCTGGCCGGCGATGACGTCAGGGTCGTCGAAGGGGTGGATGAAGACGGCGCCGGTCTCCGCCGCGCGGCGGGTGGCCTCGGCAAAGGCCTCGTCGAAGGCGTCGCCGTGCAGGATGACGTCGCCGCCCAGCGCCCGCACCGCCGCCACCTTGATGGGCGGGGTGGTCACCGGCATGACGATGGTGGCCCTGGCCCCGCGTTTCCGCGCGGCGAAGGCAACGCCCTGGGCATGATTGCCGGCCGAGGCGCAGATGACCCCGCGCGCCAGCTGCTCCGGCGTCAGGGTTGCGATCTTGTTGTAGGCTCCCCGAATCTTGAACGAGAAGATCGGCTGCAGGTCCTCGCGCTTCTGCAGCACGGGGCGGCCGAGGCGCGCGGCGAGCCGCGGCAGGGGGTCGAGCGGCGTCTCGATCGCCACGTCATAGACGCGGGCGGTGAGGATGCGGCGGAGAGTTTCTTGCATGGGGAGGCGTCAGGCGAGCGAAGTTGGGAGGAAGTCACCCCTGCAATAGACATCTGGGACAGAAAGTCCCCCTAAATCGTCTTGGCGCCCAGCCTGGCCGAGGTCGCTTTCGTACCTCACAGGGCGCGACTTTTGACCGCCCGCCCTCTTGCATCCCCCCGTCACAGGCCTATCTTACCCGGACTTATGCTAATGTTGAGCATAAGGGTGAGGCGACCGAGATCGCCGAGGAGATGACGTCGATGGCCCACGCCGCCCAGAGCCTGGTCATGTCGCCGGAACTGGCCGCCGAAACCGCTCCCGTCTGGGAGAAGGTGAAAGAGTTCGTCACCCCGATTGAATGGCCGATCCAGGCCCAGCTGATCCATGAGATCAACGCCCTGAAGAAGGAGCGGGACGCTGTCATCCTGGCCCACAACTATATGACGCCGGAGATCTTCCACGGGGTCGGCGACTATGTCGGCGACAGCCTGGGTCTGGCCAAGGAGGCCGCGCGGTCGAAGGCGAAGGTGATCGTCCAGGCGGGCGTGCACTTTATGGCCGAGACCTCGAAGATCCTCAGCCCGGAGAAGACCGTGCTGATCCCCGACCTGAAGGCGGGTTGCTCGCTGGCCGAGGCGATCACGGGCGCGGACGTGCGTCTGATCAAGCAGAGATACCCGGGCCTGCCGGTGGTCACCTATGTGAACACCACGGCCGATGTGAAGGCCGAGACCGACATCTGCTGCACCTCGGCCAACGCGGTCCAGGTGGTGGAGTGGGCGGCGAAGGAATGGGGCGTCGACCGGGTGATCCTGATCCCCGACGAATTCCTGGCCAGGAATGTCGCGGCCCAGACCGACATCGGGATCATCGCCTGGAAGGGCCGCTGCATCGTGCATGAGCGGTTCACCGGAGCCGACATCGCCGAGATGCGTGCGGCCTATCCCGGGGCGGAAATCCTCGCCCACCCCGAATGCCCGGAAGAGGTGCTGGCAGCGGCGGATTTCGCCGGATCGACGGCGGCGATGACCGACTATATCACCAGCCGGAAGCCGAAGCAGGTGGTTCTGCTGACAGAATGCTCGATGGGGGCCAACATCAAGGGCGATGCACCCGAGGTGTCCTTCATCGGGCCATGCAACCTCTGCCCCTTTATGCAGCGGATCACCCTGACCAATATCCGCGACTGCCTGTTGAACATGCGGTTCGAGGTCACGGTGCCGGACGCCATGATCGCCCCGGCCCGGCTCGCTGTGCAGCGGATGATCGATCTGCCGCCGCCCGCCGTTCCGGCGCGCTACGACCTGGTCAAGGCCAGGCACCACGTTGCGGTGGAGCTGATCTGATGCACTATCAGGCCCCCCATTCGCGCGGTTTCGGCGGGTTCGTCGTTCTGCCGATCAAGCCCAGGCCCGAACCCGTTCACGAGCCGCGCATCACGGGGTGGCTCTCCACCCTGTTCGCCAGTCCGAAGGCCGCCAGATGACCGACGGCCCCTGGGGATCACGCGACGGATCCGCCCCGACGCCGGTCGCGCAAACGACGACGGCCGTCCCGACGTCCAGCCCCGGCGCACCGGTCATCGACAAGGGCCAGAGCCTGCCCTGGGCCATCGCCTCGACGCTGCTGCTCGGCGGCTTCCTCTGGTTCATGAGCGGCAGCTGGGTCGTGGCGGTCGCCGCCCTCTTCGGCCTGGTCGTGCACGAATACGGCCATGTGCTGGCGATGAACCGGCTCGGCATGGGGCCGGCGAAAATCTACATCATCCCCTTCCTCGGCGGCCTCGCGCGCGGCCAGCGCAACCCCGAAAGCGAATGGCACGGGGTGCTGGTGTCGCTCGCGGGGCCGGCGTTCGGCCTGCTGGCCCTGATCCCGGTCGTCGGCCTGTGGTTCGCGACGGGCGATGACGCCTGGATGATGGGCGCCTTCTTCATCGCCATGATCAATCTGGTGAACCTGGCCCCCGCGCCGCCGCTGGACGGGTCCAAGGCGCTGGGGCCCGTGCTGGCCCGCATCGATCCGATGGTCGAGAAGGCCGCCCTGATCGCGATCGGTGCCTTGGCCGTCTGGTGGGGCGTCTCGACCGGGCGCTATATCCTCGCGGTCTTCCTGGCCATCGCGATCCTGGGATCCCTGCGTCGCGGAGCATGGCGGCCGGGCGAGAAGACCCTGACCTGGCCCGAAGCCGGCAAGTCGCTGGCCCTGTTCCTGTTGACCGCCGCCCTGTGCGCCGCCGCCGCGATCGGCGTCCTGCTGCCCCTGTCGGAGGGCTCGCCCCAAGGGGCCATAGACATCGCCGCCCGCTTCATCGGGTTCGATCGATGAGCCGCATTCACCACGACGGCCCGCTGATCATCGGTGGCGGCCTGGCCGGGCTTTCGGCGGCCCTCTCGGCGGCACCTGCGCCCGTCATCGTCATCAGCCCGGCGCCCCTGCTGCAGGCCGCGTCCAGCGCCTGGGCCCAGGGCGGCGTGGCTGCGGCCCTGTCGAAGAACGACGCTCCGGCCCTGCACCTGAAGGATACGGAAGCGGCGGGGGCTGGCCTGGTCGACCATCATGCAGCCGAGGTCCTGACCGACGAGGGCAGGGGCACGGTGGAATGGCTGGCGTCACTCGGTGCGCCGTTCGACCGGGACGCCGCCGGCGAGTTCTCCGTCAGTCTCGAGGCGGCCCATTCGATGGCGCGGGTGGCGCGCGTCGGCGGCGACGGCGCGGGGCGGGCGATCCTGTCGGCGCTGGTGGCTTCGGTACGGGCGGCACCGCACATCACGGTGTGGGAGGACGCGCGGCTGCGTGCCCTGATCCAGGACGGGACCGGTCGCGTGCGCGGCGCGGTGATCGAACATCCCAGCGGCCGTATCGTCGAGATCCTGGCGCCCGCCGTGGTCCTGGCGACCGGCGGGGCGGGCGGCCTGTACGGCGCGACGACCACGCCGGTGGCGCTGAAGGGCGAGGGCATGGCCCTGGCCTGGGCGGCGGGGGCGGAAATCCTCGACCCGGAGTTCGTGCAGTTCCACCCCACGGCCATCGACGTCGGCCTCGACCCCATGCCTTTGGCGACCGAGGCGCTGCGGGGCGAGGGCGCCCGGCTGATCGACAAGGACGACGTCTTCCTGCTGGGCGATGCCGACGATGCCGACCTCAAGTCGCGCGACGTCGTGGCGCGGGCCGTGCATGCCGCGCGGGCGGCCGGGCGCGGCGCCTTGCTCGATGCGCGCACGGCGATCGGCGAGCATTTTCCCACCGGGTTTCCGGCCGTGTTCGCGGCCTGCATGCGGGCCGGTCTGGATCCGCGAGTCACCCCGATCCCGGTCGCGGCGGCGGCCCATTATCACATGGGCGGGATCGCGGCCGATCCGGACGGCAGGACCTCGCTCGAAGGCCTCTATGCCGTCGGCGAATGCGCGGCGACGGGGGTTCACGGCGCCAACCGTCTGGCGTCCAACTCCCTGCTCGAGGCTGCAGCCTTCGGGCGGCGGACGGGGCGCGAGGCGGCCAGACAGGCTCCCGTCAAGGGACCGGTGGTCGTCGGCGCGGTCGTCGCCGACCTGCCCGCGGCGGCCCACGCCGAACTGCGCGCGGCGATGAGCGCCGACGCGGGCGTGGTGCGGGATGCGACCGGCCTGACGCGGTTGATCGCCCTGATCGACCGGCTGGAGGCGGCCCATGGCGCACCGCCGGCTCTGTTCGCGGCGCGGCTGATCGCCGAGGCGGCCCTGGCCCGGCGCGAGAGCCGGGGCGGTCACTATCGCTCGGACTATCCCGACACGGCGGCGACGCCGGTCCATACGCGCATCCGGCGAGACATCCTGCGGGCTGCGGCGGCATGAGCGGTCTCCCCGATACACTGATCCTGCCCATTGTCCGCATGGCCCTGGCCGAGGACCTCGGCCGCGCCGGCGATGTGACGGCCGCCGCCTGCATCCCCGAGGGCGCGCGGATGCGGGCCCGTTTCGCGGCGAGGAAGCCGGGCGTGCTGGCGGGTATCGACTGCGTGCGGCTGGCGCTTCTGGAGATGGATCCCAAGGCCTCCATCGATCTCCGCCTGAAGGACGGCGAGGCCTTCGAGGCCCGCGCGGTCCTGGCCGAGGTCGAGGCGGACGCCCGCGCCTTCCTGTCGGCGGAGCGGACGGCGTTGAACCTTCTCGGCCGGATGTGCGGCATCGCCACCCTGACCCGGACCTATGTCGAGGCGGTCGCCGGAACCGGCGCGCGGATCGCGGATACGCGCAAGACCACGCCGGGCCTCCGCGCGCTGGAGAAGCACGCCGTGCGCTGCGGTGGCGGCATCAACCACCGCTTCGGTCTGGATGACGCCATCCTGATCAAGGACAACCATGTCGTCGTCTGTGGCGGGGTGGTCGAGGCCGTGACGGCCGCGCGGGCGCAGGCCGGTCACCTGACGAAGATCGAGCTTGAGGTCGACGGCCTGGCCCAGCTCGATCAGGCTCTGGCCCTGGTCGCGGAAGGGCAGGGGCCGGACGTGATCATGCTCGACAACTTCGACAACGCCGAACTGGTCGAGGCGGTGAAGCGTCGGCGCGACGGCGGCCACCGTGTGGTTCTGGAGGCGTCCGGCGGGGTTAACCTGACGACTGTGCGAGGCATCGCCGAAACCGGAGTGGACGTCATCTCCGTGGGGGCCCTGACCCATTCGGCACCCGTGCTGGATATCGGCCTCGACGCTTTCTGAGGAACAGGCCGGAGGCGGAGGGGTTTCTTCTCTGATCAGAAGGAGATTCCCATGGCCACGGTCCCGAAGAGTCCCGCGGAGCAACGCAGCCTCGCCGATCACGGTGCGACCTCGATCGAGAACGGCGGCCTGACGGACCGTCGCGACCTTGAGACCGGCGTGCAGTCGGCTCAACCCGGCGATGCGGACGTCAATCTGAAGGAGCAGGGACGGTTCGGAAACCTGAACCAGAACCTGACCGCGATCCGCAACGTGCAGGAACGCTGAGGCGGTCGATCAGGCCTGGGGTGCGCTGACGGCGGCGGAGTCGGCGGCTGCCGGCTGAGCCGGAGCCGAGACCGGCGTCGCTGCAGGCGCGGGCGCGACGGCCGGGGCAGGAGCCTCGGTCGATGCCGACGGAGGTTGGGAGCTGGACGCGGTCTCCTGGGCCAGCAGGGCGGTGTAGGCAATGGCCTGGCCGGCCTGGCGAACGGTCTCCGCCGGATCGATCCCGGCATAGACGGTGCGCTGGATGTCCGAGCCGGTCGAGCCGCGCGCGGCGTAGCTGAAGGCGTTCGACGATCCGGCGCGCCCGCCGAAGCGATAGAAGATGTGGCTGCCGACCTGGCTGACGCGCAGCAGACTGTTGCGCCAGGACGGAGAGACGCCCGTCGTATGGAAGAAGGTGGCGTTGCCGACGCCCGCGAACACTGCGCCCGACAGGGCGGCCGAGGCGACCGTACGGGCCCGGTTCCAGGCGGCACGGTTGACCGGCGCGCGCATCGAACCGTCGCAGGTGAAGCTGAACTGGCAGCCGATCCGGCGTCCCGATCCCTGGAACACGACGCCACAGACGCTGCGCGGGAAGGCGGGGTGACGGGCGCGGTTCAGGACGACCTGGACCACGGCGCGCATCCCATCCGAACCCTCGCCCCGCGCCTCGTAGTAGGCGGCCTGGGTCAGGCATTCGAGATCGCGCGAGGCGTCCAGCGCATTGCTGATCTGGAACGGACGGGCGGCGGCCGAAATGTCGGTCAGGCTGGCGCGGCGCAGGTCGGCGCGGGCGTTGTCGGGACGGAGCTGTTCCAGACGGGCGGTCAGCAGCTCGGCCTGACGGTCGCGCTGGGCACCACCGGCGACGGTATAGGGATCGTGGCGACGGGCGATGGCCAGGGCGCTGGCGTCCAGACCGCCCGCAGCGGCGGCGAGCGCTTCCTCGGTGAAGCCGGCGGCTGTGGCCCCCTCCAGACGTTCGGCCTGGGCGCGGACGGTCGTCGCGCGCGCGACGGTCCCTCCCAGATAGGCGCAGCCGATTCCCAACCCCACGAGCGCGCCAAACGCCGCCGCCGCCTGTACGGGCCTGATCCTGGCCGCACGGTCGGCATGCGAAGTCGCACGCTGTTGCGAGGATTGGAACAAAGGCGTCGTCCTATTCAGCAGGGCGGAAAAGTCGCCCCCGGGTCGTCTGCAGAACCGGGCGACCCGAGAGGTCGCGAACCGGATTGCGAATCGGAGGTCGGTGAACGCCTGACCGCCGAAAGATAGGCCTTAAGCCATCTGTTTATGTCCTCAATGTGGTTGATTCGCAAGATGTCGCTGCGGCGCAGCAATTGCGGCAGGTTTTCAGGTTTCACAGAGATGAGCAGCGCCTGAATTGCGCAGGCGGCGCGGGGTTTGGAGCCGAATGCCGTATCGGTTTGCACAAGCGAGACTTGCAGAAGGGCTGGTGGCGCCAAGGCATGCTCTTGGGCATCGTTTCTATTGTATTCGTACGCCGCCAGGGCCGGTGCTGATCTGTCGCGAACGGTCGTCAGGGAACGGGGCCGTCGTGGCGGCGTTGCAGCGTGACCTCAACCGGATCAGGATCCCTCCCATGCGCCGTTCCCTCCTCACGACCGCGGCCCTCGCCGCAATCACCCTGGGCGCCACCGCCCTTTCGGCCTGTGGCCACACGACCGAACAGCGTGCCGCGACCGGTGCCATCGCCGGCGCCGTAGTGGCCGGCCCGGTCGGCGCGGCAGTGGGCGGCGCAGCGGGTGCCGCGCGCCCGGATTGATGCGCAAGATCTTGGGGCGAAGCTTTCGACGCCTGTAGGCGCGATCGCCTCGCGGGTGCGTCCCGGCGATGACGGTCGGCCCAAGAACGACCCCGTTCGTCGATTAAGCGGCCTCCGAGCTTGATTTACGGCTCGGTTTCGGCTTTGCCGACGCCCGGACGCCGTGGCGATCCCCGCCTTCGCCGCATCCGGCGCGGGCCCACCCCTCGAAGGACGACCGACCGACCGCATGAGAGATCTGAAACAGACGGGCTTCAGCGACCGCATCAGCACCCAGCAGGAGGCCAAGAAGGCCTTGCTGGCCAAGTTCAAGCCCAAGGCCGCCGCGCCCGATCCCGAGTTCGACAAACTGGCCGAGAAGCGCGCGGCCGAAAAGGAGGCCCTGCGTCTCCAGCACGAGGCTGTGAAGGCCGAAGAGCGCCGCATCAAGGCCGAGCGCGATGCCGAGCGCGCCGCCGCCGAACGCGAATCCGAGGAGGCCCTCGAGGCCGAGAAGCGCGCAAATCGCAAGGAGCGCAAGCAGCTCACCAAGGAAGAGCAGAAGGCCGCCCGCGACGCCAAATACGCCGCCCGCAAGGCGCGCAAATAGGCTTCAGGTGCCCCGCATGGGATAGAGATGTTCGGCCCGTCGCGATCCTGCGGCGGGCCGAAGTCTTTATGGGGTGGCGGTGATCAGGAGATCGCCCAGCGCCTCGCGCAGCTGTTCACCCGAATACGGTTTCCTCAGGAACGGCCAGGGCGCGTCCGCCAGGGCCAGGTCGACATCGTCACCCGCATAGCCGGAGGTCAGCATGATCGACATGGTCGGCCAGCGGCCGGCGCAGGTCCGGGCCAGTTCGACTCCGGTCATGCCGCCCGGCATCACGATGTCAGTCAGCATGACGTCGAAGCCGCGTTGCTCCAGCAGGGCCAGGGCCTCGGCGCCGGTCTCCGCCGTCTCGACCTTCAACCCCATGCCGCGCAGCAGATCCATGGCGATGGCGGCGACGCCGGTGTCATCCTCGACCAGCAACAGGGTCTGGCCTGCTTTCACAGCGCCCGGCAAGCGACGCTGGCCTGCATCCTGAGCCACGTCCCCGGTCGGGGCGGGCGGAAGGTAGACGCGGATTTCCGTCCCCTCGTCCACGGTCGAACTGATCTTCACCCCGCCGCCGCTCTGGCGGGCGAAACCGTAGACCTGGCTGAGACCCAGGCCGGTGCCCTTGCCGACCGCCTTGGTGGTGAAGAAGGGTTCGAACACCCGCTGCAGGGTCTCGGTGTTCATGCCGGAACCCGTGTCGGAGACGGTGACGCAGACATAGTTTCCGGGGGCCAGTTCGACGACGTCGCCGGCCTCGACCTCGCAGGCCTGGGTCTGGACGGTGATCCGGGCTCCCTCCGTCTGACCCCGCTCGGCCACGGCGTCGCGGGCGTTGACGATCAGGTTCAGCAGGGCAGCCTCGAACTGGGCCGGATCGACGATGACCCGGGCGCCGCCGCGACGGAGTTTGAGCTTGTAGGTGACCGCCTCTCCGACGGCGCGACGCATCAGGGGGTCGCTCTCGCGGATCAGGGCGTTGATGTCGACCGCCTCGGGGCGCAGGGCCTGACGCCTTGAGAAAGCGAGAAGTTGGTGCGTCAGCCGCTCGCCACGCCGCGCGGCCGACAGGGCGGCCTCGCCCAGCTTCTGGCGCCGCCCGGCGTCATCCGGCGACTTCAGGATCAGGTCCAGGGCACCGATGACGACAGTCAGCAGGTTGTTGAAATCGTGCGCCACCCCGCCTGTCAGACGGCCTACCGCCTCCATCCGCTGGGAATGCATCAGGTGTGCCTCGGCCTTGGCCTTTTCGGCCAGGGCGTCGCCGACGCGGTCTTCCAGCAGTTCATTGATCCGCTTCAGGTCGTGCTCGACCCGGCGCGCGTCGGTCACGTCGAAGGCCACGCCGACGAAGCCGATCACCTCGCCACCCGGACCGAAGCGCGGACGCGAGAAGGACTTCAGCCAGCGATACTCGTTGTCATGACGCAGGTAGCGGGCCTCGAGCGAGAAGGGTTCCCCGGTCGCCTCGCCGGCGACGGACTCAGCGGTGATGCAGGCGTGGTCGTCGGGATGGACGATGGAGCGCCAGTCGGCGAGCCGGGCCTCCTCATAGGTTCCGCCGTAGTATTCCACATAGGCCTGGTTGACGAAGGCGCGGGTGCGGTCCTGCCGGGTCACCCAGATGAGAACAGGGGCGGTGTCGGCGATGTCACGGAAGCGGGCATCGCTTTCCAGCACCTCGGCCTGGGCGCGGGTGCGTTCGATCTCGGACCAGGCGCGGTCGGCGACATTCTCGATCAGGCTGACCTCGGCACCGGTCCAGACGCGGGGCCGGGTGCTGTTGACGTGCAGGAAGGCCCGCAGGACGCCGGAACGGATCAGTGGAACGGTCACGAAGGCCGCGACCTGGACGTCCTCGAAGCCGGCCCTTGCGGCCCGGGTGCGGGAGTCCGCCGCGACGTCGTGGACCACGATCGTCTTGCCGTCCGCCAGCTCGAGATCCACCTCGCCGCCGAAGTTCTGGATGCGGTGGGCACCCTGCAGACTGCCGACCCCCTCGGTCCAGTCGCGCGCCATCTCGAAGACCTCGCGGTCCCGGCGCAGTTCCCCGTGACCGACCCTGTTCACGCCGAGCATCCGCCCCAGGACGCTCTGGACATGATCCATGATCGCCTCGGGATCATTCAGCTCGCGGACGCCATCCGACAGCTCCAGCAGGAACCGTTGACGGCGTTCCTGCTGGGCCAGGGCGTCCAGGGCCTCGCGGGTGGAGGTGACGTCGAACGACAGGCCGACATAGCCCTGCAACACCCTGTCGCCATCGAACCGGGGGTTCACCGACACGCGCATCCAGCGCCAGGCGCCATCGTGACGCAGGAAGCGGCATTCGAAGCCGTAGGGGAGGAAGCGGGAGCGGGCTTCGGCTTGGGTGGCGTTCACCTCGGCCAAGTCGTCGGGGTGGATTGCGGCCTTCCAGGTGTGGCCCATGAAGGTCTCGCCGGGCCTGCCGTAGAATTCCACCAAGGCGGCGTTGACGAACTCCACCTCCCCTTCGGCATTGGTCAGCCAGACGGGCGAGGGAGCGGTGTCGGCCATCAGACGGAAGCGGCTCTCGCTCTCGCGCAGCGCCGCCTCGGCGAACTTGGCCTGGCTTATGTCGATGTGGACGCCGACCCATTCGATCAGCTCACCGGCGTCGTCTAGGGTGGGAATGGCCCGTACCGCGAAATGCCGCCAGGTTCCGTCGGTCGTGCGGACCCGATGCTCGAAAACGAAGAGCTTCCTGTCAGCCACGGCTGCATTCCACGCGGTAACCGTCTGTGCGGAATCGTCAGGATGAACGGCTGAGGCCCAGCCATAGCCCTGATACTCGGGTTGCGACTGACCGGTGAGGCTGCCCCAGCCGTTTTGTTCGCCTTCCATTCGGCCGTCCGGCGTATTGGTCCAGAGGACGCCCTGAACGGCTTCGATGGCGGTCCGAAAGCGCGCCTCGCCTTGCATCAGGCTCGTCACCGCCTCGCCCACCCGGACCCGGGACGCCTCCAGCGCAGTGATCGTCCCGTCAAGCCGGGCCAGGCTCTTGCGCAGTGATGCGGCCACGATGGTGACGAACCCTCCGACGATGATGAAGTTGACGGTGGCGACCCGGCCTGCCGGTGTCGCGATACCGTACCCGACTGCTGTCGGCCCGGCGATGACCCAGCCGCCCAGCAGGCATGCGACCGTGGCGACGAGCCCCGCAACCCGCCCGCCTGTGAGGGCCGCGAGAATCACCGCCGGAAGCAGGATGATGAAGCCGGTCACCTCGCCGTAAAAGGCCTGAGCCGCCCAGCGCACGAACAGTCCGGCGGCGGCGAAGGCCAGGCCGGTCAAGGCGTTTCGCCACCATGGTCGCCTGGGCGCGCGCGCCAGCCGGGCCAGGACGATGTCCGGCTCCAGCATCCGACTGACCAACGCACTGAACCCCAACCAATAGCCCCCGGAGCGCGCCTGCGCGAAAAACGGCAACGCTTTCCGATGCCTTGCGTTCCGCGCCACGGCTGTTCTCGTTCTGACGGAGTGCCAGCCTTGGCAAGGGCGGTTGGAACGCCTTGCTGCCCAAACGATTTAAAGACTGTCGTCAAAGGAGCAAGCATGACCGCAACGATCCATACCGGCCTGACCAGGGCGGAGCGCAGCGAAGTGGCGCAGGAGTTGTCCAAAGTGCTGGCGGACAGCTTCGCCGTCTATCTGAAGACGCACGGCTATCACTGGAACGTCCGGGGCCCGGAGTTCTTCACCCTGCACACTCTGCTGGAACAGCAATACCGCGAAATCTGGGCGGCACTGGACGAGATCGCGGAACGTATCCGCGCGCTTGGCGAGTTCGCGCCCCAGGCCCAGTCCGCCTTCGCCAATCTGACGTCGATCAAGGACGGCGATCCGGACAAGGACGCTCCGGCCATGCTGACCGAGCTGATGAAGGATCACGAGACCCTGATCGCCACCTGCCGCGCCGCCCTGAAGGCGGCGGACGTTGACGGCGACGACGTCTCGGTCGATCTTCTCACCCAGCGTCTGGCGGCGCACGAGAAGTTCGCCTGGATGCTCCGCTCGACTCTCGGCGGCCGTTAGGCCCGCCTCACCGAACCGTAATCCGTGGCCTGAAAAGCGCCGTGTTGCTGGATCAAGGACCCTGCTCCACGGCGCTCCGTCGTCGTACTTCCGGATACGAATGACGCTCTTCTCGATCACGTCCGTCGACTGGCACAGGGTCAAGACCCTCGCCCGTCGCTATGCCGCAGCGGCTCCTGCGGCGCTGGCGGCGCTCGGCGTGGCGATGGCCGCGAGCTCCACCGTGCGTCCCGCCGGAGATCGCACGGCCGAGGCTGTGGCGCGTGTCACCCAGGGCGACTTGTCAGCGCGCGGGCTCGCGGCCCTCAGCGCGCGGATGGACCCGGCCCAACTGGCCCTCGCGATCCGTTTCGATCCCAATGAGCGACGCGCCAACATGCTGGGGCTCACGCCCGGCTGGGAGAGCCTCACCCTCGCCGGCCGGCCTACGCTTGAGCTCGGCATGAACGGTCTCGACGCGCAGAAACGCAACGCCGCCACACCTGTCGAAGTGGGAGCCCTGCGCACCGCGCGGCCGTTCGTGCTGCAGGTGGCGACCGCCGACGACCGCGCCCGGGCGCTGCGCTGCCTGACCCAGGGCGTCTACTACGAGGCGGCGCTGGAAAGCACCGAGGGCCAGGAGGCCGTCGCCCAGGTCATCCTGAACCGGGTGCGCGATCGCAACTATCCGAACACGGTCTGCGGCGTCGTCTTCGAAGGCGCCGAGCGGACCACGGGCTGCCAATTCAGCTTCACCTGCGACGGCGCGCTGTCGCAGGCGCCGGTCGGCTGGGCCTGGAACCGCGCCCGGATCGTCGCCGAGCGCGCCCTGTCTGGATACGTCGCGACCAAGGTCGGCACCGCGACCCACTACCACGCCGACTACGTCCACCCCTGGTGGTCGCCATCGCTCGCCAAGATCACCCAGATCGGGGCCCACATCTTCTATCGCTGGAAGGGTCTGGCCGGAGAGACCGCCGCCTTCAAACAGACCTATGCCGGTCGTGAGCCGACCATCGATGAGGCGCGCTTCTCACGCCCCCGCCTGATCACGGCCTCCGCTGCCCTGGGCGACGTAGGCCCCGACGATGCCACCGTCCTGGCCGAGGGCGGGATGAACCTGCGCACGGTCGAGATCAACGGCCAGACCCGGGTCGTGGGCGTGGCCAGCCTCGGCGGCCGTCGTCAGGCCACGGCGGCCGACATCGCCGCCATCAATGCCCGACTCCAGGCCTTCGAGGCCCCTTCGATCGTCGCGCCACAGTCCGCCGCCGCCGCCCCGGCAGGCGTCACCGTCATGGACGTCGAAGAGGTCGGTCGCCCGGCCGACTGAAGCGTCACCCATCCACGGCGTGCAAGGTCGAGGCCTGTCAGGCATTCAGCCTCCGAACCGGGCATACGGTTCCACCGGCATCGCCCTGCGCCGCCGCGCCGGCCGCCCGGTCGAATACGCGCCGCCGGGGCTGTCTCTGTTCGGCCAGCCTCTCGGGGTCTCACCAGACCCCGATCTTCTCCGCCTCGTGGTGACTGATCGGGTGGTGCGCCTTCGCGTGGTCTTCCTCGGCGAGGAACCGCACCGCTTCCAGCGCGGCCATACAGCCCATGCCGGCCGCAGTCACGGCCTGGCGGTAGACGTCATCGGTGACGTCGCCGGCGGCGTAGCAGCCCTCGATGTTGGTCGCCGTCGTGCCGGGCTTCACCACCAGATATCCGCCCTGTTTGGTCTCCAGCTGGCCCTGGAACAGCTCTGATGACGGCGCGTGGCCGATGGCGATGAAGACGCCGTCCGCCTGGACCTCCTGTGCCGCCCCGGTCTGCGCATGCTTCAGCCGAACCCCGGTGACGTTCGAGGCCATGCCGTCCGACTGGCCCAGGATCTCGTCGACCGTGTGGTTCCAGATCACTTCGACCTTCGGATTGGCGAACAGCCTGTCCTGCAGGATCTTCTCGGCGCGGAACTCGTCCTTGCGATGGACGACCGTGACCTTCGCGGCGAAACTGGTCAGGAACAGCGCCTCCTCGACCGCCGTGTTGCCGCCGCCGACGACGATGACGCCCTTGCCGCGATAGAAGAAGCCGTCGCAGGTGGCGCAGGCCGAGACGCCGAAGCCCTGGTATTTCTGCTCGCTCTCAAGCCCCAGCCATTTCGCCTGGGCGCCGGTGGAGATGATGACCGTCTCGGCCAGCAGCTCGGTCCCGCTGTCGAGCTTGAGCCGGAACGGACGCTGCGACAGGTCGCAGGACACCACGATATCCTCGATCACTTCCGTGCCGACGTGCAGGGCCTGGGCCTTCATCTGCTCCATCAGCCAGGGCCCCTGGATGGCCTCGGCGAAGCCCGGGTAGTTCTCCACGTCGGTGGTAATGGTCAGCTGGCCGCCGGGCTGGATGCCGGCGATCACCGCCGGGCTCAGGTTGGCGCGGGCCGCATAGATGGCGGCGGTCCAGCCGGCGGGGCCGGAGCCGATGACGGCGACGCGGATCGTTCTTGGAGTGCTCATGAGTTCTATCTAGTCGCTGATTCCGCCGCGTGCGATGTTCACAGCATCGGAATTCGTGGAGGGACGCGACATGGTTACCCAACCGGGACGGAGTTTCATCGGCATCGGGCTCGCCCTCGGCGTGGCGATCGGCGCGGGCCTCGGCGTCACCTTCGACAATCTGGCGCTCGGGATCGGGATCGGCGTGGTTCTGGGCATCGTCTTCGGGGCTGCGGCGGACGCCAGCGGCAAGGCGAAGCGGAAGGGCGACGGCGACGGGGGCTCCGTCATGGTCGCCGGCGGCAGCGGCGGCCGGTCGAAGGACAATGACGGCTCCGACAACGACAGCGGGTCGGACGGCGGCGGGGACGGTGGAGGCGGCGGAGGGGACTGACGCCTAGAGCCTGATCCGTTGAGGAGGAATCGCTCCGCGATTCCGCCGATGCGGTGAATCAGGCTCCAGATATGAGCGAGAGCATGATTCACGCCTTCGCCAGAACCGCGTAGCGGTTCTGTCTCAAGCGATCATGCTCTAGCGGCCCATCGCCTTCAGGACTTCGCGCGCGGCGCGTCCTGTTTCCGCCAGCGGGGCGTAGCTCCAGCGCTCCAACGATCCGTCGAACGGCCGCGTCGCGCCCCTGGCGACGAGATCGGCATGTAGCCGGGCGAACTTCCCCGGCGGCTTCAGTGCGACCATCGGCAGCACGTGCACCGGCTTGCCGGTCGAGGCGGCCTCGGCGGCCATGTTGGCGCTGTCCTCGGTGACCAGGATGTGGTCGGCGGCATGCAGGAAGCCGAACAGCGGGTTCGGCTCCTCGCCGTCCCAGATCCAGCCGGGCAGGGCCCGCAGCCGTTCCGTCATCACCGCTTTCGCGGCCTCGGGCGTGCGGCGCGAAAAGGTCATCAGCAACGATCCGCTCGAGTCTCGAACCGCTTGCGCGATCCGGTCCGAGAGGGATTCGGCATGGTCTGTCGTCAGGTCGAAGGCCTTCGACTTGCCGCCGATCAGGACGGCGACACGCGGATGGGGCAGGGCGTCCAGCCGCTCGGCGAAGGCGGCCGCGGCCTCGGCCAGGACCGGCGGCGTGATCCGGTGAGGGGAACCGGTGATCGAGACGACAGTGTCGCCGCTCAGCCCATCATGGGCCGGGGCCACCACCCTGTCGAACAATGCGGGATCGAGACGCGGGTCCTGGGTCTGGACCACGAAGGTCCGGCCGCCGCTCAGGCGCCTTGCGGCCAGGGACAGCGGCAGGGTCGCCCGCCCCGTCGCGATCCACAAATCCGGCCAGGTCTCACCGTGGGCGGGGAAGGGCGTTTCGGACGCCAGCATCCACGGTGCCTTCAGTCCGACCGGCAGCCAGTCGAATGCAGCCCGCCACTTCACGCGCTTGGTGTCGATGGCAGACGGAGTCAGACGCGCGACCGCCTCGGCGAGACCGAGCGCCTGATTATCCATGCCGGCGCGACCGTCCGAGACGACCGCGATACGAAGAGGGCTGGGCCCTATTTCCACTCGACCTTGAGGATTTCGTAGGCCTTCACGCCCCCGGGGGTGTTCACCTCGACGGTGTCGCCGACGGCCTTGGAGATCATGGCGCGGGCGATGGGCGAGGAGATGGAGATCTTGCCCTGCTTCACGTCGGCCTCATGCTCGCCGACGATCTGATAGCGGCCTTCCTCCTCGGTGTCCTCGTCGACCACGGTGACCGTGGCGCCGAACTTGACCTGGTCGCCGCTGAGCTTGGTCACGTCGATGACCTGGGCGCGGCTGATCTTGTCCTCGATGTCGGCGATGGAGCCTTCGATCCAGCCCTGGCGTTCCTTGGCGGCGTGATACTCGGCGTTTTCAGACAGGTCGCCGTGTTCGCGGGCCTCCGAAATCGCTGCGATGACGCTGGGACGTTCCACCGATTTCAATTGCTTAAGCTGATCGTCGAGGGAGCGGTAACCCTCGGCCGTCATCGGCACTTTTTCCATGTGGTCGTGATTTTCTGACTTGTCGCCCGGTAAACCGGAGAGGGGACTTAAGAGAAACTCTGGTGAATACGCTGGTCGCTGGGCGCGCGCGACCGGCCGAAGAAGCTAGGGCGCCCGGCGCGGAAACTCAAGGTCCGGCCGGGAACGGGCTCGCCGGATCAGTCTGCAGGAGGTCGCACGGCCGGGTGACGACCGTGCGACAGGCGACGATCGTGCATCGTTCTGGCCAGACCGTAGACGATCCAGACGATCAGCGAGGCACCGATCATGGCGAACAATAGCGACACCCGCATCGCGCCCGCCGCCATAAAGGCGAAGAGGAAGGCGATGGCCGCGCCGAGGCCAGCCGCGATCTGGAGTGTTTTCAAATGCATGACCCATGAACGCGCTCGTCCGCCTCCGGTTGCGACTCCCGCTACGGTTCATGCGTAGGCGTAGGGACCGCCGCGTTCCAGCGCACGCTGATAGGCCGGCCGGGCGTGGACGGTCTGCAGGAAGGCCTTCAGCTTCGGCTTGTCGGCCCCATAGACCGCGCGGCTCGCCCCGGCCTCAAGCGGGAAGCTCATCATGATGTCAGCGGCCGAGAAGGCGTCGCCCGCGAACCACGGCGACCGGGTCAACTCCGCCTCCCAGTATGCGGTGTGGGCCGCGATCTGCGGATCGATGAAGCTGGACTGCGCCTTGTTCGAGATCGCCCTGACCAGCGGCCGCAACAGACCCGGCGAGCGGGTCGGCAGGGCCCCGAAAATCAGCTTGAGCAGCAAGGGCGTCATCGCCGACCCCTCGGCATAGTGCAGCCAGTAGGTGAACCGCCGCCCGGCGGCCGTCCCTGACGTCGGCTTCAATCCATGTCCGGGCCAGGTCGCCAGCAGGTATTCGATGATCGCCCCTGTTTCGGCGACGATGATGTCGCCGTCCTGGATCACCGGCGACTTGCCCAGGGGATGGATGGCGCGCAGTTCGGGCGGGGCCAGCATGGTGTCGGCGTTCCGCTCGTACCTCTTGACCTCATACTCCAGCCCCATTTCTTCCAGCAGCCACAGCACGCGCTGCGAGCGGGAGTTGTTCAGGTGGTGGACGACGATCATGGCGGCTCTCCCCTAGGTTTCGACCATCCTAGCGGGGTTGACGCCGGGGAGGGCAAGAGACGTCAGCGCGTTCGGCCGCTCCAGCGCCGACGCGAATGTCCCTGAGTCTGCGCCTGGGTCCGATACCGCCGAAGTGCGCGCTCGTTGAGACGAACGATAGCGTGTGCTATCATCGACGCATGGCCCAGCTCCTTGTCAGAAACGTCAGCGACGACACGGTCGAAGCGCTCAAGCGCCGGGCGGTCGCCAACCAGCGCAGCGTCGAGGCCGAGCATCGCGCCCTTCTCGAGGAAGCCCTCGAGACCGAACGGCTGAAACAGGTCGATCGGTTTCGTGCCGAGACGGATGCGATCCGGGCGGGGCAACATGGCCGGACATTCACGCCGTCGGAGTTGGTCGTCCGCGAGATGCGTGACGAAGCTTGATCGTCGTCGATACCTCGGTCGCCCTGAAATGGGTATTGGACGAGCCCCAGAGCGATCGCGCCCGTGAGGCCATGGATCGCACGCTTGTCGCACCTGACGTCTGGCGGGTGGAGGCGGCTAACGGTCTGCGTCGAGCGGTGAGGATCGGTGAACTCCCGCCTGAGGAAGCGCCGCGTCTCCTGAAGGTTCTGGACCGGGCACCGGTCCGCGATCTACCGACGCCCCCGCTGGTTCCCGCAGGTCTCGCGCTGGCGCTGACCCTCGGACACCCGATCTACGACTGCCTGTTTCTGGCGCTGGCGATCGAACAGGACTGCGAACTGCTTACGGCCGACGACTCGTTCGTCAGGGTCGTACACACTGCGGCGCCGAGCCTCGAACGGCGCATCCTTCGCTTGGCGGACTTCGCAACATGACTACCCCCGAACCCCGCCTGACCTCCCTGGCCCATGGCGGCGGATGCGGCTGCAAGCTGTCGCCGGACGTCCTGCGCGACATCCTGTCGAGGACGCCCCAGGCCGCCGCCTTCGCCAATCTGATGGTCGGGACCGAGACCAGCGACGACGCGGCCGTCTGGCGGCTGAATGACCAGCAGGCGCTTGTCGCGACGACGGACTTCTTCATGCCGGTGGTCGACGACCCGTTCGACTTCGGCCGGATCGCGGCGACCAACGCCCTGTCCGATGTCTATGCCATGGGCGGGCGACCCATCTTCGCCCTGGCCCTGGTCGGCATGCCGGTGAACGTCCTGTCGACCGAAACGATCGGCCGGATCCTGGCGGGCGGTGCCAGTGTCTGCACCGAGGCCGGCATCCCGGTCGCCGGCGGCCACTCGATCGACAGCGTTGAGCCGATCTACGGCCTGGTGGCGCTGGGGCTGGTCCATCCGGATCGGGTGCTGACGAACCGGGGCGCCCGGCCAGGGGACCTCCTGATCTTGACCAAGGGGCTCGGCGTCGGCCTGCTGTCGGCGGCGCTCAAGCAGGAGCGTCTGGACGCGGACGGCTACGCCGTCCTGATCGCCTCGACCACGAAGCTGAACACCGTCGGCGCCGATCTGGCCGGCACCGAGGGCGTCCACGCCATGACCGACGTGACCGGCTTCGGGCTTCTGGGGCATGCGCTGGAGATGGCGCGAGGCTCGGGTCTGGGCGTGGAGCTCGAGGCGGCCGCTGCGCCCCTGCTGGAGGGTGTCGAGGCGCTCGCCCGGGACGGCGTCCGCACCGGCGCGTCGGGCCGAAACTGGGCCTCCTACGGCGACGCGATCACCCTCCCGGCCGGATTCGACGACTGGCGCCGGGACCTCCTGACTGACCCCCAGACCTCGGGCGGCCTGCTCGTTGCCGTCGCGGCCGAGGCGGCCGAGGCCGTGCTGGGGACGATCCGCGCGGCCGGCTTCGACCGGGCCGCCGTCATCGGCCGTGTGGTCGAGGGCACCGGGGTGCGGGTCGTTTGATCAAGGGCACGACCGACCTGTCGCCCGGGGCTCGCGCCCGCTTCGACGCCATCATCGACGTGCGCAGCCCCGCCGAGTTCGCCGAGGACCACATTCCCGGTGCCATCAACCTCCCGGTCCTCGACGACGCCGAACGTGCCGAGATCGGCACGATCTATGTCCAGCAATCCAAATTCCTCGCCCGCCGCATCGGCGCGGCGAAAGTGGCCCGCAACATCGCCGCCCACCTCGACGGGGCGCTGAAGGATCGCGACGGCAGCTTCCGCCCACTGGTCCACTGCTGGCGCGGCGGCCAGAGGTCGGGAGCCATGGTCGCGGTGATGGACCAGATCGGCTGGCCGGTGACGGTGCTGGACGGCGGCTACATGACCTGGCGGCGCACGGTCCAGGCGGCCCTGTATGGCGAGCCCGCCCTGTCGGTCATCCTGCTCGACGGCGGGACCGGCTCGGGCAAGACGGCGCTCCTGCCGCGTCTCGCCGAACGCGGCGTCCAGGCGCTCGACCTCGAAGGCCTGGCCGGCCATCGCGGCTCCCTGTTCGGGGCCACCGGCCGCGCCCAGCCGTCCCAGAAACTGTTCGAGAGCCGTCTCTATGAAGCGCTCGAACGCCTTGACCCGACCCGCCCCGTCGTCGTCGAGGCCGAGTCCAGCCGTATCGGTGCCCGCACCATCCCGCCCGCCCTGTGGTCCGCCATGGGCCGGGCCCCGGTGGTGGAACTGTCCGCCCCGGTCGAGGCGCGGGCCGGGTTCTCCGCCCGGGTCTACGCCGACATCGCCGCCGACGTCGCTGCGCTGGAGACCGCGCTGGGCCGCCTCCCGCCGCATCATTCCAGCGAAACCGTCGCCGGCTGGAAGACCATGGCCCGCGACGGCCGCACGGTCGACCTCGCCGCCGCCCTGATCGCGGAACACTACGACCCCGCCTACCGCCGCATGTCCGGCCGCCGCGACCGGCCCGTGATCGGGCGGGTCGAGATGGCCGAGGTGTCGGACGCGGAACTCGACTGCGCCGCGGACCAAATTACGGAGACCCTCTCCCGCCGGGAGAGGGACAGCAGTTCCATAATCCGCTCCGCCGCCACCGCCGCCCCATCCTCGCGCGAGGCCACGACCCCCAGCCGCGTCGCCGTCTCGACCCCCGTCGGATCCGCCAGCACCCCGCCCAGCACTTCCGCCACCCGCCGGGTCCGGTAGGCGCGGCGGCTCAAGGTCGCCCCGCACCCCAGCCGCACCATCCGCGCCGCATTGTCGAACTGGTCCCCCAGGAACGGGACGACCAACTGAGGTCGCCCCGCGCGCAGGGCCTGCTGCGTCGTCCCGACCCCGCCCTGATGCACGACGGCCGCCGCGCGCGGGAACAGGCTGGAGAAGGGCGCATAGGCCAGGGCGATCGCGTCCGGCCCGTCGGCGACGCCCGGGTCTCCCTCCGGCCCGACCAGCAGGACGGCGCGGCGACCCATCCGCCGGGCCGCCTTCAGGCTCTCGACATAGAAGCCGCCGGGGATGTTCACCGCTGCGCTGCCGAGGGTGAAGACGACCGGTGCCGGACCGGCCGCGAGGAACCGCTCCAGCGCGGGCGGCATGACGGCGGGACCGCCCGTCTCGCTGTCGTAGGGCGCATAGCCGGTGACGAAAAAGCCCGGCGGCGAGTCCGGTTGCACGGTGCCGAGCAGCGGCGAATACAGACCGAGCGCCAGGTCCGCCCCGGCCCCCGCGTCGAAAACCATGTTGGCCCTGGTCACGGCCAGCCCGAGACGTCCGCGAACCCGGTTCAGAGGCCGCGTCATCCCGGCGGCGACCAGCCGCGCCAGAGCGATCGTGGCCCGGTTGCGCCACAGACCGAACCCCCCGTCGGCCGGAGCCAGCCACGGTGCCTTGGGCAGATACGGCGGATCATACGCCGAGAAGGCCAAGGTCGGCTGAAGCAGGACGGACACGAACGGCAGGCCGAGCCGCTCGGCGCTCACCCCCGCCCCGACTGTCAGGGTCGCCCCGACGATGGCCCGGGCCCCGTCTGAGACGGCGATCATCTGCCTGACCCCGGTCTCCAGATAGGGCAGGACGACCCGCTGGAAGACGAAGACGTCGGACTTGATGATGGCTTCGGTGATCTGGGCCAGCGTCATCCCCAGGTCCGCCTCCATCTCGGCGAGGCTGGGGCGGATCGCGTGGAAGACCAGGCCGGCGGCTTCGATCTTGGTGCGATATTCGGCCGAGGAGGCGATCTCTACCTGAAATCCCCGCGCTTGCAGCGCCTGCCCTAGGGCGATGAACGGATGCAGATCGCCGAGCGAACCGGCGGCGGCGATGACGACTCGGGGAGGCATGGTGAACCCTGGCACACCTCCGTGCAGGTTCGCTATGGCGTCCCGCGAAGCCGGTGCTAGCCTCCCCGCCATGACCCGTTCCCGTACCGCCGTCCTCTTCACCTCCCTCAGCCTCTGGGTGATGGTCGCCCTCGTCGGAGGTCTGGCAGCCGGGGCGGCGGCCCAGTCCTGGGGCATCCCCGGCGGCACGGGCACGATCGCCGTGATCGACGCCCTCGGCCAGCTGTGGCTCAACGCCCTGCGCATGACCATCATCCCCCTGGTGTTCAGCCTGCTGGTGACCGGCATCGCCTCGATTGCCGACGCCGCCGCGACCGGGCGTCTGGCGTTGAAGGCGGTCCTCGTCTTCGCCCTGCTGCTGCTGGCGGCGACGGCCTATGCCTTCGCCTCGTCGCTCGGCCTGCACGCCCTCTGGCCCATCGGGGCGGAGGGCTCGGCCGCCCTGCTGGCCGGCGCGCCGCCCGAGGCCGCGCGCGAGGTGGCCTCCAGTGTCGGCGGCGGCGGCTTCGGCGCCTTCCTGACCAGCCTCGCCCCCGCCAACCCGATCCGGGCCGCGGCCGACGACGCCATCCTCGCCATCGTGGTCTTCGCCATCGCCTTCGGCTTCGCCACCACCCGGCTCGACGCCCGCCTGCGCCAGCCCGTCGCCCTGTTCTTCGAGGCGGTCGCCCAGACCATGATCGTCATCGTCCAGTGGGTGCTGGCCGTGGCCCCGCTGGGCGTCTTCGCCCTGGCCCTGGGTGTGGGCCTGCGCGCCGGTCTCGGCGCCGCCGGGGTGCTGGGCCACTATATCGCCCTGGTCTGCCTCAGCCTGATCGGTCTGATCCTGCTGACCTATGTCGTCGCCACCCTCGCCGGCCGCATCGGTCTCGGCCGGTTCGCCCAGGCGATCGCCCCGGCCCAGGTGGTCGCCTTCTCGACCCAGTCCTCGCTCGCCTGCCTGCCCGTCATGGTGGAACGGGCGATCGACCGGCTCGGAGTCTCGGCGGCGACCGCGGGGCTGGTCCTGCCTCTGGCCGTCGCCGTGTTCCGCATCACCAGTCCGGTCGCCAACCTGGCGGTCGTCATCTATGTGGCGAAGCTGACGGGGACAGAGATCACCACCGCCACCATGCTGGCCGGAGGCCTTGCGGCCCTGGCGGTCAGTATCGGCACCGTGGGTCTCCCCGGCCAGGTCAGCTTCTTCGCCTCCATCGCCCCGATCTGCCTGGCCATGGGGGTGCCGCTCGAGGTCCTGCCCCTGCTTCTGGCGGTGGAGGTCGTGCCCGACATCTTCCGCACCGTCGGCAACGTCACCGCCGATCTGGCGGCGGCCCGGATCGTCGAAGGCCGCGACGCTGGGGCGGACCCGGAGGTCGCCGCGGGGATCCAGACTTGATACAACTGTATATTGCAGTCAGGACGAACGCATTCGTCACCTAAGGGGACAGTAACAGGCCTCAACACGTGGAAATACGTACATCAAGGACTGCAAGTTCAAGTAGAACTACTCAATACATCGCCTCACATTGCCTCGGCGTGGCCAGAAGTTGACCTATGGTTAAGCATTAGCGGCGAAGCTTGGCAAAATCGCCCGTGCTGGATCCACGGGTCAAGCAGCGAGGACCATCCATGACGATGACGATCAAGGCCCGCCTTCTGTTCTGCCTCGGGGCCCTGTCCGTGGCGCTTTTGGCGGTCGGAATCAGCGGCCTGGCCTCCGCCACGATCATGGACCTCAAGATGCATGCGATCATCGCCGATCGGGTGTTGCCGATGAGGCAGCTCAAGGTCGCCGTCGACATGTACGCAGTGAATATCGTCGACACCACCCACAAGGCGCGTGCCGGGACCTTGACCCCGACCGAGGCGCTCGCGGCTGTCGCCGCCGCCAAATCGAACATCGCAACGAACTGGACCGCCTTCCTGGAAACGAAGATGACTCCGGAGGAGCAAGAACGGATCGCCGCGGCGCTCGTCGACCTGCCGAAGGCGGACGCCGCGGTCGCGAAGCTCGAGCGTCTGCTGAGTTCCGGAGATCAGGCGGGCCTGGTCCTGTTCGCCGAAACCGAACTCTATCCCGCCATCGATCCGATCAGCACCCATGTCAGCGGGCTTCTCGATCTCCAGGTCCAGGTCGCACAGGAGGAGGCTCAGGCCGCCCAGCGGGTCTTCGAGATCCTGTTGATCGTGATGGGGGTCATCGGCCTGTTGGCCGTCGGAACCCTGGTCTTCGCCACCCGTGTCGTCCTGGTCCGGGTCTCCGCGCCTCTGCAGGCCATGACCGGCGCCATGCGACGTCTCGCCGACGGGGATAACGGCATCGTCGTACCGGCGCTGGGGCAGCGCGACGAGCTCGGCGAAATGGCCGACGCCGTGGTGGTGTTCCGTGACGCCTCCCTCGCCAAGATCGCGGCCGATGCCGAACTGGTCGAGATCAAGTCCCGGTCCGACCGCGACCAGCGTCTCGCCAGCGAAGCCGCGATCGCCGAACAGCAGGCCCTGGTGGTCGAATCCTTCGGCGTCGCCCTTGAGCGGCTGGCGCAAGGCGATCTGACCTACCGTGTCAGCGACGGCCTGCCGGTCGAATATGAGAAGCTGCAGTCCGACTTCAACACCGCCATGGCCGCGCTGAAGGACACGATGTCGATCGTGCTGAGCAACGTCTCGGCCATCCGTTCGGGCTCGGGCGAGATCGCCCAGGCCTCCGACGACCTGTCGCGCCGTACCGAGCAGCAGGCCGCCTCGCTGGAAGAGACCGCCGCCGCCCTGGACCAGATCACCGCGACGGTGAACCGTACGGCCCTGGGGGCCCGTCAAGCCTCCGAGACCGTCCAGGCCGCCAAGGGCGACGCCGAGACCTCGGGCAATGTCGTCCGTGACGCCGTCAGCGCCATGGGCGCGATCGAGAAATCGGCCCAGGAGATCAGCCAGATCATCGGCGTGATCGACGAGATCGCCTTCCAGACCAATCTTCTGGCCCTGAACGCGGGCGTCGAGGCGGCCCGCGCCGGCGACGCCGGCCGCGGCTTCGCGGTCGTCGCCTCCGAGGTCCGGGCCCTGGCCCAGCGCTCGGCGGAAGCGGCCAGGGAGATCAAGACCCTGATCTCGGCCTCGAGCTCGCAGGTGAGCGCGGGCGTCGCCCTGGTCGGCCAGACCGGAGAGGCCCTGCAGCGCATCGTCAGCCGCGTCGCCGAGATCGACGGCCTGGTGTCGGAGATCGCCGCCTCGGCCCAGGAACAGGCCACGGGCCTTGCCGAGGTCAACACCGCCGTCAACCAGATGGATCAGGTGACCCAGCAAAATGCCGCGATGGTCGAGCAATCCACCGCCGCCAGCCACTCGCTGACGCAGGAGGCCGACATCCTGGCCAACTCCATGGCGCGCTTCAAGCTCGGCGCTCCCCAGGTCTTGAGCGCCGTTCCGGCCCGCTCCGCTCCCGTTCCGGCCCGTCCTGCCAACGGTCCGGTCGCCCAGATGCGCACCGTCGGTTCCGGCGGTGCCGCCCGCAAGCCCCAGCCCGTCGCGTCCGAAGACGGCTGGGAAGAGTTCTGAGCCCCAGATCAGAACCTTGATAGCGGCTCCGTCTGCCCCCGGACGGAGCCGTTTTCATATCCCGATGTCAGCCCATCTGGACGATGACGTCGCGCTGACATCGGGTCGTCTCAAACGCCCTTCTTGCTGTAGCCGCCGACCCACCGCAGCTTTTCCAGCGCCGCCGCAGCCCGGAGCAGGGTGGTCGCCTCGGCCGTCTGGCCCCGGCTCAACAGTCCCGCGGCCCGGCGCACCGCCTCCCCCAGGGCTTCATGGGGATCCCTGGGCGGCACCTCGCTCCATTGGCCGAGCGGCTGGAGGCCTCCGTCCGGCTCATCCGCCCCGCCCCGGATCGGCTTCAGGTCCAGAGTCCGGGCGATGATCTTGCGCGTCCAGCCTTCGATGCGGGCGCGGCGTCTCAGATTCGCATAGCCGACGTCGAACCGCCGCACGAGCGAGGGTGCCGATTCCCCGGCGATACAGGCCTGCCTGACCCGCGCCCAGGTCTCAGGCCCGCGATATTTGCGCAGACGATGGTGTTCCATCCGCACAGCCTGGCACACGCCTGCGTCGAAAACGGTCGCAGAGCGAGTGCGCAATCTGCCGACATCTGCGCAATTCTGCATAGCTGACCTGGTTGAACTGGCGGGTTTCTGCCGTCGTTGCCTGACCGAAACCACCGGGAACTGGTCGGCTCTGCAAAGAGCGCAACCCCTCCCCTCTCCACAGTGCGCTTAGTCCGGGATCGGTCGAATCTCCAGCATGTCCGCTTCCATCGCCCCGATCTGCCTGGCCAGGGTGGGCGGACCCCGAGGCTGCAGCGGGAATCCAGAGCCTGAGTCACGGCATCGGCGGACTCGCGAAGCGAAGTCCCTCGGCCGATCAGGCCCCAGGCTCCCGCTGTCCTTCCCCGGTCATCCCTCTGCCCACATACGGAGCAGGTTCCCGATCGTCTTGTCGAGGGTCAGCGAGATCTCGTCCGTCGCGCCGTCCCGCAAACGCGAGAGGTCCAGCAGGATCTCCCTATGGTCGGGTCGCCGGATGAAGCTCTGGATCCAGCCGACACAGGCCAGACGTTCGCCAGCGGTGACTGGTGTCACCCGGTGGAGATGCCCGGTGGGATAGAAGACAACGCAGCCCGCCGCCGGTCGGAATTCACGATCCCCCGCCGGATCCGAAATCAGCAGTGCCCCGCCTTCGTAGGTTTCCGGATCGGACAGGAAAAGAGTGAAGCTTATGTCGGTCCTGAGAGGCCACCCGTCGACGTCAGACATCACGGCATTGTCTGCGTGCAGTCCATAGTGCTGACCGGGCGCGTAGCGTGAAAAAATCAGGCTCGACCAGCGAGCGGGTCGCACCAGGTCCCGCACGGTCCTGTGGGTCTCCAATGCGATCCTCAGGTCGCGGCCCAGGGCAATCACGTCAGGGTCGTCGCCGCGCGCCTGCGCGTTCCGCTTGACCCCGGCGGCCGTCTTGCCGGCGGTCAGGGCTCCGTCCCTGAACGGCACCCGACCGAGGACGTCACGAATGGCGAGCACTGTTTCGCGATCGATCAGGTCAGCGGTAACGATCAATCAAGCCTCCGATGGGCCATCGGTCCAGTGGCCAGAACACGCTCCCCCGGCAATCCGGGTGGAGGGTATCAGGAAACGCCGGGGTGCCAAGCCGGGGACTGCCCCGACCTTGCCTTTGTGCGCCCGGAGTGCCAAAATGTTGAAGCGACCCGGGCCCCTCTGACCGCACCTGCCCTCCCGGCGGTTGCGGTGATGTCGGACGCAGCACGTTTCAAACGTGAGGCCCGATTGCCGTACGGCATTTAGCCTCCCTTACTTTCAACGGGACCCGCCCATGCCTCTGATTCTCTGCCCCAATGACAACAGCCCCATGCAGACCGTGGACCGCGCCGGGGTCCAGTTCGATATGTGCCCCACCTGCCGCGGAGTCTGGCTGGATCGGGGAGAACTGGAAAACCTGATGGCCTCAGGTGCTCAGGGAAGCGCGCCCCCGTCCGCAGCCATGCCGCAGCCCTCGGCTCCCCGCCCCCAGACCTGGAACCCCGGCTTCGGTGAACGGGGGGAATATGGGGAGCGCGGCGAATCCGGCGAGCGGGGTGAATATGGCCAGGGCTACGGCGGGCACCGCAAGAAGCGCGGGTCGATCTTCGACATCTTCGACTGACGCCCGGCCGAACAAGGCCCGACAAGAAAGGCCGGGCTGCTCAGGCAGAGGCGTTCACCGAACCTGAGCGGACGCTGCCTCGCGTCGAGGCTCAAGCGTGCAAGGGCGTGAAGGCGTCGATCAGCCTCAACGCCACCGGATCATGCATCGTCCTCGATCAGTCGCACGCCCAGCGCGCCAGCCTTGATGGCTCCGATGGCCTGGACCGCGATCTCATCACCCGGCGGGGGCCATCAGCGTCTCGGTGGCCACCACCATGGCCTCGGCGCCGGCGGTGACCGAGGGCTCCGGAGAGATGCGGAATCCGGCCGAATGGTGAGGCGCGGCGGTGTCTAGCTGATCCGGCGGGGTGCCCCCGACCTCGAAATAGACCCCTCTGACACCCGTCCCCAGTGCCACCAGGAACGAAAAGTCCTCGGCTCCCATGCCGCCGCGCGGCGTGGAGATGACCCGGTCGGCTCCCATCCGTTCGGCGATGGCGGCGCGCACCCGGGTCGCGGTTTCCGGATCGTTGATCGTCGGTGGCGTCGCGTCCGGCGAGATGGCCACGACCGGCAGACGGTCTTCCGGTACGCCCTGGGCGAGGGCGGTGTTGCGGGCGATCCGCTGGATCCCGGCCAGCAGGCGTTCACGCACTTCCACGCTGTCGGCCCGTACGGTCAGTTGAAGGGTCACCTCGCTGGGGATGATGTTGTGCTTGGTCCCGCCGTGGATGGATCCCACGGTAACCACCGCGCCTTCCAGCGGATTGACCTCGCGGCTGCGCAGGCTTTGCAGACCCACGACGATGTGGGCGGCGACGAGCACCGGATCGACGCTCAGATGCGGGTAGGCGCCGTGTCCGCCGATACCCCTCACGGTGATGTCGACGCTGTCGGCGCTGGACGCGACCGTCGTGTCGCGCACCTCGATCTGACCGGCCGGTGCCTGTGCCGAGACATGGAAGGCGACCGCATAGTCCGGCTTGGGGAAGCGCGTGTAGAGGCCGTCGCGCACCATCCGATCGGCCCCGTTGAAAGCTTCCTCGGCGGGCTGGGCGATCAGGACCAGTGTGCCGGACCAGCGGTTGCGGCGCTCCATCAGCTGACGGGCGGCGCCGACCAGGGCGGTGATGTGCACGTCATGGCCACAGGCGTGCATGACGGACTGTTCGACGCCGTTCCAGTCCACCTGCATCGCGGTCGAGGCGTTCGGCAGACCCGAGGCCTCCCGCACCGGCAGACCGTCCATGTCGGCGCGCAGCAGGACCGTCGGACCCGGGCCGTTGGCGAGGGTGGCGACCACGCCGGTTCCGCCGACGCCGGTGGTGACCTCATAGCCCAGGGCGCGGAGTTCCTCGGCCATCCGTGCCGAGGTCTGGACTTCCAGCGTCGAAAGCTCCGGATTGCGGTGGAAATGATCCCACAATGCGCCGAGGCGGGCGTCGTAGTCGGCCTGGATGGCCTCGCGCAGCGCCAGGTCCTGGGCCATGGCCGGAAGGCCGGCCCCGGCGACGATCGCCATCATGCCCGCCGACAAGAGAATGCGCTTCATGGTCCAGCCCTCGTTTCCGGTCGAGCTTAGATCATGAGTGTCGGCAGGCAAGCGGCCGCGACCCTCAGTGCGCGAAGTCCTGGATGGGTCGCACATCCAGCGTATCCGCCTGGATCGCCCCGATCGCCTGGGCCGCCGCCAGGGCTCCCGCTGACGTGGTGTAGTAGGGGATCTTCATCATCAGGGCGGTGCGGCGAAGGCTGAAGCTGTCCTGGAGAGACTGTTTGCCCTCGGTGGTGTTGATGACCAGCTGGACGTCGCCGTTCTTCATTGCGTCCACGATGTTAGGACGGCCCTCCAGCACCTTTTTCACATAGCCGACCGGCAGGCCCTGCTGGACCAGGAAGGTGTGGGTGCCGCCCGTGGCGATGACCTCGAAGCCCTGTTTCAGCAACAGGGTCACGGCCTCGACGATGAAGGGTTTGTCGTCGTCCTTGACCGAGACGAAGGCGCAACCGGATGTCGGCAGGATGGTGCCGCCGCCGATCTGGGATTTCGCAAAGGCGCGGGCGAAGGCGGGGGCCATGTCGATCTCGCCGGGACGTTTGAAGTCCAGACCCATGACCTCGCCGGTCGAGCGCATTTCCGGGCCGAGGATGGTGTCGACCCCTGCAAAGCGGGCGAACGGGAAGACCGCCTCCTTCACCGCGATATGGTCGTATCCAACATCTTTCAAACCGAAGGATTTCAGCGGCACCCCGGCCATGACCTTGGCGGCGATGGCGGCCACCGGCTGGCCGATGGTCTTGGCCACGAAGGGCGCGGTGCGGGACGCGCGCGGGTTCACCTCCAGCACGAAGATCCGGGGCGCATCGCTGTGCGGCTCCTCGATCGCGAACTGCACATTCATCAGGCCGCGCACCTTCAGGGCGCGGGCCATGGCCTCGGTCTGACGCTTCAGCTCGGCGACGATTTCGGCTGACAGCGAGAAGGGTGGCATCGAACAGGCGCTGTCGCCCGAGTGGACGCCCGCCTCCTCGATATGCTCCAGCACCCCGGCCACGAACACCGTCTCGTCGTCGCACAGGGCGTCGACGTCGACCTCGGTGGCGCGGTTCAGATAGTGGTCGATCAGGACGGGATCGGAGCCAGACACCCGCATCGCCTCGCCGACGTAGCGGTCCAGCTGCTCCCGATCGTGGACGATCACCATCCCGCGTCCGCCCAGCACATAGGAGGGGCGCAGCACGACCGGATACCCGACCTCCTCCGCCTTCTGTGCGGCTTCTTCGGCCGAGCGGGCCAGGCCGTTGGGCGGCTGCATCAGGCCGATGTCGTTGAGCATGACCTGGAACCGCTCACGGTCCTCGGCCAGGTCGATGGAGTCCAGCGACGTGCCCAGGATCGGAATCCCGTCCTCGTGCAGCGCATGGGCCAGCTTCAGCGGCGTCTGGCCGCCGAACTGCACCACGACGCCGATCAGGTCGCCCTTTGACCGTTCGACCTCGATCAGCTCCAGCACGTCTTCGGCCGTCAGCGGCTCGAAATACAGCCGGTCGGAGGTGTCGTAGTCGGTCGACACGGTCTCCGGGTTGCAGTTGACCATGATGCTCTCGACGCCGATGTCGGCGAAGGCGAACGCCGCGTGGCAGCAGCAGTAATCGAACTCAATTCCCTGCCCGATCCGGTTCGGCCCGCCGCCCAGAATTATTGCCTTTTTTCTGTCGGTTGGCTCGGATTCACAGAGCGGAATCTGGCCCAGGGCGCCGGTCTCATAGGTCGAATACATATAGGCGGTGGCGCTGGCGAACTCGGCCGCGCAGGTGTCGATCCGCTTGAACACGGGACGCACGTTCAGGCCGCGCCGGGCGTGGCGAACGGCCTTCTCGGTCGCTCCGGTGAGCTGGGCCAGACGGGCGTCGGAGAAGCCCTTGGACTTGAGCTTGCGAAACTCGGTCGGGTCGGTCGGCAGGCCCTGGACGCGGACATGGCCCTCTGTCCGCACGATGTCGGCGATCTGGCGCAGGACCCACGGCTCGTAGGAACAGGCGGCGTTGACCTCCTCGACCGACAGGCCGTGGCGGAAGGCCTGGGCGATGACGCGGATACGGTCGGGCGTCGGCTGGCCGAGCGCGCGCACGACCGCAGCGCGGGCCGAGGCGTCGTCGTGGGGGTCGCCAGGACTTGGGACCACGCCGTCGATCTCGATCTCGTCGAAGCCAGACAGGCCGGTTTCGAGACCGCGCAGGGCCTTCTGTATCGATTCCTGGAAGGTCCGGCCGATGGCCATGACCTCGCCGACCGACTTCATCGACGTGCCCAGCAGGGGCTCGGCGCCGGGGTATTTCTCGAAGGCGAAGCGCGGGATCTTGGTGACCACATAGTCGATCGACGGCTCGAACGAGGCCGGCGTCACCATGGTGATGTCGTTGGTCAGTTCGTCCAGCGTGTAACCCACGGCCAGACGGGCAGCGACCTTGGCGATGGGGAAGCCGGTGGCCTTGGACGCCAGGGCCGAGGACCGCGACACGCGCGGGTTCATCTCGATCACGACCATCCGGCCGTCCGCCGGATTGATCGCCCACTGCACGTTCGATCCACCGGTCTCGACGCCGATCTCGCGCAGAACGTTGATCGAGCCCGTGCGCATGCGCTGGTACTCTTTGTCGGTCAGGGTCAGGGCCGGGGCCACGGTGATCGAATCGCCGGTGTGCACGCCCATCGGGTCGATATTCTCGATGGAACAGATGATGATGCAGTTGTCCGCCTTGTCACGGACGACCTCCATCTCGTACTCCTTCCAGCCCAGCACCGACTCCTCGATCAGCACCTCGGTGGTCGGCGACATGTCGAGGCCGCGCAGGACGATCTCCTCGAACTCCTCGCGGTTATAGGCGATGCCGCCTCCGGTGCCGGCGAGAGTGAAGGACGGGCGGATGACGGCGGGCAGGCCGACGAACTCCAGCCCGTCCAGCGCCTCTTCCATGTTGTGAGCGGCCTTGGACTTCGGCGATTCAAGGCCCAGCTTGTCCATGGCGTTGCGGAATTTCTGACGGTCCTCGGCCTTGTCGATGACATCGGCCTTCGCCCCGATCATCTCGACGCCGTACTTCTCCAGCACCCCGTTGGCGTCCAGAGCCAGGGCCGTGTTCAACGCCGTCTGCCCGCCCATGGTCGGCAGGAGGGCGTCCGGCCGCTCCTTCTCGATGATCTTTTCGACCATTTCCGGCGTGATCGGCTCGATATAGGTCGCGTCCGCCATGTCCGGATCGGTCATGATCGTGGCCGGGTTGGAGTTGACCAGGATGACCCTGTAACCCTCGGCCTTCAGCGCCTTGCACGCCTGCACTCCCGAGTAATCAAACTCGCAAGCCTGCCCGATGACAATGGGCCCCGCCCCAATAATCATTATGGATTTCAAGTCTGTACGTTTGGGCATTGGCGGCTCTTGGTCTTAGTTCGTCACGACCGCACACTCCCAGCCGTCGTAGTCGAGCTGGAAGGCCGCGGCCCAGGATTGCATCATCGACGAAACGGGGGCGAAGCTGGCTTCGTCCACCGCCATGGTCGTTTCGAGAACGGTCGAATCGCCCTGACCCCGGGTCAGGAAGCCGGCGCGGCGGGCGACCTCGTTCAGGTCGTCATGGTCGCCTTCGCCGTTGAAGTAGAACAAAGTGTGGCGCGGCGTGATCCCGCTGTCGCCATGCGTCAGCAGAGACGCGCGGATCATCGCATCCCGGTCTTCATGGCTGATGATGTCGTCGTCCAGGGCGGTCTCTCTCGCGCACAGGCGACCGGCGACGCTGTTCCCTGGAGGGATCAGCGGGCCGGTGGCAATACGGTTGTCGGCTAAGCGGCCCGTTTAGAGACGGGGGGGGCGAGGGGCAAGCCCCTGGTCAGGGCGCATCTCTTTCGGCGATCCAGGCGGGCAGGTCCGCGATGCAGTCCAGCAGGCCGAAACGCGGATGGTCGACCGGCGGTTCGGCGAACTCGTGGGCCCAGGTGACGTGATAGGGAATGTGCACGGCGAAGGCCCCGGCCTCGATGGCGGGGATGACATCCGATTTGACCGAATTGCCGGCCATGACCGCCTCGTCCGCCCCCGTGCCGTGACGGGCGAAGACGCGGTCATAGGTGCCGCGATCCTTCTCCGAGACGATCTCGACCGCGGCGAACAGGTCGCCCAGGCCCGAGGCCGCGACCTTGCGTTCCTGATCCATCAGGTCGCCCTTGGTGATCAGGACCAGCCGGTAGCGCTCCGACAGCTTCGCCAGGGCCTCGTCGACGCCGGGCAGGGTCTCGACGGGATGACCCAGCATTTCGCGCCCGGCGGCCAGGATCTCGCGCACGACCTCGGGCGGGGCACCGCCGTCGCACAGCTCCATCGCCGTCTCGATCATCGACAGGGTAAAGCCCTTCACCCCATAGCCGTAGAGGCGGAGGTTGCGCCGCTCGGTATCTGCCATGCGCGCCTCGATGGTCGCCTCGTCGCCGTGGTCGGCGAGCAGGTCCACGAACCGCGCATGGGTCAGGCGAAAGATCGTCTCGTTGTGCCAGAGGGTGTCATCGGCATCGAGCCCGACTGTCGTGATGGTCATGGTCGAGCCGATATCAATTTTGCCGATTCGTGATATGCGAGAGGCCTCAGCGAGGGGAGAGACGCATGAACGACTTCATCCTGCCTTACAAGAAATACGCCCAGTTCAACGGTCGGTCGGACCGCAAGGAGTTCTGGTACTTCGTCCTGTTCTACTTCGTCGCCGCCGCGATCCTCAGCGTCATCGACGGCATGGTGTTCGGAGCCGGCCGTGCCGTCATCGGGAACGACGGGCTCGACTTTTCCTCATCCGGTCCGCTGGCGGGGATCTTCGCCATCGGCTCCTTCATCCCGATGCTGGCGGCGGCGATCCGGCGGCTGCACGATACGGGCAAAACGGGCTGGTGGGTCCTGTTGGGCCTGATCCCCTTGATCGGGATCATCATCCTGATCGTCTTTTATGCGCAGAAGGGTCAGCCGGAGGCCAATGCCCATGGCGAACCGCCGGAAGGCAGTCGCGCGGCCTGACGGTTCGCCGGCGGCTAGTCCGCTTCCGCAAGGGCCGTTTTCAGGAAGGTCAGGGTGCGCGGCCAGACGTCGGCGCGCGCCGCGACCAGGCCCTCCACCGTGCCGCCCACGGCGGTGACGTTTTGAATCCCTGGCGCATCGGCCCGGACCGGCGCGCCGAAGACGGCGTGACCTGCGTCCGGATAGGCGAGGTGCTCAACCGGATGGGCGAAGCCATGCGACCGCAGCCGGGCTTCGACGCGACCGGCCATCTCGGTCGAAGGCCACAGTGTGTCGGCTTCGCCCGAGACCAGAAGGATCGGCCCGGCGATCCGTTCGACCGGGATCTCGGCCTCCGGTGACGCGGCGGGGAGGCTGTCGCGATAGAGGTTGAAAATGCCGGTGAATCCCTTGCTGAAGTCGTAGGGGACATGCGGCAAGGGCTGACCCGCTGCGGTCCAGGACGATCCCACCGCGCCGCCGGTCCGGTCGATTCCGGCCCAGACCACGTTCGACGGCACGGCCGCGACGACTGCGGCGATGGCCGGGTTCCGGCTGGCGACCAGCAGGGCCAGTTCGCCCCCCTTGGACACGCCGACAACGGCGACGGGCTCGGGTGCGCCGGGGCGGGCGTCTAGCCAGGCCAGCGCCCGATCGACCGGCTCGATCGGGATCAGGTTCAGGGCCTCGGTCTGACCCGGCGCTCCGAAATAGGAGACGGCGACGGCGTCGAAGCCGTCGGCCGCCAGCCTGCGGGCCATCCGCCCTGAGCCGCCCAGCCCGCCTTCCGAGCCGCCCAATACGATAACGGCACCACGCCAGGCCGTGGCCGGATCAGCGGCGAAATAGTCGGCGACCAGCTCTGCTGTGCGCACCTCCCGGGTCGGCGGAACAGGGGCGGCCGTGGCGGTGGTCTGGGCCTCGACGGCGGACACGCTGCCACAGGTGAGTAGCAGCGCGGCGAGCAAGGCGGTTGGGGTCGGGCGCGACATCGTCGGATCTCCTTATATAAAGAACTTTGGATAACAAAGTATATGGGGGCGCAAGGGCGCGACGCGATGCCGGCTTGTTCTTCTCCGCCTGAGGGCGTTGATCGGACGCATGCAGGCCCTCGCTCCAGTCGTCGTTTCTGCGGTAGTTGTCGGGGCCTCCGGCGGCATCGGGGCGGCCGTGGCCGATGGGCTGGCGGAGTCGGGGCGCTTCGCCTCGATCCACCGCCTGTCTCGCTCGGGCACGGGACTGGATCTGGAAGACGAGGCCAGCATCGCCGCCGCCGCCGGGCAAGTCGCAGAGGGACCGGCTCCGGTTCTGATCTTCGTGGCCACCGGCGTTCTGCACCACGGCGAGGTCCCTGAACGCTCGTTCAGGACGATGACGGCCGACCACCTTCTGCGAGACTACCGTGTCAACGCCGTGGGCCCGGCGCTTGTCGCCAAGCATTTCCTCCCGCTTCTGCCGCGAAACAGGCGGGTCGTGTTCGCCGCCCTGTCGGCGCGGGTCGGCTCAATCGGCGACAACCGGCTGGGCGGCTGGCACAGCTATCGTGCCTCCAAGGCGGCGTTGAACATGATCGTGCGCAACCTGGCGATCGAGATGGCGCGCTCTCATCCCCAGGCGATCGTCGTCGGCCTGCATCCGGGGACGGTGAATACCGGTCTGAGCGAACCGTTCCAGCGCGGGGTCGCGGCGGAGAGGCTGTTTTCACCCGCCGTCTCGGCGAAACATATGCTCGGCGTCGTTGACGGGCTGACTGCGGCGGACAGCGGCGGGGTCTTCGCGTGGGACGGTGCGCGGATTCCGGCCTAGTCCGTCGGAAATCAACCGCTTGACGACGCCGGACCGCCGGGGCCTTGTCCGGTCATGCAGGTCACTCTTCCGGCCCGGCTGTACGGATGTCCCGACGCGTGGCTGCGCGAGCGGTCGGCCGTGTTCGGTCGGGCCTGGCTGTTCCTGGGGCACGAGGCCGAGGCGCCGGACGCCGGCGACTGGATCGCGGCAGATATCGCCGGGCATCGGCTGCTGATGGTGCGTGGGCCTGACGGCGCGCTGCGGGCCTTCCACAATGTCTGCCGCCATCGGGCGGGGCCGTTGGTCAGCGGCACCGCCGGGAATTGCGGGCGCGAACTGGTCTGCGGCTACCACGGCTGGCGCTACACGCTTGAGGGTCGGCTGAGGATGGCGACCGGGTTCGGCACCGCCGAGGCGTTCGATCCCCGCGAGTTCGGACTTCTCAGCCTGCGACTGGAGATCTGGCGCGGGCTGGCCTTTGTGACTCTGGACCCCGAAGCCGCACCCGTGGGCGAGACGGTCTCGCCGCTGGAGGCGCTGCTGGCCGAACGCGGGCTTGACATCGCCCGCCCGGCCGCGCGCCGCACCCATGACCTGGCCTGCGACTGGAAGGTCTATGCCGAGAATTATCTCGAGGGCTATCACATCGGGTCGGTCCATCCCGTCCTGGCCGATGAACTCGGCTCGGCGGAATACCGCGTCCGCGTCGAGGGCGATCTGGTGATCCAGGAGGCGGTCGGGGTGAATGACGGGCCCCAGGCCGGGGTCTGGGGCTGGCTGTGGCCCAACCTCGGGATCAACGTCTATCGCGACGGTGCCATGATCGAGCGGATGACGCCGGTCGGGACGGGGCGGACGCGGCTGGACTATCTGTTCCTCAACGACGGCGGGGAGGGGGCGCTGGGCGAGGCGCTGGTCGCATCGGACCGGCTCACCGCTGAGGACGCGGCCATCTGCGAGGCCGTGCAGAGGAACCTGACGGCGGGTGCCTATGAGACCGGCGTGTTGAGCGCGGTGCATGAGGGCGCTGTCGGCTGGTTTCAGCGCCGCATCGGGGAGGTCCATCAATGATCGAGACGCGCAGGCTGGGCTGGGGCCTGGCCGCCCTGGTGGTGGCCGGGAACATGATCGGGTCGGGGCTTTATCTTCTGCCCGCCACGCTCGCGCCGATCGGAAGCTCGAGTATCATCGGCTGGATCGTTTGCGGGATCGGGGCCCTGACCCTGGCGTGGATGTTTTCGGGGCTCGGTCGGTTCCAGCCGACGGCAGATGGTTTGAGCGATCTCGCCGAACGCGGAATGGGCCGGTTCTTCGGCTATCAGGCGGCGCTCGCCTACTGGGCCGCCTGCATGGCCGGCAATGTGGCGGTGGCCGTGGCGGGGACCGGCTATCTGGCCTTCTTCTTCCCCGTCCTGAAGCAGCCGGTTCCCGGCGCCCTGGCCAACCTCGGCTTCGTCTGGCTGGCGACGCTGGCCTATATCCTCGGCGCCAGGGCGGCGGCGCGGTTCGGCGCGCTGGCGCTGGCGATCGGCCTTGTCCCCATCGTGCTGGCGGTCGTGGCCGGGGTAATGGCCTTCGATCCAGCGGTCTTCGCGGCGTCATGGAGCCCCGACGGCCGGCCGTTGACGGCGACCGTACCGGCGTCGCTGGCGGTGATCTTCTGGGCCTTTCTGGGCGTCGAGAGCGCGGCGGCTCTATCGCGGCTGGTCAAGGATCCGGCGCGCGATGTCGGCCGCGCCAGCGTGGCCGGGGTATTACTGGCCTTTATCGTCTATGTCGCGGCCTGCCTGGCTGTGTTCGGGGTGATCCCGACGGCCGACCTGGCGGGATCGACCAGCCCCTACGCCGATCTTGCGGCGCGGGTGCTGGGGGCGTCGCTGGCGGGCCTCGTCGCGATTTGCGCCATCATCAAGGTGGCGGGCACGGTCGCCGGCTGGACCATGATGGGCGGCGAGACGGCCCGGCGCGCGGCCGAGAAGGGCTATCTGCCGCGCTGGTTCGGGGGTGACGGCAACCTGCCGATGTCCAACCCGATCATCAACGGCGGGGTGATGAGTGTCCTGGCCCTGATCACGGTCCAGCCGACGCTGGGCGAACAGTTCGGGGTGCTGGTGGGGGTGACCTCGGTGCTGACGCTGAGCATCTACGCCGTCTGCGCCGTGGGTCTGTTCCGGGCCGCGCCGTCGATGGGTTGGAGGCTGCTGGCGGTTTTCGCACTGGTCTTCTCGGTGTTCGCGGTCGCCGCCGCAGCCGGTCCCTACCTGACACCCACTGTCGGCTTCTTCATCCTGGTGAGCATCGGCTGGTTGTGGGTGCGTCGACGCCATCCGGTGGTGATTGACCCGCCCGCCCCGCCCCTTTAGTCACGCCGCCGTTTGTTCGCCGGGATTCGGTGTAAGGGGACGGTCATGACCGCACAGCTTCTTCCCGGCGCGACCGGCGTCCTCGTTCTCGCCGACGGCACGATCTTCCAGGGTGTGGGAGTCGGCGCGACCGGCTCGGCCCTGGGTGAGGTGGTCTTCAACACCGCCATGACCGGCTATCAGGAGATTCTGACCGACCCGTCGTACATGAGCCAGATCCTCGCCTTCACCTTCCCGCACGTCGGCAACACCGGCACGAACGTGGAGGACATCGAACAGATGGGCGGTGGGTCGGATACCTCGGCGCGGGGCGCGCTCTTCCGCGACGTGCCGACCGATCCGGCCAACTGGCGTTCGGACGCCAGCTTCGATGTCTGGATGAAGCGGCGCGGCGTCGTGGGCCTCGCGGGCATCGACACCCGCGCCCTGACCCAGCGCATTCGCGACCGCGGCGCGCCCCATGCGGTGATCGCGCACGATCCCGAAGGCAGGTTTGATCTCGACGCCCTCGTCGCCCAGGCGCGCGAATGGACCGGCCTCGTGGGTCTGGACCTCGCCAGGCCCGCCTCGACGCTGCAGGCGTTCGAGTGGGACGAGGGCCTGTGGGAATGGCCGGCGGGCCACCCCAGGACCGAGGGCCGCAAGACCGTCGTGGTCGTGGACTACGGCGTGAAGCGCAACATCCTGCGGGCCCTGGCCTCGACCGGGGCCAGGATCACCGTGGTCCCGGCGACCACGACGGCCGAGGACATCCTGGCCCGGTCGCCGGACGGCATCGTCCTGTCGAACGGTCCGGGCGATCCGGCGGCGACGGGCGAGTATGCGGTGCCGGAAATCCGCAAGCTGGTGGACAGCGGCAAGCCGGTCTTCGGCATCTGCCTGGGCCACCAGATGCTGGCCCTCGCGCTCGGCGCCAGGACTGTGAAGATGGACCAGGGCCACCACGGCGCGAACCATCCGGTGAAGGATCTGACGACCGGCAAGGTCGAGATCGTGTCGATGAACCACGGCTTCACCGTCGATCGCGACAGCCTGCCGGACGCGGTGCTCGAGACCCACGTCTCATTGTTCGACGGCACCAACTGCGGCATCCAGCTGAAGGACCGCCCGGTGTTCAGCGTCCAGCACCATCCGGAAGCCTCTCCGGGGCCGGCTGACAGCCTGTATCTGTTCGACCGGTTCAGCGATCTGATGAAGGTCTAGCGCCTGTGGCGGCGACCTCGGCCTATCTGGGCTGGCTGGGCACCGCGCTGGCGACCGTCGGCGAGCGGTCACAAGCCGGACCAGCGGCGTCGATCGATATGGTGCTGGGGTATGCCACCGGTTACGATTCCCACGACATCGCGCCCTTCGTGCGCTCGTTGCGCGCGGTGTTCGACGGCGAGATCGCTCTTGTCGTCGATGATCGCGATGATGTCCGGACGCTGTTCGCCGAGTACGACGTTCGCATGCTGTCAGCGGAGACCATCCATGGATGGGAGCCTCATGCCGTCATGGCACGGTTCGCCGCCTTCGATCGCTACCTGACCCATCGGACGGACGTGGGTAGTGTGCTGATCACCGATGTGCGCGACGTGCTGTTCCAGACCCCCCCCTTCGCCCCTCAGCCGATCGGGCTGGAAGTCTTCGTCGAGGGCGACAGGTTGGGGGACCATGCCTTCAACATGAAATATCTGAGGGCTCTGGTCGGCGACACGATGGCCACGGCCCTGGCCCCGGCCCCGGCCATCTGCGTCGGCACCGTGATGGGGCCCCGGGCGGACGTATCTCGCTTCTGCCGGATGATCCTGATGCTTGCGGCCATCCCACGGTCGGAGATGGGCGGGGCGTTCGGCGCCGATCAGGCGGCGTGTAACATCGCCATCCACATGGGCCTGCTGAAGGCCGAGGTGCGCGACAACTTCGGCCGCGTCGCCACCATCGGCCTGACGCCCTGCGACGCCCTGAGCCTCAGGGACGGTGAGGTGGTCAACCCCGACGGTTCCGTCAGCGCCATCGTCCACCAGCACGACCGCCATCCCCACCTGGCCAGGGCGATGCACGAGCGTTGGGGGCAGGGACTGGAGCTGCGCGAGAGGGTGCGCCCCAAGGGTGCCGGCCAGCGGTGGCGAAAGCTGCGCGAGTCGCTCATGCGTCGTCTGCCTGAACTGCGCTGACGTGTTAGGCATGAGGCCATGCCGGTTCGCCTGATCCTTCTCGCTCTTGTTCTGATGCTCGGCGCCTGCGCCAGCGGCGCGCGCTCGTCGTTCGACGTGCAGGACCGGCAAGGCGCGCGGCCGATGGGCCTGATCTCCGCGCCCAACCATCCGATCCGTGTCTATCTGGACGCCGACGACCGGGCGGCGATCTTCCAGCAGGCGTTCCGCGAGGGTGTTCCGCTGGGTCCCGACGGTCGGCTGGACTTCATCGCCCTGTCCGGCGGCGGTTCGAACGGCGCCTTCACGGCCGGCCTGATGAAGGGCTGGAGCGAGACGGGCGAGAGGCCGGACTTCGAGGTCGTCACCGGCGTCTCCACGGGTGCCCTGGCGGCACCGTTCGTCTTTCTGGGACCCGACTATGACGACGAACTCGCCGAGGCCTACACCGGCGGCGCGGCTGCGGGCCTGTTGCAGTCGCAGGGGCTGGGCGCGCTGATCGGCTCCGGCATCTACAGGTCCGAACCTCTGCGGGCCCTGGTCGAACGGTTCGTGGACGAGGACCTGCTGGAAGCCGTTGCCGCTGAATACGCCCGGGGGAGGGTGTTGCTGGTCGCGACGACCGATCTGGATTCACAGCGCGGGGTCAGCTGGGATCTGGGTGCCATCGCGACACAGGGCACACCTGCCGCGCTGGAGCTGTTTCGCAGCGTGCTGGTCGCCTCGGCCAGTATTCCCGGTGCCTTTCCGCCCGTGTTGATCCAGTCCGACAACGCAGGCCTGTATTTCGAGGAGATGCATGTCGACGGCGGAGTGACGACGCCCTTCCTGGCGGTGCCGGAGACCCTTTGGTCGTTCAAGGAGCCGTCCGACACCCTGCGCGGCGCCCGCTTCTATGTCGTGGTCAACGGCCGGACCAATCCGACTTTCGAGATCACCGGGGATACGCCGCAGGGCGTGCTGGGCCGCAGCATCGATATTCTGCTGCGCGCCTCCCTGCTGACGACGCTGGCGGGCAACAAGGCCTTCGCCGACCGCAATGACCTGTTCTTCCGTTACGCCGCCTTGCCGGATGACTCAGAGGCCTCGGCCCTGGATTTCAGCGTGGAGTCGATGAGCGCGGTCTATGAGGTCGGTCGGCAGGGCGCGCTCTCGGGCGAGGCCTGGCGCTAGGGCACCGTCGCAGTTGACTTGCGGTGGGGCGATACTGATGGAACCTTGTTCGCAAGGGGAGTTCGCCATGACCGCTGCCGCAGAACAAGCCCATGATGCGCCACTGGCCAGTCCCACTGCAGGCGGCGTGACCCGAACCGGCGCCCCGCGCATCGACGGCATCGACATGCTGCGCGGCCTGGTGATCTGCCTGATGGTGCTGGATCACGTCAGGGACTTCCTCCATCCCAGCGTCGCGTTCGACGCCCTGGATCCGGACCTGACCAACCCGGCGCTGTTCGCGACGCGGTGGATCACCCATTTCTGCGCCCCGACATTTGTCCTGCTGGCGGGCGTCGGGGCCTATCTGCAGCGTTTCAACGGCAAGAGTCCGGGACAGCTGTCGCGCTTTCTCCTGACGCGCGGGCTGTGGCTGGTGGTGCTGGAACTGACCGTGGTCGGCTTCGGCTGGCAGTTCCACACCCCTGTGGTCGTCTTCCTGCAAGTGATCTGGGCCATCGGCTGGTCTATGGTGCTGCTGTCGCTGTTGACCTGGGCGCCGCCACGCGCGGTCCTGGTGCTGGGCGCTGTCATCCTGATCGGCCGCCTTCTACTGGAGCCGGTGTCGGCGGAGACGCTGGGGGCCTGGGGACCTGCCTGGACCGCCCTGATGGGACAGGGGATGGTGCCCGTCGGCGGCGTGCCGGTGCTGGCCGCCTATCCGGTGCTGCCCTGGTTCGGCATCGCCTGCCTGGGCTATGGGCTGGGCGGGCTATTCACCCTGGAGACGGTGGCCCGGCGACGGGCGCTGGCCGTGCTGGGCCTGTCGATGATAGCCGCCTTTCTCGTCCTGAGAGGACTGCCGATCGCCTCCGACCCGCACCCATGGCAGGTCCATTCCGAGCTGTGGAAGACGGTCGGCGACTTTCTCGACGTGCGCAAGAACCCGCCCTCGCCCCTGTTTGTGCTGATGACGATCGGGCCAGCGCTGATGCTGCTGCCCTGGCTGGAGCGGCTGAAGGGTCCGGCGGCGTCGTTCCTGCTGGCCTTCGGCAGGGCGCCGCTGTTCGCCTATGTGCTGCACATCTACATGGCGCATCTGGCGGCCATGGGGATCGGCATGGCCATGGGGTATCCGGCCTCCGCCTTCATCAACTCCCTGTTCCTGGGCCCGCCCGAGGGCTGGGGCCTGAGCCTGCCGGCCGTCTATGGCGTCTGGATGGTCATCCTTGCCCTGCTCTATCCGCTGGTTCGCTGGTTCGCGGGCGTCAAGGCGCGCCGCCGCGACTGGTGGCTGGGGTATCTCTAGGCGAAGGGCGTTATCCTCGGGCGCGGCCCGTCACTGCTTGAGCGCGGACGACGAGGTTAAGGCAGCGGCGCGAAGCTGCGGTCTTCGCGCAGCGCACAGGCTTTGCGCACGGCGACCGGGGCGGCATGCAGCCAGTATTCCGCGTCCTCCGGCCGGTCCGCGCGCATGCGTTCCAGGCCACGCAGGCGCCGCTGGGCGGCGTTGGCCAGCAGGCGGGCGTGGAGCGCACGCGGGTTCAGCTCGTGGACAGCAGGGGCGTAGGGCACGGCGACGGGATCGGGTCCGATGGGCTCGACCGCCGGCTGGGCGATGGCGATGAACATGGAGCGTCTCTGGCTTGAATGGGGATCGGCTCTTCTGCGCCGGAAGGAACAGTGGATTAACCCTGTATGCTGTGGATAGTTCCCCAATCTGACCAAAAAATGTTCTGATAAAACATGATCTTATGGTCTTGGTTTGGCCTTGTTGGTTAATGAATGCTTAACGGCCACGACCCGCTTCCGTCGCGCTATAGAGCGGAGGTGCGTTTCGATGACCGCTTCCTTGAGGAACTGAAGGCCCGCCTTCGCCCGTCCGACGTGATCGGCCGGTCGGTGAAGCTCAAGCGTCAGGGACGCGAATGGGTCGGACTGAGTCCGTTTTCGAAGGAGAAGTCACCGTCCTTCTTCGTCAATGACGACAAGGGCTTCTTCCACGACTTCTCCTCCGGCAAGCACGGCGACGTCATCTCCTTCCTGCAGGAGACCGAGCGGCTGAGCTTCCCTGAGGCGGTCGAACGTTTGGCCGCCGAGGCCGGGATGCAGATGCCGGCCGAGGATCCCCAGGCCGCCGAACGCGAGGCGAAGAAACAGGGCCTCACCGACTGGATGGATCTGGCCCAGAAATGGTTCGCGGCAAACCTGCGCCGGTCGACAGGCAAGGCGGCGCGCGACTATCTGGAAAAGCGTGGTCTGCCCGAGGATCAGTGGGAACGGTTCGGCCTGGGCTATGCGCCGAACGACCGCGAGGGGCTGAAGCAGGCCCTGGTCCAGCGGGGAGCCAGGCCGGGCGATCTGGTCGAGATGGGGATGCTGATCTCGCCCGAAGGCGGCGGCGCGCCCTACGACCGGTTCCGCGACCGGCTGATGTTCCCGATCCTCGATGCGCGCGGCCGTCTGGTCAGCTTCGGCGGTCGGGCGATGAACCCCGACGATCGCGCCAAATACCTGAACGGACCGGAGAGCCCGCTCTTCCACAAGGGCGCGACCCTGTACGGTCTGCCCGAGGCCCGGCGCATCCTGGGGGCAGAGTCCAAGTCGACCCAGGCCGTGATCGTGGTCGAGGGATATATGGATGTCATCGCCTGCCAGCGCGCGGGCCTGCCGGCCGTGGCACCGATGGGGACGGCCCTGACCGAGGACCAGATGGCCCTGTTGTGGCGGGTGTCGTCGGAACCCGTTTTGTGTTTCGACGGCGACGGAGCCGGTCAGCGGGCGGCCTATCGCGCTATTGAACGCGCCCTGCCGTTGCTGAAATCTGGTCGCTCGTTCCGCTTCGCCCTGCTGGAAGGCGGGCAGGACCCCGACGACATCCTCCGTGACAAGGGTGCCCCGGCGTTGCGTCAGGCGATGACCGAGACGCGGCCCTTCGCCGAGGTCCTGTTCCGCCGCGAGGCCGAGGCGGAGCCGCTGGATACGCCAGAGCGCCGGGCGGGGCTGAAGGGGCGACTGCGTTCGGCGGCCGCTGCGGTCCAGGACAAGGATCTGGCCGAGCAGTATCGCCGCGAGCTGTTCGACCGCTTCGACGCCCTGTTCCCCAGCCGGTCGGCGCCGCAGCAGCGGGCTCCGCAGGCCGGCGGACGCTGGAAGCCGGGACCTCCGCCGAAGCTGGGACAGACCGCCGAGGGCGCCTCGGCCATGCAGGCGCTGAGCCGGTCGATAGAGCCGATCGCGGCGGCCCTCGCCCACGGTGCCATCGAGGATCCCGAGCGGATGGACGATCATCTGGAAGCCATCGCCTCGCACGGCTTCGGTGATCCGTCGCTGGACGGCCTGGCGCAGGAGCTGGTTCGGCTGCGGTTTGGCGGCCAGACGCTTGACAGCGCGGCCCTGCGTCGCCATCTCGCGACCTCCGGACACGATGCTTTAGTGCGCGAGGTCGAGAAGGCGGCGGCAAAGTCCGGCGCGCCTTTCCTGGCCGCAAATGCGCCCCTCGCCGAAGCAAGGGTCCGGTGGTCGCAAGGCTTCGACGCCCTGACCCGCGCTGCGGGACTGGACGCGGCGCTGGCGTCAGCGAAGTCGGGGGCGGATCACGCCTTCGACGCATCCGCCTTCAGTCGTCTGAAGGCGGAGCGCGATGCATTGCGGCGAGCCATCAAGACCGGGACGATCTGGGACGATGAGGCGGGTTCGTAACGAACTTCGCGCCGATGCGTTCTATTTCGGAACATATGTTGCATTTTTGCCGAGGGGCCGGCGGGGTCCTGACGGCGCGGAGAATCTGAGTGAATGACTGATACGCAGGAACCGCCTGAGTCCACGTCCACCGACGGGCCCTTGCTCGATCTGACGGATGCGGGGGTCAAGAAGTTTATCAAACAGGCCAAGGCGCGTGGCTATGTGACGATGGAGGAGCTGAACAAGGTTCTGCCGTCCGAAGAAGTCACGCCTGACGCCATTGAAGATACGTTGGCGATGTTGTCCGAGATGGGCGTCAATGTTGTCGAGGCCGAGGAAGACGCGGCTGAAACGACGGGTGGCGAAGTCGCCGAGCGCGCGGAGACTTCAGTCACCGAAGGCGATGCCAAGCCGACCTACGACCGGACTGACGATCCCGTCCGCATGTATTTGCGGGAAATGGGGAGCGTCGAGCTGCTGTCGCGCGAGGGCGAGATCGCCATCGCCAAGCGGATCGAGGCCGGGCGCGACGCCATGATCAGCGGCCTGTGCGAAAGCGCCCTGACGTTCGAGGCCATCATGGTGTGGCGCGACGAACTGGCCAACAACCGCATCCTGCTGCGCGAGGTCATCGACCTGGACGCCACCTACGGCGTGCTCAACCCCTCGTCCCTGCCGCACAACCAACCCCAGCCCCCGATCCCCGGCCAACCGCTTCCGCCCAAGCCGGAGCCGGAAGAGGGCGCCGAGGCCGAGGCCGAGAAGCCGGAACAGGACGAGGAGGACGAAGACTTCGACGACGGCGGCGGGATGTCGATCTCGGCCCTGGAGGCGGAGCTGCGCGACGGCGTCATGGAGACCCTGGACGCGATCGCCTCGGACTTCGACGCCTTCCGCAAACTGCAGGAGAAGCTGGTCGACACCCGGCTGAAGGGCGAGGATCTCAGCGCCAAGGACCGCAAGGCCTATGTCACCCTGTCTGCGGCCATCTCGGGCCGGCTCAAGACGCTGAAGCTGAACAACAACCGTATCGAGGCCCTGGTCGAGCAGCTGTATGCGATCAACAAGCGGCTGATCGGTCTGGAAGGCCGGCTGCTGCGCCTGGCCGACAGCTACGGCATCTCCCGCCCCGAGTTCCTGAAGGCCTATTTCACCCGCGAGCTCGACCCCCACTGGTCGGAAACGGTCAAGGCGATGGGTGTCCGCTGGACCAAGTTCAGCGACGACCAGGCGACCCAGATCGCCACCATCCGGGGCGATGTCGCCGCCGTGGCGACCGAGGCCGGCCTGCCGATCGACGACTATCGCCGCATCGTCCAGACGGTCCAGAAGGGCGAGCGCGAGGCCCGTCAGGCCAAGAAGGAAATGGTCGAGGCCAACCTGCGCCTCGTCATCTCCATCGCCAAGAAATACACGAACCGCGGCCTGCAGTTCCTGGACCTGATCCAGGAGGGCAACATCGGCCTGATGAAGGCGGTCGACAAGTTCGAGTACCGCCGCGGCTACAAGTTCTCGACCTACGCCACCTGGTGGATCCGTCAGGCGATCACCCGCTCCATCGCCGACCAGGCGCGGACCATCCGCATCCCGGTCCATATGATCGAGACGATCAACAAGATCGTCCGCACCAGCCGCCAGATGCTGCACGAGATCGGCCGCGAGCCGACCCCGGAAGAACTGGCCGAAAAACTGGCCATGCCTCTGGAGAAGGTCCGCAAGGTCCTGAAGATCGCCAAGGAACCGATCAGCCTCGAGACGCCGATCGGCGACGAGGAAGACAGCCACCTGGGCGACTTCATCGAGGACAAAAACGCCATCCTGCCCATCGACGCGGCCATCCAGTCGAACCTTCGCGAGACCACCACCCGCGTGCTGGCGTCCCTGACGCCGCGCGAGGAGCGCGTCCTGCGCATGCGTTTCGGCATCGGCATGAACACCGACCACACCCTTGAAGAGGTCGGCCAGCAGTTCTCGGTCACCCGCGAACGCATCCGCCAGATCGAGGCCAAGGCGCTGCGCAAGCTGAAGCACCCGAGCCGGTCGCGGAAGCTGCGGAGCTTCCTGGATAGCTGAGGTCGGGTAGTAGGCAGTAGGCAGTAGGCAGTAGGGCCGCTTCCGCGAGGAAGCGGCCCTTTCTTTCTTTCGTCATTCCGGGCGCAGCGCAGCGGAGACCCGGAACCCAGCGGCGCCGTAGCGCAGCGAAGGCGAAATGTTTCAGCGAGCCCATGTGCGACAGTTTCGCGCTCTCGCGCGCCGCTGGGTTCCGGGTCTGCGAGGCTTCGCCTCTCCGCCCGGAATGACGAAAATAAGTAGAGCGCAAGTACAGGCCCTGCGTCGTTTTATCGCCAAATCCACCAACCCCGAACGCCAACCTGACCAGGATCGCCAGCGGCTCCGACCGATTCTGGCGTAGCGGCGGTCGATGATGCGCGGATGACAGAGCGACGCGTGATCAAACAGCGGTCCCCGGCGGTGTGGGCCAGGGTCAGGGCGGCCTATCTGGCCGGCGAGACGGCGGCCTCGGTCGCGCGGCGGTTCGACGTCGGCCTCGGCAATCTCAGATACCGCGCCAATGCCGAGGGCTGGACCCGCAAGGCGATGATGGCCGAGGCGGAGGCGGAGACCGAGGCGGAGGACGTCCGTCTCGCCGGTCGCGCCGACCCGATGTCTGCGGCTCCAGCCGAAACGCCGGTCGATATCGATCCTGCCGACGCCTTCGAGGCGGCGCTGGCGCGCGCGGGCACCGCCATCGCCGCCGGACGGGGGGCGGAAGCCGCGGGTCTGCTCAAGGCCGCCGAGACCCTGGTGCGGTTGCGTCAGGCGACGCCGCCCGAACACCTGCCGACGGTCGAGGAATGGGAGGCGGAGCAGGAGGCCCTTCGGGCCGCCTGGGCCGACGAGAAGGCGGCCTGGCGAGAGGCCGAGAGCGCGCGGCAGGAGGAGGCCTGGGGCCGGCGCGCCCTGATCATGGCCGACGCCATTCTGAGCACCCGTGGCTATGACCTGGCCGACAACTGGGCGGCCTCGGCCCTGCGCTGGCGCGCCCGGACCCTCGGCCCCGACCAGGCCCTGGCCGACTTCGCCCGGGGCGTCTCCGGCGGCTGGGCCAGCCGCTACTGGGACGAACACGGCCGCCTGCACCCGGTGGAACCGCCGGCGGCACCGTCGGACCGGATGTTGCGCCAGCACGTCGGCCTGACGCGCGGCGGCTTCGGCGGCGAGATCGACATGAGCGGGATCGAATGGCCGCCGAAGGGGATCGCGGAGGCGGAGGCGGAGACGACGGCCGCCCACCCGTCCCGGACGCCGCCCGAGGCGCAGACGGGTCCGCGCGTGCGACGGCTCTAGACGGTTCAGTCCTTGCCTCCGCCCCTTGGCACGTGACCCCTCTCCCGGCGGGAGAGGGCTTGAGGCTCGCAGAGCGAAGCGATGCGCCTTAGCCGAAAGGGTGAGGCGCTGGTCTGTCCGGGGGTCACGGTGAGGGGTGCGCCTCACCCTTTGGCTGCTACGCGCCGCCCTTCGGGTCGCACAAGGACGATCACTGGCGTGATCGTGTGCTCAAGCCCTCTCCCGCCGGGAGAGGGTGGGCGCTGTCTGATCGGCCATGTCAGAGCTCCTCGGCGAGGGCCTCGGAGCCCTTGTCACCCCACATAGTACCCCTCTCCCGCCGGGAGAGGGGACGAGAGGGGGAGGGGTCTATCCCCCGAAGATCACCTCGAAGCCGCCCCACATCATGCGTTTGCCGTCGAAGGGCATGTCCATGTCGGCGAAGCGGGGGTCTTCCATCATCTTCGTCCAGGCGGCGTCGGCGGTCGCCTTGTCGGGCCATTTGAGCCAGGAGAAGACCACGACCTCGCCCTCTTCCAGCTTCACGGCCAGGTCGAAGCCGGTGACCTTGCCCGCCGGGACGTCGTCGCCCCAGGTCTCGACCTGTTCGAGGGCGCCGAACTCCTGGAACAGGGGCCAGCTGACCTGGGCGGACGCGATGTAGCGATCCTTGTCCGCGGCTTTCACGGGGGTCAGGAAGCCGGTCACGTAAGGCATTCTGGTGCTCCATTCTGGATGGGGCTACCGCTCGCGACGCGTTCCCGCCTGCGCGGGAATGACGACGCTCGCTGCTTGAGCCCCGGTTGGTGGATGATCAGACAGGCAGGCGTCTTGTAGGAAGACGTCAGGCGGGCCGGAGTCAACAAGGCGCACGGTGCGAACCCGGGCCGGAGGATTCCCGTTCGTCGAAGAGCCTAGGCCGGGCCTCCGGCGGCGATCACCGCGAGATCCTGAGGTTCTCGATGGCTCCGGCGATACGGTCGAAGGCCTCGCCGATGCCGCCCGCGCTGTCGACCGGGAAATAGTGGGCGTCGTCGGTGGCGCAGCGGCGCAGCAGGGTCTGGGCCGTGCCGTCGACCTGGACCGCGACGGTGTACACCTCGATGTTCTCGGCTTTCATATTGCCGCACATGTCCTCGACCCCGGCGGTCGGATGGTCGAAGCGGTTGTCCATCGCCGTGCGGCGCTGGGAGTCGCTGCCGGAGGTGATGCCGAGGCGGTTCTGATAGATGTAGCCGAGGCCGCTGTAGGAGCCCCGGTTGGGGTTGCTGCGGTCGCTCATGACGTTCTCGCCGTCGGTCATGATGATGATGATCTTGGTCAGCCGCGCGGTGCCATAGGCGCGGCCGTCGCCGAACGGGGCGTTGGGCGACAGGGTGTGCCAGCCCCACATCGTGCCGAGCGGGACGTTGGTGTTGCCGCTGGCGATCATGTTGTTCACCGCGGTGCGCAGGGCGCTGTAGTTGTCGGTCAGCCGGATCAGCGGCTGGAGATCGCAGCCGCGATTGGGGCCCCAGCCGGTGTTGTACGTGCCCGACCGCTTGCTGGAGGTCCTGTATCGCGTGCGGTCCCGCAGGCGCAGACCCCATTCGCTCTCGCGCGCCGCGGTGCTGGCGAAGGTGGAGTTGTTCCCGTTGCGGGCGTCCTCGAGATAGTCGTTGTCCTCGTCGTCATAGTTCCCCCAGGTCGAGTCGTTCGGGTAGTCGCCCGGGTCGGGCTGGTCCGGGGCGAAATAGGGCACGAACATCCGGCCCTGGGTGGTGGACAGGGGGGCGGTGTCGCGGATGTCGAAGGGGGCGAGCCGGGCCTCGACGCAGCCGCCCCAGGTCGCGCCGATATCGCCGAACAGGGTGAACCGCCCCCGGGCCGTGCTGAACAGGCTGGTCGGGTTGGACGTGGCGTTCCAGGTGCCGCCGCCCGTGTGGGTCGTGGCGTTCGACATATAGCTGGGCACGGTGTTGGAGCCACCGGCCGCGATTCGCACGGTCTGCGAGAAGGGCACCAGGGAGATCTTGATCGCGTCCGGTTCGATCGACCGGCTGTCGGCCGCCTCCAGCCGGTCGATCAGGTCGATCGCGGCGGCCTTGGTGTTGGCCAGCTTGGTCCCCGACATGGACCCTGTATTGTCCAGCACCAGGGCGACCTCGACCCGGTTGTTCGAACGCAGAACCTCGGAGCGGGCACCGACCGGGATCTGGTCGCCCGTGCCGCGTCCCACCATCGGCAGGATGATGTTGGCGACGAGAGCCGTGACATCGACCCTGGCGTCGCCGGCCACAGCGCCGGTACTGGGGTCCAGAACGAAGGTCGTCTGGGCCGTCAGCAGGGTGATGTCGGTGTAGGGCGCGAGGTTGGCGCGGAGAGAGGCCAGGCCCACGCGGGTGATGTCGGTGTCGGCGGTGTAGGGCGACCGGGCGGCGGCCAGGGTGGCGGCGTCGAGGGCGTCCTGAAGGTTCGCCTTCACGGTCGAGGCGCGGTGGATGTCGATGCCGCCGAAGGTGATCAGCAGCAGGACCGGGATCACGAAGGCCGAGATCATGGCGATGTTGCCACGGGTGTCGGAGGCGAAACGGCGCGCGACGTCCCGTGTTCGACGGCTCCTCCGGTTCTCGGTCGTCATGGCCCACCTGTGTGCGCGGCGGCCCCGGACGGAGGGCCGCAATCGACCTCGTCTAGCGCGTGACGGTTAAGGCTTGGTCCTAGAGGGACGGTAAACGCGCGTTAGCCGAGGACGCAGGCGGCGAGGCCCTCGTTGCGGACGACCCGGGCGTTGGCCTGGACGCTGGAGGCGCGCCCGCGGACATAGGGGCCGGGGGTGCCGGCGTTGTAGCGGCGCGGGCTGGGCAGGATGGCGGCGATCCGGGCCGCCTCGCGCGGGGTCAGGTCGGCGGCGGACTTGCCGAACCAGTGCCGGGCGGCGGCCTCGGCGCCGAAGATGCCGGGCCCCATCTCGGCGACGTTCAGATAGACCTCCATGATCCGGCGCTTGGACCAGACCGTCTCGATCATCAGGGTGTAGCCGGCCTCCAACCCTTTGCGGATCCAGTCGCGGCCGGGCCAGAGGAAGACGTTCTTGGCGGTCTGCTGCGAGATGGTCGAGCCACCGCGGATCTTGCGGCCGCGCTCGTTGTTCTGCAGGGCCTTTTCGATCGCCTTCATGTCGAAGCCGCCATGGGAACAGAAGCGGGCGTCCTCGGCGGCGATGGCGGCGGTGACGAGGTTGGGCGAGATCTGGTCCAGCGAGCGCCAGCGGTAGTCCAGCCCGTGACCGGCCAGGAACTCGCGCGACATCAGAATGGTCAGGGGTGGCGGGACGAAGGCGTGGATCAGGACGCCGCCGACCGGCAGGGCGGCGAGCACCAGCAGGGCGGTCAGGATCGGGCGGCGCTTGCGGGGCGGCGGCGGTGTGTCAGTCATGATCCCTCCCGGCCTGGAGCCTGATCCGTTGAGGAGGACTCGCTACGCGAGTCCGCCGATGCGGTGACTCAGGCTCCAGATCTGAGCGAGAGCCTGAGTCACGCCTTAGCCAGAACCGCGCAGCGGCTCTGTCTCAAGCGATCATGCTCTGGAGTTTTGGCCGGGAAGCGTGGCCATGCAAGGGCCGGCCTATTTTACGTTGACGTCCCACAGGAAGACCACGGCGAAGGCACCGATGCCGACCAGGATCAGAATGCCGACGGCCATGCAGCCGAAGGCCAGTCTCGGCGTCCCGCCTCCCGCTTGACCGCGCATCAGGACCCCCCGTTCGCGCCGATGGCAGGGTGCGTCGGCGCGGGCTGTCGCGGTTCAGATGTCACTGACGCCGGCGTTTCCGTCCTCGTCGGCCCAGGCCACGCGGGTCGCATCGGGGCTCATGGCCAGGGCCACGATGGGGGCACCCTTCTCGGCCTTGATGAAGTTCAGCCCCTGACCCGCCGGATCGGCGATCCAGACGCGGCCGTCGGCCAGACCCGCGGCCAGGCGGCTGTGCGGGTTCGAGGCGGCGACGAGGTTGACGAGGGTCGAGTCGTCGAAGCCGATCTCGGACGCCTCGCGCCCCATCGGGCCGTTGGTGCTGTCGAAGGGCCAGAGCACGGCGCCCTGGGCCCCGGAGGTCGCCAGCAGCCGGCCTTTGGCCATGAAGGCGACGGAGCGGATCTTGGACGGATAGCCGCCCATCCGCATGTTCTTCGCATCCTTCAGCCGCCAGCCGTGAATCTGGGCGTCCTGCATCATGGTCACCACGAAGGCGCCGTCGGGCGAGAAGGCGACGCCGGTGTGCGACCCGGCCCAGCCCAGTTTCGTCGGCTTCTGGTCGGCGATCCGGGCATACCACAGCCAGGCCCCGCCATAGGTCGAGGCCGCGATTCGTCGGCCCTTGGGATCGAAGGCGACGCCCGAGACGGTGCGCTCATGCACGAAGTCGCGGCGGAAGCCTGCGTCGGTCGCGTCGATCACCGACAGGGTCTTGCCGGCCGAGAAGGCGATCAGCTTCGTTTCGGACGAGGCGTCGATGGAGTCGATCCACTGGCCCTTGGCGGTGGCGAGGAGGCCGGCCTCGCCCTTGCGGCTCCAGATGACGCGGCCGTCGTCACCGCCGGTGACCAGGCCGTCGCCGGAGGGATGGACCACGGCGCACAGGATCGCGCCGTCATGGACCGCGTCGAAGGTCCGGTCCTCGAACCGGACCGTGCCGTCGCCCAAGGCGAAGACCGCGCCGGAGGATTCGAAATGGGCCGAGGTGACCTGGGCGTCGAAGGTGAAGGTGGTCATGGGGTTTCTTAAGCAGGTTGGCGGGCGAAAATGCCGCTCGCCGAGATCAGTTTGACCGCCGTCCGGTCGAAAGAGACGAAGGCGCGGCTGCCTTGTCGGTGGCCCAGTCCGGCGATCACGGCGTCGGCAAAATCACCGCCGGCGCGCAGAAGGTCGATACCCGCATCGACGGCATCGATATCGACCACGACGTTCTCCGCGCCCGAGATCGCCAAGACCGCCGCCACGATGTCGGCGTTTGAAAATCTGTACCGGCTTCGCAGAACCCAGCAGAATTCGCAGAGGGCCGGGAGGGTGACGAAGACCTGTGTCGCCTGGGCCAGTTCAGCCTTTGCGCATTCCGTCTGTGCAGGATCGTCGAGGACGATCACCCGAACCAGCAGGTTGGTGTCAGGCGTTATCGTCAAGCTCGCCCGCCCATCCCTTGGCGATGACTTCGTTCATCTCTTCGATCGAGAGCGGGGCGACGCCGGCCGGCCTCTTCAGCATCCCGGCGATGTTGTCCCAGTCGATAGGCTTCCGATCGCTTCGCGACGGCGAGACGACCCGCACCTCAACTTCGAGGGTGTCGCCAGCATGTGCACCCGCACGCTCCAGCAGCGCCTTCTGGAGCGTGACTTCGCCATTCGCATCGACAACGACCATGGTCATCCGGCTAATCTACCTCCGACCGGGGCTTGCCTCAAGCCGCGCAGCTTTCGAAGCCGGCCCTGATGGCGGCCTCGTCGAGGTCGCGGCCGATGAAGACGGCGCGGGACCAGCGGCGTTCGGCGGTACCCCATTCGCGCTGGAGGTCGCCCTCGAGGATCATGTGGACGGCCTGGAAGACGAGGCGCTTGTCCTCGCCCTCGACATTGATGATGCCCTTGGCGCGCAGGATGTCCTGGCCCTTCTCGCCCAGCAGCTTGTCGAGCCAGGCGGTGAATTTCACGCCATTCATCGGGCGGTCGAGCGACAGGGAGATGCCCTTGATGTCGTCGCCGTGGTCGTGGCCGCGCGGGCCGTGGTGATGGTCGTGATGGTGCGCGTGGTCATGCCCGTGGTCATGATGGTCGTGGCCGCAGTGCTCGTCATGGACGTGGCCGGCCTCGCCGTGGGCGGGGCCAGACCCTGAGTTCGCGAACTCGGGATTGATGTCGAGGATCCGCTCGAGGTCGAAGCCATGCAGGCCGAGCACCTGATCCAGTGGCACATTGGCACGTTCGGCGCGGGTGATGGGGGCGAGCGGGTTGAGCTTGCGCAGCCGCTGCTCGACGGCGACCAGCTCGGCCTCGGTCGCCAGGTCGGTCTTGTTGAGGATGATTCGGTCGGCGAAGGCGACCTGTTCGCGGGCCTCCTTCGAGTCGTCCAGCCGGGCCATGACGTGTTTGGCGTCGACCAGGGCGGTGACGCTGTCGAGGGTGGTTTTGGCCTTCACGTCCTCGTCGACGAAGAAGGTCTGGGCCACCGGGCCGGGGTCGGCCAGGCCCGTGGTCTCGACGATGATGGCGTCGAAGGCGGGGGCGCCCGGCTTCTGGCGCTTCATCAGCCCGGCGACGACGCGGATCAGGTCGCCGCGCACCGTGCAGCAGACGCAGCCGTTGTTCATCTCGAACACGTCCTCGTCGGCGCCCACCACGAGATCATTGTCGATGCCGATCTCGCCGAACTCGTTGACGATGACGGCATAACGCTTGCCGTGGTCCTCGGTCAGGATGCGGTTGAGCAGGGTGGTCTTGCCCGCGCCGAGATAGCCGGTGAGGACGGTGACGGGGATACGGGTGTCGGTCATGGGCGCTAGATGGTCTCTGGTTCGTCAGAATGAAACCCTCTCCCGGGGGGAGAGGGCTTGAGGCTCGCAGAGCGCAGCGATGCGGCAGCCGAAATGGTGAGGGGTTCGGTGTGAACCGGTGAGGGCACGCCCCTCACCCTTTCGCGCAAGTCCGATCGCCTGACGGCTCCCGGGCGCTCAAGCCCTCTCCCGCCGGGAGAGGGAGGTCAACAATCCGGGCAATCGGGCATGACGTCGGTCTCGAGCTGGAGTGTCGTGTGGGCAACCTTGAAACGGGTCTTGGCCAGGGTCTGGGCCTCGGCCAGCAGGGCGCGAGGGTCGCCGCGGTCGTGGACGAGGTGGGCGGTCAGGGCGGTCGTCGTGGTCGACAGGTTCCAGACGTGCAGGTCGTGGACGGCCGAGACGCCGGGCAGGGCGGTCAGGGCCTCGCGCACCGCCGCGACGTCGACCGAGCCGGGGGCGGCGTCCATGGCGAGGCCGACCGAATCCTTCAGCAGGCCCCAGGTGCCGAGAAGGATGACCGCGACGATGACGATCGAGACGATCGGATCGAGGATCGACCAGCCGGTGAACATGATCACTGCGCCCGAGATGACCACGCCTATGGAGACGCCCGCATCGGCCATCATGTGCAGATAGGCGCCGCGGGCATTCAGGTCCGAGTGCTGGTCGCGCATGAACATCAGGGCGGTGCCGAGATTGATGACGAAGCCGATGCCGGCGACGATCATGATGACGCCGGACTGGACGGGCGCGGGGTCGGTCAGGCGCTGGACGGCCTCGAAAGCGATGGCTCCGCAGGCGAAGATGAGCAGCAGCGCATTGGCGAGGGCGGCGAGGATGGTCGCCTTGCCGAAGCCGTAGGTCAGCTGTTTGCCCGCCGCGCGACGGGCGAGGACGGCCGCGCCCCCGGCCATGGCGAGCCCGAGGACATCGGACAGATTGTGCCCGGCGTCGGCGAGGAGGGCGGTCGAGCCTGACCAGAGGCCGGCCCCGAACTCGCAGGCGACGAAGGCGAGGTTGACGATCAGGCCGACGAGGTAGCGCCAGTCGCCGGTATCGACCGGGCCGTGGGCATGGCCGTGATGCCCGTGGGAATGCCCGTGGGAATGGTCGTGACCGTGGTGGTCATGGTCATGGTCATGGTCGGCGTGGGAGTGGGCCATGACCCGACCCTAGGACCTGATCCGGAAAAGTGTGAAGCGGTTTTCCGGTCGGATCAGGTCCCGGAATCCTGCTGGACCTTGATTCACGGCATCAGCGAGATCGCGAAGCGATCTCTCCTCAGCCGATCAAGGTCTAGTGCTGGTGCAGCACGACGAGAAGGCCGATCGCGATCAGGGCGAGGCCGAGGATGGCCCCCTCGTAGCGGGCCCAGCGTTCCAGCCTGAGCACCGAGGCACCGGCGCGGGCCAGGGTGGTGAAGGTGGCCATGCCGAGAATGGTGCCCACGGCGAACACGAGCGCCAGCAGGGCGAGGGCGCCGACGCCCTCCTGGGCCGAGGACATATAGATGGGCAGCAGCACCTCGCCCGGCGACAGCGCCATGACGGCGACCAGACCCCAGAAGGCGGTGGCATGGCCGACCGTGGGCTCGGCCAGATCGAGGGCAGGCCCGCCGGCCATGGCGGGGCGGCGGATGGCCGACTTGATCAGATAAAAGCCGCCGAAGCCGAACAGCAGGACGGCCGAAAGGTTGGGCAACAGGCCGGCGACGATCCCGTCCAGCGCCAGGCCCGCGGCGACGATCAGCGAGCCGACGAGGGCGGTCGAGGCGATATGGGCGAGACCGGCGGCGCTGACGGCCATCAGGTTTTTCGTCAGGCTCCAGCGCTGGGCGCGGCCGACAAGAACAAACGGCAGCCAGTGGGTCGGCAGGGCCGCATGCAGGAAGGCCGCCACGAACCCGCCCCCCAGAAGGGACCAGATGACCGGCTGTTCGAGATCGGGCGGCGACATTGATCCCGATATAGCGTGTTACTTTATAACGGTCGAGGGGTTTTGTCTCCTCCCCATCGCTGCGCGACAGGGAGGAGATGTCTGGCGTCACCGATACAGACTGCCCCGATCCAGCGGCACGCCGCTGGGGCCCGCGCGGCGGCGCTGGGCGACCGTCTGGTAGACGAGGATTGAGCCGCGCTCGAAGCCCTTGGCGCACATGGCGAAGAAGATGAGCCACAGGCGGGTGCGTTCCTCGCCGACCATGGCGACGGCCTCGTCGCGGCGGGCCATCAGGCGGCGGGACCATTCGGCGGTGGTGGCCTGGAAATGCTCGCGCAGATCCTCGACGTCCAGAACCTCGAAGCCGAGACGGCCGAGGTTGGTGACCGTCATGCCGATGGTGTCCAGCTCTCCGCCCGGGAAGATGAAGCGGCCGATGGTGCGGGTCGCAGTGGTCTGGGGGGTGATGTTGCCGGGATCGCGGCCGCCGCGCCGGGTTGAGGCCTGATGGAAATAGAGACCGCCCGGCTTCAGCAGGCGATGCATCTCGAGGAAGTGACGGTCGTGGTTGGCGAAGCCGACGTGTTCGAACATCTCCACCTGTGAGACGGCGTCGAACTGTTCGGTCATGGTCAGGTCGCGGTAGTCCTTGAGCTCCAGGGTGATTTTGTCCTGCAGGCCGAGGCGGGCGACCTTGGCCTCGGCGAAGGCGAGCTGTTCCTCCGACAGGGTCACGCCGTGGACGGTGACTCCATAGTGTCGGGCGGCCCAGCAGGAGAGCCCGCCCCAGCCGCAGCCGACGTCGAGCAGCTTCTGGCCTGGCTTGAGGCGCAGCTTGCGGCAGATGAGGTCCAGCTTGCGGGTCTGGGCGTCCTCCAGCGACTGGTGGGGGTCGGCGTAGGAGGCGCTGGAATAGACCATCTCCGGATCCAGGAAGAGGCCGTAGAAGTCGTTGCCCACGTCGTAGTGGAAAGAGATGAAGTCCTTGTCCCGGCGCGCGGACTTGTCCTGGCGCTGGCCGGCCTCTCCGGTGGGGTCATAGGCGGCGTCGCCGACGCTGCGTTTCGACCCGGCCATCAGGAAGGGAAGCAGTTCGCGCGCGATCAGTCCCTTGTTGACCCGGCGCGGCAGGTGGACGGCACGGCCGTGATCCCAGCGGTCGGCGGCCTCCAGCGGCGAACCGCCCTCGATGCGCACGTCGCCGGTGGCGTAGAGCTCGAACAGGGTCATCAGGCCGGGCTTGAGCACCAGACGACGGACGGCCGACGGGTCGGCGAGCACGATGCGGATGTCGTCGCGCGCATTCGGGCCGAGGGGGATGACCTCGCCGGTCCAGAGCTCAAGCGACAGGTCGGCCTGCAACTGCTCTGCGATATGGGAGGCAATGCGGCGGGCGGCGGTGACCCGGCGGTCGATCGTCTGGGTCATGATGCCTGTTTCTCTTCCGTCATCCCTGGGGCGCTCGTAGAGCGGAACCCGAGGACCCGGCAACCCCGACATCAAGGAGGCGGCGTTCCACAGGCCTGCGCCGCCGGGTTACCGGGCTCGCTGTGCGCCCCGGGAATGACGGAAATGGGGGGTGGACGGTGCCTTTCGCGTTGACTCGGGACCCGCCCTCCGTATATGTCGCCGCTCTTCGCCCGCGGGGTCTACCCGGCGGGCGCATCCTTTTTTGCGTTACGCTGAGGCTCCAACATGTACGCGGTGATCAAGACCGGCGGCAAGCAGTACCGGGTTCAACCGGGCGACACGATCGTCGTCGAGAAACTCGATGGCGATGCCGGCCAGGAACTGAAATTCGACAGCGTCCTGATGCTGGGCGGCGACAAGGGCGTGACCCTGGGCGCTCCCCTGATCGACGGCGCCTTCGTCGGCGCGACCCTGATCGAGACCCGCAAGGGTGAGAAGATCAAGATCTTCAAGAAGACCCGCCGTCAGGGCTATCGCCGTACCAACGGCCATCGCCAGATGGAATCGGTCCTGCGCATCACCGGCATCGACGGTGCCGGCGAGACCGCCAAGTGGGACGGCAAGATCGACCTGACGACCCGGGCCGAGATCAACCTGCGCGCCCGTGGCCTGGCCCCCCGTGTGGAGGCTGCTCCGGTCGAAGCCGGCGTGGTGGAAGCCTCGGCTCCCGCCAAGAAGGCTCCGGCCAAGAAGGCCGCCGCCAAAACCGAAACCTCCGCCTCGTCCGACGACGCGTAAGACAGCAAGAACGGGAGCGCCCAGATGGCTCACAAGAAATCCGGTGGTTCGTCGCGTAACGGTCGCGACTCTCACTCCAAGCGCCTCGGCGTGAAGAAGTTCGGCGGCGAGAACGTTCTGGCCGGCAACATCCTCGTGCGCCAGCGCGGCACCACCTTCCACCCGGGCGACAATGTCGGCCTGGGCCGCGACCACACCCTGTTCGCCACCGAGCACGGCGCGGTGAAATTCACCAAGAAGGCCAACGGCCGTTGTTACGTGTCGATCATTCCGGCGAATGACGACCAGATGGCCCTCGCCGCCGAGTAACGCGACACCGGATTTCGGATCGCGTTGCTCCTCAAAAAGCAGCCGATCCGGACCAAGGGAAATATTCCGCGGGGAGTCTGGATCACCAGGCTCCCCGTTTGCGTTCCCCGCCTCGAAGTCCGCCCGAGCCCTCCAAGGCGGCGGACCGCTGAACGAGGCAGGACCATGTGCGTCATCGAAACCTCTCCGGTTGTTGAGACCCGGCGTCTCGTGCTGCGCGCGCCGTCGCCGCAGGACGTGCCCGCAATCGCCCGCCTGGCCAACGATCCCGACATCGCCCGCATGACCAAGCGGATGCCGCACCCCTTCGGACAGGGCGACGCGGAGGACTTCGTCATCGCCGTTGCGGCCCAGAACCCGGCCCGCGCCGTGACCTTCCTGATCGAGCACGAGGATCATGGTCTGGTCGGCGTCCTCGGCCTGTTCGAGGACGAGGATCGGGTGCCGGAGACCGGTTACTGGATCGGGCGCGAGTTCTGGGGCCGGGGTCTGGCGACCGAGGCGCTGGAGGGGGCCCTGGTCTGGGCGTCGAAGCGCTGGAAGCGCCGGGCCCTGGTGGCCGGCCATTTCGCCGACAACCCGGCGTCGGGCCGGGTGCTGGAGAAGGCGGGCTTCCTCTACACCGGCGAGACGCGGCGGGCGTTCAGCCGCGCCCGGAAGGCGGACATCGATACGCGGATGATGGTCTGGCTGGCTTGATCTGAATCCTCCCCCGATGGGGGAGGTGGCGCGGCGCGCCTTCGCGCCGTGACGGAGGGGGCTAACCGGAGACTCGATATCCGGGGTTGGCCCCCTCCACCGCTTCGCGGTCCCCCTCCCCCGATGGGGGAGGATTACCCCGCCAGGCTGGGACCGAAGGCGATGACAGCGGCCACGACCCCGCCGAGGACCGCTGCGCAGGCTCCGGCTACGAAGGCGAAGGCCGTGCGGGTCTGGCGGCGGCGCATGCCTCCGGTGCGGACTGAACGGATGATGACGAACGGCGACCGGTCGAAGGCTTCGGAACCGGAGATATTATGCTGGGACATGGAGACGCTCCCCGAACTGGTTGGGTTAGACGAAGGCGATCAGGGTGCGTCTGAAAGATGGCGAACGGCGTTCAGGCGCGAATCCGTGATCGGAGGATCGGCGTTATCCGCAGAAAACCAGCTGGCCCGAATACGCGCGATAGTAGCCGCTGGCTGGATCGTAGGAGCGGTAGCGCGAGGCGCACCAAGACTGCCGCCCCGAATCGCGACCGTTCGAATATCCGGCACCGTAATCGTTCTGCACCTGACCGCCATAGCCCGAGCCCGGATAGACCTGGTCCGGGCGACCGTAGGCGCCGTAGTACCGGGTCCCCTGATTGTAGGGCTGGTAGACGTAGCCGCCGCCGTCACGCTCTTGCCCATGGCGGCTATAGCGAGGGTTCGAGCCGTATGAGCTGTAGGACCTGTACGGCCGCTGGTCGCGCGAGCGCGCGTCGCAGTCGTCACGGGCGCGATCCCAGTAGGCGTCGCAACGATAGTCGCCGGGCCGATCCTGCTGGCCGTTGTAGTCGTTGCCGTAGCGGCCGTAGCTCGAATACGACCGGGCCTGATCGGGATAGCTCCAGCTCTGGGCGGCGACGGGGACGGCGGCCGCAAGGGTGCCCGAGGCGGCAAGAAGGGCGGCGGCGACTGCCCATTTGGAAACGACGGGGGCCTTCATGGTCAACGCCTCAGGCTGAGCGGGACCGACCCGCCGGTTGAAGGACACTCACACCTACTCTTTGACTTTAACGTCTTTCGGTGCCGATTGCTCGGCGTAGCGTCGCTCGATCTCGGTCATCTTCGCATCCATGAGGGAGACCGGACGAACGATAATGCCCTTCCGCTTCAATCTCTCCGCGATCGACCAGATGGCCCAGACGAACGCGGCGAGGGCGGCGGAGGCGACAAGGATCTGAACCGCCTGCGCCACCATTTCGTCCTACAGCGTCACGCTGGTCGTCGTGCCGGCACGGGTGACGACTTGGCGCATCAGGACAATGCGGTCGCCGCCAGCGCTGACCGGGGCAATCAGGAACCAGCCGCCGTCGGGCAGGCCGTCGAAGCGGAAGCGGCCGTCCTGGCAGGTCGCGGAGCGGACATAGGAACGGTAGTCGGCGTTGGGATCCGGCACGGTGCGGGCGCGCACCACGGCCTCGGGGATCGCGGCCTGGTCGGTCGAACCGTACAGGGTCTGGAACCGGGCGCGGGTGTAGGGGGTGTCGGGCGTCAGGGCGACCGAACCGGTGCAGGCGAAGCTCTGGCCGTCGCGAGCGAAGGCGACGCGGCCGTCGATGCCCGCCGTTCCCGTGCGGACCGACCAGCCGAAGTCGGCGGCACTGAAGGCGGCGGGCGGCGCCGGTGTGTAGCCGGACGGGCCGGGCGCGGGCGCACAGGCGACCAGGGTCGCAGCAAGCGCGGCCGTGGCGGCGAGGGCGGAAGCGAGGCGAATCGACATCGGAGTTCTCTCGGACAGGCACGCGGGATCGCCTCAGGGGCGAGGATACATGACGCCTAACGCAGGCGTAAGGTCAAGGTTGCGGGACCTGACGGCGGGCGCCACAAGTCCGGGACAAAAGAGCGACAGGCCGGTTCGGACCTGCCGCCCGGCCAGGCTACAGGGACCCCATGACAGTCGTATTGGCAGACATCCAGGCGGCACAGGCGCGCATCAAGGGCCAGGTCGATCGAACCCCCGTGCGTCATTCGCGGCGGTTGTCGGAACTCACGGGGGCCGAGGTCTGGGTCAAATACGACAATCTCCACTTTACCGGCAGCTTCAAGGAGCGCGGTGCCCTGAACCGGCTGTTGTCGCTGACGCCTGACGAGATGAAACGCGGCGTGGTGGCGGCTTCGGCCGGCAATCATGCCCAGGCCCTGGCCTATCACGGCGGACGGCTCGGCGTGCCCGTGACCATCGTCATGCCCGAGGGGACGCCCTTCACCAAGGTCGACGGCACGCGCAGACACGGGGCCGACGTCGTCATCAAGGGTGCCGACTTCACCGGCTCGACCGAGGAGGCGCATCGGCTGAGGGACGAGGAGGGGTTCGTCTTCATTTCCGCCTTCGACGACGAGGGGATCGTCACCGGCCAGGGCGTCTGCGCCATCGAGTTTCTCGAGGACGCGCCGGACCTCGAGGCCCTGATCATCCCCATCGGCGGCGGTGGACTGATCGCCGGCTGTTCGATCGCGGCCAGGGCGATGAAGCCGGACATCCGCATCTTCGGCGTCGAGGCGGCGATGTATCCCTCGTTCAGCGCACGGCGGAAGGGCGAGACGCCGAAATGCGGCGGGGCGACGATCGCCGAGGGCATTGCGATCAAGGCGGTCGGCGACATTCCGTTCGCGCTCGCCGATCCGCTCGTCGAGGAGGTGCTGGTCGTCGACGAGGAGGATTTCGAAAAAGCCGTGGCCCTGTTCGCGACCCTGGAAAAGACGGTGGCCGAGGGCGCCGGTGCCGGCGGTCTGGCGGCCCTGTTGCGGTATCCGGAAAAATTCAGGGGGATGAAGGTCGGGCTGGTCCTGTGCGGCGGCAACATCGATGCCCGGATGCTGGCCGTGGTGCTGAACCGCGAGATGGTCCGTGAACGGAGGCTGATCGTCTACCGGATCCTCGGCGACGACCGGCCGGGCATGCTATCGGCCATGGCGGCGGTGATCGGGGCCCTGGGCGGCAACATCATCGACGTCGTCCACAACCGTCTGGCGCTCGATGTCCCGGCCAAGGGGGCGGAGTTCGACATCATGGTCGAAACGCGCGATAGCGCCCATTCCGACGCGATCGGAGAGGCTTTGAAGGACAAGGGTTATGCGCTTCGGATGGGCTAGCGTCGCCGCCATCGGCATACTCGCTCTGGCGGGCTGCAACCGCGACACGGCGGCCGGCGCCGACCTGGAAGCCAACGCCCGGGCGGCGGCCTTCTTCATGGACTCCAACGCCAAGGCGGACGGGATCGAGACCCTGCCGTCGGGCCTGCAGTACAAGGTAGTCCAGTCGGGGCCGTCCGGCGCGGCGACGCCGGACCGGAACGACCTGGTGCGGGTCGACTACGAAGGCGCCCTGACCGACGGGTCGGTGTTCGACAGCTCCTTCTCGCGCGGCCAGCCCTATGTGACCACGGCCGAACAGGTCGTGCCCGGCTGGACCGAGGCCCTGCAGCGGATGAAGGTCGGCGATGAGTGGATGCTCTATGTGCCGCCGGAACTGGGCTATGGCGAGCGCGGCCAGGGCGCGGACATCCCGCCGAACTCGGTGCTGGTGTTCCGCATCAAGCTGCTGGACGTGGCCCCGGTGCCCGGCGGTGGGCGCGGGGTTGGATTGGCGACGGGTTGAAGTTTCCTTCTCCCCTTGCGGGAGAAGGTGGCAGCCTTCCGACTTGATCGGGGGGCTGACGGATGAGGGGTCACACCGGCGGTTGGAGTGAGGGACCGAGCGCTGACTTTCGATGTCGGCGTGACCCCTCATCCGACCTCGCTTCGCTCGGCCACCTTCTCCCGCAAGGGGAGAAGGGTCCACTCATGCTGAACCCCTTCATCACTCTCCGCGGGAAGACGCATGGCCCGCATCCCCGCAAACGCCTCCGTCCCCATCAGCCGCGACAGCGCCCACACAGCGGCTCCCCTGACCAGCGGTGACCCGTCGTCGAGCAGGCGCTCCGCGCTCGCGACCAGCCCCGCATCTCCGCTGTTTCCGATCGCATAGAGGACGTTGCGCACGAAGCGGTCGCGGCCGATGCGTTTGATCGGGCTCTTCGAGAACAGGATGCGGAAGGTCGGGTCGTCGAGCGCGGCGAGGTCGGCGAGGCGGGGGCTGATGGAGAGTTCGCGGGCGGCCAGCCGGGTCTCCCGAGACGCGACGGCGAACTTGTTCCACGGACAGACCGCCAGACAGTCGTCGCAGCCGTAGATGCGGGAGCCTGTCAGGGCGCGGAACTCCACCGGCCAGGGCCCGGCATGTTCGATGGTCAGGTAGGACAGGCAACGGCGCGCATCGAGCTGGAACGGCGCGGGGAAGGCCTTGGTCGGGCAGGCGTCGAGACAGGCGGTGCAGGAGCCGCAGTGCTCGGTCTCGGCCGCGTCCGGCTCCAGCTCGGCGGCGGTCAGGATGACGCCGAGGAACAGCCAGTTGCCGTGGTCACGGCTGAGGAGGTTGGTGTGTTTGCCCTGCCAGCCCAGGCCGGCGCGCTGGGCCAGGGGTTTTTCCATCAGGGGAGCGGTGTCGACGAACACCTTGACCTCGGCGTTCAGCTGCGAGGCCAACTGGCCGGCGAGGGTCTTGAGCCGGCCCTTGATGACCTCGTGATAGTCGTCGCCGCGGGCGTAGACGGAGATATAGCCGGCGCTGCGGTCGGCCATCTCCGGCAGGGGATCGTGTTCGGGGCCGTAGTTCATGCCGAGCACGACGGCGGTGCGGGCGCCGTCCCACATGGCCGTCGGATGGGCGCGGCGTTCGAGGGTGGTCTCCATCCACCCCATCTCGCCGTGACGGCCCGCCGCGACGAAGTGCTGGAGTCGCTCTCCGGCGGACCAGGGCTCGGACGCCGACGCGAACCGGCAGACGTCGAACCCCAGTTCGGCGGCTGTGGCGCGGAGGGTGTCGCGGAGGTCGGTCATGGGCCGCTTATGGCATCCCTTCTCCCCTTGCGGGAGAAGGTGGCAGCCGAAGGCTGACGGATGAGGGGTTGTGCCGGCGGGTAAAGTGAGGGGTTCGAATGCTGACTTTCGAGGTCAGCGTGACCCCTCATCCGACCTCGCTTCGCTCGGCCACCTTCTCCCGCAAGGGGAGAAGGGAAGGATCGCTAAAAATCCAGATCCGTATAGTGGATCGCGGGTGCCAGGCCCTGGAACCGGTCCGCGAGCAATGGCCGGAAGCAGGGTCGGGACTTGATCTTCATGTACCAGGTCTTCAGCGCCGGCCAGTTGGCCCAGGCGATCTCGCCGAAATAGTCCAGGGTCGACAGATGGGCCGCCGCGACGATGTCGGCCTGGGACAGACGCCGGCCGGCGAGCCAGTCGCGGCGGGTCAGCAGGGCGTCGAAGACGGCGAGATGGTGCTTCAGCGCCTCGCGGCCCTCGCGCAGCATCCGGGCCTCGGGCGGGCCGAGGCGAAGCAGGGGTTTTTCCATCCGCTCGTGCAGCAGGACGGCATTGACCTCGTCGGTGAAGCGGCGGTCGAACCAGGCGGTCAGGCGACGCGTCTCGGCGCGTTCGGCGGCGTCGGCGGGCATCAGGAGGGGCGTCTTCTGCGCGTCCTCGATCCAGCCCAGGATGGCACCCGCCTCGCACAGGGTCAGACCCTCGACCTGAAGCACGGGCGGCATGCCCGACGGGTTCAGGTCGCCGACGGGGCAGTCGTTCTCCCACGGGCGCACCAGGACCTCGGTCCATTCGATGCGCGCTTCGCCCAGGGCCAGACGCGCCGTCCGGCTGCCTGGATCGAAGGGGAAATGGAACAGGACGTTCGCCGACATGGGCTCGTCCTGCACCGGGGGCCGTTAAAGGCTCGTTTACGTTACGACCCTGATCGGCTGAGGCGGGATGGCGCTGCGATCCCACTGAGGCCGTGAATCAAGGATGCAGCCTCTCTCGGGCGTGATCCGACCGGAAAACCGCTGAACCCTTTTCCGGATCACGCCTGAGGCGAAACGGGGACCGCAGGGGCAGCCGGACCGCGCGGGTCGGCGTGGATCAGGACGTCGGCACCGGGGAAGGCGGCGGTCACACGGTCCTCGGCGGCGACGACGATGTCGTGGGCCGCCTCGAAGGAGAGGGTGCGGTCCAGGTCGATGTGCATCTGGACCATCAGCCGGTCGCCCGACATCCGGGTGCGCAGCTGGTGAATGCCGCCGATCCGGCCATCGGACAGGACGGCGCCGGTCAGGGCGATGCGGTCGGCGTCCGACGCCTCCTTGTCGAGAAGCTGGTCGGCGGCGCCCTTGAGCACGCCGAGCGCGCCCCAGAACAGCCAGACGGCGACCACAAGGCCGGCCGCGGCGTCGAGCCCGGGCGCGGCCAGCCAGGCGCCGGAGACGACACCGATCAGGACGACGACGCTCGAGGCCAGATCGGCGGCGTAGTGGGCGCGGTCGGCCGAGACGGCCATGGAGCCCGAGGCCTTGAGCGACCGGGTCTGGAGCCAGACCAGCAGGCCGGTCAGCAGGATGGAGACGACCACGACGCCGACCGCCCAGGACCCGCCGACGACCGGACGGGGGTCGAACATCCGCTGGAGCGCCTCCCAGCCGATGAAGACGGCCGAGGCGAACACCAGACCGGCCTGGACCAGCGCGGCCACGGCCTCGCCCTTGCCGTGGCCGAACCGGTGGTCGGCGTCGGCGGGGGCGGCGGCCCAGCGCACGGCGAAGAAGGTGGCCAGGGAGGCGATCAGGTCGAGCGAGGAATCGGCCAGCGAGGCCAGGATGGACACCGACCCGGAGGCGCCGAGCGCGAAGGCCTTCATCGCGATCAGCAGGACCGCGACGGTGACCGACAGACCGGTGATCTGACGCGTCGAAAGGGTGGCGGCTGAGCCCCAGGGTCCGGATTTCGGATCAGGCGCGGGCGAAGGCGTGACGGGGGAGGTCATCGACGCCCTTTTCGCTGATCGCCCGTGAGTTGCCAATGGAGGACGCATCAGGAACCGTCGTTAGGCTTGCGGTCATGAAAGCGCCCCATGGTGCGCGCCGATTAAGCTTGACGGGTCGGGACTTGAAGCGATGACGCCAGGCGTTAGCGAGCGGGAAGCGGAGACGGCGGATCGATGGATCCCCCGCGCCGAGGTCCTGTCGCTGCTGGGGGTCAAGACCCAGACCCTCTACGCCTACGTCAGCCGGGGGCGGATCACCGCCCGGCCTGATCCGGAGGATCCCCGCCGCAGTCTCTATGCCGCCGCCGACGTGGCGCGGCTGAAGGGGGTCAGCTCGGGCGAGGCACCCGGCGTGATCGTGCCGTTCGAGCCGCCGGCGGTGAAGGGCGAGGCCCTGATCCAGTCGAAGGTCAGCCTGATCTCGGACGGGCGGCTCTATTATCGCGGTCGCGACGTGGCTCAGTGGGCCCAGAACGCGACGCTGGAAGAAACGTCCCGGCTGCTGTGGGGCGCCGGGGAGATCAATCCGTTCGCCGGCCTCGGCGTACGCGTCGACAGCGCCGGCGGCGCCTCGCACCGCGCCCGGCTGTTCGCGGCCCTCGCCCGTCGGGCGGAGGAAGAGCCGTCCTCGATCGGTCGTTCGCCTGACGCGCTGAAGGTCGACGCGGCCGTGGCGATGAACGAGGTCATTGACGCCGTGGCCGGGCCCGGACCCCGACTGTTCTTCCACCAACGCCTCGCGCGCGGCTGGAAGATGCTGGAGCGCGACAGTGTCCATCTGAGACGCGCCCTCGTGCTGGCGGCGGACCTCGATCTGGATCCGGCGGTGCTGGCGACGCGGGCCGCGGCTTCGGGCGGGGCGTCCCCGGCCGGCGCGGCCTTCGCAGGCCTGGCCACGGTGGCGGGGTCGCCGCGGGGCCTGACCCTGACCCGTGCCACCGCCTATGTCGCCGAGGCGCGCCGCGACCCGGCGGGCGCGGCCCAGCGCCAGATGGCGAACGAGGGCTCCATCCCCGGTTTCGGCAGCGAGAGCTTCCCGCACGGCGATCCGCGCGTCGAGGCGCTGCTGGCCCTGGTCGACCTGCCGAACGACCTGACGTCGGTGATCCGCGAGGCGGAGGCGGCGAGCGGCCAACGGACGGGCTTCGCCGGGGCCCTGGCGATCATGGCGCGGCGTCTGGACCTGCCGCGCAACGGTGCCTCGGACGTGTTGCTGATCGGGCGGTTGACCGGCCTGATGGCCCATGCGCTGGATCAGATCATCGACGGCTCGCCTATCCGGGCGCGCCTGCGCTATGTGGGTCCCCGACCTTGATCGGCAAAGCCGTGAATCAAGGTCGCACTTTCAATTCTCCGCCTGATCGGAGATCAGGCTGGGGCCCGGGCGGCGAGTGACCCCGGCGTAAAGCGGGGACACTATGGCGGACTGGATCGCGGCGATCATCCTGGGGCTGGTCGAGGGGCTGACCGAGTTCATCCCGGTCTCGTCCACCGGCCATCTGTTGCTGACCAAGAGCCTCCTCGGCCTGCCCAGCGAGCCGTGGGACACCTTCATCGTCATGATCCAGCTGGGCGCCATCCTCGCGGTGGTCGCCCTGTATTTCTCCCGCCTTTGGAAGGTGCTGATCGGCCTGCCCGGCAAGGATCCGGCCGCGCGCCGGTTCGCCTACTCGGTCCTGCTCGCCTTCTTTCCGTCGGCGCTCCTCGGCTTGTTTTTTCACGACTTCATCAAGACCGTGCTGTTCAACCCGACCATCGTCTGCGTCAGCCTGATCGTCGGCGGTTTCGCCCTGATCGCACTGGAGCGGTGGGCGCCGCAGCCTCGCGAGCATGACGCCATGGGGTTCTCGCTGAAGACGGCGCTGGGCGTCGGCCTGTTCCAGTGCCTGTCGATCATCCCCGGCGTATCCCGCTCCGGCGCCACCATCGTCGGCGGCCTGTTGCTCGGTGTCGACAAGCGGGCGGCGGCGGAGTTCTCGTTCTTTCTTGCCATCCCGACCATGGTCGGGGCCTTCGCCCTGGATTTCTGGGAGAGCCGCGAGCTGCTGGTCGGTGACACCGTCATCCTGATCGCCATCGGCTTCGTGGTGTCCTTCATCAGCGGCCTGTTCGTGGTCCGGACCATGCTCGATTTCGTGGCGAAGCACGGCTTCACCCCGTTCGCCTGGTGGCGGATCGCAGTGGGGGTCATCGGTCTGGGGCTGCTGTATTCGGGTGTGATCGCCTGACCCCGGGCCTGAGGCTTGTCAGCCCGCGTTCGTCGGGTGCAAGCTGGGGCCATGAGCACCCTGCCCGCTGACGGCGAACGCTTCGCCTCGTTCGAAGCCTTCTATCCGTACTACATCCACGAGCATTCCAATCAGGTCTGCCGGCGGATCCATATCGTCGGCTCGGCCCTGGTGATCGTGGCGGCGCTGTTGGGTCTGTTCGTGAACGCCTGGTGGTTCGCCGCCATGCCGTTCGTTGGCTACGGCTTTGCCTGGATCGGCCATTTCTTCTTCGAGAAGAACCGGCCAGCGACGTTCCAGTATCCCCTGTGGAGCCTGATGGGCGACTGGCGGATGTTCTTCGAGACCGTCAGCGGCCAGCGGAAATTCTGACGACGAACCATCACTGTTCCGTCAATCGACTCGCGCGGCAAGCGAGCGCATGGTTCCGGCGGGGGCGTCGGGACAGATCGCGATGATCGGACATATCAAGAGACGACTGGGGCAGTATGGCGCGGCCTGGGTCGGCACCTTCCTGGCGACGGGAGCGGCGATCCTGATCGGTTGGCTGTTCGACGACCTGATCGTGGTCGCGGACATAGTATTGCCGGTCATGCTGGCGGCGACGGTCCTGGCGCTCGGTGTCGGGGTCATTCTCAGCCTCGTGTCCAGAGAGGCCGTCGGGAGCAAGCTGCTGGTCGTCGCGCTGGCGCTGCTGCTGGTCCTGCCCCTGATGTGGGCGCCGGTCGCAGCGGCAGGGACTATCGCCTTCTTCGCCGATCGCTCGATCGAGTATTCTCAGGTCTATGCCGGTTTCCAGATCGGGGTCAGCGAACTGTTGTTCCCCCTCGACGAATGGGTGCGCTCGGGTGCGGTGTTCGGCAGCGTCTGGGTGCTGTTCCAGGGTGTGGCCAGCGTGGTCGGGTTCATCTCGGCCCTGTCCAACATCTGGCCCCTGCTGCGCCGGGCGCTGGGGGCCGAGCCGGCAATAGCGGGTTAGTCGCCCGTCCGCGTCAGCCGGGTCTGGTTCCTGAACCGCCAGGCCGTGTCGTCGGCACCGACGGGGCGGACCTCCTTGACCGCCAGCAGCTGGTCGCCGTCCCGGGTTTCGGAGATGCGGATCTCGGCGGGGGCGTCGTCGTCCTCGCCCGTCTCGGCATAGATCACGGTCCAGTGGGTCGGATCGGAGAAGGCCGCCACGTGCACGGTCCCGGTCGACAGGCCGGGCGTGTTACCGGCCCGGAAACTGGCCGAGGTCGATGTGCCGGTCGCCGGGTCGTCGAGGCTGACCGTGGTGATCCAGACCGGCTTGTCCGGCCCGTCATCGAACAGGGACTGGCGCACCTGGGTGGCGCCGTCACCGGGGGTGGTGATGGTGGTGGTGACGGGAATCTCGAACAGCTGGTCGGTCTGATAGTCGCGATAGCCGAGCGCACCCGTCCAGTCACCGACGAGGCCGAGCCGCAGTTCGGTGGCCGTGGGGAGGGTCTGGGTGGTCGCCGGCCCGGGGCTCAGCAGGATCAGGGCGAGGGCGGCGGCGAGGAGGCGCAGGGTCATGGTCCGGCTTTCGTTCAGGCGTTGAGGATGCGGGCGGTCGCGACCGCCATCTGGGGGTCGCGACCGGCGGCGATGTCGGCGGCGGTGGTGGGGACGAAGACGTCCGGGTCGATGCCGCTGTCGGGTTGGGGCGTGGCCGGGAAGCTGGCAATGATCGGCAGGTCGATGACGATCTGCGAGGCCGGCAGTTTCAGGAAGAAGAAGGCCCCGCCGTTGATGCCGCGGCGGTTGCCGCCCGTCGGCTGGCCCAGCAGGGTGGCGAGGCCGTGGTCCTGCGCGACCGCAGCGAACTGGAAGGTGGCCGAGCTGTTGGACGCATCGCACAGCACCACGACCGGGCCGGCGAAACGGCGGCCCGCGCGCCGGATCAACAGGGTCTCGCCGTCGTCGTCATAGCGGGTCAGGCGATAGAGGCCGCGGTCGTCGGGCTCCGCGGCGGCGCTGCCCCAGTCGTAGAAACTGTTGTCCCAGGTGCCGAGGTAGGGCCGCAGGGCATCCGGCACGCGGCGATAGCGGGTGAAGCGTCGGGTGGCCGACACGGGCAGGTCCCGCTCGATCAGTCGGCTGAGGATGACATTGCCGCAGTCCAGCCCGCCCTCATTGCCGCGCAGGTCGACGATCAGGCCCCGGGCCCTTTCGGCCGTCAGATCGTCCATGACCCGGCCCAGCCAGGCCTCCCAGCCGAACGATGAGTTGTACAGGGCCCAGCCCGGCATGGTCAGCCGGTGGATGCCATCTGTGCCCTTGTCGAGCCTCCAGGGATTGGCGTCCGGTGCGGCTTCGGCTGCAGCAGCGAGGACCGCCTGTCGCTCGGCCAGGGTCAGCAGCCCGGCCTGAACCGGCTCCATCCCGGCCCGGTCGAAGGTGGCGCGGTCCCGCAGCGGCAGGATCAGCGGCAGATGGATGTCGAAGGTCTCGAACCGGTCGTCGCCGCGCATCTCCATCAGGCTGATGCGTTTGGCGTCATTGCCGCCGTCGGCGCGGGCGAGGGGGACCAACTGCTCAAGCAGGGCCTCGGTGGACCTGCCGTCGATGGCGGTGATGACAGTGCCGGGTGGAAAGGCGGCCTCGGCCGAATGGTCGCGGGTGACCACCATCCGCCGCTCGAGCCAGCGGAAGGCGAAGGGCACCAGGGTCCGGTCGGGATAGAGACGGCTGCGCACCGGTTCGCCGCCGTTGTAGGGGCCGGGATAGGTGTGGCCGCATTTCACCGCTGCGGTCACGCGGGTCAGGGCGAGGAACCGGGCGCGGAAATCGCCCGGCGCGCGCCAGCCGGCCGCCAGTGCCTGCAGCCGGGTCTCCAGCGCCTCTGGGGTGATGTAGCGATAGAGGCCCGGATGGAGGGTGGTCCAGGCCTGACGCAGCACCTCGACATCGCCGCTCCAGTCGTCGGTGCGGGCGGCGGACCATGCCGGGGTCGCGGTCGACAGCGCCAGGCCTCCGGACAGCTGGAACAGACGACGACGACTGAGAGGGCTCACGGGTTCACTCCACAACAGGGACGCCCCGACCCTGACGCGGCTCAGGAAACCGCGCGCCTCAATTTCGTGTCTTCACGCCGAAAATCAGGATTTGAGACCTGTCGGCGGTAGTCGGACGGGGCCATGCCGAAGCGGGCCCGGAACGCGCGGTTGAAGCTGGCCTTTGACGTGAACCCCATGTCGAAGGCCAGGTCCAGCAGGTCGGCGTCCGGCCGCTCTTCGAGGACACCGGCCACACCCTCAGCCCTCAGCCCGTTGACGAAGGCGGAGAAATTCATGCCCAGACCGAGGTTGATCGCGCGGGAGACGCGGCCGGTATTGGTGCCGAGACGACGGGCCAGACCCGGCAGGGCAAGGTCAGCTTCGCGCCACCAGCCGGCCTCGCGCGTGCGCTGTTCCATGGCGGCGGCGAGAGCAGCCCAGTCGGGAACGGCCCGGGCCGGCTCGGGCTCCATCTCGGCCCCGGCGTCGATCGGGGCGGTGAGGATCGGCACGGGAAGGGCGGCATGACGCCAGCCTGCGATGCCGAGATAGAGGCCGAGCACCCCCATGGCCAGATAGAGTCCGGTCTCCTGAAAGAAGTCGATCCCGCCGGTGATGATGGACCACAGCCAGAAGCCGATCTGGATCATCAGGCCGATCAGGATAGCCGCCCGGACCCTCTCCAGCCACAGGGCGGAGAACCGGTCGTCGTCGCTGCGCTGGTCCGCCAGTCGGGCCCTTAGCCGCCGGAGGACGACGCCCAGAGCCCAGGCATAGGTGGCGAGGCTGACGAGGGCCAGGACGTCGAACACGGGTGCGATCCAGGTCCTGTGCCCGCCGGTGTACCAGGCCCATTTGCCGTCGAGCGGCAGCAGGAAACAGGCTGAGTAGTAGAAGAACTGAAGCGCGGGTGCGGCGAGGTGCAGTCGCCAGCGCGGCGGCGCCCTGCCGTCGGCCAGTGAATGACCATAGGCATAGAGCAGGGGGCCCAGGGCCAGGGGAATGGCGAAGGGCGCGAAGGTCAGGCCGCGAAAGGCGTCATAGAGGCCCGCAAAGCCGATCACATAGGGGGTGAGCAGGCCCGCGATAACGACCAGGGCCCCGGCCAGCAGTCGGCCGGCTGTCCGGTTTGAGGGCTCCATCGATAGAACTGCCGCGAGCAGCAGCATCTGCAGCGCCGCGGCACCGAGCAGGGCGGTCCGCCAGCCGAGATAGAACTGAACATCCTCCATGGTCGGAGGCTAGACCGGAAGCACCAGGGACGAAACCGGGTCAGCGCGATCCGGCGCTGGATCCGGCCGGTGCCATCTGGGCCGTCTGGCTGGGCTGGCTGTTCCACGACGGAGGGCAGCCGTCGAAACGCCCGGCGTTGGTGATGGTCAGCCGCTGCTGGTTGAAGCGCATGACCGGCTGCATCGAGCCCCGGCCATGGCCGGTATACAGATCGACGCGCTGGCCCCGGATCGCACCGCCGGTGTCCGACGCATACCAGTAGCCGTCGTGGATCGTGCCGTCCGGCAAGCGCATGCCGACCGTCTCGCGGATGAACAGCTTCGTCCGTCTCGGAATGACGCGCGGGTCAGTGGCCAGGGTGCGCATCGGGATCGGACGGCAGCCCAGGGAATCGTTGCCCGTCGCTCCACCGCCGCCTGCGTGATAGAGGCTGGCCCGAGCGTTCCAGTCGGGGCTGCGGGCCATCAGTTCGGCCTGTTCGGGGGTCAGATCGCCCAACTCGCCGGTCGCATCCTCGCTGGAACCGTCCGCGACTTCAGGGCTTACCGCTACCACGGGATCGGCCGCGACGACCGTCTCGTAGGGAACAGGATCTCCGGCCGAAAAAGCCGCAGCCCAAAGCATGGCGAATGCCGCGAGGGTGTCGAACACAGATCAAACTCATAGTGACGCCGGTCCACAGAACCGAACCGGCGGGGGCTGTTTCGATGCGGCCTGTGGCGAGAATGTGTCCAATGGCCCCGCTGCGACCGTTCGCCCCCATGCGCGGATGGATCAGTCAACCGTTGCCTGAGATAAGCGGAACCGGGGTTGGGCAACGTCCGAAATCGCGATAGCAGTATAGCCGGATCAGAAATCCTTTGCTGGGGCGCGATGCTTACTGTTCATGGAGATATTCGGTCGGGAAACTGCTTGAAGGTCAAGTGGATGCTCGACGTGCTCGGGCGTGATTATCGATGGGTCGAGGTCGATATCATGTCAGGCGGAACCCGGACGCCGGAATTTCTCCAGCTGAATCCGTCCGGTCAGGTCCCCACCCTGGTTCTGGAGGATGGGCGAACCCTGGCCCAGTCGAACGCGGTTCTGCTGCATCTGGCCGAGGGGACGCCGTGGATCCCCGCAGACACCTGGGAGCGGGCGAAGATGCTGGAGTGGCTGTTCTGGGAGCAATACAGCCACGAGCCCTATGTCGCCGTGGCCCGGTTCCAGCGTGTCTATGCCGGCAAGAGCGCCGACGAGGTCGAGCCGCGCCTGATCGAGCGGGGGAACATCGCCCTGTCGCGGATGGAGACGGAGCTGGCCGGGGCTGACTGGCTGGCCGGCGGGCAGGGGGCGACGCTCGCTGACCTGGCCCTGGTCGCCTACACCCGGGTGGCGGACGAGGGCGGCTTCGACCTGTCTGTCTGTCCGAACATCCGGCGCTGGATCGGGCGGGTGGAGACGGCATTCGGGATTTTATGATCCTTCTCCCCCTGCGGGAGAAGGTGGCAGCCGAAGGCTGACGGATGAGGGGTCGTGCCGACGGCTGGTAGTGAGCTGTTGCAGCGCTGACCTTCGACGTCAGCGTGACCCCTCATCCGACTTCGCTTCGCTCAGCCACCTTCTCCCGCAAGGGGAGAAGGACGCCGCAGCCGCCTCCGCCTTGACTTCGCCGCACTCAGCGTCCATTTGCGTTGCGTCGCACAATTGCGATCCCCGGTGCGCTCCAGCGCGTGTGGGTCTTCCTCCCCAGCGAAGACCTGACTGTAGCAGCGGCCGGCCCTCAAGATTCATTCGCTGCCCGGACACGCGGGGCGGCGCCCGATCCACCCCGCCGGCCTCACCCAGAGGCTCGTTCGGGACTGGCGGTGCGCGGTCCTTTTGGCGTCAATGCCCGGGCTGATGCGCGTCGCCGCACGCGAAAGAAACACATACAGTGACCACCACGTTTGAATCCTTCGGCCTGAACAAGGCCCTGCTGCAGGCCCTCACCACCGAGGGCTACACCATCCCCACCCCGATCCAGGCCCAGGCCATTCCGTCAGTCATGCTCGGCAAGGATCTGCTGGGCATCGCCCAGACCGGTACCGGCAAGACCGCCGCCTTCGCCCTGCCGATCCTGCATCGTCTGGCCGAGAACCGCGTCGCCCCCCTGCCGCGCACCACCCGCTGCCTGATCCTGTCGCCGACGCGCGAACTGGCCAGCCAGATCGCCGACAGCTTCAAGGCCTATGGTCGTCACCTCGGCTTCAAGGTCGCCGTCGTCTTCGGCGGCGTGAAATACGGCCCGCAGGAACGCGCCATCCAGGCCGGCCTCGACGTGCTGGTCGCCACGCCCGGCCGCCTGCTGGACCACATGCAGCAGAAGACCCTGGACCTGTCGTCGACCGAGATCTTCGTCCTCGACGAGGCCGACCAGATGCTGGACCTCGGCTTCGTCAAGCCGATCCGCCAGATCGTCTCCCGCATCCCGGCCAAGCGCCAGAACCTGTTCTTCTCGGCCACCATGCCGACCGAGATCGGGAAACTGGCCGGCGAGCTGCTGAAGGAGCCCATCAAGGTCTCTGTCACGCCCTCTGCCACCACGGTCGAGCGCATCAACCAGTCGGTCATCCACGTCGAACAGGGCAGGAAACGCGCCCTGCTGACCGAGATGTTCGCGGACGACAACTTCACCCGCTGCCTGGTCTTCACCAAGACCAAACACGGCGCCGACAAGGTCGCGGCCTATCTGGAAGCCGGCGGCGTCCAGGCCGGGGCGATCCACGGCAACAAGTCCCAGCCCCAGCGTGAGCGGACCCTGGCCGCCTTCAAGGCCGGCAAACTTCGCGTCCTGGTCGCCACCGACATCGCCGCGCGCGGCATCGACGTCGACGGCGTCTCTCACGTCGTGAATTTCGAACTGCCCTTCGTGCCCGAAGCCTATGTCCACCGCATCGGCCGGACAGCCCGCGCCGGCGCCGACGGCTCGGCCATCAGCTTCGTCGCCGGCGACGAGATGAAGCTGCTCAAGGACATCGAAAAGGTCACGCGCCAGAAGATCCCGGCCACCGACCGTCGGAACGACAAGTCGCTGGGCCTGCTCGACCAGTCGATCATGGCCGCCGGCGTCGGCACCAAGGCCACGATGCCCGACCGTGAGGATCGTCCGCGCGGCGAGCGCAACGGCCCGCGCAATCCCCGTCGGGACGGCGTCAAGAAGGAGCATGGCGGTCAGCCGCACCGCGTTCGCGGCAAGGGCGCTCCCCGTGGCGGCCAGGGCGACCGGACCAACCACGCCGACCGGGGCGATCGTCCGCTGGCCTCGACCCAGCCGTTCGATCCGCTGGCTGCCGACCGCGCCCGTTCGGCCGCGAACGCCAACCGCCCCACGTCCAGCAATCAGGGGGCGGAGGCCAAGCCCGATGGTGAAATCCGCCGTCGCCCGCGCGGCCGTCGCCCGTCCAACGGCGGCAAGGGCTACGCGGCCAAGGGCTGACTGAACGGAAGACGGCGGGCCTTGCGAAAGGCCCGCCGTTTCTCTGCCGACCGGTTCCGACTCTCGAACCGGCACGACGTTGAACTCTGTGCTACCCTTCGCCATCTTCAACCGGACGAAGTCCGGATGGACCGACCGAGACCCTGACGATGTACGAAACGCCCGAGCTGGCTGACGAGACCTTCACGCGGACCAGCGCCATCCGTCTGTATGAGTCTGAGGATTTCGAGGGCATGCGGGTCGCCGGCCGTCTGGTCGCCGAGGCGCTCGACATGATCACGCCGTTCGTCGTGCCCGGCGTGACGACGCAGGAGATCGACGACCGCATCCGCCAGTTCACCCTGGACCGCGGCGGCCTGCCTGCCTGCCTCGGCTACAAGGGCTATATGAAGACGGTCTGCACCTCGATCAATCACGTGGTGTGCCACGGGATCCCGGGCGACCGGGTGCTGAAGGACGGCGACATCGTCAACATCGACCACACCGTCATCGTCGACGGCTGGCACGGCGATTCCAGCCGCATGTACACGGTCGGCAATGTGGCCCCCCGCGTGAAGAAGCTGGTCGACGTCACCTATGAATCCCTGGCCCTGGGGCTGGAGCAGGTAAAGCCCGGCAATACGTTCGGCGATATCGGCTTCGTCATCCAGCGCCATGTCGAGGCGGCCCGGATGAGCGTCGTGCGCGACTTCTGCGGTCACGGCATCGGCCGCCTGTTCCACGACAGCCCCAACGTCCTGCACTATGGCCGCAAGGGCGAGGGCGCGGTCCTGAAGCCCGGCATGTTCTTCACGATCGAGCCGATGGTGAACCTGGGCAAGCCGCACGTGAAGGTCCTGTCCGACGGCTGGACCGCCGTCACGCGGGACAAGTCCCTGTCGGCCCAGTGCGAGCACACCGTCGGGGTGACCGAAGACGGGGTCGAGATCTTCACCGCCAGCCCCGCCGGCCTGTTCAATCCCAACTAGAAACAGGTCTTGAACCTTGCCTGTCAGGCGCTAGCCTGATCCCGTGTGTGCGGGAGGCACCGGGGTGGCGGAGCAGGGCGATCAACCGGCGGCTCCAGCGAAGGTCGCCCCGCACCATGCGGGACACCGCGAGCGGCTGCGCGAGCGCGCCCGAACCGCAGGCCTGCACCACCTGCCCGACTATGAACTGCTGGAGCTGTTCCTGTTCCGCAGCCAACCGCAGGGCGACGTGAAGCCGATCGCCAAGTCCCTGCTGTCGCGGTTCGGATCGCTCGCCGCCGTCCTCGCCGCCTCGGTCGAGGACCTGATGACCGTGCGTACCGAGGACACCCGGGGCCGCATGAAGGGCGTCGGTATGGAGACGGCCCTGGACCTCGCCGCCCTGCACGAGGTCGCCCGGCGGGTGGCCCGGGAACCGACGGTCAAACGCCCCGTCATCTCCTCGTGGACCGCTCTGCTCGCCTATGTCCGCGTCGCCCTGCAGCACGAGCCGCGCGAACAGTTTCGCGTCCTCTATCTCGACCGGAAGAACCAGCTGATTCTCGACGAGATCCAGAATCGGGGCACGATCGATCATGCCCCGGTCTATCCGCGCGAGGTCGTGCGTCGGGGTCTGGAGGTCAGCGCCGCCGCCATGATCCTGGTCCACAACCACCCGTCGGGCGACCCGACGCCCAGCCGCGCCGACATCGACATGACGAGGCTGATCGTTCAGGCGGCCAGGTCGTTGGGCCTTGAAGTCCACGACCACCTGATCGTCGGTCGCGAGGGCGTGGCCAGCTTCAAGCAACTGGGATTGATATGACCGGACCCGTCCTGACCACCGCCCGCCTGACCCTGACCCCCGTCGGCCTGACCGACTACGAGGATCTCGTCGCCCTGTGGCGGGATGAGGCCTTTACCCGGCACATCACCGGACGGGACCTGTCGCCGGAGGAGGTCTGGTTCCGCCTGCTGCGCGATCTCGGCCACTGGTCGGCGCTGGGGCGGGGCAACTGGTCGATGCGGCTGTCAGAGACCGGCGCCTACGTCGGTTCGGTCGGGGTGCTGGACTACCGTCGCGATCTGGTCCCGCCGATGGAGTCGCCCGAGCTCGGCTGGGGCATCGGCGGGGCGTTTCAGGGTCAGGGTCTGGCCGGCGAGGGTGTGTCCGCGGCCCTCGCGTGGGCGGACGGGGTGCTGAAGGCACCACGCACGGTCTGCATGATCGGCCCGGGCAACCTGTCGTCCCTGCGTCTCGCGGGCCGCGCCGGCTACGTCCGCCATGCCGACGGCGTCTATCGCGGCGAGCCGACGATCCTGCTGGAACGGATCAACCCGTCCGGGCCCAGGTAGCGCGACCGCGCGATAACCCGGCAGGACCGTAGCCTCACATTAAGGTTTACGGGCCATTGTCGCCATCATGCCGATGCCCGTCGAAACCCTGAATGCCTATCTGACCGAGGCGTTTCCCGACGCCGAGATCGTGATCGACGATCTCGCGGGCGACGGCGATCACTACAGGGCCCGCATCGTCTCGACCGCCTTCGCGGGCCTCTCGCGCGTGAAACAGCACCAGCTCGTCTATGCCGCGCTCAAGGGCCACATGGGCGGCAAACTGCATGCGCTTGCTCTCGAAACCTCCGCCCCTTCCACGACAGGCTGATCCGCCATGCGCTATCGCCCCTTTGGCGCATCGGGCGCCGCCATCTCGACCCTGACGCTCAATCTCGGAGTCGACAGCCTGTCGCGCGGCGTGAACGCCGCCAACGACCTGATTTTTTCGGCGCTTGAGGCGGGCATCAACTCCTACCGGCTGGAGACGGCCGATCCGGTCCTCGCCGAGGTCGTCGGCCAGGCCCTGGCCAGCGTCGATCGCAAGCTTCTGAACGTCAGCCTGGAACTGGGTGCCGGCGACGGCCGCCGCGGTTCGGCCCGTGACTTCTCCGCCGAGGGCATGACCGGCTCCATCGACCGCTGCCTGCATGTCTCCGGCCTCGGCTGGATCGACGTCGCCCTGCTGCAAGAGCCCGGCGAGGACGAACTGCCCCAGAGCTCGCTCAACGCCCTCAAGGCCCTGCGCGCGACCGAACGGGTCCGCTACCTGGGCGTTTCGGGCTCCGGCGAGGTGATGGACGCCTATGTCTCGACCGGCGCCTTCGACGTCCTGGGCACCCCCTTCCACGTCAATGTCGACTGGAAGATCCGCTCCCGCCTGCGCGCCGCGCGCGAAAAGGACATGGCCATCCTGGCCTATGATTATTTCCCGGAGGAGCTCGACACCGAGAAGAAGGCCGCGACCCTGCATCAGCCGAAGAAGGGACTGTTCGGCTTCGGTGGTTCAAAACCGAAGAATGCGCCCCTGGCCCACGCCGGCACCTTCGCCTTCCTGCACCGCACCTCCTACTGGACGGCCGAGGAAATCTGCCTGGCCCACGCCATGACCGATCCGGCGATTTCCAGCGTTCTGATCACCGCGCGGGACGCCGAGCGGCTGAACGCCCTCGCCAGTGTGCCCGAGCGCGACATGCCGCCCGGCCTCGCCGCCCAGATCGAGATGGCCAGAGTCGCAGCGTGAGTCGCAGCGTGAGCAGCGACCCGGACACGCAGGCTTGAGGGTCGCGTCCCTTGACCGGCGTCCCCGCCATCCCTAGCTGACGCCTGCAACGAAAGGCGTACCCCCGTGTCCGACCAAGCTATCGATACCGCCGCCGATCCGGTCCACGCCTTCATCGCCCAGACCGTGGCCCAGAATGACGTCGTCCTGTTCATGAAGGGTACGCCGGACAGCCCGCGCTGCGGCTTCTCCTCCCTCGCCGTCCAGATCCTCGACCACGTCGGCGCATCCTTCGTCGGCGTCGATGTGCTGCAGGACGACGGCCTTCGCGACGGCATCAAGACCTTCACCGACTGGCCCACCATCCCGCAGCTGTATGTGAAGGGCGAGTTCGTCGGCGGCTCCGACATCGTCAAGGAAATGTTCCAGGCCGGCGAACTGACCGCCCTGATGGTCGAAAAGGGCGTGCCGCTCGGGCAAGAATAGTCGGAGGGCGTAACGTCTTGGCCCGCCAGACCCTGACCCCGCGCGAGGACCGTGAGGTCTTTGAGGTTCCGCTGGATATCCGGCCCGAGCACATCGACGACAACGGCCACGTCAACAATGTCGTCTATGTCGGCTGGCTGCAGGAGGCCGGCACCGCCCACTGGAACGCCCGCTTTGATGAGGCGACACGCGCGAAATGGTCGTGGGTCGCCCTGAGGCACGAGATCGACTATCTGCGCCCCCTGATGCCCGACGACACGGCCGTGATCCGGACCTGGGTCGGGGATCCGCAGGGACCGCGTTTCGCCCGCTATGTCCGCATCGAGGACGGGCAGGGCCGGTTGTGCGCGCAGGGGGTTTCGGAGTGGTGCCTGGTCGACGCCGTCAATATGCGGCCGACGCGCATCCCTGCGGACATGCTGCCGACCTTCGAGCGCCGCTGACGGCACACCCGCCCCTGCATCCCGACGGTCCGCTCAGTCTCGCGCTTGCTGTGGTGGAGTCCTCTGCGGCGCCTCTGCTGCTTCTGGGCCAGTCGCTGAAGGTGATCGCCGCCAGTGACTCGTTCTGCCGCGCTTTCGACGTCGAGTCCGACCGGGTCGTCGGCCGTCGCCAGCAAGCGCCGCCTAGGTCGTCGGGATCGACGAGGGCAGCTGATAGGGGTTGTTGACCGACACCCGCGAGCCGGGGATCAGGCCCAGTTCCTCGAACGACCAGATGACCTCGACGCCGTCGGCCATCGGGGTCTTGCAGTCATCCCGCTCGATCCGGCGCAGGGTGATGGTCGAGTCGTTGCCCATGTGACCTACGATCGGCCTCAGGTCCGACTTGTCGGTGCAGCCGTTCGAGCTGACCCAGAACACCGCCAGGTCGCGGGTGATGGCGGCGGCGTGGATCGGCTCGATCTGGCCCGGCATGGCAGCCGTGCTCATCGGCGTGTCCTGCCTGAACAGGGCGCAGCCGGACGTCGTAAGCGCGGTGGCCGCGATCAGAGCGAGCGTGCGGTTGGGAGACATGTCCCCGGGATCCTGTTCAGTCTGGTATCCATGATTGCTCAATTCGGGCGGTTTCGCACCTGATTTTCGCCGCTCTGGCGATCACGTCGTGCTTCCGGGCTTCCGGGCGAAAGAGAGCAGGAACAAAAAAGGCCCCGGATTTCTCCGGGGCCTTTCCAGTCCAGATCGGAAAACGATCAGGACGAATAGTATTCCACGACCAGGTTCGGCTCCATCTTCACCGCGAACGGCACGTCGGCCAGTTCGGGGAAGCGGACGAAGCGGACCGAGAACCCACGGTCGCCCAGTTCCAGATAGTCGGGGATGTCGCGCTCGCCGGACTGCTGGGCTTCGAGCACCAGCGCCATGTTGCGGGACTTTTCCTTGACCTCGACGATGTCGCCGACGCGCAGGCGGTAGGAGGCGATGTTCACCTTCTTGCCGTTCACGGTGACGTGGCCGTGGTTGACGAACTGACGGGCGGCCCAGGGGGTCGGCACGAACTTGGCGCGATAGACCGTAGCGTCCAGACGGGCTTCCAGCAGGCCGATCAGGATTTCGGAGGTGTTGCCCTTGCGGCGAGCAGCCTCGTCATAGGTCTTGCGGAACTGCTTTTCCGTCAGGTTGGCGTAGTAGCCCTTGAGCTTCTGCTTGGCCTTCAGTTGCAGGCCGAAGTCGGAAACCTTGGACTTGCGGCGCTGGCCGTGCTGGCCGGGACCGTAGGAACGCTTGTTGACCGGCGACTTGGCTCGGCCCCACAGGTTCTCACCCATGGCCCGATCGATCTTGTACTTGGCGCTATGGCGCTTCGACATTCTGTTCTCTTTTAAATGATGCGGCCCGGCCCCTCCGCGAATGGAGGGACGATCTCAACGGCGGTCCACGCATCGTCCGTAGTGTGTTCGCGTCGCCGACAGGAGCCGGTGACGTGAAGGCGGGGCTTATGCCCATGAACAAAGCTTAAGTCAACGTCGGCGGCGTCGCGTGTTAGCCCAATGCCTCCAACAGGGAGCCACGACATGTTGTACCGACCGCTCGCCGTCCTCGCCGCCGCCCTCGGCCTCTGCGCCGCTCCCGCCCTCGCCCAGACGCCCGCCGCGCCCGAGATCGACGCCGCCGTCGCCCGGCTGATGCAGCAGACCGGTTCGCGCGGCCTGGCCGTGGCAGTGATCGACGGCGGACAGGTCGCTTATGTGCAGGCCTATGGCCAGAGAAACGAGCGTGGCGATCCGCTGACCACCGACACCATCATGTACGGCGCCTCCCTGACCAAAACCGTCTTCGCCTGGTCCGTGATGCAGCAGGTCGATGCGGGCGTAGTCGAGCTGGATCGACCGTTCGCGGCGATCCTGCCCGGCCTGCCGTCGATGTATGACGAAGGTCTCGCCAACCGCTATTCGGACTGGCGCGGGCTGGGCGAAGATCCGCGCTGGCGCTCCCTGACACCGCGCATTGCCCTGACTCACAGCACCGGCTTTGAGAACTTTGGTTGGCTCGAGCCCGACCGGAAGATCCGCATGCATTTCGATCCCGGCTCGCGCTACGCCTATTCCGGAGACGGTCTGATCCTGCTGCAGTTCGTGCTGGAACAGGCCCTCGGCCGAGACGTGGGAGAGGACATCCAGACCGGCATCTTCACACCCTTGGGTATGACCAACTCCAGCCTGATCTGGCGGCCGGACTTCGCCGCCAACCTGGCGGATGGCTGGCAGGCGGACGGGACGATCGAGCCGCACGACGAACGGAGCAAGGTGCGGGCGGCCGGGTCGATGGACACCACCATCCATGACATGGCCCTGTTCGCCGCCGGAATCATGCGCGGCGAAGGCCTGAGTGCGGCATCGCGCGCCGAACTGCTCCGGCCGCAGCTGCCGATCACCACCGCCACCCAGTTCCCCAGCATGCAGGACGAACTGCCTGCCGACCGCCGCCGTCCCGACCTTCAGGCGGGGCTGGGCGTCATTACCTTTACAGGTCCTCAGGGACCGGGCTTCTTCAAGGGCGGCCACAATGGTTCGACCGGCAACACCCTGGTCTGCATCGAGCAGGGCAAGCGTTGCGTCGTCATCCTGTCCAACGACGTCCGATCCGAACCCGGTTTCGCCGAGCTCGTTCGGTTCGTGCTGGGTGAAACCGGCGTCCCTTACGATTGGGAATATGGGACCAACTAGGGCCGGGTGGCGCTGTCCGGGACCCAGATGAAGCCGTCGTCCTGACGCCGGAACCTGCCGAGGCCCGGGAAGGGGAAGTGGACGCCATAGGTGCGAAGCGACCGGGTCGCCCCGCGTCCGAGCAGCGCCAGTCGGGTCGCCACGGCGGCGTCGGAGTTGAAGTCCCAGGCGTTGACGAACTCCGGCCGCTCGACCGAGATGATCGAACTGTGCAGGGCGTCGCCGAGATACAGCAGCCGGTCCTCGCCGGAGACGATCTCGTAGCCCGTGTGGCCGGGCGTATGACCCTGCAGGGCCACGGCCGTGATCGACGGCGTCACCAGGGCGCCGGGCTCGAAGGTCTCGACCTTCGGCGTGATGACCGGGATCAGGGCGGCCTGTTCGGCGTCGGCCTGCAGCGCGGTCCATTCGGCGGCGCTCATGCGGATTGTGGCGTTGGGGAAGGCCAGGGTGCCGTTCTGTGCCAGGCCGCCGACGTGGTCGCCGTGGCCGTGCGAGATCAGGATGTCGGTCACCTGGGCCGGCTGGACCCCGGCCGCCGCCAGCGAGGCCGGCAGCTTGTTGGCCGTGCCCATCCCGCCACCGGCGCCGGTGTCGATCAGAACGACCCTGTCGTCGCCCCGGACCAGCAGGGGCTGGATCGACAGATGGATCTTCGCATCGCCGGTCGGGCGCAGCACCTCGGCGACCCCGGCGTTGTCCGCCCAGGGGCTCTGGCCCGTGACGTTCTCGAGCGCCAGTTCGCCGTCCTTCAGTGCGACCGCCTGCAGCGTGCCGATGGTGAAGGGATAGACGTCGACACTGGTGACCGGCTGCGCAGCCGGCGCGGCCGGCGCATCGGCTTTCTCGGCGGGCTTCTGGCAACCGGCGACAATCATGCCGGACAGGATCAGGGCGGCGGCGAGCTTGAACTGGGCGGTCATGGAATCCCTCGGGAGAACGAACGGCTCAGCTGAGATAGGTCGGCGCAATCGAAGCGCCAGACGGCGAACCGTGAAGCTTTTTCACGACCCGCCGTCTGTTGCATAAGTGCCCGATCAGGCCGTGGCGGCCGCGAACAGGGCGTTGGCCTTGTTCCAGTTCACCACGGTCCAGAAGGCCTTGAGGTAATCCGGGCGGCGGTTCTGGTATTTCAGATAGTAGGCGTGTTCCCAGACGTCGGCGCCCAGGACGACGGCACCCTTCTGTTCGGCGACATCCATCAGGGGGTTGTCCTGGTTCGGCGTGGACGTGACCTTGAGTTTACCATCCTGGACGATCAGCCAGGCCCAGCCCGAGCCGAACTGGCCGGCGCCGGCGGCGTTGAAGTCTTCCTTGAACTTGTCGAGCCCGCCCAGGTCGCGGTCGATCGCGGCGGCCAGTTCGACCGACGGTTCGCCGCCCTGACCGGCGGCGGCCAGCAGTTCCCAGAACAGGGCGTGGTTCCAGTGACCGCCGCCGTTGTTGCGCACGGCCCTGGGTGCGGTCGAGATCGAGGCGAACAGCTCTTCCAGCGACTTGCCCTGCAGGCTCGCATCGGCGTCGACGGCCTTGTTCAGGTTGTCGACATAGGCCTGGTGATGCTTGTCGTGGTGGAAGGTCATCGTCTCCTTGTCGATGGCGGGCTCCAGCGCGTCATAGGCGTAGGGCAGGGGCGGCAGGGTGAAGGCCATGGGGAGGCTCCTTGTGGTCGATGAAGGCGTAACGCGCATGTAGGGCTCCGGGCGCGGGAGCCAAAGGCGTCAGGCGCGGCATTTCGCTACAATTCGGTCGCGCCGGCCCCCGGGCGTTCGGGTCAGGCCTGACCCGTGTCGCCGGGCAGGTTGGCTTTCAGACAGTCCCGGACCGCGCGCTTCAGGCTGCCCGGCGCATTGAGGAAGTCGACCCCGTCCGCCTCCAGCACCACCTTCACCGCCGCATCGAGGCCCGACGGCAGGGCGGCGATCACCTTCTTCTGCCCCTTGTCGTGCAGGCAGTGACCCAGTTCGTTGCACAGGGCGGCGAACAGGTCGTCGTAGGTTGCGTCAGTCATCGCGTCAGTCTTTCCGCATGGAAGGCGACATGGTCGGCGATGAAGCTGGCCATGAAGAAATAGGAGTGGTCGTAGCCGGGCTGGATCCGCAGGGTGATCGACTGGCCCGCCGTCTGACCGGCCGCGACCAGAAGTTCGGGCTTGAGCTGTTCGGACAGGAAGGGATCGGCGTCACCCTGGTCGATCAGGATGTCATCGAAATGGCCGCGGGCCGCACCGGCCTCGATCAGCAGGGCGGCGTCGTGTTTCACCCACCCGGCGCGGTCGTCGCCGAGATAGGCGGTGAAGGCCTTTTCGCCCCACGCACACCGCGTCGGCGACGAGATCGGCGCGAAGGCGGAGACCGAACGGAACCGCTCCGGGTGACGCAGGGCCAGGGTCAGCGCCCCGTGCCCGCCCATCGAATGGCCGCTGATCGAACGGGTCTTCGTCGTCGGAAACTCGCTGTCGATCAGGTCGATCAACTCCTCGACGACATAGGTCTCCATGCGGAAATGTGGGGCCCAGGGCGTCCGCGTCGCATCGACATAGAAGCCCGCGCCCTGACCCAGATCGTAGGCGGGATCGTCGGCGACGCCTTCTCCGCGCGGCGAGGTGTCGGGGGCGACGATGATGACGCCGTGCTCCGCCGCCGCCCCATAGGCCCCGGCCTTGATGGTGAAATTATCCTCGGTGCAGGTCAGGCCCGACAGCCAGATCAGCACCGGGAACGGGCCCTCGCCGGAAGGAACGAAGACCGACAGGGTCATCGGCGTGCCGGTCGAGACGCTGTCGTGCCGCAGGTAATGCAGGGTGCCGCCGTGGACCTGATGCTGTTTGGTGATGTCCATCTCAAACTCCGCTCATCCCCGCGAAAGCGGGGACCCAGTTCTGTGGGCGATCACCTTCGCCGATTGGGCTACTATAGCGATCCAGAGCACCATGCCTCACGAAAGCACTGGGTCCCCGCTTTCGCGGGGATGAGCGGAATCCGGGGTCACCCCACGCGGTGCATCGCGCAGACCTTGTTGCCGGACGGGTCGCGCAGATAGGCGAGGTTCAGCGTGCCGAAGGCGCCGTTGCGTTCGCCGGGCGGGTCCTCGATCGAGGTGCCGCCCGCGGCGACGCCGGCGTCGTGGAACGCCTTGACCGCGTCCGCGTCGCGCGCGGCGAAACCGATGGTGCCGCCGTTGGCGTGGCAGGCCGGTTCGCCGTCGATCGGCTTGCCGACCGCGAACGCGCCGCGATCCGTGCGCCACCAGTAGCGACCCTTCGGGTCCGGTCCGGTCGACGGCGCGATCCCCAGCGCCCCGAGCGCCGCATCATAGAATTGGCGCGACGCCTCGACGTCATTCGCCCCGACGGTCATGTGAGTGAACATGGGTTTCCTCCCTCGCTATTGTGAGTTTCTTTTAAGGACTAACTTCGGCCCTGTCATCCCCGATCTTCGCTTCGCTGTGTCCGGGATGACAATCAGAACACCACGACGCTGCGGATGCTCTCGCCCGCGTGCATCAGGTCGAAGGCCTCGTTGATCCGCTCCAGCGGCAGGGTGTGGGTGATCATCGGATCGATCTCGATCTTGCCGTCCATATACCACTCGACGATCTTCGGCGTATCGGTCCGGCCGCGCGCGCCGCCGAAGGCCGAACCGCGCCAGACGCGGCCGGTGACCAGCTGGAAGGGGCGGGTCGAGATCTCCTTGCCCGCCTCGGCCACGCCGATGACGATGCTCTCGCCCCAGCCGCGATGGCAGGCCTCCAGCGCCTGGCGCATGACCGTGGTGTTGCCGGTGCAGTCGAAGGTGTAGTCGGCCCCGCCGCCGGTCAGTTCGACCAGATGGGCGACGACCTCGGAGACGTTTTTCGGGTTCACGAAATGGGTCATGCCGAAGCGGCGGCCCCATTCTTCCTTGGTGTCATTGATGTCCACGCCGATGATCATGTCGGCACCGACCATCTTCAGCCCCTGGATGACATTCAGCCCGATGCCGCCCAGGCCGAAGACCACGGCATTGGCGCCCGGCTCGACCTTGGCCGTGTTGACCACTGCGCCGACGCCGGTGGTCACGCCGCAGCCGACGTAGCAGGCCTTGTCGAAGGGGGCGTCCTTGCGGATCTTGGCGACCGCGATCTCGGGCAGGACGGTGTAGTTCGAGAAGGTGGAGCAGCCCATATAGTGGGTGATCGCCTGGCCCTTGTAGCTGAAGCGCGAGGTGCCGTCGGGCATGACGCCCTTGCCCTGGGTCGCGCGGATCGCGGTGCACAGGTTGGTCTTGCGGCTCAGGCACGACTTACACTGGCGGCATTCGGGCGTGTAGAGCGGGATGACGTGGTCGCCGACGGCGACGCTGGTCACGCCGGGGCCGACCTCGACGACGACGCCCGCGCCCTCATGACCCAGAATGCTCGGGAAGATGCCCTCCGAGTCCAGCCCGTCCAGCGTATAGGCGTCGGTGTGGCAGATGCCGGTCGCCTTGATCTCGATCAGCACCTCGCCGGCGCGCGGGCCTTCGAGATCGACCTCGACGATCTCGAGCGGACGTTTGGCCTCGAAGGCGACGGCGGCGCGGGTCTTCATTCAAAGGTTCTCATCGAAAAGTGGACGTCTACCGGGTCCACCGGGCCTCATTCGTCCAGACCGACATGAGACACAACGCCGTCCACGCCGTCCGGATGGGCACCAGGGAAATCAGAGGCTAGCACTCTCATTGCCGACCTTGGTCATTTCGGCCGAATTTCTTCGCTGACGGTCGGCTGCGACTGTGGAAGCGGGCTTGGCGGATCGGCGTTGATTGTCCAACATCCCTGAATGACCGATCAGGTTTCGCTGGACCCCGCCAAACTGTTCGCCGCCGTGGCGAGCCGGCCCGGCGCTGTCATCGCCGCCGTGCTGGGCAATCTGATCCCCGTCTATGGCGTGTTGAAGCTGGGTTGGGACCCCGGAGAGATCCTGATCCTGTATTGGCTGGAGAACGTGATCCTGGGTCTGTTTGCCCTTTCAAAGATTCGCGCGTCGCGCCGTGGCGAGAAAGCAACCGCCGGTCTCCCGGCCCTGTTCGTGCTGCACTACGGGATCTTCTGTGCCGCGCACCTGGTGTTCGTGCTGGTTCTGGCCGACAGCCTTGCCCAGCAGCATGGCGGGAGCGGCGGCGGGCTGGACGGGGCCCTGTCCCAGGCCGGCTTCGGCTGGGCGGTGCTGGGCCTCCTGGTCATCAACGGGCTCAGCCAGTGGTGGGACTGGTGGGTTCCCGAGCGTTGGCTCACCGCGGACCCGGGACGGGAGATGGTGGCACCCTATGGGCGCATCGTTGTGCTGCACCTGACCTTGCTCATCGGCACGGGCTTGATGGTCATGTTCAATGCGCCCGCAGGCACGATTCTGATCCTGTGCCTGATGAAGGCTGTGCTTGAGATTGTGACGATCGCTCTCAAGGACGTGGTGTCGGCCAAGCCCAAGCCGGGCTAGGACTTGTCCTTCCGCTCCGCCGCCAGCCGCTCCAGCACCCGGCCGCGCCCCTTCGACAGGGCGGTGATCACCCCGCGAAAAGTCGCCACCTCCTGCGCCGTGAATGCGGCCCGGCCCAGCATGACGCGCAGGTTCTGGCTCATCGACCGCAGCTTCTCCGGCGGATGGAAGAAGCCGGCGACCTTCAACTGGTGGCCCGGGATTTCGACGGCCTGCAGGACCGAGTGCCCGACCCTCTTGACGAAAAGTAACGTCAGCGTTACATAATATAACCTATAGGTGACACGAGAGGCAGTATCCTCATGGGCCAGTCCGACATCGACCTGGCCGAACGTATGGTTCGGCGCCGGGCCTGGGCCGCCATTCTTCTGGGCGGTCTCTTCGTGCTGTCGCAAGCCCTCAGCCTGGGCGACCCGCCGCTGGGCAGGTCGGAGGCGACCCATCTGGCCGCCGGGTTTCTCTGGGTTGCCGCCTTCGCCGTCTTCCTGGGCTGGAGCGCGGGCCTGTTTCAGGGACCGACAATGATGGGCCTGATTAATGACGAGGGCACGATCGAGCATCGCCGCCGGTCGCTCGGGACCGGGTTCTGGGGTGCAGTGGCCGCCGCCTTCATGGCCTTCTGGGCCAGTTTTTATGAACCGATCGAGGTGCGTGACGCCTGCCGGCTGATCATCACCTTCGCCGCCGCCCCGGCCCTTTTCCGGTTCGGATGGCTCGAGATGCGGGCGCTGCGCGATGGGTGAGCGCCTCGCCAACCGCCTGAAGGCGGCGCGCGCCGATCTGGGCCTCACCCAGGCTGAACTCGCTGAACGGGTCGGTGTCACCCGCAAGACCATCAACACCATCGAAAACAGCATCTTTGTGCCTTCGACGCTCCTGGCCCTGCGCCTTGCGCTGGTTCTGGGAAGACCGGTCGAGGCCCTCTTCCGCATCGAACCCGAATAGAGAAACGGATCCCGCGAATGTTCAAACTGATATCACGCGCCGTCGGCGTGGCGCTGCTCTGCGCCCTCGGCCTCGCAGCCTTTCTGCTGCTCAAGCCCGTCCCGATCAGTGTCGATCCGATCCAGCCGCGAGGGGATACCCGATACTGGCTGATGTCCGGCGGGTATCGCATCGCCTACACCCGCATCGCGGCCCCGGGCGGGGCCACCCGCCCGCCCGTGATCTTCCTCCACGGCGGACCGGGCGGCTATATCCATTCCGAGATCATCCGGACCCTGGCTCCACTCGCCGCCAGTGGGCGCGACATCTATCTGTACGACCAGTCCGGGACCGGTCTGTCGGATCGCCGTGACCGGCCCAAGGACACCACGATCGCCACCCATCTGCACGATCTTGAGGCCATCCGCGCCCGGATCGGTGCCGACCGCGTGGCCCTGATCGGCCACAGCTTCGGCGGGCTGCTCGCCGCCCTCTACGCCGCCGAGCATCCCGACCATATCGAACGGCTGGTGCTCAGCGCCCCAGGTGGGCTGGAGCCCGCGCTCTTCGACCCGGACGGCACGCCGACGACCGCGCGCCTCTACCCGGCACCCGCCAACCTGATGTTTGAAGAGCCCGAGGGGTACGTAGAGGCGACCGATGCCGGGAACATGCCCCTGCGTGCCCAGGCGGCCTTTCTCGCGGCCGCGCTGTTCGATGTGAAACTGATTTCCGACCGCGAGATGGATGCGGCGATCAACAGCATGGCCACAAACTTCACCCGAACCATGGTCTGTGATCCTGCGAAGGTGAAGCCGGAAGAAGGTGGGGCGGGGGCCTATTCGCGCGTCGGCACCAACCATTATCCCGATGGTTTCGTCGACCGACGTCCGGCGATGCGCCGAATGAATGCCCCGGTGCTCGTGCTCCAGGGCCAGTGCGATTTTCTGGCCTATGACGAAGTCTACGAATACGCCGCGACCTTTCCGAACGCCGGCTACCAGTTCGTACCGGGCGCGGGCCACATCATCTGGTGGGATCAGCCTGAGCGATATCGCGCCGCCATCCAGGCCTTCCTGAACGGCGAAAGCCCGCTCAGCCCGGATCGGAGCCGGACTTCGCCGCCAACCGCTCCAGTACCCGGCCCCGCCCCCTCGACAGGGCCGTGATCACCCCGCGGAAGGTCGCCACCTCCTGCGCCGTGAATGCGGCCCGGCCCAGCATGACGCGCAGGTTCTGGCTCATGGAGCGGAACTTCTCGGGCGGGTGGAAGAAGCCGGCGGCGTCGAGTTCGCGCTCGAGATGCTCATACATGCCGAGCTGGAGCTCTCCGGAGGCCGGCGGCTCGCCCTCGCGGAAGTTGGGCGGCGGGGCGTCGAGCACCAGGGTGCGCCACTCATAGGCGGTGATGGCCACGGCCTGGGCAAGGTTCAGGCTCTGGTGGCGGGGGTCGATCGGGATGGTGACTATGCCCTGGCACAGGGCGATGTCGGTGGTCTCCAGCCCGGCCCGTTCGCTGCCGAACAACAGGCCGACGCCCAGGCCGGAGGCGGCGTCATCATACAGGACACGCGAGGCCTCGCGCGGCGTGCGGACCGGCTGACGGGTCTCGCGCGGGCGGGCGGTGGTGGCGAAGACAGTGGTCAGGTCGGCGACGGCGGCGGCCACGCTGTCGAACACCTGGACCCCGTCCAGAACCCAGTCGGCCCCGGAGGCCAGGGGCCAGGCCCGGTCCTGGGGCCAGCCGTCGCGCGGGCTGACCAGACGCAGTCGATCCAGACCGAAATTGGCCATCACCCGCGCCACCGCGCCGATGTTCTCGGCCATCTGCGACCGGTCGAGGATGACGACGGGAGGAATCATCGGCGCTCTCTATCCCTTCTCCCCTTGCGGGAGAAGGTGGCAGCCCTCCGACTTGATCGGGGGGCTGACGGATGAGGGGTCGCGCCGGCGGCTGGCGTGAGCGGCTGCAAGGCAGCCCGTTGAGGGCAGAGTGACCCCTCATCCGACCTCGCTCCGCTCGGCCACCTTCTCCCGCAAGGGGAGAAGGACTCCTAGTCCTCGCCGATCATGGCCAGCCACGGGTCCGCCGTGCCGGCCTCGACCTCGGCCACCTTGACGGCAGGCCAGCCGATCGACTGGGTCCCCGCTTCGCGCCAGGCCAGGGTGATCAGGTCGCGCAGCTCGGCTGCGCCCGCCGCCAGACGCGTTGTAGCGAACTCGGTGCCCGGCGTCAGGACAGCGCCCTCGGCGCCGGCGGCGAAAGCGCCGGTCTTTTCCAGACGGTAGAAGGGAATGACCTGGGCCAGGGTCGCATTCAGATAGGTCGCCGTCCGGGCGCGCAGTTCGAAGCCGTCCAGGTTCGGCGCCGGCATGACGGCCTCGACCGCGTCGAGCCGCGTATTGCGACGGATGAAACCGCCTTCGAACGCGCTGTGGGTGCTGCGCGCGTTGGTGAAGCCCTCCGGGTTCGGGTAGTCGCCCCAGCCATTGTAGTGGATCGACATATGGTGCGGCTGGGAGCCGTCGCCGACGTAGTGCGACAGATAGCCGATGTCGCGCAGGATCAGCGCCTCGCGACGCAGACGGTCCTCGCGGTACCAGGCGCGTTTGCCGGGATCGGGTTCGCGGGCCTCGGCCGCGTTCAGCACGCGCCAGGTGGCGAAGTCGCGGGCCAGTTGCTGATAGCCGTCCATGATGGCGTAGGGCAGGTAGCCGGCGTCGTTGACCTCGATGCCCGCGGCGAGAAGCCGGGCGTCGTATTCACTCTTCAGCTGGGGCAGTTCCGACAGGGTCGGGCCGCGCTCATTCATGACATGGCCGTTGTCGTCCAGGTCGACAAAGTGGGCCGTGTCACGCTCACGATCGTGCGGCTGGCCGGCACCCTTGGTCCGGTCAGGCTCGCGCGACAGTTCGCCGATCTCGGCCACGGCACCGGGCTCGCGCAGGAAGGCCGGCAGTTCGTCGGACAGGCCGCGCATGGCGGCGACGCCGATGGTGCGGTGGCCGGTCGCGCCCCAGGCGTCGACCTGGCCGGCGGTGATCGCACCGCCGAGGCCGACGATCAGGGCGGCGACGGCGACAAGGGCGTTGCGCTTCATGACGTCTTTTGCTTTCGGGCTCGGAGGGATGGCCGGGCGTTAGATCCACGCCGCGATGGCGTCCAGCGGCTTCTTGTCCAGCGCCGCGAGCGGCACTGTCGCGTTCATCGCCGGATGGCCGGCCACGAGCAGAAGGAAGGGCTTCTCTTCGCCCGGTCGACCGCAGACCTCGCCCAGGAAACTCATCGGCGCCGGGGTGTGGGTCAGGGTCGCCAGGCCCGCGTGGTGCAGGGCCGCGATCAACAGGCCGGTGGCGATGCCGACGCTCTCCGGGACATAGTAGTTTTTCTTCTGCTCGCCGGGCCGGGGGCCGCCGCGCTTCTGACCGAACACGGCGATCAGGACCGGCGCGACTTCCAGAAAGCCCTTGTCCGGATCGGTGCCGAGGGGGGCCAGGGCGTCCAGCCATTCCTGCGGCGCCTTGGTCGCATAGAACTCCCGCTCCTCGGCTTCTGCCGCCTGGCGGATGCGCGCGCGGGCCTCGGGGCTTTCGATCACCGAAAAGAACCAGGGCTGGTGATTGGCTCCGGACGGCGCCGAGCCGGCGGCCAGCAGCGCCTGTTCGACGACAGCCCTCGCCACCGGTCGGTCGGAGAACTCCCTGACCGTACGTCGCCCGGCCATCCGGGCCGCAAAGGCTGTCACGCCCGACAGACTATCGTCGTCGCCGATGGGACTGTAGCCGGTCAGCGGCGTCGCGGGATGATCCTTCATGGCTACGATCATAGGGCAGAGCTTCGATCCACTCCACATCATTGACGACAACGCCCTTCGCCTCCTACGCCTTGCCGCCTGTTCTGCCGGAGCCCATCATGAAGCGCCTACCCTTCAAGGGAATGTCCCTCGCCGCCGTCTCCCTGATCGCGCTCCTCGCCGCGCCCGCGCCCACTCTTGCTCACATGGCGCAGCAGGCACCGGTCATCGACCAGAACTCCGTCGCCGCCCATATCGGCTTCCTGGCGGGGGAGGAACTGCAGGGCCGGGGCAGCGCCACGCGCGACGAGGCCATCGCCGCCGCCTATGTCACCGCCCAGTTCCGCCTCGCCGGCCTGACCCCGGCTCCGGGCATGACCGGCTACGTGCAGCGCGCCCCGGTGGTGAAGACCACGCCCTCGGGTGCCGCGACCGTGACCCTCGGCGCGACCAGCCTGACCCAGGGCACCGATTTCGCCATTCTGACGGGCGGGCTGAACGCGGCCTCGGGCGTCGTGACCGTGGCGGCCGATCCGGCTGCCCTGCCGGCCGGCAGCGAGACCCTGATGATCGCCCCCGCCGAAGGCCCCGGCGTGCGCGCCCAGGTCGGCTCCGCCATGCGCAGCGGCGCGAAACTGATCCTGTTGCGCCGGACCGAGGCTCTCGCCGCCGCCACCGGCGACAGCGGCTCGCGCGACCCGGTCATTCGTCTGGCCGACGGCGCGCCGCGCATCGGGCCGGTCGCCCTGGTCGTCGCGCCCGAGGCTTACGACCGTCTCGCGGCCACCGGCGGAACGGCGGCCTACGATCCCGGCCAGTCCGAGGTGGAACAGGGCTTCACCTCCAACGCCATCGGCTGGCTGCAGGGGACCGATCCCTCGGCCGGCGTCCTGATGATCTCGGCCCACCTCGACCACATCGGCGTCCGCTCGGACGGCGTGGTCATGCACGGCGCCAATGACGACGCGTCGGGCACGGTGGCGGTGATCGAGCTGGCCAGTGCCCTGGCCGCCAATGGCCCGCACGAACGCAGCATCATGTTCGTCGCCTATGGGTCGGAGGAAGCCGGCCTGCTCGGCTCACGCTACTTCGTCGCCAACCCCCCGATCCCCCTGACCGACATCGCCGCCAATCTGGAGATCGAGATGATCGGCGACCAGGATCCGCAGCTTCCGGCCGGGGTGATGATGATGACCGGCTTCGAGCGTTCGAACTTCGGCGCGGCCCTGAAGGCGCGCGGCGCCCTCCTCGGTCCCGACCCCTATCCGGAACAGAATTTCTTCCAGCGTTCGGACAACTACGCCCTCGCCCTCCAGGGCATCGTCGCCCACACCATCTCCGGCTGGGCCACCATCCCGACCTATCACACGGCCGAGGACACCATCGAGAACCTCGACATCCCGTTCATGACCAACGCCATCCAGTCTCTGGTCGAACCGCTGAAGGCCATGGCCGACGGCGACTTCACGCCGGAGTGGGCCGAGGGCGGACGGCCTGCAGCGAACTAGGCAGCCCGCTCAGATCAGACTGACCGCCTGGTTCACCGCGAGCGCCACCAGCACCGTGTTGAACACGAAGGCCATGACGCTGTGGACCGTCGCGAGACGCCTGATGCGACGATCGGCGATCTGCACGTCGGCGGTCTGGGAGGCCACGCCGATGATCAGGGAGAAATGCAGGAAATCCCAGTAGTCCGGCTCGGTCTCGCCCGGAAACAACAGGCCGCCCCGGTCGCCCTTGCCGTCGGGCGCATAGAAGCGGTGGGCGTAGTGCAGGCCGAAGACAACGTGAACGAACAGCCAGGAGACGGCGACCGTGCCGAGAGCCAGCAGGGCCTCGACGCCCTTGCTGATGGTGGCGGATCCCGAGGCGGCTTCCGAGATCACGACCGCCACGCTGGCTGCGGCGGCGAGCAGGCTGAGCGGCAGGACAGCGATTCCCGCCTCGTCCAGATCGGCGGCACGGGCGCGGATGGCGTCGACCGACTGCGTGCGGGCCAGCTTGATGAAGGTCAGGATCAGGAACAGGGCGACGCCGGCATCCCATCCCGCCGCCAGACGCACGGCCCACCGCCATTCGACCGGGGCGGCGAGGGCGATCAGGATCACGACCGCCACGCTGGCCAGCAGAGCGCCGTGCAGGTGAAGGACGCGGAGCGGCGGGCGGGTCTTGGCGGCGGGCGGTCTGGCCATCAGGTTCCGGGCTGGACGTAGGGGATGGCGGCGAACAGGCGGCGTTCGGCACCGAGTGGATCGTCCTCCATCCGGGCCGGCTCGTCCATGATCATCGTCTGGCGGCGCCTGAGATCATAGGGCGTCCAGGTCGGCAGGCCGGCCTGGTTCGGATCGCCGTCGCGGGCCGGGGCGACCGGGACCCTATCGTTGCCCCTGGCCAGTCGAGCCCTCTTTGTTCTCGTCAGACCAGGCCTGCACTGGAGCGGCTGTCAGCGGTATCAGCCGGATCGCCTCTTGCGGCTCCGCTGGCGGTCGGCTCTAGTGCGATCACGCATTGTTACAGGCCGCCTCCCCAGCCGGTCTGCGCTGGAGATCCGTATGACCCATCAAGACCGCGCCGGCCTGTCCGTGGCCGCCGAACTGGCGAGCTTCATCGAGGACGAAGTCCTGCCCGGGCTCGGCATGGGGGCGGAGGGATTCTGGACCGGGGTCGCCGGGATATTCGCCCGCTTCGCGCCGGAGAACCGCAAACTTCTGACGCGGCGCGATGATCTGCAGGCGCGGATCGACGCCTGGTATCGCGACCGCAAGGGCCAGCCGCACGATCCGGCCGGGACCGAGAGGTTCCTGCGCGACATCGGTTATCTGGTCGACGCGCCGGCTCCGTTTTCGGTGACGACGGAGCATGTCGACGACGAACTGGCGCGGCTGGCGGGGCCGCAACTGGTGGTGCCGATCCTCAATGCACGGTTCCTGCTGAACGCGGCCAATGCGCGCTGGGGCAGTTTGTATGACGCGCTCTACGGCACCGACGCGCTCGGCGACCTGCCGCCGGGCGGGCCGTACGATGCCGCGCGTGGAGCCCGGGTGGTGTCGCGGGCCAGAGCCTTCCTCGACGAGGCGGTTCCGCTGGAAACAGGGTCCTATTCCCAGGTGACCGGCTGGTCGGTCGAGGCCGGGAAGCTCGTTCCCGGGCTGCAGGATCCGGCACAATTCGTCGGCTATCTGGGCGACCCTTCGGCACCCGCCTCGATCCTGCTGGTCAACAACGGACTGCATATTGAACTGGTCATCGACCGGTCGAGTGCCATCGGCTCCAGCGATCCGGCGGGCCTGTCGGACGTGGTGCTGGAGAGCGCCCTGTCGACCATCTGCGACCTGGAGGACTCGGTCGCGGCGGTGGATGCGGCGGACAAGGTTGCGGCCTATCGCAACTGGCTCGGGCTGATGAAGGGCGATCTCTCGGCCAGCTTCCAGAAGGGCGGCCAGACCCTGAACCGGACGCTGGAGCCGGACCGGACCTTCACCGCGCCCAATACTCCAGAGGGGGGCGGCGGGGCCGTGACTCTGAAGGGTCGTTCCCTGCTGTTCGTCCGCAACGTCGGCCACCTGATGACCAATCCGGCGATCCACCTGCCGGACGGGACCGAGGCGCCGGAGGGGATCCTCGACGCCATCGTCACCTCGCTGATCGCCATCTACGACCTCAAGCGGCTGGGCGGGTTCACCAACTCGGTGGCCGGGTCTGTCTATATCGTCAAGCCGAAGATGCACGGGCCGGAAGAGGCCGCCTTCACCAACAAACTGTTCGATGCGGTCGAGGACCTGCTGGGCCTGGCGCGCCACACGATCAAGGTCGGGGTGATGGACGAGGAGCGGCGGACCTCGGCCAACCTCGCCGCCTGCATCCATGCGGTGAAGGACCGGATCGTCTTCATCAACACCGGCTTCCTCGACCGCACCGGCGACGAGATCCACACGGCGATGCAGGCCGGGCCGGTGGTGCGGAAGGCCGACATCAAGTCCTCGAAATGGATCGCCGCCTATGAGGCGCGAAACGTCGCCATCGGCCTGTCGTGCGGCCTGTCGGGTCGGGCCCAGATCGGCAAGGGGATGTGGGCCGCGCCCGACCGGATGGCGGACATGCTGGAGCAGAAGATCGGCCACCCGCGGACCGGCGCGAACACGGCCTGGACGCCCTCACCGACGGCCGCGACCCTGCATGCGCTCCATTATCACGCGGTCGATGTCTTCGCGGTCCAGAAGGATGTGGCGGGGCGGCCGACGCCGGGGCTGGAGGATCTGCTGACGCCGCCCATGGCCAACGGGGCCAACTGGTCGGAGCAGGAGGTCAGGGACGAGCTCGACAACAACGCCCAGGGCATCCTCGGCTATGTCGTGCGCTGGATCGATCAGGGGGTGGGCTGTTCCAAGGTGCCGGACATCCACGACGTCGGGCTGATGGAGGACCGGGCGACGCTGCGGATCTCGTCCCAGCATATCGCCAACTGGCTGTTGCACGGGGTCTGCACGGCGGCCCAGGTCGACGCCGCCTTCCTGCGCATGGCGGCCAGGGTGGACGGCCAGAACGCGGGCGATCCCCTGTACCGGCCGATGGCACCCGATCCGGACGGGTCGCTGGCCTGGCAGGCGGCGCGGGCCCTGGTGTTCGAAGGCGTCGATCAGCCGAACGGCTATACGGAGCCCTTGCTGCATGCCTTCCGGTTGAGGGTGAAGGGGGAGTAGCCCGTCCTTGTCATCCCCGACGAAGCGCAGCGGAGATCGGGGACGGAGGGGACTCAGATGTTTCCGCCCGGTCAGTCCGGAGGGCTGAACCGGGAGACGGGTCCGGGTCGCTGACGCGCCCGGACCTGAAGGCGTGGTCATGGCGTCCGTCCCGGATCTCCGCTGCGCTTCGTCCGGGAAGACAAGGGTCGTCACTGGAGGTGAGATAGGCGCCTTTTCCTCGCCACCGTCCAGGCGGAAGCTCCACGCCAGAAGAGGAACGCATGACCCGTGACCGATCCATCATCTGCGCCGTCATCGGAGCGATCCTTGTGACGGGGTGCGCTGCGCCGGCGGCCTCGTCGGAGCCGCAGGGCCCTGTGCTGGCCGTCGATCAGGTCGCGGGCTTCTGGTCCCTGCGCGGTCCCGGTGGAGCACGATGCAGCCTGTCGCTGGCCAATCTGGTCATCGACGGCGTCCGGCCGGTGCTGGCCGAGAACTGCGCCATTCCTGAAGCGACCAAGGCCAAGAGCTGGCGTGCGACTGCGGGCGGGTTCCAGATCCTGGGCGCCGACGGGGCGGTGGTCATGGCCTTCCGCCGCACGGGCGAGGATGCCTTCGAGGCGACCTCGGGCGGCTTCACCCTGAGCCGCGCGCCGCTTTCCTGACTCAATCGTAACTTGCCGAGCCCCGACCCGACGTGACAAGGTCGCTTGACTGTCAGGGGGCTGCTCATGCTTACGATCAAGAATCTCGTCCACGTCTACGGCAACGGGACGCGGGCGCTGGATGATGTGTCCCTGAGCGTGCCGAACGGGATGTTCGGCCTGTTGGGCCCCAACGGCGCGGGCAAGTCGACCCTGATGCGGTCGATCGCGACGCTCCAGACCCCGACCTCGGGCACGATCGACTTTGACGGCATCGACGTGATCAAGGATCCGGAGAAGCTGCGGCGGACCCTCGGCTATCTGCCCCAGGACTTCGGCGTCTATCCGCGCGTCTCGGCCTGGGACATGCTGGATCACATGGCCGTGCTGAAGGGCATCGCGTCCGGCAAGGACCGCAAACAGACGGTCGAGACCCTGCTGCAGCAGACCAATCTGTGGTCGGTGCGCAAGAAGGCCCTGGCCGGCTTCTCCGGCGGCATGCGCCAGCGGTTCGGCATCGCCCAGGCCCTGATCGGCAATCCGAAACTGATCATCGTCGACGAGCCCACGGCCGGACTGGACCCCGAGGAGCGCAACCGCTTCCTGAACCTTCTGGCCGAGATTGCGGACAATGTGGTCATCATCCTGTCGACCCACATCGTCGAGGACGTGGCTGACCTGTGCCCGCGCATGGCCGTGCTGGCCGGCGGCAAGATCCAGCTGGAAGGCGCGCCCGCCCATCTGATGGACCAGCTCAACGGCCGGGTGTGGAAGAAGACCATCGACAAGGAGGCGCTGGACGATCACCGCGCCAGACATGAAGTCATCTCGACGCGCCTGTTCGCCGGCAAGACGGTGATCCACGTCCTGGCGGACAGCCGTCCGGGTGAGGGCTTCGAGCCCGTGCCGGGCGGGCTGGAGGACGTCTATTTCTCTACGCTCAGCGCCTCGCGCAAGGTCGCGGCGTAAGATCATGTTCGGGAAAATCGCCGCCTTTGAGTTCCGATACCAGCTGCGCCAACCGGCCTTCTGGGTCATCGCCATCGTCTTTGGCCTGATCGCCTTCGGGTCGGTCGCAGCCTCCGACAACATCTCGATCGGTTCGGGCGGGAACGTTCACAAGAACGCGCCTTTTGCCCTGGCCAGCATCAACGCGATCATGTCGATGTTCTTCATGCTGGCGACCACGGCGATCGTCGCCAACGTGGTGGTGCGTGACGTCCAGACGGGCTTCGGGCCGATGATCCAGTCCACCCGGATCACCAAGTTCGACTACCTCTACGGCCGGTTCACAGGTGCATTCCTCGCCACGGCCCTGTGCTTCCTCGTCATCTCCCTGGGCGTCATCGCCGGCACGATCGCGCCCTGGGTGGACAAGGAGACGATCGGCGTCTTCCGGCCCTGGGACTATCTGTACAACTACCTGGTTCTTGGTCTGCCGGGCGTCCTGCTGACCTCGGCCCTGTTCTTCGCCCTGGCGACCGTGACCCGGTCGATGATGGCGACCTATGTCGGGGTGGTCGCTGTCTTCATCGCCTATCTCGCCGCGTCCGGCACCCTGGGCAGTCGGCCCGAGTTCGAGACCGGCATGGCCTGGGGCGAGCCCTTCGGTGCAGCCGCCTTCGGCCTGGCGACCAAATACTGGACGTCCGCAGAGCGGAACACGCTGAACGTGCCGCTGGAGGGGATCTTCCTGTGGAACCGGATCCTGTGGCTGGCCATCAGCGTCGCCATCCTCGGGGCCGCCTATGCCCTGTATCGTCCGGCCGTGCGCGGGGCCAAGGCGGGCAAGACCGATACGCTGCGCAAGATGGCCGAGGCCGCCGCCCCCGTCTCGGCCGCGAACCGTCCGCTGGCCTCGCCGACCGAAGGCTTCGCCGCCGGCTGGGCCCGCCTGGCGTCGCGCACCGCGTTCGAGATGTCGCTGGTGTTCAAGAGCCCGGCCTATGTCATCCTGATCCTGCTCGGCTTCGCCTTCGCCATCACCACCCTGCTGTTCATGGGCGAGATCTACGGCGCGCCCGTCCTGCTGGTCACCCGGATGGTGATCGACGGCCTGCAGGGCGCGTTCGGCCTGATCGCCATCATCGTGTCCATCTACTATTCGGGCGAGCTGGTCTGGCGTGACCGGGAGCGCAAGGTCCACGAGATCATCGACGCCTCCTCGACCCCGGACTGGACCTTCCTGCTGCCCAAGACCCTGGCCCTGATCCTGGTGCTGGCGTCGATCCTGATCGCGGGCGTGGTGGCCGGCGTCGGGACCCAGATCTTCAAGGGCTACACCGACTTCGAGTTCGGCAAATACCTGGTCTGGTACGTCATCCCGGGGACGCTGAATTTCGCCCTGATCGCGGTCCTGGCGATCTTCGTGCAGTCGCTGTCGCCGAACAAATTCGTCGGGTGGGCCATTATGGTCGTCTACATGATCTCGACGATCGTGGCGTCAAACCTGGGCTTCGACCACGTCCTGTACCGCTATGGTTCCGGCATCGGGGTTCCCCTGTCGGACATCAACGGCAGGGGTGATTTCGCCGGCTTCGCCGTCTGGCTGGACGCCTACTGGACGATGGCCGCCATCGTCCTGCTGACCCTCGGATACGCCCTGTGGCGTCGGGGGACCGAGACCCGGTTCATGCCCCGGCTGAAGCGTCTGCCGCACCGTCTGAAGGGGCCTGCGGGTGTGGTCCTCGGGCTGGCGCTGGTCGCCTTCGTCGGCCTGGGTGTGTTCATCTATGTCAACACCAATGTCTGGAACGAGTATCTGAGCCAGGGCCAGCAGGAGAACCTGCAGGCCGAGTACGAGAAGACCCTGCTGCGGTTCGAGACCGCGCCGCAACCGTCGATCGTCGATGTGAAACTGGACCTCGACCTGCATCCACGAACGCCCCGCCTGGAGACGCGCGGGACCTATACGATCGAGAACCGCACCGGTGCGCCGCTGTTGCAAATGCACATGCGCTGGAACGACGAGCTGGAGATGAAGACCCTGACCGTCCAGGGCGCGCGGATGGTGCGCGAATGGCCCGAGTTCGGCTATCGCATCTATCGCTTTGACACACCGATGGCGGCAGGCGAGCGCCGCACGGTGACATTCGACACGGTGCTGGAACAGCGCGGCTTCAAGAACAGCGGCAACACCACCCGGATCGTCGACAACGGGACCTTCGTCTCCAACGCCGAGTTCGCGCCGGAGATCGGCATGGATCGCTCCGGCCTGCTGCAGGACCGAACCAAACGCAAGAAGCACGGCCTGCCGGCCGAGCTGCGTCCGGCGAAGCTGGAAGACCTGACGGCGACGGGCCGCAACTATATCGGCGCCGACTGGGTCACGGCCGACGTCACCGTCACCACGGACGCCGACCAGACGCCGCTGGCTCCAGGCCAGGTCCGCAGCGACACGACCGCCAACGGCCGCCGCACGATGCGGTTCGTGACCGAGAGCCCGGTGCTCTACTTCCTGTCGGTCCAGTCGGCCCGCTACGAGATCGCGCGGCAGATGCACAATGGCGTGGAGATGGTCGTCTTCCATGACGCCGGGCACGGTCGGAACGTGCCGCGGATGATGACGGCACTGGAGAACTCGCTGGACTATTTCCAGGCGAATTTCTCGCCCTACCAATTCCGTCAGGCGCGGATCAGCGAGTTCCCTTACGGGTCGTACGCCCAGTCGATGCCGAACACCTTCGCCTGGTCTGAAAATCTCGGCTTCATCGCCGACCTGAGTGACGACACCAAGATCGACTATGTCACCTACATCGGGGCGCACGAGTTCGCTCACCAGTGGTGGGCGCACCAGGTGGTCGGGGCGAACATGCAGGGGATGACCCTGCTGTCCGAAACCCTGGCCCAGTATTCGGCCCTGATGGTGATGCGGGAGATGTACGGGCCGGACAAGATCCGCCGGTTCCTGAAGTTTGAACTGGACAACTACCTGCGTTCGCGCGGGTCGGAGCTGATCGAGGAGCTGCCGCTGAACCGTGTGGAGAACCAGCAGTACATCCACTACCGCAAGGGCGCGGTGGTCATGTACCTGTTGGCCGACCAGATCGGCGAGGCGAACGTGAACCGGGCGCTGGCGCAGTTCCTTCAGGCGCATGCCTTCAAGAGCGCACCCTATCCGCGCTCGACCGATCTGATCGACCTGTTCCGGGCCAACGCCCCGGCCGACAAACAGGCCCTGATCACCGACCTGTTCGAGAAGATCACCCTCTATGACGTCAAGACCACGGCGGCGACGGCGACCCAACGCCGCGACGGCCGCTGGGACGTCACGCTCACGGTCGAGGCGCGCAAACTCTATGCCGACGGCAAGGGCGTGGAGGCGGAATCGCCGCTGAACGAGACCTTCGACATCGGCCTGTTCTCGGCCGAGCCGGGCAAGGGCGCGTTCGACGCCAGCAATGTGCTGCTGTTCGAACGGCGGCCGCTGCGGTCGGGGGTGCAGACGTTCCGGTTCACGACGGCGACGAAGCCGACGTTCGCGGGGGCCGATCCCTACAACAAGTGGATCGACCGGAACTCCGACGACAACGTGCGCAAGGTGGATTAGGGCGCGGTTCCCTCTCCCGGCGGGAGAGGGGAAGCGGGGTCAGTGGATGCTCTCGCCGTGTTCGGAGTAGTCGAGGCCCTCGACCTCGCCGTCCTTCGTGGCGCGCAGGCCGGTGGTGTATTTGCAGACCATCAGTACTGCGAACGTCCCGACGGCGCTCCAGGCGATGACGGCGGCCAGTCCGACGATCTGTTTCACCACGTCTGCGCCCTCGGCCACGCCGTTGATGGCCGTGGTGGCGAAGACGCCGGTCAGGATGGCACCGACGATGCCGCCGACGCCGTGGATGCCGAAGGCGTCGAGGCTGTCGTCATACTTCAGGGCATGTTTCAGCCAGACTGCGCCGGCGTAGCAGGCCGGGCCGCTGATCAGGCCGATCAGGAAGGCGCCTTTGGGATCGACGAAGCCGGCAGCAGGCGTGATGGCGACCAGACCGCCGACGATACCCGAGAGAAGTCCCAGAAGCGTCGGTCGCTTCTTCTCGATCCATTCAATGACCATCCAGCCGAGCGCGGCGGCGGCCGGGGCGATAAGGGTGTTGAGGGCGGCGACCGCGGCGATGCCGTCAGCGGCCCAGGCTGAGCCCGCATTGAACCCCAGCCAGCCGACGAACAGCAGGCCAGTGCCGATGGCGGTATAGGCGAGGTTGGCGGGCGCCATATTGTCTCGTCCGAAGCCGTGGCGGGGGCCGAGCACGAGGGCGCAGACGAGGCCGGCGACACCCGCATTGACATGGACCACGGCACCGCCCGCGAAGTCGAGCACGCCCCACGACCCGAGGTAACCGCCGCCCCAGACCTGGTGGCAGATCGGCGCATAGACGATCAGGTGCCACAGGCCGAAGAACAGCAGGCTGGCCGAGAATTTCATCCGCTCGGCAAAGGCCCCGGCGATCAGGGCGGGCGTGATGATGGCGAAGGTCAGCTGATAGGCGATCCAGAGATACTCGGGCAGGGCGGGGGCCAGACTGTGGGCCGTGTTGATCCGCACGCCGTCGAGGAAGACCGCCTGAAGCCCGCCGATGAAGCCGTTGGTCGCGGGACCCGACGTTCCGAACGACAGGCTGTAGCCGGCGATGAACCACAGGACGGTCACCACCATCAGGGCGGCCGTCGAGGCGGCGATGGTGGCGATGATGTTCTTCTTGCGCACCATGCCGCCGTAGAACAGCGCCAGCCCGGGCAGGGTCATCATCAGGACGAAGGCCGTCGAGACCAGGATCCACGCCGTCGCCGCGCCGTCGATGACGAGCGGCACCTGGTGGGCGAGGAGGGTCGGCGCGGCAAGCGTCACGCGGGCACGGCCTGTCCGGCGTCGATCTTGCGTTCGGCCTCGGCGACGGGGATCGGGACGATGCGGACGAACCGCTTCAGGCTCTCGGACCAGCCGCCCAGCAGCCGACGCGCGAGCGGCGATCCGGTGGCGGACAGATGGGCTTCGATGAGTGCCTTCAGACGCTGACCGGCCGCCTCGGTGACGGGACAGAAGCCGGCGAGGTCGCCGTTCAGGGCAAGACCCGTTCGGCCCGCCTCGTCCAGGACGAACAGCTCGCCGCCCGACATGCCTGCGGCCAGGTTCCAGCCGACCGGGCCCAGGATCGCGACGCGGCCGCCGGTCATGTATTCGCAGGCGTGGGCGCCGGCGCCCTCGACCACGGCCTCGGCACCGGAGTTGCGCACCGCGAACCGCTCGCCCGCCGAACCGGCGACGAACAGGCGGCCGGAGGTGGCGCCGTAGAGGGTTGTGTTGCCGATGGCGGGCTGGTGCTCGCGCCATTCGATCGGCCTGACCACGATGTCGGCGCCGGACAGGCCCTTGCCGACATAGTCGTTGGCCTCACCGGTCAGCTCGAGTTTCAGACCCCTGGCCGCGAAGGCGCCGAAGGATTGCCCGGCTGAACCTTGCAGCTTCAGGGTCAGGACGCCGGTCGGTCCGGTCGGACCCCATCGACGCACGATGGCCGAGGACACGCCTGCGCCGATGGTGCGCATGACATTGGAGATCGGATAGGTCAGCTCCGACGTCTGGCCGCGATCGAGGAAGGCCCAGGCGTCGTTGAGGACGCGGGCGTCCAGGGTCGGAGGAACCTCGGCGCGACCCTTTTCGGCCCACAGCTTCTTCTCGGCCGCCTCCACGCGCACCAGCAGCGGGTTGAGGTCGAGGTCGTCCAGATGCGATCCGCCGCGACGGACCTGACGCAGCAGATCGGTGCGGCCGACGATCTCGTCCAGGGTCCGGGCACCCAGCATGGCCAGATATTCGCGGACATCCTCGGCGATGAAGGAGAACAGGTTCACGACCTTGTCCGCCGTGCCGGTGAATTTCTCGCGCAGGCGCGGGTCCTGGGAGCAGACGCCGACCGGGCAGGTGTTGGAATGGCACTGGCGCACCATCAGACAGCCCATGGCGATCAGCGACGCCGTGCCGATGTTAAACTCCTCGGCGCCGAGGATGGCGGCGATGACGATGTCACGGCCGGTCCGCATCCCGCCGTCGGCGCGGACCACGACGTGGCTGCGCAGATTGTTGAGGCTCAGCACCTGATGGGTTTCGGCCAGGCCGATCTCCCACGGCAGGCCGGCATGTTTGATCGACGACTGGGGCGAGGCACCTGTCCCGCCGTTGTGGCCGGCGATCAGGATCACGTCGGCCTTGGCCTTGGCGACCCCTGAAGCGATCGCGCCGATGCCCGAGGCGCTGACCAGTTTGACCGTCACCCGGGCGTCGGGGTTGATCGACTTCAGGTCATAGATGAGCTGGGCCAGGTCCTCGATCGAATAGATGTCGTGGTGCGGCGGCGGCGAGATCAGGGTCGTGCCGGGCGTCGAGTGACGCATTCGGGCGATGAACTCGGTGACCTTGAAGCCCGGCAGCTGACCGCCCTCGCCGGGCTTGGCGCCCTGGGCGATCTTGATCTCGATCTCGCGGCACTGGTTCAGATATTCGGCGGTGACGCCGAACCGGCCTGACGCGACCTGTTTGACGGCCGAGTTCATGTTGTCGCCGTCCGGGCGGGTGGCGTAGCGGTCCGGGTCCTCGCCGCCCTCGCCGGAGACCGAGCGGGCGCCGATGCGGTTCATGGCGACGTTCAGCACTCCATGCGCCTCGGGCGACAGGGCGCCGAGCGACATGCCGGGGGTCAGGAAACGCTTCCTGATGTCGGAGACGGATTCGACCTCATAGACCGGGACGGGCTTCAGGCCTTCGCGCCAGTCAAGCAGGTCGCGGGGGGCGAGGTCCGGCTGGTCGCGGACGGCCTCGGAATATTGCTTGAAGCGCTTGTAGTCGCCGCGGTTGCAGGCGTCCTGCAGCAGGTGGATCGTCTTCGCATCGTGGGCGTGAGCTTCCTGGCCCGCGCGGATGCGGAAGAAGCCGCCGACAGCGGGGGAGGGGGTGGCCTCTGTCCAGGCCTGGGCATGGCGTTGCAACGCGGCCCGTTCCAGACCCGCCAGACCGATGCCGGAGATGCGCGAGGGGGCGCCCGGGAAGAACTCGGCCGTGACGGCCCGCGACAGGCCCAGGACCTCGAACTCGCAGCCGCCGCGATAGGCGGAGATGACGCTGATGCCCTTGCGGGCGAGCGTCTTCATCAGGCCGGCCTCGAGCGCGCCCTTGTAGTTCAGACAGGCGTCGCGAAGGGCGAGGCCCGGCCAGGCGCCGCGATCCAGACGCTCCTGGAACAATTCCTGCGCCAGCCATGGGTTCACGGCGGTGGCGCCGACGCCGACGAGGACGGCGAACCCGTGCGGGTCCAGCACCTCGGACGAGCGGACGACGATAGAGACGAAGCTGCGCAGGCCTTCGTCAGTCAGGCGGCCATGGGTCCCCGCTGTGGCCAGGATCATCGGCACGGCGAGGCGTGTCCCGGAGGCGCGGTCGTCGGTCAGGACGACCAGGCTGGAGCCGCCGCGCACGGCGTGTTCCGCCTCGTCCTTGATGCGATCCAGCGCGGTACGCAGGCCGGCGCCCGGCCGCGCATCGGCCTCGGGCAGGGGATACGAGCAGTCGATCACGACCGTCGAACCGGCTCCGACGACATCGAGCATCCGCTCGTACATACCGGTCGTCAGGACGGGGCTGTCGAGGACAAAGACGTTCGTCTGGGCCTCGTCCTCGGCGAGGATGTTGCCGAGGTTCTTGAACCGGGTCTTGAGGCTCATCGCCCCGGCTTCGCGCAGGGGGTCGATGGGCGGATTGGTGACCTGGGAGAAGTTCTGGCGGAAATAGTGGGCCAGGGGACGAGGCAGGGCGGACAGGACCGCCGGGGGGGTGTCGTCGCCCATCGAGCCGACGGCCTCCTTGCCGTCCCTGATCATCGGATCGAGTAGCAGGTCGAGGTCTTCTCTGGAGAAGCCGGCGGCGATCTGGCGACGGGTGAGGGCTTCGCCGGTGGCGGCGCGGGGCTCGGGTCCGGGGCCGATGATCGGCTCCAGATCGACCATGTTTTCCAGCCACTCTGTATAGGGATGATCGGCGGCGAGAGAATCGATGGTCTCGATCTCGTCGAGCAGGACACCGTTCTGCAGATCGGCGACGATCATCCGGCCGGGGCCGATCGGCAGGCGACGCTTGATGCGGCTTTCCGGAAGACCGGCGAGGCCCGCCTCGGAACCCGCCAGCAGCAGCCCGTCGTGGGTCTCCATGGCGCGCAGGGGGCGCAGGCCGTTGCGGTCCTTGCCGCAGACGATCCAGCGGCCATCGGTGGCGCAGATGGCGGCAGGACCGTCCCACGGCTCCATCACCGCGTTGCAGTAGGCATAGAGGGCGCGGTGTTCGGCCTTCATCAGGCCCTCGTCGCGGGCCCAGGCCTCGGGGATCAGGAGGGCCTTGGCCATGGGGGCGGGACGGCCGGCGCGGACCAGGACCTCGAACACGTTGTCGAGAGCGGCCGAGTCCGAGCCCCCCGGCTGGACGACCGGCTTTACGTCGCCGTCGCTGTCGCCGAAGGCCTGGGCCGTCATGCGGATCTGGTGCGATCGCATCCAGTTCAGGTTGCCCTTCAGCGTGTTGATCTCGCCGTTGTGGGCCAGCATCCGGAACGGCTGGGCCAGCCGCCACTCGGGGAAGGTGTTGGTCGAATACCGCTGGTGGAAGATGGCGTAGGCGGCCTGGAAAGTCGGATCCAGAAGGTCGGGATAGAGCTGGTCCAGCAGCTCGGCGCGGACCATCCCCTTGTAGATCAGCGACCGGGCCGACAGGGAGCAGATGTAGAAACCGGGCACGCTTTCGGCGATCACCGCGCTCTCGATGCGGCGGCGGACCAGATAGAGTTCGCGCTCCAGCGCCTCCCCGTCGTCCGTCAGATCGGCCGGAACGGCGAGCATGATCTGTTCGATCTCGGGCCGGGTGGCGTCGGCCTTGGAGCCCACCACGCTGAGATCAATCGGGGTCTGGCGCCAGCCGTAGATGGTGAAACCGGCGCGCAGCACCTCGGTCTCGACGATGGCGCGGGCGCGGTCCTGGGCACCCAGGTCTGTGCGCGGAAGGAAGATCTGGCCGATGGCGATGGGGCCGGGACGCAGGGTCTGTCCGATGACGCGGACCTGTTCGGCGAAGAAGGCCTGGGGCGCCTCGACCATCAGACCCGCCCCATCTCCGGAAAGCCCGTCCGCATCGACCGCGCCCCGGTGGGCGACGTTCTTCAGCGACTTGATGGCCAGCTCGACCACCTCCCGACGCGGCTTGCCGTCGATGGCGGCGACGAGGCCCACGCCGCAGGCGTCCTTCTCCGACGAGGGTTCGTAGGCGTGGGCGTCGATCAGGCGCTGTCGGTCTTGCTGGTATTTGGTCAGCCAGGTCATGCGGCGGCTTCTTCAGTCTGGGTACGCAGGTAACGGTCGATTTCGGCGGCGGCGTCCTGACCGTCGCGAACGGCCCAGACAACGAGCGAGGCGCCACGGACGGCGTCCCCCGCCGCATAGACGCCGGGCAGGCTGGTGGCGAAGCCGGACCGGGCGGTGGCCACGGTGTTCCACTCCGTCAGGCTGAGCTCGTCGTGGTGGGCGGCGAACGCTTCCGGCTCGAATCCCAGCGCCTCGATGACGAGGTCGGCCTTCAGGTCGAAATCGGCACCCGGGACCGGCACGATCTCGCGGCGTTTGCCGAACTCGGGTTCCGACAGGGCCATGCGGGCGGCGCGGACGGCGGACACCGAGCCGTCACGCGACATCAGGGCCTTGGGCGCGCCCAGCCACTCGAAGCGGATGCCCTCTTCCTCGGCGTTGAGAACCTCGCGGGCCGACCCGGGCATGTTCTCGCGGTCGCGACGGTATAGGCAGGTGACGCTCTCGGCCCCTTGGCGGATCGCGGTACGGACGCAGTCCATGGCCGTGTCGCCGCCGCCGATGACGACGACGTTGCGACCCCGGGCGTGATGGCCGGTGTCGTCGTCCGCCTCGCCGAGGTCGCGACGGTTCTGGTGGATCAGAAAGTCGAGCGCCGGGAGGGTGTCGCCCGGACCCGCGCCGGGAACCTGCAGCGCGCGGGCCTGATAGACGCCCATGGCCAGCAGGACGGCGTCGTGCCGCTCGCGCAGCTCGGCCAGGGTCACGTCGGTCCCGACATCGCAGTCAGTGACGAAGGTCACGCCGCCGTCGATCAGGCGATCCACGCGACGCTGGACGACCCGCTTCTCCAGCTTGAAGCCGGGGATGCCATAGATGAGCAGGCCACCCGGGCGGTCGTGGCGGTCGTAGACGGTGACCTGATAGCCCTGCTCGCGCAACCGGTCGGCGGCGGCCATGCCGGCGGGACCGGCGCCCACGATGCCGACACTCTCAGGCCGTTCATGCAGCGGGCGGATCGGCTCCACCCAGCCGTTGTCGAAAGCTGTGTCGCCGATGAAGGCCTCGACCGAGCCGATGGTTACGGCTTCCCAGCCGGACTGGTTCAGGGTGCAGGAGCCCTCGCACAGCCGGTCCTGCGGACAGATGCGGCCGCAGATCTCGGGCATGGTCGAGGTCGCCGAGGCGATCTTCCAGGCCTCGCGCATCTCATCCTCTGCCGACAGGCCCAGCCAGTCAGGGATGTTGTTCTGGAGCGGGCAGGCGGTCTGGCAGAAGGGCACGCCGCAGTCGGTGCAGCGTCCGGCCTGCACCTCGACGGTCTCCGTGGTCGGTTTGACGATGATCTCGCCGAAATCCTGCACGCGCACGGACGCTTCCGCCTTGGGCAGGCGGCGCGGTTGAACGACGAACCCCTGGGGTCCGGATGGGCCTTTCTGTTGCATAGCAACATGTAACGACAAACGAGGCCGTCAGCGCAAATGATTTCCCCGCAATTCGGTTTTTTCAGACGCAGAGCGCATGAAATAACCCGCAATCTTGAGTTTCTCCGCAAGATCGTTTGGGCTCAGCCCTGGTCTCAACCGCCCGCCAGCGCCTTGAAAGGGCGATCCGTCAGGCGGCGTTCAGGGCCTGGGGCCGGGCCCGTGCGGAGGTCTGTCTTGTCGACGCGCGATGACATGGCCATAGACGGGGAGAGGTTTTCAGGAGTTCACATTGAGTTTCGAGGTCTCCAGTCGACCCAGAAACGCGGCGGCGACACGCCACGCCATTCTGGAAGCCGCCACGCGACGGTTCTCGGCCGAAAGCTATGATCAGGTCGGCCTGCGCGACATTGCAGGTGAGGTCGCCGTCGATCCCGCTCTGATCTCGCGCTATTTCGGCTCCAAGGAGGAGTTATTCCGGGCGGTCATCGACGATTGCGGAAATGGGCGCGAGCTGATGGACGGTGATCGCTCGACCTTCGGTGAACGTATCGCCGACGACATCGTCTATGGGACCCGCAAGGAAAGCAAACTGGCATGGTTGCTGGTAATGCTGCGCTCAGCCTCGTCGCCCAAGGCGGCCGAGGTGATCCAGAAAGCCTCCACAGAGGGGTTCTACGAACCGTTCACCGACTGGATGGGTGGCGAGGACGCGGCCATCCGCGTTCGGCTCGCTGCGGGTCTGATGATGGGAATGACGGTCGGGCGGGATCTTTCGGGGGGTCTGAACCTGACGCCGCTGGAATGCGAACGGCTGAAAGACCGGATCGCCAGGATACTCCAGGCGCTTGTCGACGGCTGATCCGTCTGCAGACATTGCCGGATGTAATGTCGTCTGCGCTTGCAGCCTCATCTCCGATCCTTAAGGTCGATGTCGGTTGTTTTCGATACTGACGGGGTTGCGAATGCGTGGATTGTTTCTGGCGGCGATGAGCCTGGTCGCGGCGATGACGGCAGGCGTCGCCTCGGCCCAGGTCAGCATCGGACCGGTCCAGCAGACGACCGGCACATTCGAGGACAGGTTCCGCCAGTTCGAGGGCGAGGACTGGCCTACGCCCACCGACTATCGCAACGCCTCGGGCGCGCCTGGCCATCGCTACTGGCAGCAACAGGTCGACTACGACATCGACGTGTCGCTGGACGAGGCGGGCCGCTCGCTGACGGGTGTCGAGACGATCGTCTACACCAACAACTCGCCTGACCGGCTGGGCTATCTGTGGCTGCTTCTGGATCAGCAAAACTATCGCCGGGCCTCGCTGGCCGAGCGCAGCCGCACGGTCGGCGACAACACCACGCTTTCGGTCTCGGAGGTGCTGAGGGTGCAGCGATTCGAGGACTGGGAGGGCGGGTTCAACGACCTGAAGATCACCGGACAGGACGGGCGCGACCTGACGTATTCGGTGACGGATTCGCTTCTGCGGATCGACCTGCCGCAGGGCCTGGGGACGGGCGAGACCTTTACCTTCACGATCGCCTTCACCCTGCCGCTGCCCGAGACAAACGTCGTGGGCGGGCGCAGCGGCTACGAGTGTTTCACCAAGGAATGGCAGGACGGCAACTGCATCTTCCTGGCGGCACAGTGGTTCCCGCGCCTGGCGGTCTATTCGGACTATGAAGGCTGGCATAACGCCCAGTTCCTGGGTTCGGGCGAGTTCACCCTTGAGTTCGGCGACTATGACGTGTCGATCACCGTGCCGGCCGACCACCAGGTCTCGGCCACCGGCGCGCTGCGGAATCCGGACATCCTGACGGCTGAGCAGCGCGAGCGGCTGGATCGGTCGCGCACCGCCGACGAGCCCGTCTATATCGTCACGCCCGCCGAGGCCGCCGCAGCCGAGGCCAGTCCGGCCCGATCGGGTACCCGCACCTGGACCTTCGCCGCCGAGAATGTGCGCGACTTCGCCTTCGCCTCCAGCCGCAAATTCATCTGGGACGCCATGGGGGTCGAGCAGGACAGCGTCGAGCATCCGGTGGTCATGGCCATGTCCTTCTATCCCAAGGAGGCCCGGCCGCTCTGGGATGCCTGGTCGACCAAGGCGGTGGCGCACACGCTGGACGTCTACAACCAGTTCTCGATCACCTACCCCTATCCCACGGCCCAGTCTGTGAACGGCCCGGTCGGCGGGATGGAGTATCCGATGATCACCTTCAACGGGCCGCGCCCGCTGCGGGGGGACGACGGCTCCCTGACCTACACGGAGCGGACCAAGGCCGGGCTGATCGGGGTGATCATCCACGAGGTCGGCCACACCTATTTCCCGATGATCATCAACTCCGACGAGCGCCAGTGGACCTGGATGGACGAGGGCCTGAACAGCTTCCTGCAGTATCAGGCAGAGAAGCTGTGGGACGCCGACTTCCCCGCCCGGGGCGAGCCGCGCCAGATCGTGGAATACATGATCTCCGAGAACCAGGTACCGGTCATGACCCAGTCAGACAGCATCCTGCAGTTCGGCAACAACGCCTATGCCAAGCCGTCGACGGCGTTGAACATCCTGCGCGAGACCATCATGGGCCGCGAACTGTTCGACCGGGCGTTCCGGGAGTACGCCGAGCGGTGGGCCTTCAAGCGGCCGACGCCCTATGACTTCTTCCGCACGATGGAGGAGTCGTCGGGCATGGATCTCGACTGGTTCTGGCGGGGCTGGTTCTATTCGACCGACCACGTCGACATCTCGCTGGACACCGTCATCGCCGTGGCCCTGGAACCGACCGACCCGGAGGCGCGCGCCCGCCTCGCCCGTCAGCGGTTCGAGGATGAGCCGGCCTCGCGCACTGTGGTCAACAATCGCGGCATCGAGACGGTGGCCGAGGCCGATCCGAACGTGCGTGACTACTACGACGAGACCGACCAGTTCACGGTCACCGCCAGCCAGCGTCGCGCCGCCGCTACGGCCCAGACCGCAGCCGATGCTGACCGGCGTCAGGCCCAGACGTTCGACGACAACGTCTATCGCTTCACCTTCTCCAACCTGGGCGGGCTGGTCATGCCGGTCATCCTGAAGCTGAACTGGTCGGACGGCTCCGACGAGATCGTGCGCATCCCGGCCGAGGTCTGGCGTCGGAACAGCCAGAGGGTGACGTGGCAGCATGTCTCGTCCAGGACGCTGGTCTCGGCCGAGGTCGATCCGCTGTGGGAGACAGCCGATGCGAACCGGGCCAACAATGCCTTCCCGCAGTCGATCACGCCGAGCCTGGTGCCGCTGGCCCCGGCCGGACCGTCCGCACCCAACCGGATGCGCGACGACGACCGTCGGGTGACGCCCGACAGCCTGCGTCCGCGGGCGGCGGCGAGCCAATGAGACGACTGGCGCTCGGCGTGGTGGCGGCGGCGGTGGTTCTGGCCACGCCGGTGCTGGCGCATCGGGGTCACTCCGGCCTGACGGTGGTGGTGATCGACGCGGGCGGTGCCGTCAGGGTCACCCACCGGTTTGCTGCGCATGACGTGGAGCCGGCGCTTGTTACGGTCGCGCCCGAGGCTCAGCCGACGCTGGACGATCCGGCGGCGGTCGCGGCCCTGGAAGAGCATCTGGATCGACGCTTCCGGCTGGAGATCGACGGCGAGCGGATCGACCTGAATCATGCCGCGACGGATCTGGCGGGCGACAACATCGAGGTTGACTACAGCGGCAATTGCACGCCGGCCCCCGGCGTCCGATCGGTCCGTGTGGACCTCGATTTCTTTCCCGGCGTCCATGACGATCAGGAGCAGCAGGTCAACGTCCGGTGGGCCGGGGTCACGCGAACGGTGGTGTTTCGACCCGGCACACGGGCCCAGACGATCCGCTTCGGCGACTGATCCGTTTCGTCTCCCGGGTTGAAATTGCCACAGGAGAGCTTCCGGCGGTTTTTTATGGAAGTTTTTACCTGAATTCGGTTGTGCGACGCAGCGATGTCTGGCCTTATGGCCTTGTAAACAGGAGTTGGCCGTGAGCCACGAGACCCGTCACACCCCGATCCGCCGCACGGCTCGCGCCGTCGCCGTGACGCGTCCGGTCAACATGGCCGCCGCCCTGACCACCATTATTCTCAGCGTACTCCTTGGCATGCTCTCCGGAGCGGCGTGGATGCAACTGACCTGAACCCAAGCAAAATCAGGATCGAACGCAGCCACCCGCTCCCGAAAGGAAGCGGGTTTTTTGTTGCGCCGATCCGGGACCTCTCTCGGAACGCCTCAAGACCATGACGCAAGATTTCACCCCGGAAGACACGGCTCCTTCGCCTCAGCGACGCAGTGCCGTCGTGACCGCTGGAGCCAACCGCGCGGCGGCCCGCAGCTATCTGCGGGCCGCGGGCATGGACGACGCCGACTTCGACAAGCCGATGATCGCGGTGGTCAACACCTGGTCGTCGGTGACGCCCTGCAACATGCATCTGGAACGGCTGGCCCGAGACGTTCGCGCCGGAATCATCGCAGCTGGCGGCTTCCCGATCGACTTCAATACCATCGTCGTCACCGACGGCATCTCGATGGGCACGCCGGGTATGAAGGCCTCGCTGATTTCCCGGGAGGTCGTCGCCGACTCGATCGAACTGGCGGTTCAGGGCCACCAGCTGGACGGCGTCGTCTGTATCGTCGGTTGCGACAAGACCATCCCGGCGGCGGCCATGGCCCTGGCCCGGATGGATATCCCTGGCCTGGTCTATTACGGCGGCACGATCATGCCGGGTGTCATCGGCGGCAAGGAGATCTCCATCCAGGACGTGTTCGAGGCCATCGGCGCGCGCGGTGCCGGGACCATCGACGACGACCAGCTGAAGGCGGTCGAGAGCGCGGCCTGCCCGGGCGCGGGCGCCTGTGGCGGCCAGTTCACGGCCAACACCATGGCCATGGCCCTGTCGGTCATGGGGTTGTCTCCCATGGGAGCGAACGACGTCCCCGCCGTCGATCCGATGAAGGGCGCCCAGGGTCACCGCTGTGGCGAGCTGATCGTCGAGCGGGTCTTCGCCGGCGACACGGCGCGCAAATACATCACGCGCGCCAGCCTGAAGAACGCCGCCGCCGCCGTTTCCGCCTCGGGTGGTTCGACCAATGCGGTGCTGCACCTGACCGCCATCGCCATCGAGGCGGGGATCGAGTTCGGTGTCGAGGACTGCAACACGGCCTGCGAAGAGACGCCGGTCATCTGTGACCTGAAGCCGGGCGGCCGGTTCCTGGCCTCGCACCTGTTCGCTTCGGGCGGCACCCGTCTCGTGACCCAGCGTCTGGCCGAAGCGGGCAAGATCGTCAACGCTCCGACCGTTTCCGGCCGCAGCCTGTTCGCCGAAGCGTCCGAGGCCGAGGAGACGCCGGGCCAGCAGGTTGTCTCGACCGTCGCCGAGCCTTTCAGCCCGCGCGGCTCCTATGCCGTCATCTATGGCGACATCGCCCCGGACGGTGCCGTCATCAAGCTGACCGGCCACAAGGTCGACCGGTTCGAGGGTCCGGCCTGTGTGTTCGACTCCGAGGAAGCCGCCTTCCGCGCCGTCCAGGACGGGGCAGTGGGCGAGGGCGACGTCATCGTCATCCGCTACGAAGGCCCCAGGGGTGGCCCCGGCATGCGCGAGATGCTGCAGGTCACAGCCGCCTTGAAGGGCCGGGGCATCCACAACGTCGCCCTGATCACCGACGGCCGGTTCTCGGGTGCCAGCTACGGCTTCGTCGCCGGCCACGTGTCACCGGAAGCGGCGGCGGGCGGCCCGATCGCCCTGATCCGCGACGGCGACCGCATCACCATCGACGTCACCGCGCGCCGCATCGACGTCGCTGCGGACCTGGCCGCGCGCCGGACCGCTCACACTGCGCCGCCGCTGAACGCGGCGACGGGCGTCTTCGCCAAATATCGCGCCTCGGTGGCCTCCGCCGCCCAAGGTGCCGTCACCATTCCCAACCCGCCGCCGGCCCAAGTCCGTGCGGAAACCCGTCAGACGCAGGAAGCCTGAGCCATGCAAATCTACACCAACGACGACATCCGTCCCGGCGTCATCGCCGGCCAGCGCATCGCTGTCATCGGCTATGGCTCGCAGGGTCGCGCCCACGCCCAGAACCTGAAGGACTCGGGCCACGACGTGGTCGTCGGCGTCCGTCACGGCGGCAAGGGCTGGAAGAACGCCCAGGCCGACGGCGTTCCGACCGCCGAGCCGGGCGAAGCGGTGAAGGGGGCGGACATCATCGCCATCCTGACGCCCGACATGGCCCAGGCCCAGATCTACAAGGACATCATCGAGCCTAACGCCAGGAAGGGCGCGGCCATCCTGTTCGCTCACGGCTTCTCGATCCTGTACGGCCGCGTTACGCCGCGGAAGGACATGGACGTCATTCTGGTGGCTCCCAAGGGGCCGGGCGATCTGGTCCGCCGTGAGTATGCGCGCGGACGCGGCGTCCCCGCCCTGTTCGCCGTCGAGCAGGACGCGACCGGCAAGGCCCGCGACCGGGCCATGGGCTATGCCAAGGGCATCGGCGGTGCGACCGGCGGCCTGCTGGAAACCTCCTTCAAGGAAGAGACCGAGACCGATCTGTTCGGCGAACAGGCGGTCCTGTGCGGCGGGGCCAAGGAGCTGGTCATGGGCGGTTTCACCACCCTGGTCGAGGCCGGCTACCAGCCCGAAATCGCCTATTTCGAATGCATGCATGAGCTGAAGCTGATCGTGGACCTGTTCTACGAGGGCGGCATCACCAAGATGAACGAGTTCATCTCGGAGACGGCCAAGTGGGGCTCGGTCGTCAGCGGCCCGCGCGTCATCAACTCCGAGACCCGCGCCCGGATGAAGGACGTGCTGGACGAGATCCAGTCGGGCCAGTTCGCCCGCGAATGGATCGCTGAGAACGAAGCCGGCAAGGGCGCCTACGACGCCCTGGTCAAGGCCGACGGCGAGCACCTGATCGAGTCGGTCGGCAAGGGACTGCGCGAACGGATGGCCTGGCTGCACGCGCCCAAGACCGCCGAAGCCGCATAGTCGAACCGCAAAAAACTCAGTCCCGGAACCGCAATGTCAGCCGTCGCCACCGCCATCAGCGCCAAAGCCGCAAACCCGCCCCGGAGCGGTGCGCGGCTGCTCGTCTCCACCCTGGAGCGGCTGGGCGTGGATGTGGTGTTCGGCTATCCGGGCGGCGCGATCATGCCGGTCTATGACGCCCTGACCGGTTCGGGTCTGAAGCACATCCTGGTGCGCCACGAGCAGGGCGCGGCCTTCGCCGCCGACGCCTATGCCCGGGCGACGGGGAAGGTCGGCGTCTGTATGGCGACCTCGGGTCCGGGCGCGACCAACCTGATCACCGGTATCGCCAATGCGATGATGGATTCGGTGCCGATGGTCTGCATCACCGGCAACGTCGCGACCCACCTGATGGGGACCGATGCCTTCCAGGAGATCGACATCCTGGGTGTCACCCTGCCGCTGGTGAAGCATTCCTGGGTTGTCCGCGACCCGGCCGATGTCCCCGCCGTCATCGAGGAAGCCTTCCACGTCGCCCGCTCGGGCCGCCCCGGTCCGGTCCTGGTCGACCTGCCCAAGGACGTCCAGGTCGGCATGACCTCTGATGATTTCGGCTTCCATTATCCGAACGACGTCACGCCGCTGGATCACGCCGCAATCGCCGAGGCGGAGACCCTGATCCGCGCCGCCGAACGTCCGCTGATCTACATCGGCGGCGGGGTGAAGATCGCCGGTGCCGTCGAGGCCCTGCGCGACTTCGCCGAGCGCACTGGCATCCCCTCGGTCTCGACCCTGAACGCCCTTGGCTCCATTCGCACAGATGCGCCCGGCTTCCTGGGCATGCTGGGGATGCACGGCACGCGCGCCGCCAACGAGGCGGTGCAGGACAGCGACCTGCTGATCGTCTTCGGCGCACGGTTCGACGACCGCGCGACCGGCAAGCTGAACGCGTTCGCCCCCCATGCGAAGGTCGTCCATTTCGACATCGACCCGGCCGAGATCGGCAAACTGCGCGCCGTCCACGTCCCGGTCATCGGCGACCTGAAGGCGGGCATCGAGGCCCTGACGGCGCGCGTCGCCACAGCCTCGCTGGCCATCGATCCCTGGATTATCCGCTCGACCTCGAACGCCAGGCGCAACGCCTTCCGCTACGACGCGCCGGGCGAGGGGGTCTATGCGCCGGCCCTGTTGAACGAACTGTCGAAGACGGCGGGCGACAGTTTCGTCGCGGCCTGCGATGTCGGCCAGCACCAGATGTGGGTTGCCCAGCACTGCGAGTTCTCGCGGCCCGAAGCCCACCTGACCTCGGGCGGTCTGGGCGCGATGGGCTACGGCCTGCCCGCCGGCCTGGGGGCCAAGATGGCGAACCCTGAGGCCCAGGTCGTCACCATCTCGGGCGACGGCAGCTTCATGATGAATATCCAGGAGCTGGCGACCCTGCGCCGCTACGGCGTCGCCCTGAAGATCGTCCTGCTCGACAACTCGTCCCTGGGCCTGGTGCGTCAGTGGCAGGAGCTGTTCTTTGCCGAGAACTATTCCGAGGTCGACCTGTCGGACAATCCCGACTTCGTCGCCGTGGCCCAGGCCTTCGGTATCGAGGCCTTCATGATCGACCGGCGCGACCAGGTCACGGACGGCATCGCCCGTCTGCTCGCCGCGCCCGGACCGTGCCTGATGCACGTCCTGATCGACCCCAAGGAAAACGTCTGGCCGCTTGTCCCTCCGGGCAAGTCCAACGGCGAGATGATGCACGACACGCGCTTCGAAGGAGACATGTGATGACCGACACCATCCAGATCCAGATCGACCGGGCCGACGGCTCGCTCCAGCGGCTCATCGGTCTCGTGGAGCGTCGCGGCTTCCATATCGACGGCATGAGCCTGTCGGACGAGGGCGCGATGCGCCGCGTCCATCTGCAGGTCCGTGGCCGGGACGAGGCACGCTGCACCGAGAACCTGGGTCGCCAGATCGACAAGCTGATCGGTGCCACCCGGGTCGGTTTCGCCGGCTCGACCTACGGCTATCAGAGCGTCGCCGCAGCATGACCGGCTCCATCATCGATCGAGTAGGCACCGACCCGAACCGGGTCATCGTCTTCGACACGACCATGCGCGACGGCGAACAGGCGCCGGGCTTCTCCATGTCGCCCGACGACAAGGTCCGCATGGGCCGGGCGCTGAAGGCCCTCGGCGTCGACGTCATGGAGGCCGGTTTCGCCGCCGCCTCGCCGGGCGACGAGGACTGTATCCGGGCGGTTGTCGGCGAGCTGGCCGAGGACGACTCGGGGCCCGTTTTCTGCTCCCTGTCGCGGTCGAACGAGGGCGACATCGACGCCTCCTATCGCGCCCTGCGTGGGACGAAGCGCCGTCGCTGCCACGTCTTCATCGGCACCAGCCCCATCCACCGCGCAGCCAAGCTGAAGATGACTCCGGATCAGGTGCTGGCCCAGGCCGTGCGCTCGGTCGAATACGCCCGCACCCATTTCCATGACGTCGAGTTCTCGGCTGAGGACGCCATCCGCACCGAGCCGGAATTCCTGGCCGAAGTTCTCGAAGCCGCAGCGGGCGCCGGGGCCTCGACCCTGAACGTACCGGACACCGTGGGGTATGCGACGCCGGACGAGATCGCCAACCTGTACCGGTTCCTGATCGCCAGGATGCGCCCGAACTTCCCGAACGTGATTTTCTCCACCCACTGCCACAACGACCTCGGACTGGCCGTGGCCAACAGCCTGTCGGCGATCGAGGCGGGCGTGCGTCAGGTCGAATCGACCATCAACGGCATCGGCGAGCGGGCCGGCAACGCGGCCCTGGAAGAGGTGGTCATGGCCCTGCGGGTCCGGGCCGAGCGCTATGGCGTCACGACGGGCGTGGACACGACCAGGCTGCTGGAGACCAGCCGGATGCTGAGCGAGGTCACCCACTCTCCGATCGTGCGTAACAAGGCCATCGTCGGCATCAACGCCTTCGCTCACGAGGCCGGCATCCACCAGCACGGCATGTACGCCGATGCCCGCACCTATGAGATCATGCGTCCCGAGGACGTCGGCTTCTCGGGCAGCTTCTTCGTGCTGGGCAAGCATTCGGGCCGGACAGCGGTTCAGAAGCGCGCCGAGGTGCTGGGCTATCCGTTGATCGGCGATCACCTGAACGCCGCCTTCGCCGCTTTCAAGAGGCGCGCGGACGAGATCGGCGAGATCGACGACGCCGAGCTGATCGCCATATGCACGGCGACACAAAGGGACGCACATGTCGCGGCATAGTTCTAATTCCTCCCCCGTCGGGGGAGGGGGATCGCCCCCCGGTCCGAGCTTCGCTCGGCCGGAGGACAGGCTCCGCGGTGGAGGGGGCCAGCCCCAGACACCGATTTCGCTGCGAGCCCCCTCCGTCGCTGCGCTGCGCTTCGCGCCACCTCCCCCGATGGGGGAGGATTTCGCATGACCGTGCCTCGCACCCTGTTCGACAAGGTCTGGGACGCCCACGTCGTCACCCCCGAGACGGAGGCCACGCCGGGCGTGCTCTATATCGACCTGCACCTCGTCCACGAGGTCACCAGCCCCCAGGCCTTTACCGAGATCGAGGCGCGCGGACTGAAGGTCCGTCGCCCGGACCGGACGTTCGCGACGCTGGACCACTCGACCCCGACCCTGCCCGCCGTGGACGGCGAGCGGCCCTATGTGACGGCGGAGGCGAAGTCGCAGGTCACGCGGCTGGAAGAGAATTGCGAACGGCACGGCATCGATCTGGCCGGCTGGGGCTCGCCCGATCGCGGCGTCGTCCATGTCATGGGGCCGGAGCTGGGCCTGACCCAGCCGGGGATGACGGTCGTCTGCGGCGACAGCCACACGGCGACACACGGGGCCTTCGGGGCCCTGGCCTTCGGCATCGGCACCTCGGAAGTCGGCCATGTGCTGGCGACCCAGTGCCTGTTGCAGCGCAAGTCGAAGGCCATGCGGGTGACGGTCAACGGGGCCCTGACGCCGGGTGTGTCGGGCAAGGATGTGGCCCTGGCCGTCATCGCCGAACTGGGCTTCGGCGGCGGGACCGGCTTCGTGATCGAATACGCGGGAGAGGCTGTGCGCGGACTCGACATGGAAGGGCGGATGACCCTTTGCAACATGTCGATCGAGGCCGGGGCGCGGGCGGGAATGATCGCGCCGGATCAGACGGCCATCGACTGGCTACGCGGGCGCAAACATGTGCCGCAGGGCGAGGCCTATGAGGCCAGGGCGGCCGAGTGGCTGGGCCTTGCGACCGATCCCGGCGCGGTGTTTGACGCCGAGGTGACCATCGACGGGGCCGCCATCCGACCGATGGCGACCTGGGGCACGACGCCGGACGCCGGTTCGCCGATCGGGTCGCGCGTGCCTGAGCCGAAGTCCGACAGCGACCGAAAGGCCCTGGCCTATATGGGCTTCGAGGCCGGAGAGACGACGACGACCCAGGCGGTCGACGTGGTCTTCATCGGCTCCTGCACCAATGGGCGGTTGCCCGACCTTCGGGCCGCCGCCGAGGTGCTGCGCGGCCGCAAGGTCAAGGCCGGCGTGCGAATGCTGGTCGTGCCGGGGTCCGAGGCCGTGCGTCGCGACGCGGAAGCCGAAGGCCTGCACCAGGTCTTCACCGAGGCCGGGGCCGAGTGGCGCATCCCGGGCTGTTCTATGTGCATCGCCATGAACGGGGACTTCGTCGCGCCGGGGCAACTGGCCGTTTCGACGTCCAACCGCAATTTCGAGGGCCGGCAAGGCAAGGGTGCCCGAACCATCCTGGCCAGCCCGGCGACGGCGGCTGCCTCGGCCATCGCCGGCGTGCTGACTGACCCGCGAGTGTATCTGTCTGAGGCGGTTGATGCCTGAACCCCTGAAAGTCCTGACATCGCGGACGCTGGTTCTGACCCAGGCCAATATCGACACCGACCAGATCATCCCGGCACGGTTCCTGACCACGACCGAGACGACCGGTCTGGGCCAGAAGGCCTTCTACGACTGGCGCTATGAGGCGGACGGATCGGCGCGGCCGGAAGCCGTGCTGAACCGGATCGATCCGTCGGAGCATCGCATCCTGGTGGCCGGCGACAATTTCGGCTGCGGCTCATCGCGTGAGCATGCGCCCTGGGCGCTCTACGACTACGGCTTCCGCGCCGTGATCTCGACCTCGATCGCCGACATCTTTACCTCCAACGCCCTGAAGAACGGCTTCCTGCCCGTCGTCGTCGATCAGGCGACCTGGGAGGATCTGGTCGCCAATCCCGAGCAGGTCGTGACCGTCGACCTGGAGGCCGGAGAGGTTCGTCGCGGCAATCATGCGCCGGTCGCTTTTGCGGTGGAGCCGTTTGCGCGCCAGTGTCTGCTGGACGGCGTCGACACCCTCGGCTGGCTCCAGAAACACATGCCTGACATCGAAGCCTACGAACTTACCCAGTCTGAACAAGCCTTGGCCCCGGAGCCCGCGTGATGCCGAATACCCAGACCTTCAACATCGTCCTGTTGCCCGGTGACGGGGTCGGGCCGGAGGTGATCTCGTCGGCCAGGGACGTGCTGCGCGTCATTGCCGACTTCTACGGCCACAAGTTCGAATTCCAGGAGCATCTGATCGGCGGTGCCGCCATTGACGGGACCGGCGATCCCCTGCCGCCCGAGACCACAGCGGCCTGTCTGGCGGCTGATGGCGTTCTGCTGGGCGCGGTCGGCGGGCCGAAGTGGGACGGCGGCAAACGTCGACCCGAAGAGGGGCTGCTGGGCATCCGCAAGGCCATGGGGTTGTTCGCAAACCTGAGGCCGTTGCAGGTCTCGCCGGTCATGGCGCACCGCTCGCCATTGAAGAAGGAGATCGTCGAGGGCGTCGATCTGATCGTCTTCCGGGAGCTGACCGGCGGCGTCTATTTCGGCGAGAAGACCCGCACCGACACCATGGCGTCGGACCTGTGCGTCTATACCGTGCCCGAGATCGAGAGGGTCACGCGCGCGGCGTTCAAGACCGCCCTGCAACGGCGCGGCAAGGTGACCTCGGTCGACAAGGCCAACGTCATGGAGACGTCGAGGCTGTGGCGCGAGGTCGTGACCCGTATCCACGCCGAGGAGTTCCCGCAGGTCCAGCTGGAGCACGCCCTGGTCGACTCCATGGCCATGCACCTGATCCGCAAGCCGCGCGAATACGACGTCATCCTGACCGAGAACATGTTCGGCGACATCCTGTCCGACGAGATCTCGGTGCTGGGCGGATCGATCGGCCTGTTGCCGTCGGCGTCGCTGGGAGAATCGGGACCCGGCCTGTTCGAGCCCATCCACGGCTCTGCGCCCGATATCGCCGGACAGGACCTGGCCAACCCCGTCGGCACCATCCTGTCGGCGGCCATGATGTTGCGTCACAGCCTGCATCTCGAAGACGAGGCGTCATCGATCGAGGCGGCCGTGGCGGCCGTGCTGGCGGCGGGGGCGACGACCGCTGATCTCGGCGGCGAGCTGGGCACGAGGGCGGCAGGCGAGGCGATCATCGACGCCATCCGCGCCATCCACTGGGCCGCCGCGCACCGGGTGCAGATGCACTGGGGTTAACCTTTTCGTCATAGCGGCGTCACGTAAAATGATTGTGCGATGCAGCGGTCATGCTGGTTATTTCTTGCCATGACATGCTGTGTAGCTTGCGACACGCGCACGAAAATTGCACCGGATACGGCTAAGCCCCTTGCGTCTCGTTGCGTTGCAGTAAACAGTTCGCAACTGCGAGATCACACAGGGGGACGCATCCATGTCGCAGTTTTTTAATCGGCTACCGGGCATCCTTGCCCTCTGCCTTCTGACCATCGGACTCTTCTACGCTGGAGGAGCCTTCGCCCAGGACGCCGCCGCGCCGGCACCGACCACCGAAGCCGCGGCTCCGGCCAAGCCGGTCGCGGACGCCGCCGCGGCCGAGGGGGCTGAAGCGGTCGCTCCTGCAGAAGAAACGGCCGCTCCCGTAGTCCCGCTCCTGGCGCACCAGGTGCCGCTCGAGATCAATGAGGCCTCCACCTCCTGGATCCTGACCTCTACGGCTCTGGTGCTGTTGATGACCATGCCGGGCCTGGCGCTGTTTTACGGCGGCATGGTGCGCCGGAAAAACGTCATTGCCACCATCACCCAGTCAGTCGGCGTCGCCGCCGTCTCAACCCTGTGCTGGTTTGCCATCGGCTACAGCCTCGCCTTTGGCGTCGGCCAGCCGATGCTTGGTTTCGACGGCGACGCTGTGCAGTCGGTGATCGGGTCGACCCAGGCGGTCTTCCTGAACGGGGTCACCATGACCACGGCCCACAGCCTGGCTCCGGGCCTGCCCGAATACCTGTGGATCGCCTACCAGCTGACCTTCGCCATCATCACACCCGCCCTGGTCACGGGCGCCTTCGCCGAGCGTCTGAAATACTCAGGCCTGCTACTGTTCACGGTACTGTGGTCGATATTCGTCTACGCGCCGGTCGCTCACTGGGTCTGGGGCGGCGGTTTTCTGGGTTCGGCCGGCGTGCTGGACTTCGCCGGCGGCGCGGTGGTTCACGTCAACTCCGGCGTTGCCGGCCTTGTTTGCGCGTTGTTCCTCGGACCGCGCAAGGGCTACGGCGTCGACGCCATGAACGCCCACAACCCGGTCCTGACCATGATCGGCGCATCGCTTCTGCTGGTCGGCTGGATCGGTTTCAACGCCGGCTCGGCCTGGGCAGCGGACGGCATTGCTGCGGTCGCTCTGCTGAACACGATCGTCGCCGCCTTCGCCGCCGCCCTGACCTGGAAGATCGTCGAGGTGATCGAGAAGCGTAAGCCATCTCTGATCGGCATTCTGTCCGGCCTGGTTGCCGGCCTGGTCGCCATCACTCCGGCCGCGGGCTTCGTGGATCCAAAGGGGGCGGTCATCATCGGCCTGATCGCCGGTCCGGTCTGCTACGCTTCCTCGGTATGGCTGAAGAAGCTGCTCCGCTACGACGACTCGCTGGACGCCTTCGGCATCCACGGCGCGGGCGGCGTGCTGGGGGCTCTCTTGACCGGCGTGTTCGCGACCACGGCGATCAACAGCCTTTCGGACGGCGCCAATATCCCGACCCAGGCCCTGGGCCTGGCCTGGACGATCGCCTGGAGCGCCGTCGTGACCTTCGTCATCCTGCTGATCTGCAAGTTCACTACGGGCCTGCGCGTCACCGACGCCCAGGAAGCCGAAGGCCTCGACACCACCCTCCACGGCGAAGCCCTGGAACGCTGAAAAAACGATGCCGGGCGCTAGGGCGCGTAGCGCCCTAGCGCCCGGCCGCCGAATCTGTGTAGCCAAAAAGATAAACGGAGATATTGAGAATGAGACTGCAAGCAACCTGTGCGGCCCTGGCCGCCACCTTCGCCACCCTGGTAACGGCGGGCACCGCCTCCGCCCAGGACGTGGAGTTCGCCTTCAACGCGGCGGCGACCAATGACTACGTCTTCCGCGGTGCCAGCCAGTCGAACGAAGAATTCGCGCTGTCGGGCGGGGTCGACGCGACCATGGGCGGCTTCTATGCCGGCGGCTGGGCCTCCAGCGTCGACTTCGGCGACACGACCGATGGGGAAGTCGACGTGTACGGCGGGTATCGCACCGAAGCGGGCGGCGTCGCCCTCGACTTCGGCGTGGTCGGCTACTTCTACCTCGATGCGCCGTCGGGCGTTGACTACGACTACGTGGAGTACAAGGCCGCCGCCTCGCGCGCCCTTGGACCAGTGACCGCCGGCGTCGCCTTGTTCTATTCGCCAGACTTCTTCGGCGCCGATGAGACCGCGACCTATCTGGAAGGCAACCTCGCCTTCACCCCGGTCGACAAGGTCACCGTGTCGGGCGCCGTCGGCAAGCAGTGGCTCGACGTCACCGGCGACTATGTCACCTGGAACGTCGGCGCGGCCTATGCCATCACCGACAGCCTGGCGCTGGACGTGCGCTATCACGACACCGACGTCGACAATGCGCCGCTCTATGACGGTCGCGTGGCCGTTGCGCTGAAACTGGCCTTCTAGTCCTCTCCGAAGTCTTGAGACAGACGCCGCCCCGGAGCGATCCGGGGCGGCGTTTCCCTGTCAGGCTTCCGGTGTGAGGATCAGGCCCGCCATCGACGCCAACTGCCCGAATCGAGCGTCCGGCTGGTTGACCGCCTCGACCACGGACCAGCCCGCAGGCGGCGTCCAGGCGACCGCTTCGTGGCCCAGGTTGAAGGCGCAGAGCAGGGTCTCTCCCTGATCCTCACGCTCGAACAGCAGCAGGTCGCCCGAGCTCTCGAGCAGGGTCATCGAACCGGTGCGGAGGGCCTGATGGCTATGGCGCAGTCCGATCAGCCGGCGCGCCAGATGCAGGGTGGAAGCCGGATCGGCGTCCTGGGCCGAGACGGCCAGAGCCGTGTGGCGAGGATCGACCGGCAGCCAGGGATCGACCAACGAGAATCCCGCGAAGGGCATGTCCGCCGTCCATGGCATGGGGGTGCGGGCGCCGTCGCGACCGAGGGTCTCGGGCCAGTTGGCGATGGCCTCCGGGTCGACCAGCCGCTCGAACGGCACCTCCGCCTGGGGCAGTCCCAGCTCCTCGCCCTGATAGATGAAGACGTTGCCGCGCAGGCAGATCAGCAGCAGCAGGGCCATTTCGGCGAAGGCCCTGGGGTCACGTCCTTCGGCCCAGCGCGACACCGCGCGTGGTGCGTCGTGGTTGGAGAAGGCCCAGGACGGCCAGCCCTCGCCCGGCGCGCCCGGCCATTGCGCCGGCCCCTGCCGAACCAGGTCCGGCGTCAGCCGGCCAGCGTAGAGATAGAGGAAGCCATAGGCCGACTGTAGCCGGGTTGAGCCTTCGGTATAGGATTTCATCTCCTCGTCGGACCGGTCGCCCACGACCTCCGCCACCATGAACCGGTCGCCGTCATAGCTGTCGGTCAGGGCCCGAAGCCGGGTCAGGAAGTCGAGAATCTCCGGCTGGGACTGGTTGTGGATGTGCTGCTGGAAATCGAACGGTCGCGTCCGCTTTCCGGGCGCGGTGACCGGCGGATTGTCGGTCAGGGCCGGGTCGTGCATCGAGAAGTTCAGGGCGTCGCAGCGGAAGCCGTCGACGCCGCGGTCGAGCCAGAACCGCGCCGCGTCCAGCAGGGCGTTCTGAACCTCGGGCTTGCCCGCATTCAGCTGCGGCTGCGAACTCAGGAAGTTGTGCATGTAGTACTGGCCGCGCCGCGCGTCCCAGGTCCAGGCCGGGCCGCCGAACACCGACTGCCAGTTCGACGGCGGCGACCCCTCTGGTCTGGGCTCGGCCCAGACGTACCAGTCGGCCCTGGGGTTGGTCCGGTCCTGCCGACTCTCCTGGAACCAGGCGTGTTCGTCGGACGTGTGGGCGTAGACCTGGTCGATGATGATCTTCAGGCCCAGTGCGTGCGCCCGCGCGATCAGCCGGTCGAAGTCCTCCATCGTACCGAAGATCGGATCGACCCCGACATAGTCCGCAACATCGTAGCCGAAATCCCTCATCGGCGAGGTGAAGAAGGGCGACAGCCAGATCGCATCCACCCCCAGAGAGGCGATGTGGTCCAGATGCGCCGTGATCCCCGGCAGATCGCCGACGCCGTCGCCGTTGGTGTCGGCGTAGCTGCGCGGATAGACCTGATAGATGACTGCCCCGCGCCACCATTCGCGACCGGATGGAGCGTTGAATTGAGGATCGGAAGCAGCGCCGGGAAGGTTCATGGCGCGACCAGAACACCCTGACGGGCCCGCGTCCACTGCCTGCCAGAATGAAGCCACTTTTCGTTACGGATGCGAGTATCAGGCTGGACGTCGGGGCCGATCCGCGTGAGGCATGGGGCTCAAGCGGCTAAGGGCGGGCAACGCCTGACAGGAAACGAGGCCAGGATGACCGAGACCATCAAGACTCCCGCCAAGGGCACGGGCCTGGCCTTCGCCTATGTGACGACCCTGTTCTTCGCCTGGGGCTTCGCGACCTCGTTGATCGATCCCTTGATCGCGGCGGTGCGGCGGGTGTTCGACCTGTCGTTCACGGAAGCCTTCCTGACCACCTTTGCCTGGTTTATCGCCTATGGGGTGGCGTCGCTTCCGGCCGCCGCCATCCTTGCGCGTCTAGGCTACAGCCGGGCCATCATCGCGGCCCTGGCGACGATGGTCGCGGGCTGTCTGATCGTGCCGGTCTCGACCATGGCGGACTGGTATCCCGGCATCCTGATCGCCCTGTTCGTCATCGCCTCTGGCGTCACCCTGCTGCAGGTCGCCGCCAATCCCCTGGTCGCCGAGTTGGGCGCGAAGAAGAGCTCCCACCTGCGGCTGACACTGTCCCAAGCGTTCAACTCGCTGGGCACGACGATCGGGCCGTGGTTGGGATCGCACCTGCTGTTGACCGGCGGCGTGTTCGCGGCCGGTGCCGTCGTCACCGCGGCCACGCGCGGCGAGTCCATGCGCAGCATCGACTTCGCCTTCCTGGCGCTGGGCGGCTTCTTCGCCCTGGTCGCGGCCTTCATCTTCTCGGCCCGGAAACAGATCAATGCGGCGGCACCCGCGACCGACGCGGCCGGCACCAACTTCCTGACTGCCTTCCGCTCGCCCTGGGCGGTCTTCGGTGCTGCGGCCATTTTCATCTACGTCGGATCAGAGGTGACCATAGGCTCGCTGATGACCAATTTCCTCGCCTCGGAAAGCATACTGAACCGCCCGCTGGAAGAGGCCGGCAAGCTCGTCGCCCTCTATTGGGGCGGGGCCATGGTCGGACGCTTCGTCGGCACGGGTCTGCTCCGCTTCATTCCGGCGGGATGGCTGCTGGCGATCTGCACAGTCGCGGCCGGTGTGCTTTGCTTCGTCGTCATCCAGACCGGCGGGACCACCGCAGCCTATGCGGCCCTGTCGATCGGCCTGTTCAACTCGATCATGTTCCCGACCATCTTCACCCTGACGCTGGAGCGGTCGAGCGCCCCGACCTCTGCGACCTCGGGCCTGCTGGTCTTCGGCATCATCGGCGGAGCGATCCTTCCGCTGCTGGCCGGCCGGATCGCGGACGGCGCGGGCGGGGTGCTGAACCCGGCCTTCTGGGTGCCGCTACTGGGCTATGCGGCGCTGACGGTGTTCGCGATCGCGGCGGCCCGGACGAAAGTGCGCGGTGAGGTCGCGGTGACGTTGAGCGGCGGGCATTGACGGGACTCACCCTCTCACGGCGGGAGAGGGATCGAGCGTCCAGGAGCGTCAGCGATTGGAAACGCGAAAGGGTGAGGGGTGGGTGCTAGCCGGTGAGGGCATGCCCCTCACCCTTTCGGCCTAGCGCATCGCTACGCTCTGCGAACCTCAATCCTTCTCCCGCCGGGAGAGGGTTTTAGCCCCCGTAGCCCCGTCCGCCGCCGCCGAAGCCGCCGCGCGAGACGACCGTCGTGCGGCTCTGCACCCGCGACGGAGCCTGACGCGCGACGTCGGTCCCATAGTCGCGACCGTTGGCGACCTGACGACCCGTGCGGTAGTCGCGGCTCAGATAGCCGCCGCCGTAACCGTTCTGGTAGCTGCCGTTACGGTCGCGATACAGGCCGCCGCCGCCGCGATAGCCGCCACCGTTCAGCATCTGGCCGATGACGAAGCCGGTCAGCAAGGGGGTGAAGAACGATCCGCCCGAACTGTTGGGCCTGCACTGATCCGGCCCCCACTGACCCTCGCATTCCGACTGGGTCGCATAGCGCGGCGCGGTCGCCTCGGCCTGGGTGCGGGCATTGGCTTCGGCTGCGTCGCACTCCGTGTCGGTGATGTCGTTGGCGGCCTTGCACTCGTCCAGCGAGGTATAGGCCAGGGCCGGTTCGGGAGGCGGGACCGCGACCTGCGGTGCGCCGCAGGCGGCCAGCGAGAACGAGGCCGTGGCCATCAAACTGGTGACCTGCAGCGTCCGCGACCGCTTCAGGCGGCGCATGGTCTTGGTCTCGGCGGGGGAGGGAGTGTCGCTCATCTGGCCCTCAGGTCGTCATGCAGGCGGCGTTCAGCAAGCCGACGCAGATTGAAATGGACGCCAGATAGATGGCTGCGGCGATCTCGCCGGCTTCGATGCGGGCCGCCAGGTTCCTGAACGCCAGGCGGCTGATGGCGACGAAGACGCCAATCTGGATCACGCCGGCCAGGGTCGCCCAGGCCGCGAACTCCATCAGGCTGACGGTGTGCGACAGGGCCGAGGCCAGGGGCAGGACATAGCCGATCAGGGCGCCGCCCAGGGCAATGGCCGCCGCCGGGTTGCCGTCCCGGATCAGGGTCCGTTCGTGATAGGGCGTGACCCACTGGTAGATCAGCTTGAACGCCACGGTGAAGACCCCCGCCGCGGCGAAGGCGATGACGAAGGCTGTGGCCCCCGTCTGGAATGCGAACCAGTCCATCGTGTCTCTATTCCTTCGTTGCGAAACGGCTCACGCCGTGAACTCGCCGACTTCCAGGGGGATGCCGACCATGATCTCGTGGCTGATGTCGGCGGATTTTCCGGGGGCCTTCTCGGGCTCCATCTCAAGCGCCAGCATCAGTTCGCGCCCGCCTGCCAGGTCCCGCGCATAGAGCATGCAGGTCTGGAAGATCCGGCCGTAGGGGACGGTCGCCGTGCGGTCGTCCCAGATCGATTCCCACAGGGTCACCGGCGGCTGGCGCGCATCGCTCTCGGCGAACCAGTAGCGGGGATAGGACGGCAACTCCTCGGCTGCCCCGTCGAACACGGGCTCGCTGAGCCGATCGGTCCAGAGGCGGCGCTCGCGCGGACCGGGCGGATAGGCGCTGGTCCAGGGGATGAAGAGGGAGAAATCATAGGCCTCGGCACCCGTAGCGTCGTCGCTCATGGCCTGAAGCATCACATGATCGTCGGTGTAGAAGCGATGCACATGCTGGCCGCTGTCGAGGGCGATCGTGCCCTGGGCCGTGATCTCCAGCGCGTCGCGATCCAGGTTGAACACCGTCTCGGGCTGCAGCCGTCGCCAGGCCAGCGGGTCCAGCGCCACCGTCCGGCCCAGGGTGATATTGCGCACCACAGCCAGTCGATTGACGGGTTCCGCAGCAGGTTGTCCGCCGAAGAGACGCTTGAACATGGTCCGGTCTTTACGCCGCATCGCTCGCAGCCACGAATGAAATTCGCATCCTGCTTGTCGAACGTCAAGTGTTCATGTTACGCGTTACATGCAACATGATGGACGCCGCCGACATTCCCTTGTCTGCCCCCGGCACGGATCGTATCCGCGCCTGGCGGAAGGCGCGTCGCGACGCCGGTCAGGTCAAGCTGGAGTTCTGGGTCCCCCGTGACTGCCGCGACGATGTCCGGGCCGCCGTGCACGCCATCGTCACCGACTCGACCCGGGGTCCCGCGCTTGCGCCCCGCCGCCCACGCCCCACCTCCCTACCATCAACCGGAGCCGATCCTCACATGGACGCCGTCATCGAAACCGCCTGGACCGTTCCCGCCGTAAAGGCTGCGCTGGAAGACTCGCCGCTGGTTCGCGAGGGGGAAATGACCCTGCGCGTTCTGGAAGGGGCCGACCCCGTGCTGCTGGCGACCATGCATGAATACGGCGACCTGCCGATCTATCTGTCGGTCGGCGGGGCCCAGATCGTGGTCTCGGTCCTGCTGTGGCCCGTGTCGGAACAGGCCGACACCGCCCGCTTCAACGAGTTCCTGCTGAAGGCCCAGCGCGTCGTGCCCCTGTCCAACTTCGCCATCACCACGGTCGGGGATCAGGACGTCTATGAACTGATGGGCGAGCTGTCGTCGAAGACGACGCTTCAGACTATCCTGATCGAACTGCGGACGTTGGCGGAGAACGCCATCGACGCGACCAGCCTTCGCGACACCTTCGGCGCCGCCTGACCCTTCGGAGACTATAGACATGTCCATGCTCGCCAAACTCTCCGCCCTGTTCCGCGGCACCGCTCATGACGCGGCGCAAGGCGTCGTCGATCAGAACGCCCTGAAGATCCTCGACCAGGAAATCCGCGACGCCGACACGGCTCAGGGCAAGGCTCGCGACGACCTCGCCGGCCTCGTCGCCCGCCGCCGCATGGCCGAAAACGAACTTGCATCCTTCAGGGACCAGATCGCCAAATACGAAAGTTCGACCCGCGCCGCCCTCGGTCAGGGCAAGACCGACCTCGCCCGCGAAGTCGCAGGCCGTATCGCCGAGCTGGAATCCGAGATCGGCACGCACGGCCCGCTGATCGAGAACATGAAGGCTGCAGAGGCTCGCCTGCGCACCGCCATCGCCTCGACCGACCAGAAGATCGAGACCCTGCGTCGCGAGATCGACATCGTGAAGGTCAACGAAAGCGTCCAGCGCGCCCAGACCTCGGTCGCCCTGCAATCGGCCGGCGCCCACTCGCGGATCGGCTCGGCCGCCGACAGCCTGCAACGCATCAAGCAGCGCCAGGCTGTACAGGAAGAACGCCTGCGTGTCGGCCAGGAGTTCGAGGACAAGCGCACCGGCGCCGACCTCGACGCCAAGCTGAAGGAAGCGGGGATTCTGCCCGGTCATTCGTCGGCCGATGACGTGCTGGCGCGCCTGACGCAACAGGACGTGACGGTGGTTACGCCGCGCATCGGCCAGGCGACCCCGGCCGCGGATAAAGAGCCGGGCTAAAAGTCCTCCCCCATCGGGGGAGGGGGACCGCGTCTTCGCGGTGGAGGGGGTGAACCCCACACTCCGCTGCGCGCGGTTCGCCCCCTCCGTCACGGCGCTGAAGAAGCGCCGCGCCACCTCCCCCCAATGGGGGAGGACTGGAGATCACATGCAACGCCTCATCCTCCCCAACCGTCCCGACTGGCAGGCGAAGGCTGACAGCCTCGGCTTCACCTGGCACCACACCTCGGGCGATCCCTACTGGTCCGACGATGTCGCTTACGCCCTGACCCTTCAGGAGGTGGAGGAGGGGATCGAGGCGCCGACCGCCGAACTGCACCAGATGTGCCTCGACCTCGTCGACGAGGCGGTGAAGTCCGAGCGGCTGATGGCTCAGCTCGACATCCCGGAGAAGCTGCGGGACTACGTCGCCGACAGCTGGAAACGAGGCGATCCGTCGCTCTATGGCCGCTTCGATTTCGCCTATGACGGCTCCGGCCCGGCCAAATTGTACGAATACAATGCCGACACCCCGACCTCGATTTACGAGAGCGCCGTGTTCCAGTGGCTTTGGCTGGAGGACCGGATCGCCGACGGGTCGATCCCGGCCGACGCCGACCAGTTCAACAGCCTGCACGAAAAACTGGTCGCCCGCTTCCGCACCATCTTCCCGGACGGCGGCTTCGTGCATTTCTCGTCGGACCCCGACTTTGTCGAGGATCGCCAGACGGTTCGCTTCCTTGAGGACATCGCCAAACAGGCGGGTCTCGACCCGAAGTTCGTGGCGATCGGGGACATCGGGCTGAACGCCGACGGGCGGTTCGTCGACGAGGAGAACTGGCTGATCCAGGCGATGTTCAAACTCTATCCGTGGGAACAGATGCTGCGCGACGACTATGCCGAGCCCCTGCCGATGGCCGGGGTCACGGTGCTGGAGCCGGCATGGAAGTCGATCCTGTCCAACAAGGGCATCCTGCCGCTGCTGTGGGAACGTCATGCCGGCCACCCTAACCTGCTGGAGAGCTGGTTCGAGGACGATCCCGGGGCCTCGGCACTGTCGTCGGCCCACGTCCGTAAGCCCCTCTTCTCGCGCGAGGGCGACAACATTTCGATCGTGGAGCCGGGTGGTACGGAGGAAGGTATCGACGGTGGCTACGACGGCCGCGCCATCCTTCAGGCCGTTCACGCGCCGCCCGTCTTCGACGGCCGACACGCCATCATCGGCTCCTGGGTCGTGGGCGAGGAACCGGCGGGTATGTCGATCCGTGAGGACGAGGGGCGGATCACGCGCAACGTCTCGCGTTTCGTGCCTCACTTCATCCGCGACTGAACCCGCGCCGCTTGAACGCGGTGAGGCGAGGGGGCATGTGAATCCGATGCTCTCCCGCCTGTTTCCCAATCGGCCCGCCCGGCCGGCGTCGTGCACGCCGCCAGGCTGCGTGATCTGGGCGGTGGGCGATATCCACGGCCGTTCGGATCTGGCTGACCGCCTGATCCAGGCCATCCGCGCCGACCTCCACGCCGCCGGGGCTTCGCGCAAGGTGGTGGTCTTCCTCGGCGACTATGTTGATCGCGGGCTGGATTCCAGAGGCGTGCTGAACCAGCTGTGCAACCTCGCGGCCGATCCGGCGCTGGAGGTCCATCTCATCCGCGGCAACCACGAGGAGCGGATGGAGGCCTTTCTGCACGATCCGCAGGTCGGCCCGTCCTGGTGTGACTACGGCGGCCGCGACACCCTGGTATCCTACGGCGTCAAACCGCCTCCCATGCGGGGCGACGCCCAGGCCTGGGCCGACGCCTCGGGTGCGCTCGCAGAAGCCTTGCCGGAGTCCCACCGCGAGCTGCTGGCCGCACTGGAAAATTCGGTCTCCATCGGCGACTATTTCTTCGCCCACGCCGGCGCTCGCCCCGGCGTCGCCCTGGCGGTCCAGTCACCCGAAGATCTGATGCGGATCCGCCAGCCGTTCCTGGATCACGCCGGCCTGTTCGAGCAGGTGGTCGTCCACGGCCACACGCCGATCGAGGCGGTATATTCCGACGCGCGCCGGATCGGCGTCGACACGGGTGCCTATGCGACCAATGTGCTGTCGGCGGTTCGGCTCGAACGCGAGACGCGGGTCCTGCTGCAGGCGACCGGCCGCGCGGGCCGGGTCGCGATCACGACGTCTGCCTTGGCGATCTAGGCCGAGGGGCCGGCCCGTTTCGTGCGAAACGCCGTGCAGAGATCGGCCATGATCAGGTGGCTCAGGCTCCACGGCTCGATCAGATAGCGTCGCGCCAGCCGCTTCGGATCGTGGACCAGGCGGAACAGCCATTCGAGGCCCATGCGGCCCATCCAGCGCGGCGCGGCCTTCTGTTCTCCGGCCTCGTAGTCGAAGGCGGCGCCGACCGAGAAGACGGCGCAGTTGGGGAGGGCGTCCAGATTGTCGAGGATCCACAGCTCCTGTCGTGGCATGCCCATGCCGACGAACAGGATGTGCGGATCGAAGGCCTTCACCTCGTTCACGACGACCGTATTGTCCCGCGAGCCCGGGGTGGCGATGAAATAGCCGTCGCGCGCGCGGATGTCGGCGTTCGGATATTCGGCGGCCAGTCTCCCGCGCGCCCGCTCGACCACATGTCGTGCGCCGCCTACGTACATGATCCGCCAGCCCTTGCGGTCGGCCAGGCTCCAGAAATGGTCGCGCCAGTCCAGATAGGTGCAGCGGTGGAACGCCTTGCCGTGCAGGCCGAGAAGCTTGGCGAAATGGATCAGGGGGGTGGAATCGACCTCGACCAGATCGGCCCGTTCGTAGAACTGCTGAAGCCGCGGCTCCTTCTGCAGCAGGGCGAGGCTGTTCAGATTGTGATTGGCGATGAGCACCTTGCGGCGCGCATCGACCCAGGTCTCCACCTGGTGCAGAACCTCCTCGGGCCGGACCAGGTCGACGGTCTGACCCAGCAGGCGGACGCGCTCACGCTGACGACGGGCCTTGCGAAAGGGCACCCTGGCCTGCTGTCGGCGCTCGGTCGCAACGGTTTCGGGCAGGGTGATGCGAGACGCGTCGGTCATGCGCCTACACTGATCTCTCCGGCTCAAGATCGCGTAAGTGGACACGCTTAACAGGAGTTAGCGCCCGCCTTTTGCGCCGCCGGGGCGACTGGGCTAAGGCTGCCCGCGCTCTCGCTGGGAATGTTTTGATGCGCGTCACCATGATTGGTACCGGCTATGTCGGCCTTGTGTCCGGCGCCTGTTTCGCCGACTTCGGCCACACGGTCGTCTGCGTCGACAAGGACCCGTCCAAGATCGAGCGGCTGAACCGGGGCGAGATCCCGATCTTCGAGCCGGGACTGGAGCAGCTGGTCGCGGACAACGTCAGGGCCGGCCGGCTGGAATTCACCCTGGACGGTGCCGAGGCGATCCGTTCGGCCGATGTCGTCTTCATCGCGGTGGGCACACCGACGCGCCGCGGAGACGGCCATGCGGACCTGTCCTACGTCTACGCCGCCGCCGAGGAGATCGCCGGACTGGTCGAAGGCTTCACTGTCGTGGTCAACAAGTCGACCGTGCCGGTCGGTACCGGCGACGAGGTCGAGGCGATCATCCGCCGGGTCAATCCTGACGCCGACTTCGCCGTGGTCTCCAACCCCGAGTTCCTGCGCGAAGGCGCTGCGATCGAGGACTTCAAACGCCCGGACCGTGTGGTCGTCGGTACGGACGATGATCGCGCCAAGGCTGTAATGGCCGAGGTCTATCGCCCGCTCAGCCTCAACGACTTCCCCGTCATCTACACATCGCGCCGGACGTCGGAGCTGATCAAATACGCCGGCAACGCTTTCCTGGCGCTCAAGATCACCTTCATCAACGAGATTGCGGACCTGTGCGAACAGGTCGGCGCCGACGTGCAGCAGGTCGCAAAGGGCATCGGCCTGGACGGGCGGATCGGCTCGAAATTCCTCAACGCCGGCCCCGGCTACGGCGGCTCCTGCTTCCCCAAGGACACCGTCGCCCTGGTCCGGACGGCCCAGCAGTACGGCACGCCGGTCCGGCTGGTGGAGACGACGGTCGAGGTCAACGACGCGCGCAAGAAGGCCATGGCCGACCGTGTCATCGCGGCCTTGGGCGGCTCCGGCGCGGGCAAGACCGTCGGCATCCTCGGCCTGGCGTTCAAGCCCAACACCGACGACATGCGCGATGCGCCGAGCCTCGACATCGTCCCCGCCCTGATCGCTACCGGGGTCAAGGTCCAGGCCTATGATCCCGAGAGCATGCACGAAGCACGGAAGCTTTTGCCCGACGTCGACTATCGCGACGATGCCTACAGCGCGATCGAGGACGCCGACGCCATCCTGATCCTCACCGAGTGGGACCAGTTCCGTGCTCTGGATCTGGACCGGGTCAAGTTGCTGGCCCGCGCTCCGGTGGTCGTCGATCTGCGGAACGTCTATCGCCCGGCAGAGATGCGCGCTCGGGGCTTCGCCTACACCAGCATCGGGCGCGGGTGAGGCCCATGACCGTCGTGGTCACCGGGGCCGCCGGCTTTGTCGGCATGCACGTCGCAGAACGCCTGCTTCAGCGTGGCGAGACGGTGATCGGCGTCGATGACTTCAACGCCTACTACGACGTGTCTCTGAAGGAACTCCGGGCCCGCCGCCTGGCCGCCTGGCCGGGCTTCCGCATGGTCCGCGCCGACATCGCCGATGCGGAGGCGATGGCCGAACTGGTCCGGTCGTCGGGTGCCAGACGCGTGGTGCACCTCGCCGCCCAGGCCGGGGTTCGCTACTCGATCGAGAACCCCTTCGCCTACCAGCGCTCGAACCTGCAGGGCCACCTCTCGATCCTCGAAGCCTGCCGCCACAACGGCGTCGAGCATCTGGTCTATGCGTCCTCCAGCTCGGTCTACGGCGACCGGCCACTGGCAGGGCAGGGCTTCCGCGAGGACGATCCGACGGTCTCGCCCGTGTCGCTCTATGCCGCCACCAAACGCGCCTGCGAACTGATCAGCCAGAGCTACGCCGCGCTCTACGGCTTCCCCCAGTCCGGCCTGCGGTTCTTCACCGTCTATGGACCGATGGGCCGGCCCGACATGGCCTATTTCAGTTTCACCGAGAAGATCATGCGGGGCGACCCCATCGAGGTCTACGGCGAAGGGAAGATGGCGCGCGACTTCACCTTCGTGGACGATATCGTCGACGGCGTGGTCGGGGTGCTCGACCACCCGCCGGCCCGGGGCGGGCACGAGGTCTACAACATCGGCGACTCCAGCCCGGTCGGCCTGATGGACATGATCTCCACGCTTGAGGCGGCGCTCGGTCGCGAGGCGGTCAAGATCATGCGGCCGATGCAGGCCGGCGACGTCACCGCCACCTATGCCGATGTCTCAAAGGTCAACGCCCTGACCGGCTATGCGCCCAGCGTCGCGCTGGCCGAGGGGCTGGGCCGGTTCGTGACCTGGTGGCGGGACTGGCGCGGACAATGATACCTCCGCCTCCCCACGAAGGCAGGGACCGTCAGCTTCCGTAAGCCGACCGTCGCTATCGCGCTCGTGAAGCGGTGCTATATCTGCGCCCCATACGGTCGGGATTCGACCGCATTGCTCGTGGGGGGCGCACATGCCGGATCAAGTCACAGTCACAACCAACCAGGGCTGGTTCAGCCGCATCGGCTCGGCCTTTGCCGGCGTTCTCGTCGGTATCGTCCTGATCTTCGCCTGCGTCTGGGGGCTGGCCTGGAACGAGGGCAACGCCGTCAAGGTCGCGCGCGGCCTGACCGAAGGCGCCGGTGCGGTAGTCGAGGCGTCCGTCTCGCCGATCGACCCCGCCAACGACCAGAAACTGGTCCACGTCGTCGGCGTAGTCGCGGTGACCGCACCGCTGGAGGACAATGAGTTCGGCGTCTCCGCCACCGGCGTGAGGCTGTCGCGCACGTCCGAGATGTACCAGTGGCAGGAGGAGTCGACATCCGAGAGCCGCACCAAGCTGGGCGGCGGCGAGGAGACGGTCACCACCTATACCTACAGCAAGGTCTGGTCCTCGACCGCGATCGATTCCAGCGCCTTCAACACGCCGGCCGGTCACGAAAACCCGGAGATGTCGATCGAAAGCGCCGACATCTATGCGACCGACGCCACGCTGGGCGACTATCGGCTTGAGGAGAATGTCCTTAGCCAGGTGGGCGGTGCCCAGGCCCTTGATCTGACGGAGCAGACCGACGCCATCAATGCGGCCGCCGGCGAGGCCTCCAGCCACTCGGTGTCGCAGGGTACGATCTTCTTCGGCGAGAACGCGCAGACACCGGTCGTCGGCGACACCCGCATCTCCTATGAAGTCACACCCGCGTCGGAGATCAGTGTCGTCGCCCGTCAGAACGGCGACAACTTCCTCGACTACCGGGCCCGCAACGGCTCGGAGTTCCTGCTGGTCGCGGACGGCGACGTGCCCGCCAGCGACATGTTCCAGTCGGCCCAGGACGCCAACAACATGATCGCCTGGATCATCCGCGTCGTCGGCATGGTCCTGCTGATGGTCGGGTTCGGTCTGATCCTGGCACCGTTCGGGGTGCTGGCTGACGTCCTGCCGCTGGCCGGGACGATCGTCCGGATGGGCACGGGCCTGATCGGCTTCGTGCTGGGTCTGATCGTCGGGACGGTGACCATCGCCCTGGCCTGGCTGGCCTTCCGCCCGATCACCACGATCATCATCCTCGCCATCGGCGGTGCCATCGCCTTCGCCGTCTACCGGTTCGGCCGGGGGCGTTCGAAGAAGAAGCTGGCCGCGGAAGCCGCAGCCGCACCTGCGGCCTGACGTTTCCGCCCCCTGACCTTAGCTCAGGGGCATGACGGGCGGGGAGGGCCATGTCCTCCCCGCCCGTTCTGCGCTTCCGTCCCGATAATGATTTCGCCGTCGCCGTCCTTGGCCTGGCGTCCCGACGCGAAGATGCAGGCGCTCGCCGGCTCAGTCCGCCTGGGTCTTCAGCCAGGCGATGATGTCCGCGCGGCGCTGGCCGTCCTTGATTCCAGGGAAGGTCATCTTGGTGCCGACGATGTGCTCCCGCGGCTCCCCCAGGAAGTCGTAGAGCCGCTGCTCGTCCCATGCCCCGCCCGCCGCCGCCATCGCGGTGCTGTAGCGATAGTCCGGCACCGTCCCGACCGGTCGCCCGACGATCGCATGAAGGCTCGGCCCGACCCGGTTCACCCCGGCCTCGACAGTGTGACAGCTGCGGCACTGGCCAAAGCCCATCCGCCCCGCCTCTACGTCGCCGGTCAACAGGGTCACGTCGGCGACCTGGACGGCTGGGGTCTCAGGCTTGTCGGGCCGCGGGGGTTCGCCTGAGCAGGCCGCCAGCAAGCTCGCGCCGAGCGGAATCAGGACTTTGAACAGCTTCATGGACGCTCCCGGTTTGGCAGCGGACCTAGGCCGTGGTCCACAGGCCTGTCAACGCGACGAGACGCCCGTCTTGGAGCCGTAACGAAGCGGGTCTAAGCGGGGCAACCACAACCGTCATGGTGTCCCGATGTCCCGACCGCTCGCCCGCCTTGTCTCCCTCCTCGCGACCTGCGCCCTGGCGACTTCGCTCACGGTCCCGACCGCGTCGGCCCAGACGGCTCCGGCCGCGCCCGAGCGCCCGTCGCTGGTGGTGACCATCGTCGTCGATCAGCTCGGCTCCAACCTGTTCAACCAGTATCGCGACAGGTTCACCGGCGGCCTCCACACCCTGGCGAGCCGCGGCCTGGTCTACGCCAACGGCTTCCAGCAGCATGCGATGACCGAGACCTGTCCCGGTCACGCGACCATCCTGACCGGCGTTAACCCGGCCAGCTCCGGCATCCCGGCCAACGACTGGATCGACCGGGCCACCGGCCAGGAGGTCTATTGCCTCGCCGCGCCCGAAAACACGCTCGCCCACGGCCGCAACACCGACAACGGCCCTGTCGGCCCCGGCAATATGCGCGCAACCACCCTCGGCGACTGGCTCAAGGCGCGCGAGCCCCGGACCCGCATCTTCACCCTCTCGGGCAAGGACCGGGGTGCCATCGCCCTGGCCGGCCATCACGGCGACGGCGTCTTCTGGATGACCGACGGCTTCGGCTTCACCACCTGGGTCGAGCCGGGCCAGACGGCCGAGGCGCGGCTGGCGGCCGTCGCCGGTGTCAACGCCCGCATCAATGCGCGCCTCGCCGCGTCGCCGCCGACCTGGACCTATACCCGGCCCGAGTGCCGCGCGCTGGAAGGTGAATGGACTGTCGGAACCCAGACCTTCCGCGCCACCCTGCCGCCCGTACGCGGCTTCAAGCTCGATACCTCTCCCGTGCTGGACGAACTGACACTGGAAGCTGCGATCGATCTGCTGGACAGCCAGTCGCTGGGTCGTCGTGGCGTGACCGACGTCCTCGGCGTCAGCCTCTCGGGCACCGATCGCATCGGCCACGCCTTCGGCACCCAGGGACCGGAGATGTGCGAGCAGATGTACCGTCTCGACGCCGCCCTGGGCGTCTTCCTCGCCCGTCTGTCACAGATTCCGGGCGGCGTGGTCGTCGTCCTGACCGCCGATCACGGCGGATCGGACTTCCCCGAGCGGATGCAGGAGCGCGGCTACCATGACGCGGTGCGGGGTGATCCCGCTCTTCTCGGCCGGATCAATACGGCGCTGAAGGATCGGTTCGACCTCACCACGCCGCCGCTCGCCTATGGCGGCTCCGGCCTGATGGTGGTGGGCGAGGGCAATATCGAACTGGCCGATCCGCGCCGGGACGAGATCGCCGCCGCCGCCGTCGAACTGCTGCGCGCTGAACCGAACGTCGCCGGCGCATGGACCATCGAGGCGGTCCTGGAGTCGCCCATGCCCCGTCCCGGTCAGAGTCCCCAGGAACTGACCCTGCTGGAACGCAACCGCCTCGGCGCGGTCGAGGGTCGCTCGCCCGACATCGTCGTCTCCCAGTGGCCCAACACAACCACCATCCCCGGCAGCGCCACCGGCACCCTGTCCACCCACGGCACGGCCTGGGACTATGACCGCGGCGTGCCGATCGTCTTCTGGTCGCCGAACATGCAGGGCCAGGAGCGGTTCTTCCCCATCCGTACCATCGATATCGCCCCGACCCTGGCCGCCATCGTCGGCGTCGAGACACCCGCCACGGTCGAGGGGCGCTGCCTCGATCTGGGCCTCGGCGGTGCCTGCCCGGCGAAGTAACAGAGACTCACTTCTGGTTTCCCGGGGGGGAGCCGTCCTTCCCCCGGGCGCGTTTCGTGGCACAACAGCGTCAGGGAAACGCGACCGGCCAACGGGACCATCATGAACAGAGCACGCCGCGCGCGCATCGTCGCGACGCTGGGACCGGCCAGCCGGGCTCCCGGCATGGTCAAGGCCCTGGCCCAGGCCGGGGTCGATGTCTTCCGACTGAACTTCAGCCACGGCTCGCATGAAGACCACGCCGCCAACCTCAAGGCCGTGCGCGGGGCCGAGCTGGCGCTGAAGCGTCCGCTGGGCGTGCTCGCCGACCTGCAGGGGCCCAAGCTGCGCCTCGGCCGGTTCGCTGACGTCGAGATTTCGGTGAAGCCGGGGCACAGGATGCGGTTCGACCTGGACCCCACGCCCGGCGACGCGACCCGGGTACAGATGCCGCATCCGGAAATCTTCAAGGCCCTGCGCGAAGGCATGCTGCTGCTGCTCGACGACGGCCGGGTCCGGCTGCGGGTGGGCAAGCGCACCGACGAATGGTGCGACGTGACGGTCGAGAGCGGCTCGAAGCTGTCGGATCGCAAGGGCGTCGCCGTGCCCGAGGCCATCATCCCGGTCTCTGCCCTGACCGCCAAGGACCGCGAGGACCTGAATTTCGCTCTGCGGATCGGCGTCGACTGGGTCGCTCTGTCTTTCGTTCAGAAGGCGGAGGACATGGCCGAGCTGAAGCAGATCGTGAACGGCCGGGCCGCCTGTCTGGCCAAGATCGAGAAGCCCCAGGCGCTCGACGCGCTCGAAAGCATCCTCGACTACTGCGACGGCGTCATGGTCGCGCGGGGCGACCTCGGCGTCGAAATGCCGGCCGAAGAGGTCCCGGTCGCGCAGAAACGCATCATCCGCGCCGCCCGCCAGCGCGGCGTGCCGGTCATCGTCGCCACCCAGATGCTGGAATCGATGACCTCGTCGCCCGCCCCGACCCGGGCCGAGGCCTCCGACGTCGCCAATGCGGTCTATGAGGGCGCCGACGCCCTGATGCTGTCGGCCGAGACGGCGTCCGGCGACTATCCGCTGGAGTCCGTGGGCATCATGAACCGGATCATGGAACGGGTCGAAGCCGACCCCCTGTGGCCCAGCCTGATGGACGCCGAACACGCCGGCATGGACGATTTCGACGCCGACGCCCTGGTCGCCGCCGCCCGCAAGGCCGGCGAGGCCCAGTCGACCGCCTGCATCGTCGTCTTCACCACCCTCGGCGGCACCGCGCGCCGCATGTCGCGCGAACGCCCGCTCCAGCCCGTCCTTGCCCTGACCCCCAAGCCCGAGACAGCGCGCCGCCTCGCCCTCGTCTGGGGTCTGGAGCCGCGTCTGGGCAAGGAGCCGACCAGCCTCGAGGACGTCACCGAGGACGCGGTGAACTCGGCGATGGAATACGGCCTCGCCCAACCCGGCCAGCGCATCCTGATCCTCGCCGGCACGCCCTTCGGCGCCCCGGGGGCTGCGAATCTCCTCCGACTGGCGCATGCTCCGGCCAAGAAGGCGAAGCGCTGATCCTGATCCCTCTCCCGGCGGGAGAGGGCTTGAGCGCCCGGGAGCGCAGCGATCGGTCTTCGCGCGAAAGGGTGAGGGGCTGATCGTGGGAACTGGACGTATCGACCCCTCACCCGACCACGCCAGAACGACGGCTTTGCCGTCGTGCGTGGTCTCCCTCTCCCGCCGGGAGAGGGAGGCCTGTCCATGATCAAATACCTCGGCTCCAAGCGGGCCCTGCTGGATCCGATCGTCGCCGCCGTCCGCACCCTGCTGCCGGAGGGCGGCCATGTCTGCGACCTGTTTTCCGGCACCGCCCGGGTCGGCCATGCGCTGAAAGGGGAGGGGTTCAGGGTCTGGTCCAACGACCACAACGCCTATGCCCACGCCCTCGCCACCGCCTATGTCCAGGCCGACCGTGACGTCTGGCATGACCGCGCCGCCGCTGTCCTCGCCGACCTCGCCGCCACCCCGCCGTCGCCCGGCTGGTTCACCAAGGCATTCTGCGAGGATGCCCGCTATTTCAGGCCGGAGAACGGTGCCCGCATCGACGCCATGCGCGACCGGATCGACGCCATGGGGCTGGAGCCCGAACTCAAGGCCATCGTCCTGGTCTCGCTGATGGAAGCCGCCGACCGGGTCGATTCCACCGCCGGCCTGCAGATGGCCTATATGAAGTCCTGGGCCGCGCGGGCGTTGAAGCCGCTGGAGCTTCGGATGCCGGCGCTGCATCCCGCCGCCGCCGCCGCCGCCGGTCCCTGCCGCGCCACCCGGGCCGATGCGCTGGAGACCGCCGCCGCCTTCGACGGCGATCTCGTCTATCTCGACCCGCCCTACAACCAGCATTCCTACCTCGGGAACTACCATGTCTGGGAAAGCCTGATCCTGTGGGACCGGCCCGAGACCTATGGCATCGCCAACAAGCGGATCGATGTGAAGACACGCAAGAGCGCTTTCAACTCCCGCCCCGGCATCGGCCCGGCGCTCCAGGCGGTGATCGAGGCGATCCGGGCCCCCAATCTGATCGTGTCCTTCAACGACGAGGGCTATCTGAGCCGCGATCAGCTGGTCGAGATGCTGTCGGCGCGCGGCCATGTGCAGGTCGTGGAGATCCCGCGCCCCCGCTATGTCGGTGCCCGGATCGGCATTCATAATCCCAAGGGGGAGAAGGTCGGGGCGGTCGGGCGTCTGCGCAACGTCGAATACCTGTTCGTCGTCACCGAACGGCCCGTCGCGCTCGCCGCTTGACCATTGGTGGAACGAGGGTCTCACTGTGTCGTTAAGTCGGCATGGAAGAGATGATCGTGAACCGGGGCCCAGACTATCGCACGCGTCCGGGTGCCGTTCGCGACGCCGTGACCGCCTGGCAGACCGCCGCCTGGCGCGCGCCCGGTGCCACCCGATTCGACAGCCGCCCGGCCAACGACTTCCTGTCCCGCGCCGACGCCATCGCGTCTGTGACGTTCGAGATTCAGCCCGAGGTCGAGGAACTGCCCCGGTGGATCATCGTCGTTATCGGCGCGGTTGTCGCCGCGCTGATGGGTGCCCTGCTCGGTGCCATGATGGCGGTATAGCCGCCGACAACCTTGTCATCCCGGCCGAAGCGAAGCGGAGAGCCGGGACGGGAAGGTCGTATTTTCAACGGTCCCGGGCGGCCCGCAGGGCTGAACCGGGACAAGGTCGCCAGATCGCACATCGCCCCGGATGAGCTTTGCTCTCCGGGCCACCGCCGAGAATCAGCGACTCACGTCCCGGCTCTCCGCTTCGCTTCGGCCGGGATGACAAGGCCAGCGGGCGACTGGGAAAGAAGCGCCCGGATCGGCGCCCAGCTGCGCCGGTGGATGGCGCAGGGGCCCATCGCCTTCAGCGCCGCCTGATGGATCGGGGCATTGTAGCCCTTGTGCGAGGCGAAGCCGTAGCCGGGGTATTCGGCGTCCATCTCGATCATGACGCTGTCCCGCGCCGTCTTGGCGAGGATGGAGGCCGCCGCGATCGACAATGACAGACCGTCGCCGCCGACCGCTGTCTCCGCCTCGCAGGGCAGTTTGAACCGGTAGTTGCCGTCCACGAGGGCCGCTTTCGGCTGCACGCTCATCGCCTCTATGGCCCGGCGCATGGCCAGGCCCGTGGCCTGCAGGATGTTCAGCGAATCGATCTCCTCCGGCGAGGCGAAACCGACGCCCCAGGCGATAGCCCGCGTCTTGATCTCGACCGCCAGGGCCTCGCGCCTTGACGCTGTCAGGGCCTTGGAGTCGTCGATGCCTTCGGGGATGTCGTCAGCGCTCAGTATGACCGCGCCCGCCGACACAGGCCCGGCCCACGGCCCGCGCCCGGCCTCGTCGACGCCGCAGACCAGTCCGCCGACCCGCTCCGACAGCAGGGTCTCCAGCGCCAGAGTCGGGAATGTCCTCGCCGTTCTGGGTTTGGCCTTTCCGGTCACGACGCGCCCATGGCCCGGACGTCCTCGTAGCGTAAGCAGCCGGCGACGTGGTCGTTGACCATCCCGGTCGCCTGCATGAAGGCATAGACGATCACCGGGCCGCAGAAGTTGAAGCCGCGTTTCTTCAGCGCCCTGGCCATGGCGACCGAGGTCTCGGTCTGGGTCGGGACATCGGCGAAGGTGGCGGGGCGGGTCTGGATCGGGTGACCGTCCACGAACGACCAGAGCCAGGCGGAGAAGTCCTCGCCGTTGTCCCGCATCTCGACGAAAATCTGCGCGCCCCGGATCGCCGCCTCGATCTTGGCGCGCGAGCGGATGATGCCGGGATCGTTGAGCAGCCTTTCGCGGTCCGCATCGTCGAACCTGGCCACCACATCCGGGTCGAACCCGGCGAACGCTGCCCTCAGCGTCTCGCGCTTCCGCAGGATGGTGATCCAGGCCAGCCCGGCCTGGAACCCGTCCAGCACCAGCTTCTCCCACAGCGCCCGCGCGTCATACTCGGGCACGCCCCATTCGGTGTCGTGATAGGCCACATACAGCGGGTCGGTCCCGCACCAGGCGCAGCGTCCGGAAGATTCGGTCATGGAATTTCCGCAAAGGCCCGCACGGGAAAGGTGCCGAAGTCGATGATCCTGGGCGGGGCGGCGCTGAAGCGGAAACCCTCGTCCGGCACACCCTCCAGCCCGCGCAGATGCTCGACGATCGGAATGCCGGCGCCGAGCAGAACGGTATGGATCGGCCGGGATTTTCCACGGGTGTCGTCGATATTGTGCGAGTCGATACCCACCAGGGCGGCTCCGGCCTTGACCAGATGATGCGCCGCATCTTCGGACAGGAACGGATGCTCTTCGAAATAGGCGTCCGTCCGCCAGTGCCGATCCCAGCCGGTGTGGATCAGGACGGCCTTGCCGCCCAGGTCGAGGCCTTGAAACGCGGACAGCGCCACGGCCTGCATACCGCTCGCACGTATGACGACGCCCGGCAGGCAGACCAGACGTTCCAGGCTCAAGGCACCGAGATCGTCGCCGTCGGCATAACGGTGGAATGGCGAGTCGAGATAGGTTCCGGTGTTTCCCACCATCTCGATCCGCCCGATCTGAAACTCCGTATCGCCGTCATAGAGGCCGCGCGAGGCTTCACGGCTGAGGTGATCGCAGATCAAGGGCGCGGGCAGACCCTTATAGGTGATCATCCCGTCTTCGATCGTATGGCTGAGGTCCACCAGGCGCATTGGTCAGTCCTGAAATTCTCTGTCTTGAGACGCCCTGCCTTTCAGGTTCGAGCCCTCAAGTCTACTCCGCCATCCACTCCGGCCGCCGCACCGTCACCGCCCGCCCCTCCACCGTCAGTTCGCCGTCGATCCGGTCCAGCCGCAGCAGCGCCACGGCCGCGCCGTCCCGCCCCGTCATCACCTCGCCTGCCCGCAGTTCTCCGTTCAGCACCTCGGTCCCCGGGGCCGGGGCAGGCCCCTCGAACACAATCGGCAGCATCCGCTTCTTGATCGCGCCGCGCCGCTTCATCCGCGACGTGGTCTCCTGACCCACGAAACACCCCTTGGCGAAGTCGATGCCGTTCAGCAGGTCGAAATTGGCCTCGATCGGATAGGTCCCGTCATCGACGTCCCGCGCCGGGTCGGGCACCCCGACCGCCAGCCGGTGCGCCTGCCAGTCGTCCTCGCCCGCGTTCGCGCCATGCTCGCCGATGGCACGCCCGCCGAGGTCCGCCGTGCGCGGATCGGCGGTGAAGCCTTCGGCGACGCCCGGCCAGCTGACCAGCACGGGCCGCTCATCGGCCGCGACCTCGACCCTGGCCCTCAACCGGTACATCGACAGCCGCTGGATCAGGGCGTCGCGCCGGTCCGCCGCCACGTCCAGCACCGCTCCATCGCCCTCGCCCCACAGGAACAGGTCGAACAGCAGCCGCCCGGGTGGCGACAGCATCGCCCCGAACCGCAGGGCACCCGGCTCCAGCGTCTCCACGTCCTGGGTCAGCAGATTGTGCAGGAACGGTTTCGCGTCTGGTCCGCTCACCTTCACGAGGGCGCGACTGTCGAGGCGGGCGATGCGATCGGTCATGGGCATCAGATAGGGAGAGGCGGGCGAAAAGGGGAGGGTGACGCCTCACGCCCGCCACGAGAGAATCCGTATACGGTGCGCCTATGAACGTGCGTTTCCCCATTCTCTACATCGCCGAGGCCGACGCGGAAGCCGCCGTCCTGTCCTCCGGCGCGCTCGCACATCTCGTCGACGCCGTGCCGCACGCCGACTTCACCATCGTCGGTTCGGCCGCCTCCGCCCCCCTGTTCGCCGACACACCGCGCCTGCGCCGCCTGATCGTGCTCGACAGGACCGGCCGCTGGGACTGGATCGCCTTGTGGAACCAGGTCCGGGCCACCCGCTGGGGCCTCGTCGTCGATATGCGGGGCACGAAATTCTCCGAACGCCTGCGTCGCCAGAGGCGCGCCGTGCGCGGTGCGGACCTGCCCGGCCTGCATGCCGTCGAACAGGCGGCTCGCGTCCTCCAGCTCGACGATGTCCCCGCACCCCGGCTGTTCTTCGGCGAAGAGACCCGGGCCGCCGCCGACGCCCTGATCGGTGCCGACACGGCCCCGCTGCTGGCGGTTGGTCCCGGCGCGGACTGGATCGGCAAGCGTTGGCCCGCCGAGCGGTTCGCCAAGCTGGCGGGCCCGCTACTGGCCGAAAGCGGGCCGCTCGCCGGCGGTCGCCTGATGATCGTGGGAGAGGAGGCCGATCGCGACGCCGCCCACACCATCCGCCTGGCCGTGCCTCGCAACCGCGTCATCGAACTCCAGGGCAGGCTGACCCGGCTCCAGACCGCAGCCGCCCTGTCGCGCGCCGCCCTCTACGTCGGCAACGACTCCCTCTGGACCCAGCTGGCGGTCGCGGCGGGGGTTCCCTCGGTCGGCGTCTTCGGCCCATCGGATGACAGTGTCGTCGGTCCGTGGCAGGGCGTGTCCATCCGTGGCGAGCGTTCGCTGGAGGAGTTCAGGGCCGTCGATCCGCGCCTGAACCAGGCCATCCACCACATGCTCGGCCTGCCCGCCGACCGGGTCCTGCGCGCCGCGCGTGGCCTGCTCGCGAAAAAAACTGCGGCTCCGGACCAGGCACCCGATTTTCCCGGGGTATGATACCGAACGCCTGTCGGCTTTGGACCAGGCTGCAGGTCTAGAGGATCGAGAAGCTGACGCCGCAGCCGCAGCTGGTCGCCGCGTTCGGGTTGCGGATCACGAACTGGGCGCCGGCCAGTTCATCGACCCAGGCGATCTCCGAGCCCTTCAGGAACGGCACGGAGATCGGGTCCACAAGGGCCGCCTGGCCGTCGGTCTCGATGCGCAGATCGTCCGCCTCGCCGGCCTCAACCAGGTCCATCCGGTACTGGAAGCCGGAACAGCCGCCGCCGTCGACCGCCACCCGCAGCAGCACAGGATGGCCTTCGGCCTCGGCCAGCCGGGCCAGCCGACGGGCCGCGCTCTCGGCCAGCACAATACCCTCGGGCGCGCGTCGGGCGATCTTGAGTTCCAGTGTCGGCGGTTGGATGGTGGTCATGCCTGCCTATATGAGGCTGGACAGGCCCGTTCGCAAAGGCTGACCGGGAGAACATTGCGCTTGAGCCAGACCGACGCCCGCGCCGCCTATGCCGAACTGGCCGCCAGCTCGCGCGGACGCCTGGTTCCAGAGGCGCCCAGTCGCACGCGCAACGCCTTCGCCCGCGACCGCGACCGGATCATCCACTCGACCGCCTTCCGCCGCCTGAAGGAGAAGACCCAGGTCTTCGTGGCCCACGAAGGCGATCACTACCGCACCCGCCTGACCCATTCGCTCGAGGTCAGCCAGATCGCCCGCTCCCTGGCCCATGCGCTGCGACTGGACGGCGAACTGGCCGAGACCGTCGCCCTGGCTCATGACCTGGGCCATCCGCCCTTCGGTCACGCCGGCGAGGACGAGCTGCAGGCCCGGATGGAGCCCTGGGGCGGTTTCGACCACAACGTCCAGACCTTCCGCGTGGTGACCCGGCTGGAGACCCGCTACCCGGCCTTCGACGGGCTGAACCTGAGCTGGGAGACCATCGAGGGGGTGGTCAAACATAACGGGCCGGTCACGCACAAGCTGGACGAACCGGCATGGAAGGCCATCGCCGACTTCGCGCCCGGTTGGGACCTGCGGCTGGACAGCTTCGCCTCGCTGGAGGCCCAGGCCGCCGCCATCGCCGACGATATCGCCTATAACAATCACGACGTGGACGACGGGGTGCAGGCCGGCCTTTTCACGCTGGCGGACCTCGCCGACGTGCCCCTGATCGGCCCGGTGCTGCACCAGACGCGGCGCGACTGGCCCGACCTGAACGAGCGGATGACCCGGCTGGAGGCCGTGCGTCGGATGATCGGCGCCATGGTCGATGACGTGCTGGCCGAAACCGGACGCCGCCTGGCCGACGACAACATCCGTTCCGTCGAGGATGTCCGCACCGCCCGCCGGACCCTGGTCCAATTCTCCGACCCGATGCTTGCGGAACTGGGCGTGCTGCGACGCTTCCTGTTCGAGCGGATGTATCGCCACTACCGCGTCAACCGCACCCGCAGCCAGGCGCGGCGTATTCTGGCCGACATGTTCCAGCTGTTCATGGCCGAGCCGGAGGTCATGCCGACCGAGTGGGGCGTCCTCGCCGCGACATCGGATCAACACAGGCGTGCCCGCGTCGTCTGCGACTACATGGCCGGGATGACCGACCGTTTTGCAATCGAGGAGCACAGGAAGCTGTTCAACCCAGACCTCGCCCGCGATCTGTGATTCGAAAGAAGCGTTTGAGGGGCTAGACTGTCAGGACGGGGCGTCGATTCGCTCAACCGTACCCGAGAAGGCGACGACCATGTCCTATGACGACGACAACCGCCCCCGCGACCGCGGCGCCTATACCCCGCCGACCGACGACGACCTGCCGTTCAATCGCGGCGGCTTCGACGCGCGGCGCGGCCCGCCTGCCAAGGCCCCGCCGGTGACCCTCATCGTCAGCGCCGGCGTCCTGCTGGTACTGATCATCGCCGTCGTCCTGTTCTACCGCTCGGGCCTGCGCTCTTCGACGGATGCGCCGCCCGCCGTCGGCACGCCGATCGCCCAGATCAAGGTCGAGGCGCCGGAGGATGCCCAGCCGGTTGATCCGGAAGCCGGCGTGGGCCTCTACGATCAGGCTGAAGACACGGCGACCGCCCCGGCCTTCACGCCTCCGCCCGAGACCCCGCTGCCCCGGCCCGCCCCGCGCCCCATCGAGGCCGCACCTTCGGTTCGTGCCGCCACGCCCGCGCCGACACGCCCGACAGCCCCGGCCGCCACGACGCCTGCCCCCGTAGCCAACGGTGCCGGCGGGGCCGCTGCGGTCCAGATCGGTGCCTTCTCATCGACGGCCGTCGCCGACCGGGAGTATGCCTCCGTCGCCGCCCGCTTCCCGCAGTTCGCCCGCAACGCCACCAAGCGAGTGCAGGAAGTGACGGCGTCGAACGGTTCCACCGTTTACCGCACCACCTTCACGGGCCTGAGCCGCGAGGACGCCCGCGCCTTCTGCTCCGCCATCGAAAGCGGCGGCGGCGACTGCCTGGTGCGATAGGGAGTTGAACAGCGCCGCCATCTACGGCTGCTCGGGGCCCGTCCTGACGGTGGAAGAGCGTGCCTTCTTCGCCGATGTGCGGCCGTGGGGGTTCATCCTGTTCCGCCGCAACGTGGAGAGCCCGGAACAGGTGCTCAAGCTGACCTCTGACCTGCGCGACAGCGTCGGCTGGGATGCGCCGGTGCTGGTCGATCAGGAGGGCGGGCGTGTCCAGCGTCTGGGTCCGCCCCACTGGTGCAGATACCCGCCCGGCGATGCCTATCTGAAGGCGACCAATGATCCGCTGACGGCGCGCGCCCTTGCGCGGCTCGGCGGTCGGCTGATGGCGCATGACCTCAAGGCCGTCGGCATCAATGTCGACTGCGCACCGGTGCTGGATGTGCCGACGCCGGGTGCCCACGACATCATCGGCGACCGCGCCTACGCCAGGGATCCGGCGACGGTGGCCCAGCTGGGCCGGGCGGTGGCGGAAGGTCTGCTGGCCGGAGGCGTCCTGCCTGTGATCAAGCACATGCCGGGCCACGGCCGCGCTTTTGCCGACAGCCACAAGGAGCTGCCGACGGTCCATGCGGACCTCGACGCCCTGGACAACTGGGACTTCGCGCCGTTCAAGGCGCTGTCCGACATGCCGATCGGGATGACGGCCCATATCGTCTTCACGGCCATCGACCGGAAGCGTCCCGCGACCCAGTCGAAGAAGGCGATCAGGGTGATCCGCGAGCATCTGGGATTCGGCGGCCTGCTGCTGTCCGACGACCTCTGCATGAACGCCCTGTCGGGGACGTTGACCGAGCGGGCGGAGACGTCGCTTAAGGCCGGGTGCGATCTGGTCATCCACTGGACCGGCGACATGGCCGGGATGCGTCAGGTGGCCGAGGGTGTTCACCGGCTGAAGGGCGGGGCGGCGAGGCGGGCGCAGGCGGCGCTCGACCGGATCGTCCACACGCCGGAGCCGCTGGACGTCCGCGAGGCGCGGGACCGATTCGACGCCCTCCTGGCCGGTCGGCTCGACGCGTCGAAGGGGCCGGACGTGGGCGAGGCTCAGGCCCCCGCCTCAAGTCGCGCGAACGCGCGGTAGGCACAGAGAATGTCGGACGCCTTCCAGCCCAATCTGGACTTCACGGCGGCGCAGGAGGTCGATGCGCGCGACGTGCTCGTGGTCGATCTGGACGGCTACGAAGGCCCGCTGCATGTGTTGCTGGCCCTGGCCCGGACCCAGAAGGTCGATCTGCTGAAGCTGTCGATCACCAGGCTGGCGGAACAGTATCTGGCCTTCGTGCACGAGGCGCGGCGCCGGAACTTCTCGCTGGCCGCCGACTATCTCGTGATGGCGTCGTGGCTGGCCTATCTGAAGTCGCGGCTTCTTCTGCCCCGGACCGAGAAGGGCAAGGGCGACGAACCGCCGGCGGAGGAGTTGGCCGCGGCCCTGGCCTTCCGGCTGCAGAAGCTGGAGGCGATGCGGAAGGCTTCGGAGGCCCTGCTGGCCCGGCCGCAGCTGAAGCGGGACGTGTTTACCCGGGGCGACCCTCAGGCGACGGTGATCGTGCCGTCCGACCGGATCGACGCCAGCCTCTACGAGCTGATGGCCGCCTATGTCGGCCAGCGGCGGCGGGAGCAGGCCCGGCACTACAATCCCGGCCAGAGGGTTGAGGCCTATGCGTTGGAAGCGGCGCGGGACTGGCTGCGCGAGATCCTGCCGCGCATGGCCGACTGGACGCCTCTGGAGGAGGTCGCGCCTCAACGGGACGGGGAGGGGCCGAGCCAGGCCAGCCTGACTGCCTCCACGCTCTCGGCCAGCCTCGAGCTGGTCAAGGAAGGGGCGATGGACGTGCGTCAGGAGAAGGCCTTTGACGCGCTGTGGCTGAAGCGGCGTGGGCAGGGCCAGCCGCTGGAGCTGACGCCATGAGCGGCGTCCAGTTCGCGCCCGACGAAGGCGAGATCGAACGGCGGGTCGAGGCCCTGCTGTTCGCGGCGGCGGGTCCGCTGTCGGCCGCCGATATAGCCCGGAGGCTACCGGAGGGTGCCGAGGTCGGGCCGGCCATCGCGGGCCTGCGGGCGCGCTATGAGGGGCGGGGGGTCGAGCTGGTCTGCGTGGCCGACCGCTGGAGCTTCCGGACGGCGGGCGACCTCGGCTTCCTGATGACCGAGGAGCGGGAGGAGCCGCGCCGGCTGTCGAAGGCGGCGCTGGAGACCCTGGCCATCATCGCCTACCACCAGCCCGTCACCCGGGCCGAGATCGAGAGCGTGCGGGGGGTTTCGATCTCCCGGGGCACCCTCGACCTGCTGCTGGAGATGGGGTTCGTGCGGCTGAGAGGCCGGCGGCGGACACCGGGGCGGCCGGTCACCTATGCGACGGCGGACCGGTTCCTGGAGCATTTCGGCCTGGCCAGCCTCTATGATCTGCCGGGCGCGGCGGAGATGAAGGCGGCGGGGCTGCTGGACCTGTCGCTGCCGGTCGGGTTCGAGGTTCCGGACCCGTCACGGTCCGGCCCGGAAGACGAAGACCCGATCGAGGAGGGCGAGACGCCCGAGTTCGCCCAGGACTTCGTGGGCGACTGATCCGGGACCGACCCGGGTTGACGTCCGGGGGGTGTCTGGCTATACGCACGCCTCCGCCGCCGGGCTTCCGCGCGGCTTTTCTATTTCTATTTGCCCCTAGCCTGCGCTGAGCAGCGAGCCGCCGAGCGGCAAGCGTCAGCGCCACCAAGGATTTCTGACCATGAAGGTCCGCAGCTCGCTCAAGTCGCTCAAGACCCGCCACCGCGACTGCAAGGTCGTGCGCCGCAAGGGCGTCGTCTTCGTGATCAACAAGACGGACCCGCGCTTCAAGGCGAAGCAGGGCTAAGGCTCTTTCTGGTGCGCTAACGCGCGCGACGCGGTCGCGTGCTGCCTGAGCGCCGAAAGAACTACCCACAGGTCGCGGACTTTAGTCCGCGACCTTTTTCGTGCCTGCGGTTGAGCGTTCCGCCCCCGCATGGTTAGCGTCCCGCTCTTGTTTGTTGCCCTGCCGCCCCTTGGGCTGGTTGAGGGCGGCCAGTCTGATTCACGGAGACTTCCCATGGCCGACGACGCCACTTTCGACGCCTCGCCGGACGTCCTGAACGCCACGGCCCAGGGCCGTTTGCGGACCATCATCGAGCGGATCGAGCGGCTGGAAGAAGACAAGGCCGCGATCATGGCGGACATGAAAGAGGTCTTCCTCGAAGCCAAGGGCGAGGGCTACGACGTCAAGATCCTGCGCAAGGTCATCCGCATCCGGAAGCAGGACAAGGCCAAGCGCCAGGAAGAGGACGCGATCCTGGACCTGTATCTGTCGGCGCTCGGCGAGATCTGATCCTGAAGCGGACGCCCATCGCGGGCGGTCCGAAGAGCCCACCCCGGAACAAGGGGGCCGGCTCACTCAAGCGCTCGACCGGGCTCAAGCCCGGGGCGGGCTTCAAGACCAAAGACAAGCCCGCGTCCGGCCCGTTCGAGGCCGAGCGGGAGGCTGCGCGTCGCAAGGCGCTGAACGCCCTCAAACGCGCGAAGCGGGCCGCCGACAAGGCGGGGATCGCCCTGTCCGACTGGGAGGGGGAGTTCATCGACGGCGTCTCGGACCGCATCAAGACCTATGGCCGCGCCTTCGGCGACCCCGAGAAGGGCGCGCCCGGTCAGGCCCTGTCGTCGATGCAGGGTCGCAAGCTGAAGGAGATCACCGCCAAGGCGAACGGCGAGGCGCCGAAGCGGCGGTGGGGTCGCAAGGGGCCGTCGGCCGACGAATCCTGATCCCCGACGTCCGGCTCGTCCGGACGAAAAACAGGGTGACGAAACGGACGAAAAGGACGAAACGCGAAAAAGACGTTTCGATTCAATTCTCTGGCGCGACCCCTGTTTGTCCGTTCGACAGGGGGCCGGGCGTCTCGCCCGCGTGAGGCGTGCTGATTGTGAAAGACCCGGCGAACAGGTGGGGACGCGAGCAACGGGCTGCAAGGGGAAGATAAGAATAAATTCTATGTTGCGGAGCCCGACCCGCCGTCAGGCGGTGACTGCTTTGGACCCGTCACGGACCTTCAGACGACCATGCGGTCGATCAGGGGGCGGGCCTTGAGGGAGGTAATCGCGCGACTAATTCCGTCGAACACGGGACCGGTCTGCTCTTCCATTTCGGCGTAGGCGCGCTCGAACTCCCCATCCAGACGATCGAGCAACGCCAGTTGTTCGCGTCCCCCGTCCGTAAGCTCGATCAGGATGACGCGCTGATCGTCGGGATCGGGCCGACGACTGACCAGGCCCAGCGCCAGCAGCTTCGGCATCTTCTGTTGAATGAGCTGGTGCGACCGGTCCAACGCCCGCACCAGACCGGCGACGGAGACTGGACCAAGCGTCGCGATGGCCACCAGCAAGGACGAGGACTTGACCGGAATGACGATGCCGGCGCGTTCGAACACCTCCGTTGACTGTTGCTCGATCAGTTCGCTCAGCTGCTCGCTGAGGCGACCCAGGAAGGTGCGGTTCAACTCGATCATTCGCCTTAAAACTCCTCAATCCAGGCGGCGATAGGTGGCTGTCTCGCCAGACTTCCACACGCGCTCCAAGCCGGTCACATGACCATTTTCCCGCACCAGACGGAACCGGTAGTCATCCGTACCCTGGACCGCAAACAGATCCTTGCCGATCGGATCGAGAGCGAGGACGAACCGATCGCGCCAATGGTAGGCCAGACCGGTCGGAGTCCGAACGAGGGTTCGACCTTCGTAAGCCCCAACCGCGTCATCCATATCCGTGGCTGTCGTGGTCTGATCCGGGATCGCGAATTCAACAGGAACCAGGGCCCACTTCGCGTCCGTGTCGCCCGCGTCCGCCCGGCTCTGCAGCAGGAACTGTTGCGCCGCCAACAAGGCGTCCGAGGCCGGGACGACGAGATCGGGGGTCACGCCGACGCCCTCGAAATCCTGGCCGTCGACCGGATCCCGGATCTGACCGAACGGCACCTGCAGCATGAACCGGTCGTCGATCGGGACGCGGGTCACCGGATGCGCACCCCCGGAGGTCTGCTCTCCGATCACGGTCGCACGGCCGAGCTTCTGCAGGGAAAACGCCATCCATTCGGCGGCGGAGAAGGAGGTCGATCCGGTCAGCACCACCACCGGGATATCCGCCGACCGTTGCCCGGGCACGGCGGGCAGGTTCCACTGGCTCCGCTCGACGCGGACTCCATTCTCGCCGTAGAAATAGTCGAAGAATTTCTGCTCCTTGCTCGCCGGATAGAGGTAGCTCATCAGGAACTGCGCCAGTTCGAGGACGCCGCCGTTGTTGTAGCGGAGGTCGATAATCAACCCCTTGGCACCTTCGGCGAACCGCATGGCCCCTGCCGCTGTCTCCTGGGCGTATTGCGGGTCGGCGAAGAAGTCGAAGCGGATGTAGGCCAGGCCCCCGTCGAGCCGTCGAGCGTCGCGAAAGCCGAAACTGGCGGCCCGCTCGCTGTCGCGCTGCGCCTGGGTGGCTTCTTCCCCGTCAGCCCTCGCCTGGCGATCGGCGACGACCTCGGCCGGATCGAACGCCACCGAGAAATGCAGATCGTTGCTCGCCCTGACCAGGCCCTGGGCGAGACTGGTCGCGAACTCTTCGCCTTCGATCGGCTCGGATTGAACCCGCCGGTCCAGCTCGGCGGCAATCGCGGGGATCCGGTCGGGGAAGACATAGTTCTCCCGCAGCGCCGTCTCGAGGTGGGTGACGACTTCCCGCTGCGCCTCCTGATCGAGGGTCTGCGCGGCGACCGATGCGGGGGCGAGGACAGCGGCCGCCAACAGCGAGAGGAAAACGCGGAGTGTCATCTTCGATCCTGATTATTACAATGTATTGCGCAATATATTGCAATAATACCTCGCGTCAATCTCCCGGCCCGGCATGCGAGCATTGTGCTGGAACGAAGGTCGACGTTCCCCGGGGCAAACTGGATCCGGGGCGGCACCGGCCGGAATCGCCACGCGCGACCGAGCCCGCGAGATCGTGCACCCCGGCCTGTGCCGGAGTGCACGGTGGTCTTGGCTTCTAGAACAGGATCTTGCGCAGGCTGATGCGGAAGACCCGGCCCTGGGGGTCGAGGAAGTCCGGCTGGTAGTTCAGCGGCACCGTGCCGGTCGACGAGGTCACTTCGGTCCGGGTGTCGAACAGGTTCTCCACCCCGAAGGTGACGCGGGTGCCCTTCAGGATCGGGAATTTCTCGACCCAGCTGGTCTGCTGGGTCAGGTCGGCGAAGACGGTCAGGTTGACCGTGGTCTGGTCGCTGAAGGCCAGGTCCGAACCGCCCGTGCCGCCGTCGACGCGGGTCGACTGACGCCAGTTGGCGTTCAGGAAGGAGCCGAAGCCGTTGCGGAAGACACCGCCCTGGACCTGGATCTCGTTGCGGGGCGTGCCGCCGCGAGCGCCGGTAGCGTCGCCGTCCAGAAGGTCCAGCTCGGGCAGGCTGTCACGGATGCTCACCGTGTCGGTGAACCGGACCGTATGATAGATCGACAGGCTGAACCGGCCCTGGCCGGGCTGCATGCCGCCGCCCCGGCCGCCGCCGCCGCCGGGACGGCCGCCGCCCATCATCATCATCATGCCGCCGCCCGCCATGCCGCCCCGTGCGCCGCCCATGGCCGCTGCGGGGGTGGGCGTGCCGAAGGCGCGCGAGAAGTTGAACCCGGAGCGCAGCTCCGACCGCTCGGTGCGGGCGAAATTCAGCGGCCGGGCGTCCAGGGCCAGCAGGTTGCCGGTCGCATCGCGCGTGAACCGTTCCGGCAGGGCCGCCTCAAGGTCGGCGGTGATGGTCGGGAAGGCGATGATCGCGTCGTTGACGATGGTGCGGGTGTAGTTGGAGCTGACGGAGAAGTCCCGTTCCGACCACGGCCGAAGGTTCACGCCCAGGGCCAGGACCTGGCGGTCCTCGGGGTTGAGGTTGGCATTGCCGCCGCTGACGCGGGTGATCTGGACCGTCTGTCCGGTGCGGAAGTCGAACACCGAGGCGTTGGGCGTCGAGATGGTCGGATCGTTCAGCTGCTGGATCGTCGGCGCGGCCTCCTCGTCCTTGTAGCTGAAGCTCAGGGACAGGGGGGTGATCGGGGTCCAGTTCATGCTGGTGCCCAGGGTGACGAGGCCGCCGATGTCGGACGCCTCGTCATAGCCGGCGTTGGCGGTGACCGAGAGGTCGCCGAGACCGGCGAGCACGTCATTGCTGCGGCTGGCGATCGGCAGGGAGAAATTGACCGTTCCATAGACGCGGTCGCGACCGATGGCGCGCTCCGAGAAGGCGCCGCCCCGGGTGGTTTGCGAGTTCAGGTCGCGGGTGTCGAAGCCGACCTTCCAGGTCGAATAGAGACCGCCGGCGGGGGCCTGGAGCAGATTGCCCATGAAGACGCCTTCCAGCAGACCGCCGCTGGCGACGGAGTTGGCCGTGTCGGTCAGGCGGGTGAAGCTGGAGGACGAGAGGGCACCGAAGGGGTTCAGGGTCCCGGCGGTGACGGCGGTTTGCGCCGCCACGGCGCTGAGGCCGCGACCGGTCGTGGTGTCCGTCTCGACCCGGTCGTAGGTGCCCTGCAGGGTCCAGCGCCAGTTGTCGCCGATGAAGCCGTCGAGCAGGAGGCCGAGGTTGGCGGTCGAGGTGTCGGTATCGCGGGTCAGGGCGCCGACATCGTCGAGGTAGCGATAGACGGCGACGTCGCGGCTGAAGGGCGAACCGTTGCGGCCGGCCGGGGCCGTCAGCATCACGCCCGGCAGACCGCCGTAGGCGAAGCTCGAGCCCTCGACGAGGTTCAGGCTGACCGTGCCCTTGGTCGTCGAGTTCAGGTCACGGGCGATGGAAGCGTTCAGCGTCGTCGTGTCGCCGCGCGGCAGCAGGGTACGGTAGTCGCTGAGGTTTCCAATGCGCGGCGTGTTGGCCCCGGCAGCGAACTGGGCGAGCGTCGGATTGGCGACGCCGGGGTTGGCCGCGACCACAGCCGCCAGGGCCGGGTCGATCCGCATCCCGTAGGGGATGCCGGCGACGTTGCCGATCAGGTCGAAGGGCTGGGAACCCGGATCGCGGGTGATGTCGCGTTCGCTCTCGAACAGGGCAGTGTCATGCAGCCGCTCCAGGCTGACGTTCATGCGGGTGCCGTCGACGATGCTGAAATAGCCGGTCTCGACCTCGGTCGAGTTGCGGCCGCCCTGGGTCGGAGCGCGGTTGGAGACCTCGGCCGTCGCCTGGCGGAACAGGGCCTTCAGGACGATGTTCACGACCCGCTGGTCGGCGGTGTAACCGTAGGTCAGGGCGACCTGTTCCGGCAGGATGTCGGTGCGCTCGATGGATTCGAACGGGATGTTACGGATTTCCTGGAAGCCTGAGGTGCGACGGCCGTTCAGAAGGATGACGGGGCCGCTGGAGCTGCGCGAACTGCGGGTCAGGGGCTCCAGCGCCGTCAGCAGTTCGGCGATGTTGGAGGCTCCGTAGGTGCGGAGCTGATCGGCGTCGAGGCTCAGGTCGGGCGGGATGTCGCCCTGGACGGCGCCGCGCAGACGGGCTCCATCGACCAGGACGTCGTCGACGACGTCTGCGTCTCCGGCGGGGGCGCCCGTCTGAAGCGCCTGATCGTCATCCTCCGTCGGCCGTGGCGCTGCCTCGGCGGCGGGGACCGTCGTCTGGGCTACTGGTGCCGTCTGGAGGGTGCCCGAGGCGAGGGCGAAGAGCAGAGCGGCGGCGATGGTCATACAATAATCCGAACGAGGCGTGGGGAGACGAGCGTCGGCACCCGAACACGCAATGATGCGCTCGATCCGACGGCGTAGTTATACGGCACTCTCTTCACGATCCGTCGCGGCGCCAATGTGGCGCTTTGCTGCAACCATACATCGACAAGAAGGCTGTGGTTTTTCGGCCGCAAGGTCCGGCCCCCTCCCGTCATTCCGGACGAAGAGGCGAAGCCTCGCAGACCCGGAACCGGGCGGCGCCGAAGCGCAGCGAAGACGAGAGTTCAGCGAACGCCTGTGTATCGGTTTCGCGCTCTGGCGCGCCGCCTTGTTCCCGGTCTCCGCGGAATGGCGAACTGGAGGAAAGGCCTACCCCGTCTCCTTCAGCGCGCCCTCCAGACCCTGTTCGCGGACCTTGCGGTACAGGGTCGAGCGACCGATGCCGAGGCGGCGCGCGATCTCCGACATGTGGCCGGCATAGACCTCGATCGCGTGCTGGATCAGGTCGCGCTCGATGTCCTCGAGCGTCCGCAGATGGCCGCGCTCGTCGAGGATCCTGATCGGCTGGTCCGGCAGGGGCGGTAGGTCGGCGTAGTTCATGACCGCGGCTGACGGCCGGGTCGATTCGGCGTCCAGCGGCATGGCGACGCCCGAAATGGCCGGGAAGTCGTGCGGCTGGAGGAAGGGCGCGTCGGCCAGGACAATGGCGCGATAGATGGTATTCTCCAGCTGGCGCACGTTTCCGGGCCAGTCGAAGGCGGTCAGCAGGGCCAGGGTTTCGGGCGAGGCACCGGCGATCCGCTTGCCCTCCTCGACATTGAAGCGGCCGATGAAGTGGTCGATCAGGGCCGGGACGTCCTCGCGGCGTTCGCGCAGGGACGGGGCCTCGATCGGGAAGACGTTCAGGCGGTAGAACAGGTCCTCTCGGAACGTCCCTTGCGCTGCCGCCTGTGTCAGGTCGCGATTGGTGGCCGAGACGATGCGGACGTCGACCTTGACCGACCGCTTTGAGCCCACCGGGTCGATCTCGCCCTCCTGCAGGGCCCGGAGCAGCTTGACCTGCATGTCGAGCGGCAGTTCGCCGATCTCGTCGAGGAACAGGGTGCCGCCGTTGGCCTCCATGAACTTGCCGAGGTGTTTGTCGGAGGCGCCGGTGAAGGAGCCCTTCTCGTGGCCGAACAGAATGGACTCGACCAGGTTGGCGGGCAGGGCACCGCAGTTCACGGCCACGAACGGCTTGCCGGCGCGGTCCGAGGCACCGTGCAGGGCGCGGGCGATGACCTCCTTGCCCACGCCGCTCTCGCCGGTGATCAGGACGGGGATCGAGGATCTGGCCGCGCGGGCGCCGAGCTGTTTGACCATCTGCATCGGGCGGCTGTCGCCGACCAGATCGGCGAAGGTGACGCGGCCGGCGACGTGTTTCTTGAGCCGTCCGACCTCGGCGGTCAGCTGGGTCAGCTGCAGGGCGTTGCGGATGCCGACGAGGATGCGTTCCGGGCTGGCGGGCTTGATGAAGAAGTCCTGGGCCCCGGCCTGCATGGCCTTGACCACGGTCTCGATGCCGCCGTTGGCGGTCAGGACGATGACGGGGGTGGTGACGCCGGCGGTGCGGATCTCGGCCAGGGCCTCCATGCCGCTCATGCCTGGCATGACGAGGTCGAGCAGGACCACGTCGGCACCGCCGCCCTTGGTCAGGCGGTCGATGGCCTCGCCGCCGGACCCGGCGTGGGCGACGATATAGCCCTCACGATCCAGAACCGCCTGGACGAGGCGGCGCTGGGTCGGATCGTCATCGACCACGAGAACGGTCTTGGCCATTTGAGGGTGCCCTTTGTCATCACCGAGGGGTGTCGCGTTCGAGGCGCGCGACTGACCCGTTTCGGGACGGTTTTAGGCCCGATGCGGTGAAGATCGGGTGAGAGGGCGTGGTGTGCGGTGGGTTAACCGCCGAACCAGCCGTCCTGGCCGGGATGGCGGACGCAGGCGTCGTCGCTGGGCTGGAACCGCCCGGCCGCGCGACTTCCGGCCATCAGGTCCGGCCACGGCGAGGGGCTGGGGCGGACCAGGCCCTTGCGGATGGCGTCGCGTGGATCGACGGCGTCCTCGCCTTCGCATTGGCTGGTGCGCCAGGCCCCCTGGTTGACCCAGCCGTCCGGTGTGCGGGCGAACAGGGTGATATCCCACGGACGGGCCAGCAGCACCTCCGATGCGCCGTCTCCGTTCAGGTCCATCGCCGTGGCCAGGCAGTCGTCGCTCGCCTTGCAGCTCTCGCGCGGATCTCCCTCGGGCACGGGGACAACAAATCCCTGCGGCAGGGTCGCGTCCCGGGGCCAGACGGCGATGACCGGCGTCGTCGTCGGGGCGGGGGCGTCCTCGGTCAGTTCGGTACGGTCGGTCGAGGTCTGGGCCTCGGTCGCGCGACGGACGATCTCGGGATCGGTCGAGACGGCCAGGGTTGCGAGCGCCGCGCGACCGGTCTTGCCGCTTTCGAAGGCGAGGAAGGCGTAGTCGAATTTGTCCGGCGCGACCTTGCCGCTGTTCAGGCGCGCGACCTGATCGGCGACCGACAGGCGGGCCGGGTCCGCCAGCGGGGTGAACAGGGCCAGGATGACGGCGACCACGAGGACGGCGGTGACGATATTGGTCATCTCCAGCGCCTTCATCCACGGCGAGCCCTTGCGGATGAGGGGAATGATCGCGCCCAGACCATAGCCTACGGCGTAGGCCGCGCCGACGAGGGCGCAGGCGACGGCGATGATCCGGTCGGGCGTCAGGCCGTGCTGGCCGATGCGCAGGCTCAGGCCCCAGAAGGCGATCAGGACCAGGGGCGTCAGCAGGACCGAGGCGACGCGGACGGCGATCCTGAGCACGGCGGGCGGCAGATTGTCGGCGCGGCCGTCCTGATAGGCGGCGTTGATGAGGATGATCAGGCCGCCGGCCGCCGACAGGACAAGGGCGGTGGCGCTGCCGGTCTCCCACAGGCCGTCGAGACCGGTGAAGGGCAGGGCGGCGAGGAAGCCTCCGACCAGGACCGTCAGGACCAGCAGCAGCCAGGACAGCAGCATCAGGGCGACGGTCCGCACGCCCCGGATCAGGCCGTCACGCACGTCGGTCAGATGGACGGCGGTGGCGAAGGCGAGGCCGGTCAGGGGCAGGGAGAACCAGCCTTCCTCGATCAGGTCGCCGAGGAAGCTGAGGCCGATGATGTTGAACAGGGCGGCGCCGAGGAACAGCAGCAGCCAGAAGGCACCGGCGAAGGCGATCGACAGGACCAGCTGCACCCCCGCCATCCAGGCGGCGTCGAAATAGCCGGGGAAGGAGGCGATCGGCTTCCGCTCGCGATCGGCCGGGAGGATCAGATGGTGGGCGATGAACAGGGCCGCCGCCGAGAAGGCGAACAGGGGGAAGGTCATTTGACGACCGACGTCGCCCGCCTGACGCGCCACGTCATGCCAGGCGAGGAGGGCCAGGGCCGCCGCCGCGACGGCGCCCCAGATCGCCAGGGTCGGCCAGCGCAACCGCCCGACGCCGGCCAGCAGGGGCGGCGGCAGGAAGAGGGCGACCAGGACGAGGGGGCCGAAGGTCTCGGGGAAGCGCGAGGACCAGGTCGCGCCCTCGCCCTCCGTGGTGCGGACCAGCAGATAGAGGGCGATCCCCTGCGCCAGACCGATGGCCAGCCGGACCAGGCCGACGAGGCGGTCGTTCTGGCCCAGGTCGCTGCGGCCGGCGGTGTCGGTGGTCTCGGTCATGGCGCGTCTCTCACGAAGCGTGACCATGAACCGGGGCGCGGCGTCGGGAAAGCTATGTTTCCTGACGAACGGCACGGGCGAGGTAGCAGCCGCGCGGGGCGAAATGGATGTGGGCCTGTTCGACGGCCGGGTTCTCGAACCACTCAGCCAGCCGGTCGTCGAGCTCGGCACCGTCGATGACCTGTCCCTCGATCATCATGTTGCGCCGGTCATAGACGCGCAGCGACAGGGGGCGTTTGCGCAGCATCTCGGGTGCCTCTGCCGCCGGTTCGGCCCTGACGGCGGCCTCGCGCACGAAGATCGGACCCGAGGCGCGATAGGGCGAGGTTTCGTCGGTCAGGTGGGCGTGGTTGACGAGGACCAGTGCCTCGCCCGCATCGGCGTCCTGCAGGCTGACGCGGCAGGGGGCGCGACCCGGCGCGTCAGCGACCCAGCGGCGGGCGCCGACCGCGGCCAGCTCGGCGTCGGTCATGGTGAAATAGGCGGTGAAGGGGGCCAGCGGCAGGGCTTCGATGCGGTAGGTCATTGGTGGGTCTCTCCGTGTTCGCAGGGAGAGATGCGACGAACCGCGCGGCGCGTCTGGCGGGTTTCGGCCGTTGCGCCACGGCCCCCGCCACCCCACAACGGAGGGCATGAACGCGCCCTTCAAAACCCCCTCCGCCGAACCCCCTCTGTGGGACCTGTCCGATCTCTATACGTCACGGGAGGACGCGCGGATCGCGTCCGATCTGGAGACGGCGCGGACGGCCGTTGCCGAACTGAACGGGCTGCAGGGCCGGTTCGTCGCCGAACGGGCCGATGCGAAGGCGCTCGGCGCGACGCTGGATCAGGCCATCATCCTTTACGAACAGGCGTCGGAAAAGCTGGGCGCGCTCGGTGCCTACGCCTTCCTCGCGGCCTCGACCAACCGGGCCGACGCGGGCGCGCAGGGGTTCGAGGCCGATCTGCGCGAGAAGATCACGGCCATCGCCACCCCGACCGTCTGGCTGACACTGGCGATCAACCAGCTGGAAGAGGCGGAGATCGAGGCGGCGCTGGCCGCCGATGCGGGGGCGGCGAAGTGGAAACCCTGGCTGCGGCGGGTGCGGGCGATGAAGCCGCACGAGCTGTCGGGAGAGGTGGAGACCTTCATCGCCGAGCGGATGCCTATCGCGGCCCAGTGGCCCCGGTTGTTCGACGAGACCTGTGCGGCACTGCGGGTCGACAGCGGCAAGGACAGCCTGACCCTGGCCGAGGCCCTGAACCAGCTGTCCGACCCGAAGGAGGCCAGGCGGCGTTCGGCGGCGGAAGGGCTGAACACGGCGCTGGCGGCGCGGACCTCGACCCTGGCCCTGGTGCTGAACACGGTCGCCGCCGACAAGGCGATGGAGGATCGCTGGCGCGGGTTCAAACGTCCCGCCGACAGCCGCCACCTGGCCAACGAGGTCGACGGCGAGTCTGTGGACGCGATGGCCGATGCGGTCGCCGCCGCCTATCCGAAGCTGTCCCACCGCTACTATGCGCTGAAGGCAAGGGCGTTGGGTAAGGCGAAGCTGGACCAGTGGGATCGCAATGCGCCGCTGGAGACCACGGCGCCGCGCGGCTTCGACTGGAACCAGGGGCGCGATCTGGTTCTGGAAAGCTTCGGCGATCTGGGCGGGGAGTTCGCCGAACGCGCCGGGCGGTTCTTCGACAGGCCGTGGATCGACGGCCGGGCGCGGGCCGGGAAACAGTCGGGTGCCTATGCCCACCCGGTGACGGCGGACCGCCACCCCTTTGTCTTCCTGAACTGGATGGGGGAACGGCGCGACGTCCTGACCCTGGCGCACGAGCTGGGTCATGGGGTGCACCAGACGCTGGCGGCCGAGAAGGGGACGCTGCTGGCCGATACGCCTCTGACGCTGGCCGAGACCGCGTCGATCTTCGCCGAGGGGCTGACCTTCGACCGGCTGCTGGCGACGGCGCCGAAGTCCGAACAGCGCGGCCTGCTGGCCGGGCGGATCGAGGACGGGCTGAACACTGTCGTCCGCCAGATCGCCTTCCACCGGTTCGAGACCCGGTTCCACGACGAGCGGGTCAGGGGCGAGGTGTCCGCCGACCGTCTGGGCGAACTGTTCGTCAAGGAGATGGGGGCCTCGCTGGGTCCGGCGGTGACGCTGAACCCCGGCTACGAGGCGTGGTGGAGCTATGTCAGCCACTTCGTCCACTCGCCCTTCTATGTCTACGCCTATGCGTTCGGGGACCTGCTGGTGGCGGCGCTGATGGAGACGCGGCGGGCCGACCCGGCCGGGTTCGCGCCCCTCTATCGCAGTCTGCTGGCCGCCGGCGGAACGAAGACCTACGTCGAGGCGCTGGAGCCGTTCGGCCTCAATCCGCGCGACCCGGTTTTCTGGACCATCGGCACGAAACGGCTGGAACGACTGATCGATCAATTCGAGGCGTTGGCTTGAAATTGTAAATACAAAAATGTAAATACATTGTCATTGATCAAGTTCGACTGGAACCCCGACAAGGCGCGGACCAATCTTGCGAAACACAACGTCGCTTTCGATGTGGCGATCCAGATCTTTGATGATCCAAACGCGATCAGCGGACTGGATCGCATTGTCGATGGTGAGGAGCGATGGCGAACGGTAGGTCGGATCGGGTTCACGACCATTCTGTTCGTCGGCCATACCTGGGTCGATGAGGATGGTCAGATTTATGTTCGTGTGATCACGGCGCGAAGGGCGACGAAACATGAAATCCAGGGATATGAAACCGGCGACGAGAGATATCTCCGCTGAGCTGGCGGTCATCGACGCAATGACCGACGATCAAATTGACCTCAGCGACGCGCCGGAGATCCGTGACTTCAGCGGCTTCAAACGCGGCCTGTTCTATCGTCCCGAGAAGCAGACTGTGACCATTCGTCTCGACGCCGACGTAGTGGCCTGGTTCAAGGGCGCGGAGCCGAGATACCAGACTGCGGTCAACCGGGTCTTGCGTGAGTATATGCTGTCGCACGCCAGGTCGCCTGATCCCGCTTGAGCCTTACCCCCGCATCGCTATAAGACCGCCCAAACGCCTCTCCGACGGACACACAATCATGGCCGACCATCATTCCCCGACCGAGCACGCCGATCACGACGCGGACGCCTATGTCCACGGCACGATGACGGTCGAGGAACAGTCGGCGACCTATTCCATGTTCATGAACCTGGCCAAGTGGAGCTCGCTGGTCATCGCCGCGGTGCTGCTGTTCCTGACGCTGTGGTTCCAGCCGGGCGGCAGCTTCATCGCCGGCCTGATCGGCGGCGGTGTCCTGGCCGTGGCCGGCGTCTTCTTCCTGAAGGGCGGCAAGGCGTCTCACTAAGTCGGGCGCTACCGCTCGCGACGCGGTCGCTCGCTGCTTGAGCGCGGGTCAGCTTGTGCGCCGGTGGGCCTCAGCTGTGCGGCGTACTGCATGAACCGAGCCGACTTTCCGCCTTTGACGCATCCACATCGCAGAGCCTAACGTCTTCCGATCGAGTTGGATGGGGAGATTCGTTTGGCCGTCGCCATCGCCGTGACCCGGGAACGCCGTGAGGGCGAGACCCGCTGCGCCGTCACTCCCGAGACCGTGAAGAAGTTCGTCGCTCTGGGCGCGACCGTGACGGTCGAGGCCGGGACCGGCCTGGGCTCGTCCATTCCCGACAAAGAGTATGTCGAGGCGGGTGCCTCGGTGAAGCCGGACACGCGCGCCACCCTGGACGGTGCCGATCTGGTGCTGAAGGTGCGCGGACCGACGGCGCAGGAGATCTCGGCGATGAAGCCGGGCGCGATCGTCGTGGCCCTGCTGGACGCCTGGCGCGAGAAGGACACGGTCGCGGCCATGGCCGGCGCCAACGTCACAGCCTTCGCCATGGAGTTCGTGCCCCGCATCACCCGGGCCCAGGTCATGGACGCCCTGTCGTCCCAGGCCAACCTGGCCGGCTATCGCGCCGTGATCGAGGGCGCCTATGCCTATGGCAAGGGCTTCCCGATGATGATGACGGCGGCGGGCACGGTCGCCCCGGCCAAGGTCTTCATCATGGGCGTGGGCGTCGCCGGGCTGCAGGCCATCGCCACGGCCCGGCGTCTGGGCGCAGTGGTCACGGCCACCGACGTGCGTCCGGCGACCAAGGAACAGGTGGAATCGCTGGGGGCCAAGTTCCTCGCCGTCGAGGACGAGGAGTTCAGGAACGCCCAGACGGCCGGCGGCTATGCCAAGGCCATGTCGCCTGAGTACCAGGCCAAACAGGCGGCCCTGACCGGCGAACACATCAAGAAGCAGGACATCGTCATCACCACCGCCCTGATCCCCGGCCGCGCGGCGCCGGTCCTGGTCAGCGCCGAACAGGTGGCCTCGATGAAGCCGGGCAGCGTGCTGATCGACCTGGCGGTCGAGGCGGGCGGCAATGTCGCGGGCTCGAAGCCGGGCGAGGTCGTGATGACGGCCAACGGCGTGAGCATCGTCGGCTACACCAACCTGCCGGGACGGATCCCGTCGGATGCGTCGAGCCTGTATGCCAAGAACCTGGTCGCCTTCGCCGGTCTGCTGATCAAGGACGGGGCGCTGGCAGTCGATCTGGAGGATGAAATTCTCAAGGCGTCGGTGGTCACCAACGGCGGGGCCGTGGTGCACGAAGGGGTGCGGGGTTGACGGACTCTGAAGAGCCCCGGCCCGTATGGGTGCGCAATCCTGCCGTGGATATCACCGGAGACAGCAACTGGATGGCTTGGGTATTGGTCGGGCTGAAGTGGGTGGCTCTGGCCTATCTCGCATTTGGCGGCTTGATGATTGTGGGGCTTCTGCTTGCGCTTATCGGTCTGTTTCAAACACAGTTCGAAGCAGGTCAGATGTTGGGATACGGAATGGCCTCGTTCTTCATCGGAGGCGTCCTGATCCTCCTGCTAAGCATTAATGAAAAGCTGTGTCAGCAAAACGGAACCGGGAGCTAAGATCATGGAACACGTCGATCCCACCGTCTTTCGCCTGGCCATCTTCGTGCTGGCGATCTTCGTCGGCTACTATGTCGTCTGGTCGGTGACCCCGGCCCTGCACACGCCGCTGATGGCCGTGACCAACGCCATCTCCAGCGTCATCATCGTCGGCGGCCTGATCGCGGCGGCGGCCGTGTCGGGCGAGGCGACCGGGCCGAACGCCTGGATCGCCAAGGGTGCCGGCGTCGCGGCCGTGACCCTGGCCAGCGTCAACATCTTCGGCGGCTTCATGGTCACGCGACGCATGCTGGCCATGTACAAGAAGAAGGAACGGCCCGCGAAGCCCGCCGAGGCGGCCAAGGCCTGATGTCCTTCGCCGAGCTGAACCTCGCACCCGTCAGCCTCGCCTGGACCGGCTCGTGGATCGCCACGGGCATCGGTCTGGGCATGTGGGTCTGGAGCTGGTTCGGCGAAAAGAACCCGATCCAGAAACTGCGCCTGCGCGACTGCGGCGTGGTGCTGCTGTTCTCGGGGATTCTGGCGCGGATCGTGGTGCAGGACCGGCCGATGATGGCCGTGGACTGGGCCATGGTCTTTCTGGGCCCGCTGTTCATCGCCGCCGCCCTGTGGCGACTGGCGCGGACGGCGGCGGGCGCCGGGACGGAGCCTCTGTGATGCGCGGGTTCGCCGGCCTTCTGATCCTCGCCGCTATGGCCGTCGCGCCCGTCGCCTCGGCCCAGGTCCATGTCGGCCGCAATGTCGAAGGCGGCCTGCCCTGGTCGGTCGCGGCACCGCAGGGGGCCGACTGGTCGCTGGTCTGCCGGTTCGCGCCGGTGACCTATGAGGCCAGCCAGTGGGATCTGCGCCACTGGACCAACAAGATCGCGACGACCGGAACGGGCGCCGCCCGGGGGCGTCTGCCGCATCAGGACGGACGCTGCACCGTGACCAAGACCGGCGGGCCGGGACCGGTCGCCATCGCCATGGTCAAGGACGGCCAGGTCCTGTCCGATGCCACCAACGATACGGCCCGACCGGCGGCGGTGGGCTTCCTGTGATGACACGACTGACGAAGACGATTTCGGGGGAAACGACATGAACGCATCCATCGCGGCGCTGGCCTATCTGGCGTCGGGCGTCCTGTTCATCCTGTCGCTGCGCGGCCTGTCGAGCCCGGAGACCAGCCGTCAGGGCAATACCTTCGGCATGATCGGCATGGCGCTGGCCGTCGGGATCACCCTGTTGACGCTGGGGACCTCGGGCGCGCTCGATCCGCTGACCCTGGCCCTGCTGGCCGGGGGCGTGATCGTGGGCGGGGGCGGCGGTGCCGTGATCGCCAAGCGCGTCGCCATGACCGACATGCCCCAGCTGGTGGCGGCCTTCCACTCCCTCGTCGGCATGGCCGCCTGTCTGGTCGCCATCGGAGCGGTCTATGCGCCCGAAGCCTTCGGCATCCTCAATGCGGACGGCGTGGGCATCAAGATGATCTCGATCATCGAGCTGAGCCTGGGCGTCGCCATCGGCGCCATCACCTTCACCGGCTCGGTGATCGCCTTCGCCAAGCTGAACGGCAATATGAGCGGGGCGCCGATCATCCTGCCGGCGCGGCATCTGATCAACATCGGTCTGGCCCTGGGTCTGGTCTTCCTGATCGGCATCCTGATCGGCACTGGCGGCACGGCGGTCTGGGCCTTCTGGGGCGTGTTCGCCATCGCCCTGATCCTCGGCGCGACCCTGATCATCCCCATCGGCGGCGCCGACATGCCGGTCGTGGTGTCGATGCTGAACTCCTATTCCGGCTGGGCGGCTGCGGCGCTTGGATTCACGCTCGAGAACATCGCCCTGATCATCACCGGCGCCCTCGTGGGCTCGTCGGGCGCGATCCTCAGCTACATCATGTGCAAGGGCATGAACCGCAGCTTCATCAGCGTGATCCTCGGCGGCTTCGGCGGCGACGCGGGGCCGGCGGGCGCAGCGGGAGCGGTGGAAACCCGTCCCGTCAAACAGGGCTCGGCCGAAGACGCCGCCTTCATCCTCAAGAACGCCTCCAAGGTCATCATCGTCCCCGGCTACGGCATGGCCGTGGCCCAGGCCCAGCACGCCCTGCGCGAGATGGCCGACAAGCTGAAGGAAGAAGGCGTCGAGGTGAAATACGCCATCCACCCCGTCGCCGGACGTATGCCGGGCCATATGAACGTCCTGCTGGCCGAGGCCAACGTCCCCTATGACGAGGTGTTCGAGCTGGAGGACATCAACGCCGAGTTCGCCACCGCCGACGTCGCCTTCGTCATCGGCGCCAACGATGTCACCAACCCGGCGGCCAAGACGGACCCGACCTCCGCCATCTACGGCATGCCGATCCTGGACGTGGAGAAGGCGGGCACGGTCCTGTTCATCAAGCGCGGCATGGCGGCGGGCTACGCCGGGGTCGAGAACGAGCTGTTCTTCCGCGACAACACGATGATGCTGTTCGCCGACGCCAAGAAGATGGTCGAGGGGATCGTGAAGGGGCTGTGATGGCTTGGGTCAGCGCTCGTGTCGCGGGCGGAGGCGCAAGTGCAAGAAGGCTTCGAGGAGCGCGAGCAGCTCTCTCGGCTGATCTGCGGATAGCAAGACGTTGGCGCGGTGGGTAGATGTGCGAAGCCAATCGCCTGCCGCATCCGGTCTGAAATCGGGCAAGACGCTAGTCGCAGACCACTTCACCAGCGACGCGGCCAGTGTGCTCGGCGCGCTACCCGCGTTGTAGTGCTGGCTTGTATATCGAGCGTTTGAGTTGGGGCCGGCCATGCCGACCTTGAGCCAGCACCCATCGCCCCAGAACGCGTATACCGCCATCTTGCCAGCAGGCAGGCGCGTGGGTGCTCGGTGGGGAGCGGGTAGATACTCAACCTGAAGGTCAGCCGGGGCCAGAGTCACCGCGCCAAGATGTGCCACTGTGTGGAAGTCGGAAAGCGCCTTGCCGAGCTCTTCCTTCCAGTTGCTCAAGCCGCCGCACTCTCGAATTTCAACACACCCGCCGCCGTCATGTCGGCATGCAGCGCTTCGGGGCTCCAGTCGAAGCCATTGGGCCAGGTCAAGGCGCCGAAGTCGAGGAAGACCTCGTCGAAGAAGGCAGGATCGCGGAAGGGTAGGGTCACCGGCTTTTCGCTGGTCGCGAGGTCGGAGAAGTCCCACTCACCGGCGAGACCATCGGTGAACTGGAGCCACAGCCGATACGGGCCGGTGATGCGATATCGGCGGACGTGAACGACTTCTCTCATTTCTTTTCACCCAGACCCGGAATGCGACCCAAGGCGTTGGTTTCGCCGCGCTCGGCGATCGCCCAGACGCTCCTCAGTTCGGCAATATACGTCAGTCTCCATTCTTCGACCAATCGCGCGATCCGGGGTGGCAATCGACCCACGGTGATCTCGCCTGTTTCGATCAAGACGAGGGCAACGCTTGACTCGTAGTAGGCGTGGAAGTGCGGCGGCGGATGGTCGCTGACGTACATCCGGATCGCGATCCCGTAAAACCATGAGATGGTGGGCATGCCGTCCGCATAACACGGATCGATTGTGTCGCAAAAAGCGCTTAGACCCCCACCTCCTTCATCGACACCGCCCTGTCCGCCAGCTTCTCCACATCCACCGCCCGTCGCTCGCCGATCAGCTTCCTGCCCATCATGAACTCGGGCGGGGCGTTGATGGCCTCCACCGCCTGGACCTTGTCGCCGGACAGGTGGAAGACGGCGAAGCTGGCGGAGGCGGGATCGCCGCGGACGACGATGCGGTCGCTGTCGAAGGGGTAGCCGGCGATCTGGAGCTTGAGGTCGTACTGGTCCGACCACTGCCAGGGCGTCTCGCCGGCGGGGGCGGGGCGGCCGGTGATGGCGGCGGCGGCCTGTTTGGCCTGTTCCAGGGCGTTGGGGACGCTCTCCATGCGGAACAGCCGGTCGTAGATCGGCATGGGGCGGCGGGTGACGTCGCCGATAGCGAAGATCGCAGGATCGGAGGTGCGGGCCTCCAGATCGACCAGGATGCCGCCCTCGACTTTCAGGCCGGCTGCGACCGCCAGTGCGTCATTGGGGATGGCGCCGACGCCGACGACGGCGCTGTCGCAGGCAATGGTGCGGCCATCGGCGAGGGTCACGCCCGCGACGCGGGGACCGTGGCCGACAAAGCCGGTGACGTCGGCGGCCAGTTCGAAGCGGACGCCGCGATCCTCGTGATAGGTCTGGAAGAAGGTCGAGAGGACGTCGCAGGCGACGCGGGCCAGAAGGCGCGGCTCACGCTCCAGCACCACGACCTCGGCGCCGAGGGCGCGAGCGGAGGCGGCGACCTCCAGCCCGACATAGCCACCGCCGACCACGGCCAGGGTGCGGCCCTCGCCGAGCTGGGCCTTGATCGCCTCGGCATCTGCGGCGGTGCGCAACACGTGGACGCCGACGAAGTCCGCGCCGGGCACGTCGAGCAGGCGGGCTCGCGCGCCGGTGGCGAGGATCAGCTGGTCGTAAGCCAGGCCCGATCCGTCCGACAGGCCGACGGTCCGGGCCGTCCGGTCGATGCCGGTGACCTCGACGCCGAGGCGCAGGTCGATGTCGTGTTCGGCGTAGTAGTCCAGCGGACGCAGGGCCAGACTGTCGCCATCCGCCTCGCCCTTCAGCCAGGCCTTGGACAGGGGCGGGCGCTGATAGGGGATCAGCGGCTCCTCGCCGATCAGGACGACGGGTTTGTCATAGCCATACTGGCGCAGCAGGGCGGCGGCCGTGCCCCCTGCGTGGCCCGCGCCGACGATGACGACGCCTCGATCCGGAACAGTCATGCGGGTCCCTTACAGCTCATCGACCGTGCCGTCGTCGGCCTCGGCCTCACGTCGCAGCCAGGCGACGAAGGTGCGGGCCTCCTCGCGGCCGCCGTTGCGCCGGGTCAGCACATGATAGGCCATGTCGGTCGCCAGGTAGCCGTCGGCGAAGGGTGTGACCAGGCGGCCCGAGGCCAGGTCGGCGGCGACGAAGGCGCGCGGGGCCAGGGCCACGCCCCGGCCGTTGGCGGCGTCCTCGATGGCGAAGGCGGTCTGGTCGTAGCGGGAGCCGGCGGAGGCATCGACGCCTGTGACGTTGCGCGCCTTCAGCCAGGCGGCCCAGTCGGGGCGCGGTTCCTCGATATGCCCGTTGCCGACGTGGATCAGGGTGTGACGGGCGAGGTCGGCGGGCTTCTGGAGCGGCCAGCGGCCGGTCAGCAGGGCGGGGCTGCACACGGGCACGACCCCGGCCTCGAACAGGAGGTCAGAGCGGACGCCGGGATAGCCGCCGACGCCGTAGCGGACGGCGACATCGACGCGACCGCCGGCCACATCGGTCAGCTGCATGTCGGCGGAGATCCAGACCTCGATCTCGGGATGGTCGGCCGAGAAACGAACCATCCGGGGCGCCAGCCAGCGGGCGGCGAAGGAGGGGGGCACGCTGACGGCGAGCGACCTGCGGCCGGTGGGGCCATAGACGATATCGGCGGCGCGCTTCAGCTGTTCGAAGGCGTCGCGCAGCACGGGCTGAAGCCGTGCGCCGAGCTCGGTCAGGGCTACCGCCCCGCCTTCGCGGCGGAACAGGGGGCCGCCGGCGTGATCCTCCAGCACCTTGATCTGCTGGCTGACGGCGCCGGGGGTGACGCCCAGTTCGCGGGCGGCGAGCGAGATGCTGAGCCGGCGCCCCGCCGCCTCGAAGGCCTTCAGCGCGTTCAGGGGCGGGAGGCGGCGTCCGCTGTCTTCGGCCTCGCTCATACGCCCTCCAGCCAGGCCGGGACGTCAAAGCCCTTCGAACGCAGGAAGGCAGGGTTGTAGATCTTGCCCGCGTAGCGCTGGCCGGGATCGCACAGGATGGTCGCGATGGTGTGGCCGGGGCCGAGTTCGCGGGCCAGGCGGACGGCGCCGGCGACGTTGACGCCGCTGGACGGGCCGAGGGTCAGGCCCTCGTGCTTCGCCAGGTCGAAGATGATCGACAGGGCCTCTGCGTCCTCGATGCGGAACGAGTGGTCGACCGTGACGCCTTCGAGATTGCCCGTGATGCGGTTGACGCCGATACCCTCGGTCACGGACGAGCCCTCGGCCTTCAGCTCGCCTTCGGTGAACCAGGCATGCAGGGCGGCACCGGGTGGATCGGCGAGGGCGATGCGGACGGCGGCATTCCTGGAGCGCAGGAAGGCGGATGTGCCGGCCAGGGTGCCGCCCGTGCCGGCGGCGCAGATGAAGCCGTCGATGCGGCCGCCGGTCTGGTCCCAGATCTCCGGGCCGGTGGTCTCGAAATGGGCCCGACGGTTGGCGGTGTTGTCGAACTGGTCGGCGTAGAAGGCCCCGTTGGGCTCGCTGTCGTTCAGCTCGGCGGCGAGGCGGCGCGAGAAATGGACGAAGTGATTGGGGCTGGAGAAGGGGGCCGGATCGACCTCGACGAGGCGGGCGCCGTGCAGACGGACGGCCAGTTTCTTCTCTTCGGTCTGGCTGCGCGGCATGACGATGACGACGGGGTGGCCGAGCGCGGCACCGACCAGGGCCAGTCCGATGCCGGTATTGCCCGCCGTGCCTTCCACGATCGTGCCGCCGGGCCGCAGGGCGCCGGAGGCCTTCGCGTCGAGGATCAGGCCGCGTGCGGTGCGGTCCTTCACCGACCCGCCCGGATTGAGAAACTCTGCCTTGCCCAGGATCTCGCAGCCCGTCGCGGCGGACGCGGCGCGCAGGCGGATCATCGGCGTGGAGCCGATCAGGGAGAGACTATCGGAGGCGATCGGCACGGGGAGGTGCTCCATCTGAACGAGGCCGCTTTTAGAATCTCTTTGGTCGGACGGGAAGGGAAGTTTGCCTTGGTGACCAGGGCGAAATGCGGGGTTACTGTCCGGGACGGCGCGCCGGAGGGGCCCGCCTTGTCCTGTCTGGGTGAGAGTTTCCGATGAAGATGCGACTGATGCGTCATGTGGCGCCGACTGTGCTGATGCTGTTCGCGACGCCCGCTCTGGCCCAGACGGCCGGTAGCGCGCTGACCTATCAGCAGCCGCCCGCGCCGATTGCGGACATCCTGGACGCCCGGCCGACGCCCGGCGCCAGCGTCAGCCCCGATCAGAAGACCCTGGTCCTTTTCCAGCGGTCCAACCTGCCGACGATCGCCGAACTGGCCGAGCCGATGCTCCGCCTCGCCGGCTACCGGATCAATCCGCGCAACAACGGACCGGCCAACAGCCGCATCTCCTGGGTGACGGGCCTGAGCTTCCAGTCGGTCGAAGGCGGCGCGGCGCGCGCCGTCGCCCTGCCCGAAGGCGCGCGCTTCACGGGCGCGAGCTGGTCGCCCGACGGCAGGTCTGTCGCCTTCCTGATGGACCAGCCCGAGGGCATGGCCCTGTGGGTCGCCGATGTCGGCACGGCCACGGCGCGCGAGGTGTTCGGGCCCCGCGTGAACGCCGCGACGGGCGCCGGCATGAGCTGGCTGCCGGACAGTTCGGGCCTGCTGGTCCGGGCCGTGCCGGCTGATCGCGGCGTCGCGCCGGACGTGACGGCCGCGCCGGCGGGGCCCACGGTCGCGGAGAGCGGCGGCCGCGCCGCCGCGGTGCGCACCTATCAGGACCTGCTGGCCGATGCAGGCGACGAGGCCCTGTTCGCCCACTATTTCACCGCGCAGCTGGTTGTCGTCCCGCTGACCGGAGAGGCCCGCAACATCGGCGCGCCGGGCGTGATCCTGGGCGCCTCCGTGTCGCCGGATGGACGCTATCTGCTGCAGACCACGGCCAGACGGCCGTTCAGCTATGTCGTGCCCGCGCGCCTGTTCCCCGGCGACGTGGTGGTGACGGACATGGACGGCCGGGTCGTGCATGAGGTCGCCGACCTGCCGCTGCGCGACAATATCCCGCCGCCCTTCGACGCCGTAGAGACCGGCCCCCGCGCAGCCCAGTGGCGCGCCGACACGCCGTCGACCCTGGTCTGGGTCGAGGCCCAGGACGGCGGTGATCCGCGTACGCCGGCGACCGTGCGCGATCGCGTCCTGATGCTGGACGCGCCGTTCAACGGTCAGGCGACAACCCTGATCGACCTGCCCGAACGCTATGCCGGCGTGACCTGGGGCCGGTCGGACGTGGCCGTGGTCAACACCCAGTGGTTCAACACCCGGCACGAGACCCGGTCGGTCGTCGACCCGTCGCGTCCGGGCGCTGGCCGCGTCATCGTCGATCGCAACTATCAGGATCGCTACAACGATCCAGGCTCGATCGTGACCGAGGCCAACGCCGCCGGCCGCGAGGTGATCCAGTTTACCCCGGACGGGTCGCGCGTCTTCGTCGAGGGCGACGGCGCCACGCGGGAAGGTGAGTATCCCTTCCTCGGTACGCTCGACCTCTCGACCGGCCTGACCGAACGGATCTGGCAGTCGGCGAGCGGCGAGTACGAGACCGTCATCGGCCTGCTGGATGACGACGGCCGCCGTCTGGTCACCGTGCGCGAGAGCCGGACCGAGCCGCCGAATCTGCGTGTCCGCGACCTGGACGGCGATGTGACCCCCCTGACCAGCTTCCCCGACCCGGCACCGCAACTGGCCGGAGTGACCCAGCAGCTGATCACCTACACCCGCGACGACGGGGTGCAGCTGTCGGGGACCCTCTATCTGCCGGCCGGCTACGACAAGGATCGCGACGGACCTCTGCCGCTGCTGATGTGGGCCTATCCGGCGGAGTTCACCGACGCGGCCGTGGCCGGTCAGGTCGTGGATACGGCCAACCGGTTCGTGCGGCCGGGCGGGTCCAGCCACCTGTTCCTGCTGACCCAGGGCTACGCCATTCTGGACAACCCCTCGATGCCGATCGTGGGCGCGGACGGGATCGAGCCGAACGACACCTATATCGAACAGCTGAGCGCCAGCGCGAAGGCGGCGGTCGATGCGGTGGTCGGGATGGGCGTGGCCGAGCGGGGCCGGATCGCCGTCGGGGGCCACAGCTACGGCGCCTTCATGACCGCAAACCTGCTGGCCCACACCGATCTGTTCGCCACCGGCGTCGCGCGGTCCGGCGCCTATAACCGGACCCTGACGCCGTTCGGATTCCAGGCCGAGCAGCGGACCTACTGGCAGGCGCCGGAGACCTATAACGAGATGTCGCCCTTCGCCTATGCCGACAAGGTCAACGAGCCGATCCTGCTGATCCACGGCGAGGCCGACGACAACCAGGGCACCTTCCCGATCCAGTCGGAGCGCTTCTATGCCGCCCTGAAGGGCAATGGAGCGACGGTGCGTTACGTGGTTCTGCCGCTGGAGGCGCACGGCTATCGGGCGCGGGAATCGGTCGGTCATACCCTGTGGGAGATGACCCGCTGGCTCGACCAGACGATCAAGAACCCCACCGCTCCGGCGGCGGCCTCGAACTAGCGACGGGGGAGGCGGGCTCGCAGCGACGCGACGAGCCCGCCGACGTTCCGGTTCCGCTCGAACCACCACAGGCCTGACATTACGACCATCAGCCCGGCGAACCATGGCCAGGGCGAACCGGGCGCGTGCGAGGTCGAGGGCGGTGCCGCCCGGGTCGGGGCCGTGCCCGCCAGCGCCAGCATGGCCGAACGGTTGGCGGCCATGACCAGCGAAGGCGCGGCGTCGGCAGGCTGGACATAGAAGGGCGTCTGGCGGTTCTCGCCGTCGCGGATGACATGCCAGCCCGGTTGTTCAGGCCAGAAGGCGGCGCAGGCGCGGTCTCCGGCGGCGGGATCGACGCGCAGGGCGTGGGCGCTGCCGTCCTGGCCGAGGATGTTTGCCTGACCGACGAGGCGGCACAGGGCGAGACGAACGCCGACGCGGGCGAGGCCGTCGACCTCGGCGCGGCTGTCGTCGCCGGCGCGGCCGATCTCCGAGAACAGGGCGCTCCACATCTCGCCGTAGCGATCCGGACGGCCGGTCAGGACCAGGGCGTAGCTGTCGGTCACGGTCCAGACGCCGACGCGGCCTCGCCCCCTGCCGCGCCAGCTGGCCAGGGCGACGCCGTCCGCATCGCGCAACAGGGTGACGGCGCCGGAGCCCTCGACGGTCAGGTTCCTGCGGGCCAGTTCAGGCAGGGCCTCGAGGGCTTCGGCCTGTTCAGCGGGGGCTTCGGCTTCGGCCGCTGCGTCCTCGGCGGGCGGGTCGAGGCGCAGCGGCACGGCCTCGTCGCCGCCACTGAGGCTCAGACCCAGTCCGGCCCAGTCGCGGCGGGTGGCGGCCGACAGAGGGCCGGTCGGGCGAAGCAGAACGCCGAGGCCGTTGTTCATCGCCGCCGTCAGCGCCCCACGCTGGCCGCCGCTCAGACTGTCCCAACGCCGGTCGTCGAGGACCACGAGGTCCAGTTCGTTCAGGGTCGTGGCGTTGAGCGGCACGGGTGCGTCGCCGAGCCGGACGCCCGCGCCGATGTCGATGTCGAGTGTCAGTTCGACGCCGGAATCCTCGGCCCAGCGCTTCAGGTATTTGGTCTCGGCCGTGGGCGCTCCGGCGAGCACCAGAACGCGCGGCGGCGTCGTGGCGAGGGTCTCGACCGGGATGGCGATGCGTTCCACGACGTCACCGGCGGGGTCGCGGAGCCTCAGGTCGAACAGGGCGAGGCCGGGCGCGCGGGCGGAGGCCATCAGGGCGAACCGCTCGCCGGGCGCGATGCGGGCCGTGTCGACGACCTCATCGGCCGGATCGACCAGTTCGATGGTCCCGGCCACTAGGGTCCCGACCTGTCCGCCGACGACGAAGGTCGCGCCGGGCGCCGTGGGCTCGGGCAGGGCGAGGTCAGTCAGGCCGCGCGGCAGGGGCGGTGCGGCGAACTCGACGGGCACGGGCAGGGGGGACTGGTCGCGCGGGGGCAGGCCTTGACCCAGAACACGGATGCGGGCGGGCGTGGGGTAGCGGCGCAGGGCCGTAGCGAGGTCGGGAACCCGTATCGCTTCGTTGACGGGGCCAGCTTCGGGGAGGGCGACGAGGATGTCGCCGGGCGAGGTCGGTATGGTCGCGGGCGATCCCGCAGTGGCGACGATCAGCGTTCCCGTGCGGATGACGGAGGCGGGCGGGTTGAGGGTCAGCCACAGCGACAGGCCCGCCACGACCTGCAGGCCCATCAAGGTCGCGACCCGCCAGCGGGGTCCCTGCGTCTCGGCCTTCCTGTGCCACAGGACCAGGCGGACAACGCCCAGCGCCACCGCGGCGACGATGACCACGGCCGTCCAGAAAGCGGGACTGGAGACACTCATCGCAGGGCGTCCAGATAGCGTTGGCCGCGTTGGCCGAGTGCCTCGCGACGGCCCGGCGCCGGCGCCGGCCGCTGCAGGGCGGTCCACAACAGGGCGCGCAGCCGGCGGCGGCAGTCGAGGCAGGCGGGCTCGTTGCGGACGGTGTCGATGGCCGCTCTCAGCGCCAGAGGATCGGACAGGCGGCCGCCGTTCTCGCGCGCCCAGCGGTCCAGCGCGCCCAGGGCCAGGGGTGCCGAGGTCGAACCGGGCCGTTCTTCCAGCGCGCGCCAGGCGTCGGCGGCGACGGCGTCGGCGGGCGTGCGCTCGGGGCGTTCGGGGTTCTCGGCGACGATGTCCTCGCGCTTGCCGGTCAGGCGGCGGGCGAAGTCGACGGGCGGCAGGTCATTGCCGAGTCTGGGGAGGAAGATGCGGGTCGCGCGCTGGGCTTCCTTGAGCAGCTCGAGCGCCTCGTTGGCGAAGGGCAGGGCCTGTTCCGGCCGGCCCTGACGCAGTTCCCGTTCCGAACTCCACATGGCGTCCAGAGCGCGGGCGAGCGCAGAGCGGGTCCGGGGTGCGAACAGGGTCGCGGCCTCGCCTGTGTCATGGGCGTGGCCGAACTCGTGCAGCACATCGACCTCGGACCCCATGGCACCGCCAGCGGCCTCATCGCCGTGGTCGTCGCCGTGGTCGTCATGATCGTCGTGAGCGGGTGCGGGCGTCGTCGCCGGGGTGTCGCTTGTCGGCAACGGCGCACGGGCAGGCGGGGCGTCGCTGGTGGGCAGGATGATGCCGCCGCCTCCGCCGCCCTCGGCCTCCTCGCCCATGAACTGGCCGTAGCGCAGACGCAGGGCGGCCTGTTCCTCGCCGATGACGTTGGACCGGTCCATGACGGCGCGGGGCTCCAGTCGTCGACGCTCGGCGATCAGGGCCTCGGCGTTGATGATGATCTGGCGCTGGCTGGCGAAATAGGCGGGCATGATGCGCATGGCCATCCCGTCGAGCCCGTCCGCCATGATCAGGTTCGCGGGCCAGCGCAGGATGACGCTGGGACCCTCGACCTGCTGGCGTTCAGGCGCGCGATTGTCGGTGACGACCAGCTGGACGATCAGGTCGCTGCCTGCCGCCATCCCCTCGCGGGCGAGGTCGAGCGTCGTCGAGAAACGCAGCTGCTTCGCCGTGCCCTGTCCGCGCAGCGGCATGGAACGCTGTTCGAAGGTGATATTCTCGCCGTCGCCCTTGGTCACCGTGATGCGCAGGGTGGCGGTTTCAATGACGCCGTAGTCGTCGCTGGTCTCGAACACCGGCGTCCAGGTCGTCTGGCCGGGCGTGAGCTGGACCAGCTGGCTCTCGGGTTCGACCAGGCGGACGACAGGCTCGGCGTCGGCGATGGCGTCGAGGCGGTTGAGCCGCTGTTGGGCCAGTCCGGCGGCCTCGATGCGATAGAGGAGAGGGCGGTCGATGATGCGGGCGGCGGTCCAGCGCTGGCCGTCGCGGATCAGTGAGACCGGGGTGCTTTCCGGGAACTCAAGTCCGGCGGTGGACGGCTGGGGCGCGAAGTCGATCAGCCATTCGACGCGCGAGCCTTCCGGCACTCGGGCATCCAGCATGGTCTGCTCGCGGACCGGCAGGCCGGTGTAGGCCGGCGGAGTGATACGCAGGCGGGCGCCGGTCAGGACCGGCGCGGAGGCGGTAACGCCGGCGCGGGCGGGGACGGCGGCTTTTGTCTCGGCACCGTCGGCCGTCGGCCAGAGCAGGATGGCGGCGATCACGACGACGGCGGCGGCCCAGGAGATCAGAATGGGGCGCTGCGACCAGCCTGGCCGGAGGTCGACGGCGGCGGCCTCGTGGACGCGGCCTTCGAGGCGGTCGCGCTGGAGGGCTGCGAAGCCGGCGAGCGCGACGCGGTCCTTGAACAGCAGGGTTGTGCTGTCTTCGAAGCGGGGGATGCGGGCGTCGAGCTCTCCGATCAACCAGCGCAGATCAAATCGACGCGAGCGCCAGACGGCGACGGCGGCGAGGGCGATCAGGCCAAGGACCGCGACGGTGACGGTGCCCGTCATCCCGACCAGTCGCCAGCCGAGGGTTGCGGCGACGACGACGGCGGGCAGGCCGAGGGCGACCGTGTCGAGACCGGCGCGCGTGCGGGCCGTCGTCTGGTGTTTCAGCAGAACGGGGACGGCGGTCATGGCGCGACCGCCCGTAGCCGCCGGGTCGCCAGCCAGCGCTCTCCGGCGAAGACCAGGGCAATCAGCAGGGCCAGCCAGGGCCGCAGGTCGAGTGGCGGCTGCCCATAGGGTGCGGCGCCGGCCAGAGGGGCATGGTCGACGGCGGCGACGCGGGCAGGCGCCGGGCGCGGATCGAGCATGGCGGCGAGGGCGTCGGGGAAGTCCGGCTCGACCAGTTGCGGGATGGCGGCGGGCTCCAGGGCGCGGGTCAGGCGGATGACGCGACCTCGACCGAGACGACCGGCAACGGCGAGCGGCTCACCGGCCGTGCCGCGCCAGACCGGGACGGTCTCGCCCTCGACGGGGATGCGGGCCTCGAGCGCGGTCAGGATCACGCCGCCGTTGCGGACCCAGGTCTCGACGGAGGCGGGAACCGGTCCGGCCGCGAGCCAGATCAGGTGACGCACGCTGTTCGGAACGGGGCGGTCGACGGTCCCGGCGGCGAAGGCGGGTTCGACGTCGGCGGCGGTCCAGGCGGTGGCTGCGGCGCGGAAGAAGCCGACGGCGTCCTCCGCCTCGGGAGCATAGCGGACGGTCAGGGCGGGCGGCGCTGGCGAGGCGATGCGGCGCGCGGGCGCTTCGGCGCCCACGGTCCATTCGACGCGGCGGGACAGCGTCGGCCGCTCGGCGTCGACGCCGTCCAGGGTCGCGGGAACGACCAGTTTGACCGGGGTCCCGGGCGGCAGTTCGGCGTCCAACTGGCGGATCAGGCTGACGAGGTCCCCGTTTGGGGCGGGAGCCATGCCTCCCGTCTGCGGGAAGCCGGGGGCCAGCCAGACGACGCGATCGCCCCGTTCCGTGGCGGCGGCGATGGTCCCGGGGTCGGCACCCGGGGCGACGGCCACGACGGGGCGATCATCGGCGGCGTTCCACAGCACGGGTGCGGCCAGCCACAGGGCGATCAGGGCCAGCAGGAGGAGGCGGGCGGCCAGCAGCAGCCGCTCGTCGATGGTGAGGCTGCGACGCGGCTTCGGCTGGGGATCGAGCCAGCGCAGGGCGGCGAAGTCGATGGTCCGGCTCTCGGTCCGGCGCGCGATATGGATGACCACCGGGATCGCCAGGGCCAGCAGGGCGGCGAGGCCGGCGGGGAGGAGAAGGGCCGGGCTCATTGCCGAACGGACGCGCGGAACAGGGCCCGGATCGGCACGTCCGCGCTCTCGTCGATGAAGTGTTCGACATGGCGGATGCCGCGCGTCTCGAGCCGGGTCGCCAGGGCTTCGCGGGCGGCGGCGAAGCGGGCGAGGAAGGTCTCACGCAGGGAACGGCCGTCGCCGATCAGTTCGGCGCCGGTCTCCGGATCGTGGAAGCGGTAGCCCTGGTCGAAGGGGAAGTCGCGTTCGTCGCCGGTCAGGATCTGGATCAGGCAGATGTCCCGGCCCGAGGCGGCCAGCCGTTCGGCCGTAGCGACACAGCCCTCGTCGAAGCCGTCGGTCAGGATGACGATCAGGTCGCGCGCGCCGATCTGTTCGCCGAACACGCCGACATCGCGCTGCCAGTCGGCGACGCCGGAGGCCTTGAGCGGGGCGAGGGTCAGGAGGACGCGGTCACGGTGGCGGCTGTCGGCATGCGGCGTCAGCACCATCGGACCCTCGGCGCGCTCGACCACGACGCCGAACCGGTCCCCTTGATACAGGGCGATCTCGATCAGGCTGGCGGCGACGCGCCGCGCGGCGTCGAAGCGGGACCAGTCGGGGCGGGCGAGATCCGCCTGGGCCATGGAGGCGCTGGCGTCGATGACGATCCAGATGGCGACCGGGCTCTCCCGCTCGGCGTCCCTGACGAAGAATTTGTCGGACCGGGCATAGAGCTTCCAGTCGATGGCCCGCAGATCGTCGCCGCGCTCATAGGCCCGGTACTGGGCGAACTCGAGTCCGCCGCCCTTGTTGCGGCTGTCGTGCATGCCTGCGCTCGCCAGCACCGCCGCGCGGCGCGGGACGATGGACAGGCGACGAAGCCGGCTGCGCAACTCCGGGGGCAGGTCGAGCGGAGACATGCCGTGGATCAGTCGGGCGCGGGGGCGGGCAGGGCGACCAGAAGGGCGGCGACGACGTCGTCGGCCGTCTTGCGCTCCGCCTCGGCGGCGAAGGACAGCAGGATGCGGTGACGCAGGACGGGGGCGGCCAGGGCGACGACATCCTCCCGCGTGGCGGCGAGGCGACCGTGCAGCAGGGCGCGGGCCTTGGCGGCCAGCACGAGGGCCTGACCGGCGCGCGGACCGGCACCCCAGCGGACGTAGTCCTGCACGGCCTTTGGCGCTTCGGCCGAGGGACGTGTGGCGCGAACCAGTGCGGTGATCCAGGTCAGCAGGGCCTCGCCGACATAGACCTCGCGCACCCATTTCTGCAGGGCGACGATGTCCTCGCCGACCATGACCTGGGGCACTGCGCCGATGCCGGATCCTGTTGTCGCCACCAGGATGGCGCGTTCTTCTTCGGCCGTCGGATAGCCGACGCGGATGTTGAGCAGGAAGCGGTCGAGCTGGGCCTCGGGCAAGGGATAGGTGCCGGCCTGTTCGAGCGGGTTCTGGGTCGCCAGAACGAAGAAGGGCTCGTTCAGCTTGTGGGTCACGCCGGCGTAGCTGACCGTGTGCTCCTGCATGGCCTCCAGCAGGGCGGCCTGGGTCTTGGGCGGGGTGCGGTTCAGCTCGTCGGCGAGGAACAGGTTGGTGAAGACCGGGCCGGGCTGGAAACGGAAGCTGCGGTGGCCGGTGCCGTGATCCTCCTCCAGCACCTCGGTGCCGAGGATGTCGGAGGGCATCAGGTCAGGGGTGAACTGGACCCGACGGAACTCCAGATGCAGGGCCTGTCCCAGGGTGCGGACCAGCAGGGTCTTGCCGAGGCCCGGGACGCCCTCGATCAGGCAGTGGCCGCCGGCGAGCAGGCCGATCAACAGCTGTTCGACCACCTCGTTCTGGCCGACGATGGCCTGGCCGATGGCGGCCTTCAGCTTGCCGAGCTGGCTGAGGCGGGCGTCGATCTCGGACTGGGTGGGCGTGGGCATGGAGGTTCCGGGGAGGAGGGAGGCGAACAGGTCAGGCGGTGAGAGCGTAGATGATGATGTTGACTGCGAATTTCGTGTTGTCCTCGGCCAGGAAACGCTTGTTGCGCCAGTCGTAGTCCCACTCGCAGCCGTAATCCTTGTTGGAATACAGCACGCCCAGCCGGCCATCGATCTCGATGCCCTTGAGATAGTCGTGGATCAGGTCGTCGCCCCAGCCGTTCAGTTCGAAACTGGTCGCCGGCGGACCGTCCTCGAACTCGAAGAAGCTGCGGTAAATGGCGTGGTCGTTGGGCAGTTTCTTCAGGGCCTCGGCGCCGAAGATGGAGGCCATCTGGCGCTCGAAGGTGGTGGCGAACAGGCCGTCGATATCGTGGTTGCAGTCGTCGACGAAGACGAAGCCGCCGTTGCGGACATAGCGTTCGAAATTGCGGGCCTCGGCCGCGTTGAACTCCACCAGCTTGTGGCCGGCGAGATAGCAGAAGGGGGCGGTCAGCATGGCCGGATCGGCCAGGGCCACGACCCGCTCGTCGGGATCGACCCGCAGGTTGGTGTAGTCGACCAGGGAGGTCAGGATGTTGGCCGGCATCCGCTGGTCCACGTCCCAGTCGCCGGAATCGTAGCGCAGCCGGGTGAACCAGAAATCATAGCTCGCCTGCGCGTCGGCGGCGCGCGGGAGGCCTGCAAGCAGGGCCCCCAGCGCGCCGCCGGTCAGCAGTCGCAAGGCATCGGCGCGTGTCATGCTCGAACGCGACACGCACCCTCTCCGGTCAGACGGCGTCGGACAGGGAGGTGAAGGTGAAGTCACGCAGGCGCATCGGCGGGATCATCATGGTCGGGCCGTCATCGCCGACCCGGACCGAACGGCCCAGCTCATCGATGTTGTTGAGCATGATCACCGGCGACTCGTTGAAGCGGAAGTTCTTCAACGGATATTTGAGCTCGCCGTTCTCGATGTAGAAGGTGCCGTCGCGGGTCAGGCCGGTCAGCAGCACCGTCTGCGGGTCCACCATGCGGATATACCAGGTGCGGGTCACCAGGATGCCGCGCTCGGTCTCGCGCACCAGGTCGGACGTGGATTTGGTCCCGCCCTCCATGATGATGTTGCCCGGTTGGGCCTGCGCCGGCTTGCCCTGTTTGTCGGCCCAGAAACGCGAATAGCCCAGGTTCCGGATGACGCCGTTCTCGACGATGTTGACGCGCTCGCGTGGCAGGCCGTCACCGTCCCAGGGCAGGGCGGGGGTCTCGGCGTGCCAGGGATCGGAGTAGACGTTGACGCGCGGATCGAAGACCTGTTCGCCGATCTTGTTGCCGCCGCCCGCCTTCGACAGGAAGCTGCGGCCCTCGTCCGCCGCCCGGGCGTCGAAGAAGTTGAACATGAAGGAGATCAGGCCAGCCGCAGCGGCCGGCTCCAGGATCACCGTGTATTTTCCGGGCTCCAGCGCCTGGGCATCGCGCGAGGCGCTGGCCTTTCGCATGGCGATCTGGATGTCGGTGTCGACGTTAAAGGTGCTCGCGTCCTGAAGGTTGCGGGCGACCCAGCCCGATCCTGTGCCGTCCTCGGTCCGGACGGTGCAGGTGTAATCCATCTCGGTGGAGCGCTGATAACCGAAGGCTCCGTTCGAGTTGGCGAAGGCGGTGAAGCTCTGGTTATCGTTCAGGAAGCCCGCGGCGATCAGGCTCTGGGACTTGCAGGGTTCGATCGATGCGCGCGCGATCTCGGCGCGGTTCTCGGGCGTGATGGCCGCCGTCGATGCGCTGAAGGTGTCGGTGGCGCGATAGGTCTGGGGCCCGATCGCCGGCATGAACTCCGGGTTCTCGGGGGCCAGCTTGGCCAGGTCCTCGGCCCGCTTGACCACCCGGGCCAGGGCCTCGTCGGAGAACTCGTTGATCGAGGCCGTTCCGACGCGTTTGCCGAACGCAACCTGTACCGCGAGATCGGTGTTGGTGATCACCCCCGAGGTGGAGACGTTGTTCAGGGCGAAGCGGATGTTTCCATCGATCGTCCCGTCCAGCTGGGCGGTGCATTCGTCGGCGGTCGACAGCGCGATCACCTTGTCGAGGATCGTCTTGGCCTCGGCTTCCGTCATGATGCTCATGTGATTTTTCCCTTGGGTCCGATCAACCGAGCGAACGCGCGGTGTTGATGACGTTGATCTTGTCGAAGCGGGTCGAGGATGAGCCGTGGCTTACCGCGGACACCTGGCTGGGCTGGCCCTTGCCGTCGAAGAACGAACCGAACATGCGGTAGTCGCTCTGGTCGCAGATGGCCGAGCAGGCGTTCCAGAACTCCGGCGTGCGCATCTGGTAGGCGACGTCCTCGAGCGGCTGGGTGATCTCGCCGTTCTTGATTTCGTAGAACAGGGTGCCGCCGAACTGGGCATTGTAGCGCTGCTGGTCGATCGAGAACGAACCCCGGCCCAGGATGTAGATGCCGTTTTCGACATTGGCGATCATGTCGTTGCGGGTCATCGGCTGAGTACCGGGCTTAAGCGACACATTGGCCATGCGCTGGAACTGAACCGTGGACCAGCTGTCGGCGTAGGAGCAACCGTCCGAGGCGGTCTTGCCGAGGATGTGAACCTGATCGCGGGTCGCCTGATAATCGACCAGCTTGCCGTCCTTGACCAGATCCCACTGTTTCGTCTTGACGCCCTCGTCGTCGTATTCGACCGCGCCCAGGCTGCCGGGCTGGGTCTTGTCGGCGAACAGGTTGACGATCTCGGACCCGTACTGGAAGCGGCTCTCGCGCTTGTCGAGCGTGGCGAAGCTGGTGCCGGCGTAGTTGGCCTCGTAGCCCAGCACCCGGTCGAGCTCGAGCGGGTGGCCGACGGATTCGTGGATGGTCAGGCCGAGGTGGTCGGGGTCGAGAACCAGGTCGTACTGGCCCGGCTCGACCGACTTGGCGGTCAGTTTCTCGCGGGCCTGACGGGCGGCGGCGACCGCGTCCTCGCGCATGTCGTAGGACATGCCGTAGCTGATCACGGCACCGTTGGCCGACTCCAGCTTGTCCTCGGCGCGGCCTTCCAGATATTCGTAGCCGAGGCCCATCGGGGCCGACAGGCCCTGACGTGAGCGGAACTTGCCGGTCGTCTGGTCGATAACCGTGACCGACATCGGGGCCCAGATACGGTGCACGTCCTGGTCGATGTAGGAGCCGTCAGAGCTGGCGAAATATTTCTGCTCGTTGACCAGGAACAGCTGCGAGTTGACGAAGTTGGCGCCGGCCTCCATCGCCGCGGCGTTGACGCCCAGCAGCAGTTCGACCTTTTCGGCGATCGGCACTTCCATCGCGTTGCGGCGGATCGGGGTCTTCCAGCTGATCTCTCCGACGCCGGGCGTCGGGGCCAGCTGGACCGGCTGGGTCTGGTTGCGGGCATTGGCCTTGGCGATGGCGGTGGCCAGGCGCGCGGCCTCGGCCACGGCCTCGGGGGTCATCTCGTTGGTGGCGGCAAAGCCCCAGGCCCCGTCAGCGATGACGCGCACGCCCGTGCCGATCGACTCGGTGTTGACGATGTTCTGGACGTTGGCTTCGCGGGTGATCACGAACTGGCGCAGGTAGCGGCCGACGCGAACGTCGCAGTAGCTGGCTCCGGCGGCCGAGGCGGCACTGAGTCCGGCGTCGGCCAGGCGCTTCTTGACCGCGATGTCGATGGTCTCGACCAGCTGCGACTCCGCGATGGCACGGCCGGCGAACCCGGGCAGCAACAGCCCCCCCGCGCCAATGCCGCAAGCGGCGAGGAATGAACGTCTATCCAAGGCTTCTCTCCACCCGAATGGCCTGCCGCGGGGGCGCGCAGGCGGTGTTGAGGGGGCGTCGCACTGGGCCCTCTCGTCACGCGGGCCGCATCTTTGACAGGCGGATGACACAGGTCAAACGATCGGAGCCGTTAAGGCCGATCATTACGAACTCTTAACGCCGGCTCCACTGCTGGCGGGCTTTCAGACCGGCGGGTCAAACGGTCGCAGCTGTGCCAGAGGGGCGAATTCGCCTTCTGTGCGCGCCATGCGCGCCTGAATCGCGGCCATGACGTCGGTCGGGCTCCATAGCGAGCCTTGCATCACCGCGATCCATTCCAGCCCTTCGGCGACGGTGTGGTCGCGGGCGTGGTTGAGGGCGGCTTTGGATCCGGAGATCGCCAGCGGCGCCTTGGTCGCGATCCGTTTCGCCATGTCGAGCGCCGCCGTAACGACCGCCTCGGCGTCGGGCAGGACGGCGTTGATCATGCCCAGCCGTTCGGCGCGCTCCGACGTCAGTGTGGACCCGGTATAGGCCAGCTCGCGCACGACCCCCTCCGGCATGAGTTTCGGCAGTCGCTGAAGACTGCCGATATCGGCCATCATGCCGATGTTGATTTCCTCGATGCGGAAATAGGCGTCCACGCTGGCCAGCCGGATGTCGCAGGCGGCGATCAGATCGAGACCTCCGCCGACGCAGGCGCCCTGGATGGCGGCGATGACCGGGAAACGGACCTTCTCCAGGGTGGTCAGTGTCTCCTGCAGGTCGCGGGCGGTCTGGTGGAAGGCCTGGCGCTCGCTGGCCTTGTCGGTGTTGAGGATCGCGCCGCCCGAGAAGACGGAAATGTCCATACCGGCGCAGAAATTCTTGCCCTCGCCAGACAGGACCAGGGCGCGGATATCGCCCGTCGCATCCAGCGCCTTCAGCTCCGGCCCGAAGCGTCGCCAAAAATCCATGTCGAGCGCGTTGGACGCCTCGGGACGGGTCAGACGCAGGTGGGCGACCGGGCCGTCGCGGGTGATCTCGAAACTGGGCAAGGTTCAGGCGGCTTTCATATTGGCGGGGCAGGTCATCAGCGATTGCCGCCGAACCCGCGTAGCTTGATCATCGAGGGCAGGACATCGAGGCCGCAGTGTTCGGCGCGCCGGGGGAGCCGCCTGCTCAGATCAAATGAGAGCATGAATGGCAGTGCGGTCTCCGGGATCAGCCGGCCGGTGTTGTCGATCGGTACGAAGACGCCGGCTTCCATGATGATCGCCTCTCAGTCGTCGCCGTTCAGACAGGCGATCAGACGCGCATTGAACGCACCGGAAACCGTCGCCGTAAAGGCGTGTCCGCCCCGCCGGTCCGTTCGGCGCCTTCCGGATCGGCTTCGCGCGCCGGGCTCTATCCGGGGAATGCCAGTCCGATGCGGACCAGGGCCGACAGGTTGGTCGCCTGCATCTTGGTCATGACCTTGGCGCGGTAGATCTCGACGGTGCGCGGGCTGATATTCAGTTCGGTGGCGATCTCCTTGTTGGAGCGGCCCTCGATCAAGGCGCGGAACACCTGGTTCTCGCGCTGACTCAGCTGAGCGATGCGTTCGGCGACGTCCTGTCGGTTCTGACGCGCGCCTTCCTGTTTCAACAGGTGGCCCAGACAGCCGCGCACCGCTTCGAGCAGACGATTGGGATCGAACGGCTTCTCGATTAAATCGACGACGCCGGCCTTCATCATCTGAACGGCCATGGGCACGTCGGCGTGGCCGGTGATCACGATGATTGGCCAGGTGTCGCCTTTCAGTTCCCTGAGCCGGCGAACGACCTCGGCACCGTCCATGTCGGGCATGCGCACATCGGTGATCACGCAGGCCGAGTCCACCTCCGGCAGGTTGGCGAACATTTCGCTCCCGCTGGTGAAGGCGCGGGCGCGCAGGCCCTCGCCGCGAAGCAGGACCAGAAGGGCGTCACGGACGGCGTCGTCATCCTCGGCGATCAGCACGGTGATCGAGTTCATGCGTCCACAAGCTCCCGCTCACGCATAAGACAGAATGAGAAGGCGGCCCCTCCGAGCGGGCTGGCCTCGACCTTCAACACGCCGCCGTGCCTTTCGATGATGGTCCGGGTCACCGAAAGGCCCAGCCCCATGCCACCCGACTTTGTACTGATCAGGGGGCGGAATATAGCTTCCATGTCGGCGGTCGCGATTCCCGCGCCGTTGTCCTCGACGCGGACCTCGTATTTCTCGGGCGAGATCGCCCGGCCGGAAACGATGACCCGGGGATCGGGCCGTCCCGCGAGCGCTTCGACGGCGTTGCGCACCAGATTGACCATGGCCTGCTGGAACTGGATCTGCTCCGCCCGGACGGTGTCGTTCTCATCGTCGATCCGGAGTTCGATCGATACCCCGCCGGTCCGCGCAATCATCTGGATCACTTCGTTGAGATCGTCCATCATTGATCCGGTGCGCTCGACATCCAGCCCTCGCGTCTCATGCGCCAGCAGTTCGCGCATCCGTCGGATGATTTCCCCGGCCCGCAGCAACTGGGTCTTGGCCATGTCGACGGTCCGGCCCGCACTGTCCGCCACCGGTCCCGCGCGCTTCATGTCGGTCTGGGCGGCGTGCAGATAGGTGACTGCGGCGCTGAGCGGCTGGTTCAGTTCATGCGCCAGGGTGGCCGCCATCTCGCCGAGGGAGTTCAGCCGCCAGACCCGGTTCAACTGGGTGTGCAGTTCCCGGGCCTGGGCGTCGGCGGTGTGGGTCGCCGTCAGGTCGGTCAGCGTCAGGACGGCGTATTCGGGATCGATCTCGTCCTCGTTGATACCGATCTGGATATTGAGGTGTAGCCGCTCTCCGTCGCCCCGGCGCGCCACCCAGGAGCCCGATGCCGTCCCGCCCGCGCCGCGGGGGGCGAAGGTCTCCAGATCGAAATCCTCGACGAACAGGCTGAACGGCTCGCCAATCGCGAGGGCCTCCTGCGCGGCCAGCAAGGCGGAGGCGGAAGGCGTCAGCGAACGAATGACGCCCTGTCGATCCAGCATCACGACAGGAACGGACACCAGGAGGGTCTGGAGGATGTGGTCGCGTCGGGCCAGTCGCAGTGAGAGTTCGCTGGCCTGTCGGCGGGAGGCGCGGAGTCGCCGGAACCCGTCGGAGATCAACCACGCCACGGCCGCGAACAGAAGCGCATTGGCGATCGTGTGGACGACGTTGTCCATGCGGGCCAGGGCGACGTTCGCCGTGATGGCCAGGAGGATGGCGAAAACCGTCTCGCGCCGGCCGGACAACAGGGCCACGGCCATGACGGCGGGCAGCATGGGCAGGTAGTAGAAGCTGCCGAACCCTTCCAGCGCGGCACGGACGCCGACCGCGGCCAGCACCGCGACGATCGCAAGGGGATAGCCCGCCCACGGCGCTTCAGACAGCTGCGCCGCCTTCGTCCGGATGAACGCAATGGCGTTCTGTCGCGACATGATGCCGCCTCAATCAGCTTCGAGCGAAGTCGAGCCCGGTGTGATTTATCTGCATCGATTCGGCGTGACGGACCGTCGTTCTCAGGGTCAATCGTCCCGGCGAAAATTCATTTTTAAATGAATAACTGTCAGAGCCGAACCGGTCGATCCCGACGCCGGATCGCGCCCCTCGTCAGGCGGATAGGTATTCCTGGCCTAGGCGAAGATTTACGAAATCTAGTCAAGCCGATCGGCCAAACCCAGTGTTGGCATGGGTTTGGATGTCCGCCTCGCGCTTCGAACGACGGTCGACCCAACCCCTTTCCAGTCTGGGCGAAGCGGGTGAGTGCGACGTACCCAAGTTGAAGGTGTCTTCCGGTGGGTACAGGCGGAGATACGGCCTGCGCCATGCCGGCTCTCGATCGAAGGCGGGGTTGGTAGGTGGCGTATCGGCGGGGTTCCCAGGCGGTTATGCAACGCTCGCCGACCGTCGAGAATGTCCGATGCGCGGCCCGATCCCTTTGACCGATCTCGACCGAGGCTGTGTGAAAACGCCCTCTGATCGAGCGAATTAGCCTAGCCTTCTGGTGTCAACAGGGGGTGAGTATGAGCCGCTTTGTTCAGGGTGCAGATCGGCGGCAGCCGACGCTGCTTCCAGACTGTCTCGACGACTATGTGGCCGAGGAGAACCCGGTCCGGGAGCCCGAAACGATGGCCTTGGTGTTCTGGTGAACCTGAGCTCCGACGCAACCAAGTCCGACAGGTTGGCGAACAGCACAGCCTTCGAGACCGGTGCTTATTGTCACACCAAGGGCCAAGCTTGTTGACAGGATAACAGCCTTTGCAGCATGCGAATTCGTGCGGACCGGGCCCCTCTGACGATCGCGTCGATCGTGATGTCGGACCGCACCGGCGGCGAGAGTTCATGCGTGAACGGTCGCTGCCCTTTCGAGGTGGAACCAATATGTCATCACTGTCCAAGGGCCGTTTCGGCCTGAAAGTTTCTGTGCGCCTGGCGCTTCTCTCGGCGCTGGCCGCAGCCGTTCCGGGCGCGGCGCTGGCCCAGGCCTCGTCCCACGATCACGCCTGCCCCTCGGTATCCCAAGCGGATGTCGAGAGCCAGTTCGCCAGGTTCAATGATGCCTGGGCGACCGGCAACCCGGACGTGGTCACAGCACTGTTCACGGACGAGCCCGTGCTGCTGGCCACGGTCTCCAATACGCCGCGCACGACCCCGGCCCTGGTCCGCGACTATTTCGTGAGCTTCCTGCGGAGCAAGCCGGTCGGTCGCATCGACACCAGCACGGTCGAGATCGATTGCCAGACGGCTTCCCGGCTCGGCACCTGGACCGTCACCCTGACCGACGCGGCCACGGGTGCCAAGACGGACGTCCGCGCCCGCTATTCGTTCATCTACCGCTACGAAGGCGGCAACTGGAAGATCGATCATCTGCACTCGTCGATGATGCCGGAAGCCGACCGCTAGGCCTTTCTCTCAGGACTCGTGACCCGCCGCGGGGCCCCTCCCGCAGCGGGCCTTTCTCCATGGATAGAGATGAATAGACTGGTTTTGGCCGTGTCGACTGCGGCACTCTCGCTGGCGACCCCGGTCCTTGCGAACGACGAGGACATGGAGTTCTGGTTCAATCCATCCGTCACCAAGGCGGCAGGCGACAGGACATCCATCGAGCTCGAAACGGCACAGCGGTTCCGCAACGATCCGCGCAACGACACATGGTTCGTTCGCGGCTGGATCAAACGCGACGATGCCCGGGGCAACACCTGGGGCGTCGGCATCGAACAACGCTGGAACGGACCGGACCAACGGGAGGTTCGGCTACTCCAGCAGGTCGGCTATGAACTGGGCCCCATCGACCTCCGCACGCGCGTGGAACAGCGGTTCGTCTCGACCGATCCCCAGACGGGATGGCGAGTTCGACAGCGTATCGGCACGTCAGTCCCGCTTGGCGATTCCGCTGACAACTGGAGTCTCACTGCAGATGCCGAGCTTTTCGTGACGCTACGCAGCACAGACCCAGACGGCCAAACCGGCGTCACGGGGTTGCGTACCTTCGTTGGATTCGAACGGGAATTCGGTCGCTACGAGGTGAGTCTGGGCTATCTCCGCCAGCAGGACGTGCGCGACAACGCGCCCGACCGCATCGGGCACGCACCTTTCATCGGGGTCGGTGTCGCATTCTGATAGACGATCGCCAGGACAACAATCACAGGCACAAGAGAGAAAATGCTCTCGTGACGACCGTCGCCACCAGGGCGAAAGATCGCCTGCGGATGGTTGTGGTGAGCCGGTTCTCGGCCAAGGCTTAGGTAGTGTGGACAAAGTGGATTCCCAAATCAGCTGATCGCTGACTCAAAGCTGTTCTTTGCGGAGAGCAGCCTTGGCTCGGGGTTTGACGTCGGACGCGGAGCTTTCCTCGGCCGCCGACGCCGAGATCGTCACCACCATCGGCTGGCGGCCGACCGTCGGCGACGTCAAGTTCGACCTCGCCGTCGTGAACCGCGACCTGCCGGGCACCCGCGCCGGCCTCGACAGCAACTTCTTCGAATACCAGGCCGACGCCTCGCGCGCCTTCGGCCCCGTCACCGCCCGCCTGCGTGTCAACTACACGCCTGATGGGTACGCCGCGGCCCGGGAGGCCTTGTGGGTCGAACTGCAGGGTACGGTGTCACTGGACAGCAAGACGAAGGCCAGCGTCGCCATCGCCGACCGTTCCGCCGACGGCGCCGCCGAATACGTCGCCTGGAACGCCGGGGTGAAGAGCAAGCTGACCGACGCCGTGTCGGCGGACCTGCGATGGTACGACACCGACGGCCACAGCTTCGGCAAGCCCTTCGAGGCCCGTCTGGTCGCCGCGCTCTCCTACGCCTTCTGATCCATCACATCGACGCCAGAAAAAACGGGTCCGCCCGCGAGCAAGAGGTTTGGAGGAGGCACGATGTTCGTAAAATCTAAAGGGTCCCTACCCTACGTGTTTCTACGTAACGTCCCGTTCATCACTAATATAAATGTCCCGGGCAATCTTTGAACACTACGGCGTCCATGATGTCGGCGCAACCTTAGATCGAGTTTACTTGATCTGTTTCGCGTCCAGGATCGGATTGATGCCGATATCGATCGTTGGCCGGCAAGCCGCACCGTTTTGCGCTGGAATTTGGGAAGACAAATTGTGAGCAGGTTCCTTTCGGACGCAAAGATTTCGACCAAGATCATCGTGCCGATGATCGCCGTCGCCCTCGTGGGCCTGGTCGGGTCCGCATACGCCGGCTGGAAGACGGCGCAGGTCGCCGGAACCTATCAGTCGCTGATCGCCAAAGAAGGCGTCGCGACGGTCAAGATGGTCCAGGCCAACGTGCAACTTCAAGCCCTGGCGTACCAGAGGTATCGGGTCTTCGCCTGGGACGGCACAACGCAGGAGGCGCGCCAGGCTGCAGAGAAGGCGGCGACGGCCGACAGCCTGATCGTCGAGAGGCTGGACCAGGTCGAGGCGCTGATGCCCGAGTGGAAGGCGGAGATGTTACCGCTGCGCACGGGTCTCGCAGAGGTCAGGGCCCTGACCGTCCGTGCGATCGACCGCGGTCTGGCCAATGACGTCGAGGCCGGACGAGTCCTCAACCGGGAAATCGACACCAAGATCGGCGTCCTGGCACCGCAGATCGTCGCGTTCAATGAAGCCAAGACCGCCGCGAGGACTGAGGCCGCGGAAGGTCTGAAACAGGACGTTCAGAACACCATTCTGGTCACCCTGATTTCGACCTTGATCGCGATGGTTGCCGCAGTCCTCGCCGCCCTGATGATCGCGGGCAAGGGCATCGTCACGCCGATTCACACGATCAACGCGCTCATGCGCCGTCTGGTCGGCGGCGACACCGAATTCGAGGTCGCCGAGAGCAGCCGCAAGGACGAGATCGGGGAAGTAGGTCGCAACGTTGTGATCTTCCGTGACGCCGCTATCGAGAAGGGCCGCCTGAAAGCCGAGCGTGACGCCCAGAGGAGCGAGTCGGAAGGCGAACGCGACCGCAACCAGCGCGCCTCGGACGCCGCCGCCCGCGATCAGGCCGCCGTCGTCTCGGCCATGGGCGACGGTCTGGACCACCTGACCCGAGGCGACCTCACCTATACCCTGAACCAGCCCTTCCCCGAGCACTATGCGAAGCTGAAGGACGACTTCAACGTCGCCATCGGCCAGCTGAAGGACACGATGTCGGTGGTGCTGAACAACGTCTCGGCCATCCGCTCCGGCGCCGGCGAGATCGCCCAGGCCTCCGACGACCTGTCGCGCCGTACCGAGCAGCAGGCCGCCTCGCTGGAAGAGACCGCCGCCGCCCTGGACGAGATCACCGCGACGGTGAACCGCACGGCCCTGGGGGCCCGTCAGGCCTCCGAGACGGTCCAGGCCGCCAAGGGCGACGCCGAGACCTCGGGCAATGTCGTCCGTGACGCGGTCTCGGCCATGGGCGCGATCGAGAAATCGGCCCAGGAAATCAGCCAGATCATCGGTGTGATCGACGAGATCGCCTTCCAGACCAATCTTCTGGCCCTGAACGCGGGCGTCGAGGCGGCCCGTGCCGGCGACGCCGGCCGCGGCTTCGCGGTCGTCGCCTCCGAGGTCCGGGCCCTGGCCCAGCGCTCGGCGGAAGCGGCCAGGGAGATCAAGGTGCTGATCTCGGCCTCCAGCTCGCAGGTCAATGCCGGCGTCGCGCTGGTCGGCCAGACCGGCGAGGCGCTGCAGCGCATCGTCAGCCGCGTCGCCGAGATCGACGGCCTGGTCTCGGAGATCGCCGCCTCGGCCCAGGAACAGGCCATTGGCCTTGCCCAGGTCAATACCGCCGTCAACCAGATGGACCAGGTCACCCAGCAAAATGCCGCGATGGTCGAGCAATCGACCGCCGCCAGCCACTCGCTGACGCAGGAGGCCGACATCCTGGCCAGCTCCATGGCGCGCTTTGAGACCGGTGGAGTCGCCGCGCCTGCCCGGGCGGCTCGCCCGCCTTCGTCTGCGCGCCCGGTCAGTCGACCCGCGCAACGCCCCGTCGCCCAGATGCGCACTGTCAGTCACGGCGGCGCCGCCCTTAAACCTGAACCCGTCGTCTCAGACGACAGTTGGGAGGAGTTCTGATGACCGCCTCGATATCGTTGCCGGCTGTTCTCGACCTGTCACAGGCCGAGCCTCTGAAGGCGGCGCTACTGCCGATGCGAGGCCAGTCGGTCACCATCGACGCCTCGCGCGTCGAGCGTCTGGGCGGCCTGTGCCTGCAGGTCCTGATCTCGGCCCAGCAAACCTGGGCCAGCGACGGTCATGTTCTGCAGATTAACGAAGTGTCACGAGATTTCGCCGATCAATGGAACGCATTCGGGGCGGCCTCGGCCGACCGCCCGCTGGGAGCTATTTCGTGACCAAGACTGTTCTGACCATCGATGACAGCCGTACCATGCGCGACATGCTGCTGATGGCCCTGGTGGATGCGGGCTACCGCGTGATCCAGGCGGTCGACGGCGTGGACGGGCTGGAGACCCTGGCGGCCGAGGGCGCCGACGTCATCATCACCGACATCAACATGCCCCGCATGGACGGCTTCGGCGTGATCGAGGGCGTGCGCGCGGATCCTAATCACCGTGCGACGCCGGTTCTGGTCCTGACCACCGAGAGCGACGCTGCCAAGAAGCAGCGCGCCCGCGACGCCGGTGCCACCGGCTGGATCGTCAAGCCGTTCGATCCAGTCAAGCTGGTCGCCGCCGTCCGTCGCGTGGCGGCTTGAGCCATGAGTGACGCGGTCGATCCCTTTGAAGCCATCAAGGTCGTCTTCTTCCAGGAGTGCGACGAGTTGCTCGGCGACCTGGAGACCGGTCTGCTGGCGATCGAGCAGGGCGAAGCGGACAGCGAGACGGTCAACGCGGTCTTCCGGGCTGTGCATTCGGTCAAGGGCGGGGCAGGGGCCTTCGGCCTCGATGCCCTCGTGCGGTTCGCTCACGTTTTCGAGACCCTGCTGGACGAGATCCGTTCCGACCGGAAGCCGTGCGACGACGTCACGGTCAAGACCTTGCTGCGCGCTTCAGACGTGCTGGCCGATCACATCGCCGCCGCGCGCGGCCAGGGTGTGGCGGTCGACGAGGCCCGCTCCGCCGGCCTGGTCGCAGAGATGGAAGTCCTGACGCATGGCGAGGCCACGCCGGCCACCGTCGCGGCCGTCGCGAGCGAGCCCGTCTTCACGCCGGTCGCGGCCGCACCGGTCGACGACGACATGGACGACTTCGGCTTCAAGCCGGTCGCCTTCAACCTCACCGACCTGGGCGGACCTGCCGAGGCCACCGCCCCGGCGAGCGATGCGGTCCCTGGCGCCAACGTCTGGCGGATCGTATTCCACCCGCACGGCCGGATGTATGCCAACGGCAACGAGACGGCCCTGCTGCTGCGCGACCTTTCCCATCTCGGCGAGACGACGGTCACGCTCGACGTTTCCGCGGTGCCGGATCTGGACGCTCTGAACGCCGAGGACTCGTACCTCTCCTGGACCATCGACCTGACGACGGACGACGGAGAGGCCGCGATCCGCGATGTCTTCGACTTCGTGGACAGCGATTGCGACCTTTCCATCCGGCCGGCCTCGGCCGTTCCCGAAATCGTTCAGGACGAGCCCGCCACGGCCCCCGCACCTGCCCCCGCCGCAGACCTCGACATCTCGGCTCTGCTGGCCCGTGCCCAGAGCGAGGACGTGGCCGCACCGACGCCGGACAATCCAGCCCCGGTCGCGCCAGTGGCGACGGTAGTCCCGATCGCCGAAGACCCGCCGACGCCGCCAATCGTAGCCCCGATCGCGCCGACGCCCGCAGCGACCCCCGCCGCCGCCGCCGCCACCGCTCCGGCCGCGACCGCCGCTGTCACCATTCGCGTCGACCTCGACCGCGTCGATCGCCTGATCAACGTCGTGGGTGAACTGGTCATCCAGCAGGCCATGTTGGCCCAGCGGGTGATCGAGAGCGGCCTGGCCCGATCGTCCGGAATCTCTGTCGGTCTCGAGGATCTCGAACTGCTGACGCGTGAGATTCAGGACAGCGTCATGGCCATCCGCGCCCAGCCGGTGAAGTCGGTGTTCCAGCGTATGCCGCGCCTCGTCCGGGAAGTCGGCGAGATGACCGGCAAGCGTGTCCGCCTGGTCACGGCCGGGGAGGACACCGAGGTCGACAAGACCGTGGTCGAACGCCTCGCCGAGCCGATCACCCACATGCTGCGCAACGCCATCGACCACGGTCTGGAAGGGCCGGAAGATCGGGCCGCCGCCGGCAAGCCGATCGAGGGCACGGTGCGCCTGGTCGCCCTGCATCGCTCGGGCCGGATCGTCATCGAGATCTCGGACGACGGGCGCGGCATCAACCGCGAACGGGTCAAGGGCATCGCCGTCTCGCGCGGCTTGATCGCCGAGGACGCCGCCCTGACCGACGAGGAGATCGACAATCTGATCTTCCTGCCGGGCTTCTCCACCGCCGAGACGATCACTGACGTGTCCGGGCGCGGGGTCGGGATGGACGTGGTCCGTCGCTCGATACAGGCCCTGGGCGGTCGCATCTCGATCGCGTCCAACCCGGGCAAGGGGTCGACCTTCACACTCAGCCTGCCCCTGACCCTCGCGGTGCTGGACGGCATGGTCGTCACCGGTGCCGAACAGACACTGGTCGCCCCCCTGACCGCCATCGTCGAGAGCCTGACGCCGCGTCTTGAGGACATCCACTACGTCGGCGGACACGATCCGGTCATCCGCTTCCGCGACATGTTTGTGCCGCTGATCGACGTCGCCCTGGGCATGGGATTCCGGGATACGCCCCTGGCCGCCGAGACCGGTGTCGCCGTGGTCGTCGAGACCGAGGGCGGCACACGCGCGGCCCTCCTGTTCGACGCGATCCAGGGCCAGCGCCAGGTCGTCATCAAGAGCCTGGAGACCAACTATCAGCAGGTCGAGGGCGTCGCCGCCGCCACCATCCTCGGCGACGGCCGGGTCGCCCTGATCCTGGACGTCGACGCCATCGTAGCCGGTTCGCGCCGCCGGTTCGTGCGGAACGAGACGGTGCGTCCCGAACTGAAAATCGCGAGCTGATCATGACTGAAGCCACCAACACCGCCGCCCGTGAACTGATCGCCTTCCGTATCGGGGAGCAGGAGTTCTGCGTGGATATCATGTCCGTGAGAGAAATCCGCGGCTGGACCCCGGCCACGCCGCTACCGCGCGCGCCGGGCTTCATGAAGGGCGTGATCAATCTTCGCGGGGCCGTCCTGCCGATCATCGACCTGGGGGCCCGCTTCGGCCTGCGCACGTCGGACCCAACGGCGCGCCACGTGATCATGGTCGCCCATGTCGGCGGCCGGATGGTGGGCCTTCTGGTCGACGCCGTGTCCGACATCATCCAGTTGACCGACGAAGCGATGCAGCCGACGCCCGATGTCGCCAGCGACCAGGTGAAGTCCTTCGTCAAGGGCCTGTTCGCCCTCGACGGCCGCCTGATCAGCCTGATCGAACTGGACCGGATCATCCCGGACGCCTCGGAAGCAGAAGCCGCATGAGCCGTACCGCCGGGCGCGAATCCCTGGTCGAAGGCGAGTTCGCCTTCACCGCCGAGGACTTCCGCCACATCGCCGAAACCCTGCACAGCCATGCCGGTATCGCCCTCAACGAGGGCAAGGCCGCCCTGGTCTATTCGCGGCTGGCCAAGCGGCTGCGAACCCTGGGTCTGCGCAGCTTCCGGGACTATTGCGCCCTGGTCCAGGGCGTGGACGGCGTCGACGAGCGTCAGATTATGACGGCCGCCCTGACCACCAACGTGACCCGCTTCTTCCGCGAGCCGCACCATTTCGAACACCTGCGCGACCAGGTCATGCCAGGCCTGGCCGAACGCGCCCGTCGCGGCGAGCGTGTCCGCCTGTGGTCGGCCGCCTGCTCAAACGGCCAGGAGCCCTATTCAATGGCCATGACGGTCCTGGCAGTCCTGCCGGAAGCCACCGATCTCGACTTCCGCATTCTGGCCACCGACATCGATCCCAACATGGTCGCCGACGGCATCACCGGCGTCTACTCCGCCGAACACCTGGAAGCCGCGCCGCCGATGTTGCGCAATCGCTTCTTCGAAAAGGCGCCTGACCAGGGCCGCGACATGCTGTCGGCCAATGCGGCGCTGCGCGAGCTCGTCTCGTTCCGCGAACTGAACCTGATCGGAGACTGGCCCATGCGGCACAAGTTCGATGTCATCTTCTGCCGCAACGTCGTGATCTATTTCGACGACGCGACCCAGGAGCGGGTGTGGAAGCGGTTCACCCCGCTGATGAACCCCGGTGCCACCCTCTATATCGGCCACTCGGAGCGGGTCAGCGGATCGGCCATGAACCAGCTACAGACCAGCGGCCTGACCACCTACAGGCTGACAGCATGAGCGTGCCTATCCGTGTCCTGGTGGTGGACGACTCCCCGACCATGCGAGGCCTGATCACGGCCGCCCTGCGCCGCGATCCGGAGATCGAGGTCGTCGGTTCGGCCGCTGACCCGCTGGAAGCGCGCACCCTGATCAAGGAGCTGAACCCCGACGTCATCACCCTCGACGTCGAGATGCCCAATATGAACGGCCTGGAGTTCCTCGAGAAGATCATGCGCCTGCGGCCCATGCCCGTGGTCATGGTCTCGACCCTGACCCAGGCCGGGGCCGAGGTCACCCTGCGGGCACTGGAAATGGGAGCGATCGACGCGGTCGGCAAACCCGGCGCGGGCGTCACCGCCGCAGAGGCCTTTACCGAACTGACCCTCAAGGTGAAGACCGCCGCCCGGTCCCGGGTCCGCCGCCACGAGACTGTCGAGGCACCCCGTCCACGCACAGACTATCGCCCTGCCGCCGATCACATCCTGGCCATCGGCGCCTCTACGGGCGGGGTGGAAGCGCTTCTGACGATCATATCGGCCTTCCCGGCGAACTGCCCGGCCACGGTGATTACCCAGCATATGCCGGCGACCTTCACGCCCAGCTTCGCCGCCCGCCTGGACAAGATGTCGGCCGCCACGGTCAGCGAGGCCGTCGACGGCGCACCCCTGATACCCGGCCACGTCTATCTGGCCCCCGGCGGCCTGACCCATCTCGAGGTCTCGGGCACGACGCCGCGCTGCCGCCTGAGCCAGGGCGAAACCGTCAGCGGCCACCGGCCGTCGGTCGATGTCCTGTTCCGTTCGGTCGCCCGTCTGCACCGTCCGATGACCGGCGTCATCCTGACCGGCATGGGCCGCGACGGCGCGCAAGGGTTGCTCGAGATGCGCAACGCCGGCGCCCACACCCTGGGTCAGGATGAAGCCAGCTGCGTCGTCTACGGCATGCCGCGCGTCGCCCACGAGATCGGGGCCGTAGAACGGCAGCTGCCGCTCGCCCGCCTTTCGTCCGCCATTCTCGATCTGTGCGCCTCGTCCGGCGCCAAGACAGCACCCTGAGGATCCCTGATGCCTGCTGCCTCCAGCATTCACGTCCTGATCGTCGACGACCAGATGTCGATGCGCAGCCTGATCCGCACCAGCCTGCAGCAGATCGGCTTCCGCGAGTTTCGCGAGGCGGCCGACGGCGAAGCCGGCCTGCGCGAGATGGTCACCAGGCCCGCGCACCTGGTCATTTCCGACTTCAACATGCCCAAACTCGACGGCCTCGGCCTGCTCCGGGCCGTGCGCTCCCACCCGCCGACCCAGGGTGCCGCCTTCGTCATGCTGACCGGCCGGGCCGACAAGGAACTGGTCCAGCGCGCGGTCCAGTTCGGGGTCAACAACTACCTGGTCAAGCCGTTCACCGTCGCCCAGCTGAAGGGCAAGCTGGAGAGCGTCTTCGGGCCGCTCACATGATGTCGGCTGACGCCCTGGCGACGGAAAAGCGGATCCACGTGGGCCAGGGCGAGCACCATGTGACATCCGACGCCAACGTGATGCTGACCACGATCCTGGGCAGCTGCGTGGCCATGTGCCTGCGCGATCCGGACACGGGCGTGGGCGGCATGAACCATTTCCTGCTGCCGGAAGGCGCAGGGCACGGCACCGACGCGGGCCGCCGTTACGGCGCCTATGCGATGGAACTTCTGATCAACGACGTGCTCAAGGCGGGCGCGCGTCGCGACCGGCTGGAGGCCAAGCTGTTCGGCGGCGGCCGGATGTTCGACAGCCTGCGCGATGTCGGCATGCAGAACTCGGAATTCGCCGAGCGCTTCCTGCGCGACGAAGGCATCCCCGTGGTCGGCGGCAGCCTGCGTGGCTCGGGTGGCCGGCGCCTTCACTACTGGCCCAGCACGGGGCGAGCCCTTCAACGCGCGGTGACTGACGGCCATGTGCCGGTCCAGGCGCCGCCCCCTATCCAGCCGATCACTTCGGGCGCCGTGGAGCTGTTCTGATGTCGAAGACGCAATCCCGCGCGCTGCTGGTCGCCGTCTCGAACGAGCTGGCCGCAATTCGCGAACGTCTCGAAGATCTCGCCGACCTGACGTCCGCGCTGGTGGCCGACTGTCCCCCCGAACGCCACCCCGAGGCGGTCGGCGACGTTCAGGATTTCGACCTCCTGATCCAGCGCCTCGATGGGCTCAGCGGCCTGGCCGCCGCCCTCGGCGCCGGCGCGCCCGTCGCAACGGCCCTGCACGCCCTGACCATGTCGGACCTCTACGACCGCCTCGCCGGCGACGCCGGGTCCCGCCCATTGCAGTCCGCCGGCGCCGGCGAGCTGACCTTGTTCGACTGAGCCATGGCCCGTCACGCCACGCCTGACCGGATCAATCTGACGCGCTCGACCGTCCTTCTTGTCGAACACAATCAGACGTCGCTCGATGTGCTGAGCTCGATCTTCCAGGGCTTCGGGGTCAAGCAACAGATCAAGTGCGGCTCCACGGCAGAGGCCATGGCGATCATGGAGAAACGCGATGTCGACCTGGTCCTGATCGACTGCTCGATGCCGGAGATGGACGGCTACGATTTCACCCGCTGGCTGCGTCGCGAGGCCCGGGAGGCCGTGCGCTACACCCCGATGATCCTCCTGACCGGCCACGCCGCCGAGTCAAAGGTGCAGAAGGGTCGTGACTGCGGCACCAGCTTCATCGTCACCAAGCCCCTGACCCCGGCCGTCCTGCTGCAACGTATCCTTTGGCTGGGTGTCGACGAGCGCAGCTTCGTCGAGTGCGACTCCTATGTCGGACCCGACCGTCGGGTGCGTAACCGGGGCGCCCCCACGGGCATGCCCGGCCGACGAAGCGGGGACCTGTCCGAACACGTCGGCGCCGCCACCGAGGAGAACATGGACCAGTCCGATATCGATATGTTGATGAAGCCTATGAAGGTCTCGCTGTGAGCCAGGTCAGAATGTTCAAGGTCAAGAGCAAGCTGGCCCGTCAACTTCAGGACCGAAGCGGCGGCCTGGTCAGCGACCTCGAGCGGCAGGCGACCGCACAACTGGAAATGCATCGCGACGACGCCATGGCGACCGTGGCGGAAACCCTGAAGACGCTGGAAGCCCTGTGCGCCGAGGCTCCGGACGGTGCGGGTCGGCAGGTCTACGCCCTGGCCTCCGCCATCGTCGATGTGGCCGGGTATTTCGACACCGGTCCCCTGTTCGAGGCGGCCTACAGTCTGTGCAAGGTCTCCGACCGGATGATCCAGGCCGAGGCCTGGCACTGGCCGTCCGTGCGGGTCCATGCCCAGGCGCTGACGCTGATCCTCGCCGGAGGATGCCGGGTCGATCGAACCAGCGACACCTTGCTGGCCGGACTGCGTTCAGTCAGCGAGGCGCGGTAGGCTTGCTCGGGGTCTGGCGGCCAGCCTGAGCCACGCCCGAGCATGAGTCACGCCTTCGCCAGAACCGCTACGCGGTTCTGGCGAAGGCGTGACTCATGCTCTCGCTTGAATCCGGAGTCAGATTCAGGGCTTCAGCGGAATCGAGACGCGACACCACTTCAGCCGATCAGGCTTCAGGCCGAGGGCAGCAGGTCCGCCGCGAACTTGCGATAGCGACCGGCCCGGACCCCGTCGGTCGCGCGGGCGATGTCGGGGGCGAAATAATGGTCGCTGTCATAGGCAGCGACCGCCTCTCGCACGATCGACCAGACCTGTTCCAGCGCCGCAGAGCTCTTCAGCGGGCGATGGAATTCGATCCCCTGGGCGGCGGCCAGAAGTTCGATGCCGACGACGGTCGCGGTGTTTTCCGCCATCTCAATCAGGCGGCGCGCGCCGTGGGTGGCCATGGAGACGTGATCCTCCTGATTGGCCGAGGTCGGGACGGTATCGACGCTGCACGGATGGCTCAGCATCCGGTTCTCGGCGACGAGGGCGGCGGCCGTCACCTGGGCGATCATGAACCCCGAGTTCAGCCCGCTCTCGCGCACCAGGAAGGCCGGCAGTTCGCTCATCTTGGGGTCGACGAGGATGGCCGTGCGGCGCTCGGAGATATTGCCGATCTCGCACAGGACCATGGCCAGCTGGTCGGCGGCGAAGGCCACCGGTTCGGCGTGGAAATTGCCGCCGGAAATCACGTCTCCATCCTCGATGAAGACCAGCGGATTGTCGGTCACCGCATTGGCCTCGCGCTCCAGCGTCGCGGCGGCGTTGCGGATTATGTCGAGCACCGCCCCCATGACCTGGGGTTGGCAGCGGAGGGAGTAGGGGTCCTGCACCTTGGTGCAGACGTCACGATGGCTGTCGCGAATGGCGCTGCCGGCCATCAGCGCGCGCAGGGTTGCGGCGACGTCGATCTGGCCCGGCTGGTTGCGCAGGGCGTGGATACGGGGATCGAACGGCGCGTCGGATCCCTTCAACGCATCGACCGACAGGGCCCCCGCTGCGATCCCGGCGGCGAAGGCGGCCTCGGTCGCGAACAGCCCAGCCAGGGCCAGGGCCGTCGAACACTGGGTGCCATTGAGCAGGGCAAGGCCCTCCTTGGGTCCCAGCGTCAGGATCGACAGACCGGCACGCGACACGGCGGTCTCGGCGTCCAGCGTCTCGCCCCGATGTCGCGCCTCGCCGACGCCGATCAGGACGCAGGACATATGGGCCAGCGGCGCCAGATCGCCTGAGGCGCCCACCGACCCCTTGGACGGGATGCAGGGCAGGACGTCGGCGTTCACCAGGCCGATCAGAGCCTCGAGGGTCTGGCGGCGGATGCCCGAAGCGCCCTTCGACAGGCTGGCGATCTTGAGCACCAGAATCAGCCGCACCACCGCATCATCCAGCAGCGGCCCGACCCCGCAGGCATGGCTGAGCACCAGGTTCTTCTGCAGCGTCTCCAGATCACCCGGCGCGATCGAGGTGTTGGCCAGCAGGCCGAAGCCGGTGTTGATGCCATAGACCGTCCGCCCCTCGGAAATGATGGCGGCGACGGTCGCGGCCGACTTTTCGACATCAGTCCAGGCGGACGCGGCCACCTCGACCGTGACCGGTCCGTCGATGACCGCCCGCAGTTGGGCGAGGGTGAGGGGGGCTGAGCCGAGGGTGAGCGTGGTCATCGTCAGGCCTTCAGGCTGGGCAGGTTCAGGCTGTGCTCGCGCGATGCGGCGCGAGCGATCTCATAGCCGGCGTCGGCATGACGCATGACGCCCGTCGCCGGGTCGTTCCAGAGCACGCGCTCCAGCCGCTTCGCCGCTTCGGGCGTGCCGTCCGCCACGATGACCACGCCGGAGTGCTGGGAATAGCCCATGCCGACCCCGCCGCCGTGGTGCAGCGACACCCAGCTGGCCCCCGATGCCGTGTTCAGCAGCGCATTCAGCAACGGCCAGTCGCTGACCGCATCCGACCCGTCCAGCATCGCTTCGGTCTCCCGGTTCGGGCTGGCGACCGAACCCGAGTCGAGATGATCGCGGCCGATGACGATGGGGCCGCTGAGCTCGCCCTTCGCGACCATCTCGTTGAACATCAGTCCGGCCCGGTGCCGGTCGCCCAGACCGATCCAGCAGATACGCGCAGGCAGGCCCTGGAAGGCGATCCGTTCGCCCGCCATGTCCAGCCAGCGATGCAGGCCGGCGTTGTCCGGGAACAGCCGCTTCATCGCCGCATCGGTCTTGCGGATATCCTCCGGATCGCCGGTCAGGGCGGCCCAGCGGAAGGGCCCGATCCCTCGACAGAACAGCGGACGGATATAGGCCGGCACGAAGCCGGGGAAGTCGAAGGCCTTCGCCACCCCCTCATCGAAGGCGACCTGACGGATGTTGTTGCCGTAGTCGGTGACCGGAATCCCGGCCGCCTGGAAGTCGAGCATCGCCTGGACGTGGACGGCGCAGGATCGGCGCGCGGCAGCCTCGACGGCGGCCGGATCGGACACGCGTTTGTCCTCCCATTCCGCCACGGTCCAGCCGGCGGGCAGGTAGCCGTTGATCAGGTCGTGGGCGCTGGTCTGGTCGGTGACGAGGTCCGGCCGCACGCCGCGCCGGACCATCTCCGGCAGAACCTCGGCCGCGTTGCCGAGCAGGCCGACGGAGATGGGCTTGCCGGTGCGTCCGGCCTCTGCGATCAGGGCCAGGGCCTCATCAAGCGTCTCGGACATGACGTCGAGGTAGCGGGTGCGCAGCCGCATCTCGATCCGGCTGCGCTGGCATTCGACAGCGAGGCAGGAGGCCCCCGCCATGGTCGCGGCCAGGGTCTGGGCTCCGCCCATGCCGCCCAGCCCCGCAGTCAGGATCCACTTGCCGGCAGTCTCGCCGCCCCAGTGCTGGCGGCCGGCTTCCATGAAGGTCTCGTAGGTGCCCTGAACGATGCCCTGGGTGCCGATGTAGATCCACGATCCGGCCGTCATCTGGCCGTACATCATCAGACCCTTGCGATCGAGTTCGTTGAAATGCTCCCAGGTCGCCCATTTCGGCACCAGGTTGGAGTTGGCGATCAGCACGCGCGGCGCGTCCTCATGGGTGCGGAACACCCCGACCGGCTTGCCTGACTGGACCAGCAGGGTCTCGTCCGGTGCGAGGGCGCGCAGGCTCTCGACGATCCGGTCGAAACTGGCCCAATCGCGTGCCGCCTTGCCGATGCCGCCATAGACCACGAGGTCCTCGGGCCGCTCGGCGACCTCGGGGTCGAGGTTGTTCATCAGCATGCGCAGGGCGGCCTCGGCGGCCCACGTCCTGGCCGTCATCTCGGTCCCGCGAGGCGCGCGGACGACACGGGTGTTGGGCGTGCTGCTCATCGGATGACCTCCCTGATCTGACCCACCATAATGTCTAGACATAATACAGGGCAAGCCGGATAGTCGCGCTATGAGCGGACTGGCCCTGCACCGGCGCATTGAAGGCGATATCGAGCGCCGCATAGTGTCGGGCGAATGGCGGCCGGGCCGTCGACTGCCGACCGAGAACGATCTCATGATCGAATATGGCTGCGCCCGGATGACGGCGTCCAAGGCCATGTCGGGGCTGGCCGCGCGGGGGTTGGTGACGCGGCGCAAGCGGGCCGGGACCGTGGTTGCCCACCCGCCGCTGCATTCATCGGCCGTGGTGGCCATCCCTGACATACAAGCCGAGATCGAGAGCCGGGGCCTCGCCTATACCCATCAATTGCTGTCGCGGAGCGCGCGGGCGGCGGACACCGCAGAGGCGTGGCTGGCCGACGGCGGGCGGGTGCTCGAGCTGGAGACCCTGCATCTCGCTGACGGGGTCCCCTTCGTGTACGAGCGGCGGCTGATTTCACTGGCGGGTGCGCCCGAAGCCGAAGCCGCTGATTTCGAGGCGCAAGCGGCGGGGGGGTGGCTGTTGGCGCATACGCCCTGGACCGAGGCGGAGCATCGCATTTCCGCCGTCGGTGCGAGAGGCGCGATAGCAGGGCATCTGCTGTTGCCTCCGGGCGCGCCGTGCCTGAGGCTGGAACGCAGGACGTGGCGCGACGGGCTCGGCGTCACCTGGGCCTTTCAGACATTCCCCGGTGACACCTATGATCTGGTCGCCCGCTTCCAGCCGGCGAAGGCCTGACGGCGGAGGCGGCGCGGATGGACCGGCAGACGTATCTGAAGCTCCTGCGCTTCGCCCGGGCGCACTCGCGGCGCGAGGCGGAGGCCGAGGATCTGCTGCAGACGGCCCTTGTCGCCGCCATCGAGGCGCGGCGCGGGGACATGGGACGCAGCGACAACCGCCGCTGGCTAGTGGGCGTGCTGCGGCGCAGGGCGCTGCATGAAGCGCGGACGGCCGCACGGCGTCGGCGACGGGAAGGCGATTTTCAGTTCCGCCAGGACGCCGAAGCGACGCCGGCCCCGTTACAGGCGCATCCGGTCCTGACCCTGCCGCCGGCTCTACGGACAACGGCGCTGCTGGCGTTGACCGGGCACACGCGGCCCGAGATCGCCTGGTTGCTGGACTTGCCGGATGCGACGCTGCGCAAACGGGTCAGCGAGATCGGACGCCGCCTGAAGGGCGTCGTGGACGGGGGCGTGGGACTATCTGGGGGACCGAAAGGGAGCCTGTCGTTCGGCCTGATCCGGCAGGCCTTGATCCGGCCTGTTCGCGAGTCGGGCGCGGCGCTCGGCTCCCATGACCCGGATGGAAATCTTTTCGTCGTGACCTCACAATTCGCCGGGCGACGGCAACTGAAGGTATCTGACATCTGAAGGAGGAGACTGCTGTGTTCGGAAAAGTGCGGATCGGCACCATTTGCTACTACGTCAGCGACGTCGCGCGCACGGAGGCGTTCTATCGCGATGTGCTGGGGCTCGAGGTCGCCAATATGGGTGATGACGGCTCAGGCCATGACTGGCTGATGGCCAGTACAGCCGGTGGCGTGGAGCTGATCTTCTTCAGGCAGGAGAGCCGCCCGGGGAACACGCCGATCATCGTCTTCGATCTGGCGGACGGAGGGATCGATACCATCGTGGCCGCGCTGGCTGAGAAGGGGACGACCATCGTGACCCCCGTCAGCGAGGCGCCGGGCGGTTTCTCGGCCGAGTTCGCCGACCCGGACGGCCATGTCCTGTCCATGTATCAGCCGGAGGACAAGCCGCGCGCGAAGGTGTGAACGGCGCGGCCGTTTGCGGATGAGGACGGCGCTGTCTTCTGTCCCGGGCGCGGAAGGGGTTAGAAGGGGCGATGATTCACTCCGAAGCTCTCGGCTGGCGCTCCGTCGCCGACCTGGTCGGCGACCATCCCGACGCGCCCGTGGCCCTGATCGGGGCGCCGCTGAACGAACGGTCCCTGACGCCCGGGCGCTGCGACCTCGGCCCCAAGGCCTTCCGCGCCGTCCTGCCGCGCCTGTCGACCTATGACGTCGAGATCGGGAAAGAACTGGACCTGCAGGTTCACGACGCGGGCGACGTGCCGTTGAAGGCGATGTCGCCCGCCGACGCCTTTGAGCCCGTCCGCGACGCGGTGAAGGCCCAGACGCACCGGGGCCTGTCCATTCTCGTCGGCGGCAACAACGCCATCACCCGGCCGGGCGTCCACGCCCTGGGTCTGGGTCGCGTGGGGGTCCTGACGCTCGACGCCCATTTCGACCTGCGCGACACGGATCAGGGCCTGACCAACGGCAATCCGATCCAGGCCCTGCTCGACGACGGCCTGGACGGGACGCGGATCAGCCAGGTGGGCCTCGCCCCCTTCGCCAACACCCGCCGCGCCCATGACAAGGCCAGGGCTGCGGGCATCCATGTCCACACGGCGCGCGATTGCCGTGAGCGCGGTCTGGTCGCCGTCGTCGCCGGGGAACTGGATCGGCTGTCCGCCCTCTGCGACGTCCTCTACGTCGATTTCGACATCGATGTGATCGACCGCAGCCAGTGGCCCGCCAGTCCCGGCGCCCGCCCCGGCGGAGTGTCGGTGCACGACTTCTTCGACGCCGCGCGGATCGTCGGCGCCCACCCGAAGGTCCGCGCCGTGGACCTGACTGAATACGATCCGTCGCTGGAGATCGGCGACCTCGGCTCCCTCACCGCGGGGCGATGGTTCTGCGAACTGCTGGCCGGGTTCGAGACGCGATGACGACCCTCATCACCGATTGCCATGTCGCCACCCTGGTCCCGGGTGGAGAGCCCTACGGCGCCATCCAGGACGCTGCGATCCTGATCAACGACGGCCGCATCGCCTGGGTCGGGCCGCGCGCCGACCTGCCCGCCCATGACGCCGCCGAAACCCGCCGGCTCGACGGCCGCTGGGTCACCCCCGGCCTGATCGACTGTCACACCCATCTGGTCTTCGGCGGCGACCGTTCGGGCGAGTTCGAACAGCGTCTGAACGGCGCCACCTACGAACAGATCGCCCGCGCCGGCGGCGGCATCGTCTCGTCCATGACCGCGACCCGTGCGGCGTCGGAGGACGCGCTCTATGCGTCCGCCCTGTCTCGCCTCGAAGGCCTGAAGGCGACCGGCGTCACCACCGTCGAGATCAAGTCCGGCTATGGCCTGGACCGCGACGCCGAGTTGAAGATGCTGCGCGTCGCCCGCCGCATCGGGCGCGAGGCCGGCGTCCGTGTCCGCACCTCCTATCTGGGTCTGCACGCCGTGCCGCCCGAGCACCGGGCCGACCGCTCGGCCTATGTCGACCTGGCCATCGACGACATCCTGCCCGCCGCCCATGCCGAGGGACTGGTCGACGCCGTCGACGCCTATTGCGAACCCATCGCCTTCTCCGACGCCGAGGTCTCTCGCCTGTTCGACAAGGCGAGGGCGCTCGGCCTGCCCGTCAAACTCCATGCCGACCAGTTGTCGGACGGCGGCGGCGCGGCGCTCGCGGCCCGCTACGGCGCCCTGTCCGCTGACCACATCGAACATTCCAGCGAGGCGGGCGTCCGGGCGATGGCCGAGGCCGGAGTCGTCGCCGTCCTGCTGCCCGGCGCCTATCTGATGCTGCGCGAGACCACCCCGCCGCCGATCGCGACCCTGCGCCGTCACGGAGTCGCCATGGCCGTCGCCACCGACTGCAACCCCGGCACCTCGCCGGTCGCCTCCATGACCGCCGCCCTGACCCTGGCCTGCGTCCAGTTCCGCCTGACCCCGGAGGAGGCCCTGGCCGGTGCCACCCGCCATGCCGCCAAAGCGCTGGGTCTCGCCGATCAGATCGGCACGCTGGAATCCGGCAAGGCCGCCGACCTCGCCGTCTGGGACATCACCCGCCCGGCCGAGCTCTGCTACTGGCTCGGCAAGCCGATCCTGCATGCGAGCTATGTGGCGGGCGTTGTGGCCTGAGGGGGAAGGGCGGGGCCTTCAGAAGCGAGGGGTGGAACTGACCTACCCGGTGTCGGCCTTGCCGCCGCCGTCCAGACCCGCCTGGCCTCCGACGACCTTCTCAACGCCTCGGGCGAACCGGCCCGACAGGCGGGGTCGCTGACGCTGGAGATGGGCAAGCTGGCCAATATCCGGCTCACGACGCCTTCCCCCATTGCCCCCGTCGTGAGCGGGAGGCGCGCGCCTCTTTCATTGCTTTGTATGGAATGGAAGCCTTCGGTGCAGAGGAACAGTTGAGGCTTGTCACCGATCACGCGACACTCGTCTCAACCAAAGCGACAGGACGCTGCATGCCCATCGGGCCCCGTATCCAGCAAGGACGAGATCAGGTTGTCTCCCTCAACGGGTGGGAGCCGGACGAGGATTTTCCATTTGGCCCCCAAGGGGCCAAGGCCAAACGCATCTTCGTTTGCCCGAACCCGCCACCCTATGGCTTCCTGATTGGCGGGCATCGTTACATATTCAAGGAACCCCAAGGCACCAAGGCGCAACAGATCTGGTCCGAAGTGCTCGCCTACGAGGTGGCAAAGCTGATCGGCGTTGAGGTTCCGCCAGCGTTTCTAGCAACCGGTCCCGGCAACGGCAGCCCCGGTGTGCTGATCGAGTACTTTTATGGGTATGTGGGCGATCCGGACCTACGCCTCGTTCACGGGATCGAGCGCTTACAGGCGCGAGGCTTCGACACCGATCTGCGGCGCGGTAGCTTCACAGACAATCTCGAGGTCTGTCGCTCACACAAGATACCCAATGCTGGAGCTTGGTGGGCCAAAACTCTCGCTTTCGACGCCCTCATTGGCAATACGGACCGCCATTCCGAGAACTGGGGTTTTCTCGTAAAAAGAGGACATGACGGGCGGCCTCTGCTGAGCATGGCTCCGGCCTTCGACAATGGCACGAGCCTCGGTTTCATCATCGGCGATCGACAACTGGCCTCCTACGCTCAGTCGGACCGTCTCGGCGGTTTCATCGACAACGGCTATCACCATTTCGGCTGGACCTCTGGTGATCGACCTTCCGGCCAGCACATCGCCCTGTGCGCGCAATACGCCCGGACCTATCCGGCCACAGCGGCCGCAATGCGTGATAGCCTCGGTATTGCCGATTCTGAGATCGACACGCTTCTGGCCCGTTGCGTCGATATTCCCTTTCCGACGGTCTTTTCCGCGGAACGCGCGAACTTCGTCGCTGCGCAACTCAAGACGCGTCGTGACAGGTTGCTGGATGTGCTCGGAGCCTGACATGGACCACTGGATTGAACATCCTTCAGAACCGATCGAGCTCGTGCTGGCTTGGCAAGCCCCGGATGCCATATCGGAGCGGACTCGGTGGGCAGTTGGCTGCATGGAGAAAACTCTGGACGGTGCCCGTTTCCGCTATTTCGATGACGCCGAGTTTGCCCTCCTCAATGCTGACCGTAGCCGCGAGTCGCTGAAGGCCTACGGCTATTCTGGATACCCGGCATTCGACATCGCCAAACAGCCGCAAGGCGGTTTCACCGAAGGAGTATTGGACGCATTTGCTCGACGCCTGCCGCCGCCAAGCCGCCCTGACTTCGAGCGGTTCCTTGAGCATTTCCGGTTCCGGGGGGCTGTGTCGCTTTCGACAATGAAGCTGTTGGCCCTGACCGAGGCCAAGCTTCCCAGCGACGGATTCTCCCTGATCGACCGGCTCGACCCTAAGGCGGATTGTGTGGAGGTGGTGTTCGAGATCGCCGGACATCGACACAACTCCGAGACCCGCGACCGCTTGGTCGTCGGCGAACCGTTGGCTCTGATCGCGGATCCGACCAATGCTCACGATGCCAACGCCGTCCGGTTTGAGGCCAACGGTGCCCTGATCGGCCATGTGAACAGGCTGCAGGCCGAAGCGGTAGGGCACTGGCTGCGTGATCGGGACGTATCTGCTTGGTTGATCCGGCTGAATGGCAAACCCGACGCACCACGTGCATTTGCTTTTGTTCAGGTTCGCCCCAAGGCAAAAGCCCTCGCCGCCTGATCCAGAAACGAACGCGCGTCCCCATTTCTGATGCACAGATTTTTCTAACAGGCGCCCAAATCCCCCTCTCGTCAGCGCTGGCGGGACCACCATCCTCTCGAATGCGCCTTCATATCCCGGCGCCCTATAGTGTGCGTTCCCGGTTCGCGGAGAGGGCGAACACCCGGATTTCGTCCGTTTCGTCCGTCTCGTCAGGGTGTTTTTCGTCCGGACGGACGGACCAAAGCCAGGCCGTTGTTTCCGCCTTGCCATGATCGCCCCGCTCGGCTCCGTTGGTGCCATGCGCGTCCATCCCGTCTTCGCCCACATGCCGGTGACCATCTTCGAGACCATGTCGGGCCTCGCCCGCGAGCATGGTGCCATCAACCTCGGCCAGGGCTTCCCTGACGATCAGGGGCCTGAGAGCCTCCGCCGTCTCGCCGCCGAGTCCCTGATGACCGGCTCCAACCAGTACGCCCCGTCGCGCGGCCTGCCGGAGCTGCGTCACGCCGTGGTCGAACACTATGGCCGGCTGCAGGGCGTGGACCTGACCTTCGACGGCGTCCTGGTCACCTCCGGTGCCACCGAGGCCATCGCCGCCTCGATCCTGGCCTTCGTCCATCCGGGCGATGAGGTCGTCATCTTCGAGCCCGCCTATGACGCCTACCGGCCACTGATCGAGCGGGCCGGCGGGGTTGCGGTCCCGGTCCGTCTCCAGCCCCCGACCTGGCGTCTGACGGAGGAGGCCTTTGAGGCCGCCGTCACCAGCCACACCCGGATGGTCGTCTTCAACAATCCCCACAACCCGACCGCCCGCGCCTTCGACGCCGAAGAGGTCGCGGTCCTGGCCCGGGTCTGCGTCCGCCACGACCTGATCGCCGTCAGCGACGAGGTCTGGGAGCATGTCATCTTCGACGGCCGCCGCCATCGCGCCCTGATCGCCGAGCCCGGCATGGCGGCCCGGACCCTCAAGATCGGATCCGCCGGCAAGATGTTCGGCATGACCGGCTGGAAGATCGGCTTCGTCTGCGGCGACCCCGCCCTGGTCGACCCCGTCGCCAAGGCCCACCAGTTCATCACCTTCGCCACCCCGCCGAACCTGCAGGGCGCGGTCGCGGCGGGCCTCGCCTGGCCCGAGTCCGGGTTCGTCGGAATGCGCGCCGGCCTGCAACGCTCCCGCGACCGGCTGGCGGCGGGCCTTTCGGCCCGGGGCTTCGTCCTGACCCCGGGCGAGGGTACCTATTTCCTCGGTGTCGACCTGTCCGCCTCCGGCATCGCCCTGCCGGACGAGGAATTCTGCCGCCGGGCCGTCGTCGAATTCGGCGTCGCCGCCATACCCCTGTCCGCCTTCGTTTCGGTCGGGGCCGGCGGATCGGTCATCCGCCTCTGCTTCGCCAAGGCCGACGCCGTGCTGGACGAGGCGGTCGAACGGCTGGGCCGGGCGGCCGACACCCTTCGAGGGCGCTAGATTCCCTTCAGAGCCCCAGCTCGGCCCGTGCCTTCCTCGTCAGTTTCGCTGCCACGATCCGGTGGGCGATGGCCAGATGTTCGGTCAGCTCCTCGTCGTCCCAGGCGTCGGGATCCGGCAGGCTCACCCACTTCGCCCGCGCCAGATAGGGCGCCGGACGCGCCTTGCCGCTCCCGGTCAGGACCTCGTAAGCGATGTCGGACGCCTTGAACGACACCCCGCCGTCCTCGCTGAACCACGCAAACATCTTGCCCCCGACCTTGTAGGTGTCGTGGTCGGGACCGAACGGATGGTCCAGCGTCGCCCCGGGCAGGGCCAGGCAGGTCTTGCCGATCCCCGCCCGGTTCATCCTCAGGCCTCGACGCCGACGCCGATCGGGCAGACGACACCCGTCCCGCCGATGCCGCAGTAGCCCTCGGGGTTCTTGGCCAGATAGCCCTGGTGATAGCCCTCGGCGAAATAGAAGGGCCCGGCCGCGGTGATCTCGGTCGTGATCTGGCCCTTGCCGGCCTTCGACAGCGCCGCCTGATAGGTGTCGCGCGACGCCTCCGCCCCGGCCTTCTGGGCGTCGTTCAAAAAGTAGATGGCCGAACGATAGGTCGAGCCGATGTCATTGCCCTGGCGCATGCCCTGGGTAGGGTCGTGCCCCTCCCAGAAGGTTTTCAACAGTTCGGCATAGGAGATCTCGGCCGGATTGAAGACGACCTGGACCACCTCGGTCTGGCCGGTCAGTCCGGTGCAGGTCTCCTCATAGGTCGGGTTGGGCGTGATCCCGCCGGAATAGCCGACCGCCGTGACCCAGACGCCCGGCAGCGACCAGAATTTGCGCTCCACGCCCCAGAAACAGCCCATGCCGAACACGGCGGTCTCGAACCCTTCGGGATGCGGCCCCTTCAGCGGACGGCCGTTGACGAAATGGACCTCGTCGGTCGGCAGGGGCGTGGACCGGCCGGGCAGGGCGCTGGCGGCGGTGGGCAGGGTGGTCTTCTGGCTCAGCATCGATGCCATCCGTGAGAAAAGGGACATGGCGACCATATGGGAATGCGCCCGGACTTTTCCCAGAGCCGTTTTGACCCGCGTGGCGCTTGCCCACAGCGCCCGGCTGTTCTATCAGCCCTCCCTCCCCGGGCGACCTCCCGGGCGTTAGCCCTCGTGGTGAAACGGACAGGTGGCGGAGTGGTCGATCGCGCACGCTTGGAAAGCGTGTGTAGGTGAAAGCCTACCGAGGGTTCGAATCCCTCTCTGTCCGCCACTTCTTCTCGGAAGTTGCTGTAGAGACACAGCTTTTCTCCCGAGAAACGCTGGCGTCCTAAAAGCCGTCATCAAAGCGCAGACGGGCTTTTCCGCTTCCGCTTTGCCCTCCGTGGCGAACTCGCTTTGGCTTTAGCGACCGGCATCGCAAGCGCTTCAAAAGTTCATTTTCCGCGCGCACCGTCCTATTCGACGGGCTTGCGGATATCGGACCTCATATCTAAGGGCGGTTCCGTCGGTGCCGTCGATTGCGCCAGAGCTGATCAACGATCTGAACCTAGGCGGATCGCGGGACAAAGCGACGGTCAACTTTCTGCGCATTTACATATCGCGTTTCAGCGGACGTACTCCATTTCAGTTAGAGGTGGATACAGTTGAAAAAGTCTGCGAGCTGGCAGTTTTCGGCCTTTCTGGCCCGATCTGGTGCCACTCCGAAAAGCTAAGCGATTGATTTTGTTAGGGCGCGATTTCGGGAGAAGAACGCAGTTTGCGCCTATTTTGCCGTCGCCGGACTTTTTCAACAGTATCCCCCCAGCACCGGACATTCGCTGAGCGTCGAAAAGACGACATCCGATGAGTGTGGCCGGCATTGAAAAGTGAGATTCACGGCCGCGCGGTAGACACCCAATTCGATCCCTGGCTGATACTGAGCCGGGTCAGTTGCGGCGCGCTCCTGCGCTACCGGGAGCACGGTTTTCACATTCCGACCGGCGGGTTTCGGGAAGGGTGCACGGCAGTTCGCATCGCGACGAGTGATTGCAGGCACCGCGCGTGATCGATGCCGCCGTTTTCTTCCAATCGAAGCGCGCGTTTGCGCAGCCCGAAAGAACACAACAGCATGCGACCAGCAGGAACCGGATCATGGTTGACCAATCGCTGCGATGAATTCCATGGCGCGGTCGGCTGTAGCGCTTCGCAACCCGGCGTCATGCCCGCCCCTGTCTGAAACCGTCAGCTCACCCTTGTAGCCGAGGCTAGATAGGTATCGGGCAAAGTTCCTTGACGCGGCGACCGGTGCGCGGTCGTCGTTTTCAGCGTGCCAGAGGAGAAATTTGGGCGCTCGTTCGGGGGCCGGTATGCCTGCGAACCAACGCGGGAAGCCCCCCGCAACGGGGCCGAACTCCGCCACATCGGTCGTCGTTCCTGCGAGTGCGTCCAGATCAAGCGCGCCCGAAAACAACAAAGCGGCGCGAAACATCTCCGGCCGGGTGAGTGCGGCCCGAGCCGCGACATATGCACCCGCGCTGTATCCGGCCAAGACGTATTCGCCCGGCCTGCCGATCCCTCGTTCTTCCGCGTCCTCGATGACGGCGAGGAGATCGGCGGTCGCGGCTGCCTTGTAGTCACCTTGTCCCAGATGCGGCTCTGTCTCTGGCATGGCGTCGCCGCGCAACACCGGCACTATCAGCTGACCGCCCGCCTCAAGCCAGCGACGGTCGAATTCGCCGATCGCGTAGTTCTGCACCGGAAGGTCGAAGGCACCATAAGGCCGGATCATCACCGGGCCTGTCGCGCCCTCCAGACCGATCACGGTATAGGCAGGGTCATGAGCGCCTTCAGTATCAGCGACGAACCGCGCGGCGACCAATGCCGGTCGGGCCGGGGTCACTGATAGGATTTCAATTCTCAAAGGCGAGGCGTCGCAAGCGCGAACCGGAGCGGAACCCGGCCGGTCGATGCCGGAAACAATAAACTGCTGGATCAGGCCCCATCGGTCTATGGCCGTCACCACAGCGGCTGAACCACCGCCCTCGATGATCATATCGACGTAGCCGGAGACGTCATTGGCCAGTGGTCGGGTCGTCGTTGCGCTGGGCGGTCCGCAGATCTCGCGGGCTGTGATCCCGGCGGGAGTCGTCAGCACAGCGACAACAGCCCCACTGAGCGCCGCGACGGCCGAGCCGGCCGATTCTTCAAAGGCTCGGTCGGCCAGCACGGCATCCGGGGATGCATAAACGACCGCCTTGCGCCAAGGCGCGCCCATCTCCTCCGGCGGTCCGGCCAGGACCAGCCCTCCTGACGGGGCCGTGCCGCCAAGAGCGGCCTCAGAAGACACCACCGCAAGAATATTACGCCTGTCGACGGTGAAGAACCGACTGGTGGCGACCTCGTCGCTGAGGCGCTGCGAGGCCTGACTGTAAACGACCCATTTAGCAGGTGCGCCGGCTTCAAGCGCCAGGACATCATGTCCGCCTCTCCGGCGCGGTAGAAAAGCGGCGATGCCGGACTGGTTGGTAAAGGCTTGATCGGAGATCATGACGGCAGGCGTCGCTGGTTGGTCCAGATCGCGTATGTATAGTCCCGGCCGGCCGGCGCCGGAAGCCGTCGGCGGCACAGTGAAAAGGACCTTGTCATCCCCTTCCGTCAGAACATCATGAACGGCTGTTCCGGTCAGCGGGCCCAAGGGTTGCGTCACCACGCCTGATGAGGGGACGAGCGAAATCCAGACCCGGTCGTCCGTCCCGGCCCTGTCGAGCGCCAGCAGGCAGCGAACGTCTTCGCCCCGGCTGCACTGGAGATCACCGATACTGCGGATCCCGTCGGCGGTTTCCGGCAGGGCTATTTCATCGCTCCATGTCGAAGCGCCTCTGGGATCGATTCCCCGGAGGCGAAACGCGATGGACGGGCCTCGTTCGCGAATGACCACCCCCTCATCAGCGAAATAGTGCGCGACAGTAGCTTCTTGGGCGGTGACGCTGGCGACCGCCACCAACACCCAAGAGGAAAAACCGGCGAGCAACAGCTTACTTCCGCTCATAGTCATTCGCCTTTGGTCGCCAGCCTCAGATACTTTTAGAAGGGAACAGTGACGGTGACTTCAACGCCGTCAACGGTTTGTGGTGTCCGACCATCTTCCAGGATGCCGACCCGGACTGTGCGACCGTCGCGGTCGGTATAGCTGCCGCCGGTCGTGGTGTAGTCGCCGCTGGTCCCCCAGTCCTCGCGGTAGTGATAGTCCCAGGAGCCGCCCGTGTCGCCGCCGGAATCGCCGGGGTAAGGGTTGGTCATGGGATAGCCGCCACCGCCCGTGTCGCCGCCACCAGTGCTGCCGCCGCCGCCGGTGTCACCACCGCCGCCGTCCTGCCCGCCGGTCACTTGGCGCAGTTCGTCATTCGTCAAAGCACGCATAGTCGAGCCTCCATTAGAAGTTGAATAGTGCGCAGCGCTGCGCCTGTATGACAAACAGACCTAGACGAGCACGTCAATCCGAATAACACTCAGGCTTGTTAGAAGGGTGCGGCAAAGTGGTGCAACAAAATGTACTCCAGGCGGAAGCGGCCGAATGCGGCTTGGCTTGCCTGGCAACCGTTGCCGCCGCTCACGGATATCGCGAAACCCTGTCCGAACTTCGCCGACGGTTTCCGATCTCCCAAGGAGGAACAAGCCTGAAGGATTTGATCGCCTACGCAGACGCGCTTGGGTTCACGGCCCGTCCGGTGCGTTGCGATCTGGATGAGGTTGGGCGTCTGGAAACGCCTGCAATCCTGCATTGGAGCTTGGATCACTATGTGGTTCTGCGCCGCGTCAGCAACCGCTTCGCATGGATCGCCGACCCCGCGCGCGGTGAGCGCAAGCTGCTGCTGCAAGAGGTTTCGAAGCACTTTACCGGCGTGGCGCTGGAGCTGACGCCCGCGCCGCATTTCGCCAAGAAAGAACGGGTGGAACGGGTTAAGTTGAGCGACCTTTGGAGCCGCCTGGCTGGGTTCAAGCCGTTCCTATTTCAGGTGTTCATTCTGACATTGCTGCTTCAAGCGGTAAGCCTGATCACTCCCTTGGCCAGCCAACTTGTAGTTGACGATGTCATCGGACGCGGCGACCGGGATCTGCTAGTGGCAATCGTCGTGGGCTTCGGCGCATTGATTGTCATCCAAACCGCGATCGAGACCTTGCGAGGCTTTATCCAGCTTCATGCGGGGCAGCGATTATCCGTTCAGCTCTCCGGCAATCTTCTCAAGCATCTATTGCGGTTGCCGACAGATTTTTTCGAGCGCCGGCATGTCGGTGACGTGATGTCCCGCTTCGGCTCGCTGCGACCTGCGCAGGCGTTCCTGACCGGCGGACTGGTCGGCGTCCTGCTAGATGCGATCATGGTCATCCCAGTGGCCGTCGTGATGCTCATGTATTCGCCGATGCTGGCGGCCTTGGTTGCCGTCAATCTGGTGGTCATTCTGGCGGTGCGGGCTGCCGCGTTTCCGGTTGCTCGCCGATTCGCCGAAGAGCATCTCAATCTATCGGCCAAAACCGACTCCGTTTTCCTCGAGACGGTTCGCGGAGCCCGCGCCATCAAAATCGCCGGTCGCGAGTCCGAACGTCACGGCCTGTGGCAGAACGCGGTGGCAGATCAGCAAAATGTCGCCTTTCGCCAAGGCTCGTTCAGCCTGTGGGGCAGTTCGGGGCTGGGTCTATGGCAGGGCGTGCATGGGTTGGCGATGCTGTACTTTGGGGCGCTTCAAGTCATCGACGGACAGATGACCTTGGGCATGTATTTCGCCTTTCTGAGCTATTCCGCCCAGTTCTCCGGCCGGGTCGGCAGCCTGATCGGGGCCTTTTTCACCTTTCGTATGTTGGGGCTGCACCTGGAGCGTCTGTCCGATATCGTTCATGCCGATCCCGAACGCGGACTTGACGGACCGGCGGCCCTGACCAAGGCGCTGACCGGTGCGCTCGAGGCACGCAGGCTTCGCTTCCGCTACGGGCAATACGATCCCTGGATTCTGGACGACGCCTCTTTCCAAGTTCAGCCGGGTGAAGCGGTCGTCATCGTCGGACCCTCGGGCGGCGGCAAATCCACCCTGCTGAAGTTGTTGATCGGCGTCTACGAGCCGGTGGAGGGCCAGGTATTGGTCGATGGCCATCCGATGGGAGCACTAGGCCTGCGTGCGGTTCGGGATCGCCTTGGCGTGGTGATGCAGGATGACCAACTACTCTCCGGCACTATCATCGACAATGTCGGATTTTTTGATGCCCAGATCGACCCGGAGCGAGTGCAGCGTGCTTGCCGCCTCGCCCATGTTCATAACGACATCATGCGCACACCAATGGGCTATCACAGCCTAATCGGCGACATGGGTTCGATCCTGTCCGGCGGACAAAAGCAACGGCTGTTGCTGGCTCGCGCACTCTACAAGAACCCGGCCATCCTGTTCATGGACGAAGGCACCGCAAACCTCGACCCGGAACTGGAACGCCGTGTGATGGCATCGCTATCCGAACTGAATATCACCCGCATCATGGTGGCGCACCGGGAGGCTGCGGTCCAAGGCGCGGATCGCGTGCTCCTGGTGGACAAGGGCGTGGTGGTCGAGATCACCGGGACCAGCCTTGCTCCATTCAACATGACCCACCGCGCCGCGAGCGACGCATGAAGCTCTTTCGGGACGAAGCCGTCGAAGCCAAGCGCCGTCGTTTGTGGGGTGAGGTGCGCTTGGCGCAGCCGCCTTCGCTAACGACCTGGACCGCGCTTGTTGCGATGATCTGCATCGCGTTGTTCGCTGCCCTGATCTTCGGCCGTTACACCCGGAAGGAAACGGTCCAAGGGTTTCTGGAAGCAGAAAGCGGCGTGGTCGATGTTCGGGCGGTCCAGAATGGTCGGGTCTCCCGGGTGCTTGTTAGGGAAGGCGCGGTCGTTGCCGAAGGCGCGCCGCTGATCGAATTCACGTCGGACGTCGCTGGTCTCGGACAGGGTCCGGTGCTTGATGTTCAACTCGCCGAAACCGAACGCCAGCTGGCCTCAGTGGAGGATCGGCAGACGGCCATCCGGCAGGGCTACGCAGGGGAACGAAGCCGCCTGGTCGAGCAAATTCAAGCTCAGCAGCGCTTGAAAGCCATCCTCGTCGGCCAGCGCGGCGTGCAGGCGGACGCGCTGGCCCTGTCGGAAGCGGATGCCGGTCGTTTGTCGCAACTCCAAGCGCTGGGTTTCGCTCCCAATTCAGAGGTCGATCGACGCAGACGTGCGGTCTTGGGTGAGCGCTCCTCCCTAGCCGAGATGGACAGTCGAATCTCTGAGGCAGATGCCTCGGTCTCCGAACTTCGTTCCCAACTGGCATCCATCCCGGCCAGTGAAGCGCAGACCTTGGGTGCGCTGGAGAGTGAGGGCGCCAGACTGGCCCAGCGGAAGGCCGAACTTGAGGTCGCGCGCGGGCATGTGATCAGCGCGCCCATCGGTGGAACGGTCATGCGGCTGCTAGTGCGCAACGGCATGACGCCATCGGCGAACGCTCCACTTCTGTCGATTGCCCCTTCTGGGTCGTTTTTGCAGGCGCGTATTCTGGTCCCAACCCGCGCCATCGGTTTCCTCAAGGAGGGCCAGGAAGCGCGCCTTCAGATCGACGCCTTTCCGTTCCAACGTTTCGGCTTCGTCAAAGGCCATATCAGCGACATACACCCGACGGTCGTTAGGCTAGGCGACGCCGCCTTTCCCATCGATCAAACGGAACCTGTCTATGAGGTCGAGGTTTTCATCACGCGTGAGTACATGAACGCCTATGGAGAGCGTCGCGCTCTGAGACCGGGGATGGCCCTCAGCGCCGACATACCAATCGACCGCCGCAGACTATGGCAGCAGCTCTTCGATCCGTTGCTGGCGGCAGGTAAACGAAGCGCGGAGTGAACGGCTGATCGCCCATCGCGAGCTGCTGAACCACTTCCGAAGCGGACCCTATCAAGGTCCACGCGGAGTCATGCCGAGACATCAGCCTGCTGCGCTTCAATGTCCGAAACGGCTTCAGGCAGTGTAAAACTCGCACTGCCGAAAATCTTGCGCAACTTCCTACTCGCGGCGTCCTTAAAAAATGCAATTCTTTGCGCGGGCAGATGTGTTTTGTTTATTCGCGGGAATAATATTGCATTGGAAATCGAGCCCCCACGAGTTTTTACACGGCCTCGGTCGTATTCAGTCTGTGGCGTCAGCGCGACAAGCGGGCGTTAGGGCGATTCGTTGTCGACAACCGGAATCCTTAAGACAGCTTTGAACCTTTCCGCTTCCGCTTTGCCCGCCGTGGCGAACTCGCCTCGGGCCGGGCGCTGGAAGCGGTGATCTCGGCGGAAGCTTGCCGCTGCGGTCGAACTCGACCCGCTTTCTCGCGGCGCATCCGTTCCGGCTTGGCAGAGGCTCCATCTTGCGTTGGCGATGCGTCGTCCACTTCCGCAAAGGTCGCCACAGCGGCGTCGGAGGCTGCCCCCCATCCCGGTAATCCCTGCAAAATGCGCTCGGCATTTTTATCGGGCGAGACGTGGCCGTAATGATCCTCGATCATTTTGACGGAAGTGCCCATCTGCTTGGCCAGGAACAGGGAGTCGACACCCTCGGTGAGCCGGAAGGTGGCGTAGGTGTGCCGGAAACAATAGGTGCTGCGGCGGCTGCCGGTGGCGGAAAACAGAAGCTCGGATTTTTCGAGCAGGTGGGTGATCGGGCTGTTGTAAAGGCTGACCGCGACCCGGCCGTCATGGGTGCAAAACACCGGATCGTCCGGCCCGGTCGCTGAGCTGATCTCCCGAACCTTATCGAGATACTCTGCGACCTTCATCGAGGCGACGAGGGTGCGGAATTTGCCCTTGCCGCGCACGTTCATGGTGACGAACCGGCGGCCCTTCTTATCGGTGCGAACGGCCACGTCGCGCCAGCGCAGGTTACGCCCCTCGGGAGGCCTCATGCCGGTGTTGGTCATCACGAGTATGAACCAGTAGGTCATGCTGCGATACCAGCCCACGTGCTTGTTGGCGGCCTTCTTGACCCACTGGTTGCGAGCGAAGGTGTGGAGCTTGCGGTACTCGCTCGGCGTGAACTCCTCGCGGGAGACCTTCTTCAAACCGGCGACGGCCTTGAAGGCCGACATATTCGGGATGAGTTTCTTTTCGACGGCGTAGGCCAGGATCGCGCGAAGGGTGGTCATCTCGCCACGAATGGTGGCGTCGCTCACCACGTCGCGCCCATTGCCCTTCCCAGTGCGCTTGCGAGCCAGAGGATAGGCTTTCCAAAGCGGCTCGCCGATCAAGGTGATCTGCCGCGTCCCCATGTAGGGGTTCAGTTGGGATTTGATGTGGGATTCGACGGAGCGCCAGCGGCTCAGCGTGATGTGACCCGCCTCTGCGCGCTCTTTCTGGAAAGCGGAAAACTCGGCCGCGACCTCAGAGAACGACTTGTCGAAGACCGGGTGGCCCAGCTCCAGCTTCACCTCTACGCGGATCGCTGCGTCGCGCGCCCGTTCGCGCGCCTCGGCTTCCAGCGCAGTTTTGAGAGAGATGAACTTGTAGGCGTCCTTCTCGGGGATCTTGATGCGGCAATACCAATTGCCGTGCTTCACATCGGTGCGTCGGAAGATCACGAGACCGGGTCGAACCTCGGTCGTATCAACCATGAATGCACGGTCCTTCGGCGCATCTGTGTGGGAACTGTGCAGAAATACCCCTCTAACCGATTGATTTGAGCGATTTGTGTATCCTTGTGCAGTAGTTATTATATGATATTTGGCTATAGTATTCAATCATATAGTTATGTCTTCTTGTAGCGCTGCTACAACGGGAAGGCGTTAAGTTGCTCAAGTATATTGGACAAAATCAACTTATTCTGCCTGTGCAGGAGCTGTGTAGATATTTACACAGGCCTTTACGCGGCGGGCTAGAATAGCGACAATTGCTTTTGAGCCTCATCGAAGGCCCGCCACTCCGGCGAGCGCGACGCCTGATCGAGCCACGCTTCCACATAGTCCTCCGGGCGCACATAGGTTTGGACCGCTTCCACCGTTGTAAAATGTGAGCGGTATCCCGTCTCGGTAATCGGCAGACGAGCCCTCCTAGGGGAGATGCTTTCGACCTCCAGATGGGCCATTCGCGTCTGGTCATCATAGGTCAGGTAGTCAGGGTTCCAGCGGATTTCGATTTCGATGCCGTGCCAGTTGGTGCGTGTAACGACGTAGTCCTTGGTCATCTCTTCCTCGGGGTTGGGGTTCATCCTGAACCCTTGCCCTTCGGCGAGAATGGGGGTGCAAACGGAGGGGAGGCTTCGCGGGGACCCGGCTGCAAGGAGCGCCTCTTGCGCGGATGAAGCTGGGCGGAAGACTATCTGGAGTGCGCCAGGGGCAAAGCCCCAAGCCCTTTGCGATAGGGATTGTTACCCGTATGGGGCGAGATCACCGGCACGGCCGGAAGCTCGCGGCGTAGCCTAAAGCCCGGCCGCGCAGCCGCGCGGATCGTCACGCTTCGGGAGCGGCGTGGTCCCACAAGACGCTAAATCGCGGCTTCACCGTACAGCGGATCTCTGGCAACGATATGCGCGTTCGCTAGGGCATGATTGGTGAGCGCGGGGACACTCAGAATGATCATCAGCAGTGAGGCAGGACTAAGGGAATTTGGCACAAAAATTCGCTCGATCTTCACAGAGTTCGACAGAAATCCGAAGGTCGAGGGGGCGTATGCCGCACCGTGGAAGTATGCGAGCTATATGAACGAAGGCCTGTCCCAGTTTTCCGAAGAAATCGTCCTGCGCGATGGAGCGGCGAGCCAGATTTTGACCTGCCCCCCGCTGGTCCCTCGGTCATAATGGGAGTCCGCAGGCTTCATAGCTGATCTTGGGCTCCGGTGGGAGCGGCCGGGCGGCGCAGCTATTCACGTCGCGCAGCCGACCGGCCGCGTGGTTCAGCCGCACGGTCTCCGGCGCGAGGCCGCCGTGGGCGGAGTGCGGTCGGACGTGGTTGTAGTCGTGCCGCCACCGGCCGATCACGGCCCGGGCTTCCGCCAGAGTCGTGAACACCTCCTCGTTCAGGCACTCGTCCCGGAACTTGCCGTTGAAGCTTTCGACGAAGCCGTTCTGCTGGGGCTTGCCGGGATCGATGTAGTGCCAGCCGACCCCTGTCCGGTTGGCCCATTCCAGCATGGCTCTCGACGTCATCTCCGTGCCGTTGTCGCTGACGATCAGCGCCGGCTTGCCTCGCCGGGCGATCAGCGCATCCAGCTCACGCGCCATGCGGCAGCCGCCGATCGAGGTGTCCACCACCAGCGCCCAGGCCTCGCGCGTGAAGTCGTCTACGATACACAGAATGCGGAAGCGTCGGCCCCACGACAGGGCGTCGGCCACGAAGTCCAGGCTCCAGCGCTGGTTCGGACCGTCCGGCACCGCCATAGGCGTCCGCATCCCGGTCGCCCGCTTGCGCCCCCGCCGCCGTCGCACCGCCAGGCCCTCTTCCCGATAGAGCCTGAACAGCTTCTTCTTGTTCAGGCTGACGCCCTCGCGCTCCAGCAGGATGCCCAGCCGTCGGTAGCCGAACCGACGACGCTCTCCGGCCAGAATCCGCAGGCGTTCGCGCACCTCCGCGTCGCCAGGTTCAGGCGCGCGGCGCACCGTCTTGGGATCGACCTCGACCAGCCCACAGGCCCGCCGCTGCGAGTAGCCGCGCTCCGCCATCAGACGAAGCGCGGCTTCCCGGCGAACAGCGGGCCCGGTCAGTTTTTTCCCAGGAGATCCTTCAACGCCGACACGTCCAGCATCGACTCCGCCAGCAGCTTCTTCAGCCGCCGGTTCTCGTCCTCCAGCGCCTTCAGCTTCTGGGTGTCCGAGACGCTCATCCCGCTGTATTTCGCCTTCCACCGATAGAAGGTCTGCTCGCTGATCCCGTGCCGCCGGCAGACCTCCGCCGTCGCACCGCCCGCCTCCTGTTCGCGCAGCACCCCTATGATCTGCGCCTCGGTGAACCTGCTCTTCTTCATGTCCGTCTCCTTGAGGTTGACGGACTCTCACTCAAACCGAGGGATCAGGAAGGGGGCAGGTCAAACGCCGTCCCAATCGGGCTGAGGGGCTCGCAACAGGTTGGCGACGGCCGGGGAGTTCATCGGTTCCACCAGCAGGAACGCCGTCACCTCGCCGGTAAGGCGGGTCGCCGTCGTCGGGTAGCCGGGCAGCGCCCCGAAGTGGCCGGCTGGAATTTCAAACGGCCCGCCTTCCTGCCAGAACAGCATCTGGCTGAGATCCTGGTCCCAGACGTAGTGGCTCTGCGAGATCCCCTGCCGCTCGTCGGGATTGCGGACGAAGAACAGCCAGCCTCGCGATGGCTCGTTGCTCACCTCGTGGACGAGGCTGGCGATCATCGGTTTTCCCGCGACGACCCGGCTGGGCGGAAGCTCCAGCGGGTCGATGGGCTTGGCGGTGTCGGGGAAGCGGTAGGCTTCGGCGTCGGCCGGGTCATAGCTGGCAAGCAGAAGCGCGTGGTCGCGTTCGCGATAGTCTTGCAGCCCTTGAAGCGCCGACAGTATGGCCGCGTGGGCCCGTGCGAGGGCGCTGGGAGCCGCTTGGTCGAGCGCCAGAGCGAGATGGCCGAAAAACTCCGGCAACGGGCGTTCCCAGTCCTGGGCGCGCAGGAGCGCGACGATGGGGACCGGCGTGTTGCCAGGAGGGAGCACGCTCTTGTTGATGCGGGCATTGAAATCCTCGGTGAGCATGGACCGGTGCCGTTCGGTGAGGTCCAGTTCGCCGCTCTTGAGGCGGGAGAGGCTGCTGCGCTGTTCGCTGATCTCGTGGGTCGGGAATAGGTTCCGGCTGATCGTGTCGTCGGTGATCCCGTCACCGCAGAGGGCTTTCATGCCCTCCAGCTTAAGCAGCAGATCGTAGACCGCCATCGGCTTTGCCCCTCACTTCAACCACGAGAATGTTGCACTGCCGCGATTGAATGGCAAAGCTGTGACGGCAACCTTGGGTGAGAACATGACACGCGGCGCAGCCCTGCTCATCGGCAACACAAAGTACCAAAGCCAATCGGTCTTTGGCCCACTCAGAACCCCCGCCAGCGATGTCGAGACGCTGGGCGACGAGCTCAAGTCTCTCGGGTTCGACACCTACGTCGTTCATGACGCCGACCGTGCGTCGATGGGCAGCGTGCTTGCCCAGTTCCGCGACGTGATCGCCGATCTGCCCCAACGCGCCAGCGTCTATGTTCATTTCGCCGGCCACGGGATGCAGCGCGGCGGGGAGAACTATCTCGTGCCTGTGGATGCGTCCGGCGTCAGCGAGGCCGATGTCCTGTTCTCATGCATCCGGCTATCGGAAGTGATGGATGCGCTGTGCTGGCGCGACGACCAGCAGAAGTTGATCGTGCTCGATGCGTGCCGGTCGCACCGAGTTCCAAGTGCGACGCGGGGTGAGGTGGCAGGCCTGGCCGGGGAATCGCCCGATCGCTACGAACGGGTCAACGAGACATTCGTGTTCTACGCCACACCCGCCGGACGCATGGCGGCGGACGGGGCGCAGTATGGCAATAGCCCCTTCTGCCTTGGCATCCGCGATGCCCTGAAAACACCTGGCCTGCCTATTGCGGTGCTCGCCGCACATGCCACCGATTTCGTCTACCGGATGACGGATAAGGTCCAGCGTCCGTGGGGCACCGGCAATCTCTGCCACCTGTGGCCCTTCGTGCCGGACTCCGACGAGCTGGCAACGCTGGTGAACTCGCCCGTGCTCGCCCCCATCGGCAATGGCGGCGCAAAAGCCATCCTCGATCCGGCGGATCGCTATGTCGCTGAGCGCGGCCACCTGGTCCACAAACTGAAAGCCAAGGACACATCGGGCCGCTGGGCCTATTACTTCGTTCTCGTTGAACCCGAGAAAGAAGCGGCTTTTCTGGCGTCAATGAACGGCGACGGGATCATCGACATTGAGACCTACGGCTCTGTTGTCGCGTCCTCTTATGGCGAGACGCCGAGCGAGGAAGTTCGCGCGTATCTGAAAGAGAGATACGGTTTCACGACCTGACAGTATGTTCTGAGTGGTCGGTTAACGAAAAATTAGGGATTGTTACCGTAAGATGAAGACGTAAAACTCTAACGATACGAGTAATCTATAACGGGCCATCCCACAGTTTCAGACGGTCAACGGGGCCTTCCCGTTGACCCGAATGGTACCATTCGGGCGGATCTGCTGGGGCAGATCGCCGAGGCCCAGGCCGCTTTGGAATCCGACATCGAGCTGCTGCGCCATGCTGCGGCGATGAGTGGGGACGGGGCCGCCCTCGCGGTGGCTCAGGGCCAGATGTCGCGCCTCGCCGGATTGCAGCACCGCATCGAACACGCGCACGGCGGCGGGCTCGCCGCCATCCGGACCGAAGTGATCGCGTCGGTCGCCGCGTCACAGACGCTGGCGCAACAGGTGCGGAGCACCGTCGCCCATGCCCATGCCGCCGAAGTGGCGCTCCACGCCGCGAGTGCGGCCGCGCACCGGGAAGTGACCTCGTTCGTCCATGATTTCTACGAACGGAAGATCTTCGACCCCTATCTCCGCTTCGCGTCGCCAGAAGAAGAAGCGGCCTATCGCCAGCGGGAGGAGGCATACCAGCGAGCAATCAATGCCGCGTCGGCGGAAGGGACGCCGGAAGGTACCCTGCGGGCGACCAGACTTGCCGTTGCTCAGTTGGAAGATGCTGGCGCGCACGGCGCGGATGCCAGCCCCGAGTATGAGAGGCAACATCGCCGCTTATCGGGCCAGGAGCGGAACCTCAGTCAGGTGCTCGGACAGCAGCCGGAAAGCAGCCCCGGCCAGCAACCCGACGCCGGTTTGGCCCTTTCGGAGCAGGCCCTTGTTCCGGCAGACCTCGTTGCCGCCCTCAGAAACGCGGGCGCTTCCGGTCCCGACATCCGTCAAACCGGTCACGGCGTTTCGAGCGTCAATCGGTCTGCCGATGCAGCAGTCGGGCGCGTCTAACCAGCGGGCATCAAACCAAGCGAACGACACAGGATGACCGACGCCCGAAAATACTCGGGGTCGCCTACCATCGTGGGGAGTTCGCGGAGTTGGACGGCGTCGAAGTCCTGGTTCATCCGACGGTTGGGATAGCCAAGGGCTTGCCCAAGCCGGAGTGCGGTATCGAATGCCTCGCGTCCGCTCGCGTCGTAGCGCGCAGCGGCGGCCGGGTCGCCCGCCCGCTGGCTCAAGCCCGACGCACGGCCATTCGCCACGAAACACTTCATGGCCGCGTCGTAGGCGCGGCGGTTGATGCCAGCTTCCTGCGTCTTTGCTGCGGCCTGCGTCGGAGTAAGCGCGACGATCACTGCCGCCGCGACCATGCCGGGAAGGCACAAACCTCGATGCAAACGAGCCACGAAAATCCCCTGCGTTCACCGTGAACGGCAGGGGAAAGGTAACATTGTGAGGGATTTCGTTGCGCGGAGCGCATTGATTTGAAACAACTAACGCCACAATGCGACCTTGCACAACAGTAGAGTACGACGCCCGGACAAAACCCAGAAACCGCAACGTAGCTGCGGCTTATCGGGGCATCCGACCTTGCAACACTATCCCTCATTCCGTTGCAGACGTTTCGGCGGAGGTGGGGCGATGAATCGCCCGGACACAGCGAGCCTGTTCAACGCCAGCGGCCAGCGGAAGTATCTCTGCGGCACCGAGGGACGACGCTTCCTCACGGCCGCCGAACGCATGGACGACGAGAGCCGGACCTTCTGCAGGCTGCTCGCGTTCACCGGCTGCCGGATCAGCGAAGGGCTGGCGTTGACGTACGAGCGCATCGACACAGAAGCGGGCCGGGTCGTGTTCCGTACCTTGAAGCGGCGCAAGCTGAGCTTCCGCGCCGTGCCGGTGCCGCCGGACCTGCTGTCCGATCTGCGCCGTCTTGCGCAGGATCGGCGTCCCGACGAACCGCTCTGGTCCTGGTGTCGCCAGACGGCATGGCGGCGGGTGCGCTGGGCGATGACGGAAGCCGGAATCATCGGAGCGCAAGCCATGCCCAAAGGGCTGCGCCACGCCTTCGGCATCGCCAACGCCGAACAGTCCGTGCCGATCAGCCTCACCGCCCGCTGGATGGGCCATGCCCGGCTCGACACGACGGCGATCTACCAGGACGCCGTCGGCCGCGAGGAACGCGCCTTCGCGCAAAAGCTCTGGCGACAGCAATCATCCGCAATGGCATGAAGCGGTCGGACGATGACTGATCCTCCAAGGCATGACGCCGTGGAGGACAGATAATGGAATGGTTCAACAGGCTCCCCCTGGGAGAGATTCAGTTGGAACTGCAAAAGCGGGTAGCCGAGCGCTCCGGCTGGGAAGGTGGCCTGCTGGGTGCGGGCCTGGGCGCAATCTCGGTGGTCACGGCCATGAAGGCCGCGAACCGCGAGGTCACGCCGACGATGGTGCTGACCGGTGCCGTCGTCGGCATCGCGCTGGGCGCTACCGACAAGAAGCTGCTCGAGGGCGAGTGACGGTGATTGCCCACTTGGTACGCCACCAAATGCACATCGGGAGGCCGGTCGCGATGGCGACCGGCCCATTCCCTCAGCGGCTCCACAGGAGCTGGTGGCGACCGTCCTGGCCTTCGATCATCCGGCAGAAGATCGCGCCGGGGAAGCTGGGGTCGTCCAGTTTGACGGACAGGTAGGGGCGTTCGCCTCGGCTGGTTTTCAGCCAAGCCGCGCCGATTTCGACGCCGCCGGCATAGACCCGGTAGTCGGGAGCGAGATCGCTGACCTTGCTGTTGGGTTGCAGGGTCGCTTTGGCCTTGAGGGCCAGGGTCGTGATTGCGCCGGTGAAGTTTGCGCCGTCGCGAGTGAAGGTTCCGATGTTTGCCATGTTGGTCTCCTTTGCGTTTGAAGCCGCACTGCGCGGCCTCGATGCGCACTGATGGGAGCCGCTGGGCGGTGGCCTCAAGCCGAAGGCGGTACGGGCATTTTGAAGCGCAGCGTTCGCGAGGAAGGGCCAAAAGGCCCAAGGGAAAATGCTCGTTGAAGCCGCCGACCAAGGCTCCAGGTTGCGCGTATGGAGAGGCCGGACGTGCGGCGACGCCTAGGAGGGTATCAGGCCATCTCGGTTGAACGAGCTGGTGCTTTTTGGCGGACGATCTTCGCGGATGTTGAAGGTCCACGCTGCCCTCAGCCCACCCGAGATGCGCGGCAGGTATCGGAGAATGGCATAGTCGGCGTTTCTCAAGGCGCTTGTTTCGTGCCTGCAACATCGCCCGCCAGAGGCGGCTTCGGCCTGTGCGAAAACGCCTGCTCCCTATGCTGAAGGCTCCTCATCCCGCGCATCCCGTGCGGGGCCAAAGGAGGACCGTATGAAACCCATCAATATCGCTCTGATCGTTACCGCCTTCGCCCAACTGGTCGGGGCCCTCGCTGCAATCATCGGTGCGATCCGGTGCGGGCCTTAGGTCAGCGCAAACACGGAGGTGTGCCCGACGGCTTCACGGCTGGGGCGAATGACGATCTCGACGTCCTGTTCCAGCGCATTCAGGAAGCTCATCAGCTTCTCGACCGAGAAATGATCGAGCCGATAGTTGGCAAGCGCCGACACTTTGGATTGCGGGATGCGCAGGATGGTCGCTGTATCCGTCTGTTTGAGGCGACGTTCTTTCAGCAGAGCGTTCACGGCCATCGCCAGCCGCGTCTTGGTCTGACGGTCGGCGGCGTCTGGGAGGCCCAGATCGGCGAAGACGTTGCCGGTGCCTTCGGTGATGTCATTTGCCACGTTTGCCTGCCTTGCCCTTCGTGGGCTGTTGGTAGTTGCTCTCGTAATGTTCGCGGGCGCGTTTCAGGCGCTCGCTAACCAGGTCGATATCCGTCTGCGCCGTTCGGATGCCCGAGGGCGACTTCTTCTGAAACACGTGGAGCACATAGACCACGCCCTCGAAGCGGACGGTGTAGATGCCGCGATAGGCATTGCCCTCGAAGCTCTCCACGATTTCAAACACACCCGCGCCTTCGCCTTTCCAAGGCTTGGCCTGCGGGTGCTTGCCTCCTAGCTGCGCCAAGCCCAGCGCATAGCCCATATCGCTCACCACTTCCTGCGGCAGCGCCAGCAGGTCGGATTTGGAAGACCCGATCCAATGGACGGGCTTCTCGTTGGCAGGCGGAAGATGAACCATACGATCTCATTTATACCCAATTTGGTATAATTTAGCAAGTGAAAAGCTGGAAGATCGCTCCAATCCCCTGCAACAGTCGGCGCGCTCTGTTGGCGCTAGGCAGGCTGGGCGGCAAGCGCGCCGCACTGCGATGGAGCGGGTTTATGCAAGAGCGAATGACCTACCGCGTCAATGAAGTGCTGGCGATGACGGGCCTGAGCCGGTCCACTCTTTACCGGCTGGTCGCGCAGGGCGAACTGCCGCTGGTGAAGGTGTGCGGTCGGACGTTGATCGCGCGCGACGATCTGGAAGCGATGGTGCAACGGATGCGGCGGGTGCCAGTGCTGGCTTCGGCGGCGCGTCGGCCTTCAGGCAGAAACCGGCCCATGCCTGCATGAGCTTCTGGCGTTTGGCGAAAGCGTCGGAGCGCCGGTAGGCGCGTTCGACGGCATTGCCGATGGTGTGGGCCAGGGCGGCTTCGATCAGTTCGCGCGGGAAGTCGGTGAAGTCACCCGCCCAATCGCGGAACGTCGAGCGGAAGCCGTGGACGGTGCAATCGTCCACGTCCATGCGGCGAAGCAACATTAACATCGACATCTGCGAGAGCGGGCGACGGTCATCCTGACTTGGAAAGACCCACCCGTCCTTTGCCGTGCCCAGCAGCGGGCGCACTTCTGCCAGCACCGCAAGAGCCGCTGCGGTCAGCGGAACGCGGTGCTCCACCCGAGCCTTCATGCGCTCGGCGGGGACAATCCAAACCCCCGCCGTGAGGTCGATTTCCGACCATCGCGCTCGAAGGCTCTCGCCGGTTCGGGCGGCAGTAAGGATCGTAAACTCCAGGGCGCGGGCGGCGACAGCGGGTCGATCCCGCAACGCCGCCATGAATGCTGAAAGCTGCTCCACGGGCATCGCGGCATGGTGGCCCCGGACGAGACCCTTACTCTTGGGCAACAGCACAGAGAGATGACCCCGCCAACGGGCGGGGTTGTCGCCCTGACGCAGGCCTTTCGCTTTGGCGGCATCGAGCACTCGCTCGATGCGCCCCCGCAAACGCGAGCCGGTGACGGGTGTGCGTCGCCACACGGGACGCAGCACGTCGATCACGTCGTCGGTCGTGATTTCATCGACGGGAAGCGACTGCAACGCTTTCGCCGTCACCGTGAGGGAAGTGCGCCATTGCGCATGATGCTTCGGATTGGTGAGCGAAAGTTCCAGCGCAGCGAGCACGTCATCCGCGACCTCGCGGAAAGTGACGACCCGGTGAACTGTCTGGCGGGCTGTGATGGGATTGACGCCCGTCGCCACCATGCGACGGGCATCAAGCGCGGCATCTCGCGCGGCGGCGAGGGAGACAAGCTGGGCGCTGCCAAAGCCCATTTCTCGACGCTTGCCTCGCCATTGAAAAACGAACACCCAGCGTTTGGCGAGGCTGGGATCGACATGAAGATAGAGGCCGCCGCCGTCGGCGTGACGGCCAGGTGTTTTGACAGTAGCGACGGTGCGGGCGGAGAGGCGGTTGGTCGGTCGAGACATCCGGTTTTCCTTTTGTCCGTCGAACCTTTTCCGTCCTAAACGCCATCATCAAAGCGGCATGGGATTGGGAGAGACACGGGGACACAAGCTGAAGAAGAGAGCTGAAATTACTCAGCTACGACAACAGCTTGGAGGATAGCCTGCGATTGCCAGACATTGCAGAGGGACGGACTCTCTGTCCGCCACACGGGCTATCAGCGTCAATAAAATCAACGGGCTAGAGGTCTATTTGGCTACCCGGTCCGCTTGGGTAGCCATTTCCTGTTCCGGTTCTGGTCCCGGGAGGGCGCTGTCGGCGAGCAGGCGCTGGTTCCGTTTACGAGTGAAGCGCTGGATCTCCTTACAGAACTTCGACCTCGCCCGCATCGAGCGCCGGATCCGTCGACTGCACGATCGCCTCGCGGGCGTCGTCATCGAGAACCTGGACCGGCTCGACTTCCTGTCGCGCTACGACAAACCCGGTTCGCTGTTCTACCTCGACCCGCCCTACTGGGGCTGCGAGGGTGACTACGGATCCGGCCTGTTCATCCAGGGCGACTTCCAGCGCATGGCCGATCGCCTGCAGGCCGGGAAGGCCAGGTTCCTGCTGTCGATCAATGACCGGCCCGAGGTGCGGGAGATGTTCGCCTGGGCGGACATGGAAGCGGTGAAGACGACCTGTTCGGTCGCCGGCGGGCAGCACGTCGACACAAATGTCGGCGAGTTGCTGATCGGCAGGGGCGTGGAACTGGCTCCGGCAGCGGCGCAGGCGAGGTTGCTGTGAGAACGGAAATGGACATCGAATGGGGCAAAGCGCCTCTCGTCCCCGATCAGTTGTCCGATTCCGAGCTAACGCCTTAATTTTTCGAATGTATTGCCGTGCGGCATGAAAGTCTGAGTTAGAGCAGCCCCTCTAGTTGTGCAATCCAGACGGGCGTTAGGCCAAACTAACAACTTGACAGTTCACAACCTTGAATGCAGCAATGAATCGCTGATGTCGCTTTAGTTGCACTCGGAAGAGTGGGCCAATTTTGTCAGTTCCATATGACCGATTTTCTTCCCGCCATTGTGGTGAACGGCCAACGTCGCCGGATCGCAGCGACGCAATTCCCAGGCCGTTTTGACTCTCCGTCGGGGGAAGAGCCCATTGAGGTGTCCGGTGAGGGCGATGGAGTGGAAACTCCGATTTATGACCGGTGCACGGATCCGGCGCAGCAGGTGGATTGGAACGCGGACGCAGTTTCAGCCGAAGCTCTGCGACGTTTTCAAAACAGTGCCGGCGATCCGCTACTCGACAGTCTAGAGCGCTCAATGGTCCTGATTCGCAATCCGGTTACTGGGGTAGTCACTGCGGAGAATCTCGAAGTTGGAGTTCCTCGCGTTGGCGAGGTCCGGTTCAATGTGGATGGCTTTGGCTGGGGGAATGTGGTCGGCCTTGTCCACTCCCACCCAGGAAGTGGTCCGTATCCGAGCTCACCGGACCGCGACAATTATTCCGTTTGGCAAGGCCTGGTCACTCAGGCGGGGGGAAGCCAGGGTCTACGATTCTACTTGGTTGGCACTGATAATGACGGACCTGGAACGCCGTACAGGCTAATGATTAGAGTGTATAACCAAACCAACATCGCCAGCGGCGAACAAGGCCAACCTGGGCCAGAGGTGAACCCAAATGCGCTCCCGTGCAATGTTTAAGGCTATTCTCGTCGGTGCATCGCTCGTGACGGCTTCGGCGTTGCCGTCGATCGCCGAGGACAGCAGCTACCGCATGCAGTTGTTTGGGGAGGGAGCGCCGCTGGCTGGGTTTGAGATTGAACCTTCGCAAAGCAACACTTGGGAAGCCGTTGGCTTCTACGCAGTTGTGCATTCCACTGTGCGACTGCCCGATGGTCTGCCTTGGATCGAGTATGTCGCACGTCGAGAGTATCGAGATGAAACAGGACAGAATGCTGTGTCCTGGGCATCATCGACCACTTGCCCGAGTGTTCGGAATATTCTGGCGTGGATGACCGAGCTGTCGCCTCCCCGCATCGAAATCTCTGGCGTAACCCCGAGAAATGCGATGCCCGATGGGGCCCGGCCGAGAACCTACATGGCCGACGGTGACGTGGTCACCATCTGGGGACGCGGTACCCAACCTGACAACGCAGCAGCGACATCCGTCGAGGTCAAAAGCAATGCTGGAGCGGTCGCTTCGTTTGGCCGCGCGGCGCGCGCTAGCTTGGCGTCCTGCTGGACAGGCGTCGAGCCGCCCGTTCAAGGGCCAGTCGTTTAACGATTGCAGCATGACGGCGCGCGTTCCCGCTCCACACCCTATGGATCGCCAATTCCCAGGAAAACCGTGCCAAAACAACAGGTCCGGTTTGTCCAGCTAGCCCAGCTCGGGTCCTGATATCGATGGGGGAGTGGACTTCCTCTCTGCCCGCCACACGGCCCTGCCTCCGGATCACCCGCACAGCGCGAAGAACCGCTCCACCCCCGCTTCCGACCCCGGATGCGGCGCATAGACCTCCCGCTTCCCGTCCATCCACTGCGCGATCCAGCCAACCCGGCGGAAGCGCTGCAGGACCGGTTCGCTGGTCGCGGCGCTAGCCGTCAGGATGTCGCCGTCATGCAGTTGGGACGGCTCGCCCTCGGCGGGGAAGCGCTCGGTCTCGCCGCCGGATTCCAGATGGATCTCGCGATCGCCGGTCTGGCCCAGGGCTGTCAGGTCGACCTTGCCGGACCCGGCCGTGCAGTCGAGACCGAGGCGCAGGTCGTCGCTGGCCTCGACGCCATAGGCCAGACGGGCCGCGCCTTCGTCGGGCGTATAGTGCCAGTCGTAGCCCGCGACCGGGGCGGGAGCCGCCGGGGCCGCGGCAGCGGCCATCACGACGGGTTGGGGCGTCTCCACGCTGGCGCAGGCGCTCGTCAGCGCGGCCAGGGCCAGGACCGGCAGCCATAGATTCCGCATGCGACCTCCGCTGTTCAACCGCTGCAAAGCTCGGCGAAGCGGCGCAGCTTGGCAAGGTGGGTTGCGGGCACGGCCACGGCCTGATGATTGCCGCCCACGGCCACGTCCAGGGCACCGGTGACCATGAACTGGCCGAACACCGGGTGGTCGGTGCGCAGGGCCACGGACTGGTGGTCGGCGGAGGCCTCGCTCCGGCCCGATGCGGTGGCCGAACCGGAGGTGATGGTGGCGATGCCCGCGTCGGTCGGGCCGAACAGGTCCAGACGCGCCACCCCGGCTCCCGGCTGGCATTCGAGGATGGCCTTCAGCTGCGCCGTGTCGGGAATCTCGTGGGCCAGAACCAGGGGCCCGTCCTCATAGAGGGTCCAGGTCCAGCCGCCCTGCGGCGTGGCCCCTGCAAACAGGGCTGACGCCGCGATCATCGCCAGAAATGTCATGGTTCAGGCCCCCCGACCGGACCGGATTACGCCCGACCCGGAGAACAATAGGCCAGAAAATCGCGCACGAGGCGACGGTCTTCGGGACTGGCGGCCAATTGGAACCGACCGGCGTCGCCGACGACGGTCATGCGGCCGGTCCGCGCCAGTCCGGCCAGGGCGGGATGGTTGACCGGGATGGTGGTCTCCCCGGCTTCGCCGCCGGACAGGGGATCGATCTGCAGACTGGCCTGCGTCAGGCGTGCCCCCTCAATCTCGACGTCACCGTAGGTTGCCGCGGTCGTGTCGCCCGGCCTGCAGGTCACCATCAGGGCCAGCTGGTCGGAATTGGCCACGCCATAGGCCAGTTTCGCCAGGGCGCCTTCGTGATGCACGCTCCAGCCCATGACCGGCGCGGCGATGACGCCTTCTTCCTGAGGCATGACATCGCTGGACTGGGCCGTGAAGGCGACCAGACCGAGAGCGGCGACGGCGGGGATGAGAACCTTGAACATCGTTTGAACCTTGCGTCTGATGATCAAACGCGGGGTTTCGTTAACGGTTCACGGCAAGGCTTGTCGCGTGACGAGACGTGACGGCGGGGACGCGCCAGCGGGAGGCCCCTCGGCAGCGGGGCACCGCGCATCGAGCGCTGGCGCACTAGAAGCCGCGCTCAAGTAGCGAGACGCCGCGCGTCGAGCGCTAGCGCACTAGAAGCCGCGCTCAAGTAGCGAGACGCCGCGCGTCGAGCGCTAGCGCACTAGAATGGGCTGAATCTCTCCACCAGGCTCTGCGCCGCGGGGGTGGCCTGGACCCGGCTGATGTCGCCGCGTCCGCCATAGCTGATGCGCGCCTCGGCGATCTGGGTGTGGGCGATGGTGTTGGCCGAGGAGATGTCCTCCGGGCGCACGATGCCGGCAACGGTCAGTTCGCGGACCTCCCGGTTGGTGCGCACTTCTTGCCGACCTTGAATTACCAGGTTGCCGTTCGACAGGATGTCGGTGACCACGGCGGCGACGGTCAGGTTGACCCGCTCGGAACGGTTGACCGATCCGGTGCCGTTGGCGTTGGACGATCCTTCGACCCCGACCAGGGCCTGCGGGTCGAACCCGCCGGGGAAGGCGCGGCCGAGGCTGTTCTCCAGCCCGAAGAAGTTGGTCACCCCGCCGGTGATGTCGTTGGTGCGGCTGCGGCTGGTCGTGTTGGAGGTCTGGGCCTGATCGTCGATGTTGATGTTGACGGTCAGGATGTCGCCGATGTTCCGCGCCCGCTGGTCGCCGAAGAAGGCACGCGCGCCCGTCCGCCACAGGGAGTTGGCGCTCGCCGAACGGGGCTCGGGCGCAGCCTGATAGGCCTGGCTGACGGGAACCAGCTGGGCGGGATAGCCGATCGGGGCCAACTGCGGGCCCTGCACCGTCTCGACGACGGTGGAGCACGCACCCAGCGAGAGGGCGGCGAGGGCCAGAAGCAGCGAGGACGGGGCGAGGACGGACTGACGCATGACTTACATTCCCTGGCGGGCGAACTGGTTGGAAGCCTGGGCGCGGGCCCCGGCGCCGGCACGGGCCTGACCAGGTCCGGAGGCGATGGCGTCGATGGTGCGGCCGGAGGTGGTGTTCAGGACGGGTACGGGCTCGCCGACGGCGGCGTCGCGCGTGGCGCGGCCGGTGACGGTCAGGGTCACGCCCCCGGCGACAAAGGCCACCTCAACCATGTCGTTGCGGGCGATGACGCGCGGCGAGATCAGGTCGCGCTGGCCGACCACGGCCCCGGCGCGCAGGGCCCGGCGGGCGCTCAGGCCGATGACCTGCTCCGCGTCGGACGGGGATCCGCCCCGGGCCAGATGGGCCTGAACGGTGGACCAGATGACGTCCTCGGGCTGAACCAGGTCTCCGGCCGCCAGGTTGCGGGCCCAGGTCAGGACCTCGACCGTTGCGGCGCGCTGCGCGACGGCGGGCGTGACGGTCCCGGCGGTCGCGGCACCGCCCGGGGCCAGGGCGGCGTGACGGACGACGACGCGACGCAGGCCCTGCGGATTGGCCCACTGCAGTCCGGCGCGCGAGGCGATGGCCTGAAGTTGCCCCGCCTCGAACACCACGGACGGCCCCGCGCGGTTGGCGACGACTATGCCCGACGCCGATCCGGCCCCGTCGAAGATGTCGCCCAGGGTGACGCTTCCGTCGTCGTCGACCGGATTGACCTTCAGCGTCACCGGGCCGGCGAGGGCGGGGGAGGCGACCAGCGCCAGCGCCGCCACCAGTGTCAGCAGACGGGTCATCAGCCCTTCACCTGCGACGAGACGCTCATCATCTCGTCCGCCGTGGAGATGACCTTTGAGTTCATCTCATAGGCGCGCTGGGCGATGATCAGGGCGCTGATCTCGGTCACGGCGTCCACGTTCGACGCCTCGGTATAGCCCTGCAGCAACTGGCCGAACCCGGTCTGGCCGGGCGTGCCGGTCGTGCCCGGACCTGATGCCGCGGTTTCCAGCAGCAGGTTGTCGCCGATGGCTTCCAGACCGGCTTCATTGAAGAAGGTGGCGATCTCCAGCTGACCGACAACGGCGGCTTCCGGCGATCCGGCCGAGATGACCTGCACCTGGCCGGTCTTGGAGATGATCACATCGATCGCGTCCTGCGGGATCGAGATGGCCGGTTCGACCGCATAGCCGTCCTCGGTCACCAGCTGGCCTTCGCCGCTGAGCGAGAAGTTGCCGGCACGGGTGTAGCCGATTTCGCCCGAAGGCAGGCTGATCTGGAAATAGCCCTGGCCGTCGATGGCGACGTCGAAGTCGCTACCCGTCTGCTGCGGCGTGCCCTGGTCGGTGATGCGATAGACGCTGCCCGCCTTGACGCCCAGGCCGACCTGGATGCCGGTCGGAACCACCGTGCCCTGGCTGGACGACTGCGCACCCATCCGTTCGACGTTCTGGTAGATCAGGTCCTGGAACTCGGCCCGCTGGCGCTTGTAGCCGACGGTGTTCATGTTCGCGATGTTGTTGGAGATGACCTCCACGTTGAGCTGCTGGGCGGCCATGCCGGAGGCGGCGGTTCTGAGAGCGCGCATTCAGGTGTTCCCTACGACGACTTGCCGAGCCGCTCGACCGAGCGACGGGACAGTTCGGTGACATTTTCGATCATCTTGGCCGCGCGTTCATAGGCGCGGCTGATCTCGATCAGATTGGTGATTTCAACGAGGGGATTGACGTTCGACCCCTCGAGCATCCCTTGGCGCACCTGCGCTCCGGCGGCGTCGATGGGGGTGACGTTGGAGGCGTTGCGGTACAGGCCGTCGCCGTCCTTGGACAGGACCGCCAGGTTGTCGAACCGGGCCAGGCCCAACTGGCCGATGGAGGCGCCGTTCTGGCTGATGTTGCCGTCGTCGGCGACGGTGATCGGGCCCTGGGCCGGGTCGATGACGATCGGTCCGCCCTCACCCAGAACGGGCAGGCCGGCCTTGGTCACCAGTTCGCCCTCGGGGCTGATGGTGAAGGCACCGTCGCGGGTATAGGCCTCGGCCGCACCATCCTGAACCTTGAAGAACACGCCCTCGCCGTCGATGGCGAAGTCCAGGTCCCGGCCGGTCTGCTCCAGCGAGCCTTGCGAGAAGTCGCGGCCCACACCCCGGTCCAGAACGAAGCTGGCACCGGGCCGGACCGCGTCGTTGCGCGCCCGGGTGCCGACCTCGGTCCCCAGCAGTAGCTGCTCGACCTTGAAGCCGGTGGTGTCCGCATTGGCGATGTTGTTGGCCGCGATGTCGAGTTCGCGACGCAGCGTCATCTGCCGGGACAGTCCGATGTAGGCGGCGTTTTCCACGTGGGCTCCAGAGCTCCTTCGCTCCCTCCCACGCAACGACCGTGCCAACACGGTTAACGCCCCTCCCGTGGGCCTTTGGCCGGGTTTCAGGCCCTTACCACCCGGCAAAACTTGCCGGATTTACACCTCGCGTTAACCAAACACGTCGCATCCGGGTGATTGGGAATTTCCGGGGCGACCTCCGCATGATCAAGCTCGGCAAAAAGAAGGACAAGGCACCCAAGGACGGCGCGACCGACCTGGCCGTCTCTCATGGTGCCGAGGTCGAGGGCGAGGAGGGTGCGCCCAAGAAGAAGAAGCTGCCCCTGCTGTTCATCATCGCGCCCGTGGCCCTGCTGGTCCTGGGCGGCGGCGGGGCGGGGGCCTTCTTCATGCTCCAGCCCAAGCCGGCCGCCGCCGAAGGCGAGCACGGCGAGGAGGCCGCCAAGGGTGGTCACGGCGAAGAGAAGAAGGGCGGCGGCGATCACGGCGAGAAGAAGGAAGGCGGCGGCCACGGCGCGGCGCCCGATGGCGAGGCCGACCCGGCCCTCGGCAAGATCGCCGAAGGCCCTGACGGTGTCACCTTCTTCACCCTGCCGGACATGGTGGTGAACATCCAGTCGCCGGACGGCCGCCCGACCTTCCTCAAGCTGACCCTGACGCTGGAGATGCACGACGCCGACCTGGCGCACTCGCTCCAGGGCCAGATGCCACGCATGCAGGACATGTTCCAGGGCTTCCTGCGCGAACTGCGTCCGGAGGATATCGCCGGCTCGGCGGGGACCTATCAGCTGCGGACCGAGATCCTGCGCCGCGTGAACCTGATCGCCGCCCCGGCCACGGTCGACGCCGTGCTGATCGAAGAAATGCTGGTCCAGTAGGCATGGGCCCGAAAAGTGTCAGCGGGTTTCGGATGAGCTCATGCCCTGAGACTCATCACGTGCCTGACGCAGTCAGGGGCGCTTGATGGCCGATACGGACGAGCTCGATCCGTTCGCCGCCGCCGACGCCTTTGGTGAGGAACGGTCGAGCGCGGCCTCGGAACGCGTCCTGAACCAGGACGAGATCGACAACCTTCTCGGCTTCGACCTCGGCGACAACGACGACTCCGAAGGGTCCGGCATCCGGGCCATCATCAACTCAGCGCTCGTCTCCTACGAGCGTCTGCCGATGCTCGAGATCGTCTTCGACCGCCTGGTGCGGCTGATGACGACCAGCCTGAGGAACTTCACGTCCGACAACGTCGAGGTCTCGCTCGACAACATCTCGTCGATCCGTTTCGGTGACTATCTGAACTCGATCCCGCTTCCGGCCATCCTGGCGGTGTTCCGGGCGGAGGAGCTGGACAACTACGGCCTCCTGACGGTCGATTCCAATCTGATCTATTCGATCGTCGACGTCCTGCTCGGCGGCCGTCGCGGCACTGCGGCACTGCGGATCGAGGGCCGGCCCTACACGACCATCGAGCGGGTTCTGGTCGAGCGGATGGTCGAGGTCATTCTCGCCGACGCGCAGGCGGCGTTCGAGCCCCTGACGCCGGTCAATTTCAACCTGGACCGGCTGGAGACCAACCCTCGCTTCGCCGCCATCGCCCGTCCGGCCAACGCCGCCATCCTGGTCAAGCTGCGCATCGACATGGAAGACCGCGGCGGCCGGGTCGAGCTTCTGCTGCCCTACGCCACCCTCGAACCCATCCGGAAAATGCTGCTGCAGCAGTTCATGGGTGAGAAGTTCGGCCGCGACAACATCTGGGAAGGTCACCTGGCCACCGAGCTCTGGACCACGGACACCGAGGTCCGCGCCGTCCTCGACGAGCAGCAGGTGCCGCTGTCCAGGGTGCTGGATCTGAAGGTCGGCGACACATTGATGTTGAATGCGACGCCGGATTCCGACGTCTCGATCCGCTGCGGAACCATCCCGGTCACGATCGGCAAGATGGGCCGCAAGGGCCAGTATATCGCCGTGCGGGTCGAGGCGCCGATCAGCGTCGAGACCGCCAACAGCCTGACCAAGGGGAGGCGCTGACATGACCGGCATGATCCTGGATGCCGTCCTGATGCTGCTGCTGGTGGCCGCCCTCGGCTACGGTGTCCGCCTCGAGAAGAAGCTGAGCCAGCTCCGTGCCGGCCAGCTCGCCTTCGCCGGCGCGGTCACCGAACTCAACGCCGCCTGCGCCCGGGCGGAGAACGCCCTGGGCTCGCTCCGCGCTTCGGGTGAGGAAGCCGACCTGCTGCACGACCGCATCATCAAGGCCCGCACCCTGAAGACCGAGCTGGAACAGCTGATCGCGCGGGGCGCGCGTTCCTCTTCTCTCCCTCCCCTTCATGGGGAGGGACGGCTGGAGCGCAGCGAAAGCCAGGGTGGGGAAGGATTCCATCCTGTCGCGGCGGCACAGATCCCCACCCGGGCTGCTCCGCAGCCGTCCCTCCCCATGAAGGGGAGGGAGAGCACACCCACCCCCGACCCTGACGACCGCGCCTTCCGCATGGCCGCCCTGGCCGAGCGCATCCACGGCATGGCCGCTCCGGTCCCGGCCGCCGCCGGCGCGGGCAACGTCCAGGCCATCCTTCACGCCCTGACCGCTAACCAAGCCGCGAAGCAAACCCTCAACCGTGCGCGCGTAAACCTCGCCACCGACGACGACCTGTTCGCTGCCTAACCTTCCGGATTCCCTGACCCAATGGCCAAGCTCCCCCGCCTCCTGCCCCTGATCGCCGTCGCCATCGGCGGGGTCGTGGCCGTGCGCGCCGTCGGCGCCGGGCCGGACCTGTTCCAGGGCGCACGCGCCTGGGCCGAGGAGGCTACCGCCGCCGTCAGCGAGACCGTTGCGACCCCGGCAGTCACGCGTCCGACTCCTGCCGTCTGCGCCCTCACCCCGGAGCAGTTGGCCCAGCAGGCGGGCATCTCCCCGGCCGAGCTGCGCATCATCCAGTCGCTCAGCGCCCGCCGCACCGAGCTGGACGCCCGCGACACAGACTTCGCCACGACCTTGCCGCTGATGGTCGCCGCCGAACAGAAGCTGGACGCCAGAATCGCCGCCCTCAACCTCATCAAGGCCGAGGTCCAGGCCCTGCTGGGTCAGGTCGACGAGCGTGAGGCCGCCGAGACCGCGCGCCTGGTCGCCGTCTATTCCGCCATGCGCCCGCGCGAGGCCGCCGCCGTCTTCGCCACCCTGGACGACAGCGTCCGCCTGCCGATCGCCGCCGCCATGCGACCGCGCGGCCTGTCCGCCATCATGGCCCAGATGCCGGCCCCCGCCGCCCGCGAACTGACCGAGAAACTGGCCCGCCGCTTCCAGGCCCAGCAGCTGGCCGCCCGCGCCGCCGCCGCCTCGGCCCCGGTGACCCCGGCCCAGACCGCTGCGACGCCCCCGGTGCCGAACGCTCCGGCCCCGACCCAGACGGCCGCGCCCGCCGCTACGACGCCCCCCGCCGCCCAGCCGGCCGTCAACCGCGCCCCGGCCCGCACGCCTCCGCGGACCCCGGCGCGTCAGACGCCGCGCGCGACGACCCCGGCCGCCACGCCTCCCGCGCCGGCCGGGCCCCGGCCCTACGCCCCGACGCCGGCCGCGTCGGGCACTGCCAATCCGGCCCCGCCGCGTCAGTCGGTGCAATAGCCGAAGCGCCTGAAACCATGCACTAGTCGCCCCTGAACATTCAGGGAGGGGCTCTATGGCGTTCGATTTCACCGGCAAGACCGTGATGGTCTTCGGCGGCACGTCCGGCATCAATCTCGGCATCGCAAAGGCCTTCGCCCGCTCCGGCGCAAAGCTCGGCGTCGCCAGCCGCAGTCAGGACAAGGTTGATGCGGCCGTCGAGAGCCTGTCCCGTGCCACGCCTGCCCTGGGCTACAGTCTCGACGTCCGCGATTTCGACGCGGTGCAGGCCGCGATCGCCGACTTCCGCGACAAGCGCGGCACGATCGACGTGCTGGTCTCCGGCGCGGCCGGCAATTTCCCCGTCCCGGCCGCCGCCCTCAGCTCCAACGGCTTCCGGAGCGTCACCGACATCGACACCCTGGGCACCTTCCATGTGCTCCGCGCCGCCCACGAACACCTGACCAGGCCGGGTGCCAGCATCATCAACATCACCGCGCCCCAGGCCTGGATCCCCATGGCGCTGCAGGTCCATGTCTGCGCCGCCAAGGCCGGGGTCGACATGATCACCAAGACCCTCGCCATCGAGTGGGGCGGGGAGGGGGTGCGGGTGAACTCGGTCTCCCCGGGACCGATCGACGGCACCGAGGGCATGGACCGCCTGGCCCCGACGCCGGAGGCCAAGGCCGCCGCCGCCCGCGCCGTGCCGCTCAACCGGCTGGGCACAGTCGATGACGTCGCCGATGTCTGCCTGTTCCTGGCGTCGGACTATGCCCGCTACGTCAGCGGTGTCGTCCTGCCTGCCGACGGCGGCTGGAGTGTCGGGCGCGGGTTCGCCGGCCTGGGGTAGTCCAGCGTTGTCGGATCGGGCGCGGGCGGCTATGCACCGCGCCTGTCACTTCCGAAGGCCCCGCCATGTCCGACACGCCCCCCGACCGCCTCTCGGTCAATCCGAACAACAAATACTATGACGCCGACGTGCTGCAGCGCGGCGTGGGGATCAGGTTCAAGGGCGAGGAAAAGACCAACGTCGACGAATACTGCGTCTCCGAAGGCTGGGTCCGCCTCGCCGTCGGCAAGGCGGTCGACCGCAAGGGCAACGCCCTGACCGTCAAGCTGCAAGGCGTGGTCGAACCCTATTTCCAGAACAGCGTCGTCGAGGGCGAAGAGTAGCCTCTTCTTTCGTGATCCTCCGGTCTCGGTTCGCTCGCTCTGAGATGAGCGGCTGGATCGTGACCGACAAGGCGGGGCACCCGCGCCGAAAGCGGACGTGCCGAAGGCCCGGGCCGGGTGGGGAGCGGTCAGGGTTGCGGCGGCGGTAAGCCGTCATTGGCGACGCCCGATCCCGCAATCGCGCGCCGGAGCGGCGAACCGGACATCACTCAATCGATTGGTCCGTCTGTTTCGCGCACAAAGGCGATACCTTCGGCTACCGGCCCGGAAAGGTCGAAACCCGTGACCCGGCCGGTGTCGTCCCGGAGGAACCGCACGCGCGACAGGACACCGTCCTCGGCTGCGAACGTATCCGGCTGGTACCCTCTCATCGTCATCATCGGCCAGCGCGGGTGATGAGCGACGAGGCGGCCGGCCTGAACCGTGAATACATAGTCCGTAGCCAACTCGCGGCTGTGATAGCGCCCGACATAGTCTTGCAGCCGCATGGCGTCCGGCGAGAAGGTGACCAGGTCGATGCGGGCGGCCGACAGGGCCCCATTCAGCCCGATCACATATTTCACTGCCGGGCTCCTGCCGGACACCGCAGGATCGAACGCCACGGACACACCCGAACGCGCGTCCAGTTCGAAGGTATGGGGTGTCAGCGCAGGCAGGGCGACGGGACTCTGTCCACCGGTTGAGAACAACAGTCGATCGCCGTCTGTGGTGAACGAGAAGATCAGACCCGGAAACAGTTCGTAGTCACCCACATAGGCCGCCAGGTCGTCCGGCGTCAGCGTCGGCGTCGAGGCCATCTCCTGTGGAAGTGCGGCCTGGGTCAGGAAGATGTCAGCGATCCGGTAGGCGATGCCGGAGGCGTCAATGTCGCTGCGATTGGACAGCACAGACACGGCCAGATGTTCGCCCGGCACGCGCAACAGAAAGCTGCGAAACCCGGCGTCGCGGCCGCCGTGACTCCAGACCGGGCGGCCCTGGTAGACATGATGTTCCTGACCCAGGGCGTAGGGATAGAAACTCTGCGAGCCGTCGGCCAGGCGGCCGATGGCCTCCATCCGCCGGAATATCACGGGGCCGCCGACCGCGCCGGTCTCGAAATTGGCCGCCCAGCGCAACAGGTCCCCGGCTGTGGTTTGGAGACCGGTCGGTCCGGTGTAGGCGTAGTTCATGACCTGGCGCGAGAACCCCTCGTCTGCCGGCGCATAGGATTGGGCGCGGCCCGGCTCGATCGCGGACACGTCGTTCTGGAACCGCGTCTGCGCCATGCCCAGCGGCCCGAATATCCGCGCCTGGGAGAACTCGGTCAGGGTCTGGCCCGAAACCCTGCGCACGACCTCGGCCAGCAGGACATAGCCGGAATTGTTGTACTGGAAGGCGGCACCCGGTTCGAAATTGAGGCCGTCCTGGGCAAGGACCATGTCCAGCGCCTGTTGGTTCGTAATCAGGTCCTCTGATCGCCAGCCCGCCATGGCCAGCAGCGTGCTCATATCGCGAAGGCCGTTGGTGTGGTTCATCAGTTGGCGCAGTGTGATCGTGGGCCACCGGTCTGCTTCCGGCAGATAGGTCGAGACCGGGTCGTCAATCGACAGCTTGCCGTCCTGTTCCAGCAGAAGGACGGCGAAGGCGGTGAACTGTTTGGACAGGGACGCGGCGTGGAACACCGTGGCGTTCGTGATCGCGGTGCCTTGTTCGAGATCGGCCTGGCCCGCTCCTGCGCTGGCCACGACAGACCCGTCCGACAGGACCGCCGCTGCCAACCCCGGCTCATCCGGTCCCGCGACGGAACGCAGCAACGCCGCAAAGGCGACAGAAGGGTCCTGCGGGGACGGTGCGTTCGCCCTGGCGACGACAGGGGCCAGGAGCAATGCGAAGGCGGTGGCGAGCAATATAGGGCGCATGGGTGACATCCTGAGACACGTGATCGGCTGATCCATGCCCTGACCAAGATCTGCGCTCGACCGGTTACGCGAAGTCGGTCGTCAACGGTCGTCAACGGTCGTCGAAGGATCGCAACGCACGGCCGACGGGGTCACGCCCTGATGTTTGCGGAAGGCGGCGTTGAACGAGGATTTGGAGTTGAACCCGACCTCATAGGCGATCTCCAGGATCGAACGGTCGACCCAGGCCGGATCCTTCAGAAACACCGCAGCCTGGCGCGTCCTGAATCCGTTCACGAAGTCGAAGAAATGGACGCCCTCACAATCGTTGATCAGACGCGACACCTCGCGTCCGGAAAGGCCGACACGGCGCGCCAGCCCGGAGAGGCTGAGTTGTGGATTCAGATAGGGCCGGCTCAGTGCCATGACGCTCCGAATACGCTCCATCTCGGCGGCGTCAGATGCGCTGGGGGATGGTCGCGGGCGGACGGGCGCGTCGGGCACCGCGCTGCTGTCTTTCAACAGAACGAGCAGCAGCAGCGATACCAGCACTGCCGTGGCGCTCACCGCCACGGCGACGTTCAGGACGGCGTGGGCGGTCGTCGCCCCCGACGCAGCGGCCACGCCTCTCGCCAGGACCAGCGTGTGAGCCGCCACAGAGACGGCCAGAAGAACCCGCAACCAGTGCTGCATGGCTGGATCGAGCGCCGGTCCGGTGCGGGAAAATATCCTGACGCCGATCAGGACAGCATAGATATAAAACTGCAGGTGCAGACCGACATCGATGGCCAGAAGATCGGCGAAGCTCGACATCAGTCGTGGAGCCAGATCGACGCCAGCCATGCCCAGGGCGCGGGGAGCAAGGCCGAGCATCGCCGCCGCGACGAGCGCGACGCCCGCCCAGAGATGAAAGCGGCGCGCTGCCCGTGCGTGATCCAGGGTCAGGACATAGGCCAGAAGGCACGGCATCTGCAGAAACGCCAGCGGCAGACGGAACACGAGCATCGGTTGAAGCGGCTGCGGGAACAGAGGTGCCGCCCAGCCGACCAGATCCACGGCTGAGATCAACAAAAACGCCGCCAGAAACCGATCCGCGCGCGGTGCGTTCGGCCGGCCGATCAGGATGGTAACGGCCAGGATGAGGCTAAGCATCACCGTCAGCACCCCGACCGCAGTCAGGAAAAAATCAATCCACATCGTTGTCGTCCAAACAGGCCGGACAGCGTGATGTCGTCGAAATGCGGGGTCAACACCCGGCACGCCCCGGGCGCTCTATGTCCATGGAAGACGCCGACAGTCCCGACCGCTGAAAAGAGGCAAAACCGGACCTGAGAAGCTCGTGCGTCGAAAACCCGCAACGGGTCGAAAGCACGTTTTGGCTCGGGTCCCGACCTCGGACGTCATATCGCTACCACAAGCGACTGCCGCTCTCGATGAGCACCCGCTCGAGGATGACGAAAGATGGTAGAGGGATTTATTCCTGGTCGCTCCTTGCGCCGCGTCTTGCCGACACCATGTCGCAGGGCGGTCTTTGACAGGTCCACAAGCCCTCGAACCCACCCATGGGCCTCGAAGAATTTCGCACAGCACCGGCACACAGTGCAATCGCAGCCATGACGTAAGTGATTGAATCAAAACATCCAAGCCCTGACACTTGCACTGTCTTGCACTCTGTTTTCGGAAACAGTGCAGGCCGTCCGGGTCAGTTCAGACCAGCCGGATCGCCGACATCAGCCGCCCGAAGTCCGGCTCGCCCCGCTGGAACGCCCGCCGGTTCGAATAGAAGGCCGCTTCGTCGACGCAGGTGTCATGGCCGGTCCAGACCGCCTGTTCGACCCCCGCCTGTTCCAGCCGCCACAGGACGAAGCCGGGCAGGTCGAACATCCGCCTGTCCGACGCCGCGCCCTCGATGAAGAACCGGCCCGACCCCGGATCGTGGTGTTCGAACCGCTCCATGAAGTCGGCCCCGACCTCATAGCTGGCCTGGGCGATGCAGGGGCCGATCACGGCGACGATCCGGTCCGGTCGCGCGCCCAGCGCCTCCATCGCCGTCACCGCCGAATGGACCACCCCGTTCAGCGCCCCCTTCCAGCCCGCATGGACCGCGCCCACGACCCGCGCCTCGGGATCGGCCAGCAGCACGGGCGCGCAGTCCGCGGTCAGCACCGCCGGGATCACCCCGACGGTCGCCGAGACCACGGCATCCCCCTCCGGTCGATCCCCGGCCCAGGGTCCGGTCGCGACCCGCGTCAGACTGGAGTGGATCTGATAGCAGGCCGCCAGATCGTCGGGCTGGCCGCCCAGCGCAGCCGCCACCCGCCGCCGGTTCTCCTCGACCGCCGCCGGGTCGTCCGCCGACCCCAGGCCGGTATTCAGCCCTTCGTAGAGTCCGGTCGAAACCCCGCCCCGGCGCGTAAAGAAGCCGTGACGGACGCCCGCGCGCTCCAGCAGCGGATGGGTGATGGGCGTGATGTCGGTCATGGCTCGAACCCCGGAACGCTGAGGCTGCGGGGCGAGAAGATCGCCGCCGCCTTGAACAGGTCGCCCATCTGGTCCGTCGCGGTCAGGCGCGCCAGCTGGCGGGCGATCACCGGCCCGGCCCCGGGCCGTCCCGCAGACAACCGCTCGGCCCGCGCCTCGATCCCCAGCCGCCTCAGGAACTCGCCCTGACCGACACAGCCGGTGACGTCGGCCCCGGTCCGGATCGCCGCCTCCTGCACCGCCGGGAAGTCGGCCCACTGGGTCAGGTCCGCCTCGCCGGGCGTGGCCAGCACATCGACCTTCGCGTGCCGCCTCAGCCCCTGCAGGGTGTCGCCCACGCCCGGCCGGTCGCGGCCGTAGTCGATCAGCAGCGCCGCTCCCGACGTCTCGTGCAGCAGGGTGCCCAGGTCCCGTCCGAACGCCGCCTGCTGGTCCGAAACCTCCACCACCTGGCCGGGCTCGACCTCGAACGCGGGGCGCTCGAACCCGCCCGTGATCCCCACCAGCCCGAAGATCAGCCCGCCGTCGTCCGTGACCCCCACCCGTCGCTCGGCCCAGCCGCCCTCGGTCCTGACGAACTGCCGCGCCGGCAAACAGTCCAGCACCTCGTTGGCGATCAGGATGACCGGCGCATCGGTGTCGATCTGGTTCAGCGACCGGACCCAGCGCGGCGACACATCGGCCTGGGCCAGCCTGCGCGACTGGGCCTCCCTCAACGGCCCTGACGGCTCGATCAGGATCAGGTCACAGGCCTCCAGGAACCCCGGCGCGACCCGCGCGGCCCGCAACGCATCGTCCATCAGGGTCCCGTCGCCCGGCCCGACCTCGACCAGCCGGAACCGCTCGGGCGCGCCCAGCCTCGACCAGGTCTCGACCGCCCACAGACCGATCAGCTCCCCGAACATCTGGCTGACGAGGGGCGCAGTGATGAAGTCGCCGCCTTCGCCCAGAGCGGGCCGGGTCGCGTAGTAGCCGTCCTTCGGATCATGCAGGCAGCGGGTGACATAGTCGGCCACCGTCATCGGCCCGGTCAGGGCGATCTCCCGCTCCAGTCGATCCTTCAGCGACATCAGACGGCGGCGGCGACCGGCGGCCGCTTCCAGGCCCTGTGGATCAACCAGGTGCCGACGAGGATCATCGGGATCGACAGGATCATCCCCATGGTCAGGCCCAGCGGGAAATTCTCCATCCCGATGTCGGGCTGGCGCACCGTCTCCAGCAGGGCCCGCGACGCCCCGTAGCCGACCAGGAACAGGCCGGTGACATAGCCCGGCTTGGCCAGCAGCCGCCACTTCCAGACGGCAAGCCCGAGCACCACGAACAGCAGGATCCCCTCCAGCCCCGCTTCATACAGCTGGCTCGGATGGCGCGGCTCATTCCCGGCGGGGCAGAAGCCGTACATCTGCTCGATGCGGGCGTTGCAGAAGCGGATGGCCCAGGGCACGTCCGTCGTCCGACCCCACAGCTCTCCGTTCACGAAGTTCGCCAGCCGTCCGAAGAACAGGCCGATCGGCGCGGCGGCCAGGGCCATGTCGCCGATGCTCAACGCGTTGGTCTTCGTCCGCCAGGCATAGATCAACACTGCCAGGGTGCAGCCCAGCATGCCGCCGTGGAACGACATCCCGCCGGTCCACAGCTGGAACAGCTCCAGCTGTTCGCCCAGGCCCGAACCCGTGAACAGCTGCACGAACATGACCGGCTTGTAGAACAGGGCGTAGCCGAACCGGCCGCCCAGGATGATGCCGAGAGTGATCCACAGGATCAGGTCGTCGAGCTGCGGCCCCGCCAGCGGCGGCTTGCCAGGTGCCCAGACCCTGTCGCTCTTGAGGATCCGGGCCGCATAGACCCAGCCCAGCACGATGCCGGCGACATAGGCCAGGGCGTACCAGCGGATCGGCAAGGGGCCGAGGTGGATCAGGACCGGGTCGAACTCGGGAAAGGGCAAGCCAGTCGCTCCTGCGGAGGTTTCCAAAAGCCCTTAGCAAGCGTCGCTGCGTCGCGCGAGCGTGACACGTTTCGGCCCCGATTGCCCCCAATCAGGGGGTGTCTGGAAAGGTTTCGTTCACCATATCAGGCAACCCTCCCTTAACGACGCCCGACGCCGGGCCGGAGCCTTCCGATGCAGACGCGCAACCCCATCCTCGACGAACTGGCCAAGATGTCGACCAGCGCCATGGGTCTGGCCCAGGCCGCCGGCGAAGAGGCCAAAACGGCCTTCCGCGCCCAGACCGACCGCATCGCCGCCGAGATGGATCTGGTTCGCCGGGACGAGTTCGACGCCCTGAAAGCCGAGGTCGCCGCCCTGCGCGCCGAGCTCGCCACGCTGAAACCGGCCCCGACCAAGGCGAACAAGCCTCAAAAGGGAACGTCCACAGACGGAACTCGTCTCCCGGACGCAGCCGGTTGAGACGAATCTCCGAACACGCCTACCGTCTTTCAAACAGCGGCATGAGTCGCCGCCCCTCCCGCGAGATCGAGTTCACCTGATGGATGCTGCCGGACCCCAAGAGGTCGACGTCCCCTACGATCCGCTGGACGTGGTCGAGCATGTGCTGAACGCCGAGAACCTTCCGTTCGACCGGACGGACGACGGCGATCTGGCATTCGCCCTGGCCGGCGACTGGAAGGACTACGAGCTCTGGTTTGCCTGGCGCCCCGAGGGCGACTGCCTGCAACTGTGCTGCGCCCTGGATCTGCGTGCCACCAAGTCCCGCCGCAACGCTGCCTACGAGCTGGTTTCCATGGTCAACCAGCGCACCTGGATGGGCCATTTCGAAGTCTGGTCCGAGGATGGCGAGATCGTCTTCCGCCACTCCCTGGCCCTGCCGCACGGCGAGCGCCCGACCCTGGCCCAGGCCGCGTCCATGATCGACGCCGCCGTTGAGGCCGCCGATCGCTACTACCCCGCCTTCGACTTCATGATCCGCGGCAACAAGAAGCCCCAGGACGCGATCGACAGCTGCCTGTTCGAGACCGTCGGCACGGCCTAGGCTGTCTTCGGATGCAGGTGACCCTCCTCGGCCACGGCCGCCTCGGCTCCGCGATCGCCGAAGGCTGGCGGCTGACCGGGACGGTCGCTGACCTGACCATCCTCACCCGCGCCGTTCCGCCGGTCTGCCCGCCCGGTACACAGGCCCTGGTCGTCGCCGTGAAGCCGGCCGCATGGCGAGAGGCCGTCGGTCCGTTACTGGCCACCCTGCCGGCCGAGGCTGTGATCATCTCGGTCATGGCCGGCGTCCGCGCCGCCGACCTGTCCGCTGCCTTGCCTGGCCGCCCCTTGGCCCGCGTCATGCCGACGACTGCGGTGGCGCAAGGGCAGGGCGTGGCCGCGATCTGGTCGGACGCCCCCGCCGCGCGGGCCATGGCCCACATCCTGTTCGACGCCATCGCCGACACGGTCGATCTGGACGAAGAGTCCCTGATCGACGCCGCCACGGCTGTGGCCGGATCGGCTCCGGCATTCTTCTACGCCCTGGCCCAGTCTCTCGCGGCGGCGGGTGTGGGGGCCGGCCTGATGCCGGACGCCGCAGAGCGGCTGACGCGCGGTGCCCTTCGCTCGGCCGGATCGGGGGCCGGTACGGAAGCGTCGCTCCATGACCTCATCGCGCGGATCGCGTCGCCCGGCGGCACGACGCGCGCCGGGCTGGACGCGCTCCAGGACGCGGATCTGGCAGCGACGGCCCACGCGGCGGTTCAGGCCGCCGTGGCCCGCGCGAAAGCCCTAGCGGGAGACCAGCCGGCCTGAGACCAGGTTCCCGGCCAGCCGGTCGTAGGTCCGCTCGGCATCCTGCCAGGTCGTGTAGCCGTGGACCTCGGCGATCGAACTCGAATAGTTCGAATAGCGCACCGGCAGGCGCTGACCATCGGCAGTGATGATCTCGCCCTCCACGGTCGCGCCACCGATCGAGATGCTGTCCATGATCGACAGGCCGGGGCGATCCGCGGCCTGCTGCCAGGTCGGGCGGTTGGGCTTCAGGTCGGTGAGGACCAGATTCACCCGGGCACCTTCCAGAGCGCCATCGCGGGCCAGACGACGTTCGACGACTGTCTGAAGCCGCTCCAGCTGGCGGTCCACGTCGCGCTGGCCCAGCGCCTCGACCTCTTCGGTCAGGTCGCCGCCGACGGTCACACGGACCTGCGGCGTCTGGGCGAAGGCGGGCACCGCGAGGGTCGCGGCGAAGGCGAGGGGGGCGAGAAAGGCGAAGTTGCGCATGACCATCTCCGGGAAATCCCTGTCAGGGGGAACATGCGCCGTGCGGGCCGTCTCCGCAATCCTTCCGGGACGCCCACAGAAGGATGACGCCGCCACGCCCGGAATGCCTTCGTGCGCCTCAGCCCGGCAGGCGGATCAGTGCCCTGAGGCCCCCGAGGTCGCTGCGCGCCAGGGTGATGTCGCCGCCATGCCCGCGTGCCACGTCCCGCGCGATGGCGAGACCCAGCCCTACGCCCTTGCGGTTCTGGTTGCGGCTCTCGTCCAGCCGGCTGAACGGGCGGAAGGCCTCCTCGTGCATATCGTCTGGAATGCCCGGTCCGTCGTCCTCAATGGCGATCTCCAGCCCGCCGGACGCCAGGGCCCGCGCCGACAGCCGCACATGCTCCCCGTGCGCGGCCGCATTGCCCGCCAGATTGGCCAGGGCGCGCTTGAAGGCCAGGGGGCGCAATGAGGCGGTCAGGTCGTTCGGCGCGGCGATCTCGACCTCGGCACCCGCTCTCTTCACGTCCTCGCCCGCCGCCTTGAGCAGGGCCGAGACATCGACCGGCTGCGGCGTCTCGCCGGCCTCGCCCTTCGCAAAGGCGAGGTATTCGTCGATCATATGCTCCATCTCGTCGAGGTCGCCCTTCATGGCGCTCTGACGCTTGAACTGCGGCGCCAGGGCCAGCTCGAGACGTAATCGGGTCAGGGGTGTGCGCAGGTCGTGGCTGACGGAGGCCAGCAGGGCCGTGCGCTGCTCGATATGCCGCTGGATCCGGTCTCGCATGGCCAGGAAGGCGACCGCCGCCTGACGCACTTCGCGCGCCCCGTGAGGCTTGAACGTCTGCGAGGTCTCGCCCCGGCCGAACGCTTCGGCCGCCTCTGCCAGCCGCTCGATGGCGCGGACCTGGTTGCGAATGAACAGGATGGCGACACTCATCAGCAGGACGGTCGCCAGCATCAGCCACAGGACGAAGATGTGCGCCTGGGTCGCCACGGCCCGCTCGCGCGGAGCGATGATCCGCAACACGCCCTGCGGCTGCTGCACCTGGATGTCGACATAGGCCGGGTAACGGGTCGTATCGAACCAGAAGGCCTGGTCCAGACGCGCCGCGAGCGCCGCCTCCAGCGTTCGGTCGATCACTCCGATGGGACCGCGTCTTTGTTCGGCGGGCAGGGTGGCTCCGGGCCGCAGCGCGATGGACAACTGCATCGACCGCTCGCCCCGGTCCGCGATCACGGCCAGGTTGGCCGCTGTCGGCTCGTCGCGATAGCTTTCGGCCGCCCAGGCCACGTCGCCCGCCAGCCCCTCGGACAGGCGCGCCGTCACCGTCTGCCAGTGCATGTCGAAGAAGGCCCAGGTCACCGCCCCCTGCATGATCAGGATCGGCAGGACGATGATCAGCAGCGATCGCCCCCATAACGACGTCGGCAGCTGCCGCTTCAGAAACCGCGCCAGGACGGGGAAGGGCAGCAACCTCATGTCAGTCGGGCGCCAGCATATAGCCAACGCCGCGCACGGTCTGGAGGTAGCGCGGGTTCTTTGGATCGGCCTCCAGCTTGCGCCTCAGGCGGGTCACCTGCACATCCACGGCGCGGCCGGTGATGTCGGCCGTGTCCGGAGACAGGTCCATCCGCTCGACCGGAGCATGGGCGTGGAGGGCCAGCGTCTTCAACAGTTGCGCCTCGGCCTCGGTCAGCCGCATCGGCGCGCCGTCGCGCGTCAGCTCCAGCCGTTCCAGGTCGAACATCGCCGTGCCCAGCCGGATCTCGCGCGGCATGATCGGCTTCACGCCCGTCCGGCGCAGGATGGCGTCGATCCGCAGCGACAGTTCCTTCGGGTCGAAGGGCTTGGACATATAGTCGTCGGCGCCGCGCGACAGTCCGTCGATCCGGTCCGAAGCCTCGCCGCGCGCGGTCAGCAGCAGGACCGGCGTCTTCGACAGATGCGCCTTGGACCGCACCCAGGTCGTCAACTCAAGCCCGCTCTCGCCGGGCATCATGACGTCCAGAACGACCAGATCGAACTCGATCAGCTCCATCAGGCGACGCGCCGCAGCCGCGTGCGCGGCCCCGGTCACCCGATAGCCCTCGCGCGCCAGATACTCCTTCAGGAGCTCGCGAATCCGGTCGTCGTCGTCCACGATCAGCAGGTGACGACCGACGCCGGCGCCGGCCACAGGCCCCGAGCGACTGCTGCTCATGCGAACATTCCCGCGCGCATGGCGTTGACCTTGAGCGCTTCGGGCGTTCTAACCGGCAAATCTGCGCAGGAGACGTTGTTCAATGGCCTTCATTCCTTTCGACGATCGTGACGGCTGGATCTGGATGAATGGCGAATTCGTTCCCTGGCGGGAAGCGAAAACGCACGTTTTGACCCATGCCCTTCACTACGGCTCGTCGGTGTTCGAGGGTGAGCGTATGTATGGCGGCGAAATCTTCAAGCTGACAGAGCATTCCGAGCGCCTGGCCCGGTCGGCGAACCTGCTGGATTTCGAACTGCCCTATAGCGTGGCCGAGATCGATCAGGCCTGCAAGGAAACCTGCGCGCGGATGGGGATGGAGGACGCCTACATCCGTCCGGTCGCCTTCCTCGGCCCGGAACAGGTCAGCGTCTCGGCCCTGAACAACAAGGTCCACGTCGCCATCGCCGTTTGGGACTGGCCCAGCTATTTCGACCCCGAGGTCAAGAAGAAGGGCATCAAGCTGGAGTGGGCAAAGTGGCGCCGCCCCGACCCGCTGACCGCCCCGACGACGGCCAAGGCCGCCGGCCTCTATATGATCTGCACCATGTCCAAGAACGCGGCCGAGAAGCGCGGCTTCGCCGACGCCATGATGCTGGACTGGCGCGGCTATGTCGCCGAGGCGACCGGGGCCAACGTCTTCTTCGTCCGGGACGGCGTGATCCACACCCCCGACGTGACCCACATCCTGAACGGCATCACACGCCAGACCGTGATCGACATCGCCCAGGCCAAGGGCATCGAGGTCGTGGTGCGCCACATCCGTCCGGAAGAGCTCTCCACCTTCTCGGAGTGCTTCCTGACCGGTTCGGCCGCGGAGGTGACACCCGTCCAGACGATCGGCGAATACAAGTTCACGCCGGGCGACCTGTCGCTGACCCTGATGGACGACTACGGCAAGCTGGTTCGGCGCATCGCCTGACGCTTGCGCGGTGTCCGGGCCCCGTGCAGGAAAGGTGCTCGGGGAGATTTCACCATCATGTTCAGCCCGCTGAACCTTCAGAGCCTTCTGGGCCTGTTCGTCATTGTCGCAGCCTGCTGGGGCCTCTCGGAGAACAAACGCGCCTTTCCGTGGAAGCTGACGCTGGGCGCCATCGGCGTACAGGCCGCGCTGGTACTGGCCCTGTTCGCCATCCCGGGCTCGCAGATGGTGCTGGCCGGGATCACCGGAGCCGTCGATGGCCTGTCGCGCGCGACGAGCGAGGGGGCCAAGTTCGTGTTCGGCTACCTCGCGGGCGGCGACCAGCCCTACTCCGTGACCAATCCGGGGGGCCTGTTCACCTTCGCCTTCAACGTCCTGCCGATGATCCTGGTGATCTCGGCCCTGTCGGCGCTGCTGTGGCACTGGAAGATCCTCAAATGGCTGACGCACGGCTTCGGCATCCTGTTCGAGAAGACCATGGGCCTGGGCGGCGCCTCGGCCCTGGCGGTCGCGGCCAATATCTTCCTCGGCATGATCGAGAGCCCGATCGTGATCCGCGCCTACCTCGACAAGCTGACCCGGTCCGAGATCTTCCTCATGATGGTGGTGGGTCTCGCCACCGTCGCCGGCTCGACCATGGTCGCCTATGCCACCATCCTGTCGGCGACCCTGCCCAATGCCGCCGGTCACGTCCTGGTCGCCTCCATCGTCTCGGCTCCTGCGGGCGTGCTGCTGGCCCGCATCATCATCCCCGAGAAGCCGGGTGAGGGTGGGGCGGTCGCGGACTACGGCTCGGCCCTCAAATACGACTCGGCCATCGACGCGATCGTGAAGGGCACGGCCGACGGCCTGATGGTGGTGCTCAACATCTCCGCCGTCCTGATCGTCTTCGTGGCCCTGGTCGCTTTGGTGAACATCATGCTGGGCGGCTTCTGGCTGTTCGGCGACCACATCACAGTCGAACGCCTGCTGGGCTGGATCTTCATGCCGCTGGCCTGGCTGATCGGCATCGACTGGTCCGAGGCGGGCAAGGCGGGCTGGCTGCTGGGCGTCAAACTGACCCTGACCGAGTTCGTGGCCTTCATCCGGCTGGGTGAGGTCCCGGCCGGGGAGATGAGCGAGCGCACGCGGATGCTGATGACCTATGCGCTCTGCGGTTTCGCCAACATCGGCTCGGTCGGGATCACCGTCACGGGCCTGTCGGTTCTGATCCCCGAGCGCCGCGAGGAGGTCCTCGGCATGGTCTGGAAGGCGTTGTTCGCCGGCTTCCTCGCCACCCTGATGACCGCCGCGGTTGTCGGGGCCATGCCCGTCTCCATATTCGGCTGAACCGGAGCCCCCTGATGAAACTCTACGACAGCCATCGCGCCCCCAATCCCCGGCGCGTCCGCTGGGTGATGGCCGAGAAGGGCATCGAGGACGTCGAGATCGTGCCCATCGACATCATGTCGGGCGAGCACAAGACGCCGGAGTACCGCGCCAGGGTTGGTGTGCCTCACGTCCCGGCGCTGGAGCTGGACGATGGTACGACCATCTCGGAATCCGTCGCCATCGGTCGCTATCTGGAGTCGATGTATCCGGAGCCGAACCTGTTCGGTGTCGATGCCCGCGAACAGGCCATCGTCGAGATGTGGACCCGCCGCTGCGAGTTCTATCTCGCCAATCCGATCATGCTGAACGTGCGCCTGACCCACCCGGCCCTGGCCGCGCTGGAGTCTGCACAACAGCCCCAGGTCGCCGATTACAACCGCGTCGCCGCGGAGCGGTTCATGCGGACCCTCGACCGGCACCTGGCCGACCATCCGTTCATCGCACTGGACCGGTTCACCATCGCCGACATCGTCGGGGTCGTCGGTCTGGATTTCGCACGGATGGTCAAATACCGCCCGCCGGAGGAGCTCGTCCATCTGGCCCGCTGGCTCGAAGATTGCCGGGCACGCCCTGCGGCCAAGGTCGGGGTCTAGGCCGGACTTCAGGTCCTCGGCGTGAATTTCCGGATGATGCCGGAATAGGTCATCAGCGTGCGCTCGCCGGTGCAGATCTGTCCGCGCACGAAGATCAGCGACCCGCCCGCACGCACCACCTCGCCCGTCGCCTCGACCAGTTCGCCCACATAGGCGCCGTCGATCAGGGTGGAATCCAGCTGTACGGTGACGCCGTTCATCCCCTCCATCTGCTGGTAGGCGGTCTGGAACAGGGCGATATCGGCGAAGGTCATCAGGCAGCCGCCGTGCATCCGGTGCCCCGCATTCATATGCTTGGCCTCGGCGCGGAAGGCGCAGCGCATGCGGCCGTCGGGGTCCGGTTTGAAATAGAAGGGGCCGACGGTCTGGTCGAAGGTGCCATGCAGGTCGTAAGTCTGCCAACCGGCGAACTCGCCTTCCGTCACCGTGATCTTGGCTACCATCCGTCTTTGTCCTTACCTGTCGCGCGTCGCGCTACTTGAGGCGGATCCCGCCTTCTTTTTGATCTTGCAGTGCAGCATATAGGCCCCATGAGCGATCCAATCGAAGCGGCAATTTTCGAAACCCTGGCGAAGGCGGACCCCAAGGGCGTCGGCGGCAAGTCCGTCGAGCCGGCGGACGTGGCCAAACACATCCAGACCGAACAATGGCAGCGCGTCCTGCCCAAGGTCCGCGCCACGGCGCTCGGTCTGATGCGTCAGGGCAGGCTGACGATCACCAAGAAGGGCAAGGTCGTCGATCCGACCAACTTCCGGGGCGTCACCCGTCTGCGGCTTCCGACCGATGCGGAGACCGCGGCGGCCCTGGCCGCCCTGCCGCCCAAGCCCGAGGTCGATGACGACTTCGTCTGATCTCGAAGACGTCCTTTCGGACATTCGCGCCTGCCGGGCCTGTCTCGGCGAGTTGCCGCACGAACCGCGCCCCGTGGTCCGGGTCTTTCCCGAGACCCGCCTGCTGATCTGCGGCCAGGCGCCGGGACGCCGGGTGCATGAGAGCGGGATGCCTTTCACCGATCCATCCGGCGACCGGCTGCGCGACTGGATGGGCGTGGACTACGAGACCTTCTACGCCGATCACCGCATCGGGGTGGCACCCCTGGCTTTCTGCTATCCGGGAACGGCGCCCAGGGGTGGCGACTATCCGCCGCCGAAGCGGTGCGCGGCCCTGTGGCGCCCCCGGTTGCTGGAGGCCCTGCCCCAGATGGAGCTGACCCTGCTGGTCGGCGGCTATGCCCAAGCCTGGGCCCTGGGCGATCGGGTCAGGGCCAACATGACCGATACGGTCCGCGCCTGGCGGGAGTATGGTCCGACCGTGCTGCCCCTGCCGCATCCGTCGTGGCGGAACACGGCCTGGCTCAGGCGCAATCCGTGGTTCGAGGCCGAGGTCGTGCCGTATCTTCGCCAGAGGGTTCAAGGCATTCTCGGCTCATGATCCGCGCCCTGATCCTGTCCGTGATGCTGCTGGGTCTCGCCGCCTGCGCCACGCCCCATGTGCAGCCGCCACTGATCCCGCCCGCAGGGTTTGCCGGGCCCCGCATCGAGCCCGGTGCCTTCATTGTCGATGACGGAGGGCGGCTGCCCTACCTGCGCTGGGGGCCGGAAGAGCCCGAGGCGATCGTCATCGGCCTGCACGGGATGAACGACCACGCCGCCGGCTTCCGGCTGGCCGGGCCCTGGTGGGCCGAACACGGGATCGCGACCTACGCCTACGACCAGCGCGGTTTCGGCGATTCGCCTGGCCGCGGCGTCTGGGCCGGCGAGGCGAGGATGGCCGAGGATCTGCGCGCCGTCGTCGCCCTGGTTCGCGCCCGCTACCCAAACGCCCGAATCGCCGTGGCCGGAGAAAGCATGGGCGGGGCCGTCGCCATCTCCGCCTTCGCCTCGGATCGTCGACCCGTCGCCGATCAGTTGATCCTTCTGGCACCCGCCGTCTGGGGCTGGTCGAGCCAGGACTTGCAGAACCGCGCCAGCCTGTGGGTCGCAGCCCATGTGGTGGGCGACCGTTCGGCCTCTCCGCCGGACTGGGCGCTGCGGCGCCATCGGGCGACAGACAACCTGCTTGAGCTGATCGCCAACGGGAACGATCCCGGCTTCATCCGCTCGACCCGGTTCGACTCCCTCTATGGCCTCGTCGATCTGATGGAGAGCGCCACCCTCAAGCTGGGGCAGGTGAGGGGGCCAACCATCCTGATGTACGGCGCTCACGACGAGGTCATCGAAAAGGGTCCGATGCGCCGCGCCCTGATCCGCGCCGGCGATCCGCCCAACCTGCGCACCGCCTGGTATCCCGACGGCTGGCACCTGCTGAACCGCGACTGGCAGGCCGAGGTCATGTTCCGCGATGTCGAGGCGATCCTGCGCGATCCCGATTCGCCCCTGCCGTCCGGTGCGGGGTCGGTGCTCGAGGCCCTGCGCTGAGAACAGTCTTGTGGCGCTACCACTCGAGGCGCGGCCTCTCACTGGTTGAGCGCTTCGTCCGTCGGTCCGGACGAAAAATACCCTGACGAAACGGACGAAACGGACGAACCGCACGCTGTTCGCACTCTCCGCGAACCGTGGGCAGCAGTATAGGCTCGCCGGATATGAAGGCGCATTCGAGGGTCGAAACGGGCCGCGAATGCAGGCGCAGTCGTGTTTCGGGGTGCCACACAGATATTTATCTTCGCCATCGCACGCGCCCTGATTCAGGCCCCAGGCCTGGGCGAGAGCCTGAGCCACACTTCATGTCCGATCCGCGAGGCGGGGCCTCCGGACACGAAAGAATGGGCATTAACCCCGAAAATTGGCTCGCTAACCCCGACACTTAAACCGCCGTTAACCACGCGGGCGGCAGTTTCTGCCTAGCGGGGGCAGTCGGCTCCCCCGCGACAGTGATTTGGACGGGGACGGGTGGGCGGCTTCACGGCGGCGTTGCAGAGATTCGGGATCGGGCGACTGGCCATGATCCTCGGCGTCGGGGCCGGCGTCGCCGCCATCCTGGTGGCCGTGATGATGCGCGTCGGTCAGGCGCCGGACGCCCTGCTGTATTCCAACCTCGACCTGCGTGAGGCCGGCGAGATCACCGCCTCGCTGGATCAGGCGGGGATCAAATACTCCACCCGCGGCGACGGCTCGACCATCATGGTCAACCGCGACGACGTCGGTACGGCGCGCCTGATGCTGGCCGGCAAGGGGCTCGTGAGCTCCGGCTCGGTGGGTTACGAGCTGTTCGACAACCAGTCCGTCCTCGGCCAGACCGAGTTCCAGCAGCAGATTTCGGAACAGCGCGCCCTGCAGGGCGAACTGGCCCGCACCATCATGTCCATGCGCGGCATCTCCTCTGCCCGCGTGCAGATCGCCCTGCCGCGCCGCGAACTGTTCGCCCAGGACGCCGCCGATCCGACCGCCGCTGTCGTCGTGGGTCTGGGCGGACGCGCCCTCAGCGCCGACCAGGTCCGCGCCATCCGCAATGTCGTCGCCTCCTCGGTGCCGAACCTGAAGCCCGGCAAGGTCACCGTCGTCGACGAAACCAACCAGACCCTCGCCGCCGCCGACGATGAGGAAGGCTTCTCGTCCGCCACCGCAGAGGCCGCCAAGACCAGTACCGAGGCCCAGCTTCAGGCCCGTATCAAGGACCTGGTCGAGGGTGTCGTCGGTCCGGGCGCCGCACGCGTTCAGGTCACCGCCGACATCGACATGACCCGTTCGACCACCCAGGAACTGAAATACGATCCTGACGGCCAGGTCGTGCGCTCGACCTCGTCCAATGGCTCCCAGTCCCAGGACAGTGAGGGAACCCCCGATGGCGGGGCCACGGCGACGAACAACATCCCCGGCGGCGCGGCCCCGGCGGCTACCCCTGCGGGCTCGACCGAGAGCGTCACGGGCGAGACCACCAACTACGAAATCTCCAACACGACCACGACCACGACCAAGGAGCCGGGCGAGGTCAGGAAGCTTGCGGTGTCGGTCGCCGTCGATGGAAAATGGACGCCAGCTGCCGAGCCCGGCGGGGAGCCCACCTACGCGCCTCGCACGGCGGAAGAAATTGCGCAGATCAAGACATTGGTCGCTGCGGCGGTCGGTATCGACGAGGCGGGACGAGGCGACAAGCTCGAAGTCCTAAACGTCCGCTTCAACCGCGATGCTCTCGTCACAGCCGGAGGCACGGACGGCGGCTCGCCCCTGCTCAACTTCACCAAGAACGACATCATGCGCGGGGTCGAGCTGCTGGTGCTGCTGATCACCGGCTTGCTGTTGATCTTCTTCGTGCTGCGCCCCCTGCTGAAGTCGGCAGGCGGCCCCGGCGGCATGCCCGCCCTGGCCGGCGGCGGCGGCGGCCCGGGCGGCGTGACCTCGCTTCAGACCAGCATCGTCGGTGGCGCGATGGGCCAGATCGGCGGCCCGTCCGAAATGGATCAGCGTCTCGACATCGCCCGGATCGAGGGACAGGTGAAGGCGTCCTCGGTCAAGAAGGTCGCGGACTTCGTCGACAAGCATCCTGATGAATCGGTCACCATCCTGCGTGGCTGGGTTCACGAAGGCTGATGGCGGCGGGCATGGCGGGCAAAAAAGCCTCAGTCGACGATGCAAAGAAGCTCTCGGGGCCGGAAAAGGCCGCCGTGGTTCTGCTTGCGCTCGGCGAGGAACACACCCGGCTTTGGCAGAGTCTGGACGACGAAGAGGTCAAGGAGATCTCCCAGGCCATGGCTGGCCTGGGCACAGTAGCGGCCAACGTCGTGGAGGAATTGCTGGTCGAGTTCGTGTCCGGCATGAGCGGCTCGGGCGCAGTCATGGGCAGTTTCGAACAGACCCAGAGGCTGCTGGCATCCTTCCTGCCCGCCGACCGGGTCGATGGCCTGATGGAGGAGATCCGCGGTCCTGCCGGCCGGACCATGTGGGACAAGCTGGGCAATGTGAACGAGGCGGTCCTCGCCAACTATCTGAAGAACGAATACCCCCAGACGGTCGCGGTGATCCTGTCCAAGGTAAAGCCCGACCATGCCGCCCGGGTGCTGACCTCCCTGCCCGAGGACTTCGCCCTGGAATGCGTCCAGCGGATGCTGCGCATGGAGCCGGTCCAGCGAGAGATCCTCGACAAGATCGAACAGACCCTGCGCACCGAGTTCATGTCGAACCTGGCCCGGACCTCCAAGCGTGACAGCCACGAGGCGATGGCGGACATCTTCAACTCCTTCGACCGCCAGACCGAGGCCCGGTTCATCGGTGCCCTGGAAGAACGGAACCGCGAAAGCGCCGAACGCATCCGCGCCCTGATGTTCGTCTTCGAGGACCTGAACAAGCTGGACCCCGGCGGCGTCCAGACCCTGCTGCGGTCGGTCGAGAAGGACTCCCTGGGCCTGGCCCTCAAGGGCGCGTCCGAGACCCTGCGCGAGATGTTCTTCACCAACATGTCCGAGCGCGCCGCCAAGATCATGCGCGAGGACATGGAGTCGATGGGTCCCGTCAGGCTCAAGGATGTCGACACCGCCCAGATGGCCATGGTCCAGGTCGCCAAGGACCTGGCGGCGCGCGGCGAGATCATGCTGGCCGGGGCTTCCGGCGACGACGAGCTGATCTACTGACATGATCGATCACGCTCCCATCAACAGCCGCCCCTTCGTTTTCGACACCGAGTTCGACGGTCAGGGCTCGGTCGTGCGGCCCTCGACCTTCCGACCGACCAAGCGCGCCTATATGCCGTCCGAGGTCGAGGCCCTGGTGGCCCAGGCGCGGTTCGAGGCGCGCGAGGCGGCCCTGGCGGAGGCCTCCAGCATCGAGGCCATGGGCGTGGCCGCCATCGGTCAGGCGCTCGGCCAGGCCATCCCCGCCCTGACCCAGGTCGCCCACACCCACCGCGAACAGTCGGCGGCCCTGGCCCTGGCCGCCGCACGCGTCATCGCCGCCGCCTCACTGGAGCGTCTGCCGATCGGCCCGCTGCAGTCGGCTCTGGAGACCCTGGGGCAGGAGATCGACGGATCGCCTCGTCTGGTGGTGCGCGCCTCGGGCCTGCAGCCGGGTGTGCAGGAGAAAATTCAGGCGATCTGTGTCGACGCCGGTTTCACCGGTGTGATCGCCTTCCGCGAAGATCCGGGCCTGCCGCTCGCCGCCTTCCAGCTGGAATGGGCCGATGGCCGCGCCGACTTTGATCCTGCCGGCGCCGCTGACCGGATCGCTACCGCCTTGAACTCTGCCCTGGCCGCCGAGGCCGGGCATGCTGAACCCCTCATCAATGGAAGTGACCTCTGATGGCCGACGACCTCGCCCTGGAAGAGTTTCCGGAGTCCACAGCCCTCGCCGTGATGGATGAGGCCGGGGACAAGTCCGCCGCCGATCTGTCGACCGTGTTCGACGTGCCGGTCAACATTTCCGCCGTCCTCGGCAAGGCCCACATGACTGTGGCCCAGCTGCTGAAGCTCAATCGGGGCTCGGTGCTGGAACTGGACCGCAAGGTCGGCGAGGCCATCGACATCTTCGTCAACAACCGTCTGGTCGCCCGCGGGGAGGTCGTCGTCGTCGAGGATCGCCTCGGCGTGACCATGACGGAAATCATCAAGACAGAGGATTCGGCCGCCTAGGGCGCGCCGGTTCCGGTACGGATTAAGGGAGAAGACCCATGCGGCTTCTGGTGGTCGGACGGCTTTCGGGCCAGCTCGCGGCGGCGGTGAAGATGGCCATGGCGCACGGCGCCAAGGTCAGCCACGTCGAACGTACGGATCAGGCGACGGAGCAGCTCCGACGGGGGCAGGGGGCCGACCTGCTCATGGTCGACTACAACCTCGACATCGGGGCTCTGATCGCCGCCAATGACGCAGAGCGGATCTTCGTGCCGGTCGTCGCCTGCGGCGTCGATAACGATGCGGAGAAGGCCGCCGCCGCCATCCGCGCCGGCGCCAAGGAGTTCATCCCGCTTCCGCCCGACGCTGACCTGATCGCCGCCGTCCTGGCCGCCGTCGCCGACGATGAGCGTCCGCTGATCTCGGCCGATCCGTCGATGCAGGCCGTGATCAAACTGGCCGACCAGGTCGCCCGCTCGGAAGCCTCGATCCTGATCACCGGCGAAAGCGGCGTCGGTAAAGAGGTGATGGCGCGTTATCTGCACCAGCATTCCAAGCGCGCCGAGCGGCCGTTCATCAGCGTCAACTGCGCCGCCATTCCGGACAACCTGCTGGAATCCGAGCTGTTCGGACACGAGAAGGGCGCGTTCACCGGCGCGGTCGCCCGCCGCATCGGCAAGTTCGAGGAGGCCGACGGCGGCACCCTGCTGCTGGACGAAATCTCGGAGATGGACGCCCGGCTGCAGGCCAAGCTGCTGCGTGCGATCCAGGAGCGGGTCATCGACCGGGTCGGCGGCACCAGGCCCGTGCCGGTCAACATCCGCATCATCGCCACCTCCAACCGCGACCTCGCCAAGGCCGTTGCGGAGGGTGTGTTCCGGGAAGACCTGCTGTACCGCCTGAATGTCGTGAACCTGCGGCTGCCGTCCCTGCGCGAACGTCCCGGCGACGTCGCCGTGCTGGCTGATCACTTCGTCAAGAAATACGCCGCCGCCAACGGCGTGCCGGTGCGGCCCCTGTCCCAGGACGCACGGCGTGCGCTTGCCGCCCACCGCTGGCCGGGCAACGTGCGGGAGCTGGAGAACGCCATGCACCGCGCGGTCCTGCTGGCCGTCGGCGCCGAGATCGACGCCGAGGCCATCCGCCTGCCGGACGGCCAGCCGCTGACGGGTGCCATCGCCGGCACGGATAGCGGTCCCGCCGCCCGCGCCGCCCAGACCGCCGACGCCGTCTCCCGCGCCTACGTCGGCCAGACCGTCGCCCAGATGGAAAAGACCCTGATTCTGGACACCCTGAGCCACTGCCTGGGCAACCGGACCCACGCGGCCAATATCCTGGGCATCTCGATCCGCACCCTGCGCAACAAGCTGAACGAATACGCCGACGAAGGCACCCGGATCATGGCGCCCCAGACGGGTATCGCCACGACCGCCTACGGCGCGAACGCGGCGTGACGGATCGCGCTGACAAATCCTCCCCCATCGGGGGAGGGGGACCGCGAAGCGGTGGAGGGGGCCAGCCTCAGACGCCGGCGTTCGCGTCGGACCCCCTCCGTCACGTCGCGCAGCCGCGCCGCGCCACCTCCCCCGACGGGGGAGGATTTGATCGTCGTGCTGTTCTCGTCGGAGCCGGTTCGCTCGCGATCGCTGCATGCTCACGCACGCCATCGGTGGCCGCTGTCCAGCCCGCGCCGGAAACCCTCGACCTGTCCGCTCTGGAGCAGGCGCACGGCGGCCGGTTCGGCCTGTTCGCCCACGATCTCGGCACAGGCCGTCAACTCACTGCGCGGGGCGACGAGCGGTTCGTCTATTGCTCGACCTTCAAGATGTACCTCGCCGCCGCGACCCTGCTGCGCGTCCAGGCCGGTGAGGAACAACTCGACCGCCTCATCCCGATCACCCGGGCCGATATGATCAACCACGCTCCGGTCACCGAGCCCGCTGTCGGCTCGAGCCTGACCGTCGAACAGTTGATGAAGGGCACGGTCGAGGTCTCCGACAATCCCGCCGCGAACCTGTTGCTGAAGGCGCTGGGCGGCCTTGAGGCCATGCAGGCCTTCTATCGCGGCATCGGCGACGCCTCGACGCGCGTCGACCGTTTCGAGCCCGAGATGAACCGCCTCGACGGGGACAAGGACACCATCACCCCGGCCCGGTCGGCCGCGAACATCCACCACCTGTTCATCGACCCCGCCTCGCCCCTGTCGCAGGCCTCGAAAGCGATGCTGCTGGGCTGGATGTTTTCGTCGCCGACCGGCGTCGACCGCATCAAGGCCGGCGTTCCGGTCGGCTGGCGTGTGGCCCACAAGACCGGCACCGGCGGTTACGGCCCGACCAATGACATCGGCATTCTGTATCCGCCTGCGGGCGCGCCGATCATCATCGCCGCCTACTACCACGCCGCCTCTGACGCGCCCGGGAACGAGGCCGTCATCGCGGAGGCGACCCGTCTGGCCCTGAACGCCCTCGGACGCGCATGACCGATACGCCGGTCATGATGAAGGACGGCATGGCCCGTCCGACCGGCGGGGACATCCGGGGCTGGCTGTTGCGCGGCGAGGTCGGCATGGCCGTCGGCGTCATCGGCGTCATCCTGCTGCTGATCCTGCCGGTGCCCAAATTCCTGCTGGACCTGCTGCTGGCGATCAGTCTCGTCTCGTCCGTGCTGATCCTGATGACGGCGCTGATGATGAAGCGGCCGCTGGATTTCGCGATCTTCCCGACGGTTCTGCTGGTCTCGACCCTGTTCCGGCTGGGCCTCAACCTGGCCTCGACCCGTCTGGTCCTGACCCATGGGCACGAAGGCCACGATGCCGCCGGCCAGGTGATCGCCGCCTTCGGCGAGTTGATGATGGGCGGCAATTTCATCATCGGGGTGATCATCTTCGCCATCATCCTGGTGGTGAATTTCGTGGTCATCACCAAGGGCTCGACCCGCATCGCCGAGGTCAGCGCCCGCTTCACCCTCGACTCAATGCCTGGCAAGCAGATGGCCATTGACGCCGACCTGTCCAGCGGCCTCATCACCGAGGAGCAGGCCAAGCTGCGGCGCAAGGAGCTGGAACAGGAATCGACCTTCTTCGGGGCCATGGACGGTGCGTCCAAATTCGTGCGTGGCGACGCGGTCGCGGGCCTGATCATCGTCTTCATCAATGCCATAGGCGGCATTCTGATCGGGGTGATCTCGCACGAGATGCCTTTGGGCGAGGCGTCCAACACCTATATCCAGCTGACCATCGGCGACGGTCTGGTGACCCAGGTGCCAGCCATCATCATTTCGATCGCGGCGGGCTTCCTGGTCTCCAAGGCGGGTGTCGAGGGTTCGGCCGACAAGGCCCTCGTCGCACAGCTGGCCACCAACCCGGTCAGCCTCGGCATGGTCGCCGCCGCCTCGGCCCTGCTGGCCGCCATCCCCGGCATGCCGATCATCCCTTTCCTGGCCCTTGCGGCCGGGGCTGGCTTCATGGCCTGGCGTCTTGGCCGAGCGAGGCTGAAGCCCCAGCCGACCGAGGCCGAACTTGCGACCGCCGCCAACGCCGGCAAGCCCAAGGACGACGCGGAAGAGCCGATCGGCACGGCCCTGACCATCGACGAGGTCAAGATCGAGCTGGGCTATTCCCTGCTGACCCTGATCAACGATCTGGAAGGCCGCCGCCTGACCGATCAGGTCCGTGCCCTGCGCCGCGCCATGGCCCAGGAGTTCGGCTTCGTCATGCCGTCGGTCCGCATCCTCGACAACATGCGCCTGCCGACCCAGGGCTACGCCATCCGCATCAAGGAGATGGAGGCCGGCGCCGGCGAGGTTCGCCTCGGTTCGCTGATGGCCATGGATCCGGCCGGCCGTCAGGTCGAACTGCCCGGCGAACACACCAAGGAGCCCGCCTTCGGCCTGCCCGCGACCTGGATCGACGAGAGCCTGCGAGAAGAGGCGACCTTCCGCGGCTACACCATCGTCGATCCCTCGACGGTGCTGACCACCCACCTGACCGAGATCCTCAAGGAGAATATGGCGGACCTGCTGTCCTATGCCGAGGTGCAGAAGCTGCTGAGGGAACTGGGTCCGGAAGAGAAGAAGCTGGTCGAGGAACTCGTGCCCTCGGTGGTCACGGTCACGACCCTGCAGCGGGTGCTTCAGGCCCTGCTGCGCGAGAAGGTCTCGATCCGCGACCTCGCCGCCATCCTGGAAGGCCTGGCCGAGGCTGCGCCGCATTCCTCGTCGGTCACGACCCTGGTCGAGCACGTCCGTACCCGACTGGCGCGTCAGCTGTGCTGGCAGCACAAGGCCGAGGACGGCGCCCTGCCGATCATCACCCTGTCGCCCGACTGGGAGGCGGCCTTCGCCGAGGCGCTGGTGGGGCAGGGCGAGGACAAGCAACTCGCCATGGCACCGTCACGGCTCCAGGACTTTATCCGCGCCGTCCGCGACGTGTTCGAACGCGCCGCGATGGCCGGGGAGAGCGCGGTCCTGCTGACCGGCCCGCAGATCCGACCCTATGTCCGCTCCATCATCGAACGTTTCCGCGGCCAGACGGTGGTGATGAGCCAGAATGAGGTCCACCCGAAGGCGAGGCTGAGGACGCTGGGTTCGGTCTAGTCGACCCTGATAAACCCGCCCGCTGAAGCTGCGCGCGCCGCGTCGTTGGTGGGGCGGGCGATCAGGCCCGACTGGGTGATCCAGACCTCATAGGTCGCCCCGTCCGCCATCGGCATATAGGCGGCGGACCCGTACAGGGTGTCCACCGCATCGACATAGCGACGGTATTTCCGCGCCACGTCCCAGACGCTCAGGTTCCACGGTACCCAGGCCAACGGGCCGGTCTTGACGTCGCCGCCGGACAGGGCGTGGACGCTGCGGGCGCCGGTGCGCTCCTGTTCGATGTTCTGATAGCGGCCCGACAGCCGGTCCAGCCGGTACTGGGACTCCAGACCGACGACATTGGCCCACGGCTTCCACTTCAGGACCTGGGCCTCCATCCGCCACTCGTCGCCGTTGACCGGATAGACGGCGGTGCGGGCAGGAAGGTCGCCGGCCGCCGGCTGTATCACCGTGGCCTCGAAATACTGGGGCGCCAGCTGGCGGATCGACAGTGTCGCGACGGGGCGTTCGTAGGTCAGGCGCGCATAGGTCTGCACATTCTGGCCCAGCAGGGCCGCTCCGAGCGCGGCCGCCAACAGGAAGCCGCCGGATGCGGTACCGAACAGTCCTCCAAAGAAACGGCCCTTGAAAAGCGACGCCAGGCCGCTGACCAGGATCAGGCCGCCGATAACGGCTACGACCACAGGGGCAATCCACCACCACCAGAACATCGTAACGCCTCCCGAAACCGCACAGCTTGTTAGCGTGAATGCTTTGGGCCTGCACGGGTTGCGACGCCAATAACTTCACTGGACAGGCGAACGAAGGTCGCTAAGGCCAGATGCGCATGCCGCCTGTTTACCAAATCATCGATCGGATTGGACGGTTTCTCCGCGCGGGGACCCTGGGGCGCTCCGTCGTTCTGCTGCTGGCCGGGGCCATGGCGCTGCTGCTTGTCGCCAATCTGACGACCTTTGTCATGATCCAGCGAACGGCGACCTTCAACCAGCAGGTGGAATCGGCGTGGCAGGTCCGGCGGGCCGCGCGCACGGTCCTGCTGAATCTGAAGGACGCGGAAACGGCGCAGCGCGGCTATGTGCTGACGGGGCAGTCGACGTTCTTGCTGACCTTCGAGCAGATGCAGCAGGCCAATCCCGATCTTCTGGCCAGTCTGGATCGGCTGGTCGGCGACGATCCGGTCGCCGCCGCCGCTGCCGGGGCCATGACGCGGCTGTCGAACGACAAGTTTGTGGAGATGTCGGCGGTGATCGACCTGTCGCGTCAGGGGCGCGGCGCCGATGCGATCGGGCAGATAAGTGCGGGTCGTGGCCGGGCCCTGATGCAGCAACTGGATACGCAATTCGCCGATCTGGACCAGATCATTGGCATCCGGCTGGCTGAGGGGCGCGATCAGTCGGAAGGCTCCGCGCTGATGACCGTAGCCATAAACAGCCTCGCCGGACTGCTGATTCTCGCCCTGGCAGGGATCGTGTTCCTGCTGGTCAGGCGATATCTGGCCGAGCTTACGTCCGCCCAGGCCGAGGTTGATCGGGTCAATGCCGGGCTGGAAGAGACCGTCAGGGCGCGCACTGCGGCCCTGATCCGCGCCAATGAGGAGGTGCAGCGGTTCGCCTATATCGTCAGCCACGACCTGAGAGCGCCACTGGTCAATGTCATGGGCTATACCGCCGAGCTGGCGCAGGCGGGCAGGATCATCGATCTGCAGATGACCAGGGTGGAAACCGTGGCTCCGGCATTGCTGGAGCGCGAGGCCCTGACTGCGGCGCGCGAGGACATTCCCGAGGCGGTCGGGTTCATCCGGGCCTCGACCGAGAAGATGGACCGGCTGATCAATGCCATCCTGAAGCTGTCGCGCGAGGGTCGGCGAAGTCCGGTGCCGGAAATGCTGGACATCGGAGCGATGGTGAAGCGGAGCGCCGACAGCGTGAGCCATCAGATGCAGGACGCCGGGGCGGAGTTCGTGGTGGGCGAGATCGTGCCCCTGGAAAGTGACCGGCTGTCGATGGAACTGATCATGGGCAATCTGATCGACAATGCGGTGAAATATCTTCAGCCTGGAAGGCCCGGCCGGATTGAGGTCTCGGGCCGTGACCTGGCCGGTGGCTGGGTCGAGTATGAGGTCACCGACAATGGGCGTGGGATCGCCGAGCGCGATCGCGAGCGAGTGTTCGAGCTGTTCCGCCGCGCCGGGCCTCAGGACCGTCCGGGCGATGGACTGGGTCTGGCGTTTGTGCGCAACAGTGTTGGGCGTCTCGGCGGGTCCATCGAACTGGAGTCGGTTCCGGGCGAAGGCTCGACTTTCCGACTGAGATTTCCCAAACGCCTGATCCCTGACGAGACCGGAGACGCGCTATGAGCAACCCCGTGAAGATCGTCATGATCGAGGACGATCACGGCCACGCCAGGCTGATCGAAAAGAACATTCGGCGAGCGAATATCTCGAACGAGATCCTGCATTTCGATATCGGGCAGGCGGCGCTGGACTATCTGTTCAGCCAGGAGGTCCGGGCCAATGGGCCGATCCTGATCCTGCTGGATCTGAACCTGCCGGACATGCAGGGCACGGACATCCTGGCCGAGGTGAAGCGGGACGAGCGTCTGAAGCGCGCGCCTGTCGTGGTCCTGACCACCACCGACGACAAGACCGAGATTCAGCGCTGCTACGATCTGGGCTGCAACGTCTACATCACCAAGCCGGTCGATTATGAGAGCTTCGCCGGCGCGATCCGCCAGCTGGGGCTGTTCCTGTCCGTCATGCAGGCGCCCGAGATCGAATGACGCCCGAAAAGCCGCCCATCCGGCTGCTCTACATCGACGACGACCGCGGCCTGTCGCGGCTCGTGCAGAAGGAGCTCGGCCGTCACGGTTACGAGGTCACGCTCGCTGCCGACGGGGACGAGGGCGTGGCCGCGCTGGACGCCGATGACTTCGATATCTGCGCTCTGGACCACTACATGCCCGGCCGCGACGGCCTGGAGGTTCTGCCCGACATCCTGCATCGCCCCGCGCCCCCGCCGGTCGTCTATGTGACGGGCGCACAGGAAGGCCGGATCGCCGTCGCCGCCTTGCGCGCCGGGGCCGCCGACTATGTCATCAAGGACGTGTCCGAGGACTTCACCGCCCTGCTGCGTTCGGCCCTGGAAGATGCACTGCTGCGTCGCCGCCTGGAGCGCGAGAACGAGGAGGTCCACGAGCAGGTCCGCCTTGCCCGCGACCGCGCCGAGGCCATGTTGCGCGAGGTCAATCACCGCGTCGGCAACTCGCTTCAGCTCGTCTCGACCTTCATTTCGCTGCAACTGCGGCATCTGGCCGACGAGGGCGCGCGGGATGCCCTGCGCGAGGCCCAGGCCCGCATCGAGGCCGTCGCCCATGTGCACCGTCGCCTCTACACCTCCGGCGACATGCTGTCGGTGGACATGCAGGCCTATCTCGACGGACTGGTCGACGAACTGACCAAGTCACTGGGATCCGACGCGGCCTCGCCCAACATCACGCTTCAGGCGGAGCCGATGCGAGTCTCGACCGACCAGGCCGTGTCGCTGGGCGTGATCGTGACCGAGCTCGTCACCAACGCCGTGAAATATGCCTACAGGGAGGGAGAGGCGGGCGAGATCCGGGTGATCCTCTGCCCCGACGAGACCGGCCGCGCCATCCTGACGGTTGAGGACGATGGTCCGGGCCTGGGCGACGGCAAGCCCAAGGGTACGGGGCTCGGCAGCAAGATCATCACCGCCATGGCCTCGGGTCTGCGCTCGGCCGTCGAGTTCGACGGCGCGCACAAGGGCGTCCGCGCGCGCCTGGCCTTCGACCTGTGAAGCCCTTGCTTCAATTCGGGCACGCCGACGCCGACGTCGACTATCTGCAACGCCCCGCGACCTTCGGCCTGGTCTTCCACGATGAGAAGATCGCCTGCGTCCGGGTGACCCGCGACATCCCCTACTACGACCTGCCCGGAGGTGCCGTGGACGGCGTCGAGACCGAGCAACAGGCCCTGGTCCGGGAGTTTGTCGAGGAGGCGGGCATGACGGTCCGCCCGATCGAACGGATCGCCGAGGCCGGTCAGTATTTCCGCAAGTCGGACGGCCAGCCGGTCAACAACGTCGGCAGCTTCTGGATCGCCGGGATGCTGGCCCTCGACCCGTCCCGCAAGGTCGAGGACGACCACGAACTGGTCTGGCTTCATCCTCGCACTGCCCTGGTCGAACTCCGCCACGACGCCCACGCCTGGGCTGTCGCCAAATGGCTGAGACACAGGCCCTAAGCGTCGCCATACGGAACGTGCTGCCCTCTGACCCGCTCCCTGTGACGAGGCGCCGCCACCGGGGCGACGCCGAATTCAGGAGCCTCCCCATGGCTGATCACGATCGCATCGAAGGCGCCGCCAGGACCATAGGCGGCAATATCAAGGAAGGCGTCGGCAACATCACCGGCGATGAAAAACTGAAAGCCGAAGGCCGGGTCGAACAGGTCGAGGGCAAGGTCCAGAACACCGTCGGCGGCATCAAGGACGCCATCAACGAAAAGCACTGACTTTCGTCAGGGCGCGTCGAACGAAGGCCGCCCCTGCGGGCGGCCTTTTGCCGTCTGGCGTCAGTCCTTGCCGAACAGATTGATCGTCAGACCCTGCGAACCGGCATCATCAGCACGGCAATCGGTGACGAAGGCCACGGAACCGCCCTGGCGCTGGGGTCGCGACCGGCAGTCCGGGATGGTCGGGGTGACGGTCGCCGCCGCCTGGCGCTGGGGCAGGCCGCACTGGACCGGATAGGCTCCGTCGCCGCCGGGGGTGGCCAGACACGGGACCGGCTCGCCTGCGGGCCTCAGCCCCGCCGGCAACCGGTCGCCCAGCGCCGCGGACAGTTCGACCCGCACGCGCGCCTGACAGACGTCGAGCGGTTCGCGGCTCACCAGCGGGCTGCACTGCGACCGCTCCCAGGCGAACGGATCGGCCAGGGCCCAGGCGGGCAGGCCGCTGACCGGCGCGGCCATCTCGACGGGTTCGACTTGCAGCGCAGGGGCCGGCGCGCCCCAGACTACCGCCTGCTTCAGAACCAGGGCCAGGGCGAACGCGGTCAGCATCGGAAGCTCTCCTGAACTCCGGTCACGCTCGCACGAAACGCTCGCTTCTGCACCTCACGCGTGCGTGTCAGCGTGTCAGCGCGTCAGCGCCCGCATCGCACGGTCCAGACCGTCGAGCGTCAGGGGGAACATCCGCTCGTCCATGACCTCGCTGAGCAGTTTCACCGAGGCCGTATAGCTCCAGAACCGTTCGGCCACGGGGTTCAGCCACACCGACTTGCCCCATTGCAGCCGGGCGCGCCGCATCCAGACCGCGCCTGCCTCCTCGTTCCAGTGTTCGACCGAGCCGCCGGGCATGGTCACCTCGTAGGGGCTCATGGTCGCGTCGCCGACGAAAATGGCCCGCCAGTCGCCGGGGTATTTGTTCAGCAGGTCCCAGGTCGGGATCTTTTCGCCGTGGCGACGCCGGTTGTCCTTCCACACGCCCTCGTAGAGGCAGTTGTGGAAATAGAAGAACTCCAGGTTCTTGAACTCCGTCTTCGCCGCGCTGAACAGCTCCTCACAAAGCTTGATGTGGCCGTCCATCGACCCGCCGACGTCGAGGAACAGCAGCACCTTGATCGTATTGCGCCGCTCCGGCCGCATGCGGATGTCGAGCCAGCCCTGACGCGCCGTCCCGTCGATGGTGCCGTCTATGTCCAGTTCCTCGGCCGCACCCTCGCGCGCGAACCGGCGCAGACGGCGCAGCGCCACCTTGATGTTGCGCGTCCCCAGTTCGACCGTGTCGTCGAGGTTCCTGTATTCGCGCTTTTCCCAGACCTTTACGGCCCGGCCATGTTTCGGCTGGCCGCCGATGCGCACGCCCTCGGGATTGTAGCCGCCGTTGCCGAAGGGGCTGGTCCCGCCGGTGCCGATCCACTTGTTCCCGCCCTCGTGGCGCTTCTCCTGTTCTTCCATCCGCTGCTTGAGCGTTTCCATGAGCTTCTCGAAGCCGCCGAGCGCCTCGATCTCGGCCTTCTCCTCATCGGTCAGGAATTTGTCGTTGAGCAGTTTCAGCCAGTCCTCGGGCACGTCCAGGCTGGGCTCGTCCCCCGCGCCGATGGTCTCGATGCCCTTGAACACCGTGCCGAACACCTGATCGAACCGGTCGTAGTGTTTCTCGTCCTTGACCAGGACTGCGCGCGACAGGTGATAGAAGTCCTCGACCCGACCGCCGGCCACATCCTTGTCCATGGCCTCCATCAGATGGAGCCATTCCTTGGTCGAGACCGGAACCTTGGCCTGGCGCAGGGCGGTGAAGAAGGGGAGGAGCATCAGGTGTCTCCATCGCTTGGGTCCGCCAATCCTGCAAGCTGAGCGGCGACGTCTGGCACGTTTACGCAGGCGATCGACCATAACAACGCCGGCTTCAGGGTCTCATATCCATGTGCGAGGCGATTTCGAAGGTTGACCAGGTCCGGCCAGGGCACCGTCGGCAACCTGGACTTGGTCTCGGGGCTCAGAAATCGCGCGCACTCCCCCAGCCGCAGCAGGTTCATGCAGACGGCTTCATAGACAACAGTTTGCTGCAGAAACTCCGGGGCACCGCCTGCGTCGATGTAGGCGGCGATGCGCTGGGCAGCATCCAGCATTTCCGAGATGAGCGCCGGATCCGATTCGTCAGACAACGATCAGGTCCCGCTGAACTGTCATTCTGACATAAGGCCGCATCACCTCCCAGGAGCAGAACTCTACGCGGGTGGCGAGTTGGTCCCCCAGAAGCCTTTCCGTGGTTAGAAACTCAAGGCCCATCGGCCTCGACGTATCCACCAGCAGATCCACATCACTGTCCGGCCCGGCTTCATCCCGCGCATAGCTGCCGAACAGGCGCACATTGACGATGCCCTGCTCTTCCAGCCAGGGCTTCAGGTCGCGCAGCTTGGTCAGCAGTTCGTCGCGGGTCATGCGCCCAGCATACCCTACCCCCGCCGCAGGATGAACTCGTCATCCCGCCACGCCCCGACCGGATACTGATACTCGCCAACCGTCGCGAATCCGTATGCCGCATACAGTTTCTGCGCCTTCAGGTTGCCGCTCCAGACGCCGATCCACAGCGGCCCGGCCGTGTTCGCCTCCATCCAGTCCAGCGACAGCTTCAGTAGTTCGGTGCCCAGGCCCAGGCCTTGCGCCGACTTGCCGACGTAGAGGCGGCGAAGTTCCATGTTTCCGGGCGCGGCCGCCGGATGCGGCAAGCCGTTCGGCCCGGCGTTGGCGAAGGCCAGCAATTCGCCGTCGCGCTCCGCCACCCACCAGGCCGCGCCGGGTTCGGCCAACTTCTTTGTGGTCGCTTCGGTCGAGAAACTGGCATCGAGAAAGGCCGAAAGGTCGTCGGCGGGGTAGGGGATGGCGAACCCGTCTTCTGCGACGAAGGTATCGATGAAGGTCTGGCGACCCAGGGCGCCGAGGGCTGCGGCGTCTTCCGGGCGAGGGGGGCGGATCACGGTGTCGGTCATGGGGAGTGTTTCGCCCAAGGTCCGTCATGCCTCAACTTCTTTTCCGTGCATCCCCGCGAAGGCGGGGATGCACGGATTGTTTTGCTTCAGGGGCCTTGTAGTCTCACTCCCATGTCCGTCGCCCTGTTCACCCACACCGACATGATCGCCCATGCCCCCGGCGCGGGGCATCCGGAGCGGCCCGAGCGTCTCGCCGCCGTCCTCGCCGCGCTCGACGACGCGGACCTCAGGCTCGACCGCCGCGACGCGACCGAAGCCGCCGTCGCCGATCTGGAAAGAATCCACCCGGCCGCCTACGTCGCCCGCATGATCTCGGCCTCTCCTGCGACGGGGCTGGCCCAGCTCGACGCCGACACCCTGCTGTCGCCCGGCAGCGTCCGCGCAGCCCGCCTTGCCGCAGGGGCCGTGATCGACGCCGTCCGGGCCGTCGCCGCCGGCCAGAGCCAGCGCGCCTTCGCCGCTGTCCGTCCGCCCGGTCACCATGCCGAGCCGGACCAGGCCATGGGCTTCTGCCTGTTCTCCAACGTCGCCGTCGCCGCCCGGGTCGCCCGGTCGCTGGGCATGGCCAGGGTCGCCGTGGTCGATTTCGACGTCCACCACGGCAACGGCACCCAGGCGGCATTCGAGGCCGACCCGACCCTGTTCCTGGCCTCCATCCATCAGATGCCTCTCTATCCGGGCACCGGAGCCCCGTCCGAGACCGGGGTCGGCAATATCGTCAACGCCCCCGTCGAGCCACATGTCGCGCGCGAATCATGGCGCGCGACCTTCTCTGGCGGACTGATGCCCGCGCTCGACGATTTCGCTCCCGACCTGATCATCATCTCCGCCGGCTTCGACGCCCACCGGCGCGATCCGCTCGCCCACCAGAGCCTTGAGGCCGAGGATTTCGCCTGGGCGACCCGCGCGGTGGTAGAAGTCGCGCGGCGGCATTGTGGCGGCAAGGTTGTCTCTTCGCTGGAGGGCGGTTACGACCTTGAAGGACTGGGTCAATCGGCCCTCGCCCATGTGCGGGCCCTGGGGGAGGCGTAAGGAAGGTCCATGTCGGCACCCGGTTATCCCGGGCCGTCTTCCCTTTCATCCGCAGCATGACGTCAGACAGTGTCCAACAAGATGCCGGCCAGATGCTGAAGCCCTCGCGCCCCGGCGCGATCACCCTCGCCCGTCACGGTGAGCCTGCCCTGTCGCGAAATTGTATGCTCACGTCCGACCAGTACCGCGACTGGTGGGCCAGGTATGAGCTCGGCGGCCTGCTGGCCGGCCAGACCCCGCCGCCAGAGTTGTTGACCACAGCGGCCGGGGCCGGCGTCATCTTCGCCTCGACCCGCCAACGCGCCCAGGAAACCGCCTCCGCCGTCTCGGCCGGTCGGGAGGTCGTCTCCGACGTCCTGTTCATCGAGGCCCCTCTGCCGCCGCCGCACTTCCCGTCCTGGTTCAAACTGCCGCCGAAATACTGGGGCGCCGTCGCCCGCTTCTGGTGGCACGCCTTCGACCATCACGAAGGTCAGGAGACCCGGGCACAGGCGGAGGCCCGGGCCGAACAGGTGGCGCAGAAACTCATCGCCCGCGCCGAAGCGGGCGAGGACGTTCTTGTCCTGGCCCACGGCTATTTCAATCACATGGTCGGCGGCCGTCTGAAGGCCGACGGCTGGAATCTGGTTCACAACCAGGGCTTCAAATACTGGTCGCAGCGTCGCTACGAGCGCATCGGGTGAAGATTCCGGATCTGTCCTTTACCGTGACGGACTGGGCGGAGGTGGAGCCGACCCGACATCCGGGCGACACCGGCGAAGCGCTGTGGCGCACCGTATCCGTCGGCGACCTTCGCGTGAGGATGGTCGAATACAGCGCCGACTACCTGGCCGACCACTGGTGCGACCGCGGTCATGTTCTCACTGTTCTGGAAGGGGAGCTGGTCACCGAACTCCGGGACGGACGCCGCTTCACGCTGACCTCCGGCATGACCTACCGCGTCTCGGATTTCGGCGACGCGGCACACCGGTCATCGACATCGGCGGGCTGTCGCCTTCTCATCGTTGACTGACCCCAGCTTCCCCGTTGAAGCGAATGCGGCTCGCCTCTAGGGTCGTTCCGATGTCAGATGCTGCGCCCTCCATTCCCGCCGATCTCAGCTTCGAGGACGCCCTGTCGCGTCTTGAGACCATCGTATCGCGTCTCGAGTCCGGCCAGGCCCCGCTGGAGGAGTCCATCACCCTCTACGAGGAGGGTGCGCGCCTGAAGAAGCACTGCGAAGATCGCCTGAAGGCCGCCCAGCTGCGCGTCGAAAAGATCGTCGTCGGCTCCGACGGTCAGGCCAGGGGCGTCGAGCCGGCCGAGTTCGGATGATGGACGCGGCGATCGCCTCTCCCCTGGCCGACAGAATCGCCTTCGACGACTTCCTCAAGGTCGACATCCGGGTGGGCGAGGTCGTGCGCGCCGAGCCATTTCCCGAGGCTCGCAAGCCCGCCTGCAAGCTGACCATCGATTTCGGCCCGGAGATCGGAGTCAAACGCTCCTCTGCCCAGATCACGCGCCACTACACGCTGGACCAGCTGACCGGCCGCAAGGTCGCTGCGGTGATCAATTTCGCCCCACGCCAGATCGGTCCTTTCATGTCCGAGGTCCTGACCCTCGGCTTCCCGGACGCGGACGGCGAGGTCGTTCTGGTCGGTGTCGATCGGGACACGCCGAACGGCGGAAGGTTGTTCTGATGCGTCTGGCCGCCAACGCTCCGGTCCAGTCCGTCGCCGAGCGCGTCGCCGAGGTCGCCGACCTCGTCACCGTCGCCCTGGACGAACTGCTGCCGCGCGCTGACGGTCCTGAGTCGCGCCTGACCGAGGCCATGCGCTATGCGGCGCTCGGTCCGGGCAAGCGACTGCGGCCCTATTTCGCCATGGAGGCGTCGCGCCTGTTCGACATCGAGGAACGGCCGGTGCTGCGCGCCGCCTGCGCCCTCGAATGTGTCCACGCCTATTCGCTCGTCCACGACGACCTGCCGGCGATGGACAATGACGACCTGCGCCGGGGCCGGCCGACCCTCCACATCGCCTATGACGAGGCGACGGCCATCCTCGCCGGCGACGCGCTCCAGACCGCCGCCTTCGACATCGTCCTGCACCCTGATACGCACGAGGACGCCGCCATCCGGTGCGCCCTGGCGGCCCGGTTGTCGCTGGCGAGCGGCGCGCGCGGCATGGCCGGGGGGCAGATGATCGACCTGCTGGGCGTGCGCGACGACCTCGGTGGTGTCGCCCGGATGCAGCGTCTGAAGACCGGCGCCCTGTTCACCTATGCCTTCGAAATTCCCCTGATCATCGCCGGCGCCAGCGACGACCAGTGCCAGGCCCTGACCGCCTTCGCCCATGACATCGGTCTGGCCTATCAGATCGTCGACGACCTGCTGGACGTCGACGGCGATGAAACCGTCCTGGGCAAGGCCGCCAACGGCAAGGACGCCGCCCAGGGCAAGACGAACTTCGTCACCCTTCTGGGCGTCGATCAGGCGCGGCATCGCGTCGCGCACCTGGCCGATCAGGCCCGCAGCCACCTCGACCTGTTCGGTCCCGACGCCGAAAACCTCAAGGCGAGTGTGGACTTTGTGCTAAACCGTCGGTCCTGACGCGCGTTAGAGTTCCAGATGCCTGACACTCCCCTGCTCGACAAAGTCCACGTCCCCGCCGACATGCGCGGTTTCGACGCCGCACAGCTGCGCCAGCTGGCAGACGAGCTTCGGGCCGAGACCATCGACGCCGTTTCCACGACCGGGGGGCACCTGGGTGCCGGGCTCGGCGTGGTCGAGCTGACCGTCGCTCTCCATCACGTCTTCGATACGCCCAGGGACATCCTGATCTGGGACGTCGGTCACCAGTGCTACCCGCACAAGATCCTGACCGGGCGTCGCGACCGTATCCGCACCCTGCGCATGGGTGGCGGCCTGTCGGGCTTCACCAAACGGTCCGAGAGCGAATACGATCCGTTCGGCGCGGCCCACGCCTCGACCTCGATCAGCGCCGCGCTCGGCTTCGCCGCCGCCCGCGACCACAAGGGACAGAAGAACAAGGTCGTGGCCGTGATCGGCGACGGCTCCATGTCCGCCGGCATGGCCTATGAGGCGATGAACAACGCGGCCGAGACGACCGGTCAGTTGACCGTCATTCTCAACGACAACGACATGTCGATCGCCCCCCCGGTCGGCGGTATGAGCGCCTATCTGGCCAAACAGGTTTCGGGCGGCGCCTACCGGAACTTCCGCGAGTTCGGCAAGAAGGTCGCTGAACATATGCCGCGCCCGTTCCGCAATGCGGCGCGCAAGGCCGAGGAATACGCCCGCGGCATGATCGTCGGCGGCACCTTCTTCGAGGAGCTGGGCTTCTATTATATCGGCCCCGTCGACGGGCACGACATGGACAACCTTGTCCCCATCCTGAAGAACGCGGCCGCCATCACCGACCGACCCGTTGTGGTCCACGTCGTGACCCAGAAGGGCAAGGGCTATGCGCCCGCTGAAAGCAGTGCCGACAAGCTGCACGCGGTGGTCAAGTTCGACGTCGTCTCGGGCAAGCAGAACAAGTCGGTGTCCAACGCGCCCTCCTATACCAAGGTGTTCGGGACCGAGCTGATCAAGCGGGCCGAGCGCGATCCGTCCATCGTCGCCATCACTGCAGCCATGCCCTCGGGCACCGGTCTCGACCTGTTCGGAAAGGCCTTCCCGAACCGCACCTATGACGTCGGCATCGCCGAGCAGCACGCCGTGACCTTCGCCGCCGGCCTGGCCGCCGACGGCATGAAGCCCTTCTGCGCCATCTATTCGACCTTCCTTCAGCGCGGCTACGACCAGGTCGTCCACGACGTGGCGATCCAGAAGCTGCCCGTCCGTTTCGCCATGGACCGCGCCGGCCTGGTCGGTGCCGACGGCTCGACCCACGCCGGTTCGTTCGACATCGGCTATATGGGTGCCCTGCCGGGCATGGTGCTGATGGCCGCCGCAGACGAGGCGGACCTGGCCGCCATGATCGCCACGGCCTGCGAGATCGACGACGGCCCGTCCGCCTTCCGCTACCCACGCGGCGACGGCGTCGGCGTCGAGATTCCCGAACTGGCCGCTCCTCTGGAGATCGGCCGGGGGCGGATCGTCCGCGAGGGCACGGCCGTCGCGATCCTGGCATTCGGCACGCGCCTGCAGGAATCGCTCAAGGCCGCCGATATCCTGGCGGCCCACGGCGTCTCGGCCACGGTCGCCGACGCCCGCTTCGCCAAACCGCTCGACCACGACCTGATCGCCCGCCTCGCGCGCGATCACGAGGCCCTGATCACGGTCGAGGAAGGCGCCATGGGCGGCTTCGGCGCCTTCGTGCTCCAGTATCTGGCGAGCGCGGGCGCGCTGGATGCGGGCCTGAAGATCCGCACGCTCCACCTGCCCGACGTCTTCCAGGACCAGGACAGCCCGGCGGCGCAGTACGCCGAGGCGGGACTGGATGCGGAGCATATCGCGGCGTCGGCGTTGAAGGCGCTGGGGGTGGCGACGGCCAGAGGTGCGGTTAGAGCCTAAGCCCCTCTCCCCTTGCGGGAGAGGGAGCCCGCGCACGGCGGCGTAGCCGTCGTTCTTGCGCGGTCAGGTGAGGGGTCACACCGGCGTTGGGAGTGGGCGCGCTCGCGATCATCGTCGAGGTCAGCGTGCCCCTCATCCGACTTCGCTTCGCTCAGCCACCTTCTCCCGCAAGGGGAGAAGGACTTCAGCTCAGTCCGCCGTCTTGATCTCGTTGGCGTCGTCCAGCAGCACCACGGTCGGAGACCACTGGCGCGCTTCCTCGGCCGGCAACTGGCCGTAGGTCACGATGATGACCTTGTCGTTCTTTTGCACAAGGCGGGCCGCCGCGCCGTTGACGCCGATGACCTTCGATCCACGCGGAGCCTCGATCGCATAGGTCGTGAAGCGGGCACCGTTGGTGATGTTCAGCACATCGACCTGTTCGTGCGGGAAGATGCCGGCAGCATCCAGCAGATCCCCGTCGATGGCGATCGAGCCTTCGTAGTCGAGGTCGGCCTGGGTCACCGTCGCGCGGTGCAGCTTGGCCTTCATCAGGGTGACCAGCATGGGAGGTGCGGTCCAGTCATGACGCGGGGCGATAGGCCCCCGCTCGCAGGTCGCTGATATAGGGATTTCCCGGCCCGCCATCAATCGCAATGCTGCGAATGCGAAATGATCACTTCTGACGGATTCCCCTGTTACCCGACGTTCATTTGACCGCAACGTCCGGGCCCCTATGTTCAGGCCCAGGCCGACCCTGGCCGCCGACCGGACGCTCTCCCGCCTATGAAACAGTTCTTCCTGACGGTGCTCGGTGTCTTCACCGGCCTGATCCTGTTCGTCGTCGTCGTGCCGATCGTGCTGATCATCGCAGCCGCGGCCTCCTCCAGCGAACCGGCCACGCCGGCCAATGCCGTCCTCGAACTGGATCTGCGCGAAGGCCTCACGGATCAGGTCTCGAACAATCCGTTCGCCGCCTTCGGCGGATCCGGCCTGTCGGTCGTCGGCATCGTCGATACCCTGGCACAGGCCGAGAAGGACGATCACGTCAAGGTCCTGCTGGTCCGCCTGCCTGAAGCCGGCCTGGCCCCCGCCGCCGCCGACGAGATCCGTCAGGCCGTCCGTCGTTTCCGGGCCTCGGGCAAGCCGGTCATCGCCCACTCCCAGGGCTTCCAGCCCATCGGCACGGTGATCTCCAGCTATATGGTCGGCACCGCCGCCTCCGAGCTGTGGATGCAGAACACCGCCAACTTCCAGGCGACGGGCTTCTCGGCCGACAGCGTCTTCCTGGGTCGCGCCTTCGAGAAATACGGCGTCCGCGCCGAGTTCGAGCAGCGCTATGAGTACAAGAACGCCGTCAACGAATACACGCAGTCGGACTACACGGGCCCGCACCGCGAGGCGATGACGGCCTGGATGACGTCGATCTACGACTCCGCCCTGGCCAACGCAGCCTTCGACCGCAAGATCGAAGCACCGACGCTGAAGGCCACCATCGAGGCCGGCCCCTATTCTGCCGCCCAGGCGCTGCAGCTGAAGCTGATCGACAAGGTCGGCCAGGTCGAGGAGGCCGAGGCCGAGGCGAAACGCCGCGCCGGCAACGGCTCCGACATTCTTGAATTCTCCGATTACGCCGCGTCCCAGGGCGAGCGCATGGGAACCGGCCGCGACGCCATCGCCATCGTCGGCGGCGAGGGCGCGATCATGACCGGAACGGGCGGAGGCGGCGGCTTCGGCGGTGGATCCTCCATCGCGTCCGACGCCACGGCCGAGGCCATCTACGACGCTATCGAGGACAGATCGGTGAAGGCCATCGTCTTCCGCGTCTCCTCGCCCGGCGGTTCGCCGGAGGCCTCCGAACAGATACTGGCCGCCGTCCGCGCGGCCAAGGCGGCGGGCAAGCCCGTGGTTGTCTCCATGGGCGACTATGCGGCTTCGGGCGGCTACTGGATCAGTTCCGAAGCCAACTGGATCGTGGCCCAGCCCTCGACCCTGACCGGTTCCATCGGCGTCTTCGGCGGCAAGTTCGTGGTTTCGGAGGCGCTCGGCCGCTTCGGTGTCGACCTGCGCGGCCTGGCGGTTGGCGGCCAGTACTCCGAAGCCTTCAGCCCCTCGTCGAGCTGGACTGAAGCCCAGCGTGCCGCCTTCTCCGCCTCGATGGACCGCACCTATGAGGAGTTCGTCCAGCGCGTCTCGACCGGCCGTCGCATCCCCATCGCCCGCGTGCGCGAGATCGCGCGCGGCCGCGTCTGGACCGGCACCCAGGGCAAGACCCTCGGCCTCGTCGACCAGCTGGGCGGTCTGACCGAGGCCATCGGCAAGGCGCGCGAACTGGCCAACATTCCCGAGAATCAGTCGGTCCGCTTCAAACGGTTCCCCGCGCCCCAGTCGCCGTGGGAAGCCCTGTCGGACGCCTTCGGCGTCCAGTCCGAGGCCGCGCGGGCTCTGGTGGCCCTGGGCGGTGTCATGGCGGACCCCCGTGCCCAGGCGGTGCTGTCGCGTGTCGAGACCGAGCGGATGCGCGGGCAGGGGGCCTCGGTCCTCGCCGACCAGCCGCTTTGATCCTCCCCCGACGGGGGAGGGGGACCACGAAGTGGTGGAGGGGAGCAACCTCACACGCCCGGGTCCGGGGCAGGCCCCCTCCGTCTCTGCGCTTCGCTTCGAGCCACCTCCCCCGACGGGGGAGGAAAACACTCGCCTGTGAAGCGGCCGGTCATTGACGGTTCGCCTCTGTGGACCGACATTGGGGGATCAGGCGTCCGCACGGGCGCTCGACAAGGAATAGAGATGACGCAGGACCCGTTCGCCAGCCTGGGCTTCCGGAATCGTCGACGCCCCCAGGGGTTGCTCGCGCCGATCATGTGGCTGTGCGGGCTGATCGCGACCGTGGCGGCCCTGACCGTCGGGGCGCTGCTGGCGGTCTTTACCGCGGCCGCCGTCGCTGTGATCGCGCTCTGTGCCAGCATCCTGATCTTCTTCGCCGGCCTGGCCGTGCGCGCCCGCCGCCGCGTCACCGTCCGGGCCCGCCGTAATGACGACGTGATCGAGGCCGAGAAGGTCGGCGACACCTGGGTCGCCTACGGGTGGGAACGTCACGGGCGCTAGGTCGCCCATGCTGAAGATTTCCGAGGTGCCTTCGCCGAATTTCGACCAGCGTCGCGGCCCTCCCGACATGGTCCTGCTCCACTACACCGGCATGCGGACCGCAGAGGCCGCCGTCGCGCGCCTCTGCGACCCCGAGGCGAAAGTCTCGGCCCACTATGTCGTCGACGAGGACGGCTCGGTTCTGCGCCTCGTGCCCGAGGAGCGCCGGTCCTGGCACGCCGGCAAGTCCTGGTGGAAGGGCGAGACCGACATCAACGCCGTCTCCATCGGCATCGAGATCGTCAATCCTGGCCACGAGTTCGGCTATCGCGACTTTCCCGACGATCAGGTCGCCTCGGTCATCGAACTGATCGACGGGATCAGAGGGCGGTGGGCCATCGAGGACGCCCGCATTCTGGGCCATTCCGATGTCGCCCCGACCCGCAAGCAGGATCCCGGCGAACGCTTCCCCTGGAAGACACTGGCCGCCCACCGTCAGGGCCTGTGGTTCGAGCCGGCCCGGGAGCGGATCGCCGCTCTCGGCGTGCCGCTGGCCGTCGGCGACGAGGGCCTCGGCGTCCACGTCCTTCAGGCCGGCCTGCACCGGCTCGGCTACGAGCCTCTCCCCGACGGCAGATACACCGACGAGACCCGCATCACCGTCGAGGCCTTCCAGCGCCACTGGCGCCCCTCGAAGGTCGACGGCATCGCCGACGGCGAGACCCGGGCGACCCTGATGGGCGTGCTGCAATTGGCGACGGCCGAGAGCGTCACCGGGGTGCTGAACTAGAGGATCGACTGATCCTGGAACGGCCCGAAGATCCGCAGCACACTCACGATGCGGGTAGAAAGGTCGATCCGATAGAGGATCGTGTAGCCGCCCACTCTTCGTTCTCTCGTTCCGTCATGATCGCCGCTCGGCCAACGGTGACAATCGGTGCGAAGGCCTTTGATTGCGGCCTCGATGGCCAGAAGCGTGCGCCTCGCGGTCTTCCCGGCACCCGGCTGCGTCAGCCATTCGTAAGCGCGAACGAGATCGCGCGCCGCCATGCTGGACGGGACGACCCGAAAGCGTTGGTTGTTCAGGGAATGCGCACCGGTTTGCCGGACACGAGGTCGGCCAGCCAGCCATCCAGGTCTTCATCGGGGATGACGCGTCCGGTCGCGATGTCGGCGTCGGCCTCGGCGATGCGCTCACGCTCCCAAGCCAGACGCGCCTCGCGGCTGTCGAAGATCAGATCCTGCTGCATTTCGGCGGGCGAAGACATTCCCCGTCCCTACCACGATCCGGCTCCGTCCGCATCTCACGGTTGACCCCCCGGCGATCCGGGCGCATCACGCCCTCGCCAGACGGCCGGGCGGTCGCGGCGGGACTTGATCCCGTCGAGGAAAGTCCGGGCTCCACGGTGAAGAGGCGGCGGGTAATTCCCGCCCGGGGCGACCCGAGGGACAGCGCCACAGAAAGCAAACCTCCTGCGTTTCGGCGCGGGTAAGGGTGAAAGGGTGGGGTAAGAGCCCACCGCGTCTCTGGTAACAGCGACGGCATGGCAAGCCCCGCCTGGAGCAAGACCGAATAGGGACGTCGCGCGGGTTCGCCCGCAGGGTTCACCGCCCGAGGCGTCCGGGTAGGTCGCGAGAACCGTCCAGCGATGGGCGGTCCAGAGGAATGATCGTCACCGCCCCGGACTTCGGTTCCGGGCGGGACAGAACCCGGCTTACAGGCCGTCTGGCATTTTTTATCCTCACCCAAGCGAAGCGCAGGGGGAGGGGGACCGCCGCGCGCTTGCGCGGTGGTGGAGGGGGTTTGCCTCACGCACGACGATCGCATCGTGCCCCCTCCGTCACGGCGCTGAAGACGCGCCGCGCCACCTCCCCCGACGGGGGAGGATTGCAGACGCCATTAACCCCTTCAATCAAGCTGCGGCGCACAATCGCCAGCCTGTTAATACTTACGATGTTCTGTGTATGTTCTGATTTATGCTGTCGCGGCCCTGCAACACCCCCATCTTGGTTAAATCTCGTCAACTAATCCCATTGAGACCCAGTACATCCCATGCTATCCCATAACCGCGATGTGGGGATTGGCGGCGCCGGCTTGTCGGGCGCGAGGATGAACTCTTGGGGGCGGGCCGACAGGCTCGATTGGGACGGGCGTGTTTCTCGGAACCAGTGAGAAGCAGCTGGACGGCAAGCGCCGTCTCCTGATCCCTCAGGAGTTCCGCACCTCCGAAAACGGCGCCGACCTGGGCGTCTTCTGCTTCTTCTCGGTCGAGTCCGACTGCCTTGAGGCCGGTGGCGACAGGCTGATGGCTGAATACGTCGCCATGATCGAAGCCCTGCCGTTCGGCGACGACTGGCGCACAGCTCTGGAAGAGACCGTCTATGGCGGCCAGAAGCAGCTCGCCTACGACGGCGGCGGCCGCATCACCTTGCCGGAAAGCCTCTGTCAGGAAGCCGGTCTCGGCGACGACGTGGTGATCGTCGGCATGGGGCCGCGCTTCCAGATCTGGGACCGCGCCCGCTGGAACGCCCGCAAGGACGATCGTCGGATACTGGCGAGAAGGGCGATGCGCGAGCGTGGCGACACCGCGCGCCGCAGCATGCCAGGGAACGACGCGTGACCGGCCCCCATGCCCCCGTCCTGCTGGATGAAGTCATCGAGGCCCTGGCCCCGAAGGCCGGTGACCTCGTGATCGACGCCACCTTCGGCGCGGGCGGCTACACCCGCGCCATTCTGGCGACCGGGGCCCGGGTCATCGCCCTTGACCGGGATCCGACGGTCCAGCGCCACGCCGACGCCGTGGCCAACGATTTTCCCGGCCAGTTCCAGCTGGTCCGCACTGCCTTCTCCGGCCTGTCCGACGCCTTCGCCGAGACCGGCGAAGCGCGCCTCGACGGTGCCGTCTTCGACATCGGCGTCTCGTCCATGCAGCTGGACGAGGCCGAACGCGGCTTCTCCTTCATGCGCGACGGTCCGCTGGACATGCGCATGTCGGGCGAGGGCGAGAGCGCCGCCGACATCGTCAACGGCTGGGATCACGGCCCCCTGGCCCACATCCTGAAACAGTATGGCGACGAGCGTCAGTCGGGCCGCATCGCCACCGCCATCCTGCGCCGCCGGACCACCCAGCCGTTCGCCCGAACCCTCGACCTCGCCGAGGTGGTCGAAAAGGCCCTCGGCGGCCGTCGCGGCGCCCCGACCCATCCGGCCACACGGACTTTCCAGGCCCTGCGCATCGCCGTGAACGACGAACTCGGCGAACTGACCAAAGGCCTCGAAGCCGCCGAACGCACCCTGTCGCCCGGCGGGCGTCTGGCCATCGTTACCTTCCATTCGCTCGAAGACCGGATTGTGAAGGCCTTCCTGACCGAGCGCAGCGGCAATGCGCCGGGCGGCTCGCGCCACGCCCCCGTCGCCATCGAGACCCGCAAGCCCAGCTTCACCCTGCAGTTCAAGGGCGCGCGCGAGGCGGGAGACGTCGAACTGGCCGCCAACCCGCGCTCACGTTCGGCCAGGCTGCGCGCCGCCGTCCGCACCGACGCCCCGGCCTGGAAGGCGGCGGCATGACCCGTGATCTGGTTCGGCGGCTGTTCGGCTGGAAGATCCGCGGCATCCGCTGGATCGAGATCATCGGCGTCATATGCGTCGCCGCCATGGTCTTCTCCGTCTACCTCGCCAAGGCTGCCGCGGCCCGCGAGAGCGCCGCCATCGGTCAGCTGGAACGCCAGATCGCCGAGAACAGCCAGCGCGTCCGTCTGCTGCGCGCCGAGGCCGCTCGTCTGGAACAACCCGGCCGTCTTGAAACATTGTCGCGCGGTGCGGCCCTGGCCCCCGTGAAGGCCGAGCGTCAGGTCGACGAGAACGCCTTGCCGAGCCTCAAGCCGGTCCACGTGCCGGCTCCGGTCGCGCCTGTCGTCCCCGCCGCCGTCGAGCCAGCCGCACCGGCCGATGCCCCCGCCGCCCCAGTCGTGGAGGTCGAGCGATGACCGTTCACGATCCGCGGCCCTTCCGCCCCGCGCCCGGCGTCGGCCGCCCCCTGACCTCGACCGTCTCGCCATGGCTACGCTGGATGGGCGAGGCGGTCTGGTTCGTCGAACACGCCTTCGAACGCGCCCGCGCCGACGCTCGCCCGGAAGAAGACACCCGCGTCCGGATCTTCCTGATCCGGATGGTGTTCATCGCTGTGTTCAGTCTGCTGGCCCTGGGCGCGGCCAACGCCGCCCTGCTGGCGCCCCGGGGGGGGCACGGTGCCTCCGCTGTCGCAGGTGCCCTGCAGCGCGCCGACCTGACCGACCGCAACGGGGCCCTTCTGGCCACCAACATCACCCACTACGGCCTCTATATCGATCCGTCGGAGGTCTGGGACAAGGACGCCGCCTTCCGCCAGATTCGCCGGGCCTTGCCGGGCATCTCCGCGACCCGTCTGCGTCGCGTGCTCGACGGCGACCGTAGACTGATCGCCCAGCCCGGGCTGACCCCGGCAGAGCGTCTGGCCGTCCACGCTCTCGCCCTCGGCGGCATTTCGTTCGAGCCGGAAGATCGCCGGGTCTATCCGCTGAACACCTCCGGCGCCCACGTCATCGGCACGGCCGACTCGGGCGGGCAGGGCGTCTCCGGCGCCGAACTGGCCTTCAACGACGCCATCCGCGAAGCGGGCACCCGGGGCGCGGACTTCGCCCTGTCCATCGATCTTCGCGTTCAGGGTGTCCTGGAGAACGAACTGGCGGCGACCGCGTCGGAAGTTGGTGCCAAGGGCGCGGTCGGGGTCGTCGCCGACGCGCGCACCGGCGAGATCCTCGGCATGGCTTCCTGGCCGACCTACGACGCCAATCGCCGTGGTCAGGCGCCGGATGACGCCACCCTGAACCGCGTCACCTCGGCCCACTACGAGATGGGATCGGTCTTCAAGACCTTCACCATCGCCACCGCCATCGATACGGGTCTGGCTGATCTCGACACCATGATCGATGCGTCCCAGGCCTATATGATCGGCAACCGCCGCATCCAGGACTTCCACGCGACCAACAAGGTCCTGACGCTGGAAGAGGTCTATCTGCACTCCTCGAACATCGGCACGTCGCGGCTCGCAGTCCAGATGGGTGCCGATACGATGCGGTCCTACTTCACCAGGCTGGGCCTGCTCGACGCCGCCCCGATCGAACTGAAGGAGAGCGCCCGCCCTCGTCGTCCGCACGACTGGTCGGACTCGACCCGTGCCTCGATGTCGTTCGGCTACGGCATCATGATCACTCCCCTTCAGATGACGGCCGCCACCGTCGCCCTGGTTAACGGCGGCATCTATCGCCCCCTGTCGCTGCGTCGCGGCGGCGCGGGCTCCGAAGGCCATCGTGTCGTCAGCGTCGAGACCTCGGCCGCGATGCGGGAGCTGATGCGCGCCAACGTCCTGCGCGGTTCGGGCGGTCAGGCGAACGCAGAAGGCCTGCGTGTTGGCGGCAAGACGGGGTCGGCCAACAAGCTGGTCAACGGCCGCTATGACGCCAGCCACGGGGTTGGCTCCTTCGCCGCGGTGTTCCCCGCTGACGGTCCGGCGGATGTGCAGCGTTACGTCATTTTCGTCCTGATCGACGAGCCCAGCCAGGGGTCGCGCCTCGGCGGTGCCGTCGCAGCGCCTGTCGTCGGCCGTGTCGCCGACCGCATCTCCGGCTTCCTCGGTGTCCAGCGCCGCTTCGATCCGCCCGCACCGGTGGTCGCCCGATGAGCGCGATCCGTCTCTCCGACCTGCTGCGCCGCGACGTCACCGCCGATCCGATGATCACCGGCGTGACGGCCGACAGCCGCAAGGTCGCGCCCGGTTCCTTGTTCGTCGCCCTGCCGGGGACCGCCGCGGACGGCCGCGCCTTCATCCCCCAGGCCCTGTCGAATGGCGCTGCCGCCGTTCTCGCGCCGCAGGACACGCCCGAAAACCTCGCGCCGCTCCTGGTCCGTTCCGGTGACGTCCGTCGCGCCTATGCGCTCGCGGCGCGCGGCTTCTACGGAACCCAGCCCGCGACCTGCGTCGCGGTCACTGGCACCAACGGCAAGACCTCGGTCGCCGCCTTCTGCCGCCAGATCTGGGCCGCCCTGGGCATCAGGGCCGCCAGCATGGGCACCCTCGGGGTCGTGGCCCAGTCCGGTGCCCGGACCGAAGCCCTGACCCCGCCCGGCCTGACCAGCCCCGACGCCGGCGACGCCGCCCGCCTGCTGGCGACCCTGGCTGAGGGCGGCGTGACCCATCTGGCGCTCGAGGCCTCTTCGCACGGCATCGACCAGCGCCGCCTCGACGGCGTCACGCTGAAGGCCGCCGCCTTCACCAACCTGACCCAGGATCACCTCGACTATCACGGCGATATGGACGCCTATCGGTCTGCCAAGCTGCGCCTGTTCGAGACTCTCCTGCCGCGTGGCCGCACTGCGGTGCTCAACGCCGATTCCGACGCCTACAACGCCTTCGCCGCCGCCTCGATCATGTCCGGCCTCGGCGTCATGGGCGTGGGCGAGAGGGGCCGGGACCTGTCTTTGGTCGAACGCCGCGCGGTGCCGGAAGGCCAGCGGCTGATCCTCGACGTGCGCGGCGACCGTCACGACGTGCTCCTGCCGCTGGCCGGTGCCTTCCAGGCCTCCAACGCTCTCGTCGCCGCCGGCCTGTGCATCGCCGCCGGCGAGGACGCCGCAAAGGTGTTGCACGCCCTCGAAAAGATCACCGGCGCGGCCGGCCGTCTGCAGCGGGTCAGCGGAGGCCGGGGCGAGGCCTACGTCGACTACGCTCACACCCCCGACGGCCTCGAAACCGTGCTCAAGGCCCTGCGCCCCCACGCCACCGGCCGCCTGATCGTCGTCTTCGGCGCCGGCGGCGACCGCGACCGGGGCAAGCGTCCGCTGATGGGCGAGATCGCGGGTCGTCTGGCCGACGTCGCCATCGTCACCGACGACAACCCCCGCTCCGAAGACCCCGCCGTCATCCGCGCCGAGGTCCGGGCCGGCTGCCCCTCCGCCCTTGAGATCGGAGACCGCCGCGCCGCCATTCGCGAGGCCACGGCCATGATGGGCGAGGGAGATGTGGTCGTCGTCGCCGGAAAAGGGCATGAACAGGGTCAGATCGTGGGCGGGACGACTCATCCCTTCGACGACGCCACCGAACTCGCCGAGGCCCTACGAGCGTGATCCCGAAAAGTGTCGGCGGTTTTCGGATAAGGTCACGCTCCAGGAGAAGCTGCCTAGATGCCTGACACGACACCGCCCCTCTGGACCGCGCAGGAAATCGCGGCAGCCACCGGCGGACAGATCGAGGGCGGCGACTTCACCGCCGACGGCCTGACCTACAACAGTCGGGAGATCGGGCCGGGCGAACTGTTCCTGGCGCTGAAGGGCGCACGCGACGGCCACGACTTCGCCGCTTCCGCCTTCGCCGCCGGTGCCTCCGGGGCCCTGGTTGAACGTCCCGTCGCCGGCGGCCCCTGTATCGTCGTCCCCGACACCCTGCACGCACTGGAGGCCATGGCCGGGGCCGCTCGCGACCGTGCGCCCCACATCCGCCGCGGCGCCGTCACCGGCAGCGTCGGCAAGACCAGCGTGACCCAGGCCATCAAGGCCGGCCTCGACCTCGCCGGTCCGGCCCACGCCTCGATCAAGAGCTACAACAACCACATCGGCGTGCCCCTGACGCTGGCCCGGATGCATCCGTCGGTCGAGCGGGCCGTGTTCGAGATCGGTATGAACGCGCCGGGCGAGATCGCGCCCCTGGCCCGAATGGTCCAGCCGCATGCCGCCTGCGTCACCACCGTCGGTCCGGTCCATATCGAGGCCTTCGCCGACGGTGAGGCCGGTGTTGCCCGCGAGAAGGCCGCCATCTTCCAGGGCCTGGGTCCCGGCGGTCTGGCGGTCATCAACGGCGACAACGCCTGGGAGCCCATGCTTCGTCAGGCGGCGCTGCATGTCGGCGCCCGGGTGGCGGCCTTCGGTTCCGAGCCCGCCCACGACGCCCGCCTGATCGACTTCACCCCCAATCCCGACGGTGCCGTCGTCACCGCCGAGGTCTACGGCCACCGCCACGTCTTCCCGTTGAAACAGTCGGGCTTCCACTGGGGCCTCAACAGCCTTGCCGTCATCCTGATGCTCGACGCGCTCGATGTGCCGGTCGAGACGGCGCTCGCCGCCCTGGCTGATTTCGAGCCGCTGAAGGGCCGGGGCGAGACCCGCACCGTCCGCATCTCCGGCGGTGCCTTCACCCTGATCGACGAGAGCTACAACGCCAATCCGCTGTCGATGACGGCCGGGTTCCGCTCGCTCGGCGCCAAACCGGTGCAGCCGGGCGGCCGCCGCATCGTCGTCCTGACCGACATGCTGGAACTGGGCGACCAGTCCGAAGCGCTTCACGCCGGTCTCGCTGCGCCGATCGACCAGGCAGGCCTCGACATCGTTCACGCCGCCGGGCCGGAGATGCGTCATCTCTACGACGCCCTGCCGCCCGCCCGTCGCGGCGTCTGGGCCGGGAGCGCAGCCGATCTCGCGGCTCAGGCCACCGATCTGGTCGGGCCGAACGACGTCGTCATGGTCAAGGGTTCGAACGGCTCGAAAGCGTCGCTTGTCGCGGCGGCGCTGGCGCGGCTAGACACATCCACAGGGGAGGTGCCCCTCTCGTAGGGGAGCGCCGCGTGCGAGCCGACAGGGGCTACGGCCCCTCAAGCAGGGGAGCGCCGCGCGCGACCCGATAGGGGCGACAAGGAAGCCAATGTTCTATCTGCTGTATCTCTACTACGCCGACGTCGCGAACGAGTATCCGCTGCTCAATCTGGTCCAGTACCAGACGGTGCGGGTCGCCCTCGCCATGGCCACGGCCATGATCGTCGCCGTCGCCATGGGCAGCCGGTTCATCGCATGGATGCGGGTGAAGCAGGGCAAGGGCCAGCCGATCCGCGCCGACGGCCCCGTCAGCCATCTGTCCAAGGTCGGCACCCCGACCATGGGCGGGCTGATGATCCTTGCGGGCATCGCGGTCGCCGTCTTCCTGTGGGGCGACCTGACCAACCCCTATATCTGGATCGTCTCCGGCGTGACCGGGGCCTTTGGCGTGCTGGGCTTCATCGACGACTACGCCAAGGTCACGAAACAGACCTCGGCCGGCCTGACCTCAAAACAGAAGCTGGTGGCCCAGATCGTCGTGTCGGTGATCGCCGGTGTTCTGGTGGTGCTGTGGATGACCCAGTCGCCCACCTCGCCGGGACTTGAGACCTCGATCGCCTTCCCCTTCTTCAAGGACGTCCTGCTGAACGTCGGCTGGTTCTACGTCGCCTTCGCCGCCTTCACCCTGGTCGGCTTCTCGAACGCAGTGAACCTGACCGACGGGCTCGACGGCCTGGCCATTGTGCCGGTGATGATGTCGGCAGCGGCCTTCGGGGTGATCTCCTACCTCGTCGGCAACTTCATCTTCGCCGAGTATCTGGGCGTCCACCACGTGCCGGGCTCGGGCGAACTGGCCATCTTCTGCGCCGCCATCATCGGCGGGGGCGTGGGCTTCCTCTGGTACAACGCCCCGCCGGCCAAGATCTTCATGGGCGACACCGGGTCGCTGGCGCTGGGCGGCGCACTCGGCGCCATCGCCGTCGCCACCAAGCACGAGCTGGTTCTCGGCATCGTCGGCGGTCTGTTCGTCATCGAGGCCGCCTCGGTCATGATCCAGGTCGCCTATTTCAAGGCCACGGGGAAGCGCATCTTCCTGATGGCCCCGATCCACCACCATTTCGAAAAGATGGGCTGGCCGGAATCGACGGTCGTCATCCGCTTCTGGATCGTCGCCGCCATGCTGGCCCTGATCGGCCTGTCGACGCTGAAGCTGCGGTGATGATCGGCCTTCGCGCTCCCTCTCCCATGGGGAGAGGGCTTGAGGCTCGGAGAGCGCAGCGATCCGCAAGCCGAAAGGGTGAGGGGCGGATGGTCCGAATTGGCCGAGGTCGAACCCTCACCCTTTCGCGCAAGTCCGATCGCCTTCGGCTCCCGGGCGCTCAAGCCCTCTCCCAACGGGAGAGGGAGCCATGACCCCCGTCCCCGGCTTTGAAGGTCGTCGCGTCGCAGTCTTCGGTCTCGGCCGTTCGGGCATCACCGCCGCCCGCGCCCTCAAGGCCGGAGGGGCCGAGCCTGTGCTGTGGGACGACGGCGTCTCCGGCCGTATGCAGGCCGAGGCCGAAGGCTTCGAAGTCGAGGACCTGACCGTCGCCGACTGGTCGGACTTCGCCGCCCTGGTCCTGTCGCCCGGCGCGCCCCTGACCCATCCCAAACCGCACTGGACCGTCGACAAGGCCCGTGCGGCCAACGTCCCGGTCATCGGCGATATCGAACTGTTCGCCCGCGCGCTCGCCGCGACGCCCGCCTCCCTGCGGCCGAAGGTGATCGCCATCACCGGCACCAACGGCAAGTCCACCACCACGGCCCTGATCGGCTGGGTGCTGAAACAGGCCGGGATGAAGATCGCCGTCGGCGGCAATATCGGCATCGGCGTCCTGGCCCTGCCGCCTCCCGCCGAGGTCGAGGCCTATGTCATCGAGGTCTCCAGCTACCAGCTCGACCTGACCACCAGCTTCGCCCCCGACGTCGCCATCCTGACCAACATCAGCCCCGACCACCTCGACCGCCACGGCGGCATGAAGGGCTATGTCGCGGCCAAGGCGCGGCTGTTCCAGCAGATGAATGGCATCTGCGACGATCAAGGCGACGCCAGGCTCGCACTCGTGGGGATCGACGAGGAGCCCGGCCTCGAAATCTATCGTGACCTGGTCTCTCGCGGATGGGCCGCACAGTTCGTCACCACGAACCCTTCTCCCGCAAGGGGAGAAGGGTTCGTGGCCCAGCCCGGCGTGCTCTGGATTGATTCAGGCGACGCTATCAATCTGACCCCCGCCCGCTCTCTGCCCGGCCGCCACAACGCCCAGAACGCCGCCTTCGCCTGGGCCGCCGCCCGCGCCGTCGGTGTCTCGCATGAGGCCGCCGTCAACGGCCTGATGACCTTCCCCGGCCTCGCGCACCGGATGGAGACGGTCGGCCGGCTCGGCGCGGTCCGCTTCGTCAACGACTCCAAGGCCACCAATGCCGACGCCGCCCGTCAGGCCCTGCTCAGCTACCCGACCAGCTTCTGGATCGCCGGCGGCCGGGCCAAGGACGGCGGCATCGTCGAGCTCGCCGACCTCTTCCCCCGCGTGACCAAAGCCTATCTGATCGGGGAAGCCGCCGACGACTTCGCCGCCACCCTCGGCGACACGCCCCACGTCATCGCCAGGGACATGGCGACGGCCGTCGCCCTCGCGGCCGCAGACGCTGCCAGCGCCGGAGGCGACGCCGTCGTCCTCCTCAGCCCCGCCTGCGCCAGCTTCGACCAGTTCCCCGACTTCGAGGCGCGCGGAGAAGCGTTCCGGGCCGCCGTTCTTAACCTCGGAGCTACCCCTTCCGTTCATGGTTGAGAAACCATGACCCAGGCCGTCTACTCCCACCCGTTCTCGCGCAACGACCAGAGCCCGATCGCCCAGTGGTTCTGGACGGTGGATCGCGGCCTGCTCGGCGCAGCCCTGGCCCTCATGGGTCTCGGCGTCATGCTGTCGTTCGCCTCTTCCCCCGCCGCCATCCTCGCCGACGAGTCGATCACCGATCCGTTCCACTATTCCTGGCGCATGATCGTGTGGGCCAGCGGCGGCGTCGGACTGATGCTGACCATGTCGTTGCTGTCGCCCCGGGGCGTGCGCCGCATTGCGGTGCTGGGCCTGCTCGGCGCCATCGTCGTCATGGCCATGCTGCCCTTCATCGGCGACACGGTGAAGGGCGCAGCCCGCTGGGTGAACCTCGGCCCGTTCAGCCTCCAGCCGTCCGAGTTCGCCAAGCCCAGTTTGATCGTCTTCGCCGCCTGGATGTTCGCCGAAGGCCAGAAGGGGCAGGGCGTGCCCGGCGTCTCCATCGCCTTCGGCTTCTACGTCGTGACCGTGGCCCTGCTGCTGATCCAGCCCGACATCGGCCAGACCCTGCTGATCACCACCACCTTCATGGCCGTCTTCTTCATGGCCGGGGTGCCGCTGCGCTGGGTGGCGGTGCTGGGCGCGATGTTCGTCGCGGGCATGACCGCCATCTATCTCCTGTTTCCCCACGTCCAGTCGCGGGTCGCCAAATTCGTCTCCCCCGGCGTCGAGGACACCCACCAGATCGACCGCGCCTCGGAGGCCATCCGAGCCGGCGGTCTGGTCGGGCGCGGCGTGGGCGAGGGGGTGATGAAGCGCTCCGTCCCCGACCTGCACACCGACTTCATCTATTCCGTCGGCGCCGAGGAGTTCGGCCTGGTCCTCAGCCTCGTCATGATCGGCCTCTATGCCTTCATCGTCTTCCGCGGCATGGGCCGGGCGATGAAGCTGAACGACCCGTTCGAACAGACGGCAGCCGCGGGCCTGTTCATGCTGATCGGGCTCCAGGCCTCGATCAATGTCGCGGTAAACCTGAACCTCATCCCGACCAAGGGGATGACCCTGCCGTTCATCAGCTATGGCGGCTCGTCGATGCTGGCCATGGGGCTGACGATGGGGTTCGCCCTGGCGTTGACGCGCCGCCGCCCCGGCGCCTACGAACCGGGGGCCAGCTTGCAGCGCCCGCGTCGGCTGTTGATGCCGTAGACCTCTCTTCTTTCGTCATCCTCCGGCAAGCCGCGCCTTCGCGGCGCAGACCGGGGGACCCAGCGGCGCCGAAGCGGAGCGCAGGCGAGAGGCGTCAGCGAATGTATGCGCGACAGGTTCGCGCTCGCGCGCGCCGCTGGGTCCCCCGGTCTTCGCTTCGCTGCGCCGGAGGATGACGAACGAAGAGGCGTCGGCTAAGCCACCTCCATGACCAAACTCTGCGTCGTCGCCGCCGGGGGAACCGGCGGCCACATGTTCCCGGCCGAGGCCCTGGCCCGCGAGATGGCCGCGCGCGGGTGGCGCGTGGTCCTCGCCACCGACCATCGCGGCGAACAGTACGCCCAGGCCTTCCCCGCCGAGGAACGCCTCGCCCTGGACGCCGCCACCGGCTCCGGTCCCATCGGCCTGCTGAAGGCCGGCGTCGCCATCGTGCGCGGCATCGGTCAGGCCCAGACCGCCTTCAACCGCCTCGACGCGCAGGTCGTCGTCGGCTTCGGCGGCTATCCGTCGGCCCCGGCCCTTGTCGCCGCCATCCTGCAGAGACGCCCGACCCTGATCCACGAGCAGAACGCCGTCCTCGGCCGCACCAACCGCGCCCTCGCCCCCCACGTCCGCGCCGTCGCCTCATCCTTCCCGACGCTGGAGCGCGCCTCTCCGGCCGTGAAGGCCCGCGCCCAGGTCGTCGGTGCCCCGGTCCGCGCCGAGATCCGCTCCCTGTTCGACCGCGCCTACGTCCCTCCCGGTGATGGCCCCATCCACATCCTCGTCACCGGCGGCTCGCAGGGTGCCCGCCTCCTGTCCGAGACCACGCCCCGCGCCCTCGCCGCCCTGCCGGACGCGATCCGTCGCCGTCTCAAGGTCCAGCAACAGTCCCGCCCCGAGACCCTGGAGACCTCACGCCAGATCTATCTCGATGCCGGCATCGAGGCCGAGGTCGCCCCCTTCTTCCGCGACATGGCCTCCCGCCTGTCCGCCGCCCATCTGGTCATCGGCCGCGCCGGGGCCTCGACCTGCGCCGAGCTGGCCGTCGCCGCCATGCCGTCGATCCTGATCCCGCTGAAGATCGCCACTGACGACCACCAGCGCCTCAATGCGAAACTTCTGACCGACGTCTCCGCCGCCGAGGTCATCCTGGAGGACGACGTCACTGTCGACGCCATGGCTGCCGCTGTCGCGGGTGTGCTCGCCGACCCCGCCCGTCTCACTGCCATGAGCGCGGCCGCCCGCTCCGTCGCCATCCCCGACGCGGCCGAGCGCCTCGCTGACCTTGCCGAGGCTACGGCCGGATGACCGGCGCGGCCCTGCCGCCGCTGGGAACGGAAGATGCGGCTGACACGCTGTTTGCGTCGATGCCGCCCGAAATCACCAACCTGACCCACCAGATCCTGATGCTCTGGCGCCAGTTCCATTGGCTGCCCGAATGGCTGGTCGTGGCCATTGTCGTGACGGTTTTCGTGGCCGCCGGCTGGCTGGTCCACGCCTTGGTCTTCTCGATCCTGCGCCGCGTGGTGAAGACCCGTGACCTGTTCTGGCGCGGCGTGGTCGAGCGGGCGCGCGAGAAGCTGCGTGTCCTCATCATCCTGATCGCCATCGGCTTCTCGATCACCGTCTCGCCGCTGGACGCGGAACCGTCCCAGGCCATCCGCGCCATCCTGCTGTTCCTGACCATCCTCGTGCTCGGCTGGATCGTGTCGGGCGCCATCGACATGTGGGCCGTCGTCCATCTGCGGAAGTTCAACATGGCCGCCGAGGACAACCTCGTCGCCCGCAAGCACATCACCCAGACCCGTATTCTTCAGCGGGCGGCCGTCATCATGATCGGCATCGTCAGTGTCGCCATGGCCCTGATGACCATCGGGGCGGTGCGTCAGTGGGGCGTGTCCCTGCTGGCTTCGGCCGGTGTCGTCGGCCTCATCGCCGGTCTGGCGCTCCAGCCGGTGCTCAAGAACCTGTTCGCCGGCATCCAGATCGCCACCGCCCAGCCCATCCGCATCGACGACGCTGTGGTTGTCGAAGGGGAGTGGGGTGTGATCGAGGAGATCACCTCGACCTACGTTGTGGTCAAGCTGTGGGACTGGCGGCGCATGATCCTGCCGCTCAGCTATTTCATCGAGACGCCGTTCGAGAACTGGACGCGCGAGGCCTCCCGCCTGATCGGCACGGCCTTCCTCTACGTTGACTATGAAGCGCCGATGGACCGCCTGCGCGCCGAGCTGGAGCGTATCTGCCGCGCCTCGCCGCTGTGGGACGGCGACGTGGTCAACCTTCAGGTCACCGACATCACCGACCGCGTCGCCCAGGTCCGCTGCCTCGCCAGCGCACGCTCCGCCCCGGTCGCATTCGACCTGCGCTGCGAGATCCGCGAGAAGATGCTGGAGTTCATGCGGGATCAATGCCCCGAGGCCCTGCCGCGGGATCGTCTGAATATCCCTCTCCCGTTGGGAGAGGGCTTGAGCGCCCGAGAGCCGTCAGGCGATCGGCCTCGCGCGAAAGGGTGAGGGTCGAGACTCACCGGAACTGCACGGCCCTCACCCTTTCGGCCAGGTCGCATCGCTGACGCTCTGCGGGCCTCAATCCCTCTCCCACCGGGAGAGGGGTCATTCCGCCATCGCCGCGCGCCCGATCCTCACGGCCTCATCCACGGTCACCGCGACCACCTCTGCCTCAACCGTCCCGCAGGCCACCGCCAGCAACTCCGCCGCATCCCCACCCGGCGCCGCCGCATAGGCCGGCTGCCCCTCCGGCGTGCTCGGCCCCTCGGCCCCGCCCACAGCCACCGAGGCGAAGTCCAGCCGATCCGCCATCCGCGCCGCGCAGTCGAACCGCCACCACGACCAGCCGCCCAGATACCGCGTCGTTCCGACCGTGAAGTCTTCCTCCACCACCTGCAGCGACCGCATCCGCACCCCGTCCGGCTCGCGCAAGATCGTCGCCGCATCCGCGAACACCACGAACCGCCCGACGCCCGTCAGGACCAGCGCATGCGCCTCCGGCGGTGGCAGCTCCGCCTGGATCATGCGACCAGCTTCTCGGCCTGGGTCAGGTCGACGCTGACCAGCTGCGACACGCCGCGTTCCGGCATGGTCACCCCGTACAGCCGATCCATCCGGCTCATGGTCACCGGGTTGTGCGTAATGACGATAAAGCGCGTGTCCGTGCGGTTCCGCATCTCGTTCAGCATCCGGCAGAAGCGATCGACATTGGCGTCGTCCAGCGGCGCGTCCACCTCGTCCAGCACGCAGACGGGCGCGGGATTGGCCAGGAAGACCGCAAAGATCAGGGCCGCCGCCGTCAGAGCCTGTTCGCCGCCCGACATCAGGCTCATGACCGACAGCCGCTTGCCGGGCGGACAGGCGAAGATCTCCAGCCCGGCCTCCAGCGGATCATCGCTTTCGACCAGTTTCAGCTCCGCCTGCCCGCCGCCGAACAGGGCTTCGAACAGGCTCTTGAAGTTGTCGTTGATGACGTCGAATGCCGCCACCAGACGCTCCCGCCCCTCGGCGTTCAGCTCGTCGATGCCGTCGCGCAGTTTGGCGATGGCATTGGTCAGGTCCGACCGCTCCAGCCGCATGGTCTGCAGTCGCTCGCCGTATTCCTCGGCCTCGTCCTCGGCGCGCAGATTGACTGCGCCCAGCTGTTCCCGCTCCCGCTCCAGCCCGTACAGCAGGTTCTCGGCACCGGCCGCGTCCGGCGGGCGGGCGATGGCGTCGTCGGTCAGCTTCTGGCCCAGTTCCTCCGGCGACATCTGTGCCGTCTCGCGGACGTTGTTGTGCGCGTCCAGAAGCCTTTCGGCCGCCGCCTCCGACCGCGCCGCCAGCCCCGCCCGGGCCTCCCGTGCGCTCGCCGCCGTCGCATCGGCCGCCCGGCTGGCGCGATCCGCCTCGCCGGCCTGCGCTTCCGCCACCGCCAGTCCATCCGCCGCCGTCTTCCGCCGCGTTTCGGCCGAGGTCAGCATGTCCATCAGCTTCGACCGCTGCGCAGCCAACGCCTCCGGCGCCCGCCCGGCCTGCAGCAGCAGGGCCGCCGTCCTGGCCTCGTCGCCTTCCAGCACCGTGATCCGTGCTGTGGAATCCTTCGCCCGCGCGGCCCAGCTGTCGCGCTCGCGGGTCATGGCGTTCAGCCGCTGGTCTCGTCCTGAGCGTTCGCGCGCCTCGGCGTCCCGGTCCGCCCGCGCCCCCGCCGCCGCGCCGCGCGCCGCATCCGCCGCTGTCCGCGCCGCCGCCAGCTCTGTCTTCAGCCCCTCCAGGGTCTCGGACGGCGCCTCGGTGGTCAGGGCCTCCGCCAGGGCCGCCCCGGACGCCTCGTGCTCGACCGTCAGCCGCTCCAGGGTCTCGTCCAGCGCCGTCGCCCGCGCCTCGCGCCGGGCCTGTTCGTTGGCCAGCCGCTGCACCACGTCCCGCGCTGTGGTCACGGCCTTGTCTGCCGCGAAAGGCAGCAGCCGCGCCGCCTTCACCGTCTCTTCGGAGCCCCGGAACGCCTCGGTCGCCGCCTTCAGGGCCGACTGCGCTGTCTCCAGCGCCGGCTTGCCCGCGTCGATGTCCGCTTCCAGTTCCGACAGCCGCGTCCGCTGGGCCAGTCGCACCGCCGCCGGCCTCGGCGCATCCGCCAGGCTGACGAACCCGTCCCAGCGGTAGAGGTCGCCCTCCCGCGTCACCAGCCGGGCACCCGTGGGCAGAGACTTCGCCAGCCCCGGCGCCTCCGCCTTGCCGGCCACCCCGCACAGGGCCAGACGCGCGGCAAGGGCCGCCGGCGCCGTCACATGATCCGCCAGCGGTTCGACCCCGGCCGGCCACACCGGCGCAGGCACATCCGCTCCGCCCCAATAGGCCGCCGCCCTCGGATCCAGCGCCGCGTCCAGGTCTTCGCCCAGCGCCGCCGCCAGAGCAGCCTCGTATCCCTTGTCTGCGCCGATCTGATCCAGCGCCGGCGGGTGATCGCGTCGCGTCGAGACCAGCAGGGAGGCCAGCCCCCGCGCCTCGGTCTGGAGCCGACCCAGCCGGTCCTCGGCCGTCCGCGCCGTCGTCCGCGCCTCCTGCTCGGCCCGCGCCCGTTCCGCCCGATCCGCCTCGGTCGTCTCCACACCCGCCCGGGCCTCGGCCAGGGCCGCCGTCGCCGTCTCCAGTGCCTCGTGCGCGGCGACGAGTTCCGGCGTCTGGAGCGGACCCAGGGCTGCGCGCTCCCGCTTCGCCCCGTCCAGGGCCGCGACGGCCCGGGCCACCCGCGCCTCGGCGTCGCGCTTGCGGGCCGTCTCGGCATTGGCCCGTGCCTCGACCGCCGCCAGCGAGCCGGCCAGCCGTTCGACCTCGGCGTCCGCCGCGCGACGGCCGTCCTCGGCCGCTTCCAGCGCCCGCTCCAGCTCCGGCCCACGCTCGGGCGCCGCCGCGATCTCGGCCGTCAGAACGTCAAGCTCCGCCCCCAGCCGCGCCAGCTCGGCCTCGGCGTCGCCCGACATGGCGATCTCGCGCTCGGTGTCATTGGCGATCCGCTCCGCCTCGGCGGTCAGCCGGTCGACCTCGGCCCGCGCCGACTGCTCGGCCATGTCCAGCCGGTCGCGTTCCAGCGAGGCCCGGTGCAGCAGGGCCGCCGCCACCGCATCCTCCTCCCGCGCCGGCTTCAGTCCCTCCTGCGCCGACAGGGCCGCCGTCTGGGCCCGGGCCGCTGCCGCGGTCGCCTCGGCCACCGTCCGGTCCGCCGCAGCCAGTTCGGCCGCCGCCACCTCTGCCGCCAGCCGCGCATCGTTCCAGCGCACGAACAGCAGCGCCGACTGCAGGGCCCGGATCTCGGCCGAGATCTTCTTGTATTTCTCCGCCTGCCGCGCCTCGCGCTTCAGCCGCGTCAGGGCCGTCTCCAGCTCGCGCCCGATGTCGTCCAGCCGTTCCATATTGGCCTCGGCCGCCTTCAGCCTCAGCTCCGCCTCGTGCCGGCGCGTGTGCAGGCCCGCGACGCCGCCCGCCTCTTCCAGAATGCGCCGGCGGTTCTGCGGCCTGGCGGCGATCAGCTCGCTGATCTGCCCCTGACGCACCAGGGCCGGAGAGTTGGCCCCCGTCGAGGCGTCGGCGAACAGCAGCTGGACGTCCCGTGCCCGCACCTCCTTGCCGTTGATGCGATAGGTCGAGCCCTGGCCCCGGTCGATCCGGCGCGACACCTCGATGATGGCGCTGTCGGTGAAGGGCTGGGGCGCGCGCCTCTGGGCGTTGTCGATGGTCAGCTGGACTTCGGCGTGGTTGCGGGGCGGCCGGTTCGAGGCCCCGGAAAAGATCACGTCGTCCATGCCTGATCCGCGCATGGCCTTGGCCGAGTTCGCGCCCATGACCCAGCGCATCCCCTCCAGCACATTGGACTTGCCGCAGCCGTTCGGGCCGACGACGCCGGTCAGGCCGGGTTCGATCTGCACCTCCGCCGGGTCGACGAACGACTTGAAGCCGACGAGCCGGAGGCGCTGGAACTGCATCCCGTCGTCAGCTGCGAGGCAGCAGGGGCTGAATCGCGGCCGTCAGGCCTTCCAGCGAGCTGTCCGCTACGGCGCGGCCGTTGACGAAGAAGCTGGGCGTGCCCCGGACTCCGGCGGCCGTGGCGCCCGCGATCTCGGCACGGATGCCGTTCAGCGTCGCCGGATCGGCCAGACAGGCGTCGATCTCGGCCTGGGTCCGGCCGCTGACCGCCACCCCTGCGGCGTACCAGTCCGCCAGGGGCGCGCCGCCGATGATCGCGGCCTGGCCGGTCATGAAGGACGACGTGACGTCGAAGAACCGGGCCGGGGCCGCACAACGGGCGATCCCGGCGGCGCGCGCCGCGACCTGCGGCGGATTGGTCGGCAGGTTGCGGTAAACCAGCCGAACCTGGCCCGTGTCGATGAACCGTGCCTTGAACGCCGGCAGCACGGTCGTGTGCCAGTGGGCGCAGTGCGAGCAGACGAACGAGGCGTATTCGATCACCGTCACCGGCGCGTCGGCGCGGCCCAGCACCCGGTCGGCGCTCGTCACTGCCGGCGGCGCGGGCGTCTGGGCGGACGCCGCGATCGGGGCGGCGACCAGTGCCAGCATCAGCACCAGCGGACGGATCATTTGGCCAGCTCGGCTTCGATGGCGGGACCCAGGTCGGCCATGACCGTTCCCTCGCCGCCGAGCGAGGACACCTGGCGGCCGTTGACGAAGAAGGTCGGGGTGTTGATCACGCCTGCATCCGTTGCGGCCTTCACCCGGGTCTCGAGGGCGGCGATGGCTTCCGGGTTGGTGACACAGCGGGTGAACGCGGCCTCGTCCATCCCGTTCTCGCCGGCGATACGGACCAGGCTGTCACGCGGAGCGCCACCGGCGCGCCACTCCGTCTGGCTCTCCATGATCGCATGGACCACGTCGAAATACTTGTCCGCTCCGGCGCATCGGGCCAGCAGGAAACCCGCGGCCGCGACATCGGCCGGCGGCGTCGGCAGTTCGCGGAAGACGTAGCGGACCTTGTTGGTGTCGACATAGGCCGCCTTGAACGCCGGCCAGGTGTTCTTCTGCCACAGGGCGCAGTGCGGGCAGGTCGGCGAGGCGTATTCGACCACGGTGACCTTGGCGCCTTCGGGGGCACCCAGGGCCATGTCGCCGTCGACCACGGCCTTCGACCCGTTGCACGACGCGAGGGCCAGGGCGGACAGGGCCAGGATCAGATTGCGGAACAGGGTCATGGGTTCAGCTTTCGGCCAGTGCGGCGTCGATTTTTTCGGACAGGCTCGCCAGCGAGGGGTCGGCGACGTGCTCGCCATTGACCATGAAATAGGGCGTGCCGGTCACCCCGGCATCCCGGGCGCCCTTGATGCGCGTGTCCATGGCCTTGATGGCGTCGGCGTCCGTGACGCAGGCCTGGAACTGTTCCTCCGACAGGCCCGCGCCGTTGGCGATGCGTAGCAGGATGGTGCGGGGGGGCGTGCCGCTGAAGATCTCGTTCTGGCTGGCCATGATCTCGTGGATGACCGGGAAATACTTGTCGGGCCCGGCGCAGCGCGCCACCAGGAAGCCGGCCACGGCGACCGCTTCCGGGGCCGTCGGCAACTCGCGGAAGACGTAGCGGACCTTGTTGGTGTCGACGTATTTGGCCTTGAACTCGGGATAGACCTGTTCCTGCCAGGCGGCACAGTGGCCGCAGGTGACCGAGGCGTATTCGACGACCGTGACCTTGGCCCCCTCGGCGGCACCCAGGGCCATGTCGCCCTCAGCGGCCGCGCCGGTCTGATTGCCCGAGCAGGCCGCCAGCATCGTCATCGCCGCGAGCGCGGCTCCGGTGACGGCCGCGCGGCGGCTCATGGAGGCGTATTTGAACGGGCCGCTGGCGCGCATGGCGTCTTCCTCTGGACTTCTAGACTCTGGATGATCGCGCGATTCCCCGACGGCTGCGCGAATTCCATGGTTGTCGAGAACAGGTGCGGCGGAAAAAGGTCAAGAGCCAGCCGTCGGAATCTGATTGGGGGAGGGGCGGGGTAAGCGACGCATGGTGGAGGTCATGCGGCCGAAAGCAGACAGTCAGAAGGTCTGCTCTGGGTGGACATCAGACATCGGTGAGGCCGACGTCCAGAGCCTGACGCCAGGCCGCCCCCTTGCCCTCGCACCACTTCGGCCCGGCCCAACGCCGGCCCTTTTCCCGGTTCGACGGGAACAGCGCCGAAGGGCAACTGCATGGGCGGTCGCCGTTGCCTGATTTCAATCGGGGCAGGGTCGCTTGAGTGGGTGCCGCCTCAGTCCGGCTCGCCCGCCTCGTCGTCGAGATCAGGGTCATACCCTTCGTCGAGATCAGAGTCATAGGTCGCCCGGCTCCGCCGGATCCCGGTCGTGCCCGCGTCTGTCGCGGGTTGGCCCGCGGCTGCGTTACCGGGCACGTTGCGACCTGCGCCGCCGGCGGTCGGCGGCACCCGCGGCGGCGGCGGCGGGCAGTCGCCGCCCCATCGGCAGTTGTTTCCGGGTCTGTTGGCACTGCTCCTGGAATCCCGCGCGGCCAGCAGGGCAGAAACGGCAAGGTCGCCGTCACTGCCACGCCTTAGTTGGTTGTTGTTGATAAGGTTCTGACGCGCCGCATCAATGGCTATCGATACCAGTGCTGGCGACAGTTCTCCATACCCGACGCTGTTTCGGCATTCGTCCTGCGTAAGACGCGGCACTATGCAAATTTCTTTCATCTGATCCATTAGTGGTTCCCCGAGGAACCCTTGCAGATCGCGCTTGATACTCTGTTGTGCGGGCTCTCCGCTCTGGCCAGCCTCCTCAGCATTACTCACGAAACGGCGGATTGCATCCTCTAAATAGCCCACCGCCAGCGCGACCCCCAAACTGGAGAGGCGTTCTCGATCGATCGGCGATCGAGACTGCATGACAGGCGGTGCGGCGGCCGCCACTGTCCCCGCCATCGCCGCCATCGCGATCACGGCAGCGCTGACCAGACCGATGTTCCGCATCCCAGGCTCCTGCAAAGTTGACCAACGATACACGGCGCAAGCGCAGAAGATAGCCACAGGGGGTCTGTTTCGCCGTGGAGTCTGGCCCCCTTGACGGCGCGTTTCGCGGGTCACAGGGGCCCGTCAGTCCCGGCACAGCGCGCCGGCGGTGCCGGGGTCGGGGGGCGGACCGTCAGGGTTCCGGATCTTTCAGGCCTTGCAGCGAGCCGCGCGGGAGCGGATGCCGGCGACCTGGCCGCCGGGGCCGGCACCGAGGATCAGGACCCTGGTTCTCAGGGTCCGGGTCAGGCGACCCTGGACGTTTGAGGTCAGGGTTGGGCCGCCGTCGCCTGAGCGATCAGGGCCTCGAACTCGGGCGTGGATTGCAGGATGGCGCGTACCTGCGCGGTAGGGCGCTGGGTGACGCCGTCGCCGATCAGGACGACCACGACATCGCCGACGACCGGGGTCCAGCCCACGTCGCACAACGGCTGGGTGTTCCAGTCGACGACGACCGGCGTCTCGACGAGTTCCTCGCCCTTGGCGACCGAGATCGATTCCAGGGTGGCCTTGCCGAACGCCTCGCAGCTCCGGCTGCCCGGCATGCCGTTCTCGATACCGGCGCGACGCAGGTCGCGCTCGCAGGGCGCTGACGGCAGCCGCTCGGTTTCGGTGACACGCGCCACGAAGACCGCCCTGGCCCGCTCGATCTCGGAGGCCCCATGCGGCATCATGGGCATGCAGGCCCAGGCGGGGGCGGCGGCGAACAGGGTCGCGGCGGCTGTCATGGTCGTCAGGACGCGGTTCATGGCCTTCTTCCCTCGCGGATCGGAGGTCCATGAACGCCATCCTGTGCCGGGCCGCAAAGCATTTTGTCTGACGAAAGCCGCCATGAGGTCGCGCCCTGGAAAGCAAGGGTCGCCTGAACGCGGTTCGGCGTCAAACCCCAAGGCGTGCCTCTTTCCTCAGAGGCAACAGGCAGGCCATCGCCTGATGGCGTCTGTCCGCAAGGCCGTTGGTGGGTGCCCGAAAGCAGAGGTTGCCGACGGCTCCTATGGGTCGAGGTCGGTCTTCGACTCCCAGCGAGAAAGCAGACCTCCCAGTTCGTCAACTTTTGCCAACGCGAAGACGCGCGGCCGCTATGGACAGCCAGGCCAGTCGCGCTATTTTGCACCAAAAGTATGAGGATCGATCCCTATGGCTGTCGTGCGCAAGACCGTAACCCTGACCGAGCAGCAGGACACATGGATCGCCGCTCAGATCGCGGACGGGCGCTACACGAACGACAGCGAGGCGATCCGGGATCTGATCCGACGCGAGCAGGAGCGTCGGTTCGAGAGTGACGCGATCCGTCATGCGCTTGTTCTAGGTGAGCAGGGCGGGGCCCCTGAAGCGTTCGATTTCGCGGCCTTCAAGCGCCGCAAGATCGAGCAGTATGGCTGAATACCGCCTCGCGCCTGCGGCCCAACGCGATCTTGAGGAGATCTTCGACTATACGGTGGAGCAGTGGGGTCTGGCCCAGGCCATCCGCTACACGGATCAGATCGAGGCCGCCTGTTCGGCCGTGGCCGGCGCGCCGTTGCAGTCGCTGGACTGCGCCGATATCCGTCCTGGATACCGTCGCCGCGCGGTCGGGCAGCACATGGTCTATTTCCGTATCGCTCCCTACGGTGTCGCGGTCATCCGCATACTGAACCAACGCATGGATCCCCCGCGCCACCTGTAAGGGTCAGCGGATCTTGCCCTTCGCCGCATCCGACAGCACCGCCCGGCCCAGGTTCGCCAGCGCCGCCTTCAGCCCGTCCGGCGCGGCCTCGACCGATTTCGCCAGCTCCGCCTCCGCCGCGGCGTCCAGCGGATCGATCCGGCGTCGCGCGCCCTTCGTGGAGGCAGCGATCTGCGCCAGAGGCTTCACCGGCCCCTGGGCGATGCGTAGCTTGTCCACCGCGCCCGGGCCGAGGAACAGGTTCACCCGCGCCAGGATGTCGGCCGACTGGTGCTGGACCAGCAGGGCGGCCGGACCCGCGACGCGCAGCTCCAGCGTCCCGCCGCTTCCCGCCCGCCCCTTGGTCAGTTTCTGCGGGCGGGTGACGCGGGCCAGCTGGTCGCCGACGATCTCGCGCCAGCGGGGTTCCAGCGCCCCCGCGCCGCGCCCGAACTTCTCGTCCAGTTCGCGGATCAACGGGGCCAGGGCCCGACCGGCCGGAGGCGCCGGGCGCGGCATGGGCCGGGTCCGTCGCCGCGACAGGATCTCGCGGGTCTCAGCGTCTGTGGGCAGATCGCGCGCCATGAGGAGAGGTTAGCGCATTTGAGGGCCGACTTCTCCCTCCCCTTTATGGGGAGGGTGGCTGAGCGCAGCGAAGCCGGGTGGGGTTTGTCTGTCGGTGCGAGCATTCTTTTCGCACCCCACCCTGACCGCTTCGCGGTCGTCCCTCCCCATAAAGGGGAGGGAGAAGGTGCGCTGCAAAAGGCAACGAGTTAAGGGTCAACCCAATGCCTCCCGCCCACATCGCCGAACTGCGCGTCGCCCTGCTGGCCTGGTACGACGCCCATGCCCGCGCCCTGCCGTGGCGCGCGCTGCCCGGCTCGGCCGAACGCACCGACCCCTACCGCGTCTGGCTGTCCGAGGTGATGCTGCAGCAGACCACCGTCCCCCATGCCACCCCCTATTTCGAGCGGTTCACGGCGCGCTGGCCGACCGTCGGCGACCTCGCGGCGGCGGAGGATTCAGACCTGATGGCCGCCTGGGCCGGGCTCGGCTACTACGCCCGCGCCCGCAACCTGCTGGCCTGCGCCCGCGCCGTGGCGAACGACCACGGCGGCGTCTTCCCCGACACCGAGGCCGCCCTGCTGGCCCTGCCGGGGGTGGGCGCCTATACGGCCGCCGCCGTCGCCGCCATCGCCTTCGACCGCCCCGCCAATGTCGTGGACGGCAATGTCGAGCGCGTCGTCGCCCGGCTGTTCGCCGTCGAGGCCCCCGTCCCCGCCGCCCGACCGGAGCTGAAACGCCTCGCCGCGACCCTCGTCGCCGACGCCCCCTCTGGAGGCAGACCCGGGGACTGGGCCCAGGCCCTGATGGACCTCGGCTCCGGCATCTGCCGCCCGAAGTCGCCGCTGTGCCTGATGTGCCCCATCGCCGCCTTCTGCGCCGGCCGCGAGACCGGCGAGCCCGAACACTATCCGGTCAGGACGAAGAAGGCCGCTCGCCCGCATCGTCAGGGCATCGCCTGGGTCCTCCGCGACGACGGCGGCCGCATCGCCCTCGTCCGCCGCCCGGACAAGGGTCTCCTCGGCGGCATGGTCGGCCTCCCGACCAGCGACTGGACCGAAGCGGCGCCCGACGCCGCTCCACCCGTCGCCGCCGACTGGCCCACCCTGATCTGGAAAGAGGCGGGCGCCGTCGAACACGTCTTCACCCACTTTTCCCTGACGCTGTCGGTGCGCGTGGCGCAGGGGCAGGGCGATTTCCTGTGGATGCCCGAAGCCGAGGCGCTGGAGGCCCTGCCGACGGTCTTCCGCAAGGCTCTGGAGCGGGCGCTCGCGATGACCACACCCTGAAAAGAATTTATTCCGCCCGGCCTCTTGAGAGTCCTAGGCGCGGCGCCCACGTCCCCGGCGGGTCTTTGACAATCGATCGGGCAGGCTGCGCGGAGCGGCTCTCTCGTGTCGCGTCCCGGAGGATCCGGACGGATGGGACTCAGTGGACGACTTGGACTCTGAATTTCCGGAGTCCGCCTTTCAACCGTACATCCCGGCGAACGCCGGGGTGTACCAAGGGGATGGAGGCTACCGCGTCGTCACGATCCTGACCTCGCCCACGCGGTGCTCATCCTCCATCCAGAACCGGTCCTCGACCAGCAGTCGGACCCCATCGGCCTACTGCATCCCCGCCCGTACCTCGGCACGCAGGGCGTCGATGGATCGCAGCCCCGTGTCGGTGCGGAAGCGCCAGTAGGTCCAGCCGTTGCAGGCCGGGGCGTTCTCGAACAGGGCCCCCAGCTTGTGGATGGAACCCGTCATCGCGCCTGACACCAGCGACCCGTCGGCGCGCACGCGCGCCTCGCGCTCGCCCTTGGGACAGTAGAGGACGTCGCCCGGCGACAGCAGCCCGGCCTCGACCAGGGCACCGAACGGAACCTTGACCTCGGCACGCTTGGAGCCGGTCACGACAAGGTCCTCGGGTCTGGCCGGGATGACCGCCTTGATCCGCGTCTCGGCGACCTTGGCGTATTCGGGATCGCGCTCGATACCGATGAAGTGACGGCCCAGACGTTTGGCGGCGGCGCCCGTCGTTCCCGTGCCGAAGAAGGGATCCAGGATCACGTCGCCCGGGCGGGTCGCGGCCAGGATTACCCGGTGGAGCAGGGCCTCGGGTTTCTGGGTCGGATGGGCCTTCTTGCCGTCCTCGCCCTTGATACGCTCCTCCCCGGTGCACAGGGCGAAGGTCCAGTCGGACCGCATCTGGGTGTCTTCGTTGAAGGCCTTCAGGGCGTCGTAGTTGAAGGTGTAGCGCTTCTGCTCGCGGCTCTTGGCGGCCCAGATCAGGGTCTCGTGGGCATTGGTGAAGCGGGTGCCCTTGAAGTTCGGCATCGGATTGGTCTTGCGCCAGATGATGTCGTTCAGCACCCAGAAGCCCAGGTCCTGGATCGCCGACCCCAGGCGGAAGACGTTGTGATAGCTGCCGATGACCCAGATCGAGCCCTCGTCCTTCAGGACGCGGCGGCATTCCTTCAGCCAGTTACGACAAAAGTCGTCATAGGCGGCGAAGCTGTCGAACTTGTCCCAGTCGTCGTCGACCGCATCGACTTTCGAATTGTCCGGCCGCAGCAGGTCGCCGCCCAGCTGGAGGTTATAGGGCGGGTCGGCGAAGACCATATCGACCGACTTGTCGGGCAGGGACCGCAGGATCTCGATGCAGTCGCCGCGGTGGATGACATCCGTAGCGAGATGGGGGGTCTTCAGATCGGTCACGCTGCTCGGCCTCGAGGTTGAGGCGCAACCGTGAATCCTTGTGGTTAAGGGGGGGTTATCCGACGGGCAAAAGCCTCGCGGCGCCCCGGGAACGTGAAAGCCGTCGCTCACCCGGCGGGATACGGCCTGAGTGCACGGATAGAGGACACGGGCCCCATACCCATCAACACATCCCCCCAGGACCCCAACGATTTCAACGCCCGGCTCTGATTAGAGCCTTTATGTGCGCCCCCTCCCAAACCGCGCCTACACTTCTCGCCGTCCCGTCGCAGGGGGAAGGCGTCCTGGGCCCAGGACCCGGACGTGCGGCGGGGCGCGATCGAGCGGGAAACTGTATCGCTGCGCGCGGCCGAGGACCCTGATCCGGCGAGGAGCTGGATCTGTGGAGGCACGAACCGGCGCTGATGCAGGACTGTCCATGGGGTGACAAACCATGGAGCCCGGAGGGACCTGACACCCTCCGCCCGTCGCGGGCTGAGGCCGGACTGGGTTTAAGCGGCGCAAAGCGTGGGGGTCGAAAACGACGAAAACCTCACAGGCTGCACGAAGCCCGTCACCGGCCGCTCGCGTGAACCGGTCGCGACGGAGCCCCGGCGCGAGCCGAAAATTCCCATCCGGTCCCCGTAACGCGAAAGCAGGGGGCCATCCCGGTTCCGGGCGACCGCCCGGGCTCCGTCCACTTCCCCGACCCGTTCACAGCGGAAGAGCGATGACGGCTGTCTCCTGAGGAGGGGAGGGTGCATTCCGATTTGACCCTCGCTATGACGCTTCCATGATCGCTCGCCTTCGCCCCGTCCCGTTCGACCTCGGCCCCGTACACTTCGTCGGCATAGGCGGGATCGGCATGAGCGGGATCGCCGAGATCATGCTCAAGATCGGCTATTCGGTTCAGGGCTCGGACGCCAAATCATCGGCCAACACCGAACGGCTGGCGGCCCTGGGGGCGAAGATCTTCATCGGTCATGACGCGGCCCATGTCGGCGACGGCGTTGCTGCCGTGGTCTATTCGACGGCGGTCAAGCCGACCAACCCGGAAATGATGATCGCGCGCGAGCGCCGCATTCCGCTGGTCCGCCGCGCCGAGATGTTGGCCGAACTGATGCGGCTGCAGTTCTCGATCGCGGTCGGGGGCACCCACGGCAAGACAACGACGACCTCGATGGTCGCGGCCCTGCTGGACGCGGCGGGTCTGGACCCGACGGTGGTCAACGGCGGGATCATCAACGCCTACGGCACCAACGCCAAGGTCGGCGACGGCGACTGGATCGTGGTCGAGGCCGATGAGAGCGACGGCAGCTTCCTGCGCCTCAAGTCCACGGTCGCCATCGTCACCAACATCGACCCGGAGCACCTCGACCACTACGGCGACTTCGACGCGGTGCGTAAGGCGTTCTGCGATTTCGTCGAGAACATTCCCTTCTACGGCTTCGCCGCCGTCTGCCTGGACCATCCGGAGGTGCAGCGGCTGGTCGCCTCGATCGATAACCGGAGGATCGTCACCTACGGCATGAACCCCCAGGCCATGGTGCGGGCGGACAATGTCGAGATGGGGCCCGACGGCTGCCGGTTCGACGTGGTAATACAGGGGCGCGGACAGGCCGCGCTGGAGGAGCCGGTGCGGATCGCCGGCCTGCACCTGCCGATGGCCGGCTGGCACAATGTCGCCAACGCCCTGGCCGCCATCGCTGTGGCCCGGGAGCTCGACGTGTCCGACGACGCGATCCGGTCGGGTCTGGCGAGCTTCGCAGGCGTGAAGCGCCGTTTCACCACCACCGGCGTCGTCAACGGCGTGCGCATCGTCGACGACTACGGCCACCATCCGGTGGAGATCGCCGCCGTGCTGAAAGCGGCGCGTCAGGTCGCCGAGGGTCGCGTCATCGCCGTGGTCCAGCCGCACCGGTTCACCCGGCTGCGCGACCTGATGGACGAGTTCTCGACCAGCTTCTCCGACGCTGACAGCGTCATCGTCGCCGACGTCTATGCGGCGGGCGAGGCTCCGATCGAGGGCGTGGACAAACAGGCGCTGGTGGACGGTATCCGCCGCTACGGCCACCTGCGGGTGTCGGCTCTGGAGAACGCCGCCGTCCTGCCGCGCGTGATCGCGGAGGAGGCAAAGGCGGGCGACGTGGTCGTGCTGCTGGGTGCCGGCGACATCACCGCCTGGGCCTACGCCTTGCCGGCGCAGCTCGAGGCATTGCAATGACCCTCACCACCGGCGGCTGCCAGTGCGGGGCGGTGCGCTATCGGATTTCGGGCGAGCTCAGCGGCAGTCATTTCTGCCATTGCCGGATGTGTCAGAAGGCCAGTGGCAACGTCTTCGCGGCCCTGGTCGGGGCTTCGAAGAACACCGTCACGGTCGAAGGCCCACTCACGATCTTCGAGAGCTCCTCCATCGCACAGCGGGGCTTTTGCGCGGCCTGCGGAACGCCCCTGACCTTCGGCTACAAGGACGCGCAGCGGGTCTGCGTGACCATCGGCAGCCTCGACCATCCGGAGCGGGTGCCGATCGAGCTTCACTGGGGCGTCGAGAGCCAGATCGCCTGGCTGGAGCTGGGTGACGACCGGCCGAGGAAGGCCACCGGAGATGACCTGACAGCGGACCAGGCCGCGACACTGGCCGACATGGTCTCCCACCAATCCAGGGACGCGTGAGCGCGACGATCATGACCTGGCGTAACTCTCTCCCCGCCGTGCGGGGCAAGCTGCTGCGTGATGAGCCGCTGGCACCGTTCACCTGGTTCCGGGTCGGGGGCGCGGCGGACGTGCTGTTCATTCCGGCCGACGCGGACGATCTGGCCGAGTTCCTGAAGGCGCTGGACCCGGGTGTGCCGGTGACGATCCTGGGTGTCGGGTCCAACGTCATCGTTCGCGACGGCGGGGTCGAGGGGGTGGTCATTCGTCTCGCTGGCCGTTCCTTCGCCGGCATCGCGACTGAGGGCGACACGATCACGGCCGGCACCGGCGCTCTGGACGCCATGGTCGCCAGGGCCTCGGCTAAAGCGGGGCTGGCGGGGCTGGAGTTCTACGCCGGCATTCCCGGGACCATCGGCGGGGCCCTGACCATGAATGCGGGCTGCTATGGGTCGGAAACGAAGGACATCCTCGTCTCGGCCTGGGGTCTGACGCGGGCGGGGCAGCGGGTCGACTACGCCCTGGCGGACTTCGGCTACACCTATCGCCACTCCGAGGCCCCGACCGACATCCTCTGGATCGAGGCCGTCTATCGCGGAACACCGGACGATCCCGACGCCGTCGCCGCCCGCATCGCCGCGATCACCGCGCGCCGCGAACAGACCCAGCCGATCCGTGAAAAGACCGGCGGCTCCACCTTCAAGAACCCTCCGGGCCATTCATCGTGGAAACTGGTCGACGAGGCGGGCTGGCGCGGCAAGCTGCACGCCGTGACCGGCGGCGGGGCGATGTTCAGCGAGCTCCACTCCAATTTCATGATCAATCCGGGCCAGGCCACCGCTGCCGATATCGAAGGATTGGGGGAAACCGTCCGCTCCGAGGTTCAAAGTAAACTCGGCGTAAACCTTGAATGGGAGATCAAGAGGATCGGCCGACCCCTGTAACCTCGCGCAGAACGCCCTGGACCTGTGATGCCCCGCCCGCTTTCAGAACTGCACGTCGCCGTCCTGATGGGCGGACTGTCCTCGGAGCGTGAGGTGTCCCTGTCGTCTGGCAAGGAGTGTGCAGACGCCCTCGAAGGACAGGTCGCCCGGGTTTCCCGCATCGATGCCGGTCGTGACCTGGCCCAGGTGCTGGCGGCGTTCAAACCCGACGTCGTCCTGAACGCCCTTCACGGCGAGTGGGGCGAGGACGGATGTGTCCAGGGCATTCTGGAGACGCTGCAGATTCCCTATACCCACTCCGGCGTCCTGGCCTCGGCCCTGACGATGGACAAGGACAAGACCAAGGCCGTGCTGGGCGCGGCAGGGGTCAAGGTGCCGGGCGGCGGCCTGTTCGATCGGCACGAAGTGGCCCGCCGCCACGTGATCGAGCCCCCCTATATCATCAAGCCCAACGCCGAAGGCTCTTCGGTCGGCGTCTATCTGGTGCTCGCCGGGGCGAACGGCCCGCAGACCGAGGTCGGGGCCGACGACTGGACCTACGGCGAGAGGGTGATGGTCGAGCCCTATATTCCGGGCAAGGAACTGGCCGTGGCAGTGATCGGCGAGACGACGGGACCGCGCGCCCTGACCGTCACCGACATCACTCCGGTGAAGGGCTTCTACGACTACGAGGCCAAATACGCGCCGGGTGGATCCGTCCACAAGTTACCGGCCGATCTCCCGGCCCACGTTTTCGAGGCGGCGCTGCGGGAATCCGAGCTGGCGCATGCCGCCCTGGGCTGTCGCGGCGTGTCGCGGACGGACTTCCGTTATGACGATCTTAAGGACGAACTGGTCCTTCTGGAGGTCAATACCCAGCCCGGCATGACGCCGACCTCTCTGGTTCCGGAGCAGGCCGCCTTCGTCGGGATGACGTATCGAGATCTGGTCCGGTGGATGGTGGAGGACGCCTCATGCCCGCGGTAGTTCGCGGCGGTCGGCGCGCGAATGTGGCGTCTGCGCCCAAGCGAAGCGCGGGTCCGAAGGGGCAGGGCGGCCGCTCACGCAACGCGCCTCGCAACGCCGGCGGCGTTCCCGGCAAGATGGCAGCCCTGGGCAAGCTCGACCTGTCGCCGCGCGCCGTCGTCCTTTCCATCTGTGCAGGTTTCGGCGTCCTGGCCCTGGTGCTGGCCACGGGTGCCCGGGCCGAGCGGATCGGCCAGTCGGTCACCCATGGCATGGACCAGATCACCACCGGCATGGGGCTGAAGCTCCGCCGGGTGCACATCACCGGGGCCTCGGCCGAAGCGACGCCCGCAATCCAGCGCGCCCTGAACGTCGAGGCGGGCCAGCCGATCACCGGGCTTGATCTCGACGCATTGCAGGCCAGCGTTCAGGCCGTGGGCTGGGTGAAGGAGGCGCGCGTCGTGCGCCTGTTGCCCGACACCCTGATCGTCGAGGTGGAAGAACATGACCGTCTTGCCGTCTGGCAGACGGGCGGGCGTGTCTTCGTCATCGACGGTGAAGGCCGCGCCATTCCGGGCGCCGACGCAGGTCGCTATCCGGGGCTGCCGCTGGTGGTGGGTGCGGGCGCCGACAAGGCGGCCGGCGACATCCTGCCCCTGCTGGCGCAACGGCCCCGGCTGATGAGCCGCATCGACGCCCTGGTGCGGGTGGACGAGCGGCGCTGGGACCTTCGGTTGAAGGACGGCGGCATCATCCAGTTGCCGGCCGTGAAGCAGGAAGCGGCCCTGATCCAGCTCGACGCGCTGGACCAGCGCGAACGGCTGCTGGAGCTGGGCTTCGCCCGGATCGACCTGCGCACCGAGGGCCAGGTCGCGGTCCGGCCGGGCGCCGGCGTCTAGCAACACACAGTTTCGAGTAGGGGCGGCAGGTATCATGGCGGGCAAGAAGGCGGATCCGACCACGGAGGCGGGCAGAAACGACGGCCGTGCGGCGGCGCGTGCGCCGGTGGTGGCCGCGCTCGATCTCGGTCAGTCGAAGGTCGCCTGCTTCATCATGAAGCCCGAAGGTGTGCGTCATGCCGACCGCACCATCCGCGTCGCCGGCGCCAGCCATGTCCAGTCCAAGGGCGTGCGCGGCGGGGCCATCGTCAACATGGACGAGGCGGCCCAGGCCATAGGCCATGCTGTCGAACGGGCCGAGCGTACCGCCGGAGCTCCCGTGTCAGGCGTCATCGTCACGACCGCCATCGGCCAGATGGCGAGCCACCGGGTGCAGGCCCGGGTCTCGCTGGGCGCCAATCCTGTCGGCGACGCCGATCTGGCCCGCGCCATCGGCATGGCCCTGGCCCAGATCCGTTTGCCGAACCGACGGCCGATCCACGTCCTGCCCATCGCCTGGTCGGTCGATGGCGCGCGTGGCGTTCATGATCCGCGTGCCATGCGCGGCCATTCGCTGGGGCTCGATCTACTGGTCGTCTCGATGGCGGAGAGCGCCTTTGCGTCTCTGAGCCACTGTCTGGAACTGGCCCACCTCGATCTCCAGGGCGTGGCTGCGGCACCGGTGGTGTCTTCCCTCGCGTCTCTCGAAGAGGACGAGATGGATCTGGGCTGTGTCTGCATCGACATGGGCGGCGGTTCGACCTCTGCCGCAGTCTGGGGCGGACGCTCCCTGCTGCATATCGAATCGCTGAATGTCGGCGGCGACCATGTCACGGCCGACATCGCGCGCGGTCTCTCGACCTCCAGGGCGGGCGCCGAAAGACTGAAGACCCTGCACGGCTCGGCCATGGCCAGCGCCAACGAGGACCGCGAGATGCTCGAGGCCCCGCCGCGCGGTGAGGATGCCGGGTCCGGACCCGTGATCGTCCCTCGAGCCATGCTCAAAACGGTCATCGCACCGCGGGTCGAAGAGACGCTGGAATTGCTGCGTGACCGTCTGCGCAATGCCGGTGTCGGCCTCGAGCCGGGTGCCGGCCTGGTGCTCGCCGGCGGCGCCAGCCAGCTGAACGGTGTGCGGGAGCTGGCGATTCGCGTGTTCGACCGCCCCGTCCGTCTGGGACGCCCGCAGCGCGCTCCTCACCTCGCCGATTCTGCTGCCGGTCCCGCCTTCTGTTCGGCGGCCGGCGTCCTGTTGCGGGCTGCCTATGGTCCGCGTGAGGCCGTGTCGGCCAGGAAGCTGATGTCGCGCCAGATCACGGCTGCCGACGCCCCGCGCGTTCAGAGCGGAAATCTCGTGGCACGGGCGGCGGGTTGGCTGCGCGACAACCTTTAGGTTACGGAACGACGTTCGGTCCTGTGTCCGCAGTGTGTCCGAAGTGTAACAAATCCGAGTTCCGTTCGCCGCAGTCGCGCCCCAATGGTTGCCCCCCCGTCATCTTCTGACTAGCAACGGTCCTGAACGGTCAAACTCGCCGAAGTTTGCCGCGCGTCATTGTCAGTCCTCGGGGCCAAGCACCATGCTAACCACTCGCAAGTATCTCTTCGGAACCACAGTCCTCGCGGGGGTGCTGACGCTGTCCGCTCCGGCGTTCGCTCAATCGACCCAACCGGCCCAGGACGACGACGCCGTCCAGGTCGAAGAAATCGTCGTCACCGGCTCGCGTATCCGCCGTGACCCGACCAACGCGGCCACCCCGCTGATCCAGGTCTCGCGCGAAACCCTGCTGACCACAGGGCAGACGAGCGTGATCGACTACCTGGCCACGATCCCGGCCCTGTCGAACTCGACCGTGCCTTCCGACACCACCGGCAACCTGAACACGGGCGGTCTGTCGCTGCCGAACCTGCGCAGCCTGGGCTCGGGGCGTACCCTGACGTTGGTCGATGGCCGTCGTCACGTCGGTGCCGCCCAGGGCAGCCTCGCGGTCGACATCGACAGCATCCCGCGCCTGCTCATCCAGAACATCGAGATCGTCACGGGTGGCGCGTCCTCGGTTTACGGGGCCGACGCCGTCTCGGGCGTTCTGAACTTCGTTCTGCGCAAGGATTTCGAGGGTCTCGAGATCGACTCCAGCTATGGCCAGATCAACCAGGACGGCCAGTCGAGCCAGCGCTTCTCCGCCCTCGCCGGGGTCAATCTGCTTGACGACCGGCTGAACCTCTACGCCCACGCGGAGTATGAGGCCCTCGAGGCGATCGATACCCTCGACATCGACTGGCTGCGCGAGAGCTGGGCCCTGGTTGGTCGGGATGCTGACCCGGCCGCGTCCAATTTCGATGACGCGACCGATGCGCTCTTGTTCAACAACGTGTTCAGCATTTCCCGTCCGCGCTGGGGCCAGCTGACCCTGGCCAATGCCCAGCAGCCGAGCCCGCTTAACGATCCGGACATTCCGCTGGCCGCCTGTTCTGCCGTGAACAGTGCAAACTGCTACAGCGTTGAGCCCGGCCGGACCTTTGTGTTCGAGGGCCCAACCGGTCGTCTGGCGAATTTCGGCACCCGCCTCAGCCAGACCGGCTCGAACCGGACCCTGCTGACCGGCGGCGACGGCGAAATCAACAGCCGGTTCGGTGCGGAATCCCGCACGCCGGAATCGACGTCCGAGCGCTTTCAGGTCGGTTCCAACTTCGCGATCACCGACGCCATCAATCTGACGGCCGAGTACAAGTTCATCCACGAAGAGACGACCTTCACCAGCCAGCCGACCTTCTTCGACGTCTTCCTGAACAACGACTCCCGTCAGGCCAACGAGATCAACCTGCGTCGCAGCAGCACACAGTTCGACATGCGCCTCGACAACGCCTTCCTGCCCGCCAACGTCCTGGCCGCAATCCAGGCCAACACGGTCACCAACTTCGCCGCACCGACGGCCACGGCCTTCGGAACAGCGCTGGCTCCGGTGTCGCGCCAGTGGGCCCGCTATTCGGCCTTCGGTCCGGAACGCAAACAGGAAAACGAACGTGAGATCGAGCGGTTCGTCATCGGCCTGAATGGCGAACTGGACCGCGTGTTGTTCGTCGACAATATCGCGTGGGACCTGTCCTACGTTTACGGCGAGGCCCGCAACTTCAACAGGGAGATCGGCACCGACACCCAGCGCAACCAACTGGCCGCCGATGCGGTCCGCGACACGGCGGGTCTGCTCGGTACGCCTGGCGCGATCGTCTGCCGCGCCCGCCTGCTTGCGGCCTCGAACCCGGCTCGAACCAATGCGACCACGGGTGTCGGCGGTCTTCGTGACGACTTCCGCTCGGGCACTGCCGCCGGCAGCTTCCGTGACCTGCGCGACAGCGTCGAAGGCGCGAAGGCGGTCAACGAGTGCCAGCCGTTGAACATCTTCGGCCGGGGCAACCAGAGCCAGGCGGCGCTGGACTATATCGGTGCCTTCGTCACCGTCTCGCACACCAACGAACAGGAACAGTTCCTGGGCTCCGTGTCCGGTCTGTTGTGGGACTTCTGGGGTGCCGGCGAGATCGGTGTCGCCCTTGGTGGCGAACACCGCCGCGAGTTCGCGGTCGGCGTGGGCCGTTCGGCCTCGACCGGCGACCGCTCACTGCTGCTCAACACGGGTGCTGATTTCCCGGCATCGGAGTATCAGACCGACGAATTCTTCGCCGAAGTCTCGGTCCCGTTGATTCGCGACACCTGGCTCGGTGACTACGCCGAGTTGAGCGGCTCCTACCGCTACGCCGACTACACCACCGTCGGTGAGACGGAAGTGTATGGCGTCAACCTGGTCTATCGCCCGATCCAGGATATCGCGTTCAAGACCAGCTTCAACACCTCGATCCGGGTGCCGAACCTGTCGGAAACCTTCTCGGCCTTCTCCCAGACCTTCTTCAACGGGCCGGTCGACCCCTGCGCCACACAGAACATCATCACCCAGGCGGATCTGACCATCCGCGCCAACCGCGTCGCGAACTGTACCGCCCTTGCAACGGCCCAGGGACTGACCCTCGGGGGACGGACCTTCGACTTCGCGGGCCTGACGCCGACCAACGTTGATGACTTCGTGCCGGTCTATTCCTCGGGCATCGCCGGCGTGAACGGCGGTAACCCGAGCCTGCAGCCCGAAGAGTCGGAGTCCTTTACGTTCTCCACCGTGATATCGCCGAGCTTCATTCCGAACCTGGACCTGGTGCTCGACTATTACGAGATCGAGATTTCCCAGGTTATCGCTTCGGTGTCCGCACAGACAGCAGTGAACAACTGCGTCAACGGAGCCACCCTGAACTCGGCTGCGTGCAACACCGTCTTCCGTCGCGACCCCACACCGGGCCGTGAGTTCTACATCGGTGGTCCGCCCAACGATCCCATCGGCGGCTTCATCCAGGGTTCGATCAACTACGCCCAGCGCACAACCCGGGGCCTTGATTTCACGGCCCGCTATTCGTTTGACTTCGACGAAATGCTGGGGCGTGACTGGGGGCGGATGGACTATTCGATCGGCGGCCTCTGGCTGATCGAACAGGAAGACTTCTTCAACGCCAGCGACCCGACTGACGGAACCGAATCCGGCGGGACCCCGTTCTTCCCGCGGGTCCGTTTCACCTCCTCGCTGAACTACACGCCGAACTCGACCTGGAGCGTCAACTGGACGGTGGACTGGCAGACAGCCCAGAACATCATTTTCCCGCGCGACTTCATCAACAACCCCGACAGCCGCCTTGCCGAAGGGATCTCCACCGGAGACTTCGCCCGCCACGATTTCACAGTCCGTTGGAACGTGCGCGACGACCTCTCGGTGCGCACTGGCGTGGTCAACGCCTTCGATGCCGAACAGTCTCCCTACCTGGGGAATGCTCTGAACTCGAACTTCGACCCCTACGGCACGCGCTTCTTCATCGGCCTGAACTACCGGCCGTTCTAAGCGCTTTCACGATTACGATCCGGGGAAGGGCGGCCTGCACAGGCCGCCCTTTTTCTTGTCCGAAACCTGTCACAGGCAGTGGGACCTGCCGCCGCTTTCTGCGGTGACGCAGGCTTTCCGGCCTTCAAAGGCACCCGACTCACTTTATCCGGTAACCTTCCCTTAACGACGGTGAGCGATCCTTAACGCGCTCATAACCAATGCGGATCTGCGGGGACTTCGCACTGGCCGTTCAAGGGGCAGGGTCGGAAAAAAGGTCGGTTTGGAAATGTCTCTCTCGCTGGTGCGTCCTTCAGCTACGGAATTGAAGCCCCGGATCGTGGTCTTCGGCGTCGGTGGCGCAGGCGGAAACGCCGTCAACAACATGATCGACGCCGGCCTTGAAGGGGTCGAGTTCGTCGTCGCCAACACCGACGCCCAGCACCTGAGCTTCGCCAAGACCGACCGCCGCATCCAGCTGGGCGAGACCATCACCCAGGGCCTCGGCGCCGGTGCCCACCCCGAAGTCGGCATGAACGCCGCCGAGGAGAGCGCCGACGAAATCGACGCGCACCTGGAAGGCGCCCACATGATCTTCATCACCGCCGGCATGGGCGGTGGAACCGGCACCGGTGCCGCGCCGATCATCGCCAAGCGCGCGCGCGATCGCGGCATCCTGACCGTCGGCGTCGTGACCAAGCCCTTCACCTTCGAAGGCCGTCATCGCATGCGTCTGGCCGATGCGGGCATCGCCGAGCTGCAACGCTACGTCGACACCCTGATCGTCATTCCGAACCAGAACCTGTTCCGCGTCGCCAATGAGCGCACCACCTTCGCCGACGCCTTCGGCATGGCCGATCAGGTCCTGCACTCGGGCGTGCGCTCGATCACCGACCTGATGATCCTGCCGGGCCTGATCAACCTCGACTTCGCCGACGTCCGCGCCGTAATGTCCGAGATGGGCAAGGCGATGATGGGCACCGGAGAGGCCTCCGGCGACGACCGCGCCCTGTTGGCCGCCCAGAACGCCATCGCCAACCCGCTGCTGGACGAGACCTCGCTGAAGGGTGCCAAGGCCGTTCTGGTCAACATCACCGGCGGGCTGGACATGACCCTGCTGGAAGTCGACGAGGCTGCCAACGCGATTTCGGCCGAGGTGGACGGCGACGCCAACATCATCTTCGGCGCGGCCTTCGATCCTGCCCTGGACGGCAAGATCCGCGTCTCGGTCGTCGCCACCGGCATGGACGAGGTCGCGACCCAAAAGATTGAGCCCGTTGCGCCGCGCCAGACCGCTTTCCATGATCCGCGCCGCTCGGCGCCGGTCGCCGAAGCCCCGCGGGCTCCGGAGCCCGTCTATCGCGAGCCGGTCCGCGCCGAATCCTATCGTGCGCCCGAGCCGGCCCCGGTCATCCCGACCTTCCAGACGCCCGAGCCCGTCGCGCGCGCGCCCGAGCCGGTGATCCATGTCGCCGAAGAGCGCACCCTGGCCCCGATCGTCGATCCGTGGGTCGAGGCGTTCGAGTCCGAAGGGCGTCGACCTGCCGCCACCGCCCAGGTCGACCAGGGCGAACTCTATCTGGACCGCGCTCAAACCCATTCGCAGGCTCAGCAACCCGCTGAGTACGACGAGCCCGCCTACGACGACCGGGACCACCGCAAGTCCGGCTGGAGCCTGTTCGGCAAGAAGCCGCGCGCCCAGAGCGCCTATGCCCCTGCGGCGAGCGCGTCGCGCGGCCAGCCCCAGCTGCGCCAGACCGCCCAGCCTCTGCCTGAAGTCCAGGCTCCGACCGCCGAGGATGATCTCGAGATCCCGTCGTTCCTGCGCCGTCTGGCCAACTGATCCGGCCGACAACCGCTTCGAACGCCCCGGGGAAGCCCGGGGCGTTTTGCGTTGGGGCCAAAGATTAACGGCGTGGAAACAATTCGAAACCCGACTTTGGTTTTCGCCTTGCTGCACCGCGGTTAGGGATCGACCTTCCGCTCATGCGTGCCCAGGCGCGCCGGGCGTTCAGTGGATTAAACCTTGCCGCCACGCCACGATCATCGCGAACGGACTGTGGTCGCCCCCGCCATCTGTGCGGGCGTGGGCGTGCACACAGGGCAGCGGGTTCGTCTGGCCATCCGTCCCGCGCCGACCGGAACGGGCATCGTCTTCGTCCGCACCGACATCACCGATCGTGACAACCGGATCGTCGTCTCCGGCGACGCCGTGGTCGATGCGCGCCTGAACACGATGATCGAGAACGAGGCCGGCGTTCGGCTGTCGACGATCGAGCACCTGATGGCTGCCTTCTGCGCCCTGGGCGTGTCCAATGTCATCGTCGAGGTCGACGGGCCGGAGCTGCCAATTCTGGACGGCTCGGCCCTCCCGTTCGTCCAGTTGCTGGACCGCGCCGGCTTCCGTCGTCAGGAAGCGCCGATCCGCTATATCGAAATCCTCGAACCGATCCACGTCACGGATGGCGACAAGCATGCGGCCCTCTATCCGTGCGAACGCTATGAGATGCGGTTCGAGATCGACTTCGAGAGCCCTGTCATCGGCAACCAGGTCGTGGATTTCGTCGTCGACGAGCAGACGTTCCGCGACGAGATCATGGCGGCCCGCACCTTCGGCTTCGCCCATGAGGTCGAGGCCCTGCGCCAGGCCGGTCTGGCGCGCGGCGGCAGCCTCGAGAACGCGGTCGTCATCGACGGCGACGACATCCTGAACCCCGGCGGCCTGCGCATGGAACGCGAGTTCGTGCGACACAAGGCTTTGGATGCAATCGGCGACCTCTACGTCATGGGCGCGCCGCTGCTGGGCCGCTACGAAGGCTACAAGGCCGGCCACGCGGTGAACAACCTGCTGGTCCGCGCCCTGCTCGACGCGCCTCATGCCTGGCGCGAAGTGGTTCTGGAGCCGCAACTGGCCCAGGTCGGCTAAGTCGCTTCAACTTCCCTGATTCAAGCTCTAGGGTCCGGCGATCCCGTGATCTGGAGTTTCGGCATGTTCGTTTCCGCTCGTCGTTCGGTGCTCGCCGCCGTATCCGCCGTCTCCCTGACAGCCGCGCTCGCGGGATCGGTGCTGGCGCAGGACGCCGCAACTATCCGGAACGCAGAGCGCGTCCGCGATGCGGCCCTGAACGACACGGTCGCCATGGATTATGTCACCCAGCTGACGACCCGGTTCGGACCACGGCCTGCCGGTTCGGCGTCCGAAACGGCCGCCGCCGAGTGGGCGGCCGGATACATGCGTAAACTGGGCTTTAGCAACGTGCATATCCAGGCGTTCCCGCTGGTCGGCTGGGAGCGCGGCGAGGAGAGCGCCGCTATCGTCGGCGCCAACCCCCAGCGTCTGGCTGTCGCCGCTCTCGGACACTCACCGGGCACGCCGGCCGGCGGTATCGAGGCCGAGGTCGTGCGCTTCACCTCGCTCGAAGACCTTGCCGCTGCCCCCGACGGCTCTCTCACCGGCAAGATCGCCTATGTCGACGCCGGTCAGATGGTCCCCATGCAATCGGGCGCGGGCTACGGCCCCCTGACCCGGATCCGCGGCGCAGGCCCGAGCGTGGCCGCGCAGAAGGGTGCCCTGGCCTTCATCATGCGGTCCGCCGGTTCTGACGAGCACCGCATGCCGCACACGGGCACGACCCGGTATGTGAACGGCGTCGTGCCGCTCCCTGGCTTCGCGCTCAGCGCCCCTGACGCAGATCAACTGAGCCGGCTGGTTTCCTACGGCGATCCTGTGCGGATCCATCTGTCGTCCACCGCCCATACCTATGAAACGACCTCGCACAACGTCATCGGCGACATGCCGGGACGTGGCGATCGGGCTGACGAGATCATCGTACTGGGCTCCCACATGGACAGCTGGGACCTGGGCACCGGCGCTATCGACGATGGGGCCGGCGGCGCGATCACCATCGCGGCTGCCAAGGCCATCGCCGAACAGGGCCGCACGGCACGGACCGTCCGCGTGATCCTGTACGGATCGGAAGAGGTCGCCCAACCGACCGACACCGGCAACGGCGGCGGTGCCTATCTGCGCAGCCTGTCGGCCGAAGACATCGCCAACCATGTCTTCACCGGCGAGAGTGACTTCGGCGCGGACCGGGTCTATGCCCTGCAACTGCCCGTCGGTGCCCAGACCGGCGCGTTTGCCGACGCGGCCAACCGGGTCCTCTATCCGATCGGCGTGCTGCGCACGAACGTCCCGGAGACCGAAGGGGGTGCTGATATTGGTCCGATCGTCGAGGCCGGCGTGCCGGTGTTCGGGCTGAAGCAGGACGGTTTGCGCTATTTCGATCTGCACCACACGGCCGATGACACCCTGGACAAGATCGATCCTGAACAGCTGCGCCAGAACGTGGCCGCCTGGGCCGCCCTGGTCTGGCTCGTCGCGGACAGCGACGTCGATTTCCGGGCGATGCGTCCGGCCCAGTGAGGGGCTGAAGCCGCGGGCGTGGCGAAACTGGTAGATGCAAGCGACCTAAAAGTGTGTTTTGCGGCTTATCGCCGTATGTTTACGAAGCAAAAACAGCTACTTCGGACCCGTCAACCGGGCTACACATGTCTTACACACCCCACCTCGGGAAGTGCATACATGGCGGATCAAAGACACACGCTCATGGACGGCAAGGTCCATGTCTATCGTCGAGAGAACAGCTCTCGCTGGCAGTGCGCCGTCTATGTGGACGGCTACAGTCATCGGGCGTCGACCGGGCACACGAACCTGGCGCTGGCCTTCGAGTTTGCCACCGACTGGTACCTGGAGCGTCGCGTCGACGCGCGCCTGCGCCTTCGCGGGGAGAGCCCGCCTGCCGGAGCCCCCGCACGGCGCGCGGGATCTGGAGCAACGAAGCGAGGGGTAGCCGCTCCCACGTTCCGCGACGCCGCCAAGGCCTTCGTCGCCGAGTACGAGGTGATCACTCGCGGCGAATGCAACGCCTCCTACGTGAAGCAGAAGCCCCGGCAACCGAACCTGCACCTATTGCCGTGCTTCGGGGGACAGGCCCGTCACCGAGGTGACCGCCGGCCTCATCCAGGACTATCGGGTTCATCGGATGACCTCCCGTTCAGACGGGGAGGGCAATGTGAAGCGGCCTTCGCGGAGCACTATACACAGCGAGATCGTCACGCTGCGCCAGGTGCTGAAAGCTGCGAACCGAAAAGGCTGGATCACCGGCTTTCCCGACATTTCGGCCCCATACAAGACCTCCGGCGAGTTCAGCCACCGCGCCTGGTTCTCACCGGACGAGTACCGGACGCTCTACGAGGCGACGCGGGCGCGCGCCAGGAAGCCGAAGAAGGAGCGGTGGAGGGGCGAGAGCGAGAAGTCCCACGACTAAGTGCTCTTCATGGCCAACACCGGCCTGCGTCCCGACGAGGCCTCACGGCTAGAGTTTCGCGACGTCGCCATTGTCGAGGATGAGGATACGAATGAGCGGATTCTCGAGATCGAGGTCCGGGGCAAGCGGGGCGCAGGTTACTGCAAGAGTATGGCGGGGGCCGTCCTGCCGTTCGAACGCCTTGGGGCGCGGGCGAACCCGAAGCCGACAGACCAGATTTTCGGACCGCCTACAGCCTGCGCCATACCTACGTCAGCATGCGGCTGATGGAGGGGGCCGACATATATCAGGTGGCCAAAAACTGCCGGACCAGCGTCGAGATGATAGAGAAGTACTACGCCTCGCATAACAAGAACACTCTCGACGCCTCGGCTATCAACGTCCGCAAACAGAAGTCCTCTGAACCCAAGTCGGCCGAAGCCTAGGGCGGTCGATTGAGGACCCTCGCCTTGGCTCCAACGCTGGAGCGGGCTATGAACGACTTCGGCCTGCGGGCGTGGCGAAACTGGTAGACGCAACGGACTTAAGCTGAGGATTGAGTGCGCCGGGGGAAATCCCGGACGTAGAACCGCTCAAAGTCGGGGAACCCTGTGAAATGGCGATCCCGAGCCAAGCCCGCCGCCAGGCGGGAAGGTGTAGAGACTAGACGGGCGGCGTCTAAGGCCTTCGGGCTATGACGAAGGGATAGTCCAGACCACGAACGCCCAACCTGGGTGGCGGCGAAAGTCGAAGTGGTACGAAAATCCGTCGGGCATTGCCCATGCCGGTTCGACCCCGGCCGCCCGCACCAAGTCCCTCAGTGTGAGCTGTCTCCGCGCCGATGCGGCGACAGCTTGGACAGCGGCGGTTGCCTGATTTCAGGCAGGGTAGGGCGGACTTCAACTTGGCGCAACCTGTCACCACCACCGCTTGAGCGGTGGCGGTAGCCTGAACAACGGCGGGGCAGGGGGATTTCGGCTTGGCGAAGTTAACCTGTCAGCGCCAGGGACAGGACCCCGCCGTTGAATGAAATCAGACGGGGCAGGGGGCTTTTCGATTTGAGGAAGTTTCCCTGACAACACCGTTTCGGCTGGTCCTGACGCGGAGCATTGCTCTAGAAGATCGGTCGTGACGTCTCACACCCCCCGCGACCTGATCATGGGCAACCCGGTGGCCCGCGCCTTTGCAGTGACCGGCGATGCCTGGACGCAGTTGATCCTGCGCGAGGCCTTCTACGGCGCGCGGCGATTTTCGGTCTGGCGCGAGCGGCTAAACATGCCGCGCAGCGTGCTGACCGACCGGCTGAACCGGCTGATCGAGGCGGGTCTGCTGGAACAGCGCGAGGCCAAAGGGACCGCTACGCGGATGGAGTATCGGCTGACCGACATGGGACTCGACGTCTTCGGCACCGCTGTCATGCAGGGACAGTGGGAACGCAAATGGGCCCGCTCACCGCTCCAGGAACGCTATGCCATCGCCTATTTCGATCGCGAGACCGGGGCGCGCGTCGTTCCGGCCGTGTTCGACCATGAAGGCGGCAAGCCTCTGGATCCTCACCATGTGAGCTGGGTGGCGGCCGGTCCGCTGATCCCGATCGCGCCGCCGACTTCGCGTCGCAGACGGACCGCGCCCATCGAAACCGACCGCGCCATCATCGACCGGTCGACCGATATCATGGGCGACTACTGGAGCTGGGCGGTGCTGGCCGCCGCCTTCCTGCGGCTGCGCCGGTTCGACGAGATCCACGACGCCCTGGGCGTGGCCACCAACATCCTGGCCGACAGGCTCAAGACGCTGGTCCTCCAGGGCGTGATGGAAAAGCGGCTCTATCAGACCGCACCGCCAAGGTTCGAATACCGGCTCACGGACGCCGGGCGCGATCTGTTTCCGATCATCATGGCGATGCATGGATGGGCTGAGCGCTGGCTTTGTCCGGACGGGCCGCCATTGCGATTGATCGACAGATGGACGAGCGCGCCGATCACGGCGGTCGTCTGCGACCGGAACACGGGTCTCCGCATAGACCCGCGTGCAATCCGATGGGAGATCGAGGCGGCGGCGCCGGTCGAAACCAGCGCCGCCTGATGTCGATCAGAAGCTGCGGCTGACCGCCAGACCGTAGGAGCGCGGGGCACCGAAGACGCTGAAGCCGACGCCCACATTCTTGATGATGTGGACCTGATATTCCTCGTCGCCCAGGTTCTTGCCATAGACGGCGAGCTTCAGCCCGTTCGGCGATTCCCACGAGGCGTAGGCGCTGACCAGGCCGTGGGCCGGCGACAGGACCTCGGGGTTGTTCGACGGATCGAAGAAGAAGTCGTCCGTCCACTGATAGTCGATCCGGGCCGCCAGCTCGCCGCCGAAGGCATCCCATTCGCCATCGGCATAAAGGGTGTACTGGCTGTCCGGCGAACGCGGCAGGATCAGGTTGTTGTAGGGCAGGATCAGGGTGCCGGACTGGGCGTTGGACGTGTAGCGGGCGTCCAGCGACGTGTAGGATCCGCCGATGGTGATGTTGTTCGTGACCGCAAAGGCGCTTTCGATCTCGTAGCCGTCGACCTCCGCCTGAGCGTTGGAGGTGACCAGGCTGAGCCCCAGCAGTTCATAGACCTGCAAGTCGTCATATTCGAGCTTGAACAGGGCGGCATTGAAGCGCAGCCGGCCGTCGAGCAGCGTCGACTTCAGGCCCAGCTCGTAGTTGTCGAGGATTTCGGACCGCAGCGGGTTGACGGCCTGGACACCTGTCTGGGCGGTCGAGGGGAAGGACCCGGCCTTGTAGCCGCGGTCATACGAGGCATAGAGACGCACATTGTCGAACGGTTCGACGGCCAGGGCGATCTTCCAGGTCGGCTCGTCGAAACTGGCGTCGCTCGAGACGTTGTAGGGCGTGCCGCCCGGCCCCAGCGGAATGCCCGGAGGCGGATTGGCACCGCCTTCGTTGTCGCGCGCGATCTGACGGATCTCGCGGTCGTCCTTGGTCCAGCGGGCACCGACGGTCAGCTCCCAGATGTCGGCGAAGGGCACCGTGGCCTGGCCGAATACGGCATAGCTGGTGTTGGTCGCGTTCTGGAGGAAGGAGGTGTCCCCCCCGAACGACGGCGGCGCGATCGGCAAGGCGGCGCGGACGATGAACCGCTCGTTGCGATCGATCTCCTCGTTGAAATAGTAGACGCCGGCGACCCATGAGACCGGCTGGTCGGGGCGCGACACCAGGCGGAACTCCTGGCTGAACTGCGACGCGTCCTCGCTGGCCTGATCGTCCACCTCAAGCGGGAAGTTGGGGAAGGGCAGGCCTCCCAGGTTGTCGCGCCACCGGTAGTCATTGTTCCGATAGGAGGTTAGCGAGACGAAGCCGAAATTCTCGGCGTCGTACTCGGCCCGACCGGTGAAGCCGAAGTTCGTCCGCTCCTGATAGTTGTTCGCCGACGAGAAGCTCTGGCGCACGTCCAGGCCGCTGCGCAGGGTGTTGATCAGGGTCACGAACGCCGGCGCGGTGTTACGGGCCGTCACCGGGATCCGGGCGTGACCGTCCATGTCGTCGTTGGAATAGTCGACCGACCCGAGGAAGGTCCACGGACCCGACTGGTTCAGAACCGACAGGCGTGCGCCATAGGACGTTCCGCCCTCCAGCCCGCGTCCCGTCGGCACGTTCTCGGCATAGCCGTCGTTGGTGTTGTAGCGGAAGGCCAGACGCGCGGCGGCGTCCTCGCCCAGCTGACGGTTCAGCACGCCCTCGACGCCATATTCGCCGAAACTGCCGAGGCGGCCCAGCAGCATGCCGGAATCCTCCAGCACGGGCCGGCGGGTGTAGACGTTCAGCGCGCCACCCGAAGCGTTCCGGCCGTAGAGCGTGCCCTGTGGTCCACGCAGGATCTCGACGCGCTCGATGTCGAGGAAGGCCAGTGCACTGGCACCGGCCCGCCCGATCGAGACCTCGTCGATCGATACGCCGATGGACGGGTCGCTGGCGGCCGAGTCGCTGGAAGTGCCGACGCCGCGGATATAGATCTGGGGTTCGCCGATATTGAACTGGGTCAGGGTGACGCCTGGTGCCTTGGCCGCGATGTCCTGGATACCGACCGCATTGGTGCGCTCCAGCGTCTCGGCGTCGAAGGCGGTGATCGCGATTGGCACGTCCTGGAGCGACTGCGCGCGGCGCTGGGCGGTGACGATGATGTCGTCCAGGGCGGCAGACTCGTCCTGCGGCGCGGTCTGGGCGAAGGCGGGCGCGGTCAGCCCTGCGGCAAGCATCAAGACAGCGACGGACGCGGTCTTCCCGATCATGGTCTTCATGGTGTCAGTCCCCTTCCCAAAGGTTGGCTTCCTGTTGTCCGGAAGCTCGACCATGAGGCTTGCGCCAACAGACCACTTTTGCAAGTCTTTTTACGCAAGGAAGGCGCTAGGGAAACCATGACCGATCGATCGCTGGAGAACCGTGTCGTCGTCGTTACGGGCGCGGGACGCGGGCTGGGGCTGGCATATGCGCTGGATCTGGCGGCGCGGGGGGCGTCCGTGGTGGTCAACACCCGGCCCCGGCCAGCGGATCAGCCCGGGTCGGCGGAGGCCGTCGTGGATCTGATCGCGGCCTCGGGCGGGCGGGCCTTGGCCTGTCCGCTGGCGGTCGAGGCGCCGGATGCAGGGGAGCGGCTGCTGGCGGCCGCTCTTGAAGCTTTCGGGCGGATCGATGGCCTGATCAACAACGCCGGGGTGCCCGAGGCGGTGAGCCTGCACAAACAGACGGTCGAGCAGTTCCGCTTGGTGTTCGACATCAATTTCTTCGGCAGCCTGACCGCCACCCTGCCGATCTATCGCCACATGCGCGAACAGCGGTCAGGCCGGATCGTCATGACCACCTCGGCCGCCGGGCTGCACGGCGTCCACGGCATGGCGGCCTATTCGGCGTCCAAGGCGGCGGTGATCGGCCTGATGCGGGTCATCGCGCTCGAAGGCGCAGCGCGGGGCGTGCACACCAATGCCGTCGCGCCCTATGCCCTGACCGGGATGACCGAGGGCTACATGGACGAGGCCACCGGTGCGACGATGCCGGCCGAACTCGTCGCACCGGTGGTCAGCTGGCTGGTCAGCGAAGGATGCCGGTTGAACGGTGAGACCCTGGTCGCGGGGGCCGGAAAGGTCAGGCCCGCGTGGCGGATCGAAGGTGCCGGCTTGGACTTCGGGACGGGGCCGGTGGAGGGACTGACCCGGTTCGACGCTGCGGTGGGGGCGATGATGTCCGATGCGGCCTGGACCCGGCCCGCTGACGGTCAGGCGGCGTTCGAGGCGTTTCTCGCTGCCGCCCCCTCCTCCGGCTGACCTCTTGACTTGCGTTAAGATACCATTCCGGCTAACCTGCCTCATCTTATCGAGGAGTCCGTTTCATGGCCGATGACGCCACCGTCGCCCGCAGGATCGAGACCGGGGAACTGACCGGGTTGAACACTTTGAACCCCTATCTTCAGGGGCTGTACGAACCGGTCGCCACCGAGACGACGGCGCTGGATCTGAAGGTCATCGGCGAGATCCCGAAGGATCTGTACGGTGCCTTCGTGCGCAACGGGCCGAACCCGCAGCGCGCACCCGAAGGGATGCACCACTGGTTCGACGGCGACGGCATGGTCCACGCCGTCTACTTCGAGGACGGCAAGGCAGAGTACCGAAACCGCTATGTCCAGTCCGACGACTTCCGGGCCGAACGCGACGGAAAAGCGATCGGCGCAGGCGGCGTCCTGATGCCATCCGCGAAATCGCACCCCGGATCGACCCGGGGCGAGCTGGTCTACAAGGACACGGCCAATACCGACCTGGTGCTGCACAACGGCTCGCTGATGGCGCTGTGGTATATCTCCGGCAAGCCCGTGCGGATCGATGCCCGCACCCTGGAGACGATCGGCAACGAGGACTTCGGTGCCGCCCTGCCCCGGCACGTCTCGGCCCACGGCAAGGTCGATCCACGCACTGGCGAGTTCTGCTTCTTCGACTACTCCCTGACCGAGCCCTGGATGACCTATGGCATCGTCAGCCGGGACAATGTGCTGACCAATTTCCAGCGCGTCGACCTGCCGGGCCCGCGTCTGCCGCACGACATGGGTCTGACCGAGAACTACGTCATCCTGCATGACCTGCCGGTGGTCTTCACAGAGGGCGGGATGCGCAACCACATGTGGCAGATCAAGGTCGCCGACCAGCCCGCTCGCTTCGGCGTTGCGCCCAGGAACGGCCGGGGCGACCAGATCAAATGGTTCGAGACTGACAGCTGTTACATCTATCACGTCGTCAACGCCTGGGAGGACGGCGAAGAGGTGGTCATGACCGCCTGTATGATGACGCCGAACGGCTATCCGTCGAACCCGGCCTATGGCCCCTATGCCTCAATGGTCAACGTGCTGGCCCTGCACGCCGTGCCGGTCGAATGGCGGATGAACATGGTCACCGGCGAGGTGAAGAAGCGCCAGCTGGACGACCGCATCGGCGAGTTCCCGGTCATCAACCTGGACCGCACCGGCGTGAAGACCAACTGGTCGTATCACGTCTCAATGGCCCCTGAGGAACTGCAGCGGTTCGATGGCCTGTACAAATACGACCTGACCACCGGCAACGCCCAGACCCACCGGTTCGCCGACGGCGTCGGCGGCTCCGAGCCCGCCTTCGCGCCCCGCGTCGGATCGACGGGCGAGGATGACGGCTATGTCGTGGTCTTCGCCACGGCACCGGACGGGACGTCGGAGGTCCAGGTGCTGGACGCGAAGGCGTTCGATCAGGGTCCGATCGCGCGCATCCCCCTGCCCGTCCGCGTGCCGGCCGGCTTCCACGGCACCTGGGCCCCCGGCGACCAGATCGCGGCCTGATGAGCGCATACATCCTCGACGCGGTTCGCACGGCGCGGGGCAGGGCGCGGCCCGATGGCGGGCTGGCCTCGATGAGGCCGCATGAGCTGGTCGGCGGGCTGATCGATGCACTGGATAAGCGCAACGACGGCGCGGCGAGGAAGGTCGATGGCCTGATCCTGGGGGCCGTGGGACAGGTCGGAGCGCAGGGAGCCAACGTCGCCCTCGTCTCAAAGCTGCACGCCGGCCTTCCGGACGAGGCCTTCGCCTGGTCCATCAACAACTACTGCGTCTCGGGCCTGACCGCGATCGGGCAGGCGGCGCAGATGGTCGAGGCGGGCGGCGCGAAGACGGCGCTCGCGGGCGGCGTCGAGATGATGTCGCGCGTTCCCTTCATGGGCGACAAGGCCGACTACTACGAGGACGCAAGCTTTCCGCCGCGCACCCGCTACATCCCCGTCGTCGTCGCCGCCGACCGGCTGGCCGAGGACGTCGGCGTGACCCGCGAGGAGATGGACTCGGCGGCGCTCGTCTCCCAGCAACGCACGGCGGCGGCCGAAGGCACGGCCCTGTTGAAGTCTCGTATCCCGCTGAACGGCCTGGACCGCGAGGAGGCGGCTCGGGCCTCGACCACCGCCGAGAGCCTCGCCGCCATGCCCGCTGCCTTCAGTGTGCTGGGCACGCAGTATGCAGACGCGCTCGACGGCCGCGTCATCGACCACCGCCACACCGTGGCCCACGCGCCCCCGATGACCGACGGTGCGGCCCTGGCCCTGGTCACCGGCGAGGCGGCCGGAGCCCGCGCGAGGGTCGTCGCCTGGGCCGAGGCCGGCGGCGACCCGGCGGCGTCGCTGACGGCCGGCTTCACCGCCATGGACCGCGCGCTCGGGAACGCAGGCTTGAGTCTCGCCGAAATGGATCGAATCGAGTTCATGGAGGCCTTCGCCGTCACCATCGTCAGGTTCATGCGTGAACGGACGGTCGATCCGGAGCGGGTCAACGTGGGCGGCGGCCATATGGCCAAGGGGCATCCGATGGGAGCGACGGGGGCAATCCTGCTGTCCTCCCTGCTGGACGCGCTGGACGTCTGCGAAGGCCGCTACGGTCTGGTGGTCGCAGCGGGCGCGCAAGGGGTCGGATCGGCGATGGTTGTCGAGCGGATCGAGAGATGATCCTGCCCCTCTCTCTGCCGCGCACTCCGGCGAAGGCCGGGATCCAGATCACAGACACTGACGGCGTGGATCGAGCACCGGCCTGCTCTGATCCAACCATCGACTTTACCATCTGGAGCCCGGCCTTCGGCGGTGTGCACGGGAGAGGGTAATGAACGGAGGGACCACAACGCTCGCTGACCGCCACCGTGCTCTGATCACGCGTCACGCCCCGACGCTGGCTGCCGCCATCGACGCGGTTCAGACGCGGAAGAGCTGGAGCCCGTTCAGCGACAGTCCCTCGACCAAGATCCACGGCCCCGACAAACCGGGCGCGGGCAAGGCCGCGTTCGAGGCGCGGTTGGAGACAACTTTCGACCTCGGCCAGCCTGGCGTCATTGGCAAGGTCGGCGAGGAGGTCTCGCCGTTCACGCAACAGCCGCTGAATATCCGCTATCCTCAAAGCGACCCGGAGACCCTCGTCGCCGCCGCCGTCGTCGCCATGGCCGACTGGCGCAAGGCCGATTTCGAACTGCGGATCGCACTGTGTCTGGAGATGGCGGCGCGGCTGTATGACCGCAATTTCGAGATGGCCCACGCTGTCATGCATGTCGCCGGTCAAGGCTACACCCAGGCGTTTTCGGGCTCGGGCCCGAACGCCCTGGACCGGGGTGTCGAGGCGCTGGCCTATGCCGCCAAGGCTATGCGGGATGTGGCGCCGTCGGCGACCTGGCACCGCAACTTCGCCGGCGAACAGGTGGCGCTGGAGAAGACCTATGTGCTGGTCCCGCGCGGCGTGGGGCTGGTGATCTGTTGCGCGTCGTTCCCCACGTGGAACGCCTATCCGGCGATGTTCGCCTCGCTCGCCACCGGCAACCCGGTCATCGTCAAGCCGCACCCGATCGCCATCCTGCCCATGGCGATCGTGGTCGAGACGAGCCGCGCCGTCTTGACCGAGTTCGGCTTCGATCCGAACCTCGTCACCCTCGCAGTCGACACGCTCGCCGAGCCCGTCGCGCAGCATCTGGTCGATCACCCGCAGGTCCAGATCATCGATTTCACCGGCAGCCCTCGCTACGGCGGCTATCTGGAACGCACCGTCGTCGGCAAGCAGCTGTTCACCGAGACGGCAGGGGTCAACACCGTCGTCATCGAGAGCGTCGCCGATGTGGACACCGTCGCCCGCGCCTTGGCCCGCTCGTCCAGTTTGTTCTCGGCCCAGATGTGCACCAGTCCGCAGGTGATCTACGTCGCGCCCGAACTGTTCGAGCCGATGTCGAACGCCATCGTCGAACAGATCGATGCCATCGCGGCCGACCCCGCCCAGGCCGCCGGGATCATGGGCGCGATCCAGGGCGAGGTGTCGCTGAAGGTCGTGGCCGACGCCCGCGCCGCCGTCGCCGACTTGTCTGGCGTGCGGACGCTGCGGGAGGCCGCCTCCTATGCCCATCCGCAGTTCCCCGATGCCCGCACTCTGACCCCGTTGGTCATCGCGGTCGAGGCCGGCCAACACGTCGATCTCTATGCCGAGGAACGCTTCGGCCCGGTCCTGTTTCTGGTCCATAAAGACGCTGGCCAGGCGGTGATTGAGGCGACCTGGCTGGCGAGGATCAAGGGGTCGATCTCGTCCTACCTGTATTCGACCGACGAGGCCTTCATCGACAGCGCCACCCCCGCCTACGAGGCGGCGGGGGCCAATCTGTCGATCAACCTGACCGGCGCGATGTGGATCAATTTCGCCGCCGCCTACAGCGACTACCATGTCACCGGGCTGAACCCGGCGGGCAACGCCTGTCTCGCCGACCTCGACTTCGTGGCCTCGCGCTTCCGCATCGTACAGCGGCGGCGGCCCGCCGCGTGAGCGCAGACGTCTTCATCGCCGGAACCTCGATGACCCGCTTCGGCAAGCGGCCGGACGACAGCGTGAAATCTCTGACCGCAGAGGCCGTGATGGCAGCTTTGGCCGACGCAGACGCCAAGGTCGCCCACATCGAGGCGGCCTGGTTCTCCAACACCCGCCAGCCGATGCTGGAGGGTCAGAACACGGTGCGGGGCCAGATCGCGCTGCGGCCGCTCGGCCTGACCGGCATTCCCGTCGTCAATGTCGAGAACGCCTGCGCCTCGGGCTCCACCGCCCTGCTGTCGGCGATCCACTGGATCCGGGCAGGCGCGGGCGACATCGCCCTGATCGTCGGGGTCGACAAGATGGTCTGGCCCGACCGCCCCGACCGCGTCGCCGCGGCCTTCGCCGGGGGAACCGACATCCACGACCGTGAGGGCGTCGTCGCTTATCTCCGCGCCATGGGCGGCGAAGACCCTGGCCCGCACCACAGCCTGTTCATGGACCTCTACGCCGCCCAGGCCCGCGCCCACATGGCCCGCCACGGCACGACCCAGGAGGACTTCGCCCGCATCGCCGCAAAGAACCACACGGCCGGCACCCTGAACGAGCGGGCTCAGTACCGCACGCCGATGACGGTCGAACAGGCCATGGCCGACAAGCCCGTGGTCTTCCCCTTCACCCGCGCCATGTGCGCCCCTGTCAGCGACGGAGCGGCGGCGGCGGTGGTCTGTTCGGCGGCCGGACTGGCGCGGCTGGGCGGGCCTGGCCGTGCTGTCCGCGTGAGAGGTTGCGCCCTGGTCAGCGCAAGCGATCGGGCGGCCAACGACCTGGACAATCACATCGGCCGCCGCGCTGCGACTATTGCTTACGAACAGGCCGGGCTGGGACCGGACGCCGTCGATGTCGTCGAGGTGCATGACGCCACCTCCTATGCCGAGGTGCAGCAGATCGAGAACCTCGGTCTGGCCGAGCCCGGTTCTGTCAGGTGGCGGCTCAAGGCCGGCGACTTCGCGCTGGGCGGCCGGACGCCGGTCAATCCTTCGGGCGGGCTGGTGTCCAAGGGGCATCCGGTCGGGGCGACCGGCATCGCCCAACTCTTCGAACTGACGACCCAACTGCGCGGCGAAGCCGGGGCGCGGCAGGTCGAGGGCGCTCGCATCGCCGTGGCCGAGAACGGCGGCGGCTTCCTCGGCGTCGAGGAGGCGGCGACTGTCGTCACCGTGCTGGAGCGGGCGGCATGACCCACCCCATTCGCGGCCTTTATGACAATCAGGCGGCCAAGGCCGACCGACCGGCCCTGTTCGACGGCGACGAGACCCTGACCCACGGCCAACTGATCGAGACGGTCGAGGCGGCGGCGGCTGACCTCGCGGCGCGCGGCATCGGCCCGGGCGACCGGGTCGGACTGTGCGCGCGCAACAGCTGGCGGCACGTCGTCGCCTATCTGGCCATCCTGCGGGCGGGGGCGGTGTGGACGCCGCTCAATCCGAGGAACGGTGCACGGTTGAACAGCGACTTTCAGGCGCGGGCGAAGCTGGACCTGACCCTGATCGACAGCGCGTCGATCGACGCGGCAGGGGTCTCGGCGCGCCCTCTGCCGCTGGAGGCCTGGCTGGACGGCATGAGCGCCGCGACGCCCCCTCCGATCACGGACGATCCCGAAGCCCCCTTCGCCCTGAAATTCACCGGCGGCTCGACCGGCGTGCCCAAGGGGGTGGTTCAGACCCAGGCCAGCGGGACCGCGGCGCTGCGCTCGCTGCAGGCCTTCTACAGTTTCGCCGACGACGACGTGAACATGGCCGTCGCGCCCCTGACCCACGGGTCGTCGCACTATGTCCTGCCGGTGCTGGCGGCAGGCGGAGCGCATGTCCTGCTGGCCGAGCCCGTCCGCGCCGCGATCCTGAACGAACTCAAGGCCCGCGTCAGCGTCGTTTTCATGCCCCCGACCCTGATCGCCCTGCTCATGGGAGAGGCCGGGTTCCAGCCCGACGATTTCCCCCGCCTGCGCCACCTGACCTATTCCGCCGCGCCGATGTCGCCGGACCGGATCGCCCAGGCCATCGCCCGCTTCGGCCCCGTCGTCTCGTCCCTGTACGGCCAGACCGAAGCGCCCATGACCATCGCCGGCCTGTCGCCGCAGGAGATGGGCGACGCGGAGAAGCGCGCCAGCGTCGGCCGTCCCTTCTCCGACACGCCCGTGCGCCTGCTGACCGCCGACGGCGATTTCATCGAACGCGGCGAGGGCGAGATCGTGGTCGGCGGCGACCTGACCCGGACCTATTATCTGGACGCGCCCGAGCTGACGGCGGCGTCACGGCATGACGGCTGGCTGAAGACCGGCGACATCGGACGGATCGGCGACGACGGCCTGCTGCACCTGATCGGTCGGTCGAAGGATCTGATCATCACCGGCGGCTACAATGTCTATCCGGGCGAGGTGGAGGCGGCATTGAACCAGCATCCGATGGTGCGTGAGGCCTGCGCCTTTTCCGAACCCGACGACGTCTGGGGCGAGCGGCTGGAGGCGGCCGTGTCCGTTGCGCCGGATGCGGACGCTGCCGCGATCACCGCCTTCGTCCGGAAACAGATCGGCCCGGTGCGCACGCCCAAACGGCTGCACCTGCTGGACGCACTGCCCCGCAATCCCGTCGGCAAGGTGGTGCGTCACGACGTCCGCGCCCTTTGCCGAACGATCCAATCCCGACCGCTGGAGCCTGCCCGATGATCGTGATCCCCAAGGACCGGATCAAGGAAATGAAGTCGAAGGGCTGGTGGAGCGACCAGACCCTGGACGACCTTTTCAGGAGGCACGTCGCCGCCCATCCCGACCGGGAGGCTCTGGTCGATCCGCTGAACGCGGCCGATGTCGTCGGCGGCCAGACAGACCGGCTGAGCTGGCGGGAGACTGCCCATGCCATCGACCGGCTGGCAGCCGTGCTGGTCGCGCACGGAGTTCGCAAGGATCAGGTCGTCGTCATCCAGCTGCCCAATATCGCCGAGCTGACCATCGCCTATCTGGCCTGTCTGCGCCTCGGCGTGATCGCCAGCCCGGCCCCGGTCCAGTACCGCGAGAACGAGCTGGCCTACATCATCGGCAAGACCGATGCGGTTGCCGCGATCACGGCGGACCGGATCGGGAAGCACTCACACGGCGAGATGATCGTCGCCCTGAAGGCGCGCTGTCCGACGCTGAAGACCGTCTTCGTGCTGGGCGAGACCTGCCCGACCGGGGCGCTGGATCTGGAGCCCCTGATGGACGGCGTCACGGGCAAGCAGCACCGCGCGGCCCAGAAGGCGGCCAGGGACGCCCGCATCACCGCCGACGACATCGTCACCATCTGCTGGACCTCCGGCACCGAGGCCCAGCCCAAGGGGGTGCCCCGCAGCCACAACGAGTGGATCATCATGGGCGCCGGCGTCATCGACGCGGCCGACCTGGAGCCCGGCGCGCGGCTGCTGAACCCGTTCCCGATGGTCAATATGGCAGGCATCTCGACCGCCTTCGTCGGCTGGCTTCTGCTGGGCGGCGTCCTGATCCAGCACCAGCCGTTCGACCTGCCGATCCTGCTGCGTCAAATCCGCGAGGAGAAGATCGACTATACCGTCGCCCCGCCCGCCGTGCTGAACCTGCTCTTGCAGAACGAGGCGCTTCTGGAGGGCATCGACTTCAAGCGGCTGAAGTCCATCGGCTCGGGCTCGGCGCCCCTGTCGGAATGGATGGTGCGGACCTTCCACGAAAAGCACGGCGTGCAGATCGTCAACTATTTCGGCTCCAACGAGGGCGCGTCCTTCCCCAGCGCCTTGAAGGACATTCCGGACCCGGCCGAACGCGCCACCCTGTTCCCGCGGCTCGGCGACGGGTTCAAATGGAACTGTATGCTCCACGACCGGATCTTCACCCGGCTGGTCGATCCGGAGACGGAGCAGGAGATCACGCAATCCGGGCTGCCCGGCGAACTGCGGGTCAAGGGCGCGACCATCTTCTCGGGCTACTGGCGCGCGCCGGAGATCAACGCCCGGGCGTTCGACACCGACGGCTGGTTCCGCACCGGCGACCTGTTCGAACTGGCCGGCGACCGGTTGCAGTATCTGAAGTTCGTCGGCCGGCTGAAGGACATCGTCATCCGGGGCGGAATGAACATCTCGTCCGAGGAGATCGAGAACCATCTGGTCGCTCATCCGGCCGTCGCCGAGGCTGCCGTGGTCGGCGCACCCGACCCGAAGCTGGGCGAACGTCTGGCCGCCTTCGTCGTCTTCCGGCCCGGCCAGACGGCGACGATGGAAGAGATCAACCGCTTCCTGACCACCGAGCGTCAGGTCGCGGTCTACAAGCAGATCGAACGGCTGGAGACTCTGGACGCCCTGCCCCGTAACCCGGTGGGCAAGATACTCAAGCGCGACCTGCGCGCCGCCCTCAATATGACCGGGACCGCATGACGCCGCCCTTCGACACGCTTCGCCTGCCCGTCTTCGCGGCCCCCATGTTCCTGGTCTCGGGGCCGGACATGGTCATCGCCGCCTGTAAGGCCGGGATCGGCGGGGCCTTTCCGACCACCAACTGCCGCACGGTCGAGGATATCGATCGCTGGATGGACCAGATCACGGGTGCGCTGAGGCCCGGCGACGCGCCGTGGATCTGCAACCTCATCACCCACTCGACCAACGTCCGGCTGGCCGAGGATCTGCGGCTGGTCGCCCAATACAAGCCACCCGTGGTGATCACCGCCCTCGGGTCGCCCAGGCCGGTGATGGAGACGGTCAAGGCCTATGGCGGGCTGGTCTTCGCCGACGTCATCTCGATGAAGCTGGCGAAAAAGGCGGCAGAGGCGGGCGTCGATGGTTTGGCCTGCGTCAGTGCGGGCGCGGGTGGACACACCGGCCACCTGTCGCCCTTCGCCTTCATCTCGGCGGTGCGGGAGTTCTTCGACGGCTATATCGCGGTCGGAGGGGGCGTCGGGGACGGTGCCGGGATCGCGGGCGCGGTCGCCGCCGGGGCGGACTTTGTCTACATGGGCACCCGCTTCCTGGCGACGACCGAGAGCATGGCCCAGCCGGCCTACAAACAGATGGTCATCGACTCCGGGCCGGACGATCTGGTGGTGTCGGACTCGGTCACCGGCACGGCCGCGTCGTGGCTCAAGCCATCGCTGGCGGCCGCTGGTCAGGATCCCGACAATCTGGGCGGCCCGGCCGAGCGAAACTACGCGTCCGGCGGCGACAACAAGCGCTGGCGCGACATCTGGGCGGCCGGACAGGGCATCGAATCGGTCAAGGCTGTGGAGCCGATCGCCGACGTGGTCGCCCAGTTGGAGCGGGAATACGTTGCGGCGCTTGAGCGTTTCGAACTCAAGACGGCCAAGCGCCCGGCCCTGCGCGGGGCGGCGTGAGCGAACCCGTCCGGTTCAAGCTCGATCCGACCGTCGACGGGCTGGAGCTCGTTCGGCGCTGGATGGTGGCGGGCGACGGCGTAGGCGGCTTCCTGAAGCGACTGGGTTCGCATCCGGTCGAAGCGCACGAGGGCTTCGTGCGGCTGGCGCTGGACATCGACCCGGGCCACGCCAACTTCATCGGCCTGATCCACGGCGGGGTGACGGCGGCCCTGATAGACATGGCTGGCGGGGCGGCGACGATGAGCATCCTGAAGCCGGGCCAGACGCTGGTGACCTCGGATCTGACGATGCGCTTCCTCAACGCCGCGCCCGGCGAGACCGCACGGCTGGAGGCGACCGGGACGGTGACCTACCGCGATGAGCGGAAAGCCGTCGTGGCGGCGGAGGTGCGGACGGACACAGGCGTCGTGGTTGCGCAGGGGACGGTAGGCGTGGCGATCAGGTCGGCGCGTTAGACTCCCACCACCAGACTGACTGTCGTCGTCGTCGAGCCACCGATGTTCAGCGTCTGGACGTTCCGCGCGCCCTCGACCTGATAGTCGCCCGCCGTGCCGGTCGTCTGCCTGAACGCGTCCAGGGCCATCCGCACTCCGGTCGCCCCGACCGGATGACCGCAACCGATCAGGCCGCCCGAGGCGTTGATCGGCAGCCTGCCCCCCATCTCGATATCGCCGGCCTCGACCGCCTTCCAGCTCTCGCCCGGGGCGGTCAGGCCCAGGTGGTCGATAGCCATGTATTCGGTCATGGAGAAGCAGTCGTGGGTCTCCACGGCGTCGATGCCCGACAGGTCGAGACCGGCCCGGGCGCGGGCGTCGTCGATGGCGCGCTTCACCTGCGGGAAGACATAGGGTTGCCCCTCGCTGGCCCTGACCTTGCGGCCATAGTCAATCGGGGCGCAGCGGTGGCCCCAGCCCTTGATGCGGGGGAGGCTTTCCAGTGGGATACCGTGCTTGTTCGCATAGTCTGCCGCCCGTTCCGGCGAGGCGAGGATGATGGCCGCCGCGCCATCCGTGACCTGGCCGCAGTCGGTCTTCCTCACCCGACCCTCGATCACTGGATTGGCCTCGTCGTCGTCGCAGAAGCTGGCGTTGGAGAAGCTGTAGTTTCGGGTCTGGGCGTTCGGGTTGCGTCTGGCGTTGTCGAAATTGATCCGGGCGATGCGGCGCAGGTGCACTTCGTCGATGCCGTATCGCCGGTCGTATTCTTCGGTCAGATCGGAGAAGGCCCGAGGCCAGGCATACGTCGCGTCGAGGTATTCGTGCCCTGCCCAGGCGGCGGCCCCCAGATGCTCGGCGGCGGTCACGCCCGGGACGTTCCGCATCATCTCGATGCCCAGGACCATGGCGGTGCCGTAACGGCCGCTCTCGATGTCGGCGGCGGCGGCGAGGATGGCCAGGCTGCCGGAGGCGCAGGCCGCCTCGTGCCGCGACGCCGGCATGCCGTCGAAACGCTCGTCGGCCATGGCGAAGAACCCACCCAGCATCCCCTGGCCGGTGAACAGGTCACCGACGAAATTGCCGACATGGCCGACGTCGATGTCCTCAGGTTCCAGACCCGTCGCCTCCAGCGCGCCGCGCACGGCCTCGGCGAACCCGTCGCCGATTTCGAGCCCCTCGCGGGCGTAGTTGCGGGCGAAGTCCGACTGCCAGCCGCCGAGAATGTAGGTCATGAAGCGCCTTCCATTCGCTGGGTCCGCAACGCCGAGCGTCGCACCTTCCCCGCGTCGTCGCGGAGCCGTTCGGTCGTGACCTCGAGCGTCCGGGGTCGCTTGTAGGCCGCGATCCGCTCGGCGAGGTAGGCGTTCAGCGCGGCCTGATCCAGTGTCCCGTCCGCCGTCTCGACGATGGCGTGGACCCGCTGACCCAGGTCTGGATCGGGCAGGCCGACCACGACCGCGCAAAGCACGCCGGTGAAACTGTCGATCGCCGCCTCGACCTCGGCCGGATAGACGTTGGCCCCGCCGGTGATGATCAGGTCCACACGCCGGTCCGCCAGATACAGCCAACCGTCCTCGTCGACATGACCCATGTCGCCCAGGGTCTCGAAGGTGCCGTTCGCGCGGGGTTCCGCCCCCAGATACCTGTAGGTCGATCCCTGCCCCCGCAGCGGCATGAAATAGATCTCGCCGATCTCTCCGGGTGCGCAGACCTCGCCTGCCTCGTTCAGGATCTTCATCTCGTAGCCCGGCAGGCAGCGGCCGACCGACCCCGGATGATCCAGCCATTCGACGCCCCGGATGGCGGTGCCGCCCAGGGCCTCGGTGCCCGTATAGACTTCCCAGACCGTCTCGGCCCCGACCCAGTCGATCCAATTCTGTTTCAGCCACGGCGGACAGGCGGCAGCGATGTGCAGGATCTGATCCAGAGACTTCAGGTGATACTTCGCCTTCACCTCGTCGGGCAGGGTCCAGATCCGGTGCATCATCGTCGGCACCTGATACAGCCAGCTGACGCGGTGCTCGTCGATCAGCCGCAGCGTCTCTTCCGCCTCGAACTTTCGCATCAGCACGACATGGGCACCCCAGCCTATGGCCAGGCAGGTCATGCCGAACGGCCCGGCGTGATAGAGCGGCCCGGGGTTCAGCATCACGTCGTCGGCGATCATGCCCAGCAGCGGATGATCCGGGTCGGCCATCGCCGGGGCCATGTCGACGATCACCTTGGGGCGGCCGGTCGAGCCGCCGCTGGCGATAGCCTTCAGATGTTTCGACACGATCTCGGGCAAGGGGGAAGAATCGGCGTCCGGGTCGTAGGTCGCCGCCTCCGACAACCAGGGCCAGTCGCCGGCCTTGGTCGCATCCTCGATGACGATCAGTCGCGGTTTCAGCAGGTCGAGGATGGCGTGCAGTTCGGCGGCCGGCAGCTTGGCCGACAGCGGGGCCGGCGTCGCGCCCAGCGCCCAGGCGGCATAGGCCAGTTCCAGAAAGGCCGGGCCGTTCGGCAGGGCGATGGCGACGAAATCGCCTGCGACCACCCCTCCCTTCGCCAGCGTCCGCGCCCGCCGGTTGACCCGCGCCGCAAGCTCGCGTCGCGTCAACGTAACCCCTTCGAACGTCAGGGCCGGCCGGTCGGGATCGCGCCCGGCATGGATGTTCAGCAGGACGCCGACGGCGCGCAGCGATTCCGGCGGCCCCATCGCCACGGCCATCGAGCGCGGGCGCGCCGGGCGTCTCATACGGCGGACTCCGTTTCGGCGCGACCCACCGGCCTGGGCGGCCAGGGGATCAGCGAACTCGTCCGGGCGATGTAATCCCCATAGCCGGGCCGGTGATAGGTCAGCCGCTTCTCATACGACGACCCGCCTGAGTATTTCAGGAACAGCACCAACAACAGGATCGGCCCGACGATGCCGAACAGGCCGGGCGTCGTCTCGGCTGCGATCCCGAACAGGCCGAACCAGGTGCACAGATCGCCAAAATAGTTCGGGTGCCTGGTGTAGCGCCACAGGCCCTGGTCGAAGACCTTGCCCGCATTCGCCGGGTCCGCCTTGAACCGGACCAGCTGCCAGTCGGCGAGGCTTTCAAAGCCGATCCCGAACAGCACCAGTCCCGCACAGGCCCAGCCCAGCGCCCCAACTTCGACTGGCATCGCCGACATCTGCCCCAGCTGGACCGGCAGGCTGGTGACCCACAGGATCGGGGCCTGGGTTATGAACACCATCCGCCAGGACGCCTTGTCGAAGCTCCAGCCCTTCGCCACCTGGGCCCGCTCCATCATCTTGACGTAGCGGCGATCCGGACCATAGGTCTGCCAGCGCCACAGGATGTAACCTCCCAATCGCATCCCCCAGACGCAGCTGAGGCCCGTGATCAGCAGCATTCGCTCCGGCGAGCCATTGGCCTGAAAGAACGTCGTCACCGCCATCAGGGCCAGGCCGAACGCCCACCAGGCATCCACGAACGACACGTCCCGGATCGCACAGCCGACCCGCCACAGGATCACGAAGGACGCGGTGGTGAGGGCGAGGTTGATCCCGAGAATGGTCAGGATTTCACCAATCGGCGGCATGGCCAGGTCTCTCGTGCATCGCGCGCGTTCCCGAATAATGGTCTGTAAACAAAAGTGACACGACTTGTCGGACACCACAAGCCGAAGCAATCCTCAATCGAACCATCGGTGCCATTTCGTGGAATGGAGCTCGGGCGCAAAGCGGACAGGGGTAGGGTGCCAGCATTCCCGAGTTTGACGCTGGACTTCCGGTCTCAGCGGAGCGTCAGAGTCTCTCCGTCCGGCCGGGCCCGGGCTAGCCTCAGTGGGGCGGAAAGCGCCCCTCATCGAGCGAGGCGAACATGAAACTGCTGCACATCCACCGCGAAATCCTCGAGCTCGCCGCAGAGTCCTCTGTCGGGCCGACGATGCGCCACCCCCCGAAATCGAGGAAGCGGTGGCGACCCTAGTAGGTGAAGGACTGCTGTCCGTCGGAGAAGGCACGGTCCGCATCAGCGCCATCGGCTTGGTCGTTCTCGCCCCCTGACGAAGGGCCGGGAGCGATAGTCCCATTCTGACGCAGCTCGGCGGCAGGAGACAACCGCGTTTACGCGTTGTCGGATCGGTTCGGCTAGTTCAGCTCCCAGTATGGATGTCGCGACCGCTACCTAGGTGGTGTGGACAAAGTGTCTGATCCACAGTCGGATGGATGCGACGAGGACGAAGCCGAGAAAGCTGTCGGCGGTCTTGTCGTATCGGGTAGCCAGTCGTCGGCTGTGTTTGAGCTTTGAGATGCATCGCTCGACGAGGTTTCGCAGGCTGTAGATGTGGCCGTCGATGACGGGCTGCACCTTGCGGTTCCGCTTGGCCGGGATGACGGCGGCGACGCCTCGAGCTGCCAGGTCGGCGAGGATGAAGTCGGCGTCGTATCCCTTGTCGGCGAGCAGGACGCGAGGCTTGGGCCCGGGCTCGTCCATGACGGGGCCGTAGCCTTTCACATCAGAGACCTGGCCGCCGCTCAGCGTGACCGCGACAGGGAGGCCCAGAGCGTTGCTGCGGAGATGGATCCTGGTCGAGAAGCCACCACGCGAGCGGCCAGGACCCTGGTCCTGATCCCCTTTTTTTGCGCGCCGGCGGCGTGCTGATGGGCGCGGATAATGGTGGAATCGATCATCTGGACGCTGGCGTGACCTTCGCCGGTCTCGTTCAGCGCCTCCAGCATGACGTCCCAGGTCCCCGCCTGTGTCCAGCGCCGGAACTGGCGATAGACCGAGTTCCATGTCCCGAAATGGCTGTGCAGGTCACGCCAGGCCGTGTCCGTCCGGGCGATCCAGAACACCCCGTCCAGCACCAGGCGATGATCGCGAGGACGCCGCCCTCGCCTTGGCCCCGTCTCGACCACGAACGGTTCGAAGAACGCCCACTCCGCATCCGACATCAAACCACGAACCAAGGCTGCTCTCCGCAAAGAACAGCCTTGAATCAGCGATCAGGCGATTTGGGAATCCTCGGTGACCACACGGCCTGGATGCTGGCATATGTGACTTGAAATCGCTCGACTTCGGTCATGCCGGTTCGACCCCGGCCGCCTGCACCATACTTCGAGCTCGGCTAGACGATGGAGGCGTAAGCCACGCCGGTCATCGCGACGACAACCTCCTCGATCAAAGGAGCGCCTCGTGATCCATTGACCATGACAACCACTCCGCGCCGGCGCGCAGCGTCCCCCAGGGCGACCGATATGTGAGCGTTCCCGTTCTTTCCCCAGTGATGAAACAGGTTTCCGTCCCCACGCCGTTCAAGGCCCCAGCCGAGGCCGGGCGGCAGAAGCAGGCGATTGGGCCGTTCAAGCTGGGGCGTCAGCATCAGCTGTCGTGATGAGTCGGAAACCTGCCATCGCCTCGGCGATCTCGGCGCCGTCATCATGAGCGTCATGAAGCGCGCATAGTCTTTGACGGTGGTCCGGGTGCTGGACGCGACGTCGATGGCCGCATTGGTGGGAAGATTCCACAGCCACAGAGGCCTTTCCGCGAACGATGGGACGCTATGGGGACGCATCACGCCGTGCGCGGTGCGAATGTCGTGATGCGTCCAGCCGGGCACGGCTCGGCCCCAGCGCTCCGCGACTTCATAAAGGCGGGGCATGTGCTGGCTGCGGAACTGGCTCACCTCGAGAACGGCCCGGCCGTCGTCGGCCACGACATGCCCGTACACCTCTCGCGCATCCCGTTCCGGTGTCCACACCATCGCCATGTCATCCAGACCCGCCGGGCGAAACAGATAGCGCGCCATGAGTTCGCCAATGCCGACGCCGGTGATGGTCTCGACGACCTGTTGCAGCCAGTGATAGGCCTCGCCCGAGTAGGCGTAGGCGCTGCCGGGATCGAAAGCCGGGACGAGTTCAGCGGTTTCAGCAGATTCATCTCGCCAGTTCGGCAAGCCGGTCGAATGACACAGGACATGCCGAACCGTCACGGCCTTGAGGCGGACGTCGCTGGACTGACCGCCAGGGCGGGCATAGTCGGCCAGGCGCGAATCCAGGCTCAACCTTTGCTCCTCTATGAGCTTCATGACGACGTAGCCAAAAATGGGCTTGGACAGCGACGCCGCCTGGAAGAGCGTCCGCTCCGTCACCGGATCGCCGGTCTCTATGTTGGCTACGCCATAGTGGCCTTGCCAGGCCAGGCGGCCCTCTTCGATGACCGCAATCGCCATCCCGGGGACGCTATGACGCTGCATCAGCGGTGCGAACGACGCTGCGGTCGCCGCGCCCGGAATCCAGCTCGGCCGAGACGCCTGCGCCTTCGCGGCGGCCGGCAGCAGCGCGGCGGTCGCTGATCCGACCAGAAACCGGGCCGCCGAGCGGCGCGAAATCGACATCGAGGCGGACCGCTTCGCAGAGGGGCGGTGGTGGGCGTTCATTCTGCTCTCCTGTCCTTTTTAGATGCGCGCCAACGCACGGAGGTCTTCAAAGCTGTCTTTGCTGCGGCCTTAATCTCACGCGTGCGGTCGGCGCCGACTCGACGCTCCGCTCGCGAACATCGCCAAACGAGAGGCGGCTCGCCCCTGTCGCCGAGATTGCGGCGTCGACACTGACGTCACCGAAACTCGCCTGCGCATTGTCCTCGCCGATAAGCGACAGGTCTCCGATGGCGTGCGCGGTCGCGAACACCGAATTGTCAGACACGATGAGCGAAAGATCGCGCACCTCGCCGGTCAGATGCGCGGTTGAACACTCCTCGAGGCGAAGCCCCAGGTCATCGATCGCATCGATACTGACGAAGCTGTTCGCCGCAACGTCCAGGTTCACTTTCTGAGGCGTGCGGATCACTACAAGAGGAGCGTTCGCATCAACCGCGCACAATGGTCCGGCTGAAGGTACTCCCGTGTTGATGATGAGACGATCCTGCAGGCTGGAGATCGTCAGCTGATCTGTGTTCGCCTCAACGACGACGTCAGCGCGGGCCTCGGGTATGACCACAATCAATGCGGATCCCCGAACGACGATCCGATTGGTCGAGTACGATCCGATGTTCCGCACGCTCGACAGACCGGCGCCGGAGACCCTTGCATGTCCAGCGCCGAGACGGTGCATGGCCGAGCGGTCAAGATCGAGATAGCTCATGAGCACCCGGGGCGGCTGGCTCGCCCAAGCGCCACCGCATCCCGCCAGGCACAGGACGCCGGTCGCCAATGCTCCCGCCAGGCGCAGTTCGGGCGATGGCGCCGACAGAGTGAGCGCGGCGAACCGCTCCGGAAGCGAGGCCCGATCATTGAGGGCGCAACCGACAGGCGCGCGCCGCACTTCGGTCGATGCGCGCAGGAGCGCCTGCACATAGGTCTTTCGGTCGGCCGGGCGTGCGCGGATGACACGAGCGTCACACGCAACTTCCTGTTCCTCCCGCATTCGCCGCCAACCAAGATGTGCAACGGGATTGCACCAGAACAGGCACAGCACAATCGACGCGGCGAGGTTGGCAAGAAGATCGCCACGCTCCGCATGCGCCCTTTCGTGCATCAGAATGAGGTGCCGTTCAGCGGGATTGAATCTCGCCTCGAAGTCCGAGGGGACAACGATGACCGGCTCATGCGCCCAGACCAGACACGGTCCCACAGTGCTCGATGAGGTTCGATAGACGTCCTGACCGTATTCCACGACCGGCACGAGGTTTCCGAGCGACCTGCGGAAGCGTCGCTGACGTTCCAGCAGCGCCAGCGCAAACGCAGTTGCGCCGACAAGCCAGACGATCAATGCGAGACCCGCGACCGGAGATGCCCGCAAGGCATCGTCCAAGTGGCCTGCGGGGCCTGATTCCGCCGGCGTCGCTGCATCTCGCTCGGTCGCCCGCTGCGGCGCTGACAAGCGTCGTTCCTGAACCTCGGCGCTTTCGACCGTCGTAGGCCCGGGAACCATCACTGCGATGATCGCGAGCGGGACGAGAAGCCACCGGAGATAGGCCACCTCGGCGCCGAACGCGCGCAACATCAAGGGACGCAGGGCGATCGACAGCGCAACGGCTGCAACAAGCGCGAGGTTAGCCTGAAGGAGCTCGCCCGGGATCTCAGTCACCGGCGTCGCCATCGTGAAACCGATCCAGGATACGTTGGATTTCCTCCGCCTCCTGTTCACTCAGTCGCCCGCTTTGAGAAAAGCAACTCACCAGCGGCGCCAGGCGACCGTCAAACAGGCGTGCGAGGAAGGTCCCGCTCTCAGCTTCAAGGTAGGCCTCTCTGCTCAGTTGCGCAGAGTACAGGGCGCGCCGCCCCACCCGTTGGGCGCGCAGGGCCCGTTTTTTGAGAAGCCGGTTGATCAGGGTCTTGACGGTCGAGCTGGACCAGCCCGTCTCATGGGCGACGCGGGCGTAGACCTCATCCGCCGTCAGCGGCTCCGCGCGCCAAAAGACCTCCATAATCCGGCTTTCTGCGTCGCTGATCATGAGTACTCCGCCGATTTGTCGCGAGAATATTACGTATGTAAAATTACGAGTCAAGTTCAGTTCGACCGACCACAGCGGCGCCCTTCGTCCGCGACGGAAAAACCTGCCGCTCGCGCAGCGGTCAGGCGGTCAGGGCTCTGGGGAGCTTGAAGGTCACGGTCTCCGGTTCGCCGGGATCGTCGGCCAGGGTGACGTCGAACCGGTCCTTCAGGGCCTGAACCACGGCCTGAACGAGGGGTTCCGGGGCGGAGGCGCCGGCGGTCACGCCGACGGTCGAGGCACCCTCCAGCCAGGCCCAGTCGATATGCGAGGCGTCGTCGATCAGACGGGCGTCGCCCGCGCCGGCCCGCAAAGCCACCTCGACGAGACGCACCGAGTTCGAGGAGTTCTTCGATCCGACGACCAGAACCAGGTCCGAACCGACGGCCAGTTGCTTGACCGCTTCCTGGCGGTTGGTCGTAGCGTAGCAGATGTCTTCCTTGTGCGGGTCGGGCAGTTCGGGAAACCTGTGCTTGAGCACCAGCAGGATTTCGGACGTGTCGTCCAGCGACAGGGTCGTTTGGGTGGCGTAGGCCAGAGGCAGGTCGCCCGGACGCTGGAAGGCTTCCGCATCCTCGACCGTCTCGATCAGGCTGATCGCGCCTTCGGGCAACTGACCGAGCGTGCCGACGACCTCCGGATGACCGGCATGACCGATCAGGATGATGTGGCGGCCGTTGGCGTGGTGGCGCTCGGCCTCGACATGCACTTTCGAGACCAGTGGGCAGGTGGCGTCGAGGAACAGCAGTTCGCGCGCGCGCGCCGTCGCCGGCACCGATTTCGGCACGCCGTGGGCGGAGAAGACCACCGGCCGATCGTCGGGGCATTCGTCCAGTTCCTTGACGAAGACGGCGCCCAGTCCCTTCAGGCGGTCGACGACGTGCCTGTTGTGGACGATCTCATGGCGGACATAGACCGGAGCGCCGAACTTTTCGATCGCGCGCTCGACGATCTGGATCGCCCGGTCCACCCCGGCGCAGAAGCCGCGCGGCGTGGCCATGCGCACCGTGAGAGGGCGACGCAACCCGGGGGCCGCGACGAGGGGGGAGGGGGCGAGGGCGTCCATGGGTGAAACCTAGTCGTTCCGGTGCCGCGTCGCCACCGTGGCGGGCTTCATTGGTTTGCGACGCCTCGCTTTAGCCGCTATCAGGCGGGAAGCCTGACCGCGTTCCGTCAGCGCCCAGATTCCGGATTTCCTAATGCGTCTTGCGACCGTCGCCCTTGCCGCCCTGTCGGTCATCGCCTCAGCCGGAGCAGCCTCCGCCCAGTCGCGCGAACCCGACCAGCGCCCGGAACGCGGCCGCAGCCCCCAAGAGCAGCAGGAAGAGAACGGCGGCCGCACCCGGGCGCCGCGCATCGCCCCCCTGCGGTCGGTCGCCAACGCCGGGCCGTGCCCGTTCGTGAAGATCCTCTATGACGCCGCCCGGTTCGTGGAACTGGAGGGCGGGCGCGCCGCCGCCGCCAACGTCGGTTACACCGGCGAGATCGAGGGCGTCACTGCCGGCTGCGCCTATCAGGCGGATGAGCCGATCTCCGTCCAGATGAACATCCTGTTCAACCTCGGCCGGGGCCCGCAGGCCGACGGCGACCAGCGTACCTATCGCTACTGGATCGCGGTCACCGAGCGGAACGAAGCCGTCCTGGCCAAGGAATATTTCGACCTGCCGGTGGACTTCGAGGGCGCAGCGACCGCGTCGGTCACCGAAGAGCAGTCGGTGATCATCCCGCGCGTCAGCGCCGAGACCAGCGGCGGCAATTTCGAGGTCCTGATCGGCTTCGAGGTCACGCCCGAGATGGCCGAGTTCAACCGCACCGGCAGCCGGTTCCGCATGACGGCCGGACAGGCCGCGGCGACTCCTCCGGCGCAATGACCGACCTCAGGACCGATCTCGGCGAAGCGGTCGCGGCCGCCTTCGCCGCCGAAGGCGTGGACGCCTCGGTCGCGCGCGTCACCGCCTCCGACCGACCAGACCTGGCCGATTTCCAGTCGAACGGCGCGCTGGCCGCGGCCAAGGCGCTGAAAGCCAATCCGCGGGAGCTGGCGGGGCGTGTGGCCGAACGGCTGGCCTCCGATCCGCGCCTGTCGGGCGTCGAGGTCGCAGGACCGGGCTTCATCAATCTGAAGCTCTCCGACGAGGCGCTGGCGCATCGCGCGCAGACTGTGGCCGACGACGCGGCGCTCGCCGGCGCCTCCAGGGTCGCCCAGCCGCGCAAGGTCGTCATCGACTACGCCGGGCCGAACGTGGCCAAGCCGATGCACGTCGGGCACCTGAGGTCCTCCATCATCGGCGAGAGCCTGAAGCGGTTGTTCCGCTTCCGGGGCGACACGGTCTGGGGCGACGCCCATTTCGGCGACTGGGGCTTCCAGATGGGTCTGCTGATCGTGGCCGTGGGCGACGAGGGCAAGGCCGAGGCTTTCCTGGCCGATAGCGAGGGTCCTTTCCCGGATCACAGCCCGGTGACGCTGGACGACCTCGAGCGGCTCTATCCGATGGCCGCCGCCAAGGCCAAGGAGGACATCGATTATCGCGACCGGGCCCGCAAGGCGACAGCGGAACTGCAGGGCGGACGCCTCGGCTACCGCGCGCTGTGGCGGCATTTCGTGGCGGTGTCGAAGACCGCGCTGGAGCGCGAGTTCGGGGCCCTGGGCGTCACCTTCGACCTGTGGAACGGGGAGTCGGACGCCGATCCCCTGATCCCGGCCATGGTCGCCGACATCAAGGCGCGCGGTCTGGCCGAGTTCGACCAGGGAGCCTGGATCATCCGCGTGGCCGAGGAAGGCGAGAAGCGCGAGCTGCCTCCGCTGCTGCTGGTCTCGTCCGAGGGCTCGGCCATGTACGGCACGACCGATCTGGCGACGATCCTGGATCGCCGACAGTCGTTCGACTTCGACCTGGTCCTCTACTGTGTCGATGCGCGGCAGGGGGATCACTTCGAACAGGTGTTCCGGGCGGCCTACAAGGTCGGCTATGCGACGCCGGGCCAGCTGGAGCACGCCGCCAACGGCACGATGAACGGCCCGGACGGCAAGCCTTTCAAGACCCGCGCAGGGGGCGTGCTGAAGTTGCACGACCTGATCACCCAGGCCCGGGACAAGGCGCGGGAGCGGCTGAAGGAGGCCGATCTGGGTGCCGACCTGCCGGAAGCCGAGTTCGAGGACACGGCGTCGAGGGTGGCCGTGGCGGCGCTCAAGTTCGCCGATCTGTCGAACAGCCGGACCACCAGCTACGTCTTCGATCTGGACCGGTTCATGAGCTTCGAGGGCAAGACCGGCCCCTACCTGCTGTACCAGGCGGTGCGGATCAAATCCCTGCTGCGCAAGGCCGAGGCGCAGGGCGTGCTGGCCGGGCCGATCTTCGTTCGCGAGCCGGCGGAGCGTGATCTGGTGCTGACGCTGGACGCCTTCGATCAGGCGGTGTCCGACGCCTATGACAAGCGCGCGCCGCATCTGATCGCCGAACATGCCTATCGACTGGCCCAGTCGTTCTCGAAATTCTACGCGGCCTGCCCGGTGCTGGCGGCGTCGGAGCCCGAGACGGTGGGGTCGCGACTGGCCCTGGCCGGGGCGGGGCTGAGCCAACTGGAGACGGCGCTGCGGCTGCTGGGAATCGATTCGCCCGACCGGATGTAGCGTCCGCGACACGGACTCCGCTGTGGTCCACTGGTTAACTGTTCCGCTGAGGGCAGGAGACGAAGCCGAAATGGCGCGGTCGGGGAGCAGGGAAGGTCAGACGCCGGCAGTGCGCCGCGACGGCTTCCGGCTGCCGATCTTCCGCAAACGCGCCCGGCTGTATGTCGACGGCTTCAACCTGCATCACGCGATCCTCGATCTGCAGCGGCGTGAGCTCCTTTGGCTCGACCTGAAGGCCCTGGGGCGGGCTCTCCTGCCGCCGGGCGAGCGGCTGGCCGGCGTCACCTGGGCCAGCGCACATCGACCGCAGCGTCGAGACCGGATGGAGGCCCTGCTGGCCTATGAGGAGGCGTTGAGGGCCCGGGATGTTCGCTGCCTGATGGGGCATTTCGTGGTTCACAGCGACCACTGCCACGCCTGCGGACATCAGTGGATGGATGCGACGGAGAAGCAGAGCGACGTGAACCTGGCCCTGTCGATCGCCGCAGATGCGGCCGCCAACCGGTTCGATACGGCCTACATTCTGACCACCGACGGAGATCATGCGGCGACGACGCGGTTCCTGCATGAGGGCTATCCCGACAAGACCGTGGTCAGTGTCGCGCCGCCGGGGCGGGGGCATAACCGCCAGCTTCTGGAATGGGCCCATCTGAGGAGCGAGATCGACATGGGCATGCTGGAGCGGTCGAGCCTTCCGGAGCGGATCCTGACGCGGTCGGGCTTCGTCGAACGGCCGAGGAGCTGGACTGCTGAGGGGATCGCCCCGCCACCGCCGGGGCCGATCCCGCCCCAACCCGAGATCAAGCGTGGACATCTGCGGCTGGTGGTGTCGAACTGATTGCGCTGATAGCGAGGGCCCATGATTGATCTGAACGCCTATATCGCCGGCCTGCCCAAGGCCGAACTGCATTTGCACATCGAGGGTTCGCTCGAGCCTGAGCTGATGTTCGAACTGGCCCGACGGAACGGGGTTCAGATCCCGTTCGACAGCGTCGAGGCGGTGCGGGCGGCGTATGATTTCTCGAACCTGCAGGACTTCCTCGACATCTACTACGCCGGGGCGAATGTCCTGCTGACGCGCAAGGATTTCGAGGATCTGGCCTTCGCCTATTTCCAGCGGGCGGCGGCGGACAATGTGCGGCACGCCGAGATCTTCTTCGACCCCCAGACCCACACCGATCGCGGCGTGGAGTTCGGGGTCGTGGTCGAGGGACTGACCGCCGGGATGGACCGGGCGAAGGCGGAACTGGGCGTGACGTCCGGTCTGATCCTGAGCTTCCTGCGGCATCTGTCGGAGGAAGAGGCCTTCGCGACGCTGGAGATGGCGAAGCCGTATCTGCATCACTTTATCGGGGTCGGGCTGGACTCGTCGGAGGTCGGGCATCCGCCGTCGAAATTCGTCCGGGTCTTCGCCGCCGCGCGCGAGCTGGGCCTGAAGCTGTGCGCCCATGCCGGGGAGGAGGGGCCGCCCGCCTATGTTCACGAGGCGCTGGACCTGCTGCACATCGACCGGATGGATCACGGCAACCGGTCGATGGAGGACGAGAGCCTGATCCAGCGACTGGCCGCCGAGCAGATGACGCTGACCGTCTGTCCCCTGTCGAACCTGAAGCTCTGTGTGGTGAAGGACCTGAAGGACCACCCGGTGCCGGAGATGCTGCGCCGGGGCCTGCATGTGACCTTGAACTCGGACGATCCGGCCTATTTCGGCGGCTACGTGAACGCCAACTACTCGAGGCTGGCGGAGGCCGTGGGGCTGAGCCGCGAACATGTGACGCAGCTGGCCCGGAACAGCTTCGAGGGGTCGTTCCTGTCGGACGCGGACAAGGCGGAGCGACTGGCCGAGGTCGACGCTTACGCGGGCTGAGCGTTTTGTCCGTCCGTCCGGACGAAAAACACCCTGACGAAACGGACGAAACGGACGAAATCCGTTTGCTCGCTCTCTCCGCGAACCGTGCGTGCATTGTACGTCAGCGGAATACCAAGGCTAACAAACAGGGTCGAACGGGCTTCTGGATCAGGCGTGGCGGCGTTTCGGGATGCGCGCAGGATTTTATGTGCGACATCGAAATCCCCGTTCCAAGGTGCGCATCGTGTCATCCCGGACAGCGCGGAGCGCTGATCCGGGACGGGTTCGTGTCGTAATTTTCGGCCCGGTCAGCCGCTTGGCTGAACCGGGCCGAGGGATAGTGGATCGGCCTTGCCCCGGATGAGCTGCGCTCTCCGGGGCAAGACTAATGGGAGCGTCCAGTCCCGGCTCTTCGCTTCGCTACGGCCGGGATGAGAACGGCCGGTTCCCAAGCCCACGCTTGACTTCGCACCGGAGTCGGGGCCTTGGTCACTTCGCTCTCGCGGGAGAGATCGGGCGGCCTCAAAACCGACCCGGAGCCGAAGGCGCAACCGCCCCGGAAACGCTCAGGCAAACGGACCGCGAGAACATTCGGACGCTGGAAAGTCGGTCCAGAGCCCAAGGGCTTGGGGACCGCGCCGACGGAGCAAGACGCCTGGTTTCGGGCGTTGGAATCTCTCAGGCTTCACAGACAGCGGGGGCGCGAGGACGGCGGAGCTTTCCGCCTCGAGACGCGACCCTGAAAGTCTGGACCCGCATGACCGACGAAACGCTGAAGATCACTCCTCTGAATGCCGCGCACCGTGCGGCGGGTGCCCGCATGGTCGGGTTCGGCGGATACGACATGCCGGTGCAGTATGAAGGCGTCCTGGCCGAGCACCGCTGGACGCGCGAGCACGCCGGCCTGTTCGACGTCAGCCATATGGGCCAGTGCAAATTCACCGGTCCTGACGCGATCGCCCAGTTCCAGCGCTTCGTGCCCGGCGACTATGATGTGCTGAAGGCCGGCCGTCAGAAATACAGCCTGCTGCTGAACGAACAGGGCGGGATCATTGACGACCTGATGGCGGGCAAGCCCGACCACGACGGCCTGTTTGTCGTCGTCAACGCCGGCAACAAGGACGAGGACTTCGCCTTCTGGTCCGAGCATCTGTCGGGCGACGCGACCCTGACCGTGCTGGACGACCGGGCCCTGATCGCGATCCAGGGGCCGGAAGCGGCCGAGGTCATGGCGAAGCACGAGCCGGTGCTGGCCGAGTTCGGTTTCATGGACTGCGCGCGGCTGATGCTGTTCGGGGTCGACTGCTACGTCTCGCGCTCGGGCTATACGGGCGAGGACGGCTACGAGATTTCCGTCCCGGCAGCCGATGCCGAGCGGGTGTGGAACACCATCCTGGAGGACGCCCGGGTCAAGCCGATCGGCCTGGGCGCGCGCGACAGCCTGCGTCTGGAGGCAGGCCTGCCGCTGCATGGGCACGACATTGATCCGGGCACGTCCCCGGTCGAGGGTGGCCTGACCTTCGCCCTGTCGAAGTCGCGCAAGGAGGCCGCCGACTTCAACGGCGCCGCGCGCATCCTGAAGGAACTGGCCGAGGGCCCATCGCGGGTGCGCGTGGGTCTCAGCGTCAAGGAAGGCGCGCCGGCCCGTGAGGGCGCCGAGATCGCGGATCTGGACGGGAACGTCATCGGCAAGGTGACCTCGGGCGGGCCGTCGCCGACGCTGGGTCGCAACATCGCCATGGGCTATGTGCCGCCATCGCACGCCGCCCTGGGGACCGGGTTAAAGGTCATCGTGCGCGGCAAGGCCGCCGCCGCCGAGGTGATCGACATGCCGTTCGTCACCCAACGCTATTACCGTAAACCGAAAGCCTAAAGGGACCACCATGCACTTCACCAAGGATCACGAGTGGGTTCGCCTCGACGGCGACGTCGCCACCGTCGGCATCACCAAACACGCCGCCGACCAGCTGGGCGATGTGGTGTTCGTCGAGACGCCGGAAGCCGGCAAGACCGTCGGCAAGGGCGACAGCTTCGCCGTCGTCGAGAGCGTGAAGGCGGCCTCGGACGTCTACGCCCCGGTCTCGGGTGAAGTGATCGAGGGCAACGCTGTGCTGGCCACCGCGCCCGAGACGGTCAACGCCGACGCCGAAGGCGAGGGCTGGTTCGCGAAGATCAAGGTCTCGGACGCCGGCCAGATCGCCGGCCTGATGGACCGCGCCGCCTACGATGAGTTCCTGGCGTCGCTTTGATCGTCATCCCGGCCGACGCGAAGCGGAGAGCCGGGACCTGCCTGCCGATAAGACCCCGGTCCCGGAGAGCGAAGCTCATCCGGGGCAAGCTCCAAGTTCCGCCCTTGTCCCGGTTCAGCCCAGCGGCTGACCGGGACATGCAAGATCATCCCACGCCGTCCCGGCTCTCCGCTTCGCTGCGGCCGGGATGACAAGGTCTCCCCGCCGCTAGGTGAACATACGATGCGCTACCTCCCCCTGACCCCCGACGACCGTACGGCGATGCTCGCCGCCATCGGCGTGAAATCGATCGACGACCTGTTCGTGGACGTGCCCCAGGCGGCGCGGCGCGACGGCTTCGTCGACCTGCCGCGCGTCATGGGCGAGCTGGAGGTCGAGAGGGCATTGAAGACGCTGGCGGGCAAGAACACGGCGGCGGGCGACGTGCCCTTCTTCTGCGGTGCGGGCGCCTATCGCCACCATGTGCCGGCGACGGTGGATCACGTGATCCAGCGCTCGGAATTCCTGACCAGCTACACGCCGTATCAGCCCGAGATCGCACAGGGGACGCTGCAGTATCTCTATGAGTTCCAGACCCAGGTCGCGAACCTGACCGGGATGGATGTGGCCAATGCCTCGCTCTACGACGGCTCGACCGCCATGGCCGAGGGCGTGCTGATGGCGACGCGGGTGACGCGCCGGAACAAGGCGGTCATCTCGGGCGGGGTGCACCCGCACTATGTCCGGGCGACCGAGACCGTGGTGCACGCGGTCGGCGTCGAGACCGAGGTTCTGGCCGCTGCGGTGGACGCCGAGGCCGACGTCATCGCCCGGATCGGTCCGGACACCGCCTGCGTCGTCGTCCAGACCCCGAACGTCTTCGGCACGGCCACCGACGTGACGAAGATCGCCGAGGCCGCCCACGCCGCCGGGGCCCTGCTGATCGTCGTGGTCACCGAGGCCGTGTCGATGGGTCTGTTGAAGTCGCCGGGCGAGATGGGGGCCGACATCGTCGCCGCCGAGGGCCAGTCGATCGGCAATGCCCTGAACTATGGCGGCCCCTATGTCGGCCTGTTCGCGACGCGCGAGAAGCTGATCCGCCAGATGCCGGGCCGCCTGTGCGGCGAGACCGTCGATGCCGATGGGGAGCGGGGCTTCGTCCTGACCCTGTCGACGCGCGAGCAGCATATCCGCCGCGACAAGGCGACGTCGAACATCTGCACCAACTCCGGTCTGTGCAGCCTGGCTTTCACCATCCACATGAGCCTGCTGGGCGAGACGGGGCTGCGGAAGCTGGCCCTGTTGAACCACGAGAAGGCGCTGGCGACGCGCGATGCCCTGGCCGCCATTCCGGGGGTCGAGATCCTGACCGGCCGGTTCTTCAACGAGTTCGCCGTCCGCCTGCCGAAGAACGCGGCCGAGGTGGTGGACCAGCTGGCCGCGCATCATGTGCTGGCCGGCGTGCCCTACAGCCGACTGGCCCCCGACGCCGGCATGGACGACGTCCTGCTGGTCGCCGCGACCGAGACGACGCTGGATGCGGACATCCAGACCCTGGTCAAGTCGCTGACCAAGATCCTGGGAGCCTGAAGATGAGCACGATGAACACCGTCGGCCGGCCCACCACTCCGAACCGCGTCGAGAACAAGCCCGCCACCCTGACCGGCGGACGCGGCCTGTTGCAGGACGAACTGCTGATCTTCGAGAGCGACGGCTGGGGCAAGACCGGCGTCGACCTGCCGGAACCGAAGACGGACGGCGGCGATCTGGGCGACCTGATCCGGCGCGATCCGATCGGTCTTCCGGGCCTGAGTGAGCCCGAGACGATGCGTCACTATGTGCGGCTGTCGCAGAAGAACCACGCCATCGACCTGGCCCTCTATCCGTTGGGCTCGTGCACGATGAAGCATAACCCGCGCCTGAACGAGAAGATGGCCCGCCTGCCGGGCTTCTCCGACATCCACCCGCTGCAGCCGATCTCGACGGTGCAGGGGGCGCTGGAGCTGATGGATCAGCTGTCGCACTGGCTGAAGACCCTGACCGGCATGCCGGCCGTGGCCCTGTCGCCCAAGGCCGGTGCTCACGGCGAACTGTGCGGCCTGATGGCCATCCGCGCGGCGCATGAGGCGTCGGGCCAGCACGAGGCGCGCCGCAAGGTGCTGGTGCCGACCTCGGCCCACGGCACCAACCCGGCGACGGCCGCCTTCGTCGGCTATACGGTGGTCGAGGTGGCCCAGACCGACGACGGGCGTGTGGACGTGGCCGACCTGGCGTCGAAGCTGGGTCCGGACGTGGCCGCCATCATGGTGACCAATCCGAACACCTGCGGCCTGTTCGAACGCGACATCCTGGAGATCAGCCGGCTGACGCATGAGGCGGGCGCCTATTTCTACTGCGACGGGGCCAACTTCAACGCCATCGTCGGCCGGGTTCGCCCGGGGGACCTGGGCGTCGATGCGATGCATATCAACCTGCACAAGACCTTCTCGACTCCCCATGGCGGCGGCGGTCCCGGGTCGGGTCCGGTCGTGCTGTCAGCCGCCCTGGCGCCGTTCGCCCCGGCTCCCTGGGTCGTCCATGACGCGGATGGTTATCGTCTGATCGAGCGCGAGGAGGACGAGGCCGCCCAGGCCTTCGGTCGCATGTGCGCCTTCCAGGGCCAGATGGGCATGTATGTCCGCGCGCTCAGCTACATGATGAGCCACGGCTCCGACGGCCTGCGTCAGGTGGCCGAGGACGCGGTCCTGAACGCCAACTACATCAAGGCCCGCCTGTCGGACGTGATGAGCGCGGCCTTCCCGGACGGTCCGTGCATGCACGAGGCCCTGTTCGACGACGAATGGCTGAAGGGCACGGACATCACCACGCTCGACTTCGCCAAGGCGATGATCGACGAGGGCTTCCACCCGATGACCATGTATTTCCCGCTGGTCGTCCACGGGGCCATGCTGATCGAGCCGACCGAGACGGAGTCCAAGGCCGAGCTGGACCGGTTCATCCATGCCCTGCGCCTGCTGGCCCAGGCGGCGAAAGCAGGCGATGTCGACCGGTTCAAGGGTGCGCCGTTCCATGCGCCTCTGCGTCGCCTCGACGAGACCCGGGCGGCCCGTTCGCCGAAGCTGCGCTGGGTCGCCCCGGAAGGGACGAACATCGCGGCGGAGTAGGCTCTGGTCTTCCCGGCCGCTTCGGGCCTAGGCTTGACCGTTCGGCCCGACTGGTCCGCTTCCGGATCCGCGCCGAGGGGGCTGTGGCATGACGCCGAGACAGGCCATCACCTGGGCCGAGCTGATCATGACGCTGGGCTTATGGGCCTTTTACGTCTCGGGCGCGCTGGATTTCGCTGACAGACACGCACCGACGCCAGGCGATGTCCTGTGGCCCTCCTGGCCCTATCTGATCATGCTGGTGGGAGCCCTGGCCCTCACGCGAGGCCTCGTGTTCGTCATCGCGCGGTCGCCGCGACTGTCGCAGCGGGGCTACAGCGACTATCCGAACAGTCCGCTCCTGTGGGACACCTATATCTTCGGCATCACTTTGCGCGAGGCGATTGCCGTCATGACGGGGCGCAGGAAGGACGCCAAACCCTATGCCACCGATGCCGAGGCCGGTCTGTGGCGAGCGGCACGGTTGCCCGGGCTGAAGGCGCTGCTGGCGTCAATGGCCTTGGTCGCCCTCGCGGCGGGGGTCTGGACCGTCGGCTTGGGGCGGTCGCTGTGGAGCGACCGGAGCGGACAGGTCGTCCTGATCGTCACTGCGGTCAGTGTTTGCGGTCTGGTGAGTTTTCTGGTGCACCGAACGCTGTTTCTCTGGCGTTCGCGGTCAGCCTAGGCTGAGGCGCAGGGCGGCGAAGGCGGGCGATGTCGAACGGTTCAAGGGCGCGCCCGTCCATGCGCCCCTGCGTCGCCTCGACGAGACCCGCGCCGCCCGCTCTCCCAAGCTACGCTGGACGGCACCGGAAGGGACGAACATCGCGGCGGATCAGGCTCTGGTGCCAATGGCGTCGTTCAGTCTAGTCTCGGCGGACCGGCGGTATCGTTGATACCGCAGTTGCCGCGGAGGGGATCGTATGACGCCGAGACAGGCCATCACCTGGGCCGAACTCATTGTCGCCGTCATCATCTGGGGGCTGTACGGCTGGCAGATGGGAAAGACCGCCACCGCGGACGCCGCGCTCGGCGACGCCTTGTCGTCGGCTATCCCCTACCTGATCCTCGCGGTTGGCGCGTCCCTGATCGCGGGATTCGGTTTCTGGGTCATGACCCGTTCGCCTGTGCTGTCGAGCCGCACAGCGCCCTCTCCGCAATATGACGCGTTCGGGCATGACAGCAGGGGTGAGGGGGAGTTCATTCGAGAGATCTTCGCCGTTGTCGGCGGTCGCTACCGGCACATCAGCCCCTTCACCGACGAGGGTGAGGCGGAGGTCTGGAAGGCGTCCGGCCGGGTCGGGACGCTGGTCTTCGTCGGCTGCATCGGGCTGGGCCTTGCCGTGTTGGCGCTCGGCTTCTTCGGCGTCCGGCTGTGGGAGAGCGACTGGGGAAAAGTGACACTGGCCGTCAATCTTCTGGCGGCGGCGATCCTTGGGGGCCTGGCGACGCACCGGGGCCTCTTCCTCAGCCGGGCGTCCGGGCGGCCTGCCTCAGCGCCATGAAGGCGGCCTTGCCGTGGACCTCGGGGCCTACGTCGTCGTCGGAGGTGAGCCAGGTCCCGGTCGCCATGCGCAGTACGCCGATCGCGGTCACGGCCACTACCCGGGCGTGAAGGTCGTCGGGGGCCAGGCCCTTGCGCGCCGCCAGAGCTTCGCCCAGGCGGCATTCCAGCATCTCGTACCTGGCGTGGTCGCCCGCCTTCAGCGCCGGCGTGTCATGGATCAGGCGGGCCAGGGCGCGAGGGCCGGGGCCCTGGAAGTCCGAGGCCATGTCGGTCAGGGCGTTCTCGGCCATGGCCAGCAGGGGCTCGTCGGCCGGGCGGCGCGCCACGGCGGCCTCGATCAGGTCGCCCAGACCCGCCTTGGTCGACAGGACGATGTCTTCCTTGGACGCGAAATAGTGGAACAGGCTGCGGCGGGACACACCGGCGGCAATCGCTATGTCGTCGAGGGTCGTGGCCTCGAAACCTTTGCGGCCGAAGAGCTCCATCGCGGCGCCGTGGACCCGCGCATGGGTGTCGGCGCGTTTGCGTTCACGCAGGCCTGAAATCTTGTCTTGCACGGCTTGCATATTTGCATCGAGTGCAGATATTGCAACCCGATGTTCCTCCCTCACGTCAGACCCGCAGGATAGACCCGATGTCGAACTGGACCACCGCTAACATTCCCGACCAGACCGGAAAACTGGCGATCGTCACCGGCTCTACCGGCGGGACTGGATACGAGACCGCCCTGGAACTCGCCCGCAAGGGGGCCGAGGTCGTCATTGCGGCGCGGAATCCCGCCAAGGGTGAGGCTGCGATCCGGCGTATCCATCGTGCGGTCCCGGCCGAGAATGTCCGGTTCGAGGCCCTTGATCTGGCGAGCCAGGCCTCGGTCGCCGCCTTCGCCGACCGCATGCTGTTGGACGGGCGGCCGATCGACATCCTGGTGAACAACGCCGGGGTCATGGCCCTGCCGACGCGGGAGGAGACGGTCGACGGGTTCGAGATGCAGCTGGCGACCAACTATCTGGGCCATTTCGCCCTGACGGCGCGGCTGTTGCCGTTATTGAAGGCCGGGGAAGCGCGGGTGGTGTCGTTGTCCTCGATCGCTCATCGGCGCGGTCGGATCGCCTTCGACGATCTCAACGCCGGGCATGGATACGGCGCATGGTCGGCCTATTCCCAGTCCAAACTGGCCATGTTGATGTTCGCTCTGGAGCTGGACCGCAGAAGTCGGGCGAACGGCTGGGGCCTGACCAGCATCGCCGCCCATCCCGGGGTGGCGCGGACAGGGCTGGTCGCGGCGGGGCCCCTGGGGCGGAGGCCTTTTGCCCGCCTTGTCATGAGTGTCCTGTTTCCGCCGATCGCGCCGCTGTTCAGCAACTCGGCGGCAGGCGGGGCTCTTCCGATCCTGATGGCGGCGACGGACCCCGCAGTGCCGGGCGGTGCCTATGTCGGCGTGACCCGGATGCGGGAGATGAAGGGGCCACCGGGGGTCGCAAAGGCCGAGCCTAAGGCGCTGGACGCGGCGGCGGCCGCCCGCCTGTGGGACGTCACCGAGGCCATGCTGGGCGTTCGTTTCGCAGACGCCACGCGCGCCCTGTGAGGCCGTGGCGGCCTTGGTGGCGGCGCGCGAGGTCAGTTTGGCCGCGCCGCCCAGCGCCGGACTGTCGCGGGGCAGTCCGTCAGTCGCCGATCATGGCCGCGGCGTAGTTCCGGTTCTGGAGCGCCTTGGGCGACTGGCCATAGGCGTTGGCGGTCAGTTGGCCGTCCAGGAACCCAAGGGTGATCAGGAAATAGAGGCCGCAGGCCAGATAGAGGATGTTGGCGGCGATCAGGAAGTCACCGTCGAAGGGGATGTAGGGCAGGTCGAAATTCATCAACTGAATCACCGAAGGCAGGTCGCTCGAGCCGTATCCGATGACCTGGTAGAGGATGAGGCCGATACCCGATTGACCGCGATCATGGGAACGCCGCGCGCCAACGGCAGTCTGAACCCAGCAGACAAGCGCACCTACGGCGATGTTGAGAGCGACGATCGCTGGGGGCTTGGGGGCGGCGTCGGTCAGAACCTCGAAGTCGCCGCCCGAGACCGCCAGCGACACGACGACAAGCAACAGGCCGCCGAGAATGGCCACTCCGATATTGGTCAGCCACCATTCGGAACGTCGCGCGCGGCCTTCGAAACTGAACAGTCCGGCGAGGGCGGACATCGTCAGGCTCCGCGCACCGGAGGCGCGAAACCGTGCTCCATCTCGCCGTCGGTGCGTGCCTGAAGCCTGGCGCCATAGGCGTTCTCGCCCGCATCGCCGGGGAGCAGGATCAGCACGGCGCACAGGGCCTGGGCGCCGACGAACGGGACCAGAGCGATCCAGGCGTAGCGACCGGGGCGCCCGAGATCGCGGAGGCGACGGGCGCTGAGGATCAGGAAGGCTGCGAACAGGCCGAGCACAAGGGCCGCGAGGGCGGCGAGCGGGCAGTCTGATAGTCCGTCTGGTGGATCGCGAAGTCAGCGGCTGCGCCATAGGCCTCATATTCGCCGTCCCACAGCAGATCCAGAATCCGCCCGCTCTCAATGAAGTTCGGCAGGTCCAGCAGCAGAGGCTGCGCCGCGAGCAGGATCAGCCACAGGCCGAGCACCGAGAGGAAATAGGCCAGTCGGGACATGCGCCCCCGAAACACGCTCGAACGAAACACAGGCGCCTCCCTTTGCTCTGCGTAATCTAGCAAGGGTTGCAGGCGCGGCAACCTCTCTCGTGGACTACCGCAACTGCGAAGCACGCGGTTGTGAATGTGGCGGAATAGCGTCCTGACGCAACAGGCGTAGAGTCCTCCCTGCGTTATCGGAACGGAAACAGGCGTTGGGAGGCGCTGTCGTTATGATGTCACGCGTACAGAAGGGAGTGATCGCAGGCTTGTTCGCCACGGTCGCTGTTTCATTACTCGAAGCTGTGAATGTTTTTGCTGGTCCGTGGGTGGAGCCGTTTCCGCTGTTCGTGGCCAGTCTGATCGGGATGACCGGAAACCTGGCCGTGGGGTGGATCGCCCACTTCGTCGCCGGGGCGCTCATCCTGGGATCCCTGTTCGGGATCCTGTGTCCCCGGATGCCGGGTCAGACCGCCGAGACCAAGGGCATCATCTTCGCCGTGGGTGCCTGGGCGGTGCTGATGGTGATGGTGTTCCTGTTCGGCGATTCGCGGATCTTCCGCGGCACCGGCGGGTTCGGAATGGTCGCCTGGATGCTGGTCAGCCATGCCGTGTTCGGCATCGTGCTGGGCAATGTCTACGCCCGGCTGGTGGCGCGCGAGAAGCGGGCCGCCAAGCTGATGGACGGGGTCGCCGCCGCTCACTAAGGCGCAACCAAAATGAGAAGGGCGGCGCACCGGTCCGGTGCGCCGCCCTTTTTGTGGTCGATGCCGACGAGCCTAGTTCAGGCGCGTGCCGATCTGGGCGATGGCGGCGTCGAGCAGGGGATCGGTCTTCGCGCCGGTGATGCGGGCGGTCAGGATGGTCTCGGCGGCCTGGGCGGCGACCTCGGCGGCGGCGGCCTTGACCTCGGCGGTGGCCTGGACCTCGGCGGTGGCGATCCGCCGTTCGGCCAGGGCCTGACGACGGGCGAGAGCCTCTTCGAGGCGGACCTTGGCTTCGGCCTCCATGATGCGGGCGTCGGCCTCGGCGGCGGCCAGCATGTCGCGGGCCTGGGCTTCGGCAGCGGCCTTCTCGGCACGGATGGTGGCCAGCAGGGCCTCGGCCTCGGCCCGCAGGCGCTGGGCCTCATCGAGCTCGGACTGGATCTTGGCGCCCTTGGCGTCGAGCTGGCCGGCGACCAGTTTCGGCACGCCGACGAAGATGCAGATGCCGAGGAAGAGCAGCAGGCCGATACCGACCCACAGTTCAGCGTTCGCGAGATCGTAGAAGTGGCCGGTCAGAAAGGCGGGCATATCAGGCGGCTCCCTTGACCGCTGCGGTCGCCTCGGCGGCCGTAGGGGCCTTGCCGGTCAGGCGCTCGACGATGGCCGAGGCGGTGTCAGCGGCGATGGTGGCGACATTGGCCATGGCGGCGTCGCGGGTCTTGCCGATGGCGGTCTCGGCCTCGGCGATGCGGGCGTTGACGACGGCTTCTTCCTCGGCGGCGCGTTTGTTGGCCTCGTCGGTGACGCGGGCCTTGGCGGCGACGGAGGCGGCGCGGCTGTCAGCACGGGCCTTTTCGACCTCGGCCTTGGCGGCTTCGGCCTGACCGGCGGCCTCGGCCTGGACCTGACGGGCGGTGGCGACGGCGGTGGAGATTGTGGTCTCACGCTCGTCGAACACGCGGCGCATGCGCGGGGCGAAGACCTTGGCGATCAGCCAATAGAGGATGGCGAACAGGAAGATCAGATAGACGATCTGTCCGAACCAGTGCTGGAACTCGAACTGGGGCAGACCCCCGCCCTCATGTCCGGCCGCCTCGGTCGAGGCATGGGTCTCTCCCGCCGCGTGGTCCGCAGGTGCGCCGTGAACGACGGTCGAGGGTTCGGTAGGATCAGCCATGGTCCATCAGGTCTGGAGAAATCGGTCGAACAGGCGCGGCGACCGGATACCCGGCGCCGCGCCCGATCGGAAATCGGCGATCAGGCCGAGTAGATCAGGATGCCCAGAACGAAGGACAGGATGCCCAGGGCCTCGGCCAGGGCGGCGCCCACGAACAGGTTGCCGATCTGCGAGCCGGCGGCCGACGGGTTGCGCAGGGCGCCCGTCAGGAACGAGCCGAAGATGTTGCCGACGCCGATGCCGGCGCCGATCATGCCGGTCATTGCGAGGCCGGCGCCGATGAGCTTGGCGGCTTCTGCTTCCATAATCTTAAGTCCTAGTCTGGGGTTGGTTGGGTTGGAGAGAGACTGGGAGAGGGGCTTTAGTGCCCGTGACCCAGGTTGACCACATCGTTGAGGTAGATGCAGGTCAGAACGGCGAAAACGAAGGCCTGGAGGAAGGCCACCAGGAACTCCAGCGCGGTCAGGCCGACGGTCATGCCCATCGACAGAATGGCGATCGGGATACCGAGCTCGAGGCCGACACTGCCGCCGACGCCCACGACCACGAAGCCGGCGAAGACCTTCAGGGCGACGTGGCCGCCCATCATGTTGCCGAACAGACGAAGGGTCAGGGTGACCGGGCGCAGCAGGAACGAAACAAACTCGATGACGATCACGAAGGGCAGGACCGGCCACGGCACGCCCGACGGCACGAACAGCTTGAAGAAGCCCAGGCCGTGTTTGGCGAACCCGATGGCCAGCACCAGCAAGATGGTCAGCACGCCGAAGGTGGCGGTGACGGCGATCTGCGAGGTGGCGGTGAAGGTCAGGAACAGGCCGATGAAGTTCATGGCCAGGATGAAGGTGAAGACGGTGAAGACGAACGGGAACAGCTTGCGCCCGTCGTGGCCGATGATGGAGTCGACGATCCCGTCGATCATGCCGAACATGGTCTCGCCGGCGGCCTGCCAGCGACCCGGAACGATCCTGGCACCGGCGGTCACGACCTGAAGGAACAGGACGACCAGGCCGAAGGCGATGGTCATGGCGAGGTGCGAGTTCGTGAACGCGATATGCTGCTCGCCGACCACGGGCAGGGTGACCGTGCCGAAATCGACAAGGGGAACGATCTGGAACTGGTGAAGCGGATCAGCCATGGGCGCCTTTAGTCTTCTTCGTCATCATCGAAGGGAACCGACTTCGGCTCCACTCCGCTTGCTTTCGCCTGGGCCATCAGGCGTTGCGCCGTCGACCAGGCCATCCAAACCGAAACGGCGAAGCCCAGAAGGACGCCGCCGATCAAACCCCAGGGATTGGTATGGAAATACCAGTCCACGATGGCGCCGAGCGCCAGACCCAGGAACACGCCGCCGAACAGGTCGGCGATGATCCGCCACGCCTGACCGGCCGCCGCCTGACCCGCCGCTTCGTTAGAAACCTCGCGGGCCGTGCGCGCCTCCAGAGACGATGCGCTTTCGGTGAGGCGTTTGATCGCCTCTTCGCGCGATTCCGGGGGCAGGGACATGGGCTTTGTTTGTTTCGAACCCCGCCCGGCCACGCATGGATTTGCGGGCCCCGACAGGGGTCTGAATTCGGCGCGGAACCTATAGGCGAGGGGGCGGAAGGTCAAGGCGCTGATGGGCAAGGCTAAGATGTTGAATTGTCGCGGGTCTGGCTGGTCGGTGCGACGAGCTTCTCCCGCCCCCGAGGGGGAGGGAGAAGGGTTTATGCCGCCACCCGCTCCCACGCCTGGCCCACCGGCATGATCTCAAGGTCGGCCGCCTTGGCCAGGCGGATGACGCGGTCGAGGTCATCGGGTGTGCAGCCGTAAGGCGTCGGGGCGTCCATGACGTCGTGGCCGTAGGCGATGAGCCAGCCCTTGCGGGCAGCGGTCTCTGTCATGAGGGCCTCGAGATCGTAGCCGGGCAGGCGGCGGCTCTCCAGGCCGATGGCCTGGAGGTTGGCGCGGTCGGCGCTGCCGGCGTTGACGCCGTCACGGACGCCGCGGGCAAGGGCGAATCGTTCCGCGACGACCGCCTTGGCGCCGACGGAGACGTCTCCGTAGGGCCAGGCGAAGGTCGTCATGACATGGCCCGCCAGCCGCTCTGCGACCCAGGCGGCGTTCCTGTCCAGATCGGCGGCGTAGGCCTCGGGCGAGACGGCGAGGGCGCTGGTGTGGCCGAAGGTGTGGCAGCCGACCTCGTGGCCGGCGCCGAACAGGGCCTGGAGATGATTGGTGGTGAACTGGGGCAGGCCCAGATTCTGTCCGCCCGACAGACCGCCGGCGACATAGTAGGTGGCGGTGATCCCGTGCTCTTCGAGGATCGGGCCGGCCTCGGTCCAGGCGGTCACCGGGATGTCGTCGAACGACAGGCTGAAGATGCCGCGTTCCGGCCGAACCGGCGCGGACCGGACGCCGAGGTAGCGGCCGCCCCGGCGGCGCATCTTGTCAAACAGGTCGGACATCGCACCACTCTGCCTTTGCGGCGTTAAGCGACACTGAACCGGGCGAGACGTCTCGATCTGACTGCCCGACGGCCGCATGGTTAACCCTTTCTTTCGCCCCTGGCCGGCAACATCGTTCGCTGAACCGGAACTGGCCCCATGCGATCGCTCTCACGCCTTTCAATCGCAATGAAGCTGGCACTCGTGGCCGGACTGGCCATCGGCGGCCTCCTCGTTATCGCGTCTGTGAGCGTTACGGCCTATACCGGCTCCATCGTCCGGGGAATTGCCGAACGCTATGCCGAGAGCGCGGCCGGAGAAGCCGCCCAGGCGATCGTCAACGAGATCGGGGCGGCAGGCGTCGGGGCCCGGACCATGGCGGCGACACTGGGGGCCGCACGTGGAGCCGGCGTGTCGGATCGGGGTCAATACCTGGCACTGGTTCGCCCCAACGTCGAGGCGACCGACCAGGTGATGGGAGCCTGGTTCATGGCGGAACCGAACGTCATCGGTGCCGATGCGAGCCACGTCGGCGACGTCGCGACGGCGTCCAACAAGGATGGTCGGCTCTCGATCTACTGGGTCCGCCAGGATGGACGGACCACGATGGAGTCCGAAATCAGCGGGGCTGATTTCCTGGAGCCCTATTACACGGAGCCTGTGGCCAGAAACGCTCCGGTTCTGGTGACGCCTTATGCAGAGACCATCAGCGGAGCGGAGGTGTTGATGACGTCCTTTGCGTATCCCGTTGTCTCGAACGGACGCACGATTGGAGTCGCAGGACTGGATATCGCGCTGGATCAACTGTCGGACCGTCTGGGCGCGATGAAGCCTCTCGAGTCGGGCCGGGTCATGCTGGTGTCCAGCGATGGGGCATGGGTGGCCCATCCCGACGCCGAACAGCGCAGTCAACCTTACGCCGATGCAGGCGGAGATGTTCTTCGCGGCGTCCTGGGCGGCTCGGGTCGGGCCGTCGTTGGTGGTGTGAAGGTGGGGGACAAATCTGTCGAACGCATCATTCAGCCTGTCACCTTTCCAGGCCTCGACACAACCTGGGCCGTCGTGCTGGACATTCCCACCGAGGCTATAGAGGGGCCTGCCAGGAACCTGTCACTGATGCTGCTGATCGGTGGCGTCTTCATCATTTTCGCCAGCATTGCAGCCTTGGCCATCTCCAGTGACCGGTTGATCCGCAGACCGCTTTCGAAGATGACATCGAATGTGGCAGCGATGAGCGCGGGCGACTACGACACGCCGGTGGCCGCCACCGACAAGGCTGACGAGCTGGGCCAGATCGCTCGAGCTCTGGACGGGTTCCGACTTGATCTGGCCGAAGGTGTCGCCCGTGGTCAGGAGCAGCATCGGGAACGCGTTGCCGCCGAGGCCGACCGTCAAAGTCACGCCAAACAGTCCGAGGCGTTCACCCAGTCCCAGAACCACGCGGTTGAGACACTGGGTCAGGGACTGTCCCGTCTTGCAGCAGGCGAACTGGCCTGGAGGATGTCGGATCACAATTTTACCGCTGAGACGCGGCGCATTCCCGACGATTTCAACACCGCGCTCACTCGGCTGCACGAGACCATGACGGGCATCTGGTCCACCGCCCAGGCGATGCGCGGCGGTTGTCAGGATATCACCAGTGCTGCTGACAATCTGTCGCGCCGCACCGAACAGCAGGCCGCCAGTCTGGAGGAGACCGCCGCGGCTCTGGACGAACTGACTGCAGCCGTACAACACAGCGCCGAGGGTGCCGAGCGCGCCAGCGACGTCACGGAACTCGCCCATAAGGCGGCCAGAGAGGGCGACGGCATTGTGACGAGCGCAATCGAGGCCATGAGGGGAATCGAACAGTCTTCGGCCAAGATCAGTCAGATCGTCGGCGTCATCGATGAAATCGCCTTTCAAACCAATTTGCTGGCTCTCAATGCCGGCGTCGAGGCGGCCCGGGCGGGTGACTCCGGTCGCGGCTTTGCGGTCGTGGCCCAGGAGGTCCGGGCATTGGCCGAACGCTCGGCCGAAGCGGCGCGAGAAGTCAAGGCACTGGTCTCGGAGTCGAGCGCCGAGGTCACCCGGGGGGCCAAACAGATCGCCCGCACAGGGGAAAGTCTGGCAGCCATCTCGACACAGGTCGCAGAAGCCAATTCACTGGTCCGACAGATCGCTTCTTCCGCTCGCGAACAGGCCTCGGGCATCGCCGAGATCAATATCGCCATCAACCAGATGGATCAGTTCACACAGCAGAACGCAGCCATGGTCGAGCAGTCGACAGCCGCAAGTCACGCCTTGACCACCGATGCCGGCGAGCTCGAAGCGTTGATCAGCCGGTTCGATCTGGGCGCGGACGACGCCGAGGCCCTGGCCGCATAGCGTCCGTCTTCCGGCGTCAGAGTGGTTTCAAAGCCCGTCCGGCGATGATGGCCGAGGCCCCGAATTTCTCGCGCAGGGCGTCGATGGTGGTCTCGGTCTTCAGGGTGCGTTGCTCCGGCGAGGCGAACAGGCCCTCGGGCAGGTCCTCGGCGTCCTGGATGTCGGCCATGCCGATGCCGATCAGCCGGTAGGGCCGGCCCAGTTCGGGGGCCAGCAGTTCGCGGCCTGTCGCGAACAGGGCGCGGGCGGTCTGGACCGGGTCGGGCAGGGTCTTGCGCCGGGTGACGATCCTGAAGTCGGTGCGCCGCAGTTTCAGCACGACGACGCGGCTGGCGACCCCGTCGCGGCGGGCTTTGGATGCGACCTTTTCGCACAGGGGCCAGAGCTCGGCCTCGAGGTCTTCCAGGCTGGTCAGGTCGGTGTTGAAGGTGTTCTCCGCGCTCATGCCGCGCCGGTCATGCTCGGGGTTCACGGACCGGGCGTCGCGGGCGTGGGCGAGGTCGTGGAGGCGAAGGCCCGTTTCGCCGTAGCGTTTGACCAGATCGCGGACGTCGGCGGCGGCGAGGTCACCGACGGTGGCGAAGCCGTCGCTGACCAGGGTCTTGCCGAAGACCGGGCCGACGCCGGGCAGGATGCGGACGGATTTCGGGGCCAGCAGGGCCCGGGCATTGGCCGTGCCGATGACCGAGAAGCCGCGCGGCTTGTCCAGTTCGGAGGCGATCTTGGCGAGGAAGCGGTTGGGGGCCAGGCCGATGGACACGCCGAGGCCCGTCTCGTCCTCGATGCGTTTCTGCAGGCGGATCAGCTGGAGCGCCGGCGGGCCGCCATTGAGACGTTCGGTGCCGGAAAGGTCGATCCAGGCCTCGTCCAGCGACAGGGTCTGGACCAGGGGCGTCAGCTCTCCGACGAAGCGGAAGATGCGCTCCGATTCGGGGACGTATTTTGAGAAGTCCGGCTTGATCACCACCGCGTCGGGACAGGCCTTCAGCGCCTTGAACATCGGCATGGCCGAATGGACGCCGGACTGGCGGGCGATATAGCAGCAGGTGGAGACCACGCCTCGCACCCCGCCGCCGACGATGACGGGCCGGTCGCGCAGTTCGGGACGGTCGCGCTTCTCCACCGAGGCATAGAAGGCGTCGCAGTCCAGGTGGGCGATCGACAACCGGTCGAGCTCGGGATCGCAGACGACGCGCGGCGAGCCGCAGGCCGGGCACCGGGCGACGGCGTCCTCCCCGGTCCACAGGCATTCGCGACAGATCGCCGTCATGGCCACGCTTGGATTCCCGACTTCACCCCAACTTAAGACTGCGCAGGCACAATCCCAATCGAAGAAGGCCGCAAGTCTCAGCGCGCAGCGTGCGCGTCAGTCGAGGCGGCCAGACCGGGTGAAGATGTCCAAGAAAGTCCTCATCGTCGAGGATAACGAGCTGAACATGAAGCTGTTTCATGATCTGCTCGACTCGCAGGGCTATCAGATCCTGCAGACCCGCGAGGGGCTGCAGGCGATGGCCATGGCGCGTCAGCACATGCCCGACCTGATCCTGATGGACATCCAGCTGCCAGAGATTTCCGGGCTGGAAGTGACCAAATGGCTCAAGGACGACGAGGAACTGGCGCACATCCCGATTATCGCCGTGACGGCCTTCGCCATGAAGGGCGACGAGGAGCGGATCCGGCAGGGCGGCTGCGAGGCCTATATCTCCAAGCCGATCTCGGTGATGCATTTCCTGGAAACGGTGAAGAAACACCTGAACCAGCCCGTAACGGTCGGATAGGGTTCCGATGACCGCGCGTATTCTTGTTGTCGACGATGTCGAGGCCAACGTCCGCCTGCTCGAGGCCAAGCTGACGCTGGAGTATTATGACGTCCTGACGTGCCAGGACGGGGCGTCGGCGCTCAAGATGGCGGCGGCGGAACAGCCCGACATCATCCTGCTGGACGTCATGATGCCCGGGATGGACGGGTTCGAGACCTGCCGCCGGTTGAAGGCCGATCCGTCCACCAACCATATTCCCGTCGTGCTGGTGACGGCTCTGGACGGGCGCGAGGACCGGATCAAGGGGCTGGAGGCCGGGGCCGACGACTTCGTCACCAAGCCGCTGGACGACGTGGTGCTGTTCGCCCGGGTACGATCGCTGACCCGGCTGAAGCTGGTCATGGACGAGCTGCGCGAGCGCGAGGAGAGTGGACGTCGGCTGGGGGTCACGACCGACGGAGCCGGGCGGCTGCGTGGGTCCGGCGGCCGGGTCCTGATCGTCGACGACAATGCGCGCCAGGCCCAGCGGATCGCCGAGGAGCTGACGCGCGAGCATCGGCCGACGGTCGAAAGCGATGCGGCCGGAGGGCTGCTGGCGTCCAGGGGCGCGATCGACCTGATGATCATCAATGTGGCGGCAGCCGAGTTCGACGGCCTGCGCCTGATCGCCCAGGTGCGGTCGGCCGAGCAGACCCGGCATCTGCCGATCCTGGCCGTGGTCGATCCGTCCGACCGGCCCCGGCTGGTCAAGGCATTGGAGCTGGGCGTCAACGACATCCTGATGAAGCCGGTGGATCCGGAGGAGCTTGCGGCACGGGCGCGGACCCAGATCCGCAGGAAGCGCTATACCGACTTCCTCAAGGAGAAGCTGGATTACAGCCTGGAGATGGCCGTCACCGACGCCCTGACCGGGCTGCATAACCGCCGCTACATGGCCGGGCAGCTGCAGGCCTTCGTGACGCGGGCGGCCCAGGGCGGGGAGCCCGTCTCGGTACTGGTGCTGGACATCGACCACTTCAAGAAGGTCAACGACGGGTTCGGCCACGACGCGGGCGACGAGGTGCTGCGCGAGTTCGCCGTACGGCTGGCCACCAACGTCCGCGCCGTTGACCTGCCCTGCCGACAGGGTGGCGAAGAGTTCGTCGTCGTCATGCCGGGCACCAGGCTCGAGGACGCCCACCGCATCGCCGAACGCATCCGTCGCGACGTGGGCTCGACGCCTTTCCGGGTCATGGGCGGTCAGGAGCACCTGACGGTGACGATCTCGATCGGGGTGGCGACGTCGCTCGGGGCGGACGACACGCCCGACGCCCTGCTGAAGCGCGCCGACGAAGGCGTCTACGAGGCCAAGGCCACGGGACGCGACCGCGTCATTGCGCGAGCGGCCTAACCGTCCTCAGGGCTTGCGCACCGTCACCTTCAGAAACGTCGCGTCGAACACGGGCTGACCCGGCTCACCGCGATTCTGGGCCTCAAACAGCGCTAGCAACTCGGCATCCAAATCAGCGTCTCGGCCGTCCTTCGCTGCGGCCTCGTATGCGTTCATGGTAGGGCCGTAGTAATTCCGGAACGAATACAAGAACTCGGCCGCGGAGTCGTTGCGACGGAAGGTGAAGGTGGCCCTTTCGCATAGGATACGCTCCGGTGGAATGTCGGCGGCAGTGAACCGTTCCACTACGTTGGCCTCGACGCCCCATGTCATCGGGCTGATGAACCCTTCGGGAGGAGGGGCCGCGTAGCTGGCGCTGATCCTCAGGGCCTGAGCCACCAGCGTCGGATCTCCCGGGATCCAGTTACCCATCACGATGCGACCGCCCGGACGCGTGACACGCACCATTTCCCGGGCAACGTCCATTGGTCTGGGCGCGAACATGGCACCGAAGACACTGATCACCAGGTCGAAGGTGTTTTCGGCCAGATCGGCGAGGTCCGATGCATCGCCCTCCTGAAAACGAAGATTTGTAAGGCCGGCAGCCTGCGCGCGCGCTTGTCCCGCGGCGACGAGGTTGGACGCGATGTCGACACCAAGAACGTCTGCCCCCATTTGGGCGGCTGGCAGGGCCGTGGTGCCGTCTCCGCAACCCAGGTCAAGCACGGCCATCCCGGGCTCTATCCCTAGCTCTTTGACGAAGTCCCTACCGCTCTCCCGCATCGCCACGGCCACTTGGGTGAAATCGCCTTTTTCCCACAATGCCTTATTCGGATTCATGAGTTTCTCCGCCCCTGCTCCTGGTGAAGCTATCAGTCTGGCGCAAGACATCAATCCAGAACGAAAAACGCCCGGCCATTGCTGACCGGGCGTTCAGATCGTCAACGGTTTGAGCCGCTTACTTGATCTTGCCTTCCTTGAACTCGACGTGCTTGCGCACGACCGGGTCGTATTTCTTGACGACCATCTTCTCGGTCATCGTGCGGGCGTTCTTCTTGGTGACGTAGAAGAAGCCGGTGTCGGCCGTGGAGTTCAGCCGGATCTTGATTGAGGCGGGCTTTGCCATCGGAAATTACCTTTGCGACGGCGGTGAGAGCCGTGAAAATATGAGGCGCGGAACATACTCAGGGACGCCGCGAAGTCAACGGGCCTCTTGGCACCTTGAGTACGATGTCGAAGCGCGCGAGCGTGGCCGGATGAAAACCGCCCTGATCGCCGCCTTCGCCGCCCTGCTTTCCGCCTGCGCCAGCGCGCCCGCGCCGTCCGGGCCGCAGGACGACTTCATGGCCCGGCTCAACGCCCTGTGCGGCCAGCGGTACGAGGGTCGGTTGGTGACGACCGACGCCGCCGACGCCCGCTTCGCCGGCCAGCGCCTGTTGATGCATGTCCGCGACTGTTCACCGACCGAGGTCCGTATCCCGTTCAGCGTCGGCGAGGACCGGTCCCGGGTGTGGATCGTGACGCGGACGGCCGGGGGCCTGCGTCTGAAGCACGATCACCGCCACGAGGACGGCACGGTGGACGTGCTGCACATGTACGGCGGCGACACGGTGTCCGTCGGCACGGCGGAGCGGCAGGAGTTCCCGGTCGACGCCTTCTCCATCGCCCTGTTCAACGCCAATGCTGCCGCAGTCTCCACGACCAACGTCTGGGCGATGGAGGTCCACCCGGACCGGATGTTCGCCTATGAGCTGCGTCGTGCGAACCGGCACTTTCGGGTGGAGTTCGACCTGACCAGGCCAGTGGCGGAGTAGGGGCGGACCACCGGTCTTGACCTGAAGACCCCTCACGCGTAAACGCGCCGGACTTTCGAGGCGGGTCCTGTCCGGGGCCCATCCTGATCGTCACAATTGAACGGACGGGCTGTGCCCGCCGGAACGCCCAAAGCGCGCGTTCCGGTTTTTTCGTTTGGATTGTTCCGATCCGGTCTCGAACGATCCCGGGCGTCTCCGTCGGAGACGTTCAAAAGAAGGAAACCGAGGCGCCCCGGCCGACAGGCACACGCCTCCATCAGAAGTCGAGACTGTCCCTACGATGCCTACGATCAACCAGCTGATCCGCAAGCCCCGCAAGCCCAAGCCCGTGCGCAACAAGGTGCCGGCCCTGGAGGGTTCGCCCCAGCGCCGCGGCGTTTGCACCCGCGTCTATACGACGACCCCGAAGAAGCCGAACTCGGCTCTGCGTAAGGTCGCCAAGGTCCGTCTGGCCAAGTCCGGCTATGAAGCCGTGTGCTACATCCCCGGCGAGGGCCACAATCTTCAGGAGCACTCGGTGGTCCTGATCCGCGGCGGCCGCGTCAAGGATTTGCCCGGCGTTCGCTACCACATCCTGCGCGGCGTGCTCGACACGCAAGGCGTCAAGGACCGCAAGCAGCGCCGTTCGCACTACGGCACCAAGCGTCCGAAGTAAGCGACCCGCACTTTCCAGATTCAGCCGGTCTCATCCGGCTTGTTCCAGACACCGATTTAGAAGGCCCAGCCCATGTCACGTCGTCACCGCGCCCAGAAACGCGAAGTCCTGCCGGATCCCAAATACAAGGATCTGACCGTCACCAAGTTCATGAACTACGTCATGTACGAGGGCAAAAAGGCCGTCGCCGAAAACATCGTCTACGGTGCGTTCGAAATCCTGGCCGACAAGAAGAAGGACTTCGAGCCGGTCCAGACCTTCCACACCGCCCTGGAAAACGTGCAGCCTTCGGTCGAAGTCCGCTCGCGTCGCGTCGGCGGCGCCACCTATCAGGTGCCGGTCGAGGTTCGCCCCGACCGTCGCCGCGCCCTGGCCATCCGCTGGCTGGTGAACGCCGCGCGCAAGCGTGGTGAGAACACCATGACCGAAAAGCTGGCCGCCGAGCTGCTGGACGCCTCGAACAACCGCGGCACCGCGGTGAAGAAGCGTGAAGACACCCACAAGATGGCCGAGGCCAACCGCGCCTTCAGCCACTACCGCTGGTAGGCGCCTTCAAAGCGTCAAACAGCGACACTAACTAGGCCTATCCGGCGCGGGCGGTTTGAGCTAAATCGCCCGCGCTCGCTTATCCGCCACATCGACGATCTCCCGAGGACGCGGACCGCGTCCTGAACATACTTTCAAGGCACGCTTTCATGGCCCGCACACACGCGCTCGAGGACTACCGCAACTTCGGAATCATGGCCCACATTGATGCGGGCAAGACGACGACGACCGAGCGGATCCTGTATTACACCGGCAAGAACCATAAGATCGGCGAAGTCCACGACGGCGCCGCGACCATGGACTGGATGGACCAGGAGCAGGAACGCGGCATCACGATCACGTCCGCCGCGACGACCGCCTTCTGGCAGGGCAAGCGCCTGAACATCATCGACACCCCCGGACACGTGGACTTCACCATTGAAGTCGAGCGTTCGCTGCGCGTGCTGGATGGCGCCGTCGCGGTTCTGGACGGTAACGCGGGCGTCGAGCCGCAGACCGAAACCGTCTGGCGCCAGGCCGACAAATATTCGGTGCCACGCATCGTCTTCGTCAACAAGATGGACAAGATCGGTGCCGACTTCGACGCCTCGGTCCAGTCGATCCGCGACCGCCTGGGCGCCAAGGCGGTGCCGATCCAGTTCCCGATCGGTTCGGAAAACACCCTGTCCGGCCTGGTGGACATCGTCGCCATGAACGCCGTGGTCTGGGACAACGACGCCCTGGGCGCCAACTTCACCGTCGGCCCCATCCCGGCCGATCTGGTCGACAAGGCCAATGAAGCCCGCCAGTACCTGATCGACAACGCCGTCGAGCTCGACGACGACGCCATGACGGCCTACCTGGACGGCGTCGAGCCCTCGATCGAGGTGCTGAAGAAGTGCATCCGCAAGGCCGTGCTGACCGGTGCCTTCTATCCGATCCTGTGCGGCTCGGCGTTCAAGAACAAGGGCGTACAGACGCTGCTCGACGCCGTCGTCGACTACCTGCCGTCGCCGACGGACATCCCGCCGACCCCGGGCATCGACTTCAAGACCGAAGAGCCCGTCGTGCGCCGCGCCTCGGACGACGAGCCCCTGTCGATCCTGGCCTTCAAGATCATGGACGATCCGTTCGTCGGCTCGCTGACCTTCTGCCGCCTGTACTCGGGCAAGATGGAAACCGGGCAGAACCTGCTGAACTCCAGCCGCGACAAGAAAGAGCGCGTCGGCCGGATGCTGCAGATGCACTCGAACAACCGTGAGGACGTCAAGGAAGCCTACGCCGGCGACATCGTCGCCCTGGCCGGCCTCAAGGACACCCGCACCGGCGACACCCTGTGCGATCCGCTGAAGTCGCCCGTCATCCTCGAGAAGATGGAATTCCCGGCGCCGGTCATCGAGATTTCGGTGGAGCCCAAGACCAAGGCCGACCAGGAAAAGCTGGGCGTCGCCCTGGCCAAGCTGGCTTCGGAAGACCCGTCCTTCACCGTCTCGACCGACCACGAGTCGGGCCAGACCATCCTGAAGGGCATGGGCGAGCTTCACCTCGACATCAAGATCGACATCCTGAAGCGCACCTACAAGGTCGAGGCCACCATCGGCGCGCCGCAGGTCGCCTATCGTGAATCGCTCGGCCGCAAGGTCGACATCGACTACACCCACAAGAAGCAGACCGGTGGTACGGGCCAGTTCGCCCGCGTCATGATCACCTTCGAACCCGGCGAGCCCGGCTCGGGCTTCGTGTTCGAGAACACGATCGTCGGCGGCGCCATCCCCAAGGAATTCATCCCCGGCGTCGAAAAGGGTCTGAACTCCATCAAGGATTCGGGTCTGCTGGCCGGCTTCCCGCTGATCGACTTCAAGGCGAGCCTGACGGACGGCAAATACCACGACGTCGACTCCAGCGTGCTGGCGTTCGAAATCGCGGCCCGCGCCGCCTTCCGCGAACTGAAGGAAAAGGGCGCTCCGAAGCTGCTCGAGCCGATCATGGCTGTCGAGGTCGTGACCCCCGAAGACTACCTCGGTTCGGTCATCGGCGACCTCAACGCCCGTCGCGGCATGATCCAGGGTCAGGACATGCGCGGCAACGCCACCGTCGTGAACGCCTTCGTGCCGCTCGCCAACATGTTCGGCTATGTGAACACGCTGCGCGGCATGTCGCAGGGCCGTGCCCAGTTCACCATGCAGTACGACCACTACGAGCCGGTGCCGCAACACGTCGCCGACGAAGTGATCAAGAAGTATTCCGCCTGAACCCAACCATCCCGACGGGCTCCGGCCCGTCGGACACCCCCTGAACAATTAGGATATGCCCCCTCACTTCAGGGGACGGAGAGAAGAGAATGGCCAAGGAAAAGTTCGAACGTAACAAGCCGCATTGCAACATCGGCACGATCGGTCACGTGGACCACGGCAAGACGACGCTGACGGCGGCGATCACGATGGCCCTGGCCAAGGCCAGCGGCGGCAAGGCGATGAACTACGCCGACATCGACGCGGCTCCTGAAGAAAAGGCCCGCGGCATCACGATCAACACGGCTCACGTCGAGTATGAGACGGCCAACCGTCACTATGCCCACGTCGACTGCCCCGGCCACGCCGACTATGTGAAGAACATGATCACCGGTGCCGCCCAGATGGACGGCGCGATCCTGGTCGTGTCGGCCGCCGACGGCCCGATGCCCCAGACCCGCGAGCACATCCTGCTGGCCCGTCAGGTCGGCGTGCCGGCCCTGGTCGTGTTCATGAACAAGGTCGACCTGGTCGACGACGCCGAGCTGCTCGAGCTGGTCGAGATGGAGGTGCGCGAGCTGCTTTCGTCCTACCAGTTCCCGGGCGACGATATTCCGATCACCATGGGTTCGGCCAAGGCCGCGACCGACGGCGTGAACCCGGAGATCGGCGAGAACCAGGTTCTGGCCCTGATGCAGACCGTCGACGACTACATCCCGCAGCCGGCCCGTCCCCTGGACCTGCCGTTCCTGATGCCGGTGGAAGACGTCTTCTCGATCTCGGGCCGCGGCACCGTGGTGACCGGCCGGATCGAAAAGGGCATCGTCAAGGTCGGTGAGGAAGTCGAGATCGTCGGCATCCGTCCGGTCCAGAAGACGACCTGCACGGGCGTGGAAATGTTCCGCAAGCTTCTGGACCAGGGTCAGGCGGGCGACAATGTCGGCGTGCTGTTGCGCGGCACCAAGCGTGAAGACGTCGAGCGCGGCCAGGTCCTGTGCAAGCCGGGCTCCATTACGCCCCACACCAGGTTCGTCGCCGAAGCCTACATCCTGAACAAGGAAGAGGGCGGCCGTCACACGCCGTTCTTCACCAACTACCGCCCGCAGTTCTACTTCCGCACCACGGACGTGACCGGCATCGTTCAGCTGAAGGAAGGCGTCGAGATGATCATGCCCGGCGACAACGCCGAGCTGAACGTCGAACTGATCACCCCGATCGCCATGGACCAGGGCCTGCGCTTCGCCATCCGTGAAGGCGGCCGCACCGTCGGCGCCGGCGTCGTCGCCAAAATCCTCGAGTAGGAAGCCTCAAGTCGCGAGCCTCCGCTGAGGCGAGCATAGGCTGACAATGATGAAGGCCCTCCGGTGCGAACCGGGGGGCCTTTTCGTTTCCGGGCACCTGTACCGGGCAGTCCTGCAGACACCGGCACCAGCCCCCGGTGTGACAGCGGCACCCGGAAAGCGGCAGCGTCCGGACTCAGTTGGGGTCCATTCCAGACCCGGTCGAGAAGCGGCACTGATCCAGAAGACTTTGTCGTCTCATGATGTGCCCAACCCTAAGTAATACTACGTAGTGGGTCTGTAAGCCCGTTGTTCAGAAATTCCGCCGCACACTAGCCTGAGTACAGATCGCGTGAGCGACCCCGGAGGGCGGCAATGAATTCAACTCGAGGCAGGCCGATACTCCAGATCGTCGCCTGTGCGGCCGTGATCGCTCTCACGGCGGCGCCCGCCATCGCCATCGCGGCGCGCCCGGCCACCCCCTTCGCTGTGGCGGCTGTCTTTCCGCCCTGGTGGAGCGCCGCGCGCGTCCGGGCAGCGGTGGAACCGATCGGCGAGATTTCATCCACGGGCCGCACGGCCACGGTCGTCTCCGTCATCGGAGGCCCGGATCTGTCGCAGAGTCTTCGGTCGGCCGGAGCCTGGCTGATCCTCGATCCTGAACTGGCCGGCTGCACGCCGCGCCCCGGAGCAGCAGCATGATCTTCCAGCCGCGCGACCTCGAGCACCAACGCGCCATCGGCGGCATCGTCATCCTCTGTCTCGGATGGGTGCTCGCCTGCGCCGCCCTGATCCAGGCCCTGACCCTGAAGACCGACCTGCTGGCCGGAATCGGGCCAGCCCTTGGACTGGCAGTTGTACAGACCGGGGTGTGGTTCCTGTTCCGGCAAGAGGCCATGGCGCGGATGCTTTCGTCGATCCTGCTGATGGCACAGGTGTCCGCCCTCGTCGCCAGTCTCGCCGGCAACGAGCTGCAGACCGACATGCATATGGCCTATTTCGCCGCCCTTGCCATCGTCGCAATCTACTGTGACTGGCGCGCGATTGTCGTCGGTGCCGCCACCGTGGCCCTGCATCACCTCATCCTGAGCTTCCTGCTGCCCGACCTTGTTTTCCCGGGGTCGGCGGACCTGGGGCGGGTCGTCTTTCACGCCGTCATCCTGATCGTTGAAGCGGTCGTCCTGACCTGGAGCGCAGCCAGCGTGACCGCCATGTTCGCCTCGAATGCCGCAAGCCAGACCGCGGCCGAACAGGCGACCGAGCAGGCCCTGGACGCCGCGACGGCGCTGGGTGTTTCACGCGAGACCGCGGATCGGCAGGCCGCAGAGGCCGCGGAACGCGATCTGGCGGTGGCCCGCGAACAAGCCGCCGTCGTCGAACACACGGCAGCGGGGCTCAGCGCCCTGGCCCGAGGCGACTTGAGCTACCGTCTCACGGGCGAGTTCCCGGGCAGCTACGCCAGGCTGCAGTCGGACTTCAACACGGCGATCGATGCCCTTCACGCAGATATCACCACCATCGACGCGAACGCGAACGCGATCCGATCGGAGACGGCCCAGATCAGCCAGGCCGCGCACGAGCTGTCGCGGCGCACCGAGCATCAGGCGGCCACGCTTGAGGAGACGGCCGCGGCGCTGGAGGAGATCACGACGACGGTCAAGCTCACGGCCAAGGGCGCGGACGAGGCGACCATGGTCATGGAGAACACGCAGGCCGAGGCCGATCGCAGCCGTCCGATCATCGCGGACGCGGTCGACGCGATGGGCGAGATCGAGGCGTCGTCGGAGCAGATCAGCCAGATCATCGGCGTCATCGACGAGATTGCCTTCCAGACCAATCTGCTGGCCCTGAATGCCGGCGTCGAGGCGGCTCGCGCCGGGGAAGCCGGTCGGGGCTTCGCCGTCGTGGCGACCGAAGTGCGCGCGTTGGCCCACCGGTCCGCCCAGGCCGCCAAGGAAATCAATGCGCTGATTAGCAAGAGTCGGAGCCAGGTTCAGAACGGCGTCACCCTCGTTGGACGCACGGGCGTGGCGCTGGAGGCGATTGCGGGACGCATCGGCGACATCTCGGGCATCATGTCGCAGCTGTCCGCCTCGACCCGCGAGCAGGCGACGGCCCTGACTGAGATCAACCTCGCGGTGAACCAGATGGATCAGGCGACCCAGCAAAACGCCGCCATGGTCGAAGAGTCGACCGCCGCCTGTCAGAATCTCACCAACGACGCGGCCCAGCTGGCCACTCTCGTGTCCCGTTTCCAGCTGGGAGGCGGGGACTCCGCCAACCGCTCTCCGGCGGGCCGCCACAAACCGGTGAGGATGGCCGCCTAGAGCATGATCGCTTGAGACAGAACCGCTACGCGGTTCTGTCGAAGGCGTGACTCAGGCTCTCGCTCATATCTGGAGCATGATTCACAGCATCGGCGGAATCGCGTAGCGATTCCTCCTCAACGGATCAGGCTCCGGAGGCGGACGGCGCCTGCGCATGCGGGCGTGGCGCAGTCGCCTCGTACCGCGTTAGGAAGGCGAATGCTCCGCCTCGCGCGCCTCGTCTTGCTGTTTGGCGGTTGCGCCGCCTGCGCCACCCATCCCGGGGCCGTCGATCAGGTGCGGTTCGCGTCGGATCGTGAGTTCGTGCAGGCGCGGACGGAGGCGGGCGTCGTGCGCGGTGTCGAAGGCGCGGGCGTCCGTGCCTTCCTTGGAGTGCCTTATGGGAGGCCGCCGGTCGGCGATCTGCGCTGGCGCGGGCCGCGGCCGGTCGAGGCATGGGACGGCGTCAGGGAGGCGACACGGCTGGGGTCTGACTGCACCCAGGCGCTGGGTCGCAAGGCCATCCTCGGCGGGGGCGGCGGGCTGGTAGTCGGGTCCGAGGACTGTCTGTTCGTCAACATCTATGCGCCCGTCCCGGATCAAGTCCGGGATGACACTGTTTCAAGGGCCCGACCGGTGATGGTCTATCTGCACGGCGGAGCCTTCACGATCGGGTCGGGGGCCAACTACGATCCGTCACGGCTGGCGGCCGGGCAGGACCGGGTCGTGGTGACGGTGAACTTCCGGCTGGGGGCGTTGGGTTGGCTGGCCCATCCGGGCTTCGACGCGGAGGGCGAGGGCGCCGGTGGCAACTGGGGGCTGATGGACCAGCAGGCGGCGCTGCGCTGGGTGCAGCGGAACATCGGCGCCTTCGGAGGCGATCCGGGTGACGTGACCCTGTTCGCCGAGAGCTCGGGTGCGTGGAGCGCCTGCTACCTGATGGTGTCGCCGGGGTCGGAGGGCCTGTTCCAGCGGGTCATCCTCCAGAGCGGACCCTGCCTGGAGCCGCACTCTCTGAACGCGGCCAAGGATCAGGTCCCGGCGGGACCACCCTTCGCGGACGATCTGGGGTGCACGCAGCAGGGGCAGGTCGCCTGCTTGCGAGGGCTGCCGGCATGGCGGATTGCGCGGGCACCGTCGCCGCGATCCGGCATCAACGGGCCGGGGTCGTGGGGACCGGTGCATACGGATGCGATGGTGCCGCTCAGCCCGCCTGAGGCCTTCGCCAGCGGTCGCTTCACCCGGGTTCCGGTAATCGTCGGGACCAACACCGACGAGGGGCGGCTGTTCGCCGTCCAGGTCAAGGACATGGATCGCTACGAGCGACAGACCGTCTGGCTTTACGGCGCGGACGGGGAGAGGGCGCTTGCGCGGTATCCGGTCGGGCCCGAGGGGCCTGCCGTGGCCATCGCCCGGAGCTTCACCGACAGCCGGTTCTCATGTCCCGCCGATGCGCTGAGGCGTCTGCTGGCGCGGCATGTGCCGGTGCACGGCTATGAATTCGCGGATCGCGAGGCCCCGTTCCGGTTGCCGGACTGGATCACCGGGCTGGACATGGGAGCCTATCACGCGAGCGAGCTGGCCTATGTGTTCGGGACGACCTGGCTGTTCGCGGATACGGGCAGATGGACGCCGGGCCAGCGAGCGCTGTCGGAGCGGATGATGCGGCTGTGGGCCGGGTTCGGGCATGGTCCAGACTTCGAAGCCGACTGGCCCCGGGTGAGCGAGGGCGGAGGGCCGGTTGTGGTCTTCGATCCGGCCGGCGATCGGGTCGACGGGACGTTCCACGACCGGCACCAGTGCGGCTTCTGGGGCGGGACGGCGCTGGGGGCGGTCGAGCCCGGCTGATAGTCGCCTGCCGATCCACGCCTTCACCATGCCGCACAACCGGCTGGGGCGGGGGCTTGCGCGGAACCCCGAAGCGGGGCCTAGGTTCCGTCCGTGACGTTAGGATTTTGGTAACCATCATGCGGCGAGCGCTTCGGATCGGCCTGTTCATCGGCACCCTGATCGGTGTCTCCGCCTGCGCGTCGATGGACAACGGTCAGAGCGGCGCCTACGGTTCGGTCGAGGCTGGCCGCACGCGCTGACGGCTGCCCTAAAGGAAATCGTGGCGAAACCGGTCCCGTTCGGCTAGGACGGACCAGCGGACGCCGACTGTCGCGCCGCGCTGGTCTACTCCCCCCTAGATGTTACTCATCGCCATCGTCGTCGTCGTGCTCCTCGTGGTGCTGAACGGCCTGTTCGCCATGACCGAGATGGCGGTCGTTTCGTCCCGCAAATCCAAGCTGCAGAGCCGGGCCGAGCGGGGGGATCGCGGCGCCCGGGTGGCTCTGAAGCTGTCCGAGGATCCGACCCATTTCCTGTCCGCGGTCCAGGTCGGCATCACCCTGATCGGCATTCTGGCGGGCGCCTACGGCCAGGCGACGATCGCGGGCGAACTGGACAGGATCCTGACCGCCGCCTTCCCGGCACTGGACGCCTATACCGAGATATTCTCGACGGCCCTGGTCGTGATCTGCATCACCTATGTCTCGCTGATCGTGGGCGAACTGGTGCCCAAACGGCTGGCGTTGATCTTCCCCGAGGCGATCGCGTCCAAGACGGCGGGGCCGATCTCGACCGTCGCGATCGTCCTGCATCCGTTCGTGTCGCTGTTGACCGCCTCGACCTCGGGCATCCTCAAGATCATGGGCGTCAAGGACCGCGACGGGTCGGATGTCACCCAGGAAGAGGTCGAGACCATGATCGCCGAGGGGACCTCGGCCGGCCTGATCGAGCCCGAAGAACAGACGATGATCGAGGAGATCCTGACCCTCGGCGACCGTCCCATCCGCGTGGCCATGACGCCGCGCCACGACGTGTTCTGGATCGCCCTGGACGACACCGAAACGGAGTTGCGCGAGGAAATCCGCAAATGCCCCTATTCGCGGATCGTGGTGGCGCGCGAGAACGACGTCGATAACCCTCTGGGCGTGGTCCACAAAAAGGATCTGCTCGACAGTCTGCTGACCAATGGAACCTTCGACATCGAGGCTCTGGTCCAGACCCCGGCCTTCATCCCCCAGTCGACCTCGGTGCTGAAGGCGCTGGAGATCCTGAAGTCGTCCAAGGTCCATATGGCCTTCCTGGTCGACGAGTACGGTGCCTTCGAGGGCGTGGTGACGGCGACCGACCTGCTGGAGATGATCGCCGGCGACTTCGACGAGGGTCATGACGACCAGGAGGCCTGGATCCGCCAGCGCGAGGACGGCTCCTGGCTGGTCGACGGCCAGACCGACCTGGAAGAGCTGTCCGATGTGCTGGGCGAGGACTTCGGCGACCAGGACGGCTTCCACACCGTGGCCGGTCTTGTGCTGCACCAGCTGTCGCGCGTGCCGGCCGAGGGCGAGATCCTGCAACTGGGCCGTTTCGAGGTCGAGGTCATCGACATGGACGACCGCCGGATCGACAAACTGATGTTCAAACAGGTCGTCAACAAGGAAGACGAGGCCGAGGCGGTCGCCGCACACCTGGATCACTGACTCGATCCTCCCCCATCGGGGGAGGATTGGCCTTGAAATGACCCGCCGTGTGAGGCATAGCCCCCGGTCTGGCGAGCAGACGCGCCGTCGGGTTCGCCCGCGGCGCGCTTCTGTATTGTCTAGGAGCTTAGCTCAGCTGGTAGAGCACCGGTCTCCAAAACCGGGGGTCGTGGGTTCGAATCCCCCAGCTCCTGCCACTTCCCCCTGTTCCCGCAGACTGGGCATCCCCATCTGCGGGAACAGGATCAAGCGTTTACGAAGAGACCCCTAGAGCCCATGGCCAAGTCCAAGTTCCCCGGCGGACGCCGCACCGGTAATCCGGCGGCTGGCGCGAAGCCGCAGATGGCGGCCGCAGCTTCGGCCTCGACGGTCACCGTCGACGCGCCTGTGGCCAAGCCGCGCACCTCGCCGGCCCAGTTCTTCAGCCAGGTCCGCGCCGAGGGTCGCAAGATCATCTGGCCCAGCCGCAAGGAGACCTGGATCACCTCGGTGATGGTCTTCATCATGGTGTTCATCGCGGCGGTGTTCTTCTGGGTCGTGGATACGGGCCTGGGCTTTGCCTCGCGCTACATCCTCGCCCTGGGCCAATAAGAAAGAAGGAGACGCGCACATGACGGATGCAGCGCCCGAAACCAAGCTAGCTTCTAATCCGCGCCACAAGTGGTACATCGTCCACGCCTATTCGAACTTCGAGAAGAAGGTCGCCCAGCACATCCGCGATCAGGCCAGGCAGCGCGGTCTGGTGGAATGTTTCTCCGAAATCCTGGTCCCGACCGAGGACGTCGTCGAGATCCGCCGCGGCCGCAAGGTGAACTCCGAACGCAAATTCTTCCCCGGCTATGTGCTGGTGAAGATGGAGCTGACCGACGACGCCTATCACCTGGTCAAGGACACGCCGAAGGTCACGGGCTTCCTGGGTGCCGCAGGCGGCACCAAGCCCCTGCCGGTCTCGGAACGTGAGGTCCAGGCCATCATCGGTCAGGTGGAGGAGGGCGTCGAACGTCCGAAGCCGACCATCCGGTTCGACATCGGCGAGACCGTCAAGGTCATCGACGGTCCCTTCGCCAGCTTCGACGGTCAGGTGGAGAGCGTCGACGAGGACGCCGCCCGCCTGCGCGTCGCCGTGTCGATCTTCGGCCGCCCGACGCCGGTGGATCTGGAATACAGCCAGGTCGAGAAGAACGCGGCCTGACTCTCTCCCTCCCCTTCATGGGGAGGGACGACCGCGCAGCGGTCAGGGTGGGGAAGTGATGAAACCTCGCTCCGCCCTGACGGGCCCCACCCGCGCTCGCTGACGCTCGCGGTCCCTCCCCATGAAGGGGAGGGAGAACGCATTGCCACCCTCGCTCTGCTCTGTTAAACGCGCGCCTCCTTCGCCCAAGGGCAAAGGATAAATCCGTGGGAGGCAGCCATGCCCGACCACGGCTCACCGGCCCCGATTAGCTTCGGGGTCATTCACAGGAGAGACCAATGGCCAAGAAGATTCTGGGCTATATCAAGCTGCAGGTGCCGGCCGGTTCGGCCACGCCTTCCCCCCCGATCGGGCCCGCACTGGGTCAACGCGGCGTGAACATCATGGGCTTCGTCAAGGAGTTCAACGCGCGCACCGAGAAGGAAGTCAAAGGCACCCCCCTGCCGACCGTGATCACGGTCTATCAGGACAAGTCGTTCACCTTCGTCACCAAGACCCCGCCGGCCACCCACTACATCAAACAGGCCGTGGGCATCACCTCGGGCTCCAAGCTGACCGGCCGCGAGACGGTCGGTTCGATCACCCGCACCCAGCTGCGTGAGATCGCCGAGAAGAAGATGAAGGACCTCAACGCCAACGATCTGGATGCCGCCGCGCGCATCATCGAAGGTTCCGCCAAGGCCATCGGCCTCAACATCGTGGAGCGCTGAACATGAGCAAGCCATCCAAGCGCATCCAGGCGCGCACCGTCGACCGTGAAGCCCTGGTGACGTTCTCGGACGCCATCAAGACCGTCAAGGAACACGCGACCGCCAAGTTCGACGAGTCGATCGAGATCGCCGTCAACCTGGGCGTCGATCCCCGTCACGCCGACCAGCAGGTCCGTGGCGTCGTCAACCTGCCGTCGGGCACGGGCCGCGACGTTCGCGTGGCCGTGTTTGCCAAGGACGCGAAGGCCGATGAGGCCCGCGCTGCTGGAGCCGAGCACGTCGGCGCCGAGGATCTGTACGAGAAGATCAACGGCGGCTTCATGGACTTCGACCGCGTCATCGCGTCTCCGGACATGATGGCCCTGGTCGGTCGTCTGGGTAAGGTGCTGGGCCCGCGCGGCATGATGCCGAACCCCAAGGTCGGCACCGTGACCCCGAACATCGGCCAGGCCGTCAAGGACGCCAAGGGCGGTGCCGTCGAGTTCCGCGTCGAGAAGGCCGGTATCGCCCACGGCGGCATCGGCAAGGCCTCCTTCACCCAGGAAGCCCTCGAAGCCAACGTGAAGGCCTATGTGGACGCGCTGCAACGCGCCAAGCCGGCCGGCGCCAAGGGCACCTACGTCAAGCGCATCACCCTGTCCTCGACCATGGGCCCGGGCGTGAAGATCGATCCGGCCTCGCTGACGGCCTAAGGCTGCCGGGCTCAAGTCGCGCTCGGTGCGATAGCCCAACAAGACTGACGGCCCCGGAGAGCGATCTCCGGGGCCGTTTTCGTTTGCCGCTGCAGTCATTGCAGTGCGGGTGGCCGAAAGCCGAACGGCAAATATCCGGCGAGGTGAACCGCGGAAACCGCAATCGCGAGCGCCGATACGGCCAATGCCGCAAGCCCGGTTGATTTCCGCGCCCCCTCCTGTATAGAGCGCCACTTCCCGTCGAGACCCTGGTCCCGACGGTCCTGTCCGAGAACTTCGGGGTCTGGGGGTCACCCGGGCCATAAATGTCAGAGAGCCCTCTGACGCCGTGGGGAGATAGCGACGCAGATGACGAACGGTCGGCCCGGTTTCCGGGACGGAACCCCGTCAGAGCATCCTTTCGGACATCGCTACCGGCCTGAACGCAATGCGGCGACGCATTGGGCTTTGGCCTCTCGCCGTCGGGAATAAGCCCGGCGTCGAACCTCAAGACTGGAGACCGCAATGGACCGCGCACAAAAGGCCGAGTCGATCGAAACGCTGAAGGGCGTTTTCAGCGACGCCGGCGCCGTGGTCGTGACCCACAACCTGGGTCTGACCGTTGCGGAAATGGAAGACCTGCGGGGCCGTCTGCGCACCGCCGGCGGAGCGTTCAAGGTGGTCAAGAACCGCCTGGCGCTGAAGGCTCTCGACGCCGCTGAAGGTTCCGAACACCACGCCCTGTTCAAGGGTCCGGTGGGCATCGCCTTCGCACCCGACGCCGTGACCGCCGCCAAGGTCACCGCCGAATACGCCAAGGGCAACGACAAGTTCGTCGTTCTGGGCGGCTTCATGGGTGACAAGGTTCTGGACGCGAAGGGCGTGGAGATTCTCTCCAAACTGCCGTCGCTGGATCAGATCCGCGCCTCGTTCCTGGGCCTGCTCAACACGCCTGCGACCCGTATCGCCGGCGTCGTTCAGGCTCCGGCCGCCCAACTGGCTCGCGTGTTCAACGCGTACGCCACGAAGGACGCCGCGTAAGCGAACCCTCTTCCATCTCTGCAAACCTCTACTGAACCCCATCCTCCGAAGGAAAATCTGACCATGACCGACCTGTCCAAGATCGTCGAAGACCTGTCCAAGCTGACCGTCCTCGAAGCCGCCGAACTGTCCAAGCTGCTGGAAGAAAAGTGGGGCGTCTCCGCCGCCGCTCCGGTTGCCATGGCCGCCGCCGGTGGCGCTGCCGCTGCTCCGGCTGAAGCCGTCGAAGAGCAGACCGAGTTCACCGTCATGCTGCTGGACGGTGGCGACAAGAAGATCAACGTCATCAAGGAAGTCCGTGGCGTGCGTTCGGACCTGGGCCTGAAGGAAGCCAAGGACCTGGTCGAAGGCGCCCCGCTGGCCGTCGTCGAGAACGTCTCCAAGCAAGTCGCCGACGAAGTCGCCAAGAAGCTGACGGAAGCCGGCGCCAAGGTGCAGATCAAGTAAGAAGAGCCCTCACGGGTCATTCTGGAAAGGGCCGGGGGGAACCCCGGCCCTTTTCGTTTGGGCGATCGCCTGAGGTAGAAATCGCCTCCCGGTTGTGTCATGCTCGCTCGATGCGCTTCATCCTGTTCACTCTTCTTCTTGTCGCCACGTTCGCGGGAGCCTCCGCCGCGCAGGTCCGGACGGACGACGACCGCCGCCCTGTCCGCGACCGGACCGATCCGGACCTTGGTCTTGCTATCATCGAAGGCAGCGCAACGAGCGAGCTTCTCTGGTTGCGTGGAGCATCCAGGAACATCGTGCGCATCGACAGGCGGAGTGGTGAGCGGACGGTAGTCGCAAGCAACGTTGTCGATATGCTGGCGGACGGTCGGCACTTGTGGGCTCTGATCGCACTCACCGACAACGAGAGCGTCGTCAGGGACCTTCGGCAGGCTGATCCCGTCGAGCGGCGCATCTATTTCGAGGGCAGCCCCATCGCCCTGTTCGCGACCACGTCAGGGCCGGGCGTGCTGACGACCACCAAGGTGCTGCTTCCTGCTGGTGAACGTTGGCTTCGCCGTCGAACAGCCGCTTCTCTGGACCAGTATGGCCATGTGTCGCCACTGACGGGAGACGCCCTGTTCGTCGGATACAACAAGGGCGAATGGGGCGGCGGCTTGCGGCGCGTCGACGTCTCGACGGGAACCGTCTCCATCGTGGGGACGGCCAACGGGGAGATCTGCGCGGGCCTCTTGAACCTCGATTGTGTTCCCGTGGTTGGAGTTGTTCCCGATCCCGAGCGCACAGACTGCGTTCTGGTCGGCGCTAGCCTCGCGCACCTGAGCGGCCGGTCAGGCGAGGTGGCGAGGGTTTGCGGGGAGATCGTGACATCCGTTTTCGCGGACCCGCTGCCCATCGTTCCGAACTCCATCGTGTTCCGCGCCGGACAAACCTGGCCGTTCGACAGTCTGATCGCGACACAGGATGGTTGGATCGCAGTGGGGCAAGACCGCTTCGCCCGATCGCGATCCGGCGTCGTCACCCTGGCGGCCATTCCACCTCTTCGACCATGGGCCGGGTTGCAGATATCTGAGCCGAACGCCGACGTGATTTTCGTAGAGGCAGCCTGCTGCTGGGGATCGGATTCATTCGTCCAATACAGGATGATCGCGATACCGATCGTTTCATAGAACGGCAAGCCACGGGAAGGGTGGCAGGCCGCGCTGGGTCGGGATCGTGACTTGGCGAACAGCTATTAGGCGGCCGCCGGCATGGACCCGACTGCGACCGAGCGCGCGCTGTTGAACCGGCTGCGGAGACCGGTGGTGGCGGGTTAGGGGTCAGACTCAATGACGATGGAGTGCGACTAACGCGTCATCTGTCCGCTCATCCCCGCGAAAGCGGGGATGAGCGGTATTGAGAAATGAGCCCTATCGCCCCCGCGCCGGCAGGACGCTGACGGAAGCCGGCGCCAAGGTGCAGATCAAGTAAGAAGACCCCTCACGGGTCATTCTGGAAAGGGCCGGGGGAAACCCCGGCCCTTTTTTACTGCGGCGCAGGCGGGTTGGCCCAGCCGGCTTCGGTCAGGAAGGCCGTCGTCGCATCGAGCGCCTCGCTGCGAGCCGAGGGGGCGGAGAAGACGAAGAAGTGCGGCTGGTCCGTCAGCGCAATGATCCGGGCGGTGCCGGGCGCGGCGCTGACGAAGCGTTGAGCAGCCGGAAACTCGCAGACCCGGTCCGCAGTGCCGTGAATCACCAGTGACGGACGCAGCGCGGCCTCCGCCAGGACAGCGGGCGAGAGGCGAGCGAGATCCGCCTGACCGTCCAGCACTCGCCGGTAGTAGGCATCCGTTTCGGGTTCGTAACAGCCGGAGACCAGCACGGCCGCATCAGGCCGGGCGGAAATCGCGAGCTCGTCTGTCGGGGCGTCGAAACCGTCAACGGTGAGGGTCTGGGCCGCCAAGGTGGCTCCGGTCGAGAAACCGGCCACGCCGATGCGATCGGGATCGAGGCCCAGCCGTCGCGCGTTCGCCCGTGCCCAGCGCACTGCCGACCGGGCATCGGCCAGGGCGTCCAGGGGCGTCGAGTCGAAGCGTTGGTAGGTTCGGTACTCGACCTGCAGCACGACAATCCCGAGTTCTCCGAACCGTCGGCAGAAGGCCGGGCAGTGGCTCCAGGCCCCGGTGTCGCCCGAGCCGCCATGGAACCACAGGATCGCCGGTGCCCGCTCCGCAGGCGCGTTCGCAGGCCGGAAGATGTGAACGTCGAGACCGACGGGCCCGACGACCTTGTAGGTCTCGACCGGGTGGCCCGTCTCGGCGGCCTGCTGGGGCTGCCAGGCCTGCCAGGCAGCGGCGACCGCGTCGCGGGAGGCGGCGATGCGGTCAAAACGTGCGAGAAACGGCTCGACGCCTTTCGCCCCGTTCTCGTCGAGGAAGGTCACCAGCATCTCGGCGAGAAGGGCGTCGCGAACGGCAGGGTTGGGGACATTCTGTTCGACCACCTCGAAGGCGGTGTTCAGCCAGACGACGTTTCCGACACGGCGACCCGGGTCAGAGCGCAGCAGGCGGCGGACCTCGGCACGGATCCACGCATCCATGAAGGCCCGGTGGGCGGGCAGGGCGAGCAGGGCGGGGTCATTGCGATCCACCGCGTCGATGGCCGTGGTCCGGGCCGGCCAGTCCGTCGGCGCGATCTGACCGGTGTCGCGCCATCGGAAAAATTCGTAGTCGAGGTAGCCTTGGGCCCAGCGCGCCGTCAGGGCGGCCCGCTCCAGCGGGTCTGTTGCCGTCGGCGCGGCGGCCGTTCGTCTCTCGTTCCACGCGCGCTCGAAATCGTCCGGCGCGAGCGCGATCAGGGCGACGGCCGCGCTGCGCCCCAGCGGGTCCGATGGCTGGGCGGACACGGCCGGAGCCGAAAAGAGGATCAAGGCGACAACGCCCGTCAGCCACAGACGGACGGCAGCAAAGGTCAAGGTACGCATCCACTCTCTCTCACGGATCCAGGGTACAGTTGTGTCGGCCCCGGCCTTTCGGCCGGGGTCCCGGTGTTCAAGGCTTAGCCTACCGCCCCCGCGCTGTCATGATCTCGCCGATGCGGTCGCGCGTGCCCTCGATCCGCTCCAGGCGCGGGTAGCGCAGGCCGCCCGTGTAGCTGAGGTCGAGGGTGCGGATGCGCTGGCCGTTCTTCAGGATCAGCCGGATGGGGGCCTCGCCGGATTTGGCGGCGGTGACGGCGTCGCGCAGGACTTCCGGCGTGGCGACGCGGTCGCCGACGGCGATCAGGTCCCAGCCGACGCCGATGCCGGCCTCGAAGGCCGGGCCGCCCCACTGGATGGCGGAGATGCGCTGGGTCGGGCCGCTCAGGCTGAAGCCGAGGGACCAGCGGAAGTCCGAGCCCCAGTTGCCGTTCATCGCCTTCTCGTCGGCATCCGGCTCCTCGACATAGATCAGGCGGTAGCCGCCACGCTCCAGACCCTCCAGCGGCGCGACGGCTTCGGGGCCGGCGGCGTCGAGGCGGGTGCGCAGGAAGGTGGCCCAGTCATGGGGCTGGACCGCGTTCAGGGCCGCGACGACGTCGGCGAAAGTATAGCCCTGCGGCGTCCACGATCCGTCCGTGCCTTCCGGCGAGAAGAAGGTGCGGGCGAAGTCGTCGAGCGACTTCCGGTCGCGGCTGAGCTCGCGGATCAATGTGTCGGCGTCCAGCCAGATCAGGGCGGCTTCATCATAGTAGTCGCCGGTGCCGCGCATCCACGAGGCCCACTGGCCGGGGACGCGATAGCCCAGCAGGTTGTGGTTGTTGGTGTCCTGCAGGTTCCGCCATTCGCGGCCCGGCTGGTTCTGATAGAAGGCCGCGCGGTCGGCGAGACCGATCAGGGCCTGTTCCTTCGTGTGCAGGCCCGAGCGGGCCGACAGGACGTCGCCCCAGTATTCGGTCTGGCCCTCATAGACCCACAGCAGGCTGTTCTCGGTCGGGACGTTGTAGTTGGCGGTCAGTTCGTCGGCCGGCCGCATGAATTTGCCGTTCCAGGAGTGGGTGTATTCGTGCGGGAGCAGGGCGCGGTTGCCCGCCGAGGCGCCCCAGCTGGTGAAGAAGTTGGGGCCGGCGGTGTTCTCGGAGCTGCGGTGGTGCTCCAGGCCGATACCGCCCAGCTGGTCGGTCAGGGCGAGCAGGAACTCGTATCTGTCGAAATGGCGCGAACCGTAGAGGCGATCCGCCTGGGTCACCAGGTCGGTGTAGAGGCCGATCTGTTCGTCGGTGGGGGCCAGGTTGGCGGCCGTGTCGGCGACGATGTTCAGATGGACGTCCTCACCGTCGGCGTCGATGTCGATGCGGCGATAGTGCTCGCCCGCGAACATCGGGCTGTCGACCAGGGTGTAGAGGTCGGTCGGGGCGAAGGTGGCGACGCCGTTCTCGAACGAGGTGGTCTCGAGCGCCACGCCGTACTGCCAGCCCTCGGGCAGTTTGATGCTGGGGGCGAAGGTGATGCCGGTCGAGCGATAGCCGGCCGGATAGAGCAGGGCCTTTTCCCACTCCATGTTGACGATCGACGGGGTCATGACCACGCGCCAGACGGCGTTGTCGGGCTGGGTCAGCCACTGGAACTCGGCGACGATCTCGGTCGCGCCCTCGGGCACATCGATGTGGAAGGCGTAGGGGTCGACGGCGTCGCGGCGCCATTCGACGCGCTGGCCGTTCGCGGTGAGGGTCAGGCCGGCGAACAGCTGGATCGGACCGGAGTCGGCGTGGTTGCCGGGCAGGTATTTCGGATAGAGCAGGGTCAGGCTGCGGCTGACGACGGGGATGGTCTGGCGCACCGAGATGACCCGGTGGTCGAGGTCGGTGGCATCGACCTCGTATTTGATGACGCCGGGATAGGTCTCCTGCGTCGGGGCCGGGATCAGGGGGCTGTCGGGGAAGCCGCCGATGTCGGGCGTGGTCGGGCCGCGCGGGCTGATCTGGGCCGCTCCCGGCGAGGCGCTCGCGATCAGAAGGGCGGCGAGGCAGGCGGAGGCGGCGAGACGCGACATGGGCTGGTCCGGGACTGACGGCGGGGGGCCGCAGAGGACGCCGGGTGCGATCTCAGGTCAAGAGTGCCGCGTCCTTATGCTTCCCGGTGCAACAGAGAGCCGTCGCCGTAGGAATAGAACCGGTATCCATCAGTCACGGCGTGGGCGTAGGCGGCCTTCATCGTCTCGAGGCCGGCGAAGGCCGAGACCAGCATGAACAGGGTCGACTTCGGCAGGTGGAAATTGGTCATCAGGACGTCGGCAGCGCGGAAGCGGTAGCCGGGGGTGATGAAGATGGCCGTGTCGCCGTGGAAGGGCTGGATCACGCCGTCGGGCGTCGCGGCGGATTCCAGCAGGCGCAGAGAGGTGGTGCCGACACAGACGATGCGGCCGCCGCCGGCGCGGACAGCGTTGAGGGCGGCGGCGGTCTCGGCCGGGACCGTGCCCCACTCGGAATGCATCCTGTGGTCGGCGGTGTCGTCGGCCTTGACCGGCAGGAAGGTGCCGGCACCGACGTGCAGGGTCACGGCGTGGGTCGTGACGCCCCTCGCGCGAATGGCGTCGAGCAGGGCGGGGGTGAAGTGCAGGCCCGCCGTGGGGGCGGCGACGGAGCCGTCATGCGCGGCGAAGACGGTCTGGTAGTCCGAACGGTCGCGGTCGTCCTCGGGACGTTTGGAGGCGATATAGGGCGGGAGGGGCATGACCCCGACGTCGCGAATGGCGTCATCCAGCGCGGGTCCGGACAGGTCGAACTGCAGGACGATCAGGCCGTCATCGTGCTTGGCGGTGACAGTGGCGCTCAGGGTCCGGGAGTCGCCTTCAGGCAGTGTGTGCGACAGGGCACCAAAATGGATCCGGTCGCCGAGCTTGATCCTTTTGCCGGGCTTCATGAAGGCGGACCAGGCGTCGGGGGCGTCGCGGTGGTGCAGGGTGGCCTCGACCTCGACGGTCAGGATGTCTCCCTCGGGGCCTCCGGTCACAGGGTTGGGGCGCTCGCGGACGCCGGACAGGCGGGCGGGGATGACGCGGGTGTCGTTGAACACCAGGGCGTCGCCGGGGCGCAGGAAGTCGGGCAGGTCGGAGATGATGTGGTCGGCGAGGGCCTCGTCCCTGACCACCAGCAGGCGGGCGGAGTCGCGCGGTTCGGCGGGCCGCAGGGCGATGCGGTCCTCGGGCAGGTCGAAATCGAAATCGGCGGTTTTCATGTTCGGCGCGAATGGCCACGAGGTTGCGGCGGGGTCAAGGCGAACAACCTTGCGCCGTTGTAACTTGGCGACCGGCTTCGGAGCGTCGCTAGTGCGTCAACACCCAAGCTGGACAGTAATCAATGATCCGCTCACTCGCCTTCGCCGCATTCGCGCTCATCACGCTGGGGGCGGCGCAACAGGCTCCGGTCATTTCCACAAAGGCGGGACGGGTCAGCGGCGTGCCAGCCTACGGCGTGAACGTATATCGTGGCCTTCCGTTCGCCCGGCCGCCGGTCGGAGACCTGCGCTTCAGGGATCCGCAGCCGGTGCCCGCCTGGACCGACATCCAGGACGCGAGCGCCTTCGCCCCGGCTTGCCTGCAGACAGGCGTCTCCATGCCGGACGAACCGCCGTCCCCGACCAGCGAGGACTGCCTCTATCTCAACGTCTGGACGCCGGCGGGTTCGCAGACAGGCTCACTGCCGGTCATCGTGTGGATTCCGGGCGGCGGGCTGACCAATGGCTCGACATCCATCCCACTGTACGACGGCGGTGGGCTGGCGCAACGGGGCGTGGTCGTGGTGACGGTGGCCTACCGACTGGGTGCCCTTGGTTTTCTGGCGCATCCGGGCCTGACGGCCGAGGCGGGCGGGTCCGGCAACTATGGCCTCATGGATCAGGTCGCTGCGCTGGAATGGGTGCGGGACAACATCGCGGCCTTCGGCGGCGATCCCGGGCGGGTGACGGTGGCGGGACAGTCCGCCGGCGCGACTTCGGTCAGCATATTGATGGCCTCCCCCCGGGCGCGGGGTCTTTTCCAGCGCGCCATCGGCCAGAGCGGCGGCCTGTTCGAGCCCATCGAACTGGCGCCGAAATATCTGCTGGCCAAGGCGGAGGAGGAGGGCGCGGCCTATACGGCCTCGCTTGGCGTCGCGACGCCGGCAGAGCTGCGCGCACTGCCGGCCGAGCGGTTCCTCGGCCCGGAGTCCGGCGATATCGTTCATCCCGTCATTGAGCCGCGTATGTTGCCGGCACCGCCCCATGACGTCTTCGTCGCCGGCCGTCAGAATGATGTGCCCCTGCTGGTGGGATTCAATGCAGAGGAGGCGCGCTCCCTGACAGACGTGTCGAGCGTCACGGCGGCCAATTTCCAGACGATGCTGGAGGCCCGGTGGGGGCAACTGCCCCCGCCCCTGCTGGCACCCTATCCCTTCACGACCGACGATGAGGCGCGGACGGCGCGCGTGAACTTCGAGCGCGACCTCCGTTTCGGCTGGGACATCAGGGAATGGGCCAGACTGCAGGCGGCCCATGGGCGCAGTCCGGTTCACGCCTACTATTTCGGCCGTCGCCCGCCCTATCCCGAAGGGTCCGTCCAGCAACACTGGGGCGCCGGGCATTTCGCCGAGCTCTGGTACATGTTCGATCACCTCGACCAACAGTCCTGGCCCTGGACGGACACGGATCGCGCGCTGGCCGACGCGATGGCGGACTACTGGGTTGCGTTCGCGGCCGATGGCGATCCGAACGGCGGAGGCCGTCCTGAATGGCCGGCGTTTGCCCCAGGCGACGAGCGTGTGCTGAAGCTGGGGGATGTGATCGAGGCCGGTGAATTGCCCAACGGGCCTGCGCTAGACGGCTTCGATGCGGTGTATTCGTCCATCCGGCAGCCGCTCCCCTGAGGCTTGGCGACGTGCCCCGGCGCGATGGGGTCGGCTGTCAGGTCGAAGCCGAAATCGACGGTCTTCAGGGTCGACGCGAATGGTCACCGAGAAGCAGCGGGGTCAAGGCTGCCTCGCCTCCACAAAGAAGGGGCGACCTTGTGTCCGGGCGACCCGGGGCGGCGACACGTGCATACTCCACCGATGAACATCCTGACCCTTGTTACCGCCTCCGCCCTCGCCCTGACCGTTGCCGCCTGCGAGGACGGCGCCTCCGCCCTGCAGGACATCCAGGACACCGCCGCCCAGGCCGAGGCGACGCTGGAGACCGTCAACACGCGCACGGCCCAGGTTCAGCAAGCGATCGACAATCCAGGCGGTGCCCTGCTGGCGGCCGTCGGGGCGACCTTCTCGAAGACGGCGACCGATCAGCCGGGCGTCTATGTGCTGACCGACCTGCAGACCGGGTGTCAGTTCCTGGGCACCTATGGGCCGGACGGGACCACCGTCAGCTCCATCGCGCCGCGTGTGGAGGCCGCGCCGGGCGGCGGCACGCAGCAGCGCTGCGTCGCCATTCCGGGCGTGGCGCGGCCGGACGCCGCCGAGGCCGAAGCCGAGGGCTGACAGTCGGTCGCTTGCTGTTAGAGCCTGATCGTTTGAGACGGAAGCGCTTCGCGCTTCTGTCGAAAGCGTGAATCAGGCTCTCGCTCATATCTGGAGCAGGATTCACGGCATCAGAGGAATCGCGAAGCGATTCCTCTGATGCCGTGAATCCTGCTCTAGGCTGGCGTCCGATTTGGGGATCACGCCTTGGCCGTCACACTGGACTGGAAGACCGGCTTCGAGATCGAGCTGATGGCGCCGCCCGGTCTGTCGCGGCGCGATCTGGCGCAGGCCGTGGCCACAAGGATCGGCGGCACGGTCGAGCGCTTCTTCCATCCACAGTCCGAGCCGAGCGCCGTCGAAGGGCGGCCGGTGTTCGAGAACCTGACGCCCGGATTTCGCGTGCGGGACGGGGAGGGCGGCTGGGTCGCTTCTTTCGTTGACGACCTGACCCTGCAGCGTGATCTGGATCGCGAGCGGGCGCCGCGGTCGGGCTGGCGGCGGATCGTGGCCGACGACGGGCGGTTGCTGCGGCTGGTCGAACGGCACTGCGATCCGGATGCGGCGGACGACCGGACGCTGGAGCCGCTGGCGACCCTGTTCGGGACGGAGGCGCAGCGCCATGAGGCCGGGATGGTGCGGGTGGTGGATGCGAACGGGCGTTCGGTGGCGATCGATGCGCCCCTGCCCGGAGAGCGGGAAAGGCCCTGCGAGATCGTGACCGCGCCGATCGAGACGGATCATGCGGCCGTGCTGGAGCGGCTGTTGGGCGACGCGCGGACGCTCGGCTTCACCGTCCCGGTCGAGGGCGCGACCCATGTGCATTTCGATGGAAGCGCGCTGTGTTCGGCGCGGGCGATCGCGGGACTGGTCGAGGTGTGGACGAGGCATGGCGCGGCGCTGAAGCGGTTGGTCGGGGTCAATCCACGTTGCGTGCGGCTGGGCGACTGGCCGGCGGGACTGGCCGGGCTGACGGGGAGCGAGGCATTCCAGGCGATGGACTGGGCTGAGGCGAAGGGGGCGCTGGGCGGGGTGGGGCTAAGCAAATATTGCGACCTGAACCTGGCCAACCTGCTGACCGGACGGGCGGACAAGCACACGGTCGAGGTGCGGGTGATGCCGGCCCTGCTGGAGGTCGAGCCCTTGATGGTCGCCGCAGCCCTGTTCGAAGGTGTTCTGGGCTGGTGCCGGGATCGGGAGCCGGGCGAGGCGGTGCCGGGGAGCCTAGTCGAACTTCTGATCCGGTCGCCGGTGGACGAGGCCGCCAGAACGCATTGGCTGGGCAGGCTTCGTCAGGAAACGAACGCTATCGCCGAAATGTGAACGCCGTATAGTGGAGGCTGTTCTCTCGGGGAGTGACCATGACCACGACGATCACCGGGCGCGCGCGCAAACTGTCCGCCGCCCTTCTGATGTCCAGCGCCATCGCCATCGTGATGTTTGGCCAGCCGGCCCAGGCCATGCCGCAGCAGCGCGAGTACAACGCCTTCTTCTCGTCGGGCTACAACTACTGCGACGCCAAACTGGTGGGCGCGCTCTATGGCCAGGACGCCGATGGCGGCAAGGTCATCATCGGCCAGAAGATCCTCAATGGAATCGGCACAAACGTGCCGGTCGTGCTGCGCGAGAGCCGTGGCTACGGCAACGCCTGTGAATGGGAAGACACGGGCCTGTCCTATTCGGACGCCGAAGTGCTGGCGGAAACCTGGGGCTACTCGGACCCCTATGGGGCCAAGCTGAAAGCTGCCGAACTGTTCACCAACGGGCGCGAGCAACAGGTCCGCAACGGCCTGGGGTACTAGGCTGACGTTGACGATGGGGGCGTGAGCGGCCAAACCCGCGCCCATGCTGCAGAACCTCGAAACCCTGGCTCGCGAAGCCAAATCCTGGCCCTTCGAACAGGCCCGCGCCCTGCTGGACCACGTCCTGAAGAAGCGCCTGTCCGACAGCGAGCGGGATGCGGCGAAACTGCTGATCGACGCCGGCAAGGCCGACGAGGCGGTGGCGACGTTCGAGGCCCTGCAACGGCCCGTGGTTCTGGAGACGGGCTATGGCCCCTCGGGTCTGCCTCACATGGGGACCTTCGGCGAGGTGGCGCGCACGACGATGGTGCGCAATGCGTTTCGCGCCCTGACGGGCGACCACTGGCAGACGCGACTGATCGCGTTTTCGGACGATATGGACGGACTCCGGAAGGTTCCGGAGGGCGTGCCGAACCCGGAGATGCTGCGCGAGGACCTGAATCTGTCGCTGACGCGGGTGCGTGACCCGTTCGGGACGCATGACAGTTTCGGGGCGCATAACAATGCGCGTCTGCGGGCCTTCCTCGACGGTTTCGGCTTCGACTACGAGTTCATGAGCTCGACCGAGATCTACAGGTCCGGACGGTTCGACGAGGTGTTGCTGCGCCTGCTGGAGCGGTTCGACGCGGTGCAGGTGATCATGCTGCCGACCCTGGGCCCGGAGCGGCGCGAGACCTATTCGCCCTTCCTGCCGGTCAGCCCGGTCACCGGCCATGTGCTGCAGGTGCCGACGCTGGAACGGAACCTCGAGAAGGGGACCATCGTCTTCGATGATCCGGCGGGCGGTCGTACCGAGCTGCCGGTCACCGGCGGCCATGTGAAGCTGCAGTGGAAGCCCGACTGGGCCATGCGCTGGACTGCGCTGGACGTCGATTACGAGATGTCGGGCAAGGACCTGATCGAGAGCGTGCGCGAGTCGTCCAAGGTCTGTCGGGCGCTGGGCGGCGTTCCGCCGGAGGGGTTCAACTACGAGCTCTTCCTCGACGTTGAGGGCAGGAAGATCTCCAAGTCAAAGGGCAACGGCCTGACGATGGAACAGTGGCTGCGCTACGGCACGCCCGAGAGCCTGAGCTGGTACATGTTCCAGTCGCCGAAGTCGGCCAAGAGCTTGCATTTCAACGTCATTCCGCGCGCCATCGACGACTATCTGGGGGCCATCGACGCCTTCGGGACGCAGGAACCGGCCAAACAGATCGACAACGCCGTCTGGTCGATCCACGCGGGGGCGCCGCCGAAGGTCGCCTCGCCGGTGTCGTTCGCGCTTCTGCTGAACCTGGTCGGCGTGGCCAATGCCTCGTCGAAGGCGCAGCTGTGGGCCTATTTCGCCAGGTATCTGCCCGACGCCACGCCCGAGAACGAGCCGGTGCTTGACGGGCTGATGGACCGGGCGCTGAACTACTACGAGGACTTCGTGAAGCCGACGAAGTCGTATCGCCTGCCCGACGACAAGGAGAAGGCGGCGCTGCTGGATCTGGCGGGGCGGCTTAAGGCGCTTCCGGCGGACACGACCGACGGCGAGCTGATCCAGGGGGAAGTCTATACGGTCGGCAAAGAGCATGCGTTCGAGCCGCTGCGCGGGTGGTTCGGCGCGCTGTATGAGGTGCTGCTTGGCGCGTCCCAGGGGCCGCGTTTCGGCTCGTTCGCGGCGATCTACGGCCTGCCGCAGACGATCCAGTTGATCGAGGCCGGGGCGAACGGGGAACTGGCGGCGTAAAAATCCTCCCCCGGTGGGGGAGGATTGGATGAACCGGAAATAACGGTGAAGCTCCGGGAGCCTTCATGTGGGCTCGGGCATTCTCACGGCATCGACCAACCTCGATGAAACGGAGAGAGCCATGTCGAAGACATTGAACACCACCCTGGCCACGGCGGCAGCCCTGGCCGCTCTGATCACTGCGGCCCCCATGGCCGCTCAGGCCCAATCGAACGGCATCACCAGCTGTGACGCCCCGGGCGGACGCCAGCAGGCCGGCGCGGTGATCGGCGGCGTCCTCGGGGCTCTGGCCGGCAGCCGGATCTCCAGCAACGAGCGCGCGCTCGGCGCCGTCGCCGGGGCCGGGGCCGGGGCCGCAGCCGGTTCCTACATCGGCTGCAACCAGCAACGTGCCCGCGCCAACGCCCAGGCCAGCTCGTCGGGGGCCCAGTATCGAGCCTCGTCCAACCTGCGCATCCGCTCGGGCCCGGGAACCAGCTATCGCCAGGCCGGCAGCCTGTCGGCGGGCCAGCCGTTCACGGCCATTGGCTCTCAGGGTGAGTGGGTCCAGATCGCCGGCGGCGGCTGGGTCAATGCGAACTATGTGCGGCCCTACTGAACAAGGCTGACAGCGCGGGATGAAGTCAGGGCCGCTCCGAAAGGGGCGGCCCTTTCTTTCGTTCGCCATCCTCCGGTGTCGCCAGGCTCGCCGGAGGATGACGAAGGATACGGAGCCTACTGGCTGACCCAGAGAATGCGGGCGATCCAGTCGACGTCTTTTCGCGGGATGACGCGTGGTTCATAGGCCGGGTTGATCGAGTTCAGGGTGACCGACCGGGCTGTCAGGGAGGCGATCTCCTTGGCCATGGTCTCGCCGGTCGTGGTGCGAACCACGACGCGATCGCCCTTGCGCACATCGGTGCGATCCCGATCGACCAGGACGCGATCGCCCTGACGATAGAGGGGGGCCATGGAATCGCCGGAGATCTCGAGGCTGAACAGACCCGGGCGGGCCAAGGGCAGGTCCGTCTGGTCCCAGCCTTCGCCGGTCGGCAGGCCCGCGTCGTCGAAGAAGCCGTCGGCCCCCGCCTGGGCCAGGCCGATGAGGGGAATGGTCGGGGCGCGCCGGTCGCCGTCCTCGGCCAGGGTCGCGAACTCCGCCAGAGACAGGCCGGCGATTTCCAGCACGCGGGTCAGGCTCTCGGTCGAAGGCCAGCGGGGACGACGGGCCTCACCGGGGCCGAACCGTTTGGATACGTTGAAGGAGGTGGCGTCGAGTCCGGCGCGCCGGGCCAGGCCCGAGACGGAAACACCCTCGCGCCCCGCGATGGCGTCGAGCGCGGCCCAGACTTTGGCATGGGTAAGGGACATGGGATCCGCCGGAATGATTCGGAGGAGACCTTAGCTAGGAATAATGGCCTATTCCAGTCCCGCCGCACGACGCTCCTGCCAGGCCCAGAAGGTGCCCAGACCGATGGCAAGCAGAATGCCATAACCGGCGAGATTCACGATGGTGTAGAAGGACATAAGCCCCGGGCGTATGTCGAACAGGGTCACCAGGTGACTCATCACGATGATGAGTTGCAACGATGCCGCCCAGATCGGCCAGTTGCGGTGGAATTTCCAAGCCAGCCCGCCCAAAACGAGCAGCATGACGACGTCCAAGGCGAACATGCCCGGCTGCCAGTTGGCGAGCAAACCCCGGTCATCCTGGAGCAGCAGGCTGGCCATCCAGCCCAGCAGATAGGCACCCATGGCCAAGCGCTCGGGCTCGTCGCCCTTGGTGAAGGCGAAGATTCCGACCAGCACCATCGGCAGCAGGCCGATCTGCGAATACAGGGTGTCCAGCATGAAATCGCCCCCGCGTCGAAGGACGCGAGGGCGACCATGCTGCGAGTCTGGTTAGGCGAAAACCGGAGTTTTCGGCATTAATCCGAATTCATGCGACGCGGACGGGCCGGATGGTGCGCAGCTGCTGTTCGACCTGCGGCGGCGGCGGCGGGCCGTCGCCCCAGTCGCCGTTGTCGGGCTTGTCCATCGGGCCGACGTTGTAGACGCCATAGCCCATGCGACGGTGATCCTTGGCCAGTTCGGCGTGGCAGGCGACGACGGCGTCGCGGGCAGCCGACAGGGCGGCGATCGCCTCGATGGCCTTGGCTTGCGACACAGCGCCCGCGATCGGGGAGGCCTTGAGCAGGGTCCGGGCACCGATCATCGATTGAACGAGGGTGGTGGCCGAGGTGATCGCGGCATCGACCGCGCACTCGGTGGCATACAGGTCTCCAGCCAGGCTGGCGACGACTTCAGTCCGGTCCATGTTAGTCCCTTCCAGAAAGTTACAGTGGTAAAGACATGGTTAACACGTCAAGAGGGAGACTGGTAGGGATTCTTTAACCATTTACGAGAACGAGTCGAACTCGCGTCGCGGCCGGTCGATGGCGAGCCTCGGGCCTGTCCGGCCGGACAGAAGCCGGTTCAACGACCACCGCCAGCCGCCACAGGGGAAGGTCTAGGAGTTGTGCTCGTCCATCGAGAAGTGGGCGGTCAGGCTGGCGATCGGCTGGGCGGGGTCTTCCTGCCAGGCTTCGGCCAGGACGTGGGCCACGCGGCGGCCGGCACGGGAGATTCGGGCGCGGGCGTAGACGTCCATCGGCTTTCCCGAGCGGAGGTAGGCCGTGGTCACCGTGATCGGCCTGGGAAGGCGCAGCCGCGGCCATGTGTGGGCGACCTGGGCGACGGCGGTCAGCTCCAGCATCGCCGCCGTCGAGCCTCCGTGAAGTGCGGGCAGCATCGGATTGCCGACGAGGTGGTCGGCGAACGGCATCACGACGGTCAGGATGTCGCCGTCCATTTCCGTGCGCAGGCCGAGGAAGCGGGCGTAGGGGATGGTGTCGAGAAGGACGGTCATGCGCCCTCTCCGCGCGACTTGAGATTGGCTCCGGGCTTTCGGCCTCCGTCGGAGGAGATGACGTAGGTGGCCTGGGCCGCCGCGACAGGGTCGGCGGGATCGTCCTCGAACGCCCAGGCGCGGACGAAGCCGATGGTGCGGGTGGCGCGATAGCAGCGGGCCTCCGAAAGCAGGTCCACGCGGGGCCGGGCCGGCCGCATGTAGTCGATGCGCAGGTCCAGGGTGGCGATGGGCTCGTAGCGCCCGAGCCTGGTCCAGACCGCGAGGCCGCCGACATGGTCCAGCATGGCGGTGACAAGGCCACCGGCGAAGACGTCCGTCTCCGGATCGCCGACCAGATCGGGCCGCCACGGCGTCCGCAGCCGGACCCGATCGCCGTTCACCCCCTCATAGACGAAGCCCAGCGCATGGGTGTGGGCGGCGCCGGAGGCCAGTTGCGGCATCAGGGTGGTCAGGAACATATCGCTCATGAGACCGTCCTTATCGGGCGGGCACCTATTCGCAAGGCCCGACGCAGGCCCATATCTGACCCATGATCCGACCCGAAGACCTGCTGAGGCCCACGCCGGCCGGCCTCTATTGCCCGCCGGGGGACTTCTACATCGACCCGGTGCGCCCTGTTGACCGGGCGGTGGTGACCCACGGCCACGCCGACCACGCCCGGGCCGGGCACGGCGCCGTGCTGGCCACGGACCAGACCCTCGCGATCATGGCCGAACGCTATGGCGAGGATTTCACGGGACGGCGTCAGGCGGCGGCCTATGGCGAGACGGCTTCACACAGCGGCGTTGAGGTGAAGCTGGTCCCGGCGGGACATGTCCTGGGTTCGGCCCAGGCGGTGGTGACCTGGCAGGGCCTGACCATGGTGGTGTCGGGCGATTACAAGCGCCGGCGTGATCCGACCTGTGTCCCGTTCGAGCCCGTGCCCTGCCATGTCTTCATCTCGGAGGCGACGTTCGGCCTGCCGGTCTTCACCCATCCGCCGGACGCCGAGGAGATCGCCCGGCTGGTCCAGTCGCTGGGCCAGTTCCCGGAGCGGGCACATCTGGTCGGGGCCTATGCATTGGGCAAGGCTCAGCGCGTGATCCGGCTGCTGCGGGAGGCGGGCTGGGAGCGGCCCATCTATGTCCACGGGGCGCTGGAGCGTCTGAACCGTCTGTACGAGAGCGAGGGCGTTGATCTGGGCCCGATCCTGCCGGCGACGGGCCTCAAGGCCGGCACCCTGGGCGGGGAAGTGGCCATCGCGCCGCCGTCGGCGATCCAGGACCGCTGGTCGCGCCGGTTCGCCGATCCGGTGACCGCCTTCGCCTCGGGCTGGATGCTGGTCAAGGCGCGGGCGCGGCAGCGGGGCGTGGAACTGCCGCTGGTCATCTCCGACCACGCCGACTGGCCGGAGCTGATCGCGACCTTCGAGGAGATCAGGCCCGAGGAGCTCTGGATCACCCACGGGCGAGAGGAGGGACTGCTGCGCTGGGCCGAGATCAACGGGATCAAGGCGCGGGCGCTCCGTCTGGTGGGCTATGACGAGGACGACGACGAGGCGACCGGCGCGGCGGCCGAGGGCAGTTCGTAGTGGACGCCCACCCCCGGCCCTAGCGGCAGGTCCAGCACGACCCAGGCCGCCACCATCAGCAGGCCCGCGACGAGGAAGGACCCCGCATAGGGCAACATGGTCGCCAGCAGCGATCCCAGGCCAAAGCGCGGGTCCCACCGCTGGGCGAAGGTCAGGATCAGGGGGAAATAGCTCATCAGTGGAGTAGCGATGTTGGTGACCGAGTCCCCCATCCGATAGGCGGCGGTCGTCATCTCCGGACTGATGCCGAGGAGCATGAACATAGGCACCACGATCGGAGCCAGGGCGGACCATTTGGCCGAGGCCGAGCCGATGAACAGGTCGAACACGCACGAGACCAGGACGACGGCGATCAGCAGCACCGGGGCCGGCAGGGCGATCCGCTGAAGCTCCGCCGCTGCGTTGACGGCCAGAATCGGGCCTAGACCGGACCAGTTGATCATGGCCACGAAGTGGGCTGCGAAGAAGGCGAGCACGATATAGGGGGCCAGCTGGGCGACGCCTTCGCCCATCATCCGGACCATGTCCCGGTGGGATTTCACCGTGCCGGCGCCCGCGCCAAAGGCACCGCCGGCGACGAAGAAGGTGACGGCGAAGAAGGCGATCAGCGACCGATAGAGGGGATTGAACTCCTGCCCCGGCTCGGCCTCGGGATCGACAAAGGGCGAGCCCGGCATCAGGGTCAGGGCGGTCCAGAGGGCCAGCATGGCGAGGATCGCTAGACCGGCCCACACCAGCCCCTTCTTCTGCGCGGGCGTCAGTGCCTGTTCTTCGGGGGTGGAAGGCGGCCGTGCGGCGTCGGACGGCGTCCAGCGACCCAGGCGCGGCTCGATCACCCGGTCGGTCAGGAACCAGACGATCGGCGTGAAAACCAGAACGACGCCGACGATAAAGAACCAGTTGCCCGCGATGTTCACGGAATAGGTCGGGTCGATGAGCCGGGCCGCCGGCTCGGTGATGCCAAGGATCAGGGCGTCCTGGGATCCCGGAAACAGGTTGCCGGCATAGCCTCCGGACACGGCGGCGAATCCGGCTGCGAGGCCGGCCAGCGGGTGCCGTCCGGCCGCGGCGAAGATCACGGCGGCCAGAGGAATGACCACGACATAGGCGGCGTCCGATGCGTGGTGAGACATCATGCCGACCACCACGACGACGGGCGTCAGCACGGCCCTGGGCGCATTGAGCAGCGCGCCTCGAATGGCGGAATCGAACAGCCCGGTCCGCTCGGCGACGGCCGCCCCGTAGATGATGGTCACCACGATCGCGAGCGGCGGAAAGTCCGCCAGGGTGCGCGGCATGCCGATGATCAGCTTCTCGAGGTTCTCGCGAGAAAGCAGGCTCTGCGCCACCAGCGTCTCGCCGGTGACCGGGTTGACGGCGGACCAGCCCAGACCCGAACCGACCAGGCTGAGCAGCACCAGTCCGCCGATCAGCCAGAGGAACAGGAACACCGGATCGGGCAGACGATTGCCGATGCGCTCGACCACGCCCAGAAATCCAGAGCCTGTGCTCATCGGTGTTGCTCCCCTTGTTCGCGCTCGAATAGCCGGAAGGGAGGGGGGCGAGGCAATGCAGCGGGGCTGCGACAAAATCGCGGGCGAGCGCCGGGGCCCATGCGCGAGGGCTTCGGGTCGGCCCCGGCCTCGGCCCGTGCGGCAGCCAGAGCGCCGCGACCATGAGGTCAGGGTTCACCGGTCAGGGTGGGTGGCGGCCGATGCGGTGCAGGACGTGCGCTGGCGGCGCGGCGCGGGCGAAATCCGCCTCATCGGCGGCCTCACGGCGCCGGTCAGCCGGACCCATGGGCCGGTGTTCAAGGAGGCCGGCTGGTTCCAGGGGCGGGGGTCTGGTCGGCTCAACCCGGTTGGACCGCCCGCCGCGCCACGATGGCCGAGACCGCATCCCTGAGGACGACATCCTCCGTTTCATCGACCGGCTCGCGCGTCAGGGGGATGTCAGGGATCACCCCTTGAAGGGTTTCGTCTCCGCTCGGTCGAACGATGCGGCTCTTGGGATAGGTGACGAGGGTTCCTGTGGCCGGCAGTCGGAACGATAGCACCGAGGCGTAGGTCGTCGGGACGTCTGCGGTTTCCTCTCCGAGGATGTCGCCGAACCCGTAATCCTGGATCAGCGCCGCGACCGAGGCGGCGTTCGAATAACTGTGCCGGTTGACCAGGACATGCACGGAGCCGCCAAAACGCATGCCGGATCGAGGCTGGTTCAGGGGCAGGTCGTAGGGATAGCGGGTTCCGTTGGGTTGAGCCGCTTCGGCGGCCGCGAGAGACTGAAGCGTGTCATCCGCCCCGGCCTCACCCGGACGCGCCTCGTACCAGTCCTTGCTCTCGGCGCTGGCCTTGAGCGTGAAGCTAGATGCGAACCTGAAGGGCCGGTCGGCGAACCAGGCGACCAGGGGATCGCTGAAGCTGTTGTCGCCGCCCGGGTTGTTGCGCAGGTCGAGAATCAGGTCCGTCACGCCGGCGGCGATCAACCGCTCGAACGAGTGATCGACGAAGGCCTGGAAGGCGGTGCTGTCGTAGTTCGGATCAGTGTTCTGTCCCTCCGGCGGCTCGGCGAACGGGCCGGGCCGCAGATATCCGATGCGCTCGGGCATCAGTTCAAACGCCCGCCGGGAGAAATCGGTCTGAACTCTGCGCGTGGGGTGGTCGCGCCGGATCGCCGCGCGATCCGCCAGGGTGATGGCGCGAATATCGCCGGAGACGACCTCGCCGGACGGCTTCCGGACCGCGAGGGATATGCGTTCAATGTCTCCGAGCGCGAACTGCAGGAGGGCCGGGAAGCTCTGCTCCATCAGGGCATGAGTCATATAGGGCCGCTCGGCGGAGACATAGCGGCCGAGGCGATCAAGCCACGCGGCGATGCCCTCCTCATTCAGGCGAAGAACTTCGTCTCCGGCGGTGAATCGTCCTTCGCTGTCCGCCGTCTCGGTGAGAACGACCCGATCGCCGTCGACGCGGACGAAGATCGGAAGGAATCTCCCGCCGCTCCGCAGGAGGGCGACGAACCCCTGCATCGGCGCATCGACATGCGCATGTCCGACCCGTCCGTAGGCGGCCAGTTCCTGAAAACGGATCGCCGCCTGCTGGGGCGACATCGGGTCCGTGACCGAAGCCAGCTGCGCATCGCGAAACGCGCGGTAGTCCTGTGCGTCCCGGTGGGCGAAGAGATCGAAATGGGCGCTCTCCAGCTTGTCGTAGAGCGCGATGAGTTCGCCTCGAACCGTATCGGCGGAGAGATCCTGGCGAGCGTGCGCGAGAGCGGGGAACAGGCCGGCCGCCAGAACCCCGAAGGCAACAGCCGCCTTGACGTATCCGCGCATATCTCCCCCCCCCAAGCCGTCTCACGAAGGTTGCAGGCGATGAGCGTGCGGTGCCAGTTACAAGCCCGTCAGGTTCGGGGACCGGGACGTCGCTGCGGGACGAACGAAAGTCTAGGCTGCGCGCCCCTTGCGGGCGGCGGGTGCCGGAGCCGCGACCTCGACCTCGGCGGGCTCGGCCAGGGCGGCGTTCATGGCCATGCGCAGGCGTTCCGGCTTGATCGGCTTTTCGACCACGGCGGCCATGCCGATCGAGAGGTAGTGTTTCGCGTCGTCCGGGTCGGCGTTTGCGGTCAGGGCGATGATCGGGATGTCGCGCTCCGGGCCGGTCAGGGCGCGGATGGCCTGGGTCGCCTGGACGCCGTCCATGCGGGGCATCTTGATGTCCATCAGGATCAGGTCGAACGGCCGGGCCTGGACGGCCTCCAGCGCCTCGAGCCCGTCCTCGGCGGTCTCGGACGAACAGCCGAACATCTCGCACAGGGCCTGGGCGACCACGCGGTTGGTGGCGTTGTCGTCGACGATCAGGATGTGAGGATTGGACTGAAGCTCCAGCTCGGCGAGGGCCGAGACGTTGGAGGCGTTCTGCTCGACCGGCTCTGACAGCGGGGCGGAGACGTCGAAGGCGAAGGTGGCGCCGCGACCGGCGTTGTTTTCGGCCCAGATGCGACCGTCCATGTGGTCGACGATCTGGCGGCAGATCGACAGGCCGAGGCCCGCACCGTCCGGGCCCGAGCCGTGCACAAAGGGCTCGAAGATGGCGTCGACACGGTCGCTGTCCACGCCCGGCCCGTCGTCGCGGACGCGGGCCTCCATGCGGACCCGGCCGTCCTCGGACCAGGCCTTGAGGCTGGCCTCTACCACGCCGTTGCGGGCGAACTTCAGGGCGTTGCCGATCAGGTTGTTGAACACCTGTTTCAGGCGCACGCCGTCGATGTCGGCGGTCAGTTCGGTATCGCCCTCATAGCCCACCATAAGGCGGACGGCGTCCTGGGACGCGCGGGGACCCCACATGGCCTCGATGTCATCTACCAGGGTGCGCAGCGGCGTCGGGGCGGGGTTCATCTCCAGCTCGCCGGCTTCGGCGCGCGACAGGTCCAGCGCATCCTGGAGGATCCGAATCAGGGTCTCGGAGGAATCGACGATCGTCTTGACGTGGGCCTGAGCCGAGACGGTCAGGGGCTGGCGACGCAGCAGTTCAGCGACGGCGAGGACGCCGTTCATGGGCGTGCGCAACTCGTGGCTCATGATGGCCAGGAACTGACTCTTGGCGCGGGCCGAGGCGAGGGCCTGGGTGCGGCTGTCGGTCAGGGCGCGCGACTGTTCGGCCAGCTCGGCATTCTGGCTGCGCTGCTGTTCGTTGACGGCCTGGAGCAGGGAGACGGCGGTGCCGATGCCGCGATAGCGACCGCCGCGCGTGACGATGAAGCCGCGCATCAGCGAGCCCGCGCCGCCCTTGATCAGGATGTCGCAGAAGAGGTCGATGCGGACCCCGGCGTCGACCACGGCCGGCTCCGGATCCATGACATAGGACACCGGGCGATTGCCGTAGAGGGCGTGGCCGAAGGGGCCGGCGATCTTGAGGAGGAAGGCGTTGCGTTCCACCAGGCCCACCGGACGGTCGTCAACCACAACCGGAATGACCAGCGTATCCGGCTCGCGCTGAAAGCGTGCGAAAATCTCGGCAGCCGAGGTTGTTGGCGAGACCGGTTCGGCGCGTTCTGTCAGAACTTCGATCGTCGGCATACTGGCCGAAACTCCCGTGATACCGGGGGACAATGCGGGATAACCGTTTGCAAAAGCGTTAAGTCGCAAAAAGGTCTGCTTTCGCCTCTTGCGTGACGCCGGTCTCTTTTGCCGTGCCGACCGGTCTGGTGTAGAGACCTGAAACCCTATTCAACCTTGTACTGAACCCGATGCGCGCGGCCGAAAAGCCGACCGCAGGCCCGTCATGACCGAGACTCAAATGCCGTCCCCGGCCGTCGACATCGCCCACGACGCCCTGGTCCTGTTTTCGGGCGGGCAGGACAGCGCCACCTGCCTGGCCTGGGCACTGGAGCGCTATGAGCGGGTCGAGACCGTGGGCTTTGACTACGGCCAGCGCCATGCCGTGGAAATGGCGGCCCGTCTGAGGGTGCGCGACGGGATGGTCCGGGTCCTGCCGCAGTTCGCAGATCGGCTGGGGCCGGACCATGTGATCGACCTGACCGGGTTCGGGGCCATCGGTGAGACCGCGATGACCACGGATCGCGCCATCGAGGTCGGCGCGCGGGGCCTGCCCAATACCTTCGTGCCGGGGCGGAATCTGGTCTTCCTGACCTGTGCGGCGGCGCTGGCGGACCGGCGTGGCCTGGCAGTCCTGGTGGGCGGCATGTGCGAGACGGACTTCTCGGGCTATCCCGACTGTCGGCGCGACACGATAAGCGCCATGGAGCGGGCGCTGCAGCTGGGCCTCGACAAGCCGTCGCCCATCGAGACCCCGCTGATGTGGCTGACCAAGGCCCAGACCTGGGAACTGGCGCACGGGATCGGCGGAGACGCCCTGGTCGATCTGATCGTCGAGGAGAGCCACACCTGCTATCGTGGCGACCGCGAGCACCGGCATGACTGGGGCTATGGCTGCGGCGACTGTCCGGCCTGCGAACTGCGCGCCGCCGGCTGGCGAGAGTGGTTGAGTTCGCGATGACCTATTCGGTCAAGGAGACCTTCCTGACGGTGCAGGGGGAGGGCGGTCAGGCCGGGCGTCCGGCGGTCTTCCTGCGCTTCGCCGGCTGCAATCTGTGGAGCGGGCGCGAGCAGGACCGGGCCCAGTCCGTCTGCACCTTCTGCGACACCGAGTTCGTCGGCACGGACGGCGACGGCGGCGGAAAGTTCAGGGATGCCCGGGCCCTGGCGGACCATGTCGCCTCGTTCTGGATCGGGCGTGACGGCGATCCGAAACTGGTCGTCTGCACCGGCGGCGAGCCGTTGCTGCAGCTGGACGGGCCTCTGATCGAGGCCTTGCATGCGCGCAGTTTCGACATCGCGGTGGAGACCAACGGCACCCTGGCCGCGCCCGAGGGCATCGACTGGATCTGCGTCAGTCCGAAGGCGGCCGCGCCTGTGGTTCAGACGTCAGGGCAGGAGCTCAAACTGGTCTATCCGCAGGCCCTGGCCATGCCGGAGAGGTTCGACGACCTCGATTTCGAACGGTTCTGGCTGCAGCCGATGGACGGGCCGGATCAGGCGGCGAATACGGCGGCGGCCATGGACTATTGCCTGCGCCACCCGAAATGGCGGCTCAGCGTCCAGACCCACAAATACATCGGGGTCCGCTAGACCTTGATCGGCTGAGGGGAGATCGCTTCGCGGTCTCGCGGATGCCGTGAATCAAGGTCCAGCTTAATTCTGGAGCCTGATCCGACGGGAAAACCGCTCGCACCCTCCCGGATCAGGCTCTGGATCAGCAGTTCCGGCCCTGCGAGCGCATCTGCTCGCAGCGGCGTTGCTGGCGGTCGTGATCGCGTTGATCCCGCTCGCGGCGGGCGCGGGTTTCCTCGTCGGAGGTCGTGACGGCGTCGACACCGGCGCCGACGACGGCTCCGGTGACCTTGGCGGCGCCGCCAACGACCGCGCCGGCCGTCCCGACCACGGCCCCCACCAGACAGCCCTGGAGCATCAGCGCGCCCGCGATGACGGCGGACAGGACGGTGAGACGGCGAACAGGCTGGGTCATGGCGGGCATCTAGCCTCAACAGGGTGAATGGATCGTGACCGATTTGTAAGCAGCGCCCCTCCGGACCTGGGTCTACGGTCGGGCTTCACCCGGGGGGCATGACATGCAGATCATTCGAACCATCGGCCTGGGACTGGCAATCGTCGTTGCGACCTTCGTCGTGCACGAGGCCGCGCACGGCCTCATGGCCCTCGGCCTTGGCTATGATGTCTTCATCCGCATCAACAGCTCCGGCCTCGCCAGCGGCAGCTACAGCTCCGGCGTCCATCGCGATCTGGTGGATGGAGCAGGACCGGCGATCACCCTGTTGCAGGGCCTTTTTGGTCTTTGGCTGGTCGCGCGGGGTTCGAGGACCGTAGGTTTCGCCACCGTATTGACTGCTTTTCTGATGCGGCTGCTGGCCGCTGGGGTCACGGTCATCAATCCCAATGACGAGGCGCGGCTGGGGGTGTCCTGGGGCCTTGGGCCATGGGCGGTTCATGCTGCTGTGATCGCCGTCCTGCTCGTTATGACAGTGCTGGCTGCGCGCGGGGCCCGGCCCTCCGTCTGGACCGTGATCCTTCTGCTCGTGGCCGCGCAAATCGGCGTCGCGGCCGTCGTCCTGGGCGAGCCGTTTCTGCCCACGATCTATCTCTAGGCGATCGCCGCTGCTCAACCGATCTGGGCGCGGTGTCTGAGCATGGCGTCGGCCAGGACGCAGGCGGCCATGGCCTCCACGACCGGAACGCCCCGAAGGGCGACGCAGGGGTCATGACGCCCCTTGGTGCGCACGTCGGTCTCGGTCCCGTCGCGGGTCACGGTCTGGCGCGGCGTAAGAATGGAGGAGGTGGGTTTGAAGACGACCCGCGCAGTCAGGGGCTGGCCGGTCGAGATGCCGCCGAGAACGCCGCCGGCGTTGTTGGAAGCGAAGACGATCTCTCCATCAGGACCCAGTCGCATCTCGTCGGCGTTCTCTTCGCCCGACAGTTCGGCGGAGCCGAAGCCTGCGCCGATTTCGACACCCTTCACAGCATTGATCGACATCATGGCGGCGGCCAGTTCGGCGTCGAGCTTTCCGTAGAGGGGCGCGCCCCAGCCGGGGGGAACGCCCGTGACCTCCAGCGCCACGACGGCGCCGATGGAGGAGCCGGCCTTGCGCACGCTGTCCAGATACTCTTCCCAAGTGGGCACGATCTCGGCCGAGGCAGCGAACAGCGGGTTGTCGTAGACGGCGGAGAAGTCGATGGCCTCGGGCGCGATCCTGTGTGGACCGAGCTGAACCACGCCCGCGCGGATCAGGATGCCATCGCCGAGCACCCGGCGCGCCACGGCACCGGCGGCGACACGGCCGGCGGTTTCACGCGCCGAAGACCGACCGCCGCCGCGATGGTCGCGGACGCCGTATTTGGCCTGATAGGTCATGTCGGCGTGACCGGGGCGGAATGCACGGGCAATCTCGCCATAGTCTTTCGAGCGCGCATCCTCGTTGTCGATATGGATGGCGATGGGGGCGCCGGTGGTGACCGGACCGTCGCCGTCGTCGAAAACGCCGGACAGGATGCGCGCGGTATCGCTTTCCTTCCTCTGCGTGACGAAGCGGCTTCCGCCGGGCTTGCGTCGGTCGAGCCAGGGCTGGAGATCGCCCTCGCTCAGCGGGATCAGCGGCGGACATCCGTCCACGACGCAGCCGATCGCCGGCCCGTGGCTCTCGCCCCAGGTCGTCACACGGAAGAGATGGCCGAAGGTGTTGTGAGACATCGCGGCTCCCGCTTAGGCCGCGAGGCGGTCCGGCGTCCAGACGCGGGTGAAGCGGGCCAGCAGGTCCTCGGCGGCGGAGGGGGCGTCCTCGGACGGTTTCAGCGACACGAACAGATGGCCCCCAGGTCGCGCGCCGCGCGCCGGCAGGCCGAGGCCACGAAGTCTCAAACGCACCGGATCGGTCAGGCCCGGCGTGACCCAGGCGCCGCGAACCCCGGCGTGGGTGTCGATCTCGACGCGGCCGCCATCGTTCAGCAGGCGGGTCGGTACCGACCAGCTCATGAAGAGGTCGTCGCCGAGCGCCACGAGGCCGTCGGCGGGGCGGATCAGGACCGGCAGGTAGAGATCGGAACCATCGGCAGCGCCTCCTTTGAGGCGCAGATGCTCGCCCGACCGCATCCCGGCCGGGGCGTGGACACGCAGAATCCTGTTGTCGAAGCGCACCGTCGTCTGGCCGCCGGAGACCGCCTGAACCGGCGTCAGACCGACGACCGGCAGCGCGGCGGGGCGCTGGATCGGCGCCGCGAGGGCGGGGCGGGCGGCGCCCGTGGTCTGGATCAGGCGATAGGCGGCGATGACGCGGCGAAACCGTTCGGCGTCGCCGCCGGGCTGGTCCGGACGTGCGCTCTTGGCCGCCAGACGGAAGGCGCGGGTCACAGCGGCCTGTTCGGCCGGGCCGTGCAGGCCCAGGACGGCGAAGGCTTCGTTCAGGCTGGGGCCGGGCGCGATCATCCGCCCCATAGGCCGCGACCATGGTCAATGTCGGGTTAACCGTGCGGACGGGCGTCGGCCTTGCTATATCGCCTTCCATGACCAACGCCGCCATTCCGTCCAGCCCCACGCGCGAAGAGTATGCCCGCGACTATTCGGCCGCTCTCGCCGCCAACGGGGACGAGACGATTTTCGATCGCGCCGAGCCGATCGGCCTGTTCGTCGACTGGTTGGGCGACGCCAGGGGCCATGAGCCCAACGACGCCAACGCCATGGCCCTGTCGACCGTTGACGTCGCCGGCGCGCCGGACAGCCGGATGGTGCTGCTGAAGGACGTCGATGGGCGCGGCTTCACCTTCTATTCGAACCGGGAGAGCGCCAAGGGCGCAGAGCTGGCCGCCAGGCCACGAGCGGCCCTGCTGTTCCATTGGAAGTCGCTGCGTCGTCAGGTGCGGGTGCGAGGGACGGTGGAGCCGGTCAGCGCCGAAGAGGCCGATGCCTATTTTGCCAGCCGGGCGCGAGAGAGCCGCATCGGGGCCTGGGCCTCCGATCAGTCCCGACCGCTGGCGAGTCGTGCCGACCTCGAGGCGGCGGTGGCCCGCGAGACGGAGCGGTTCGAGGGTCAGGACGTGCCTCGCCCCGAACGCTGGACCGGCTGGCGGGTGCTCCCCGAGACGGTGGAGTTCTGGCGCGACAGGCCGTTCCGTCTGCATGACCGGCTGCTGTTCACCCGGGGCGGCGGCGACTGGACGCGGACCCGGCTTCAGCCCTAGTTGTTGGGGGTCCACATCTAGCGGGCTCCGTAGCGGGCCAGGAAGGTCTCGACGGCGTCGGCGGCGATCGTTTCCGGGGTGCGGGCAGCCTGGACCTCGTCGCCGGTGATCAGGGGCAAGAAGAAGACGGGATTCTCGATCATCCCCATCAGCTGACCGGCCGCCCAGGACCCCTTTTCGAAACGCAGATCACCGCTCTCCGCCAAGGCCGTCAGCGCCTCGATCAACGGCAGGCCGAAGTCCTGGCGGCCCTTGTCGAAGAACCCCATGGCCACATCGCGGAAGCGCGGGCGTTCGGCCATCACCAGCCGGAACACCGACCGCACAAAGGGATCGCCCATGAAGACGGCATAGGCGAGGGCGAACCGCGTCAGCCGGGTCCGGGCGTCGCCCTCGTCGCAGCGCACGTGTTTCATCTGTTCCGCGAAGTCGTCAGAGGCGTTGGCGATCACCGCCGAGAACAGGTCAGCCTTGGACGGGAAGTAGCCATAGAGGGTCGCGGTCGAGACAGAGGCCGCACGGGCGATGGGCTCGATCCGCGTCGCTGCATAGCCCTCTGACATGAAATGGCGTCGCGCCTCGCGGACGATGTTGTCGCGGCGGGGATCGGTGGCCGGGGTGGCGGAGTGAGCTCCGGCGCTTTGCATAGTGGCGTTCGCTTGCATCAGACCGCAACCGATAGCTGATATGCCCAAGCTGGCGATGCCGTGTCAGAAATCGTCAGGTTTCGACAGGTTTGAGGTGCGCCAGCAGCGGATGGGCCAGAACCGGAGCCGCCAGACGGACTACGGCCTGAGGATCGTCGAGGCGCACGGCGGCGGTCGCGTCGGCGACAATGAAGTCCGCCCGCGTCCGCGACGGCTCTGTCAGACGCTCGTGCCCGGGACGCACGGTCTTCAGATACTGGTCGATCACCGACTGGGCCGTCCGGCCGCGTTCTGCCTGGTCACGCAGCAGGCGCCGGATGAAACGGATATCGGCCGGGGTATCGACGAAGACCCGGATGTCGAAAAGCTCCGCCAGCGCCGGGGTGCAGAGGACATGCGTCCCCTCCACGATCACAACCGGCGCGGCGGGAACCGCCTCACCGTCGGGCTCGCGGCCGTGGTGGATGAAGGAATAGACCGGAGCGGTGACCGGCTTGCCCGCCTTCAGTCGGGCCAGATCGTCGATCAGAAGCTCGTGGTCGCGGGCCGCAACGTCGTCGAAGTCGAAGGTCGCAGCGTCGAAGCCGGGCAGGGAGGCCGCGTCGCGGTAGTAGGAGTCCTCGCGCATCAGGGCGGCCACGCCGGGCTGCAGGGCATTGACCAGGGCCTCGGCCAGGGTGGACTTGCCCGAGCCGGAGCCGCCCGTGATCGCGATCAGAATCGTCATGGCGGGCCTTCTAGGACCTGATCCGGAAAAGTGTGAGCGGTTTTCCGGTCGGATCAGGTCCCAGAGTCAAGTCGGACCTTGATTGACGGCACCAGCGAGATCGCGAAGCGATCTCTCCTCAGCCGATCAATGTCTGAGGCCCCGGGCGGCTAGCGGAAGAAGCAGGTCAGGCCTGCGTACAGGGCGGAGACGGTTCCTTGCGGGGTCGCAGCCGTCAGGAAGCCGCCGATGTCGCCTGAACTGAACTCGCCGTCCAGGGTGGTGTCGGCGACCATCTCGATCGTGCGGGAACCCTCAACCGAGGCCCGCGTCGACCCCACGCCCATCCCGTCCGCGGTGGTCAGCCCCGCCTCGTCGATGAACCAGCCCTGGAAGGTTTCGTCCTGGAACAGCAGCTGCAGGCCGTTCGAGAACTCGGCGAACTGTATCGGGCCGGCACCGCATTCCTCGTTGGTGGTGACCTGCGGCGCGGCACCGCCGACCGAGGCGGCGACGGCGGCGATGGCTGTGGCCTGGGGGGTGCCGAACGGGATGGCGCGGGCCGCGCCCGTCGCGTCGAACAACCGCAAACCTTCGCCTTCCATAGCCATTCCGCCGGCGGACTGGGCCGGCGTCGGCGCGCCTTCCGCGGCGGCCGCGGCCGGCGTTGCGGGTTCTGCGGCGACCGGCGGAGTCTGGGTTCGATCGCAGGAGGCGAGGACCGTCAGGGTGGCGAAGGCGAGGGCGGTGCGGGTGGCGATACGCATGTCCGGGCGTCCTTTTCGATGTCTCAGGGACGGGAACAGAGGGCAAAAGCCACGGAGACGCAACGGCAAAGCCTCGAATGCCTTACCGGTGACCTAGCGTCACGTTGCTTATCAGCGGTTACCTCGGCTAGCGTGACTCCAAGCCCTGCATCCAGCCGGGGCAATGAGGGAATGTGATGCTCGGTTTGATGCAGGACTGGCCGCTGACGGTCGATCGGATCCTGGACCACGCCAGGAATTGGCACGGTCACCGCGAGGTCGTGACCCGCTCGGTCGAGGGACCGATCGTCCGCACGACCTATGCCGAGATCCACAGCCGGGCCCGCAAGGTCTCCAACGTGCTCAAGGAGTGGGGCGTGAAGCCGGGGGACCGGATTGCGACCCTGGCCTGGAACACCGCCAACCATATGGAGGTCTGGTACGGCATCATGGGCATGGGCGCGGTGTGCCATACCCTGAACCCGCGCCTGTTCCCGGAACAGCTGATCTACATCATCAACCACGCCGAAGACCGGATCATCTTCGTCGACCTGACCTTTGTGCCCCTGCTTGAGGCCGTACTGCCGCACTGCCCGTCGGTCGAGCGTGTCGTGGTCATGACCGACGAATGGCATATGCCGGCGACCAAATTGCCGAAGGCGGAATGCTATCAGCAGGTTCTGTCCGGCGTGTCTGACGAATGCGTCTGGGGCGGGTTCGACGAACAGACGGCGTGCGGACTCTGCTATACCTCGGGCACGACGGGGAACCCCAAGGGCGTCCTGTATTCGCACCGGTCGAACTTCATCCACACCCTGCTGGGCATGCAGTCGACGGTCCTGGGGCCGTCGCCGAAGGAAGTGATCCTGCCGGTCGTGCCGATGTTCCACGCCAACGCCTGGGGCATCGCCTTCGCCGGGCCGGCGTCGGGTGCCAGGCTGGTCATGCCGGGCGCGCGCATGGACGGCGCCGCCATCTATGAGTTGATCGTGTCCGAGGGCGTGACCTTCTCCGCCGCCGTGCCGACGGTCTGGCAGATGCTGCTGACCCATCTGCGCGAGAACAATCTGACCATACCGACGGTCAAACGGGTGATGATCGGCGGCTCGGCCGTGCCCGAGAGCCTGATCAGGGCCTTCCACGATGAGTTCGGTATCGAGGTCGTCCAGGGTTGGGGCATGACCGAGACCTCGCCGATCGGAACCATTTCGATCCTGACGCCCGAACTGGAAGCCCTGCCCTATGACGAGGGCATGAAGTGGCGCGTCAAACAGGGGATGCCCCCGCTCGGCGTCGAGTTGAAGCTCAAGAACTACGCCGGTCAGGAAATGCCGCACGACGGGGTGACCTATGGCCGTCTGATGATCAAGGGGCCGACGATCTCGAAAGCCTATTTCAGGGACGAGGGTGGCGACATTCTCGATCACGAGGGCTTCTTCGACACCGGCGATGTCTCGACCATCGACGAGTACAACTTCATGCAGATCACTGACCGCGCTAAGGATGTGATCAAATCGGGCGGCGAGTGGATCTCCTCTATCGAGATCGAGAACATCGCCGTGGGCAACCCGAAGGTCGAACTGGCCGCCGTCATCGGCGCGGCCCATCCGAAATGGGACGAACGGCCGGTGCTGATCGTCAAGCTGAAGGCCGACGAAAGCGAGAACAAGCAGGAACACCTCGACTTCCTGGTCGGCAAGATCGCGAAATGGTGGATGCCCGACGATGTGGTCTTCGTGGACGACATCCCGCTGGGTGCCACCGGCAAGATCGACAAGAAGCTGCTGCGCGAGCGGCTGAAGGACTACGCCCTGCCGACCGCTATCTCGCCTGAGCAGGGCTGAGCATGGCCAGCGGCCCGCGCTCGCGGTTGAAGGGCGGCATGGGCAAGGTGCGGATCGCCACGGGGCTGGCCGTCGCGGCGCCTCTGCTGACCTTCATCGCTGTGCTTCTGACGCGGAACGGCTTCGTCTCGCTGGAAACCGGACTTGACGTCCTGACGTTGAAGGTCGCCTGGGGTCTCGCCGGGGTGGCTGTCGGGGCCGCGATCCTGACGGTGGTGCTGTCGTTGCCGCAGTTCGGGCGGCTGGGTCTGCCCAGCATGGCCATCCTGATCGTCAGTCTCGCGGTCGCGGCCGCCTTCTTCGTCCAGTCACGATCGATCGGGGTCGCAGGACCGCCCGATGTGTCCACCGACCTGACCGAGCCGCCGGCGGTGCCGGGCGCTACGGGTTCACCCGTCGCCTGTCCGGGCGTGCAGGCCGTCATGACGCAGGTCGCGCCCGAGAAGGCCACCGATGCGCTGCAGGCCGCGGGCTTCTCGGTCACCGAGTCCCAGCTGTTCCGCTCACGCGGCGTGCGCGACGGCTTCTGGTTCGGCATGGGGCATGAGGCCGTGGTTCGCATCCGTCCGGACCGCACCGACGTCCGGGTCGTGGCGCGCTATGACCACACCGACGGCGGCGCCACCTGCAAGATCGCAGCCCGGCTGGTCGCCGCGCTTCAGGCGGCCCCGTAGGTCGAGCCGAGCGCCGGGGCCGCGTCCGCGACGACCTGGCCTTCCTCGACCAGTTTGATCAGGTGCGCCAGCACCGACAGGCTGGCGGCGGGCCAGAGGCGTTGATCGACGGCGGCATAGAGGACCGGGACAATCTCAGCGATCGTCCGGTCGCCGGTCCGGACCCGTGACAGGATCTGCGCCTCCCGCGCCAGCCGGTGCGCCCGGTAGGCGGCGAGGAAGGGTTCGGGCTCCGTTACCGGGGCCCCGTGCGTCGGCCACAGGGTCGAGAACTTCGCCGCGATCACCGCGTCGAGGCTGCGCATATAGTCCGACATGTTCCCGTCCGGGGGCGCGACGACGGTGGTCGACCAGCCCATGACATGGTCGCCGCAGAACAGGGCCTTCTCCTCATCCAGCGCGAAGGCCATGTGGTTGGAGGCGTGGCCCGGTGTCGCCAGGGCGGTCATCGTCCAGCCGTCCCCCTCGATCCGCTCACCGCCGGACAGGATCGTGTCGGGTGCGAACACTTGGTCCTCATCCTCGTCGAGGGTGCCCGATGCGTGGGTTGCACACATGGGCGGACGCATGGCCAGCACCGGCGCTCCGACCCGGTCCGCGAACGGGCGGGCGAGGGGAGAGTGGTCGCGATGGGTGTGGGTCACCAGCACCTGGCTGACCGTCCGGCCGTCAACCGCCTCTATCAGCGCCTGCAGATGCGCCTCGTCGAAGGGACCCGGATCGATCACGGCGACTGGTGCGCCGTGCTCCGGCCGCCCGACGATATAGGTCCCGGTGCCGGTGAAGGTGAAAGGCCCCGGATTTTTGCAGATCACGCGCTGGATCAGGGGCGAGACCTGGTCGCGGCGGCCGTAGGCGAACTCGAACGCGCGCACGAACGGGATCACGCCGGCGCCCCGCAAAACCGGCGCGGACCTTGCCTTAACGAGAGGTAAATCCCGTCCGGAGCATACCTCGTGGCCCGCAGCATCGCCTTCAGTGTCTCAAATCGGCTCCAGCCCATTGCGGCGGCTATCCTGTGTCTCATGGCGGCGCAACTCTTCCTTGCGTCCTGCGGTGATCCCGAACCCCTACCCTATGCCACGCGCGTCGCGATCCAGCGCTGAGGCGGGCCAAGTTTAGAGCGGCAACCGGCTGAGGTCGTAGCCGGCGTTCGCTGCCGCCTCGCGCAGCTCGTCGGCTCCGGCCCGATCCAGGGCCCGCATCGCCAGCGCCCAGGTCACCGTCGAACGCGTGCCGGAGCGGCAGTACATCAGAACGGGCACGTCCGCCTCGAGCGCGGCCGCCACGGCGCGCACCGCGTCCGGCCCCGGCATGCCCGCCACGGGCGCGTGGACATAGTCCAGCCCCGCCGCCCGCGCGGCGTTTTCCATATCCGCGGATGACGGCTGACCCGGGTCCTCCCCGTCCGGACGATTGTTGACGATCAGGCGCACGCCCATCGCCACGATCCCGGCCAGATCCTCGACGGCGATCTGAGGCGCGGCCCAGATATGCGAACCCAGCGGACTTGCTGACAACATGACGGTGACCTTCCGGTTGAGTGATACAACGGTAAAGTTTGGATGGCTGCAACGTGTCTTGAATGCGACACCGATGGGGCGATCACATTACACGTGGGTAATTGCGGTAGCGCGGCAAAGTTTAACGGGCCTATCAGTGGGTCTGTCTGCGACAATTTGCCGTCGCAAGATGAGCACGGGTGCGGCGGAGAGCCGCACCCATCGTTTCAGGAGAACGATCTTGAGGAACCAATCCATCCGGCAGCGCATGCTCGCCACCACAATGATGGGCGGCGCGGCCATTCTGGCCCTGGCAGCCCTGCCCGTGGTCGCGGTCGTCGCCGCGCCGACCGCCGCAGTGGCGCAGGACTATACCAACGGCACCCTGACCGGGACCGTCGAAGGTGCCAACGGCCAGCCGATCTCCGGCGCCACGGTGACCATCGTCTCCAACGCCCAGGGCATCAGCCGTGAATCCACCACGGGCGGGAACGGCCAGTTCCGCGCCCCCCTGATCCCGACCGGGGCCTACTCGGTCACGGTCGCCGCGCCCGGCTTCGACAGCGTCACCGAAACTGTCCAGGTCGGCCTGGGCGGCAACAACTTCATCTTCACCCTCGGAACAGCCGGCGCCTCGGGCAGCAACGTCGACGACATCGTCGTCACCGGGGTTCGCCGCTCGCTGGACCTGTCGCGCGCCGCCACCGGCGTGTCGATCGACGTTGACGAACTGATCGACACCGTCCCCATCGCGCGCAACATCACCGCCGTCACCCTTCTGGCTCCCGGCGCCGTGGCTGGCGATTCCCAGTTCGCCATCGGTCAGTCGCAACTGCAGGCCCCTGCTGCCCTGGGTGGTTCCGGTCCGGCCGAGAACGCGTATTTCATCAACGGCCTGAACATCACCAACTTCGTGACCGGCCTGGGCGGCGCGACGGTGCCGTTCGAGTTCTACAAGACGGTCGAGGTCAAGACCGGCGGCTACTCCGCCGAGTTCGGCCGTGCCACCGGCGGCATCATCAACGCCACGACCAAGTCCGGCACGAACGACTTCGTCGTCGAACTGCACGGCACCTGGGCCCCGGATTCGCTGCGTGAGGATGCGCCGAACACGGTGTCTGGCCCGCAATACGGCGGCGTCGTCAACGCCCTCGGCGAGTTCGAAGAAAAGACCCTCACCCTGGAAGTCGGCGGCCCGATCATCCGTGATCGCTTGTTCGCCTATGGCATCGTGGCCTACAACGATACCGAAGCGCAGTCCGCGACCAGCGCTGGCACGACCGGCACCCTGAACCGCGACGAGTTCAGCACTGATCCCTTCTACGGCATCAAGCTGGACGGCTACATCACGTCCGATCACCGCCTCGAGTTCACCTATTTCGACACCTCGGCAGAGCGGTCGCGAACCGTGTTCGACTACAATCCCACGACGCGGGTCATCGGCACGACGCCGCTGAACAGCTCGCTGCTGTCGCAGGGCGGCCCGAACTGGGTGGCCCGCTACACCGGCACGATCACCGACTGGCTGACGGTGTCGGCCGCCTATGGCAAGTCGGATCTGGAATCGTCCAACGCGGTCCTGCCGACCACCGAATCGCTTGTTCAGGACTCGCGTCTCAATGCGGGCGGTCAGAGCCTGGGCAATGCCCGCCGCAGCCGTCAGACGACAGCGGCCTCCACACCGCAACTGGCGGAGCGGACCTTCTATCGCGCTGACGCTGACGTCTATTTCGACTTGTTCGGCCAGCATCATGTTCGGTTCGGCTACGATCACGAAGATACGACGCTTTCGACCTTCTCGCGGCGTAACGGAGGCGGCAACTACGTCTATCTGACTGCCAGCGCTGCAACCGCCACTTCGCTGGGCATCTCCCAGGGTCAGGAGTATGCGACCCGTCGCATCTTCACTTCGGGTGGTGGTTTCGATGGAGCGAACGAAGCCTACTACATCCAGGACTCGTGGGATGTCAGCGATCGCCTGAATCTGCAAATCGGGTTCCGCAACGATAACTTCCAGACGTCAAACACCAAGGGCGTCAGCTTTATCAACTTCGAAGACAACTACGCCTCGCGGCTCGGTTTCACCTTTGACCCGACCGGCGACGCCCATTCGAAGTTCTACGGCACCTACGGCCGCTACTTCCTGCCGCCCGTTTCCAACACGGCGTTCCGTATCGCGGCTCCGGCCATCGACATCACCGAGTTCTATCTGCCCCGCGTGGGCCAGTTCTTCGGTGCTGGTGTCGGATCGACCTCGGGCTTTGACGCCACCACGGGCCTGCCCACCGGCGGCTTCGGCGCGCAGATCATCAACCGTCCGAGCTTCCAGGCTTGCCCGGCCAACACCGGCACGACCGCCGCTGCCGGCACCGTGGCCTGCTCGGTCCGCAACAACGGTTCGGAACCCGATCCGCGCAACCTCGTCGCCACCAACCTGGCAGCGACCTACGAGGATGAGTTCGTCGTCGGTTACGAGACCCAGATCAACGACCTGTGGACCGTCGGCATCAAGGGCATCTATCGCAACCTCGGCCGGATCGCCGAAGACGCCCTGCTGGACAGCGGTGTGGTGAACTACTGCCGCCGTAACAACCTGCCGCTTCTGAACGCTGGCCATACCGGCTGCGCGGACCTGTATGACGGTCAGAGCCTGTATCTGATCATCAACCCCGGCGACTCGGCGACGATCAACGTCACACTTCCGAACGCTGCGGGCGTGCTGTCCGCCCAGACGATCACACTGACGGAACAGGATCTGCCGTTCCCGACCGTCCGGCGCGAATACATCGCGGGGGAACTGACCTTCGACCGCAAGTTCGACGGCGTCTGGGGCCTGACCGGCTCCTACACACTGTCGAAGTCGGAAGGGAACACCGAGGGCGGCGTCAAGTCCGATGTGGGTCAGGTCGACTCGGGTATCACGCAGGACTTCGACTTCCTGTCGTTCCTGCCGGGTTCGGCGGGACTGCTGCCGAACCACCGTGCCCATCAGTTCAAACTGTATGGCTCGTGGCAGCCGCTGGAAAACCTGACCATCGGCGGCAACCTGTCGGTGACCTCGCCGCGCCATTACGGCTGCATCGGGTTCGCGCCATCGGACTACGGCCTCAACACCCTGACCGGAGTCGCCGACGGTGACGTGGCCAATAACTCCTACGGGGCGGCTGCCCGCTTCTGTAAGGCAACGAACAGTTCGCCGAGCCTGGTGGTGGATCGTGGTTCGGTGTTCGAAAGTGACTGGACGACCCGCTTCGACCTGTCGCTGCGTTACAGCCTCGACGACCTGGTGCCCGGCAACCTCGTTCTGCGGGCTGACATCCTGAATGTGTTCGACCTTCAGGGCGTCACCCAGAACAACGAGTTCGGCGAAGATGACTCGGGCAACATCGACCCGACCTATCAGGCACCGACCGTCTATCAGGCCCCGCGCTCCGTGCGCTTCGGCTTCGACTGGGCGTTCTAGCCCTCACGACGACTCCACGAGCAAGACTGGCGGCGGATCTCCGGATCCGCCGCCCTTTTTTTTGAGAAACCGGCGCCGCAGAAAAACCATTGGGACGCTTCAGGCGTTGGGTGGGGCGATATCCCCGAAACAGATCACGGACCGTCCATGCGCCTTCGTCTCGCCGCCTCGATTCTCGTCCTGGCCTTCGCCGTTCAGTCCCCTGCCTTTGCCCAACAGGATGACGGCCCGGTCGTCACCGCCCGCGATACCGGAGAGAGCGTCGATGCGCTGCGGGCGCGCGAGGCCATCGCCTATGAGACGCCCCTGCCGCGCGGCGCCCCGGAACAGGACTATCCCCTGGTGGCCTGGTGCGCCGCCCTTGTGGAGGGTCATATCGCGCTCGGTCGCAGCCTGACGGCCGCCGACGATCTGGACCGCGACATCATCCGCCTGGGCGGCCTGGAGGCGGCGGACTTCCGCGATGCGCTTCGCGCCGGTCAGGGTCGCCAGACGCCCGCAACCCTCGCCGCCGCCCGCGCCGCCGAGTCGGACGCCGCCGCCAAATGGGTTCCCCTGCAGGCGCAGGACGACGAACGCGCGCGCAGCGAAGCCTTCGGCCTGTTCTTCGGCCTGCCGGGCCGCTGTGAACATGCCGCCCGCCGGGTGCGCGAGAACATCACGACCCCGCCGGTTACGCTCGATCAGGCGGGACTGGACGAGGTGGGTGTGCCGAAGGAGTAGTCCTCCCCCAATGGGGGAGGGGGACCGCGGAGCGGTGGAGGGGGCTAACCCCACACTCTGTCGCTCGCGGCGGCCCCCCTCCGTCACGGCGCGAAGGCGCGCCGCGCCACCTCCCCCAATGGGGGAGGATTACGCCGCCGCCACCCGCGGTACGGCGCCCGGCTCATAGTTGAGGATCGGCGACAGCCAGCGTTCGGCGGTCTCGACATCCCAGCCCTTGCGGCGGGCGTAGTCCTCGATCTGGTCCAGATCGATCTTGCCGACGCCGAAATAGTGGCTGCCCGGGTGGCCGAAGTAGAGGCCTGACACGGACGCCGGCGGCATCATGGCGAAGCTTTCGGTCAGGGCCATGCCGGCGTTCTGTTCGGCCTGCAGCAGCCGGAACAGGGTGGCCTTCTCCGTGTGATCGGGCTGGGCCGGATAGCCGGGGGCAGGACGGATGCCCTGATACCGTTCGGCGATCAGGTCGTCCACGCTGGCCGTCTCATCGGCCGCATAGCCCCACAGCTGGGTCCGCACCTCCCTGTGCAGCCGTTCGGCGAAGGCCTCGGCGAGGCGGTCGGCCAGGGCCGCGGCCATGATGGCCGAATAGTCGTCGCCGGCCGCCTTGAACCGCTGTGAGGCCTCGACCTCGCCGTGGCCCGTGGTGACGGCGAAGGCGCCGATATAGTCGGAGCCCTCTTCGGCCACGAAATCGGACAGGGCCAGGTTCGGCTTGCCGTTCGACTTCCTGATCTGCTGACGCAGGGTGTGGAAGCGGGCGATCTCTTCGGTGCGGCTCTCGTCGGCATAGACGGCCACGTCGTCGCCGACGGCGTTGGCAGGCCAGAAGCCGACCACGCCCTTGGCCGTGAACCATTTCTCGTCGATGATCTGCTTCAGCATGACCTGGGCGTCGGCGAAGAGATCCTTGGCGGCCTCGCCGACGATCTCGTCCTCAAGGATCAGCGGATAGCGGCCGATCAGCTCCCAACTGGCGAAGAAGGGCGTCCAGTCGATGTGGTCGGCGAGGTCCTGAAGGTCCCAGCTGTCGAATGCCTTGACCCCGATGAAGGACGGCTTGCCGGGCATGGGCTGGGCCGGGTCGATGTTGAACCGGTTCTCTCGCGCCTGCGGCAGGGTGGCGCGCGCCTTGACCTCCTGGCCGCGGGCGTACTGCTCGCGGATGCGGATGTATTCGTCGCGCGTGATGGCCTCGTTCTTGGCCCGTTCGGTCTTGGACAGCAGGCCGGAGACCACGCCCACGGCGCGCGAGGCGTCGACGACATAGGTGGTGGAACCCGCCTGATAGCCGGGCTCGATCTTTACGGCCGTATGGGTCCGGCTGGTCGTCGCCCCGCCGATCAGCAGGGGGATGTCGAAGCCGCGCCGCTGCATCTCCCGCGCAACGAAGACCATCTCGTCCAGCGAAGGTGTGATCAGGCCGGACAGGCCCACGATGTCCACCTTGTGCTCGATCGCGGCGTCCAGGATGCGGTCGGCCGGGACCATGACGCCCAGGTCGATGACCTCGTAGTTGTTACACTGCAGAACGACGCCGACGATGTTCTTGCCGATGTCGTGGACGTCGCCCTTGACCGTGGCCATCAGGATGCGACCGGCCTGTTCACGCGGCTTGCCGGCCTTTTCGGCCTCCATGAAGGGTTCCAGCCAGGCCACGGCCTGTTTCATCACCCGGGCGGACTTCACCACCTGCGGCAGGAACATCTTGCCCGAGCCGAACAGGTCACCAACCACGTTCATCCCGTCCATCAGCGGGCCCTCGATGACGTGCAGCGGCCGGTCGAACGACCGGCGGGCCTCCTCGGTGTCGGCGTCGATGAACTCGGTGATGCCGTTGACGAGGGCGTGTTCGATCCGCTTGCCGACCGGCTGGTCGCGCCACTTCAGGTCGACGACCCGCGCCACCCCCTTGTCGCCCTTGTAGTTGGGCGCGAGGTCGACGAGCCGCTCGGTGTTGGAGACATTGGTCCGCTGCGGCCGGTTCAGGATCACGTCCTCGACGGCCTCGCGCAGCGTCGCGTCGAGGGTGTCGTACACGGGCAGGTCGCCGGCGTTGACGATGCCCATGTCCATGCCCGCCGCGATGGCGTGGTACAGGAAGACCGAGTGGATGGCCCGACGCACCGGCTCGTTTCCGCGGAAGCTGAACGAGACGTTCGACACCCCGCCCGAAATCCGGGCGTAGGGCAGGGTGGCCTTGATGACCTTGACCGCCTCGATGAAGTCGACGGCGTAGTTGTCGTGTTCCTCGATCCCCGTCGCCACGGCGAAGATGTTGGGGTCGAAGATGATGTCCTCGGGCGGGAAACCGACCTCGTCCACCAGGATGCGATAGGCGCGGGTGCAGATCTCGATCTTGCGCGCGGCCGTGTCGGCCTGGCCCACCTCGTCGAAGGCCATGACCACGACGGCCGCCCCGTAGCGCAGGCATTTCACCGCCTGTTCGCGGAACTCCGCCTCGCCCGCCTTCATCGAGATGGAGTTGACGATCGGCTTGCCCTGAACGCATTTCAGGCCCGCCTCGATCACCTCCCACTTGGACGAGTCGATCATCACCGGCACGCGGGCGATGTCTGGCTCAGCCGCGATCAGGTTGAGGAAGGTGATCATGGCTTGCTGCGAATCCAGCAGGCCCTCGTCCATATTGATGTCGATGATCTGGGCGCCGGCCTCGACCTGCTGGCGCGCGACCGTCAGGGCGGCGGAGTAGTCGCCGTCGATGACCAGCTTCTTGAATTTGGCCGAACCGGTGACGTTGGTCCGTTCGCCGACGTTGATGAAGATGGGTCTCACGAAAGCTCCAGAACTTGTCTGGCACGAGCACTCAGACCCTGTTCGCTGAACGGATTGACTATGAGGATGCCGTTGATCTCTGCGCCGTCGGACAGATCTTCCGTCAGCATGGTGTCCACGCCGACTTGTCGGGCGGAGGACAACAGTAGGGCGTCCCAATACTGGAGCGTCGCAGCCGCAGCCTGTTCGAGGGCCCAGATCGCGGCTAGACGCGTGGGGGGGAAGACCGGAAATCCGCCGATGATACGCCTTCCCGCCTGCGCGGCGTCGGCCGGGGTCTTCTTCATCTTGCGGCGCAGGACGTTGTTCAGTTCGCCGACGACTTGAAGACCGACAATGCCCTCTTTGGCCGCCAAGGCCGCCACGACTGTTCTGGCGATGGCCTGCTTATGCGGACTGTCTTCGTCATACAGGTAGGCGAACACGTTTGTGTCGGCGGAGATCATCGGTCGTACAGGTCTTCGCGGGTCCAGCGTTCGCCGCCCGAGTGTCCGCCACCTGCCGTCAGCAAGGCCTGCAAGGCCTCGGCCCGAACTTTCGGGTCGGGATCAGCCGGGTAGATCAGCGGCGCACCGGTCACATCATCGCCGGGAAGTTCGATGACCACGGTCTCTCCTCGCCGCGACGCATACAGTTCTTTCCAGAACTGTTGCATTCGCCCGACCGGACGAAGCCCCGCCGTCGGGCGTCCATCCACGCCATCGGCCATCTTGCGCCAGAGGCCCCGCACGCCATCGACAAGTAGTTCCAGATCTTCGCCGCCTTTCAATGACTGAAGGCGGGCGGTGAGCCTGTGGTCTCCATGCACGTGTTTGGTCCAGACAACGACGTCCTTCACAGCGGTTTCAGCTTGAGCGCCCATGTCCAATCTCCCTTTAAACGACAAAGGGAGGTTATGGGGGTGCATGGGGGGTGTCAAGGGGCCTATGAGGGGGGTATCCGGGGTCACGCCACCAGCTCGAACGGTTCCAGCCCCGACAGCCGCATCGCCACCGGCCGCTCCGGTATTTCCCGCGTCGGCAGTTTCGAGACTGCCTCCGCCGTATGCCGGATGTGCTCCGGCGTCGTGCCGCAGCAGCCGCCGACGATGTTGACCAGGCCGGACGCGGCCCATTCCTCGATGGAGTGGGCGGTCTCGTGCGGCTCCTCGTCGTACTGGCCCATGGCGTTGGGCAGGCCGGCGTTGGGATAGGCGGCGACGAGGGTGTCGGCGACGCGGCTCAGTTCGGCGATGAAGGGGCGCATCAGGTCCGCTCCAAGCGCGCAGTTGAAACCGACGGCGAACGGCTTGGCGTGGCGCACGCTGTTCCAGAAGGCCTCGGCCGTCTGGCCCGACAGGGTGCGGCCCGAGCGGTCGGTGATCGTGCCCGAAATCCAGATCGGCAGGGCCTCCATACCCTCGTCCTCGAGGTCCTTGATGGCCTTGATCGCCGCCTTGCAGTTCAGCGTGTCGGTGATGGTCTCGATCAGATACAGGTCGACCCCGCCTTCGTTCAGGGCGCGGATCTGATGGCGATAGGCGTCATAGACCTGGTCGAAGGTGACCAGTCGCGCGCCGGGATCGTTCACGTCCGACGACATCGACAGCATCTTGTTCAGCGGGCCGATCGAACCGGCGGCGAAACGCGGCTTGTGCGGCTCCTTCCCGGTCCAGCGGTCGGCCGAGGCGCGGGCCAGTTTCGCCCCCTCCAGATTGATGTCCCAGACCGCCTGTTCGTCCAGCTTGTAGTCATCCTGGGCGATGACCGTACCGGAGAAGGTGTTGGTCTCCGAGATATCCGCCCCGGCACCGAAATACTGGTCGTGAAGGTCGCTGATGACGTCCGGACGGGTGATGCACAGGATGTCGTTGTTGCCCTTCATCTGGTCCTTTTCGTTGTAGCCATTGGCCTCAACGAAGCGGTCGCCGCGGAAGTCGGCCTCCTCCAGCCCGGCGCGCTGGATCATCACACCCCACGATCCGTCGAGGACCAGGATGCGTTCCCTGGCCGCCTTGTGCAGGGCGGCGATGCGTTCGGGACGGGTCATGCGGCGGCCTTCTGTTCGCGGACGCCCAGCACGCGGCAGATCGCATAGACCAGATCGGCGCGGTTCAGGGTGTAGAAGTGGAAGTCGGAGAAACCCTCTTCCTGCAGCCGGGCGCAGGTCTCGGCGGCGACCGAGGCGGCCAGAAGTTTCCGGGTCTCCGGATCGTCGTCCAGGCCCTCGAAATGGGCCGCCAGCCAGTCGGGCACCGACGTGCCGCACGATCCGCACATGCGGACGAGCCCGGTGAAGTTGGACACCGGCATGATCCCGGGGATCAGGGGAATGGTCACGCCCGCCGCCCGGACCCGGTCGCGGAAACGCAGGAAGGCGTCGATGTCGAAGAAGAACTGGCTGACGGCGCGCGTGGCGCCAGCGTCGATCTTGGCCTTCAGCACATCGATGTCATGGTCGATCGACGGGCTTTCCGGATGCTGTTCCGGATAGACACCGACCGTGACGTCGAAGCCGCCGACGCGGCTGATCGCCCGGGTCAGTTCCGTGGCGTTGGCGTAGCCGTCGGCGCGGGGCTGATAGACGCCGCCGATGCCGGCCGCGCCGGGCGGATCGCCGCGCAGGGCCACGATATGGTTCACGCCGATCGACTTGTAGTCGCGGATGACCTCGTCGACTTCCTCACGGCTGGCATCCACGCAGGTCAGGTGGGCGGCGGGCTTCAGCGTGGTCTCGGTCAGCATCCGCTGCACGGTCCGGTGCGTCCGCTCACGCGTCGAGCCGCCGGCACCGTAGGTCACCGAGACGAAGGCCGGGTTCAGCGGCTCAAGCCGGCGTACGGCCTCCCACAGGGTCTCTTCCGCCTTGTCGGTCTTGGGCGGGAAGAACTCGAACGAGACGCGCACGGGGTTGGCGTTCTGGCCCGCGCGGGCGACCGGCCCCAGCGGCGACAGCAGCAGGGCGCGGGCTTGAGCGAGAGAGTTGGCGGTGGCGGCCATCAGGCGAGGTTCCTTTGGACGGGGGGCCTTGCCGCGACGGCGGGTCTCGTCGCGGTCCAGATGGTGACGGTCAGCCCCGCCGTGTCGGGCGGCAGGGCGATGGACGCGGAGGCGTCGAGACCAGCCTCGGCCAGCCAGCGCCCGATCTCTTCGTCAGCGAAGCCCAGCCGCCGGTGCTGGTGCTCCTCGCGCAGTCGCTCGAGGTCGTGCGGCGCGAAATCGACGATCAGCAGCTTGCCGCCGGGGCTGACGAGCCGGGCCGCCTCAGCCACGGCCGCGCCGGGATCGACGAGGTAGTGCAGAACCTGATGCACCAGCACGAGGTCCGCCGACCCGGCCGGCAGCCGCGTCGCGAAAATGTCGCCGTGCCTCAGCTCGACCTTGTCCAGCCCTGCTTTCACGACATTGGCCCGGGCGATGTTCAGCATGTTCTGCGACAGGTCGAGGCCGATCGACATCTTCGCCTTGCGCCCCAGAAGAGTCAGCATCCGCCCGGAACCGGTTCCCAGATCGACGACCCGTTCGAACGGACCCGGTCCGGCGGCGCGCTCGATGGCGCTCTCCACAGCCGTCTCGGAAACATAGAGGGAGCGGATGCGATCCCAGCTCGGGGCGACCTGTTCGAAATAGGCGGCGGCCGCAGTGGCACGTTCGTCGCGCACGGCGTCCAGTCGCCTGTGGTCCGCCTCGCCCTCGGCGTCGTTGAGCAGATCAAGAACGGTGTCGATCAGCCGCCGCGCCAGAGGTTCGTGGGAGACGCGGTAGAAGACGCGGGCACCGTCGGGAAACCGCTCGATCAACCCGGCGTCGGCCATCAGTTTCAGGTGACGCGATACGCGTGGCTGGCTCTGCTCCAGCACGCGGCTCAACTCCATGACCGACAACTCCTCGCCGGCCAGCAGCGACAGGATGCGCAGACGCGTCGGCTCGCCGGCGGCGCGCAGGGCTTCGACTGTCTGATCGGCGGTCAGCGACATGGTGCAATCATATAAGGATATCCTTATATGATGTGAAGAAGGAAACCGTTGGTCAGGCCTTCGTCTGCGCCGTCCACGTTCTGAAGCCGACATGGGCCTTCGACGGCGGCGCGGGTTCCGGCGACGGCGCGTCGGGCAGGGGGGCGAGGCGGCGCTTGTTGACGTGCTCGACCGGGGCCTCGGCGATCCGGTCGGGGAACTCGCCCCTGAAATAGAACCGCTGCCACGCCTGTTTGATCGCCTCGGGGTCGCCGGCGGCCATGCGGGTGTTGAAGTCGGTCCGAACCTCCGACCATTTCCGGTACTGCAGGGCCAGATCGCCGTCCGGGTCCATCGAGGCTCGCACGGGGACGAATTCCTCGACCCGATGGTGCTGGACCGGTTGAAGGAAGCAGAACGGCTCGTCCTTCTCGAACCGGATCACGCCGGGTGCCGTGAAACGCCAGTTCATCGTGAAAGGGTAGGGCAGCCAGTCCGTTTCGGTCAGGCCCTCCAGAGCCTGGATTCCGTGCTTGAACCGGTTCGGCACGCCCGAGGCCCGCATGGCCCAGCCCGGCGGGGTCCGGAACAGCCAGCCTGTGTGGAAGGTCAGCACCCCCTCGGTGAAATGCGAGGCGGCGAAGTGATCGAAATAGAGGGCGTCCGGGTCCGGCCGGAACGCTATCGAATCCGCCCCCATCCGCCCGTCCCACTCGGCCTCGAACCCGAACGGGCACAGCAGCTCCCACCCCGTGGTGTTGGCCATGGTCAGCGGCAGGCAGCGATAGGGATGGCGCCCCGCGAACTCGTCCATCCAGTCGCGCTCGGGCCGGCCCGGGACCATGCGCGGCGGGTCGTCGCGCATCGGATAGCATTCCAGCGTCAGGGCGGAGGTTTCAGGCTGGGCGGCGATATCGGTCAAGACAGGTCATCTCTGAGAAAAGATGGCGGCACCTTACCCATCCCGTGCATTCTCGCGAAGGCGGGGACCCAGTTCTTTTGTGAGGCGACATGTTCGGTGTCAGCGCCGTTCATGTCACCCGGTTGGAGCCTGAAAACCTGGGTCCCCGCCTTCGCGGGGATGCGCGGGATTAAAGAACCGAAAATCAGGTCGCTCGAACCGGCGTGATCAGAGGCTCTCCCGCCACGGCGGAGGCGAGGTTGCGCATCAGCAGCATCAGCATCCCCTGCACCGCCTCGGACGTCGCCCCGCCGGTGTGAGGCGTCAGCACGACGTTCGGCACGCCCGCCCAGTGCGCGGCCGGGGTCGGCTCGGTCTCGAACACGTCCAGCGCCGCCTGACCCAGCCGTCCGGCCTTCAATGCTTCGATCAGGGCGTCCTCGTCCACGAGGGACCCACGCGCCACATTGACCAGCAGTCCGTTCGGACCCAGCGCCTCGATCACCCCGGCCGAAATCAGTCCCCGGTTGGTCTCGTCCGCCCGGCAGGCGACGACCAGCACGTCCGAATCCCGAGCCAGTTCCAGCAGCGACCCTGAACGTGGCCAGGGCGAGTCCTTCGCCCGCGGCCCCCACCAGGCAACGGGACAGCCCATGACTTCGACCCGTTTCGCCACGGCCGCGCCGATGAGCCCCAGTCCGACGATCCCGACGCGGCGCCCCCTCATCGACGGGGTCATCAGCCGCGCGTCCATGGACCACTGGCCGGCCTTCACCGTCTGGTCGCCGTCCACGATCCGTCGCGACGCCGCCAGAATCAGCCCCACGGCATGGTCGGCCACATCCTCGTGGTTCACCGCCGGCGCATGGGTCACCGGCAGGCCGCGCGCCTCGCACCAGTCCAGATCGATGCCGTCATAGCCCGAGGTGAAACAGGCGATCAGCTTCAGGTTCGGCAACCGCTCGATGACCGCGGTATCCAGCGGATCCTCGCCCGCCACCACCACCGCCTGGATCAGGCCCTGGGCCTCCACCGGCGGATGCTCCCACAGGCGGTGGACGGTGTAGGCACTCTCCAGAATCGCGGTGAGCGGCCCGAGCAGGGAGGGCATGATCAGAACGTGCGGGCGATGGAGCATGGGGTGATCCTAACCCGCTCGCGGCGGTGGGGAAGAGGCGTGGACAGACAACTCTCTGTCGATCATAGACGCGCCGTGCAAACCGCCTCCGGTCCCGTTCGTCGCCTCGACCTGGACTGGATCCGGCTGTCGGCCTTCGGCCTGCTGATCCTGTACCACGTGGGCCTCGTCTATGCGCCCTACGACTGGCACATGCACAGCACCCACACCTTTGAATGGATGCGCGAAGGCGTCCTGATCACCAATCCCTGGCGGCTGGCGCTGCTGTTCCTGGTGTCCGGCGCCGCGCTGCGCTTCATGACCGCGCGACGGACCGCCGGTCAGGTGGCCCGGGCGCGGGCGGAGCGGCTGGTTCCGCCGTTGATCTTCGGGACCCTGGTGCTGGTTCCGATCCAGTCGTGGATCGAGGCGATGGACAAGGGCGGCTGGAGCGGCGGGCTGCCTGGCTGGTGGTGGCACGAGTTCAGCCTCTCGGGCCTCAGCAACGGGGTGCCGGTCAACCACCTGTGGTTCATCATCTATATCGCGGTCTACAGCGCGGTGGCGGTGCTGCTGATGCTGCGACCGGCGGATCTCGACCGGGCCGAGGCCGGCCTGACGCGGCTGTTGTCGGGCTGGAGGGTGATCGCGGTCCCGATCGTCTATCTGATCCTCATCCGGCTGACCCTGTTCCCGATGTTCGGCCTGACCAACCGGCTGACCCACGACTGGTACAATCACGCCCTGTCGCTGGGGGCCTTCCTGTTCGGTTTCCTGATCGTGCGTCAGGAGAGCGTCTGGCGCGACCTTGAGCGCTATCGCTGGGTCGGACTGGGGCTCGCGGTCGTGGCCCTGCCGATCATGATGCTGCAGACGGCCCATCCGGGCGGCGGCGCCTTCTGGGGCATTCCCCGGGGCGTCGTGTTCGCGATCGACCAGTGGGCCGTGATCACTGTCATTCTCGGCTTCGGCAGCCTGTATCTGCGCCGGGCCGACAGCCGGGTGCTGCACTACCTCAGCGATGCGGTCTTCACCTGCTATCTCGCCCACCAGACCATCCTCGTCGTCGCGGTGTGGCTGATCCAGGCGCGGGGCTGGCCGGCCCTGGTCGAGGCCCCGGTCCTGACCGTCATCACCATCGGCGGCAGTCTGCTGATCTATGAGATCGTGCGGCGCATCCCGCTGATCCGGCCGATCTGGGGCCTGAAACCCTTGAAGGCCAAACCATCGGCGGCACCTGGCCTGCCGGCCGCGGAGCGCGGGGACCCTGCATGAATTTCGCGCGACCCGAACTGCGACAGGCTGCGCGCGGGCTGCTGCTCGTCGGTGTCGTCGCGCCGATCCTCGCGCTCGCGGCGGTGCTGATCGCGGCGATATCCTATGCCGGGTTCGACCACGCGCGTCAGTATCTGAGCGAACTGGGCGGCGAGACGGCGGCCCATCCGTGGATCTTCAACTTCGGCGTCCTGATCGCCGGCGTCATGACCGGAGTGGCCGGGATCGGCTTCGGCCTGGCGGTGGTCATCCTGACCCGCTCGCCGGTGTCGGCGGTTCTGGTCGGGCTGCTGTTCGTGCTGGCCGGGATCGGGCTGGTGATGTCGAGCCTCTATCCCTGGCCTGACCCCAGACACATGGCGATCAATCTCGGGCTGGGGATTCAGCTGGCACCGGTGTTCCTGCTGGTCGCACTGCGGCAAAGTCTTGAGTTGACCCGGCTGAAGCGCTTCCTGATCGGCGTTTTCGTGCTGATGGCGGTGCTGACCGTCCTGACCAAACACCTCGTGTTTCCCGGAACGGTGAACGATTTCAATGTCGGCTACTGGGAGCGCGCCTTCGCGATCGTTCTGGTCGGCTGGGTCGGCGTGGCGGCCCATCTCATGAGGCGCGCCCTCGGCCGCTGAGACCGGGTGCGCCGCGACAACGCATTTGCAACAAAAAGTGCCGTTATCACCATTCCGTGATTGAAAATCGCGGAAGAGTGAACGAGAGTGCCCGGATGGTGCGGCGCAACAACGGTGCCCGAATTCTGACCGCGCGCGCCAAGGGGAATATTGCATGAGCGGCCACGCCTCGACCGCGCGGGTCTACGACCTCGACGGTCAAGTCCAGATCGTCCCGGCCTATGCTGGCGCCAGCTCGTGGCTGCCGGAACAATCCCCGTTGGCCATGCCGCGCCAGACTTTCAACGACGCCTCGCGCCAGGTCACGGATCGGCTGGCTTCGCGCCCCGACGGCCTGCTGACCCGCCGTTTCATCGTGTTCGGCTCGACCCTGGCGGTCGCCCTCCTGGCCATGATCGCGCCGGTGATCTTGTGCGCCCGCGAAGGCTTCCAGCCGCTCGAGATCGTCGCCCTGACCCTGTTCACCGTCCTGATCTCGGCCATCGCCTGCTGGTTCTGCTCGACCTTCGCCGGCCTGGTCGTGTTGCTGACCGGTCGCGAGCAGGACGACATGGACTTCGCGCCCTATCCGCCGCTGCCGACCCGCCGCACCGCCCTCCTGATGCCGCTCTACAACGAGGACGCTCGCGAGGCCCTGGCCCGCCTGGCCGCGCTCGACGCCTCGCTGGCGCGTCTGGGCGCGTCGGACGCCTTCGACCTGTTCGTGCTCAGCGATTCGACGAAGGACGAGGCCGCCGCCGCCGAAATATCGGCCTGCGTGGCGCTCCGGGCCCACGCGGGCAGCAGGCTCTACTACCGCCGCCGCACCGAAAACATCGAGCGCAAGGCCGGCAACATCGCCGACTGGACCCGTACCTTCGGCGGCGCCTACGACTTCATGATCGTGCTGGACGCCGACTCGACCATGGCCGGCGAGACCGTGCTGCGTCTGGTCGACGCCATGGAGCGCAATCCCGGCGTGGGCCTGATCCAGACCGCCCCGACCATCATCAAGTCCCAGACCCTGTTCGCGCGCCTGTCGCAGTTCGGCGTGCGCCTGTACGGCCGTGTCGCCGCCGCCGGCCTGGCCTGGTGGGCCGGTTCGGAAGCCAGCTACTGGGGCCACAACGCCATCCTGCGCACCCGCGCCTTCGCCGACTGCGCGGGCCTGCCGGAACTCGAGGGCCGCAAGCCCTTCGGCGGCCATATCATGAGCCACGATGTCGTCGAGGCCGCCCTGATGCGCCGCGCCGGCTGGGCGGTCCACGTGACCGCCGCCCTGGACGGCAGCTGCGAAGAGACGCCGCCGACCCTGACCGATTTCATCCGCCGCGATCACCGTTGGTGCCAGGGCAACCTGCAACACCTCGCCCTGATCGGCGCCAAGGGCCTGAACCCGATCAGCCGCCTGCAGCTGGCGATGGGCTGCATGGCCTATCTGTCGTCGCCGCTGTGGCTGGCGTCTCTGATCGTCGGCATGGTCATGCAACTCCAGAGCCCGGTCGACTGGACCTCCTTCTTCTACATCCTGAACCCCAAGCTCTCGCCCTTCATGCTGGCCTCCCTGCTGGGCGGCGTGATGCTGATGGGACCCAAGCTGATGGGCTTCGTTTTGGTCCTGACCCGTCCGGGCGAGCGCCGGGCTTTCGGCGGAGCGCGCCAGATCATGAAGGGCATGGCCCTCGAGATCGCCCTTTCCGCCGCCCTGGCCCCCATCCTGATGGTCGCCAACACCCGGGCCGTCATCCAGATCGTCAGCGGCCACGACGCCGGCTGGGCCACGCAGCAGCGCAGCGCCGACGGCCTGGCCTGGAAGGACGCCTTCGCCGCCATGCGCTGGCAGATGGTGACCGGCGTGGTCTTCTCTCTGGGTCTGCTGGTCCGCCCCGATCTGGCCACCTGGTTCGCCCCGATCGTCCTGCCCCTGCTGTTCGCCGCCCCAATCGCCGTCTTCACCTCGCGCCGCAGCATCGGCGAGGGTTTCGCCCGCAAGGGCTGGCTGGTCACGCCGGATGAGGACACGGTCGCGGTTTCGCCTGTCGTGCTGTTTCCGGCCGGCCGCCCCGTAGTCGAAGGCCAGGCTCCGGTCTGGGCGCGTCGCTGATCAAGGCGATCGCAAACTAGAGAAAAAGGGGATCAAGCCGCTGGCCTGGTCCCCTTTTTTTCGATCCGCTTCGCAAGCACGCCTGGCTTGCCCGGCAAGGCGATGTGAAAGGACCGGGCCGGGCGGAACGACTTCGCGGTAAGGTTTCGAGAATTGACTTCCCGGGCGGGTGGTCGAGGATCGCGACATGGAAACCCAAATCGCCGTTCTTCTTGCCGCTGCCGTCGTCTTCGGCCTTTCCGCCTGCAACGCGGGTGCGCCTCAGCCAGCTGCCGATCCGTTGTCCGCTCCAGTCTCCACGACGGGCGAGGTTGCGGGCATCCGCGACGGGCGAACGACGCTTGGGGTCGGCCAGACCCTGCGGATCGCCCTGCCCAGCAACGCGACGACCGGCTACAGCTGGAAGCTGGCGGGAACCTATGCCGACATACTCACGCCTGGCTCGCCGTTCGGGAACGAGATCATCGATCCTCACCCGTCGGGCATGGTCGGCGTAGGCGGTAATACCGTGTGGACGTTCCAGGCCGGGCGTTCGGGTACGACGACCTTGACCTTCACCTACGCTCGACAGTGGGAGCGAGACACGCCTCCCGCCGAGACCGCGACCTATACGATCACGGTGCGCTGAAACCGGCCCCGAAGGGCCGGTCTCGCGACTAGCGCCCGAACTTCTGGAACTTGATCCGGTGCGGGATCAGGGCGTCCGTGCCCAGGCGGCGCTTCTTGTCCTCTTCGTAGGCTTCGAAGTTCCCCTCGAACCATTCGACGTGGCTGTCGCCCTCGAAGGCCAGGATGTGGGTCGCCAGACGGTCCAGGAACCAGCGGTCGTGGGAGATGACCACGGCGCAGCCCGCAAACTCCTCCAGCGCCTCCTCGAGGTTCTGCAGGGTCTCGATGTCCAGGTCGTTGGTCGGTTCGTCGAGCAGGATCAGGTTGCCGCCAGTGGCCAGGGTCTTGGCCAGGTGGACGCGGTTGCGCTCACCGCCCGACAGCTGTCCGACCTTCTTCTGCTGGTCGCCGCCCTTGAAGTTGAAGCTGCCGACATAGGCGCGGGTGTTGATCTCGCGCTTGCCGACCATCATCACGTCGGTGCCGCCCGAGATCTCTTCCCAGATCGTCTTGTTGGGATCGAGCGAGTCGCGCGACTGGTCGACATAGGCCAGTTTGACCGTCTCGCCGACCTTGATGGTGCCGCCGTCCGGCGTCTCCTGGCCGGTGATCATGCGGAACATGGTCGACTTGCCGGCCCCGTTCGGACCGATGACGCCGACGATGCCGTTGGGCGGCAGTTTGAAGGTCAGGTTGTCGAACAGCAGCTTGTCGCCATACGACTTCTGCAGGCCCTCGACCTCCAGCACGACATTGCCGAGGCGCGGCCCGGGCGGGATCTGGATGTGGGCATGGGTCTGGGCCCCGCGCAGGTTCTCCTGCTCGGTCACCATCCGGTCATAGGCGGCCAGACGGGCCTTGGACTTGGCCTGACGGGCCTTGGCGCCCGAGCGCACCCATTCCAGTTCGCGGGTCAGGGCGCGCTGGCGAGCCTCGGACTCTGAGTTCTCCTGCACGACGCGCTTCTGCTTCTGCTCCAGCCAGCTGGAGTAGTTGCCCTCGTAGGGGATGCCCTTGCCGCGATCGAGCTCCAGCGTCCACTTGGTCACCAGATCCAGGAAGTAGCGGTCGTGGGTCACCAGGATGACGCAGCCCGGGAAGGCTTCCAGGTGGTGCTGCAGCCAGGCGACGCTCTCGGCGTCGAGGTGGTTGGTCGGTTCGTCGAGCAGCAGCATGTCCGGCTTGGACAGCAGCAGGCGGGCCAGGGCGACGCGACGCTTCTCACCGCCGGACAGGTTGGTGGTGGCCGAGTCGTCCGGCGGGCAGCGCAGGGCGTCCATCGCCATCTCGATGCGGCTGTCGATGTCCCAGACGTCGCCGGCGTCGATCTTTTCCTGCAGGGCCGTCATCTCGGCCATCAGTTCGTCGGTGTATTCCTCGGCCATCTCCATGGCGATGGCGTTGAAGCGATTGACCCACTGCTTCTCTTCGCACCAGGCCTCGACGTTCTCGCGGACGTTCAGGCTGTCGTCGAGGTGGGGCTCCTGTTCCAGGTAGCCGCGCTTGATTCCGTCGGCAGCCTTGGCCTCGCCGGTGAACTCCGGGTCGATGCCGGCCATGATCTTCAGCAGGGTGGATTTGCCCGAGCCGTTGACGCCGACCACGCCGATCTTGGCGTCGTTGTAGAAGCTCAGCCAGATGTTCTCGAAGATCTTCTTGCCGCCGGGAAAGGCCTTGGTCAGACCTTGCATCTGGAAAATATACTGCTGCGCCATGAGGTGCGGTGCGCCCTGTCGTTCAATCGAATGGGGAGGTAGGCGCGGGATGTAGCGACCGCCGCGCCGAAGGGCAAATGACTAGCGGTCGGGCAGGGCGGTTTGATGGCGACTGCCGGATCAGTTCTTCGCGGGCAAGACAGCCGACAGCGCGCGGGTGAAGCCGACCGGTGCGACCGTCAGATGATCCTCGTCCTCCAGGACGGTCGATCGGACGCGCAGGCCTGGATAGCCGTGCGACTTCAGCACCTGCTCCATCGTCTGCACATCGCCGACCATATCTACGCCGTCGGTGTTCCGTGGGCTGGGGCCCGGGACCTCATAGGCTCCGATGTACATGAAGACGTCCGCCGGCAGGTCGTCATGGTTGCGGGCATAGGCCGCTTCCATCGTCATGATGTGCCGCCTGTCGAACCAGAAGGACGGGCTGCCCAGAATATACCCCTGGAACAGCGCCGGGTCGGTGAACAGGATCTGGGCTCCCAGCAGCCCGCCGTAGGAGTGGCCCAGCAGAACGCGGCGCGCGGGATCTGCGCGGAAGCGGTCCTCTATGAACGGGATAGCCCGGGTCTTGAGGTAGACCTGATAGGCGGGGCCTTCGCCATGTAGCGTGGTGCTGGCGCGCCGGGGGCCGTTTGGCGTCGGGGTGTAGTCGCGGTTGCGGCTCACCGTTCCGGTGTCGCCCCGCGCATAGGACAGGCCGACCAGGATGAACTCTTCGATCACCGGGCCGTCGAGGTTCATGCGTCGGGCGATCTGGCGAATGATGGGGAAGGCGTAGTCGGCGTCCGTGACATAGACCACCGGATAGCGGCGCTGCGGACTGGCCTCGTAACTGGCGGGGAGGCTGACGAAGACCTCGTATTCGCGACCCGACACGGGGTCCGGCACGGTCCACACCTGGGTGCCCGCCAGGACATAGGGAGTGCCCTCGGTCCGGGCGGCGGGCGCGGACGACGACTGGGCATCCGCTCGCTCGGAGCAGGCCGAGGCGACGGTCGCCCCCAGCAGAGCCACCACCAGTCCGAACGCCTTCATACCCGACTCCCCCGAAGCTTTACCGGGGGAGCCTAGGCTTGAATGTGGCGGCGAGGGGGCGCACGGCCCCCTCGCTTCCGGTCAGGCCCCGATGCCGCCTGAGGGCAAACGAACAAAGGTCCGGCGGCGGTCTGATGGCCGGTGGGTGCATCCGTTCGAGACACTCGTGGCCTCATGCAGGGAGGGAGCGACGCCGGCATGGTCATGACGACACGAATTGCGGACTGCGTCGGCGGCCATATCCGCCTGACCCACTATGAACCCGGTGAAGTGTGTCGCGCCCATCGGCATGACGGCGCGCAAGTCTCCCTGCTTCTTTCCGGTGACTACCTGGAAGACGGCACGACAGGGCGGGTGAGGGCGCACGACGGGGCGTTGACTGCCAAGCCGGCCGGATTCGAGCACGAGAACGTCTTCGGTGATTTCGGAGCTTTGATCCTGTCGGTTAATCTGGATGAAGCGCCGTTCCTGAAGACCTACGTCGCCGGCGATTCACTTGCTGATGTTCGAAACAGCCTGCTGGCGACGGCCGCAGCGGGCCAACTGGACCGGCTCGTCCTGGCTGTTTGCGATGCATCGGAGGCCGAGGATCCCGTGGTGCGTGCACCATGGCTGGAACAGGCCCATGACTCCCTGAGCGCCGCGGGCCGGACCCGGAGCCACAGGCTGGCCAGCATCGCCGGCCTGCATCCGGTCACTTTCGCGCGGTTGTTTCGCAGCGCATTCGGTCGCTCGCCAACAGTCGTGCGGCAGTCATGTCGCACTGCCCGGGCAGTCCAGGCCATCATCCGATCCAGCGCCGATCTGACCGGCGTCGCCCTTGATGCCGGGTTTGCCGACCAGGCCCACATGACGCGAACCGTCAGCCAGATCACGGGCTATCCCCCCGCACGCCTGCGCCGGATGTTTGCCACCGCCTGATTGCATTTGTTCAAGACGCAGGGCGCCGGTTCGTCGACTCTGGCCCGGTTCAAATGGAGTTCCAAATGTCGTTCCGCATTGCCGTTTCCACCGCACTGGCCCTGGCGATCTGCGCCGTCCTCTCGTCCCCGGCTCGGGCTGAGGATCGCACACCGGACCGGACCCGGTTTCGCGCCGACCTCGATGCGTTTGTCCGCCGGGCGATGGCCGAGGTCGATGCGGTTCCCGGGTTGGTCATTGCGGTCGTCGATGGCGAAGGCGTGGTTCACACCGCCGGCTATGGACTGGCGGATATCGAAGCGAATGCGCCGGCAACGGCTGACACACCGTTTTACATCGCATCGTCGACAAAGTCCTTTACCGCGCTCGCCCTCGCGGCGATGGCCGCGCGTGGAGAGGTCGATCTGGATGCGCCGCTGAACGTCCTGGCACCGGACTCGGCGGTTCCTTCCGGGATTGCGGAGCGAGTCACCCTGACCGACCTGCTCAGCCATCGCTCCGGCCTTGACAATGGCCCCATTGCCTACCGGCTCGCCTTCACCGGCGACTGGTCACCAGCGCTGCTGCGGGGTCTGACCCGTGAGACCAGAGAAGGTGACGTTCCCTATGGCACGTTCCGGTACGGCAATGCGGGGTACAACCTGGCGACGGTTCTTATCGAGCATCGATTCCAGCGGGATTGGCACAGCATGGTGCGAGACGAGGTGCTGGCCCCCCTGGGGATGACAAGCACAACAGCCGACATCGATCAGGTGCGCGCCTCGGGTCAGGTCGTTGCCGTCGGCTATCTGGGACTGACACCCGGACATCCCCAACGCGCCTCTCTGCAAAAGAGAAATTCCACAATGCATTCGGCGGGCGGGCTGGTCTCGACCGCCAATGACATGGCGCGCTGGCTCGAGGTGCAGATCGAAGACGGCGTGGTCGAGGGGCGCAGGGTTCTGCCTGCGGGACTGGTCGCCTCAACCCATACGTCCCGGGTGGCCCAGGACAGCACCTTCGGCCCCTATGTCCGGAACGGTTACGGGCTGGGCTGGCAGGTGGGGCGATATGGCGACGATCTTCTGCTGCACCATTTCGGCAATTTCTCAGGCAATCGCGCGCACGTGTCCGTCATGCCGGAGCGACGGATCGGGGTGGCCGTGATGATCAACGAGGACGTCTTCGGCGGCGAACTCGCCGACGTCGTCGCCGACTATGTCTATGACTGGTTCGCGGGCGTGCCGGATCTGGAAGGGGCCTATGATGCCAGGGTGGCCGAGCTTGTCTCGGCACGGGATTCGCGGCGCCAGGGTCTGGCCGCAGCCAGAGAGGCCCGGGCGCAACGCCCGAGGATGCTGACTCTCGCCGACGAAGCCTATGTCGGTGACTATGTCAGCCCTGCGCTCGGTGAGTTGCACGTCAGGACATCGGCAGCCGGGCTTGAGATCTCGATCGGCGCACTGCGCGCGGTGGCAGAAAACTTCACGCAGCCGGAGAGCGTTCGGGTCGAGTTGGTGCCGTTCACCGGCGAGGCCGTGGTCTTCACGCTGGATGCCACGGGCAAGCCCGCTTCCCTGACCTATTCCGGCGAAGTGTTTCAGCGTCCCGTGCCAGACCAGCAGAGGTAGTGGCCCGTCTGCGCTACCAACGGAAGGCGAGTCTTCCGATCAGTGCGCCTCCGGCCACGGCGACGGCCATTCCGATGGTGTACCAGACCGCCACGAATGCTGCTGCGTGTTCGGGACAGTGAAGGCCGTACAGGGTCGTTGCAAGGCCTCCGGTCATCAGGCCCGCGGCGGCGCCGGCCAGCATCGGCCGGGTCGGGGCGAACGCCCGGGCGGCTCCGAAGACGAAGGGCGCCGCCAGAAGGCTGAGCAGGGCGATATTGGGCGCACAGACCTTGGCGCTGTCGCCCATGACCGCCGGCATCCGTTCGGGCATGGGCATGACGGCGAGTTCGTAGAGGGCCAGGCCGATGACCAGGACCAGTATCGTCGCCAGCAGGATCAGAGGTGCGCGCGGACTGGCTCCGGGGCGTCCCAGCCGGTCCAGCAGCCAGAAGCCGGCGATCGACAGGGCGATCGTATAGGCGGCCTTGGCCCAGAAGACCGGACCCCGCATCGCCGCCATGAGGTCCTCGCGATAGCCCAGCCACAGGCCGACGGTGATCAGGACGACGAGGGCGGCCGGGATCATCCACAGCATCAGGCGCCGATCAAGGTGACCTGCGGGGGCCAGATCAGCGGACAGGGCGTCGATCAGGTCGTCAGTCTTCATCGCGCACGCCCTCCCGATCGACGTTGGGACTGAATTTCGCCGACAGCGCCTTGAGGCTGCGATGAATACTGACCTTGGCGGCGGTCTCGGTATAGCCGTGACGCTGCCCCGCCTCCGCGACGGACAGGCCCCGCAGCCGCACGTCCTCGATCAACCTCCGTTGGCGCAAGGGCAGCAGTGACAGGCAACGGCTAAGGTCCGCCCGTGTCGCACCGTCCTCGACCGTGTGTTCGGCGAACAGGTCGGAGGCCTCCTCAATGGGGTGGGTCGGGCGGCGGCCCTGACGACGCAGATGATCGATGAGCTTGTGCCGCGCGATCGCATAGGCCCAGCCGGTGAACGCCTGGCTCGGGTCCCAGGTGGCGCGTTTGGCGTGAATGGCGATCAGGGTTTCCTGCACGAGATCCTCGGCGTCGGCGCCGCCGTCGAACAGGCGCCGGGTGAAAAAGGGACGGAGATGCGCGCCCAGTTCGGACAGCAGCACGCGCCAGGCCGGCACGTCGCCCTCCAGGCCACGGAGCATCAAGGCTCGGAAATGGGCTTCACGATCTGTCACGCGTCTGCCCGTGTTACGTCGACCCGGGCGGGACGGTTACACATCCTCGACCGGCCATGGTGAAAATACTCACCCCGGCTTTGTGGAACGCCGCCCTCACCGCCATCGCCGACCGCTGATCCAGCGCCGATGAACGACAGACCGACCGCCGGTCGGGGCCTGCCGGTTCAGTCTGGACGCGCTGCGGAAACGGCCCTGATCGACCTCAGGCGTAGTTGAAGCTGATCGAGATACGGTCGGCTTTGGCGGCGTTCATCGGCACCTCGTGGCGCAACCAGCTTTCCCACATCAGCACCGTGCCGGCTCCTGGCGCGAGGTAGACGAACGGCTGTTCGGCCTCCGGCGCTTCCGGATCGACCGAGGGCCGGGCCATCATCATGGGCAGGCGGGGGTCCTCCAGCTTCAGCGCGGAGGCCCCGTCGGGAACGTCGACATAGACGGTGCCCGACAGGAAGGCGTGCGGGTGGATATGGCCGGAGTGGGCCCCGCCGGGCTTGAGGATATTGACCCACATCGTGTCGAGGCGGGGCTTCTTCGCCAGGTCGAAGTTCAGGGCGCGGGCATAGGCCAGGGCGTGGCGGTCCAGATGCTTCTTGAGTTCAGCGAACTCCGGGAGGCGGTGGGGCAGGTCGTTCAGCGAGCCGTAGGAGGTGTAGCCGCGATAGCCGTGTGACTTGCACCAGGCGCGACCGGCGCCGTCCTCCACCGCCAGCATGCGGCAGGCGTCGGCGAGTTCGGCGTTGAACCCGTCGAAGCCGGGCACGGCGGCGAGCGAGGCCTCATAGACCTGGGTGACGAAGAGAGGGCGCAGGGACATGGGGCCACTTAGCCCGGCTTTCGATGCGTCACCACTCCAGCGCCGCCTCGCCGTGGAAGATCGCCTCGGCTTCGGGTGCATGCTTGGCCCCCGACCGGTCGTGCAGCACCAGCGCCGGCAACAACCGCAGCGGAGCCTTCCCGGACCGGATCGCATGAACCAGAACCCGTTTGGCCGCCTGATCGGCATAGGGCTGAACCGGCCGGATGGCGAACGATCCGCACCGCTCGCCCAGCAGCAGGAGCAGGTCCGCCAGTCGGTCGGCGCGATGGATGACGACGATCCGCCCGCCGTCGCGAACCCCGTCACTCAGGAACTTCACCCAGGCGGCGAGTCCGTCTTCGGCGATCCAGGCACCGCGCTTGGCCGGGGCCGGCACCCGCAACGCGGCCTCATCGTCGAAGAAGGGGGGATTGGAGATGGCCCAGTCAAAGCGGGGCCGATCCAGGGCGGCGAATCCGCCCGCGATGTCTCCGTGGATCACCTCTATTCGGTCTGTCAGACCGTTCAGGGCGGCGTTCTCGACGGCAAGTCCGGCGGCGGTCGCATCGCGCTCCACGCCCGTCAGGGAAACGCCGGACCGGCGTGCCGCGATCTGGGTCAGGACGCCTCCGACGCCGCACCCCGCCTCGAGCACTCGTTCGCCCGGTTTGGCCGGCACGGACGCGGCCAGCACGGCGGCATCCATGCCTGCGCGATAGCCCTCCGCAGGCTGAATGAGACTGACCCTTCCACCTAACAGGGCGTTGGCTTCGGGCGGTGGCGAGGTTGCGACGGTCACACGGCTTGACCCTTCATGGCGCGGTCACCATTGTCCGCCGGAGCGCGACGCCGCAAGCCGCCGCGACGCCCGTGCGATGCGATCTCCCCGCGCATCGTGGTTTTTGAGAGAGTTTTCCGTTGGATGCCGTCACTCTGACCGCTCCCCGCGCCAAGCCCCCCCGGGCCCAGGGCGACGTGGAGGCCCTGGCCGCACTGGCCCGGGTCGATATGGCTGCGGTCGATGCGCTGATTATCAACCGCATGCAGTCCCCCGTGCCGGTCATTCCACTGCTGGCCGAACACATCATCGCGGCGGGTGGAAAGCGGCTGCGTCCGTTGCTGACCATCGCCGCCGCGCGCGCCGCCACGTCCGCCTTGCCGGACCTCGATCTGGCCAACCCGGTGAAGCTGGCCGCTTCGGTCGAGTTCATCCACACCGCCACCCTCTTGCACGACGATGTCGTGGACGGGTCGGAGCGTCGCCGCGGCAAGGTCGCGGCCCATCTGATCTGGGGATCCGCCACCAGCGTCCTGGTCGGCGACTTCCTGTTCGCCCGCGCCTTCGAACTGATGGTCGAGACCGGCCAGCTCCGCGCGCTGGGCATCCTCGCCCAGGCCTCCAGCGTGATCGCCCAGGGCGAGGTGCTGCAACTCACTCGCGCCCACGACCTGAACCTGGATCAGGAAACCTATCTGCGGATCATCTCGGCCAAGACCGCCGAACTGTTCGCCGCCGCCGCCGAGGCCGGCGCGGTCGGCATCGGCGCGGATGAGAAGACCACATCCGCCGTGCGGGCCTTCGGCCTCAATCTGGGCCTGGCCTTCCAGCTGGCCGACGACGCCCTCGACTACGGCGGCTCGTCCGAGGCCCTGGGCAAGAACGCCGGCGACGACTTCCGTGAGGGCAAGGCGACCCTGCCGTTGCTGCTCGCCGTGGCACGCACGCGCGGCCGCGAGGATGCCTTCTGGGAACGCACCATCAACAAGGGCGAGCGGACGGAAGACGACTTCCGCCGGGCGCGCGAACTGATCATCGGCACGGGGGCCCTGGCCTCGACGCTGGACGCCGCCGACGAATATGCCGACGCGGCCAAGGCGGCACTGGCCGTCCTGCCCGCCGGCCCTTGGCGCGATGCGCTGACAGGCCTGGCGGACTTCGCGGTCAGCCGCGCCGCTTGATCAGCAGGGGATGGCGGTGACCTGGCCTCGCGATGCGTAGGCCAGCAAGGGGCGATCGCGGGTCATGAGTCGGTAGTTGAAGGCCCGCGCTGTGGCCGCGATGATCCGGTCGGAAGGGTCTGTAAGTTCGGACGCCCGGAGCTCGGTGGAGGCTATCAGAACGGCAGGCGACAACTCCGCCAAGGCGACGCCGAGTTCCAGAAGTTTGTCGAACCATGCCGATACGGGCACCGTCAGGGTCAGGCGGTCTTTGGCGACGAGAATCCCGACTTCCCAGGCAGTGATCGGCGAAACCAGAACTTTGATGTCGTCCGACCAGGCGTCGACGACCAAGGCTTCCGCCTCATCCGCCAGCTGACCGCATGCGAGCCAAAGCGCGGCGCAGGTATCGAGCAGGATCGGTCTGCCGCTCACCGATCGGCATCCCAGACTTCATCCATCGGCGCAGTCAAATCCACACCAGGCGAGATCGTGACGGTGCCGCCAAGTTCGCGGCGCAACCGGTCGAGCATCAAGCGGCCACGGGACGGAGCGCCATCCGTCGAGCCGTTGTCTTGCGCTGAGCTGTGTTTTTCCATCGACCCCTCGCCCATTTCCAACCAGACCCAATCCACATTCAGGATCGAGGCGAGATGGCGAACACGATCACTCCTGGGCTTGGCCTCGCCGGCGAACCATTTCCGAACGGTTTCGGCGCTGACCACATCGCCCTTCTTGCTTTCGAGTTCGCGCCGAAGCCAGCTTTGGCGCCCATGATGCAGAGGTGGGACGTTGCCGCCATCACAGGCACGTTCAAGCCTTTGAGCGAACGGCTTCGACCGAAAAGACCGAACCGGGCTTGCTGCTGTGTTGGTTGACGCGTCCACGATCACGAGCCCCTATTTTCACTTGCATGTTGATAATGCGGGCGCGGCCGCCTGTTTTCAAGATGGGGAGTTGACGCTGCACAGCGTGCGTCCCCGGCGGAACGACGTTGAAGGCCTCAGCGCAGCGAGGCGGCGAACCTCTGGATGCGGCTGCAGGCCTCTTCCAGCACGCTTTCGGACGTGGCGTAGCTGATGCGGAAATAGGGGCTCAGGCCGAAGGCCTCGCCATGCACCACGGCCACGCCCTCGGCTTCCAGCAGGGCCGAGGCGAAGGTCTCGTCGGTGTCGATGATCACGCCGCCCTCGGTTGTCTTGCCGATCAGGCCCTCGATCGACGGATAGACATAGAAGGCGCCTTCGGGGTTGGGGCAGCGGATGCCGGTCGCCTGGTTGAGCATCGACACGACCAGGTCCCGGCGGCGTTCGAACGCCTTGCCGCGCTCGGCGATAAAGTCCTGGGGTCCGTTCAGGGCCTCCACGGCCGCCGCCTGGCTGATGGAGGACGGGTTCGACGTGGTCTGGCTCGCCACCTTGCGCATCAGGTCGATCAGGGCCTTGGGCCCGCCCGCATAGCCGATCCGCCAGCCGGTCATGGCATAGGCCTTGGACACGCCGTTGACCGTCAGGGTGCGGTCGTAGAGGTCCGGTGCGACCTGGGCGATCGTCGTATACTCGAAGTCGCCGTAGGTCAGATGCTCGTACATGTCATCGGTCAGGACCCAGACGTGGGGATGACGACGCACGACGTCGGCCAGGGCTTCCAGCTCGGACCGGGTGTAGGCGGCGCCGGTCGGGTTGGACGGCGAGTTGAGGATCAGCCATTTGGTCCGGGGCGTGATCGCGGCCTCCAGCACCTCGGGGCGAAGCTTGAAGCCATCCGACTCCTCGCCCGTGACGAACACGGGCTCGCCGCCGGCCAGCAGCACCATGTCCGGGTAGGACACCCAGTAGGGGGCTGGCACGATGACCTCGTCGCCCGGGTTCAGGGTGGCGACAAAAGCGTTGTAGATCACCGGCTTGCCGCCTGACGCGACGTGAACCTGCGCCGCCGTATAGGTCAGGCCGTTCTCGCGGGCGAACTTGGCCACGACGGCCGCCTTCAGCTCGGGTGTGCCGTCGACATCCGTGTATTTGGTCTCGCCGCGCTGGATGGCGGCGATGGCGGCGGCTTTGATGTTGTCCGGGGTGTCGAAGTCGGGTTCCCCGGCGCCCAGGCCGATAATGTCGCGGCCGGCGCGCTTGAGCTCGCGCGCCTTGGCGGTGACCGCGAGGGTGGCGGACGGCTTGACGCGGGCGAGGGCGGTGGATTGCAGGCTGGACATGGCGATTCCCGAGGAGAGCGGCGTTGTCTCTTACGCAGATGCGAAAGGCGGATCAAACCGTGAGGCTCGCGCGTGCGCCTCACAGGATGCTAAGCGGCCCTCCCATGAAGGGCATCCTCGACTTCATCCTCAACATGGAGGGCCGGCGCTGGCGCACGGCGCTGGCGGCCGCCCTGTTGCTCGGCGCGACCGTGGGCCTGCTGGCGCTCGGCAAGAGCCAGTTCGGGCTGGCGGCCGAAGAGAACCTTGAAGGCTGGCTTCAGGGCTATCGCGGCAGTCCCTGGGCCTTCGCCGCGACCGTAGCCCTGTTCGTGATCGCGGCCTTCATCGGCGCGCCGCAGTTCATCCTGATCGCCGCCTGCGTCGTCGCCTTCGGGCCTTCGCTGGGCTTCTTCTACAGCTGGGCGGCGACGGTGGCCTCGGCGGGCGTGACCTACTGGCTGGGCCGGGGACCGACGGCGCGGATGCTGGACCGGTTCGGCGGAGCCACGATGGACCGACTGAAAAGGTTTGTCGGCAAGAACGCCTTCTATGCCAGCTTCATGATCCGCAACGTCCCCTCGGCGCCCTTCATCGTCGTCAACATGGCCTTTGGCGCGACCCGGGCCTCCTTTCCCGCGTTTCTGGCGGGTTGCGCGCTCGGTGTCCTGCCCAAGACGGCGCTCGTCGCCTTCTTCGGCGGGGCGGTGGTTGCGGCGGTGAGCGGCGACGGCGTCTGGACCTCGCTGATCCTGGCGGGCGTGGCGGTGGTCTGGATGGGTCTGATGCTGGGTGTGCGCGAGCTCGTGAAGCGTCGCGAACGAGCGGGCGGCGCGTCGGACTGATCCTCAGAGTTCGGACATCGCGGAAACCCAGGCGGGGCCGTCACCTGGTCGTGATCGGAAGCAGGCGTTCGAGCCGCATCGGGGCTTGTATTCGCCTGTCCATGCGGGCAAACGAGCCACGGCCGGTCAGGCGAGGACGATCAGGAAATCCGTGGCGTATGGGGATACGCGCCGGATGGGGCATCGCCGGAACCGGTCGAACTGAAGCGCCTTGAAGGCCCCAACCGAACGGTATTCGACCCCCATGAGCTTCTCCCTCTTCGGCGCCTTCTCCAACGACATCGCGATGGACCTGGGGACCGCTAACACCCTGATTTACATGAAGGGCAAGGGAATTGTTCTGAACGAGCCGTCCGTTGTCGCGCTGCGCAACGTCGGTGGACGGAAGATCGTGCACGCCGTTGGCATCGAAGCGAAGCAGATGCTGGGCCGCACGCCCGGTCACATGGAAGCCATTCGTCCGATGCGAGACGGGGTCATCGCCGACTTCGAAGTCGCTGAGGAGATGATCAAGCACTTCATCCGCAAGGTTCATAACCGCAAGGGCTTCGTGAACCCCAAGATCATCGTCTGCGTCCCGTCGGGCGCCACGGCGGTCGAGCGTCGCGCGATCAACGATTCCTGCCTGAACGCCTCGGCCCGCCGCGTGGGCCTGATCGACGAGCCGATGGCCGCCGCGATCGGTGCCGGCCTGCCGATCCACGAGCCGACCGGCTCCATGGTTGTCGACATCGGCGGCGGCACCACCGAGGTGGCCGTGCTGTCGCTGTCGGGTATCGTCTATTCGCGTTCGGTCCGCGTCGGCGGCGACAAGATGGACGACTCCATCATAAGCTATATGCGCCGCAACCATAACCTGCTGATCGGCGAGACGACCGCCGAGCGCATCAAGAAGGACATCGGCACGGCCCGCATCCCGGCCGACGGCGAGGGCCTGTCGATCGAGGTCAAGGGCCGCGACCTGATGCAGGGGGTGCCCCGTGAGGTCCGCATCTCGGAACGTCAGGCCGCCGAGGCTCTGGCCGAGCCGGTGTCGCAGATCATCGATGCCGTGAAGGTCGCCCTGGAAGCCACGCCTCCGGAACTGGCCGCCGATATCGCCGACAAGGGCATCATGCTGACGGGCGGCGGCGCGCTGTTGCGCGGTCTGGACGCCGAGATCCGCGATCACACCGGCCTGCCGGTCTCGGTCGCCGACGATCCGCTGTCCTGCGTGGCCATCGGCTGTGGCCGCGTTCTGGAGCATCCCCGGTGGATGAAGGGCGTGCTCGACTCGGCCCTTTAATCCTCCCCCATCGGGGGAGGGGGACCGCGAAGTGGTGGAGGGGCCAGCCCCGGACACCGAATTTGCGGTGGGCCCCCTCCGTCTCTACGCTTCGCTTCGAGCCACCTCCCCCGACGGGGGAGGATTCAGCAAATCCCTGTGATTCCGGCGTATTCGCCGGTTTCAAACTGGCCCGGTTTTTGCGATAGGCTGCTTACAGCGGCGGGTGGCGTCCCGCCGATTCTGACCTCTATTGGAAGGCTAGGCCGTGGCGTTTCGCGACGGACCGTTCGAGTCGCTGAAAGTGCCGCTGGCGTGGACCGCCGCGGTCGTGACTGCGGTCGCCATCATCGCATCGATCCTGATGATCCTTGCGGACCGTCGCCATGACGCGACGGATGAGGCCTATGGCCCGGTGCGCGCGGGCTTCGACGCCGGCGCCGGACCCGTGAATGGCCTGCTGGCATGGCCGGTGCGCTGGGCCGGCAACGCCACCGACTATGTGAAGGGCTATTTCTTCGCCGTATCGGACAACCGTCGGCTGCGCGCCGAACTGGAAGACCTGCGGCCCTGGCGGGACCAGGCCATCGCGCTGAAGAACGTCAACGCCCGCTATGAAGCCATGCTGGGCCTGCGGACCGAGCCGCCCGTGGCGATGGCCACGGCGCGTTCGATCTCGGAATCACGAGGTCCTTTCATAAACGCCCGCCTGTTGGACGCCGGTACGTCGAAGGGCGTGCGCATCGGCAATCCGGTGATCAACGAGGACGGTCTGGTCGGCCGTATCGTCGGCGCGACCGGCGGCGTCAGCCGGATGCTGCTGCTGACCGACGTAGCCTCGCGCACGCCGGTCCTGATCGACCGCACCGACGCCCGTGCCATGCTGACCGGCGACGGGTCCGGCAATCCGCGTCTGGAGTTCGTGCGCGGCCAGGACTCGGTCCAGGCCGGCGACCGTATCCTGAGCTCCGGCGACGGCGGCGGTTTCCCGCGCGGTCTTCCCATCGGGGTCGCCGCGCGCGGCATCGACGGGTCCTGGCGGGTCAAGCTCTTCAGTGACCGGGGCGCGATCGACTACGTCCGCGTCATGCTGTTCCAGGACTTCGGCCAGCTGGTGTCGCCCGACGCCCTGAATGCCCCGCCGCTGGCCGGTCTGGGCGCGGCGCCTGCACCGACCGCCGAGGCCGCGGCCGCCATCGGCGACGCCGCCGCCCGTCGGGATCGCGCCGCGGTCGCAGCAACTCCCGCCACCACACCCCCCGCCCAGCCAGGGCCAGCCGAGTGAGACGAGCCGTCGCCATGCGGGTGGTCGGGCCGACCCGGTGGGTCCTCTACCCTGCGCTCGTCGCTATTGCGCTGACCATCTTGCTGGCGACACCGGTCGAACTGTTCGGTCTGAAGCTGCCCGAGCCGGTCCTGCCGCTGATCCTCGCCTTCGCCTGGCCCCTGATCCGTCCGTCGATGGTCGCGCCCGCCGTGCTGTTCGGCCTGGGCCTGTTTCTCGACATGTTCTGGGGAGGAACCCTGGGCCTGTGGCCTCTGTGCCTGCTGAGCGTCTACGGCGTCGTCCTCGCCTCGCGGAACCTCCTGGCCGGTCAGGAAACCCAGATCCTGTTTGTCTGGTATGCCCTCTGCATCCTGGCCGCCTTCATCGTGGCGTATCTGGTGGTCACACTGGATGCGGGCCGGGCGCCCAGCCTGCTGTCCCTTGTGGGGCAGGTCGTTCCGACCCTGCTTCTTTTCCCTGCGGCTGACTGGATGATCCAGCGGTTCGACGATGGCGATGTGCGGTTCCGATGATCCTACTCCGCCAAGGCTGCGAAGGACTGATTCAATCCTGCGAAGCTCCTTCAAGGAGCGAAGCAGGATGAGCGGCGAACCTTCGATCTTCTTCTCCGACGTGAACGAGCGACAGGGCTCGTTCCTGCGCCGGACCTTCGTGGTTGGCGGGCTGACGGTGCTGGGCGTGACGGCCCTGACCGTCCGCCTGGCCCAGCTGCAGGTCGTCCAGGCGCAGGAGTATTCGACCCTCGCCAGCCAGAACCAGTTCAACTTCCGCCTGGTCCCGCCGCCGCGCGGCCGCATCCTGGACCGCAACGGCATCACCATCGCCGGCAACCGGCCGAGTTTCCGCGTCCTCGTCGTGCGCGACGAAACCAAGGATCTGGACCAGACACTGGATCTGCTGGGCCGTCTGCTGCCGGACACGCTCGACCGTCGCCGGGCCATCATCCGCGACGTCAACGCCGCCCCGCGGTTTAGCCCGGTCCCGGTCAAGAGCGACCTGACCTGGGAGGAATTCGCCAAGGTCAATCTGTACGCTCCCGAACTTCCGGGCGTCATGGCCGACATGAACGAGGCGCGCTTCTATCCCTACACCGGCGCCTTCGCCCATGTGATCGGTTATGTCGCCAGGGTCTCGGACCGCGACATCAAGGCCATCCGCGACAAGGGCGAAGAGCCGCCGCCGGTCATGTTCAACCCGGGCTTCCGCATCGGCCGCACCGGGGTGGAGAAGGCGCTGGACGCCCAGCTGCGCGGCGAGGCCGGCGGCAACCGGGTCGAGGTCGACGCTCGCGGGCGGGTCGTGGCCGAGGACGTCGGCGGTTCGCGTCCGGCAGTGCCCGGCCAGGACGTGGTCCTGACACTGGATGCCGACATACAGAACCGGGCGCTCGAAGTGTTCGGCGAGGAGTCCGGCGGCTGCGTGGTCATGGACGTCCGCAACGGCGACATACTGGCCATGGTCTCGGCCCCGTCCTTCGATCCCAACCTGTTCGTCAGCGGGGTGCCGACGCGCACCTATCGCGCCCTGGCGGACTATGAGCGGCGGCCGCTCACAGACAAGGTCATCGACGGCACCTTCGCGCCCGGATCGACCTTCAAACCCGTGATCGGCCTGGCGGCCCTGCGGCGCGGGGTCAGCCCGGATCGGCGGATCACCTGCACCGGCGGCTACTATCTCGGGCGTCGGTTCGCCTGTCTGGGCCGTCACGGTTCGCTGGATATGCGCAATGCTCTCAAAGCGTCGTGCAACGTCTATTTCATGACCCTCGGCGTCGAGATGGGGCCGGACGCGATCGCAGAATCGGCGCGCGACCTGGGCCTCGGACAGATTTTCGACATCGGCATCGACGGCCAGAAGCGGGGTCTGGTGCCGGACACCCAGTGGCGTCGCGAGAACCCGGTGCGCGGGGACGGCAAATGGTATCCGGGCGAGACGCCCAGCTATTCGATCGGGCAGGGGGCGCTGAACGTCAACGCCCTGCAGTTGGCGGTCTATACCTCCCGCATCGCCAACGGGCAGAAAGCGGTCATGCCGCGCCTGATCAAGTCGATCGGCGGTGTGGAGCAGCCCCATAGCGCCGCGTTCACGGACCTGCCGTTCGACGCCGATCTGGTCAAGGTCATGCGCGACGGCATGGAGGCCGTGACCGACGTCGGCGGAACCGGCTTCCGCAACAGCCAGCTGGGCCTCGGCGCGGTGCGGATGGCGGGCAAGACCGGTACGGCCCAGGCCCGGAACTATGGTTCGGGCTCGCGCAGGGGCGCAGGCCGGCCTTGGGGGGAGAAGGATCACAACCTCTTCATCGCCTACGCCCCGACCGACAACCCCCGCTACGCCGTGTCCGTCATCGTCCAGCACGGCGGTATGGGCGGCGGCACCGCCGGCGCGCCGCGCGCCCGTGAGATCATGCGGGTGGCCCTGCTAAAGGATCCCGAGATCCGGGCTCGTATTGAACAATCCGGCTTCGAGGCTGCGGCGCTGGATCCGGTGCCTCTGGCGGAGGATGGACCGCCGGCACCCGCGACCGCTCCGACGGCTCCCGCCGCCGACGCGGGTCCGCGGCCCTATCGACCTGGCCCCCAATGACCGCCTCAGCCCTGACCCGCCCCGGTGAACGCGATCGCCTTTCGGTCAAGCTGTCCCAGATCGACTGGCGGCTGGTAAGCCTCATGTGCGTCATCGCCGGCGTCGGCTGTGCGATGCAGTATTCTATCGCCGGCAGCAGCTGGCAGCCCTGGGCCCTGGATCACCTGGTGCGCTTCTGCGCCCTGCTGGTGGTCATGCTGGTCCTGTCGATGGTCGATCTGAAGTGGTGGTTCCAGGCGGCCTATCCGATGTACGGCCTGCTGCTGATCATGGTTCTGATGATCGAGTTCACGCCCTTGGGCTACGAACCGGCAGGAGCAGGGGCGAAGAACTGGCTGAACCTTGGCTTTACCCGCATCCAGCCGGCGGAGTTCATGAAGGTCGGCCTCGTCCTGGCCCTGGCCCGCTGGTACCACGACCATAGCGCCAAGGAGGCGCGTTGGCACTGGAAGCTGATCTTTCCGATCGGGATGATCGGGGTGCCCTTCCTGCTCGTGGCCAAACAGCCGGACCTGGGCTCGGCCATGATCATCGGCCTGACCGGGGCGGTCGTCATGTTCCTGGCCGGGCTAAGCTGGCGGATCATCGCGGCGGCGATCGCGGCGGCCGTGGCGGTGATCCCGCCCTTCGTGATGTTCGTGATGCACGACTATCAGCGGAACCGGGTTCTGACCTTCCTCAGCCCGGAATCCGACCCGTCCGGCACCGGCTACAACATCATCCAGTCCAAGATCGCCCTGGGCTCCGGTGGTCTTCTGGGACGTGGCTATGGTCTCGGCAGCCAGAGCCAGCTGGAATTCTTGCCAGAGCGCCAGACCGACTTCATCTTTTCGACCCTGTCGGAGGAGTTCGGCTTCGTCGGCTCCTTCACTGTGCTGATGTGTTACGTCAGTATCATCCTGATCGCCCTTCGCATCTCCTCGCTCTCTCACAGCCATTTCGGGCGGATCGCCTCGGCCGGCATGGTCGCCTTCTTTGCCCTGTTCGTCCTGATCAACGGGGCCATGGTCATGGGCCTGGCGCCGGTCGTGGGTGTGCCGATGCCGCTGCTGTCCTACGGCGGCTCGTCCATGCTGACGGTGATGATCGGCTTCGCCCTGGTCATGGCCGTGCGGGTCAACCGCTACGCCGAATTGCCCAAGGGCAGCGGCCTGTTCTGACCGATACGGGAGGAGAATTTATTCTCCCAAGGCCCTTGCGTGGGATGGTGCTGACGCCGACATGGGTTGCGTGTCTTTGAAGCGTTCGCAATCGCTCTCGACGAGTTCGTCCATTTCGTCCGTTTCGTCAGGGTATTTTTCGTCCGGACGAAGCGGACCCAGACCGCGGCGCGGGCGGCATTCGCCTTCGCCAACAGGATCGTGCGCGCCTTGTCATGGTCCGCTTCAAGCCGCCGGCGCTCCGCGTCTAATGCCGCCTGCCGGTCATGCAGCACCTGACCTGCTTCGGCCTGTTCGGCGTCAGCGTTTCCAGTTCGGCTTCCAGCGCCTTGAGCTTCGCCTTGGCTTTGGCGTTCGCGGGCCTGGCCTTCCGCTTCTCAGCCTTGCCGCCATCCCGCGCTTGCGGGCAGGAGGCCAGGCGGGGTCCGCCTAAACCGTGGCCGCCCAGTCGGTCGCGCGGACCAGGCTGTCGACGATGCCGGGCTCTGTCGAGGCGTGACCGGCGTCGGGGACGACATCCAGCCTCGCTTCCGGGAAGGCGCGGTGCAGGGCCCAGGCGCTGGCGATCGGGGTGACCACGTCGAACCGTCCCTGGGCGATCCAGGTCGGGATGTGGCGGATCCGGCCGATATTCTTCAACAGCCAGCCTTCTTCAGGGAAGAAGCCGCCATTGACGAAATACCAGCATTCGATACGGGCGAAGGCGACGGCGAAGTCGGGCTCGGCGAACTTGTCGGGGCGGGCGGCGGGGCCTTCGACGCTGACCGTCTCGCCCTCCCAACTGGACCAGGCGATGGCGCAGCGCTCGCGCTCGGCCCGGTCTTGACCGGTCAGACGCTTGTAGTAGGCGCCCATCAGGTCGTGGCGCTCATCCTCGGGGATCGGGGCGACGAACCGCTCCCAGGCATCAGGGAAGATCATCGAGGCGCCGTCCTGGTAGAACCAGTGCAGTTCTTTCTTCGTCAGCAGGAAGATCCCGCGCAGGATCAGGGCGTCGACCCGCTCCGGATGGGTGATGGCGTAGGCCATCGCCAGGGTCGAACCCCAGGAGCCGCCGAAGACCGTCCACTTGTCGATGCCGCAACGCTCGCGCAGCCGCTCGATGTCGTCGATCAGGGTCCAGGTGGTGTTTTCGTCGAGCGAGGCATTCGGCCGCGACTGGCCACAGCCGCGCTGGTCGAACAGGACGATGCGGTAGATGGCCGGATCGAAATAGCGCCGCATGCCGGGGTTCACCGCCCCACCGGGGCCGCCGTGAAGAACGAGCGCAGGCTTGCCCTGCGGATTGCCGCATTCCTCGTAGTAGATCTCGTGCGCGCTGTCGGTCTGCATCCAGCCGGACGCGAAGGGCTCGAGCTCGGGATACAACTCGCGGCGGGGCGTCTCGGTCACAGGGAAGGCCATTCGGTGGTCGGAGCTTTCAGGTAGGGGATCAGGCATTTACGGATTGTGACCGAAACGCGGCGAAGGCAAGCACCAACCAGCCCGTGATCATCAGCACCCCGCCGATCGGAGCGACGGCGCCGAGGGCGGGCAGGCTGAGCAGGCCGAGGAAGGCCAGGGCCAGGCAGAAGATCAGACCGCCGACCGAGGCCAGCCATCCAGCCAATGAAGCCGGCCGACCGATCGGCGCAACGGCGCAGATCAGGGCCAGCAGGGCGTGAGCCAACTGGTAGGAGGCACCGGTGGTCAATAGCGACTTGATCTGAGGTCCCGCTCCGTGGGCGGCGAAGGCCCCCACAGCCACCGCCATCGCGCCGTTAAAGGCCGCGAAGACGGCAAGGTAGCGATTCCCGGTCATTCACCGATCGTAACCCACGCGTCCGGCGCCGTCTGCTATCGGATGGGCATGAATCCGTCACGCCGCATGGCGCTCCAGTATGTGTTGCTCTTTGGCGCCAACGGCGTGAGCCTGCCGTTCGCGGGATTGTGGTTTCGCGCGCAGGGATTCTCGGGAGCCGAGATCGGCGTCCTGCTGGCGGCTCCGATGCTGGCCCGCCTGATCACCGGACCGGCCATCGCGGTGTGGGCGGACGGCTTCCGGCGGCGGCGCTCGCCCATCGCCATCCTGGGACTGGTCCTCGGTCTGGCCTATGCAGGTGCCGGCCTGACCGAGGGCGTCTGGCTGCAGGGATTTCTTTGGTTCGTCGCGGCGACGGCGATGGCCGGACTGATCCCGCTCAGTGACGTTCTTTCGCTCCAGGTCGCGCGGCGGCACGGGTTCGACTTCGCCTGGCCACGGGGTTGCGGTTCCGCCGCCTTCGTCGCCGCCAATGTGATCATGGGCGCGATCCTGACGCGCGGATCGGCGGACTGGGTCATCGTCTGGATCGCCGTCGCCGGGGCCCTGGTCGCCCTGACCGCCGCCACGCTTCTGCCCGGCGATCCGGTCACCGAGGGGCCGAAGGTCGCGGGACGCGAGCGGTTCGCCGGACTGACGCGGCTGGCAGTCGATCCGGTCTTCATGACCGCCGTCCTGGCCATCGGCGCAGTTCAGGCGACGCACGGCTTCTACTACGGCTTTTCCGCAATTGCCTGGAAGGCGCAAGGCATCAGTGAGACGATGACCGGCCTGCTGTGGGCCGTCTCTGTGGTGGTCGAGATCGCCTTCATGTGGTGGGTCGAGCCCTGGCGGAAGCGGCGCGGAATCGGGCCGGGGACGATCCTGGCGATCGGGGGTGTTGCCGCCGTGGTGCGCTGGACTGCGCTCGCCTTCGCCCCGCCGCTCTGGATGCTCTGGCCGCTGCAGGCCCTGCACGCCCTGACCTTTGCAGCCACATATCTGGCGGGTCTGCAGATCATCGAGACGCTGGCACCGCCCGGCGGACATACCGCAGCACAGACCCTGAACTCCGTGATGGCGGCCGGAATCCTGATCGGGCTGGCGACGCTGGCGGCGGGGCCTCTGTACGACCGGGTGGGTGTGTTGGGCTATCTCGCCATGAGCGGACTGGCGGTGATCGGCCTGCTCCTCGGCTGGCGCCTGCGCCGGATCGGCGACGTCTAGCTGAGGCGGGAGCGGGGCAGGGGCGACAGGTGGCGCGCTATGGCCGTCGCGGCGGTCTGGATGCCGAGCCGAAGCTGCGCCTCGTTCACCGTCGAGGGTGCCCGCAACAGACCCACGGCCGGCGCATCGACGTCATCCTGCAGGGCCGTCAGCACACGGTAGAGCAGATAGGAGCCCACATCCTCCTCGCTGTCCGAGGTCGCATCGGCGCTCAGGCCGGCTTCGGTCAGTGCGCGGACCATCTCGGCCACGGGTGCGGTGGCGCGAGCCAGGCTGGGTCCGGTCTGCGACAGTTTCTTCCCGCCGGTCAGGGCGCGATTTTCGGCCCTCATCTGCACGCGGAAGCCGTCGCTTTTGCGGGTCTGGCCGACAAGGAGGACTGCGCGGCAGTCGGCCTCGTGGAGTTCGCCCGTGATCCGGTCGGCAAGGTCGGCGGGTTCCCCTAGGCCCAGGGTGCGCAGACGCGCGCCGGGCGGTGTCCAGTCAGCATCGGCGTCGAGAGCGTTCCAGAGCGGATCGGCCGTCTCATAGACGCAGACGAGGATCGCGGGCCTGCGGTCCGGTTGATTCTCGGCGATGGTGTCGAGCATGGACCCTGCTAGGCGCGTGACAACAAAGTGACAGCGGCCGGACGGTGTCCGCAAGCGGACGATCTCGTCAAGTCAAAACCGAGCGCCGGACGGTATTGACGGGTTGATTCGTGTTTCAGGCGAGATCGCCCACCGCTGCATCGAGCAACATGAAGGCCCGTCCCGCATCGGTTGCAAGGACCGCCAGGACTGCCGCCGAGCCGTCACGGGCTTCGTTGCTCAGGCGACCGGCGAAAGCGCGAACGTAGCGTTCCGCGTCTCCGCGCAACTCCGGGTCGCTCATGACCCGGCGCGAGACGCTGCGGACGGCGGCGGGGGCGACACGTCGGACGATCTGGCGTGCCCGGTCGGGATCACGGCCGGCGAAGGCGGACGCCGCCTCCTCGACACGGGAGCGGGGAAGAAGGGCGTTCGGGTCGACGCCCATCCGGCGAATGGCGGCGGTGATCCGGTCGGTCAGGGCACCGTCGTCGGCGGGCATCACCGGGGTGTCGAGATCGAGCGGCGGCTCGCCCGGGCCGTCATCGACCAGATCACTCCAGTCCAGCCGGTCCTTGGCAGGCGGCGCGGGACGAGAGCCTCGATCGTCGGTCGTGGGCGCCAGCTTCAGACGCCCGCGCAGGCCGAAGCCGCGTTCGGTCTCGGCCGGCGGCGCGCGCCGCTCGGTCGCCGGCGACGGTTCGGCCACGGTCTCGCGTCGCCGGATCGGCGCGCCGCCGTCGCCGGAGACGACCCCCATCAAACGAACGGCCTCGGTCAGCATGTCGTAGTTGCGGCGGACCCGTTCCTGGAAGCCGGCGTCCAGCGCTTCGGTGTCCTCGGCGGCCTTGCGCGACGCTGCGCCGAGGGCGGCCAGGCCTTCCTCGACCGTAACGCGGACAGCCTCGGCGCGGGCGCGGGCTTCTTCCGGCAGGCGGGAGGCGCGGTCGTCCAGGTCGCTGATGGCGGCGTCGACCTCGGCCAGCGCCTGGGTCATGCGGGACAGGGTGGTTTCCAGCTTCTCGATCGCCCGCTCGCCGGCCAGGTCCACCAGCTCGACGGTTTCGCCGACGATCCTGCGGGCGCCTTCGACACGGGCGTCGGCCGCCATGTCCGCCTTCTGGGCGGCGTCGAACAGGGCCTCGCCGAGGCGATCGGCGCGGATCTGGGCCTGACCCGCAGCCCCGTCGGCGGCGAGCCGGCTCTCCTCGGCCGTAGCCTTGAGCACGGCCAGCGTTCGGCGGGTCTCATCGATCAAGGTGTCGCGTGCCTCGGCCGCCAGAGCCTCGAAACGGTCGAGCGACAGTTTGGTGGCCGCATCGAAGCTGTCGGCCTCGCGCTGGGACAGGTCGACGAGGGCGCGGAACTGGTCCGTCGCGGCCTCGACCAGATCGCGCAGGCCTTCAGTTGCCTTGACCGACGTTTCGCCGAGGTCGCCTGTCGCGCTGCGGGCCGCCGACAGTTGTTCGGTCAACTGGGCGCGCTGGCTTTCCACCTGGGCAGAGAAGTCCTCCTGATCGGTGCGCAGCGCATAGGCGGCGGTGACCAGGGCAGCACGCTGCTGACCCAGCCCCTCCTCAACGGACTGAATCTGTTCGGCGACGCCCGTGCCTGCGTTCTCCAGGCGCAGGGTCTGGCGGGCCAGGTCGTCGGAGGCCATGCGGGCGGCGTCCTGCGCCTCTCCGGCGGCGGCGGCCAGGTCGGAGGCGCGGGCGGCGAGGGCGGCCTCGGCCTCGCGAAGCTGGGTCTGGGCGAGGTCCGAAGCGTCGACGATCAGCCGCGACTGGCGCTCCACGGCGTCGAGTACGCCGGAGGCCTGTCCATCAAGGCGGCCGCCGAGGGCGGTCATCTCTTCCCGCTCGCGACCGAGGGACTCTGTCAGGCGACGCGCCGTGCGACCGGCCGCCTCGGCGGCCTCGTTCAGGCGGTTGGTCTCCATCGACAGGGCTTCCCGCAGCAGGGCCATGTCGTTGCGCGCGCGCTCGGCGGCCAGCGCCGCCTGGTCGATGTCGTTGCGCAGAGCCGAGAGCACGTGACCGGTCTGCTGGGCGGCGAGGGCCGTCGGTGCGACGAGAGCCTCGGCCAGTTCACGGGCGCGGCGGGTTTCGGAAGCCAGACCCGCGCCCTGACGCACGGCGTGGGCCAGCATGATGGCCAGGCCGGCTGGCGCGAGGGCGATCAGGGCGTAGATCGCGAGCCGCAGGGGGTCGGACGACACTGCGCCGGAGCCGACCTCATAGGCCGCCCACGAGGCTACGCCGGCGATCCACAAAGCCGCGGCGACGCCGGCGATCAGGTAGGACGGGCCGGATTGCACCGGCGCGGGTGTGAGGGGAGTGGCTGCCGTGGCGGGCACTGGCGGCGACGTATAGGTCGCGGGCGGTGCGTCGGCGCTGATCGAAAAGGTGAGGGGCTCAACCGTGGGCGCAGCCTCTGGGGCCTGGGGCGGCGGCTCGACGGATGCGGCGGGTTCGAGCTCGGCGGGCGAGGGCAGTTCGAGATCGGCGGCGTTGCGCTGCTGTTCCAGCAGGCGGCGACGGCGGCGTTCCGACATCGGCCGTTCGGGTGCGGTCTCGAGCTGTGGGACGGGTGCAGGAGTGGTGGTGTCTTCGAGCCCGCTCGTCGCGTCGCTCAGAGGCGCCGGATCGGGGTCGGACAAAGTCAAAGGCGGCCGGGAGCGGGACTTCATGGGGGACGGATCTCAGGTGGGCTGGCGCATGACGCGGGAGTCACGCGCGGTCCCGACCCTAGACCATTTTGCGTGCGTATCGACTCGCCGTTGCTTCAAAAAAGCGCCCGGCAGCCGACGATCGTCAATTTGAAGCGCCGAAGGCTAGCAGTCGTTCGTTGGTTGCGTCGTCAGCCGGGCCTGGGCGGGCGCTTCGCGGCAGTCGCTGACGCGATGGATCTCGCGATCAGGTCGGGGCGCGCTGTTCAGGTCGACCCCGAACTGGGCCAGTGCCGCCGTGGCAAGCAGGACTATGAAGCCAGCCAGCAACTCGATCAGCGCCTGCACGTGCGATACCCCCCGTTTCAGACCGCCTTATGCCCGATTTCGACGAACCGGACAATCCGGCTGAGGAACCGCATTGACCGGCGGGGCGTGGGCATGGAACGGAAGACAGGTCCGGGCGTCTTTGCAGGCCGGACGACCCGATCCTGGACACCGGCAGGGACACCCGACATGGACGCTGCCCAAGGCCCGTTGCTGGACGCCGGCGCCCTGTTGGTGCCCGGCGATACCTGCTGGCGGGTCGAACGGGCTGACCGGTTGTCGATCCTGATGGAGAACAGCGCCTATTTCGAAGCCCTGGCATCGGCCTTGTCCAAGGCCCGGCGATCGGTGGTGGTGCTCGGCTGGCAGTTCGATCCGCGCACCCGGCTGGACCCCGCGACCCGCCACGGGGACAGACAGGCCGAGATTGGCCATTTGCTGCGGATGCTGGTCAAGACGCGGCCTGAGCTCGACGTCCGGCTGCTGATCTGGAAATCGCCTTTGCTGATCGCGGCGTCGCAAGGCTTCTATCCGCACAAGGCCCAGGCCTGGTTCCGCAAGCGGATGGTCGAATTCCGGTTGGACACGCCGGGCCCGATCGGTGCCTGTCATCACCAGAAGGCGATCATCATCGACGATGCCGTGGCCTTCTGCGGTGGTGGGGATATCTCCGTCGATCGCTGGGATTCCGAAGCGCACCTGGACGATGACCCCCGGCGCTGCCAGCCGTCCGGGATCATCTCGGCGCCCCGGCACGAGACCATGTGCGTCATGAGCGGGCCGGCTGCGCGGGCCTTGGGCGATATGGCCCGCGAACGCTGGTTCAAGGCCACCTGGGAGCGGACCGTGCCGGAGACCGTCGAGGGGGATCCCTGGCCCGACGATCTGGCGGCGGACTTCCACGACGCGCCGGTTGGAATAGCCCGTACCGAGCCGGGTTTCGGCGGCCGTCAGGAGGTCCGCGAAAACGAGCGACTGCACCTGCAGGCGATCCGGGGCGCGCGAAAGCTGATCTATCTGGAGAACCAGTATTTCACCTCTCCGATCATCGCCAGTGCGCTGGCGGAGCGGCTGGACGAACCGGATGGACCGGAGATTGTCCTGATCTCCACGGGCCGCAGCCCCAGCTGGTTCGACAGCATGACCATGGACACCGCACGGGCCGAAGTCCTGTTCCGGCTGGAGAGCGCCGACCGGCACAACCGCTTCTTCGCCTTCAGCCCGAATACGAAGAAGGGCGAGCGTATCATCGTTCACGCCAAGGTGACGGTGGTGGACGACGTGCTGCTCCGGATCGGGTCGACGAACCTCAACAACCGGTCGCTCGGGTTTGACACGGAGTGCGACGTCGCGATCGCGCCTGAAGACGAGACCGGTCGCGCGGCCATCCGGAACTTTCGCCATCGCACCATCGGTCATTTCATCGGTGTAACGGCGGAGCAGTTTGCGACCGCCGAGGCCGCGTGCGGCTCCATCGGCGAGGCGATCCAGAAATTTGACAACGGTCGCATGTCAGTGCTCGGGGCGACGCCGCCATCGATGATCCAGCGCACGGTTGCAGAGTTCCAGCTGGGTGATCCGACCTCGTCACGGGACGCGTGGCGGCCGTGGAAGCGACGCAACCGCTCGCAGAGACTTCAGTCGCCCGGCTGAATCCCGAAATCCACGACCAGAGGAAGATGATCGGACGCCATTCGGGACAGGGGTGAGAACGGCACGCGCACGCCGGTCACCTTGATGTCGGGGCTGACGAAGACGTGGTCGATGCGGATCGCCGGGAAGCCGGACGGGAAGGTCTTCAAGGTCGGCTTGAGGCCGAGCTGGCGCTGACAGTCCGCGTGGCTTCTCGCCAGGGTCTGATAGGGGCGGGTGATCGACGTCGCGTTGAAGTCCCCGGCCAGCAGCGTGGGGCCCTTGCAGTCCGGGTGACCCAGCCAGTCCTTGCCGACCAGGGCCGCCGCCTGAAGTCGCTGCTCACGCGGAACGAGCCCGAGGTGGGTGGTCAGGACATTGATATCGACGCCCTCGATGTTGACGCGCACCCAAAGGGCACCGCGCGGTTCCAGTCCGGGCACGCCGCGAACGGTCGGGAGAGCGCCGACGCGGACGAGGGTCTCGGGGTGCGGGGTCAGGATCGCGTCGCCGTATTCCTCGGCCTCGATCCGCATGGCGGGGTGGAAGCGGACAGCCATCGACAGACGGTCACCGATGGCCCGGGCCTGATCGACTCCGCCGGTCCGGGCACGGCCGACGTCGAGTTCCTGCAGGCAGACGATGTCGGGTTCGAGCTCGGCGATCACGCCGGCGATACGTTCGACATCCAGTCGCTTGTCGCCCCCGACACAGCGATGGACGTTGTAGGTGACTAGCCGCATGGCGGCACGGGCTAGGCCAATTCCCCGCCGAAAGCGAGGCCGCCCGTAGCGTCAGATCTCGACCAGTCGATCGGGCACTTCGTTCGAATTGCGCTGCCGGGGCGGGAAGTGTTCAGCCAGCACGCCGCCCACGAGAGCGATGGCCCGTTCGAAGCCCTCGGCAGCGCGTCGGTCGCGCAGCCCCTCTGTCAGCACCTGGACCGCGTCGGCCCAGATCGCCTGATCGACACGCGAATGGATGCCCTTGTCGGCGATGACCTCGACCTGTCGATCGGCCATGGCGGCGAAGATCAGCACGCCGGTACGGTGCTCGGTGACATGCAGGCCATGGGCCAGGAACTGATGCATGGCCGCCTGCCGCGTCCGGTCGCGCCGCACGCCGCGCGGCGTCGTCAATCGGGTCAGGACGGGAATTCTCAGCAGGATATAGACCACCAGGAACACCGTAGCCTGCACCACCGCATAGACGCCGAGAGCGCGGCCCAGGTTGAGGTTCAGGGCCGACAGGTGGCCGGCCTCCCAGCCGAGCCCCAGACCCGGGAACCAGGCGGTCTCGAACCCGAACGGGATCAGCAGCAGCGGCAGGAGAAGGGCCGCCGCCGCCGCCCAGGCCAGGCTGATATCGCGATAGCTCGAGACCCGTCCCGCCAGGACGCAAAAGATCTCTCCCGAGGTACCGGCTTCCGCTGTCGCGATGGCGCCGGCGACGCGCGCGTGTTCGCTGGAGTTCAGTCGCATCACCATCCGCCCGAGGCCCCCCCGCCGCCGAAGCTGCCGCCGCCGCCCGAGAAGCCGCCGAAGCCGCTGTCCGAACTCCTCGATGAACCGCGCGAGGCGTTCGACAGGATTTCCGACGCCCCCCAGATCAAGATGGGATCGATCCCGCTCCGCCGTGCGCCGCGCTTGCGACCCCGCCGCCCGATGCCTCGCATCAGGCTCAGGAAGAAGAAGATGAAGATCAGGGCGATCACGAGGCCCGGGAAGACCGGCGCCTCCGCCTCGCTGGGCGCGGCCTCGGCGGCGCGGGCGGCGGCTTCTGCGGGGTCCAGACGCAGCTGGGTGATCACAGTATCGACCCCGGTCTCGATGCCGCGCGAATACTCACCGTCGCGGAACGGTGGCAGGATGTCGTTCTGGATGATCTGGTTGGACAGGGCGTCGGTCAGGACCGGCTCAAGGCCGTAGCCGACCTCAAGCCGCACCTTGCGTTCGTTGGGCGCGACGATCAGCAGGACGCCGCTGTCGCTTTCCGCACTTCCGACGCCCCAGGCGCGGCCGAGCCGGTAGCCGTAGTCCTCGATCTCATAGTCCTGAAGGCTGGCGAGGGTGACCACGACGAACTGGTCGCCTGTGTCCGTCTCCAGCTGGGCCAGTTTCGCGGTGACGGCGGCCTCGACCGCCGGCGTCAGCAACTCCGCCTGATCGACGACACGGCCCGACAGGGCAGGGAAGGTCGGGTCGGCCGCGGAGGCCTGGGGAACAAGCGAAAACAGCGCCGCCAGACCGGCGAAGACAATGACCAGAAAAGCCCTGGTCAATCTGACCGCCCGGGACGGGTTCACTGCGCGGGCGGCGTCGAGCCCGGGGCGACGGCCGGGGCCGGGCCGCCCGGCGCGGCGGCGGCCTGACCTTCAAGGTTGAACGACACCTGCGGCGCTGTCTGGGCCTCGGCGGTCGCGGTAAACAGCTGCATCGGTTCCTCGCCCGCGAAGGCGGTCTTCGCCCAGATCACGGTCGGGAAGGTGCGCAGGCTCGTGTTGTAGTCGCGGACCGCCTCATTGTAGTCGCGTCGCGCGATGGTGATCCGGTTCTCTGTGCCTTCCAGCTGGGACTGGAGTTGCAGGAAGCCCTGATTGGCCTGCAACTGGGGATAGGCCTCGACCGTCACCAGAAGGCGCGACAGGGCGCTGGTCAGTTGACCCTGCGCGGCCTGGAACTGCTGGAAGGCGGCCGGGTCGCTGAGCGTCTCGGGCGTGATCTGTACGGCCGTGGCGCGGGCGCGGGCCTCGATCACCTGGGTCAGGGTGGTGCGTTCCTGGATCGCCGCGCCCTGAACCGTGGCGACGAGGTTGGGGATCAGGTCGGCACGGCGCTGGTACTGGCTCTGGACGTCGGCCCAGGCTGCCTCGGCCCGCTCCTGCTTGGTCGGGATGGTATTGTAGCCGCAGGCCGCCACGCCCTGGGCGGCGAGAAGGATGGCGACCGATCCGGCGAGACGAGATGCGCTGCGAGCCATGAACCTCTCCATCCAACGGCGAAGCGCCGTCTGTCGATGGGCGACTATCAGGCGTTAGTGACTCCGGTTCAAGCGTCCAATGGTTCCGGCGCGACCCCGGCGGAGCGACAGGCGGCGGTATAGGTGTTGGCCAGCAGGCAGGCGATGGTCATCGGACCCACGCCGCCGGGCACAGGCGTAATCGCGCCCGCCACACTCACCGCCTCGGCGAAGGCGACATCGCCCACGACCCGGGTCTTGCCCTCGGCCGCCTTGACCGGATCGGATGACGGGACCCGGTTTATGCCCACGTCGATCACGGTCGCACCGGGCTTGATCCAGTCGCCCTTGATCATCTCCGGCCGGCCCACGGCGGCGACGAGGATATCGGCGGCGCGGCAGATGGCGGGCAGGTCCCTGCTGCGGGAATGGGCGATGGTGACGGTGCAATTCTCGGCCAGCAGCAGTTGCGCCATCGGCTTGCCGACGATGTTTGACCGGCCGACGATGACCGCGTTCAGACCCGACAGGTCGCCGATCCGGTCCTTGAGCAGCAGGGTCGACCCCAGGGGGGTGCAGGGTACGAGGCCCGGGAGACCGACCGCGAGACGACCCGCATTGACGACATGGAACCCGTCGACGTCCTTGTCCGGATCGATGGCACCCAGCACCGCCGAGGAGTCGATCTGCGCGGGCAGGGGCAACTGGACCAGGATGCCATGGATGCCCGCATCGGCGTTCAGCGTCTCGACCAGAGCCAGCAACTCTGCCTGGCTGGTCGTGTCGGGCAGGCGATGGGTGTCGGACCGCATCCCGGCGCGAGCAGTCGTCTCGCCCTTGTTGCGGACGTAGATCTGGCTGGCCGGGTCTTCGCCGACGATGACGACGGCCAGGCCCGGCTTGAGCCCGTGGGTCGCCTCCAGCCGCGCCGAGGCGGCCGCCACACGCTCCACCAGACCGGCGGCGAAGGCCTTGCCGTCGATGATCGCCGCGCACGCGTCGGGTCCGGCCATGGGAGGCCCTCTTTCGTCAGGATTCGATATGATGCGCGCGATTTACAGGCGTCACGGTTCAGCGTCTATGTTGGCTTCTCAGAACAGGGAATTCCAATGCGCCGCACCGCCTTCATTATGACCGTCAGCGCCATGGCGCTGTTCGCCGCCGGCCACGCCGCCGCGCAGGACGCCACGCCGCTGCGCATCGGCCAGACGGTCAGCGGCCAGCTCACCGCCGAGGACACCAGGGTCGACAATGAGGAAATCGGCCAGTTCGTCTACGACAGCTGGTCGGTTCAGGCCCGCGACGGTCAGCGCCTGCAGGTCGCGCTGCGTTCGGACGCCTTTGATGCCTACCTGGAAGTCTACAAGGACACCGACACGGGCGAAGCGATCGTCATGGACGACGACGGCCTGGGCGAAGGCACCAACTCGCGCGCCCGCTTCACCGCCGAGAGGGGGACCTACATCATCCGCGCCCGCACCCTCGGTGGTCTGGAGGGCGGCGGCTACACCATCGAAGTCACCGACCGCGGTCAGGCCCCGCGCGCACCGCGCCCGACCGCCATCCGCCTCGGCGACGATGTCAACGGCGCGATCAACGACCGCAGCCCGGTCGAGGAAGACGGGCAGTACGGGGAGTATACCTACAACGGATACAGCTTCCGGGCGCGTGAGGGCGAGCGGTTCGCGATCACTCTGGACAGCGAGGACTTCGATCCGATCGTCCGCGTCGGCCGCATGGGCCGCAGCGGCGCCTTCGAGGAACTGGCCCGGAACGATGACTCGGCCTCCGGCGGCCTGAATTCCTATCTGATCTTCACCGCCCCTTCGAACGGCGAATACGTGATCCGCGCCGCGCCCCTGGATGGGTCGGCCGACGGCGACTACGAGCTGGGTCTGGCCGAAGGTCCGCCGCCGCTGGTGGCGCGTCCGGTCGCCGTGGGCGAGACGGTTGAGGCTTCCCTGGAGGCCGGCGACGGCGGCAACGCGTTCGGCCAGCGCGCCGACGCCTATAGCTTCACGGGGACGGCCGGCCAGCGGATCGTCGCGACCATGAGCTCGGACGCGTTCGACACCTATCTTGAGCTGTTCCCGGAGAACTCCGATGAAAGCGGCGGCCGGTATGCGCTGGACTCGGACGACGACGGCGCGGGCGAAGGGACCAACTCGCGCCTGACCTACACCATCCCGTCCGACGGCCCGTACACGATCGAGGCCCGCGCCTTCACCGGTGAAGGCGAAGGCGCCTACACCCTGACGTTCGAAGAGGCCGCGCCGCTGCCGATGCCGGTCGCACTGAGCTACGGCGCGACGGTGCAGGGTGAGGTCGTCGCCGAGGATCCGCTTGACGACGAGAGCCGTGGCTTTGACGCCTATTCCTTCAGCGGCACGGCCGGGAACCGGATCCAGCTGATCATGCGGTCGGGCGACTTCGACACCTACCTTCAGATCGGCAGCCCCGAGGGCGACTTCTACGCCATGGCTTCGGACGACGACGGCCTGGGCGAAGGCACGGACTCGCGGCTGAACTACATCCTGCCGAACGACGGCGAGTTCATCGTCCGCGCCTCGCCGCTTACTGCGGACGCCAGCGGCCTGTATTCGCTGGAACTGCTGGATCGCGGTCCGCAGCCCCTGCCGGGCAGTATCCTGGTCGGTGCCACGGCGCGCGGCACGCTCGGGGAGGACGACGCCCTGGCTGAGGACGGCAGCTTCTACGACGCCTACAAGATCACGGTGAAGGCCGGCGACAAGCTGCGTCTGACCATGGTTTCCAATGAGTTCGATGCCTTCATCGAGATCGGCCGTGAAGATGAAGCCGGGGTCTTCACCTCGGTGGTCTCCGATGACGACGGCCTGTCCGACACCCACGCCAAGGTCGACTGGGCGGTCGAGGAAGAGGGCGACTACATCATCCGCGCCCGCAGCTTCTCCTCGGGTGAGGCGGGCGCCTACGCCCTGACGATCGAGCCCAAGGAGTAGTCGATTGCAGTTCGCCGCCGATCGGCGAGTCGGCGGCGAATTCGACGACGCAAAGACAGCCGTCGTCCGGTGACTTCGGTGACGACGGCTACGCTGATTTCTGCAGATTGCGCAGAGACTGCATCCCGCAAAGAGGCCTCGATGCGTTCGCGTCGGGGCCTCTTTCGCTTTAAGGAACGGTCATGGGCTCCCCCGATCATGATCTGATCTTCGTCGGCGGCGGACTGGCCTCCAGCCTGATCGCATGGCGGCTGGCGATCGACCGGCCCGGGCTGCGCGTCGCCGTCGTCGAGCGGGACGGGCGGCTCGGCGGCAAACACACCTGGTCCTTCTTCGACGGCGATGTGTCGGACGAGGACCGCGCCTGGCTGGCACCCGCGACTCCGCACCGCTGGCCGGACGGGTATGAGGTCTATTTCCCGGGCCTCAGCCGGGTGCTGGAGACGCCGTACAACAGCCTGACATCTTCGCGGCTGCATGAGGTGGTCGCGCCCCTGCTCGGCGACCGGTTGATCAGGGGGGAGGTTGTGGCCGTCTCACCCGATGCCGTGACACTGAGCGACCAGACCGTCCTGCGCGCGGCCGGTATCATCGACGCCAGAGGCCCCGCGCCGACACCTCACCTGGATCTGGGGTGGCAGTTGTTCGTCGGTCGCACGGTGCGTCTGACACAGCCGCACGGCCTGACTCGCCCCACGATCATGGACGCCACGGTAGGGCAGGGCGACGCCTATCGCTTCGTCTATCTGTTGCCGTTCGACGAGCGGACCGTGCTGGTCGAGGACACCTACTATGTGGACAGCCCCACGCTCGACCGGGCGCTGCTGGGCCGCCGGATCGACGCCTACATCCGTTCGCGCGGCTGGACCGTTGAGGCGGTGGTCGACGAGGAACAAGGCGTGCTGCCCATCGCGCTCGGCGGCGACATCGAGGCCTTCTGGGCCGAGGGGCCGGCCGTGGGCCGCGCCGGTCTGGCCGGTGCGCTGTTCCATCCTACGACGGGATACTCCCTGCCGGACGCGGTCGGCGTCGCCCGTCTGGTCGCCCGGGCCGATGATCTGACCTCGGCGGGTCTGCGGACGCTGCTGGAGACCCATTCCAAGGCTCTGTGGGCCGGGCGGGCCTACTATCGCCTGCTTGACCGGATGCTGTTCAGGGCCGCGGAGCCGAGGGAACGGTGGAAGGTGCTGCGACGGTTCTACAGCTTGCCGGAACCCCTGGTGAGGCGTTTCTACTCAGCAGCCAGCACGGCGCTGGACAAGGTCCGCATCCTGGCGGGAAAACCCCCCGTGCCCGTCGGTCGGGCATTGAGGCAACTCCGGGAAACCGGGCGAGGAAGTGCGGCATGAGGGATGTGACGTCCAGGCGTGCGGTGGTGATCGGCGCAGGCTTCGGCGGCATCGCCCTGGCGATCCGCCTCCAGCGCGCGGGCATCCAGACGACCCTGATCGAGAAGCGCGACAAGCCCGGCGGCCGCGCCTACGTCTGGAAGGAACAGGGCTTCACCTTCGACGCCGGTCCTACAGTCATCACCGACCCCGACTGCCTCATCGAACTGTTCGAGGGCACCGGACGGTCGCTGTCCGACTATGCCGAACTGCTGCCGGTCGATCCCTTCTACCGCCTGTGCTGGGAGGACGGGGCGTCGTTCGACTACAACGACGACCAGGCCGCGATGGAGCGCCAGATCGCGGCCTTCAACCCCGCCGACGTCGAGGGATACAACCGCTTCCACGCCTATTCCGAGGCGCTGTACCAGGAGGGCTACCTCAAGCTGGGGGCGGTGCCGTTCCAGTCCTTCTGGTCGATGATCAAGGCGGCTCCGGAGCTGGCGCGGCTGGAAAGCTGGAACAGCGTCCACGCCATGGTCGCCCGCTACGTCAAGGACCCGCACCTGCAGCAGGCCTTCAGCTTCCACACCCTGCTGGTCGGCGGCGATCCGTTCAAGACGAGCAGCGTCTACGCCCTGATCCATGCGCTGGAGCGGCGCGGCGGCGTCTGGTTCGCGCGTGGCGGGACGGGGGCCCTGATCGCCGGTCTGGTGAAGGGGTTCGAGGACCTGGGCGGAACGGTCCGCCTGAACACTTCCGTCGAGCGGATCGAGACCGAAGGCGACCGCGCGACCGGCGTAACGCTCGACACCGGCGAGACGATCCGCGCCGACATGGTCGCGTCGAACGCCGACGTCGTCCACACCTACGACAAACTTCTGGGCCGAACCCCGCGCGGTAAGGCCAAGGCGAAGTCACTGAAATCGAAGCGGTTCTCGATGTCCCTGTTCGTGCTTCACTTCGGCACGTCGCAGCCTCAACCCCAGCTGGCCCACCACACGATCTGTTTCGGCCCGCGCTATCGCGAACTGATCTCCGAGATCTTCTCCGGTCCGACCCTGCCGGAGGACTTCTCCCTGTATCTGCACGCGCCCTGCGCCACCGACCCGTCGATGGCGCCCGAGGGGATGAGCAGCCACTATGTCCTTTCGCCTGTCCCGCACCTCGGCGCAGCCGACATCGACTGGGAGACCAGGGGGCCCGAGTACCGGGAGAAGATCATCGACTACCTCGAGGAACGGTACATCCCGAACCTGCGCCGTGATCTGGTGACGACGCGCATCTGGACTCCGGCCGACTTCAAGGAGGACCTGAACGCCCACCTCGGGTCGGCCTTCTCGCTCGAACCCATCCTGACGCAGAGCGCCTGGTTCCGGCCGCACAATCGCGACGATGTCATCTCCAACCTGTATGTTGTCGGCGCGGGCACCCATCCGGGGGCCGGCATTCCCGGCGTGGTCGGTTCGGCCAAGGCGACCGCGGGGCTGATGCTGGAACAGGCCGCACAGAGCAAATGACCGACGCCGTCCTCGCCGCCTCCAAGGCCTCGATCACCAAGGGGTCAAAGAGCTTCCGCTCCGCCTCGCGGCTGTTCGATCCGGCCGTGCGCGAGGACGCCTGGCTACTCTACGCCTGGTGCCGGGCCTGCGACGACGAGATCGACGGTCAGGACCACGGCTTCGGCCACGAGGAACTGTCGGTTGAGGAGCAGCAGCGGCGCCTCGCGCGGCTCTACGACATGACGCGGCGGGCGATGACGGGGGAGCCCATGCCCGACCCGACCTTCGCCGCCTTCCAGCGGGTCGCCAATCGCCACCGCCTGCCGGAACGTTGGGCGATGGATCTGATCGACGGCTTCGCCATGGACGTGGAGCATCGTGAGTATCGGACGCTCGACGACGTCATGGCCTATTGCTGGCACGTCGCCGGGGTCGTCGGGGTCATGATGGCCCGGGTGATGGGAGTGACCGACGCCGAGGTGCTGCGCCGGGCCCAGGATCTGGGACTGGCCTTCCAGCTGACCAATATCTCGCGCGACGTGATCGAGGATGCGGAGGACGGTCGGGTCTATCTGCCGGCGGACTGGCTGGTCGAGGCGGGGCTGGAGCCGACAGCCGAAGCCGTGGCGGATCCGGCGAACCGGGCCGTGGTTCATGCCGTGACCGGGCGGCTGCTGGCGGTCGCAGAGCCTTACTACGACAGTGCGCGCGACGGGCTGCGCGGCCTGCCGTTCCGGTCATCCATGGCGATCGCGGCGGCGCGCGGCATCTATCGCGAGATCGGCCGGAAGGTCCGCCGGCGCGGGCCGGGCGTGTGGGTCAAGCGGGTGTCGGTCGGCCGGCCGATGAAGCTCTGGCTCTTCGGCCGCGGTGCCCTGATCGCCGTCTGGACCCAGGCGCTCGATCGCGGTCATGCTCCGCCGCCTAGACCGGGGTTGTGGACCCGCGTCTGAGGACCGCGCGCCGGACGTCCGGCAATCGCCACCACGGCGTCGTGGGGGAGAGGTGATGCTCGTGGTGCAGGCCGAAGTGGAAACAGGTCAGCAGCGACGCGATCCACGGCATCGGAATGGTCCGTGCGTTGTGGCGGTCGGCGAAGGCCTCGGCACGAGGGTCATGCCTGTGCGGCAGCCAGGTGCCGAAGAAGAACAACTGCAGCGCGCTGAGGATCGCCGGTAGCGCCCAGAACAGGATCAGGTTGGCGATATGGGCGCCGATCAGCAGATAGGCGATCAGGACAGCCGTCAGGACGGCGAACTCCCGCCAGCCGAAATAGCGAATGAAGAAGCCGTAGAACCAGGGGGTGAAGGCCTCGGGGCGGTCGGCATGGAAGTCGGGGTCCTCGGCCTGGCCGGGCGTCCGGTGATGCTGATGGTGGCTGCCGTTGAGCTTGCGGTAGGAGAAGGCGGCATAGGCCCCGACGCAGATCTGACCCACCACGGCGTTCACCCGCGGACGGCCGGGTGCAAGAGAGCCGTGCATGGAGTCGTGGGCGACGATGAACATGCCCGCGCTGAGCCAGCTCTGGGTCAGGATGACCAGTGGGACGACCGCGACGGCCGGCCAGGTCAGAGGCTGGAAAAAGACGCCCCAGACATGAAGCGTCAGCCAGCCACCGACGATCAGGGCGGCGAGTCCGAGGCCGATCGCAGTCTGGCGACGGGAAGTCACTCCGCGGTCACTCCGCAGTCCGGAGCGGCACGATCGGCGCGGCGGGCTTTCAGAATGGCGCTGAGACGCCGGGGATCAGGGGCGAAGACGAAGCCGAACGACACGGCGCCCTCGCGGGTCTGGACGGCATGATGCAGTTTGTGCGCCTGGACCAGGCGGCGGGCGTAGCCGTTCCTGGGCATCCAGTGAAACGGCCAGCGCTGGTGCACCAGGCCGTCGTGCACGAAGGCGTAAACTGCGCCGTAAAGGGTCACACCCAGCGCGATAGCCCTTACCCACCAGAGCCCGGTCAGCCAGGCCAGGACGAACAGGCTGGTTCCGACGACGGCACCGACGACGCCATAGAGGTCGTTGGTCTCGAACGTCTTGTCGTGGGGCTCATGATGATCGCGGTGCCAGCCCCAGCCCAGCGGACCGTGCATGACACAGCGATGCGTCCACCATGCCACGCCCTCCATCAGGAAGAAGACGGCGAGCGTCAGAAGGGTGAACCACACGGGGAGCATGGTCCCGAGACTACGCCTGCGCCGCCGCTGTTCCAACCGTGGTGTCATGCCGCTAAGCAGTCCTGCATGACCGACGACGTGATCCGCGACCGCAAGGACCAGCATCTGGACGTCGTGTTGGCGGGCGGCGGAAGACATGCGCGGGACGCCGGGTTCGACGCGATCCGGTTCATGCACGAGGCCCTGCCTGATCTGGACCACGCCAGGATCGATCTCGGCACCGACTTCCTGGGGCGCAGGCTGAAGGCCCCCTTGCTGATCAGTTCGATGACCGGCGGCCCGGCGCGGGCGGAGGCGATCAACGCCCACCTGGCCGAGGCGGCCCAGGCGCTCGGGATTGCAATGGCGGTCGGGTCGCAGCGGGCGGCTCTGGAGGGCGGGGCGAGTGGACTGGACCCGTCGCTGCGTCGACGGGCACCCGACACGCCGATCCTGGCCAATATCGGCGCGGCGCAGCTGATCCGGGGCTTCGGCGTCGATGAGGCGCGCCGGGTTATCGAGATGATCGGCGCCGACGCCCTGATCGTGCATCTGAATCCGCTGCAGGAAGCCTGTCAGCCCGAGGGGGACCGCGACTGGTGGGGCGTCGGCGCGGCCCTCGAGGCGCTGGTGAGGAAGCTCGACGCGCCGGTCGTGGTCAAGGAGACCGGGGCCGGCCTCTCTGCGGCGACGGCGCGGCGACTGGCGGACATGGGCGTGGCCGGGCTCGATGTTGCCGGAGCGGGTGGGGCGAACTGGGGGCTGATCGAGGGTGAGCGGGCGACCGATCCGGCCGACAAGGCGCATGCGCTCGTCTTCGCCGACTGGGGCATTCCGACCGCCATGGCTATCGCCCAGGTTCGCGCGGCCTGCCCGGACGTTGTCCTGATCGGATCGGGCGGCGTCCGCGACGGGGTGGATGCGGCCAAGGCCATCCGGCTGGGTGCCGACGTCGTCGGGCAGGCTGCGGGCGTGCTCCAGGCCGCGACCGTCTCGACCGAGGCGGTGGTCGCGCATTTTCAGATCGTTATCCGCCAGCTGCGCACGGCCTGTTTCTGCACCGGTTCGGCCAATCTGCAGGCGCTGAGACGGGCCCCGCTTCAGTAGAGGGGCCCCGACCCCCGCGCAGTGCGGGTGATTGGCCTGGGCTGACACGCGAGAGTTGGCGTTCGAATCGTGTATCTTCGGAGGATTGCCGGAGACGAGTCGTTGAGCGTTCACCATTTTCCCACCGTGGCCCGCCCGCCTTCGCCCGGGGCCGCGCCTCTGCGGCGGCCGGATCGCGTCGAGTTGATGCTGGTCGCGGGGCTCGTGCTGGCGACAGCGGCGCAGTTCGGCCTGTGCGCCTGGTTCTGGCTGGCCTGACGGCTACTCCGGCCAGACGCTGACCTGATCGGGCCAGACCTTGCGGTTGGGCGAGCCCTGGTAGACCCAGTCCAGGGTGCGGGCCAGCGACCGGGCCCCGAACCGCTGGACGGGCAATGCGGCGGGCAGGCCATGCATGGCGCGGGCCCAGTCCGGCAACAGGTCCGCCCCCGCCGCCATGACCAGACCGGCCGCGACGCCCTCGGCCGGGCCGCCGATCCTCTGACCCATGACCAGGGCGGCGACCTCGCGCGTGCGGGCGTCGGCCTTCAGTTCGGGCCGCATCGACTGGATCAGGGCCTCGGCTGACGCACGATCGCGCGGCACGGGGTCTGCGCCGAGCGCCAGGCCGATGCGCGCCATCTCGTCGAAATAGGCGTCCTGATCCGCCATCGACATCTGCGGATCCTGATAGCGGATCCAGGCGTCGAGGAAGCTCTTGATCTCGGTCACATGCACCCAGGCCAGCAAGGCCGGGTCGTCGACCCTGTAGGGCGTACCGTCGGGCAGGGTTCCGCCGAGCTTGCGGTGTATGCCCTTCACGCGGTCGATCACCGCCTGTCCGTTCGAGGCATGGTCGAAGGTGGTGACCGCGATGAACTTGGCCGTCCGCCTCAGCCGCCCGTGCATGTCGGCCCGGAAGTCGGAATGGTCCCAGACCCCGGCCAGCACGGCCGGATGCAGCATCTGCAGCAGCAGGCCCGACACTCCGCCGATCATCATGGTGACGATGTCGCCGTTGACTCGCCAGGCGACGGCGTCGGTCGGGAACAGGGCGTCGGCGCGGCGCAGGGCCGGCCGCTCGCCGCGTTCGTAGTCGTTGAACAGCTCATTGATCCGGCGACGGATCGCGACCTTGACCGGATTCAGCATCGATCAGGCCGCGTCCCGCCAGGCTTCCAGCGCGCGCAGGGCCCGGATGCTCATCAGGCGCTTCTTGGCCCGGCCGCGTTCCTTCATCGGGATCTTGACCCCGGCCTCGTCGACCTTGGGGGCCTCCAGGGGGGGCAGAAGTCCATAGTTGATGTTCATCGGCTGGAACTTGGATCCCGCCAGATGGCCGCCGGTGATGTGTTCGACCAGGGCGCCGATGGCGGTGTGGGCCTCGGGCGCGTCCAGCGGCTTGCCCAAACCTGCCTGAGCAAGCCGTTCGGCGGCGGCGAGACGGCCGGCCAGAAGGCCCGTGGCGGCGCTCTCGACATAGCCCTCGACCCCGGTGACCTGACCGGCGAAGCGCAGCCGCGGCATCGACTTCATGCGCAGCTGGCGGTCCAGTAGCCGGGGTGAGTTCAGATAGGTGTTGCGGTGCAGGCCGCCGAGGCGCGCGAACTGGGCGTCCTGCAGGCCCGGGATCATGCGGAAGGTCTCGGCCTGGGCACCGTGCTTCAGCTTGGTCTGGAAGCCGACGATGTTGAACAGGGTGCCCAGGGCATTGTCCTGACGCAGCTGGACGATGGCGTGGGCCTTGACCAGCGGGTCGCGCGGGTTGGTCAGGCCGACGGGCTTCATCGGGCCGTGGCGCAGGGTCTCGCGGCCGCGCTCGGCCATGACCTCGATCGGCAGGCAGCCGTCGAAATAGGGGACGTTCTCCCACTCCTTGAACTCGGCCTTGGGGCCGTCGATCAGGGCGTCGACGAAGGCCTCGTACTGCGCCTTGTTCATCGGACAGTTGACGTAGGCCGCGGCGTCTCCGCCCGGACCCTCCTTGTCGTAGCGCGACTGGCGCCAGGCGATGTCGAAGTCGATGGAGTCCGCGTGGACGATGGGGGCGATGGCGTCGAAGAACGACAGACTCTCCTCGCCGGTCAGCGACAGGATCGCTTCGGCCAGGGCAGGCGAGGTCAGGGGGCCGGTGGCGACGATGACGCTGTCCCACGCCTCCGGCGGCAGGCCTGCGATCTCCTCGCGCTGGATGGTGACCAGGGGATGGGCCTCCAGCTTCGCCGTCACGGCCTGGGAGAAACCGTCGCGGTCGACGGCCAGGGCGCCGCCGGCCGGGACCTGATGCGCGTCGCCACAGGACATGATGATCGAACCGAGCGCCCGCATCTCGGCGTGCAGTAGGCCCACGGCGTTGTGCTCCCAGTCGTCGGAGCGGAAGGAGTTGGAGCAGACCAGTTCGGCAAGTCCGTCGGTGTGATGGGCGTCGGTCCTGACGCCGGGCACGCCGCGCATCTCGTGCAGGACGACGGGGACGCCGGCGGAGGCGATCTGCCAGGCGGCTTCGGATCCGGCGAGGCCGCCGCCGATAACGTGAATGGGGGAGAGGTCGGTCATGCGGCTTCTTAGACACGCGGACGGTGTTCGTCAGCAGGCGTCTGTCAGCCCGTGATATCGACGGCTATAGTAACCGCATTGCTCAGCGAGGGGGCTTGATGAGCCACAAGGATGTAGGAGGCCGGCGCCTGAACCTTCGGGTCGCGCTGGGCCGGACGCTGCGCGTGCTGCCGTTGCTGTGGCCAGGCGCGGCAGGCGCCCTGGCGCTGTGCGCGGCCCTGTGGCTGCTGCCCATGGTCTGGGCGTCCGAAGGCTGGACGGGATGGATCCGGGCTTTGGCTGCCGCGGCCTCGACCCTTGTCGCCGTCGGCGCGCTCGCCCGTCTTTCGATCAGCGATGACATGGGGGAGGCGCGGGCCCTGGGCCTCGGGCCGCTGGGATTGCAGGCGAAGTTGCCGGAGGCCCGGCTGCTGGGTGCCGCCCTGCTGTGCCTGCTGTTCCTGACGATGATCGTGTGCATCCTGGCCCTGGTCGTCCTGGCGATCTTCGGCATGGCCGAGCTCAATGTTCAGGCCATCCAGGCGCGGGACTGGTCCGCGGTGGGCGAGCCGTGGAAGCTCGGAGTCCTGGCTGTGCTCGGCGTCGGCGCCGTGGCCATTCCGTTGCTGCTTTTCGTTCGCCTGTCCCTGTTCGCGCCCGCCACCCTCGGACGTCGCCAGATGGTGTCGCTGAACGCGATGGGCATCGCCTACGGAAGCTTCTGGCCGCTGCTGGCTGGTCTGATCCTGACGGCCCTGCCCACGATCGTCCTTCTGACCCTGATCGGGACCGGCGTACTGGCCGGGCGGACCGGGGGAATCCTCTGGGCGCTGGGGCTGATCGGGCTGCAGTTGCCGCTGACGATCGGATTCCTCGGCGCCGCCTACCGACAGCTGGAATACTGGTCACCGGACGAACCGAAGTGATGGAGATGGCGCGCCTTGCGTCATGACCGCGCGCCGACTTCTGGACCGCGTCCCCGCTCCGACGCCGATCGTCGAAGACGCGCCGCCGGTCGATACGCTACAATCGTCGCAAATCAGGATTCAGGGAGGGATTCTATGACCTTTTCAGCGACCGAGGCCGCCTTCGAGGGTTTCCGCGTGGTGCGGCGAACTCCATTGGCGATCGTATTCTGGTCCCTGGCCCATGTGATCTTCTTCACCGCCTTCTTCGGCCTGTTCGGTGGTTCGCTGGCGACCCTGATGGCGACCACCGAGAGCCTGGAAGGCGCCCAGCCCAGTCAGCAGGAGCTGGAAGCCCTGGGCCAGACCTACCTGGGCTTTATGGCCCTCGCCCTGCCGCTTGGGCTCGTGCTCGGCGCGGTGCTGAACGCTGCCGTCGCGCGATCCGTCCTGTTTCCCGCCCAGAAAGCCTTCGGCTACATGCGCCTGGGCGGGGACGAACTTCGCGTGCTCGCCGTCTCGGTGGCCCTGGGCATCGTCTACTTCGCCGTTACCTTCGTTCTCTTCGGCGCTGTGGTGCTGCTGTCGATGTTGGCCGGGCAGGCCAATCAGGGCATCGGCATCCTCGTCGGAGTTCTCGCCGGCCTGGCGGCCTTCGCCGTCCTCATCTGGCTGGCGATCCGTCTCAGCCTCGCCATCCCGGTAACCGTGGCCGAGAAGAGGATTGAGCCGTTCGCCTCCTTCGCCTTGACCAAGGGCCACGTTCTGCCGATCCTGGGCATGGCGGTCATCGCCTGCATCATGTCGATCCTCGTCAGCATTCTCGGCACGATCATCGCCCTGCCCATCACCCTCGCGACCGGCGGCCTCGAGCAACTGGCGACGATGGACGGCCAGACGACGGCGCAGATTCTGCAGGCCGCCGGCCCCGGCCTGATCGGCTGGGCGGTGGTCAACGCCATCTTCTCGGCGTTGCAACTCGCAGTGATCTACGCGCCCTTCTCTGCCGCCTATCGCGACCTGAAGGGCCTGCCGCACGAGTGAGCCGATCGCGACCAGGGCCCTGTCCCCGGGCGGGATCGAACAAATTCCGGAGTGTGTGCATCCATCGGCCGGGGCCGGGGCCTCATGACAGGACAGACCCTTGTCCGCCGACCCGTCCGACCGGAGACCCCCATGACAGGTATTGAACTCTACGCGCCGAGGCTGGAGCGTCATCGACGTACCTGGAGCGTGGCTGCGGTTGTTCTCGCCGCAGTCTTCCTGATTGGCGGGCCGCTGATCGCGGTCCTGATCGCCAAGCTCGCGGGGCTGAATTCCCGGATGGGATGGGCCAGCGAACTCTATGAGCTGGTCGCCTTCTTCGGCGTGACGGCGGTGCTGCTGATCGCCTGGGTCGTCCTGTTCGAGCGGCGGCCGCTGTCGACCATCGGCTTCAACGGGCACGGGGTGAAGCGCTTCCTGCGCGGCTATGCGATCGGGCTTGGTTTCCTGCTGGCGACGATCGGCGTGATCTGGCTCGCCGGCGGCTATCGCATCGAAAGCGGGGGCGTGTTCGCCAAGGCCGGCGCGGTCGCGGCGCTCCTGCCCATCGGCGCCCTGTTGCTGGGCTTCATCGTCCAGGGCTCGGCCGAGGAGATCGTGTTCCGGGGATGGCTGATGCAACTGATCGCCTCGCGCCACGGCCTGGTCATCGCCCTGATCGTCAACGCCGTTCTGTTCGGACTGGCCCATGCGGGCAATACCGAGCCGACGAAGGAGCTGGCGCTGGGCGTCGTCAACATCATCCTGTTCGGCACCTTCATCGGTCTCTACGCGGCGCGCGAAGGCTCATTGTGGGGCGTGTGCGGCTGGCATGCGGCCTGGAACTGGCTCCTGGGCCTGGGCTTCGGGCTGGAGGTGTCGGGTCACGTCATCGACGTCACCCCCCTGTTCGTCGACCTCACGGCCACGGCGGGCGCACCCTGGTGGCTGACCGGCGCGACCTTCGGTCCGGAGGCCAGCGTGGTGACGACCGCCATCCTGCTGGGCGCCAGCGTCTGGGTCGTCCTGCGCGGACCGTTCAAGGGCCATGCGAAGCCTGAGCCGGTCGCGCGCAGGTCTGAAGAGACCCCCGAGGTGCCCGCGACCTGACTCCGTTTCGTCAAGGGATCAGGCGCTGGCCTTCGCTCGCGTTTTCTTCGCCGGAGCCTCGGTGGTCAGCGCCGCGACCCGCGCCTTGCGACGCGTCTCGTGCCGGTCCAGCACCTCCTTGAGGTATTTTCCGGTCCACGACCGGTCATTGGAGGCGACCTGTTCCGGCGTGCCGACCGCGACGATCTCGCCGCCGCCGTCGCCGCCCTCGGGGCCGAAGTCCAGCAGGTAGTCGGCGACCTTGATGACATCGAGGTTGTGCTCGATCACCACAATGGTGTTGCCGCTCTCGACCAGTTCCTGGAGCACCTCCAGCAGCTTCCTCGTGTCCTCGAAATGCAGGCCGGTGGTCGGCTCATCGAGGATGTAGAGGGTCTTGCCGGTGGCCCGTTTCGACAGCTCCTTGGACAGTTTGACCCGCTGGGCCTCGCCGCCCGACAGGGTCGTTGCCGACTGGCCGACCTTGACGTAGTCGAGGCCGACGCGTGACAGGGTCAGCATCTTGTCGCGGATCGGCGGAACGGCCTTGAAGAACTGGCCGGCCTCCTCGACCGTCATGTCCAACACATCGGATATGCTCTTGCCCCTGAAGACAATTTCCAGCGTCTCGCGATTGTAGCGCCTGCCCTTGCAGACGTCGCAGGTGACGTAGACGTCGGGCAGGAAATGCATCTCGATCTTGATCAGGCCGTCGCCCTGGCAGGCCTCGCAGCGCCCGCCCTTGACGTTGAACGAGAACCGTCCCGGTCCGTAGCCGCGCGCCTTTGACTCCGGCAGACCTGCGTACCAGTCGCGGATCGGCCCGAAGGCGCCGGTGTAGGTCGCCGGGTTGGAACGCGGGGTGCGGCCGATCGGCGACTGGTCGATGTCGATGACCTTGTCGAAATTCTCCAGGCCTTCGATCCGGTCGAAGGGGGCGGGGGCGTCCGACGCATTGTGCAGACGACGCGCGGCCGCCTTGTAGAGGGTCTCGATCGTGAAGGTCGACTTGCCGCCGCCCGACACCCCGGTGACGCAGGTGAACAGGCCGACCGGAATCTCGCCGGTGACGCTCTTCAGATTGTTGCCGGTCGCGCCCGAGATTCTGAGCATCTTCTTGCGGTCGACCGGACGGCGGCCCTCGGGCGGCAGTTCGATCTCACGCTCACCGGTCAGGTATTTGCCGGTCAGGGATTTCGGATTGGCCATGACCTCGGCGGGGGTGCCCTCGGCGCAGATCTCGCCGCCGTGGATGCCTGCGGCGGGGCCCATGTCGATGACATAGTCGGCGGTCAGGATCGCCTCCTCATCATGCTCGACGACGAGGACGGAGTTGCCGAGATCGCGGAGACCCCGCAGGGACTCCAGCAGCCGGCTGTTGTCGCGCTGGTGAAGACCGATGGACGGTTCGTCCAGCACGTACAGCACCCCGGTCAGGCCCGAGCCGATCTGCGACGCCAGACGGATGCGCTGGCTCTCGCCGCCGGACAGGGTGCCGGAGGCGCGCGACAGGCTGAGATAGTCGAGGCCGACGTTGTTCAGGAAGCGCAGCCGGTCGCTGACTTCCTTGAGGATGCGACGGCCGATCTCCATCTGCTTGTCGGTGAGCTGGTCGGGCAGGGCGCTGACCCAGTCAAAGGCCTTCCTGATCGACAGCATCGAGATCTCGGCGATGTCGTTGCCGGCGATCTTCACCGCCAGGGCCTCGGGCTTCAGACGCTTGCCGCCGCAGGCGTCGCACGGGGTCTCGGACTGGAACCGCCCCAGCTCCTCGCGGACCCAGGCGCTGTCGGTCTCGCGCCAGCGGCGGTCGAGGTTGGGCACGACCCCCTCGAACGGCTTGGAAACCTCGTATTTCCGGGCGTTGTCGTCATAGACGAACTTGATCTTCTCCGCGCCCGTGCCGTTCAGGATCACGGACTGGGCCTTCTCGGGCAGTTCGCGCCATGGCTTGTCCATCGAGAAGCCGTAGTGGAGCGCCAGGGCCTGCAGGGTCTGGGTGTAGAGCGGCGACGGGCCGCGCGACCACGGAGCGACCGCGCCCTTGTGCAGGGTCTTGTCGCGGTCCGGGATGACCAGATCGGCGTCGAAGGCCAGCTTGACCCCCAGGCCGTCGCAGACCGGACAGGCGCCGAAGGGATTGTTGAACGAGAACAGGCGCGGCTCGATCTCGGCGATGGTGAAGCCGGAGACGGGGCAGGCGAACTTCTCGGAGAAGGTGATCCGGCGCGGTTCCTGGCCCTCCTCGGCATTGGCCCATTCCGCGACGGCGATGCCGTCCGCCAGGCCAAGGGCGGTCTGCAGGCTGTCGGCGTAGCGCGCCTCGAGCCCGGCCTTGGTGACGATCCGGTCCACGACGATGTCGATGTCGTGCTTGAACTTCTTGTCGAGCGTCGGCGCGTCCTCGATGGCGTAGAAGGCCCCGTCGATCTTCAGGCGCTGGAAGCCCGAGCGCTGCCACTCGGCCATTTCCTTTTTGTATTCGCCCTTGCGACCCCTGATGACCGGGGCCAGCAGCAGCAGCCGCTCGCCCTCGGGCAGGGCGCCCAGTTTGTCGACCATCATGGAGATGGTCTGGCTCTCGATCGGCAGGCCGGTCGCGGGCGAATAGGGCACGCCCACGCGCGCCCACAGCAGGCGCATATAGTCGTGGATCTCGGTCACCGTGCCGACGGTGGAACGCGGGTTCTTCGACGTGGTCTTCTGTTCGATCGAGATGGCCGGTGACAGGCCCTCGATCAGGTCGACGTCCGGCTTGCCCATCAGTTCGAGGAACTGGCGGGCGTAGGCGCTCAGGCTCTCGACATAGCGGCGCTGGCCCTCGGCATAGATGGTGTCGAAGGCGAGCGAGGATTTACCCGATCCCGACAGGCCGGTCATGACGACCAGTTTCTCGCGCGGGATGTCGACATCCACGCCCTTGAGATTGTGCTCGCGGGCGCCGCGCACGCGAATGAAGTTGTGCTTTTCGGTCATGCTGCCAGGAAACGGGGGCCGGGAACGCGGGAGCGCCGGACGGGGTCCGGTGCGACAACGCTATATGGGAACTGATCCGGTGATATCAGCAAGAACAATGCAGGAACATGGCCGCGCTGCCGCCAGCTGCTGTCACTCGACCAGAGCAGCGCCCGGATTCAGCAGATGCGGCGAGGACGGGGCGGATCCAGGCGGCCTCCGGCCGGCGATCGCCTGATCTGCCGCGCCTGGCGGCGTTTCGTCAGCCCCAGCCGGCGACGGCGCCCATCCGGCGGCCGGTGACGGGTTCATTGTAGGTCAGCACCGTGCGCGGCTCGGCCTCGGCCTTGCCGAACAGCCAGCCCTGGCCCTGGTCGACGCCGACCTCGCGCAGGATTTCGGCGACGGCCTCGGTTTCGATCATCTCGGCGATGGTCTCGACTTTCAGCGACCGGCACAGCTCGACCAGATGTCCGATGAGGGTCCGGGCCCGCGGGTCGGTCTCCAGCCCCTGAACGAAGGACCCGTCGATCTTGACCGTGTCGACAGACAGGCGGCGCAGATAGTCGTAGCTGGCGGCGCCGGCGCCGAAGTCGTCGATGCAGACCTTGATCCCGGCCGAGCGCAGGGCACCCAGGCGACGGTTGGCCGCCTCGACATCCGACAGGGCGGCGGACTCCGTGACCTCGACGATCAAGCGCTTGCGTTCCTCCGGCTGCGACGACGTCATCCGCAGCAGAGCCTGGACGTAGCGGTCGTCGGCGAGCGAAGCTCCCGACACGTTGACGGCGAACTTCAGCAAACCGGCACCCTGTTTGCGCAGTCGGCTCAGGGCCTTTTCGGCCACGGCGACGTCGAAGCTGTCGATCAGGGCCATTTCCTCGGCCATGTGGATGGCGTCGGCCGGGCTGTCCGAACCCTTGATCCGGGTCAGGGCCTCGAAATGGTGCACGGCACCGGTCTTCAGATCGACGATCGGCTGATAGTGCAACTCGAACCGGCGACTGCGGACCATGGTCTGGAAGGCGTGGGCCTCGTTGAGGGTCTGGGACAGGGCGGCGGTGAAGCTGCGTTCCGGGCTGCCGGTCCCCCCGTCCTTCAGGCAAGACTGGACGGCGACCCTCAGGGCGCGGAGGGCGCTGAGCGATTCGCCGCCGGCGGTCAGGTCGGAGTGCGTGGACCGGGCTGAAAGTTCGAACCCTTCGCTGCGGCCGATCTCCTGCATTTCGCCGGCCAGATCAGCCTCTTCGCTGCGATCTCGAATCAGGGCGAACCGCTCCGGTCCCAGTTTGCCGGCTGTGGACCCATCGACGGAGGCGGCCTGCAGGGCGGCCTCGACGCGGGCGTTCAGCCGTTCGCCGGCCTCGCCGGCGCCCTGGGCGGCGGCCAGCCCTTCGACGTTGACGAAGGCGATGGCCAGTTCGCGGGGCTCCGCCGGCGGTGCCAAGACCTGCTGGGCACGGGCCAGGAAGGCTTCCGGGGCCAGGGCAGGCGGTGCGGCCGGATCGTGCAGCCGGTAGGCAGGGCCCTCCCAGGTGACCGAGCAGGAGACGTTGGGCGCCAGGTCGGGCAACAGGAAGAACCGGGCGGTGGACCGTCGCATCCGGTCCGTGCCGGCAAGGAAGAGAACGTCGATCGGCTCCGAGCGCGCGCCCGGACGCAGGCCCTTGAGCAGAGTTTTCAATGGTTCCACGCTCGGCGGTGCCACCCTGTGCCACAGGGAAATACCGCGGAAGCTTTCGGCCGAAAGGTCGATCGACGGTCCCGACCCAAGCCCGAACACGATCGAGCCCTTGGCGTCGAGCTCGAGCAGCAGGTCGGAGGACGCGAAGGCGAAACCGAGGAGACGCTTGCTGATCATGTCACCCCTCTGCGCGCCTATCTCTTAAGTATCGCCGCAGAGGCATGCTTAATTGCGGGAAAACTCTCGCGCCCGACGAGTTCGCAGCACGTGATTCGTTGACGCCGCGAGCACGGCTTCTATGGTTATCAAATCGTAACGACGTTCCCGGAACGCCATGCGGGTCATTGAAAAGACAGGCGGGGGCCGATGAAGACGATCGCAGTGATGTCGCGCAAGGGCGGGGCGGGCAAGTCGACCCTGGCCGTGCATATGGCGGCCGCGGCGGTCGCGGCGGGTAAACGCGTCATGCTGGTCGATATGGATCCGCAGCGGTCTTCGCTGGAATGGGCCCGCGAACGCACCGCGGACTGGCCCCTGGTCATGGAAGGCCGGGCCGGCGCCTTGTTCACGACCCACCGCGCCGCCGAGCGCGAGGGCATCGACCTGATGATCGTCGACACCCGGTCGTCGGCGGACACGGAGGCGTCCGAGGCGGCGCGTCTGGCGGACCTGTGCCTGATCGTCGTGCGGCCGAACTTCTTCGATCTCCAGGCCGTCGGGCGGACGGTGGAACTGGTCGAGAACCTGCGTCGGCCGGGTTTGTTCGTGCTAAACCAGGCGCCTGTCCGGCGGAACGGGGCGGAGCCGCGCGTCATTCGCGACGCCGTCGACTATCTGTCGGAATTCCGCATCCCCCTTGCCGAGGTCGGCCTGCGCCAGCGCGCCGCCTATCAGAACGCGATGTGGAAGGGCCTAGGCGCCCAGGAAGATCAGCCGGACAGTCAGGCCGCCTTCGAAATCAACGCCCTGTGGGCCTCGTTGGCCGAGACGCTCTGGCCGGTCGCCGGCCGTCATGTCTATCGCCAGCGGGGTGCCGTTGCGGAAGCCGACGGGCCGCTTGAACTCGCGATGGCCAGCTAGATCCAGCCGATCATCCTCTGGCGGTCAAGCCGTGCGGTTCAGGGTGACGGCGCGGCTGTCGCCGCCGCAGGCCTGGCCGGATGCGCCATAGCCCGTCCCCATGGCCCGCGCGGCAGCGACTTCCTGGGCGATGGTGCGGACAAGGCCTTCCGAGATCGTGCGTGCGGCCTCTAGCGTGCGGCCGTGGATGGTCAGCACCGCCTCGAACGCCTCGGTCGCCTTGATCAGGGCCATGCGCTCGCCGGCGGGGGCGGCCATCAGAATGGCCCGGTTTGCCTTCAGATGGGCGGACTCGCGACGGTACTGGTTGGCCAGTTCCTGGGTCGCGGCCAGGCCTGCGGAGACATCGGCGGCGCGGCGGGTGGCGAAGGCGTCGGTCTCCATCTCCAGCCGGGCGGTCAGCCGGTCGGTCAGGGCCTTGAGATTGCGCAGATAGGCGGTGGCGGTGCCCGGGTCGTGGCTCATGCCGCCGCTCCCGGCAGGGTCCGGGCCAGACTCTGGCTCTGTTCGGTCTGCATGCGGATCATCTCGGCGACGACGGTGTCGGCCAGTCCGATGCCGCCGGCCCGGACTGTCTGTTTGGCCATCTCGTCGATCATGAAGCTGCGCCACGTGCCCTCGGCCTCGCCGCCCCCGAACGGGCCGTCGGTCTCGAGGCCTTCGAACATGGGTTTGAGCATCTGCGACAGGAAGGAGGTTTCGAACTTCTCAGCCGTCTCGCGCATGCGCGGCGTCTCGGCACTCGGAGCGATGACGGAGGTCAGAAGGGAGGGGGAGACGGCCAGGTCGCTCATCACAGCACCTCGATATCGGCCTGCAGGGCGCCCGCCGCCTTGATGGCCTGAAGAATGGAAATCATGTCGCGAGGCGAGACGCCCAGTGCGTTCAGACCGTTGACGAGGGTCGAGAGGGACGTCGCGCCGTTGACCAGCCGGATCTCGCGGCCCAGCTCCTCCTCGACCGTGACATCGGACTGCGGGACGACCGCGGTCTGGCCCTGGCTGAAGGGGGCGGGCTGGCTGACCTGCGGGTTTTCCTGGACCGAGATGGTCAGGTTGCCCTGGGCGATGGCGACCGTGGAGATGCGGACGTTCTCGCCCATGACGATGACGCCGTTGACCTCGTCGATGATGACGCGGGCCGGGGTGTCGACTGCGACCGGCATGTTCTCGACCCGGCTGATGAAGGCGGCCATGCCCAGCTGGGCCGGCGCGCGCAGGGCGATGACCGAGCCGTTCTCGGCCAGGGCGGTCGCGGGGTAGGTGGCGTTGATCGCGGCGGCGACGCGCTGGGCCGTCGTGAAGTCAGGGTTGCGCAGGGTCAGCCGCACTTCGGTGAGGCTGTCGAGCTGGAAGCCCGTCTCACGCTCGACCGTGGCGCCCGAGGCGATGCGGCCCGCAGTCGGCACGCCACGCGTCACCGACGAGCCTGAACCGCCCGAGCCCGACACCGAACCGGTCTGTATCGAGCCCTGCCCCACGGCGTAGACCTGGCTGTCGGCGCCCTGGAGGCTGGTGACCAGAAGCGTGCCGCCCAGCAGGCTCTTGGCGTCGCAAAGGCTGGAGACCGATATGTCGACCCGCGAACCGGGCGTGGCGAAGGGCGGCAGTTCGGCGGTCACCATAACAGCCGCGAGGTTCTTGGAGTTGGCGTTGGTCCCGCGAATGTTGACGCCCAGACGCTCGGTCATCCCCTCCAGCGACTGGCGGGTGAAGGGGCAGTTGCGCAGGCTGTCGCCCGTGCCGTTCAGGCCGACGACCAGGCCGTAGCCGACCAGCTGGTTGGTGCGGACGCCCTCGATCGAAGCGATGTCCTTGATGCGCGACTGGGCCGAGGCCGGGGCGGCCATCAGGGCGCCGAGGGCGACAGGGATCAGGAAGGCGGTGAGAAACTTTTGCACTGGGCCGTCTTTCCGCGAGGGTTCAGTGCGGGCGTTGCGAAGATCGTGCCGGACGGAAAGGCCAGTGAAATCAGGGACGGTGCCGGGCATGAAGGCGTCTGGCCCGGCAAATCCTGCCCTGCTGTTAACCAAACAGTGACGGTCACCCGACGATGGTGCGGAAAGTCCCGGAGTCTCCGCTCATGAAGGTCAACGGCCCGTCGGGTGCCGCCCCCGCAGGCGGTCAGCGTGCGGTACGTTCGGCCGCCGGCTTCTCGATGCCGCAGATGTCCGGCGCTGCTCCTTCTGCGGCGGCCGCGGCGACGGCCCCGACGTCCGCAGTCGGCGATGTCTCGGCCCTGATGGCGCTGCAGGGCGTCGAGACGGCGACAGAACGCAGGCGCCGCGCCATCCGTCGCGGAGGAACCCTGCTGGACCGTCTGGACGAGCTGAAGATCGCCATGCTGTCGGGCGAGACCGGTGAGAGCGCTCTGGAGCGACTGGGCCGAACGCTGCGCGAGGAGCGGCCCGGGGACGAGGACGCGGGCCTCACCGGACTGCTGGAACAGATCGATCTGCGCGCGGCTGTTGAGCTGGCCAAGGCGGAAGTTCGCCGCAACGCAGCATAAGTGCCGGAAAATCAGTCTCATTCCCCCGTTCCGTGAACGAAGTGAGGACGAAATGTCACGGTGTCGCTGGCAACCAGGCTTTGTCATGATCACACAAGCGCGATGGTTGTTGCCGCGACTCTCCGGCCTGCCTATACGCCGTCGTGCGCCATGGGGGGCGTTGTTCTAGAGTGTGAGTGCGATGACCGCATTGGCCTCGATCGTGTCTGACGAACCGGTCGCCTACCGACCTTCCGACGACGAGCCGTTCATGAATGAACGTCAGCTCGCCTATTTCAAGCACAAGCTCATGGCGTGGCGGGATGACATCCTGCGCGAATCCAAGGGCACCGTCGTCAACCTGAAGGCTGAGACGGAAAACCATCCGGATCTTCTCGACCGCGCCTCGTCGGCCTCGGATCGGGCTCTGGAACTGCGGACCCGCGACCGTCAGCGCAAGCTGATCTCCAAGATCGAGGACGCCCTGCGTCGGATCGAGGACGGTTCCTACGGCTATTGTGAGGACACCGGCGAGCCCATCGGTCTGGCCCGACTGGAAGCCCGTCCGACTGCGACCATGTCTGTGGAAGCCCAGGAACGCCACGAGCGCCGCGAACGGGTTCACCGCGACGACTGAACCTTGCCCCTCTCCCGCCGGGAGAGGGCTTGAGGCTCGCAGAGCGTAGCGATGCGTCTCTTTAGCCGAAAGGGTGAGGGGCGTGCCCTCACCGGTTGGCGACTAACCCCTCACCCTTTCGCGCAAGGACGACGGCAAGCCGTCGTGCGCTCAAACCCTCTCCCTCCGGGAGAGGGAGGATTACTCCGGAATGTCGCTGAAGTTGCTGTAGCCGCTGCGGGCGAGGTTGCCGAAGCGCGTCGTGTCCGCATCGAAGCTGAGTTTTACGATGCCGATGGGGCCGTGGCGCTGTTTGCCGATGACGACCTCGGCCTGATGCTCCAGGAGATCCATGTCCTCCTGCCACTTCAGATGCTCTTCCGTGCCTTCGCGTGGCTCGGTGCGACCGAGGTAGTAGCTTTCGCGATAGACGAACATGACGCAGTCCGCGTCCTGCTCGATCGAGCCGGATTCGCGCAGATCGGACAGCTGGGGCCGCTTGTCCTCGCGGTTCTCGACCTGACGCGACAGCTGCGACAGGGCGATGATCGGCAGGTTCAGCTCCTTGGCCAGGGCCTTCAGGCCGCCGGTGATCTCCGACACTTCCTGCACCCGGTTCTTCTGCGCATTGCCGTCGCCGACGGTGATGAGCTGGAGATAGTCGACGATGATCAGGTCGAGACCCTGTTCCATCCGCTTCAGGCGGCGCGCGCGGGCCGCCAGTTTGGAGATGGCCAGGCCGCCGGTGGCGTCGATGTAGAGGGGACTCTCGCCGATCTCGATGGCGGCGTCGCGGACCTTGCCGAAGTCGGAGGCGTCGATCTCGCCCTTGCGCAGGCGGTCGGACGAGACGCCCGAGGCATCGGCCAGGATCCGCATGGCCAGCTGTTCGGCACTCATTTCCAGAGAGAAGAAGGCGACCACCCCGCCCGAGACCGTCTTGCGGCCGTCCGGGGTCGGCTCCCAGCGGTAGTTGCGGGCCACGTTGAACGCGATGTTGGTCGCCAGGGCCGTCTTGCCCATCGACGGACGGCCCGCGAGGATCAGGAGGTCGGACGGGTGCATGCCGCCGAGCTTGGAATCGAGGTCGTCGAGGTGGGTCGCCAGACCCGCAAGCTTGCCGTCCCGCTGATAGGCCTCGCCCGCCATCTGCACCGCACCGGCGAGCGCGGTCGAGAAGCTGACGAAGCCGGACGAGGGCGCCCCTGTCTCGGCCAGCGAATACAGGGTCAGTTCCGCCTGCTCGATCTGGTCGATGGCGGCGGTCTCGGGGTTCGGGGCGTCCCTGACGATGTCGCCGCCGATGCGGATCAGTTCGCGGCGCAGGGCCAGATCATAGACCACCCGGGCATAGTCCGGCGCGTTGGCTCCCAGGGGGGCGCGGTCCATCAGGTCGGCGAGGTAGCGCAGGCCGCCGAACTCGGCGAAGGCCGGATCCTGTTTGAACCGCTCCATCAGGATGGTCGGCTCGGCCAGCATACCCTGGCGGATGTGATCCTCGATGGCGTCGTAGAGCCGCTGGTGGAAGGGCTCGTAGAAGTGTGAGCCGCGCAGACGGTCGCTGAGGCGCTCGAAGATGGCGTTGTCGAACATCAGGGCGCCGAGCAGCGCCTGTTCGGCCTCGAGGTTGTGCGGGAGCGACGGCACGGCGACGGCGTCGTTGAAGGGAGAGAAAGCGTTCATCGCGTTAACGCTTACCCCTCGCACGCCCCTGCGACACGTTTGGACGTGGCCTTGGCCGGGGATGGTTTGGGACCGACTGTGGACCGCTGGAAAATCCCTAGACGGATCAGTTCAGGCGGCGATCAGACGGCGGGGCAGGGATAGCGCGAGACCATCCAGGCGCGGATGCCGTCGGTCGGCGTCATGCGGACGCGGCGCGTCTGGGGGATGGAGTTGAGATGGGCCAGCAGCTGCCGCGGGTTCACCGAAATGCGTTCGGGGGGACAGAACGGCGGCGTGCGTCCGGCCTCGCGAGCGGTGCGCACCTCGGCAGCGACAGTCCTGAAGGCGGTGTTGGCCTCACCCATCAGCCGGCGGGCGTCGGAGCGCAGGGCCGAGGTCGGGTTCAACGGCACACGATTGGCTTCGGTGACGAAGACGTCGAGGGTTCTCGCCTGCGCATTCACCGAACCGGCGCTCAGCAGGGTGGACGCCACAAGCGCGACGGCGACGACGGATTTCATGCGGACCACCCAGATGTTGGACCGTGAGTTCTCCCGGCGCTGATGGCCAAATCATGACGTCCCGACGACAAACGGCGCGGAGATCGCTCTCCGCGCCGTCCGATGTCGAAAGGGCCGTCGGTCCTAGAAGGCGTAGCTCAGGCGGCCGTAAACGAAGCGACCGTTGAAGCCGTAGGGCGAGAACTGCGGGAAGCCCACCGAACCCGTCGGCGCGTTCAGGGTTGCCGGGGTGAAGTTGGGATATTCGTCGAACGCGTTGTTCACCCCCAACGCCGCCGTCACCCCCATCGGGAACTCATAGCGACCTTCCAGATCCACCAATGTGTCGGAGCCTGTCTCATAATCCAGGGTGGACACATTGTTGGCGATCAGCACGCTCTGGTACCGGGTCGCCCGCGCCGTGGCCGACCATCCGCCCAGCGACCAGTCGACCGATCCGACGAGCTTCGATTCCGGCGTCCCGTCCTCGAACGCCCGGATGTTGGAACGATCGAACAGGAAGTTCGGCGACACGGGGATCGTCACGACCGGAATCCCCGGGACGCGATCCACCGTGGTGTCGTTGAAGTTGGCCGCCAGGGTGAAGTCGAAGCGCCCCGCGCTGTCGGTCGGAAGGCGGTAGCGGCCGACGATGTCGATCCCCTTGGTCGAGGTCTCGAGACCGTTGGTGAAGAAGCGGGCCGACGAGACGCCCAGCGGCTGGATGATCGCGAGCACGGCTGCGATGGTCGCCGCAGACTGGCTGGGACGGGTCGGGCCGAGATTCTCGGACAGGATGATCCGGTCGGCCACCTCGATCTGATAGGCGTCGATGGTCAGTTCGAAAGGACCGTTGCGAATGACGGCACCAAACGAATAGTTGACCGATGTTTCAGGCTTGAGCGGACGCGCACCGAGCGCGATGGAGACAGGATCGTCGACCCGGAAGGTCCCGGACTGGATCAGATTGGTCACGGGCACGCCCCCGACGACCGTCGTCACCAGATTGGTGGCGATATAGCTGAAATACTGCTGTTGCAGCGCCGGCGCACGGAAGCCCGTCGAGATGGACCCGCGCAGAGCGAATTCCGGTCGAACGTCCAGACGGCCGGAGATCTTGCCGGTCAGGGTGTCGCCGAAGTCGGAATAGTCTTCGTAGCGGGCTGCCAGGCCGAAGGTGAAGGCCTCGTTCAACTTGCCTTCCAGATCGACGTAGGCACCGACGTTGTTCCGATCGCGCTCGGTCGCGTTGGCGGGGCTGAAGCCCGGGAAGCCCTGGGCTCCGCCGCCCTGGGTGCTGCCGGGATTGCGGATCCACGACTGGAGCTGTCCGGCCGACTGGGAGAAGTCCTCGGACCTGTACTCGAGCCCGAAGGCCAGGTTCCAGGGGTCGGGCTGGCCGACATCCAGCGGCTTCACGCCGTCAACCGCGAGCGTGAACTGCTCGTATTCCAGACCGCCGGCACGGAAGCTGCGCAGAGACGCCGCCCCGAAGGAGGCGTTGATCGTGTTCTCGACCCGGTAATCGAGGGCGTTGCGACCCCAGCTGGCCGAGATATCCCAGTCGATGCCATAGGCCGGGCCGCGGATGCCGCCATAGACGTTGTAGTCGTTGATGTGAGTGGCAATGATCGGCAGGAAACCGTTCGGATAGACCGCCAGCACGTTGTTGGCGTTGTTGAAGGCACGGGCGGTCGCGGCCGATTCCGTATCCTTGTCGACGAAACCGCCGAAGGCATAGGCTTCCCAGCCGCCGGACAGGGCGTGGCCGGCGTTGGCCCAGATCGCGCGCGACTCGACCGACGGGTCGCCGAAGCGGCCGGAAACGGTGGTGGTCGATCCGGTCGGCGTGGCAGCGGGTGTGGCATAGTCGGACCGGTTGGTAGGATCGCGACGCTGCAGCTCGCCCGACAGGGTCAGAAAGCCTTCGCTGAAGAGCGGCAGACCGATCCAGCCGGCCACGGACGACGTTTCCCCATCCGTGCGGCTGTGCGAACCGCGGGCCGTATCATATTCGGTGTCGTAGCGGCCGTAGTTGACCGTGATCCCGCCGCCGTTGTCGGCCTCCCGGAGGCGCAGGTTGACCACACCGGCGATGGCGTCCGAGCCGTACTGGGCCGAGGCACCGTCGCGCAGCACCTCGACGGTGCCCAGCGTCACCGACGGAATGGTGTTCAGGTCGAAGGCTGCCGAGCCCCGGCCGAGGTTGCCGTTGACGTTGACCAGGGCGCTGACGTGGCCGCGCTGGCCGTTGATCAGGACCAGGGTCTGGTCAGGGGCCAGGCCACGAAGTGTCGCCGGACGGACGTGGTCCGAGCCGTCGGAGATGGCGGGGCGAGGGAAGTTGATCGAAGGGGCGTTTGCCGACAGAGCGGCAGCCAGTTCTGTGCCCGTGCCCTGACGGGTCAGGACCTCGCCCGAGATCACATCGACCGGCGCGATGGTGTCCAGACGGGTGCGACCCACGGTGCGCGTGCCGGTGACGATGATCTCGTCGACGGCGGTCGCCTCTTGCTGCGGCGCGGTCTGGGCCAGGGCCGCGATCGGGCAGGCGAGCAGGGTCGCCGCAGAGGTGAAGCCGAGAAGGACGGAGCGAGAGATTCTGAAGTGCATGACGAGCCTGACGAGCTGTGGCCAGCGCGGGACGCGTGGCGCGAGAGAAGGTCCGAAAGTCCGGCGTTGTTCGCCGCGTGGTTACCGGCCGACCGGCTGCGCAAAATTATTGCGCGGACCGGCACGGACGCCCCCCCTTCGTGCAAGCTGGATGCGTCCGGGAGGGCGGTCAAGTCAAGGTTAACGCAAGCGACCGGGCTTGTTGCAATTTTGACATACTTTCGGCAAGCGCAGCAAAAAGGGCGTGTCCGGAGGACACGCCCTTTAGAGTCTCTATCGGTTCGACGAGCCGATCTTCAGGATCAGGCCTCGGAGCCGAGACCGTCCTGTTGACCGGCGCGAAACATCCGAACCACAAAAACGCTCAGACGTGCATAGGTCGATTAACTGACTCTAGGGTTGTATTTGCAGAAAACTTGTGATGGTCTCTTCGAAACCGAGGCTGACATGAAAACTTGGAAATGTTTCGGGGCGGCGATCGCAATCGTCCTGGGCTTGGGAGCAGGTGGCAGTGCCGAGCCAGAGAGCAATAAAGACGTAGCTTCAAGTCAATCGTCGACGGCGTCAGGACCGTCTACATTCAGATTGAAGCAGACTAAAATCGCCTGCGGCTATGATCCGAAAAATACCGGCGAAAGCGAGACCTGTCCGTCTGAACTGGGACAATGCCTACAGATATGTGATGAAATCTATGACGCGGCGGCGATCGTTTGTTCAGGCTTGGGCTTTACGGCCGCTGCAGCTATCTGCCATGCCGCAAACTCAGTCACTTACGGGGGCTGCCGAGCGGGTTGCCGTTAGGCGCAGGGCAAATGATCTTTCGGCTTCAGATGCATCAGAGCGGCCGCCTTGCCGGCGAACTGACCGTAGAGCTGGGCAAGCCGAAGCCCCACGCGACTCTGGAGATGTGGGAATGCCAGGTTGACTGGGCCGGAGCCGCAAACGGGTCTGTCCGCGCGTACGGCGCCTCCAGTTTCCAGAGCTTGAAGCTGGCGCTGGATCTGGTCGCAACTGAGCTGCGGTCGATCTATCCGTCGGTCGTCATTAGCGAGGGCGGCCTACCGTGGCCCGAATGTTTGCCGACGCCATAAAAGCCAGCAAAAAGGGCGTGTCCGGAGGACACGCCCTTTAGAGTCTCTATCGGTTCAACGAACCGATCTTCAGGATCAGGCCTCGGAGCCGAGACCGTCCTGCTGGCCGGCGCCGCCTTCGACCATGTCGCGGGCCTGTTCGGCGGCCGCGTTGCGGTCTTCGTCGTAGGCCGACTTGATCACGTCCTCGCCCTTCGCCTGACGTTCGGCTTCATCGGCCGAGCGCGCGACGTTGATCGTGACCGTGGCGGAAACCTCGGCGTGCAGGCGAACCGGCACGACGTGGAGACCCAGGGACTTGATCGGCGTGTGGAGCACGATTTGCGAACGCTCGACCTTGCCGCCCTCGGCCTGGATGGCCTCCATGACGTCGCGGCCGCCGACCGAGCCGTACAGCTGGCCGGTTTCGCCGGCCTGACGGATCATCACATAGACCTGGCCGTCGATCTTCGAGGCGATCGCGCCGGCGTCGGTCTTGTTGCGTTCGTTGCGCGCCTCGATGGCGACGCGATCGAGTTCGAACTTCTCGAGGTTCTTCGAGGTGGCGCGGAGCGCCTTCTCGCGGGGCAGGAGGAAGTTACGGGCGAAGCCATCCTTGACGGTGACGACGTCGCCGATGGCGCCGAGGTTCTCGACGCGTTCGAGCAGAACGACCTTCATCTTACTTCACCACATAGGGCAGGAGGGCCAGATAGCGGGCGCGCTTGATGGCCTTGGCCAGTTCGCGTTGCTTGATCTGGGACACGGCAGTGATGCGCGAGGGCACGATCTTGCCGCGTTCGGAAATGTAGCGCTGCAGCAGCTTGACGTCCTTGTAGTCGATCTTCGGCGCGCCTTCGCCCGAGAACGGGCAGACCTTGCGACGACGATAGAAGGGACGGCGGCCGGCGGAGCCCGAACCGGCGGGGGTGCCGGGAACGTTGGGCGAGGAGGTGGTGTCAGTCATGTTTCCAGATCTCCTTACGCGGCCACGTCGGCGTCTTCACGCGGCGTGCGCTCGCGGTCGCGTTCACGCTCGCGCTCACGACGGGCCAGCAGCGGCGACAGCTCCAGGTCCAGTTCCTCGACCTTGACGGTCAGCCAGCGCAGGACGTCTTCGTTGATGCCGAGCTGACGCTCGACTTCGGCCATGGCGGGGGGCGGGCAATCGATCGCCAGCAGGGAATAGTGAGCCTTGCGGTTCTTCTTGACCCGGTAGGTCAGGTTGCGCAGGCCCCAGTATTCGATCTTGGCGACGGAACCGCCGCCGGTCACGATGAGGTCCTTGATGGTGTCGTTGAGGGCTTCGGCCTGTTGCGCGCTGATATCCTGGCGCGACATGACCGTGTGCTCGTAAAGAGCCATTCGGTAGTCTCCCTTGTAGGGCGTCGGCGCAGACGGACCGGGTAAAGTCCGAACCACGATGGATCCTGAAGCGGCGGCCGGGATGACTTCCCGAACCCTTTGGTGTTCCGCATCAGGACCGAAGCCCTGGAAAGCGGGCGCGTATAGGGGAAAAGGGGCGATCGGGCAAGGACGAAGGCCTGCGTCGCTCAGAAGCTCCTGCGCGCGCTGATATAGGCGCTGATCGTGCCGTCGGAGCGCGAGGTTTCGGAATAGACGGGCACGCCGCGATCGCGCGGCGCGCCGAACAGGACGAACTCGCTGTTCGATCCGCTGGAAACGAGCAGCCCGCCGCCAAGGCTCAGGCGATCGTCAGGCCGCCAGCTCAGGCTCGCGCTGAACGAGGGGCCGGTCGAGAAGCGCGACAGGCTGCTGGGACTGAAACCACGGCTGGGCTGGGCGGAGGATGCGCTGACGCTCCAGTTGATGCGCTGGCTGATCAGGTTCTGGCTCAGGCCCAGACTCAGCGTCAGGGGTTGCTCGCCCGAGAGCCGCCGGTCCGTGAACGTCACCGGATCGCGGGTTTCGGACTGGCGCAGCTGTAGCGTGGCCGAGGCGATACCGCCGGCCATGCCATAGCGATCCAGCGGCAGACGGCCGGTGAGCCTGGCGGTCTCGCGGGTCGCCGTGCCGACGTTGCGGGTGACGTTGTACCGGCGAGGCGTCGCCGCGCCCGGCGGGGTTTCGAAGACGACCACCTGACCCAGGACGTCGTCGTAGGCCTCGTGGGTCAGTTCGGCGACGAACGAGCCCTGGCGGCCGAAGACCCGTTCGTAGCGCGCCTGGGTCAGCCAGATCTGTGCCGGACGGATGTCCGGGTTGCCGCGCCCGAAAATGCCGGTCGAGAAGGCGGCGGAGGCTTGGAACGCGCCGAAAGAGAGTTGATCGACGTTGCGCTCCAGTTTGAAGGCCAACTGGTGCCCGGCGGCGGGCGTCCACGCGAGATTCAGGCGGGGTTTGAGGAAGCTGAGATCGGTTTCGGCCTCCCCCGCGCTGCCGTTCGCGGTGATGCGGGACCGCTCATAGCGAAGGGCACCGGTGACGCTGAGGTTGTCGCGCGGCGTCCAGACGCCGGAGACGAAGCTCTCGCTGCGCAGCTCCTCGACCCGTGTGTCGTCGCCCGGAAGCAAAAAGGGCGAGCCGTCGAGCCGGTAGGCCGTGCCGCTCTCGACGAAGTTGAAGGCGATCTCGGATCCGGCTTCGAAGTCGAGCGATCCCCAGGGGGTGGCAAGCGAAGCGAACTTCAGAGACCCCGAACCGATGCTTTCCCCGCGCCATCCATCGCTGACCGTGGCCGAGGTGAAATCGGGGGTGTCGTAGGAACCCGTGCCGTCGCTGTCGATCAGCTGCTGCGAACCGAGGACCTCCAGCGTCATCCCCAGCGGCAGGCTGCGGGTCCAGCGCAGGCCGATCTCCCCCTTGCTCTGGGTGCTGTCCGACACGGAGGTTTCAAGACCGGACGGGACGATCAGCAGGTCGCTGCCCTCATAGCCGCTGCCGTTGACGTCGATGAGGCCGTTCAGGCGGATGCGTCCACCGGCGAATGGCCCTTCGTAGACCGTGGTTCCCGAGACGCCGTGGAAGTCGAACACGCCCTGGCTTCGGGCGAGCAGCAGCAGGGCCCCGGTCGGCGATCGACGCTCGCGAATGCCCTCGTTGTCGCCCGACCCCAGATAGCCGCTCAGCGATCCTTCCAGCGAGCGACCGTCCCACTGGCGGCGGGCCTGCAGGTTCAGATTGGGCTGGAGACGGCCCTGGGTGCTGTCCTGGAGGGTGACGGAAGCGGAGCCCGACGCGCCGCCGTCAGGGCTGCGGATCACATTGGCCACGACCGCCTTGCCCTGCATGTCGATGCCGCCGGCCCCCGCGCGGACGATGTCGATGCGAACGACCTGGGCGGCGGGGATGCGCGACAGGATGGACTGCAGCGAATCGCTGCGGACCGGCGGGCGCTCGCCGTCGATCAGAATGTTGCCGACGGTTCCGGCGAAGCCTCGTCCGTATGTTCCTCCGTCAAACTGGAACCCGGGGATCCGCCCGATCATGTCCAGGGCCGTGACCGGCCGGAACTCGGTGAAGAAGCTCCCCGGGTAGGCGGTGACGTTGGGATCGACCGCGGCCGGGGTTCCGTCCTGGGCCAGGGCCGCAGCCGGAACCATCAGGCTCCAACCCATGACGGCCGCCACCGCCAGCGCGCACGCGCTCTTCCGTTCACCCGTCATGCAACGCCCCCCAAGAACCTCATCTTGAACCTCAGGTTGATGACGATTGTGTCCGATGAACGGCGACGGTTGCGGATTGCCGTCGGCCTTGAGCCAAGGGACAGGTTGGCCTACCCCTCCGCACTTCTCACACTGACCACGGACCCTGTCGATGACCCTCGCCCTCCTGTTCCCCGGACAAGGCAGCCAGGCGGCCGGCATGGGCGCGGCCCTGGCCGACGCCTTCGGATCGGCCCGCGACGTCTTCGCCGAGATCGACCAGGCCCTGGGACAGGATCTGTCCGGCCTGATGCGGAACGGGCCCGAGGACCAGTTGACCCTGACCGAGAACGCCCAGCCGGCCCTCATGGCCGTGTCCCTGGCCGTCATGCGGGTGCTGGAAAAGGAATTCGGGGTGTCAGTCGCCATTCCAGGAAAGACGGGGGCCGCCTTCGTAGCCGGCCATTCGCTGGGCGAGTATTCGGCCCTGGCGGCGGCAGGTGCGCTGTCGCTGGCGGACACGGCCCGGCTGCTGAAGCTGCGCGGCCAGGCCATGCAGCGCGCCGTGCCGGTGGGGCAGGGGGCCATGGCCTCCCTGATCGGGCCGAAGACGGATCTGGCCCTGGCCGAGGCCGCCGCCGCAGCGGGCTCCGAGGTCGGGGTCTGCGTCGTCGCCAACGACAACAACAACGGCAATGTGGTCATTTCGGGCGAGAAGGCTGCCGTCGACCGCGCCATCGAGAAGGCCAAGGAACTGGGCGCGCGGGCCATCCCGCTGAACGTCTCGGCACCCTTCCACTGCCCCCTGATGCAGCCGGCCGCTGACGAGATGAGCAGGGCCCTCGCTTCGGCCGCCCTGATCGCCCCTTCCGTGCCGCTGGTGGCCAACATCACCGCCCGGCCCGAAACCGACGCCGACACGATCCGCCGTCTGCTGGTCGAACAGGTCACCGGCCGCGTCCGCTGGCGCGAGTCGATGGACAGGATGGCCACCGAAGGTGGGGTGACCCGGTTCGTCGAGATCGGCTCGGGCAAGGTCCTGACCGGCATGGCCAAACGAATCGCGCCGGACGCAGAGAGCCTGGCGCTCAACAGCCCCGAAGAAATCGAGGCGTTCGCGAAGTCACTTTGATTTCCTTCTCCCCTTGCGGGAGAAGGTGGCAGTCCGCAGGGCTGACGGATGAGGGGTCACACCGGCCTGGCCGGTGATCCCTCGCAACCCAATCGGAGAGGTCTGTGAGACCCCTCATCCGGCCCTTCGGGCCACCTTCTCCCGCAAGGGGAGAAGGGACAGGGAGAATGATATGTTTGATCTCACCGGCAAGACCGCCCTCGTCACCGGCGCGACGGGCGGCATCGGCGGTGCCGTCGCCCGCGCCCTGCATGCGCAAGGGGCCACCGTCGTCCTGTCCGGCACGCGCGAGGCAGTGCTGGCGGATCTGGCGAAAGACCTGGGCGAGCGGGCGCATTTCGCCACCGCCAACCTGTCCGATCCGGCCTCGGTCGACGCCCTCGTCGGCGTGGCGGAAGAGGTCGCGGGTGCGGGTCTGGATATCCTGGTCGCCAATGCGGGCATCACGAAGGACGGCCTGTTGCTGCGCATGAAGGACGAGGACTTCCAGTCCGTCCTGACCGTCAATCTGGAGAGCTATTTCCGCCTGTCGCGCGCGGCGATGAAGGGGATGATGAAGCGTCGCTCGGGCCGGATCATCGGCGTGACCTCGGTGGTCGGCGTCACCGGCAACGGCGGCCAGACCAACTATGCGGCCTCCAAGGCCGGAATGATCGGTTTCTCCAAGTCGCTGGCCCAGGAAGTCGGTTCGCGCGGCATCACCGTGAACTGCATCGCCCCGGGCTTCATCACCTCGCCGATGACCGACGTGCTCAACGAGCAGCAGCGCGAGGGCATCCTGCGCAATATCCCGGCCGGTCGGCTGGGCACGGGCGACGAGATCGCCGCCGCCGCCGTCTATCTTTCGTCCGACGAAGCGGCTTACGTCACGGGCCAGACACTGCATGTGAACGGCGGCATGGCGATGATCTGATCGCCGAAGGAACAGACCGATGATCGTCCTCCGCTACCTGGCCACCGTCCTCGCCGGACCGCTGCTCCTGATCGGGATTATCTGGGTCCTGCAGGGCCTCAATCTCCTGCCCGGCAGTTTCATGACCGGTCAGATCATCTGGGCGATCTACGGGGCTCCGATGGCGCTGGTCGGTGGGGCACTTGTGTGGTGGGTGAACCGGCGACCCTCCGGGCTCAACTAGGGCGCACAAGACCCTCTACGCCCTATTTCCCCTGACGGGGGGTGTGCTAAAGGCGTCGGCATCCGGGTGGATCAATGAGGCGTTGCCTCTTGCGCAACCGGGGCTGTCGTGACACGGCAGAGCGAGACAAAACGCCGCCCCGGGCGGCCCTAGAAGGCAGAGACACCCATGTCCGATACCCTGGAACGCGTCCGCAAGATCGTCATCGACCACCTGGACGCCGATCCGGAAAAGGTCGTTGAAAAGGCCAGCTTCATCGACGACCTGGGCGCTGACTCGCTCGACAACGTCGAACTGGTCATGGCCTTCGAGGAAGAATTCGACATCGAAATCCCGGACGACGCCGCCGAACACATCCAGACGGTCGGCGACGCCGTGAAGTTCATCGACGAGAAGCTGGCCGGCTAAACCCGGTCCGTTCGGACGGCACACGAGGTCACCGCGACGCCGAAGGGCGCGCGGTGGCCTTTTGCGTTGATGGCTGGTCCGTAACGGGCGCTTAATGCCAGCCGCACACAACCCCGTGGCGCTCCAAGGGCTGTCGCGGTTCGGCTCAGTCGCCCGGTCCGCCAAGCGCGATCGCGAGGTCGAGCACCCGATCCCTGCCGGCGGCGATGTCCGCCGGCGCGTTCCGGACCCAGAGGTCCGGGGCCAGCCCGACGCCTTCCCAGGAGCCCCCCTGGGGGTCGCGCACGAGATTGACCGGCAACGTGAAGGTCCAACCACCGGGTATGGCGCTCCGCACCGTGTCGGCCATCGCCCCCGCCGTGATGTCGCCGACGATCACCGCGCCGCTCCGGACCCGCATCGCGAGAACGAAATTCTCGGCGGCGCTGATCGAACGGCTGTTGGTCAGGACGATGACCGGACCCGTGAAGGCGCCGCTCTCCGCAGGCCGGATCGACCAGTTGATCGGCGGGGCGAAAGCGGCTCGATCCGGTCCCGGCAGGCGCTCCGCCACTGTCATGTAGAGCGCGGGCTCCACGGCGAAGCGGTCGGCCACCAGCCGGCCGATCAGGTCGCTTCCGCCGCCATTCTGCCGGACATCGATGATCACCGCAGGGGCGTCCACGAAGGCGGCAATGATCTCGTCCAGTGCCGCCGCAGTCGAGGTCGGGTGTCTGAAGTTGCGAATGTGCAAATAGCCCGCGCCCCCGTTCAGCCGTCCGTAGTGGATCAGCTCGGCGGCGCGCGCCTCGAGCCCGTCGGGGGCATAGGCGGTCGCGATGAGATCGAGAGAGAACTCCCCGTTGTCGAGCGGTCCGGTGCCGATGCTGCGCCCTCCCGAGCGTGAAAGGTCCCCGTCGTGCTCGTCACGGACTGAGACGTGGACGTCGTTGAGCAGGTCGATGACCTCGCTGAACAGGTCGAATAGCTGGTCACGGGACGTCTTTTCGGTCACCCGCGGACGATAGACGGAATGGACCGCATCCCAGTCTACGCGCTTGACCCCGAACAGGGCGTAGTGCTCGTCGTACAGGGTCCAGAAGGCTTCGAACGCCGCCTCCGGATCATCAGCCGGACCGGCGGCGTGAACCGGGCTGGCGAGTCCGGCGACGAGCAAAAGTATCGTGCAAAAGCGGCGCACGGTCTGGGCGCCCTTCACTGCATGCGCTCGACGATGGCGTCGATCAGGTCGCCGCCGTAACGGCCGTTAGTGAGGATGACGACGCCGTCCCCGCTGTCCGGCAGAAACACGGCGAGACTGCGAAACTCGTAATTGTCGCCGCCGTGCATGACGATCTTTTCCGGGCCGAGACGCGTTACCGCCCAGCCCAGGCCGAAGGCGGCGGGCCCGGGGTAGTCTCCATTGGTGACCGGCGTGACTGGCTCCAGCATGCTGGCGTAGGTCGTGGCCGACAGTCCTTCCCCCGAGCAGACCCGCCCGACGAAGGCGGCGTAGTCCGCCGCGGTGGTGAGCAGACCGCCGGCCGCGCCGCCGGTGTTGTCGGCGGCCTTCCCGGAGTCCGGTGCGCGGGCGCTGATATAACCGCGCGCGGGCGCTGCCTCCGGGGGCAGCGGGGGCGCGAACGTGGACAGGGGCATCAGCTCGCCGAGCCGTTCGCGGAACAGCTGGTCCAGCGTCCGTCCCGTCCGGAGCTCCACAAGCGCGCGCAAGAGCTCGAATGCCTCGCCGGAGTAGCTGTAGCCGACACCCGGCGCGGACGCGAAGGTGATGGGATCGGTGCGGTCCGGATCGGCCGTGTCCCCGGCCCAGTTGGGCAGGCCGGTCTGGTGGGTCAGCACCATCCTCGGAGTCAGCGTTCGGTATAGCGCCTGGTCGGCGATCCGGGGCCAGGCCAGATCCGCAGCCAGCGGACGGTCGAGGTCGATGACTCCCTCGTCGACGAGCTGGAGCACGAGGTAGGCGAAGACCGGTTTGGACAGCGAGGCGGCTTCGAACACCGTCCGGTTGGTGACGGGGATCTCCGGCTGGAACGAGGCGACTCCGACGTTGACCGGAGCGCTCGGTTCGCAGCCGATCAGCGCCACCAGAGCAAGGCCCGGGACGTCGAGCGATGCGCGCAAGCGGTCGATTTCGTCCGCCGACGGAACCCACGGCGGCGGCGCGGCTTGGGCCGCTTCCGCGCCCATGCCGGAAGGGCTCACACCCAAGGCGGCGACGGGAGAGGTAGCGGCCAGCGCGGTGGCGATGGCGAGGGGCATCAGGTGGTGTCGGCGCATCGGCGGTATCGAACTCCTTTCCGCCGGACACAGGTCGGCGGTTCCAAGGCGCAACCTGCGAGGCGGCGTGCGGTCGGTCTGCGCATTTTCTCGCGATCACCGGGCGATTTCGAAAGCGCGGGCGAAATTTCAGAAATGCGCTTGCCTCTCAGAGAGAGGGGCCGAGGATGGCCCTGGTGGAGAACGGTAACGAGCAATCGGGATGATGCTGCTGCAGACGAGCCTGGCCACCCTGGGCAACGCCCTGACCTTGCTGGTGGTCGTCCTGCTTATGCGCGACGCCCGGACCATCCTGGCCGCGCGCATCGCCATCCCGCTCTTCCTGTGCTCGATCGGCTACTCGCTGGTCCTTCTGAACGGATCGCTCGTGCTGCCGGTGCCCGCGCTACAGGCGGCGGTTGTCCTCAATGTCTTCACCCTGGGCCTTGGCTGGTTGTTCGGGCGCGCCCTGATCGAGGACGGTTTCCGGCCGGGTCGGCTGGAATGGACGATCTTCGCCGGCCTCGGCGCCCTGACTCTCGCGGCGGACGCCGAGATATTCGGACTGGCCTGGCCGGGTCTTGCGGCCATAGAGCGGCTCGCCTTCGCCGCCTCCTTGGCGGTGATGGCCCACATGTGCTGGATCGCCGTCTCGGGTTTCCGCGACGACCTGGTCGACACCCGCCGCATCATCCGTGGCTGGTTCCTGCTGTTCGTGCTGTTCAGCTACGCCGTCCTGATCGGGCTCGAGCTCGCCGGCGCGTCCAGGGCATGGCGGGGCGTCGTCTACGATTCGACCACCATCGCGATCAATGTGTCGATCCTGCTTTGGGCGGGACAGCTTCGGCCATGGAAGGTGTTCCCCGAGGCCCGATCGGGTCCGCCCGAGCGGCCGGTCGTCAGGGCGCAACAGGCTGCCGCCTACGCCCGCCTGATCGATGTGATGGAGGAGGAGAGAGCCTATCGGGAGCCGGGGCTGTCGGTGCGCGCCCTCGCGCAGCGGGTCGGTCTTCCCGAACACCGGCTTCGCGCCCTGATCAACCAAACGCTCGGCCACCGCAACTTCGCCGCCTTCCTGAACGGGTATCGTCTGGCCGACGCTCGTGCCGCCTTGGCCGATCCCGCCGCCGCCGGAACCTCCATCCTCACGATCGCCATGGACAGCGGGTACCAGAGCTTGTCGACCTTCAACCGCGCCTTCCGGGCTCATCAGGACGAGACGCCGTCGGAGTATCGCGCCCGCGCCCTGTCCGCGGCGAACCCCGACCGGGACGAATCGATCGGGGGGGCCTAGCCCCGTATTGGGCAGCCTAGGATGGGACAGCTGCCGGCCGCAGGCCATCATCTCCTGCGTTCGGATCGGGTCTGCCGTCCCGGGAACTCTCCGCCTCCCACTCCCGCCTAGCCCTGCGCGGCTCCACCCCCTATTCTCTGGGAGAGATTCACTAAAAGGGACCGTCGCATGCGCCGTGTCGTCGTCACCGGCCTCGGTCTGCTCACCCCGCTCGGCTGGGGCGTGGAGCATAACTGGAAGGGCATCCTCGAGGGTCGCTCGGGCATCGGCCCGATCACCAATTTCGACACCGAAGGCTATGGCTGCACCATCGCGGGCGAGATTCCGTCGGTGGATGGCCGCGGCGGCGGGGCCCCGGGCCAGCCGGGGGTGTTCGACCATGAGAAGGTCATGTCGCCCAAGGATCGGAAACGGGTCGATGACTTCATCGTCTACGCCATTGCCGCCGCCGACGAGGCCCTGGCCGATGCCGGCTGGAAGCCGGTGACCGAGGAACAGCGCGAGCGCACCGGCGTCATGGTCGGCTCCGGCATCGGCGGCCTGGGCCCCATCGCCGACACCGCCGTCATCCTCAAGGAGCAGGGTCCGCGCCGGGTCAGCCCCTTCTTCATCCCCTCGGCCCTGATCAATCTGACCTCGGGCCAGATTTCGATCCGTCACGGCCTCAAAGGCCCGAATCACTCGGTCGTCACCGCCTGCGCCACCGGCGCCCACGCCATCGGCGACGCGGCCCGGATGATCATGCTCGACGACGCCGACGTCATGGTCGCGGGCGGCGCCGAAAGCTCCATCGTCCCCATCGGCATCGCCGGCTTCCTGGCCTGCAAGGCCCTGTGCACCGCCTATAACGACGCGCCCGAAAAGGCTTCGCGGCCGTGGGACAAGGACCATTCCGGCTTCGTCATGGGCGAGGGCGCGGGCATCGTGGTGCTGGAGGAGTACGAACACGCCAAGGCACGCGGCGCGACCATCTATGCCGAGGTCGTCGGCTACGGCATGAGCGGCGACGCCTATCACATCACGGCTCCGGCCGAGGACGGCGACGGCGGTTATCGCGCCATGCAGATGGCGGTGAAACGGGCCGGGATCGCGATCGAGGACATCGACTACGTCAACGCCCACGGCACCTCGACCATGGCCGACTGGATCGAGCTGCGCGCCGTCGAGCGGCTGGTCGGCGACCACGCCAAGGACATGGCCATGTCCTCGACCAAGTCGATGACCGGCCACCTTCTGGGTGCCGCCGGGGCCATTGAGGCTGTGTTCAGCATCCTGGCCATCCGCGACCAGATCGCGCCGCCGACGATCAACCTGGACGATCCGGAACACGAAACCGCCATCGATCTCGTGCCACACAGGGGCAAGCCCATGGAAATTGATGTTGTGATGTCCAACAGTTTCGGCTTCGGCGGCACCAACGCCTCCATCATCTTCCGCAAGGTCGCCTGATCGTGACGCAAGGCGAGGGGGCACCGAAGGGGAAACGCCCGGGTCTGGTCGTGGCGCTGCTGGCGGCGTCGGCGACGTTCAGCCTGTTCCTGATCGCGGCCCTGGCCTGGGGCTGGAGCGTCTACTATTCGCCGGGTCCGACAGCGCGTGAGGGCGACACGACGGTGGTCACCCTGCCGTCCGGTTCGGGGGTTTCGGCCATCGCCGCGACCCTGAAGAACGCGGGCGTGATCCGTTCGGTCGACATGTTCAAGGCCGCAGCCACCCTGACCGGTGCCGACCGTCGTCTGCGGGCCGGGGAGTACGAGGTGCCGACGCGGTCCTCGCTGAAGTCTGTCATCGGCCTGCTGACCGATGGACGGGTGGTGCGCCATTTCGTGACCATCCCCGAGGGCTGGTCCTCGGCCCAGGCGGTGGACATCCTGAATGCCGAGGCGATCCTGACCGGGACCATCGACGAAGTGCCTGAGGAAGGCTCCCTGTGGGCCGAGACCTACGAGATCTCTCGCGGCGAGACGCGGGCCTCGGTGATCGCACGGATGCAGCGCGACGCCGCCGACAACCTCGCCCGTCTCTGGGCCACCCGCAGCCCGAATACGGTGGTTCGCACCCCCGAGGAGGCCGTGATCCTGGCGTCTGTCGTGGAGAAGGAGACCGGCCTGGCGCGCGAACGGCCCCGCGTGGCGGCCGTGTTCACCAACCGGCTGCGTCTCGGCATGCGGCTGGAGAGCGACCCCACCATCATCTACGGCATCACCAGGGGGCGACCGCTCGGCCGCGGCATCCGCCTGTCAGAGCTCCAGCGCGACACGGGCTGGAACACCTATCTTATCGACGGTCTGCCGCCGACGCCGATCGCCAATCCGGGCCGTCAGGCGCTGGAGGCCGTGCTCAATCCGCCCGCGACCCAGGACCTGTTCTTCGTCGCTGACGGGACGGGCGGCCACGCCTTCGCCCGGACCTATGAAGAGCATCTGATGAACGTGTCGCGCTGGCGGGCGATCGAGGCGGGCAAGGCCCCGCCGGCCGAGACCTTGCCGCCCGGCACGGTCCCCGGCGCACCACCGCCCGGACAGGGCACGCCCGAGGGCGCCGCCGTCGCGCCGCCGACCGTGACCGGCGAGGCCGTGATCACCATGCAGGCACCGGGAACGGTGACGCCGTCGCGCACCCTGCGTCCAACGCCTGCGGCTCCGGCGACGGTGCCGGCGGCGGGTCAGTGAGCGTGCTCTCCGGCCCCATCCTCTCAGGTATGACCGGCTTCGGCCGGGCCGACGGAGCGCTCGACGGCTGGACCTGGTCGGTCGAGGCGCGTTCGGTCAACGGCCGCAATCTGGAAGTCCGTTTCCGGGGACCGAACGGGTTCGACAACCTGGAGCGGCTGGCCAAGGCCGCCGGACAGGCACGCCTCAGCCGGGGCCAGGTCACGATCGGCATCCAGGCGCGCAGGGCTCCGGGCGACGCCTCGGCGCTGAAGGTCAACGAGGCCGTTCTGGCCCGTTACCTGCAGCTCGCCAACCAGCTGGCAGAGGAGGGGGCGACCCCGCCGTCTGCCGACGGTCTGCTGGCCCTGCGCGGCGTTCTCGACGCCGACGAGGAGGCCGAGGATCCCGAGGCGCGCGCCCCGATCGAGGCCGCCATGGCCGCCACGGTGGAACAGGCGCTGGACGCCCTGAAGATTTCCCGCGAACGCGAAGGCACCCAGCTGCGGCCCGTGATCGAGGATTTCGTCTCCCGCATCGAGGCTCTGGTCGCCACGGCCGAGACCGGGGCCGCCGCCCAGACCGAGGCCGTCCGGGACCGTTTCGCCCGGCGAATGGCCGAGCTGGCCCCCGATGCCCCGGGGCTGCAGGACCGGATCGTGCTGGAAGCCGCCGCCCTCGCCACCAAGGCTGATGTGCGCGAGGAGCTGGACCGGCTGACGGCCCATGTCGCCTCCGCCCGCGCCCTGCTGGATCAACCGCCCGCCGGCCGGAAACTGGACTTCCTGATGCAGGAGTTCATGCGCGAGGCGAACACCCTCTGCTCGAAATCGGCTACGACCGCCTTGACCGCCACGGGCCTCGACCTGAAGGCGGTCATCGAGCAGCTTCGAGAGCAAGTACAGAATGTTGAATGAACGCACGCCCCGTCGGGGCGTCCTCCTGATCGTCGCCAGTCCGTCGGGGGCCGGCAAGACGTCGCTGTGCCGTCGCCTGATGGCCGACCACGGCGGGCTGGCGCTGTCGGTCTCCATGACTACGCGCGGCATCCGGCCGGGCGAGGTGGCGGACCGCGATTATCACTTCGTCTCGCCCGAAGACTTCCAGAGCCTGATCGACGCCGACGCCTTCCTCGAATGGGCCGACGTCCACGGCAACCGCTATGGTTCGCCTCGCGCCCCGGTCGACAAGGCCCTGGCCGAGGGTCGTGACGTCCTGTTCGACATCGACTGGCAGGGCGCGCGCGATATCGCGGCGAAATGCCCGGACGACGCCGTGCGGGTCTTCATCCTGCCGCCCAGCCTTGAAGAGTTGAAGCGCCGCCTTGTGACCCGGTCACAGGATGCCGACGACGTCATCGAGCAGCGGATCGCCAACGCCAAGGGCGAGATCGAGCACTGCGGAGAGTTCGACTACGTCCTCGTCAACGACGATTTCGACCGTTCCTATGCCGAGCTGGCCCACATCTACCACGCCGAACGCAGCCGTCAGTTCCGCAACATCTGGGTCGGCGGCTACCAGTCGGCCCTGCTGGCCGAGGACGTTTAGGGCCCCTCCCGTTTTCACGGGCCAAACCGGAAGATAGGAAAATAGTCGGATCGAGGGCTTGCCTCCGGTCCAGACGTTCCCACCTCAGGCCTTGGTCTTTGACAGGGCGAGAGCGGCGGACGGCACCGGGGAGGTCGCCGAATTTCCGCTAATTCGGAACAGTGCAAACGGATGCGATTCACACGTATCTGAAAAATAACGTCTTTGTTTAGAGCGCTGCACTGTCTTGCACTCCGTTTCCGGAAACAGTGCAACCTCCTCAGGCGGCCCGGCTCTCGAACCAGGGCGTGAGGCGGCGCAGGGCCTCCTCGATCTCCGGCGTCGAGACGGCGAAGCTGAAACGCATGAAGCGATGGCCGTCGACCGGATCGAAGTCCACGCCGGGCGCCGTGGCCACACCCGTGTCCCTCAGAAGCTGCTCGCAGAAGGCCACGCTGTCGTCGGTCAGGTGGCCGATGTCGGCCCAGATGTAGAAGGCACCGTCGGGCGGGGCGATCGACTTCAGGCCCAGGGCCGGCAGGGCGTCCAGCATCAGGGCGCGGTTGCGGGCATAGGTCTCGATATGGCCTTCGAGCACCGCGTGCTGGTCCATGGCGACCAGGCCCGCGTGCTGGCTCAGCGACGGCGGGGTCAGGAACAGGTTGCCGATATAGGCCCGGGCCGTCTCGATATGGTCGTGCGGGACCAGCAGCCAGCCCAGCCGCCACCCGGCCATGCTCCAGTATTTGGAGAAGCTGTTGATCACCATGGCGTCCGGCGCGAACTGCAGCAGCGACGGCTGGGGCCCGACGTAGGAGAGGCCGTGATAGATCTCGTCGGACAGGATCTGGATCCCCTTGCGGGCGCAGACCCCGGCGATGGCGGCCAGTTCGTCGGCCGCGATGACTGACCCCGTCGGATTGGCCGGGCTGGCGATGATCACCCCTGCGGGCACCGGATCCAGTGCCTCCAGCGCGGCGGCGGTCAGCTGGTAGTGTTCGTCGGGCCCGCAGGCGATCTCGACCGGGATCATCCGCAGGGCCTTCACCGTGTTGCGGTAGGCGACATAGCCCGGGCGGGCCATGGCGATCCGGTTGCCCGGCGAGAACCACGACGACAGACCCAGGACGAGGGCGGGTGACGCCCCGTTGGTCAGCAGCAGCTGGTCCGGCGAGACCGTGACGCCATAGCGTTCGTCGTACAGACGGGCGATCCGCGCCTTCAGCGGTGCGCTCTCCCAGTAGCCCATACTGTCGGCGTCGAGCACGCGGTGGGCCTCGGCGATGGCGGCGGGCGGGGCGCCGGTCGAGGGCTGGCCGAACTCCATATGGATCACCGACCGCCCCTCGGCCTTCAGGGCGTGGGCCAGGCGGCTGATGGTGATGGCGCGGAAGGGCTCGATCTCGCTCACGATGTCAGGGCTCCGGCGAGGCGCAGGAAGCCCGCGATGTCGATGACCTCGGCGCGGGCGTCCGGGTCGATCCCGGCGGCTTCGCACAGGGCGCCGCCACCCAGCTGTTTCAGGCTGGAGCGCAGCATCTTCCTGCGCTGGCCGAAGGCGGCGGCCGTGACCCGCTCCAGCCGCTTCAGGGTCGCGGCGTCGGGCCGGTCGGCGCGAGGCACGACATGGACCACGGCCGAGGCCACCTTGGGCGGCGGGGTGAAGGCGGCGGCCGGCAGATGCATGACGATCTTCACCTCGGCCACGGCCTGGGAGATGACGGCGAGGCGGCCGTAGGCGTCGTCGCCCGGCGCGGCCACGATCCGCTCGGCGACCTCCTTCTGGAACATCAGGGTCATGGCCACGGGCGTCCACGCGCCCGTCAGCCAGTCGATCAGCAGGGGCGTGCCGACGTTGTAGGGCAGGTTGGAAACCACATGGGCCGGGCCTTCGACCAGCGTCCCCTGATCGACCTTCAGCGCATCGGCCTCGACGATGGTCAGCCGCCCGTCGCCGGTGTCCAGCTCCGACAGCAGGGGCAGGAAGCGCGGATCCTTCTCGATCAGGACGACCTTGCCGGCGTCGCTCTCCAGAATGGCGCGCGTCAGGCCGCCGGGGCCCGGCCCGACCTCGATCACGGCCCGGCCTTCGAACGGCCCCGCGAGGCGGACGATCTTTCGCGTGATGTTGAGGTCCAGCAGGAAATGCTGGCCGAAGCTCTTTTTGGCCAGCAGGCCGTGGGCTTCGAGGGATTCGCGCAAGGGGGGGAGGTCGGTCACCGGATGGTTGTTAGCCCGCCGCTCGCCGCGCCGCCATCTCCGAGGCCAGGCGGATGGCGGCGATCAGGCTGTCGGGCCTTGCGATTCCCTTTCCGGCGATGTCGAAGCCTGTTCCGTGGTCGGGCGAGGTGCGGATGATCGGCAGGCCCAGCGTGGCGTTGACCCCGCCCCAGAAGTCCAGCGTCTTCACCGGGATCAGGGCCTGGTCGTGATAGAGGCAGATGGCGGCGTCGTACCCGGCTCGAGCCTCGTCGTGGAACAGGGTGTCGGCGGGCAGGGGGTCGGTGATGTCGACGCCCTCGGCGCGCAGGGCCTCCGCAGTCGGCCGCAGGACGGCGATCTCCTGCAGGCCCAGCGCCCCGCCCTCGCCCGCGTGAGGGTTCAGGGCGGCCAGGGCCAGACGCGGGCGGGCAATGCCGAAGTCGCGACGCAGGACCTCGTGGACGACCCGGGCGGTGCGGGCGACGCGCTCCTCGGTGACCAGTTCGGGCACCTGATCGAGGGCGACGTGGATGGTCACCAGACAGGCGCGGAGGTCCTTCGCGGTCAGCATCATCACCGGACCGCGCGTCCCGGCATAGGGGGCGTCGGCCGTCAGCTCGGCGATGAACTCGGTGTGGCCGGGGAAGCGGAAGCCGGCGGCATAGAGCGGAGCCTTGGCGATCGGGGCCGTGACGACGCCGGAGGCCTCACCCGACAACGCCAGGGCGACGGCGCGTTCGATCCAGTCGGCGACGACCCCGGCGTTGCGCGGATCCGGCGTTCCGGCCGTGATCGCCGCCGGGGCCGGATGGTTCAGCACCGGCAGGGCGCGGGAGAAGAAGGTCGCCGCATCGGACAGGTCGCCGATCTCGCGGACCGGCACGCCCTGGGCCTCGAGCAGTCCCATGTCGCCGAGGACGACGAACGGCGCCTGATCGGAGAGGGCCGTCCAGGCCTTGGCGATGATCTCCGCGCCGACGCCCGCCGGTTCGCCGAGGGTCAGAATGAGCGGCCCCGTCCTGTTGGGATCCACCGCCACCCGATCACTTCATTTCGATGAGGGCGTCCGCACGAAGATCGCGGATGTAGCGGCGCGCCAGCATGGCCAGGTTCTGGTTCTGGAGTCGACCTTCGACCTCGCGATAGGCCGGGACGTCGACCCCGCCGACCCGGCGGCCGCAGACGGCCAGAAGGTGCACGCCCAGGGGTGTGCGAACCGGGTTCGACACCGTGTTCACCTCGGCCGAGCGGGCGACTTGCTGGAACTGGGGCGCGAGGTTGGCCACGTCGCTTTCGCCGAGGTCGGAGCCGAGCAGGCCCGCTTCCGAGGTCGTGCGCTGCAGGATGTTGTCGCACGTCAGGCTGGGGCGCAGGGCCTCCAGACGCTGGGTGGCGGCGGCGACATCGGCTTCGCTGGCCGTCTCCGGCAGTTCGACCATGGCCTGTTTCAGCGTAACCAGACTGGTGGCCGCGCCCGAACGCTTGTCGCGCATGTAGACGATGTAGACGCCGCCCTCGACCGGGATGGGTCGCGACAGCTGACCCACCTGAAGGCCGTCGAGCGCGGTCTGCAGGGCGGGCTGGACGGTGCCCTGAACGACCCAGCCGGCGTCGCCGCCGCGCGCGGACGACGGGGCGGCCGAAAACTGGCGGGCCACGGCCTGGAAGGGTGCGCCCTGGACCAACTGCGCGACCAGTTGCTCGGCGCCGCTCAGGGCTGCCTGCTGGCCGCCGACGCGGTTGGCCTCGAGGTAGATTTCGCCGATCAGATACTGGGGCTTGGACGCGGCCTCGGTCATCTGGCGCAGGGTCTGTTCCACCTGGCCGCGGCTCACGCGGGCGCGGCTGTTGAAACGGCCGCCAACAAGTTCACGCCAGCCGATCTCGGTGCGCAGCTGTTCGCGCATGGCGTTGGGGCGGATGCCGCCCTGGGCCAGGAAGGCTATGTAGTTCTCGGGCGTCGTGCCGGCTTCCTGTGCCATCGCCGCGATTTCGCGATCCACTTCCTCGTCGGAAACCCTCAGGGTCTCGTATTTGGCGATCTCCTGCGCCTGCAGGCGCTCCTCGATCAAGGCCTGAAGGGCCTGCTGCTGGATCGCGGGGATATTCTCCTCGGTCGGCTGCACCTGGCTCATGGCGATGACCGACAACATGCGCTGGCGCAGGTCGAAGCCGGTGATGATCTGGTCGTTGACCGTGGCGACGATGCCGTCGGCCAGGGTGAACTCCGGTTCCGCAGCGGCGGCGGTGGCGGGCGCCTGTTCGGAGGCCGGATCGAGAGTGCCGGCCGCCTGACCCGCAGGGGCGGTCTGGGCAATCGCCGATCCCGCGACCAGCGCGGCCATCGCGACCCCGGCCGTAAAACGCATCAAACGCATGGTCAGTCCTGATTCCTTCGAGCCTGCTGCCCCGATTCTTCACCGGGTTGGCGCACGCCTTTACGCGTCATGCCTAACGCAAGCCGTTTGATCCATAGCCTGACCCTCCAAAAGTGGCGAGGTTTAGACGGAAGTAAACGCCGTCGGACGGGCCGGTGGGGCTGACACGGGTGTTGTCGCGCCGATAACCCACTTCAATGCGGAAACAGTCGTCGTCGAACACCACACCGACTTCGGAGCGAGTGATCAGGTCGCGCTCCAGATCGGCGATGCCGGCGACGGCCACGCCCCAGTTGCCGTAGACGAACTGCTGGGCCGCCAGCTGCACAAACTCGTAGTTGCGGTTGAGTGGCCCATCCAGCGGATTGGAACGATCGACGATATAGCTGGCTGAAGCGAGGTTGCGGCGACCCCAGCGCCCGTCGACCGCCATTTCGGCCCGACGGATATCGCCGGAACCGTCGACCGTCGCATGTCCCCAGCCCCGGACGCGATCAGAGGGCTGGAAACTGCCCTGAACCACCCAGTCAGACGTCTGGGCGGCCAGGCCGGACGGGTCGTAGAGATTGTTCGGCGCGTCCGGGACGGGAATGCGGAAGGCGTCCTGTTCGGCATCTCGCATACTGCGTCCTACGAACAGGCTGGCGGTGCGTCCCTCGCTCCAGCGCAGGGTGGTTCGCACGCCGGCGGTCAGGCGGACACCGCCCTCGAGCAGGTCGTAGCCGGGGAAGCGGTCGATCCGGAACAGGGACGATTCGTCGAGCTCCAGGGTCTGGGCGTCCTCGACCGGGATGCGGAAGTCCAGATCCGGGTCGGTCGAGATCGAAATCTGGCCGAGCGGTTCAATGATGACGTCCGCCCCGTCGCTGAGGCGTCGGATCAGGGGATAGCTGACGTCCAGGCCGAGGGTGGCGCGGCCGCGTGTGATCGTCTCGTCGGCAAGGCCCAGGACTGGCGGCAGGTCGGCAACGGAATAGACATCGACCCGTCCGTCGACGAAAGGTTCATAGCGGATGCCGGCCGGGGCGGTGAAGCTGCGCCGCCAGTCCATCTGACCGCTCACGCGTCGGCTGTCGACACCAGGCAGGCCGAAGGTCGTCGCCTGCGTCGGGATGATCTCGGGACGCAGGACCGGGCTGCCGAAATACTCGTCGCGATACAGGGAGACGGCCGAGCCGCGCAGACGCAGGCGGCCGCCCAGAACCGGGTCTGACGGCTCCCACCGGGCGTCGATCAGGGGGGCGACTACCGGAAGCGTGCCGTCGGACTCGAAGATGTTCAGGGCAGGAGTCACATCGCTGAACTCGGCGACGCGGAGACTCTGGATCGAGAAGGCGGCGACCGACAGGTAGGAGCGTCCGGTCTGGCGTTCGGCATAGACCTGGCTGATCAGCCTGCGCTGGTCGCCGTAGTAGAGGCCGTTGTCCTGATAGGGGTCGATGATGTCGTAGCGGTCGAACAGGGTCTTGTCCGAGGTCCGCTCGGCCGTGAAGCCCCAGCGCCACGGACCGGCGGGATCAAACTTGCCGTAACCGAGGAAATAGCTGCGGCTCGTGCGGTCGCCGAAATCGACGTTGCTCTCGGCCTGCCCGTCGCCGTTCAGATCGAAGTTGCCGAAATTCTGGGCGTAGGTATAGCCGCCGCGGGCCACGATGGTCCCCTCGGCGAAGCGGCGGCGCCATTGCAGGTTCAGGAACGGCAGGACCCGGGTGTTGAACTGCGGGCTGATCAGCCAGTCCTCGGACGGGGAGATCACTTTCAGATAGGGCGTCTCCACCGATAGGCCGCGCCCGTCGTCATAGTTGAAGATCGGGATGAGGAAGCCTGACGCCCGCTCTACCGTGGGATCAGGATGGGCGAAGAACGGCGTCCACAGCACCGGCACGCCGCCGACCTTGAACACGGCGTTGCGATACAGGACCGCCCGCAGCTCTTCGTCCTGCACCACCTTCTCGGCCTGGATCGAGATGCTGGGCGTCTTCGGATTGCCCTCTGCGTCGCAGATCGGGCAAGGGGTGAAGAGGGCGTAGTTCAACTCGTTCACGTTTTCGGACCGCCGCACGGCCGTCGCGGCCATCAGGCTGGCACCGGTCGCCGTGCTGGTGGCGAAGTCGACGGCGACGCCGGCCCGCAGATCCGAATCGAGCTCGAGGTGGCTGGCGAAGACGGTGTTGCGGTCGGGATCGACCAGTTCGACGTCGCCGTCCGCCGTGCCGATTCCCCGGGCGATGTCAAAGGTGACCGCGCGGCCACGCAGGGTGTGGCCCTGGAAGCGGGCGTAGACGCGGTCCTGGTCGCCAGTCGCGCTGATGACGTCGCCCTGGCGTCCTGCAGTGTCGGCTTCGATGTAGATGGCGTCCGGGGTCAGGCCGTCGGCCTGAACTGCGGGGGGCGGGGTTTGAGCGGGCGCGGGCACGGTCTGGGCCAAAGCGGGCAGGGGCGCGCAGGCGAGCGCGACCGCTCCGGCCAGAAGCCGGTTCCGCAGCAAGGTCTTGCGAGAAACGGTGCCTTCAGCCCGCATCAAATCCAACCGTTCCTTACAGGCCCCCGCCGGGGGTCGCTTAGCCGTCTTCGGTATAGAACAGCAAGGTGAAGGCGGCGAGCGCCGTGAGGATCGCCGGCAGCCAGGCCGCGACGAACGGCGGCACCACCTCGGCCGAGCCCATGGCGGCGGAAAACTGGTTCAGGAAGAAGAAGGCGAAGCCCAGCACTACGGCGGCCACGGCCATGCGGGCGAGATCGCCCAGCCGCATCAGTCGCAGCGAGAAGGCTGCAGCCAGGATCGTCATGGCGGCGAAGGCCAGGGGCGTGGACAGCAGTGACTGAAGCCGAAGCCGATAGGCGGTCGATGAAAAACCTGCGGCCTCAATGCGCTGGATCTGGCCGGGCAGGGACCAGAAGGGCGTCGACTGGGGCCTGGCGAAACGCTCGAACGCTTCTTCGTCGGCCAGGGCAGAAGGCAGGTCGAGGGTGGCGTAGCGGACGGCGCGCTGGCCGGTCTGGGCCCCGACCGCATCGAACAGCCGCCAACGGCCGGCGCTGAGGCTGGCGGACGGGGCGTCGATCCGCTCGGTGAACTGGCGTTGTCCCTGCGGATCGGTGGCGTAGATGAAGAAGGTCACGTCCAGCAGCCGGGCGTTGGCGCGGTCCTGACGACCGGCGCGGATGACCATCTGGCGCGGGCCCTCGCCCTCGCGCAGCCAGATGGCCTCCTGTTCCTCTCCGCTTACGACCGAGCCGGAGATGCGGGCGCGCTCGCGCTGGAACAGGCCGTCGGCCGAGGCGGCCACGGGGCCGATCACGGTCACTGTGAGCACGCCGAGCACGAGTGCCGCGCCGGCCGCAGGCAGGACGAACCGCCAGGCGGAGACGCCCGCCGCGCGCATGGCCACCAGCTCGGAGCGACGGTTCAATCCGACAAAGGCCGCCAGGGTGCCGAACAGGAAGACGAACGGCAGAAGTTGCACGATCACGGCCGGCGACTTCAGCAGCATCAGGCCGAGGATGCGCAGGCCCGACAGGTCGGTGTCGGAGCCCAGACCCCGTGAAATCTCCACGAAGTCGATCAGCATCACCAGGGCGGCGATGACCGCGAGCGCGACGCCCAGCGAACGCCCGAGCTGGATCAGGACATAGCGCTCGATCCGTCCGATACGCAGGCCGTTCAGCAGGTGCCGGGGGGCGTCGGCGATGGATCCGAAGCCGCTCATGCGAAACGCGCCTTGAATCGGGCCAGAGGCGACCAGCCTTTCGACCGCCGAGGCTTCAGCGCCCGGAACAGGAGACGCAGGGCGAGAGCCGTGGCCAAGACGGGTAGCAAATACTGGAAGACGTTCAGCCAGCTGTTCCAGGCGCTGGCGGCGACGACGGCGTAGCCGAAGATACGCACCAGCAGGAAGGCAGCCGAGGCCTTGGCGATCCGCGAGCCGTAGCCCGTGCGGCTGAAGGCCCCGCCCATGATGGCGGCCAGGGCCATGGCCATGGCCGTCAGGGCGTAGAGGGGCGAGGACAGGCGGCTGTGCGCCTCTGCCAGAAGTTCGCCGCGCGGGGCGGTGTCGCGGATCAGCTGCGGCGTCGGGTCGAGCAGCTGGGTGATCCACAGGTCGGCGGGCTTGTAGCGGATGTGCTCGTCGTCGCTGACATACTGACCCAACGGGAACACGTTGCCGTCGAAGGACAGCTGGTTCAGCACGCCCTTGGAATCATATTGCTGCCAGGAACCCTGTTTCATCGTCAGGACCGGCTGGCCGTCGACGCGGCCGAAGCGAGCCTCTGCCGCGTCCCAGGTCGTCGATCGCTCGCCGTCCTGGACGTAGATGAAGAGGTTCTTCAGCAGGCCGTTCTGTTCGATCTGCTGGACATAGACGGTCAGGCCGTTGGGACCCTGGACGAACCGGCCCTCCTCGACCAGCAGGGCGGCGAGGTCCGTGCGGATCTCGAACGCCTGTTCGCGCGAGGTGCGCTGGGCCCAGGGCTGGATCAGGACATTGGTGACCAGGGCCACGAGGGCGACCGCGAGGGCCAGTCGGGCCGAGGGGGCGATCATCTGCCAGCGCGACATGCCGCTGGCGTAGGCGGCGGTCAGTTCCTGTTCGCGCTGCAGTCGGGTCAGGGCGATCAGGGCACCGACGAACAGGCCGATCGGGAGGATAACGCTGAACAGCTGGGGCACCGCCAGCAGGGTCAGTTTCAGCATGACCCAGACGCTCTGGCCGCGCTCGACGATGACCTCGAGCTGATCCAGGCTCTGACTCAGAAGGCCGATTCCGACCAGCGAGCCGCACGCCGCCAGGACGGGCAAACTGATCTGTCGGAAAAGGTAGCGTTGGATCAGGGTCATGCGGGCGATGAAATCACCCGGTTGCGGGCGCGGACGTTGCGGCGCATCTAATACACATCCGGGCGCACCGCCGACAATGGCAGGTGTGACCACACACAGTTCAATGACCGGGAGTCCATCCCGGCTGGAGTAGGCTTTTCCATGAAGATCGATTTTGTCGCCGAAGCCGGCGCAGCAGGCGCTCTCGCCATCCTCGTCCATGACGGTCGCAGCCTGGCCGGGGCGGGCGGCGATCACGACGCCGCCGCAGGCGGGTCCCTGACCCGGGCGATGTCCGCCAGCCGCTTCACCGGCGGGACTAATTCCAGCCTGATCGTGGCTGCGCCCTCGGGCGTGGAGGCCGACAGCATCGTGCTGGTCGGTGCCGGCGAGGCCGGCAAGTTCGACGACCTGGCGCTCGAGACTGCCGCCGGCGCCGCCTACAATGCCGTGAAGCTGTCGGGCGCAGAGACCCTGACGATCGATCTCGGGCACCTGTCCGCCGCCGAGGCTGCGCGCGCGGCGTTCGCCGTCCGTCTGGCCGCCTACCGGTTCGACAAGTACCGGACCAGGGAAAAGCCGGACAAGATTCCGTCGATCACGACCGTCAGCATCGTCACCGGGGACGTCGCAGCCGCCAAGACCGCGCTGGAGCCGCTCAACGCCGTCGCCGACGCCGTCTGTTTCTCGCGCGATCTCGTCGCCGAGCCCGCCAACATCCTCTATCCGGCCGAGTTCGCCCGCCGTGTGAAGGAACTGGAGCGTCTGGGCCTGAAGGTCGAGATCCTCGGCGAAAAGGAAATGGAAGCCCTTGGCATGCACGTCCTTCTGGGCGTCGGCCAGGGGTCGGTGCGCGAAAGCCAGCTGGCCGTGATCCAGTGGAACGGCGGAAAGGCAGGAGATGCCCCGATTGCCTTCGTCGGCAAGGGCGTCTGCTTCGATACGGGCGGCATCTCGATCAAGCCGGCCGCCGGAATGGAAGACATGATCTGGGACATGGGCGGGGCGGCCGCCGTGGCCGGGTTGATGCACGCGCTGGCGGGCCGCAAGGCGAAGGTCAACGCCGTCGGCGTGCTGGGCCTGGTCGAGAACATGCCCGACGGCAACGCCCAGCGCCCGGGCGACATCGTCACGTCGATGTCGGGTCAGACCGTCGAGGTGATCAACACCGACGCCGAGGGGCGGCTCGTTCTGGCCGACGCCCTCTGGTACACACAGGACCGCTTCAAGCCGAAATTCATGGTCGATCTCGCGACCCTCACCGGTGCCATGATCATCGCCCTGGGCCTGGACTACGCCGGTGTGTTCTCGAACTCCGACGAGCTGGCCGACGCCATCCTGGCGGCCGGCCCCAAGGTCAACGAGAACGTCTGGCGCATGCCGCTGCCGCCGCAGTACGACAAGATCATGGACAGCGTGAACGCCGACGTGAAGAACTCGGCCGGCCGCGACGGTGGGTCGATCACCGCCGGCCTGTTCCTGCAGCGCTTCACCAACGGCGTGCCGTGGGCCCACATCGACATCGCGCCGGTCGCCTGGGTCTCGAAGTCGACGCGGACGACGGTTCCCGACGGCCCGGTGGGCTGGGGCGTCCGTCTGCTGGATCGCATGGTGGCCGATACCTACGAAGGCTGAGGTCTGTGGGTGAAGTGGGGGCCGACGGCCCGGGTGAGATCTGGTTCTACCACCTGGAGCGATCCACGCTGGATCAGGTCCTGCCCGAGCTGCTGGACCGCACCCTGCAGCGGGGATGGCGCGCACGCGTGCGGGTCGCGAACCCGGACGCGCGCGAGGCCATGGACGAGCGGTTGTGGACCTGGCGGGACGAAAGCTTTCTGGCCCACGGCCTGTCTGACCAACCCCATCCGGAGCGCCAGCCAATCCTGCTGACGGCAGGACATGAGAACCCGAACGGGTCTCAGGCGCTGTTCATCGTCGACGGCTCAGATATGAGCCTGGCAGAGGAGTTCGAGCGGTGCTTCATCATCTTCGACGGTCGCGACGAGACTGCGCTGCATCAGGCGCGGGAACGCTGGAAGTCGCTGAAGGGGCAGGGAGCCAATCTCGCCTACTGGAAACAGTCGGACGAGGGGCGCTGGGAAAAGGCGGCCTGATCGGGCTGCTGTTCGTGGCGGCGTGTTCGTCGACGCCCGCGCCGGTCGCCGAGGTTCCTGCGCCGTCGGTGGTGGCCGAGGCCGAGGTCAACCAGCCGGTCGGATCGCATATGCCGGACGGGGACCCCGACCTCTGCAGGGCTGCCGACTTCCAGTATCTGGTGGGCAAGCACAGGAACGAGATCCCTGTGCCTGTCGAGGTAGTCAACCGCCGGGTGGTCTGCACGACCTGCCCGGTGACGATGGACTTCTCGCCCTATCGGCTGAACATCTTCTACAACGCCCGGACCCAGCTCGTGGAGCAGGTCCGATGCGGGTAGCCGCCGCACTGATGGTTGGTGGAGCCCTGCTGACGGCGTGCGCGCCGACGCCGGCACCCGGACCGACCGGGCCACAGCGTTGCGATGTGGCGGCTGCCCGGTCCCTGATCGGGAGCCATCGCGGCGCGGTCGATTTCGCGGCCGGGGCTGATGTCAGGTTCGTCTGCACGACCTGTTCGGCGACCGAGGACTATCGCCCCTATCGGCTGAACATCCGCTTCGACGAGGCCACCGGGATCATCCGCAGCGTCGACTGCGGCTGACCCCGGCCCGCCCTGTGCCTACCAGCGCCAGGCGTCGCGGATGACCTCGAGGATGTAGCCGTCGTAGCGGTCGATCAGATAGATCGTGGTGTCGACGGCGACCCACTGGGTTCCCGGCGGCGGGTAGCCCAGGCCGTAGGTGCGGTAGTCATTCAGGCTGTAGCGCCAGAAGGTCGAGGGCAGGTAGTCGCCCCGGTTCCAGCGCTGGCCCCAGTAGTTCCGCGGCACCGAGTAGTAGCCGTAGTTCGGCGCGAAATAGTAGCCGAAGCGATAGCCGGAGTAGCCCCGGAAGCTGCGATCGTTGCGCCACCAGTCGTTCGAGCGGCCCCGGTTCCAGTCGCGGCGCCAGTCGTTCTGGTTCCAGCGGTTCTGGAAGCCGCCGTAGTCGCGCCGGCCGTAGCGATCACCGTACCAGTTGCGGCCGCCGTTGTTGCGGTCGCGGTCCCAGCCGCCGTTGTCCCATCCGCCGCCGTTGCCCCATCCGCCGCCGTTGTTGCGGCCTCGGCCCTCCTGGTCGCCGCGAACATTGTGGCAGACCAGCAGGCCGTTGTCGTTTCCGATGTCGCTGGAGGAGCAGCGGGCCAGTTCGATGGACGTGCCGCGCACATTGCCGCGCGTGTCGCGACAGTCAGCATAGAGCCGGCCCTGATTCACATACGAGCCGCTGCAACTGTCGGCGAAACTGCCGCGTGGCGCGACTCTCTGGGGGCCGTTGCCGTCGTCTATCGCCGGGGCACTTTCCTGGGCACGGTCGTTCCAGCCACCTTGGCTATCGCGTGCATCGTTGCCGCGATTCCAGTTCTGTCCGTCGTTTCCGCCACGGTTCCTGTCCCGGCCACCGTTCCCGTCGTCATTGCCGTCCGGGTTCCAGCCGCCGCCGCCATAGTCCTGGGTCGGGGGCGGGGGAGGAAGCAGTGTATCCTCCGGAGGCGGGTTCGGCTGATCCGGGCGAGTCCAGCCGCCGCCGTTGCCGCCGTCATCGTCGCCCCGGTTCCAGCCACCGCCGTCGCCGCCGCGGTCATCATCGCCCCGGTCCTGATCGCCGCCGTCGTTGCCGCCGTCGTCACGACCGCCGCGGCCACGATCCTGGTCGGCCGGTTGCTCGGCTGGCCTCTCGGATACCCAGTTACTGACAGACGGAGCCCGAGACGATTCGTCGGACTGGTACCGCGCGCCCGAGTCGTTCTGGGGTGGGGACGGGTCGGCCTGTTGCTCCTGCTCCTGATCCTGTGCCGCAACCAGGGTGGGCAGGCCCGCCGGCAGAGCCAGCGCAGCCATGGCGGCGAATGCCGTCAGCATCGATTTCATGTCTAGTCTTCCCCGCTCGCCGATACGCGGCTGCTCGTGATCAAACTCTGCGGTCGTCCATGAACGGTGGCTGAACGACGGTTCAGGCGCTTCTGACGGTTCGTGACGGGCTTGCGGCCAGGGATGGAGCGGTCCAGATCAGAGGCCTGACCTCATCCGCCGGAGACGCCGCCATGACCGCCCCGATCGAGCTCTGGTACTGGCCGACGCCCAACGGCTGGAAGGTCTCCATCGCCCTGGAGGAGATGGGTCTGCCCTATGAACTGAAGCCGGTGAATATCGGTATCGGCGAGCAGTTCACGCCCGGGTTCCAGGCGATCAGCCCGAACGGCCGGATGCCCGCCATCGTCGATCCGGACGGGCCGGGCGGAGCGCCGTTGTCGATCTTCGAGAGCGGCGCGATCCTGCAGTATCTGGGGAACAAGTCGGGCCAGTTCTATCCGGCCGACGTCCGGACCCGGGTCGAGATCGACCAGTGGCTGTTCTGGCAGGTCGGGGGTCTGGGCCCGATGGCGGGGCAGACCCATCACTTCCGTCAGTACGCGCCGGCGATCATCAAGGATCAGAGGCAGATCGCCTATGGCGTCCGGCGCTACACTGACGAGACCCATCGGCTGTACGGAGTCATGGACCGGAGGCTGGCAGATCGGGAGTATCTGGCAGGCGACTATTCGATCGCCGACGTGGCGGCCTGGCCCTGGGTGCTGCCGGAACATCAGGGGCAGGACCTGGCGCATTTCCCGCACCTCGCGGCCTGGATGGAGCGAGTCGGCGCGCGGCCTGCGGTGAAGGCCGGCCGGGCGCTGGGAGAGGCGCTGAGGGGCAACCTGGCCGCCTCCGGCAAGGCGGCGGAGGAGGCGCGCAAGGTCCTGTTCGGACAGCGCGCGCGTTAGGCTTTCAAGAAGGTCGGTAAACGGCGTCTTGACGGTATATTTCGCAAGTCTGAATCGATAGCCGAGTATTCATTTTCCCTTTACTGAAAAGACTTTGCGGCTCCCGGCGCTGTTAACTTTAACTTCAAACCGGAGGTATTTGATCACGGTCGAGGGGCGGGTCCAGAACGGACGTCCGCCATCGCAAAGGACGACCGTGATGAACGCGCAAGAAACCGCGCCGGAACTGCACAACGAGGTCGAAGCGGCCCCGTTGCCCCTGCCCACCGCCGACATGGACGGCGACGCCCTGTTCCGGCTGGGCATGATGTATTCCTCGGGATCGGGCGGCTGCCCAATGGACCGGGTCTCCGCTCACATGATCTTCAACCTGGCGGCCATGAAGGGCTCGATCGAAGCCCGGGTCTATCGCCGCGAGATGTCCGAAGAGATGGAACGCGACGAGATCGCCGAGGCCCAGCGCGCCGCCCGTCGCTACATCGACGCCGGCGTGGTCAAGCTGGCGGCCTGAGGTCGTCGAGACCTTTGCACTCCGGAAAAAACAGGGTGCAAGAGTCCAGATCGTAGAGCTTTCCACGCGAACGCGTTGAAAAGTATCAAGATTGCGTGTGAGGACGGATTGCACTGTGGTGCAATTGTTGGACTCTCCTGTCCGGGCGGGTCGGCGCGTATGATCGAGTTGTCAAAGACCTCAGCGTTAGATGGGGAGCCTGCGCCGGCGGCCGCAAGAGGCGCGTAAGAATAAATTCTGCTCTCCCCCCCCGCCGTCCGTCATTCTCGGGGCGCGAGGCGAACCCGAGAACCCAGCCGCGCGGTCGCTGTGACCGCATGGTGCAGGCGTTGAGAGCGGTGGGGCTGGGTCCTCGGGTCAAGCCCGAGGATGACGCAGATCAGGGCAACGCCGCTCTAGAACTGCTGGTACTGGCCGTTGATCGAGTAGTTGAAGCCGATCGGCAGGGCGTTCCGGACCTGCGTAAAGAAGTTGGCCAGCTCGCCGAGTGTCGAGCGAGGCACATACAGAATATCGCCGCGACGCAGGGCGATGACCTCTCCCCGACGCTGGCGCAGATCCAAAACCCGCATCATGCGCACGCTGCCCGGACCGCGCCGGATCAGCGCCACCAGTTGCGGTTTGGCGCTGGGCAGGAAGCCGCCGGCCTGGATGATGGCCTGATAGGCGTCACTGTCGCCGATCAGGTCGTAGACGCCGGGTGTCCGCACCTCGCCGTCGACCCAGACCTTCATCGGACCCGCTGTCTTCAACGTCACCTCGACCACCGGTCGGACCAGTTGCGAAGCGTAGGCCGTCGAGAGTTCGTACTCGAGTTCCGCCAGCGTCCGGTCCGCCGCCATGGCCTGACCGATCAGGGGCAGGGCGATCCGGCCGTCCGGTCCGACCCGCAGGGTGCGCGTCAGCTCGGTCGCCGTCGGTGTCGCCACCTCGATCTCGTCGCCGGGGTAGAGCAGATACTCCGGCTCGGCCTCGGTCCAGTCGGCGAAGGCGATGTCGTTGAAATTGCCGCGTTCGACCCGCTGGCTGCGCGGCGCAGACTGACCCGAGGCGCAACCGGCCGCCGAGGAGGCGAGCAGGGCGGCCCCCATGGTCCACAGAATCTGACGCCGATCGAACATGTGATGACCCTCGCCAGTTATGGGTAATGGATGGTTAACGCCGACAGGCGAAGGATCGGAGACGGTTCACTCTGCCACGGATTCGCCAGTTCCCATGCGTTCGGCCTCAACGACAGCCTATGTCCCGGCGCGACCGCGCTACGGGCTGTTCGATGTGATCGGCCTGCTGTTCCGCGAGCTGCTGGTGATGATCCTGGTGTTCGTGGTGGTGCTGGCCATCGGCGCTGCGGCGGTCATGACCCTGAAGAAGACCTACACTGCGGGGGCCAGCCTGCTGGTCAACGCCGGTCAGGAGTATGTCTATCAGCCCCGCGTCGGCGGGCTGGCGGATCGCCAGTCGCAGCCGCCCGCCGTCGGCGAGGTGGCCCAGGCCGAGGCCGGCATCATCGGCACGCGCGAAGTGAAGCTGAGGGCCGTGCGGGCGCTGGGCCTGCCGTTCTTCCAGAAGCCCGGCACGGTCTCGACCGATCCCGTGGCCAAACAGGAAGGCGACGCGATCAAATTCATCAACGACGGGCTGAGCATCGGCACCACGCCGCAGGGCGCGACCATCGGCCTGGGGTTCGAGAGCGACAGCGCCGAGAAGTCGGCCCGGGTGCTGAACGCCATCATCGACCAGTATCTGATCTATCGTCGCGAGGTGTTCCAGGACCGCTCCACCCCCGCCATCCAGACGCAGCGCCGGGTGTTCGAGGACGAGCTGGCTGAGGTGGATCGCGGCTACGAGCAGTTCCTGTCGTCCAACGACATCGGCGACTTCGCCGCGACCAAGACAGCGCTGGCGACCCTCTATCAGGCGACGCTGACGGAGAAGTTCTCGGTCGAGAACCAGCTGAACCAGGCCGCACGGCGTCTGCAGACGCTGGAGGCGCAGCAGGAGAGGACGCCCGCCGAGGTGACGCTGCAGCAGGATCTGAATGTGTCGGCGACCGACCAGATCCTGCAGCTGCGGACCGAGCGGGAGCAGCTGCTGGCCCGCTATCAGCCGGACAGCCAGCCGATCCTCGACATTGAGGCGCGGATCGCAGGGCTTCAGGAGTATGTCGCCAGTGGCACGACCGTCGGTGCCAAGGAGGTCCGTGTGGGGCCGAACCCGGTCTGGACCGAACTGGAAACGACCCGGATTACGACCCAGGCGGAACGGGATTCGCTGTCGGCGCGGCTGTCATCGCTGACCGGGCAGCTTGCGGATATTCTGGATCGTCAGGCGATCATGACGCGCGAGGAGTCCCAGAACTCGACCTTCATCTCCAACAAGGAGGTGCTGGCCGCCTCCATCCGCGAGTTCCAGCAGCGCGAGACCCAGAGCCGGGCCGACAACGGACTGGTGGCCGCCGGGGACGACAATGTGCGGATCATCGAGCGGGCGGCGGCGCCGACGCGGGGGACAAGCATGAAACTGCCTCTGCTCGCCCTGGTCATCCTGTTCGCCGGGTTTACGGCCCTGTGCGTCGGCCTGCTGCGGGTATTCACGCGGCGGGGCTATGCGACGCCGGCGATCGCCGGGCGGACGCTGGAGATGCCGGTTTTGGCCGTGGCCCCGATGAAGGCCCACTGAGATCGTCGTGTTAGCCTTCGGGCCAAGTTGCAGCGCGTAGCCGATTCGAATGGTCGATCTCACATCAGAAATGGCGGGCCTCTGGGCCGCGCTGGGATCGGCCCCCGCTCACCGTGGACGGGTCATCCAGTTCGCCTGCGCCAATACCGGAGAGGGGGCCTCGACCGTCGCGCGCGAGTTCGCCCGGCTGGCGGCGGTGCGGGCGCGGAAACCCGTCTGGCTGATCGACGCGGACATGGCCCAACCCTCGCAGCAGGAAGCCGTGGCCGGGGAGCCGGAGCGGTTCGGACGGCTGGGGGCGGCAGCGGCGTCGTCGCCGAACGGGTCGAGTTTTTTCGCCGTGACGCCGCCTGTGATGGGCCGGGACGGGAAGCCCATCGCGCCGGCGCGGCTGATGACGGCGCGGCCCTGCCTCGGCGGACGGCTGTGGATCACACGGTTCCGGGTGGAGCTCCTGCGCTCGGGGCAGAGGGCCGAACCTCTGTCGGACCCGCGCTACTGGGATGCGCTGCGGAAACACGCTGATACGGTGGTCATCGACGCCCCGGCGGCGGACCGCAGCGATCTGGCGATCACCCTGGCCCCCTACGTCGACGCGACGGTGTTGATCGTGGCGGCGGAGAGCACTGCGGCGAACGAGCCGGTGATCCTGCGCGACGAGATCGAGGCGGTCGGTGGCCGGATCGCGGGGGTGGTGGTCAATCGCTCGACCTATAGGCCCCCGGCCTTCCTCAGGCGGCTGACGGGGTAACCCCCACCCCTCCGTCATCCTTGGACGGAGCGCAGCGGAGATCCGAGGACCCAGCCGCACAGGCTTGAACGCAGCGCTGACAGCGATATCGCACGGCTGGGTCCTCGGGTTCGCTTCGCGCCCCAAGGATGACGGAAAGAGGGGTGGGTCAGACGGTGTCGGCGGCGTTCAGGCGCGCCAGTTCGCGCGCGCCGTAGAACCGGGGTTCGAACCCCTTCATCCAGAAGATCTTTCCGAGACCGCGCGCGGCCCTGTCCAGCGTGCGGGCGCGTGAGGGATGGGCGACGACGGTCAGGGCGATGGCTGCGAGGCCCCAGACGAAGGCCTGGACGCTGCCTATGACCATCCAGCGCGAGACGGCGGGCCAGTTCCGGGCCTTGGCGGCCGTCTGACTGGGGCCCTGACCATAGGCGAAGGCACGGGACAGGGCGTAGCGCAGGGTCGCGCGGTGGGGCGGGGCGAACTCGTCGACCCAGGCGTCGGCGGCCCAGCCGAAGGTCCCGCCGCGCGACTGGAGGGCGGCGAACAGGGCATCGTCCTCGCCGCCGGACTGGTCGGCCGAGGCGTCGAACGGGGTCGAGCCGGGCAGGGCCGTGGCGCGGATCATCAGGGAGTTGCCGCAGCCCCAGGGCTTGTCGATGCGCCGGGTCGTCGCCGGGCCTTCGCGGCCGAAGAAGGCCTCGAGGTAAGGCGTGGCCCAGCCGGTATCGTCGGGCACGCGACCGGCGATGGGACCGAAGACGACGTCGGCCCGGGTCTGGTCGAGGGCGGCGAGGAGGGCGGCCAGCCAGCCGGGCGCGGCGGCCTCGTCGTCGTCGAGGAAGGCGATCAGGCGGGCATCGGTCAGCGACAGGCCGGCGTTGCGGGCCGTGGCGACGCCGGGACGCGGCTCGTGGCCATAGATCAGGGGGCAGGGGCTGTCTGGCGTCAGGCGGGCGACCGTCTCCTGCGCCGTTCCGGACGGGTCGTTGTCGATGACGACGATGGAGGCCATCGGCGCCGTCTGGGCGAACAGGGACCGCAGCGCCCGCTCCAGACTCTCCCGGCGGCGCATCGTCGGCACGATGACCGACACCGGCTGCATCACACGGCTCCGGCGTAGAGGGCGGCGCGATAGAGGCGCAGCGAGAAGGCCCGGGCTTTCGTCGGCATCCAGGGCGTGGTGGCGACGCGTTTGATCCAGGGGCGGATCTGGCCGATCGCGGGGATCTTCTTCAACAGGCGGGCGGCCTTGTAGCTGGGATAGGTCCCGACGATGTCAGGGTGTCTGGCGACGACGCGGGCGAAATTGCCGGCGGACTGTTCGTATTTCCCGGCCAGGGCCTCGACCGTGTCCAGACCCATGTGGGTGGCCGGATTGTCGACGTGGACGACGGTGAAGCGGCGCGAGACGCGCATGGCCCATTCGACGTCCTCCCAGCCCCAGCCGGAGAATTCGGCATCGAAGGTCTCGGCCTCGAAGACGTCGCGACGGACCAGGAGGTTGGAGGTGAAGACATATTTCTCAGGCGTCCGGGCGCGCTCCTGGTAGGGGACGCAATCGCTCTTTGCGGCCATGGAGCGGTGGACCTGGAAGCGGGCGTCGGTCGGGGCCTGCAACAGGGAGAAGCCGCCGAACGCCACGGCCGGGTCCTCGCGCGCGACGAGCTCGGCCCAGGTCCACAGGAAACGGCGGTGGTCGGGACGCATGTCACTGTCGAGGAACAGCAGCGAGCCCGCGCGCGCCGCTGTGGCCAGGCGGTTGCGGCCCTTTGACCGACCCTCGTTGGTCTTGAGGGTGATCAGGCGGGCGGGGAGGGCCATGGCCCTGATCCGGGCTTGCAGGCGGGCGGTCAGGTCGGGGTCGTTGGTGCCGTCGTCCATGACAATGATCTCGACGGCGCGGTCGACGGCGCCGGCCTCCTCGTCGAGCAGCTGGAGCAGTTCGGACGGGTCGTCGCGCAGGAAGGGGATCAGGACCGAGACGGCGGGCCTTGCGCCGCGTCGCTTTGCGTTGTCGGTGATGACGGGACGGCTCATGCGGTCGCTCTCCGGGTCAGGCGGGCGCCGATCAGGCGGGAGGCGAGGTCGCGGACCCCGGCGGCATTCAGGACCATGACGACGACGCCGTAGACGATCGCGCCGACCCCGGCCTTGAGGACCAGTTCGGCGACGCCGCCGAGGGCCGGCAGCGGCAGGACGGCGGCGGCCATGGCGGCGGAGGCGATGCTGCAGCGGATCAGGGTGTCCCAGGGGATGGGCATGGCGACGATGGAGCGCCCCATGCCGATGGAGGCGAGGACGCCGATGCCGAAACTGGTCGCCGTGGCGATCGCCGCACCGTGAACGCCCATGGTGGGGACGAGGATCAGGTTGAGGATCACGTTCGAGCCTGCCGGGATGCACAGGGTCAGCAGGAGCCTGTCGGTGCGGCGGCCCAGAACGAAGGACTGGCTGAGGTAGTAGGCGGTCGAGCCGGACAGCAGGGCCGACAGGGCGATCCACGGCGTGACCGAGGCGGCGACGGAGCGCAGGTCCTCGCCGATCATGAAGTCGGCGAGCGGGCGTGCGACGAGCGCCACGCCGACGGCGGCAGGCAGGCCGATCAGGATGAAGGTCGAGGCCTGTTCACGGGCGGCCTTCATGAAGGCCTCACGGCTGCCGCGCTCCCACGCCATGATCAGGGCGGGCGTGCCGGCCGCGCCCAGCCAGATGAACAGGACGTCGAGGGTGCGGTTCGCGAGGCTGTAGCCCGCGTGATAGGCGCCGACCGCGGCCGGACCCATGTAGATCTCGAGCAGGAACCGGTCGGTCGAGGCCATGATCAGCGACAGGCCGAGACCCGCCGCGATCGGGTAGCCGTAGCGGGCGTAGGACCCCAAGCGGTCGCGATAGAGGACCCCGCCGCGCGCCTGTTTCAGTTCGTTGGGCAGGACGAAGGGCAGAACCAGCAGGGGGCCGACGGCGAGGCCGATCAGCGGCGAGGCCGCGCCGACTCCCTGGAAGGCGCAGACGGCCCCGATGGCGAAGCCGCCGAGCGTGACGGCGATATCCATCCCGGCCGACTTGGTCACCTCGCCCGAGGCCCGGAACCGCTCCTGTGCCAGCTTGGCGAGGCAGCGGATGGGGATGCCGACCAGACCCGCCGCGATGGCCAGCTTCAGTCCCGGGCCGATGGGCGTGACCCAGAGCAGCAGGCCCGCGAGGGGCAGGGCGGCCAGGCTCATGACGGCGGCGGTTCGGTAGAGGGTGAGGAAGTGGTCGGCCAGCGACTGGCCTTCCTCGGCGGCCCAGAAGCGGGCCATGGCGGCTTCCAGCCAGCTGAAGATCATGACATGGACCAGGGTCATGATCGAGAAGGCGATGGCGTAGCGGCCGAAATCCTCGGCCGACAGCAGGCGGGTGAAGACGACGATGGCCCCGAACCCGACCAGGCCCTGGATGATGTTGGCGGGCAGATAGCCCCATACGCCGCGCCAGAACATCAGCGCACCGCCGCGCGGTCGCCGAGCAGGACAGGGATGGTGACAAACATGATCCAGAGGTCGAGCCACACGGACTGACGCTCGATGTATTCGATATCGAGCTGAACCCGGCGGCGCACGTCCTGGGCGGAGTGGAGCGGGCCGCGCGAGCCCTTGATGGCGGCCCAGCCGGTCATGCCGGGCTTCATGCGGTGACGGTGGGCGTATTCGGCGACGAGGCGGGCGCTTTCGACCGCGCCGGTCTTCATGCCGATGGCATGGGGGCGGGGCCCGACCAGAGACATCTCGCCCTTCAGGACGTTGAAGATCTGAGGCAGTTCGTCGAGGCTGGTCGAGCGGATCAGCTTGCCGACGCGGGTGACGCGGTCGTCATCGGTGGTGACCTGACGGCTGGCGGTCGCGTCGGCGGCCTCCTGGCGCATCGAGCGGAATTTCCAGACCACGATCTCTTCGTGGATGAAGCCGTGGCGACGCTGGCGGAAGAAGATGGGGCCGGGGCTGTCGAGGCGGATGGCGAGCGCCGTCAGGGCCATCACGGGGGCCAGAAGGATCAGGGCGACCGTGCCGATGATGATGTCCTGGATGCGCTTGTTGAAGGCGCGCCGGTCGTCGTCGACGCGACCGTCGAGCGAGGCCAGGGGCGCGCTCGCCAGCCGGTCGAGAGCGGCGCTGCGTTCACGCTCGTCGACCGGATCGACCAGCAGGGTGACTTCGTTCGGGAGGGCGGACAGGCGGGCAGTCAGTTCGCGGACGCGCTTCTCGGCCCGCGGGTCGATGGCGAGGACGATCCGATCGACGTAGGGCGTCATCCGGTGAGTCATCAGGGCTTCGGCGTCGCCCAGCACCGGCACGCCGACCACACTGTCGGGCGAGCGGGCCAGACGGTCGTCGAACACGCCGAGCACATTGATGTCCCGGCGCTGAAGCGCATCCTTGATCAGGGTCTCGGCGTGACGGGTGGCACCGACCAGGACGATGTTCGGCGTCAACGCCCCCCTGGCGCGCCAGCCGGCGACGAGGTCGCTCCAGCCCATGTGCAGGACATAGAGGCTGACGGTCACCAGGGCGGTCCAGATGATGTAGGCGGACAGGATCGCTCCGCCCGCGAGGACGGCATCCAGCACGACGGCCGTGACGCCTCCGGTCAAGGCGAGACCGGCGACGGCGGCCAGATGCAGGGGTGCCTTCTGACCCCGTGCAAACCGGTACAGGCCGAGAGACCGCATCAGGCCGAGCACGATCACGGCGCCGACGAGCAGCGGCAGGACGGCCGACAGCGGCGCAGCGAGCAGGCCGCCGGGCGTCATGGCGCAGACCATGGCGACCGTGATGATCGACACGGCGGCGACGTCAGCGCTGCGGAACCAGTGGACGGCCAGACGGGAGGCGTGACGCTGGCGGGCGTTCAGCCAGACCTCGGGACGAAAGGGTCCGCGTCGGGCGGCCCCGTCGGCCTTCGATCTGGTCACGGACCGGGCGGCGAGAGCCTGAAGGCCCGGCGCGTCGAGCCGCGCGGCGTTCTCGCCGGCGTCGGAAAGCGCCGTCGCACGGCCGATATCGATGGCGCTGGTCATAGCCACCATCCTGCACAGGGGCCGTGGATGTGACGTTAACGCGGAGGTCGATCGCGTCCCGGGTCGGTCACCGCCGCAGGAGGTTGTTCACTCATCCGCCCCTCGTTCGGGGGCCTGTCCGCTGACGGGGTCGGGGTATGGACGCCGCCGCCAATCCATTTTAAGCTTAAAATATGTCGTCGCGCCAAGTCGTCAAACGCATCGCCATCGTCGGGGCCGGGCCCGGAGGGCTCTACCTCGCCATCTCGCTGAAGCTGTGCGACCCCTTGCTGGACGTGGTGGTGCATGAGCGCAACCGGCCGGACGACACCTTTGGCTGGGGCGTGGTGTTTTCCGACCAGACCCTGGCCAATCTGAAGGCCAACGACCCCGAAACCGCCGCCGTGATCGAGGCCGCCTTTGTCCACTGGGACGACATCGACGTGCATATCCACGGCCAGACCGTCCGCTCGGGCGGCCATGGCTTCGCAGGCATCGGCCGGCAGCGGCTGCTGACGATCCTGCAGGACCGGGCCCGGTCGCTGGGCGTCGATCTGCGGTTCCAGAGCGAGGTTGAGGATGTTCGCGCGCTGGACGTCGACGTGGTCGTGGCCGCCGACGGGTTGAACAGCCGGGTCCGCAATGAAACGCCCGGGGTGTTCGGCCTCGATATCGAAGTGCGGACCAACAAATACATCTGGCTGGGCACGACCCAGGCGTTCGACGCCTTCACCTTCGCCTTCGTCCGGACGCCGCATGGCTGGATCTGGGCCCACGCCTATCAGTTCGAGCCCGGTGCCTCGACCTTCATCGTCGAATGCGCCGATGCGACCTGGCGCGGCCTCGGCTTCGAGACGATGGATCAGGACCAGACCTGCCGCGCGGCCGAGGCGCTGTTCGCCGACTGGCTGGGCGGTCATGCGCTGATGAGCAATGCGAGACACCTGCGTGGCTCGGCCTGGCTGAACTTCCCGCGCGTGGCCTGTTCCAGATGGCGCGACGGCAATGTCGTGCTGCTGGGTGACGCCGCCCACACGGCGCATTTCTCGATCGGCTCGGGCACGAAGCTGGCGTTCGAGGACGCCATCCGTCTGGCCCAGGCCCTGACTGAACCGGGCGACCTCGACGCCCGCCTCGACGCCTATGACGCCGAACGGCGCGTCGAGGTCCTGAAGCTGCAGAGCGCGGCGCGCAACTCCACCGAATGGTTTGAGACGGTGGACCGCTACGTCGGTCTGGAGCCGCTTCAATTCGCCTACAGCCTGCTGACGCGCAGCCAGAGGGTCAGCCACGAGAACCTGCGTCTGCGGGACAAGACCTTCCTGACCGGCGTCGAGCGCTGGTTCGCCGAGACGGCCGGCGCGGATCCGGGCAAGGATCCGCCGCCGCCGATGTTCGCACCTCTGACCCTGCGCGGCCTCACCCTGCCCAATCGCGTGGTGGTCTCGCCCATGTGCATGTATTCGGCCGAGGACGGCCTGGTGGGTGATTTCCATCTCGTGCACCTGGGCGGCCGGGCACTCGGCGGGGCGGGTCTGGTCTTCACCGAGATGACAGACGTCTCCGCCGACGCGCGCATCACGCCGGGATGCGCCGGTTTGTATCGGCCCGAGCACCGCGACGCCTGGAAGCGTATCGTCGATTTCGTGCACGCGCAGGGCTCGCGCATCGCGCTGCAACTCGCCCATGCCGGTCGCAAGGGATCGGTCGAACGCCCCTGGGGACCGCGCGCCGACCAGCCGCTGGTCGAAGACGGCTGGCCCCTGATCGCACCTTCGGCCATCGCCTGGTCGGACGGGGATCAGACGCCGCGCGAGATGACCCGCGACGACATGGACCGCGTGCGTGACGACTTCGTCCGTGCCGTCGGCTGGGCCGGGGACGCCGGGTTCGACATGGTCGAACTGCACTGCGCCCACGGCTATCTGCTGTCGTCCTTCCTGACGCCCGTGTCGAACCACCGCGCGGACGACTACGGCGGGTCGGTCGAGAACCGGCTGCGGTTTCCGCTGGAGGTCTTCGCCGCCATGCGCGCGGCCTGGCCCGAAGACAGGCCGATGTCGGTCCGTCTGTCGGCGACGGACTGGGTCGAGGACGGGCTGACGCCGCAGGATTCCGTCGCCATCGCCCGCGCCTTCGCCGAGGCCGGCTGCGACCTGATCGATGTGTCGGCGGGCCAGACCTCGCCGGACTCGGTGCCGGTCTATGGCCGCATGTTCCAGACCCCGTTCAGCGACCGCATCCGCAACGAGGCGGGGGTGGCGACCATGGCCGTCGGCAACATCTACGAAACCGACCACGTCAACAGCATCCTGGCCGCCGGCCGCGCCGACCTGTGCGCCCTGGCCCGGCCGCATCTGGCCGATCCGTCGTGGAGCCTGCGCGCCGCCGCCGAGCTGGGCTGGCGCGGCATCCAGCCGCCGGTCCAGTACCGCGCAGGGTTCGCCCAGCTGGCCCGGAACCTGGAACGTCAGTCGCAGGCGGGTCCGGTATGAGCGCCGCGCTGGACGGACGCCATGCGGTGGTGACGGGCGCCGGATCCGGCATCGGACGGGCGACCGCCGAACGGCTGGTCGAGGCGGGGTGCCGGGTCACCTTGATCGGTCGCCATACCGGACGATTGAGCGAGAGCGCAGACCGTATCGGCGACGCCGCATTCGCCGCCCCGGCCGACGTGACCGACGCCGAAGCCCTGGCCGCCGCCATCGAGGCCGGGCGGGACCGGTTCGGTCCGGTCGACATCCTGATCAACAACGCCGGCGGGGCGTCCTCTGCGCCGTTCCTGAAAACCGGCGCCGCCGATCTGCGCGCCATGCTGGCCCTCAACCTGGAGGCCCCCGCCGAGGCCGCGCGACTGGTCCTGCCCGGCATGCTGACGCGCCGCCAGGGCCGGATCGTCAACGTCGCCTCGACCGCGGGCCTGAAGGGCTACGCCTATGTCTCCGCCTATGTGGCGGCCAAGCATGGGCTGGTCGGCCTGACCCGCGCGCTCGCGCTGGAGGTCGCGAGCAAGGGCGTCACCGTCAACGCGGTCTGCCCGGGGTTCACCGATACCGCTCTGGTGGCGCGGTCCGTGGACGCCATCGTCGGCAAGACCGGGCGGACCGGGGAGGAGGCGCGCGCGGCGCTGGCCGCCTCCAACCCCCAGGGCCGGCTGATCACGCCCGACGAAGTCGCCGCGACGATCGTCTGGCTCTGCGGCGAGGCGGCGTCCGGCGTCAACGGCGTGGCCCTGCCGGTGGCCGGAGGCGAACTGTGAGCGCCGCCGCCCCCCTGCCTGACAGACTGGGCGGCGCGCCGGACGGCAAGCGGTCGCTGAGGCTGTGGCTGCGGATGTTGACCTGCTCGACGGCGATCGAACAACGTGTGTCCCAGCGGCTGAGGGATGAGTTCGGCTCGACCCTGCCGCGCTTCGATCTGCTGTCGGCGCTGGACCGCGCGGGCGCGACCGGCCTGACCATGGGCGAGGCCTCGCGCAAGCTGATGGTGTCCAACGGCAATGTCACCGGCCTGGCGGTGCGGCTGAGAGCCGACGGGCTGATCGAGGCCATGGATGGGCCGGACCGGCGGGTGCAGCGGCTCCGGCTGACGCCGCTCGGCCGATCGCGCTTCGCCCTGATGGCCGCCGCGCACGAACGCTGGATCGAGACCCTGTTCGCCGATCTGAGCGAGGCCGAGGCCGAAGACCTGACCCATCTGCTGGAGCGCGCCAAACACTCGCTCCACGCCGTCACCCCTGAGGATCTGAACCGATGAAGGCGCGCGACTATCGGCCCGAGCATTTTCTGTGGTCCGTCGATGACGACAGGGTAGGGACCCTGACCCTGAACCGGCCTGAGCGGAAGAATCCGCTCACGTTCGAGTCCTATGCCGAGATGCGCGACCTGTTCCGCGCCCTGGTCCATGCCGACGACTGCAAGGTCGTCATCGTCACCGGCGCGGGCGGGAATTTCTCCTCCGGTGGCGACGTGCATGAAATCATCGGTCCGCTGACCGAAATGGACATGCCGGCCCTGCTGACCTTCACCCGAATGACCGGCGATCTGGTCAAGGCCATGCGCGGCTGCCCCCAGCCGATCATCGCGGCCCTGGACGGGGTCTGCGTCGGGGCCGGGGCGATCATGGCCATGGCCTCGGACCTGCGCATCGCCACACCGAAGACCAGGACCGCCTTCCTGTTCACCCGGGTCGGCCTGGCCGGCTGCGACATGGGAGCCTGCGCTATCCTGCCCCGCCAGGTGGGCCAGGGGCGGGCGTCGGAGCTGCTGTTCACCGGCCGCGTCATGTCCGCCGAAGAGGGCGAACGCTGGGGCTTCCACAACCGCATCGTCGAGACGGAGGCCTTGATGCCGACGGCCCTGGAACTGGCGCTGGCTCTGGCGAGAGGACCGACGTTCGCCCATGGCATGACCAAGAACCAGCTCAACATCGAATGGGACATGAGCCTGGACGCCGCCATCGAGTCCGAGGCCCAGGCCCAGGCCATCTGCATGCAGACCAACGACTTCCGCCGCGCCTACGAGGCCTTCGCCGCCAAGCGCGAGCCGGTGTTCGAGGGGAACTGACCATGGCGGACCGCACCTTTCTCGACTGGCCGTTCTTCGATGACCGCCACCGCGCCTTCGCCGCCGACATCGAGGCCTGGGCCGAGGCCAACGGCGACGCGCTGCATCTGCACGGCGATCATGATCTGGACGGAGATTGCCGCAGGATACTGAAGGCGCTGGCCGACGGCGGCTGGTTGCGCAATGCCGTGCCCGACGCGGACGGCAAACTGGACGTGCGCACCCTGTGCCTGACCCGCGAGACCCTCGCCCGACGCTCGGGTCTGGCCGATTTCGTCTTCGCCATGCAGGGTTTGGGCTCCGGCCCGATCAGCCTGTTTGGAACCGACGATCAGAAGGCCCGCTGGCTGCCCGGCGTGGCGGCGGGCGAGACCATCGCCGCCTTCGCCCTGTCGGAGCCCGATGCCGGTTCGGACGTGGCGGCACTGTCCACCACTGCACGTCGCGACGGGAACGGCTGGGTGCTGGACGGGGTGAAGACCTTCATCTCTAACGGCGGTCTGGCCGACCGCTATGTTGTGTTCGCCCGGACCGGTGAAGGGGAAGGGGCGCGGGGCCTCAGCGCCTTCGTCGTCGATGCCGACACACCGGGGTTCGAGGTCGTGGAGCGCATCCCGCTGATGGCGGCCCACCCCCTGGCGACGATCCGGTTCACCGCCTGCCGCATCGACGGCGACCGCATCCTCGGCGCGCCGGGCGAGGGGTTCCGCATCGCCATGGCGACCCTGGACGTGTTCCGCTCGACGGTCGCCGCGGCGGCGCTGGGCTTCTCGCGCCGCGCCTTCGACGAGGCGGCCGGCCGTGCCAGCAGCCGCCGGCTGTTCGGTGCGCCGATGAGCGACCTGCAACTGGTCCAGGCTGCGCTGGCGGATATGGCGCTGAAGATCGACGCCTCGGCCCTGCTGATCTATCGCGCCGCCTGGCTGAAGGATCAGGGCGCGCCGCGGGTCACCCGCGAGGCGGCCATGGCCAAACTCTACGCCACTGACGAGGCCCAGCAGGTCATCGACGCGGCGGTACAGCTGTTCGGCGGCCTCGGTGTCGTCTCCGGCCATCCGGTCGAGCGGTTGTATCGCGAGATCCGCGCCCTGCGCATCTATGAGGGCGCGTCGGAGGTGCAGAAGATCGTCATCGCACGGCAGGTTCTCGCCGGGATGGGTGGAGGCGTCTGATGGGGGCCAGCGGACACATCGACCGGTTCGTCATCGACCACATGCCGCCGGCTGACCAGCGGCCCGACCTCATCTTCGACCTGCCGGAACTCGTCTATCCCGAGCGACTCAACGCCGGCGTCGAACTGCTGCGCCGGGCCATCGCCGCTGCGAGTCCCGACGCCCGCGCCCTGATCGATTTCGACCACGAGTTTTCCTGGAGCCGGGTGGACGCCATCTCGGACCGGATGGCGCGGGTGCTGATCGATGACATGGACCTGGTGCCCGGCAACCGCGTCCTGCTGCACGGCCCCAACAGTTCCTGGACCGTGATGGCCTGGTTCGCGATCCTGAAAGCCGGCGGCGTCGTGGTCGCCACCATGCCGATGCTCCGGGCGACCGAACTGGCCACCGTCATCGACAAGGCCCGGGTCAGCCATGCCCTGGTCTATCAGATGTTCAGTGACGTGGTTGCCGAGGCGTGCGCCCTCGCCCCGTTGCTGACGCGCGTGATGGACTCCGCCGCGCTGCAGACCGCCGCGCAGGCCCTGCCGCCTGGCATCAGTTTCACCGCCGTCGATACGGCCGCCGACGATCCCGCCCTGATCGCCTTCACCTCTGGCACGACGGGCAAGCCCAAGGGCTGCGTCCATTTCCACCGCGACATTCTCGCCATGGCCGACACTTTCGGCCGCCATATCGTCGGACTGACGAGGGACGATATCGTGGTCGGCACGCCGCCGATCGCCTTCACCTTCGGCCTCGGCGGGCTGGTGGTCTTCCCGGCCGCCGTGGGCGCCGCGACCGCCTTCCCCGACCGGCCCGGCTTCGACGCGCTGGCCGAGACGGTCGCGCGCTGCAGGGCCAGGGCCCTGCTCACCGCCCCGACCGGCTACCGGGCCCTGCTGAAGCTGGCCGGCGACCACGACCTGTCGAGCCTCCGCACCTGCGTCTCCGCCGGTGAGGCCCTGCCCGCCGCAACCTCCGACGCCTGGCATGAGGCGACCGGTGTCCGCATCATCGACGGCATCGGCTCGACCGAGATGATCCACGTCTTCATCTCGGCGAGCGGCGACGACATTCGCCCCGGCGCGACCGGCAAGGCTGTGCCGGGCTATGAGGCCCGTATCATCGACGCCGACGGCAAGCCGGTCCCGCCCGGCGGGACCGGCCGCCTCGCTGTGCGCGGTCCGACCGGTTGCCGCTATCTCGATGACGACCGCCAGGCGGACTATGTCCGGGACGGCTGGAACCTGACCGGCGATATCTATCATCTGGATACGGACGGCTATTTCTGGTTCGTCGCCCGGGCCGACGACATGATCGTCTCGTCCGGCTACAATATCGGCGCGCCCGAGGTGGAGAACGCCTTGCTGCGCCACCCCGCCGTGGCCGAGGCCGCCGTGATCGGCGCGCCGGACGAGGAACGCGGCCAGATCTGCAAGGCCTTCGTCGTTCTGAACTTCGGCATCGATCCGTCCCCGGAATTGCGCGCGGAACTCCAGACTTTCGTGAAAGGCGTCATCGCCCCCTACAAATACCCACGTGCGCTGGACTTCGTGGAGAGCCTGCCCAAGACCCAGACCGGCAAGCTGCAACGCTTCCGGCTGAAGGATACGGCATGATCGGTCAGGTTTTCTCGGTTGAGCGCCGTGTTCGGTTCGCCGACTGCGACGCGGCGGGCATCGTCTTCTTCCCGCGCTATTTCGAGATGTTGAACGGCGTGGTCGAGGACTGGTTCGCCCAGGCGCTCGGCGTTTCCTTCCGTGAGCTGCACATGGACCGGGGCGTCAGCGTTCCGACGGCGGCCATCGAGGCCCGGTTCATCGCCCCGTCGCGGCTGGAAGACGCCCTGACCGCCACCCTGACCGCGACCCGGCTGGGCGGCGCGTCCTGTAGCCTGCGCCACCGGTTTCATGCCGGCGATGCGCTTCGCTTCGAGGCGACCCAGACCCTCGTCTTCGTGGGTGCCTCGCTAAAACCCGAACCCTGGCCCGACGAATTGCGCGCCGGCATCGCGCCCTTTCTGGAGACCGCCGCATGAACCGCGCTCTGCTCCCCGAAGGCTGGCCCCGGCCCAGGGGTTATTCCAACGGTGTCGCCGCCGAGGGCCGGATGGTGTTTGTCGCCGGCCAGATCGGCTGGACGCCCGAGGGGGTGTTTCCGGACGGCGGGTTCGTGCCCCAGGTGCGTCAGACCCTGGTCAACACCCTGGCGGTCCTGGCCGAGGCCGGGGCGGGGCCTCAGGATATTGTCCGCATGACCTGGTACGTCGTCGACAAGGGTGAGTATCTGTCGGCGTTACGCGAGGTCGGCGCGATCTGGCGCGAGCTGATCGGACCCCACTATCCGGCCATGGCGGTTGTCGAGGTCAAGGGCCTGATCGAGGACGCGGCGCGGGTAGAGATCGAGAGCACGGCGGTCATCGCAGACGAAACCTGAGTGCGGGCGGCGATGTCAGTCCAACGCCCGCCTTTTCCCCCTGAATAGCCAGATCACGATGACAGGCTGCCAGGCAGCTTGACGATGAAACTCAGCGCACCATCCAGCGCGACCCGAAATAGCCGGCCAGAGCCGCGGTGGTCGCCAGGAAGGTGCCCCAGGTCATGTCGACCAGGGTGATCGTCATCGACCAGCGGGTCAGGGTCGCCTGGTTTGTCAGGTCATAGGTGGCATAGGCGACCAGGCCGAAGACGGCGCCGTTGATCGCGGCGCGCTTCCATGAACCCTGCTGGAGCGCCGGAACGGTCGCCAGGTAGGTCACGCCGGACAGGAACAGGACGTAAAAGGCGATCGCCGGCGGCAGGAGGAAGGATTCCCTCATCCAGTCGCCCAGCACGGGGCGATAGAGGCGGTCGCCCATGACCGTCAGCCAGACGGCGTCGAGCGCCAGCATGACGACGGCCGACGTGCCGAAAGCAGCGAGATAACGCATCGGTTCAGACCCCCTTCAGGCGGTAGTGGCTGACGCCCCAGACCGTTCCATCACTGTCACCGAACAGGCCGGCCGTCGCCATGAAGAAGCGGCGCCAGCGTCGCATCCACAGAGCGTGGTCGACGCCGTAGACATCCTTCATCAGACCCCGGATCTCGTCGACGTTGTTGTCGAAATTGTCCAGCCAGTCGTCGGCCGTGCGCTGATAGTGGGTCCCGCTCCAGCGCCAGTCCTGTTCGACCTCGAACAGGTCGGCGTACTGCCGGATCAGGTTGTGGCTGGGCATCACGCCGCCGGTGAAGAAATGCTGGGCGATGAAGTCTGCGTCGTCGGAGACCTCGAACCGGTAGGGCGCGTCGATGTGGCTGAAGACGTGCAGGAACATCCGGCCGTCCGGTTTCAGCCAGGTCTGCGCACGGGTCAGCAGGGCGCGCCAATTGGCCATATGCTCGAACATCTCCACCGACACGATCCGGTCAAAGGTCCGGTCGATATCGAAGACGTTCATGTCGGCGGTGACGATGGTCAGGTTTGTCAGGCCGCGCGCGGCCGCCTCGGTGTCGATGAAGTCCTTCTGGCTGCGGGAGTTCGACACGGCCGTGATGGTCGAGGCGGGGTAGTGTTCGGCCATCCACAGCGACAGCGAGCCCCAGCCGCAGCCGAGCTCCAGAATCGCCTGACCGTCCTTCAGGTCCGCGTGTTCGCAGGTCAGACGCAGGGCTGACGCCTCCGCATCGTCAAGCGAGGCGTCCGTCGTCTCGTAGAAGCAGCTTGAGTATTTCCGGTGCGCGCCGAGGCAGAGCTGGAAGAACCGGGCCGGCAGTTCGTAGTGCTGCTGGTTGGCGGCGTCGGTGTGTTCGGCGACGGGCCGTTCGGCCATCTCGCGGGCGAACCCGGCCTCATCTTCGGGGGCGGAGGCGTAGGTCTTGCGCGCGGTCGCGACCAGAAGCGCGATGGCCGGCCGGGTGATGAAGTCGGGGAAGGGCGCGTCCTGAAGCTTGTTCACGCGTTGGGCGAGGAGGCTCATGGGTGTGGTCCTTCAGGTTCAGCGCTGGATCAGCTGGCGGGTCGGCAGGCCGAGCTCGACCATCCGGTTGCGCAGGCGGGTCTGTTCAGCCGCACTCATCGTCGGACTGCGCGACAGCAGGGCAGGGAAGCGGCCGTCGGCCGTCGTGGCGATCATCCAGCTGTAGTCGGGGGCGACGTCGATGACCCAGTAGCGCTGGCGGATCAGGCCGGCGAAGAAGCTGGCCTCGAATTTGGCGTTGGTCGCGGTGTCAGTGACCCGGGCGCGGGTATTGATGGTCGTGACGCGACCGTCCCGGGCTCCCTGGCGGCAGGTCTGGCTGATCGTGAAGTCGTTCGGCGCGCGCCGGCTCCAGACCTGGCTGGCGGCCCAGCAGTCGCGTTGATGATCGTTCGGAGTGCGCAGGATCTCGTGCCAGCGACCCATGAAGCGGTCGAGGTCGATCGCGCGTCTGGGCTCCGGTGCCTGGGCGGATGCGGCCGTGGCGACTATCAGCATGAGGGCGGCCGCGAGCGGCAGGGCGAATCTAGGCATGTCGGGCTCCGGCAGAGGTTTCGGCCGGTCCCCCGACCGTGACGGGATGGGCGGGTGTGATCCCGCCGCGCAGGCGCAGACCCTTGAGCATAAGGCGGATCGCCTCCCAGTGGATGCCGGCGATGACCTTCAGCGTCAGCAGGGGATGGCTCAGCCAGGCGCGGCGCAGATTGGCGTCGGTCATCTCTGAACGGACGCCGGAGAAGCCGGTCAGCAGCATCGGGCCATCGGCGTCGTCCACGGTGATGGAGACGCGGGTGACCTCGGCGGCGATCCCTTCGGGCGGATCGACCTCGAACCGGTAGGTCAGGTCCATGTCCATGAAGGGCGAGACGTGGAAGGCCTTGCCGACCGCCTGACGCACTGGCGCCGCGGCTGCGCCGACGGACATCAGATAGGCGTGCCGGCCGCCGAAGGTGTTGGAAACCTCATAGAGAATGGCGCTGAGCTGGCCGGCTTCGGTGTGACAGAAATAGACACTGATCGGGTTGAAGCCGTAGCCGAGGATACGTGGCAGGGTCAGCAACTGGACCCTGCCGCCTGTGGCCAGGCCGGCGTCTTTCATTCGCTGTTCGATCTGGACCTTCAGGGGCGTTTCCGAGCCATCGCCGTGGTCGCCCTGGCGCAGGGTCATCAGGCCGAACCGGCCGGTGCCGAGCCAGCGCAAACGGCCGACAAGATCGTCCCACTCATCCAGATCGATCAGCAGCATGAACAGGCGATAGCGCAGGGCGTGGATGCGCGGGCGCAGGCGGCGATGGAACACCGGCCCGGTATAGATCCCGGATCGCAGGTCCGCCGACATCAGGCGGCCAGGGTCTTTGTTGCGGGGACGGGCAGGGGGATGCGGGCGCTTTCGTTCTCGACGGTCCAGGGCCTGCGGACGCCGCCGATATCCTCGGCGACCGCGAGTCCGGCCTGGAGTCCATCCTCGTGGAAGCCGGACCCGAACCAGGCACCGCAGAACCAGGTGCTGTTCCGTCCCTGAAGCGCGCCCAGGGCTCGCTGGGCCTCCATCGCCGCCGCGTTGAAAATGGGATGGTCAAACTCGCGGTCGGCCAGGACGAGGGCTGGATCAGGGTCCCGCTCGGGGTTCAGTGTCACGAACAGCTCCGGCCCCGGCAGCCCCTGCAAAAGGTTCATCCAGTAGGTAACGCTGGCGTCGCCGTCCCCACCGGCCCGGCCGGCCCCGACATAGTTCCAGGCGGCCCAGGCGGTGCTGCGGCGCGGCATGAAGCTGCGGTCTCGGTGCAGGACGACGCGGTTGCGACCGTAGGTCATGGGCTGGAGCAGGCGGCGTTCGTCCGCGCCCGGTTCAGTCAGCAGCGCCAGGGCCTGATCGGAATGGACGGCCAGGACGACCGCGTCGAACCGCTCCGCCCCGTCGCGGCTATGAAGGGTCGCGCCGTCGGCCGCGCGATCGATGCGCGAGACCGGCGTGTCCAGTCGAACCTGACCCCGGAAGTCCGCCGCGAGCGCCTCCACATACCGGCGGCTGCCCCCCGCCACCGTGCGCCAGGTCGGCTCCATGTCGACCTCGAGGAGCCGGTGGTTACGATAGAAGCGGATGAAGGCGGCGGCCGGGTAGTCGGCCATCTGCTGCGGCGTGGACGACCAGATGGCTGCGGCCTGGGGCAGGAGGTGGAGGTCGCGGAACGCCTGTCCGTATTTGCGGTCGTCAAGGTAGTGGCCCAGCGAGCACAGGGACCGGTCCAGCTGGGGCAGGTCGCCCGCGGCCGTGCGGTGGAACCGTTTCAGGTCCATCAGCATGCCCCAGAAGCGGGGGCTGGCGAGGTTACGCTTCTGGGCGAACAGGCCGCGCGCGCCGTGGCTGGAGTATTCGAAGTCGCCTGAGCTCATCGAGACAGCGAACGACATATGGGCGGCCTTGCTCTCGACGCCGAGGCAGTCGAGCAGGGCGGTGAAGTTCGGATAGTTCGGCTCGTTGTAGACGATGAAGCCGGTGTCCACGGCGACCGGGCCCTCCGGCGACGGCGCATCGACGGTGCAGGAATGACCGCCCAGGCGATCTTCAGCCTCGAACAGCACCACCTCGTGGCGGCGTGACAGCAACCAGGCCGCTGACAGGCCTGCGATCCCCGCGCCCACCACCGCGATGCGCCGCTTCGGGCCGGTCGTTGCGTCGAGAGTGCGGTCGAACATGGAACTGCCTGTCGTCAAGTCTTGGACATCAATAGCTAGGTATGAACGCGGGCGCCGGATGTCGATTGACTGGAGGACAGCGTCATGTGGACGACGTCCGTGCGGCCCGAGCGGAAGCCGGCCTCGCAGTAGGCGAGGTAATAGCGCCAGAGGTTGCGGAATCGCTCGTCCTTGCCGGCCGGGGAGCCGGTGTCGAACGCGATCCGCCAGCGACGAAGCGTTTCCGCGTAGTCGGTGCCGAAGCGGCGAACCACGTCGCCTTCCAACCCGGCGGCACCGATCGCTCGGGCCAGCCGCGGTTCAGACGGCAGCATCCCGCCCGGGAAGACGTACATCTGGATGAAGTCGGGCCGCCGCCGGTAGGTCGCGAGCAGGTCGTCGCGGATCGTGATGATCTGCAGGCCCGCGCGGCCACCGGGCGCGAGCCGGGCGCGGACCGTCTCGAAGAAGGTCGGCCAGTAGGCCTCACCCACCGCCTCGAACATTTCGACGGAGACGACGCGATCGAAGGTCCCCTGGACGTCGCGGTAGTCGATCAGCTGGATCGAGACCCGGTCGTCGAGCCCGGCCTGGGTGATGCGCTGTTCGGCGAAGGCTTTCTGGGAGGGTGACAGGGTGATGGCGGTGACGCGAACCCCGCGCTCTCCCGCCAGATACTCTGCGAACCCGCCCCAGCCGCAGCCGATCTCCAGAACTGACTGACCCGGCTGGATGTCGGCGGCGTCCGCCAGGGCGGCGTATTTGGCGTGCTGGGCGGCTTCCAGCGTCTGGTCCGGCCCGGCAAAGAGGGCGGAGGAATAGGTCATCCCCCGGTCCAGCCACTGGGCGTAGAAATCGTTGCCGAGGTCATAGTGGGCGACGATGTTGCGCCGCGAGCCCTTGCGGGTGTTCGAAGAGAAGGCATGGCGGATCGCGTCGATCGCGCGCGTGACCGGGTTGCCGCCGACAAGGCGGCCAAGGTGGTCGTAGTTGTCGGCGAAGGCGAGGAGGAGGGCGGGAAGGTCCGGCGTATCCCAGTCCCCGGCGACATAGCCTTCGGCAAACCCGATATCTCCGCGCCGGACCATCCGCGAGAAGGCCCGCCAGTGCCGGATACGCCAGACGACCGTCTGTGGGGACGCCGGACCGACCTCCAGGGTGCGTCCCGCCGGATCGACGATCACCAGCCGGCCGACCCGCCATAGCGAGGAGAGAGCTCCCATGAGCGGACCCGCCCAGTGCGGCCTCGCTTCGCCAAACGAAGCGGTCTCGATCACGCCCGGAGTATCGGTCATCACTTGTCCTATTCGATCGCCGAAGTGCCGCAACGATCCCGTCTCACGCAAGAGCATCCGGTGGATCTTGTCACGCCGTCATTGGCTGAACCCTGTCAGTTACGCGGGTGCGGGTCGGTTGGATGCGGGTCAGCCGACGTCCTTGACCTCGTCTTCGCCGACTCCTAGCGTTAGCCTAACGATGTTTGGCTGGGCGGTGTCGACGATGAACCACAGGTTCGGAACTCCGCGATGGCCCCTGGCGGCGTCTCTCGCCGTTTCTTGCGCCATCGCATCCCTGTCCGGAGCGGCATTGGCCCAGGATTTTCCGGCGGTTCTGGCCGCCCCCGATGACGTGGATCTGAACCTCGCCTATGCGCGGGAAGCGGCTCGACAGGGCGAACTGGCGATCGCGGCGTCGACCCTCGAACGTATCCTGATCAATGACCCCGACCGCCATGGCGTGCGGCTTTTGTATGCCGTCGTTCTGTATCGGTTGGGCGACCTCCAGAATGCGAGAGAACAGCTGCGGCGGCTCGAGACGGCCCCTCTGACGGATAGTCAGCAGGCCGAAGCCGCGGCCTACGGCCGTCGCATCGAAGGGGCGGATCAAGCGGCATCGGTTTGGGGCCGGCTGGCAGTTGGACTTTCGTATGAAGAGGATGCCGCAGGCGCCTATCAGACCGCGTTCGATCTGATAGGGGCGCCCGCACCGGAAGAGGGCCTGGCCAGCGAGGCGACGCTGTCGGTGAACGGGAGCCGGGATATCGGTTCGGGCCGGACCTGGACCGCGTTTGGCTCGGGGCTGCTCTATGACCATTCCGCGCTTTCGGGTGCCGCGGTCGACTTTCAGCGTGCGGACGCCGAGGTCGGCTTCAGCCGTACGACTCGCCTGACGGAAACCCGCGTCGGCGCGACCGTGAACCACGTTCGACTGGAGGGAGAACCGCAACTGACCGAGGTTGGGGTTCGGGGCGACACCCGCATTCGCGCCACCAACGCCCTGACCCTGAGCGCGCGGTTCGAGGCGGTAGACCAGAACTATGACGAGCCGCTCATCGACGCCCTGTCGCCGCTCCTGGGCGGGGACCGGAGTGGAGCACGCTATCTGGTCGGCGCGGGTGCCAGCATAAAGGTGACGTCCCGAACGACCCTGGGCGGGGCGCTTGACTACTCGACGAAGTCAGCCGGTTACGATCCGTTCGGATACGAGAGTCTGCGCGTCGGGATGAGTGTCCAGCAGCGCTACGATCGGGGCGTCTATGCTGCGGCCTCGGCGGCGGTGCGGTGGCAGGACTACGATAGTTCCGACACCTTCTTTCTGAGCGGCGCCGTTCGCGAGGATACGCGGACGACGGCGCGGATCGCCGTGGGTGCGCCCCTCAGCATTCTGGCGGAGGACGGGGTTCTCGGAGACCTCCGGGATGCGCTCGCCATCGAGGTGGCGGCGACCTACGCAAGCCGTGAGTCCGGTCCGCCCCTGGCGGATTTCGACGGGCTGGGGGCGGAGATGCGATTGATCTGGCGTTTCGGTTCAGAGCGATGATGTTGGGGAAACGGTTCATGATCAGACGCAATGCCGTCCGGATCGCTCCTGTCTTTGCGCTGCTTGTCGCGGGCCTGTCGGGTCTGGAGGCACAGGCGCAGAGCGTCGGCGTGAACGCCGCGATCCGGAATTCCGTCCAGACCCGCAGCGGTGCCAGCGCCCCGCTGCGTCCCGCTGTACTTCGTGCAGGCGTCGCCCTGGGTGACCAGTATGTCACCGGAGCCAACAGCCAGGTCCAGGTCCTGCTCAGGGATCGATCGACCTTCACCGTCGGTGCCAATGCCCGAATGACCGTCGATCGCTTCGTCGTCGCCGATCGCGGTGCCGGCGGGGTCACGGCCTCGGTGGCGCGGGGGGCGTTTCGCTTCGCCTCGGGTCGCACGACGCGCGGGCCGGCGCGGCAGGCTATCTCGACCCCCGTGGCCTCGATCGGCATTCGCGGGACGATCGTGGAAGGCGTCGTCGGGCCGGACGCCTTGTCCATGTTGAGGGGCCAGCCCGGTGTTCCCGCCTTTACCGGCGACGAGGAGACTATGGTTCTGGTGGTGCTGCGCGGCCCCGCCGGGGACACGCACAGCTTTGATACGCCGGGCGCGGTGACGATCGAGCGCGACGGCGTCGTCGTGGATCTGGATCGTGCCGGTCAGGCGGTGATCGTGACCAGCGACGGCGTGTTCGGACCGTTCGAGTTGTCGGATGCGGTATCAATGGTGCTCGCGGCGATGCTGTCGCCGCTTGCCGGTCCCGGCGGCGAGGCGGACGAGAGTCTGCTGGAGGCTGCGTCGGTGGCGGCCGACGACCCGTCGCCGTTTCAGGACGAGGTGACGCTGCCCGACCCGCTGGACGATTTCGACCCCTTGCCAGCGGCCGATGAGGGCCGGGATCAGGGCGACTTCCCATTCTTTCCGCCAGTTCGGCCGAACTAGAAGATCCCGCCGGCGTCCAGGGGGTCGCCGCCGTACCAGATCTGGTCGATCGTCGGGTCATGCCGGGCGTAGGGACCATCGAGCAGCGACAATTTCGGGTCGAGATCGCTCAGCAACGCCGCGAGGGCCGCGGCGCTGTCGATCGGAGCGTCGACCAGCAGGCAGATGACAGGTTCAGCCCATTTGCTGGAAATGTCCGGTGTCGGTGCCCGGCGCAAGGCCTCGACGTCGACGGTCGTTTGGTCGAACTCGAGGAATTCGACATTCGTCAGGGTGTCGGTCCCGTCCTGCCGGACGATTGTCAGTTCTCCATTGGGTCCGAATGCGAAATTGAGATTGGCGGGCGAGCCCGCATAGCGAACCGTGTCGACACCGGAGCCGCCGTCGATCCTATCGTCGCCCGAGCCGCCAACCAGAAGGTCGTCGTCCTCGTCGCCGAAGATCTGGTCGTCGCCGCCAGCGCCGTCGATTGTGTCGCGACCAAGACCGCCACGAAGAGTATCGACGCCGCCCGTGCCGATGATGTTGTCATCCAGCTGGGGATTGCGAGGGTTGGGCGGATTCGGCGGCGGCGGGGCTTCATCGACGTTGGTCACGGTTACGCTGACGGCCTGGTTGGTCGCCAGAGAACCGTCCGAGGCGCGAACCAAGACGTCATACACATTGTCGCCGTTTTGGTCGGCGGGCGCTTCGAAATCCGGCGCGGCCGCGAACTCCAGCGCGCCGGTCATAGTGTTGATGCGGAACAGGCCCGCATCTGCGCCGCCCGCGATCGAATAGGTCATGGCGCTGCCTTCCGGGTCCGTCGCGGTGACCGTGAGAACGGCGGTCATGTTCTCCGGAATGCTCGCGGCCCCGCCCGAGATGATCACTGGCGCTTCGTTGATGTTGCCGACGGTGATGCGGATCGCCTGGCTGTCCAGCAGAGCCCCGTCCGAAGCCTGGACGACCACATCGTAAACATTGTCCCGACCCTGGTCGGTTGGCACCTCGAAATCGGGCGCGGCCACGAACTCCAGCACGCCGGTCTGGGTGTTGATGCGGAACAGGGCGGAGTCCGCCCCGCCGACAATGGCATAGGTCACGGTGGCGCGTTCGGGATCGGATGCCGTTACCGTCGTGACGCTGATCGTGTTCTCCGCGATGCCGATGGCGGCGGTCGCGCCGCCGCCGTTCGAGGTGATGACCGGCGGCTCGCTGACGTTCGTCACGGTGACGCTGACCGTCTGGCGATCGTTCAACGAACCGTCGGCGGCCTGAACGATGACGTCGTAGACGTTGTTCCGGTCCTGATCGGACGGTGCCTCGAAATCGGGCGCGGCGACGAATTCCAGCGCTCCGGTCTGGCCGTTGATACGGAACAGGGCCGCGTCCGCGCCACCGACGATCGAGTAGGTCAGGACCGCGCCGGCATCGACGTCGGTCGCGGTGATCGTGCCGACGGCGGTGGTGTTCTCGGCCAGACCGACGGTCGCCGTGGTGCCTCCGCCGCCAGAGGTGATCACGGGGGCGTCGTTCGTGCCCGTGACCGTGACTGCAACCGTGGTTTCGCCGGTGAACCGTTCGACGTTGCGGCTGCCGTAGATGACATAGCTCGTGCCCGCGTCGGCCCTGCCACCCGGATCGGCCTGTGGAGCACCGATGATCAGGTCGTCGATGCCGTCGCCGTTGACGTCTCCGGCCGCCGAGACTCTGTAGCCGCTGAAATCCCCCGCCGCGGCCCCGCCGACCACGAAGCCGTTGACGCCGTCCAGGGCGGCCAGATTCAGGGTCGCGCCGAAGCCGCCGCGCTGTCCGAACACCACATAGGTCTCGCCCGAGTCCGCGCCGCCCGCGCCGTCGGCATAGAGGGCGCTGACCAGCAGATCCGCGACGCCGTCGCCGTTGATGTCGCCAGCCGCCGCCACCGAATGTCCGGTCAGGTTCAGCGCCGTGGTCCCCGTGATCACGAAGCCGGTGGTCCCGTTCAGGGTCGAGACGTCCAGATTGGTCCCGAACACTCCGCGCCGCCCGAAGACGACATAGGTCTCGCCCGCGCTCTCGCGGCCGCCGGGGTCGGCATAGGCAGCACCGACGGCGAAATCGGCGATCCCGTCGCCATTGATGTCGCCAATCCCGGCGACGGACCAGCCGGCCTGGTCGCCTGCCCGCGCGCCCGAAATGCTGAACCCGTTGACACCGTTCAAGGCGGCGAGCTCCAGCGTCGCGGCCCAGGCGGCGCGCTGGCCGAACACGACATAGGCCTGACCAGCATCGACCCGTCCGCCTGGGTCCGCCATCGGCGCGCCGACGATCAGGTCGGCCAGGCCGTCGCCGTTGATGTCGCCGGCGGACGAGACGACGTAGCCGCTTTGGTCGCCGCCGCGGGCGCCCGTGACGGCGAATCCGTTGGTCCCGTTCAGGCTGCCGACGTCGATCCCGGCGGCAAAACCGCCCGACCGACCAAAGACGACATAGCTGGTGCCCGAGTCTGCGCCGCGGCCGTCAACGCCTCGCGCGCCGACGATCAGATCGCCGAAGCCGTCGCCGTTCAGGTCGCCCGCCGCCGAGACCGTGAAGCCGAGACCGTCGTTGGCCGCGCCGCCACGGATGACGAAGCCGTTGGTCCCGTTCAGCGCCGTGACGTCGAGCGAGGCGGCGAACCCGCCGGAACGGCCGAACACGACATAGGCCTCGCCCGCGTTGGCGCCCCGGTTCGATTCTCCCCACGGTGCGCCAATGATCAGGTCGGCGAACCCGTCGCCGTTGATGTCGCCTGCGCGCGATACGCTGGCTCCGCTGTAGTCGAGCGGGTCGCCGCCGTTGATCGCGAACCCGTTGGTTCCATTCAGGGTCCCCAGATCGAGCGAGGTACCGAAACCGCCCCGGCGTCCGAAGACGACATAGCTGGAACCGGCGTCCGGTTCGCCGTTGGGATTGGCGGACAAGGCGCTGACCAGCAGGTCCGCGACCCCGTCGCCGTTGAAGTCGCCGATACCAGCCACCGCATAGCCGCTGCGGTCACCCGCCGCGACGCCGTTGATGACGAAGCCGTTGACGCCGTTAATCGCCGCCGCGTTGAACGTCCCGTCGGGCGCGAGGGCGGAGCCGCCGCCGTCGCTGCCGACGTAGGTGAAGGTGTTCTGCGTAACCTGGCCTGCCGCCAGGGATTGGAACGCCGCGCCCACCGCGTAGGAAACCGTGCCGTCGGCATTGACGATGACGGCGGCGCCCGAAGGCAGGGACACGACACTGCCGGACGTGACGGCGACGCCGTTGATCCGGGCCACCGCAGCGACGCCGACGTCGTTGGCGAGCACGGGGATCACCACGGCCGGCCCGTCCTCGGTCGCCTGGGTCGTGTCGGGCGTCGAGGTCACCACGCGCGGCGCCAGCAACTCCGGCAGCGGCGGGTCGATGGAGGTTGCAGGACTATCGCTGCCGGCACTTGCCGGACCGTCGTCCCTCGGTCGCTCCGGGTCCATTCCGAAATCCAGACGCCATCCGTCCATCTTCATCCCCCTGGGAGAAGTCGCCAGACACAAGACTGGCACCTTCTCGCCGCACCCCGCGACCGGCCCGCGACCGGACCTCGACCGGCCCGCGACCAAGGTAGCACACCGTTCGGTGAACGCATGCCGATTCAACCGTTGCCGTTTTGGTCCCTCGAAAAATGATGTTATCGTTGGCCCTTCGTGCCCAGTCGCGCGAACGGCGAGGTCGGGGGACTTTGGAGTGGGCGTCAGGCTCGCGGACAACTCGGACGCGGCATGGGCGATATCCTGGCTCCAAGGCGCGCTGCTGATCGCACTGCTACTGGCCTTCGCCGGTCCGGCGCTGGCTGTGGATCTGCACCAGGGCGTAGCGACTTGCGCCGGCTCGACCTGCCACGGCCGCCAGGCGGCGGACGGGGTGATCGTGCGTCAGAACGAACTGGTGACCTGGCAGGACCCGTCGAGCTCGGCCGGAGCCCACAGCCGGGCCTGGCGAACGCTGCAGGGCGGATGGGCACGCAGGATCGCGACCCGGCTGGGTCTCGGCGACGCGTCCCGCGCGCCTGCCTGCCTCGGCTGCCATAGCGATTCAGCGCCTCAAAGAGGCGCCCGTTTCCAGGTCTCGGACGGGGTGGGATGCGAAGCCTGCCACGGGGGCTCGGAACGCTGGCTGGCCAGCCATACGACTGTCGGAGCCACCCATGCCGACAACGTCGCTCGCGGCATGACGGCGCTGAATGATCCGCAGGTCGCCGCGTCGGTCTGTCTCGACTGTCATTTCGGCAGCGACAAGCCCAACCAGTTCGTCAGCCACCGGATGATGAGCGCAGGCCATCCCCGCCTGACTTTCGAACTGGACCTGTTCAACGCCTTCCAGAGGCACCACGACGAGGACGCCGACTATGTTTCCCGCAAGGCGGTCTGGGCGGGAACCACGGTCTGGGCCGTCGGACAGGCGATGGCGCTGGAGCGGTCATTGACCCTGTTCAGTCGCGACGACCGCGGCATGGACGGGCAGTTTCCCGAGTTCTATTTCTTTGACTGCCACAGCTGTCACCGCGCGATCTCCGACGACAGCGACCCCGCTATCCGGTTCGAGCGCAATCCGGACCGGGCCGTGGCGTGGGGTGCGCCCCCTTACAACGATGAGAACCTGATCCTGCTGGGGGCGGCGGCACGACCTCTCGAAGGCGGCGCGGTCGCTGAGCGCTTTCAGGCCGATGCGCGCGCCTTCCATCTGGCTCTGGCCGGGGATCGGAACGATGCCGCTTCGGCGGCCCGGACCCTCGCCCGTTCCAGTCGGGGGCTGGCAGGTGCCATGGCAGGCCATGGTTTCAACACCGCGGCCACGCTCGACCTGCTCCGGTCCGTCCTCGGCGACGCCCTGGCACCCCGTTTCACCGACTACACCGGTGGGGTCCAGGCGGTCATGGCCGTCGACACCCTGCTCACCGCCCTGGTGCGACAGGGGGCGGTGCCGGCCTCTGCGTTTGCTGCAATGCGTCCTGACATCGAGACCGCCTACGCCGCGACGCGTGATCCCAACGCCTGGCGACCCGAGGCCTTCCGTCAATCGCTGGGTCGTGTGCGCGCCGCGCTGGACCGCACCACATGAACCGCTCCCCATGGGTCGCGATGCTTGCGGCGTCCGCAACAGCGCTTTCCGCATGCGGAGGCGGCGGATCGTCTCCATCGGCTTCGAACCCGGGCGGCGGAACCGGCGGGGGCGGAGGCGGGGCCAGCCCCGTCTATCTCGCCGTTCCTCAACTGGCGCTGACCGCGGCGGAGGTCGACGGCATACTGGCGCGCGCCGTCGCCGAGGCGCGGGCGCGGTCATCGCCCGCCGTGATCGCCGTGACCGACCGGGTCGGCAATGTCCTCGCGGTGTACAGCATGACCGGTGCGCGTCCGACGGCCACGCTCAGGCCCGGTGCCGCCGGCAACTCCGATCTGCAGGGGGTGGTCGTACCAGCCGCAGCCGGGGCCATCGCCAAGGCCATCACCGGGGCCTATCTGTCATCGGGCGGCAACGCCTTTTCAACCCGCACCGCCAGCATGATCGTACAGGAACATTTCCCGCCGGCTTCCTCGACGGCGGGCCTGGAAAGCGGACCTTTGTTCGGCGTGCAGTTCAGCCAACTGCCCTGTTCGGACCTGTCGCGTCGGTTCGTCGCCGGTGGCGGAGCCGGAGCGGGGATCGGTCCGAAGCGATCTCCGCTTGGACTGTCCGCCGATCCGGGCGGGTTTCCACTCTACAAGAACGGCACGGTCGTCGGCGGCGTCGGCGTGATGGCAGACGGCGACTACGGGTTCGACACCAATGTGCTGGACTTCGATCGCGACGACGAGGAGGCCATCGCCCTTGCGGCGGCGACGGGGCTGGAGGCTCCGATCGAGATTCGCGCCGAGCGCATCACGGTGGATGGTACCTCGCTGCGTTTCGCCGACACGACGGCTTCGGATCTGCGCAGTAGCCCGGCGACGGCTCCCGCCCTGGCGTCCTTGCCGGGAGGGACTGGCGCGTTCACCGCCGTGACCAGCTACTACCCGGGGAGCGGCTCGATCGCCGGGCAGGCCTATGGCTCCGAAGCCTCGGGCGTGCGGGACGCCGCCACGACCGAATATGCCGACCCCGACGCCTATGTGCTGACCGACGGGGCTGGCGTGGCGAGATACCTGCCGACAGCCGGCGGCGACGGAGCCCAGGTCGGAAGCCCGCTGACCGCCGCCGAGGTCCGCCAACTTCTGGAAGACGCCTTCGCCGTCATGCGTCGCAGCCGCGCCCAGATCCGTCGGCCGCTCGACAGTCGTGCGCAGGTGTCGATTTCGGTCGTCGATAGTCAGGGAGCCATCCTGGGCCTCGTCCGTTCACCGGACGCACCGCTGTTCGGCATCGACGTCTCCCTGCAGAAGGCCCGTTCCGCCGCCTTCCTGAGCAGCCCCGGTGCCGCGGCCGATCTGTTGGGGGATCCCAGCGGAGACGTCCGGGCGTTCGTACCGGCGACCCGGACGTTCCTGAACCAGCCGGCGGCGCTGGGAGGGACCACGGCCTTTTCCGTGCGCGCCATCGGCAATCTGGCCCGTCCCTATTTTCCAGATGGAGAGGTCGGCCGTCCCAACGGCCCGCTGTCGCGCCCCATCGCGCGCTGGAGCCCGCTGTCGACCGGCCTGCAGTCGGCGCTGATCCTGACGAATCTGGGTCAGCACGTCGCCCATGTCTCCGGCCTGGGCGCGGACACGCCGCAGCGGTGCACCTTCCTGCCGGATGCCCGTCCCGGACAGAACCGTTTGCAGAATGGCCTGCAGATCTTCCCCGGCGGCGTTCCGATCTATCGAGGCGGCGTCATGATCGGCGCGATCGGGGTATCAGGCGACGGCATCGACCAGGACGACATGATCGCCTTCCTCGGCCTTGCGAACACCGCCGCGCGCGGGGGTGGCCTGGGCCAGGCCCCGGCAGCGTCCCGCTCGGATCAGGTCACCGTCAGCGTGAACGGTTCGCCGGTCCGGCTGCGGTACGTCAACTGCCCCTTCGCGCCGTTCCTGGACTCGTCGGACCAGAACGTCTGTCAGGGCCTGTGAGGTGAGACGCTCGCTCCGGTCCATCCTGCTGATGGCCACGGCGGTAAGCGGGCTGCCCACGGTCGTCGGGGCGCAATCTCTGCCGCTGGCGACGATCGAGATCGCGGCAGTCTTGCCAGCGGTTCTGGTCGAGGAGGAAGTCCTCGATCCGGCCGAACCGGTCGCGCTGCAGGAGGCCCTGCCCGAATCCTTGCCCGCCATCGACGCCCGGAGCCGCCGGCGGGGTCTGTTCGACTGGCTCCCGTGGCGTCGACGCCCCGGGCGGGAGAGGACGTTCCCGGAGCCTGCGACCCAAATGAATGTCGGTGCTGTACGGGCTCCGCCGCCCGAAGCGTTTCCGACCGATCACCTGCCGATCCCGGACCGCTGGCGGCTGGTCGAGCAGTTCGGCGTGCGCGAACGCTGGTTCGACCCCTACAACCAGAACACCCTGAAGGGCGACCGTCCCCTGCGAGGGTCGGATGACCGCTTTCTGGCCTTCACCGGTATATCCGACACGGTGGTCGAGCCACGGTCGTTTCCGATCCCGGTCGGCGTCCAGACGACGGAGCGCCCCGGCAGTCTCGATGTCTTCGGCCGTGCCGACAGCCTGGTGGTGTCCCAGACCCTGGTCGGCAGCGTCGCGTTCATTGAGGGCTCGACCGCCTTCATGCCGCCGGAGATCGAGGCCCGGCTGACGCTGGCGCTGAACTACAACTATGCTGAAGTGCCGGAGCGGCGCGTGCTCGACGTGCGCCCAAGCCGTGAAAGCCGCCGTCATGACGGGTTCCTGGGGGTGCAGGAAGCCTTTGTCGACTATCACCTGCGGAACGTGTCGGCCCGATACGACTTCGATTCCGTCCGCGTCGGCATCCAGCCGTTCAACGCAGATTTCCGGGGCTTCCTGTTCCAGGACAACCAGTTGGGTGTCCGGTTCTTCGGTAACCGTGACAACAACCGGTTTCAGTACAATCTGGCCGCCTTCCTTCGTCTGGAGAAGGACACCAACTCCGGCCTCAATGACATCACCCAGCCGATCCGCGATGACCAACTGCTGATCGCCAACCTGTACCGTCAGGATTTCCCGGTCCCGGGCATGACCTCCCAGGTATCGGCGATCTACAACCGCAACCGCGAGACCGACATCCATGTCGACGACAATGGGTTTCCGGTCCGGCCTGCCCTGATCGGCGACCTGAGGCCTCGTGGATATGACGTTGTCTATCTGAGCTATTCTGCCGACGGGCGGTGGGGGCGGCTGAACCTGACCGCCAGTATCCACGGCGCGTTCGGCGAGGACCGATACTCGCTGTTCACCGGCCGAAAGGCCGACATCCGCTCCGGCTTCATTGCGGTCGAGCCATCCTACGATCTGAACTGGATGCGGTTCCGGGGATCGTTCCTCTACGCAACCGGCGACAGGGATCCCTACGACGACCTGGAGACCGGCTTCGACGCCATCTTCGAGAACCCGCAGTTCGCGGGAGCCGACACCAGTTTCTGGATTCGCCAGAGCGTCCCCTTCGCTGGCGGCGGTCGGGCGGTCAGCCTGAGCGGTCGGAACGGGGTGCTCAACAGTCTGCGCTCATCCAAGGAAGAGGGGCAGTCCAACTTCAACAATCCTGGCACGATCCTGGTCGGGTTCGGGGTCGATGCGGACCTGACACCGGCTCTGCGCGTCACGGGCAATGTGAATCACATCCGCTTCGAGGATACGGCGACGGTGCAGGCGCTGCGCAACGAGGGTTCGATCCCCGAGGATGTGGGCTTTGATATCTCGGTCGGCGCGATCTGGCGGCCCCTGGTGACCCAGAACATCGTCCTGCGCGCGTCCGCCGCCGTGTTCGAGCCGGGGGCGGGATTCGGCGATCTGTTCACGGATTCAGACCGGGACGAGCGCTACTATTCGGTTCTCTTCAATGCCACACTGGCGTTCTGAGGGGCAGGCAATGACACGGGGCTGGTTCAGGGCGTTGGGAGTGGGGGGGCTGGCGGCCCTGGCCTTCGCCATTTCCAGCGACCGGGCTGTTTCAGAGGATGAAGAGACGCCGGTTGTCCGCGTCTATGCCTCCGCGCCGCCGGCGGCGCGTGACCAGACGCCCGAACAGGCGGCGGCCAGGAGCGCGGGTTGCGTCACCTGCCATAGCCCCGTCGATTCAACGACCATGCACGCCTCGCCTGCGGTGGTCATCGGCTGCACCGACTGCCACGGGGGCGATGCGGCGGCGGGGATCCCCGCGGGCCTGACGGCGGCCGATCCGGTCTACGCCGCCGTGCGCGACCGGGCCCACGTGCTGCCGCGCTATCCGATCGCCTGGGGCCATTCCGGATCGGCAAATCCGGTGCGCGGTTATACCCTTTTGAACCGGGAGGCACCCGAGTTCATCCGCTTCGTGAACCCGGGCGATTTCCGGGTGGCGCGTCAGTCCTGCGGCGCCTGCCACATGCCCCTGATCGAGGCCAGCGAACGGTCCCTGATGGCGACCGGCGCGATGTTCTTCGGCGGGGCCTCGTACAACAACGGCATCCTGCCGTTCAAAAACTACATCATCGGTGAGGCCTACACGCCGGAGGGCGAGCCCGCCCGGCTGCTGTCGCCTGGCGATCCACCGGGTACGGTGACCGCTGCCGAGGCCGCACGGGGCGCACTGCCGACGCTCTATCCCATCCCGACCTGGCAGGTGACGCCGCCCGGCGATGTGTTCAGGGTCTTCGAGCGCGGCGGTCGCAACCTGGGCAATGTCTTCCCCGAAATCGGCCTGCCCAATCCCACCGGCCTGCTCCAGCGGCTGGAAGAACCCGGGCGGCCCGACATTCGCCAGTCCAACCGGGGACCGGGAACGGGCCTTCGCATATCTGTGCCGGTGCTCAACATCCACAAGACGCGGCTGAACGACCCCTACACCTGGTTCATGGGCACCAACGACCAGCCGGGCGACTATCGGACGTCGGGCTGTTCGTCCTGCCACGTGGTCTATGCCAACGACCGCGAGCCGCGACACAGTCTGGGCTATGAGCAGTTCGGGCGGGACGGGGTCACAGCCACCGTCGATCCGACCATCCCCCAAGGCCAGTCGGGGCATCCCATCCGGCACGCCTTCACCCGCGCGATCCCGACCGCCCAGTGCATGACCTGCCACATGCACCAGCCGAACATGTTCCTGAACAGCTACCTCGGCTACACGATGTGGGACTATGAGTCCGACGCGCCGTCGATGTGGCCGGAGCAGCAGCGCTATCCGACCGCGGAACAGGTCCGCGAGGTCAACGACCGCAATCCCGAGGGTGCCGCGCCGCGCGGGCTGTGGAGCGACCTGGACTTCATGCGCGAGGTCTACGGGCTTAACCCGGGGCTGGAGACCACCCAGTTCGCCGACTACCACGGCCATGGCTGGAACTTCCGGGGCGTGTTCAAGCGGGATCGGGCGGGCAATCTGCTGGATGCAGAAGGCGCGATCGTCGATCCGGATGATCCGGAACGCTGGCGCCGCGAGGGCGAGCCGGAATTCGTGCCGCCGGGGACCAATCCCGGCCGGACCGTCCACATGATGGATATCCACGCCGAGAAGGGTCTGCAGTGCGCCGACTGCCACTTCTCGCAGGACAGCCACGGCTCGGGCCTGATCATGGGCGAAGTCGCCGCGGCTGTGGAAATCTCCTGCAAGGACTGCCACGGCACGGCGCGCGCCCTGCCGACGCTGCGCACCTCCGGCCCCGCCGCGCCGCCCGAGGGCACCGACCTGAGCCTGATCCGCAACCCGGACGGCCAGCGCCGCTTCGAGTGGCTGGAGCGGGACGGCCGCCGGGTGCTGGTCCAGCGGTCCATCGTCGATCCGACGCGGGAGTGGGAGGTGTCACTGGTCCGTGACACCGTCGACCCGGAGAACAGCCGCTACAACGCTCGGGCCGCGCGAGCCAAGCTGATGTCGCGCGCCGTCGCCGGGCGGCCCGACCAGGCGTGGGGGCAGGGGGTCGCGCCGGACGAGCTTGCCCACTCCGACGACGACATGGCCTGTTTCACCTGCCACACTTCCTGGACGCCTTCGTGCGGTGGCTGCCACCTGCCGGTGGAGTCCAACTGGATGAGCGAAAGCCATCGGGCCGAGGGCGGGACGACCCGCAATTTCGCAACCTACAATCCCCAGGTCGCGCGTGAGGACATGTTCCAGCTGGGTCGGCACCAGACGAGCCGGGGTTCGGTGATCGCCCCGGTCCGCTCGTCGTCGGCCCTGGTGCTGTCATCGACCAATATCAACCGGGAACGCATTTATGCGCAGCAGCCGCCGGTATCGGCGCCCGGCTTCTCGTCCCAGGCCTTTGCGCCGCACTTCCCGCACACGGTGCGCACGACCGAGACCAAGACCTGCACGGACTGTCATGTGTCGGAGGCCGAGGACAACAACGCCATCATGGCTCAGCTGCTGCTGCTGGGGACCAACACCGTCAACTTCGTCGGCCTGCACGCCTGGGTCGGGCTGGAGCGCGGGGTCGAGGCGGTGCGGGTCACCGAATGGGACGAGCCACAGACGGTATTCGGCTCCTACCTGCAGCGCTACGCCTTCCCCGACTACTATCGTCTTCATGTCGAGCGGAACGGGCGCGAGCTGATCGACTGGACGCGGGGCGAAACCTTCGACGCCTCGGGCTCGGGCGAGACCCGGCCGCTGGAGGAGATCAGCAACAGCCGCCAGTCCACCGCCGGTGCGGCCCGGTGTCTGCAGCTGCGCGGGGAATATCTCTACGTCGCCGAAGGTGCGGGGGGTCTGCAGGTCTATGACGTAGCCTCGATCGCCAACAAGGGCGTCTCGGACCGCATCCTGACCGCGCCGGTCTCGCCGCTGGGTCAGGCGACGCGGGTGCGCAGCCGGGACGCCACCTGTATGGCCCTGCCCACCAATCAGCCGATCGCGCCGAGCCGGAACACGGCTCTGATGCGCGCCGAAAACCAGGAGCAGGCCTTCCACCCGATCTATCACTACGCCGTGATCACCGACGCCCGTGAGGGGTTGATCCTCGTCGATGTGGACACGCTCGCGGACGCCGATCCCCGGAACAACAACCTGCGCCGCGTGGTCACATGGAATGCTGGAGGCGTGCTCGACGGCGCGCGCCATATCACACTGGCCGGCCATTTCGCCTATGTCGCGGCAGACGCCGGGTTGGTGGTGATCGATCTGGACGACCCGCTCAACCCCCGGCTTGCCCGTATCGTCCGCCTGACCGACGTCCGGGCCTCCGCGGTCCAGTTCCGCTATCTGTTCTTGACCGACGCGCAGGGCGTGCGCGTGATGGACATCACTGACCTGGGCGATCCCCGGCCGATCGAGGGGGCGGTGGTTCCTCTGGCCGATGCCCGCAAACTCTATGCCGCCCGGACCTATCTGTATGTCGCGGCCAAGCGCGACGGGCTGGTCATTATCAACATCGAACAGCCGCGCCGGCCTCATGTGCTGACGCGCGTGACCCTGGACGGTGCCCTGAACGACGCGGAAGACGTCATCGTCGGTGCCACCAACGCCTCCCTGTTCGCCTATGTCGCCGACGGGGTGAACGGGATGAAGGTGCTGCAACTCACCAGCCCGGAGAGCCAGCGGAACTTCTATGGCTTCTCGCCTGAGCCGCGACCTGAACTGATCGCCTTCGCCAGAACCGCCTCGCCCGCGCTGGCCTTGTCGAAGGGACTGGACCGGGATCGCGCGGTCGACGAGACGGGCCAGCAGATCGCCGTCTTCGGTCGTCTCGGCTCGCGCCCGTTCAACCGCTCGGAGATGGAACGACTGTTCATCAACGCACGACAGACCTTCTATCGCGTGACGGATGCGATACGCATGGAAGACTGGTGGCCCGCCGAACGGGCGGCCGAACGGCCCAACTAGTCTTCGCGCCCCTTATCCCGCTCATGGGCCAGGTGCTTCATGAACAGCTGCATTCTGGGCGTATAGCGGGCGAGGATTTTCAGCTTCGACTGCTCTTCGGTATCCGAATAGTGGCTGATCAGGGCCGAGCCGTTCCACTGGTGCAGGGCGAAGGCTGGCGGGCCGGCGACGATCATCGGCCGGTCGTCGGGCGCTTCCAGGTTCATGGTCTTCAGGTCCAGCACGACCTGGGGCTGGACCGAGGAGCAGACCCGCACGGTCGTATGGGCGAAGGGCGCGACGATCTGGCGGTGTACATGGCCGCAGACCATGGCGACGATCTGGGGATGGCGTCCGACCACCTCCTTCAGCCGACGCACCCAGGCCTCGCCCTCACCGACGCTCATCCAGGTGATGCCGTGATCGACCGGCGGATGGTGCAGCACCAGCAGGGTCGGCCGCTCCGGTGCCTCGGCCAGCCGGGCTTCGAGCCATGCGGCGCGGGTTTCGCAGAAGCCGCCGCCGTGCCTGCCCACCTCCAGCGTGTCGATCGTGACGATCCGAAGGGGGTGCTCGTCCAGCACATACTGGATGAAGCCGTCGGCCGTCGGCGTCTGCGGATACTGCTCCAGGAAGGTGGGCCGCCCGTCGTGGTTGCCCATGCAGAAATGCACAGGCATCGGCAAACGCGCCAGATAGCGTTTCAGCCGCTTGTAGGACGCCGCGTCACCGTGATCCGACATGTCGCCTGTCACCAGCAGGATGTCCGGCCTCGGCTGTAGCGTCCGCAGCATCGCCACGACGCGTCTGAGGCGTCGTGCATTGTCCTCGAACCCGCCGCCCTTGGCGAACCCGAGATGGATATCCGTAATCTGGGCGATCAGCATGTACGCTCTCCCCTGTTCCAACCGGCGTTCCGGACGCGACGCCTCTACTTGTCTTCAGCCTGATACACGCTGTCCCAGTCGTCGGACGGCGGTAGGTCGCGGAAATGCGCGATCCGGTGTTCAAACAGGGCGACCAGCCGATCGACGCCGAAAGGCTCTCCGGCCGATCGCGCATTGCCCAGCGCGCCTTCGGCGCCGTCCCAGTCCTGATCACGATAGGCTCTCAGCATCCGGGCCCATGCGGCCGAGAATGCGAGGAAGCCGTCGGCCCGCGCATCCTCGGGGCGACCCATCAGGGCAAAGATGACTTCCGGCGCATCGCGTCCGACGACCCGCACGCGGTCGACCTCCAGGGTCGCGAAGGTCGGGATATTCCTCGCCAGGGTCTCGCCGATCAGGATGGGCACGCCATAGACCTTGGTCAGGCCCTCCAGCCGCGAGGCGAGGTTCACCGCATCGCCGATCAGCGAATAGTCCAGTCGTTGCCTGGACCCCATATTGCCGACGCAGCAGCGGCCGGCGTTCAGGCCCACGCCGATGGCGACGTCGCCGGGCCATGGACCGACGAGACCGGACTGTCGGGCGTTCAGGGTCTTCATCGCCTGGATCATGTCGAGCGCGGCGTTGGCGGCATTCTCGTACTGGTTCGGGTCGTCGAGCGGAGCGTTCCAGAAGGCCAGGATGGCGTCGCCGATGTATTTGTCGATCGTCGCCTTTCGGTTCAGCAGGGCTTCTGTGAGCGGCGTCAGGAGCTCGATCAGAAAGTCGATCAGCTGTTTCGGCGCCATGTTTTCGGAGATGCGGGAGAAGCTGCGGATGTCGCTGAACAGGACGGTCATGTCCCGCTCCTCGCCGCCAAGCTCCAGTTGGCCGGGATCGCGCGCGATACGCTCGACCAGTTCAGGGGACAGGTAGCGGTCGAACGCGTTTCGGATGTAGGCCCGGCTACGCTCCTCGCGCCAGAACGACAGGGAGGTCACCGATGTATAGACGAACGCGACCGTCGCCAGCGGCGCTGTGGGCTCAAGCAGAAGGCCGTTGAAGCGGAAGGCGATCCAGGACCCTGCCGCCGTGACGACTAGGGTCAGGAGTGCGACGGCGCCTCCACGGACGGCCCCCAGGCGCGGGGCAAGGAACGACAGGGCGACGCCGAACACCAGCACCAGCACCCACTCCACCCCGAGCGCCCAGTCGGGCCGGGTCAGATATTGACCGAGGATCATCTGCTCTGCGGCCTGGGCATGGACGACGACCCCCAGTTCGCGCTCTCGTATCGGTGTCGATACGAGGTCGCGCAGGCCCACGGCGCCCGCGCCAATGAAGACGATGTTGCCTTCGAACAACCGCTGCATCTCTTCCGGCGGCAGGTCGCCCGTCAGGATTCGCCAGGCCGGCACGCTCCGTTCGGGCGCGTCGCCGGTGAAATGCATCCACAGTTCGCCCCCGCGGGTGGTCGGGGCTTCGAAGTCCCCGACCCGGACCGCCACGACGCCCTGTTGACCGGCGGCGATCTCTCCGCTGCCGTCGGTGCTGCGAACCTGGACCGAACCCGCGCCCTGGGCCACGCGCAGGGCCTCCAGTGACAGGGACGGAAGAACCTGATCGTCCAGTCGCGACAGCAGCGGCGCCGTGCGGATCACGCCGTCCCGGTCACCAAGCCGGGACACGAAGCCGGCCCCGGATGCGCCTGACGCGATCGCTGGCAGGGTGTTGATCGTGCCGGCGAAGGTCGGAAGAGCCTCCAGCGGCGGGGTGCCGGAAAAGACGATCCCCGCGACCACGGGCGGACGCACGGCGTTGGCCTCGGCCGTCAGGAAATAGGACACGATCGTGGGCGTCAGTGACACCGTCTGGCCGAGCAGGACGTCGTGATCGGGCAGGGCGGCGATCTCGGCATAGTCGCCGCGAGCCTCGGGATTGGCGCGCAGGATCTCGGCGGCACGCGCCGGCGACGTCCGGTCTGGCTCGGAAAAGACGATGTCATAGGCGATGGCTGCGGCACCGGCGTCCGCGACGGTCTGGGTCAGACGCGCCATATCAGTGCGTGGCCAAGGCCACTGGCCGAGGCGGCGGATGGTCTCGTCATCGATGTCGATGACGCGCACGCCTGCGTCTTCGTAGGGCCGGGGCCAGAGCCGCTGATAGGTGTCGAACACCAGATTGCCCAATGTGCCGAGAACCACCGGCTGAGCGCCGTGGACCGACAGGAGCACGGCGGTCAGGACCAGTCCTGTCATGGTCGCGGCCCAGCCGCCCTGCCGGGTCGACTTGCGGGGCCGTCCAGGCGCGGGGGTCTTCAACGGTGTCATGACGGTGGGCCTCCGGTCGGCGCACGCAGTCCGGCGAGCGCCTGGTGGGTCTCGTCGCGCGGAGCCGGACGGCTCGGCGCATGGTAGCTGTGACAGGTCGCGCAGTCCTCCGAGGCGACCGAGGCGGCTGGTACGGTCGCGGACTGGACCGCTCCATGGCACTCGGCGCAGACGGCCCGGCGGGGCAGCAGCAGGTCGCTGGAACGGGTCGAGCTCGCTGCGGCATGGCAGGTCGTGCAGGTCGGACGGCCCGCCGCGTCCTGACGGTGCTGGAGCACCCGGTGGTTAAAGGTTCCCCGGGTGAGGTAGGCGTCGACGATGTGCACCGGCGCGATCTGCGTCCCGTTGACGGTGTGGCAATCGAAACAGGCCCCGCCCTGGCTGAAGGTCTGCTGGATACGCTGGCCGGGTCCGGACGCGGCGCTCAGGGCCGCGCCGGTGCGCTCGCCGGGTCGACGGCGGGGCTGGAGCCGGGCAGCACCGGTGAGGGGCTCGCCCCGTGCATAGGCCCCGCGCAGGAAGGCGACCACGGCCGCCGACTCACCATGCGGCAACTGGCGGACGCCCGATCTCGTCGCGAACCCAAGCGAGTGGCATGAGCCGCACGCGGTCTCCATCTCGACCGGCTGATAGTTGTCGTCACCCGGTTTGGGCGTGTGGCACGAGGCGCAGTCAAGGGCCGCACCGTATCGGCTGAGCGTCTGGGCCATCCGGGCGACGCCCCCGGTTTGCGACATGTGCAGGGCGTGGGGGAAGACGAGACCGGTCGTCTCATGCGGGCGCGAAGCCATCGACACTCGTTGCACACGCGCGGGCCCGGGGCCGGCCCAGGTCGTGATCGTCGGTCTCAGCTCCGGGTGGCCTATCCAGCTCGGGGTGTTGACCAGATCGGTGTCCGGCAGACGGCGATCCAGGTCTGCGTGGCAGGCGACGCAGGCATGGGCCGTCTGAAGCAGTGGGGTCTCGGCGCGGGCCTCTGTCAGAGGATTGCCGACATGCTCGATGTGGCAGGCGGCGCAGCGTTGCTCGGGCTTGTTGAAGCCGCGGCGCGCCAGGGCGAAGATGCGGCCGCCGAGGTCGGACGGCGGCGGCGCGCTCCAGGCCAGCCTTTGCAGCCCCGCATGGTCCGCGATCCGGTCAGGCGGCAATGCCCCTCCGGCGGCCCGGATCCGGGCATTGGTCTGGACCACCATGGCCGGGGTCTGCTGGCTGGAATGGCAGGCCAGACAGGAGTCGTCGCGCACTGAAACGAACGCCTGCTGGTGGCAGGACTGGCAGTCGGTCTCCAGGAAGGCATGGCTCATCGACAGGGGTCCGGACGACCACTGGGCGTCGGGATCGATCCGGGGCGACAGCCAGCGGTCAAGCCCGCCGTTCATGGCGAGCAGGGGGACGAGCAGGCACAGGACGCCGATAGCGACGAAGCCGGCCCAGGCCAGGTTCCGCTTGCCCAGCCAGCGTCGGTTCGGCGCCAGACCCTCCGCGTCGCCGGTCCCGGTCGACCCTGCCGTCGTGGCGGCCTCGGCCCGCGTCACCGTCAGGACGGTCGCACCGCCCTCCAAGCCCACAAGGATCTGATGGTCTCCGAAGGTGAGCCGGGCTCCGTCGGCGACCTTCAGCCGGGCGTCCTTGACGAACCGGCCGTTGACGCCGAACGGCTGATCGCCCACGGCGACGACCTGGACCCGTCCATCGCCTTCGGCCCTCAGGGTGGCATGGCGCAGGCTGACGGCGAGATCCTGAAGCCGGATATCGCAGTCCGCGCCCCGGCCGATGCTGATGGTCTCGTCGGCCAGATCCCGCTGGCGGATGATCTCCCCGCCCGTGGCGCGTCGACTGATCTGGCGAAGGATAAAGGTCATCCGCGCCTCACCAGTAGATGAAGACGCTGAGGATGTGCGCGGTCAGCGCCATCAGCAGGGCGATCGAGGCCGGCACATGCACGCCCAGCCAGACTGCCAGGAGGGTCCGGGTCTGAAGGTGCCGGCGCAGCTGGAACAGGGCGGCCGACTTGCGTTCCAGAAGCGCGCCGACAATGTCGAGCGCGTCGCGTTCCACATCGGTCGCCCCGGACTTCAGCCGCTTCAGGTTCTTTCGTGCGCGACGTGTGCCGCAGTCGCCGGGGCGGGTGCTGAGCCGGCGCAGGAAGCCTCCGCCGACCCGGCTGTGCCCGATCGACAGACGGACGGCTGCGGCCTGGGTTTCGGTCAAGCCCTGAGCTGCATCGCTCAACTGTCGGTCCAGGGCGGCGATGGCTTCGACCATCTGTTTCTGCGTGGTCTCGCGCCGGTTCGAACTGAGTCGCCTCGGCAGGACGGTATAGACCAGCACGCCATAGAGGCCCGAAATCACCACCAGCATCATCAGGGCGTAGGCGAGGGTGTGGACGTTCCAGCCGAACTGAAGCCCCGTGTGGAGCGTCGCGATGACGACCAGCGCCAGCCCCAGATAGACATGGGCTGAAACCCAGGCCTTCAGCGACCAGGAGCCGGCGGTGATGGCGCGCTTGCGGATGCCCAGCAGCGTCAGCCAGACGATCAACAGGGCCCCGATCGTTCCCAGCGTGTAGCCGTACCAGGTCCCGCCATTGGGCCGGGGCTTCACATCGGCCAGGAAATAGCCCGCGGTCGCGACCAGGCTGAGGATCAGCGCCACCCAGGCCCACCTGAACCCGGCGTGGCGCAGGAAACCGACATGCGCCGTGGCGTCGGACCGACGACCGGAACGGGGCGCAGCGGCGGCCACCTAGTCGCGCTCTTTCAGCCGGGTAACGGTCAGGAAGTTCTCGGGTGAAACCCGGATCGCCGCGCCCGTCGGGCAGGCGCGCACACAGGCCGGGCCGCCGTCCTTGCCCGCGCACATGTCGCATTTGATCGCGACCTTGGGGGCCTCTCCATGCTTCTTCTTTGCCCTGGCCTTCCATTGGGCGTCGGGTTCGCCGGGGCCGGGTCCTGTGCCGAAGAGCATCCAGGGCAGAAGGCCGGGACGCGGCGGTGGGGGCCAGTCCATCCGGATGACGCCATAGGGGCAGTAGCGCTGGCAGTTGCCGCAGCCGATGCAGGTCTCGTCGATGAAGACCTCCCCGTCCGGCCCGCGATGGATCGCGTTCGGCGGGCAGTCGGTCATGCAATAGGGATGCTCGCAGTGTCGGCACGAGGTCGGCACGTGCAGGTGGGCATAGGTACGTCCCGCCTCTCGATCCAGCCGCGACAGGCCGTCGTGGATGTCGGCGCAGGCCTTTTCGCAATTGTCGCAGCCGACGCACAGTTTCTCGTCGATCAGCAGGACGTCGGTGGCCTCGCCGATGCCCTGGTCGACCAGGAAGTCGGCGACCGAGGAGTACATGTCGACCACGCCGCTGAACCGGTGCTTCTGGTCCTCGATATAGCTGTTGACCTGACGGCGCGCCGCCATATCGGTGCGCATCTTCTCCGCCAGCTCGGGCTTGCGCCCCAGCAGGGCGCGGAAGCGGTCGCCGTCCAGCCTGACGACTTCGGACCGGATCGCGGCCTTCACCGTGGCGCTGCGTCGCCCGCCGTCGATCAGCGCCATCTCGCCGACGTAGGAACCGGCGGGCAGATAGGACAGGAACACCGGCTTCCCGCCGATCTGTTTCTCCACCACCATACTGCCCGAGCGGACGATGAAGATGTCGTAGCCGTCCTCGCCCTCGGTGATGATCGGCACGTCCACTGCAACCTGCATCAACTCGGCGTCCGACAGCACATCGGCGACATCGTCGCGGGTCAGGCCGGAACCGAAGATCTGCAGGATCTGCCGTTCGGTCGTGATGCGGTTGATCGCGTCCCGGGCCTCCTTGTTCTGGGCCATCAGGCGCAGGGCTGCGTTGCGCGACATTTCCAGCACGATAGTCGGCTCCGCTGCCCGGATCGTGGCCCCGCGTCGCCTGCCCGAGATCAGCCCGACCTCGCCGAAGATCGAGCCCTGGCCGATGGCCACGGTTTCGCTGCGTCGCTTGGGATTGACCTCGACCTTGACCGAGCCGTCGGCGATCCCGAACATCGAGGATCCGATGGAGTTCCGCTGGAAGATGATCTCATCGGGTCGGTAGGCGCGGACCTCGGAATCGAGCAGGAATTCGCGCATCTGCAGGGCGGAAAGGCCGTTCAGGACTTCGATTCGCGTCCGAAGGAACTCCAGCCAATCCGCCACAGATCGGCCGCCCGGCAGCCCTTTCAGACGCGCTTCGAGGATCGGTTCGTCAGCAGGCTTCAGCGCCGCGTTTCCAGCGATGAACTCGATGACATCGTAGCCCTGATTCATGCAGTGCTTGATCAGGGGATAGCCGGCCAGGGCGCCGATGACATAGACGCCCGGCACGGTGCTCTCGAAGGTCGGGCCCAACGACGGGAAGGCCTCGCGATCCGCGCTGGTGAAGGCGACGCCCATGGCCTCGACGAACTTGCGCGGCGGGGCAGAGCCCATCCGGGCGATGACCCGATCCCAGCGAATCGTCGTCGGCCCCTCGAGCGTCTCCACAGTCATGAAACCGGTCGTCAGGGATGTCGGAGACGCCCCGGCCATGATGGTGATCCGCCCCGCGTCCCGCGCCGCCATCAGCCATTTGACGTTGGCTTCCTTGGCGCGGGCGAAGTCCACGGACTTGTTGAGCAGGGTGACCGCGTTCCCCTGTTCGCTGTCCGCGATCAGACCCAGCGCATTCTCGATTCCGGCGTCGCCGCCCCCGACGACGACGATGTGCTCGTCGACGTATTCGTTCGGGTCATCCAGCGAGTATTGAACGCGGGGCAGGTCGGCGCCGGGAATGGTCAGCCGATTGGGATTGCCCTGGGTGCCGATGGCCAGAACCACGGTCTCGGCCCGCAGCGTCTCGCCATCGGCCAGTTCGATGTGGAAATCGCCCTTCTGGCCCGTGATCGCGACGGCCTCGGCGTTGTAACGGACATTGACGCCGTGTGACCCGGTCTCTTCGTTCCAGCGATCAAGGATGACCTCCCTTCGCCCTGCCTCGAACCCGATGTCCGAACGCAGCACCAGCTGGGTCGGCGTCGCCATGATGTGTTTGCCGCGCTGGTAGCGGAAGATGGTGTCCGAGAGGCGGTCGGTCTTCTCCAGCAGGACATGATCCATGCCACGCGCAGCCGCCCGCGCGGCGGCGCTCAGCCCTGCGGGCCCAGACCCCAGGATGGCGACCTTGTGGACAGCCCCCATAATTCCCTCGCCGGCCGCACTCCCCCGCGCGGCGTTGCGGAAGCTTTACCCATAACGCCGGTTCGGCATAACGTATACGCTCGCGGAGCGAGAGGGGCGACCGGGATCATGAGCGCTGAAATCGGTTGTCTCGCGCTCATCCTGGCGTTCGTACTTTCCGTGGTTCAGTCCGGCGTCGGTCTTTGGGGGGCATGGCGGGGCGACGGTGCCCTGATGGCGCTGACGCGGATGGCCGCGTTGCTGCAGACGGCCTTCGTCACCCTGGCCTTCGCGGCGGTCGCCTGGGCCTATGTGACTCTCGACTTTTCGGTTGCCCTGGTCGCCCAGCACAGCCATTCGACCCAGCCGCTGCCGTACCGGATCGCCGCCACCTGGGGCAGCCACGAGGGATCGCTGGTACTCTGGACCCTGATCCTGGCGCTGCACGGAGGGGCGCTGGTGCTGTTCGGAGGAAGTTTGCGCGAAACGTTCCGGTCACGGGTTCTCGCTGTGCAAGGAATGTTGGGCGTCGCCTTTCTGGGCTTCAGCCTGTTCACGTCCAACCCGTTCGAACGGCTGGTGCCGGCCGCTCTGGAAGGGACTGAGCTCAATCCGCTGCTGCAGGACCCGGGCCTGATTACGCACCCGCCGCTGCTCTATCTCGGCTATGTCGGCTTCTCGATGGCGTTCGCCTTTGCCTGCGCGGCCCTGATCGAGGGTCGCGTCGATGCGGCCTGGGCGCGCTGGGTGCGGCCGTGGGTGCTTCTGGCCTGGATGTCGCTGACGCTCGGCATCGCCCTGGGCAGTCACTGGGCATATTATGAACTCGGCTGGGGCGGCTGGTGGTTCTGGGATCCGGTCGAGAACGCCTCCTTGATGCCCTGGCTGCTGGGTACGGCTCTGCTCCACAGCGCTCTCGTCCTGGAAAAACGCGGAGCCTTGATCAGCTGGACCCTCCTGCTGGCCATTCTGACGTTCTCGCTCAGCCTGATCGGAACCTTCCTGGTGCGCTCGGGGGTGCTGACCAGCGTTCACGCCTTCGCGGTCGACGCAGCCCGAGGAGCCTATGTGCTGGCCTTCACGGTCATCGCGACAGGCTCGGCGTTGGCGCTTTACGCATGGCGCGCGCCGGCCATGCGGACCGGGGCCCTGTTCTCGCCGGTCTCGAAGGAGGCAGGCATCACCCTGAACAACCTGTTCCTGGTGGCCGCGACGGTGACGGTGTTTCTCGGCACCTTCTATCCGGTCTTCATGGACGTGATCGAGAGCCGGACGATCTCGGTCGGACCGCCCTACTATGCCCTGACCTTCGTGCCTCTCTGGCTGCCCCTGCTGGTCATCATGGGTTTCGGGCCGCTGATGAACTGGAAGCGGGATCGGGCTGCCGAGTTGGTTCGCCGCCTGCGCTGGCCGCTGGGGCTGGGGGGGCTCGCCCTTGTCGTCGGAATGGCCGTGTTCGGCCTGGGCAAGGCACTCGCGGCCGTTGGCATTGCACTCGGCGTCTGGCTGGTCGCCGCCTCGGCCCTGGTCCTGCTGCGGCGCTGGAAGATCGGCGAGCGGTCGTCCCGCGCGACACTGACGCTCGTGCGAACCACGCCGCTCGCCGTCTGGGCCGTCGCACTGGCCCATCTCGGCATCGGCGTGACCGCCGTGGGCGTCAGCGCGATGTCCGCCTTCGGTGAGGACGCGGTGCTGCGGATGAAACCCGGGGCCTCGACGACATTCTCGGGGCGGGTCGTGACATTGGACAGCCTCCAGCCCGTGCTCGGTCCCAACTATCAGGCCGACCGCGCGACCTTCCGGATCGCCGGCGGGATCGGCCCGACCGGGTTGACCTCCGAACGCCGCTTCTACCCCTCCAGCCAGGACCAGACGACAGAGGCAGGGATCGGCGGGACCGTCCTGGGTAACCTTTACATCTCGATCGGTGAGCGGGACGAGACTGGTGCGGTGATCGTACGATTGTGGAACCATCCCTTCGTAGGGTGGATCTGGGGCGGCGCGGTGCTGATGGCGCTCGGCGGGGCGGTGTCCCTGTCTGACCGCCGCCTGCGTCTCGGAGCTCCCACCAGGGCGCCGGTGGTCGCCGCGGCGCCCGCGAGCGTGCCCACATGAAGCGGCTGTCCCTTCGCGCAATCGCCTTCGCCGGGCCGGTGATCGGCTTCCTGTTGATTGCCGCGACGCTGGGTCTGGGGCTGCGCAGCGATCCGTCGATCCTGCCTTCGATGCTGATAGACAGGCCCCTGCCGCCGTTCGATCTGGCAAACGCGCCCGGACGCACCGCAGGGCGGGCCCTCGCCTCGACCGACCTCCGGGGCGAGCCGACGCTCCTGAACATCTTCGCCTCCTGGTGCGTATCGTGCCGGGTCGAGCATCCGATGCTGATGCGGCTGGCGCGCCAGGGCGAGCCCCTGCAAGGGCTCAACTGGAGAGATGGCGAGCAGGCTGGCGCTCTCTGGCTGGCGGAGTTCGGCGATCCCTACGACCGCGTCGGCCATGACCCGACCGGCCGTACCGGAATCGACCTGGGTGTGACGGGCGCGCCCGAGACCTTTGTCATCGATCGGCACGGTCGGGTCCGCTACCGCCATGTAGGCCCGATCACGGACGGGGTCTGGAACGACACCCTGGCACCGCTGATGGCTGAACTCAGGGCCGAGCCATGAAGCGTTTGCTGGCGATCCTGATCCTGATGCTGGTCGCCGGCCCGACATGGGCCGTCCTGCCCGAAGAGCAGTTGTCTGACCCGGCGCTGGAGGCGCGTGCCCGTCAGATCAGTCAGGAACTTCGCTGTGTGGTCTGCCAGAACCAGACCATCGACGAATCCGACGCCCCGCTCGCCGGCGACCTGCGCGTTCTGGTGCGCGAACGCCTGCTGGCCGGCGACACGGACGCCGAGGTCAAGGCCTATCTGGTCAGCCGGTACGGCGACTATGTCCTGCTTAAGCCCGCATTGGACGCCGGCACGATCCTGCTCTGGCTGGGTCCGTTCCTGGTCCTCGTGCTGGGCGGCGCGGGCGTGGTCTCTTATTGGCGCGGCCGCGCGTCGCCGGCCGAGGCCGAGGTCGAGCCCGCGCCTCTGGCCGCCGCTGAACGAAAACGGCTGAACGCCCTCCTGAAGGAAGACCAACTGTGACTCTCTGGATCGTGCTGACGGTGCTGGTCTCGGTCGCGGCGGTCGGTCTGGTGATCCCGCTGATCCGACCGAGGCGGCGGGTGGAGACCGGAGCGACACCCGTCAGCATCCTGAAGGACCAGCTGGCGGAGCTGGATGTCCAGGTCGTGTCGGGCGTCGTGGCCGAGGCCGATGCCATGCGGCTGCGCGTCGAGATCGAGCGCCGCATTCTGGCCGAAGCGCGAGACGCGGAGCCCCTTGGACGTCCGCTCGGTGACAAGACGACACTGCGTCTCGCCCTCGGTCTCGCGGCAGTCGTGGCGCTCAGTGCGACGCTGCTCTACGCCTTCATGGGAAACCCTGGCGTGCCCGGTGCCAACCGGCCGGCCGGGTCCTCATCCCTACCGGGAGCCGTCGACGCCGCCCATCCGGGCGGTGATGTGACCGCCATGGTCGCCCAGCTGGAAGCTGCTGTTCAGCGCGACGATCGCGACGTCGAGAGCTGGCGCCTCCTGGGTTGGTCCTATTTTCAGACCGGGCGTTTCCCGGAGTCTGCTCAGGCCTATGGCCGGGCCGCCGAACTGGACCCGACCGACGCCGGATATCCCTCGGCCCAGGGCGAGGCTCTGGTTCAGGCCGCCGGCGGTCAGGTCACCCCGGCCGCCGCCGCCGCATTCGGCGCCGCGACCGCGATCGATCCGACCGAACCTCGGGCGCGCTACTTCCTGGCAGTGCTGAAGGACCAGTCCGGGGATCGCGACGGCGCGATGGCCGACTGGATCGCCATCGTCAACTCCGCCCCGCCCGACGCGCCGTGGGCGGGCGAGGTGAGACGGTTCGTCGAGGACGTGGCCCGGGAACGTGGGATCGACATCTCTGGCCGGCTCACGCCCGTGACGTCCGCCGGGGCTTCGCCGGGACCGGACGCCGATCAGGTCGCGGCGGCGGCCGGGATGGCACCGGCCGATCGCGACGCCATGGTGCTGGGGATGGTCGAAAGCCTGGAGGCCAGACTTCGGACCCAGCCGCGGGACGCCGAGGGTTGGGTCCGCTTGATGCGGGCGCGGATGGTGCTGGGCGATGCTCCGGCCGCAGCACGCGCCTACGCCTCCGCCCAGGCCGCGTTCGCCGACAACAACGCCGAAAAGGTGCGCCTTGCGGAAGCTGCCCGCGGCCTCGGCGTTCCAGGGGTCTGATCCTGTCGGCTGGGTGAAAGGGCACCGCCGAGGGGTGTTGTCGGGACAGGATTCGCAGCTCCTTGTCAGGCCCAGTTCAGGCGCGCCAAATCGGGCGAAAGGCGAGGAAACTCCGCAGAGGGGGGCGGTCGATAGACCTGAACAACTCGCCCTCCGGACACAAACAATCGACCGACGGCACCAATTGTGGGTTTAACCTGACGACACCCCGGTGGAACCAGGAGGGATCGATGGGACTGGAACAGACGGGCGAGGCCCGCACCGCATCCGCCGACGGCGAGACAAGGTCGCCTCTCAAGGTGACGCTGACCGATGGCGGGCATCCTTATGCAGGGCGCATGGACGCACTGACACGTTGAGTCGGCCGAGCCGAAAACGCCCCTCCCGTTCCCGCTTCAGGCGGCCCGGGTCGCCGCCGACCAGACGTCGTTTGCCTGCCCTCGCAGGGTGCGAAGGCCGGCTCGGGAGATCAGATGGGGTTGCAGATTGAAGGTGTTGTAGTTCGGACCGTGGCTGGAGAGGAAGCGCTGGGCTGAGCCTTGCGACTTGAACTTCTGCTGTTTGCGTTCTCGTCGTCGGATCACGAGGTACGAGTTCTCTGCGCGATTGTTCTCCCGCATCCCGCCAGGACGGTGACGGGCCTGGAGACCAAGCACCTTCATCGCCGCCCGGTATGAAGCCAGCTTAACCGTGACGATGGCCTCCGGATGGATCCCGGTGTTGCGGAGCAGTCGGCGCAGGAGCTTCAAGGCGGCCTGCTTGTTCCGGCGCTTCTGCACCAGAACGTCGAGCACCTCGCCTTCGTCATCCACTGCCTGCCACAGATACATCCGCCGGCCACCGATCTTCACGACGACCTCATCGAGGTGCCAGCGGCCTGTCGGCGATGGCCGGTTCCGACGCAGGTTCGCTGCGATCAATGGTCCAAACTTGATCACCCAGCAGCGGATCGCCTCACGGCTGACCTCGATCCCGCGCTCCGCCATCAACTCCTCAACGTCGCGGATGCCGAGCGTGAAGCGGACATACCATTGCACCGCCTTCAGGATGACCGTTGTCGGGAACCGGTGACAATTGAAACTGATCGGGCTCACTCCGCCTCCTCGCCTATCGGCCAGACTGGAGAGAAGTTTGCGTTAGACTGCCAGCACCCACGCAGCGATCTACAAGGTCTTCAATATCCAACGCCATCTAGTCAGCAGACCCACCCTTCGCCGCTTCCGCGCCGATGCTGATGCCGCATGGGCGGCGGCGGTTGCGTGAATGTTGGGCGGGGTCGGGGACTTTCGACGAGGCGAAGTTAGCCTGACAGACCCAGGCTCCCTGACAGCGCCTACCGGGGCAGGGGCTTCTCAACCGACGGAAGTTTTCCTGACAGCGCCCCGCAGCGCCTTTTCGACAATATCCGTCTCTTCCAGGAAAGCCTTTATCAAGGGGATCGTCGACCTCGGCTGCGTCACCAGGAAGAGGTGTCCGCCAGGCACGATTTCAAGACGGGCGTTCGGAATGAGCGCGCCCATGATCTTGCCGTTGACGGGTGGCACGATGCGGTCATCCGCGCCCATCAGGATAAGCGTTTTCTGCTTCAGGAAAGGGAGAAAGGGCGCGCTCGTCCAGCCAGCCATGGCGCCGAGCTGGTAAAGATAGCCAAGCTTGGTGGGAGCCTTGAGGCGGGCGACGTGCGCTTCCGCGTCCGTACTCTCGCTGTACAGCGTGGCGAAGTTCGCAAGCATATAGTCCGCGTCGATGTAGCGCCGCGGGTTGGCCATTTTCGCCAGCACCTTGAGGTTGCCCGGCACCATGACAATCCCGGCAGCCGTTGCCGCCAGGATCAGTTTGCCGACGCGCCTGGGGTGTTGGAAGGCGAACTGCTGTGCGAGCCCTCCGCCCCATGATACGCCCATGACGTCGACCTGGTCATAACCGAGCTTGTCGAGCAGCCTTGCGGCGTGCAGCGCCATCGTCCACGGGCGGTAGGGCAGCCGTGGCGGAGGCGATCCTCCGATCCCCGGCATGTCGAACGTGATTATGTCTCTGTCCGGCAGCCAGTCGGCCAGCGGACTTATCAGCTCGATATTCGCCCCGATGCCGTTGAAGAACAGGATCGGTCGCCCGGGGTCCCGGCCAGGCTGAGGTGTCCCGGACCATATTGCCACGCGCAGCTTCCTGCCCCCCGCGCGATGGATTTCGACCTTGGGTTCCCGCGTGGCTGTGCGCTCGATGGTGGACATGGACACAGTGGCTTTCAATCGTGAACGTACAGGCCCGGCGCCGGGTCGCCGGCCGGGTTTGCCCGGGAACCGAGGGACTTCGGTTTGGATTTCAACGCGCCGGACCGGTCCTGGAGCCATTGAAGCCAGTACGGCCACCACGTCCCGGCGTGTTCACGGGCGTGGGACGAGAGCCATTCATCGACGTCGGCAGGGGGACGGTTGTCGCTCTTGAAGTATTTCGCTTTCGGATTTCCCGGCGGGTTCAACATGGCCTGAATATGCCCGGACTGGGAGAGGACGAACTCGACGTTGGGTGAACCGAGCAGTCCGGCGACCCGGTAGCAGGCCTTCCAGGGCGTGATGTGATCAGTGACGCCGGCGACAATGAAACAGTCCTGGGTCACTTTGGAGAGGTCGACTTTGTGCCCGGCGATAGCGATGGTCCCGGGGTTCGCAAAAGGCTGTTTTTCGAAGATGCGCAGATAGTCCGAATGCAGTGTCGCGGTCAGGTTGGTCGAATCGTTGTTCCAGAAGAGCACGTCAAAAGCCGGCGGGTCTTCCCCGTGCAGATAGTTGTTGATGACATAGTTCCAGATCAGGTCATTCGGCCGCAGCCATGCAAAGGTGCGCGAAAGCGATGAGCCTTCGAGAATGCCGGCCTTGGCGGAACGCCGCCTCGCGAGCTCGATCCCATGCTCGGATATCAGTGCGCCCGTTTCGCTGTCGTTACGCTGCGGGTCGAGGACGCAGACCATGAGGCTGGCGGAGTTGATCCGCTTGTTGCCCTCGGCGGCCAGCTTGCTCAGCAGGACCGCGGTGGTGATGCCGCCCGAGCAGGCGCCAGACACGTTCACCGTCCTGGATTTGGTGATTTCGCAGATCACGTCGATCGCTTCGATCAGCGACTGGACGTAATCCTCCAGCCCCCAGTCGGCATGCTCTGCGGTCGGGTTGCGCCAGCTGACCATGAAGGGCTGGATGCCGCCGGCGGCCAGGTAACGGATAATGCTCTTGTCCGGCGAGAGGTCATTCACATAGGCCTTGTTGATCTGGGGCGGGATCATCAGGAAGGGTGTGGCATGCACCTGCGCCGTCGCCGGAGCGTACTGGATCAGCTCCATCATCTCGGTCCGATGCACGACCGCACCCGGCGAGTTGGCGATGTTGTCGCCCACCTTGAAGGGGCGTTTGTCTACCTGGCTGACGATTCCGTCGTTGTTTGCGATATCATCGTAGGCGTTCTTCAGCCCGCGGATCAGCGACCCGCCACTGGTGTCGAACGCTTTCTTGATCGCGGACGGGTTCCCCAGCAGAGAGTTGGTGGGGGCGATGGAGTCCAGGATCATCCCGGCAACGAAACTGGCGCGCGCGCGCTCTGTCTCGTCGAAATCCAGCTCCTCCATCCACTCGCCGACGCCCTTACGGACCGCGAGGTAATACTGCATGCCCGCCTTGTAGAACGGATTGTAGCGGAAGGCCGGATCGAGAAACCGCTTGTCCTTGGATTCAGGGGCGAGCTCGGATTGATTGGAGACGATCTTCACGACCTCGTCGCCAAGCTTCTTCATGTGCTTGAGCGTCTTGACGGGCCGTGTGGCTGTCTCGCGCAGCATTACGCCGACGGCGCCGATGAGATCCTCGCGCGCCAAACCCAGCAAGGGGTTCAGCGCTACGGTATTCTCAGGCCCATCACCCTCGAGCGTGATCCCTGCCTTTGACATCGCTGATCCTCCCAGATCAAATGTAGATACAACGGCTTTCGTTCGCGAAGCCGATTGATCGGTTCATCCTCTGGTGTTCCTGCACGGTGTCAACGACGATGTCGCGATCCAGACAAACCCCGTGAGCACCAAGGATAAAATCCTCGAAACAGCGCTGTTTCTGTTCAATACCGAGGGAGTTGGCGCTCTTTCAGCTGTCGATATCGCGTCCGCCATGGGGATCAGCCCAGGACACCTATACTATCACTTCAAAGGCAAGCCCGAGATCCTCTCCGCGCTTAGCGCCGCTTATCAGAGCGAAGTCGAGCTTGTCCTGGAAGCGGCCTTGCACGCGTGCCAGGCCGACGGAGCGACCCTGGAAACGCTCTGGACGCACGTTCATATTCTCGTCGAGGAGGCGTGGGACGCGCGCTTCCTCTACCGGGAGGCCGGGGGGCTTGTGCTCGGGAATCCCGAGCTCGCAGCGCGCGTCCGCCGCATAGCTGCCGCAGAGCGCGATGCTTTGCGACTCATGCTGCAGACACTCGAAGCCGCCGGGGTGATAGCCGGATCCCCCGAAGCCATCGACGGACTGTCCCGTCTGATGGTCACCGGAATCAACTTCCACGCCATCGAACTGGAGCTGGAAGGTGATACCGGGCCGCCGCGCGAACGCCTGGCGCGTGCGGCAGCCCAGATCATGCTTCTTCCGGCGGGATTGACCGGGCGGGCCTAGGCCGCGTCGGCCTTCTCGGTCGCCTTCCTGGCGGCTCCGTCAGTCTTTTCAGACTTCAGCGCGGAGACTTCTTCGGTCAGGCTCTCGACCTGAGCCGACAGCTTCTCCACCGCCTGAGCCAGGGCGGTCATATTCAGCGGGGCGAGAGCCTCGGAAACGGTCTTGCGAACCTTGCCGATGCGAGCATCCAGCGAAGCGCGCTGTTCCTCACGGAACCCCTGGACCTTGGCTGTCGCGGTCCCGACCATGCTGACCACCTTCTCGCCCTGGGGCGACTTGGAGATGGCCTCGCGCACAGTGTCTTCGACCTGTTCACCCTGGGCGACCAGCTGGTCAAACGCCTCGTTGGCGCCAGAGGCCAGCTTTTTGACGGCGCCCTGGGTCTCGGTGAACATGCGGCCGTAGGCGCCGACGCCGGCAAGCCAGATGTTGCGGGCGATGTCAGGATCTGCAGTCGTGGTTTTCGGTGCGGTTTTGGTGGTCTTTTTGGCGTCGGTCATGGTCGAAATCCTCAAAGGCGACCCGATCAGTCGGGGCGGATAAGGACGGCTTAGGCCCCAACTTTAGAAAGAGCATCCTAACCGTTCACGAGCCCCCGAAAACGTCGGCTTCTCGCCTGATGGCCTGCACCCACCCATGCGCCGCCTTTTTCTCATCACGGCCGTTCTGCTTGCTGCGACTCCTTCGGCCCATGCCCGGGACGAGGGCCTCGAGGCACGCCGCCGCTTGCTGCTTGAGGCGGATAGCCCGGCGGTCATGGCGGTCGGGTGCTGTCAGGTTCAAAGCCACAATCGGTGACCTAGGTTGAGTCTCGCATCTTTTAGGCGAGTGCGAAGCCACTCTGGGGAAGCGGCTTGTCACAGAATTTACAAGGCTTCTTGCCAACCAGCAAAGCGTCGCATGGCTCCACATAGAGCCAGCAAAAATTGCCCTGACAGCACCGCCTGAATGGCGGTGGAACAGGCGGCTTTGGACTCGGCCAAGTTGCCCTGACAGCGCCACGCCGAGCTGTCGAAGTAGCGGAACGGATTGGTGGAGCGAGCCCTCGGGCGACGACAGGTGTCAGCTTGCCGGCGAGCAATCGGTTCTGGCTGACAGGGCCAATCCGGCGGTTAGCGCAGCGCTGCGTTGATCCTGTCGAGGGCCGCCGCTCCGGGGATCAGTTCGGCGTCGGACAGGGCGTTAAGCGGCTTGGCGACCGTCGCCAGGGCGCCATGCAGATCTTCGGACCCGGGGTCGATATAGAGCAGGCCGGTGACGATCTCGCCGACGGCCTCCCGTTCGTGCAGATAGGCCATGGCCTTCACCCGGTCCGTCGCGTCGTAGTCGCGGGCGACCTTGCGCAGCATCAGGACCGATCCGTCGTGCTGGGCCACCTCGATGAGGGAACCGGGCGCGTAGTCGGCGGTGACAGGGACGCGGCCGAGGATCACGTCCAGCCGGTTGACGGCCTCATTGTGCTCGCGCACCCAGTCGAAACTCTTGGTCGAGCCCTTGTGGTTGTTGAACGCCACGCAGGGGCTCAGCACGTCGATGAACGCGGCCCCCTTGTGGGTCAGGGCGGCCTTGATCAGGGGCACCAGCTGATCCTTGTCGCCGGAGAAGCTTCGGCCGACGAAGGTGGCTCCCAACTGCAGGGCCATGGCGACCAGATCGATGCCGCTGTCGGAATTGACCGCGCCCTTCTTGGACTTGCTGCCCTTGTCGGCGGTGGCGGAGAACTGGCCCTTGGTCAGGCCGTAAACGCCGTTGTTCTCGACGATATAGGCCATATTGACCCCGCGCCGCATGGCGTGGGCGAACTGGCCCAGACCGATCGAGGCGCTGTCACCATCGCCGGAGACGCCCAGATAGATCAGCTCGCGATTGGCCAGATTGGCGCCGGTCAGCACTGAGGGCATCCGCCCGTGCACGGTGTTGAAGCCGTGACTGGCACTGAGGAAATAGTCCGGCGTCTTGGACGAACAGCCGATCCCGGACAGTTTGGCCAGCCGGTGCGGCTCCAGATCGATCTCGAAACAGGCCTGGACGATGGCGGCGCTGATCGAGTCGTGGCCGCAGCCGGCGCACAGGGTCGAAACCCGGCCCTCGTAGTCGCGGCGGGTGAAGCCCAGTTTGTTGGTCGGCAGGGAGGGGTGATGGAACTGTGGCTTGACGATCCAGGTCATTGCGCCATCTCCCCTGCCGCGTTGGCGTCGACCGCGCCCATCCCCCGGGCCAGCTCCGCCTGAATGAACCGCGCGGTGATCGGCGAGCCGTCGTAGTTGAGCACCTTGACCAGCCGGGCCGGATCGACCCCGCCCTCGTTGATCAGCAGGCTGCGAAGCTGGGCGTCGCGGTTCTGCTCGACCACGAAGATCAGTTCGTGATGGGCGATGAAGTCGAACACCTCGCCCGGGAAGGGGAAGGCGCGGATGCGCAGGGCGTCCACGTTGAGACCCTGCGCCTCGAGACCGGCCAACGCCTCATCCATCGCCGGCGAGGTCGAGCCGTAGTAGATCACGCCGTATGAGGTCCGTTTCGGGGCCTTGCGCAGGATCGGCGCAGGCACGAGCGCCTTGGCCGTGTCGAACTTGCGCAGCAGCCGCTCCATGTTGTCGACGTAGACGGCCCCCTCCTCGCTGTAGCGGGCATAGGGATCGCGCGAGGTGCCGCGGGTGAAATAGGCACCCTTGGATGGATGGGTCGCCGGCAGGGTGCGGAACGGGATGCCGTCGCCGTCGACATCCTTGTAGCGGCCGAAGTCGGCACCCGCCTCGAGCATTTCGGCCGTCATGACCTTGCCGTGGTCGAGGCTGCGGCTGTCGTCCCACCGGAAAGGTTCGACCAGCCATTCGTTCATGCCCATGTCCAGGTCGAGCATGACGAAGACCATGGTCTGCAGCCGGTCGGCCAGATCGAAGGCGCTGGCACCCATTTCGAAGCATTCGCCCGGACCTTCGGGCAGCAACAGGACGTGTTTGGTGTCTCCGTGGCTGGCGTAGGCGGCCGAGAGGATGTCCGACTGCTGGGTCCGCGTCGGCATGCCGGTGGAAGGACCGCCGCGCTGGACGTCAAAGATGACCGCCGGAATTTCGGCGAAATAGGACAGGCCGATGAACTCCTGCATCAGCGAGACGCCCGGTCCCGAGGTGCAGGTGAAGGCGCGCGCGCCATTCCAGCCGGCGCCGACGACCATGCCGATCGAGGCGATCTCGTCCTCGGCCTGGACGATGGCGTAGCGGGCCTCCCCGGTCTCCGGATCGTGACGCAGCTTGCCGCAGTAGTCCGTGAAGGCCTCCGCCAGCGAGGTCGACGGGGTGATCGGATACCAGGCGCAGACCGTGGCCCCGCCATAGACCGCGCCGAGCGCAGCGGCCGTGTTGCCGTCGACGAAGATCCGATCGCCGACCGCATCGTTGCGCTCCAACTGCAGGCCGAGAGGCTTGAGGTTTTGTTTCGCATGGTCAAAACCGATGTGGAGGGCCTCGATATTGGCCGGGATCATGGCCGGCTTGGAGGCGTATTCCGCGGCCAGAAGGGCTTCGACCACTTCCTGCTCGATGCCGAGCAGGAAGGTCAGGGCGCCCAGGCCGATGATGTTCTTCATCACCTTGCGCTTGGACGGCTCGACGTAGGCGGCGTTGCACAGGGCGGTCAGCGGGATGCCGACGATCGTGATGTCATCACGAAACCTGTTGGCCGGCATGGGTTTGGTGGAATCATAGAACAGGTAGCCGCCCGGATCGATTTCGGCGACGTCGCGGTCCCAGGTCTGAGGGTTCAGGGCAATCATCAGGTCGACGCCGCCACGCCGGCCCAGCCAGCCCTGGCCGCTGACGCGGATCTCGTACCAGGTCGGCAGGCCCTGGATGTTCGACGGGAAGATGTTGCGCGCCGCCACCGCCACGCCCATCCGCAGGATGGCCTTGACGAACAGGCCGTTGGCGCTGGCGGAGCCCGAGCCGTTGACGTTGGCGAACTTCACCACGAAGTCGTTCACCGCGCGGGTTGGTCCGCTCATTTCGAGCACCCGCCGGCATGGGTCATCTCGATGATGACCTTCTGCATGTCCCACGCCCCGGTCGGGCAGCGCTCGGCGCACAGGCCGCAGTGCAGGCACACATCCTCGTCCTTCACCAGCACCCGCCCCGTGGGCAAGGCGCTTGAGATGTAGAGGTCCTGGGTCAGGTTCAGGGCCGGCGCCTTGAGGCGGGGGCGTAGCTCGTCCTCCTCGCCGTTGACGGTGAAGGTGATGCAATCGGTCGGGCAGATGTCGGCGCAGGCGTCGCATTCGATGCACAGCGGCGTGGTGAACACCGTCTGGATATCGCAGTTGAGGCAGCGCTGGGCTTCGGCCAGAGCCAGGGCGGTGTCGAAGCCCAGCTCGACCTCGGCCCTCACATTGGCCAGGGCCTCAGCGGTCGGCAACTGCGGCACGATCTGGCGGTCATCGACGGAGATGTCGTTGTCGTAGCTCCACTCGTGGATGCCCATCTTCTGGGATGAGACCAGCACCCCGGGCGGCGGTCTGAGCCGGACATCGTTGCCGCGGCAGAAGTGGTCGATCGAGATCGCTGCGTCATGACCATGGGCCACGGCCCAGATGATGTTCTTTGGCCCGAACGCCGCGTCGCCTCCGAAGAAGACCTTGTCGTTGGTGGACTGAAGGGTGGTCTCATTGACGACGGGCATGCCCCATTCGTCGAAGTCGAGGCCGATATCCCGCTCGATCCATGGGAAGGCGTTTTCCTGACCGATGGCCACCAGAACGTCATCGCACTCGATGTGCTCATCAGGGGCACCCGTAGGCTTGAGCGTGCGGCGGCCCTTCTCGTCGACTATGGGCGTGACCCTCTCGAAGGTGACGCCGGTGAGCTGGCCGTCGGCATGGGTGAAGGCCTTCGGGACGAGGAAGTTGAGGATCGGTATCCCCTCGTGAACTGCGTCTACCTTCTCCCAGGGCGAGGCCTTCATTTCCTCATAGCCGGAGCGGACGACGACCTTGACGTCCTCGCCGCCGAGGCGACGGGCGGTGCGGCAACAGTCCATGGCGGTATTGCCACCACCCAGAACGATCACCCGGCGGCCGATCCGCTCGATATGTCCGAATGAGACGCTGGAGAGCCAGTCGATGCCGATGTGGATGTTGGCGGTGGCTTCCTGGCGGCCCGGAACCTCCAGATCGCGACCACGCGGCGCCCCGGTTCCGACGAAGATGGCGTCGAAGTCTTCCTTGAGCAGCCCGCCCAGACTCTCGACGCGCTGCCCCAGCCGCATCTCCAGACCGAGGGCGGTAACGTAGCCCATCTCCTCGTCAATCACGCTTTCCGGCAGGCGAAACCGGGGAATCTGGCTGCGGATCATGCCGCCCGCCTTGGCGTCGGCGTCATAGACCACGACGTGATAGCCGAGCGGGGCGAGATCCCGCGCCACCGTCATCGAGGCCGGTCCGGCACCGATGCAGGCGATCTTCTTGCCGATCCGCTTGACCGGCACCGTCGGCATGCGCGCCGAGACGTCGCCCTTGTTGTCAGCAGCGACGCGCTTGAGCCGGCAGATGGCGACCGGCTCATCCTCCACCCGACCGCGACGACACGCCGGCTCGCACGGGCGGTCGCAGGTCCGCCCCAGGATGCCGGGGAATACATTGGACTTCCAGTTGACCATGTAGGCGTCGGCATGGCGCCCCTGGGCGATCAGCCGGATGTATTCGGGAACTGGCGTGTGGGCCGGACAGGCCCACTGGCAATCGACGACCTTGTGGAAATACTCAGGTGCCTCGGTATTCGTGGACTCCAAAGCATGGAACTCCTCTTCCCCCGCTCCGGTGCCTTTGCGAGAAAAGCCGTCTCCATCTACACAGGAGCGGTCCTCCTACGCACGCAACAGATGCTCAAGCGATCACTCTAGACCGCGGGAACAGCGCTAGCCAGTATCTGCGGTGATAGGTGTTTGGGCGACACCACGAGGGTGGTGGCAGTCAGCGAGCTCCCGGATCCATTTCGCGGAATGGGGCCTAGGCGCATAGCGGCCTGCCGAAGCAGGCATGCATGTCTACCGAAACGAGGGAGGATCAGGTCGCGTCGATTGATGTCGAACTCGGCCATCGCCCTACCCAACCAGGAGCAGGCTGGGTGCCTTCGGTCGGGATCACCTATTCGCAAGGCGAGGACCCGCTGGCAGGCCGAACGGACCGGCAGGACACAACCTATGCCTTCCGCCTCACTTACAAACCAGAGTAGAAATTCGGGTTGAGGCACACGCGGTGAGGGACTGGTTGGCTAACGGCAGCACGGTTCCAGTATGGGTCTGATGGCTCAGCGCCGGATCGAAGTCAGCCGTGAAGCGATCCGGCGCTGGGCGACCAGGTTCGGACCGTTGATTGCCCGACGGCCGAAGCTGAGTCTTCGCCATCTTCACTGACCCGGCTGGCTCCGGGAGGGTGCTGGCAGGCCAACGATAGAACGGCTTCAGTCAGGGCCTGTTGGCAGGCAACAACGGGGTCAGTGCGGCACCCTGATGTAACACCTAAGTGTCTGATAAAACTAGGGAAAAGTTGTGGCGGAGAGGGTGGGATTCGAACCCACGGTACCCGTAAAGGCACGCCGCATTTCGAGTGCGGTACATTCGACCACTCTGCCACCTCTCCGCGGGGCCGTAGGACGCTCGGTCGAAAGCGAGGGGCTTCTCTAATGGGGTGAAGCCTGCGCCGCAAGCGGGCGCGGACGATTTTCCGAACGAAGACGGGTCAGCGCAGGGCGGGGAGGGCGAGACCGGGGGCCTGGCCGTCGCGTGGGCCGGCGCCGGTGAAACGGAACAGCTCGGCTGGACGGCCTCCGGTGCCGGTCGAGAGGCGGCCGGTGGGTTCGACCAGGCCGGTGCGTTCGACCCCGCGACGGAAGTTCTGCTTGTGGAGTTTCAGGCCCACGACGGCCTCGGCGGCGGCCTGCAGGGCGGAGAGGGTGAAGGTGTCGGTCGTCAGTTCAAACAGGACAGGGCGGTAACGGAGCTTGCTGCGCAGCCGCCCCAGGCCCGTGGCGAGGATGCGGCGGTGGTCCGAGGCCATGGGGCGGTCGGGCAGATCCAGCGGAGACGCGTCGTCGCGGTCGCGGGCGGCCTCGGCGACCAGGCCGGCCTCGTAGAGGAGCTCATAGCGTTCGAGCACGCGCGTCTCGTCCCAGCGGGCGGAAGCGGACGGGGCGAACAGGGCGTCGATCCTCTCAGCGCGTCGGGGATCGCCGCCGGCCCAGGTCGTCAAACGGTCGAAGATTTCACTGGTCAGTCTGGTCGTCGCCGGGCGGCGGTCCTCCCACGGAAAGACCTCCAGAGCGGGTGTCCAGCGGGCTCCTGTCGGGGCCATGTCGACCGCGTCGGCCGTCAGGGCCAGGTAGCCGACGGAGACCTCGCGCTGGCGATCCGGGCCCGGCGTCGGGCGGGGCGCGGCGCGGCCGGCGTCGCCGAAGGTGTAGAGCTGCTCGACGAAACCGAGGCCAAAGCCGGTCTGGGCCGTCACGAAGGCCCGCAGTGCGCGTTCGAAGGTGCGGTCCCCGGCCGGATCGAACGGGCCGAAGGGCAGGGCCAGTTCGCCTTCCGGCGTCTCCGTGGTCAGGATGCAGAGATGACTGGAACGCAGCGCCATAACGACGGCGGACAGGCCGATGCGCACCCCGTGCTCGCCACCCCAGGACATGGCGCTATTCCGTGTGCGAGGCGTCGGCGGCGGGCAGGATGCCCACGGCCCCGGCGAGCATGCGGTACCGCTCCAGATATCGCTGCTGGGCGATAGGGGCTGGCAGGGGATCGATGACCAGGTCGTAGCCCGGAGGGGGCGAGCCAAAGAAACCGAGCGCCTCCTTTTCGTTGAAGCCGGCCAACTGGGTGGCTTCGAAGAAGGCGCAGGCCTTGTCCGCAGTCTTTATGAGCTTCTTGATCGGCAGGGGCGTCTTGGGCGGCAGTCCGAAGCGGACGTGGATCGCGTCTTCCAGCCGGGCCTCGAAGGACTTGTAGCTGACGCCCAGGGCCGCCTTGAAGGGCGAGATCATGTCGCCGATGACGTATTCGGAGGCATCGTGGAGCAGGGCGGCGAGACGCCATCTGGGCTCCAGGCCGGGCTTGATGTGGGCGGCGATCTCCTCCACGACGCAGGAGTGCTGGGCGACGGAGAAGGCGTGTTCGCCGATGGTCTGGCCGTTCCAGCGGGAGACCCGGGCCAGGCCGTGGGCGATGTCCTCGATTTCGATGTCGAAGGGCGACGGGTCCAGAAGGTCCAGGCGGCGGCCCGACAGCATACGCTGCCAGGCGCGGGGCGCGGGCGTCCTCGAGGCGCGGGGGGAGGGGGCAGAGGCCAAGGCGGGGATCCAGACGTCGAACGGCAGGTCAGGTGACCCATCCCGGCGGCCGGATCAAGCTTCAGCGCCCTATTCGCCGACGTTGAGCGTGACCAGATCCTTGGCGGAGTCGAAGACCCTGTCGCTGTCGCGGTCCCTGGCGCGGACCGTGGCGATCACGATCGGGCCGCCGACGGGACCGCGCGCCTCGAAGCCAACCAGTCTCCAGCCCTCGTCAGCCGGGCGGCTGTCGGTCAGCATATAGGTGCGACGGGTCGCCTCGCCGGGGGCGCGGGTGCGGATTTCCGCTGCGTCGTCGTGGGCCCGGATGCTGACGCTTTCGTCGGACGACGAGATGTCTACGGTTTCGGTGCTGTCGTCGGCGCTGATGGAGAAGCCGCCGATGCGGACGTGGGCCTTGTCGCCGTCGGTGTCGACGCTCATGCCCGGCAGGCGAACGCGGGCGCGATCGCCCTCGGCGTCGACGGCCAGCCCCGGGGCGCGGACGTTGGCGCTGTCGGCGGCAGCAGCTGCGGCGTGCGCCTCGACTGCGGCGGCATCCGCCGCCACGGCCGCAACATCGGCCTGGACCCGGGCTTCATCGGCCGCGGACTGGGCGCGAGCGGCATCGGCGGAAGCGCGGAGTTCGGCGGTGGTGTGCGGCATGTCAGCCGACAGGGTGTTCTCGAAGCGTTGCAGCACGGCGTCCGCCGTCTGATCGCTGACGGTGATCAGCTGCAGCGAGACTTCAGCGCCGCGCGGGCCGCTGTAGAGGCAGGTGGCACCGCCGGCGTGGGCTGTCCCCTTGCGCGTCAGGACACCGATGGTCTCCGGGCACTGCAGGGTGTCAATGACCTTCAGCACGCCCTTGGGGCCGGTCTCGGTCGTGGTCGACGAGATGCGCACGGATTCGCCGTCGCAGGCTGCCGTCATCAGGCAAGCGGTGCAGATGGTGGCGAGAAGCAGTCGCATAAACAGGTTCCTCTTCAGGCCTTCATCTTGAACAGTAGCCGTCACTATTCCAGTGAAATCGCGGTAATCGAACTGACGATATCTGTCCGTCGGATGACCGGATTGCGTCGTTTCTCAAACGCCGGGACGCGAGCCCTCGCGACGATTGAGGAAGGCCAGCCGTTCGAACAGATGCACATCCTGTTCGTTCTTCAGCAGGGCACCGTGGAGCGGCGGGATCAGCTTGTTCGGCGAGGTCTCGCGGAGCGTCTCCGGCTGAACGTCGTCGACCATAAGCAGCTTCAGCCAGTCCAGCAGTTCGGACGTGGAGGGTTTCTTCTTCAGGCCCGGCGTGTCGCGGATTTCGTAGAAGGTCTTCAGTGCTTCGGACACCAGCCGGGGTTTGATGCCGGGGAAGTGGACCGCGATGATGGCCTTCATCGTCTCGTCGTCGGGGAAGCGGATGTAGTGGAAGAAGCAGCGGCGCAGGAAGGCGTCGGGCAGCTCTTTCTCGTTGTTCGAGGTGATGACCACGATCGGGCGCACCTCTGCGCGGATCGTCTCGTCCGTTTCATGGACATAGAATTCCATGCGATCGAGTTCCTGCAGCAGGTCGTTGGGGAACTCGATATCGGCCTTGTCGATCTCGTCGATCAGCAGGATCGGGCGGACGGGGGAGGTGAAGGCCTCCCACAGCTTGCCGGGCTTGAGATAGTTTCGGACGTCGTGGACGCGCGCCTCGCCAAGCTGGGAGTCCCGCAGGCGGCTTACGGCGTCATATTCATAGAGGCCGTTGTGGGCCTTGGTCGTCGATTTGATGTGCCAGGTGATCAGGGGGGCGTTCAGCGCCCTGGCCATCTCATAGGCCAGCACCGTCTTGCCGGTCCCGGGCTCGCCCTTGATCAGGAGAGGCCTTTCCAGGGCGACGGCGGCGTTGACCGCGATTTTCAGGTCCTGGGTGGCGATATAGTTCGAGGTGCCCTCGAACCGGTCGGTCGGCCGTGTCATCGAATGCTCCGTGAGTTCGCATCACGCCTAGCCGATGACACGGCCGGTTAACAACGATCAGTTTGATGCCGGGGTGAGGTTATCCGTTTGGCAGAGACCGGGTCGCTGGCAGGGAAGGTTTCCTCCACGCCCTCGTCGACCAGGGCCTCCTGGCGGTCCTCGGCGTGGCCGTGCTTCTCGTTCAGCTGGTCCGGCTTGCCTTCAAGACGGTCGGCGCGGCGGGCATGCGGCGTGTCGGTATCAAGATCGGGATCGCGCGGCTTGCCGGTCAAAGGCTTGGCGTCGGTCATGTCTGGTCTCCTTCGGGGCCGTAGCCCAGGTCTGCGATATCGTCGTCCGACAGGGTCCTGGCTTCCCAGTGGGCGGCGCTGGCCTGGGCCCCGCGCGCGTCCTCCATCAGACCGGAATAGACCAGCTCGACCTCACCCTCGCCGGGTTCGTCGGTGCCGAGGTCGAGGTCGTTGATGCGCGTCCCGTCGGCACCGTACCGGGCGTCGGCTTCAGGCTCGACCCCGTCGGTCCCGAGCCTGTCTTCGAGGCCTTGATCGTCCTCGTCGAAATCCTCCTCGTCCGCGTCGCCGTCGGCCGCGGTGACGTCGAGGACGGCGGGCATTTCCTCGAAAGTCTTGAACTCGCTGGTCACACCGCCTGTTTCGGAGGCGTCGTTATTGTCTTCGTCGAAAGCTTCGGACGGATCGATGTCGGCCATGCTCGCCTCCCTGTTATCTGGAGATCAACGCGGTGACTTTGCCGCGCGTTCCCTCGCCCATGTCCGGAGAGCCCGGGCGGTTCAGGGTCGACCCGATCGACCAAGATCCGGGACCAGACACCTGGCCTGTCCTCGAGGGAACACCGGCAATGATTGTTCGCCGACGCCTTTCCGGGAACAATCTTCAGCTGCCGGGAAAGGCGCCGCCCGCAGTAACGCGGATGTCGACAACGGCGTCGAAAGCCCGGGCCTGACGCGCTGGGCCCTTCGTCGATTCTCTCTGGACCGGGATCGTGGCACCCAGCCGGATCTCGTCGCTGACAGCGCTCTTCAGCTCCAGCTGTAGCTGGTCTTGGTCTGGGTGAAGAACTCGACGGCGGCGAAGCCCTGTTCGCGGGCGCCGTAGCTGGAGGATTTCGAGCCGCCGAACGGCACGTGATAGTCGACCCCGGCGGTGGCCAGATTGACCATGGTCATGCCGGCGCGGGCACGGCGCTGGAAGTCGCGGGCATGCTTCAGGCTGGTGGTCACGATGCCGGCCGACAGGCCGAACTCTGTGGAGTTGGCGACGGCCAGCGCCTCCTCGTAGTCCTTGACGCGGATCGTCGAGGCTACAGGGCCGAACACCTCTTCGGTATTGATCCGCATGGTCGGATCGGTGTCGGCGATCAGGGTCGGCTGGACATACCAGCCAGGGCTGGCGAGCTTCAGCCGCGCTCCGCCGGTGACGATCCGGCCGCCGGCCTCGCGGGCGATGTCGATGTATCTGTAGCTGGTCTCCATCTGGGCCTCGGAGACCGCCGGACCCATCTGGCTGTCGGGATCCAGGGCGTCGCCGACACGCAGGGATGCGACCTTTTCGGCCAGGGCGGCGACGAACCGGTCGTGGATCGCTTCGGTGACGATCAGGCGGCTGGAGGCGGTGCAGCGCTGACCCGTGGCGAAGAAGGAGCCGTCCAGCGCCACCATGACCGCCCGCTCGAGGTCGGCGTCGTCGAGCACGATCAGCGGGTTCTTGCCGCCCATCTCGAGCTGCACCCGGGCCTGACGCTTGATGGCGCCGAGCGCCACGCCCGAGCCGATGCTCTGTGACCCGGTGAACGACAGACCGTCGACGTCGGGGTGATCGACGATCGCCTGGCCAACGCCGCCGCGACCGATCACGAGGTTGAACACCCCCTTGGGCAGGCCGGCCTCGACAAGGATGTCGGCCAGCGCCGAGGCGGTCGCCGGGGTCGGGCCGGCGGGCTTCATGACCACGGTGTTGCCGAACGCCAGGGCGGGAGCCGCCTTCCAGGCCGGGATGGCTATGGGGAAGTTCCACGGCGTGATCAGCCCGAAGACGCCGACAGCCTGACGATAGGTCTGGATCTCCACGCCCGGACGGACGCTGTCGAGGTTCTGGCCGTGACGACGCAGGGCCTCGCCGGCGAAATATTTCAGGATGCGTCCGGCCCGAACCGTCTCGCCGATGCCTTCGGCCAGGGTCTTGCCTTCTTCGCGCGCCAGCAGACGCCCCAGTTGTTCACGCCGCTCCATGACCAGGGTTCCGGCGCGGTCGAGCACATCGGAGCGGACCTCGGGCGAGGCCCCGGACCAGGCCGGGAAGGCGGCCTTCGCAGCGGCGACGGCCGCGTCGACCTCGGCCTGACCACCGTCCGGCGTGCGGGCGACCACCTCGTTGGTGTTCGAGGGATTGAGGCTCTCCGTCGGCCGGGCGACGTCCGCGCGTTCGCCGTCGATCAGATGGCTGAGGTTCAGGGTCTCGGTCATGGCTGGGTCCTTCGGTTGTCGAGGGCGGTATAGAGGCTCACCCAAGCCCTGCGAACACCGAAACGGGCAGGGATCGAACCGGAATGTGCATCGATCCAGGCCCGCACCCGGTCAGGTGAACGGCGGCCAGGCCGAAACGCGTATCGGTCGATAGCTCATCTGGCTTGAGCCCCGCATCGCCCCTCGTCAGCGTTTCGACACGGCGCGGAAACGGCACCAGGCGGCGCGCCGCCAGATCGTGCGGGGAGCTCCAGGTCCAGCATGACGCCTGCAGAAGCGGCCATGATGATCGGCAGCGGGTTGCCGTCGTTCCCGGTTACCTGCTTTGACGCCGCGCATCAGTTCCTGGAAAAGGAGAGCCGCGAGCACTGCGGCTGGATGGTGGCTGGTTTCTGGAATACGCGCTGGCTGGCCTTTTCGTCGCCGGCGAGGTCGTCTCCGTGGCGCACGCCGGGCCTGACGCTAGCTAGCGTGTGGGGGCCAGGCGTCCAGATGGAGCCGACAGGGCACTGCCGAAACCTCACTCATCAAGCCCTGGCCATTTTCAGCGCCATACAGCCGGGATCGTCGGACGCCTGAGAGGCACTCATGAATTGGTCGGCGCGTTCACCGGCGTCGTCCATCGACGCCATGTCCTGCCAGTTCAGCCAGTCTCCGTAGGGGTGACAGGTGGCCAGCACAACGGTGCGGCCGGTCGGCCAGGAGGTAAGCCGCAACTCCACAGCTCGTCGGTCCGGGGTCCACTCGAATTGGATCCAGATGAGGGGCCGCTCCGGTGAAGCCCTGTCACCGGCGTCCGCCATTGTTGCAGAGAGATGCTGACGCTCGCCAGCGTCAAGATACTGAAGAACCATGGTGTGTACGACCGCTCGACAGTGACCAGCCGGCTGGGGCTCAGCGAGCCGTTCCGCCAACCAGGCCGCTGCATGTCCCTGATCGACGCGGGGTTGCTGCGCCACAGCGATCTTCAGTGCCTGCTCGAGGCGTTTCGACCGCGCCGGTTGATCCGCCCAGACGAATGACAGCAGTCGTTCGCGATCCGCTGCGTCCGTTGCGCGAAGCGGCTGCAGATCGACGCCTCGTGCAGCCGTGATCGTCACCGGGCGAACGGGCGGCGGCGGTCCACGCCAGTCTGGCGCGATTTTCACCATGGACAGCGCATCACCGGCGCGTACCGACCCGAGGCTGTAGTCGTAGCGGTCGAGATTCAAATTCAGACCACAGCTCGAGCCGAGTTCGAGCAGTTCGAACGGCATGGGCCGGCTCAATGGCGCGGCCATCAGTGCGGACATGATGGCGGCAGCTCGCGCAACCTCATTGGTCTGGGTGGGGTGGCGGATCCAGTCGGCGATGAATTGATCGTTTCGCGAAAGGGCGACCGCGACGGCACCGTCGAAGTCTTCGTGTTCGTGGCGGTATAGCTCGGCCAGATAAGGCGGAGATCCGCGTCGCGCGAGAGCGTGAAGCGCTCCGTTGACCCGCAACGCGACCGCGGCCGCGGCGGGGTCGCCCGGCCAGTTGCGCACCGCAGCCGCGGTAAGCGGCGCGAGGAACAGTTGCCTGTCGGCGGCGGCGAGAATGTCGGCGATGAAGGGCGAACCCAGCGCCCGGCAGCGGTCGGCCTGCCGCGCGAGTTCATCCTCGGGGGCGGCGGCGGCGAGGCCCATCATCAAATCACCAACCGCATACGCACGTACCCCGACTGAAAATACAAATCTGACCTGGAAGTATTGGGGCCTGGCCGCCTCGCGCCCTTCAGAGACGACCGGACGCTCCACGCAGCCACGACTTCAATCTATCAGGCACTTAGAGGGGCGGGCTTAAGGTCCAATGAACGAAGCTTCGAGCCAGGTCATCTCAGGAACGGCCCGCCGATCCGTCTCGCATCGCGCGCCGCCTTAACCATATGTTCAGCGGCTGCCTGCAAGAGCGGAGTGGGGTCGACAGGTACGGCTTCTCAGCCAGAGTCTTCAGGCTTTTTTCCTGCACGACTCCTGACTGGTGTACGCGTAACGCGAAATGTTCGCCGAGCAAAAAATTGATCGCGAGACTGTAATAGCATGATGTCGGCAATGAAAATTCCACGAAAGCTTACGCTTTCGTTCGTTCTCATCTGTGTTTCTGCAGCTGTCATGATGGCAGTCTTCTTCGGCACGATCATGATGATCCGCGCCTCGATAGACAGTAACAATCTGACCCGCACGATCGAAGCCCATGCAATGTCGCTGGAAACCGCGATACTCCGCCAGAACAGTCAGTTCCGCGGCTTCCTGGTGACGGGGGACGAGACCTATCTGAAGTCTTACGACGAGGGGCGCGACGAGTACGATCGGGTCGTTGTCGAACTGGGCGCATTGCTCACCGAAGCGGACAAGCAGGCGCTTCTCGAGAAATCGCGGGTCGCCACGATGGCCTGGCGCGCGGACTGGGGCGATCGCCTGATCGCTGTCGTGCGAGCCGGCGGGCGGGAAGAAGCGGCGCAGGCGGTTCGCGACGCCGGCAAATTGGTTCTGGTGAGCGACGCGGTTCTGCCGCTTCGGGAGCTTCGCGAGGGCGAGGCGACGCTGACCGCCGAGAATGTGGCGCGGCAAGAGGTCGCCATCGTTACGGCGATTATCGCCCTGATCGTCGGCGGTGTCGCCTTGATCGGGATCGCAATCGTCCTGTCGGCGATGTTAAGCCGGCTGATCGCGCGGCCCATCACGACGCTGACGTCTGCCATGGGCCAACTGGCTAACGGCGACAACGACATCATCGTGGACGCCGATCGCGCCGATGAACTCGGCGACATGGCTCGCGCCGTGCTGGTCTTCCGCGATACGGCGCTGGCCAAGGTCGAGGCGGACGCCGCCAAGGCATTGGCTGATCTCGCCAAAACTGCTGCTGAACGCGACAAGGCCGAGGCCGATACGGCGCAGCGGCATGTCGTGGAGGCCCTGGACACCGCCCTCGAGGCTCTCGCGGCCGGCGACCTGACCCATGTCATCAGCACGCCGTTCGCGCCGGAGTACGACCGACTGCGCAAGGCGTTCAACGTCGCCGTCCAGGGCCTGGAGGAAAGCCTCGCCGGCGTCGCCGGGTCGGCGGAGAGTGTTCGGGCGGGCGCGAACCAGATCTGTTCTGCGTCGGAACATCTGTCGCATCGGACGGAGCAGCAGGCGTCCACGCTTCAGCAGACGACATCTGCGACCAATCAGGTCACGGACATGGTGGGCGGGACCGCGCGAAGCGCCGCAGACGCCCGGACCGCGATCACCATGGCCAACGGCGACGCAACCGATGGGCGCGCGATCGTGGAGCAGGCGATCTCCGCTATGGACGCGATCAAGGTCGGGTCGCAGGAGATCAGCGAGATCATCACCATGATCGACGGCATCGCCCTGCAGACCAACCTCCTGGCGCTCAATGCCGGGGTCGAGGCCGCGCGCGCAGGCGAGACCGGCAGGGGCTTCGCCGTGGTCGCGGGCGAAGTGCGCGAGCTGGCCAAGCGCACGGTGGACGCCGCCAAGGAGATCAAACAATTGATCGTCAGGTCGTCCGAGGAAGTGAAGCTCGGCGTCGACCGCGTCGGCGAGACCGGGGATATGCTGGCGCGGGTCGTATCGAAGATCGGCGATGCCAATACGCTGGTGGTCGATATTGCGCATGGAGCGCAGACCCAGGCGGAAAACATGAAACAGGTCAACGGCGCTGTCGCCAGCATGGATCGTGCGACGCAGCAGAACGCAGCCATGGCCGAGGAAGCCACCGCGGCGGCGCGTATCCTGGCGACCGAGGCCGATGAGCTGGCGACCCTGGTCGCTCGCTTCCGCCTCAACTCGACACGGGGGTCCGCTCCCGCGATGGTCGCGACCCCGCGCGAGCGGAGCGCGTCGCCGGCACCCGCCAGGCCGCTGCGTGAGGCGCCGCGAACGGTCGGCGCCCTGGCCCTGAAAGCCGCCGTGGTCGAAGACGAGTGGCAGGAATTCTAGCCGAACCCTTCACCGGGCGGCTTGTTCGGTGACCGCGGCGTCAGACGTCAGAGAGCGTGGGACACGGATCGCTTTGAGCGACACTGTCCGGCTGTCGGAAAATGCCCTCATCCCGGACGGCGTGGACGGCCGGCCAGCGGACCGGATCCCGCTGCGCGCCGCTCCGGATCCGCGACAGTCACAGCCTGCGCGAGCTGTTACTGGCGAATGCAGGTTCCAGTGACTGGCGTTACAGCATAGGTTACGTATATATACGTATCCAGATATTCCAGGCGGCGAACTGAACTGTCATTGGGGGGCGAATATCAGGATCCAAGTTAATCAATAATAGTCGTTTCAATAGTACTCCAAGCGAAGAAACTGCCCTGGAGGCTCCCTTGAAATCCCTGTATCTCACCGCCGCGCTCGCGCCCCTTCTGTTGGGGATGCCGACGCAAGCCCAGACGACTCAGGCCGAGGCCCGGCCCACCGCCTGGGAGGCCAGCCGCACCCGTGCGAACAGCGACATGGTTGTGACCGGCGTGGCACGCGCGCGCGACCGACTGGACAGCGCCACCTCGACCAGCTCGATCAACGACATCGAGATTATCAAGATCGGCGAATCCTCGATTGCCGGTATCTTCCGCACGATCCCGGGCATCCGCGCCGAAGCCGGCTCGGGTGAGGTCAACGGCAGCTATACGATCCGGGGCCTGCCGATGGTCGGCAGCGGCGCGAAATATCTGCAGTTCCAGGAGAACGGCCTACCGGTCCTGGAGTTCGGCGACATCCTGGCGTTCACGCCGGACTACTTCATGCGTTACGACTTCAACGTCGCCCAGATCGAGTCGATCCGTGGCGGCTCGGCCTCGACCTTCGCCTCCAACGCGCCGGGCGGGGTGATCAACCTGATTTCCCACACGGGCGAGGTTGAGGGCGGGTCGGTCCAGGTCTCGACCGGCCTCGACTACGGCAACTCCCGCGTCGACTTCGGCTACGGCGGCCATCTGACCGATACGCTGCGCTTCCACGTCGGCGGTTTCTACCGCGAGGGCGAGGGCGTCCGGGAGGCCGGCTATGACGCCAATCAAGGCGGGCAGTTCAAGTTCAACATCACCCAGGAGTTCGAGGGCGGGTTCGTCCGGCTCGAGGGCAAGCTGCTCGACGACAAGGTCGCCGGCTATGCCCCGGCTCCGATGCTCGTATCCGGCAGTAACGACGATCCGAACTATTCGGACGTCCCGAACTTTTCGAATCTGCGCGACACCCTGACGACGGCCAACTTCAACTCCATCCCGTACCTCAACGGTGACGGGAACCTCGCACAGGCTGACCTGGGCACGGGGAACGAAGCCCTGGTCAAGTCCATCGGCCTGCAGACCCGGTTCAACCTCGCGGGCTGGACCGTCTCGGGCAACATGCGTTTCGCCGACCAGTCCGGCAGCCAGGTTCTGGGCTATCCACTGGCCATCGTGCCTGCCGCCGTCCTGCCCTTTGCCTTCGGTGGGCGACCGGGCACCCTGGCCTATGCCGGGGGGCCACGTCAGGGCCAGCCGATCACCAATCCCACGACCTTGAACGGCAATGGGTTGATCGCCTATTCGACCCTGGTCAACAGCCAGGTCGACAGCCTGAACAACTTCACCACTGATCTGCGCGCCAGCCGGGTCTGGGACATCGGCGAGGGCGAGCTGACCACGACGGTCGGCATCTACAGCGCCGACCAGGAGTTGCGGTTCGACCGTCAGTTTATTCCCTATTTCCAGGATGTGGTCGGCGGCGGGAACTCCGCCCCGGTGGACATCATCAACGCCAACGGCACCCGCCGCACCCAGGGCGGAGTGTTCAACTTCTTCGGTCCGGCGGCCGGTCCGGGGTCGAACTCCACCTTTGACCTCGATTACAGCGTCCTGGCTCCTTATGCCTCGGCAAACTACCGGATCGGCAAGCTGGCGGTGGGCGCTTCGGTACGGTTTGACACCGGCGATGTCAGCGGCGTCACCACCACCAACAGCGCGACGAGCGTCCGGACCATCGACGTCAACAACGACGGCGTCCTGTCCGAGGCCGAGCGGAGCTTCGCCTTCCCCACGGCTTCAACCGCCATCCCGGTCGACTATGGCTACGACTACACGTCGTATTCCGTCAGCGCCAACTATCGCGTCTCGGAAAGCGTCTCGACCTTCGCCCGTTACAGCAGCGGCGGCCGTGCGGCGGCGGAGAAGATCGTTCGTACGGCGGCCATCAACCCCCTTACCGGCGGCCTTGCCCGGACCGAAGCCGCCTATGATCCGGTCGACCAGGCCGAGATCGGCTTCAAATACCGGACAGACGGTCTGTTCGCCAATATCACAGGCTTCTGGGCTGAGGTGAGCGAGACCAACCAGCAGGTGCGGCCGGACGCCAACGGCCAGACTGCACTGGTCCTGCTGACCCAGGGCTATCAGGCCCAGGGTGCAGAGTTCGAGGGTGGCATCCGCCGCGGTCCCTTCAGTCTCGCGGCCGGCGCGACATTCACCAGCGCCGAGATCACCGCCGCTGCAGACCCGGCCCTGATCGGCAATTCGCCGCGCCGCCAGGCCGACGTGATCTTCCAGCTGATGCCGCAGTACGAGAACGACCTGTTCACCGTGGGCGCCAGCATCGTCGGCACTACGGAGAGCTACGCCCAGGACCAGAACCAGCTGACGATGCCGGGCTACACCACGGTGAACGCCTTCCTGCAGGTCCGCCCGATCGACCGGGTCGTGGTGTCGCTGAACGCCACCAACCTGTTCGACGAACTGGCCCTGACGGATGTGGCTGCCTTCACCTTGCCGACCAGCGGTGTCAGCCTCGTCCAGGCGCTGCCGGGCCGCACCGTCAGCGCAGCCGTCCGCTTCTACTTCTGATGGACGGCCGTCTTCACGGCTCCATGATCTGACGGCCAGGTCTGGTCGTCCAGGCCAGGCGTATCAGATGGCCGGACCGCAAGGTCCGGCCATTTTGATGCCGACGATCGGTGCGCCTGATACGGCCAGAGCTTCGCGGTGGCGCTGTCGGCCGGAGATCGTGCCCTCCGAAACGCCTGGATTGTGCGACAACTCACCCGCCTTCGCGCCCGCCTCGTTCTCCCGTAGAACCCTGATGATCTGTTTCGGGCAGGCGAATACGGCAGCCCTCAATCCCAGGTCTCGCTCGCTTCCTTCCGTCCGTCCTTTCAAGGTCCGGACTCTGCCGCGGCGTGGAGGAAATGCCGAGGGGCAGGTCATGGCTTCCGGGCGGCGACGATCCGATCCGACCGAGCGTGCTGAACCCTCTGCTCGACCTGGTCGGGGCCTGCGGAGCGTGCTGAGTTCTGTCAATCCCGTCCGGTTCTGGCCGGGACGTTCGTTGTTGTCGCAACGCTGACCGGATATCGCTAATGACACGTCCTATGCGCCTCCTGAATGTCCTTCTCGGAGGTCTTGTCGGCCTGGTTGCCGCAGCCCCCGCCCTCGCCGAGCCAGGGCGGCTCGTGATCGTCGGCGGCGCGCTCGATGCGCGGAATGCCGAGATCTGGGGGGCCTTTGTGAACGGGCTGCCCCACCCGGCGACCGACCGTGTCGCCGTCATCGCAGCAGCATCGGGCGAGCCCGTCGCCTCCTTTGAGTCGGCCCGCGCGGCGCTGGCGCTGCACGGCGTTTCCCCTGACCGGGTCGTCCTCGTTCGTGCCGCCCTCGTCGATGATCCAGCCACGACCGATGACGAGAGTCTCTGGGCCGATGGCGGCGACGATCCGGCGGCGGTCGCGATGACCGAGGGGGCGGGCGGAATCTGGTTCACGGGGGGCGATCAGGTCCGGACAGCGCGGGTGCTGTTTGATGCCGCGGGATCGCCGACCCCCCTCCTGATCATGCTTCGTCGCCGCCTTGAGGAGGGCGCGGTCATCGGTGGCTCCAGCGCCGGCGCCGCAATCCAGAGCGCCACCATGATCCTGCGCGGCGATGGCCTGATCGCTCTGACCCGGCCAATGACATCCCCCGGCCCCGACGCTGACATGGAGGACGGCCGATTGATTCTGGGCACGGGTGCGGGCTTCTTTACCGACGGGATCGTCGATCAGCACTTTGACCGGCAGGCGCGGCTGGGCCGATTGTCCAGAGCGGTCACCGAAAGTCCGATGGATCGGTTCGGCTATGGCATCGACGAGAACACGGCGCTGGTCGTCGAGACGGCCACCCATATTGCGACCGTCAAGGGTGTCGGGACCGTGACGGTGATCGACGACGCCGAGGCGTTGCGTGCTGCAGGCC
>NZ_CM178740.1:627500-1857500 GCF_058681515.1 Brevundimonas sp. AVps5 | reverse complement strand
CTGAAGGAACTCGGCAAATTGCACGCGTAACTTCGGAATAAGCGTGACTCTGCTTAGGGCAACCTTTGCAGAGTGGCACAAGCCAGGGGGTAGCGACTGTTTAGCAAAAACACAGGGCTCTGCGAAGCAGCAATGCGACGTATAGGGTCTGACGCCTGCCCGGTGCCTGAAGGTTAAAGGGAGTTGTGAAAGCGACGAACTGAAGCCCAGGTAAACGGCGGCCGTAACTATAACGGTCCTAAGGTAGCGAAATTCCTTGTCGGGTAAGTTCCGACCTGCACGAATGGCGTAACGACTTCCCCACTGTCTCCAGCACAGGCTCAGTGAAATTGAATTCCCCGTGAAGATGCGGGGTTCCCGCGGTCAGACGGAAAGACCCTATGAACCTTTACTATAGCTTCGCCTTGGCGTTAGCGACCGTATGTGTAGGATAGGTGGGAGGCTATGAAACCGGGGCGCCAGCTCTGGTGGAGCCATCCTTGAAATACCACCCTTACTGTCGTTGACGTCTAACCGAGGGCCGTTATCCGGTCCCGGGACATGGCGTGGTGGGTAGTTTGACTGGGGCGGTCGCCTCCTAAAGTGTAACGGAGGCGCGCGATGGTGGGCTCAGACCGGTCGGAAATCGGTCGTCGAGTGCAATGGCATAAGCCCGCCTGACTGCGAGACTGACAAGTCGAGCAGAGACGAAAGTCGGCCATAGTGATCCGGTGGTCCCGCGTGGAAGGGCCATCGCTCAACGGATAAAAGGTACTCTAGGGATAACAGGCTGATTTTGCCCAAGAGTCCATATCGACGGCAAAGTTTGGCACCTCGATGTCGGCTCATCACATCCTGGGGCTGGAGCAGGTCCCAAGGGTTCGGCTGTTCGCCGATTAAAGTGGTACGTGAGCTGGGTTCAGAACGTCGTGAGACAGTTTGGTCCCTATCTGCCGTGGGTGTTCGAAGCTTGAGAGGATCTGTCCCTAGTACGAGAGGACCGGGATGGACATACCTCTGGTGGACCTGTCATGACGCCAGTTGTGCAGCAGGGTAGCTAAGTATGGAATAGATAACCGCTGAAAGCATCTAAGCGGGAAACTAACCTCAAAACAAGGCTTCGCTGAGGATCGTGGAAGACTACCACGTTGATAGGCCAGGTGTGGAAGCGCGGCGACGCGTGAAGCTTACTGGTACTAATAATCCGATCGGCTTGATCGTTTCTCAGCAAAACTCATTCGATTTTTCGAATACGACAATGTCTTCTCGTCACAATCTACATATCCGCTTGGTTGACCTGGTGGTTATGTCGGAGGTTCCCCACCCGATCCCATCCCGAACTCGGTCGTTAAGCCCTCCAGAGCCAATGGTACTATGTCTCAAGGCATGGGAGAGTAGGTCGCCGCCGGGTCTACCAAGCGGATATGTGGATTGTGACGTGTTTTCCGGGCTAACGCGCTTTGCGCTGCTTGAGCCTGGGTCTTCTCGAACATCTTCCTTCACAAAGCCGCTCTTGCCGCGGGATGGAGCAGCCCGGTAGCTCGTCAGGCTCATAACCTGAAGGTCGCAGGTTCAAATCCTGCTCCCGCACCCAAGATCTCAAAGCCCCGTCAGCCCCGCTGCGGGGCTTTTTGATGTTTGCGCCGGGTGGCGTTCACCCTGAACTGCAGCATCCCACGGTCCAGCGTCAGGTCCGCAACGATCCGTTTCAGCCGCCCTCTCTCATCGTCAATCTGCCTTGGCCGCTTCATCTCCGACGGCATCAGGCCCGCGTATGACCTGCGCCGGACCTATAGTGTCGCGTCGGAAATACTGGCCCTGCGGCGGGCCAGGCTGATCATGGTGCCCTCATCCTGCTGACGCAGGATCATGGCCAACACCGCCTCGTGAAATTTCAGGGGCAGGTCACCACTTGTCAGTTCCCTTTATCAGCACCCTCAGTAGACGCCGATGAGCTTGGCACCGGCGATGAGCAGGACCAGCGCCAGGGCGCGAAGGATCCAGGGCGAGGTCATTCGAATGCCCATGGTCGTGCCTATGATGGCACCGATCAGAACGGCTCCGACATAGAGGGGCAGACCTGGCGGTAACTCCTGCACGGAGGCCAGGTTTCCGAGCAGACCGGAGACCGAATTGGCCAGGACGAAAACCGCCGCCACTCCCATTGCAGGCTTGGGTGCCGACCAGGCCAGGAAGAGCAGGAGCGGCGACAGGAAGATCCCGCCGCCCGTCCCGGTCAGGCCCGACAACAGGCCGATCGCGGCTCCTGCCAGCAAGGCATGGGGGATCGGGGGGTCGCGCCACTCAGACAGCGCCTTGATGGGGGTCGGCCAGATCAGCCGCGCCGCCGAGAGCAGGAGGACCACACCCATCACCGGTCGATAGACGGTGGTCGGCAGATGGATCATTCCGCCCACGAAGGCCAGTGGCAGGGCTGTGACAAGGAATGGCCACAAGGTCCGCCAGCGAAACAGTCCGGCGCGTATGAACCGCACTGACGCGAGGCTGGCGACAACCATGTTGAGCACAAGGGCGGTGGGCCGCATGACCGCAACCGGCACGCCGAATAGCGCCATCAACGCGATGTAGGCCGACGCTCCGGCGTGGCCAACGCTGGAGTATAGCGCCGCCCCGATCAGCATGCAGGCGGCCAGCCAAAGCTCGGTTCCGCTTGCCCAGTCCATCAGCGGATACGTGTGCGTGGCAAGGCGAGAACCTGCACCACCTCGCCTGGCGTCGACTCATCCGCGCCGGGCCGACGCCGCACCAGTCCGTTCGCCGCCCCGAAGACCACCAGCCGCGAGGAGTCCTGATCCTCAAACGGTTCGGCCAGGCTGATGCCGTCGTCGCCTGTGTACAACGCGGCCCGCAGATAGTGTTCGCGCGGACCGTTGCGCGGCAAGGGGATCGTCAACCGGGCCGACCGCCAGTCGAGGCCGCCGTCCCGGACGCCGTGCAGGGCCTTCAGCAGGGGTTCCAGAAACAGGGTCGCACAGACGAGGGCCGACGCCGGATTGCCTGGAAGGCCCAGCACCCGGCGACCGTCCGGCATTCGGCCAAACCATGTCGGTCGTCCCGGCCTCACATTGATCCCCTCGACGGACAGGGTCAGGCCGGCCTGAACCAGAACCGGTTTGACGAGGTCGTGGTCTCCGACCGAAGCGCCGCCGACCGTGACCAGCAGATCCTCGCCCGTGCTGGTCAAGGCCAGGGCCAGGGCAACCCTGTCGTCGGCGACCGGACCCGCTCGTTCGGCCTCTCCGCCCCAGGCGGTAATGAGTGCGGAAAGGGCGTCGGCGGTGGCGTCGAATATCTGGTCGGGTCCGGCCGGTTCACCCGGACGGACAATCTCATCGCCCAGCGTCACGACCCTGACCCGGGCAGGGCGGGACACCTCGAGTTCGGCAGATCCTGCCGCCGCGGCGAGGGCAATCGACCACGGGTCGAGCCGGACGCCGACCTCCAGCAAGGTCTCGCCAGCGGAGAAATCCAGTCCCGCCGGCCGGATGAAGCGGGCGTCGTCAGGGCGCGCGCGGGTCATGGCTACCCGCTCATCCTCCTGATCCGCCGCCTCCTGGGGTACGACGCGGTCAGCGCCGGTCGGCAGTCGGGCTCCCGTCGATATCCGCACGGCCTGACCGGCCGACAGGACGCCGTCGAAGGCCGAGCCCGCCGCGCTCTCGCCGACGATGGCCAGACGGGCCATCGGGTCGAGGTCGGCGTCCAGGATCGCCCAGCCGTCCATGCTGGACACCGCAAACGGAGGCTGCGCCCGGGTCGCGACCACGGCGCGTCGCAGGGTCCGTCCGACTGCGGTGGACAGTGGGACCAGTTCGCTGGCCAGCGGCGCCAGGTCGGCCAGCATCAGTCGCCGGGCCTCATCTGGTCCAGGCGGGATCACGGCGTCTCGCGCCGATAGTCGCCCGACGCGCCGCCGGACTTCTCCAGCAAATGTAAAGCCGAGATCGTCATAGACCGATCGATCGACTTCAACATGTCATAGACGGTCAGACAGGCGACCGAGACGGCGGTCAAAGCCTCCATCTCGACCCCGGTCCGCGCGGTGGTCACGGCCTGCGCCCTCACGTGGACGCCGCTTCGGTCTGCGAGCGGTTCTATGCGGACGTCGAGGCTGTCGAGGGTCAAGGAATGACACAGAGGGATCAGGTCGGCGGTCCTCTTGGCCCCCATGATGCCGGCCAATTCGGCGATGGCTCTGACGTCGCCCTTGGCGGTGCCGCCGTTGAGAAGACTGTCCATCGCGGCGGCGGACATCAGCACCTGGCCCACGGCGACCGCGCGCCGGACGGTTCTGGGCTTGGGCGAAACATCGACCATGACGGGACGGCCGTCAGGCCCGAAATGGTTGGATCGAAGCGGATCCATCAGACCTCCGTCAAACGCGGCATCAGTTCGACCATGTTGCAGGGCTTGTGGCGGCTGTCGAGTTGCCAGCGGATCACCTCATCCCAGCCGTCGCGAACCGCGCCGTTCGACCCGGGCAGGCAGAAGACGAACACGCCGTTGACGATACCTGCGATGGCGCGCGACTGCAGGGTCGAGAGGCCCACCGAGCGATAGCTGACGGTGTGGAAGATCACGGAAAACCCGTCGATGCGCTTGTCGAACAAGGGCTCGAGCGCCTCCGGCGTGACATCGCGCCCGGTCAGGCCCGTGCCGCCGGTGCTGATGATGACATCGACCTCGCCGGCGTCGATCCAGCTCCGGACCCTGGTACGGATAGCGTCAACGTCATCGCGGACCCAGTCCCGGCCGGCCAGGAGATGCCCCGCCGCAACCACGCGGTCGGCCAGGACCCGGCCGGAGGTGTCGCTTTCCTCGTCGCGAGTGTCGGAGACGGTCAGGATCGCGATCCTGACCGGGGTAAAGGCGATGTCCGGTGCAAGCCGTCCGCCTGGCGGGGGCGCGTCGATGGGCGGCGTCATGGGATGATCCTGTCTGGGTCAGCGAGAGCTGGAGTTTCATGCCACCGGGCGGCGTCGGTCCGGTCACGATCGGTCGGCTCAATCCAGTGAGCGCCGTCAGCCCTGTGTTCCTTCTTCCAGAACGGGGCCTCAACCTTCAGCCAGTCCATGGTCCGGTCCATGACGGTGATGGCGGCCCGACGATGCGGCCCGGCGACGGCCACCAGAACGATCGCCTCGCCCACGTCGATCCGGCCATGGCGGTGAACGACCAGAATGCCATCGACCCCGGGCGTGGTGCTCAATGTGTGCAGCTTTTCGGTGATCGTGCTGTGCGTGAAGCCTGGATAGAGATCCAGCTCCAGGGCCCGGACCAGGGTGTTTCCCGAAGCCGCCCGGCAGCACCCGATGAAGCTGGCGACCGCGCCAGCGTCGGCATGCGCCATGTGAAAGGCTCTGAGTTCCGCCTCGGCATCAAAGGCTTGGTCGGTAAGGATCAGAGTCACCGTCAACCGCCACTGTAGATTGGCAGGAAGGCGACCTCATCGCCGGCTTTCAGCGCCGTGTCCTCCGCCGAAATCGTGTGGTTGACGGCGGCCCGGACCCCGGGCGCGGTCAGACTGGCGGCCAGCTTCGGATCAGCCATCGACAATAGCCCGGTCAGGGCTGAAAGCGTCCCGGTGAAGTCCATCTCCTGTTCACGCCAGCCAGCGCTGTCGGCCAGATGACCGAATAGCAGGACCTTCACCATTCTACCCTCCCGTGACCGACATATGCCGCGATAGCGTCGGTTCGGCCAGTCGGGCGAGGCTGAAGTCATGCCCCGCGATCTTGCCGCCAATGGCCCTCTGGATCAGCCCGGCGAGCTCGTCATCGCCAGCGCCGGCCCGCATCGGGGTCCGAAGATCGGTGAAGGTCTCGCCTCCGAGGCAACCGAACAGTTGGCCCTGCGAGGTCAGTCGGACGCGATTGCAATCGCCGCAGAAGCCGTGCGTCAACGGAGTGATGAAGCCCAACCTCCCGCCGGTCTCCGCCACCCGGACGTAGCGTGCGGGTCCGTTTGTGCGGTCCGTCAGGGGCGTCAGCGTCCAGCGCGCCTCAAGTGCGTCGCGGACCTCGGCCAGGGACAGGAATTGTGTCGTGCGGTCTTCGTCGGCATATCCCAGCGGCATGGTCTCGATCAGCGACAGGTCGAAACCCTCGCCATGAGCCCAGACGATCAGGGCTGGAAGCTCGTCGGCGTTATCCTGGCGCAGGGCCACGGTGTTGATCTTGACCCTCAGTCCCGCCGCCTTCGCCGCCGCCAGGCCGTCCATGACCTTGCCCAGATCGCCACCGCGGGTGATGCGGGCGAAGGCGATGGGGTCCAGGGTATCGAGGGAGACGTTCACCCGCCGCACGCCCGCGTCGAACAGCGCATCTGCGTGACCGGCCAGATGGGTCCCGTTGGTGGTCAGGGTCAGTTCCTCCAACCCGTGACCGAGGTCCGATCCCAGCGCCCGCACCAGGTCCAGCGCGCGCCGACGCAACAGCGGCTCTCCCCCCGTCAATCGGATCCGGGTGACACCGAGGGCGATGAACAGGCGTGACAGCCGTGCGATTTCGTCAAGCTCGAGCGTTTGGGCCTTTGGCGCAAAAACCATATGTCTGGGCATGCAGTAGGTGCAGCGCAGATCGCAGCGATCCGTCACCGAGACACGAAGGTAGCTGATTGTTCGACCAAGGCCGTCCATCATACTAGCAGGCCCGGCCCCGGCGGTGAGATGCGGGTCGGCGATCGGAACCGCGCGGCCGCGGACACCGGACAGGGGTTCAGGATCTGGCGTTCTTCCGATGAGACGGTGCATGGCTGCTCATGTAGTGGATGGAAGCTATTTCGAATACGCCAGCACGGCGGGTTTGGTGACGGGACCCCTCGAGTAATTCTGCCTGGCTCCGCCTGAACCCCGGCGTGACACCGTCAATTCAAACCCATCAGGCGCGTGGGTCCTGTCAGGGTGATGGCAGATCGTCCCTACCGGCCCCGAGCTACACCCCGTCCGGGGACATGACCGCTGCAAGGCAAACTCCCAGTGCTTTCGGTCTCCGGTCTGTAAGGCTAAGCTGCCGGAATGCAGGAACCATCAAATCTGGCTCGACTGACGATCCGAGCGCCGGACGACTGGCACGTTCATCTTCGCGACGGCCCGCTGTTGAGCTCGATTGTCGACCATACGGCGCGCCAGTTCCGGCGCGCGATCGTCATGCCCAATCTAACGCCGCCGATCACCACGGTCGCCGCCGCCGAAGCCTATCGAGCGCGGATCCGTGAGGCCCTGGGGCCCGGCCTCGCGTTCGAACCCTTGATGATCTGCTATCTCACCGACGATTCCGATCCTGATGAAATCGCGCGCGGCTTTGAGGCTGAGGTGTTCACCGCCTGCAAGCTCTATCCGGCTCATGCGACCACCAATGCCCATCACGGCGTCACCGACATCCGCAAGATCTATCCTGTCCTGGAGCGAATGCAGCGTCTCGGCATGCCTTTGCTGCTGCACGGGGAGGTGACGGACCCGGAGGTCGACATCTTCGATCGCGAAGCCGTCTTCATCGAGCGCGTCTATTCGAGGATCCTTGTCGATTTCCCGGCGCTGAAGACGGTCTTCGAGCACATCACCACCGCCGACGCCGTCGCCTTCGTCGAGAGCGGAGGCCCGAACCTGGCTGCGACGATCACGCCCCATCATCTGCACATCAATCGCAACGCCATGTTCGCGGGCGGCATTCGCCCGCACTTTTACTGCCTGCCGGTGGCAAAGCGCGAGCGACACAGGCTCGCCCTGCGGCGCGCGGCCATGTCCGGCTCGCCGAAATTCTTCCTCGGGACGGATTCGGCCCCGCATCTGATCGGACAGAAGGAGTCCGCTTGCGGCTGCGCCGGTATCTTCAACGCGCCCTTCGCGATCGAGAGCTATGCCGCGACGTTCGACGAAGAGGGTGCACTCGACAAGCTTGAGGCCTTCGCCTCTGAACATGGTCCGCGCTTTTACGGTCTCCCGCTGAACACGGGGAGCATCGTCCTGGAACGGGTCGGTGTCGTCGTTCCACAGCGGATCACAATGCTGCCCGAGGGCGAAGTCGTGCCGTTCCACGCGGGCGAGACCCTGCCCTGGAGGCTTGCCAGCGTCGCCCCGGTTGCGTGACCGGCCGCGCTGTCAGGATGCGCGTCGATCGTCTCCAGGTCTGCGCAAGGCGTCTCGACTTTCGGGCCCATGGAAATCTTCTCTCTTTTCGTCTCCCAGGGATTGCAGTCGCCGCCCGAGGCGTGACCGGTGGTGGACGCCGGAGCAGGGTGGCAATCGGCAAGCTGTTCATGCCGGCTCAGCGAGAGGTCCCGGTGATCGCCTGAGGAGAGTTTGGGGACGAACGGGGGAGAAATTCGAGGGCTCGGTCACCCCCAGAGCCAGACTGCCGCAGCCGTGTACAGGGCGATGCCGACCGTCAGATTGAAGGGGAAGGTGATGGCCAGAGACGCCGTCACGAAGACGCCCGTGTCCGCCTTGGGCGCCGCAAGCCGCATGGCGGCGGGCACGGCGATATAGGATGCCGAACCGGCCAGGATGGTGAGCAGGGCGGCATTGCCGACGTCGAGACCGGCGAGCCACGCCAGTCCCAACGCCAGGCCCGCCGAGAGCAGGGGAAACCCGATGGCGAAGGCGACCACGGCCGGGCTGAGCTTGCGCCCGCCCTCCATCAGCCTGCGCGCGGCGATCAGGCCTATGTCGAGCAGGAAGAAGCACAGCGCGCCCTGGAACAGGGGCCCGACGAAAAGTTCCAGCTTGGCCATGCCGGCCGATCCCGAGACCACTCCCACCACAAAACTGCCCAGCAGCATGACGGTTGCGGCCCCAAAGAAGACTTCCCTCAGGACCGCCCTGCGTTGCCCGGGTTCCCCGCGACCAGCACCGTTCAGCAACAGCAGCGCGGTAAGGATGGCCGGCGTCTCCATCAGGGCGAGGACAGCGGCCATATAGCCGCCGGAGGCGATGCCGAGGGCCGCCAGATGCTGCTGGCCTGCAGCAAAGGTCACGACCGAGACCGAACCATAGGTCGCCGCGAGGGCGCAGGCCGTCGAACGATCGAGCCTCGGCATCCGCTTCAGAATGACAAAGGCGACAAGCGGCATCAAGGCGCTGAGCGCAATGCCGATGACGCCCGCGGACAGGAAGTCGCCATTCAACCCCGCGGCGCGCGCTTCGACCCCGCCCTTGAAGCCGATGCAGAGCATCAGATAGAGCGACAGCGCCTTGGCGATCGGCTCCGGTATAGACAGGTCCGACCGCGCGAAGGCGGCGGCTGCGCCCAGGAAGAAGAACAGGATCGCGGGCGAGGTCAGCAATTCGAGACTGGCGGAAAGATCGGGCATTCGGTGGGGTCCATCCAAGGGTGGCCTCCTCTGGCCTCGACGATCCATCCGATCCAGTTTATTAGTATGATGCCCTCCATAACGGATGCTAATGACGTGACGTCGCGCCTGGTCAATCTCGAGCTAGACCTCCTGCGCGCGTTCGTGACTGTCGTGGAAACGGGAAGCTTTACCCGGGCGGCCGCACTGCTGGGGCGAACCCAGCCCGCCGTCAGTCTTCAGATCCGAAGGCTGGAGGATCAACTGCGGTCACCGCTTCTGGACCGGGCGGGCAAGGGCGTGGCCGTGACCACGGAAGGCGCCGGCCTGCTGCCGCAGGCGCGCCGGCTCTTGAGGTTGAACGACGAGATCGTCTCCACGCTCGGCGAAGGCGATCTGGAGGGCGAGGTACGGTTCGGCGCGCCGGAGGACGTCGCGACAATGCATCTGCCGGGGATCCTTGGTGCCTTCGCGCGCAGCCATCCCCGCATCAAGCTGTCCGTGACGTGCGACTACACCGCCAATCTGCTCGATCAGATGTCACGTGGGCTGCTCGATCTCGCCCTGATCAAACGCGAGCCGGTCGGACCCGAGCTCGGCGTCCGGGTCTGGCGCGAGCCCCTGGTCTGGGTGGCGCTGGACCGGTCGATCCTGGAGACGTCGCCTCTGCCCCTGATCGTGGCTCCGGCTCCCGACATCTATCGCAAGCGGGCGCTGGGCGCGCTGGAAGCAGCCGGGCTGGCGTTCCGCGCCTCCTTCACCTCGCCCAGCCTCGCGGGTCAGATGGCGGCATTGCGGGCCGGCCTCGGCGTCGGGGTCCTTCCGGCCGCAATGGCCCCGCGCGACCTGACTGTTCTCGGCGACCCGCTGCCGCCGCTCAGCGACAGCGAGATCGCCCTGGTGTCCACGCGCGGCATGGGTGGCCCCGCCGGGTTGTTGGCGCAGGAGGTACTGCGCGCCCTGGAGCGCGGCCCGTCGTCGTCCTGACGCCAGTCCATCGAGGCCAACACCATCACGCCGCCCTGATCGGGACGCTTAGTGGGTCGGTCGTTCCGGCCCGTCCCTGGCATCGCGGGTCTTGATCCAGGAATAGAGCATCGAGCCGCCGATCAGGCCGAGGGTCGCGATCAGGGACCATTGCGGCTCGAGATAGGGCACAAGTGCCTCGCCGGTCATGTCCTTCCAAGCCTTGTAGAGGCCGAAATTCCAGATGATCTTGACCCCGATCAGCACCAGAACCAACGACAACCCGTACTTCAGATACTTGAAGCGGGCGACGGCCTCGGCGAGCATGAAATACATCGACCGCAGGCCCAGGATCGCGAAGATATTGGACGTGTAGACGATGAAGGGGTCTTTCGTGACCGCGAAGATCGCCGGCACGGAATCGACCGCGAAGATGACGTCGACCACCTCGACCATGACCAGGGCCAGGAACAGCGGGGTCGCGAACAGAACCAGGCGGCCCGTACCCTTCGGGTCAGGCCGCTTCACAAAGAAGTTGTGGTTGTCGATGGTGTCAGTGATCCGCATCCGCTTCCTGAGGAACTTCAGGACGGGGTTCTGGTTCAGGTCCATCTCGTGATCGCCGCCGAAGATCATCTTCCAACCCGTGAAAATCAGGAAGGCGGCGAAGATGAACAGCACCCAGGTGAACTCGTTCACGATCGCCGCGCCCAGCGAGATGAAGATGGCCCGGAAGACGATCGCACCCATGATGCCCCAGAACAGCACACGGTGCTGATACTGGCGTGGAACGGCGAAGAAGGTGAAGATCATCCCGATGACAAAGATGTTGTCAAACGCAAGGGCGGTCTCGAGAAGATAGCCCGTGAAGTATTGAAGTACGGCTTGCTGATTGAGGTTGTCTGGGCTCATGTAGTAGCGCGCATCGGGCTCATACACGAAATAGACATAGGCTCCGAACGCGATGGAGATGGAGGCGAAGGACGCCCACATGGCCGCAGACTTCCTGGCCGAGACGACCCCGTCCTTGTTGTTCACGACCCCGAGGTCGATCCACAACAGAAAGCCGATGAAGGCCAGGAAGGCGATCCACAGCCAGATCGGCTGACCGACATAGGTCGCAGCAAAAAACGGAAGGGATTCAAACATCCCGCACCCCTGAAAAAAGAAAAAGGCGCCGCGTTGCGCCATCCATGCGGGGATCCGACATCGCAGCCGACGCCTCGGCTGCCAGAGGGGCCCGGACCCGTGGAGGGGGAGGTAATGAAGGTAGATCCTCGCGGCGTCAACACCTGGCTTAGCGTTTACTAGCCGGTGCGAAGTGCGGCGTATTGTCAATCCAGTGAAGATCGTCGCTACGTCGCGCCATCTCTGACAGAATTTCTAAGACAGTTGTCCAACGCCTCACCGTGAGCTTTTCAATGCGATCATAATACTCTGTCATTCGCCACATAAGCATTCCTCATTGGCACGTCAGGCACCAGTAGAGCAGCGTGTCTGTGCGGCCCGGGCCCCTCTGACGATCGATGTCGATCGTGATGTCGGATCGCATCGGGTGCGCTCGATGACGGGGTCCGGCTGTTAATCCCCCATCGAACCGACGGCTTCAGCGTCGAGCGCCCCCCTTCAGAGAAGGAGTGGCTCCATGTCTATTGTGTTGGCGCGCCGGCTGCGGGGATTTCATTCCCTGCTGGAAATGGCGCTGAAGGACGAGCGGTCGCGACCGCGACCCGACGACCGTACCGTTGCGGGCATCAAGAAGAAGAAGCTCGCCATCAAGGATCGGCTCGCGGTCTTTGACGGTCGCCAGATGTCGTCGGAGTCGCGCCAGGATCATGCTGGAGTCTGGTTCACGGAAACGGCGGAATCGCGAGGCGTTTACTCCTCCGGTCAGGCTTAAGAAACCAGGAGGGTCGGCAACTTCCCCCAGCGCCGCCCCCGATGGCCCCAACACAATAACTCGTCGCCCCTTAACAGGCGCTCGAATGAGAGGTCCAATGTCCAGAACAAACAGATTGCTGCGCAAACCTGATGCGATTAACGCCGACGACGTGTGGGCGCCCGGAAGCATCGTCCAGATGGACGCGGTCGTCGCGGCCTGTGCCATGGTTGCGCAGGCCGACGGCTGGGTCACCCCGGATGAGCGTACGCGCATGGTTGACCGCATGCGTCACTCACCGACGATCGCGTTCTTCGGCACCGACGACGTATTGGCGTTGTTTGAGGCGCTGAACCTGCGGTTCGAGCGCGATCTCGACGAAGGTGAGGCCACGGCGGAGCTCGCTGTCGCCCGCCTGCGAGGCCAGCCGGGCCCGTCTCGCCTGCTGATCGAAACGGCCTGCTCGGTCGCCGAAGCCGATGGTGGCTTTGACGCGGAAGAGCGCGCCGTGATCCTGAGGATTTGCAAACTCCTGGGCGTCGATCCGGCATCGTTCGGCCTGATCCCCGGTGAAGGAGATCGACGATGAAAGTCGGAGCATCATCCAACCCCGCCATCCAGGTCTGGGCTCTCCAACTCTCCCAGATGACCGGGCGGGTGGCGGCGCATCAAAGCACGCCCACCGATCGTCCCGTCGATCCGCCTCAGTCTATCAGCGATGACGCCGGGATCCGCAGACCCAGTCGGCATACCTTCGATATTCGTGTCTGAACGGCTACGGCATGACGGTCCGTCCGGATGACCCCCTGATCGCTGGCTATCAACGTTTCCGCAGCGTCGTCTGGCCTGGCCAAGCGGGCCGCTATGCCCAACTTGCTCGACGCCGCCAGCAACCCGCGACGGTGGTGATCGCCTGCTCCGACGCCCGGATCGATCCGCAGACCATTTTCGACGCGGAGCCGGGCGACCTGTTCGTCATCCGCAATGTCGCTGGTCTGGTTCCGCCCTATGCGCCTGACGGCGGTTGTCACGGGACGAGCGCGGCGCTGGAGTATGCCGTCAAGATCCTCAAGGTCCGTCGTATCGTCGTGCTTGGGCATGCCAACTGCGACGGTATTCACGCCATGATCCATGGGCCGCTTCGCAACGCCCAGGACTTCCTCGGCCCCTGGATGGACATCGCCGAACCGGTGATGTGGCCGATGCCCGAACAAGGATCGGGGGAGGCCTTCGAAACAGCGGTCGAGGCCGGGGTCCTCAGTCTTTCACTAAGCAATCTACGGACCTTCCCGTGGATACGGGAGGGCGAGAAGGCGGGGCATCTGGCGCTATCGGCCTGGCGGTTCGACATCGCCACCGGCGAGCTCCGGACGACATAACAGTCCGCATTCGCGGCCGTTATCGCGGGCATCAACTAAACTCTTTTGGGTTCCGGACCTTCGCGCCTGAGAGTCGTTATGCGGCCCGGGCCCCTCTGACGATCATGGTGATCGTGATGTCGGACCGCATCGAGTGCGCTCGATGCCGGGGTCCCGTCCGTCCAAACACCCCGATCCCGGCACCGAGGCCACCCTTGAAAAGAGGAGAGGCCCGATGACGACCCGTTCGACACGCCAGATCAGGCGGTACAGCACGATAATGGCCCTGGGCCTGATGGCGGTCTTCTCAAAACTCGTCAGGGCGTTACGCCTTGCACGGTCTGGCCGGAGTCCTCGCTGATCCTGGCGGCGGCACCCTCCGGGCTCGCGGATATCAGACCCACCATTACTCAACGGCGCGTTAACCTTGTTTCAGCGACAATGCGAGTTACGATGAGGGACGCGATGGCCGGACAACACGAGATTGCGGTGCCCCCGCGCCTGGCGCTCGACAGCCTCGTCGGCGATTCAGCCTCAGCCGACGCCCTGATGCGGTTGAAACAGGCGGCTGAACGCAAGGGCAGGTCCGGCGCGACCCTGTCAAAGAACGCGCAGGCGAAGCAGCGCAAGGCTCTGACCGTTCTGAAGGCCGGACTGCTGGCCTTGGCCCGCCAGGATTACGTCACCGCGTCGGCGTCCATCTTGCAGGCGCTCGGGCTGGATGACCGCCATCCCCTTGCCTGGCACATGCTGGCGATCTCGCTAGAGAAGCAGGGAGAGCTGGCCAAGGCTTTCAGCGCATACGAGGCGGCTGTCCAGCTGGCGCCGGACGAGGTCACCGTTGCACAGGACCTTGGGCGTCTCGCCCATCGACTGGGCGAACTCGAGATCGCCGAAAAGTTGTTTGCACGCTATCTGTCCCACTGCCCGGGCGAGGAAGAGGCGACCAACAATCTCGCCTGCGTCTTGCGCGACCAGAACCGGTACGGCGAGGCCATCGACATGCTCCGTGCCATTCTGGAAATCTATCCGGATCGCCCGGTCTTGTGGAACACGCTTGCGACCGTGCTGAGCGAGCGCGGGGACGCCGCCGGGTCGATGGTGTTCTACGACGAGGCCCTGCGTCTTGATGCCGGTTTCTACAAGGCGCGCTACAACCGGGCCAACTGCCTGGTGACTCTGGGTCAGCCGCTCGAAGCGCTGAGGGAAATGGAAGTCGCCCTCGAGGGGCTGAGCGATCCGCACGAGATCGCGACCATCCGCATGGCCAAGGCCCTGACGCAGTTTCTGGTGGGAGATCTGGTCTCTGGCTTCGAGACCTACGAGGTCAGGTTCGACCAGTCCCTGGAGGACGCCGTGCAATTCGCCGAGTTCGGCGCGCGCTGGACCCCCGAGCACGATCTGAGCGGGCGCACCCTGCTGGTCTATGGCGAACAGGGGCTCGGTGACGAGGTGCTCTTCGCCAATCCGCTCAAGGATGTGAGCGACGCGATCGGTCCGGACGGCCGGCTCATCATCGCCGTGGAACACAGGCTCGTGGCCTTGTTCCAGCGCAGCTACCCGAGCGCCACGGTTATCGCCCATACGAGCGTCCGCCATATGGCGCGCTTCTTCCGATCGCCCGCGTTCCCCGGAGACGCGCCGGACATCGACTTCTGGACCCCCATGGCCAGCCTGTTCCGCGGCTTCCGGACGACCCTGGAATCCTTCCCGCGCCAGGATGGATATCTGACGCCGGACCCGGATCGGGTCGCCCATTGGCGCGAAGTGCTGAAACAGGCGGCGCCGGGCCTCCATGTCGGCGTCCTGTGGAAGAGCATGAAGGTCGGCGGGTCGCGTGAGCGCGGCTATTCGCCCCTCGCCCTTTGGGGCCCGATCCTGTCCACGCCCGGGGTCCGTTTTGTCAGTCTTCAGTACGGTGATGCGGCGGCGGATCTCGCAGCGGCCAGGGCGCAGGGCTTCGACATCTGGACGCCGCCCGGCATTGATCTGAAGACGGATCTGGACGACCTGGCGGCGCTTTGCCTCGCCCTCGACGGGGTCATGGGGCCGGCCACGGCGACCACCAATCTTGCGGCGGCGGCGGGTGCGCGGGTGTGGCTGAGCGCGGGGCCGGGCTCCTGGACGCGGTTCGGGACCGACCAGTATCCCTGCTATCCCTCGGCGCGCGTCTTCCATGCGGAGCAGTCCGGACAATGGGAGCCGGTGATCCAGCAGATGGCGGACGCCCTGCGCCAGGAGCTTTTCCCGGCGGCGGACGACCGGAAAATCGCGTGAGGGGCTGAACATGCCCTTTGAGACCTTCATCCCCTATGGTCGACAGTCGATCGATGAGGAGGATGAGCGGGCCGTGCTCGCCGCCCTGCGGTCGGACTATCTGACTCAGGGGCCTGCGACGCGGCAGTTTGAGACTGAGCTGGCAGACTACGTCGGGGCCCGCCACGCGGTGGCCGTCAGCAATGCTACGGCGGGGCTGCACCTGGCCATGGCCACCCTCGATCTCGGCTCCGGCGAAGGCATCACCAGTCCCATCACCTTCGTGGCGACGTCCAATGCCATGGCCTACGTCGGCCTGACGCCAGTCTTTGCCGACATTGATCCAGCCTCGCTCAACCTGTCGCCCGAGACGGCGATGGCGGCTCTGACCGAGCGGACGCGCCTGATCGCGCCGGTTCATTTCGCCGGTCGCCCTGCGGACATGGCCGCGTTCGGACAGATGGCCGCCGCGAATGGTGTGAGGATCGTCGAGGATGCTGCCCACGCCATCGGTTCGGAATATGCCGGAGGCAAGGTCGGCGACTGCCGTTACTCGGACGCGACGGTCTTCTCCTTCCACCCGGTCAAGACCATGACCACGGGCGAGGGCGGGGCGGTCACGACCAATGACCCCGAGCTCTATGAGCGGCTGCTGATGATGCGCTCGCATGGGATCACGCGCGAGCCTGCCCGCCTGTCCGAACAGCCCGGTCGGTGGTGGTACGAACAGCAGATGCTGGGGTTCAACTATCGAATGACCGAGATCCAGGCGGCGCTGGGTTCCAGTCAGTTGAAGAGGCTGGATGGCTTTATCGACCGCCGCCTGGCCATCGTCGCCCGGTATCAGGCGGCGTTCGCAAATCTCGACTGGCTGCAGCGGCCACAGGACGCGGCGGCCGACCGGATTGGCTTCCACCTCTATGTCACCCGGATCGACTTCGAGCGCATCGGCCGGTCCCGCGATGAGGCGATGGCCGCTCTGGCCGCGCAGGGCGTGGGCACGCAGGTCCATTACATTCCCGTGCCGCGACAGCCCTGGTTTCGCGAGACCTACGGTGAGGGCCCCGACTTGCCGGCGGTGGATCGATACTACGAGCGGGCACTGAGCCTGCCGCTGTTCCCGGCCATGACGGATGACGAGGTCGAACGGGTCATCGCCGCCGTCCGGGGTTTGGCGTGAAAGCACTCGCCGTCGTTCCGGCGCGGGGCGGCAGCAAACGACTGCCGGGCAAGAACATCCGCGAATTCGCAGGCAAGCCCATGCTGGCCTGGTCGGTCGAGGCGGCGCTGGAAAGCGGGTTGTTCGACTCTGTCATGGTGTCGACCGACAGCGAGGAGATCGCCGCCGTCGCTGTCGAGGCCGGGGCGAGCGTGCCCTTTCTGCGCAGCGCCGAGACCGCCGACGATCACGCCATCCTGCTCGACGTCATGGCCGAGGTGGTCCGTCGCTACGAGGCAGAGGGTCAGAGGTTCGAGCGTCTGTGCTGCATCCTGCCGACCGCGCCCCTGCTGCAGGCCTCGACTTTGAGGCACGCCTTGGCCCTGATGGACGAAGGCGGGTTCGATACGGTGTTCCCGGTGGTCGCGTTCGGGTCGCCGATCCAGCGAGCCCTTCGCCGTGACGCGGCCGGGCGGACCGAAATGCGGCAACCCGAACACTATGCCAGCCGCTCCCAGGACCTGGAGCCCGCCTATCATGACGCCGGCCAGTTCTACTGGATGACCCGCGAGGTGTGCCTGAGCAAACAGCCCATGTTCGCTGGCCGGGCCGGAAGCTTCGTCATCGACGAAATGGAGGCGCAGGACATCGACACCCTGAGCGACTGGCGGCTGGCGGAGCTGAAGATGCAGGCCCGGCGGGAGACCCTGGGTTAACGCCGCCTTCAAGGGGCAGGCCTAACCTTGCCTCAGCCAATATCGAGTTTCGCCGATGACCCATGCCCCCGAGATCGAGATCGCCGGCCGCAAGATCGGGCCGTCTTATCCGCCCTACGTGATCTGCGAGCTGTCGGGCAATCACAACGGCAGCCTCGAGCGCTGCCTGACCATGGTCGATGCGGCGGCCGACACCGGCTGCGACGCCATCAAGGTGCAGACCTATACAGCCGACACTATTACCCTTGACGTCGACCGGCCCGAGTTCCGCATCCACGGTGGCTTGTGGGACGGCCGGAGTTTGTATGAGCTCTATCAGGAGGCTCACACGCCGTTCGAGTGGCATACGGCGATCTTCGAGCGGGCCCGACAGCGGGGGGTGACGATCTTCTCCAGTCCGTTCGATGAGACGGCCGTGGATCTTCTCGCGGGGCTGGACGCACCCGCCTACAAGATCGCGTCGTTCGAGGCGGTGGACCTGCCATTGATCCGCTATGCGGCGGCCAAGGGCAAACCTCTGATCATCTCCACCGGCATGGCGAATGAAGTCGAGATGATCGCGGCCCGCGACGCCGCCCTCTCTGCCGGGGCACCGGGCGTGGTCATGCTGCATTGCGTGTCCAGCTACCCGGCCACCTTCGCTGACGCCAATGTCCGAACTATCCCGGAAATGGCCCGACGCCTGTCGAGCGTCATCGGCCTGTCGGACCATACGCCAGGCTCCGCCGCTGCGGTCGCTGCGGTCGCTCTGGGTGCCTGCGTGATCGAAAAGCATTTTACCCTTGCCCGCGCCGACGGCGGACCCGATGCCGCCTTCAGTCTGGAGCCGGCAGAGTTCACGGCCCTGGTGCGGGACTGCAAGGACGCCTGGAGCGCGCTGGGGGCCGCTCACTTCGACATTCTGGGGTCCGAGCGGGGTTCACTGCTCTTCCGGCGCTCGCTGTATGTCACTGCAGACGTGAAGGCGGGCGAGACCCTGAGCCGCGCCAATGTCCGATCGGTCCGGCCGGGCAACGGCCTGGCACCCGTGCATCTGGACGTGGTTCTGGGACGGACCGCCACCCGTGACATCGCGCGCGGCGAACCCCTGGCCTGGGAGATGGTCGAGGGCGGTCAGACCGCTTGAGCAGAGCTCTCTGCCATGTCGTCGAGCAGGGCACGCGTACCTTCCCAGCCGAGGTTCATCACTGCGTCGATGAACGCCATATAGGGGGTGAACGGCTCGCGACCTTGCGGATATTCGATCTCCACGAAGCCCTGAAAGGCGACGGGGAAGCCGACCGCCGCAAACACGCCGTCCTCCATCATGTAGTCCCTCGAACCCATGGGCGAGAGATAGTCGGTCGCGCCCGCCTTCCGGCAGATCGCCAACAGATGGTCCGACCGTTGCCCCGGCTGGGCGAGGTCGGAAGCGTTCACGAACTCGGTCTTCAGGCCCAGGTATCGGGCGGCCGTTTCGATGATCGCGCGGTTCAATCGGGCGAGGCTGCCCCGCGCGGCGAGCACATCCTCCAGGTAGGCCATGGTCTCAACGAGGAAGGGGCGTCTGGCGTAAGCGTGGCGGATCGAGGCGAGATGATCGTCGCGCCAGGCTTCGGCCTCCGAAATCTCGATCGCGGCAATGGGGGTGTCGCGGGCGTGCTTCCGGACAGGGACGGTCAGCATGACCTCGCCGGCTGCGCCGAGAATGCGGTTGCGGGACTGCCAGGAGCGGCGGGCGAACTGGACGTCGTCGAGGAAGACGAAGACATCGCTGGCTGCGATCAGATGGAAATAGCCGAGATAGGGAAGGTAGGTCGGCTGCATGATGGCCGCCGTCCGGCGAGGCCGGGGCGTATTCACGCGGCGGCGGCCTGGCCCGAAACCTCGAGGGCGGCCCCGAGGCCGGCATTCACCTCGGAGAATTTTTCGGCCTTGGCATAGGGCTCCCAGGCGCCGGGGATGAAGGTGGCCCCCATCGTCAGGGCGAAGGCCGCTCGCAAGTCTGTGAGTTTTCGCATTGCGTCCACCGACTGATAGATCCAGCGCGGCCCGACGTTGGCGCCGATCTGTTCGCCGATGCTGAGGCTGGCTCCATCGAAGCCGGTCATCAGCCTGGCGATCTCGCTGCGCAGTTCGGCCTCATCCGCCTCGCGCACGCACTCGGCCAGCACGACGGCCTGCCCGCGCGTCTCATAGAGATACAGGCGGAAAACCGCGCCCCTGGCGGTGAAGTTCTGGACGTAGAAGGGCAGGGGGCCGCCGTAGGAGGCCTTGAAGGCATAGGTGGCGAAGCTCTTCTTGATCAGGCTCGGGGCGGCGAGGCCTGCGACCTTGAACAGGGGCATGGGGTTGGCGGCCCAGACGACGGCTTCACCCGGCGTGGGCTCGCTCAGCAGCTGGCGCGGCGAGACCAGGGAGGTATCGTGGACGCGGACGCCGAGTTGCTCCAGCCTCGTTCTGCACCTGGCGAAAAAGGCCTGGAAACCGTCGCGCGGCAGGGAGGCGGTGGCATTGTTGCGCCACCCCCAAAGCCCCCGCGGGATGCCGTACAGCTCGTCCTGTAGAGGGTCCGAGCGTTTGCCGGCGGCGATGTCCTCGATGGCGGGCCCAAGCGGGAAGACCCGGTTGATGGCCAGGGGAATGGCGGCGCTTTGGTGCACTTCAGCCAGCGCCGGGCCGAGGTGCCATTCGCAATACCGCGTCAGGTCCCGTGAGATGTCCTCGGGATAGGCCGCCAGCCGATCGCGCAGACTGTCGCCGCCCGGGGGTGTCAGCAGAGCATTGGCTGTCGCCAGGGCCGGGCCGCCGAAATCATGGGTGGCCACCTCGTGATCCCGGCCGGGACTAACGGACCCGAAGCGGTTGTCGAAATCCTCGAACCGCACACCATGGTCTTCGAGCAGCCCGCGCATGGCGTCGCCGCGCGGGCCGAAATAGATGCAGCCGTCGCGGACCTCGAGCCCGTCCGCCTGACGCGGTCGGGCGACGCCGCCGAGGTCGTCGAACCGCTCGTGAAGATCGATCTCGCGACTGCCCAGGTCGTGCGCCTTCAGCGCCGCCAGGATGCCGGTCAGGCCTCCGCCTACGATGCGGACACGTTTGGTGCTCAAGGGACGATCCCCCAGACGACCAGATCGCTGTTACCGGGCACGCGGCGACCGGACTGGATATTGTCGAAGCGGACGGCAAGGTCCTGTCGCTCGACAAGGCCAAGGGTCTGGTCCAGCAGGCCGACCAGTCCGGCGGGGGTATAGAAGAGATTGAACAGACCCGCCTCGCCCGTCTCGGGCGTGTTGAGGCGAAAGCCGTCGGCCTCGATCATCTCGCCCCGGCCGTAACGGTAGTCATCGATCAACCGCGTGCGGATGAAGATATGGCAACCGGGCGCCAGAAGGGGCTGGAGCCCGGTCAGGACTGCGCGCGCCTGCTCCAGCGTCAGATAGCAGAGCAGGTTCGGAATGATCAGGGCGTCGAAACGGCCGTGCAACCGGGGCAGGCCGCCCGACAGGTCGGCCTGGATGAGGACCGGTTCGTCGCCGAGATTCCAGCGAGCGTCTTCCAGGGCCGACGGGTCGTAGTCCACGCCAGTCACGGTCCAGCCGTACTGGGCGTAGAGCGCCAGATTGTTGCCCGTGCCGCAGCCCAGTTCCAGCACGCGGCCGGTCTGGTTGGCGAGCCCCTGCTTGAAGAAGTGGCGGACGACGAACTCGTCGGGAAATTTCAGGCCGCGTACTTGGGTGATCGTCCGCATGAACCCTAGCGCCCCCGACCTGACGTTCTGAACCGGCGCATCTCCGCCTGGCGCGGAGGCAACCTGTCGGGGCGAGCTTGCCGGGCGGGACGCAAACATTCTGTTAAGGATGGCGCTGGGCGTTGAAGTCCAGAACGGCGTCGGCGACCCGTCCGGCACCCAGTCCGTCGCAAAGCTCGGCGCTCGTTGCTGACATCCGGTGACGCAAGGCGTCGTTGGACATGAGCTGGTCGACGGCGGCGTCGAGGCCTGCATCGAATCCCGCGTCAGCCACGTCCAGAACCAGCGCGGCTCCGCGCGCTCCGAGCGCCTCGGCGGCCGGTCGCTGGTTGTCGGCCAGCACGACAAGCACCGAAGGCAGGCCCAGGACGCAGCGCTCCCAGGTTGTTGAGCCTGCAGCTCCTACGGCGATGTCCGCTGCGGCCGTCAACTCCGCCATATCATGAGCGTCGACGTGGATCTGGATGCGGGGATCCTGCGCGGCCAGATCGCGAAGCCGCAGCAGGCTGACGGCGCTGCCGCCCACCACCACGCTGAAGTCCAGATCGCCGTCGATCCGTTGAAGTTGCTCGACCACCCGCGCCGTGATCCCGCCGACGTCCGTCAGGCCGAGGGCGACGAGAACGCGGCGAACGGGGGCAGCGCGCCGCGGCAGCGTTGCCTCCCGAAGGTCGGCGAAGGCGGGGCGCACAGGCGCGTAGGTCGGTCCGAGCAGCAACCGTGCCTTGCCGATGAGGCCGTCATAGTCGTGCGCCCCTCGGGCCGGGCCGGGGTCGAGGATAAGGTCGCCTCCAAGGGAGCGGTTGGCGAGATCGTCGATGATCAGGGCGGGGCGACCACGCGCGACCGCCTGATGCTCGGTCTTGCCGAGGTCGTAGTGATCGAAAACCGCCGCGTCGAAGACCAGGCCATGAGCGGCCGCGATGAGATGGGCCGGCGCCGACGACCGGACAGCGACCGTCACGATGTCAGGCCCAAACACGTCCAGCACCAGTTGCACTTCGGGAGACGCCAGAAACCGGACGTCGGCACCCTTTTCGATGAAGGTCCTGGCCAAGGTCAGCGAACGCATCACATGGCCGCCGCCGACCTCCCGGCCGGCGTTGGCGATGAACAGGATACGGGGCGGGTTCAATACTCGGCGGAGGCGTTGAACGCCCGCGTCTCCTCGACCGTCAGGAAGTGGGGGTTGGTCGCGGAATCATATTGGAAGCCAGGCGTGACCCGCTCGCCGATCTCGCCCATACCGTTGTTGCCGAAGTCCGCCTCAGTGTTGTGGAAGCGGATCGTCGGCGCGATGACGTAGTGATCAGCGAACTCGTAGGTCAGGTGCGAATCGTCGGTCGGGCACATGACCTCGTGCAGCTTCTCGCCCGGCCGGACGCCGATGATGTGAGTCGGCATGCCGGGGGCCAAGGCCTCTGCAAGGTCCGTCATCCGCAGAGACGGGATTTTGGGAATGAAGATCTCGCCGCCGTGCATCCGCTGGAAATTGGTGAGAACGAAGTCGACGCCCTGCTGCAGGGAGATCCAGAAGCGGGTCATGCGGGCGTCAGTGATCGGCAGCGAATCCGCGCCCTCGGCCACGAGCTTCTGGAAGAAGGGCAGGACCGACCCACGCGAGCCGACGACATTGCCGTAACGGACGACCGAGAACCGGGTCCTGTGGCTGCCGGCCATGTTGTTGGCGGCGACGAAGAGCTTGTCGGACACGAGCTTGGTGGCACCATACAGATTGATCGGGCTGGCGGCCTTGTCTGTGGACAGTGCAATGACGCTCTCGACATCATTTGCCAGCGCCGCTGCGATGACGTTTTCGGCACCGCTGATATTGGTTCGGATGCATTCGGTCGGATTGTATTCCGAGGCGGGCACCTGCTTCATCGCTGCGGCGTGGATGATGAAATCGACGCCGCGTGTGGCCTGGATCAGCCTTTCCTTATCGCGCACGTCACCCAGAAAGAAGCGCATGCGCGGGTCCGAAAACTCGTGCTGCATTTCGAATTGCTTCAACTCGTCCCGGGAGTAGACGATTACCCGCTTGGGGTTGTAGCGCGCCAGAATCGTGCGCGCGTACGTGCGTCCAAACGAGCCTGAACCTCCCGTGATCAGAATAGACTTGTCGTTGAACATCAGATTGGACACGTCCCTGAGTGAATGCTGCTCAAGCCTGCTGCAAGCTGCCAATGACGTCTTGCGCGGCGCAAACCGGCGTCATCTACTCCACACCAGAACGTCCCGATTCAGGAAGGCTGTCAAATGCTGGACTGAACCGCCCGGTTTTCCCGGAGGCTCCAACTCCTCAGCAGGATGGAGCCCGACGAGCAAGGCGACGAGCAAGTTTTCACCTGAGGTTCGCGATCGCGCGGGGCGGTTGGTGTTGGATCAGAAACGGGACCATGCGTCGCGCCGGGCGGCCGTGGTGTCGATCGCCGAGAAGATCGCTGACTACGGCGTGCCCATCCTGACAGCACCCTCCTAGCGGCTCCAGCGCAGGCCGAAGTAGATCTGCCTTCTGGGGCCCGCGAACAGGCCGTCGGTGCGGGTGGAGATGTAGTCTTCGTCGGTGATGTTCATGCCTGTCAGCGACGCAGTCCAGTTCGCGCCATTCGGCCGCCAATCAAGGCCGAGGGAGTATGTCGTGTGAGGGGGCACAATTCCCCGGGTGCCATCGGCAGACCCGGCGACCGTATTGGCACCATCCGCGAACTGACTTCCCACATGGCTCAGCCCCAACTGTGCACCCAACCCGTTGGCCAATTCGATACCGATGCCAGCCGCGGCCATGATCCGGGGGGCGTAGGGGATGCGATTGCCCATCACATTCATCACGCCCTCTCCCACGTCGCTTCGGAATTCGGCTGTATCGAGATGTGTGAGCGAAAGACTGATCCACGGATTGTCCGCCCAATCCATCAGGTCGCGGAAATCGGCTCGGGCATAGAACTCAGCACCGGCGTGACGCGCCTTGCCGGCATTGACCAGCGTACCGCTCGGCAATCCCAATAGTGGGCCAGAGACGATCAGTTCGCTGAAGTCCAACGCAAAGAGCGTGCCCTGAATCTCAATGCCGGGCCGAGGATTCGAGCGCGCGCCAAGTTCGAAGTTGACGCTCATTTCCGGGCGTACATTGTTGGCTGGAAGCAGCGGGTCCACATCGCGGTCGGGTCTGGGAGGCGCAAATCCCCGGTGAACGCCAGCGAACACGGTCGTGTTCGGAATGGCTTGCCAGGCCAGGCCGAGACCAGGCAGAAACACCGTCTGGTCCTTCGATACCGACAGGCCCCGTGGCACGAAGTTGGCCACGATCGAGGTGTTCTCACTGACGATCCGCTCCATTCGCAGGCCGCCGCTGATTGACACGTCACCCCAGGTTGCCGTGTTCTGGGCGAACAGAGACAGGGCGTCGGTCTTGATTTCGTTGTGGTCCCGCAATGCCGTGCCGGGAGTGTCCTCCCTCGCGGCGGGGATCAACCCGTTGTAGCGACGCCGGTCGACGTCTTCATGATGCAGACGGACACCCACGACCGCTGAGTTCTCGAGGCCAAACAGTTCGCTATCAAGGAATGCCCGAACCTCCAGCCCATGAAAATGGAAATCGCGGGGTCTCATCTTGTTGCCGCAAAGGCGGGCCGCCGCCTCGTAGTCCAATCTCGCCGGCCCCACGCAGCCGGTGGCCGGGTTCGCCGTCATCGTGTCCGTGGAGGTGTCGGTCTGCCTGTAGGAGGCTCGAAAGGTGTTGGCCGAGTAAACCTGTGCCCGCGTTCGCAGGTTCGTCGACCATCGGCCTTCGTGCACCATCTGAAATGCCGTCCGCTCCAGCTCGAACCGGTCGTTCTCAAACGGGTTGGCATAGGAATCGGCAGCGTAGCGCCGCGCGTCGAGACCGGCTTCCGTCAGGGCCGTGTCCTCGGCGTGATGCGTCAGGCGCACCGTCAGGGCCTGGTTCGCCGAGACATCCCAGGTCCCCTTCAACGCCATCTCGCCAAAGACGCTATGGTGCCCTTCCCGGATTCCATCACTGCGTTTCGCGGCGGCGTCGAAAACCACGCCTCCATCGTCCCCGCCCGTTCCCAACGACAGATGGACGGCGGCAAAGTCGCGGGTTCCAAGGGCGAACTGACCGCTCGCGGTGGGTGAGCGCGGCACGGGACGGGTAACCCAGTTGATCATGCCGCCCAGGCTCTGCGGGCCCTCCAGGATTTCACCCGAGCCTCTGAGGATTTCGATCCGTTCGATCCGCTCCAGCGAGGGGCTGTAGTGTGCCGAGGGCTCGGAATAGGGGGCCGGCTGGATCGGCATCCCGTCTTCCAGCAGCAAGGTGCGGGCGGAGCGACGGGGCGTCAGGCCGCGTACGGAGATATTCAGCTTCTGGCCGAAAATGTCTTCGTCGACGACCTGAACGCCGGGCGAAAGGCGCAGAACGCTGTTGATGCCCAGGGCGGGCACGCTGTCGAGCACTCGCCGGGGTATGAGGAAATTGGCCCCCGGGTTGGCAGGACGCAGGATGCCTCCCGTGACGACGACCGGGTCAAGTTCTGTCGTGACGGTCTGTGCGAGGGCGGTGCCGGGAACGTTCGCCAACGTTAAACCGGCGAGTGTCCAGACAAGACAGCCGCCGCCTGATACGCCTGCCTGGCCACGCGTCCTCGATCGCCGGTCAATCATCCTCATCTTCAAACCTGAACGGGCTGAACGCGGCTTCCCTGACGCCGGGGTAGGGCGTCGACCAGCCCCGGACGTCGTGCCAGACGATCCGGTTGAGCTCCGCAGTGGGGACTGCGTCGGGAATGGAGAAATTCATCCTTGCCGATGCAAGCGCACCGGCGCGACGGGGACCGGACAAGGCGGTGGCGAGGGGGTTCAGCTCAAACAGATCCTGCCTGGGCGTGATTGCGGCAAAGGGCCTGAAATCGGGAGTGTCGGTGAAGCTCGCCCGCATATCGTTGGCGATCAGGTTGAACAGCGACAGGCTCGGCAGACCCAGGATCAGCTCGATCGACTTCAGCATGCTCTGATGAGAGTACATCGTCGAATCAACGGCACCGCGCCGCGTGTAAGGACTGATCGCCAGCGCCACCGTGCGGTGTCCATCGACGTGATCGACGCCGTTCTGGGAGTCGTCCTCGACGACGAAAATCGCCATCTTGGGCCAGAACTGCGACGTGCTGAGCGCCTCGATAACCTGCCCGAGGGCAAGATCGTTGTCCGCAACCATGGCGCTGGGCGTGTTGGCGCCGGGCCGGGTCCCGCTCGTGTGGTCGCTGGGCAGGAGCATGACCGTCAGGTTCGGCATCGAACCGGCCGCTTCATAGGTCTTCAGCGTATCGATGAAGATGCGCGCCCGGACCACATCGGGGATGTCCATGCTGTAGGCGGGGAAGTTGCGTACCAGTGATCGGTCCAGGGGAGGGATGGGTGACCGGGTATCGAAGTCGTTTGCGAAGCGGTCACCTGCCCGCCAGCGATCAAACAGTGCTGCCCGCCTGTTCGGCGTTTCACTCAGCACACCGGGTGCGTATTCGCCGAAGACGGCGACGCTCTTGCCGGTCGCCAGGACAGAATCCCAGATGAATCCGCCCGACGAATAGGCGAGTGGGTCGCTGCCGTCGAACGGATAGGAGCGACCCGAGTAGCCCGGCCAAAGCGTGTAGCTCGTCTCGTTGCCTTGGGTCACCCATTGGTGACCATTCGCGCTGTTGCCGCCGGTCGTATAGAAATTGTCGAGCAAGACGAAGTCGCGTGCAAGCCGCCGTTGGTTCGGCGCGACGTCTTCGCCGAACATCACAAGATCATGATCGCCGTTACCGCGCTCCAGGTCGCCGAACAACTGGTCGTAGGTGCGGTTTTCCTTGATGATGTAGACGACGTGTTCGATCAGCGAGGGCTCGCCGGATCGCTCGGGTAGGGCGCGGGCTGTCGCCAGGGCGTTGGGCTGCGGGACAACGCCATCGCGGAACGACATACGATTGTTCTCGGCGACGGCGACCGTGTAGCTGGCGAGCTGGGCCGTATCCGGCATGGCGACGACATGGGCGCTGCCGCGATTGGCGTGCACGAAACGCCGTCCCGGCCCTTCGTTCTGCCCCGAGCCGACGCCCAGCAGTGTTGCCACGACCATCTGGGTTTCGTCCGAATTCAAAGCCACCGACACGGGGTACCAGCCGGTGGGAATCAAACCTGCGATGCGATCGTTCTTCAGGTCATAGACCAGCACGGCGTTGATGCCGCCGCAGGTGATGAACAGGCGTTCGCCGGAGCGATCCAGCGTCATACCGGCCGGGGCGATGCCGTTTGCCGCCTCGGAAAACGGCTGCAGACCGATGGTCCGTGTCGTTTGACCCGTGCGCACATCGACCACCGACACGCTGTCGTCGTTGGTGTTCGCGACATAGAGGATGCCATTGGCGGCGTCGTGCGCCAGGCCGGTCGGGTGCCGACCGACGGGAATGTTGGCCGTTACGGTATCGGTCGTCAGATCGACCACGCTGATCGAACCGGCCAGGGCGACGCCGCGCGGATCGATGCCGAGACGGTCCGCGTCAGGCTTTGAACCCGTCGTGGCGCTCAACATGTCCGCCGTTGCGGCCTGTCCGCCCCAGTTGGCGACATAGGCCCGTGTACCGTCGGCCACCACCGCGACCGGCGCGACCCCGACGGGGATCTGTCTGGCCTGTCCGGTCGACAGGTTGCTGACCGCCAGCGCATTGTTGAAAGTCAAAGGGGTCAGGGCATCCTGACCGTGGAGGATGGGGGAACCGACATTGTCCGTCCCCAGGCTTTCGCCCAGCTTCACCAGTCCGCCCTGCGCCTCTGTACCAGGCCTGGCGAGGAAGACCGCCCCGGCTTGGCCGGTGCGCGTCTCGATCAGGCTGATCAGCGGGTTGCCGGTCTGGTCGATCGCCAGGCCCCGGATGCCGCCGACGCCACCGAGCGGCAGGCGTGAGACGACGCGGTTCTCGAGCCAGTCGAGCTGGTAGAGGTCCGTTCGCGACAGGACCCAGAGAGCCCCGTTGTCGCCGAAGACTGCGCCTTGCACGCGTCCGGTGAAGACCGTTTGAACGCCGGCCGGTGTAATGGCCTGGCGGGTGGTGATGACGCCCGGATCTTGCACCGCGCGCACCGGGCGCTCAACGGTCTGGGCTTGCAGAGGTGTCGGAACACCCGCTCCCCACGTGAGAGCCGAGGTCGCAGCCAGGAGCGTAGCCATGGTTTTGCTGGCGCTTCGACGAACAGTCATATCTTGGCTCCCGATGGCCCCACGGAGCCAACGATGGTGTTTGACGAACTTGAAAACGAAGGCAGTGATTACGAAGGTGGGTTCGAGTCGTGGACCGCAGTCCACGACTCGATTTCACAAGACTAGAACTTCGTCGCAACCGTTACGTAGTAGCTGCGGGGCTTGCCTTCGAAAGGATAGCCGTAGAAGTAACGGTCATCCGTATTCGTGTATTCTCCACGATTGAACGCAGCGCCGTAGAAGTTGTTTCCGTAACCCCAGCGTTCGGCATATTCTTGATCGAACAGGTTGACGACACGGAACTGTATTCTGTGCTGCATGTCATCGCCGAGCAGGTAGGTGGCCGTCGCATTGACCACCGTGTAGTCGCCGAAGTTGTAACGATACCGCGGCACGCCTGTGTCAGCGCCCCGGCCATTGACCGCAGCGACAGTGGTTCCCGGCAGAGCCGGACCACCGGTCGACCATTCGGGCCCCTGGATACGCGGCAGGAACTGCAGCATGAGGCGTCGATCAGCCGAGGTCCAATCCAGCGAAGCTGTCGCAAACCATTCCGGCGTCTCGTTCAGTTGCACGCCTGCGCGCGAGCCGGAAGCGAGGACAGAGTCCTGCTTGGTATAGCCGATGTTGGCATGCCACTGACTGCCGATGCGCAGGTCGAGTTCGGCGGTCAGCCCGTCGATCTCGTTGACGGCACTGTTGTTGAAGAAGGTGTCCACCGGGACACTGACGCCATTGTCCACCACGATGAGCGGACGACCTGAGGTGGTCGAGATGCGGTTGGTGATCTCGGTCCTGAACGCACCGACCTCCGCAAACAGGCTGACATCACCAAAGGTCGCGTTGTATCCGATCGCGCCGTTATAGGTTTCGGTTTCCTCGGGCTGAAGATCAGGATTGCCGACAACGGTGAAGGCAGCGCCGGACACGGCCGAAGGCGGACGGGGATTGTTGATGAACAGCTCGTTGGTCTGCGGCAGGCTGTAAGAAGTGCCGCCGTTTCCACGCATGTAGAAGTTGGTCAGGAATGGATGCCTGAAGCCGAACTTCCAGATCGTCTTGCTGTCGAACGCGTCCGAAAAGTCGGTGCGGACCGCCAGCGAGATATTGGTGTTGGGGCTGAACGGAAGTCTCGGGTGAAGGTCGACGAAAACCCCGGTCGTGGTCGAATCGTTGTTCGGAACCGCAAAACGCTCGTCCGAGTCGTCCTTGTACGACACGTATTGAAGGCCGAAGACCGCTTCAAGATATTCATTGAAGTCGACGGTGGCGCGAGCGGTTGCCCCCGTTTCCTGGAATCCGCTTCTGAACTGGTTGTCGCCGAAACCGTGGGCGAAAGCCTCCTGCACCGTTCCCGTCCAGGCACCGAACGGCACAGTCCGGGTGGACACGCCGGCAGCGTTCACGACGTTCGCAACCGGGCAGCCGGCACGAATCCGGCATACGACCGGATAGAGTTCGGCGTTCCAGAGCATGGGGTTGGAAAAATAGGCCGAGGCCTCGATCAGCAGACGATCGTTCCAGCGCCTGGAGAAAGACGCGTCGATGATCGGATAGCGCAGCGTATTCGGAGAATAGGATTCGCCGGATGGGAATGCGTCCTGGAACCAGCTCTCCGTATAGATGGCGTTCGCCCGGAACTCGGTCTGGTCGTCGATCTGCCACAGGTATTTGACGCCGATGTCGTTCTTGTTGAGCGGATACTCCTGAATGCCGCCCGACAGAGCCACGTTGTCCGTGAACAGGGCGGGATCGTAAATTCTCGGTCCGTCGGTGGCGAGCATCGAGCCGTAGATCATGAGTGAGTGGTCGCCGGCAGCATCGAGAGGAAAACTGTAGTTGCCCCAGATTTCGCGAGTATTGAACGACCCGTAGGAGACGCCGAAATCACCCTTGCGGCTACCGTCGGGCTTCTTGGTGATCACGTTGACGACGCCGACGCCGCCGTTGGAGCCGAAATACAGGCTGTTGCCGCCGCGATAGACCTCGATGTTCTCGATCATGTGGTTATCGACGGTCGTGGCACCCCAGATGTTCTCCAGGACCGGGCCGCGATCATACAAAGGAACACCGTCCAGTGTCAGCAATGTATCGCGGTCCCCGCCGCCGTCCAGACGGATCGTATATTCGCCTTCATCGGGCGAGTAGCCGATGTTGACGCCCTTGACGAGGAACTGGAGGGCTTCTGCGAAATTGATTGCGCCACTCTGTTCCACGGTTTCGCCCGTGATGACCTGCACGCTGGTACCGAATTTGGCCTGTTCAGTGGCGACGACGGTGGCGGTAGAACGCTCGCCCGTCACAATGACAGTGCCCACCTCAGTCGCACTTGTCGTGTCTGAGCGACCCGATATTTGATCTGTGGTCTGAGCGAATGCGCCTGATGGTATCGCTGCGCTGATCATCAGCATCAGAAGTCGTGAACGCGAACGTGAACTGAACAATGACATCTCTGTCCCCCAGAAATTTCAGAAAAGAGAGCACGACAAATATCATCAGTGCCGGACACTAATCGCCCGACATTGATTGATTTGCCGAATTCTGCGTGTTCTTGGGTAGGATTGTTCAGAGAATGTTTCTGACAATTTGGATGAATAAATATCGCCAGCCGAACGAATTTTATTTGGCGTTAATAAATAGCATTCTGGACGGTTGCGCATCGTAGATGCAAAATATGGGAGAGATACTGACAGGTTTTATGAAATTTAAGCCAGAGAATAGCATAAAGGTGGTTGAATTCTCTATTTTGCAATGCGGAGTTGAGTTGATTAGTTTTGCTATGGCATTTCCCGACCAGTCTGCGCCGTATCCGGCGGCGGCCAGGTCGTTGGCGCAGTCCTGCAGCGAGTGGCTCTGGATGGTCCTTGCGATGGTGCCGGCCGCCTGACGCCAAAGGTTCTCCGGTTCGGCGGACAGGCCGGAAGAGGAGATGGATCCGATCCGTTTCAAGCGGCCTCGGGTCCCCGGAGCCGTGGTCGGGCAGGCCGTCTGCCGGCATTTTCACTTCACCCTCAGCACCCGCGATGTCGAGGAGTTGAGGGCCGAACGGGGGATCGATGTCAGCCGGGACGCGATCCGGTGTCGGGTGATCAGGTTCGGACCATTGATCGCAGCGAACCTGCGCCGGAACCGGCCATCGCCGACGGGCCACGTGCATCTTGCAGGGAAGCGGACGTTCGTGTGCCATGCCGACGCGGCATGCGCTGATTGCCTCGGGTCGAGTCGGCAGTTAGACGGATCGACGGAGCCCAGATATCTGACCCACGTCGTTCGCCATCTCTGCATCGGTCTTTGCGTCGCCCTCCTGGCGGCCATGAACCTGCACGGCTTGTCGCAGTGGCAGCATGACTTCGGCCACGTAGCCGACTGGCCGGCTGTCGCTCTGATCGAGGCGGGTGACGATCACCACACGGCTCATGTTCATGTGGCACCGGAAGAGCTTCCTGATGCCGATACCGGCACGGATCAGGACGGCGACGGGCCCATCCCGGTCGGACATCACCATCACGGAGGCAGCGACGTTCAGGCTGCCTTGCCTTCGTCAGGTCGGGTGCTGACAGACATGTCGTCCCCTGCGTCTTCCCTTCGGCAACCCGGGCCCGATCCTGCCCTGTCGAGCCATACCGGCGACGGGCCGGAACACCCTCCCAAACGGATGCGCACGGTCGTCTGAACCGGCGCGGCCTTTCGGCTGCGTGCAACCCGTTTCCCGGAGATACCTTTGAAGACCCCGATTGCCGGCTCTGCCGGATCGTGGGCGCGTCTGGCGGCCGTTTCGGCACTGGCGCTCTCACTGGCGGCCTGGCCGTCAACCGCGGCCGTGGCGCAGGAGCCATCCAGCCCCGCTGCCAATGCCCCCGCCCTGTCCCTTGAGCGGGCGCTTGCCCGCGCCGCCGAAATAGACCCCGGGCTTCCGGGCGCTGAGGCGCGCGCGAGAGCCGGTGACGCCGCTGTGCGTCAGGCCGATGTGCGGCCCAATCCGACGCTGGGTCTGATGGTGGAGAACCTGCCCACACTGGGGAGCGGCAACGTCATCGACCGCACCGAGGCGACCCTGTCCTATGAGCAGCGGTTTGAGCGTGGCGGTGATCAGCCGGCGCGTGTGGCTCTGGCCCGGGGCGAAATCGCCCTGGTCCAGGCGGAAGCCGCGATCAGACGGCTGGATCGGCTTGAGCAGGTGCAGCGCGCCTGGGCGGAGGCCCTGGGCGCCCAAGCCGATCTGGAGATCGCCCGCGAACGTCTCGCCCTGGCCGAACGCTTCCAGACGGAAGTGCAGCGTCGGGTCGACATGGCGCGCGACCCCCTCTTCGCCGGCGCCCGCGCCGAGGCTGAACTGGCCCAGGCCCAGATCGACTTCGATCAGGCCGGGATACAGGCCCGCCTCGCCCGCGCGACCTTGGGCCGTTTCTGGATCGGCACCCCGGACTTCTCCCTCGATCCGGCCGATTTCGAGGACACCAGCACCTCCCGCAGTATCGCAGGCCCGGCCGCCGTGATCGATCTCGCGGTTCTGGGCGCGCAGCGCGACCTCGCCCGGGCGAGGGTCAGCCTCGAACAGGCTCGGGCGACGCCCGACGCCACCGTCAGCGTCGGTGTCCGTCATTTCTGGGACGGGCAGGACCTCGGCCTTGTCGTCGGCGGGTCAATCCCGCTGGGCCGCTACGATCGGAATGAGGCCGCCATCGACCGTGCGAGGTTCGAGGGCGTTGCAGCCGAGGCCGACATGGAGGCGCTCCGACAGGAACGCGAGCGGGAGATCGCCCGCCTTCAGGTCCTCCTTGCATCCCGCGCGCTGGAAGCCCGGCGCATAGCCGACGAGCCGCTGCCCCAGGCCGAGCGCGCTGTTGTGCTCGTTCGCGAAGGCTTCGCGCGCGGCGGTTTTACCTACAACGACGTCATCGCCGCCCAGACCGCGCTTCTCGCCACCAGGGCCCGTCGGGTTGCCGTGCTTAAACAGTTCCACATCGATCGCGCCCGCCTTGACCGGCTGACCGGTGCGCACGCCGACCTGCTCGGCCCGGAGACTCGCCCATGATCCGCTTCCTTGCATCGCGCGGCCTGTTCGCGGCCCTGTGCCTCACCCTGACGGCGAGCCTTTCGGCCTGCGGGCAGGGCTCCGCCGAGAAAGCCGGGACCGAGGTCGCCGCCGGCGAATACGAGCGCGGCCCGCATCGCGGGCGGATGCTGCGCGACGGAGACTTTGCGCTGGAAATCACCCTTTACGAGGACGGACCGGCCCCGCTGTTCCGGCTGTATCCCTATATCGACGACCAGCCGGTCGATCCGCGACAGGTCCAGGCGGCGATCACCCTGGTGCGGACGGGTCCGAAGACGGACCGCTTCACCTTCACAGCCGGGAACGACTATCTGACCTCACCCGGCATCGTCTTCGAGCCCCACTCCTTTGACGTCATGGTCACAGCGGCCCACGCCGGAGAACAGCATCGCTGGGCCTACGCCTCCTACGAAGGGCGCACCGTCATCGCCGCCGACGCTGCCCAGGCGGGGGGCGTTACGGTCGAACGGGTCGGTCCCGCGACCCTGGGCGAGAGTCTGGCGCTGACCGGACGCGTCGAGATCACGCCCGAGGGCCAGGCGGAGGTCCACGCCCGCTATCCGGGCCGGGTCATGGCCCTGAACGTCGAACTCGGGACCCGGGTCTCGCGCGGTCAGGTCATCGCCCGCGTCGAGTCCAGCGAGAGCCTTCAGACCTATGCGATCACCGCTCCCATCTCCGGCATGATCGTGGCCAAGAACGTCAACGTCGGGTCGATCACCGGCGGCGGCGAGCCGATGCTGATGATCGGCGATCCCACGCGCCTGCACGCCGAGTTCCTGCTCTATCCCCGGGATGCCGAGCGGGTCCGCGCGGGCCAGCCGATCATCGTCAAGAGTCTGGCCGGTGACTACACCTTCAACGGTCGGATCGAGGCAGTGCTTCCCTCGGCTGATCTGACCAGTCAGGTCCTGGTCGCCCATGTGGACCTGCCGTATCAGGGCGGCATCTGGCGGCCCGGTCTCGGCGTATCGGGAGAGGTTCAGGTCGCCTCGGCACCGGCACCCCTCGCCGTGCGCACCCGGGCGCTTCAGCCATTCCGCGACTTCACCGTGGTCTACGCCCGCTTCGGCACGACCTATGAGGTCAGGATGCTGGAACTGGGCCGCCGCACGCCCGAGTGGACCGAGGTCCTCGGCGGCATCGAACCCGGCACCGAATATGTGGTGGACGGCGCCTTCCTGATCCGCGCGGACGTCGAGAAGTCCGGCGCGAGCCATGACCACTAGGGGCGCTGATCAACATGCTTGAACGCATCATCGCGCTGTCGATCCGGTTCCGCTGGATCGTTATGGCGCTCGTGGTCCTGGCCTGCGCGGTCGGCGTCTGGAGTTTCCAGCGCCTGCCGATCGACGCCACACCCGACATCACCAACGTCCAGGTCCAGATCAATACGGAAGCGCCTGGCTTCTCGCCGCTGGAATCCGAACAGCGGATCACCTTCCCGGTCGAGACCGCCATCGCAGGCGTGCCGGGGCTGCAATACACCCGCTCGGTCTCACGCTACGGACTGAGCCAGGTGACCGTCGTCTTCGAGGACGGCACCGACATCTATTTCGCCCGCCAACTGGTCAATGAACGGCTTCAGGCCGCGAGGGGTCAGCTTCCCGATGGCCTGACCCCCGAACTCGGTCCCATCGCCACCGGTCTCGGCGAAATCTATATGTACACGATCGAGGCCGAACGCGGTGCCCGGCGACCGGACGGCGAACTGTACACGCCCGAAGACCTGCGCACGCTTCAGGACTGGGTCATCCGTCCGCAATTGCGCAACACACCCGGCGTGACCGACGTCAACACCATCGGCGGGTTCGAGCGCCAGTATCACGTCACCCCCTGGCCGGACCGGCTGGTCGCCTACGGCGTCACCATGGCCGAGGTGGTGGAGGCTTTGAACCGCAACAACGCCAACGTCGGTGCCGGCTATGTCGAACGCTATGGCGAACAGTACCTGGTCCGCGTCCCGGGCCAGGCTGAAAGCCTTGAAGACCTCGGGGCGGTCATCGTCTCTAACCGCAACGGCGTGCCCGTCCGGGTCGCCGACGTGGCCGATCTGGTCATGGGAGAGGAACTGCGGACCGGCGCCGCTACCGAAGACGGCCGCGAGGTCGTGCTCGGCACTGTGTTCATGCTGGTCGGCGAGAACAGCCGCACTGTCGCCCAGGCTGTCGCCGCCCGACTCGACGAGGCCGCGAAAGCGCTGCCTGCCGGGGTCCGGGCCGTTCCCGTCTATGACCGGACCGACCTCGTTGATCGGGCGATCCACACGGTCGAGAAGAACCTGCTCGAAGGCGCGCTGCTGGTCATCGTGGTGTTGTTCCTGCTGCTGGGGAACATCCGCGCCGCCCTGATCACGGCGGCCGTTATCCCGATCACTATGCTGATGACCATCACCGGCATGGTGCGCACGGGGGTCTCCGGCAATCTGATGAGCCTTGGAGCGCTCGACTTCGGCCTGATCGTCGATGGCGCCGTCATCATCGTCGAGAACTGTCTGCGTCGCTTCGGCGAGGCGCAGAAGAAACAGGGTCGTTTGCTGAACCGCGACGAACGCTTCGCCCTTGCGGCTTCGGCCTCCAGCGAGGTGATCCGGCCATCGCTGTTCGGCGTGCTGATCATCACCCTGGTCTATGTCCCGATCTTCGCCCTGACCGGGGTGGAGGGAAAGATGTTCCACCCGATGGCGATCACCGTCGTCATCGCCCTGACCTGCGCCCTCGTGCTCTCGCTGGTCTTCGTGCCCGCTGCGGTCGCCATGTTCGTCACCGGCAAGGTCGAGGAGAAGGACAGCTTCGTCATGCGGGGCGCGCGTCGGTTCTACCAACCGGCGCTGGACATGGCTCTGCGGCTGCGGGTCGCCTTCGTCGCGGTCGCCCTGGCCCTGGTCGCCATCGCTGCGCTGGGCGCGAGCCGGATGGGGTCGGAGTTCATCCCGAACCTCGACGAAGGCGACATCGCGATGCACGCCCTGCGCATTCCCGGCACTTCGCTCAGCCAGGCCGTTCAGATGCAGACGGCGCTGGAGCGACGCATCGCCCGGTTCCCGGAGGTCGAGCGGGTTGTGGCCAAGATCGGCACGGCGGAGATCGCTACCGACCCTATGCCGCCATCCGTCGCCGACACCTTCATCATGCTGAAGGACCGCAAGGACTGGCCCAACCCCCGCAAACCGCGAGCCGAATTGCTGGCCGAACTCCAGGCGGCCGTCGCCGAGATCCCGGGAAATAACTACGAGTTCACCCAACCGATCCAGATGCGGTTCAACGAACTGCTGTCAGGCGTTCGGGCCGACGTCGCCATCAAGGTCTTCGGTGACGACCTCGATCAGTTGCTGGAGGTCGGCAACGCTGTCGAGGGCGTGATCGGCGGCATCGAGGGGGCCGAGGACAGTTCGGTTGAGCAGGTCACCGGCCTGCCGGTGCTCCAGATCAGACCCGACCGGGCCGCGCTTTCACGACTCGGCATCAGCATGGACGACGTCCAGCAGGTGGTGTCGGCCTCGATCGGCGGCGTCGTCGCCGGCCAGGTGTTCGAAGGGGACCGACGCTTCGACGTGGTAGTCCGCCTGCCCGAAACCCTGCGGGAGGATACCGAGAGCATAGGTCGCCTCCGCATCCCCGTGCCGGGCTCGGGCGGGACAGCCTTCGTGCCGCTGGAAGAGATCGCGACCATCGCCGTGGAGAAGGGGCCGAACCAGATCAGCCGCGAGGACGGCAAGCGGCGCGTGGTCGTCACGGCCAATGTGCGGGGTCGCGATCTGGGCTCCTTCATCGCCGAGGTGCAGCAGAAGGTCGGAGCCGAGGTCGAGGTCCCCGCCGGCTACTGGATCACCTACGGGGGGACCTTCGAGCAACTGATTTCGGCGGCGAAGCGGCTGCAGCTGGTGGTGCCGGTAGTACTGCTGCTGATCTTCGGCCTGTTGTTTGCCCTGTTCCGGTCGGTCAAGGACTCGGCGATCGTCTTCTCCGGTGTGCCTCTGGCGCTGACCGGGGGTGTGGCGGCGCTGGCAATGCGGGGTCTACCCCTGTCGATCTCGGCGGCGGTCGGTTTCATCGCCCTGTCCGGCGTCGCCGTGTTGAACGGCGTGGTTATGGTGAGCTTCATCCGGACCCTGATTGCCGAGGGCAAGCCGCTCGGCGAGGCGATCCGCGAGGGTGCCCTGACCCGGTTGCGGCCGGTGCTGATGACCGCCCTGGTCGCCAGCCTGGGCTTCGTGCCGATGGCGTTGAACGTAGGTGCCGGGGCCGAGGTTCAACGCCCCCTCGCGACCGTCGTGATCGGCGGGATCATCTCCTCGACGATCCTGACCCTGCTCGTTCTGCCCGCCCTCTACAGCCTCGTGCACGGACGCCCGCCTCGACCGGCAGGCACCCGGCCCGCCTGGATGAACCGTCTTCGCTTCTACCGGAGTAGGGCACGACCACCCCGAACCATCGATGGGCGGCCTGGCTGAGGACGCCCTTCGGCGTCCTTTTGCCCGGGCTGCTGATCCTGTTCGTCAACGGCCTGTTGACCGCCGCCTTCACGGGCCGCCACGGCTGGTTCTGGCGCAACCGCACCGGCGAGCCGGTGACGATCACGCTGCGCACCGAGGGCGCATAGTCTGAGGTCGAGCGGGTGGTCTAAATGATCTATTTCATCCTCAAGGCAGCGATCTCGGGCGTCATCATCGCGGCGATCTCGACCGTGTCCAGACGCCACCCCGGATTTGGTCCGCTCATCGCCTCGCTGCCGTTGATCTCGGTGCTCGGGATGATCTGGCTCGGGCCGAGGTTTGGTCTGCGGCTATGAGCCCGATCGCTACGCCCTCACCAAGGGCTGGATGTTTCGTTCAACCCACCGAAAGCGGACATCACCAACCGTCGCTCTCAGCGAGACGCGGACATCCCCCGAAAGACCGGAGCGGATGTCCGCACCTGGCTCGTTCCGGCTGTTCAGGACCTCTACCAACCCGCTGCGGACATCCGACGGTCCCGGCCAAATCCTGGTCATGCTGACGGGTCTCCAGTCGTGGGCGCGACGGAGAGATCCTTGAGGGACAGTGGCGTTTGGAACGTATCTCCCTATGAACGGCGGACGTCGCTGCACGAGGAGAGTTTGATGGTCGATTTCACCCGCGCAGCCCTGGGCCTCATCAGCGCCGCGACTGTCGTCGTCGCCGCGACCCCCGCTTTCGCCCACGCCGCCCTCGTGCGTGCCAACCCGGCCAGGGACACGACGGTCGCACCGATTCAACGCGTCCAGCTTGAGTTCAGTGCGCATGTCGAGACCCGCTTCTCGACCGTGCAGGTCGTTTCCGCCTCGGGGCAAACGGTCGCCGGAGAGAGCGCAGTCGGATCGGACAACCGCACCCTGACGGCGACGCTGGCACGACCGCTCCCTCCCGGCACCTACCGCGTCGAGTGGCAGATCGTGTCGGCCGACGGCCACCGGATGCAGGGCGACTACGGCTTCACGGTCCGCTGATCATGACGCTCGCCTGGGTGGAGGTCTTGATCCGCCTGGCGCAGTTCGGGTTCGGCCTCGTCCTGTTCGGCCTGCCGGCCTTCGCCGTCTATCGCCGCAGGGCCTGGAAAGCGGCGGGAAGAACTGGCGTCCCCTTTCGGCTGACCCTGATCGCCAGTGCGCTGGGTCTTCTGATCGGGGCGTCGGCGGCGACCCTGGCCCTGACCGTGAACATGTACGGCACCCTGGCGGACGCGCTGGACGTCGAGGCCCTTTGGTCGGTGCTGACCGGTCTCCAGGTCGGCAAGGCGCTCGGGGCCCGGCTGGTGCTGACGACCGTCTTCCTGCTCGTCCTGCTCATCATGCCCGACCGGACCACGAAGCAGCCGGTGCTCACCCTCATCGGCGGCGTGATCGTCGCCGGTTTCGCCTGGTCCGGCCATGGCGCGGCGACCGAGGGGTTCTGGGCGCTCGCCCATCTGATCTCCGATGTTCTTCACCTTCTGGCCGCCGCGATCTGGATCGGGGCGCTGGTGGCCCTGACCGGGGCACTCGCTAGCGCTTCAGGCCCCCCGAACGCGGCCTTGGTCAGGGACGACCTGAAGGCCTTCTCGGCTCTCGGGACTCTGGCGGTGCTTGTGATCATCGTCACAGGCCTGATCAACAGCGCAGTCCTCGTCGGCGTGGATCGGATCGGGCAGATGGCGAGCCATCCGTATGGTCAAATCCTGATCGCCAAGATCGCCCTGTTCGGCGCGATGCTCGGCCTCGCCGCCGTCAATCGGTTCGTCCTGGTGCCGCGCCTGGAACGAGAAAAGGTCGGGTCGGTTTCGGCCCTGTCCGGCCTGAAGACCAGCGTCGGCGTCGAGACCGCGCTGGGCGTTCTCGTCCTTCTGGCCGTCGCCGCCATGGGGCGGATCGCGCCCATGTCGGGCGGTTGAGGGTCTGACGCTGATGTCGCGTATAGTATCCGGGGCAAGTACGCACGGACCGACACAATGACACCTCTGGATCGACTTCTGACGGCACTGGCCGGCACGCCGACCGACCGCGACCTGACCGGCCTTGACCGCGACGCCTGGCGCGTGATCGACGCTCGACCCGCTTTGTCCGCAATGCGCCTGCGGCCGATCCAGTGGGCCGCCGTCTCGGCCGCGCTGGTCGCAGGGGCCGTAACGGGCACCTTCGCCATGACGTCCTTCGACCGGCCGAGCGAGATGTCGGTCTTCTCGGCCCATTCGCCCCTCGCTCCCTCGACCCTGCTGGCGGATAACGCGTGAATGCTTCAAGGCGGTACCTGATCCTCAGCATCGTGCTGGCGGTCATCGCAGGGGCGATCGGTGCGGCGTGCGCGGTGCACTGGCTGTCCCACCGCGAACAGACGTCGTCGCTGCACCAGCTGGTCCACGACGACCTTGGCCTGACGCCTGACCAACTCACCCGGATCGACGCCGCCGAGGCCCGGTTCGCCACCCGTCGCGTGGCGCTGGAGCAGGAGATGCAGGCTGCCAACCGCCAACTGGCCGGCGCCATCGAGGCCGACAAGTCCTATGGACCGGAAGCCCAGGCCGCGATCAACCGGTTCCACGGTGCGATGGGCGAACTCCAGGAACAGACCATCCTGCATGTGTTCGAGATGCGCGATGTGCTGACGCCCGAGCAGCAGGTCCGGTTCGACCGGACGGTGACGGCGTCCCTGACCGAACAGGAGCAGTGACGTCCCGGAGCGACCAGGCGGGGGCCGATGACGATGCCCGGCTGGCTGTCGAGGCGGCGACCGGCGACACGCGTGCCTTCTCCACCCTGATGCGGCGGCACAAGGACGGTATCTATCGCTTCTGCCGTCGCTATGTCGGCGACGCCGACGACGCCTATGACCTGACGCAACAGACCTTCGTTTCCGCCTGGTCGGCGCTGGGCCGGTACGACCCGAACCGCGCCTTCACGACCTGGCTGCGCGCCATTGCCCTGAACAAATGCCGCGATCATGGACGGCGGGCCACCGTTCGGCGGCTGATCTTCGGGACGAGGCCGGGCACAGAAGCCGCCTTGATCGAGATCGCCAGCGACGCTCCGTCCGCCGAAACCCAGACCCTGGACACACAGGCGCTTCAGGCGCTCGACTGCGCGCTGTCGACCCTGCCGGACGCGCTGAAGACGCCACTGATCCTGACCGCGCTGGACGGCTTGAGCACTGCCGAGGCCGCCGCCGTCATGGGCGTCTCGCCCAAGGCGGTCGAAACCCGTCTCTATCGCGCGCGCAAGGCGCTGGGCACGCAGATGGGAGCGTTCTTCGATAGGGCGTGATGCCTTACGCGGCGGGGGAGGCGCGCGAGGACCAGTGGATATGCTGGATGCGCCAGCCGTCGGGTCCGCGTTTCAGCACCATGGTCTCGACCGTCAGCCGGTCGATGGTTCGATCCCCGGCCAGGCCGGTCGTCCGGCCTTCGCTCGTCACCCAGGCGACAGCGCCGTCGGCCCAGCCCGCGCGGCGGGTGATCGTCGCCTCCGTTACGGCAGCGAAGGATGCGTCTGCCTCAAGATGGTGGGCAGCATATTCGTCGCGCGACCGTTCCGCGCCGCCCTCCTCGAGGACCATCACATCCTCGGCCAGCAAGCCGAGAGCCTTGTCTGTCTCGTTGGCTTTCAACGCCGCATGGAAGGCATCGACGACCGCAGCGGCTTCTGACGCTTCGGATGCAACGGCACCGACCGACCCCGGGCCGACCTGGGCTCCCGCCCCGCCTGCCGTGGACGAAAGAAGCGCGGCAGCGAGTGCGGCAACGACGAGAGGACGAGGCATGGAATCTCCAGATCGGTCGGTCATTCAGTCGAGGTCCGCGAAGAGCGGTTCGGCAGGGTTGAGTTCTGTCAGTCAGCGGCAGGTGCCGGGGCCGGTTGCGGAGTCGGCTCCGGTGCAGGTGCAGGTGCAGGTGTGGGCATCGGCATGGTGTGATCCATCGCGCCGTCGGACTTCATCCTTTCGCAGCAGCAGGCTTCGGCGGCGAAGGCGGCACCAGCGCTGAACAAGGTCAGGGCACCGGCGACGCCGAGGATCTTCTGGATTCGGGTCATGGTCGTCTCCGTTGAATTGAGGGTGAACGCTACGCTCAGTGGACCATGAAGGCGAAGGTGCCGGTCATGGTGTGGCTTGCGCCCTTTGAGGCGATCCAGGCGACCGTATAGGTGCCTGCGGCCAGCGCCGGCACCGGCACCGTCAGGGAGTCGAGCTCGGCGTCCGACAGGGTGGCCGACAGCGGGATACGCTGGCCCGCAGCATTGGTCAGGACGACCGAGTCCACCGTCATCGCATGCGGCAGGGTCATCGAAATCCCGGTCGGCGAAGCGTTCAGCATGGCTCCGGCGGCAGGCGAGGAGGCCCTGAGGGCGGTGCCCGTCGGTGCCGGGACGCTCATGCTCGACATAGCAGACATGTCGTGTCCGGCGTGCGAGCTCGCAGGCATGGTGTGGCCCGCATGAGGATCGGCGGGCGCGGTCGTCTGAGGCGCAATCTGCGGTGGCGTCGAAGGCATGGTGTGTCCGGCGTGCGGGTCGGCCGCCGGAGTGGTCTGGGCGCTGGCGGTGCCAGCCGCGAGGACGGCGAACAGGCCGGCGGTGGCGAAGATGAGGGTCTTGGTCATGGTCTTTTCCCTGGGATGAAACTGCGGATGCGCGCTCAGGCCGGACGTCTGGGCGGCGCGCCGAAATTGCGGTCGGTGCTGACACGGCTGGCAACGGTACCGGGCGGGTTTTCGTACCAGCCCGGATCGCCGTAATCGCCCGCGCGGATATCGTCGCGGACCTTCACCAGGGTGAACATTCCGCCCATTTCGATGTTCCCGAACGGCCCGCGCCCCATCATCATCGGCAGGGTGTTGGCAGGGCCCTGGTGACCCCCGTCGGTATGTTCCTGATGCTCGGCCATCCCGTCGCGACCCATCGCCATATAGCCAGGCAGCATCCTGCGGACCCGGGCCTCGACGCCAGTCTGATCGACGCCCGTCGGATTGGGGATGTCGTGGCCCATGGCGTTCATGGTGTGGTGAGCCATGTGGCAGTGCAGAGCCCAGTCGCCGGGCACGGCGTCGAACTCGATGTCGCGCATCTGGCCGACGCTGACGGTCTCGGTAACTTCCTTGCGCCACTGGGCCCGGGGCACCCGCCCGCCGTCAGAGCCGGTGACGTCGAACTGGACGCCATGCAGGTGGACCGGGTGGTTCCACATCGACAGGTTTCCGACGCGGATACGGACCCGGTCGCCCGTGCGGGCCACCAGCGGCTCGATCGCTGGAAAGACCTTTGAATTGAAGGTCCACAGGTCGAACTCGGTCATCACCGCCGGATCGGGCCGCCATGTCCCCGGATGCAGAGCCCAATTATGCAGCAGGAAGGCGAAGTCGCGGTCGATGGCGTCACGCTGGCGCGGATGGATAATGAAAAGCCCCATCAGTCCATAGGCCATCTGCGTCATCTCATCCGCATGCGGATGATACATATGGGTGCCGTGCTGGCGCAGTGTGAACTCATACCCATAGGTCTCGCCCGGCTGGATGTGCGGCTGGCTGAGGCCGCCGACCCCGTCCATGCCCGAGGGCAGAATCAGGCCGTGCCAGTGGACCGTGGTGTGTTCCCTCAAGCCATTGGTGACGAAGATGCGAACCCGGTCACCTTCGACCGCCTCGATCGTCGGGCCGGGTGTAGACCCGTTGTAGCCCCAGCAGGTCGCGACCGAACCCGGGCCGAACTCATGCTGGATCTCTTCGGCAATCAGGTGGAACTCCTTGACGCCGCCGTTCATGCGCCAGGGCAGGGTCCAGCCGTTCAGCGTCCGCACCGGGGTGTAGCGACCGTCGCGCGGGCTGGTCTCCACCGGGCCAGCGGTGACGCGTGCGGAAGCCGGGGACGCAGCCGCCGGCACCGGCATCGGTATGGCATGGCCGGAATGATCCTGGGCCACGGCGCGGCTGACCGGTCCGGCGGCCGAGGCCAGGGCCACAGTGCCCGTTGCCAGCATGATGTCTCTGCGGCTCACGCTCACGAGCGGCCTCCGTGATTGCTGTGATCGGGAGCCGAGGCGGGCGGAGGCGCAGCAACGGGTTCGGCACCATGCCGGGAATGGTCCATGCCTTCCATCGCGCCGCCCGTTGGCGGCGTCAGGATGTCCGACACGCTCGGGGTCGGCTCGCTGGCCTGGCGCTCGCTCGGCAGACGCGCGCCCACCACCCGCATCAGATCGACCCGCGCCAGCCAGTAGTCACGTACGGCCTCCAGATAGCTCTGCCAGGCGTCATATTCCTCGGTCTTGGCCCGGATCAGGTCGAAGACACCGATGAGCATATAGTTCTGTTCCTCCTGGCTGCGCGCCACAACGGTCTCTCGCTGGGGCACCAGGGCCTCGCGGTGGATGCGAACGATGTCGCTCATGACCCGCACCCGTTCCGCGCCCGCCTCGACTGCATTGGCGGAACTCAACTCGATCCGCGCCAGACGCGCGCGTGCGATTTGAAGCTGGGCCTGCGCCCGCGCCACCCGCGCCTGGCCCTGGTTGAAGATCGGCAGTTCCAGATCGAGCGTCGGTCCGTTGTTCCGCGCGCCGTCGATCTCCTCCTCGCGTTCATAGCCGATGCCGGTGTCGCCCAGCAGGCGGAAGGCGCGGGTAACGCCGGCGGCACTGGCGCTGATCTCGGCCTCACGGCGCGCGGCCAGAAGGGTCAGGCTGCTCTCGGCCGCCATGCGCCGGAGGTCCGCGGGATCGTCCTCGGCCGCGACCGGCAGGGGCAGCGTCGTCGTGGCCTGCCAGTCGGCCTCGGGGCCGGTCAGGCCGATCAATGTGGTCAGGTCCAGCCTCGCCATGCGGGCGTCCACCGCCGCTCGTGCGGCGTCGATCCGCGCCTCGCTGGCGGCGGCCTGTTCGCGGCTCAACTGAAGTTCTGAGATGTTGCCCGCGTTGAAATAGCGCTGCGCCAGATCGGCCGAAGCATCCAGCCCTTCGGCGACGGCCGCACGCATCCCGGCGACCTGCCGGGCGGCGACATGGGCATACCACGCGGCCTCGACCTCGAGGCTGACCTCCATGACCGCAGAGGCGATCTGATAGCGCGCCCGCTCATGCTCCGCGCGCGCCAGCCGAACCCGCGACGGCAGCACCAGCAGATCGACGAGGGGCATGGCCAGGCCGTAGGAAAGTTGCGATCCGGGCCCATCTTCGAGCGCCAGCCGCGAGGCGCTGAGACGCGGATTGGCGACCTGCACCGCTTCCAGAATGTCGGCGCGGGCCAGCCCCAGTTCGCCGTACTGCTCCTGAAGCCGGGGGCTGCGCACCATCGCCATCTGCACGGCCCGGTCCACGGTCATGGGCTCAGCCAGCCAGGCCTGAACCGTCGCCTCGTCCCCGGCTACACCGTTGGTCTCCCAACCCAGGGCGGGCGCACCGCGATCGATCAGCAGCTGGTTGATCTCTGCCGTGTCCTCGGTCGGATCAACGGTGGCGCAGGCGGCGAGGGTCGCCATGAGACCAAATGCCAGGATCGAACGCAGGGCTGCACGGCAACGCGGCGGCGTCCTGTCGGCCAGACGAATTATCAAAGTGGACATGGGCCTCGATCGAAAGCAGGTCTTGCCCTCGATACGCGGACGGGCGCGTCACCCCTCACCGCTTCTCTGCGACGAGCCGTCACAACTGCATGGTCCGGCGGCGCAGCGCATTCCCGATGGTGTTGTCAGGACAGGAGTCGCAGCCTCTGCTGAGGCCCAATTCAGAGGCACCGACCGGTCGTGTCCCATCGCGCGGTGTAACTGCGGTGGGGTGATCATCGCGTCGGTCGTCAGATGGCACCGATCCAACGACGTTCCTCAAGCAATCCGAGAATGCGCTGAGCGGCCGCTTCGGGGGACAGGCTCATCGTATCGACTACCAATTCCGGATGGCGCGGCGATTCATAGGCCGAGCCCACGCCTGTAAGATCGACGATCTGGCCGGCGTCAGACCGGGCGTAGAGTCCTTTCGGGTCTCGCGCTCTGCAGGCGTCGATCGGCGCGTCCACGAAGATTTCGAGGAAGGCCCCGGCCGGGAACCGCTCCCTCGCCGCCTGACGGGCGGCTTCGCTGGGCGAGATGAAGGCGCAGATGCTGATCACGCCCCCATCTGCAAACAACCTGGCCACTTCGGCGGCCCGGCGCATATTTTCGGCGCGGTCCTTTGGCGAGAAGCCCAGATCTCGATTGAGGCCGTGACGCAGGTTGTCGCCGTCGAGCAGGATTGTACGAACCCCGCGGGCATGAAGTTCCCGCTCCAGTGCGGCGGCGATCGTCGACTTCCCTGATCCTGAAAGGCCGGTCATCCAGATCGCGCCGCTCTCGTGCCCGTTCAACTGCGAGCGCTCGCGCCGGGAAACGACCTTGGCTGTCGGGTAGATGTTGCGCGACTGATCCAGGGCCTTCTCAGCCACGCCGGCGGCGACAACTGCGCCGGTGTCGCGGTCGATCAGGACGAAGCTGCCGAGAGCCGGGTTGTCCGCGAAAGAATCGAACGCGACCGGTGAAGACAGGCTGACGGCCGCGCGGGCGATGTCGTTGGGCGCGAGGGTCGCGGCTTCGCCCACCTCTGTGTCGATGAGCGCGACGCGCACAGGCCCCGTCCTGGATCCGATCCGGATGCGCAACGCCCGGTCGGGCGAGAAGGGCGTATCGTCCATCCAGAGAAGGCTGGCCGAAAAACGCTCGACGGTCGCGGGCCGCGCGAATGGCAAGGCGAAGACGTCGCCCCGGGTGATGTCGACATCTTCCTTGAGGACGAGTGTAACCGCGTCACCCGCCTCCGCCGAGGTCAGATCGCCGTCCCAGGTCACGATGCGCGAAACGGTCGCCGTGCTTCCCGATGGGCTGATGACGATCTGATCGCCTGCCCGAATCCGGCCCGAGGCTACGGTTCCGGCGTACCCGCGGAAGCTCTGGTCACGCCGGTTGACGTACTGGACGATGAAGCGGAAGGGGCGCGCGGACCGTCCGTCCTCCACCGGGAGGCTCTCCAGCGCCTCCATCAGTGTGGGTCCAGCGAACCAGCTCAAGGCCAGGCTTGGTTCAACGATGTTTTCGCCGTCCCGGGCGCTGATCGGGACGGTGATGACCGAGCGGAATGCGAGGCCCGCTGCGAAGGCGGCATAGGCGGCCTCGATCTGCCGGAAAACCTCGGGATCGTGATTGACCAGGTCGATCTTGTTCACAGCCAGGATCACATGGCGGATCCCGAACAGGGAGACGATGCGGCTGTGTCGCTCGGTCTGGGCGGTGATGCCCCGTGTGGCGTCGACAAGGATGACCGCCGCATCGGCGCCGGACGCGCCGGTGGCCATGTTTCGGGTGTACTGTTCGTGCCCCGGCGTGTCGGCGACGATGAAGTTGCGCCGTGCGGTCGAGAAATAGCGATGGGCGACATCAATGGTGATGCCCTGTTCCCGTTCAGCCTCCAGGCCGTCCAGCAGGAGCGCGAAGTCCAGATTCTCACCCGTGGTCCCGAAGCGGGTGCTGTCGCGTTTGAGCGTCACCAGCTGGTCGTCGGCGATCTGGCCCGTGTCATGAAGCAGCCGGCCGATCAGAGTGGACTTGCCGTCATCGACGGAGCCGCAGGTCAGGAACCGCAGATGATCGCGAAGAGGGCGATCGGGCTGGATGCGGCGAAGGGTTAAAAGCTCGCCGTCCATCAGAAATATCCCTCGCGCTTCTTGCGCTCCATTGAGGCCGTCTCGTCGGCGTCGATCAGTCGGCCCTGGCGTTCCGAGCTGCGGGTAGACCTCAGCTCGGCGATCACGTCATCAATGTCTTCGGCGTCCGATTCCACAGCAGCGGAAAGTGGATAGCAGCCGAGCGAGCGGAACCTGACGGACCGGGTTTCAAGCACTTCGCCTTCGGCCAGTTCAAGCCGGTCGTCGTCGCGAACGATCAGCGAGCCTCCGCGAACCACAACCGGACGAGGGGCGGCGAAATAGAGCGGCACGACCGGGATGCCCTGCTGGCGCGTGTATTCCCAGATGTCGAGTTCGGTCCAGTTCGACAGCGGGAAGACCCGCAAGGATTCACCCGGCATCAGGCTGGAATTCCAGAGCGTCCAGAGCTCCGGTTTCTGCCGGCGAGGGTCCCAGGTGTGGCCCGGCCCGCGCACGGAGAAGATGCGCTCCTTGGCGCGACTCTTCTCTTCATCGCGCCGGGCACCGCCGAAGGCGACGTCGAAGCCATGCAGGCCGAGCGCCTGTTTGAGCGCGTCGGTCTTCATGACCTGAGTGTGCACCGACGAGCCCGACGCCAGGGGCGAGATGCCCCGTTTCACCCCGTCCTCGTTGATGTGCACGATGATCCGGACGCCGTAGGTTTCAGCCACCGTGTCGCGATGGATGATCATGTCCCGGAACTTCCAGGTCGTATCGATGTGCAGGAGAGGGAAGGGTGGCGGAGCCGGGTAGAAGGCCTTCGCGGCCAGATGCAGCAGGACGCCGGAGTCCTTGCCGATCGAGTAGAGCATGACCGGATTTCGCGCAGTCGCCGCGACTTCCCGGAAGATCTCGATCGCCTCGGCTTCAAGTCGGCGGAGGTGCGGCGACAGTTGTCCCCGCGCCTGCAAGGGGGCTGGCGGCGTGTCGGTCAGTCGGACAAGCGAGGGGGTCAAGGTCATCGGCTTCTCGAAGGTGCGCCCAACTCAAGCCCGCGCCGACCGTTTGGGTCGAACGATATGAACTGGATGGGCTGGATAGTTTTTCTGCGGTCAGCCGACGAAGGCGCGTTCGAGCACGAAATGGGCCGGGGCCGCGTTCGAGCCTTCCTTCAGGCCGGCGCTTTGGAAGCGGGCGGCGACGTCCCGGATCATGGCGGTCGAGCCGCAGAGCATGGCGCGATCCACCGACGGGTCGAAGCCGGCAGAGATGCCGAGGTCCTCGAAGAAGGTGCCGCTGTCGATCCGGTCCGTGATCCGGCCGGTCCGGATGAACGGTTCACGCGTGACTGTGGGATAGTAGAGCAGGCGACCACGAGCCAGGTCGCCGACGAGCGGATCGTCATAGATTTCCTGTGTGAGGAACCGGCGGTAGGCGAGGTCCCGGGCTTCGCGCACCGTGTGGGTCACGATCACATCATCGAACCTTTCCCAGGTGTCGGGGTCCCGCAGCACGCTGAGCCAGGGTGACAGCCCGGTGCCGCTGGCGATCAGATAGAGACGGGTGCCACCGGTCAGGGCGTCCAGCACCAGAGTGCCGGTCGGCTTCCTGCCCAGCAGCACCCGGTCGCCAGGGTTGAGGAGGCCCAGACGTGAGGTGAGAGGGCCGTCCGGGACCTGGATCGAGAAGAACTCCAGCTCGTCGGACCACGTCGGACTGGCGATCGAATAGGCGCGCAGCGTCGGCTTTCCACCCGGCTGCTCTGCGGGAAGACCGATCATGACGAACTCGCCTGACCGGAACCGGAAGCCTTCCGGCCTTTCGATCGCGAAACTGAAGAGCCGGTCGGTCCAGCGTTTCGTCCAGAGGATCGGCTGGTCGTGCCAAGCCGCGGAAACGGCCGGTCGTTCGAGAGTGGCGAGGTCGGTCATGCGGGCCTCCGGAAAACAGGCCTGCCTGTTAGGAGACGGTCACGACCTGGCGCGAACGACTTCTTCTAATCCTCCGGATCAGAAAATCTGCTGCGACGCCGGTCCCGGCTAGAGCTGGTCCAGCCCGCTGTCGTGGAAGGCCGCCTGTTTCTTCAGCCAGCCGGTGAAGGCCTGGGCGCTCGACGACAGGGGGCGCGTCTTCGGATACACCACGTGATAGGCGAAGTCGACGACCGCCCCGCCGTCGTGGAAGGGTGCGATGAGCCGTCCCGCTGCCAGGTCCGCCTGAGCCAGGGTCCGCTTGGCCAGGGCCACGCCGCGCCCGGCGATGGCCGCCTCGATCACAAGGGCGGACTGGTTGAAGCGGGACCCGCGACGCGGGTCGCCGTGCTTCACTCCCCGGGCCATCAACCACATGGGCCAGTCGGGACGGCTGGCATCTCCGTCGTTGGACAGATCGTGCAAGAGAACATGTCCGCCGAGATCGGCCGGGACCCGGATCGGGTTCGCGCCCTGCATGAGCGCAGGAGCGCAGACCGGCAGGACGGTCTCGATCAGCAGCCTGTCCGAGACATGGCCGGCGTAGTCACCGGCTCCGTAACGGATCGCCAGATCCGTCGCGCCGTGATCGAAGGCGACCGGTTCCATGTCGGCCGAGACCCAGACCTCGATGTCCGGGTGGACCCGGTGGAAATCGTCCATCCGCGGCATCAGCCACTTGGATGCGAACGAAGGGGTGACGCTGATGGAGACTTGGCGCCGGCGCGGCGGTTCGCGCATCAGGGTCGAGGCATCCTTCAACCGGTCAAGCCCCTCCGCGACGAGCGGCGCGGCCGAACGCCCCAGGTCGGTGAGCTGCAGGCCCTTGGTCTCACGCTTGAACAGCGGAGCGCGAATGATCTCCTCCAGCTGGCGGATTTGCTGGCTGACGGCGCCGGGGGTGACGGCCAGTTCGTCGGCCGCACGCGAGAAGCTGAGATGGCGCGAGGCGCTCTCGAACGCACGAAGGGCGTTCAGCGGGAGGACGGTGCGGGTCATCCTTGATAGAAATCCTATCAGCCACCCAAAGACAATATCGTTTGTTGGCGAATGGTCCCGCTCGTAGGCGTCGGTTCGAAAGCCTGGCCATAGGAGCGCCAGGACTGGTCCGATGCGCGTCTTCCTTGCTTCCATCCCCCTGCCCGGTGCGACCGTCGTCATCGTGGGCGAAGGATCGGCCGCGGCTGCAAAGGCGCGGCTGTTCGATGGCTCCGGCGCCGACGTCCGGTGGTTTGCCGGCCCGACTGCGCCGGTTGATACGGCCATCGGGCGCTGGCCGACCGAGTCGGACCTGAACGGCGTTCGACTGGTCTTCATCGCCGTCGCCGATAGCGACCTGCGCGATCAGGTGGCGGCCTGGGGCAGGGCCAGCGGTGCACAGGTGAACGTGGTCGACCAGCCCGCGCTTAGCGACTTCCATACCCCGGCGTTGATCGACCGCGACGGCGTGGTCGTCGGCATCGCCACCGGGGGTGTTGCCCCAGTCCTGGCCCGCGAGGTCCGGTCTCGCGTCGAGGCCGCCCTGCCGGCCGGCCTCGATCGATTGGCACAACTGGCCCAGGATCTGCGCCAGACCGTCATTGCCACCCTGCCTGACTTCACCGCGCGCCGCCGGTTCTGGGAAACGGCCTTCCGCGGACCCGCCAGCGCTCTCGCAGTCGAGGGCAGAACAGCCGAAGCGCGTCGGCATATGCTTCGTCTGCTCAACACCGGGACCACGCCGCCGGGCGTGGTGCACCTCGTCGGCGCCGGGCCGGGAGATCCGGAGCTGCTGACGCTGAAGGCGCTCCGCGCGCTTCAGGACGCCGACGTTATCGTGCATGACCGCCTCGTGCCGACGGCCATCCTCGATCGCGGCCGTCGCGACGCGCACCGGATCTATGTCGGCAAGCATCGCAAGGACCACTCCGTCCCGCAGGCCGAGATCGCCGCCCTCCTGATCGCCGAGGCGCGCAAGGGTCATCGGGTGGTCCGGCTCAAGGGCGGCGACCCCTTCGTCTTCGGGCGAGGAGGCGAGGAGCTGGAAGCGGTTCGGGCAGCGGGTGTCGACGTCATCGTGGTGCCGGGCATCACCGCTGCGCTTGGATGCGCCGCCGCCGCCGGTATTCCCCTGACCTACCGCGAGCAGGCCCAGGCGGTGACCTTCGTCACAGCCGAGACCCGCTCGGGCGGCGCGTCTGCGGACTGGTCAGCGCTGTCGGCGCCCAACCATACCCTGGCGGTCTACATGGGCGTCTCGGGAGCCCAGGACGTGCAGGACCGTCTGATCTCGGGCGGGCGTGATCCGCAAACGCCGGTCGCCGTGATCGAGAATGGATCCCGACCCAACCAGAGGACCTTTACCGGCCGGCTTGAAAACCTGGCCGATCTGGTCCGGCGGGAAGCCATCGCCAGTCCGGCCCTCCTCGTGGTCGGCGAGGTCGCGGCCTGGACCGAGGCCTCCGGTCGGCGTCAGTCCGATGAGATCGCGGCATGAAGGTCCTGACTGCAAACCGTCTGTCGGACGGGCGGGTCATCTACCTCGGCGTCGCGGGGCGTCCGGTTTCGAGCCTTCGTCAGGCCGCCCGGTTCGCCGGGGAAACGTCTGAACGCGCTCTTGAGCGCGCGCTTCTCGAGCCGGGAGTGTTTGTCGGGCCCTATCTGGTCGAGGTTGAGGTCCACGGCCCGTCCGGCCGGGACCGGCTCAAGGAGACCATTCGCGCCCAAGGGCCGACCGTTGGTCACAGTCTGGATCACGCCTGATGTATCGCTACGACGAGTTCGACTCAGCCATTGTCCGTGACCGGATCACCGAATTCAGCGACCAGGTCGCCCGCCGTGTGTCCGGTGCCTTGACCGAGGACGAGTTCAAGCCGCTGCGCCTGATGAACGGCGTCTATCTGCAGCTCCACGCCTACATGCTCCGCGTCGCCGTTCCCTACGGCACCATGGATGGCCGCCAGCTTCATTGTCTGGCCCACATCGCCCGGACCTACGACAAGGGCTACGGCCATTTCACGACCCGGACGAACATCCAGTACAACTGGCCCGCCCTGAGCGATATTCCCGCGCTACTCACCGATCTTTCCGAGGTCGAGATGCACGCGATCCAGACCTCGGGAAACTGCATCCGCAACGTCACGACCGATGTCTTCGCCGGCTGCGCCGACGACGAAATCGAGGATCCGCGCCCCTGGTGCGAGATCCTGCGCCAATGGTCGACGATCCATCCCGAGTTTTCCTTCCTGCCGCGCAAGTTCAAGATCGCCGTGATCGGCGCCGCCAAGGACCGCGCGGCCATCCGGACCCACGACATCGGACTACAGATCGTGCGCGGAGATGCCGGACGGACCGCTTTCCGCGTCTTCGTCGGGGGCGGGCAGGGGCGCCTGCCTCACATCGCCCAGGAGATCGCGCCGGCCGTCCCTGCCGAGGATCTGCTGGCCTATCTGACGGCCATCCTGCGGGCGTGGAACCTGCTGGGGCGTCGCGACAACATCCATAAGGCCCGGATCAAGATCCTGGTCGCCTCGCTCGGCATCGACGCCTTCCGTGAAGAAGTCGATCGCCACTTCGCCACCCTGAAGCGGGAGGACCTGCGCATCCCTGAGGAAGAGGTGGCTCGTATCCGGGCGTACTTTGCTCCTCCGGCTTTTGAGCTCCTTCCCAAGGCCAGCGACGCTTTCGACGGTCTTGTTCTGGCCAACCGCCAGTTCAGCCGGTTCGCGCGCAACAATGTGCGACGCCACAGGCAGTCCGGCTACGCGGCGGTGATCATTTCCCTCAAGCCCCGCGGCGGGGTGCCCGGCGACATTTCGGCCGACCAGATGGATGCGGTCGCCGATCTGGCGACCCGGTACTCGTTCGACGAAGTCCGGGCCGCCTATGAACAGAACCTGGTCCTGCCGCACGTGAAACTCGACGACGTCCCCGAACTCTGGCAGCGGCTGTCCGAGCTTGGCCTGGCGACGCCCAACGCCGATCTGGTCACCGACATCATCGCCTGCCCGGGGCTGGACTACTGCAGCCTCGCCAACGCCCGCTCGATCCCGGTCGCGCAGGCCCTGTCCGAGCGTCTTGCCGACCTCGACTTCCAGGACGAGCTGGGTGCGATCCGCGTCAACATGAGCGGCTGCATCAACGCCTGTGGGCATCACCACGTGGGCCACATCGGCGTTCTCGGCGTCGATCGAAAGGGTGAGGAATACTACCAGATCACCCTGGGCGGTTCGCCGGACGAGACGGCGGCCCTCGGCGAGATCGTCGGACGAAGCCTGCCGGCCGACGAAGTGGCGCCTGCGGTCGAGCGCGCGCTGAGGCGATATCTGGAGATTCGCGAGGACGGTGAGGGATTCCTCGCTGCCGTGCGTCGTGCTGGTGTCGGGCCATTCCGCGACGCGATCTATGAGACCGTCGATGCAGTGGCTTGATGAAGCGCCGGAGGGCCTGCGGCTGCCGGTAAGCAGTTCGCTGGACGAGGTGGAGGCGGCCGCCGCCACCGCCGAGGTCATCATCCTTGAGTTCGATGCCTTTCGGGACGGGCGGGGGTTTTCGTTGGCATCGGTGCTGCGCGAACGCGGCTTCGGCGGCCAGTTGATCGCTGACGGACGCCTTATCCCCGACCAGGCGCGCCATCTTCGCCGTACCGGCTTTGACGGCGTGGTCGTCGGCGCGAACGCCGACGTGGAGGCCTGGCGTCGCATCGACGGGGTGTTCAGCGCCGTCTATCAGCCGGCGGCCACACGCGAGCTTCCGATCTGGCGACGTCGCCGGCCGGCCGCGCCTGCCGCGTCGGTCCCCCCGTCTGAACCGCTCCGCGCACCTCGGCGCGTGAGCGCCATGGTAACCGACGACTTCAACAAGCGCGTTCGCGAAGACCGCGCGGATAACATTCTGTGGATCGCTCTCAAGGACAATCAGGGCCTGCGCCCGGCCGTCCTGTCATCGTTCGGAGCCGAGTCCGCCGTTCTCCTGTCTCTGGTCGCCCGGATCGACCCGACGACGCCGATCGTTTTCATCGATACCGGCATGCATTTCATGCAGACCTTGTCCTATCGCGACCTCCTGGCCCATCACTTCGGCCTGACCGACATCCGCATCGTGACGCCGTTCAAGGACGAACTGGAAGAGTCCGATCCGGCCGAAGCGCTCTGGAAGGTCGACACGGACGCCTGCTGCGATGTTCGAAAAGTTCGCCCTCTTGATCGAGCCCTGGCCGACATCGATCTCGTAATCACTGGCAGGAAGCGTCACCAGACCGCTGATCGCGCTGACATGAAGCCATTCGAGTTGTTTGAAGGCCGGGTGCGCGCCAATCCTCTGGTGAGCTGGTCTTCCGGGCAGATCGAGGAACGGTTCGTGGCCGAGGCGCTGCCCCGCCATCCCCTCAGCCTCAACGGCTACCCGTCCATAGGCTGTTGGCCCTGTACCCGACCGATAGAAGCGACCGACGCGGCCCGCGACGGTCGCTGGTCCGGCGCCGCAAAAACTGAGTGCGGCATTCATCTCGTGCGTCAGGCAAAGTTCGCCGGCTGATCCGGCCGACAACCCGAATTCAAGAGTACTCCCGTGACGTCTCAACGTTCAGTTCTCGACCTGATCGGTCGAACACCGCTCATGCGCCTCAACCGGCTGTCCGAAGAGACGGGCTGCGAGATCCTCGGCAAGGCCGAGTTCCTGAATCCCGGCCAGTCCATCAAGGACCGGGCCGCGCTCTCCATCATCCAGCGCGCACGAGCGTCTGGCGAGTTGCGACCGGGCGGGACCATCGTGGAGGGCACGGCGGGCAACACCGGCATTGGCCTGAGCCTGGTCGGTGCGGCGCTCGGCCATCCGGCGGTCATCGTCATGCCGCGAACCCAGTCCGAGGAGAAGAAGCAGGTGCTGCGGGCCGTCGGCGCCCGGCTCGTCGAGGTCGATGCCGCGCCCTTTTCGAGCCCGAGCCATTTCGTGCACCATTCGGCCAGGCTTGCGAAGGAACTCAACGCCTCCCTGCCTGCCGGAGCCTTCTGGTCCAATCAGTTCGACAACCTGTCGAACCGGGCGGCTCACTATGAGGGCACGGGGCCGGAGATCTGGGAGCAGACCGGCGGAAAGGTCGATGCCTTCGTCAGCGTCGTCGGCTCTGGCGGCACGCTGTCCGGCGTCGGCGGCTTCCTCAAGGAACGCAACCCGGCGATCCGGACCGCACTCGCCGATCCGGCCGGTGCGTCGCTGTTCAACTGGTTTACCAAGGGCGAAATGACGTCCGAAGGGACCTCGATCACCGAGGGCATCGGCGTTGGTCGCATCACCGGAAATATCGAAGGCTTCACCCCGGACCACGCCTACCGGGTGGAGGACGCAGACTTCCTGCCGCTCCTGTTCGATCTAGTGGCCGATGAGGGTCTTTCGCTCGGCGGCTCCAGCGGCGTGAACCTGGTCGCCGCCGCTCGGCTCGCCCGGGAGCTCGGCCCCGGCAAGACCATCGTGACGGTCCTCTGCGACCCGGGTGCCCGCTACGCCTCACGACTGTTCAATCCCGAGTTTCTGTCTGCGCGAGGCCTGCCGACGCCGCCCTGGCTCAAACCGGCCTCGGGAACCCATTGATGCAGGACTTTCTCCTCTTCGCGCTGGTCGGGTTTGCGGCCCAACTCGTGGACGGTGCCCTCGGCATGGCGTTCGGCGTCATTTCATCGACGCTGTTGCTGAGCCTGGGCACGCCGCCGGCCGCCGCTTCGGCCAGTGTTCATGCGGCCAAGGTGTTCACGGGCACGGCCTCGGGCGTCTCGCACTTCCTCCACGGCAACGTGCGTTGGGTGCTGTTCTGGCCGCTCGCCATCGGGGGCGTGATCGGCGGCGTAGCGGGCGGCATTCTGCTGACCTCCATTGACGGCAAGTTCATCAAACCCTTCGTGCTCGGATGGCTGGCCTTGATGGGCCTGGTGATCCTGTTCCGGGCCTCAAGGGAGATCCGCCTCCGCCTGGTGCGGCCTCCGGGCGCGGCCCCGCTCGGCGTGCTCGGCGGCTTCCTGGACGCGCTCGGAGGAGGGGGCTGGGGCCCCACGGTCACCACCACCCTGGTCGGAGTGGGCGAGCCGCCCCGTCAGGCCGTGGGCACTGCGAACGCCGCTGAGGCTGTCGTCGCGATCGCCGTTTCAACCACCTTCCTGACGGCGCTGCTGACCGGCCACTGGGGCGAGATGGAGGATCTGCAGCGCTACGGAACCTCCGTCGCCGGCCTGATCTGTGGCGGCGTGCTGGCGGCACCCCTGGCGGCACGTGTCGCCAGGATCCTGCCCGTCCGGCCGTTCGCTCAGGCCATCGGCCTTCTGATCCTGATCCTGGCGGCGTTTCAGCTCGCGGGCCCTATGCTTGGCCACTGAGAAAGCGCTCCAACTCTCCTCGGCGAACGGCTAACGACCGGATCAGGTTTTCACTGCAGATGCCGTTGCGGCCTGTGCCGGCGCAGCGCAGTCCGCAGCAACAGGGCGGCGGCATAGAGGACCACGACCACCACGGCCCAGCGCAGCGGCTCGATGGGCATTTCCTTGACCAGCAAGGCGGCCACCAGAACCGCCGGAATGCCGCCGAGGGCGATACCGATCACGATCCGCAGGTCGATCCGTTCGGCATGGATGTAGCGGAAGCCGGTGGTCGGCATCAGGAAGGCGCAGGCGCTGGCCATGATCGGGAAGGCCAGGCGCGGGTCGAGGCCCAGCAGGCTGAGCAGGATCAGGGCCGGGGCGTAGAGGCCGATCCCGAAAGCCATCAGCATCCCCATAACGAAATGGGCGGCGACGGCGATCCATATCAGGCGGGGCCCCAGTGCCGTGGCGGTTCCGCCGATCGGCATCAGGTCCAGATTGCTCATGGCGTAGAGTGCCGCGGCGATGAGCAGGGCGACGCCGACGATCCCCTGCACCACGCGCACCGGCGCGCGGACCATCAGCGGGGCTCCGGCCACAGCCCCGGCCACCGCTGCGACGATGCAGGACACCAGCAGAAGGGGGTCGACGTGCACGCCCAGCAGCACCAGGAAGACCGCCGATTGCACCATGGTGGGCAGGGCGTGGCCGACGTTCAGGGTTGCGGGGATGAAGCTGTCGGGCGTCATCTTGCGGAACCGGAGCCAGGCGGTGGTCGGTGCGAAGGAGCCGATGCCGAGGGTGTCGAAGAAATTGACCACCGCGCCGAGGATGACCGCCTCGGATCCGGGTAGACCGGTCCCGCGCTTCAGGGCCACGCGCCCCAGCACCAACACGAAGGCTGTCGCCAGCACAGCCAGGGCTGTCAGCAGAATTGTCAGGATCAAGGCTTCCCCCCCTCTTGTCGTTCAGCCTCCAACCGAGCACGATCGTATACGATATTCAATCCAGTGACGTCCGGAGCAGGCCATGGCGAGTGTTTCAGTATCGGTGCCAACTCCCATCAGCGCGGTTGAGCGACAGGCGCGTCTGGCCGGGCTGAGGCGCGGGATGGAGGCGGCCGGTGTCGAGACCGTGCTGCTCGGATCGACTTCCAGCCTGCGCTATTTCACCGGCGTTGACTGGTACCCCTCCGAACGACTGCTGGGTGCCCTGGTGCATGCGTCCGGGGGACTGGACTACATCACGCCGCGCTTCGAACAGGACAAGGTCGAAGGGCTGATCACCCTCCCCGGCGAGATCCTGGCCTGGGAGGAGGAGGAGAGCCCATGGCGGCTGGTCGCCGACCGGATCGGGACCACCGGCCGGATGGCCGTCGATGAGCGCATCGCCCTGGCCATGTACCGCAGTCTTCGGGCCGAGGTCGACGATGCGCGCCTCACCGACGCCGCCCCCCTGATCCACCCGCTGCGGAGCCGCAAATCGCCGGCCGAGATCGCCCTGATGCGCCATGCCAAGGCCATCACCCTTGAGGTCCAGCGCCGTGCGCACGATCAACTGCGCGTCGGACAGTACGCGTCGGAGGTGGTTCGCTTCATCGACGACCAGCACCGGGCGCTGGGCGGTTCGGGCAGCACCTTCTGCATCGTCTCCTTCGGCGAGGACACCGCCCTGCCGCACGGCGGGGAGGGCGACCGGGCCGTGGCGAGGGGCGACGTGGTGTTGATCGACACCGGCACGCGGATCGCCGACTACAACTCAGACATCACCCGCACCTATGTGTTCGGCGAGGCGACGCCCGAGATCCGCAATGTCTGGGAGGCCGAGAAACGGGCCCAGGCCGCGGCCTTCGACGCGGCCCGGCCCGGCGTTGCCTGCGAGGCTGTCGATGCGGCGGCGCGGCGGTCGATCGAGGCCGACGGCTTCGGCCCGGGCTACCGCCTGCCGGGCGCACCGCACCGCACCGGCCACGGCATCGGCCTGGACATCCACGAGGCTCCCAATCTGGTGAAGGGTGACATGACGCCGCTGGCGACGGGGATGTGTTTCTCCAATGAGCCGATGATCGTCGTCCCTGGCCGGTTCGGCGTGCGGCTGGAGGACCATTTCCACATCACCGACGCCGGGCCGGAGTGGTTCACCCGACCCCAGCACAGTCTCGACGAGCCGTTCGCCGATGTTCCCGCCTGGCCGGGGCGTTAGGCTTCCGGCAACTGGGCGCGCAGGTCGACCAGGGTCGCCCGGATATGCGCCCGGGCTTCCCGGCGAACGGTTTCGGTCCGGCGCTCCAGCCAGGACTGCAGCAGGATCCCGTGCTCATGGCTGGCACGGTCGAGCCGACGATGCTCGCCGAGATGCACCCGCACATAGCGTTCCGACAGAGCCAGAAGGCGATCGACGGTCTCGATGGTGACACTGCGCCCGGACGGCCGGATCAGCGCCAGATGGAATTCACGGTTGCGGCGACCGACATCGGCCAGCCCGTTGCGCAGGGCGGCATCGAGCGCGGCGAAGGCGGCGCAGGCGGCCTGCTGCGCAGTGTCGTCCGCTTCCAGGGCGCCTCGAACACAGGCGTTGGGCTCGATGCGCAGGCGCAGGTCGAAGACGTCTTCCGCGTCGGCGCGGGACAGCGGCCGGACGATGTAGCCGCGGTTGGGATGGGAAACGACCAGCCCCTCGCTCTCGAGCCGTGCCAGGGCCTCACGCAGCGGGATCTTGCTGACCCCGAGCTCCAGCGCCAGCGTATCCTGACGGATCGGGGCATCGGCGGCCAGGCGGCCGGACAGGATGCGTTCGCGCGCCTGGGCGAAGACCTGATCCGGCAGGAGGCGCGGCGCACGGGCGGTCATCGTCACACCACCTGGAAGCCGTGGGCGAAGACGTCCTCGTCGTCGATCCAGATCTCGTTCAGACCCGTGGCGATGGCCGAACCCTCGACCGAGGGGATGATGCCGGGCCGTCCGCCGATCGTGGTCTCAGCCTCTACCCGGCCGGTGAACCGGCTGCCGATATAGCTTTCGTGGACGAAGGCCTGGCCGACCGGCAGGCGGCCCGTTGCGTGCAGGTGGGCCAGCCGCGACGAGGTGCCGGTCCCGCAGGGGCTCCGGTCGATGGCCATGTCGCCATAGAAGACGGCGTTGCGCCCGTCCGCGCCCTCGCCCTTCGGCTGGTCGGCCCACAGCAGATGGGAGACGCCGCGGATGGTCGGGTCCAACGGATGGACGGGGGTGAAGGTCTCGCGCAGCAAGGTCCGGATGACCGGCGACAGCTGCAGGATCCGGGCGGCCCCCAGATTATCCAGCCCCGTGTAGGCCCCCTGGGGTTCGATGATGGCGTAGAAATTGCCGCCATAGGCGACGTCGATCGTCAGGGGGCCGAAGTCCGGAACCTCGATCTCGATGCCCTGCCGGTCCAGCCAGGAGGCGACGTTGCGGATGCGGACGGACCGGACCCGTGCGCCATCCTGCACATAGTCCAGCTCGATCACCCCGGCCGGAACCTCGGCGATGACCTTGCCCGGCGTGCGCGGGGTGATCAGGCCGTGCTCCAGCGCGAAGGTGACGATGCCGATGGTCCCATGGCCGCACATCGGCAGGCAGCCACTGGTCTCGATGAACAGGATGCCGACATCCGCCTCCGGCGTGGTCGGCGGATAGAGGAAGCCGCCGCTCATCATGTCGTGGCCGCGCGGCTCGAAACACAGGCCCGTCCGGATCCAGTCATAGCGCGCCATGAAGTCCTGACGCCGGGCGCTCATACTGTTGCCGGTCAAGGCGGGCGCGCCCTCGATCACCAGCCGCACGGGATTGCCGGCGGTGTGGCCGTCGATGCAACGGAAGACGTGGCGCGCCATGGTTACAGCACCGGCCGCGTGGCCGCCGCCGCCTCGACCATGGCGATCACCTCGGCCCGGCGGGCACCGACCAGCGGGTGACGTGGCGGGCGGACGCGTTCGTGGCCCCGACCCATGATCTGCTCGGCCAGCTTGATCGACTGGACGAGGTCGTGGTCGGCGTCGAGATGCAGCAGCGGCATGAACCAGCGGTAGATGGCCAGGGCCGTGTCCATGTCGCCACGCTGGAAGGCGTCCCACAGGGCCAGAGACTCTTTCGGGAAGGCGTTGGTCAGGCCCGAGACCCAGCCCCGGGCACCCAGCATCAGGCCTTCCAGCGCCACATCATCCAGACCTGCGAACAGGACATAGCGGTCACCGAACTCGTTCACGAGGTCAGTGAAGCGGCGGGTGTCGGGCGCGCTTTCCTTGAGGGCGACGACGTTGGGCAAGTCCGACAGGGCGTGCAGGGCCTCGAAGCCGATGCTGACCCGATAGGCCGGCGGATTGTTGTAGAGCATGATCGGCAGGCCGGTCGCTTCGGCCACGGTGCGGAAATGGGCGGCCAGCTCGGCCTGGGTCGGCACATAGACCATGGCCGGCAGCACCATCAGGCCGTCGGCACCGATGGCCTCGGCGTCACGGGCGAAGGCCGCCGCGCGGCGGGTGTCCAGCTCGGCCACCCCGGCGATGACCGGCACGCGTCCGGCCACGGTCTTGACCGTCGCGGCCAGCATGGCGCGCTTCTCGTCGGCGTCGAGAGAGTTGTTCTCGCCCACCGTCCCCATGACGATCAGGCCGTGCACGCCGTCGCGGATCAGCCCATCCTGGACCGTAGCGGTGGAGTCGAAGTCGATCGAGAAATCGGCTGTGAACTGCGTAGTGGCGGCGGGGATCACGCCCTTCCAGGAAATCGACATCAGGTCCTCTCTTCCATTAGCTAACGTCCATATCGTATACGATCCTGAGGTCGAGGCAACGGGAGTCCTATGCAACCCAAGTCCTATCTCGTCATCGGCGGTGGTCTGATCGGGGTCGCCTCGGCGCTGCGTCTGCAGTCGGCTGGCTTCGCCGTCACGCTCATCGATCCGGGCGATCCGCGTCGCGCCGCCTCGTTCGGCAACATCGGCCATATCGCCGCCGAGCAGGTGTCACCCCTCGCGTCCCTTGAGAACCTGCGCACCTTTCCCGGCCGTCTTTCCGGTCTGGGCGGGCCGCTGGATTTCCGCTGGCGTGACGCCGGCCTTTGGGCCCCCTGGGTGCTGAAGTTTATCGCGGCCTCAAGTCCCACCCGACATGCGCGTGGGCAGGCGGCCCTGACGGCGATTCTCGCCCATGCCCTTCCGGCCTGGCGCCGGCTGGCGGAGTTTTCCGGTGCGCCCGGCGTCGTCGGACCTGACGGCCACGCCGTGGTCTGGACCTCGGAGCGGGCAGCGGAACAGGGCCTTCGAACCTGGGAGCGGACACCGACCGGCAGTGCCACCTTCCGTCCGATGGGGTCGGCCGACCTTGCACCCTATGCGGCGGTCATGGCGCGCGCGCCTGTCGCCGGGATACGGTTTTCAGGCACGGCCCAGGTCAGCGAACCACAGGCCGCGCGTGACGCCCTGCTGGCCGCCTTCAGAACGCACGGAGGGGAGGTGGTCGATGCCAAGGTGACCCAACTGTCCCGCAGCGACCGCGTGGTCGCCCATCTCGATGGCGGCGGCTCGTATGAGGCCGAGGGCGCGCTGATCGCTGCCGGGGCGTGGGCGGCGCAACTGATGCGTGGACTCGGCACAGCGGCCCCGATGATCGGAGAGCGAGGCTATTCGGTGCAGAGCGCCGAACACGGCTGGGACGACTCCCTGCCGCCGACGGTCTTTGAGGACCATGCCATGGTGGTGTCGCGTTTCACCAGCGGCTTGCGCGCTTCCAGCTTCATCGAGTTCGGGTCGCCTGACGCGCCTGGCGATCCGCGCAAATGGCAGGTGCTCGAGCGGCGGCTGGCCGATCTCGGAATCCCGTTCTCGGCCAAACCGGACCGGTGGGTCGGCCCGCGGCCGACCCTGCCCGACTATCTGCCCGCCATCGGTCGGCTGGAGCGTGATCCGCGCATTCTATACGCCTTTGGCCACCAGCACCTCGGCCTGACCCTGTCGGCGATCACCGCTGAACTGACGGCGTCCCTGGCGGAGGGTTCCGACCCGGCGATTGACCTGTCGCCGTTCCGGATCGAACGGTTTGGCCCGAGTGCGCGCTGACGGGCCCCGGCGACGCTGGCTGCCTGAAGCGGTAAGGGGAGGGGCGTTTTCGACTGGGCCGACTTAACGTGTCGGCGCTGCCTCAAGCGTGTCGGCCAGTTCTCGCTGCCGCGCCAGCTCACTCACCGCTGTCAGCAACTGTCGCCAGGTCAACGGGTCTTGCCGGTTCAGACTCGCAGATCGGCAAGGGCCGCCAACTCATCGTAGATTGCGTCGCCCGTACGACTCTCGGCGTTCCGCCAACTGGTCGCCGTCGTTGGGTTCACCAGAACTCCGTCACCTGTAAGCACCAGCACATTCGGCAGACCCGGCAACTCCTGAATGCCGAACCGGGAGGCGATGCCCAGATTATGTCCGTCACCGCTTCTTGGCATGCCGATGTTCACGAAGACCAGTTCGTACTTGCGTTCGATCAGTTCGGCGAAGCGATCGGTAGCCAGCCAACCGGCGAGGGCGCGGCTGTCGCTGCACCAGTTGGCTCCCATCACCAACAGGACCCGTTTGCCCGACTGCCTCGCCCGCGCCAACGCAGCGTCCACGTCGGCTGACGCGTTCTCGCTCACCAGATAGGAGCGGGCTTCCGGCTTATGGGCTGTCGCAGGCGCCGGCGCCGGCGCGGACGCGCAAGCCGCCAAGGCCAACGCCGCCGAGACGATCAACGTAACTCGTTTCACTGGGCAATCTCCTGTGGACGGCGCGGCCAGCGGTGATCAGTCACACGATGTCGCCCTGCCGAAGCCCCGCTTCGCCACGAATTCGAGGATGGGTCAAGCTGGGTCCGCGTCTCGGGGCCCTCGCTCGCGCGCGAGGTTGGCCGCGGATCCACGACGAGATCACATCGAGATCGTCGTCTACGATCAGGAGATCCGCGCTCTTGTCCTTCTCGATCACTCCGGTGCTGGTGAGCTCCATGAAGGCCGCAGGCCAGGTCGACGCCATGGAGAGGGCGTCCTCAAGCCGAAGACCGAGCATGTCCCGGGCGTTTCTCACCGCTGCGGCCATGTTCAGGTCGGATCCGGCCAGAGTGCCGTCCGGGGCCAGGCAGGCACCGTTCCTGACTTCAATCCGGCGTCCCTGCAGGATGAAATGATCCTCGCCGGAGCCGACGCTCGGCATAGAGTCCGTGACCAGCATGAACCGGTTCAGTGGCCTGCAGCGCAAGGCGAGTTTCAAGACCACCGGGTCGACATGGTGCCCGTCCACGATCAGGCCGCACCAGGCGTGGATATCCTCGAGGGCGAAGCCGACCGCGCCAGGCGCGCGATGGCTCAGTGGCGACATGGCGTTGAACAGGTGGGTGAAGCCTGTCATTCCGGCCTCCATCCCCGCCCGGGTCTCGGCATAGGTCGCATCGGTGTGACCTGCGGCGACGACGGCACCGCCCCCGACCAGCCGGCGGATCATGTCCGGGGTCGTCATCTCCGGCGCGAGGGTGACCAGCGTTCGGCCGGTCTTCAGACGGGTCAGCCGGGCGATCGCCTCGCCGTCCAGGGTTCGGAACTTGGAGGCGTCGTGGACGCCCTTACGGCTCTCGTTGAGATAGGGCCCCTCGATGTGGATACCGAGTACGCCCGGGACCCCTTGGTCGATCGCCTCCTGCACCGCTGCGATCGCCGTGTCGATTACCGACAGGTCGTCGCTGATCAGTGTCGGCAGAAAGCCCGTGGTTCCATAGGTCCGGTGCGCCTCGCCGATCGCAGCGATGCAGTCCACCGTCGGACATTCGTTAAACAACACTCCGCCGCCGCCGTTGACCTGAGTGTCGATGAAACCCGGAACCAGCATACAACCGTTGAGGTCGATTGTTTCGCCGCCCGGCGACGATCCTTCCCGATCGATTCGGCTGATACGGTCGCCCTCAATCGTGACCGCGGCGCCTTCGGTCAGGACGCCGTCCAGAAGTATGCGCCCGTTATGGAAGGTGATCATCAGACGGTCTCGGTGACCTTGTTGAGGTAAGGCGGACGGTCGGGATCGTAGCCGCGCGCCACCGAGACCGTGGCCGCCAGCCTGTAGAAGCTCTCGATCATGAGAATGGGCTGCATGGCGGCATGCGCCGTCAGGACGGGCAGGTCGATGATGCGGGGGTCGCCTCCGACGCCCGCCATCATTACCCGGGCGTCCCGCCCGGCGAACTCGGCGGCCAGACCCACGGTGTCCGCTTCGGTCTCGTCGCCCTGGGGCAAGACCAGGACCGGGAATCCGGATTTGACCAGGGCCATCGGGCCGTGACGCACCTCAGCGGCGCTGAAAGCTTCGGCGTGCAGGCCGCAGGTTTCCTTGAACTTCAGCGCGGCCTCGCACGCGACGCCATAGCCGGGACCGCGCCCGACGACATAGAGATCGTTCGCCTCGATCAGAATGGGCGCAGCCGCCGTCCAGTCCAGGGCCCAGGCGGCGTCCAGTTGTTCGGGAAGGGCGTCCAGCGCCTGGAGCAGGTCGTCGTCCTGCAGCCAGTAGCCGGTCAACTGAGCCAGGGCCGACAGGCTGGCGATGAAGGATTTGGTCGCGGCCACCGAGGTCTCGGGACCGGCGCGGAGCGGCAGGACCGCGTCTGCGATCCGGGCCAGCGGCGAATCCTCGACATTGACCAGGGCGATGACAAAGGCACCGCCAGATTTCGCCGCACCAACCGAGGCCAGAAGGTCCGGGCTCCTGCCCGATTGGGAGATGGCGATGCAGAGCGCGCCCTGGAGCCTGGGGGTCACCTCATAGACCGAGGCGATCGAAGGTGCAGCCGACGAAACCAGAAGGCCGGTTCCGGTCTCGATCAGATAGCGGCCATAGAGGGCGGCGTGATCCGAACTGCCGCGACCGCAGGTCACGACGGCGGTTGGGCTCATCGCCCTCAGCCGTTCGCCGAGGGCCTGCGCGATCGGTCGGTTCAGCCTGAGCTGTTCGGCTACCACGCGACCGGCGTCCGCCGCTTCGCGGAACATCTGGGTGGTCTCGCCAGTCATCACGTGGGACCGTCGTTCAGTTCGGCGACAAAATCATAGGCGTCGCCCCGATAGAAGGATTGGGTCACTTCGACTGCCTGGCCGCTCGGTGCGAAGGCCCGACGTTCGATCAGCAGGCCCGCCGCAGCGGCAGCGACGCCCAGAAGGTCCGCTTGCTCAGAGGTGAACAGGACGGCGCGCAGCCGCTGCAGCGCCCGGGTCGGTCTCTGACCGTTGGCGTCGAGAGCCTGATAGAGCGACGCCTCCACCGCCTCCAGCGATGGCAGGCAGGACGCCGGCACCGTCGAGTATTCGAGCGCCATCGGCATGCTGTCGGCGTAGCGAATCCGCTGAAAGCGATAGACGGCGGTTCCTGGGCTGAGTCCCAGGGTGAGCGATTCTTCAGGCGTCACGGTCCCCTGGCTCTTGCCGAGCCAGGAACTGGTCGCCTTGCGCCCGCGCGCCGCCATGTCTTCGGAGAATGACGTCAGTTTCGAGAAACTCTTCTCGACCCGGGCGGCGACGAAGGTGCCGGCCCCTTGGCGGCGGGACAGCAGCCCCTCGGCGACGAGGCCGTCGAAGGCCTTGCGAACCGTGATGCGGGAGACCGAGAGCGCTTCCGCCAGGTCGCGCTCGGCGGGCAGGGCCTCATCGGCCTTCAGCGTCTTTTGCTGGATAGCTGCGCGCACCGCCTGCTGAAGCTGCTGGTACAGCGGAGCGGGCCGTGTCGGGTCGAGCGTTCCGATCAGTTCTGAAAAAGCCATGCTGTCCTCGTGACGGACATGCTTCGCCCATCGCCAGCAACATCACAACCTATCTGACCTTACCAATCAAGAACCAATATTAAAAAAGGATAAGCCCAATGTGTCGATTTGGGCTTGCCAGCGGTGAATATTCGATGACAGTGTGCACTCTCAATCGCCAGTTTGCGGGGATTGTCCGGATTGGAAGATCGTTTGAATGGTCTTCTATTGGCATTGTCGGAGTAACCGGTGGGGACCGGTCCGGCGCATGGAGGGTTGGAGATGCGGTACTGTCGGACACTGATGATCGGCACGGTCAGCGCGCTTGCGCTGAGTGCGGGATCGGCGATGGCTCAGGATTCGGACGCGACGGAGATCGACGAGGTCATCGTCACCGGGATCCGCGCCTCGATCGAGGAATCCATCGACACCAAGCGGAACGCGGACGCCATCGTCGACGTCATCACTGCAGAGGACGTGGGCAGGTTTCCCGACAAGAACGTCGCCGAGGCTCTGCAGCGTATCCCGGGCGTCGTCATCAACCGCGAGTTCGGAGAGGGCGAGCGCGTCTCCCTTCGTGGCACCTCGCCGAACCTGACCCGCACCCTGATCGACGGTCACGGCCTGGCCACGGCCGACTGGTTCATCCTCGAACAGCTGTCGGCGACCCGCAGCTTCAATTTCCTGATGCTGCCTTCGGAAATCATCGGCCAGTCGCTGGTCTACAAGAGCCCGATGGCTGACATTGAGGAAGGGGGCATCGGCGGCACGATCGACACCCGCACACGCCGGCCGCTCGACCTGCAGACGTTCGAGGCCTTCGGTTCAATCCAGGGCGCGTATAACGAGAACGCCGGCGACATCGACCCCAACGGATCTGCCCTGGTCAGCTGGCGCAACGAGGACCGCACCTTCGGCGTGCTGGTCGCGGGCATCTATCAGAAGCGCAACATCCGTCGCGACGCCGTCGAGGTGCTGGGCTATTTCGACAGCGATCCCGGTCCTGCCGAGCTCCTGACGCCGTCGTTGATCGGTTCCGCCCTGTTCGAACAGGAACGGGTCCGCCAGGGCGCGAACTTCGCCGCTCAATGGCGGCCGAACGACACGATCGACCTGACGCTAACGGGTCTCTATTCCCGCTTCGGTGCCGACAACTTCAACCAGAACTTCCTGGCCTGGGGCTCCAACGCCATCGGCGGCGGCGGGACCCTGACGGGCACTACGGTGGTCAATGGAACGGCCGTGGCCGGAACCATCACCTCCACCCCCGGCGGCCGCGGCGTGGTGTTTGATGCGATCGATCGCGACGCCGAGGCCACCACCAGCAACATCGCCCTGGACGGCACGTTCACACCGAACGACCGCCTGACCCTCGACTTCAAGATCGGCTATACGCAGGCCAGCGGCGACACCACCAATCAGCCGTTCGTCGAGTTCGGCGCGCCGGCCGCCTTCCGTTACGACCTCCGGGGTGGAACGCCTCAGGTCCAGTTCCTGAATCACAATCCCACCAACCCCCGTGACATGGTGTTTGACTTCGCCTCACTGCACGAGGTGACCAACGACGACAGCGAGACCTATGCCTACGTCAACGGCGAGTATGCGCTGGATCTGGGCGCCCTGAAGTCGGTCAAGGTAGGACTGAAATATACCGACCACGAACGTGAGACCGACTTCCAGGCCACGACCTACGGCGGCTTTTTCCTGCCGCTGCTCGCCACGGGATGCGGCGGCCGCGCGTGCGGCCCGACCAACTTCGCCGGTAATCTGACGCCCGGCGACTTCCTCGAGGATGTCGCCCAGTCCGGAACCCTGACCCGTTACTGGCAGGTCAACCGCGAGGCGGTTCAGAACATCCTCTACGGCCTGCCCGCATCGGTACGCCAGCGCGTGTCCAACTATCCTGAACTCTTCTCGGTCAACGAGAAGGCCTTTGGCGGATACGTCATGGGGCGCTTTGAGGGCGAAGGCTGGCGCGGTAATGTCGGCGTTCGCATCGTCGACACCGATCAGAACTCGACCGGCTTCAGCACCGCCGTGGTGGCCTCGCCGCGGAATGTCTCGAATGCCTTCGGGACGTTCACCCCGGTCTCGGCCGACCGCAGCTATACTGACGTCCTGCCGAGCGCGAACTTCATGTTCGACCTGACCGACGATCTGGTGCTGCGCTTCGCTGCGGCCCGGACCATAGCGCGGCCGGACTTCACGGATGTGGCGCCGCGGACCTCGCTTAACCCCGGCTCCCTGACCGGCGTTGGCGGCAATCCGAACATCGACCCTTACCGGGCCAACCAGTACGATCTGTCGGTCGAATACTATCCGGAAGACGGAGCCATCTTCTCGGCGGCCTACTACTACAAGGACATCGAAAGCTTCATCACGGACGCGCCGACACGCGAGCGGTTCAACATCGAGACATCGACGCCGAACACGTCGCTTTGCACCCGGGTCAGTCCGGCCAGCGCCGTCCTGTTCAACTGCGAGTTCGTGATCAATCGCCGTTCCAATGGCGGCGGGGCGCGACTGCAGGGCCTCGAGCTGGCGGTGCAGAAGCCGCTCTGGAACGGCTTCGGCATCCAGGCCAACTACACCTATTCGGATGTCGAGACCGAAAGCGGCGATCCGCTGCCCGGCAACTCGGAGCATTCTTACAACGCAGCGGTCTATTTCGAGAACGACCTGATCTCGGCGCGGCTGGCCTACAACTATCGTTCGGAGTTCTTCGTCACCTTCGACCGTTCGACCCAGCTGAACCAGGACGAGATGGGATCGCTCGACGGCTCGTTCGCCTGGAACGTGACGCCTCAGATCGCCCTGACCTTCGAAGGTCAGAACCTGCTGGACGAGGAGATCACCCAGTTCGCGGGCGATCGGATCCGCCCGCGGGCCGTCTATGACAATGGACGCGCGCTCTTCGCCGGTGTTCGCTACCGCTACTGACTTCCCAGCGTAACCTGGAGCGGGACGGTTCGCCGTCCCGCTCCTTTTTCTCGCGACGCGCCGAGCGCTAGGCTCCGTCCGGGCCGCGCGGCTCGCCGGATTGAAAGCGCAAGATGTTGAAGTCGATGTTTGTCCCGATGGCCGCCGCCCTTGCCCTCGCCGCGTGTGCGAGCGATCCGGATGCAGACCAGTTCCGCCCGATACCGGGACACACCGTCACAGCGCCGGTCGCCGCTGTCATCCCTCAGCCTCTGGTCGTCGAGCCCGGCCAGGGTCAGTTCATCCTGAACAGCGGGGCGCGCATCGCCGTGCCCGCCGGTGACGCCGCCGCCCATCGCGTCGCCTCCCAATTCGTCGAACTCATGCAGCGAACGCGCGGCCTGGCCCTTGTGGTGAGCGAAGGCGGGGCAGGGGAGGTGGTTCTGTCGCGCTCGACGGGCGCGGCCCCTGAATCCTACACGCTTGAGGTCACCCCGGGAGGTGCCCGCATCGCCGCGTCCGACGACGCCGGCCTTCTGTATGGTGCCGTCAGCCTCTGGCAGCTGGCGACCCAGACGTCGGAAGGGCCCGCGCCGATCGCGGCTGTGTCCATCGCCGATCAGCCGCGGTTCGCCTGGCGCGGTGTCATGCTGGATTCCGCGCGGCACTATCAGTCGCCCGAGTTCATCAAGGGTTTCATCGACTGGATGGCCCTGCACAAGCTCAACATGTTCCACTGGCATCTGACCGACGACCAGGCCTGGCGTCTCGAGATCCGCGCTCATCCGCGCCTGACCGGGGTCGGAGCCTGGCGGGTGCCGGCGGGAGCCGCGCCGCTGAAGGACATCGATCCGGCGACGGGACAGCCCCGTCTCTACGGCGGCTTCTACACCCAGGCCCAGGTGCGTGAGATCGTCGCCCATGCAGCCTCGCTGGGTATCACCGTCGTGCCCGAGATCGACGTACCGGGGCACGCCAGCGCCGCGGTCGCGGCCTATCCGGAACTCGGGGTACAGGACGCGCCCGAGAGCGCCGTGACGGCCGTGCCCTCAGACTGGGGCGTCTATCATAACCTGTTCAACACCAGGCCGGAGACCATCGCCTTCCTGACCTCGGTGCTGGACGAGGTCATGGCTCTGTTCCCGGGCGAGTACATCCATCTCGGCGGCGACGAAGCGGCCAAGGAGCAGTGGGAGAACTCGCCGTCCGTGCAGGCGCACATGCGCGCGCTGGGCCTGAGCGACGAGATGCAGATGCAGGCCTGGTTCATGAAGCAGATGGAGGACCATCTGACCGCCCACGGCCGTCGTCTGATCGGCTGGGACGAGATTCTCGAGGGCGGGCTGCCGGGCGACGCGGCCGTCATGTCCTGGCGGGGTGTCACCGGCGCCATCGAGGCGGCGCGGCTGGGCCACGACACTGTGCTGACCCCCGGGCCGACCTTTTATTTCGACTATCGCCAGAGCCCGAATGACGGGGCACCCGGCCGTGTGGTCCTGTCCACCCTGGAAGGACTTTACGACTTTGATCCGCAGGCGGGCATGACGCCGGAGCAGTCCAGACACCTGCTGGGCGTCCAGGCCAACATTTTCACCGAACACATGGTGACGGAAGCGCGGGTCGAATACATGGCCTATCCCCGGATCGCAGCCCTCGCGGAGCTGGCCTGGTCTGCGCCGGAGCGGACCGAATTCTCGGACTTCTGGCAGCGTCTGCAGCCGCAACTGGCGCGGTACCGGGCGTTGGGGATCCGCTATGCCGACAGCGCCCTGGATGCCGTTGCCGCCCCGCTGCCGCCCGACGGCGAGCGCCGTTATGATCACCAGATGACCCTGTGCAGCAGCGCCATCGCCATCGCCCTGATCGACGATGCCCCGATCGAGGGCGAGCGGGCGGCCTTCACCATGGACATCATGAACCCCTGCTGGACCTATCAGCAGGCCGACCTGACCCGGGGCGTCGCGTTCGAAGCTGCCGTGGGCCAGGTTCCGTTCAACTTCCAGATCGGTGCCGACAAGGCCAAGGTCGTCGTCCATCCGGCCGCCACGTCGGCGGGCGAACTGGAGGTGCGCGTTGACGGATGCACAGGCGTTCCGGCCCTGGTCATCCCTTTGACGGAGGCCGCGCGATCCGACGGCGTCACGATCGTCAAGGGTGCCCTCCCGGCCGTGCCGGGTCGCCATGACCTGTGCCTCACCTTCACCCGGAACGGCATCGACCCCCTGTGGGGCGTGGACTGGGTCCGGCTGTCCCCGGAAGGCGCGAACTGATGCCGGACTTCGTGATCCTCGCCCCTCTAACCGGCTGGGCGGCGCCGCTGAGCGAGGTGCCGGACGTCGTCTTCTCCGAAGCCATGCTCGGTGGCGGCCTGGCCATAGAACCGACCGAGGGCGAGGTGCACGCGCCCTTCGACGGCGTGGTCGCCGTCCTGCCGGCGTCTCGCCACGCGGTCAGCGTCAGGTCCGACGAGGGGCTGGAGGTCCTGATCCACGTCGGCCTGGAGACAATCGCGCTGGCGGGTCAGGGTTTTACGGCTCACGTCTCCGAGGGACAGAGGGTCAAGGCCGGCGATCGGCTGCTGTCGTTCGACATGCAGACGGTCGCCCTGGGTTCGAAGAGCCTGATTACCCCCATCGTCGTGACTAGCAGCGGCTGGAGCCTGTCCGATCCGGTGACCGGCCGTATGGTCAAGGTCGGCGAGCAGGTCCTTCGGGTCGCTTCGCCCGGCGTCGCCTCGAGAGCGCTCGCATCCGGTCCCGTCGTCGAACAGAGCCTGATCTCGCCCCTGCCGCATGGACTTCATGCGAGACCGGCCGCGCGTGTGGCCGCCCTCGTCGCCACGTTCGCCGCAGAGGTGACCCTGGGTGTCGCCAACCGCAGCGCGAACGCCGCGAGCCCGGTCGCCATGATGGCTCTGGGCCTGAAACCCGGTGACACCCTGATCGTCTCGGCGCGCGGGGGGGATGCCGCAGGGGCCGCCCAAGCCGTGGTCGATCTGGTGTCCGGTGGAATGGGGGAGGCGGCGCACGCCGGGTCTCTGGTCGTCCCGACCCCGGCTGCCCGGTCGTCCGGGCCGCGACAGGCCGCCGACGGCGAACTGGTGTTTACCGGGGTCAGCGCCGCGCCCGGCCTGGCGATCGGCAGGGCCGTTCACCTGCGGATCGCCGAGATCGAGATCGTCGAGCACGGCGGAGACGCCGCTGACGAAACTGTCTTGCTGAACACGGCGCTGGCCGCAGTCCGAGCCAGGCTGGACACCGCCGGCCAGGCCACCACGCTCGAGCGCCGCAGTATTCTGGCGGCACAATCCGCATTCCTGTCTGATCCGGAACTCCTCACTGCGGCCCAGGCCGAAGTTTCGGCGGGCCGGAGCGCAGCCCTGGCCTGGCGCACGGCCTGTCGCGCATCAGCCGACCTGCTGAGGTCGCTCGGTGATCCGCGTATGGCGGAGCGCGCCGATGACCTGCTGGACATAGAGCGCCAGGTCCTGACGCAACTGACCGGCGTCCCGACCGTGCCGTTGAGCCTGGGGCAGGGCGAAATCCTTCTGGCCGACGATCTGTTGCCATCACAGCTGCTCGCCCTGGACGGGACCCGACTGTCCGGAATCTGCACGGGGCGGGGCGGACCGACGTCTCACGTCGCCATCCTGGCCGCCGCCATGGGCATACCGACCCTGGTCGCGGTCGGGGAGGGACTGGACCGGGTGGATGACGGGATGCTGGTGGTCCTGGACGCTGACGGGGGGAGGTTGATCGCCTCGCCATCCGCCGCGACCCAGGCCGCTTCGGAAAGCCGCGCCGCCGCCGACCGCCGTCGCCGCGACGATGCCAGGGCGACCGCGGCCGAACCGTGCTTCACCGCGGACGGGACCCGGATCGAGGTGTTCGCCAATCTCGGCACCGCCGCCGAAGCCGGGCCGGCCGTCGCCCAGGGCGCTGAAGGATGCGGCCTTCTTCGCACCGAGTTCCTGTTCCTGGAGCGGGACACGGCCCCATCGGAGGACGAGCAACTGGTGCAGTACCAGGCGATCGCCGATGCGCTCGACGGACGTCCACTGATCGTGCGCACGCTCGACGCCGGCGGCGACAAGCCCATGCCCTTCATGCCCTCGGTGCACGAGGACAATCCGGCGCTGGGCCTGCGCGGCGTGCGGTCGGGACTGCTGAATCCCGAGCTGCTGCTGACCCAGTTGCGCGCCGTCTGTCGCGTGACGTCCAAGGGGCCGGTCGCGATCATGCTGCCCATGATCGCCTCGGTCGCAGAGGTGCGTCAGGTGCGAGGCCTGCTGGATCGCGCCGTCGCTGACACCGGGGCCCCGGCCCCCCTGCTGGGCGTCATGATTGAGACGCCAGCCGCCGCCGTGACCACCGACCTGCTGGCCGGGGTGGTCGATTTCGTTTCGGTCGGTACCAACGACCTGACCCAGTATGCATTGGCCATGGACCGACAGAATCCGCATCTGGCGCAGCAGCTCGACGGGCTGCATCCGGCGGTGCTGCGGCTGATCGCGACGGCGGCGGCGGGCGGGGAGACCCTGAGGTGGATCGGCGTCTGCGGTGCCCTGGCGTCGGATCGTCTGGCCGCTCCGATCCTCGTCGGCCTCGGCGTCACCGAGCTCTCAGTGTCGCCAGCGTTGATCCCCGAGATCAAGGCGGTGGTGCGTGGCTTTACCCTGGCGGAGTGCCGGACGCTGGCGGCGCGGGCGCTGACGCTGGACAGCCCCGATGCCGTCAGGGCGCTGGCCCGAGAGGCGCTGGACCGCGCGAAACATCCCCGAGACCTCATCGGAGCCCCGGCATGAAGATCGGTCTTTCCAGCCTGCAGCCTCTCGGCCGGGCGCTGATGCTGCCGATCGCCGTATTGCCGGTGGCGGGTTTGCTGCTGCGTCTGGGGCAGCCCGACCTGCTCGACATCGCCTTCATCGCCGCCGCCGGCCAGGCGGTGTTCGCCAACCTGGGCCTGCTGTTCGCCATCGGCGTCGCGGTCGGCTTCGCCCGGGACAACAACGGGGCGGCGGGCCTGGCCGGAGTGATCTGTTTCCTGATCGCCACTGAAGGTGCCAAGGTCCTGATCGCGGTTCCGCCGGAAGCCCTCGCCGACGTCGCCGAGAGCGCGCGAGGCCTGGCCGAGGCGGCGTTTCGCGATAGGGCCCTCTCGCGCCTTGGGGTGCCCATCGGGATCCTGTCCGGCCTGATCGCGGGGGATTGTTACAACCGGTTCGCGACCCTGAAGCTGCCGGACTATCTCGCCTTCTTCGGCGGGCGCAGGTTCGTGCCGATCGCGGCCGGGCTGGCCGGTCTGGCCGTAGCCATGGCCGTGGGGCTGAGCTTCACAGCGCTGGACCACGGTATCGATGTGTTCAGCCGCGCCATCGTCGGCTCGGGCGAGCTCGGGCTGTTCGTCTACGGCCTGCTCAACAGGCTGCTCATCATCACCGGTCTGCATCACATCCTGAACAACGTCGCCTGGTTCATCGTCGGCGACTTCCAGGGCGCGTCAGGCGACCTCAACAGGTTCTTCGCAGGCGACCCGACGGCGGGTGCCTTCATGAGCGGCTTTTTCCCGGTCATGATGTTCGGCCTGCCTGCGGCCTGTCTGGCCATGTATCACGCGGCGCTGCCCGAACAGCGCAAGGCCGTCGGCGGCATGCTGGCCTCGCTGGCCCTGACCGCCTTCCTGACGGGCGTGACCGAGCCGATCGAGTTCACCTTCATGTTCCTGGCCCCCGTACTCTACGCCATCCACGCGCTGCTCACAGGCGTCGCCATGGTCGTGATGAGCCGGCTGGACTCCCACCTGGGCTTCACCTTCTCGGCCGGTCTTTTCGACTATGTGATCAACTACGGCCAGGCGACCCGGCCCTGGATTCTCTTGCCGGTGGGTCTGGCCTACGGCGCGATCTACTACGGGCTGTTTCGTTTCTTCATCCAGGTTTTCAACCTGAAGACACCGGGGCGTGAGGCTGTCGCTGAGACGGCAAGCCCGGTGTCGGGCCTGCGTCCGACGACCGCGTCGGGCCGTGCCGAGGCCTATGTCGCGGCGGTTGGCGGGGCGACAAACCTGGTCAGTACGGCGGCTTGCACGACTCGTTTGAGGCTCGTGATCCGCGACCGGGCGAGGGTGGACGAAGCGGCGCTGAAGGCGCTTGGCGCGCTGGGTGTGCATTTCCCTTCGCCCACCGATCTGCAGGTCATTCTGGGGCCGATCGCCGACGGCGTGGCTGATGATATGAGGACCTGGCTGGCATCCGGGCAGCCTGCGCAAGCGGGTTCTAACGACCGGGTCTGTGGCGCGCTGGGCGGTGCCGGGAATGTCCGATCCGTCGCGGCGCGGGGGGCGCGACTGTGCGTGACTGTGATCGACGACGATCGTGTTGATCGACGCGCGCTCAGCGAGATGGGGTTGCGCGGTGTTTCGTTCGTCGAAACGGGCGTCATTCACCTGATTGTCGGCCCCGACGCAAACGATCTGGCGCTGGCGCTGGGGCATCCACAGCAACGGCCAACCTGAGGGCCATCTACAGATGACAGCAACAGCGCAGATGCTGTCAGGCGAACGATAAAGGGTCTCCGGTATTTGTGGCAAAAGTCACAGACGGGGACGATATTTCGTGAAGCCGATCTCGTTCAAGCGCCACCGGTTCCCGGCGGATGTGATCCGCCATGCCGTCTGGCGGTAATTTCGCTTCAGCCTGAGTTTTCGGGACGTCGAGGAGCTCATGGCTCACCGTGGGATGGACGTCAGCTACGAAACGATCCGGTGCTGGACCATCAAGTTCGGCCCCCTGATCGCCCGGCGGCTGAAGAAGCGGCGAGGGGCCCCTTCGCCGCGCTGGCATTTAGACGAGATGGTCCGCTGGATCGGCGGCAAGCGGATGTATCTGTGGCGCGCAGTGGACGATGAAGGCGAGGTCATGGACCTCGTGACCCAGCGCCGGCGGGATACGGAGGCGGCGCTGAGGCTTCTCCGACGTCTGCTACACAACCAGCCGGTGGAGCCGCAGACGATCACGACTGACGGCCTGACCTCATATGGAGCGGCGCTCGATGTCCTGGATCTCAGGGATTTCTCCCGAAGCCGACCCGGCCGGTTCCACTAAGTCGGGCCTGAATAGAAGCTGTGAAACATATCCTGACAACACCGGAAGCAGAGGAGCGACGGCCATGCCGACGATCGCCGAGAAACGCACCACCTTCCGCAGGCTGCATGACGACGGCTTCTTCATTATCCCCAACGCCTGGGACGCGGGCAGCGTCGTCCGCCTGACGAAGCTGGGATTTAAGGCGGTCGCGTCGACCAGCGCCGGAGCAGCCTGGGCCGCCGGCAGGGACGATGGCGATCTGAGCCGTGACGTGGTGCTCGCGCATCTCAGGATGCTTGTCGACGCCACCCCTCTCCCGATAAATGCCGATTTCGAGAACGGCTTCGCCGATGACCCCGCCGAAGTTGCCGCGAACGTCGCGCTGGCGATGGAGACGGGGATCGCGGGCCTTTCGATCGAGGATTGGTCGGGTAGCGAGATGTACGCGCGCGGCCTCGCGGTCGAGCGCATCGCCGCCGCGCGGGCCGCAATCGATGCGGTCGATCCGACTATGATGCTGATCGGCCGCAACGAGAATTTCCGTGTACCCGACATGCCCGTCGCCGAGAGCATCGCCCGCGCGGTCGCCTATGCCGAGGCCGGCGCGGACTGCCTGTTCGTGCCCTTCATCCTTGATCCTGGCGCTGTCGCCGAGTTGGTGGCGGCCGTTGCGCCGAAACCAGTCAATGTGGTGGTGCACGACTATGACGCGAGACTCAGTGCCTTTGCCGAACTCGGCGTCCGTCGGTGCAGCGTCGGTGGCAGCCTGGCCAAACGGTCATGGTCGGCATTCGACGAAGCGGCCAGAACGCTCAAGGATTGTGAGGTGTGACGCTGCACTGAAGGGCTTGCCTGCCGCGTCTTTCGACCCGTCCAACGCGTCGCCGCTTCAGGCGCCCGGATCTGTCGCGGTGATGTCCGGACCCGTGCGAATTACAATTGCGACGGCCACGGCACATGAGCCGGACCTCATGATCACGTCATCCTGTCTATACTGAATGCCCGATAGTATATATGCTCCACAGAGCCGACAAGGCGGTCCTTATGAAAGAGCAATTCTTGCCGCACGCGCCGACGCCAGGGGCGGATCGCTTCCCTTTCCACGTTGAGGAATATGGCAGTGGGGACGCGATTTGCATACTTCTTCATGGGTTCGGCGAAGGTGCCTATGTATGGCACGACCTGGCACCTCGCCTGCCGAAGAGTTATCGCTCCATAATGGTAGATTTCAGGGGTCATGGAAACTCACGTGAAGATCCGACGGCAAATTATAGTATTGAAATTTATGCCGACGATATTCTAGGTCTAATCAAGTCTGGTGCCTATAGCGGTATCTCTATTATAGGTCATTCGCTTGGCGCAGGGGTGGCGATAAGGGTTGCCGCATCGGTGCCCCATATCGTGTCGAATTTGATCCTGGTGGATTGGGCTTCGAGCACGGTATTGACTGCCCAAGATAATATTTTTTCGCAGTTTCACGAACAATGCGATGGCTACAATTCGCTTTCTGAGTATGCTGCCTGGATATTGGACAGGCGGCCACTGACCCATCCCAGAATGCTTCGCCACATGGTCGTCAATGCTTTGCGTGAGACCGCTGACGGCAAATTTGTGCTCAAAGCCGATCGGCGAGTCACAGAAATATTCAGCAAATTATCGACGCGTACAAATACTGATCAAGATTGTTTGCATAGAATACTATGCAGAACATTGCTGGTGAGGGGTAGGGGGTCCGCAGTCTTATCGAAAAAAGAAGCATTAAGTATAGTAGGGATGTTGAAAGATGGCCATCTATGCGAAATCTCCGGGGCCGGCCACGCCGTGATGGTTGACGATCCAGACCAGTTCGCCGATGCGGTTAACCAATTTTTCCTCGGGTCGCGAACTCAACTCGATATCACGACCGGTTAGGAAGTTCCGGCTGCGAGGTTCTTGGCCGTTTCATCGGCAACCAGCCTGGGCGGTGTGGACGAAGTGCCTGATCCACATTCGGATGGATGCAACGAGCACGAAGCCGAGGAAGTGATCCGCTCCCCGGAAACTGGATCACTGGACGTTGGAGTTTTCTGCTGAGTTTTCCCCGGCTGGAAAGGTGTGGAAGACCATGAAGTGATCAGCATTTTCGGACGCCCGGAACCCCTTCATTCCAACGGCAGGTGCCAGATTGAGGGGTTAACCGATTTCAGGACTCTGCAGATACGCTGCGATGATTAGACGCTGAATCTCCGAGGTTCCTTCGTAGATGCGCAGCGACCGGATTTGCCTATAGAGACGTTCTGGCACGGTATCCTTCACGAGTCCTGCGGCGCCGAAAATTTGCACTGCATCGTCAACAATTCGCTGCGCCTGTTCCGTCGCGAAGAGCTTGGCGATGCTTGAGTGCTTCCCATAGCCACGGATCTGCTGGTCGATTTCCCACGCCGCCTGAGCGACCAGTAACGCGCTGGCGGTCAACGCCACTTCGCTGTCGGCGAATTTTGATTTGGTCAGTTGCATGTCCCACACCGTGCCGGTGGAGAGGTGTCTCGAGCGCGCCCAGCTTAGCGCCGCGCTCTGCGCGCGGCGCGCGAAACCGGTCGCAGCGGCGCCGACCGTCGTCCGGTATAGTTCAAGGATCTCGCCCGCGATCTTGAAGCCATGCCCCGGCTTTCCGATCATCTGCTCCGCGGGCACAATGCAGTCGTCAAAGGTCAGGCTCCCAAAGGAGCGCGGCGCCATCGCCTCTATCGTTTCCGAGACACACACTCCGGGCGTTTGCGTGCTCAAATAGAACAGGCTCAGCCCCAACGGTCCGCCCCGTTCTGCCGTGCGGGCCAGAACAATCGCGAAATCGGCAATGTCGGCGTTGGAAATCCAGGTCTTCGTCCCATTCAGGACATAGGATTCGCCACGACGTTCCGCACGCAGCGATACATTGGCAAGGTCCGAGCCGACTTGCGGTTCAGACATCGCCAGGCATCCGATCGACCGTCCCGCCAGGATATCGGGGAGTAGAGCTCCCCGCTGTTCCACGGATCCGTATTGGACCAGCGATGCAGCGGCGAGCGCCTGGATCGAGAACGCGAAATCGAACAGGTCGTGGATGAACGCGAAGCCCTCGCGGATCAAACATATACTGCGGAAATCCGGGGGCGTGTCGGCGCCGCCGACAGCGGCGTACCAGCCGGCTTCTCCGAACAGCGCGGTCAGATGGCGTCCCATCTCGGCGGGCGGCAGAAGTTCGATCTCGCCGAGTGCCGGCGAGATCTCTTCAGCCCAGCGTTCAATGCGCGCCGCGAGCTGCCGATGCCGTTCCTCGTAGAGCGGTAGCCGTAGAACCGATGTATCGAATATCTTCACGTCGTCTCCCAAGGGTCAGAGCGTGAAGGCGCAATGATCGCCAGCCACGTCGTGGATCATCGCGGAGGGCGATGTTTCCAGCGTCCCGCCTTCCACGAAATAGGCAAAGGACGCATAGCCATTCCAGATGCGGCGCCAGTCGACGGCGCATGCAGCGGCTCCGTATCGGCGCTCTGTTTCGGTGAGATGCGCCTGAATCATCGTCAACGCCTGCCGTGCATGTCCGGCAGAGAGATTGTCGATCGACAGGTGCACCGCCTCATAGATGGGGTCGAAGCCCCAGTGCCTCAGCTTCTGGATCTCATGCAGCCGCACCTCGCCCAGGCCGAACATTTCGACGCCCAGGTTATAGCCCAGTATCTCTGGATAGAAGCGGTTCGGAAACAGGCCGAATGACAGCTGATTCAATGGAAACGTATAAAAGATGTCAGGGATTTCGTCCTGATCCATGAACGCTTCTTCGCGGATATGCGGCTGATCGATGCCCAGGCTTTTCAGGACGCGATAAATCAGCGTGATGTGGTTCTTCTCAAGGTCGCCCAGCCCCATCTCGTCGGCGTAGATGGCGAACAACCCCGTATCCGCAACTCTCTCGACGCGGCCTGTGCCGCTGCTTCGATAGGCCCACGCGCCATCGACTAGATTGCCCAGCGCGTAATATTTCTGACCGAACACGACCTCATCGCGGGACGGGATTTCGCCAAGTGGCGCATAGGGATCGACGAGTTGGGTCCAATAGATCGCCTCGATCCGGGCCACGAGGGCCTCGGGCGAATACTCGAAGAAGCGCGCGTCCGTGTATCGCCCCGCAGTCCTGGCGTTGAAAAGGGTCTCCGCCTGAGCCAGTCCGGCGCGCAAACGGTCCAGCGCGACCGGCAATGTGTTGGCGAAATTCTCGATATTCACCAGCCGATAGAACAGCGTCCGGTCATCGAGATCGGCGACTGTCTCAAATACCGTGTCACGGGGTGGACGCTTCCGGATGTTGGCTAGCCACAATTGCGCCGACGGTTCGTCACGCGCCTCCGGCAGGAGGATCGGCTCGTCGACCGTTTGGGCCGCGTCCTGGAACCACGACTTGAGGATGGATGCTTCGTGTTCGGAAAAAATGCCGAACATCGGCCCGCCGAACTTGATGGCGTCGAGAAAACGGCAGCTGCCTTTCGCATCCGCTCGCAGATAGCTGGAACGCTTTAAGTCCCGCAGGAAGCCGGCGATATCCCGATCGGTTTCAACAACAACTTCCGAGAGCGGCTTGCCACCGATCCGGACAAGCTTGTGTTGCTTTCCGGCAAAGGGCGCATGACGCCGGATAACCCCGGCAACCTCAAGATCCAGGGAATGGTCGGCGGATTGCCCCCCGCGTTCCGCCAGCATGGATACCTGGCGCCTTTCCAGGCAGACAAAGACGCGCATCGCATTGACGAGGCGACGGGACAGGGCTTCCGCCTCCGGGTCATCCTCCAGCGCATCGAGATAGGTGTTGAGCGCCTCCCACGCGGCTTCGCGGGTTACAACGGGGGTTAGCCCCGCAAGGTCGTCATCGATCCCCAGGGTGTGGCAGGCGGCGTGGATCCCGACCACCTCGGGGAGATACGTAGCCGGATACCGGGACAGGGATAGCAGGAAAGCTGCCTGCAGCGATGTCATCGCGTCGGGTGCGGCCGCACGAAAGAAGCCTGCCTCGGAGATTTGCGGAAGGAAAATGCCTTCCGTTTCCAGGGACCGCCGGCGCATGGCGACACTGGACCGGGCCGGACAGCCCTCGCCCAGCAGCGACCATCGTTGGCCGAACAGGATATTGACGACAGCGCCAGGTTGGGACGCGGGTTGCGACACGGTGTCGAGCCAGCAATCGCCGAGCAATGACAGGGCCGCCCGACCGCGAAGGAGATCATGCTTCGCCGCCTTTCCCAGGGCGGCCACGCCGTCACATGTCGCAGCGGCGGCGATGCGGTGGGTGTCGAGCCATTGCCACAACGCGGTTCGGTCAACGCGGCCGTCGCGGAGCGCGGGCGGCGGAACGATCGTCTCCTGAGTCCCATCGTCCCATTCCGCAAGGCTGAGGGTGGCATCCAGGATCTGCTTCGCGGCCAGCAGAAGTTCTTCGCTCTCGCACTCCTTCAACAAGGACGCGGCGATCTGGTCCGGCTCCGCTGCCAACAGGGTGTCGGCCAGCGGCCGGGCCGCCGGAGTGAAATGAAACCTGCCGATCCTGCCGCCAAGAAAGCGATGTATGGGCGTGCGTTGAAATTCACTTACGCCGGCATGCGATTTCGGCGATGTATCGGTTGATTGTGGCAGGCATTTCATTTCGCACTCCCGCTTCAAAGACGTCCATCACACCAACTGGCGGATCGGCGCGGCATGGAAAAATCGAAGGTGTATATTCACGGCTGTCACTATTTCCTGGGGGAAGAGGAACGGCGTGTAGCGGAGATTCCCGGGCTGGCCGGCTGGCTCGAGCAAAATCAAATGATCGACGACGCGGGGGTGTGGGGCTGGGACCGCTTTCATGTTTCGGACAGGCCGGCGGTTGAGCTGATGGCCGAGACGGCGCGCCGGACCTTGGCGGATTTCGACGCGCGTCAGCCGCCGGTCGATGCCGTGATCCTGTGCGCAACGCGCTTTCCAATCGACGTCGACGGGCATGCCGATCTCATCGGACGGCTGCTCGAAATGCTGGGCCTGCACCATGCCATCCCGTACGGCTGCACCCTGAATCGTTGTGCGACGCTTACCTCTGCGCTGGGTCTGGCCGCGGCGTTGGTCAGTAGCGGGCGGCACCATTCGATCCTGGTGGCGGCCGGAGATACGAGCGGTGCGGATGATGAAAGGCTGCGCCCTTTCGCCGTGTTCAGCGATGGTGCGGCAAGCTGCATCGTCAGTGCCGGACAGGGCGGCGAATTCCAACTGCTCGGCGCTGCGGCGGCGGTCGACGCCAGGATGATGAAGCGCAATGGCGAGATCTCGGCCGATCTGACCCGGCGGGCGAATGCCGAACTCTTCGAGCGGGCGCAGGTTGATCTGCGCGACATCAAGCGCCTCGCGCACAATAATCTGTGGAAGCCGATCATCGTCATGAAGGAGCAGCAGGCCGGATTTCGCCGCGATCAGCTCTATCTCGATAACATCCCGCGGATCGGTCACGTGTTTTCCTGCGACCCGTTGATCAACATGATCGACCTGGCGGCAAGCGGGCTCGTGGCTCCGGGAGAACTGCTGGCCCTGGGATCGAGCGTTTCCGGAGCTCGCTTCGGCGCATTGCTGCGGAAGACGTGATGTCTGACCTGGTCCGGCTGAAACGGGGAGGTGACAGGCCATATCACACGGCCACACGGTATTTTTCGGTCCGAGCCTGTGCGGGATTCCCACGCCGTAGATGGAGCTCGCCATCCTTTGGCAACAGCACCACGGCGGCGACGGTCTTCTCGCGGCGGATATTGCCGGTGTCAGGCACGTTGATCGGTTCCCGGCCCAAAAGCGCCATGAAATCTTCCACGCCTCCCTGCTGGCCCAGGCGATCGAGCTGCGCGACGCACGCATCCAGTCGGCGCGCCGAGCTATTGCGCGAGAACGGGTTCATCTGGTCCATCGCCACAAAGTCCTCCGACAGGAAGTGATTGGTGTGCGCCAGCGTCGCGCCCTCCCGGAGGGAAAGTCTCCCGTCGCATAGTTCGACGATAGCGCTGCGGCGTGCATCACACAGGAGCAGAGAGCGCGAACTGGCCAGCTGCGCCCCTGACAACCACTCCAGGCATGACTCTATGTCGCCGCAGGTATCGAGCAGATGCCGGATGGCGAGATAGGGCGGGATGCCGGGGCGCCACGTGCCGCCGAGCACAAGGTTGAGCCCGATCGCGAGACCGTCGCTGTTGAGGCCGAGGTAGCCTAGCAGCCCCGTGAAGCTGAGCAGCAGGACCCGGCGCGAACTGGCCCTGTGGGCAATCCGGAGAATGACTATCTGATCCTCAAGATTGCCATTGAGGTCGATCGTCTGGGCAAGCACCGGGCCGCCTTCGCCGCGCCGACAAAGGGTCGTACAGTCCCCCGCCGTGAAACGCGAATAGCCCATCACTTCACGGCGCATCTGCAGCAACATCGCCTCGTCCGGGGAAATCCCGGCACCCTCGGCTAGGCCTTCGATCTCCTCAGAGAGTGAAGGCATCGCCGCGGCGATCTTGCAGCGATAGGCCGCGATCTCCGGCTCAAGCGCCGTGAGGCTGGTCGGCTGCGGCATGACGAGGTTGAGCCGGGCCAGATCGTCATCGAGAAAGCCGCGGATCTGCTGGCGTAGCGCCGCGCCATGGGCGCGTCCAAGCTCGAACGGCGCGCCCTCAAGGCACAACGGCGTCACCGGCCCGCACCAACCAGCTCGCCGGCGGCCTGGGGCAGCTTTGCGCCCTGGAGGAGGCCGGACCGAACGACCGGCCATTCGCGGCGCAGGATGCTGCAGTAGATCGCGTCGCGGCGCCGTGCGTCCGGCATGTAGTTGAAGCTCCGCAGCACGCCCTCTTCGGTCGCGCCGATATTCTGCAGGCCCTTGCGCGCCTGGAGATTGAGCACGTCAGTCTTGAACTCCACGCGTTCGCAATCGAGCTGTTCGAAGGCTTGCTGAAGCAGCAGGAATTTTGCCCAGCGGTTGACTCCCTTCCCCCGATAGGCGCGCCCGAGCCACGACCAGCCGATTTCCAGCCGCCGGTCGGCCTCGGCCAGATTGCCGTAGGCCATGCTGCCGGCCACCGCGCCCGTCTCCTTGTCGATGACCGCAAAGACGACCCGGCGATTGGCGGCGGTGTCCTCGACCGCTAGCTGAATGAAGCGGTCGAGATCCGCATCGTTGTCGATGCGTTGCACGAAATAGCGCCAGATATCGGCATCGAAGGCGATTTCGGCGAGCGCGGAACGATCGGTGAGGGCGATGGGCCTCAGCCGGACATGCTCGTTTTCGAGCTCAACGCTGGCGAGGTCCCTGAACCAGTCAAGCGTCCTGGCCGGCGGCTGTTGTGAACATGGTGACGACATCACGCAAAGTCCTCAGATTAGCGATATCATTGTCAGTGAAGTTGAAAACGGGTATGTCCGTTTCGTCGCAGATATTTGTTATAAGGATAACCAGATTAAGAGAAGTTAGGCCATAGCTATCGAAGATATTCAAATCAATATCAATGCGATTGGCATCGATATCAATTAGTCGTCCTATGTTCTTTTTTACTATAAGTTCTATATCCTGCATGAGACCCTTCTTGTCGCGTGAGAAATTTCATTTGAGAGCCGGTCAAGAATTTCCCTGCGCTTCGGCTTGTACTGCGATGTAAGCATCCCGTTCTCGATGCTGAACGGCTCGTCCACAATCAGGAAGCTGCCGATCCGCTCATCCGGTCCGTTTAGATGGTTGAGATCGGCGATATGACGCTTGATAACGTCGCGCGCCGCCTCGCCGCGTGGCGCGCAGAGGATCGCCGAAAGGCAGTCTTCCCCCGATCCTGCAACGATGCAGTTCTCTACCTCGGCACAGGTCCGAAGCTTCTCCTCGATCGACCGGACGAGCACGTTGCGGCCATTGGCGAGCACGACGACATCGTCGGCTCGGCCCAGTATGTAGAGAAATCCATCCTCGTCGAAACTGCCGAGATCGCCGGTGCGCACCGAGCCGTCGGGCTGAAAGATGCGTTCCGAGTCGCCGGGCGCGCAGAACAGATAGCGCGTGTTCACCGGGAAGAGGCTGTGCACGACGATAATGCCGTCCTCGTCGATCGAGAGGCGTTTGCCGTCTATCGGCCTACCGACACTGCCACGCCGATGCGCGCCTGGCGCATTCTTGGTGACGATGCAGGTCTCGTTCATGCCATAGCCTTCAAAGATCGCCATTCCGCAATCTTCGAAGAAGCGTAACATCTCCGGGGAAGCCGGGGCCGAGCCGGTCCAGAGATAGCGGATCCGGGACCCCATGGCCTCGATCGCCGCGCGGTGGAGCGCCGCCGGATCATCGCTCTCGACGCGCGCCGCGATCGCCTTGCGCAGCGTCTCGAAAAAGGCGGGAACCCCCATCACGACGGTCGGTGCCTCGCGCGGCAGCGCATAATAGGCCAACTGGTACGTCGCCAGCACGACATCGTGACCATAGACGAGCGCGGAATAGACCCAGTATCGTTGTTGCAGCAGCGACAACGGCAAGAAAATGAACAGCTTGTCGTCAGACGAATGGTTGAACAGGACCTGCGTCGCACTGATCGAGCTGTCGATACTGCCGACCGTGGCCGCCAGCCCCTTGGGCTCACCGGTGCTCCCGGACGTGAACTTGATCGTCGTCACTTCGTCCGGGGCATAGACGACGGGGCTAAGGTCGCTATCCTCCGGCAGCGCCTCCAGTGCGGCAAGCAGGCCGTCTATCGGCAGGATACCGGGCGCGTCCGACGCTTCGTCGCTGAAGACAATGCGGAGCGAGTATTGCTCGGCGAGTGCGGCCGTCGGCGCGACCTTCCCAGCTTCGAAAGCGGCGGTGACCGCCTTGATCTTCAACGCGCCCAGATCGAGCAAAAGCCATTCGAGCCGGTTCTTGGCCACGATGCCGATCCGGTCCCCGGCGGAAATGCCAAGGTGCTTGAGATAGACCGCCGTCTTGCGGGCAAGCCGGTCGAGGTCGGAAAGCGACAACACGGTTCGCCCACCCGGGCCATAGATGGTGATCGAATGTGCGGTCGACGGCCGGCCATTCGCGACCCGGTTGATGATCTGTTCCATCTCAGGCCATCTCCGCGTGGGATCGCGCTTGATCGAGATGGCTGGCCATCTTACGCGGCGTGTCGAAGCGTGGCAGGTTGGCGATGGGTACGGAGACGCCGAATTCCTTGCGTATGCGCGCGAGGAGTCGGACACCCGACAGCGACGTGCCGCCCAGTTGGTAGAAACCACTGACCGGATTAATTCCGTCGTTGCGCAATATCTCGGACCAGATGTCGATAATTTTCGCTTCGATTTCGGCCGGCGGGGCCGGATCGGTTTCAATGGTCGCGGCGGGCGCGTCATCCGGTATCGCGGTCCTGGTCAGGTAGGTCCGGTCGACCTTGCCGTTGCGGGTCAGCACCAGACGCTCCAGCCAAACGAATTGGCGCGGCACCATGTAGGCGGGCAGGGCCGCTTCGAGCGCAGCGGTCAAGGTGCATTCGCCAACCACGGTTTCATCGCCCGTTTCGACGAGAAAGGCGACGAGGCTGGGACCGTCCCGCGTGTCGCGGCCAACCACAGCGGCGGCGGCGATGCCAGGCTGGTTGACCAAAATGGCTTCGATCTCTGCTGGGTCGATACGATAGCCATTGAGCTTGATCTGAAAATCGACCCGGCCAAGGATTTCGATGTTTCCATCCGGCCGATAGCGGGCGCTGTCGCCGGTACGATAGAGCCGTTCGCCCAGCGGCTCGTGGTGGAAGAACTTGGCGGCGGTCAGCGCCGGATCACCGAAATAGCCTTTGGCGACCCCCTCTCCGGCGGCATGAAGTTCGCCGGGAACCCAGTCGGGACACTCGCGACGCTGCGCATCAAGGATATAGGCGCGGTTATTCTCGTTCGGCTTGCCATAGGGGATCGGCCCGTCGATCGCGTTGGGGTCGTCGATGGGATACAGGATGTTCCAGACCGTCGTCTCCGTCGGCCCGCCCAGGCTGACGATCCGGACATCCGGCTGGAGCGCCGCGATGCGCGCCGGCAACGTCGCCGGAATGCGGTCGCCGCTCATCATCACGCAGCGAAGCGACCGTGGCAGCATCCGATCGGACGCAACGGCCTCTTCTACCAGCAGCTCCACGATCGCCGGCACCGAATTCCACATCGTAACGCCGGCGCGCGTTGCCAGATCAAGCCAGTGCGCCGGATCAGCCGCGCGGACGGCGTCGGGAATGACCAGCGCAGCGCCGGCCGAGAACGCCCCGAATATATCGAAAACCGAAAGATCGAAGCTGCAGCTGCTGACCGCGATGATGCGGTCCTTGGCGGAAATCGCGAAGCGCCTTGTCGTATCGGCGATCAGGTTGATCAGGTTGCTCTGGGTGACCATCACGCCCTTCGGCGCGCCCGTCGAGCCTGAGGTGTAGAGGACGTAGGCGAGATCGCTTTGCGCCGCATCGGCCGGGGCGAAATCCTCGGGCCGCGTATCCATTTCCGTCTGCTGGGCCGCCTCCAGAAAGGCGTCATCGATCGTCAGCGTCGCCGCGCCCTCACGGCGCAGCGCCTCTCCATGCTGCACGAGCGCGCACCGTATTGACCCGCTCGACAGCAGAGCCTCGATCCGGCCTGGCGGAAGTCCAGCCTCGATCGGCACATAGGCGGCGCCGGCGAGGCCTATCCCCAGGATCGCGACGATCTGCTCCCACCCCTTGTGCATTACAATGCCGACGAGGTCGTCGCGGCCGATGCGATTGTGGTTGAGCCAGCGCGCCACCGCGCACGCACCGGCGCACAGCTCGCCATAGGTCAGGCGCTTCGCGCTGCAATCGATCGCCAGGGCGTCCGGCGCTGCCGCGACATGCTTGAGAAAGCCGGCGTGGGGCCGCCCGAGGGGAAGGGGGACCACCGTATCATTGGCTGCCCGGCGTTGCGCCCATTGATCCGGCGGCAGGAGTTCCTGATCGGTGCGGGACCATGCCGCGTCACCGGCGGCGAGCGCGCGGAGAAGCCGCTCATAGGCCTCGGTCAGTGCGCTGATCAGCCCCTCCGGAAATAGCGCGTCCACCGAATCCATCTGGATGACGAGGGCGCCGTCGCACTCCAGTGCGAAGGCGTTGAGCCATACTTGCGGTGTCTGGCTGACCGAATAGACTTCGTTCCCCCAGGCGGCGATCGCCGAACCGTCCGGAAACGCTCCGAGCGTGCTGTTGAAGGTGAACGGCATCGCCGCCGCCTGGCCACTGCCGGCGCGCCGGCCGATTTCCCGCATGACGTCGAGACCGGAGAACTGGCGATGATCCAGCCCCTCGCGCAAGCGGGCCTGAACCGCAGCGGCGCGCGCGGCGAAATCGGCTCCGGTATCGATCTCGATCGGTAGCAGCATGCAATCGGTGAAGTTGCCGATGACGCGGTCGATATCGCCATGGGCCGGCAGTCGGTTCGCCAGGGTGACGTTGAGCGTAAAACGCTCGCCGGCACCCCAAAGCGACAAGACCTCTGAATAGGCGGCGGCGAGCGCGGCCGTCGGTGTCAGAGCCCGGTGGACCGCCTGGACCTTGAGCGCGGACCAGCGCTCAGTCTCGATGCGAAATTCATGGCGGACCGAAACCGGCTTTCCTATCGTCTCGGGGTTGCCGGTCAGCGGCAACTGCGGATGGGGCGGAATTGTCTCCAGCTGGCCCAGCCAGTAATTGCGCGCACGCCGGTAGTCTGGCGCGAGTTGCGACGTCGCGAGCGCGCGAACATGGTCGAAAAACGATACCCCCAGGGTGTCGCGCGAACCCTGTCCGTTGGGCTCGACATAGGCCTGGCGCCAATCGTCGAAGAACAGGAATGCGCTGCCGCCGTCGATGATCAGCCCATCGTGACCGACATGCAGGATCATTTCGGCATCGCTGACGATGCTCAGGCGCACATCGATGAGCGGCGCCTTGTCGGCCGGCAACACCTGGTGGGCCATTTCCGCCCGCGTACGATCCCGCGCCGCTTGCTGCGCGGAGGGGGGGAGGTCGCGCAGGTCCGCTACCGCGATCCGCACCGGCGACCGCTCCGCCGGACCGGCCTCGATCTGCGTCGCATCGTCGGCGAAGCTGGTCCGCAGCATGCCATGCCGCTCGACGACCGCGGACAGAGCCGCTTCGAGCCGAACGGCATCGAACACGCCCTCAATCTCGCGGTAGACATGCGAAGACACGCCCCCCATCGAGAAATGGTCCTGGCGGCCATAGTAATAGCTTGCCTGCATCGGCGTCAGGGCGATCCGCCCGTCGTCGCTGGTAGGTGCGGCCTGCAAATGCTTGAGAAGCTCGGATTTGGACTCGCGGATCAGCCCGATCAGCGCCGGGTCGATCGCCGAGCGCGGCCCCTCCAGACGCAGGTTCGAGCCGTTCCGCAACAAGACGAGGCCGCGTTCAGCGACGGTGCTCAGAATGCTCTCGACGCTCATATCGAGACCCCCTCTTCCTCACCGATGGCGCTCCGCTCGACCGTCAGCGCAAAGAGCGTTTCGATCGTCTCCGCTTCCAAAATGTTGCTGACCAACAGATCGACGCCCCATTCAGTCTGCAGCTTGCGTTGAAGTGTGATGGCGCCGAGCGAGGTAAGCCCGAGATCGCGCGGCGATTTTGACCGGACGGGCGCATCAGGCTCAAGGCGCAGGATTGCCCGGAGCATCGCTTCCAATGCCGTCTGTTCGACAGGTCCGGGATCGGATGGAGACGGAGCCTGAGCCTCCGCCTGCCCGGTATCGCGAGACGATGCGGTCCTCGGCACGGCGAAGAAGGGCGCGCCGGCAAGGTGTATCTCGGCGCCGGGCGGCAGCAGCGTTACGCGATCCCGCCAATGCGTCGTGGCCCCATCGGCGCCGATCGCCTCGGCCAGCTTGCCGGCAAAGCGTGGCATGACCGGCGCAGCGCATTGAGCCAACAACCGAGCCGCTGCCAGCTCGAGCGCTATGACGGTCCGCCACTCGTCATAGAGGCCGGGATTGCTGAACAGGCTCTGATGCGCTTTTGAGAAACGGATGACGTCATCGACCAATGCGTTGAGCTGATGCATCACGCCATTGAGCGAAAAGCCGTCCGCGCCATAATGTACCGTGATCGCGTCGAGTCTGGCCTGCAGCTGCGCGAGGAACGCGCTCTGGATAGGGGACCATACGCCAGCATCCGGGGCATGGCCGTCGAACTGCGAGGTAATGCGGTCCCCCAGTCCTTTCAGCCAGCGCTGCCACCGTCCGATCAATGTCTCATCAATGACGGCCTGGAAGGTCTCCAGTTCGAAATTGGTCCGCTCCGTCTCACCGCGCGTCAGGCAGAGATAGTAGCGGACGGCGTCCACCGTCTCCGACGACAGGATATCCTTGCCCCAGATTGCATGGCGCCGGCTGGTCGAAAACTTCGCGCCGTCGAGCAGGTAGAACTCATTGACGTTATATTCGATGTCGCAGACCCAATCCGGGTAGGCGAGGGCGTACAGCACGGGATACAGGATCGTGTGGTAGAAGCTGTTATCGTATCCGAAAAAGTGGACGATCTTCCAATCGCGCTGGGGTAGGTCCGCCGACCAATCCCGGCCGTGGCGGCGGCCAAGCTCCGCAATGCCATGCAGGAATCCATAGGCCATTTCGGGCCAGACCCAGATGACCTGACGCCCTTCGACCCGTTCTACCGGCGGCACCCCCCATTCGGATGGGTGAGTAACGGGTAAGTGGAATTCCTCACGCGCAAAGACACGGCGGGCGAGGTCCTGAAGCCGCGGCGAAACCTTGCCGGCGCGATGATGCGCCAGCACGGTCTCGCGGAAATCATGAAGCGGCAGAGAGAAGCGATCGGCCGCCCCTCGCACCGGATCCGCAACGGAAAGCTTGGACTTTGCATCGATGAGGTCGACACAGAGATTGGGCTCGCCGCATTCCTCGCAGATATTCCCTCCGGTCGGCGACGAGCAGTTCGGGCAGCGCCCGCCGACATCGACCTCATAGAGGTATTTCCGGGTCTCCCCATCGAAGAGCGCCGGATCGGTCCGACGCTGGACGGCACCCGAGCGAACGAGGCGCGAGAAGAAATCTTGCAGCCCTTCCCGGTAGGTTGGATCCGTTCCCGTTACGGTGAACTGGTCGACCGGGATGTCCATGAGCGAAAGCGTCGCGCGTATCTCCGCAGCATAGTGCGCGGCGACCTGCAGCGGTTCGCTGTTCTCCTGTTGGGCGCGCGCAACCACATAGCTTTGGAAATCGTCGCTCCCGGTCAGGTGATAGGCTGCGACCCCGTTCATGCGCTGGAACCGAACGAAGACGTCGGCGCCGAGATAGGGGCCGGAGAGATGGCCCAGATGCAGATCGCCGTTGGGCGTCGGCGGCGTTGAGAAAACGAAGACGGGCCGATCGATCAAGCGTTCCCTGCCGGTATTCCTGGCCGCTTCGGCCGCACGAGCCGGGTCGCGGCCATAGAGATCCAGAAACTCCAGCGGGATGTCGCCGGTGTTGCGGAGCGCGTGGGTTTCGAAGGGCTCGAACACCGCCACGGAACCTGGGCGGACGGGATGGACGATGTTGTCGACCACCAATTCGCCCTCGCCCCTCAATATGACGAATGCCTCGGCTTCGTCATGCTGGTGTGCGGTGGTCTCGCCCCCGGGCACCACGCGTCCGAAGCTCGCGGCGCCCGCTGGACCGGCAAGGCTGTCGATGGCCGCCATCCCGATGCCGAACGCAGCCGAGTAAGCGCCTTCATCCAAGGTCGTGATTTTCATCGCGTGCGATCTCCTGAGGCCGGGTGATCAGTCATCGAGCAAACTCAGCGTTTCAGCGGCGATGGCCGGTGCCAGACGGTAGCCTGATCCATTTGCTGCGCCGGCGAAGATGATCCGCCCGCTGCCGCCGATCTTGGCGACGATCGGTTCTCGACTGGGGCTATAGGCGTCGCAGAACACTCGGCCGGACCGCAATCGGTCGACCAGATCTGGTGCATACCGCCGAAGCACCGCCTGCGCCTCCTCAAGATTCTGTCGAGTGACGCCAGGCGGCGGCGCGTCGGGATCGACGTCCCAGTCGAGGCAAGTATAGCTGAAAAGCCAATGGCCACGATGCCGGAGAGGCAGCAAGAAAGCGTCCTCTTCCGGGAAGAAGACCGCAGCATCCGCATCGCCCACCGGAGCGTTCAGGTGGAAGGCAACGATCTTCTTCACGCGGATGCCCAGCGGCGCGACCATCGCACGCCACGCGGATGCATTCACCCACGGACCCGGCGCCAGGACCAGTCTGTCCGCACGCACCGTCTCGCCGGTCGAGAGCACCGCTACGGCGACGCCTTCCTCTTCCTCGATACGGACGATCGCAACGCCTTCGAGCATGGAGATCGCGGGCCGGAAATCGCGGACAAGGCAATCCGTCAGGGCTCCCACGTCGGAATAGTGGCACGCCGGGACCGACCAGACCGAAGCACCCTGCGGCTGTCCCATCGCCGCCTTTGCGCGGATCGGCGACGTTTCGATTGGCCCCGCATTGACAAACCTGGATTGAGCCGTCTCTGCGGCTGGGCCGAAAGCGACCGCATCCAGCGCCACCGGGTAGATCGGCAGGCGGGGATCGTCGGCCGCGAGCGCCTGATAATAGCGCTCGCTCGTCAGGGCCATGGCGCGTGTGCGATCGGTCCGGCCGGCCGCGAAATGCAGACCGGCGGAACGCCGTGTCGCGCCCGAACCGGCCAGGTCCCGGTCGATCGCGATAATCTCCGCGCCGGGCCGCGCGGCCAGAATTTCTCTGACGATGACGGAGCCGATGATACCCGCGCCCGCGACTATGATCCGTTCGCGCATGGCCCCACCATCACCCAGCGCGGTGCTGCTGCTCGGGCCAAGCGTGGCCCGGCTGCCAGGTCACAAACGACCGCTTCTGGGCAGCGCGCGTGCTGCCACCCCTGCTCAGCATCGCATCGATCACGCATTGGCTGCGCCACGCGATCAGGCTTAAGTTCGGCTCGGCCAAGCCGCGTTGCTGCCGCGCGGCGTTCAGCATGAAAATGCGTCGATCAGCGGGACCGTCCCACACCGCCGCAAAATTGGAGTCGATGCGGACCTCTACGTCTTCATACTCGAGACGCGGCGCGAGCGTTGCGAGGAACGGCATGGAGTGTCCGCGGAACCCGGTCGCCCATATGACGATGTCGGCATAGATGGGCTTCTCTTCCGTTCCCGCCGCATGATGGGTCACGGCCAGCTCCCACTGCCGCCCGTCGTGCCGCACCTGGTCCACGGTTCGGCCCGGCATCATGACGGGCATGTCGCCGCGATCCTCGACAAAGCGGAGCGTGTAGAGGCGCTGATAGATATCTCGTATCGTCTTTTCAGAGATGCCGTCGCTCGCCAGAACATTTCGTTCCAGGAACGCCTTCTTGAACTTCTTGTCCTTATCAAAGAAGTATTCGGAAAAACAGGGCATGAAATAGTCGTTGACGAACGGAGAATCATCAAGAGGGAGGAAGTTCTCCCGGCGCGAAATCCAGTTAACCTGCTTCGGGAGCAAGTCGTTGTCGCAGGAGATCGTATCCAGGAAGGCTTCAGCACCGGACTGACCGCCCCCGACGATAGTGACACGCTTGCCTTTCAGCGACTTTGCCCTGGCGCCATATTCGCTGACATGGAACTGTGTTGGCCCGATATGCTTCCGGGCGAAACTGGGGACATGCGCCTCGGTACCGACACCGACAGCGATGTTTTCGGCACGGATGGTGCGCTTCTCCGTTTCCACGACGAAATGCCCGTCGAACCGGATCTCGAGGACCTCTTCACCGAAATGGACGTTCTCGTTCAGATCGCATGCCCATTTCAGGTAGTTCCGGAACTCCCGCCGCGGAACCGCATCGAATTGCGCGTTGAGAAAGTGGTGAATCTTTCCCTCGGCGAATAAGTAGGAAATAAACGAGAACGGATTTGTCGGATCCGATAGCGTTACCAAATCTTTGAACAATGCCACTTGTAGCGTTGCGCCGGGAAAATACATCCCGTCGTGCCAAGCGAATTCAGGCTTCTTGTCGACGAACACACAATTAACGCCCTTGTATGGGTATATTAAGGACGCAAGACTAAGATTTGACGGCCCGACGCCGATACCGATGCAATGATGTATCATGGCTCCCCTTCGGTATTAAGATCTCAGTCAATTATGATCTCAGCACTATAGCAATATGGCACGTCAATCAGGTTCGACTGCGACCATCGAGTTAGTGTTTTAGGCCTAGCTCTCAGAGAAACTGTAACAGTAACATTTCCAGGTCGATCGAGTCCTATTGTCTCGAATGACTCAAAGCATTTCTCTCTTACGCTGCCGCAGGCGCGGCAGCGTAAATTTACTATGTAGCAATTGCACGAAACCAATACCCCGTGCAGCTCCCCCACGGGGACCCTAGAGTGCAATTTGCCGGTTTACAATCCATTCGGGAAGGCATATCCTATTAATCGTGCCCAGCGAAGCGAAAGTATTGCTCGCTGGAATTGAGATCGCGTCAAGAAAAATAGATAGCTGGTCAAAAATTGTCGAGTTGATCTCGCTAAGAGTCTGAAAATTGTAGGACGAATTATGTTATTGGCAAGCTGACGTTTTGGGGGGGTTTGTGTTTAGTGAAATTCAGATGAAAGTAGTTGTCAATCATCAGAGGCAGTATTCTATATGGCCGAATAGTCGGGATAATCCCCTAGGGTGGAGCGATGCGGACAACTTCGGACTCAAGGAGGAGTGCCTCGCCTGTATCGAGGCAATCTGGACGGACATGCGCCCCCTAAGCCTGAGGGAATTCATGTCGTCAGGTGAGCCCGGCATAAGCCCGTCCGCCCGCGCTCCAGTCATAGGCAGGACGCGGCGCGTGACACCGCAGTAGAAGAGCCAGTCCATTCGAACATAGGGAGGCTTTTGTGAATTCGGCGAACCAGAGTGAGCAGGAAGGGATCGTTGCCATGGATGAGGGAAGATCGACTGAGCCGCTGCACAGAGAGTTGCAGTTGATACACGAAAGATACTTTCGCGATGTGGCCGATGCCTGTGCCGATGCGCAGAGCAGGTCCCTGAGCGTCCAGACCGAATTTCAGCGCAAGCTCGAAAGGGCGTATCAGAGCCAGCAGCCCGAGCTTGTCCGCGACGCACAGGACGAATATCAGCAGATAGTTCAGGCGTTCTACAGTGATACGACGCTGCCGCAGCAATATACGGATGCGTATGACAGGTATAAGGTCGCGTTGAAGAGCCTGATCTCTGAGACCGACATGGGTGATGTGGGCTATGGTGATATCTGGACTCTGGGACAAAGCCTTATGTCGGTTTCGACAACGGCGATGAACTTCCCCTCGCCGAACTCCACCGCGTCAGCTGTCGTCAACGACCCCTTTACGCCCCCGAGCGGAGTCGTCTGAAACGCCACGGAGGAGGTTACGTCGGGGGACTTCAGTATGTCGCGAGTGAATGTTGTTTTCACAGGGATGCCCGGCCTTTTGGCAGCTTTTATCGCCGCCGAGCAGTTGTCTCGCTCCCAGCACGTGGGTGTCTTGATTTCAGCGGCGGCGTACGCGCGCTTTGAGCTATTGGTACGGCGAATTTCGCTTCGTCGCTCATCCGGGGGGGTGGCGGGAAGGATTGAGTATCTAGCCTCATTGGAGAATGCCACCGGTGCCGAAGCCTGGCACTTCACGGCAAGTACCGAATCCGCTCCCGGGCCGCTGCTCGAAGCCCTGCGGCTTGCCTCCATCGGTACGTTGAATCTGGTCGCAACCCCATATTGTGGAGGTCAGCGTTGGCGCTGGATTCTGCCGAGGGGCGAGCCGGTCGCCGACAGCAATCCCATTACGGCCGATTTCCCCGTGATGAGGTCGTTCCGCACGACACTCACGCTTGATGGCGGGCATCCCGACGACATCGCTCAGGAAGGTGTCCTCCATTTCCTGTCCACTCTGTTCGATCTCAAGACGGAAATCGATGAGCGGACGGAGGACCTGTTTGAGTACCGTGGGCTCCGGTGCCAGATATCGCCGAGCGCGCGAGTCAATATAATCAGCACGGAGCAGGCTGCGGCAGTCATAACTGCGATTTCGTGCCGGGCTGGAGCAGGTGACTATGTCGTAGCGAGCGTGGATAGTCTGTCAGCGGAGGATTTCCTCGAACGGGTCGGGGATATTCACGGCGTCACCCTGCTGCCATTGGACGGTAGGGCGCTGTTCTCCGGGCAGCTGACTGCAATCGATGCGCTGTTCGATCGGAGGCTGATGAATTTTGCCGAGCATCTGGGGCAGCCGGACCGTGAAGCAATTGAACAGACTTACGCTGCGGCGGGCATGGCCTCGCTTTCATCTGGCATGGATCCGGCCGAGTTCCATGATCTGGTCGAGGCGGCGCGTCAGACGCATTTATCTGAACAGGGTTCACTCGACTCGCACGCGTCGAGCCCACCGGAAATCCGGACGACCCAGAGTGGCGACCGGGAGTTTTCTTATAGTTTTGCTGGCGTCGACGGCGAGGCGGTGGTGCTGCTCAATGCACTGGGGCAGGGGCCGAAGCCCTTGTCTCGGCTGACAGCGCATCTGAGTCCGCGGTTCCGGGTCCTGAGTTGGCAGCCGGGCGGGCTCGACAATACGGAATCCGAAATCTCGCTTCTCGATCATGTTGCCGACCTGGCGGCAATCGTTGAGCGGGAGGCGCTTGCGGGAGTCCATTTGGTCGGATGGTGCACCGCCCCGAAGATCGCGGCGGAATTCGTCCTGCGCCACCCCGATCGGGTGCGCTCCATGACATTTCTAAATATGCAGGTGAAGTGTCTCGGGAATCCGCTCGATTTCGACACACCGTACGAAGTTGATTTTGAGGCGCTTTTCAGCGATCTGGAGCAAAGGCCGTCGACTGCTTCCTGGATAGCGACGTCGCTGACGTCGCGCGGAAGCGAGCCCGATCCTGACGGTATGGAGACGGAGGCCGACGAGTCCGAGGCCGTTTTGGCGACGATGAACCGCGATCTCCGAATGCCCGTCCTTCGGCCGTTTCGCGACGCAAGCTCGACAATCAGATTTGCCCGCCAGATGACCGACTTCTGGCGCTACGACATTAGCGATGTCGCGGGCCAGGTAGACGTGCCGGTCCTGCTCCTTTCGTCAGAGTATGATCGCATCGCATCGCCCAAAGCGTCGGAATGGGCGCAGGGTCTGTTTCCTCGCGCCCGCCTGGTGCACGCGCCGGGAGCGACCCACTATTTCCTCTATGATCGCGCGGATGTCGTCGCCCGCATGATCGAATGGTTCGTGTCCGGTAACGGGCCGTCCGCAACCTGTGATGGGCGCACATCGCCTGCCGTCCTGAACGGTTCAGCTGAAACGGCCAGATCTTATCGGGCCGAAGTCCGATGAGTACGGGAGAAAAGGATCGGCCGTCCCCCGTGCTTTCGGTGCGTACTGCAGCCCTGTCTCCTGAAAGGCGAGCTCTGCTCGAACGCCAGTTCGGAGCCACGGCGCGGGTTGCCGTTGCTCGCCGCTCTGGGCCTGCGGCGGTAGTTCGGTGCCACGACAGTCCTGGAACCATCTTTGGCTTTGAAGCGGGCGGGGCGGTCCAGGAAGTCAGGTCCGATTTGCCGGTGCGCGTGGAAATCGCGGACCTCGAGGCCGTTTCCACGGAGGAGCGACAGTCCGAAGCGAACCGGCGCGCCTGTCCTGTTTGCGGCAGCGGCAAGCTCGACCGCCAGCCATTGTCGCAGCGGACGGCGCGGGAACTCGATGGCCCCGGCAAGATCGCGCCTGGGACGGAGCCGGAAGAGTTGGGCGGTCACTCCCTCCTGGCGACCCGTGCAATCGACCGCCTGAATGGGGCGTTCCTTGTGTCTCTGTCGAGCCGGGATCTGTTTGAAGATCCGATCGTCTCCGATCCCGACCGCGTCGTGGAACGCGCGCAGGTCGCGGGCGAGCACGCCTATCCGCAATCAATACCACGCATGGCCCGCGGGGCTGCAACGTTCCCTGGGGGCGAACAGCACACACCAGGCCCAATCGCCGGGATTTCCTGCAACCAGTGGGGGCAACATTGGCCACTAACTCTAAGGTAACCGCCAATCCGCGAGACTCCGTTGCCCGGGTGGCGGGGGATGGCGGACGACGTGTCTGTCCCATGTCCTTTGCCCAATCCCGGTTGTGGATTCTTGACCGGTTCCAGCCGGGCAATCCCGCGTACAATATTGCGACATCTGTGCCGCTTTACGGTCGCTTTGACGCGCGAGTTCTTGAACGAACCATCAACGAGATCATCCGGCGGCACGAAGCCCTCAGGACAACCTTCGAGGTGGTCGACGGGCAACCCGCTCAGGTCGTCAAGGCTTCGTTGAATATCCCGCTCACTATGGTGGACCTGAGGTCGCGGTCGGGCGTGGCCCAGGCAGAGGAATTAGACAAGTTCATCTATGCGGAAAGCCGGCGGCCGTTCGATCTCAGAACAGGCCCGTTGCTGCATGCTTCCTTGGTGCAGCTTAATGCGAACCAGAGCTATCTGATGCTGGTAATGCATCATATTGTCTCTGATGGTTGGTCGATGTCGGTGCTCAATCGGGAATTGACCACCATCTACATGGCGTTTCTCAATGGACGCCCCTCTCCACTGCCGGAACTTGCGCTTCAGTATCCGGACTTTGCGGTCTGGCAAGCGGACTGGTTCCGTGGGGAACCCCTGCAACAACAGCTCCGCTACTGGCGCAATCAGCTTTCGGATCTGCGGCCCGTGCTCAATCTTACCACCGATCGTCGCAGGCCGCCGGTGCGGACCAGCAACGGGTCGGTACGCGGATTCACGCTGGATGAGAAACTGTGCGAAGCGCTCAAGGCGCTGGGCAACGAAAACCGCGCCTCGCTTTTCATGACGCTGCTCGCGGCGCTGAAGGTCTTGCTCCACCGATTGAGTGGCGAAACCGACATCGCCATCGGATCGCCGATCGCCAACCGGACCCGTTCAGAACTGGAAGGGTTGATCGGCTTCTTCGTCAACACCCTGGTATTGCGGACGGATCTCTCGGGAGACCCCAGCTTTGTCGAGTTGCTCGTGCGCGAGCGTGACGTGGCGCTGGACGCCTATGGCAATCAGGACATGCCGTTCGAGAAGCTGGTCGACGAACTGCAGCTCGACCGGGACCTGGGCCACAATCCATTTTTCCAAATTCTGTTCGGGGTCCAGAACATCGGAGCAATCGATCGTAGCGCGGCGCCTATCCAGCCGCTCGGATCCCAGATCCTGGCCGGCTCGGTCGGCAACGGCACCGCCAAGTTTGATTTGACGATGTCTGTGGTCGACACGGGAGCCGGGGCGCAAGGATTTCTTGAATTCAACACCGACCTTTTCGACGACTCAACCATCGACACCATGATCGCGCGCTACATTGCGCTGCTGCACCGGATTGTCGAAAGTCCGAACGAAGCGCTTTCCCGCCTCTCCATCTGGATTGCCGACGAGGCGCTGCCCACCGTGGATTCCTCCGACGACGTCGAGGTCGCGGTGGCGCCGACGGAGGCCATGGGCGCGCGCGTCGCCGCCCATGCCGCCCGCGCCCCTACGGCCATCGCTACGATCGAGTCCAATGGTGCGTCCACCTATCTCGAGCTGAACCAACGGGCGAACCGGATCGCGCGAACCTCTTTCCTCGCCCAGCTCAGCGTCGGCAGCACCGTCGCGGTGGCTTGCGGGTCCGGATCAGGGTGGCTCGCGGTCGTCCTGGCGATTCTGAAGGCGGGCCTGGTCTGGGCTCCGATCGACCCCGCCGACGTCGTGAAACCAGGCGGCGGCGCGCTGAACTCCGATCGGACGGAGCGAATGCTGACGGCGCTTGCGCCGGCCTTGGTCGTCGTGGACGACGCTACCGCGTCATGCGTCGGAAAATTCGGCGTAGAGGCGGTCCGGATTGAAGCGCTTTGGAATGAGGCGGAGGGCCAACCCGACGGCGAACTCGAAATCGCCGTAACGCCCGAGGCTCCCGCCGTGGCGCTGGCTCGGGTCGACGGCGCGAGCGAAACAGCCATTACACACGTCAGCCATCGGGTTCTGGGCCGCGCTGGACACGATCGTTTTCTTCGCCTGTCGCCGGAAGATCGCGTCGTTCATCTTTCCAACATCGCTTCCGATTGCGCCCGGTATGAAATCTTCGGCGCGCTGTCCGCCGGGGCGTCGATTGTCTTTGTGCCGCCCGCATTGTCGGTTCGCTCGCGGCGGTTCGCAGCCTTGCTGCAGGACGCCTCCGCTACCGTTCTGTCTCTCGCCATGGCGGATCTGGAACGGCTGAACCGGGAATTTCCGCGATCCCTGCGGAACGTGCGGCTCGTGCTTTCTGCTGAACGGCAGCTGGACTGGGGCGAGCTTCAGCGAACTCTCCCGCCGGAGATACTTCAACGTATTCACATGGTTTCCAGCGACCCGCGCGCGGGCGGATTCTATCTGGTCCAGCCCCTGGCGCTCCTCGATCCGGATGCCGCGGATATTCCGCTCGGAATTCCCGCTTCGGATGTCAAAATCAAGGTTCTGGGAAGCGATTTTGACACCGTGCCGGAACGGGTTCCCGGCGATCTGTACGTGCAGCATCCTGACCTGACCGGTCCTGATCCGGGCTACCGGACGGAAGATTTTGTTCGGCTTGAGGATGGACAGCTGGTCCTCCACGGCGGGATGGACGATGCGCTGCTGACGGGGAATCTGAAGACTTACTTCGCCGAGATCGAGGCCATGCTTTGCGAGCATCAGGCGGTGGATGCGGCGGCGGTTACGGCGAGATCCCGCCAGGGACTGGCCGACCGGGGGTTGGTCGCATTTCTGAAGCTGTCGCAGAACGTTGCCGCTTCCGATCTGCAGGTCTTCTTTAGCGAGCGGCTGCCGGCAAGGCTGATGCCCGTCAGGTTCGAACTCGGGCGAGAGATTCCCCGTGACAGAAAGGGTGCCATTGACCGGCGCGCGTTGGCGGACGCCGGCGCGCGGCTCGACGCCCCAATGGCCAGTGCTGAAGAGTATCTGGCACCCCGCGACAATCTGGAGATCCACCTGACGCAGATCTGGATGGACGTGCTTCACATGGACCTGGTCGGAATCCGCGACAATTTCTTCCGGCTTGGCGGACACTCCCTGATCGCCACGCAAATCGTTGCGCGGATCAATGATACGTTGCAGGTCGAAATACCGCTCCAGCGGCTGTTCGAGGCGCCGACGATCGAGCAGTTGGCTGCGCTGATCAGGCCCTTGGACCGTTCGGATCCCCAACCCCAGGTCATCACCATCGCTCGCGTTGACAGGGACCGGCCGATCCCGCTCTCCTTTGCGCAGCAGCGCCTATGGTTCCTGGATCAGTTCTATCCGAATAGCGCCGTCTACAACATCGTTCTCCCGGTGCACTTCGCTGGTCCGGTCGACGCGACAATGCTCGAAGGCGCGCTCAATGACATCATTGCACGCCACGAGACCCTGCGTACGACGTTCAGTACGGTGGAGGGCGACCCGGTTCAGGTCATTTCCCCGTTGTTGAAAATCAAGATTCCGGTACATGACCTGCGCAAGATACTGGAAAGAAACAGGAAGTCTGAGCTACAGCGCTTGATCACACTGCAAGCGCAGACGCCGTTCGATCTCAAGAACGGACCAGTCTTGCGTGGCAAGCTTATATGCTTGTCCAATAACGATAATTTGCTCCTCATGACCATTCATCACATCGCAGCCGATGGCTGGTCGATGGAGATAATTTCCAGGGAGCTTCTTGAACTGTACGACGCCCGGCGCAACCGCAGGCCTTCGTCGTTGCCCGATCTGCCGATCCAATATGCGGACTTCGCCTGCTGGCAGCGCCGGTATTTGTCCGGCCCACTACTGCAGCGCGACACAACCTATTGGAAAGAGAAACTCAAGGGCATGCCGCCCGTTCTCGACCTGCCAGCGGACCGACCGAGACCGGCGATGCAATCCTTCACCGGGGGCATGTATATGTTCGCCTTGCCCGCGTCGCTCCTGAAGAGCGTCAAACGCTTCTCCGAGCGGGAGCAGGTAACCCTTTTCACGACGTTGCTGTCGGCGTTCTATATTCTTCTTTATCGATATACCGGCCGGGAAGACCTGGTGGTGGGCTCCCCGATCGCCAATCGGGTGCGTCCGGAACTTGAAGGGTTGATCGGCTTTATTACAAACACCCTCGTGCTTCGCACCCAGTTTACGGCGAATTCCTCATTCCGCGCTCTGGTGTCGGAGGTGCGTGAGGTGACGATGGAAGCCTTCACACACCAGGGCATTCCGTTCGAGAGGTTGGTCGAGGAGATCCAGCCGGAGAGAAACCTCTCGTACAACCCACTCTTCCAGGTAATGCTCGCCCTGCAGAACACCGGCCGCCCTGTGGAAGTCGGCGGCGCGCCAGACGGGGAGACGCCCACGCTGAGCGCAGGCGTCTCCAAATTCGACTTGACGCTGTTCCTGTCGGAAACGGCGAAAGACTTCAGTGCCGGAATTGAATATAATTCCGATCTGTTTGACCTGTCGACGGTTGAACGTTTAGCGGGACACTTCAGCGCCTTGCTCACCGCGGCGCTGGACGAGCCGGACCGTCCGATATGGTCCCTGCCGATGCTTCTGCCAGCCGAGACGACCGCACTCGCAGACTGGAACGACACTGAAGACCCGACCCATGCGGAAGTCTGCCATGTGCTGTTCGAGAAGCAGGCGGAGTTGCATCCCGACGACGTCGCGCTCGTTGTTGGAGGGGAAAAGACGACCTACAGGGCGCTCAATTCCCGCGCCAATGCCCTGGCGCATCGCCTGAGCAAGCTTGGGGTGAAGCCGGGGGCCCGCGTCGCGATCTGTATCGAGCGTGGCGTGGATCTGATCGTCGCCCTGATCGCGACGCTAAAGGCGGGGGCGGCCTATGTCCCGATCGACCCCGCCTACCCGAAAGAGCGCATCGCCTTCATGGTGGCGGATGCGGATGTCACGCTCGTGTTGACCCAAAGTTCGCTGAGCGGGGAATTGCCGGGAGCGTCCGCTACGCTCGTCGCCGTCGATGCGTTCAAGACCCCGGTCGTCGCTCGCGACAATCCGGACGTACCCGTTGCCGCCGACAGCCTCGCCTATGTCATCTATACTTCCGGATCGACGGGCAGGCCGAAGGGCGTTGTGATGCAGCATGGCCCGCTCGCGTCGCTGATCCGCTGGCAAATCGCTCGATCCGCGCTGCCCAGGGGCGCGCCCACCTTGCAATTCTCGTCGTTGAGCTTCGACGTCTCGTTTCAGGAGATCTTTTCGACCTTGGGCGCAGGTGGAACGCTCGTACTCATCAATGAGGACCAACGCCGGGATCCGCCCGCGTTATTGGAATTGCTGCACAAGGAAGACGTACGGAGGCTCTTCATGCCGTATGTCGCGCTCCAGCAGCTGGCGGAGCACGCTCGGCACGCTCCCGCCCTTCCCCAATCGTTGACAGAGCTGATCACGGCCGGCGAACAACTCCAGGTCACGCCGCAGATCGCCGAAATGACCGCCCGGCTCGGCGCCAATCTGTACAATCAATACGGGCCCACTGAGTCCCATGTCGTTACCGAACTCGAGCTCACTGGCGCGCCCAGCGACTGGCCGGCGCGCCCGTCGATTGGCCGAATGATCCCCAATGCGAAGGTTCAGATTCTCGACCCGTATGGGCAGCAATGCCCGATCGGCGTTCCCGGCGAGCTTTGCATTGGCGGTGCCGCGCTGGCTTGCGGCTATCTGGAACAGCCTGCCCTGACGGCCGAGCGGTTCATCCCTGACGCCCAGAACACGAACGGAGGACGGCTGTATCGGACAGGCGACCGCGCGCGCTTTTTGGCGAACGGAGAGCTCGAGTTCCTCGGACGGTCGGACCAGCAGGTCAAGATTCGCGGCTACCGTGTCGAGCTTGGCGAGGTCGAGGTCGCGCTGCGGACACATCCGTCGGTCCAGGAGGCGGTCGTGGTTGCGCGCGAAAGCCGCGGCGAGCTTCGTCTGGTTGGGTACATTCAGGCCGATGCGGAATCGTCGGTGTCCACCGAGGACCTCCGGGCGCACCTTCGAGCCATCTTGCCCGAACACATGATCCCGACGTCGCATGTCATCATGGGATCGCTGCCGCTTACGCCGAGTGGCAAGCTCAGCCGCAGCAATCTGCCCGATCCGCAAGAGGCAGCGTCCAGTCCCGGCATTGGGGCGGTCCCGAGCACCCCCGTGGAAATCACGTTGGCGCGCCTGTGGTGCGAGATTCTTGAGGTGGAGACTGTCGGCGTCAAAGACAATTTCTTCGAACTGGGGGGGCACTCGCTGTTGGCCACGCGCGTCATTTCGCGGATCAGGGACGAGTTCGGGGCCGACCTGCCGGTCCGCCTCATGTTCGATAATCCGACAGTCGAAGCGCTGGCGATTGCGACGGTCGAAGCGATGCTCAAGACAGGGGGAGACGATCAGATCGCCCACGTGCTCGCGGACCTCGAGCAAATGCCAGAGGGGGGCACCACAGCCTGACTTGATGGTCGCCCTCCAGCGGGGCTGGCTCGCCGCTTCTCACTCTGCCGCATTGAAAACTGGCGCTGAACATAGAGCCTGGCGAACAGGTCGGAAAACCGGAGAGGCGACTTCGATATGGCAACGACTTGCCCCAAAACGGCACTCGGATCAGGCGAAGTCCTGCTCTATCGCGCTGAGGTGCCGCCGCTCTCTCGCGCTATGATCGCTCGCCTGAGCGCGAAGCTGGACCGCCACGAGCAGGACCGCGCCGACCGTTTTGTCTTCGAAACGGATCGAGCGGTATTCGTCGCCGCACACGCACTAATTCGGCATGCGCTAGGCATGATATTTGAAGGAGGCGCGCTTCATTTTCGTACCGATGCCTACGGAAAGCCAGAACTCGACCTTGATTTCGAGCATGGCGTCCACTTCAACCTTTCTCATACCCGCGGGATGGTCGTTTGCGCCATTTGCCGCGATCATCCCGTTGGGGTGGATGTCGAGGCAATGGATCGAAGCGTCGATTTCGAGATGCTGGCCGAGCAATACTTTGCCACCCGGGAATACGAACTGATCGTCGAAGCCGCACCACAACATCGCGCAGAAATATTCTTCCGTCTCTGGACTCTGAAGGAGGCCATGTTGAAGGCCGTCGGCATCGGACTTGCGGTGCCGCTGCGAGAGTTCGCGTTTTCCCTCGAGCCCGGGACTTCGAAGATGCAGCTCGCGCGAGTAGAGGCGGCCTCGGAATGGCAGGTTAGCGAATATGCGCCGACCGCCGTCCATCGCTTGGCGCTCGCCGTCCGTCGGTCACCCGCGCAACCCGTCAAGGTCATCAGCCAGCTGTTTCCCCTAGAGAAACTGGCATGACCGGTGCTGTCAGGCGAACGCTAAAAGGTCTCCGGTATTTGTGGCGTAAGCCACTGACGGGGATCATATTTCGTGAAGTCGATTTCGTTCAGGCGCCACCGGTTTCCGGCGGACGTGATCCGCCACGCCGTGTGGCTGTACTTCCGTTTCAGCCTCAGTTTTCGTGACGTCGAGGAGCTGCTGGCGCAACTTGGGATCGACGTCAGCTACGAGACGATCCGGTGCTGGACCATCAAGTTCGGCCCCTTGATCGCCCGGCGGCTGAAGAGGTGCTGTCAGGCGAACGATAGAAGGTCTCCGGTAATTGTGGCATAAGCCACTGACGGGGATGATATTTCGTGAAGCCGATTTCGTTTAAGCGCCACCGTTTTCCGGCCGATGTGATCCGGAATGCCGCATGGCTGTACTTCCGTTTCAGCCTCAGCTTTCGCGATGTTGAGGAGTTGCTGGCGCAGCGGGGGATCGACGTGAGCTACGAGACGATCCGGTGCTGGACGATCAAGTTCGGACCGCTGATCGCCAGGCGATTGAAGAAGCAGCGGGGCCCGCCGTCCCCACGCTGGCACCTGGACGAGATGGTCTGCAACATCGGCGGCAAGCGGATGTTTCTGTGGCGAGCCGTCGATGACGAGGGCGAGGTCCTCGACGTCCTGGTCCAGCGCCGGCGGGACACAGCGGCCGCGTTGAAGCTGCTCAGGCGGCTCCTTCACAACCAGCCGGTGGAGCCGCAAACGATCACGACGGACGGCCTGGCATCATACGGCGCGGCACTGGATCAGCTGGATTTGCGCCACTTGCATCGACCGGGCCGGCTTCGGGAGAACAATCGGATCGAGAACTCTCACCTGCCGATCCGACGACGAGAGCGACAGCAGCAGTTGTTCAAATCCCAAGCCTCAGCTCAGATATTCCTCACCACCCACGCAGCGATCTACAACACCTTCAACACCCAACGACATCTGATCAGCAGACCCACACTTCGCCGCTTCCGTGCTGATGCTGATGCCGCATGGGCGGCGGCGGTTGCCTGAAGGGCGGCCGGGTAGGGGGCTTCGACCTGGCCAAGTTAACCTGTCAGGCCCTCGTCACTTCAATCCAAATTCACCCTTGCAGCGCAGGGGCCGTCCACAGATGACAGCGCCGTTCGCGCGAGCATGAACTCCAAACGAGTTTCACTGCTTTCGATCGTGCTGGCCTCAATCCATCCTGACCGTTTGTAGAATGCTTCGGCTCGCGAGCCCTTTTCGGTGCAAAGCGACAATTGAAGCAGCCGCTTTTCCCGAGCCCAACTGACCATCCGATCAAGCAGCGCTTGGCCGACGCCACGACCTTCTGAGCCTGGATCGACAAATAGGGCCCATATCGTGGCCTCAGCCGCATCGACGGCGCCGAAGCCGACCATGGCCTTATCGACCTCTGCGACCCATGCGCTGAGCGTCTCCACATAAGGAAGGTAAGACGCCACAGTGATCTGCCGAGGGTCCGAAAGGCGGTTTTCCAGCACCGACTGCCGCAGGCGATGCATCGCGGCGATGTCCGAGGGGTGAGCCAGGCGAACTTTCATGGTCGTTCTCCAGGTTCTGCGACGGACTGACCTCGGTTCGAGGTCGGAGCCAAGGGATGTATCGCGAGGCTGGAGGCGAGGAGATCAAAGACGGTCCGCACTTTCAAACTGGTACGAAGATCGCGGTGAGTGACTAGCCAGACCGGGAAGGAGAGGGGCGGGAGTTGAGGCATCAGGCGTCGTATCGTGGGATCGGATTCGCCGACACGAAGGGTCATGATCCCAACCCCTGCGCCGGCCCTGACCATGGCCCATTGAGCCAGATGAGATTCGGAAACGATCCGCATGTTTTGCTCGGAGATAGGGAAGCCCAGATCACGCAGGCCCTTCAATAGCCAGTTCTGGCCGGGGTAGCCGATCATATCGACGCCCTCCATGTCCGCGGGCCGAGTGGGCTCGCGGTGGCGCGAAAGCCAGTCCACCGATGCGAAGAAGCCGCCTTCGTCGGATCCGAGCCGTTTCACAATTAGATCGGGATGCTCCGTGGGATAGCTCCGCACGGCGATGTCGGCCTCGCGTCGCCTCAGGTCCGTCCGGTCATTGGCCACCACGATCTCGATCGAAAGTCCGGGGTGCCGCCGCGTGATGTCGGCGACAACTTCCGGCAGTAGCGTGGTGGCGTAGACGTCGCTGGCGGAAATCGCCACCGATCCTTGGACAGTCTGGGTGCGGCCGTCCGCCGCGAGGCTTGTCCGTGAGGCGGCCTCGCCCATCCCCCGGACATGATCCAGCAGCTCGAGCCCTGCCTGGGTCACGATGAGACCGCGTCCCGCGCGTTCGAAAAGCACGACGCCGAGGGTCTTCTGGAGGGCTTCTACCTGACGACTCAGGGTGGGCTGACTGAGTTCGAGCGCTTCGGCGGCTCGCGAAAGAGAGCCGAGTTCCGCCGTCGCCAGGAACGCCCGCGCGTGGTTCCAGTCGAATCGCAGCGGTCGCCAATCAATACGTTCTTGCATAGGTCTTTTTCATCCATGGCTCTGGCGAAGGCAATCGGAGGTCGGGCATCGTATTGGCAAGGAGACCAGACATGTCGATACTCGCGCGCGCATCAGGCCAAACGACAGACCCTGCGGCCCGGCCTAAACCGGGTTGGCGAACGGCGACCGTCGCACTGTCCGCGATCATTCTGGCAGGGCTGATACCGATGCTGGAGGTGAACGACAGCCACTTGTTCAACCCCGAATGGCCAGCCCATGCGCGATTTCACGAAGCTTGGCAGCTCCTGACAAACGCGGCCCTGGCGCTTGTCGCGCTCTGGCTCGCCATCGTGCGCGGACACGAACGGCTCGCCGCGGGTCTCAGCCTGGTCGTGGTGGGTGCCCTCGTTGTCGCTTGGGGGCTCAGCGGGATTTACGGCGGAGAGATTGCGCGTCCGGGCGGCGACGGTCCGCAGGTCTTCGGCATGGATCTGTCTGCTGTGATCATGTCGATACTGGCGATCGCGCTGCTCGCAGCGGTCTGGCCCGAGACACGGACACGTATGCGCCCATGAATGGAAGGGTTTGATCGAGTGTTTCCGTCCCGACGCCGGCCGATCGGGTTTCGGCCTGTCGGCGGTCCAAGGTGCCGCTGGAATTGAACCGCTCAAGCCCACTCTTTACAAGAGGTGTTATGGTTCACTATAACACCAATATCGCGGCTTGGCTGCGCGGAATTGTGGGGGCGTCCGGAAGGGACGATGGACTCAGAGTGGAACGACAGTCAGCCGATCTACCGCCAGATTCGCGATCGCGTGGTCGCCTTGATGCTCGACGGAATTCTCAAGGACGGCGATTTGCTTCCCTCGGTGCGAACCGTAGCGACAGAGAGCCGGGTCAATCCGCTGACTGTTCTCAAAGCCTACCAGCAGCTGGTCGAGGAGCAGCTCGTGGAGAAGCGGCGCGGCGTCGGCATGTTCATCAGCCCAGGTGCCCGGGACCAGTTGCTTCGGGCAGAGCGCCAGAAGTTCCTGGTGGACCAGTGGCCGGAGATCCGCGCGACAATCCAGCGACTGGACTTGGCGCAGGAACTGCTAGGCGACCAGGCGGCTGTTTCGACTTCATCCAAACGATCCGGGAATTGAGCGCATGACCTGTGTGCGCGCACGCGGCCTCCGAAAGGCCTTCCGAGACACCGTCGCCCTCGCCGGCGTCGATCTCACCGTTGAGGAAGGCCGAATCGTCGGCCTGATTGGACCAAACGGCGCGGGCAAGAGTACCGCCCTGGAGGCCATCGTTGGTCTCACGTCCTGCGAAGGCGAACTGCTGGTCATGGGTCGCGACCCGTGGCTCGCGCGCGACCGGTTGATGCTTGACGTCTGCTTCATCTCCGACGTGTCGGTGCTGCCACGCTGGCTGCGGGTGCACCAGGCGCTCGAATACATGGCAGGCGTTCACCCCCGCTTCGACCGAGCCAAGGCGGAGGGCTTTCTGGCCCGAACGACCATCTCTCTGACCAGCAAGGTGCGCGACCTGTCCAAGGGCATGGTTACCCAGCTGCACCTGGCGCTGATCATGGCGGTGGATGTGAAGCTGCTGGTGCTGGACGAACCGACGCTGGGTCTGGACATCCTGTTCCGAAAACAGTTCTACGACTCGCTGCTAAGCGACTATTTCGACGGAAACCGCACCATCCTCGTCGCAACGCACGACGTCGCCGACGTTGAGCACATCCTGACCGACGTCGTGCTTATGGATCGTGGCCGCGTCGTGCTCGATGCCAGCATTGAGGACGTCGCGACCCGCTACTGGGAGGTGGTCGTGGCGCCGGAGCATCTGGCTGCCGCTCGCGCGTTGCGGCCGCTTCACGAGCGCCAGCTGATTGGCCGAAGCATCCTGCTGTTCGAGGGGCAAAGTCGTGACCACCTCGCCCCACTCGGCGAGGTCCGCTCGCCCGGTCTGGCCCAGATCTTCGTCGCCTTGATCGGCGCGGGGATCGTGGCGACAGAGGTGGCGGCATGAGCCTCGAACCTCAAGCCCTGCCTCACGCACCGACCGCGCGCAGCGCCCGGCGCTTGCCTGCCCAAGCGCGCGTTCTGACGTTCTATTGGCTGGTGCGGCGCGAGCTGTGGGAGCACCGCGCGGTCTATATCGCGCCCGCCGCCATCGCCATCTTGGGGCTCGTCGGACTTCTGATCCGTTCGCTGGTCCAGCCGAACAGCGAGCGCGCCGCGCTGCTTGTCGATGCGGTTCTGGCCAATGGCCTGATGGGGTCGTACAAATTCCTGGCTGGCACGGTGCTCTTCACTGGCATCGTCGCCGCCTCGCTCTACAGCCTGAGCGCATTGTACGGCGAACGGCGCGACCGCAGCATCTTGTTCTGGAAATCACAGCCGGTTTCCGACCGAATGACCGTGCTTTCCAAAGCGGCGATCCCGCTGGTCGTCATGCCGATGATCGTGTTCGCGATCGTTGTCGGCGTTCAGCTTGTTTTGCTGGCTTCCACAAGTCTGATCTGGGTGGGGAACGGCCTCGATCCGCGGGCGATGTGGGCACGGTTGAGCTTGCCTTTCCATTGGCTGATGCTGGGCTACGGCCTGTCGTTCATGGCCCTGTGGCATGCGCCCCTATTCGCCTGGTTGCTGCTGGTCTCGGCTTGGGCGCGCCGCATGCCCTTGCTGTGGGCGGTTGCGCCATTAGCGGCGATCGCGATCGTCGGGCGGTTGGCGCTGGGTTCAAACACAGCCCTGAGCTGGCTGCAGCATCGGCTCGTCGGCGGCTTCTTGGGGTTCTTCACCATCGAAAGCCGGGGCGAGACGCCGGTCAGCCGCCTGGCCGACCTCGATCCGTTTCGGCTGTTCGGTCAGCCCGGCGTGTGGATCGGCTTGATAGTCGCCGCCTCTTTTCTCGCCGCCGCCGTCACAGTGCGCCGCTGGCGCGGACCGATGTGAGGGAGGACGACCACGCCTGTCACACGCCCGAGGCCGGCAGCATCCAGCTTACCGTCTCCGGGGCAGAACCTTCCTGCCATCAACTCTTCCGCCCGACTACCTCAATCCCGTCCCACCGCGGACTGGAGCGAGTTGAGCGGCCTGGAGCGAAAGCAAACTGAGAATACCCATGACGATAACCCAAGGTCAGAATCCAGATCGTCGCCCGCGGGTTAAACAACCGGGTGCGGCGGAGCGACCCAAGCTGAATGCTGAAAAAGTTCTGTCAGCGTCCACGATCTTCTGGTTCGTCATCGCGGCGACCGGCCAGGCGTTCTTCGCGATCTATATCGCCCTCTTTTACGGCGGGACCTCGCTCCGCGGGGAGGTGCAGGCATGGAACGAGGTCGTTCCCGGCCGGGTTGTCGCCGGCGACACAGTGGGCTTTCTCGCCATGGCGGCCCATGTTGCGCTGGCGTTCGTCGTCACGGTGGCCGGACCGCTTCAGCTGATACCCCGCCTTCGCGCGCGGCTTCCCGCGCTCCATCGCTGGACCGGGCGTATCTATGTCGGGCTGGGGTTTATCATCAGTCTTGGCGGTCTCTACCTGATCTGGGGGCACCGTGACGCGGACGATACACTTCTTGGGTCGTCGCCGCTGACCCTGAACGCGCTCATGATAATGTTTTTCGCCTGGATGACGTTGAAGAACGCGCTGGCGCGGCGGATCGACGTTCACCGGCGCTGGGCTTTGAGGCTGTTCCTGGCCATGAGCGGCGTCTGGTTCCTTCGGGTCGGCGTGATGATCTGGATCATGGCGATGGGAACCGAGGGTCTGGGGGGGCGGCTCGAAGGCCCCGTCGGTACCTTCCTCAAGTTCGCCTGCTATCTCCTGCCGCTGATGACCCTGGAGCTCTACTTCGCGGCTCGGCGTCAGAGGTCGGCCGCGCCGAAATGGGCCATGGCCGGGGTGATCGCGGCCCTAGCCCTGTTGATGGGGGGCGGCATCGGCATGGCGGTTCTCGTGTTCTGGCTGCCGCACATCTGACGATGACGGTCTGCGGGACGATAAACTGTCGCGGCCCATGCGGGGTGAGCCAACGAAAACAGAAATGAAACTCTGTTATTCAGTTGTGACTACTTCTCGAATGAACAATGATTCATTAATAAGAAGTAACTTGCAAGTAAGAAGCTAAAACTGACACACTATTCCCTAGTAAATGTGTATTTGAAAACTAGGGGTTAGCCAATGAAGAGTTCCAGATTGTTCCTGCTTGCGGGCACGGCGCTTGTGACCACCGCGGGGGGCGCTTTCGCGCAGACAGCGCCCCCCGCGGCCGGGCAGGTGCCGGTCACGCCGGTCCAGGCTCAGGACGGTCAGACCGCCCCGGCGGCCGCGACAACGATCGGCGACGTCATCGTCACTGCACGTACGAGTGAAGTCCGGACCTCGATCGATGCAACCAGCTATAGCCTGGCCAACGATCTGCAGGCATCGAGCGGAAGCTTGGCCGACGCCTTGCGCAATGTCCCGTCGGTCGATGTGGACGCGCAGGGCAACGTCTCCCTGCGTGGCGACCCCAATGTCACCGTCCTTGTGGACGGGAGGCCTTCAGGGGTTCTGACCGGCGAAGGCCGGGCCCAGGCGCTCTTGCAACTGTCGGCCGGCGGGTACAGCCGCATTGAGGTCATGACCAACCCGTCGGCGGCCTATAGTCCGGAGGGCTCGGGCGGCGTCATCAACCTGATCACACGTCCAAACGTGGTCAGAGAGGGCGCGACCGTAACGGGATCGGTCCGCGCCAATGTGGGCGACAATGGTCGCTGGAACGTCGGCGCCAACGGAACCTGGGCGCAGGGCGGGCTGACGCTCTCGGGGGACCTGAACCTCCGCAAGGACCTGGTCCTGATAGAGACCGATCGCCTGCGTGAACGGCTGGACCCGGGGACGGGCGCCCTCATCGAGACAATCCGCCAGACCCAGGACGTGGACGGCGACAACGACGTCCAATCCGCGCGCCTCAGCGCGCAATATGACGTCGACCCGGGATTAACGGTCAGCGCCGAGTTCAGGGGCACGCTGATCGATAACGAGGCGAACCCCGTCGAAACCTACGAGACGGCCGACGCGGCCGGCGCACTGACCGGCCGCTACGTCCGCGATCGGGACGTTGTTCTCGACGGGGACAGCGTCGGCGTGACCTCGCGCGTTCTGCGCAAATTCTCGGGCGAGGGCCATGAGTGGTCGAACGAACTTCGCGCGGACCGCAGTACCAACGACTTCTTGCTAGGGGCTGTATACGACTTTGAACTGCCTGCCGCCCAGGATGTCTTCGAGCAGTCCTACATACGCGCCGACCAGACTCTCATGGGCCTGACCAGCGCCTACGTCCGCCCGTTCGGCGAGGGGGGAAAGCTTCGTGCCGGCTATGAGTTTGAGAGCCGTGACGTCAGGCTGGACAATGAGACAAGCCGGGGGCCGACCCCATCGACACTCGTGCCCGATCCGTCGGTCACCAACCAGTTCCAGGCGGAGCAGGCCGTGCACGCGGCCTACGTCACTCTGGAACGCCCCTTCGGCGAACTGACAGCCCAGTTGGGCCTCAGGCTCGAATATGCCGACATCCGTCTGAATCAGATCACGACGGGTGTTCGCTCGGACCAGAACTACTTCCGCGCCTACCCCACCCTGCATCTCGGCTACCAACTGACGGATGCCCAACAACTCAAGGCCAGTTACAGCCGCCGGATCCAGCGGCCGTCACCGGGGCTGCTCAACCCTTTCACCACCTACCAGGATCCGCTGAACAGACGGTCCGGCAATCCGGACCTCGCTCCACAAGAGACCGACGCCTTCGAGGTCATGTGGCAGATGCGGGAGGGCCAGACCTTCTACCAGGCGACGGCCTACTTCCGCGACACGCAGAAGGCCTTCACGGATGTGGTCACCGACGCTGGCGGTTTCCTGCTTGCCCGGCCGGAGAATCTCGGGTCACGACGAGACACGGGGGTCGAGTTCGTCGCCAACGGTGCGCTGCATGCGACGCTGAAATACAGCGCCAGCGTCAACGTGTTCCGACAGGAAATCGAGGCTGGCGGCCTGGTCGCGGATGCAAGTCGTTCGGCGACTATGGTCGCGGGTCGCGCCAACCTCAACTGGCAGCCGACGCCCGAGGATTTCCTGCAGGTCTCGGCCATCTGGCCGGGTGACGTGCTCCAGGCCCAAGGGGTCAAGGAAACGGGATCGACGATCAACCTCGGCTATCGCCACACGCTGACGCCGAAACTCGCCTTCCAGGCGACGGTGCGGGATGTCTTCAGCACCTACGGGGACACGAGCGCCTACGAGACCTCGACCTTCCGGGACCGCAGCGAGCGAAGCTACGGCGGTCGTGCCTGGTACGTCGGTCTGACCTACACCTTCGGCCAGACACCCAGGCGAACGGCTGAGCCGCAGTTCGACTTCCAGGCTCCGCCGAGCGGCGGGTGAACGGCAAAAGCGCAGGAGAGACCTTCCATGTTCGACAGTCTCAATCGCTCGGTCCGGCGGCGGCGACGCTGGCTGGGCGCTGCGCTGATCGCCGCAGCAGGCTTGAGCGCCCGGCCCGTCCTTGCACAGGACATGTTTGGAGCGCTGGAGGCCCAGGGCGCTTTCGCCGATCAGCAGAACTACGCCGCCAGCCTGCATGCCTACTACGGGGGCGGGCAGTTCGATGAGCTGGAGGACGACGGACCGACCTACTCGGGCCCCGGCCTGACAGCGGAAGAAGCTGAGCGTTTCGCGCGCGAGCAACGCGAGCGTGAGGCTGAGCGACAAGCTGCGTATGACAAATGGAGAACCGGAAGCTGGGATTTCTTCCAGGGCCGGGAGGAGGTGCTGTCAGGCGAACGATAGAAGGTCTCCGGTATTTGTGGCGTAAGCCACTGACGGGGATCATGTTTCGTGAAGCCGATTTCGTTCAAGCGCCACCGGTTTCCGGCCGACATCATCCGCCATGCCGTCTGGCTGTACTTTCGCTTCAGCCTCAGTTTTCGTGACGTCGAGGAGCTGCTGGCGCAACGCGGGATCGACGTCAGCTATGAGACGATCCGCTGCTGGACGATCAAGTTCGGCCCTTTGGTCGCGAGGCGGCTGAAGCGCCGTCGACCAGTTCCATCGCCTCGCTGGCACCTTGATGAGATGGTCTGTTCGATCGGCGGAAAGCGGATGTATCTGTGGCGGGCTGTCGATGACGAAGGCGAGGTCCTCGACCTCTTGGTCCAGCGCCGGCGGGACACGGAGGCCGCGTTGAGGCTTCTCCGTCGCCTGTTACACAACCAGCCGGTCGAGCCGAAGACGATCACGACGGACGGCCTGGCCTCATACGGCGCGGCTCTGGATCAGCTGGATCTGAGGCATCTGCACCGGCCGGGTCGGCTTCGGGAGAACAATCGGGCGGAGAACTCCCACCTCCCGATCCGACGACGAGAACGGCAGCAGCAGCGGTTCAAATCCCAGGCTTCAGCCCAGAGATTCCTCACCACCCATGCGGCGATCTACAACACCTTCAGCATCCAGCGCCATTTGATCAGCAGACCCACACTTCGCCGCTTTCGCGCCGATGCTGATGCCGCTTGGGCGGCCGCCTTTGCCTGATCGGGCTGCGGGGGAGGGGGCTTTCGACTTGGCGAAATTGCCCTGACAGCGCCTCCGCCTCAGCATCAAAGGCGCGATCGGTAAGGATGAGAGTCACCGTCACCCGCCACTGTAGATTGGCAGGAAGGCGATCTCATCGCCCGATTTCAGCGCCGGGTCCTCCGTCGAAATCGTATGGTTGACAGCGGCCCGGACGCCGGGCGCGACCAGGCCATCGCCCAGCCTGGGATCCACCAACGCAAGTGCCTCGATGAGTGCCGAAAGCGTCCCGGTGAAGTCCATCTCGCGTTCACGCCAGCCAGCGCGGTCGGCCAGATGACCCAATAGCAGGACCTTCACCATTCTACCCTCCCGTGACCGACATATGCCGCGCCAGGTTGGGTTGAGCCAACCGAGCCAAGGTAAAGTCGTGCCCCTCGATCTTACCTCGGATCGCGGACCGGATTAGCTCAGCGAGCTCGTCGTCACCCGCTCCAGCCCGGAGCGGGGTTCGTAGATCGGTGAAGGCCTCGGCGCCCAGGCAACCGAAGAGCTCGCCCTGCGACGTCAGCCGGACGCGATTGCAGTCGCCGCAGAAGCCGTGTGTCAGTGGTGTGATGAACCCTAGCCTCCCGCCTGTCTCGGCCACCCGGACATAGCGTGCGGGTCCATTGGTGCGATCGGGCAGAGGCGTGAGTGTCCAGCGCGCCTCCAAGGCCTTGCGGACATCGGTCAACGGCAGGAATTGAGCCGTGCGGTCTTCGTCCGCATACCCCAGTGGCATGGTCTCGATCAGCGCGAGGTCGAACCCCTCGCCATGGGCCCATGCGATCAGTTCGGGGATCTCATCGGCGTTGTCCTGGCGCAAGGCTACGGTGTTGATCTTGACTGCCAACCCCGCCGCCTTCGCGGCAGCCAGACCGTCGATGACCTTGCCAAGGTCGCCGCCTCGAGTGATCCGGGAAAAACGGGCCGAGTCCAGGGTGTCCAGGGACACGTTCACCCGGCGCACGCCGGCGTCGAACAGCGGTTGGGCATGCCTGGCCAGATGCGTCCCGTTGGTGGTCATCGTGAGTTCTTCCAGCCCGTCACCAAGGTCGGAGCCCAGCGCTCGCACCAGGTCCAGCGCGCCCGGACGAAGCAGTGGCTCGCCTCCGGTCAGCCGGATGCGATTGACGCCCAGGCTGATGAACAGACGCGAAAGCCGAGCCAGTTCGTCGAGACTGAGCGTCTGGGCCTTGGGCGCGAAGGTCATGCGGGCGGGCATGCAATAGGTACAGCGCAAATCGCAGCGGTCAGTCACCGAGACGCGGAGGTAGGTGATGGTCCGTGAAAACCCGTCCACCATCCTTGCCTGTCCTTCAGCCGTCGTTTCAGAAATCAGAGGGCGGGCGGGGCGCGCGCTGACAGGGATGTGAGCCGTAGTCCCCGGGAATGAAATCTTGTCGGTGATGCGGTTCTTCATGGCTGCTCATGTATCAGACGTGCTGGAGTCGCCGTCAGTTGACGCCCAAAGGCGCCCGGCAAAGTTGGCGCAGGTCGCCGGCGGGATGGTGTTTCGTGAAGCCGATCTCGCGCAAACGTCACTTGGTCAGCAGACCCGCCCTTTATTGTTCCCGCACCGGGCTCTTCAAGGGCGATGGGTGTCTTGATCCCGTTCGGGGTATTGGCAGTGAAAGGCTCGATCCGGCGTTCAACCATTCCTATGTTTCTCACAAGATTTTCATGAGGGTTTCGGGCGCGGTTTCAGAGTGCTCAGAAGCCCGTAACAGTTCGCCGAGGATGTCCGGATGCTTGCGCTCGCGGCCGCCGGAGGAATGCCCACGGGCGTTCCCGAGGCGGAGGCTTGTCCAGCGCGCCCACTCAAAGAGGCGAGACCACCGGTTCATTGAGCCGTTGACGCGAGGATTTGTTTCGCCTCCTCGGCCACCGCAGCAAGTTCCTCTTCAGTTACACCAAAGTTCAGGGCGCGCCGTCGGGCCTGGTCCATCGACTCCGGCGAGCCGGCCTTCACAGCACATGCAAACGACAGGATCGTCGCTGTTTGAGCCTCAAAGCTGCGCCCTTCGAAGGCGGCGTCGATTTCTGCCCACGTTAGTCCCGATGCACGCCCCTCCCATTCGAGCCCGACCAAGGTCTTGAGACATCCACAGTCACCCAGCAATGCCATCTTTAGCTGTGCGCGGACGCGCGCCCGAGACCCCTCAGACATGGGCGGATCGGTACTTCTGGCCCAGGGCCCAGGGTGCTGCGCCGTGGCCAGTGATCAATGGGGCAGTGGTATGGACCTGATCGCCGCCGCAGCAGAAGCGGCGTACCGCGCCCCTACTGCTGTCGCCGGTGGTTTTTGTGTGTGTCATCTTGCTTCTGGAAATCCGTGAAAGCGAGCCGGTAATTCTCAAATGGTCGGCTCTGGACTGTGGGGTCAGGCGAGCTGGATTGCGCCGACCAGAGCCAGGCTGGCCAGCAAAACGCTGCTGAGGACGAAGCCGACTGCAAGCCTCACGGGCTCGCTGCGATCGGATTTCGGCGGCTGGCGAGGATCGGGAAGCGTCCCCCAATGCTCCCTGGCCAGCGGAGTACCGTCTCTGTATTCGGTGTATTCGCGCATCACTGGACTTCCGTATTCAGGTTAGCCGGCAAGGTCAGCGCCGCCAGCTTCAACGGCCCGGCGGCGAGCGAGCCGCAGAAGTCCGCTGCCGTTAACGTCAACCTATCGCCGAACAGTCGTGCGGATTGCTGGGCCTCGCAGTTGGATGTGATGCGCCTGGCAAACCTGCTGGTCACGGTGGAGCGGCGCGGGGCCTGACCCTCGATCGGACGTGAACCGATGTCTTCGTTGGGAAGCTGGACGCCAATCCAACCTGTAGCGACTCCAGAAAGGGGAGCTTTCAGGGGCTCGGCTATCGCAGAAGCCAAGGCCGCCCCGAGTCCTGCAGCAAGGTCGATACATATTGGGGTCGTCCTCATGCGCGGTCTCCATCTGGCGCCAGGTTCGGCGTGCAGTTGGAAATAGGCCGAGGAGGGAGGCGAGATAATCCGGTAAATCCGGAATGGATTGTTCCTGCTCGTGGAATTAAGTCAGTTGATCAATCTGTTCGCTCGCAGGCGGTCTACGGCCAGATCGACAAAGGCGCGAACCTTGGCAGATGCCCTGCGGCCTTCAGGGTGCACGACGTGGACGGGCAGCGGATCTTCTTCGAACTCGGATAAGATCGTCTGCAGTTCACCGTCGATCAGAGACTGGCCTATCTGATACGAAAGTGGCCGTGACAGCCCCCACCCTTGCTTGGTTGCCTTGATCATCGCGGCATAGGTGCTGAGCGAAAGGCGGGGAGCGATCCGCACCATTGATTTTGCCGAACTGCCAAAGCGCCAGTCGAGCGAAGACCAGGATGACGAGCTTGCGATTATCCGGTGAGCCTCAAGCTCAGCCGGGGTCTTTGGGATACCGTTCCGTTCGAAATAGCTTGGCGCGCCACACACAACCCTGCGGACGGCCCCGACGCGGATGGCTGTGAAGCTGGAGTCAGCCAACTCGCCAATCCGGATACCAACGTCGAGACCTTCGTCGACCATATTCACGATCCGGTCCACAAAGAGCGCCCGGATGTTCACCTCAGGGTTCTGGTCGAGATACTCGGTCAGTATGGGGGTGACAAAATCCTGTCCGAACAAAACAGACGCTGTCACCGTCAGGGTGCCCGTCGGCGTTGCATAGGATCCGCCCGCCGCAGCCTCTGCTTCTGATATGTCGCTTAAAATGCGCCGACAATCATCAAGATAGCGCGCCCCCGCTTCGGTCAGTTTCACAGATCGTGTTGTCCGCGTGAGGAGGCGGGCGCCGATCTGGTCCTCGAGCGCTGCAACGGCGCGTGTCACCGCCGGTGGGCTCATGTTCAACTGCCGCGCCGCCTCCGCAAAGCCGTTCGCTTCTGCGACCTTGACGAACACTCGCATGGCATTCAGCCGCGCCATCGTTGATGTCTCCAAAGCGAATTTTGTCGCTCTTATACATATAATTCTGTTTTTCGGAATGGTGATTTCCGCCCTTCCGTACTTCTGACCATGACCCGATCAGGCCCATCTGGGGCCAGGCCGGATACGATGTTCGGCGGCATTTCTCAGAAGGACTCGAGCATGAAACTCTACTTCCACCCGATTTCCGGTCACTCCCACCGGGCGCGGCTGTTCCTTTCCCTGATTGGCGCCGATGTGGAAATCGTTACCGTCGATTTGACCAAGGCCGAACACAAGACGCCGGACTACCTGGCCAAGGACCGCTTCGGTCAAGTGCCGGTGCTGGAAGACCAGGGCGTATACATCGCCGACTCCAATGCAATCATGGTCTATGCCGCCAAGAAATTCGGCCGTACCGAATGGTTGCCCGAGGATGCGCTGGGCGCAGCCAGGGTGCAGCGCTGGCTGTCAGTCGCAGCGGGACACATCGCGTTTGGTCCTGGCGCAGCTCGCCTGATCACAATCTTCAAGGCCGGGTTCAACCCGGAGGAAGTGATCAATCGCTCGCATGCAATCCTGAAGCTGATTGAGGCAGAGCTTGAAGGCCGTGAATGGATCGCCGCTGACCGCGCCACCATCGCCGACATCGCGCTCTACAGCTACATCAAGACTGCGCCCGAAGGTAACGTCGACCTGTCTGACTATGCGAACGTCAACCAGTGGCTGGCCCGTATCGAAGCGCTGCCGCACTTCGTCGAGTTCGGCAGGACTGCGGTCGGCCTGAACGCCTGATCTGCAAGCCCCGGGACTGTCGGACGACAGTCCCGGGGGCAATCCTCCGGAGGGGTCGATGATGCAACAAACTGACGAACCGCATTCCCCCTTCCATGAGGGCGAAGTGTCGATGCAAAGGACGGTCGGCGTCGCCGAGCGTATGGAAAAGTTCGGCCGTAGGGTCGTTCGCGACTACATGACCGACCAGCATCGTAGCTTCTACAGCCAACTGCCGTTCATCGTGCTTGGGTCGGTTGATCCGGCGGGTGATGCCTGGGTCACCCTCATGAGTGGCCGCCCAGGGTTCATGCGCAGCCCGGGTCCAGGTGTACTGGCATTTCTGACCCACCCGGACCCACAAGATCCGACGACCGTTTCGCTTGTCGATGGTGCCGCTGTCGGCCTCCTGGGGATCGAACTGAACACGCGTCGGCGCAACCGGATGAATGGCAGGCTGGGCCATACCGGCCGAGACGGCTTTCAGGTTGAGGTCGAGCATTCCTTCGGAAACTGTCCGCAGTACATCCAGTTGCGGGATTTCGAATTTGTCCGAGAACCCGATGACGTAAGCGACCTTCCCAGAACGGTTGAGGTCGATGTCGGCGATGCGCGAGCTCGCGAAATGATCGTGGGCGCGGACACCTTCTTCGTGTCCTCTTATCTCGACGACTCCAAGGGTCGCCATGTTGATGCCTCGCACCGCGGCGGAAGGCCGGGCTTCGTCAGGATCAACGCCGACGGATCACTCACCATTCCCGATTTTGCCGGAAACCTGCACTTCAACACATTGGGCAATTTTCTGCTCAATCCCAAGGCCGGCCTTGTCTTCCCGGACTTCGAAACCGGGGACATGCTGCACCTCACCGGCGATGCCGAAGTGGTGCTGGAATCCGACGAGATCGCCGCATTCCAGGGGGCCGAGCGGCTGTGGGTTTTCCGCCCGCGCAAGGCGGTCCTTCGCGCGGCGGCCCTGCCGATGCGGTTCCGCTTTGAGCCCGATGGATGGTCGCCCAACAGTTTGATGACGGGCGATTGGAACCAGACGCGTGCGCGGCTCGAAGCGGAAAGCTTGCGCAAAAGCTGGCGCCCGTTTCGGATCGCTCGAATCGTCGACGAAAGCAGCGTCATCCGGTCGTTTCACCTCGAACCGGCGGATGGACACGGCATCACCGCTCACAAACCAGGGCAACATTTGCCCATTCGCGTGTATCCGGGAACTGACGATGTACCGGTACAGCGGACCTATACGTTATCGACCGCGCCGTCTGACGGCTTCTACAGGATCAGCGTCAAACGGCAGGGGTTGGTATCCAATCACCTGCACGATGATCTGGCAGTAGGCGATACGATCGAGGCGCGAGCGCCGGCCGGCGGTTTCACAGTCGATCCGCTTGAGCCACGTCCGGCCGTATTGCTCGCGGCCGGCGTGGGCATCACCCCGATGCTCGCCATGTTACGCGCGATCGTCTTCGAAGGGCTGCGTAAGCGGCGGGTACGACCGACCTATATGTTCGTTGCGGCACGCACCCTGGCCGAGCGCGCCTTCGACGCCGAGATCGCCGAACTTGCTCGTCAGGGCGGCGAGGCCATCCGGATAATCCGGATTCTTGATAACCCGGAAGGGGCGGAGCAAGGCACGGATTTCGAGGCTCTCGGCCGCATCGACCTCAATCTCTTCCGTTCGGTTCTGCCCTTCGACGCCTACGATTTCTACATGTGCGGGCCGCCGCCCTTCATGCAGGGGATTTACGATCAACTGCGCGATGTCGGGACACCAGATGAGCGCATCCACGCCGAGGCCTTCGGACCTGCATCATTGAAGCGGCGCCTTTCCGGACCCGCCCCGGCCGTGCTGCCTGTGGCCACGCGGCCGGTTCCAATCGCCTTCATGAAATCCGGCAAGGAGGCCCGGTGGGAGCCGGGTTCGGGCTCGTTGCTCGAACTGGCCGAAGCCCGCGGCCTGAACCCGGATTTCAGCTGTCGGACTGGCAACTGCGGGACCTGTGCCACGCGTATTCTCGCGGGAAAGGTCACCTATGCCGAGCCGCCGAATGCCGAGGTCGCTGACGGTCATGCACTGATCTGCTGCGCCGTGCCGGCCGCGCCCGTTGGAGACAAAGGCGAACGCCTGATCCTCGACCTGTAGAAGCCGCCCAATCCAGAAGGAAAATCAGAATGAACTCCCGATCCTATGTGCTGGGGCGCGACGGCGCGTCCCTGGTGCTTAAGCCGGCCACGAAAAACGTACCGGAACCCTCAGCCACGGAAATCCTGATCAAGGTCAAGGCGGTGAGCCTTAACTACAGGGACTTGTTGAATATCGCAGATCCTGATGGAACGCGTGACGGACTTGTTCCGCTGTCTGACGCGGCGGGCATTGTCGCTGCGGTCGGGTCGTCTGTCACCCGTTGGAAAATCGGCGATCGCGTCAGCCCGAACTTCTTTCCGGCATGGGTCGGCGGCAGGTTTTCTCAGTCGCATTTATCGAACGCACTGGGCGGCGGCCAAACGGACGGTGTGCTCGCCGAATACTTCGTCAGCGATGAGACTGCGGTCGTCGCAATTCCCGATCATCTAGATTTTGTGGAAGCAGCGGCCTTGCCCTGTGCTGGCGTCACGGCCTGGCACGCGCTGTTTGAGCGTGGAGATCTACAGGCGGGTGAGACTGTCCTGGTTCAGGGAACCGGCGGCGTCGCCCTGATCGCCCTGCAACTCGCCGTCGCGCAAGATGCCAAGGTGATCGTCACCTCATCGTCTGATGCCAAGCTTGAGCGCGCCGTTGCGCTCGGTGCCTGGAAGACGATCAACTACAGGAACCAGCCCGACTGGGAGCAAGCAGCGCTGGCTCTGACCGGCGGCCAGGGCGTTGACCACATCCTCGAGCTCGGTGGTCCGGATACCTATGATCGCTCGATCGCCGCGATCGCGCCCGGCGGACGGATCGCCCAGATCGGGGTTCTAACCGGCTTTGGTTCACAGCCCAACCTGACCCCGTTGCAGTTCAAGAACGCTGATATCAACGGCATTTGCGTCGGGTCTGTCGAACACTACGAGCGACTGAACAGCTTCATTTCCAGGCACAACATGCGGCCGCTGGTCGACGAAGTCTTCGCGTTCAACGACGCTCCGGCGGCCTACGAGCGCCTCCGTTCGGCCAGTCATTTCGGCAAGATCGCAGTTTCATTCGATCAGTGATCCGTCCGGAACATCCGGAGTTTTTGTTGAGGACTATTCATATGGCCAAGCGTGTCTTGTTGCTGCTCGCCGACGGATTCGAACCCCTTGAGGCGGCTGGATTTACCGATGTCTTCGGTTGGGCTGCGATTGACGGCAACGAGCCGGTCGAACTGGTTTCGGCCGGCCTCAAATCGCCCCTTAAGGCGACATTCGGCTTTTCGGTCATTCCGCAGGCCCTCGTCACTGACCTTGACCTGACCGGTTTCGACGCCCTGGCGATTCCGGGTGGCTTCGGTAGCGCGGGCTTCTACACGGATGCGCTGTCTGAGCCGTTCCTCGAGATCATAAGATATTTCGAGGGTAGCGGTCGGCCCGTGGCGTCGGTGTGTGTGGCCTCGATTGCGCTGGGCTCTGCTGGTGTTCTGAAAGGCCGGCGCGCAACCACCTATCATCAGGTCGGTGGCACGCGCCGAGCACAGCTGGAAAGCCATGGCGCGATCTTTGTTGATGAAGCCGTGGTCGAGGATCGCGGGTTGATCAGCTCGACCGGTCCGGGCACGTCGATCGAGGTTGCCCTGCGGCTGTTGGCAATGCTGACCAGCGAGGCGAATGCAGCCCATATCCGGGCGCTCATGCGGGTTCCGGTTCCTGATCCGATCTGGCTACGGACGCCGCAGGTGAGCGTCACATGACCCGCCAGCCGGTCGACGTGGCCTTCACACCGTCAGTGAAGGCAGCGCAGGCGCGCAAGAAGTCCCGTTCGATCTATGAGCGGATGGAGATGGGCAGGACTGTTGATGCCGATCTGGCAGCGTTCATTCATCAGATGCGTAGCTTCTATCTGGCGACGGCCAGTGCCGAGGGTCAGCCCTACATCCAGCACCGTGGTGGCCCGCCGGGGTTCTTGCGCGTTGTTGGCGAGCATTCGCTTGCCTTCGTCGACTTCAAGGGCAACCGGCAGTTCATTTCGACCGGTAACCTGGCGGAGAACCCGAGAGCTTTCATCTTTTTGATGGACTATGCCCACCGTCAGCGGATCAAGATCTGGGGTACTGCCCGTGTGGTTGAGGGCGACGCCGCTCTTGAGGCAAGTCTGATGCCCGCAGGCTATCGCGCACGGGCTGAACAGGTGATCCTGTTCGAAATCGAGGCATGGGATGCCAACTGCACCCAGCATATCCCCCAAATGTTCCTCGCAGAAGATGTGGCCAAGGCCATTGAACAACGTGATGCGCGGATTGCGTCGCTCGAACAGCAGATCGCGGCATATCGATCTGTGGAATAATCCATTGTCCGGAAGCAGCGTTCTGCATCGGGCGCCCCAGCTCTAAATCTGTTCCGTCATCAGGCTTCATAACGACCCTTTGACCTGATGACCGATGCGTCGCCGCCGTTTGGCGAATGTGTCGTCGACCGGGCGGGACTTCCCCCGCCCCGCCCGGTCAGCTTTTTTGGCTTACAGAAATGAAGAGTTGCCATGTCTCGCCCTCCGTTGCCGCCCTTCACTGCCGAGACTGCGCGCGAGAAGGTGCGCCTGGCCGAGGATGGCTGGAACGGTCGCGACGCAGCGAAAGTCGCGCTGGCTTACACAGAGGATACGATCTGGCGAAACCGTGCCGAGTTTCCGCGTGGACGCGCTGCGGCGCAGGCATTCCTCGAACGCAAATGGGCGAAGGAGCTGGACTATCGCCTGATCAAGGAACTGTGGGCCTTCACGGGTAACCGTATCGCTGTGCGCTACGCCTACGAATACCACGACGACAGCGGCAACTGGTTTCGCGCCTACGGGAACGAGAACTGGGAATTCGTCGCCGATGGCCTGATGCATCGCCGCCACGCCAGTATCAACGAGCATCCGATCGGTGAGGACGAACGGAAGTTCCGCTGGCCGCTTGGCCGTCGGCCCGACGACCACCCGGGCCTGTCAGATCTCGGTCTGTGACCGTGTTGTCCCGAACAGATGAGCCTGCCGCCGATCGGCCCGCGGGCATAGCTATCCAGGAGCCGAGATATGTCTGACGTCTTTTTTGTTGCCGGACCCAGAACACCATTCGTGAAGGCGGGTGCCGCATTTGCCGAGGAAACCCCGCTCACGCTGTCCGCGGCTGTTTTGCAGGCAATGGCTGACCGCGCGCGCCCCGACCTGATCGTCTGGGGTCAGGTGATACCCAGCCTGTCGCTCTCCAACATCGCGCGCGAGGCGGCGCTCGACGCAGGACTCGATCCGACGATCCCTGCCTACTCCACCCAGATGGCCTGTTCGACCAGCCTGATGGGCGCAATCCAGGCGTCCGGACTCGTCGGGCGGGGCGGTATCGAACTTGCGTTGGTTGGAGGTGTTGAGCAGATGAGTCGCTCCCCGATCGCGCTTGATGAGCGCGTCTCGGCGCGTCTGGTGGCGCTGGCTGCGAGCGACCCTGCTGCCGCGATGCGCGCCTTTGGCGAGTTACGCTCGACGGATTTTGCCCTGCCCAGGAAGGGCTGGAGCAACCGCATCTCGGGCCGTTCCATGGGCGATCACATGGAGGAAACGGCGAAAGAGCTTGGCATCTCCCGGGCCGATCAGGATGCCGTTGCGCTCGCCAGCCATCAGAAGGCAGCGCGAGGTTGGCAGGATGGCGCGTTTTCGGACCTGGTAATCGCCTATGCGGGCCAGACGCGCGACGGACTGGTTCGCGCCGATACGAGTGCTGAAAAACTCGCCGGTTTGCGCCCGGTGTTTGATACGGCCAATGGAACGCTGACAGCGGGAAACTCTTCGCCGCTGACCGATGGCGCCGCCGGTGTGTGGGTTGCCTCAGCCGAGGGCCTTGCGAGTTTGGGTTCGGGCGTGGCCGCTGTCAGGTTGGTCGACTTTGAACTCGGCGCGCTCGATTTCCGTACCGACGGCATGCTGATGGCGCCTGCCTATGCGATCCCGCGGCTACTGGCGCGCAACGGGCTTCGCTTCGAAGACGTAGCGCTCTGGGAGATCCACGAGGCTTTCGCGGCCCAGGTTTTGGCCAATATTGCTGTGGCCTCGGATCCTGACGCGCGCGCGAAACACGCGCCTGGGATCGGAGATCTCGGAGAGTTTCCGCGTGATCGGCTTAATCCTCTGGGAGGAAGTCTGGCGCTGGGCCATCCGTTCGCCGCAACAGGGGCGCGCATTCTAAGCCAGACAGCGCACCAGCTGGCCAGCCTGCCGGCGGGCAGCCGCGCCGTCATCTCCATCTGTGCCGACGGCGGTCAAGGCACGGTCCTGTTGGTGGAGGCAGTCTGATGCGTATCTGTCTTGACTGTCTGGTTGCAGAACGGCCCAAGTGGTTTGAGCGCTATGTCGCCGGCTGGTACCTGTTGTTGGCCTACGCGGGTGTGGCCTTCTTCCTGCTCAAGGATGAAGTCGGCCTGATGGCGCAGGCCATGTTCTTTCTGATCATTTTCCCCTGGATAGTCTGGCCCTTGGTCGCGGCAACGCGTGCGGGTCGGCGTCGCTAATGGATTGATATCGAAAAACGAGTCATCGGGGCGCGTTCCGGGAATACCTCGTCCGTGCGCATCACTGAGATGCGGCCTGGCGGCACCGTCCAACTCAACCGGTGTCCTGTTTTTCCTGATGATACCTGGGTCTGGCCGCGTTGACCTGAGATGACCCACGGAATGACCGTGCGGGGCAAATGCCAGTAAACGATGGCCACGATATTGACCCGAAGGAGAGAAACCCGATGAGCAGCCGGACTATCCTAACGGACAGCAGTATCCTGCTCTTCGCTGCGGGTGGGCTCGCCGGTTTCGCGGCAGACGAGGTCGCCGGTTCGTTGGGCCTCGAAATCTCGTTCGTCACCCGGATGTTCGCCAAGTTCGCCGGCATAGGCGTGCTGGTCCTCGCTACTTAGAACTGGGTGTCACGGGGGCGGCCGATCGGCGGCGTTTATGCGCGGCCCCTGGGTTTGGGCAACCTGCTGTTTTTCTCGTCTTCAGCCCTCGCACTCGGGCGGTACCTCGCGGCAGAAATGCTGCCGATCGAGGCGACAGCGGTGTGCGGCGTGCTCGCGCTTCTGGCTCTCACTTTCGTCCGACTTGTCTTTTTCAGCCAGCCGACGGCTGAATAGTCTCGGCTGAGACTTTGCCGGTGTCCTCCGCAGCGTAGGACTTACGGGTTCTGCTGTGAGGACACTGAGGCTGAACTGCGGCTCTTGCGCGGTTCCCACCGGGACCCGGGCTCGGCCTTGAAGTCTGCAAACGCCCACAACGACCGTTCGACCAGAGCAGGTCGGGTCACCGTGAGCCGTCGCATTCGAGATGTCAGGGTCTGACGTCAGGCCGCCAATCGGCAATCTATGCAGGACTCGGACTCTGTGGCGGAAGTCGAGAGTCCATCGCGCGCATTTCGCAGAGCGGTCCGCACTCCCTCCTCGATCACCGGGTGATAGAACGGGCTGTCGAGCATTTGCTGGACGGTCCGCTCCGCTTCTATTGACCAGGCGAGCAGGTGGGCGAGATGTTCGGCAGCAGGCCCGACCATCTCGGCGCCGAGGAAGCGACCAGTCTCTGTGTGGGCATAGACGTTGAGCCGACCCATATTGCGCCCTGCGACCCGGGCGCGTCCCTGACCCGCAAAGTCGATCGTGCCGACGCTGAACGGCGTGTTGCTCTTGAGCAGGTCTCTATGGGTCTGCCCGACCATCGCGATTTGCGGGTCGGAGAACACGACCCCGAGCGGGGTCCGGCGATGACGCGGCGCGACAAGGGTGAAGCGTGCCGCGTTCTCGCCAGCGATGCGGCCGGCGTCTGATGCCTCGTGCAGGAGCGGGGCGTCCGGAGCCGCGTCACCGGCGAGGAAGATGCGGCTGTTGGCGATGCGCGCGGTGCTCCGATCCCAGCCGACCGGCGTTCCGCGTTCGTCGAGCACAATTCCCGCATGCTCGAGCCCCAGTCGGTCTAGGTTTGGTCTGCGTCCGGTCGCGGCCAGCAGATAGTCAAAGCGCTCCTTGATCTCGCGGCCTCCAAGCCGCTCGGTCACGACGACGCTGTCACCGTCTCTCTCTACTGCCAGCACTTCCGTTGCAGGCATGAAACGATAGTCGGCAGCGAAGGCTTGTCGCGCGCTCTCGATGATGGCCGGGTCGGTCAACGGTCCGACCAGTCCACCAAGCCCGAAAAGTTTGACGCGAACGCCGAGCCGGTGAAGAGCCTGGGCGAGTTCGAGGCCGATCACACCGTTACCGAAAACTGCAACTGCGCCAGGCAGATCGTCCCAGTCGAACACATCGTCATTGATGATCAGGCGCTCGCCGAGATCGTTCCATGCCGACGGCCAGGTCGGTCGCGACCCGGTGGCGATGACAATACGATCGGCCTCAATCAGGGTGTTATCATCAAGAACCAGTCGGTTCGGGCCGACAAACCTTGCCGAACCCCGAACCTTGTGTGCGTCCGGCCAGCCCACGACGTCCTCGACAACGAATCCGACAAAGCGATCACGCTCCTCTTTCACTCGCGCCATGATGGCCTTGCCGTCGACCTGGATCGAACCGGTTCTGACGCCGAATTTCGAGGCTTCACCGGCATGGTACGCCGCCTCACTGGCCGCGATCAGAAGCTTTGAAGGCATGCAGCCGACGCGGGCGCAGGTCGTGCCATAGACCGCCTCCTCGATCACGAGGATCGACTCGGTGAAACGACGCGCCGACTTGTACGCCGACATGCCCGCGCTTCCTGCGCCGATGATAGCGACGTCCACCTTCAGTACTGAAACGTATTCCATGATTGTTTCTCTTTGACTGACAGTATCAACGCGCCTTCCGCGGCGCTGTCTCGGGGGGAGGGAGTCCAGGGCCGACGCCAGGTCTTGGCGCAGCCCCTCTTCGTGGAAGGACGAACCGGCTCGGAACCCAACGGTGCTTTCGCCCGATCCGGGACGGACATCGACGCGCCGGCGGGCAAATTAGCCCGCCGGCGCTCTGGTGGGGCGCTGTTGCAGCCCCTTCGATCACGCGGCCTTGGCGGCGCGAACCAGCGGGAAGTCGATGTCGGTCTCGGCCACGTTGTTGATGAAGTTCGTGTAGAAATTCACCGCTACGAGGCCAACGATCTCGATGATCTGGGCTTCGGTGAAGCCGGCCAGCTTCACTGCGGCGATGTCAGCGTCGCTGACACGGCCACGCTCGGTCGCGACCTTGGCGGCGAAGGCGACGGCGGCGTTGGCGCGCGGATCGGAGGAGCCGCCGAGACGGTTCCGGTCGATCTCTGCCGCATCGAGCTTGGCCAGGTTCAGGCCCAGATAGGTGTGAGCGGACAGGCAGTAGTCACAGCCGTTGATCTGGGCGACGGCCAGGGCGATACGTTCGCGGGTTGCGGCGTCCAGCGCCCGGCCGAGCGCGCCGTTGATGCCGAGCAGGCCTTCCAGCGCGGCCGGGCTCTGACCGACGAGACGGAACATGTTCGGCACGACGCCAAGCGACTTCTCGACCGCATCGATCAACGGGCTCGACGCTGCGGGAACGGCGTCACGGGTAGGGATGGTCAGGCGGGACATGGGGCAGGCTCCAGGTTCAGGATCACGACGACGATGTCGATGGCCGGAAGATGGGCGCGATCGGTTCCAGGGATAATCCACGTGCCATGCACTTCATTATTGCGAACAGCAGAACAGTCGCGTGTGGCGGTTGTCGCCAGACGAGCGCTATTCGCACCAGCGCCTGCTCACCGGGCCCGCTTTCTGAGAGACTGACCCAGCCGGCCAGAAGAGCCGCAGCGGTGACGCGCACGGCCGGACCAGTATTTGGCCGCGTGCAATCCATCACCAGAAGGTTTTGCGGCGTACAACGCCAGCGTTCCGCAAGCGCGTGTCCTTCAACTGTTCCTTTGCGCGGAAGAGTCTGTTGCGTGGATAGCTCGTTCCCGCACGCACGCGGCCGACCCAGACTGTTTTTGCGCTGGGTGCTGCGGCTTCGTCGCAACCGGACGTCTCCGCCATTTCACAGGGAAACGAAGATGAATACGAAAAAGCCGCTGAGCCGGCGCGACGCGTTAACGGGAGCCGGTGTCGTAGCCGCCGCAATCGGTCTGACCACGTCGGGTGAGGCCGTGGCCAAACCTCGAACTGCCGGTGGGCAACTTGCAGCTCTCGACGGAATGGCGACGAAGCCGGCCAACCTATCGATGATGCCGCGGCTGACATACCTGGGCGGGCCCACCTACCTGATCGAGATCGGGCGTTTCAGGATCATCAGCGACCCGGGATTCGATCCTCAAGGGACTGAACGCAACGAGGGCCCTGGCCACCTGCTGACCAAGGTTATGGAGCCGCCGATACCGGTCGATGAGATTGGTCCGATCGATCTTGCGTTGATCAGCCATGCTCAGCACCTGGACAACCTGGACAACGAGGGTCGCAGGCTTCTGGAGAAGGTGGCCATCACCCTGACCACGCCAGAGAGCGCCGAGATGAATCTTCCGGGCAACGACGTCAGGGGTCTTCCTACCTGGCAAAGCACCGAGATCACAAACGCCGCCGGTGAGCGGCTGAAGATCACGGCGATGCCGGCAGTGCACACCAGCAACCCGGACCTGCGCGATATCGTCGGTGAAGTCACCGGATTCATGCTTGAATGGGAAGGTCAAGAATCGGGCGCCTTCTACATTTCGGGCGACACGGTGTGGATCGACGAGATCAACGAAATCGCCAGACGCTACAAGGTTAGTGCGGCGATTCTGCACCTGGGTGCCGCAAACGTGCCGGCCGTGGGAGACAACTATCTGACCATGAACTCAGCCGACGGCGTACGCGCAACTCAGGTCCTTGGCTTGAAGAATGTCTATCCCGCACACTTTGAAGGTTGGCGGCATTTCACGCAGGGTGCGTGGTACATCGCTCGCGAATTCGAGAACGCGGGCCTGACCGCGTCGTTGCACCTGCTTCGCCCAGGCGAAGCACGCAACGTTCCAATGTAGTGGATCCGCAAAACTTTATAGCGTCGACAGGTCCAGTGCCGAGCCGGGAACTCATCGAGTCCCGGTGTCGGTCACTGGACCCGAGGCGTCACCCGATGCTCGGCCAGCTGTCTCGCGACGTCATCTATGATGACGGTGCCGGGATGGCCCCGGGTGGGTTGATACTGGCGCAGAGCCTGGCCGAGGCGCTGTCGCTCGAGCCAGGGGCCAGGGTCCTCGACCTCGGTTGCGGCCGTGGTCAGTCTTCGGTCTACCTCGCGACGCGCTACGAGGCCCAGGTAACCTCGCTGGATCTGTGGATCAGCGCCGAAGAACGCAAACTCGGGGCCATCGAAGCGGGCGTAGGAGAGAAGGTGACGACATTGCAGGGCGATGTTCGGCGGGGGCTGCCAATCGCAGCAGGCAGTCTTGACGCTATCTTCTGCATGCAGGCGTTTCATTGCTTCGGCACCCAGCCATGGGTCTTGACCTACCTGACCTCGCTTCTGAAGCCCGGCGGGAAAATTGGCATTGCCCAAGGATGTTTCCGGGATGAGCCGGATGTACTGCCCAGTCTGTTCGCCGATACCGGGGGATGGAATGTCGAGTACCACAAATATCACTCCACCGACTGGTGGAGACGGCACCTGTCATCGAACGATCGGCTCGATGCGGTTACCGCGCGGGAAGTCCTCGATGGCGACATTCTCTGGGAGGACGACATCCTCTACCGCTGCCAGCGCGCCGATTGGCAGCCTGACTATCTGGCCCAATGCGCCTGGCTCGTACGCCACGTGTTGCATGGCCAGCTGTCCGCGCCTTCCCTCACTCATTGCCTGGTGACCGCCACGCGGATTGAGACAGGTGCCTCTGCAAGCCGATCCGGTTCACTTCGCGGCCCTCGAATCGCGATTACGATCGGCCGACCGCGACCAGCCGGGACCAGCGCCGGGCGCGAATGGGTGGAGCGCCGTTCGGACTTTCACGACGGCCGCGCTGGGGTGTCCTTCCCCGGGCGAGTCACGAGGATCGGAGCGGCTCGTGCAGGTTAAAGGCTATTCGTGGGTCGGCGTGGGTGCAGACGACTTCAAGCAGACGGTGTCGTTCTTCACGGACGTTCTGGGCCTGTCACCCGTCGTTATCGAGAACCGCGGCGTCGCCATGCTGAAGGTGGCCGAAGGCCAGATCCTCGAGGTGTTCGGACCCGGTACAAAGGGGCGGGAGTCCACCTCGGTGCCCGTCGTCGGCTTCGAAGTGGACGACGTTGCCGCGGCGCGCGAGGAACTGATCGCGCAAGGGGTGGAAATTCTCGGCGAGATCGGTTCCTGGAACGGCTTCGAATGGCTGAAATTCCGGGGCCCTGGTGGGCAGGTCTACGCCTTGCAGAAGACGTCGGGCGCGGGATGGGAGGACACAGCCTAGGCGCGTTCATTCGTTCGGCGCCCGTCCCCCGCGGTACTGGCTCCTCCTGAGTGAGGGTGTCGCGGAAGGGATGGGCCGGATATTCGCGGAGCCGAGCGATTGCCGGGTCCATCGTGTCGACGCGGCGTAGGCCGGGCAATGCGTCCAAAGCAGACCTTCCGAACCGCCGCTTTGAGTCAGCCCCGGTCGTTTGAGCCCTCCGACGCAAATGTCTCGAATGGGTCGGGTTCAGACTTTAGCCTGACGCCCGGTTGCGGACATTCGACGGATGCGCCCTAAGCGGACGTCGTGCAGGTCTGTTCTGGGTGGGGAACGGACCTGCGCCTGGAACGGGACCGGGGGCGGCTCGGCACCAACCTCGGCCATCGGCGGCAGATCAGTAGCGGGTCGTCAGCTGGGTCAGCCAAAGCGGCGATACATCGACCAGCCATGTCTCCAGGGCCTTGTCCGCTCCGGCGAGGATCAACAGGCCGAACGCGACCATGAACCCGCCCATCAGATACTTGCCTAGGGATCCTGCGGCGAGCATGCGACCCCGCAGCCGGCCCAGGGTGCTGTCAGGCGAACGATAAAAGGTCTCCGATATTTGTGGCGTAAGCCACTGACGGGGATCATGTTTCGTGAAGCCGATTTCGTTCAAGCGCCACCGTTTTCCGGCAGATGTGATCCGCCATGCCGTCTGGCTGTACTTTCGCTTCAGCCTCAGCTTTCGTGACGTCGAGGAGCTCCTGGCGCAACGCGGGATCGACGTCAGCTATGAGACGATCCGGTGCTGGACGATCAAGTTCGGACCGCTGATCGCGAGGCGACTGAAGCGCCGTCGGCCAGCTCCAACGCCTCGCTGGCATCTGGACGAGATGGTCTGTTCGATCGGCGGAAGGCGGATGTATCTGTGGCGCGCCGTCGACGACGAAGGCGAGGTTCTCGACCTCTTGGTCCAGCGCCGGCGGGACACGGACGCTGCGTTGAAGCTGCTCAGGCGGCTCCTTCAAAACCAGCCGATCGAGCCGCGGACGATCACGACCGACGGTCTCGCCTCATATGGCGCAGCGCTCGATGTCCTGGATCTCAGGCATTTGCACCGACCTGGCCGGCTTCGGGAGAACAATCGGGCGGAGAACTCGCACCTTCCGATCCGACGACGAGAACGGCAGCAGCAGCGGTTCAAATCCCAAGCCTCAACCCAGAGATTCCTCACCACCCACGCAGCGATTTACAATACCTTCAACATCCAACGCCATTTGATCAGCAGACCCACACTTCGCCGCTTCCGTGCTGATGCTGATGCCGCATGGGCGGCTGCCGTTGCCTGAAGGTCGGCGGGGCAGGGGGCTTTCGACTTGGCGAAGTTACCCTGACAGCGCCCACGGGCGGGCAAATGCCCGACGATCAGGCATCGGGCCTCGAACGGAGACCGGGTTCCGGTCTCCGGGGTCGAGCAAGGTGCGGTAATGTCGGGCAATATTCCCCGAGATCAGGGACACGGAAGCTATCCGTGAAGAGTGTGGCGGAGACGGAGGGATTCGAACCCTCGATACCCCTTACAGGGTATGACGATTTAGCAAACCGTTGCCTTCAGCCACTCGGCCACGTCTCCAGCAGGGGGGCTCGATAGCGGAGGCGGCGACGCGGCGCAATCCGCTGTTTCGGAATGTTGTGATCCTGTGCCGCCGGGGCAGCGGCAACAGTTTCCCCGACGTGATCTTGTGAGGCGACCCATGGAGGGATAGGGCTTCGGCTCCACCTTCTCAGGGAGACGCTCTATGGCCGATCTGGCTCAAGTCACTGAACACATCCGCGGCGCGGTCGGCGACAACTCCGGTCTGGGCAAGACCGTGAAGATCGACCTGGGCGACACCGGCAAGATCTTCATCGACGGCGCTTCGGTTCCGAATACCGTGACCAATGACGACAAGCCCGCCGACACGACCGTGACCGTGTCGTGGGACGACTTCATCGCCATGTCCGAGGGCAAGCTGGACGGGATGATGGCCTTCATGCAGGGCAAGCTGAAGATCGCCGGCGACATGATGATCGCCCAGAAGCTGATCCCGCTGCTGAAGCGCTAAGCGTCAATCCTCCCCCGTCGGGGGAGGTGGCGCGGCGCATCTTCGCGCCGTGACGGAGGGGGCTCACCGCGAGCGGGGTGTCTGGGGCTGGCCCCCTTCACCGCTACGCGGTCCCCCTCCCCCTATGGGGGAGGAATAACACCATGGATTTCAGGCACAGCGACAAGGCCCTGCACTGGCAGGACCGGGTCAACCGCTTCCTCGACGACAAGGTCATGCCGCGCGCCGCCGACTACTGGGCCGACATCCATCGCGACCATACGGTCCAGTCCCCGACCATGGAGGCCCTGAAGGCCGAGGCGCGCGAGGCGGGCCTGTGGAACATGTTCCTGCCGGGCGAACACGGGGCGGGCCTGACCAATCTGGAGTACGCCCCCCTGGCCGAGGCGATGGGCCGCGCCGGTCTGTGGACGCCGGAGGTGTTCAACTGCAACGCGCCTGACACCGGCAATATGGAGGTGCTCCATATGTACGGGAACGCGGCGCAGCAGGAACGCTGGCTCAAGCCCCTGATGGCGGGCGAACTGCGTTCGGCCTTCCTGATGACCGAGCCGGCCGTGGCCTCGTCGGATGCGACCAACATCCAGACCTCGATCGTTCGCGAAGGCGACGAGTATGTGATCAACGGCCGCAAATGGTGGTCGACCAACATGGGCCATCCCAACGTCGGCATTTCCATCGTGATGGGCAAGACCGACACCGGCGCCGCGACCCATCAGCAGCAGTCCCAGATTCTGGTGCCGACCAATACGCCCGGCTTCCGCGTCGAGCGGATGCTGACGGTGTTCGGCTATGACGAGCGCCCGATCGGTCACGCCGAAGTCGTGCTCGACAACGTGCGGGTGCCGGTCGAGAACCTGATCGCAGGCGAGGGCCGGGGCTTCGAGATCGCCCAGGGCCGCCTCGGGCCGGGCCGTATTCACCACTGCATGCGTGTCATCGGCGCAGCCGAGAAGGCGCTGGAGCTGATGTGCGAACGTCTGCTGAACCGCACCGCCTTCAGGAAGCAGCTGGCCGAGCATTCGGTGTGGGAACAGCGCGTCGGCGAGGCCCGCACCAATATCGAGATGTGCCGCCTGATGGTGCTGAAGGCCGCCTGGATGATGGACAATGGCGGGGCCAAGAACGCCAAGTCCGAGATCGCCCAGATCAAGGTCGCGGCGCCCCGGATGGCGCTGCAGATCATCGACGACGCCATCCAGGCGTTCGGTGGCGCGGGCGTTTCAGGCGATACGCCGCTGGCCGAGATGTACGCGGGGGTGCGCACCCTTCGTCTCGCCGACGGCCCGGACGAGGTGCACAACCGGACCATCGCGCGGATCGAGTACTCGAAGCACGGCGGGCGGCCGGTTCGTTAGGAACGTTCGCCCGCCCCGACGCCTTGCGGGGTGGCCGGAACCGCAAGGCCTCGGAGAACGGACTCGATTCTGGCGTTGCCCGGATCGAGCGCCAGCGCGCGCTGGTAGCTGGCACGGGCCGGTCCGGGCCGCCCGGCGGCGAGATAGGCCTCCCCCAGGCTGTCGTGGGCGTTCGACGAGTTGGGAAACTCGCGGGTGTTCCACTCGAACGCGGACAGGGAGGTTTCCGCATCAAGGATGTTCATCGCATCGTAGCCGACGCGATTGACGACGGCTTCGATCGTGTCGCGGGCGAGAGTCGTCTTCAGCCGGTTGACCGCTTGATCCCATCGATCCGATGCGAGCCCCCGGAACAGCGCTTCCTCCTCCGCTTCCAGCGGACGGGCCGCACCCGGCATGACGCGGTCCGCGAGCAGGGTCACGAGGCGGTGCCGATCGAAGGTCGATCGTCCTCCATTGTCCAGATAGATCACTGTCGCGCAGTCTTCGGGGTCTTCCGTCCGGAAGAAATGCCGCCATACCAGGCGAACATCGCCGCCGTGTCCGACGATCGTCACTTCGCCGTGCCGGTAATACTCCCAGCCATGGGTGTGCCATGCCGCCTCGCCCGACTGAATGGGGAAAGGTGCCCACGAGGCGCGCAAGGGGCCGAGCGGTAGCAGGTCGCCGCTCAGGAGCGCCTCGCTCCACCGCACCATATCGGCGAGCGTCGAAAAGACGCCGGTCGACCCGAAGGTGTACCCGGGCCAGGAGGGCAGGGTGAAAGGCGGCGGCGGCCGATCGCGCGGGGGCACCGGACGGTAGCTGGACACCAACCCGGGCAACTGCACCGATCCCCCGGGATAGCCCGTATGATAATTGGAATCCTGCATCCGGGCGGCGCGGAACTGCCGTGCGACCAGTGTCGTCAGAGGCAGGTCCGTGGCCTGCTCCAACGCGTCTCTCGCGAGCAGGAAGTTGGTCTGATTGTAGTCGTTGCGAGAACCGGGGGCGAACCGCAACGGCTCGGCGCGGATCGCGGCGATCGCCTTTTCCGCCGTGCTTTCGACATGGTCAGGAATATAGTCCGGCAAGCCCGAGACATGCGCCAGCGCCTGCTCCAGCGTGATCCCGGCCCAGGTTTGGGGAAGGTCCGCCCGGATTCTTCCGATCGGCATGGACAGGTCTATAAACCCGCCCGCTTCCGCCTTGAGCAACTCCACGACCAGAAACAGCTTCGAGATGGAGAAGATCGGATAGACGGACCGGTTTGTGATCGGGTCACCGCTATCCCTGTCCGCCAGGCCCGCGTGCCGGACATAGGCAAGCTTGCCGCGCCGCAGCACGGCTACGGAATATCCGACCGTGCCATACCCCGACGCCGTCGCGTCGAGAATGTCGTCCAGCTCGGCTGAAACCGATGGGGCTGCAGCCCGGCCCGGCAGACATCCGGTCGACAGGGCTGCTCCGGACAAGGCCAGGCCCAGCGTGCGTCGGCGACTGATCAGTTTGGGAAAATCCATAAACGACGTATCCTGCAATCGGGTTGTTCAGCGGACGAAGATCGACGTTCGATCAACGCCGGCGTTGTTCCAGTCGGGTGCCCACGCGCGGATTTCTATCTCGTAGAGGCCGGGACCGGCTGGTGTGTAGGTGGCGCCGAACCGGCTCGCCTGGCCGGTGAACGGCAATTCAATGACAGCGACCTGCTCGCCATCTTTGTAGATCCACGCCTCGACCTCCGTCCGGTCGGCATCCCAGGTGCCCCCGGTTTCCAGGCCACAGCCGCACATCATCGTCACACCGGCCAGCAAGGCGATCTCCTCGCCGGTGTTGACGAAGGCGTGGGCGATCGGGACGGACAGGTCGACGATCAGCCCGGGCATTTCGACGAGCCAGCCATCGCCATGGGTCACGTGTTTTCCCGGCAGGATCCACTGGGTACTGACCAGGCGCCCGCCGGTCCCGGCCTGACCCCTGGGGCCCTCGATCTCAAGCGCGACCAGACGGGGGCGATCGAGGTCGAGTGACGTCGAAAAGACCGCCCCGTCATCCCCTGCCTGCTGAAGCGGAGCTCCACGAGGGCCGGTGAGTATACGGCCCGTGTCGCCCGTGCCCCCGTGGGTCCAGCCGTGGGCCAGAACCTCGCCGGTTTCGACGTCGCGCAGCGTCACCGCCACCGCTTGATAGCCGGGAACAAACTTGGCGCCGCGCGCCAGCACGCGGACCTCGATGCTGGTCTGCTCGGCATGAGCCGTTGTTGGTGAAGCCGCCAGGGCGACCAGGCCGCAGAGGGCGGCGCAGGTGAAGAGGCGCATGGTCCTGATGTCCCTGTGATGGGCTCCGACGCCGGCGACCGGGAAGGAGCAGAGGACCAAGGGCATCCTGTTTTCTCGCGAAGCCGGCAAATGACATGGTAGGAAATCTGCTGACATTGAATGTCCGGGGAAGGCGCATGGCCGAAATGCAGCAAGGTGCCGTCGCCGCCGGGCTTCGCGATCGCACCACCTGTTTCGACGGCTATGTGCTTTGCACCCAGCCGTTCAGTCTCTCGAGGGCCAGCAGGCCGATCGATGTCCCTCGCCAGTCCCTGGAATTGCTCGACTATCTGATCGCATGTCGCGACAGGATCGCCACGCGCGAGGAACTGATCGACAGGTTCTGGTCGACCGGTCATCTCGGCGCGGACCAGAACCTCAACACCTGTGTCCGGCGACTGCGAAAGGCTTTGGCCGAGAGCGGTGACGCGGCCGGTCTGATCGAAACCCACGCGCGCCTCGGTTACCGCTTCGTCGGCGACATCGACGCCCAGCCTGAAACGCCGGCTCGACGGACGAACAGGGCGGCGAGATTCCTCCCGCAGGCTGCGGCAGGGTTCGTTGTCCTGGCGGCCTGTGGCTGGGCGATCCCCATGGCGTTGTCCTCGGAGACTGACTCCTCACCTCGGCCTCCGGTGGAGCGGATCGCCGTACCGCCAGGGCGAAACATGTGCGACACCACCCTGTTTCCCCGGTTCATTGACGGCCTGCGGGAGAACCTCATCAGCGACCTCGAGACTTCAGCCGGCGATGATGTGTCGTTCCTGAAGGTTGGATCTCGTGAAACCTCGGCACCGTATTTTCTGGATCTCGGCGTGCGCCAGATGCCGGATCGCACGATTGCGAACCTGTCTCTCATTTCGGCTAGCGATGGCGAGGTGGTCTGGACACGGCAGATCGCCGAACCCACCAACATGGACAACTATCTCGTCACGCAGGAACGGTTGGCGTCTCAACTGGCGACTGCGTTCGTTCAACGGGATTCCTGAGCAGCGGGCCAGGTCGAAAAACCCACGCAGCCTCGCCCAAAAGCCGTGATGCCGACAGTGTCCGAGCCGAAAGCGGACGTTGGCCTGGGTGTGCGGGGCCGTCTGCTGCCACCACGCTGTCAGCAGGCGCGCGGCCGAACGTGTAACCCCTCCTTGAAGGCAACGTAACCAGAACAGATGTGCTAGTCAGCACGCCGACGACCACGGGGACCTGTCTCGTGCCCATGGAGCCTGTCCGATGAAACCATCTGCGCGAGCCGCCTTACCCGGGGCAGATGACCTTGGGCGTTACCGTACCCTTCGGGCCGCCATGCCTGCCCTGGCGGCGGGGCTGTCGGCCGAGGATATGGCAGCGCAGTCGATGCCGGACGCCAGCCCCGGCAAATGGCACCTGGCCCACACCAGCTGGTTCTTCGAGGTGATGATCCTGGCGGCCGAGCCGGGATACGAACCCGTCGACCCGCGCCTGCAGCAGCTGTTCAATTCCTACTACGAGAGCCTGGGCCGACGGGTCGAGCGGCCCGAGCGCGGCCTGATGACCCGCCCGTCGCTGGACGAAGTGATGGCCTATCGTGCCGAGATCGACCGGCGGATGGTCGAGCGGATCGGGCGCGGCCTCGACGGCCGGCTGGAGGACTATCTGTTTGTCCTCGGCCTGAACCACGACCAGCAGCATCAGGAGCTGTTCCTGATGGACCTGCTGAACCTGATGTCGCGGTCGCCGCTGGACCCGGCCGCCTATGCCGTCGAGCCGCGTCCGGGCGGGCCGTTGCAGCCGGGACGGGGCGGGCAGACGCGGTTCGAGGGCGGGCTGGTCGACATCGGCCATGGCGGGACGGGCTTCGCTTTCGACAACGAGGGGCCGCGCCACCGCGTCTGGCTGGAGCCCTTCGTGCTGGACCACGATCTGATCACCAACGGCCAATGGCTGGCCTTCATGGCGGACGGCGGCTATCGGCGGCCGGAGCTGTGGCTGGCCGACGGCTGGGCGGTGGTGAAGGCCGACGGCTGGACCGCGCCGTTGTACTGGCGCGAGGACGACGGCGAATGGACCGTTCTGGGCCTGGCCGGTCGCACGGTGGTCGATACGGATGCGCCTGTGCGACACATCAGCGCCTACGAGGCAGATGCCTATGCCCAGTGGGCCGGCAAGCGGCTGCCGACCGAGGCCGAATGGGAGAGCGCCGTCGCCACTGCGCCCGATGTCTTCTCCAACCTGTTCTGCGAGGTATGGCAGCACACCGCCAGCGCCTATTCGCCCTATCCCGGCTTCAGGCCGACGGAGGGTACAGCGTCGGAATACAACGGGAAATTCATGGCCAACCAGCGGGTTCTGCGTGGCGGTTCGTTCGCGACGCCTGCCGGTCACGCCCGCGGCACCTACCGCAACTTCTTCTATCCGCATCAGCGCTGGGCCTTCACAGGGTTGAGGCTGGCGTCCGACGCCCCGGCGGGTGAGCGGGCGCGTATCGAGGACCTGGAGACCGCGCGGTTCCGCGCCGAACTGGTCGCCGGACTGTCCCGGACGCAGAAGGCCGTGTCGCCGAAATGGTTCTATGACGCCGTCGGGTCCGACCTGTTCGAGGACATCACCCGGCTGCCGGAGTATTATCCGACCCGTCAGGAGGCCGCCCTGCTGCGGGCCATGGCGTCCGGCCTTACCGGGCATTTCGGCGACGACGCTGTCCTGGTCGAGTTCGGCTCGGGAGCCAGCGAGAAGACTCGCATCCTGCTGGATTCGGCACCGACGCTGCAGGCCTATGTCCCCATCGACATCAGCCCCGACGCCCTCAACGCCGCCGCCGCCAGCATCGCTGAGGCCTATCCGCACATGGAGGTGGCGCCGATGGTCGGGGATTTCCTCAATCTGGCCCCCTTGCCGGAACTCGGGCGCGGCCGTCGGGTCGGATTCTTCCCGGGCTCGACGATCGGCAATCTGGAGCCGGAACAGGCGGTGGCCTTCCTGGCCAATGCGCGGGACCGGCTGGGCCGGTCGTCGCTGTTCATCCTCGGCGTTGATCTGGTCAAGGATCCGGCCGTGCTGGTCGCTGCCTATGACGACGCCCAGGGTGTGACGGCGGCGTTCAACAGGAATCTGCTGGTTCGGGCCAATCGCGAACTGGGGGCAGATTTCGATCTCGACGCCTTCGAGCACCTCGCGGTCTGGAATGCGGAGAGTTCCCGTATGGAGATGCACCTGCGCGCCACGCGGGACATGAAGGTCCAGATCGGCGGAGCGGTGATCCCGTTCGTGGCCGGCGAGACCATCCATACCGAGAGCTCTCGCAAGTTCACACAGGCCTCCGTGACGGCGATGGCCGAGGCTGCGGGCTGGCGGATGGTGTCTTTCGAGCAGAGCCCTGATCCATCGGTGGCCCTGGTTCTGCTCGCCGCCTGACACGTCTTCGTGGGTCAGCGGGTTCCACCGAGACGTCGGATCGTGTCGAACATATTTTTCTGTTCGACGTTGGTATCCTGATCTGGCCAGCCGTGGCGGGCCTCGACCTGTTCCGGATGCGCCCTGGTCCGGCGCGGGTGTAAGGTTCGGGATCGCGGGTCTTGGAGAGGGCACCCCACCCGGAGTTCGTCCGTTTCGTCCGTTTCGTCAGGGTGTTTTTCGTCCGGACGGACGGACGAAGTCCTGAAATGCGTCGGCTCTGAGTCAACCGGCAAACGGACAAGGGCGGCCGGTTCGCACCGATCGTCCTCCGTTGTTTCCGGGGCCGAACGCTACTCGGCCGGGCCTTCGACATCTTCCGGTCGGCGCGAGCCGTGAGACGCTTCACCACCCCTTCGCCCGGCCTGGGCGGCCAGGCTGCGGTCCTGTGAGAAGCTGCGCTTTTCGCTGGGGACGCTGGCACCGCCCTTTCGGGCGATCTCGCGCTGTCGCTCGGGGTCCATCGAGGCGAAGCCTCGTTTGGAGACACCGGAGGGTCGGTTAAGCGGGCCCTTGGCCATGCGAGGCTCCCTTTCGAAATTCATGCTGGCGCTTGCAGATGAGAACCCTGAAGCCCGATCGCGGTTCCGAAGGATCGACATTTCAACAGTGTGCGAATCAGTCTGCGCCTGGTCTTTCGACCTCTCCGTCATTGTCGGCGGGCTGGGGCGGCACTTCGTCTGGCGTGCCCGCAGGGTCGATGTCCGGCTGCGGCGACGGCGTCATCGGCGGGGTGATTTCGGGCTGGGGCGTCGGGTCGGTCATGGTGTGATCTCGCGGCCCGGACTGGGCTTCACCAAACGGAACTGCCGATCGTCGCCCGGGTTCAATCGACCTGATCACAAGCCCGGCAGGAGCCCGCCATGACCGATATCAATCCCACAGCCCTCAGCGCTGAAGACATCGTCGATGACGCCGACGATCAACCCGCTCGCCTTGATCGCGCCGGGGATCGCTGGATGGCCGACGCCGAGACGCGCGCCTTCGCCCGGGAGCAGGGTCTTCGCGGAGCGGTTCGCTCCGATATCGAGACCGGCAGGGATTGGGCGCGCGAGCAAGCTTTTCTGGCTCGCACCCGGATCGAGGAAAGGCCGTTGAAGGCGACCGTCTACGCGCTGGGCGTCGGCCTACTGATCGGCCTGCTTCTGCGCCGCTAAGCTGGGCCTGAAGGCGCGCGCGCCAGAGGCGTGTGCGCCACGGCCGCGTCTGACACGAACGGATTGGTGCGGCGCTCCTCGCCGAAGGTTGAGATCGGACCATGTCCCGGCACGAAGGTCACGTCGTCACCCAGCGGCCAGAGCTTGGTCACGACCGAGCGGATCAGGGCCTCCGGGTCGCTCCGCGGAAAATCCGTGCGACCGACAGAGCCTTTGAACAGGACATCGCCGACCTGGGCGAAGCGGGCGGCGCGGTTGAAGAAGATCACATGGCCTGGTGTGTGCCCGGGGCAGTGCGACACGTCCCAGGTCGTCTCGCCGAGGCTGATCGTGTCGCCGTCGTCCAGCCAACGCGTTGGCACGAAGGTGCGGGCGTCGGGAATACCCCAGCGTTGGCCGTGCTCGGGCAGGTCGGCGATCCAGAACTGGTCTTCGGGATGGGGCCCGATGATCGGGGCCCCCGACTTCTCCGCCATCTCCGCTGCGCCCGCCGCGTGATCAAGGTGGCCGTGAGTGATCCAGATCTGGTCCAGCGTCAGGCCGCGCCGGGTGATCTCACCGATGATCTGATCGACCGATCCGCCCGGATCGATGACCGCTGCCTTCAAAGTCGCCGTGCACCAGACGGTGGTGCAGTTCTGCTGTAGTGGCGTGACGGCGGTCACGAAAACGCCGATGGGGGAGGGGGCCTGGGAGGCGGACTGGGTCATTCCACCGACATAGCGAGCCTCGGCGTCCGGTCAAACAGCCTCCTCGTTGACCTTTGGAGCCCACCTCATCATAAGGGCGGGCTTCGAGGTGCCGCTCCGGATGGGGCGGCCCTTTCTGCATTCCTCATCTTCGCGAGCGCCGATATCCCGGCACCGCCCCAGAGCGTCAGATTCGTCCCATGCAAGTCGTCCAAAACACCACCGAAGGCCTGAGCCGCGTCATCACCGTGACCGTCCCGGTCGCCGAACTGAACGCCAAGCTGGACGCAAAGCTGGCCGAGATGGCTCCGAAGATGAAGCTGAAGGGCTTCCGTCCCGGCAAGGTGCCCGCGTCGCACGTCAGGAAGACCTTCGGCCGGGACATGATGGGTGAGATCGTCAACGACGCCATCAACGAGTCGAGCCAGGCCGCTCTGAATGAGATCAAGGTCCGTCCGGCCGCCCCGGCCGACATGAAGCTGACCTCGGACATGGAAAAGGTTCTGGCCGGCTCCGACGACCTGGCCTTCGAAATGGCCCTGGAAGTCATGCCGGACTTCACCCCGGTCGACCCCAAGACCCTGAAGCTGGACCGCCCGGTCTATGAGGCCTCGGACGCCGACCTCGACGAGGCGCTCAAGGAGCTTGCCGGTCAGGCCAAGTCCTATGAGGACAAGAAGGGCAAGACCGTGAAGGCCGCAGACGGCGACCAGGTCACCATCGACTACCTCGGCAAGCTGGACGGCGTCGCCTTCGACGGCGGCACGGCCGAAGACGCCGACCTGGTCATCGGCTCGAACCGCTTCATCCCCGGCTTCGAAGAGCAGCTCAAGGGAGCCAAGGTCGGCGAAGAGAAGACCATCGAGGTGACCTTCCCCGAGAATTACCAGGCCGCCAATCTGGCCGGCAAGCTGGCGACCTTCGACATCAAGGTGAAGGCTATCAAGGCCGAGGCCGAAGCCGTCGTCGATGAAGAGTTCGCCAAGCGCATCGGTCTGGAGTCGCTGGACAAGCTGAAGGACCTGCTGCGTCAGAACCTGAACCAGCAGTACGCCGGTGCGGCCCGCTTCAAGCTGAAGCGCGCCCTGCTGGACCAGCTGGACACCGCCCACTCCTTCGACCTGCCGCCCAAGATGGTGGAGGCCGAGTTCGACGGCATCTGGAAACAGGTCGAGGCCGACAAGGAAGCCGGCAACCTGACGCCTGAAGACGCCAAGAAGTCCGAGAAGAAGCTCAAGGAAGAGTACCGCAAGATCGCCGAGCGCCGCGTGCGCCTCGGTCTGGTGCTCGCCGAGATCGGCCGCGCCAACAACGTCGGCGTGACGGACCAGGAGCTGAACCAGGCGATCATGGCCGAGGCCCGCAACTATCCGGGCCAGGAACGTATGGTGCTGGACTTCTACCGCCAGAACCCGAACGCCGCCACCCAGATGCGCGCCCCGATCTATGAGGAGAAGGTCGTCGACCTGATCTTCGACCAGGCCACAGTGACCGATACGCCGATCAGCAAGGAAGAGCTGCTCAAGGAAGAAGACGAGGGCTGATCTGGACCTCGCGTGCCGGGCCAAAGCCCGGGAGACAGAGACCTGATCCTCACGGGTGCCGCGTCGATCCGGGATCTATCCCGGGGGCGGCCTGGTCGATGGTCCACAAAGCGCCGACACAATGACGGCGTTGTAACTTAGGGTTCTGTCGGAATTCAGCTAGGGGATCGGTCTTCACGGGTTGATCACGAGGCGAAAACCGATGCGCAGGCTCTCGTCGGCGGCGACCGTTTTGGCCGTCCTGACCACCCTTTCAGTGGCCGGCCCTGTCCTCGCCCAGACCGCACCCGTCGACCCCGGTCAGGACATCGCTACCCCTCTTGCCGACATCGTGGTGGAGGGCCGCGATCTGGGCGAGGCGACCCGCGATTTTGTCGGTGAGGTGGCCGCCCCGGTGCGCAACCGCGGCCTGGCGCTCTGGCGGGGCGGCGTCTGCGTCGGCGCGATCAGTCTCCAGGCCGAGGCGGCACAATACATCGTCGACCGCGTTTCGACTGTGGCCCTGGATCTGGGCCTGCGGGCCGGTGACTCCGGCTGCACGCCAAACGTGCTGATCATCGGTGCCGAGGACGGCCGGGCCATGGCGCGGGCCCTGGTCGAGTCGCGTCCACGCGCCTTCGACACCAATGTCTCCGGAGCCAACCGCAGCGACCGGGCGCTGGACGCGTTCCAGTCCTCCGACCAGCTGATCCGCTGGTGGCACGTCAGCCTGCCGGTGGATTCCGAAACCGGCGACGCCGCCGTTCGGATCCCCGGCCAGTGCACCGGGGCCTGTTCCGCGGTCACCGACTTCGCCCCCAACATCTCGGTGTTCGCCGCCTCGCGCCTCAACACCCAGATCCGCGACGACCTGCGTCAGGTGATCATCGTTCTCGACATTGACGCGCTCGAGCGCGCCGGCTTCGACCAGATCTCGGACTATATCGCCATGGTCGCCCTGGCCCAGATCGACCCCGAGGCGCAGACCGCCAGTTTCGACACCATTCTGAACCTGTTCGACCCGGACGTCGTCACCGACAGATTCCTGACCCCTTGGGACACCGCCTATCTGCGCGGCCTCTATACCGCCGACCAGACCGAGTCGAACGCGCGCCGTAACGCCCGGGCGGTCGCCGACGCCATGGCGGGCGAGCGCCTGAAGGTCCCCGAGGAGAACTGAGTCGGTCGCTCCGGGCTGGAGAACTTGCGCTGGCGCCCTCGCGACGCGATATCAGGAAGAACGGACGCGACCCCTTCGAGTCGCGCCGGCCGACATCAGCGAGATCCCATGCGCGACCCCATCGACTACATCTCCAATAATCTCGTCCCCATGGTGGTGGAGCAGTCCAGCCGCGGCGAGCGGGCCTTCGATATCTTCTCGCGCCTGCTGCGCGAGCGGATCATCTTCCTGACCGGTCCGTTCGAGGACGGCATGGCCAGCCTGATCTGCGCCCAGCTGCTGTTCCTGGAATCGGAGAACCCGAAGAAGGAAATCAGCATGTACATCAACAGCCCCGGCGGTCAGGTGACCTCGGCGCTCGCGATCTACGACACCATGCAATACATCAAGTCGCCGGTCTCGACGGTGGTCATGGGCATGGCCGCCTCGGCCGGCTCCCTGATCCTGACGGCCGGTGAGGCGGGCCAGCGTATCGCCCTGCCGAACGCGCGGGTCATGGTGCACCAGCCCTCGGGCGGCTTCCGCGGCACGGCCTCGGACATCGAACGCCACGCCGAGGACATCATCGCCACCAAGCGCCGCCTGAACGAAATCTATGTCCACCACACGGGTCGGACTTACGAGGAAGTTGAGCGCACCCTGGACCGCGACCACTTCATGACCGCCGAGGATGCCAAGGCCTGGGGCATCGTCGATCACGTCTACGACAAGCGCACCGAGGCCGAGGCGGACGGCATCAAGACCATCTGATTCCTTCGGATCAAGGACCACAGAAGGGCGCGCCGGGATCGGCGCGCCCTTTTCGTTTGTGCTATCAGCCCCCGATGCAACACACGCGAGACCTCAAAGGCGTCGTCCAGGTCGACGGCGAAGACTACGAATGGGAGGTTCGGCGACAGCCGCAGCGGACCACGGGCAACAACTGGGACGGCATCGGCATCGCCCTTAAGCTCAAGGACGCCCAGCGCGAGGCCATCGTCCTGTTTCCCATGGTGATGCGGGCCAACGGCTCGCCGAACTTCGAACGCCAGCGGATCAACATCGAGAGCGTCAGGAACGCCATTGCCTCTGCCATCGAAGCCGGCTGGGATCCGACCTCGCGCGGCAAGGTCGTGGTCTTCGATGTGGACGCTGACGGCCGCTAACCGCGGGCCGGGCGGCCGGTGAACACGCGGAAACCTCGCTGTTCCGCGATCGCCAGCATCTCGATGTCGCCTGACGTATCGCCATAGGCCGCCGCCAGCTTCAGATCGGGACCAAAGGCCTCATGCAGACGTCGCACCTTCTCCTCGCCGCGACAGTTGGGACTGGAGAAGGCGCCAGTGATCCGGTCGTGGTCGTCGAAGGTCAGATGGGTGCCCAGAAGATCCTCCGCACCAAGTCGTCGGGCGAACGGGGTCACCGTGATCTCCGGCGATGCGGTCACGATCACGCGATGAGCGCCCCTGCTTCCCCAGTCCGCCCAGACCTTGAGCGCGTCGGGCCGCATGAATTTGTCCCAGTTCGCATCGGCGAACCGGGCAGCGTCTGCCTCAAGCTCGGTCCGTGTCACACCTTTCAGGAAGACCTTCACCGAGGCCGCCTTGATCGCCCCCCGGTCCCGGTCACGCGCATAGGCAGTCGTGGCCTTGCCCATCCTGACCAGTCCCAACGCCCAGCCGCCCGTGCCGGAACGCCAGCGCAGGAACTGGGTGAAGCTGTCGCGAACTGTCAGCGTGCCGTCGAAATCGAACGCGACGATGGGTCGCGAGGGATCGTCGGACTGGCGAAAGCCGGCCGTGGTGCCCATGTCAGCCATTCGCCGTGATCTCCATCCAGCCTGAACAGTCCACGTCAGTCGCACCTCGCCGGTCGTGGGCGGGGTTGTGGCGAGCGTGCGGATGGTTGATTGTCATTTTTTGAATATCTTCGCGTCCATAGTGGTGGAATCAACGCGGGGAAAGCGCGACCGTCTCCCAAAACGGCGCGAGAGTGAGAAGGGTCTATGACCAAAGCAGCCGGCACCGACGCCAAAAGTACGCTCTATTGCTCGTTCTGCGGCAAGAGCCAGCATGAGGTGCGCAAGCTCATCGCCGGTCCAACCGTGTTCATCTGCGATGAATGCGTCGAACTGTGCATGGATATCATCCGCGAAGAGCACAAGATCGGCTTCGTGAAGTCCAAGGACGGCGTTCCGACACCGAAGGAAATTCGCGAGGTCCTCGATGACTACGTCATCGGCCAGAGCCACGCCAAGAAGGTCCTCTCGGTCGCGGTCCACAACCACTACAAGCGGCTGAACCACGCGACGAAGAACAACGACGTCGAGCTGGCCAAGTCGAACATCATGCTGATCGGGCCTACGGGCTCGGGCAAGACGCTGCTGGCCCAGACGCTGGCCCGCATCATCGATGTGCCCTTCACCATGGCCGACGCCACGACCCTGACCGAGGCCGGCTATGTGGGCGAGGACGTCGAAAACATCATCCTGAAACTGCTTCAGGCGTCCGACTACAACGTCGAGCGGGCCCAGCGCGGCATCGTCTACATCGACGAGATCGACAAGATTTCGCGCAAGTCCGACAACCCTTCGATCACCCGCGACGTTTCGGGCGAAGGCGTGCAGCAGGCCCTGTTGAAGATCATGGAAGGCACCGTCGCCTCCGTACCCCCGCAGGGCGGCCGCAAGCATCCGCAACAGGAGTTCCTGCAGGTCGACACTGCCAACATCCTGTTCATCGTCGGCGGTGCCTTCGCCGGCCTGGAAAAGGTGATCTCGGCGCGCGGGGCAGGGGCCTCGATCGGCTTCGGCGCCAAGGTGTCGAACGTCGACGAACGTCGCACGGGTGACATCCTCAAGGGTGTCGAGCCGGACGATCTGATGCGTTTCGGCCTGATCCCGGAGTTTATCGGCCGTCTGCCGGTTCTGGCGACGCTGGAGGATCTGGACGAGGAAGCCCTGGTCACCATCCTGACCGAGCCGAAAAACGCCCTGGTCAAACAGTACAAGCGCCTGTTCGAGATGGAGAACGTCAACCTGACGTTTACCGACGACGCGCTGAACGCGATCGCCAAGAAGGCTATCACGCGCAAGACCGGCGCCCGCGGCCTGCGGTCCATCCTGGAAGGCATTCTGCTGGAAACGATGTTTGAACTGCCCACCTTCGAGGGCGTCGAGGAAGTCGTCGTCAATGCCGAGGTCATCGACGGCAAGGCCCAGCCCCTGCTGATCTATGCCGAGAAGAAAAAGGCCGCCGACGGCGCCGCCTGAGGCGGGGTTGAGCCACGAGAACAGGGGCGGGGCCGTCGAGGCTCCGCCCCGTCTTCATATCAGGCGGGCAAGGTTGCCGGGGACGGACGATGTTCCGGCGTGGGAGCCACAGCGGCCAGAACAGCAACTGACGTATCGCGGGTGGTCCTGGAGGCCGATCCGACCCCATTCTGCAGGATGCGCTACACGGATCGTGCAGCTTGACCGTATTTCGGCGCACCTGTGCAACGTCGAGGGGCGGTGCTTGAACCCCGGGGCCAAGGGGCCACATACTCACACGAACACCGTCGGAATCGACGGGCCTCTCCAGGGTGTCGCTGCATATCGCGGGGCGTCAGGGGTGGGCGGACCGGAGATGATCGAAGGTCCAGGAGCGCATTAATGTCCGAGAGTAAAATTCTGCCCGTCCTGCCTTTGCGGGACATCGTCGTCTTCCCCCATATGGTCGTGCCGCTGTTCGTAGGGCGCGAGAAATCCGTGCGGGCGCTCGACGAGATCATGAAGGGTGAAAAGCAGATCCTGCTGGCCACCCAGAAGAACAGCGTCGACGACGATCCGTCGCCGGACGCCATCTATCCGGTCGGCGTGCTCGCTACCGTGCTGCAACTGTTGAAGCTGCCCGATGGCACCGTGAAGGTCCTGGTCGAAGGCAAGGGCCGTGCTCGCCTGACCCGGTTCACCGATCGCGAGGAGTATTTCGAGGCCGAGGCCGTCGAGATCGAGGATGACCTGGGCGAACCGTCCCAGGCCGAGGCCCTGTTGCGCGCCGTGGTCGAACAGTTCGAATCCTATGTGAAGCTGAACAAGAAGGTGCCGCCCGAGGCCCTCAGTTCCATCCCTCAGATCACCGACGCGTCGAAACTGGCCGACAGCGTGGCGGCCCATCTTTCGGTCAAGATCGCGGACAAACAGGCCCTGCTGGAAACCATCGCGGTCCCCGCCCGTCTCGAGAAGGTCTACGGCCTGATGGAGGGCGAGATCTCCGTCCTCCAGGTCGAGAAGAAGATCCGCTCGCGCGTGAAGCGCCAGATGGAGAAGACCCAGCGCGAATATTATCTGAACGAGCAGATGAAGGCGATCCAGCGCGAGCTGGGCGAGACCGACGACGCGCGCGACGAGATTATGGAGCTGGAGAAGCGCATCCGGAAGACGCGCCTGTCCAAGGAGGCCCGCACCAAGGCCGAGGCCGAGGTCAAGAAACTGCGTAACATGAGCCCGATGTCGGCCGAGTCGACCGTGGTCCGGAACTACCTCGACTGGCTGCTGTCGATCCCCTGGGGCAAGACCAAGCAAAAGCCCATCGACCTGAACAAGGCCGAGGCGATCCTCGAGGAGGACCACTACGGCCTCGAGAAGGTCAAGGAACGGATCATCGAGTATCTGGCGGTGCAGGCGCGCACCAACTCGCTCAAGGGCCCGATCCTCTGCCTCGTCGGCCCTCCGGGCGTCGGCAAGACCTCGCTGGCCAAGTCGATCGCCAAGGCCACGGGCCGTGAGTACGTCCGCATGTCTCTGGGCGGCATGCGCGACGAGGCGGAGATCCGCGGTCACCGCCGCACCTATATCGGCTCGATGCCTGGCAAGATCATCCAGTCGATGAAGAAGGTGAAAACCACGAATGCCTTCATCCTGCTGGACGAGATCGACAAGCTGGGTGCCGACTGGCGCGGGGACCCGTCTTCGGCCCTGCTTGAGGTGCTGGATCCGGCGCAGAACAACGCGTTCGGAGACCACTATCTGGAAGTCGACTACGACCTGTCGAACATCATGTTCGTCACCACGGCCAACAGCCTGAACATGCCTCAGCCCCTGATCGACCGGATGGAGATCATCCGGGTCAGCGGCTACACCGAGGATGAGAAGGTCGAGATCGCCAAGCGTCACGTCCTGCCCAAGGTCACGTCCGACAACGGCCTGACGCCGGCGGAGTTTGTGGTGCCCGACGAACAGATCCGCGACCTGATCCGCTACTACACCCGGGAAGCCGGGGTGCGGTCGCTGGAGCGCGCTCTGGGCGGCCTGGCCCGCAAGGCCGTGCGCGAGATGTCCAAGCAGAACCTGCTCTCCATCACCGTCGACGAGGCCAAGCTGGCCGAGTACGCCGGGGTGAAGAAGTTCCGCTACGGAGAGACGGACGAGGAAGACCAGGTCGGCATCGTCACCGGCCTGGCCTGGACCGAGTTCGGCGGCGACATCCTGACCATCGAGGCGATCAAGATGCCGGGTCGCGGTCGCATGACCGTCACTGGCAACCTGAAGGAGGTGATGAAGGAATCCATCTCCGCCGCCGCCTCCTACGTTCGGGCGCGGTCGTTGAGCTTCGGCGTCAAGCCGCCGGTGTTCGAGAAGACCGACATTCACGTCCACGTGCCGGACGGCGCCACGCCCAAGGACGGTCCCTCCGCCGGCGTCGCCATGACCGTAGCCATGGTCTCGGTCCTGACGGGCGTGCCGATCCGCAAGGACATCGCCATGACCGGCGAGATCACGCTTCGTGGTCGCGTGACCGCCATCGGCGGCCTGAAGGAGAAGTTGCTCGCGGCCCTGCGATCCGGCGTGAAGACCGTGCTGATCCCGCAGGAGAACGAGAAGGACCTCGCCGAGGTGCCCGACAACGTTAAGGGGGCGCTGGAAATCATACCGATCTCGACGGCCGACGAGGCTCTGAAATGGGCGCTGACCGGCTCTCTGACGCCGGTGGAGTGGGATGAGGTGGCCGAGCCGCTGAACCCGGCTCCGCAGGTGCCTCCGGCCGCCGGCGGATCGACGGTCGTCAGCCACTGACCTGAACAGCCTCCTCGCCTGCCGGCGGGGAGGTTTTTCTTTGGCCGGAGCGACTTGAACCGAGGAGCAGGGGAGGGCACAACCCGCGTCCGTGGTGAGGGCGGCTAGCTCAGCTGGTCAGAGCATCTCGTTTACACCGAGAGGGTCGGCGGTTCGAACCCGTCGCCGCCTACCATCCTGCTTCGCGCTACTGCGCTTCGCAGGACGGGCCACGACAGATAGCGAAGCAGGATGCCCTTCGTAGCCTTGGCGAAGAAGGGCGGGTCCAAGAGCGCAGACACAGAAAAGGCCGCCGGAGCGATCCGGCGGCCTTTGTCTTTGCATGGTCAAACCGACCAGGATTCACGACCAAATCGACCAAGTTTTTCGACCAACCTAGTCAACCTGATCAGAACCGGAAGCTGGCCCGCAGCAGCAGGGTGTAGCGGACATAGTCCTCGATCATCTCGGCGTCGGCGCTGATCGAGATCTTGCCGAGTTCGTTGCCGACGCTGAGGTGGAAGCCTGCAAGCGGGCCGCCGCCTTCGATCGAGTCCGGCGTCAGGGTGAACGGCGAGCCGCCCGAGGCGAAACGGGCGATGGTCTCCCCCGGATCGACCGAGAAGTTCTGACGCCAGCCGAGGCGGACCTCGGGGCGGATCCAGCCGTTCTCGCCGAAGCCGTAGCCGATATTCACGGCGGCGACGCCGGTGAGCAGATGGCCGTCGCGGTCCTCGATCTTGAGGTTGAAGCCAGGCTCCAGGCCCACCTCGGTGTGCGCGTCCTCGCTCAGCGAGAAATACTCGGCATAGACTTCCGGGCGGATGCTCAGACGGCCGAAATTCTTCTCGTAAGAGGCACCACCGCCCAGCGACAGTGTGAAACCGTTCCAGCTGGAGGTGTTGATGAGGTTGATGTTCTGGGTGACCAGCTGGCGCGTCGAATCGAAGGTGGCGTAGCCGCCCGCCGCGCGCGCCCAGGTGCTCCAGGCCTGGCCCTGAGCCCGCCAGTAGAGGCCCAGCTCGACCAGGTTGGCCGACAGGACTTCCTCGGCCTCGGCCTCGGGATCCTCGATGTCCGACGAGGTGAAGGCCAGGGAGACCCCGACGGCACCCAGGCCCGTGCCACGCTCGATTCCGCCCGCGACGCCGAAGCCTTCCGAGCGGAAGCCGTAGGTGTCGGTCTTGTCCTTGTCGGCGTAGAAATTAATTTCCTGCAGCCAGGCGCTGGTTTGGCCCGGCTCGACGGTGGCGTTGCGGCCGGTCAAGGCGCGGGTCACGGCATCCACCCCCGAGGCCAGCGACAGCAGCGGGCCGCCCGAATGGTCCGGCAGAACCTGCTCGTACAGGTTGATGAAGCCTTCACGACCGGTCTGGGAGACGAAGGCGTTGCGGAGCGCCGTGCTGGAGCTCAGTGCGCCATAGAGGGAATCGAAAATCTGGGCTTCGACGGGGATCAGGTTCGCCTCGGCCGCCGTGCGGCGACGGGCGTCGATATAGACATCCCCTGCGGCCACGTCGGCACCGACGTTGACCACGTAAAGATAGGGCGAGTTGGCCTGCACCGACGTCTGGTCGATCGTGCCGATGATCAGGGTGTTGGCGTCGATGACGGTAAACCGCTGGGGGCCCGTGATCAGGGAGTTGAAACGCACGCCCAGGCCCGCGCCGGTCGCCAGATTGGCCGTGCCGTTGACGCGGAAGCCGGCGTTGGTCGAGGTTGCGGGATCGACCGTGACGATCAGGTCACCGGCCGCGCCGACGTTCAGGCTGGTGACATTGGTGCGGGTCAACTGGCGCGCATCCAGCGTTCCGTTGGTCACATTGATGTCCAGGCGGCCGTCGGTATCGGTGATCGCGCCGGTCAGGATTCCGCCGCCCGTGATGTTCAGCCGGTCCGCGCCGGCACCGAAGGACGCGTCGCCGTTGATGAAGCCGTTTTCCAGGCTGAGCAGGTCCGCGCCCGAGCCGAAGCGGATGGCTCCGACCAGCACCGGCTCGTTGGAGTCGGTGACCCCGTCGCCGTCGGTGTCAGGGTCGGCGGTGGAGGGCGTGCTGGTTTCACCGTACTGGCGATAGGTGACGCCGGTGGTGTTGGCCGAGACGTCGATGGCCGTAACCGCGCCCGTGAGCGGATCGCCGGCCGTATTCGGAAGCAACGAGGCCTGGATGGTGCCCGCGTTGTTGATCGACCTTAGCGTGCCCGACAGATCGCGAATGCCGAAGACGTTCGAGACGCCGCCTCCGGCCGTGGCCAGGATCGAGCCGTTGTTGAACATGTTCGACAGGTTGGCACCGGCCGCGATGTCGATGGCGATCGCCGGAGCGTTCGCCAGTGTGCTGGAAACGCCCGCGGTGATGTTCGAGATGTTGTCGAACCGGTTGGCGGTCACGTTCGCATTGATCGCGACGGCGGTGGCGCCGCCGTTCCTGCCGATCGCAGTGATGGCGCCCTCGTTGCGCACGCCGCCGGTGATGACCACATTCTGGCCGCCCGCGACGCCCAGCTGCATGCCCCGTCCGTGGACATTGTTGTAAACGCCATCTCCGTTGATGGTGCCCCGGTTGATCAGGCCGTAGCTGGTGGTCGCGGTTGTTCCCGCGACTCCCAGAGTGATGCTGCGGGTGGACGAACCGACCGTCAGGGCCGCCGCGCCCCCGTAGCTGTTGATGGCGGAGTTGCCCTCGGACGCATCGGCGACGCCGTCTCCGTCCTCATCGGTCGTGGTGGTGTTACCCGCCACGTCGGCGATGAGATCGGCTGGCCGGGTATCCAGCACCAGTCCGCCGGCGACGTTGCCGCCGATGACGATGGCCGAACCACCCTGCAGCAGGTCGTCCGCATCGAGCAGGGCGAGGGCGGTATCACCGGGGCGCGTCGTGTAACGATAGCCGGTCGCGGCCATGTCGCCCTGGAGCGTCAGGCGACCGCCGACATCGCCCTGAATGTTGACGGCGTTGACGCCCAGGCCCTGGGCCGTGACGGGGCCGCCCAGCTTCACCGCGCCCGAGACGTTGCCTGTCTGGGAGTAGGCGATGGCGTTGTCGCCTATCGCACGCAGCGATCCGAAGCTGGTGACGTTGCCCGTCAGGGCCCGTTCGATCGAGATGGCGCGTGAGTTGGCGCCCTCGGCCAGGATGGTGCCGGTGCTCTCGACCAGAATGTTACCGGTCAGGGCCGTCGTGCCGACCAGACGCAGGCCGTAGCGGTTGGCGCCGGCCGCGATCGGACCGTCCAGATCGCCGTCGTTGTCCGAGTCGGGGTAGGTAGTGATGCTGTCCTGGACCGCGATGGTCCCGCCGATGATGATGTTGGCCGCCGTCGAGGTCGGGCCTACGAGGATCGCGGTCGACCCGTCGGCCGAATTGGCCATCGTGATGTTGGTGCCGCTGTCCAGATCGATGTTGTTGTTCGAATCGACCGTGATCGCCGCGCCGGTGTTCACGGCGATGGAGCCGCCCGTTCCGATGCGGATGTCGTCGCGGGCTGTACCGGTCGCGAGGGAGGTGACGATGGGCGTTGTGCGAGCGGTCGAAATCACGACCTCGGCATGCGCTCCTGCGGCCGTCATCAGAGGGGCAAGCGCTACCGCGGTCGCAAGCAGTCTACGCATTCGGAAATTCACCCCAAGTGGACACGCGCACGGGCGTCGGGCGCCTTCTAACAGGGGCGTCGCGACCTGTCTCAAGTTTCGCGAATTTGAGGCGAATGCAAGGCCGAAAGCAATGTGTCTGGCGACCGGAGGTCGCTGAGAGCGTTGCACTGCGACCCAAAAAGTGATATCATTTAAATATCGAAGTGGAGTGCAAGATGACCGACCAACGCACAATCTCGCAGGAACGGCCTGCAGCGACGACCAACGGCATACTGATGCTGCTGATCGGGATGGGACTGATCATCCTCGGTCCAGTGGCCGTGGCGCAGGCCCCCGAAACGGCGCTTTATGTGGTCGGAGGCATCGTTCTGGCCCTCATCGGCCTGTTCCTGCTGTGCGGCCTCTATTCACTTCAGCCGAACGAGGGCGCGGCCATAATGCTGTTTGGCTCCTATCGCGGTACGGACCGGACCACCGGCCTGCGCTGGGTCCTTCCCTGGTACACCCGCAAGAAGATTTCGCTCCGGGCGCGGAACGTCACGAGCGATAAGCTGAAAGTGAATGACAAGCGGGGCAGCCCGGTCGAAATCGCCGCCAACGTCGTCTGGCGTGTCGAGGATTCGGCACAGGCCCTGTTCGACGTCGATGACTACCAGGCCTTTGTGAACATCCAGATCGACACGGGCCTGCGCGATATCGCCTCCCACTACGCCTACGACCACGGCGAGGAGCAGGACGGCGTCGAGCAGGAACTGACCCTGCGCGCCGACGCCGAGGATGTCGCCGGACGGTTGCGCGACGAGCTGGCCAACCGGGTCCGGGTGGCGGGCGTCGCCATCGACGAGGCGCGTCTGGCCCACCTGGCCTATGCGCCCGAGATCGCGGGCGCCATGCTGCGGCGCCAGCAGGCCGAGGCCATCCTGTCGGCCCGCCGCCTGATCGTTCGCGGCGCGGTCGGCATGGTGGAGAGCGCGCTGAAGGATCTGGGCGAGCGCGAGGTCGTGCATCTCGACGAGGACCGGAAGGCCGCCATGGTCTCCAACCTGCTGGTCGTGTTGTGCGCCGACCGCGAGGCCCAGCCCGTGGTCAATACCGGCACCCTCTACGGCTAGGGCGTGGCGAGGGTCCGCAAACCCTTCCTGATGCGCGCCTCCGGTGGCGTGATGACGGCGGTCGAACGGCTGGCGGCGGCGGAGCTGCGTTCCGTCAACGCCCAGCTGGAGATTCTTCTCAGGGAATCGCTGGAGCGGCGGGGCGTGCGCATTCCGCCGCCGGGCGACACCGATGATGAGGCTTGAGCTTCACCTTCGGCGAGCGTAGGGGCGCTTCATGGCTCGGCCCAAATCGTCCGCACGCATCCCAAAGTCCCGGACGCGCGTTCAGCCGCGGCAGTCCCCGGAGCACGACCCCATGAGCATGACGGATCTCGACGTTCACGAAGGTGAGCTACGGCTCATTCCCGGCTGGGACGAAGAGGTCGCCGAGACGCTCAGGGTCCTGAAGGCGTCCACCCAGGATCCGCGTCCGCGTATGGTCGACACCACCATGCTTTACGCGCCGCGCTCAGGCGGGGTGAAGCGCTACCTGTTGTCCAAGAAGGCCTGGTTGGAGGCGAACCGTCCCGGCGTGGCCCACTCCCTGGTCGTGCCCGGGGCCCAGCATAAGGCCGGGCGCGATGGGGTCATCCAGCTGCACGCGACCAAGCTGCCCTTCGGAGACGGTTACCGCTGGCCCAGTTCAGTCAAGCGCTGGGGCGCGTGGGTCGCCTCGATGAAGCCGTCTCTGATCGAGGCGGGCGATCCCTATACGCCGGGGCAGGGTGCCCTGGAGGCCGGCCAGCGCGCCGGCTGTCCGGTCGTCGGCTTCTGCCACTCCGATCCCGCGGGCCTGGCCGCGTTGCACTTCGGCGAATGGGCCAAGAAGCCGGTCGAGAAGCGCTGGGCCCGCCTGTTCGGCCAGTTCGACCGCGTCATCTCGCCCAGCCGTTTCATAGCCCGCCGCCTCGAAGAGGCGGGGATCCGGGACATCGTCATCCGGCCACTGGGCGTGGAAATCGACACCTTCCGTCCCGATCGGCGCGACCGCGACTGGCTATTGAAGAAGCTTGGCCTGCCTGCCAGCGCCCGCCTGCTGTGCTTCGCTGGTCGTCCTGCGCGCGAGAAGAATATCGATGTCCTGATCGAGGCTGTCCAGAAGCTGGGGGCACCCTATCATCTCGTGCTGGTCGGGGCGGGGCAGGGGATGCCGGCCGAAGACCGCGTGATCGCCCTGCCTTACGAGCGCGATCCCAGGGCCGTGGCCCGGATCATCGCCAGCTGCGACGCCTTCGTGCACGCCAACGACAAGGAGCCGTTCGGCCTGATCGTGCTGGAGGCCATGGCCTGTGGCCGTCCGGTCGTCGGCGTCAACGCCGGTGGCGTGGCCGAGACCGTCAACGACAGCGTGGGCCAACTGTCCCGCAGCGCCGACCCCGACGACTATGCCCAGGCCATCGAGGCCCTGTTCGCCCGTGACGTCGAGGCCGTCGGCGCGGCGGCGCGGGTGCATACGGTCGAACGCTTCGCCTGGAACCGCGTGTTCGAGGACCTGTGCATGACCTACGGCGAGGTCAGTGGCCGGCCGGAGTTCGTGCAGTCGGGCGAGGAGTTGGCGGTTCACTAGCCGGCCGATTTCGTCCTCTCTTTTCAGAGCGCATCGCCGAATCTTTCTCGACGGTGGATCCGTGGACAGAGGTTGCGGCCAACCCGTCAGACGTTCAGCCTTGTTCCAGCGCAAGCTTCAGATCAAACGCCCATGTCTCGACGGCGACGGTGAAAGGCTCGTGTCGAACGCGGCGCAGACCAGACGGACGAACGGCCGGCCGGCAGAGGTCACGCTGACGACATCCCCGTCGCGTGTCGCCAGCCCGTCATCCACCAGCGGCTGCAGTCTGGCGAAGGCCGCCGAGAACCGGTCCGGAGCCGGGCCGTGTTTGCGGTCGATGTCCTGGAGGTCGACCCTGAAATCGCACATCAGACGTTCGATGATATCGGCCCGGCGCCGATCGTCCGGCGTCAACCTGAGGCCGCGCGCGACCGGCAGTTGACCTGCGCCGACGGACGCGCGCCAGTCGCGCTCCACGGCGTGATTCTGAACGTAGCCCTCGCGTGTCCGGCTGATCGACGAGGCACCCAGGCCGATGAGAGTCTCGGCGACGTCCGTCGTATAGCCCTGAAAATTGCGATGCAGCCGCCCGGTGCGCGAGGCGATCGAGAGGCTGTCCGTCGGCAGGGCAAAGTGATCCAGCCCCACAGCTTTGTAACCCTGATCCAGCAGACAGGCAGAGGCCGCCTGGCTCTGTGCAAACCGGTCTTCCGGCCCTGGAAGATCCGCTTCGTTGATCAGCTTCTGGTGCGGCTTCATCCACGGAACATGGGCATAGCCGAACAGTGCGATGCGCGCGGGACGCAGGGTGGTCACCTGGTCCAGGGTCGTCAGCAGATCATCGCGGGTCTGAAGCGGAAGCCCGTACATGAGGTCGAGGTTGAGGGACTCCACCCCGGCGTCCCACAGCCACTCGGCGGCTTCGGCCACCGTGGAGAACGGCTCGATCCGGTTGATCGCCTTCTGCACCCGGGGCGACAGGTCCTGGACCCCGAGGCTGGCTCTGTTGAGGCCATGACGCGCCGCCCGCTCGACCCAGGCGCGCGAGAGGCTTGCCGGGTCGAGTTCCGCCGCAATCTCGATATCCGGGGCGAAGTCGAAGACGTCACGTAAACCGGCGAACAGGCGGTCCAGGTCGTCCACGGACAGCATGTTCGGCGTGCCGCCACCAAGATGAAGGCGGGCGACCCGTTGTCGACGGCCCAGCCGATCCGCGACCAGACGCGCCTCGGTCAGCAGCAGGTCGACATAGCTCCGGATCGTCTCCCGGCGGTTCACCGCTCGCGTGTTGCAGGCGCAATACCAGCAAAGCGTTCGGCAAAACGGGACATGGACATACAGCGAGATCGCATCGTCGGCCGGGACCGCTTCGAGCCATCTCCCCCAGTCATCGGGACCCACATCCGGTGTGAACCGGGCGGCGGTCGGATAGCTGGTGTAGCGGGGGACATTGCTGTCGTAGCGCCTGATCAGCGCGGCCGTTCTAATGAGACTGCGGGTCTCAGCGCAGGCCGACATCGGTCGCATCGGTCTCGGGTTCGGACAGGCCCAGGTCGCCTTCGTCGGAGAGGTGGAACTCGTGCCAGAGGCCGTTCAGCACGCCGAAGCCGACGGCGAGGCCTACGCCCAGTATCCAGGTAAAATACCACATGGGTCAGGTGTCCTTCGGTTCAGTAGAGATCGGGATTTGTCTTGAGCGCCGCAGTCGAAGTCCGGCCCCACAGAACGCGGTAGACCCAGGCCGTATAGAACAGGATCAGGGGCAGGAAGACGATCGTGACGCCCAGCATGATGAACAGGGTGGTCTGGGTTGAGGACGCGTTCCACACCGTCAGGCTCGAGCCCGGATGGATCGAACTGGGCAGGATGAAGGGGAACATGGACAGGCCCACGGTCGAGATGATCCCGACGACTGCGATCGACGAGCCCGCGAAGGCCAGCGGCTCGGACCGGCGCCACAGACCCAGCAGGGAGATGACGGTCCCTGCGAAGCCCAGTACGGGTGCCACGATCATCCAGGGATAGGCGGCGTAGTTGTCGAGCCAGGCTCCCGGAGCGGCGACGACGGCCGTCCGCAGCGGGTTGGAGAAGCCCGACGGATCCGCCGCCCCGACGATGCGGTAACCGAGATCCCCGAAGGCCACGAACAGGCCGCCGGCTGCGAACAGGACGAGGCTGAGAAGGCCCGCGATCATGCCGAAGTTACGCGCCCGCCCCTGAACCGGCCCAAGCTCGGCCTTGAGACCCAGCCAGACCGCGCCGTGCAGAACCAGCATCGAGACGGACAGCAGACCGCAGAGCAGGCTGAACGGGGTGAACAGACCCAGCAGCGTGCCCTCGTAGAAGGACCGCAGATCACTATCCAGGCGGAAAGGGGCTCCGAGCAGGACGTTTCCAACCGCCACGCCGAACACCAGGGCCGGGACGAACCCGCCGATGAACAGCGCCCAGTCCCAGGCCGAGCGCCAGGCCTTGCCCGGCCGCTTCGAGCGATATTTGAACGCGACCGGCCGGAGGATCAGCGCGGACAACACCAGGAACATGGCCAGGTAGAAGCCCGAGAAGCTCACGGCGTAGACGAAGGGCCAGGCCGCGAAGATCGCACCGCCGCCGAGGATGAACCAGACCTGGTTGCCCTCCCAGGTCGCGCCGACGGTGTTGATCACCATGCGGCGCTCCTCATCGGTGCGGGCGACGAAGGGCAGAAGCGCGCCGACGCCAAGGTCGAAGCCGTCGGTCAGGGCGAAGGCGATGAGCAGCACGCCCAGCAGTCCCCACCAGATCAGGCGGAGGGTGGCGTAGTCGAGGGGGATATCCATCTCGTTTTCCTAGCGATCAGGTCAGGCGACGGCGGGGGCGGTGACGGGCGGGATGTTGGGGGCGTGAGGACCAGGCTCGTCTGCGGGCTGATCCGCGAACTCTTCCTGTTCGGCGAAGGGGCCGCGCTTGATGGTCTTCAGGATCAACCCGACCTCGATCACCGCCAGGCCGCCGTAGAGGACCGTAAAACCGATGATCGTGGTCCACAGCTGGGGCACGCTCAGGCTGGAGGCCCCCAGGAAGGTCGGAAGGACGCCGTCTACAGCCCAGGGCTGACGCCCGACCTCGGCGACGATCCAGCCCAGTTCGGCGGCAATCCAGGGCAAGGGAATGGCGAGCACTGCCAGCCAGAGGAACCAGCGGGTTTCATGTTTGCGAAGGGTGCACAGGACGAAGGCCGTGGCGAACAGGGCGATCATGGCGAAACCGATCGCGGCCATGAACCGGAAGGTCCAGAACATCACCGGCACGTTGGGCACAGTGTTCCAGGCTGCGACGACGATCTGGTCGGGCGTGGCCTGACGCGGATCCGCGACGAGTTGCTTCAGCATGAGGCCGTAGCCGAGATCATTGCGGTGCAGCTCGAAATCGCCGCGCGCAACCGGATCGTTCGGGTTCGCCTTGATACGCTCGAGCGCGTCATAGGCCAGAATGCCGGATTCGATGCGTGTCTGGGCCGTGGCGACCAGAGGGAGTATGCCCTCGACCTCCCCGTCGAGGCTTCGCGTCGCCATCAGCCCGAGCGCCCAGGGAATGGTCACCGCGGCATCAGTGCGGTGCGTTTCCATGTTGGGGAAGCCGAAGGCCGTCAGGCCAGCCGGTGCCGCCTCGGTGTGCCACATGGCCTCGATCGCGGCCAGTTTCATTTTCTGGTTGTCGGTGAGCGCGTAGCCGCTCTCGTCGCCCAGAACGACGACCGACAATGAGGCTGCCAGCCCGAAGGCGGAGGCCACAGTCATCGAGCGCCTGGCGAAGGCCCTGTGCCTGCCCTTGAGCAGGTAGAAGGCAGACACGCCGAGCACAAACACCGAGGCGATGACATAGCCCGCGCTGACGGTGTGGACGAACTTGGCCTGGGCGACCGGGTTCATCAGCACGGCCATGAAGTCGGTGACCTCCATCCGCATGGTGTCGGGATTGAAGGTCGCGCCGACCGGGTTCTGCATCCAGCCGTTGGCGATCAGGATCCACAGGGCCGACAGATTGGTGCCGAGCGCGACCATGAAGGTCACGAACAGGTGGCCGACCCGGCTCAGCTTGTCCCAGCCGAAGAACATCAGCCCGACGAAGGTCGCCTCAAGGAAGAAGGCCATCAGGCCTTCGATCGCCAGCGGGGCACCGAAAATGTCGCCGACGTAGTGGCTGTAGTAGGCCCAGTTCATCCCGAACTGGAACTCCATGGTGATGCCGGTCGCGACGCCCAGGGCGAAATTGATGCCGAACAGGGTCGCCCAGAAACGGGTGATGGTTCGCCAGATCGGCCGGCGGGTCATCACATAGATCGACTCCATGATGACCAGCATGAAGGACAGGCCGAGCGTCAACGGCACGAACAGGAAGTGGTAGAGGGCCGTCAGCGCGAACTGCAGCCGGGAGAGGTCGACGACCGCCAGGTCCATGGGAGAGCTCCGGATCGCCGATCCCCACGACCGACGAGACCCTCCGTCTAGAGACGGGCCCGTGGACCGGCTTTGATTTCGATCAAAGCCGGTCCACGGGCCTCCCCTTATGGCTGCGGCATGACGCTTGCGACGCTTGCTCCCTCCACCGGACCCATCACCCTGCCTCCCGAACGCCGCCTCGCGCTTTGGGCGCGGTCACACCGCCGCGGACGGACGCTCGCGGACCTGCTGACGGTCCTGGATGCGATCCCCGCCATCGGATTTGCGGCGGGCTTGGCCGGAGCCCTCGGTCGATTGGCCGGCGGGGACGGACAGATCGGGCTCTGGCTCGCGCTCGCGCTCCTGAGCCTGGGTGCCAGGGCGGTGCTCGCCCAGCTCGCGGTTCGCGTATCGGCGGCGACGGCGATGGGGGTCAAGCGCGGCGTGCGCCGTTTCGTGCTTGAGGACCTGTTCGAGGGGCGACGCAACGGAGCGGGCGGCGTGTCTTCGGCCGTCGAGGGCGTCGAGGCCCTGGACGGCTATTTCGCGAGGTTCGCCGCGCTGCGGAAGGCCGCGACGATCGCCCCGTTGCTGATCATCGCGGCGGTCGGGTTCGCCAGCCCTGTCGCAGCGTGCGTCCTCCTGTTCACCCTCGTGCCGTTCGCGGCCGGCATGGCGCTGGCCGGCATGGCCGCCGCGGCCGAGAGCCGGCGTCAGTTCGAGGCACTGCAGCGACTGTCCGTCCTGTTCCTTGATCGCATCCGGGCCTTGCCGGTCCTGATCGCGTTCCAGGCCGAGTCGCGCACGGTCTTGGAGATCGGTCGCGCTTCGACGGAGCTGGCGCATCGCACCGGGCGTGTCCTGAAGGTCGCCTTCCTGTCCTCCGGAGTGCTGGAGTTTTTCGCGGCCTTGTCGGTCGCCCTGGTGGCCGTGTACTGCGGGTTCAACCTCCTTCGTCTGCTCCCGTTTCAAGTGCCGGAAACGCTGACGCTCACGCGCGCCTTCTTCGTTCTCGCCCTCGCGCCCGAGGTTTATGCGCCGCTGCGACGGCTGGCGGCCGCCTACCACGACCGTCAGGCGGCGGAGGCGGCGGTTCCCGCGCTTGTCGAAGGCGCCGACCAGAGTCCGCGGCGGCCCCAACCCCGGATCATCTGGGACGAACCGCCCGCGATCCGATTCAGGGATGTCGAGATCCGATACGAAGGCGGACCGGCGATCCTGAGCCGGTTTGATCTGGATGCCCCGGCGGGCTCCGTCGTGGCGATCACCGGCGCAAGCGGCTCCGGGAAGAGCAGCCTGCTGCATCTTCTGCTGGGCCTGGCGCCGCTGTCGGCAGGCGAGGTCGAGATCGGTGCACAGCGCCTTTCGCAGATCGGCGACTTTGCGGGCTCGGTCGGCTGGGCCAGCCAGGCGCCGATCGTAATCCCCGGGACCCTGGGCGAGAATATCGCCCTCGCAGGCCAGGGCGTATCCTCCGGCGCGATCCTGCGCGCTGCCGGCCGGGCCGGTCTGCATGGCGATCTCGGGCGGAAACTCGACGAGCGGGGCGGCGGCCTGTCCGGCGGGGAACGGCGGCGGTTGGGTCTCGCTCGCGCCCTGCTTTCGGACTCGCGGGTTCTTGTTTTTGACGAGCCCACGGCCAACCTTGATCAAGACACGGAGACAGCCGTGCTCGGCGCGCTGCGACAGGCCTGCAAGGGCCGCACCGTTCTCATCGCCACCCACTCCGAGGCTGTGCTGGCTATCGCCGACCATGTGGTGCGGCTGTGACGGCAGGACGTCTCCAGCTTCACGCCTTGCTGGCCCGACAACGGCGGGCCCAGGGCGTCAGCCTGGCGACGGCGGCCGCGTGCGCGGTCGTGGCCGCCGCGAGCGCGGTGCTTCTGCTCGGTCTCTCAGGCTGGTTCATCACCGGTGCCGCATTGGCGGGACTGGCCGGAGCGGGCGCGGCCCAGGCCTTCAACGTCCTGCTACCGAGCGCAGCGATCCGGCTGCTGGCCATCCTGCGCACCGGGGCCCGCTACCTGGAACGGGTCAGCGGCCACGACGCGGCGCTGAAGGCCTTGGCGGCCCTACGGCCGGCCCTCTTCGCGGAACTGGCCTCCGCCGCGCCGGACAAGGCCCTGGCGTTTTCCAGCGGGGAGGCGTCCGCCCGGTTTGTCCAGGACGTGGATGCGATCCAGACCCTGTTCGTGCGTCTCAGCGGACCCTGGGGTGCCGCGGCCGGATCCGTGGCGGCGATCGGTCTCGCAGGACTGGTCGATGTCAGGGCGGGGATCCTGGTGGCGCTCGGCCTGGCGATCTCGGTGTCCGGATCGCTCGTCATCGGTCGACAGTGGATCGATCCGGCGGGACGTGAGGTCCAGGTCGCTGTCGGTCGGCTGAAGGATCGTCTGGCCTCCCTGCAGGCCTCGGCCGCTGAACTGCGCGCCTATGGTCTGGAAGGCTGGGCGGTCGTCGAAAGCGATCGCACCGCTTCCGCTCTCGATGAGGCCACCCGCAACGTGTCGATCGCCGGCGGCCGGGTCGCGGCGTGGCAGACGCTTGCCATGGGCGCGACCGCAGTCGGTGTGTTCGCTGTCTCGATCCAGCATCCTCCGGCGCTCGTCGCCCTCGCGGTGCTCGCGTCGGTCGCTTCGCTGGAGGCCGCGTCATCCCTGTCCGCGCATTTTCGATCCGCCGGTGCTGCGGATCAGGCGCTGATCCGGCTATCGGAGCTTATCCCTGACCCTGCAGTTCCGGTGTCCGACGTCTGGCGCATGGGCCCGGTCTCGAAGCTGGCGTTCCGGTCGGTCGGCCTGGGCCTTGATCCGCCCCACCGCCTGGCGGTCACGGGCGCGACGGGCCTCGGCAAGACGACCCTGATCGAACGGCTGATGGGCCTCCGTCCCTGTCCGGATCGCAGTCTCACCGTCGCCGGTGCCCCCTCGCGTGATCAGGATCGAGCCGTGCTTCGCCGACAGTTCTCCTACGCGGCCCAGGAGGTCCGTCTTCTGACCGGCACCGTTCGGACCAACCTCAGTATAGCTGATCCGGAAGCCCGCGACCAGGACCTCTGGGGCGCTCTTGAAGACGCAGATCTTGCGGACCGTGTTCGTCTTTCCCCCCTCGGTCTGGACATGCCGCTGGGCGAGAACGGTGCCTGTCTGAGCGGAGGAGAACGGCGACGCCTCGGCCTCGCCCGCGCCTATCTTCGCAGCGCGCCCTGGCTCGTTCTTGATGAACCCACCGAAGGTCTGGACGCAGTCTGCGAAGCCCGCGTGATCGAGGGTCTGCGGCGGCGCCTCGACCGCAGCGGCCAGGGCCTCATCGTGATCAGCCACCGACCGGCCGTCCGCTCGCTTTGCGACACAGCCATCGAGGTTCTGGGCCTGCAGGCGGGCGGCGAAATCAAGCTGATGATCGACGAACGGCGCGCTGCCGCCGCCTGAGATCAGGCGTCCCCGTCTGCCAGTGCCCGCAGCACGGAAGGCTGTAGGATATGCAGCTCGGTCAGGGATATCAGCCTGATGACGCCGCTCGTCTTCAACCGCGTCAGCACACGACTGACGGTTTCTATGGTGAGCCCGAGATAGTCGGCGATTTCCAGGCGGGTCATCGGCAGATGAACATGCCCGGCGACCGTCGCGCGGACTGGATCATGGCCCGGGAGATCCAGCAGGAAGGTGGCGACCCGTTCCAGGGAGGTCTTCCGTCCGAGGAGCATCATCTGGTTCTGGGCTGCGGCCAGTTCGTGGTTGGCGCGGTCCAGCAAGGCGGCTTCCAGCGTCGGTGTCTCGCGGATCAGCCCGCGATAATCGCTCTTTCGGAAGCGGCAGGCCGTGGCCGGCTCGATCGCCTCCGCGGAGAAGACATAGGTTTCTCCGGTCGCAAGGCCGAGAAAGTCTCCTGCGAACAGGAAGCCGGTGATCTGACGCCGGCCGTCGGAGAGCAGCTTGTAGACCCGGACAGAGCCCGAGGTGATGTTGAACACATGCAGCGCGGGGTCGCCTTCGCGGATCAGGGCTTCGCCGGGCCGAAGGACGATGTGCTCCGCCAGGGCGTCAAGGCGACCGAGATCAGCGTCGTCGATGCTGCCGCACACGCTGAACGCACGCGCGCCGCAGTCGGCGCAGGCGTTGCTGCGGCGACGGTCTGCGCATCCGACGGGAAGAGCCTTGAGCTCAAGCATGATCTTGTCCTGACGGCCGTGAGCCTAAGGCCTGTGCGCGGTCACCGCAAATGACGGATTGATCGAGATCAAGGCGGCCCAGGATGGCTTTCCTTCATGCTGGGCCATGACAGAGGTGCGCGTTCACCCCCTCCTGGCTGCCGATCTGGACGAGGCGCTCGTCCTCGCCAGCCTGGGATCCAGCGCACTGGATCCAGATCACTGGCGGCTCGGTGCCCTGGCGCGGCTGCGGGACCCCTCAACGGGAGGCGTCCTTGTCGCCAGCAACGGATCGGGCCGATTGTGCGGACTTCTGACCTATCGCATCGTCCAGGGCAGCGAGACGGGGCCGAGCCTGGAGGTCGAACGGCTGGTGGCCTTCGACCTCATCCATCCTCGCGCGATCGCCGACGCCCTGATCGCCGAAGTCGTCGTCCTCGCCCGGCTGCAGGACTGCGACAGCCTGCGACTGGTCCGGCCTCTCGACACGCCCGCCGATGCGACCGCTCTCGTGCTCGCCTCCGGGGTTGGCGATCTGCACAGTGTGTTTTGATCTCGGTCAATGCGGCATCGGCTCGGGGAGCCCATCAGGGTTGGCAAGGAGAAACACCATGCCCGTAGAAGCCATCCCCTTTGTCGGAGGCGTCATTGCCGCCTTCGCCCTGTTCATAGTCGCCGTCGGCGGCGCCGCCGTCTGGACCGCCCTTCCGCGACGCGACCTGCCGCGCGCGCGCTGAGTCCCAGGCTCTCGTGAGGGCCGACAGGGCTTCCCGGCCAGCCTTCTCTTGGTGCACCTTGCGTATCCCGGCGCCCGGGGTCGACGATCCCGGGCCCCTCGCGAGGCCTTGAAGAAGCCGACGGGTTCAGGCTGTAATCTGATCGGGTTCAGTGGTCAGGGCGGCCAACGCCGCCTCGATCCGATGGAGCTGCGCTTCGCTGGACTGCAGTCGGTCGTGCAGCCGCATAATCTCAAGTTCAGCCCTCAGATTGACCCGGTAGTCATGTTCCGCTGCCCGCCGATCCCGGGCCGCATGCCGGTTCTGGCTCATCATGATCACCGGGGCCTGCAGCGCTGCGACGGTCGACAGGATCAGGTTCAGGAAGATGAAGGGGTAGGCGTCGAACGCCTTGTCGACGCTCGCCAGCAGGGTGTTCAGCCCGACCCAGGCCAGCAGACAGCCGCTGAACCAGAAGATGAAGGCCCAGGATCCCCCGACCCTCGCCACGCTGTCGGAGATACGCTCCCCGAAACTGCGGTCGTCCGCGGCCGCGAGGGGGTTCATCCCGGTAGGCTCTTCGGAGATTATCAGGTCAATGACGCTCTTCTGCACCTCGGTCAGGGCGTCATAGCCTGTTCCAAGAAGCCCCTGCGCAAGCTCGTCGCGACGATCGATCGAATTCATGAGGTGTCTCTCGGTCCAGCGGGCACCCTTACGGCAGCCGCTGGCGAGGACATTGATTCGGATCAATGTCGACCTGCCGCCAAGCGTTTATCTCGCCGGGCAGCGCGGGCAGGGGCGACTTCATGACGGACAAGCGGATCGCGAGCCTCGGCCACCAGACCAAGGTCATGTCGGCGGAGGCGGCGGCAGTCATGGCATTCGGTCCGGGAGGCGCGGGATGAGCGGGCGCGCGCCGATCCAGGCGCGGATCGAAGAGATCGCGGCCGAGATCGTTCGGCTTCAGAGCGAGCTGGACCAGGAGATATTCCGACGTCGCGAGGCCCTCGGCTGGCGCCTTCACGAGGGTCTGGTGGAGTTCGAGTACGGGGTGGTGGCGGAGCACCGACGCTTGAAGCGGAGCGCCGCCGCCTTCCTCGCCGCCGCGCAGCCCGCAACGGTGCTGACCGCCCCGGTGATCTACTCCCTGATCCTGCCGTTGATGCTGATCGACGTCTGGGCCTCGGCCTATCAGGCGATCTGCTTTCGCGCCTATCGCCTGCCCCGCGTCCCGAGGCGCGACTATCTGATCTTTGACCGCGAGGCCCTAGCCTACCTCAACTGGATCGAGCGCCTGAACTGCTGGTTCTGTGAATACGCCAACGGTGTTGCCGCCTATGTCAGCGAGATCGCCAGTCGGACCGAACAATACTGGTGCCCGATCAAGCACGCGCTCAAGGTCACCAGCCCACACCAGCGCTACCAGGCCTTCGTCGAGTTCGGGGATGCCGAGGGCTACCGGGAACGGCTGGGGCGATTCAGGGAAAACCTGCGAACCGGGACGACGGCATCCACCTGGGGCGTTTCGACAGGCCAATCAGATCCGGGGCCGGAACTGTCGCAGCCGCCAGATGCGCCGGACCGCTGAGGCACCCGGCGTGCGTCCCCGTGGAACTGACCGGCCCTCGTCGGCCAGAGGGATTCGCAATGATGGTGCCGGCTGCAGGAATCGAACCCGCGACATCCAGTTTACAAAACTGGCGCTCTACCAACTGAGCTAAGCCGGCCCTGACGTGATCAGGCCGGGGGTGTAGCTGGCGTGAGGGCGACGACGCAAGCCATCAAACGCCATGCTGAACCCGCCCGACATCCTGCCTGGGGTCATGCTGGTGCTGCCGAAGGTTTTTACGACCTTCGCCTGGCCCGTCGTCTGAAGTTCGGGTCGAAGCCGTTGTCGGTCGTGATGATCGTCAGCCGGGGCCTCGCCTTGTTCGAATACGGCCATGCGGTGCCGACGAACTGGATCGGGCTTCGGTTCAATTCGGCGGCCGTGCCTGAAGCGCGGCGGCGATCCTGGCCGCCGTCGCCTTCAGGTCCTCGACATCGGCCATGCCGGCCTGGCCGTGGCCCTGCAGTGGTCGGTCGGCCCAGCGGGGGATGATGTGGAAATGCAGGTGGAAGACGGTCTGGCCGCCGGCCTCGCCGTTGAACTGCATGATCGAGAAGCCGTCGGGGGACAGGGCCTTTTCGACAGCGCGGGCGATACGCTGGGTCGCGGCGGCGAGCGTCGCCAGGGTCTCGGGCTCGACCTCCAGCAGGTTGCGGGCGGTAGAGGTCTTTGAGATCACCAGAACGTGGCCCTCGGACTGGGGGAAGACGTCCATGAAGGCGAGAACGGCGTCGTCTTCCCACACCGTGACCCTGGGGATCTCGCCGCGTAGAATTCTGGCGAAGATGTTGGAGGGGTCGTAGGGCGCGTGCAGGGTCATGGGGTTCGACCTGATATCCTTCGGCGAGGGGCGCAGACGTGAGAATGACCAAAGGGCCTAGGCGTAGCGCCTGCGCTTTTCGGCCGAGATCAGCGTGGACCGCACGAAGTCGGCGGGCGGGTCGGTCTCGGCCAGCACGGCTTCCTTGATGGCGCGGGGTTCGCCGAAGAGATGTCCCTGGCCCATGGAAATGTCGAGCTCGAGGATGTCGACGATCTGGCGTTCGCTCTCGCATTTCTCGGCGATGACCTCGATGCCGTAGCGGCGTGTCAGCTGGGCGAAGTCGGCGGCCTGGATGTCACGCAGCGAAGGGATCGGCGAGCCGCCGTCAAGGTCCAGCAGCTGTTCGATCAACAGGTCGGCAGCGACCTTCACGAAGCGGACATCGGAGCGTTGCAGGTCGTTGAAATCGAGGTCCAGGGTCTGGACCTTGTCGATCGAGAAGCGGAAGCCGAGGTCGGCCAGCTTGGCCATGTTGCGCGCCTCGACGGCACCGCGGGCGTCGAATGTGGCCTGACCCAGTTCGAAGATCAGGGCCTGGTTCAGGTCGCGGTTCTCCGACAGGAACTCGAGGAACTGCGGGAAGAAGGTCTCGTCGCCGAGGGACGACAGGGCGACATTGCAGAAGACCCCGACCTTCCTGTCCTGACGGGCCAGGCGACGCACGATCTGGGCGCAGCGGAACAGCAGCAGGTTGTCGATGGCGGGGACCAGGCCCTCGCCCTCGGCGATCGACAGATACTCGGCCGGCATCATGACGCGGTCGGTTGAATCGCGCAGGCGGGTGAAGCTCTCGTAGAAGACCGTGCGGCGCTGGGGCAGGGTGACGACGGGCTGGAGATAGAGGTCGACGCGGTTCTCCGTGAGGGCGTCGTGGACGGTCCTGAGCAGCAGGTTCGACTGGTGGTGACGGCGGGCCTCGACGCTGTCAGGGGCGACCATCGGGGCGACCTTTAGCCGCTCGTCGATCGAGACGCTCATCTGCTGGATCAGGTCCTCCAGCATGCGGACTTCGCCGGTCAGTTCGTCGGTGCGCGACAGGGCTCCGGCCTCAATGGCCGTTGCGAGGTCGCCGAGCGCGGTCTGGGTCTGCTCCATCGCGTCGGCCAGAAGGCGGTGAGCCTCGCGGACCTGACCGATCTCGGCGCGCAGGGCCTTGCGTTCGCCGATGCCGGTGAAGATGGCGTGGACGCCGATCAGGATGCCGAACATCCCCAGGCCCGCAGCCGCACCCAGGCCAAGGCCGAGACCGGCGCGCCAAAGAAAGGCACCGACCGTCATCGCCAGGAAGACGTAGCCGAAGAACAGGAAGGCGGTGGTCAGTGCGCGCATGGGAACGGTGAAGTCCGACTTCCCGGATGGAATCGGCCGAGTATCGGGGTATCAGGGCGAAACAGCTAGGGTGTGCGGAACAGAAAGCACGCCGAAACAGGGGATACGCATGGAATTGTTCGATCTGGGCGGCAAGGTCGCCGTCATCACGGGTTCGTCCAAGGGCATCGGCAAGGCCATCGCCGAGCGGATGGCGGAGCACGGGGCCAAGGTCGTCATCTCCTCGCGCAAGGCGGGACCCTGCGAAGAGGTCGTCCAGGCGATCAACGGCAAATACGGCGAGGGTCGCGCCATGGCCATCCCCGCCAATATCGCGTCGAAGGAAGATCTGCAGCGGCTGGTCGACGAGACCAACGCCGCCTGGGGCAAGATCGACATCCTGGTCTGCAACGCCGCCTCAAACCCCTATGCCGGGCCGATGGCCGGCATCGCCGACGAGCAGTTCCAGAAGATCTTCCAGAACAATGTCCTCTCGAACCACTGGCTGACCCAGATGGTGGCGCCCCAGATGCTGGCGCGGAAAGACGGGGCGATCCTGATCATCTCGTCCATCGGCGGCCTGCGCGGCAATGCCCTGATCGGTGCCTACAACGTGTCGAAGGCGGCGGACATGCAGCTGGCGCGGAACCTCGCTGTCGAGTGGGGCCCTTCGAACGTGCGGGTCAACTGCATCGCGCCGGGTCTGATCCAGACCGACTTCGCCAAATACCTCTGGGAAAACGATGAGGTCCTGAAGGCGACGGTCGAGCCGAACCCGATGAAGCGTATCGGGCAGCCGGACGAGATCGCAGGGACGGCCGTCTATCTGTGTTCAAAGGCGGGGTCCTATGTGAACGGCCAGACCCTGGTGGTGGACGGCGGGCTGACGATTGCCTGGTGAGAACGCCAGGGGCCCGGGCCTACGCCAGGACCTGATCTGGCGGCTGGAAGCGGCGCTGTTCGCCGGCTTCATCGGCCTGATGCGGCTGATCGGGCTGGAGGCGGCCTCGAACTTCGGCGGTCTGGTGCTGCGGACGCTCGGACCGATCACCGGAACCCAGAAGACGGTACTGCGCAACCTTCGCATCGCCTTCCCCGGGATGGGCGAGGACGACCGGCAGAGGCTGGCCCTGGCGCAGTGGGAGCAGACGGGACGGACGTTCGCCGAAACGGCGGTGATGGACAGACTGACCCCCGCGTCGGGGCGGATCGACATCGTCGGTGCCGAAAGGCTGGAGGCGATCCGCGCCTCCGGCAAGCCCGTCGTGTTCGTGTCCGGCCACATGGCGAACATCGAGACCATGGCGGCTGTTCTGGTGGCCTCCGGCGTGCCGGTGCAAGTGACCTACCGTGCGGCCAACAACCCCTATGTTGACGCCCAGATCATCGCGGCCCGGGCGCGCTACGGAATCAAGCTGTTCGCGCCCAAGGGCGGCGACGGCGCCCGCGAACTGCTGGCCGGGATGGCGCGGGGCGAGAGCGTCGCCTTGATGAACGACCAGAAATTCTCCGAGGGGCCGGAGGTGATTTTCTTCGGTCAGCCGGTGAACGCGGCGCCGGGGCCGAGCCGGCTCGCGCTGAGGTTCGGGACCGTGCTGCAGCCGATGTCGGTGGTGCGGCTGCCCGGCGTCCGGTTCCGTGTGACGGCGCATGAGCCGATCGAACTGGTGGACACCGGCGACCGGGCGGGTGACATCGCTCGCGGCGTTCAGGCGATCACGACCTTCGTAGAAGAGAGGGTTCGCGAGAATCCGGTGAACTGGTTCTGGGTCCACAAGCGCTGGCCCGACCGGGTCTACAAGGCGCTTGAGGATGGTGCCTGAGGCCTCAGGGGTTGCCGACGCCGTCGATATCCGTGGAAGCCGTCTCGGCCATGTCGGTCGAACGACGGTGTGGGCCCCTGAAGTTGGTCGCGTTGGTGCGACGACGGTCGGGGCCGAAATAGCCGCCGGTCTTCACGAAGGGGCGCGGGCGCATGATCACGGCCTGGATGCGGTCGAAGACGGCCTTGGCGGTGATCGGCTTCACCACGAACTCCGTGACGCCGGCGTCGCGCGCCTCAACCACGCGGTGCTTTTCCGAATGGCCGGTCATCATAATGATCGGCAGATAAGGATCGACGCTGTCGGGACTGTTACGGACCAGGCGGGTGAACTCCACCCCGTCCAGCGGGAACATGTTGAAGTCGACGATGGCCAGATCGATATCGTGAAGGCGCAAGACGTCGAGCGCCATCGCACCGTCCGAGACCTCGCGGATTTTGCGGATGCCGGCCGACTGCAGAATCGCGGATGTGATGGCTCGCATATGCTGGTTATCGTCGACCAGCAGAATGTTGAGCGATTGAAGGGCAGACATTTATGGACGCGCCGAGACTGCCGCCCACGGCGGTCCGATCGTCGATTCTAGGGACAAAGTATCACAAGGTCCACGCGGAACATGAGCCTAGCCGGTCTGGTAACCGGTTTCGGGCGCTGAATGTCCTACCATAAGAGACGGATCGCAGTTCCGATCGCGCCATTTCATGCGCCAGCACAGGTGCGGACCTGTGGCGCGGCCGGTCATTCCGACCCGGCCGATGACGTCGCCGCGTGTGACTCGCTGGGTCGGCAGGACCTCGATCCGGGACTGATGCAGATAGGCGGTGATCAGGCCCTGGCCGTGGTCGATCAGGGTCAGGCCGCCCTCGAAATGCATTCCGGGGCGGGCGAAGGTGACGACGCCGTCCGCCGGGGCCCGGATCGGTGATCCGGCCGGCGCGGCCAGATCGATGCCGAAGTGCGGCCGGGCGGGCGTGCCGTTCAGGACCCGCTGGGAGCCCCACAGGCTGGTGACGCGGTAGCTGTCCAGCGGCCAGGAGAAGCCGGACTGGAAATCGTCGGCGTCCGTGCGGCTGGCGAAACCCTCGGTCTTCAGCGCGATCTCCTGCTGAATGCGGGCGAGCAGCGCGGGGTCGGAGGGTTCGACCGTGGACTGGGGCAGGCCGTTGATGCGGGTGGAGGGAAAGGTTCCCCGGTCGATGGTCAGGGTGCGTCGAGCGATGCGGTTCTGGCTGCGGACCTCCAGCTGGACCGAGGGCGGTGCGTCGCGGTCGAAACCTACGACGAACAGCCCGGTGGCCGAGGCGGTGGTCAGGGCTTCGCCGTCCACGAAGACCATGGCCCGTGGTGCCGACCGGCCCATGGCGAACCCGCCCTGAACGAAACGGCCGTTAAGGGAGAGCCCGTCGTTCGTCTGGGCCAGGACAGGACCGGCGAGGGATGCGGCGCCGGCACCCAGGATCAGGCCGCGCCGCGAAGGCGTCACTGATCGACCATCCGCGAGAGGGCTTCGGTCGGCCCGAGATAGGGCTCCTGATGCTCAACGGACCAGTAGCGCAGGATCTCGAGCGGGATCGGGCGGCCGGAGACGGCGCACAGGACGAAGGGCCCGGGCTTCAGAACGGCGAACTCGCCGTCGCCGTAGTGGAGCGTCGCAGGGGAGGGGGCAGAGGTCATGGAGTGAGACTAGCCGCTTCGTCGGTTTCGGACCACTGACTAGAATAGATCGCCCTGTGGAGCCGGTGCCGCTTTCGGCCTGGCGACCGGCCTGGGTCGGGGCGCGCCTTCGCCCTCGATCCGCGCACTCTTCGAGCCGTCAGGGAACACCAGCGTCACCGCCTGTCCGGGCGACAGGACGGCGGCCGAGGACACCATGACACCGGTCTCGTCGTCGATGCGGGCGAAGCCGGGCCTGGGTCGTTTCGGGTCGAGGGTGGCCAGGGCGCGAGCGAGGGCGGTGAGGCGGGTCTCGGCGCGCTCGATCGACTGCGGGATAGTCCGGGACAGCCGGGCGGAGACCGTCTCCAGTCGTGAAACGCGCTGGTCGAGGCGGCGGTGAATCGGGTCGAGCGTCAGTCGGCCGGCGACGCGCAGCAGGCGGCGCTCGTGCAAGGCGGCGTTGGCACCCAGCCCTGCGATCAACCGTGTCGACTGGCTTTCAAGCCGCGCCGTTCGCTGCTCGATCGCGCGATCGAGCAGGGCCGGGGCCAGGCGGCCGCCGACAGCGATCAGACGCCGGTGATGCAGTTCGGTGTTGCGGCCGAGACCGGACGCCAGGCGGCTTGAGGCATGGTCGAGGCGCTGCTGGGCCAGAGCGACCAGTTCCTCCGGCCGGGCGGGCAGGCCTCGCGCGACCGAGCGCAAACGCACGCGGCGGTCTTCCAGTAATCGCGCGCCTGCGCGGTCGAGGCGGCGTTCCAGATCGGAGACGAAGGCGCGCAGGTCTGCGAGCACGGGCGTTGCGAGCTCGGCGGCGCCGGTGGGTGTGGGGGCCCGGCGGTCGGAGACGAAGTCGATCAATGTCGTGTCGGTCTCGTGCCCGACGGCCGAGATGATCGGAATGGCCGCCGCGGCCACAGTGCGGGCCAGGCCTTCGTCGTTGAAGCACCACAGGTCCTCGACCGACCCGCCGCCTCTCGCGACGATCAGCAGGTCGGGCCTGGGAATGGGGCCACCCGGGGTCATGGCGTCGAAGCCGCGGATTGCGGCGCCGACCTGGCCGCTGGCGGCATCGCCCTGGACCACCACCGGCCAGACGATCACCCGGCAGGGCCAGCGCTCTGCGATGCGGTGGAGAATGTCGCGGATGACCGCACCGGTCGGGCTGGTGATCACGCCGATGGTGCGGGGATAGAGCGGGACGGGCTTCTTGCGGCTGGCGTCGAACAGACCCTCGCCGCTCAGTTTGACCTTGAGCCGTTCGAGTTGGGCCAGCAGGGCACCTGCGCCGGCCGCCTCCATCGATTCGATGACGATCTGATAGGACGAGCGAGCCGGGTAGGAGGTGATCTTGCCGGTGACGATGACCTCGAGGCCGGTCTCCGGCTGGACGCCGAGGCCGCGCACCGAGCCTTTCCAGACCACGCCGTCGATGGCGGACTTGTCATCCTTCAGCGTCAGATAGATGTGGCCGGAGGCGTGGCGATTGACCTTGGACACCTCTCCACGGAGCCGGACGTGGCCGAAACGGTCCTCAAGCGTGCGCTTGAGGGCGAAGGACAGCTCGGAAATCGACAGGGGCGGATTGTTGTCGCCGACTCCCTGGCTTTGGGGGGCGGCCGGCTCCGGGTCGGTGGGGCCTGCGAAGAAGTACTCGTCGGTCATGGCGCGACTGTAGCGTCGCCGGGGAGGTGCGGAAACCGCTGCGTTCAGCCTATATCGGCAGGATGAACGACGATCGCATCCCCCGGCGCGATGAGGAAAACCCGGACGAGCGCGAGCTTTCGCGGCGCAGCGGCGACTCGGGAGTCAGAATCTGGGTGGTCCTGGGGCTGATCTTCATGCTCGCCGCCCTTGTCTATGTGGTTTCCGCCCTGCTCTGAGCGTCTGCGGCCTTGACCGGCGGGGCCTGCGCGGCCATTCCGCGCGCATGGATATCCTGCTGGTCGGATCGGGAGGGCGCGAGCACGCCCTGGCCTGGAAAATGCGGCAATCGCCGCTGGTCGACCGCCTGTTCTGCGCGCCCGGAAATCCCGGCATCGGCAAGGTGGCCGAATGCGTTCCGGACATCCGCGCCGACGATGCCGAGGGTCTGGCCCGGCTGGCCCGCGAGCTGAAGGTCGGGCTGGTCGTCGTTGGACCTGAGGTCGCCCTGGCGGCCGGATTGGCGGACATGCTGAATGCGGCCGGCATTCCCTGTTTCGGCCCCAGCGCCAAGGCGGCGCAGCTGGAGACCTCCAAGGCATTTTCGAAAGCCTTCCTGGAGCGGCACGAGATCCCGACAGCTCACTACGGCGTCTATGATCGGGTCACGGATGCCAAGGACGCGCTCAAGGTCTTCAAGCCGCCTTACGTCATCAAGGCCGACGGACTCGCGGCCGGCAAGGGGGTGGCGATCAGCCCTGACCGCCGGGACGCCGAGGCCGAGATCGAGCGGATGCTGGGCGGGCGGTTCGGCTCGGCCGGGTCACGCGTCGTGATCGAGGAATTCATGGAGGGCGAGGAGGGATCCCTGTTCGCCCTGTGCGACGGCAAGCGCGCAGTCCTGTTCGGCGGGGCCCAGGATCACAAGCGGGCCTTCGACGGCGACCTGGGACCCAACACGGGCGGCATGGGCGCCTATTCGCCCGCTCCGGTGTTCGACGAGGCTCTGGTCACGGCGGCGAACCGCCGGATCGTGCAGCCGACCCTGAAGGCGATGGCGGCCGAGGGCGCTCCCTACAAGGGGGTCCTCTATGCCGGGCTGATGTCGACCGAAGAAGGTCCGAAGGTCGTCGAGTTCAACGCCCGCTTTGGCGACCCGGAGTGCCAGGTCCTGATGATGCGGATGGCCGGAGACATCGTGCCCTATCTGCTGGCCTGCGCGCGCGGGGACGTGTCGCGCCTGCCGGAGCCGGAGTTCAGGCCGCAGACGGTGATCTGCGTGGTCATGGCGGCCAAGGGCTATCCCGACAGCCCGCTGGAGGGCTCGATCATCCGCGGTGCCGAGCAGGACTTCGGCCCGCACGTCCAGGTCTTCCACGCCGGCACCCAGCGGCGTGAGGACGGGACCCTGGTCGCGGCGGGCGGGCGGGTCCTGAGCGTCTGCGCCGAGGGTGACGACATCGCCGAGGCGCGCGAACGGGCCTATGCGGCTGTCAGGAAAATCGACTGGCCCGGTGGCTTCTGCCGCACCGACATCGGTTGGCGCGCGCTGGAGCGCGAGTAGCCCCTAGGCGTAGGCGAACAGCAGACGCCCTTCGCCCATTCGCTCCCGCAGCATCGGCAGGTCGGTGTGGGCGGTTGAGAAACAGCCATAGCTGCGGCCCAGCTTGCCTTCGCGGGCCAGGAAATCCGGATCAGCGTAGTCGGCACCGTGGACGATGATGGCGCGGTCGCGGGCGAGGTTGTTGGAATACTCCAGCCCGTCGAGCAGGACGTTCGGGCCCTGCTGCGAGCCCCAGCCCGCGCCTGCGGTGGCATAGGCACCGACCGAGGACATGTAGCTTTCCGGCGTGTTCGAGAAGGTGCGGGCGAAACCGGAGTGTTCCGGGTCCGAGCCCCGGCCGTGGCAGGTGCGGAAGGCGGTGACGCGGCCGCCGATCAGGTCGACCTCGAACAGGCGGGCGTCCCCTGAGAATTTCTGGAAATCGACCAGATACATCCGGTCACGCAGGGTGATCCTGTGGCTGTGAACGTCCAGCGCCGCCATGGCCCGGCTCATCAGCTCGGGCCGGACCAGTCGGCCGGGATCGAGCGGCGGCGGGGCGATCTGCGGAAGGCGCGGCAGTGGGGGCGGCGGCGGCGCGGCGGCCAGCACGATCGGGGTCTCGACGACGGCGGCAGGTGCGGTTGCGCAGCCGGCGAGCACCGCCGAACCGCCCAGAATCAGACCCCGTCTCGATAGCCGCATGCGACGCCCTTCGTAGCGGTTATGCCGAAGCGATGACTTGTTTCACAAATGCGCCGCCGGGTTCAACCGGAGCCTTGGCCTAAATCCGCCGAGGCGTATGGTGACGTCAGAGTAACAGGGAGAGGTTTATGAAGTTCGTCGCACTGGCGGTCGCCGCCGTTTTCGCGCTCGCCACGCCTTCGCAGGCGCAGCAGGGCCCCGCCTCACAGGCTTTTCCCGCGAACGGGGAAACCACGTTCGTTCAGGCGGGGCGGCTTCTGGCGGACCCCGGAAGCGGTGTTGTGCTGCGAGATAAAACTCTCGTGATCGTAGGGAACCAGATCACGGAAATCCGCGACGGCTTCGTCGGCGAGGGCCCGAATGTCGTCGATCTGCGAGATTCCTTCGTCCTGCCGGGGCTGATCGACAGCCATGTGCACCTGACCTCGCAGCAGAGCCCGACGGGGCGGCTGGACGCGGTGACGCGCGACGCGGCGGACGGGGCCATTATCGGCGCGGGGTTCGCGCGAAAGACTCTCATGGCCGGATTCACGACCGTGGCGGATCTGGGCGCCAGCAACGACGCGATCTTCGCCCTGCGCGACGGGGTTCGACGGGGCGACGTGCCGGGACCGCGGATCATCGCTTCCGGCTCCTCCGTTTCGATCCACGGCGGCCATGGCGACATCAACGGCTATCGCGATGATATCATGCACCTGTTGTCATCCGAGAGCGTCTGCTCGGGCCCTGAGGACTGCATGCGGGCGGTTCGGACCCAGGTCCGGTCGGGCGCCGACATCATCAAGATCACCGCGACCGGCGGCGTGCTGTCGAACACGGCCGCGGGCCTTGCCCAGCAGTTCACCGACGCCGAACTGGCCGCCATCGTCGAGGTCGCGCACCGGATGGGGCGTCAGGTGACGGCCCACGCCCATGGCGTGGACGGGATCAACGCCTTCCTCCGGGCCGGCGGGGACTCGATCGAACACGGCACCTATCTGGACGACGAGTCGATCCGGCTGTTCCGGCGCGAGGGCGTCTATCTGGTCCCCACCCTGCTGGCCGGGGACTTCGTGGCGCGGGTGGCGTCGAGCCCGGGCAACTTCTTCACCCCCGCCCAGACGGCCAAGGCGCTGGAGGCCGGGCCGAAGATGCTGGACATGGCGCGGCGGGCGCATGACGGCGGGGTGCGGATCGCCTTCGGTACCGACTCGGGCGTTTCGGCCCACGGCGACAACGCCCAGGAGTTCGCGCTTCTGGTGCAGGCGGGAATGACGCCGCTGGAAGCCATCCAGGCGGCGACGGTCGTAGCGGCCGGGCATCTGAGGATCGCCGACCAGGCCGGGCTGATCGCACCGGGCCGTCCGGCAGACATCGTGGCGGTTCATGGCGATCCCCTGACCGACGTCACGACGCTGGAGGCTATGGCTTTCGTGATGAAGGGCGGGGTCGTCTACCGCAACGACTGAGCCAGGAAGGCCGCGAACGCCGCCTCGTCCTCGAACCGGGCGGCGACGGGCCATGAGACCACACGGGTCCGCCAGCCGGGAGGCAGGCGGACCCAGTCTTTTTCAGTCGTGACCAGACCCGCGTCGAACACAGCGGCGCGGTCGGCCAGGAACGCGAGGTCTTCCGGCCGGTATTCGGCGTGGTCGGGGAAGGGCGCAAAGTCCTTCAGGTCGCAGCCGGCGGCGATCAGTGACCGCTCGACCTTCCACGGCTTGGCGATCCCGGCGAAACCGACCTGGGGCCCTGACGGGGGCGCATGGTGAGGCTCCAGCCGGGCGATGAAAGTTGGCAGGCCGTCGAAAACGGCGAGCAGATCGGGATCGGCGGGCGGGCTGTCGGCGGGCAGCAGGACGATGACTGCGTCAGCGCGGGCCAGACCGGCGGCCAGCGGCTCGCGCATCGGACCGGAGGGGAAGACGGAGCCGTCGCCGAACGGCCATTCGTCTTCGCGCGTCTCGCCATCGACGACGATGAGGCTGAGGGTCTTCCTCAGGGTCGGGTTCTGGTGGGCGTCGTCGAGGACGAGGGTTTGGGCACCCGCCTCGACGGCGGCGTGGGCGCCGGCGACACGGTCGGCGGAGATCCAGGCGGGGGCATCGCCAGACAGCATCAGGGGTTCGTCGCCGACGTCGGCGGCCGTGTGGATCGCGGCATCGACCCGGAGCGGGCCGGTGAGCCTGCCGCCGTAGCCGCGCGACAGGGCGTGGGCGGCGATGCCTTGCTGATGCAGCAGGCGCAGGACCTCGCGGGCGACGGGGGTCTTGCCGGAGCCGCCGACGGTCAGGTTACCAATGGAAATGACCGGGACGCCGACATCCACCGGCTGTGCGCGGCCGATGCGGCGGGCGGTGGCGGCGGCCCAGATCCACGAAACGGGCTTCAACAGGGTGCGGGCGACGCGGCCGTGGCGGCCGTCGCGCTGATACCACCAGCGGGGGGTGGAGAGCTTCATCGGCGCGGCCGGGCCGCTGGCGGCAGAAGCGGCTGGAGCGCGTCCCAGAGGCGGTCGAGACCGGCACCCACGTCGGCGGCGGCGCTGCGGGCGCGCTCCCCCATGCCCCGGGCGGCGGCGGGATCGTTCAGCAGGGGCGCGACGACGCCGGCGAGGTCGCCGGGCGAATGGACGACGGCGAGGCCCCCGGCCCCCACCAGATCAGCGGTCACACCCTGCCAGTTCGAGGCGTCCGGACCGGTGACGGTCGGCTTGGAGAGACGCGCGGGCTCCAGCGGATTGTGCCCGCCCCAGAGCTCGCGCCCGAGGAAGGAGCCGAACGAGCCTCCCATGACCACGACATCGGCCAGACGCAGGAACAGGCCGAGCTCGCCCAGGGTGTCGGCGACATAGATGTCCATCCCGGCGTTCGGTTGGCTGCCACGCGACCGCAGGGCGAAACGATAGCCGTCGCGGGTCAGGGCGGTGGCGATTTCGGTCCCGCGCTCGGGGTGGCGCGGGACCAGAATCAGGCACAGGCCTTCCGCTGCATGATCGAGGGCGCGGACGATGGCGATCTCCTCGCCCTCGTGGGTCGAGGCGGCGACGACCACCGGACGGTCGCCGATGGCGGCGCTGAGCGAGGTGAAATCCGAGGCGTCGTAGGGCAGGGGGGCCCCGGAGAGCTTCAGATTCACCTCGCCGTCAACGCGGGCACCGAGGCTCTGGAGCCGGGCCGCCGAGGTGTCGTCCTGGGGCATGAGGACGGTGAAGGCGTCCAGCAGTGTGCGGACCGAAGCCGGGACGCGGGCCCAGCCGGCCGCAGTCTTCCCGGTGATACGAGCGCTCACCAGAGCCAGCGAAATCTTCCGGTCGCGGGCGGTAAGGATCAGGTTGGGCCACAGCTCGGACTCGACGAAGACGCCGAGCGACGGACGCCAGTGATCGAGGAAGGCGGCGACGACACCGGGCGCGTCCACGGGGGCGAATTGGTGGATGACACCGGGCGGCAGGCGGCGGGCCAACAACTCCGCTGAAGTCACCGTGCCGGAGGTGACGAGGATGGTCAGGTCGGGCCTGGCCCTCGCGATCCGCTCGACCAGGGGCAGCAGGGACAGGGTCTCCCCGACGCTGACGCCGTGTAGCCAGACGAGGTCGCCGTCGGGCCGCGCGACGCCGGCGACGCCCAGGCGTTCATCGACGCGGACGGGATTTTCCTTGCCCTGTTTGACGCGGGCCGCGAGCAGCCAAGGGACGAGCGGCTCCAGAGCCCGGGTCAGCAGGCGGTAGGCGCGGAGAGGCAGGGTCACAGCCGCTTCAACCCCGTGATCGCGTCGGCGCGGGCCTCCACGGCGGTCAGGCGATCGCCCCACGGACCGACCATGTCCGCGATGGCGGCCCCGTCCGGGAAGCGGACGAGATCATAGACGACCGCGCCGCGTCCGAAGGGCAGGGGCAGGACGGCCCGGTCCCAGCTGCCGAGGCGGATGGCCGGGTTGCAGCTCATGCCGATGATCAGCACCGGGGCACCGGACATTTTGGCCATCAGAGGCAGGCCTTCGGCCATCACGCATGCCGGACCTCGGGGGCCATCGGGGGTGATGGCGAGCCCCCCGACCTTCAGCTGTTTCAGGCCGTCGCGGAGCGCTCGCGCCCCGCCCTTGGCGACGTCCGCCTTGTCCTTGTTGGCGGAGGAACCGCGTACCGCGGGGAAGCCGAGGAGCGCCAGCGCCCTGGCGATGAACTGTCCATCATTGCTGAGTGAAACCAGCGCTTTGGTCGGCTGACCTCGTGTGTGATCCCAGCAGGCAGGGCAGAGGGCGATGCGGGAGTGCCAGAAGGTGCAAATCACGCCGCCGCCGTCATCCCAGACCTGTTCGGCATGCTCGCGCCCCTCGTAGGTCCAGCGCGTGGTCGCGACGCAGAACCGCATCCAGCCAGCGAGCACGAAGGACAGGATGGTCTGGATGATCGGGTTGCGGAGCGGCCTCACGTCAAGCCACCGTGGCGACGGGTGGCGTTCCGTCGAGCGATTGTTGTTTCGCCAGCCGGCTGTAGAGGCCGCCCTTCCGGACGAGACTGGCATGCGTGCCGGTCTCGACGACACGGCCGGCTTCCAGCACCACGATCCGGGTCGCGTGGCGGACGGTCGACAGCCTGTGAGCGATCATCAATGTTGATCGACCGGCCATGAGCCGCTCCAGCGCGGCCTGGACCAGGGCCTCACTCTCGGTGTCCAGGGCGGAGGTGGCCTCGTCGAGCAGAAGGATCGGCGCGTCCTTGAGGAAGGCGCGGGCGATGGCGATGCGCTGACGCTGGCCGCCCGACAGGCGCATGCCGCCTTCTCCGGCACGGGTCTGGTAGCCCTCCGGCAGGGCGGTGATGAAGTCGTGGGCGGCGGCCGAACGCGCAGCCTCGGCGACCTGCTCCGGCGTCGCATCGGGGCGGGCATAGGCGATGTTGGCGGCGATGGTGTCGTCGAACAGGAAGGGTTCCTGGGTCACCAGGGCGATACGGGCGCGCAGATCCGACAGGCTGAGATCACGCAGGTCGGCGCCGTTGATGGTCACCTTGCCCGAGGTCACATCGTAGAACCGTGGCAGGAGGCTGAGCAGCGTCGACTTGCCGCCGCCGGACGGACCGACAAGGGCGACGGTCTCACCCGGCGCGACGGTCAGGGCGACCCCGGAGAAGGTCGGGGCGGCGGCGCCGTAGCTGAAGGACACGTCGTCGAAGACGATCGTCGCCGGGCCGGACGGCAGGGCCTTGGGCGCGGCGGCCTCGCGGATCTCGGGGGCGATGTCCAGGGAGGCGAACAGGCGGCGCGCTGCGGTCATTCCCTCGGCCATCACGGTCTGGAGATTGGTCACCTGTCGCAGGGACTGGCCAGCGGACATCAACAGGCCGACGTAGGCCGCGAAAGCGCCGACGGTCATCTGGTCCTGGCGCGCCTGCCAGCCGGCGTAGGCCATGACGGCGGCGACGATCAGCATGGCGACGAGGTTGGAGAAGGGGCCGGCGAAGGCTCTGGAGTCGGCGGACTTGATCACGTGGCGTTGGCGGCGGCTAACGACCTCACCGACACGGGCTTCCTCGGCGGCCTCGCGGTTCTCGATCTTGATCAGGCGGACGCCGTCCAGGTTCTCCATCAGGGCGGTGGAGAGGTTCTCGGTCTCGACCATGGCGCCGGTCGTAGCCTTGCGCATCCGCTTGCCGAAGCGGCGGATGACCAGGGCAATGAGTGGCGCGCCGAGCAGGACGATCAGCGTCAGCCGCCAGTCGGACCACGCCATGTACAGGATCACCGCGATCAGGGTCAGACCGTGCTGGGTGTATCCGACGACCCCGTTCGTGAAGGCCTCGCGTACCAGGTTGGCGTCGAACAGGACGCTGGAAACAAATGTTCCGGAATGCTGGCTGCGCAGCCGGGCGAGGTCGGCTCGGATCATGGAGCCGAACAGTCGCACCTGGATGTCGCCGACGATGCCGTGCCCCAGGCGATTGACGAGTGCGGCCTGGCCGAGCGAGGCCGCCGTCCAGATCAGGCCGATGCCGACGATGATGGTCGGGATGGCGACCAGCGCATGCTGCGGCGGCACAACGAACAGACCCGCCACCTTCACCGGCTGGCCGAGAAACATGCCGTCAATGGCGGGCTGGAGCAGTTGCAGCACCGTGGCGGCGCTGAGGCCCGCAACCGCCGCGCAGAGCAGAGATACGATCAGGGCCGCCTTGCGGCGGGACAGGTAGTCGCGCCAGATGCGGCCGATCAGGGGGCGCGAGGCGGCGTCCTCCTGCGGAACGGTCGGGACGGGCGAAGTCATCCGCCCGAGGTCGGACGGCCCGCCCCGCAAGTCAAGGGATCACTCCGCCGCGTAGTGCCTCAGTTTGAAAACTTGGGGCGGCGGCAATCGGGCGCCCCGCGCCAGTCACAGAATTGAGCGGCTGGCCGGGATTGGACATAGGAGCACGTTGCCATCGAGAGTGAGGTCGTGTCCTGTGCGATCCGCTTGCTTGCTTTGGAGACATGCCATGCTCGACGTCAACCGCCGCCTGATGACGCGAAAGTCCGCACCCGGCGAGACACGGATCGAGGTGATGCCGCCCAAGAGCGAACTCTCTGAAGGGGAGGTCGTTTTGGCGCTTGACCGCTTTTCCCTGACGACCAACAACATCTCCTATACCGCCTACGGGGATACGATCGGCTATTGGCGGTTCTTTCCGACTGGCCATGACGACTTCGGCCTGATGCCGGTCTGGGGTTTTGCCGACGTCGTGGAGTCTCGGGTTGCCGGGGTCGAGGTCGGCGCGCGTGTGTTCGGTTACTTTCCGATGGCGGACACGCTGGTCGTTCAAGCTGGCAAGGTCAGTCGGGACGGCTTTGCGGATGTGGCACCCTGGCGGATCCCACTGCCAGACATCTACAATCGCTATACGCTCTGTGCGGGAGATCCCAATTATTCGCCGGCGCTGGAGAATAGTGAAGCCCTGTTCCGGCCGCTCTTCATCACCTCCTATACGGCCGTGGATTTCTTGCGGGAGAACGCATTCTTCGGCGCGCGCCAGATCGTGGTGTCGAGCGCTTCGAGCAAGACCGGCTACGGAGCTGCCTACTGTATGGCGGATGACGATGTTCGCCTCGTGGCCTTGACCGGGACTCGCAATCGCGATTTTGTCGAAGGGCTGGGCATCTATGACGCCGTACACGGTTATGATGAGGTAGAAAGCCTGGAGACCGGCCTGCCCACCCTCTACCTCGACTTGGCGGGTGATCCCGGATTGCGCCATCGGGTGCACGAGCGGTTTGGCACGAACCTGGTCTACGACTGCCTGGTAGGCTCGACCCAGGCCGATTCCATGTCACGCGCGGATCCGGGTTTGCGCGGCCCCCGCCCGATATTCTTTTTCGCTCCCCAGAGTCTCGGGCAGCACCGCGAAAAGGGGACACTCCTGGCCTTTCTTGAGCGCTTCCAGTCAGATCAGCGCGGCTTCTTCGAGCGGGTCGTGGATTCTGGCTCGCCGTGGATCAACATTTCGGAGCACACGGGCCTTGAGGCCGCAGCCAGCGTCATCCGCGATCTCGTCTCTGGGGCCGCGGATCCGATGCAGGGCGCGATCGTCCGGATCGCTCGCTGACGTTTGCTGGCGGACTGTGACCTGGCACTTCGCCCGCAGACGTAGCGCGGCTTATGTCCGGTGCTGAGGATAGGCTGGCGAAAGTTGGAATGACCGGGTCCGGCGAAAAGCTTCTGGTGCTCAGCGTGTGTCTGTGACCCTTGGATTTGGCTCCGTTTCCAGCCCTTCGACTCTAACCGGCATTTCCAACTGAGACATTACCCTCCGCCAACCTTCACTCGGAGGGGGGCGGGATGTCGGTGTCTGTGATCACCGCCGTTCCGTTTCCCCCGACCAGCGGTTCGTCGGACGGGAAGCGCGGATAGGACTGGCCGTCGAACGAGAGCCTGGCCTCATAGGGGGGCGGGCCGCCGCCGCCGGAGACGGTGACGCCGATGTCGGGCAGGCCGTTGGTCGAGGTGGCGAGCAGGCGCACCGGGTTGCTGACGCGCGAGACATTGCCGATCTGTTCCCAGCCCGCCGCGCCGGGGCGCAGGATCAGCAGGTTGCAACCGCCCGAGCCGCACCAGTTCATGCCGACCAGATAGACGAGGGCGATGCGTCCCGGGCCTTCGCCCACGACCCGGACGACGGTGCGGGTGGTGGCGGCGTCCTCGCCGAGGACGGTCGCGATGGCTGTTCCCAAGGCGGGGTCGTTGGCCTGGGCGGCAGGGGCTTGAGACGCGGCGGGAACGGCCGGGGCCGCGGCGTCGGCCGGGGCGGTCACGGGTTCTTCGGCCGGCGAGCAGGCGGCGAGGGCGAGGGGCGCGAGGACCAGGGCGAGAGGGATCAGACGCATCGAAGGGACTCCACAATGACACAGGTCGGTCGCTGCGATCCTGCACGGGATGACGCAGGCTGTCGCCCCATCTATGTCTGACCCGATGGCGCGATTTGATGTGAGCACGGAGGTCGGGCGGCGCGCGGCCGAACGGGACTTCTTCTGGAACGACCACGCCTTCCTGCGTCTGGCGTTTTCCAATGCCCACTGGCTGGGGCCGGATCTGGTGCGCACCAACCAGCCGTCACCGCGCCAGCTGGAGGGCTGGGCGAGGCGGGGAATCAAGACCGTCATCAACCTGCGCGGCGAGCGGGACGAGGGCTACTACTGGCTGGAGAAGGCGGCCTGCGAGCGTCTTGGCCTGACTCTCATCGACGCGCCGCTCGATTCGCGCGATCCGCCGGGCAAGGATCGGGTGCGGCGCGCGCGCGACCTCTTCCAGAGCATTGAGTATCCGGTCCTGATCCACTGCAAGTCCGGAGCGGACCGGGCCGGGCTGATGGCGGTCTTCTATCGTCACTTCCACCTCGGCGAGCCGATCTCGAAGGCGATGAGCGAGCTGTCGAAGAAATACCTGCACAGCCGCGAGGGGCTGACCGGCGTACTCGACCACTTCCTCGAGACCTATGTGAACGAGGTCGAGCCGACCGGGGTGGGCTTCATGGAGTGGGTCGAGTCGGATGCCTACGATCCGCAGGCGATGCGCAAGGACTTCCGGGCAAACTGGTGGGGGACCTTGCTGACCGAAAAGCTGCTGAAGCGAGAGTAGACTTCAGCCCCAGGGGCCGGTGCGTTCGCGCTTCTGCTCCGGCGTTTCACCCGTCGCTGCATCGTGGCGGGCCTTGCGGTCGGCCTCCCATTGCCGGAACCATTTTGCATAGCCGCGCTCGCGACCCAGAACGATCAGCCACAGGGCCAGCGTGGCCAGCAGGCCCACAAGGCCGGCGATCTGGGCACCGTCGAGGGTTGTGCCGAAAAGGGTCACGAGGCGCGCTCCATAGGGTTCGTATCCGCCGACGCGGCCTCGGCGATGACGGAGGGGGTCAGCACGGGCGCGTGGGCGAAGGGGTCGACCTCGATCGGGGCGACTTCCGCCGGAGTGACGGGGTCGCTCCAGGCGACATCATTGTCGACGATGACGTCCTGTAGGGTCGTCGGCCGTCGGGTGGCGAAGGCGACGATGCCGACGCCCAGCGCCAGCAGGGCCAGAACGATCAGGGTCGGGATCATGGAACGCTCCTTTCGCGAGCAACCTAGCCATTTACAGCGGGAGCGTCGCCGCGACGGTTCCGCCTGCGACGATCAGGCCTCGCCGCGCGGGTCGATCATGCGGTGGGCGTGCAGGATGAAGAAACGCATGTGGGCGTTGTCGACGGTGGCCTGGGCCCGGGCTTTCCAGGCCGCTTTGGCCTCCGCGTAGTTCGGAAAGGCACCGACGAACTCGACCTTGGACAGATCGCGGAAGACCGGAGCGTCGAGGTGGCGCAGTTCTCCGCCGATCACGAGGTGAAGCAACTGGGGATCGGAGGCGTTGGGGGCGTCTGTCATGGGGCGGGTCCGCAGATGGGAAGATCAGGTCGCCAGCGGGATAGGCGTTGTGCGCCGCAGGATCAACGGGTGCAAGGCCGGCGCGGCGCAGACGAGGCTGGCCTGGCGCGGGTCCGGGCGGTTGAACAGCCACGGATGGCCATGGTGATCGCTGACCGTGGCACCCGCCTCGCCGGCGATCAGGGCCCCGGCGCAGACGTCCCAATCCCATTTCGGCGTCAGGGCGATGGCCGCGTCGAAGGCCCCTGAGGCGACCAGCGCCATGCGGTAGGCGAGGGCGTTGCGCTTCTCGTAACGCATCGGCGGCCAGGGCTCGGGCCAGTGCGGGCCCTCCATCAGGCGGGCGTCGGCGAGAACGGCGGCATCGTCCAGCGTATCGACGTCCGAGGCCGCGATCCGTCGGCCATTCAGACGGGCACCGCCGCCGAGTGTGGCCTCATAGGTCTCGCCCGTGGCGGGCACATGGATGACGGCGGCGACGGGCCGTCCGTCCTCGACCACCGCGATGGGCACACACCACCAGGGCTGGTTCTTGAGGAAGGCGACTGTGCCGTCGATGGGGTCGACGACGAACAGGCGACGACGGGACAGGCGGTCGGTCGTGTCGGCGGTCTCCTCGGACAGCCAGCCGTAGTCCGGTCGCGCTGCCAGAAGCCGGTCTTTCAACATGTTGTCGACGGCGATGTCAGCGTTGGTGACGGGCGAGCCGCCGTCCTTGTGGGTGATCTTCAGGCCGCGATCGCGCTCGGCCTCGGCCAGGGTGCCGGCGGCGCGGGCGGCGTCGAGGATCAGGGCGAGGTCTGCGCCGGGATCGATCATTTGCCTGCGATTGCGACGCCGTCGATCAACAGGGACGGGCTGTTGAAGCCGCCCCGGAACTCGAGGTCAGAGCCGGGCACGAGCCGCATCCACAGGTCGGCGAGGTTGCCGGCGACGGTGATCTCGCTGACCGGATACGCCGGCTCGCCGTTCTCGAACCAGTAGCCTGACACCCCGGCGGACCAGTCGCCGGTGTTGGCGTTCAACGAGGGGCCGAACATGGAGGTGATGACCAGGCCGGTCGCCGCCTGGGCCATCAGTCCGTTCAGGTCGGCCTCGCCGGGCGTCAGGTGCAGGTTGTGGGTCGAGACGCCGGAGGGGCCGACGAGGCCGCGGGAGGCGTGGCCGGTGGACTTCAGGCCCAACTGGGCGGCGGCTGACGCGTTCAGAAGCCAGGTGGTCAGGACCCCGTCGTCGACCAGATGGCGGCGCTCGACCGGCGAACCCTCGTCGTCGAAGGGGGTAGAGGCCATGCCCCGGATACGGAACGGGTCATCCACCAGGCTGAGACCCTTGGGCAGGATCTGCTGGCCCATCCGGTCCTTCAGGAAGGACTGGCCGCGCGCGATCGAGGGGCCGGAGATGGCACCGAGCAGGGGCGAAAGGACCTGCGCAGCCACGCGTCGCTCGAAGATGACGGGCGCGGTGGTCGAGGCGATCTTGCGGGGCCCGAGCTTCTCGACCGCACGGCGACCGGCCTCGGCTCCGATACCGTCGGGGCCGGGCAGGTCCGCGAGCCATCGGGTCGAACGGCTTTCGCCGCCGCGCTCCATGGCCCCGTCCTTCTCGGCGATAACGCCGACGCCGAGCGAAAATCCGGTCGCGGCATAGGCCCCGTCGAAGCCTTCGGAAGTGACCAGCCGCCAGCGGCTGGAGGCGGTGCTGGCGTGGCCACCCTCGGACTTGGAAACCCCGGAGACGGCGAGGGCGTGGCCTTCCGCCTCTCGGGCGACCTGTTCCAGTTCGGCGGCGGTGCGTTCGGCCGTGTCCGCGAGCTGCAGGTCGGGGAAGGGGCCGCGCGCCAGTCCAGTGGCGGGGACCAGGGCGGCGTAGGGGTCTTCCGGGGCCAGCCGGGCCATGGCGACGGCGCGCTCGATGAGCCGCTCACGCGTGGCGGCCGAGAGGTCCGAAGCGGACACCGTGGCCTGTCGCCTGCCGATGAAGACCCGCAAGCCCAGATCGCGGCTCTCCTCGCGCTCGACATCCTCGAGGGTTCCGTTGCGGACTCCCACGGCCAGCGAGGACCGTTCGGCGGTGGCGGCCTCTGCGGCGTCGGCTCCGGCCCTCAGGGCGGCGGCGACGACATCGTGCAAGAGGTCTTGCTGAAGGTTGGGGGCGGGGAGGCTGTCAGGCATGGCCCGATATGGCGGACCCGGACCTCCCCCGCAACGCCCCTAGCCCTGCGGCGTGCCGACGAAGGCGTGGACGATCAACATGGCAGCGGCCGCGGTCAGGGGCGTCCAGGTCAGGACCATGCCGAAGACGCGTCCGGCGGTGACCTTCGTGTTGCTCAGACCGAAGCCGTGGATCAGGCGGCCGAGAAACAGCAGGCCGCCGAGGACGTGCAGGACATAGGACGGCATCCCCAACAGGGTCAGGACCGCCAGGGCGCCGATGGCGATCGGCGTGTATTCGGCGGCATTGCCGAACACGCGGCTGGCCAGAATGACGGTCGCATTGGACCCGTCGCCCAGCAGGACCTTGTTGCTGCGCCGGGCCAGAGCGACCCGGACGCCCAGATACACAAGCCACAGGATCATCAGGCCGCTCCACAGAGCCGTCGCCTGAGCCGCAGTCATCTCCGTCAGCACGTCCATTCTCTAGTCCTCCCGTCCGACCGGATAGAGCCGGTAGCGGTCATCATAGAACGGGGTTCGTTCGTAGAACCACGCCAATCTGGCATCGCCATTCGCGGCGAACGCGGGCTCGGCGGCGACCTTGGCCTCGAACTCCGCCTTCAGCGCCGGATCGGCCGCCATCATGGCCTCGGCCAGGGGAGCGATGGCGTAACCCTCGATGTATTCGACCCGGCTGAGAATCTCCGGGAACATCCCCCAGGCGAAGAAACTCTCGCTGGACTGGGGCTCAAGCAGCAGGACGGCGATGTCGCCCAAGGGCTGGTCGGTCGGCACGCGGACCGAGCCGGGGGCAAAGGTCCAGTCGCGGCGTTCGGGCGTGACCTCGGTGACGGTCATCTGGACGTGGCCCTCGTTGACCCGGGTCGCCAGGACGGGGTTGTCGAGGCGCAGCAACTCGACGGAGACGGTGCGGGGCGCATCGAGGGTCTCCAGCGTCAGGCCATGGATCCGGAGGCGCTCGATCAGGTCGGGGCGGTAGGCGGGCACCCAGTAGGCGGCGGGTCGGCGCAGGCTGAGCGACGGGCGCGAACCATAGTAGGGCACCTGCCAGAGCTCGGGGTCGGGCCGGCCCAGCCAGCGGATCTCGGTGCGGCCCGAGGCCGGGCTGTCATAGGTCTCATACAAGACGCCCCTGAAGGCGCGGGTCTGGTGCGGGGTCGGGTCAGGCTCGAAATTGGCAGGGATTTCGGAAGGGCGCAGGGCCTGGTCAGCGGCGATTGCGGCACGCAGGGGTGCGACCTGATCGGACAGCAGGCGCAGCGAGGCTTCGAGGAAGACATAGGTGCCGAGGACGCGCTGTTCGTAGGGTTTGAGGCTGTGGTTCTCGATCAGGACGGTCGGCACGTGCGCGGCCGCGCCCCAGCCGTTGGAGAAGCGTTCGCCGAGGCCCCCGTCGCTGAGGCCGGCCCGGGGGTGCTCGTTGTCGATGCCGAAGACGAGGGGCCCGGGGATGTGACCCTGGTCTTCAAGCGCCGCGTTGATTGCGGGTTTGAAGACGTCGTCCAGCCAGGCGGACCCTGCCGGCGAGCGGCTGAAGGCGTCGAACTCGCCGTTAAAGCCGTAGGTGATGTCGTACTGGTAATCCATGCCGTCGGTGACGTGGATGTCGAGGTAGAGGTCGGGCTTGAGACCGTTGATGAAGGTCCGGAGGGCCCGCATCTCCGGCTGGTCCAGCTTGAGGAAGTCGCGGTTCAGGTTCTGGTTCGTGCCCGTATTGCGCCAGCCCTGGATGCGGGGGCCGCGCTGGTTCGGACGGCTGTAGGGCGAGGCGCGCTCATGACCATCGACCGAAAGGATGGGGATCAGGACGAGGTTGGCATGGTCCAGCAGGTCGCCCTTGTCGCCGAACGCCATGTCGCGCAGCAGCATCATGCCTGCGTCCTTGCCATCGATCTCGCCCGGATGGATGCCGGCCTGGGCCAGCAGGACGGGCTTGCCGGGGTCGAGGGTCGCACCGTCCCTCGAGGCGATGACGGCATAGATCGGGCGGCCCTCAGGCGACACGCCGAACTGCTGAATGCGGATCAGGTCCGACGCCGCGTCCAGCCGATCGAACCAGGCGCGGGTGGCCGCATAGTCGGGGCTGAAATCATGTGCCGGATCGCGTTCGAACTCGGTGATCCACGGATTGGACGGGTCCGCCAGAAGGGCACGACTGGCCCCGTCCCACGCGAGGGCGGGCGGCAGGAAGGGCTGGTCCCAGGGGGCGATAGTGGGAAGCGACTGGGACATGGCGGGGGTCACGCAAGTGGCTAGGGCGGCGAGGGCCGCGGAGATCAGGATCGGGCGCATGCGCGTCTTCGTCGGCCGATCCTGTCCCTCTGGCAAGTGTCAGCTCCCAGTCGCGGGCAACCAGGCACCGTCGGCGATGAGGATCGCCCCTGCACGGACCATGTTCCACAGGGTGTAGGCCAACACGATCAGCAGGGCCCCGATGACGACCGGCCGCGAGGACGAAAATGCTGCGGTTGCCGTGCAGGCGGCAAAGAGGACGACTCCGACCAGCAGTCTCGGTGTCCAGAGGGCGGCCCATGCCGGGTCGGCGAGTGCCAGAAGGCCGAGCAGCGCCCAGACCATGGCATTGGCGGCCAGCACGCAGCCAAATACGACCCGACGATGGGCCCAGAAATGGTCGTCCAGATTTATGCGCGTCTCGACGCCCTCGGCCGTCACCCGCGGAAAGGTGACACTGGCTGCGACGTAGAAGGTCGCGGCGATGACCAGGCCGATCAGCAGCAGGGCGGGGTTGAACGGTGCCCCGCGAAAAAACCGCCATGCCTGGTTCCAGAAGGTCGCCAGGTCGACGGCCACGAACACCGCCAGAAGCGGGGTCAGCCAGCCGAAGCGGACGCGATGCCGCTCATGCAGGACGCGGGAGAAGCCGCCGACCAGCTCGGCAACCGACAGGCCCAGCAACAGGCCGTAGAAGCTGAAGAAGAACTCGAATGCGCTCACAACGGCTCCCCGACCCTTGCCTCAGGCTCCAGATTCTAGCGAGAGCATGATTCACGCTTCATGTCTGACCCGCTAGGCGGGTCCACCAGAAGCGATCATGCTCTAGCGAAGGTCACGGGGGGGGCGCCCCCGCCCGACGATCAGCCGCGACGGTCGCGCTTGCGGGTGAGGCGGTCGACGGTCCCCTGTTCGTCCTCGAGCCGCTCGCGCAGGTCTTCAATGCTGGAGATCTGTTCCGGGGTCGGCGCGGTCAGGGCTTCCAGCGTCTCGATCTGCGACTGCAACTGGAAAACGGCTTCCTCGGCCTCGAACAGCCGGTCCTCCTCGCGCGCGGTCAGGGCGGGGCGGGGTGCCTCACGCATGCGCCGGCTGTCGCCGCCGCGGCCGGCGAGAACCTGGGCCTCGGCCGTCGCCGGAATGGAGGCGGCCACCGGCGCGGCGATGACGACAGCGAGCAGGGCGACAAGCGGAAGTTTCATGACAGGCCTCAAAAGGGGACAAGGTATGGAGGCGGGAACCTAGATTACATATCGGTCATCTGAAAAGCGATTTTCGGCCACAATCGTCGAAGAATTCGATGTCGCTATTTCCAGATCGGCGTCTCGTCAGCCCTGCGTCACCGCGCCATGCAGTTCCGAAAAATCGCCACGCTCCAGCCGCGCCGCCGGGATGAACAAGAAGATCGGATCGGCGTCGTTGATCCAGAGATTCATTGGCTTGTTGGACTGGATCAGGAGCAGCAGTCGAAGCTGCGCCACGTCGGCCGTCAACCGGTCACGGTTGTCGAGGAGGAAACGGACGTCGGCGTCGTCGGCGTCGGTCCATGGCCGGTAGATCTGGCCGCTCTGCAACCTGTGACCGGTGGCCTTCAGCTGCTCCCACGCCTCCCAGCTTTCCACGAAATCATAGGCCGCCAGACGGGGACGGCCGATCTGGCGGCCGTGGATGGCAAGGCGAAGGTCTGGCCCGCCGATATCAAAGCCTTCACCCAGCCACTGGCCGACGGTTCCCTCCGGCGTCGGCCACAGGCCATCGTGGAAGGCGTCCATGTCGGCCTCGGGTGCCAATGCCTCGACCTCGGCATCGAATCGAAAATCGAAGGGCGGGACATTGATCCCGGGTGCGAAGGCGGCGACGCTGATCGGGTTGAGCCACCCGGAACAGGCACCGTACTCGTCGGTGTGCGCCGGTGGCGTCAGGCGCTCGAGCGCAACGTCGGGCGGGGTCAGGATCGCCTGCACACGGACGGGGTCGGCCGCGCTGTCGATGAAGTCGACGAACACGGACAGCAGGCCTTCGGGGGGCAGGTCTGTCGCGCCTGTCCGGGCGCGAACGTCGGTGAGATCGAACTGTCCGAGGAAGCTGCAGGCCCCATGTTCGCTGATGGGCCAGGCGTTGCCGACGGGCAGGTCGGGCGCACCGCCCAGTCGCGTGGTCCCGAGCGGCGCATCGGAGGCGGGGCCGCCCGCGATCATGTGGAAACAGGGCGTGCTCCGGGAGAGAATCACCTCGCGCGCAGCGCCGAGACAGCAGCGGTCGATCAGTGCGTTCAGATCGTCGAGTGACCCCAAAGGTAGCTGCGCCGCCCGCCGTTTCGGGGGCTGGAGCTGCGTCGCAGCCACACGATTGAACCGTCGTCTCAGCCAGCCCCACATCGGTCTATTTCCAGATCGGCGCGCCGTCGCCCGGCAGCCCCAAGCGGTCCCACATCCCCGACACCCGCTCGACGACCGCCTCGTCCATCCGGATCTCCTCGCCCCAGTCGCGCTTCGTCTCGGGCGGCCATTTGTCGGTGGCGTCGAGGCCGATCTTGGAGCCGAGGCCGCTCTCGGGGCTGGCGAAGTCGAGGTAGTCTATCGGGGTGTTCTCGATCAGGGTGATGTCGCGCGCCGGGTCCATCTTGGTGGCCATGGCCCACATGACCTGTTTCCAGTCGCGGGCGTCGATGTCGTCGTCCACGACAATGACCCACTTCGTGTACATGAACTGCCGCAGATAGCTCCAGACGCCCAGCATTACCCGCTTGGCATGGCCGGGATAGGCCTTCTTCATCGACACCACGGCGATGCGATAGCTGCACCCCTCGGGCGGCAGCCAGAAGTCGGTGATCTCCGGGAACTGGGCGCGCAGCAGGGGGATAAAGACCTCGTTCAGCGCCTCGCCGAGTACGCTGGGCTCGTCCGGCGGGCGGCCGGTGAAGGTGGTCAGATAGATCGGATCGCGCCGCATGGTGATGGCGCTGACCTGGAAGACCGGGAAGGTCTCGACCGAGTTGTAGTAGCCGGTGTGGTCGCCGTAGGGGCCCTCGGGCGCGTGCTCGTCCAGCAGGACGTGGCCTTCCAGCACGATCTCGGCCTGGGCCGGAACCATCAGGGGCACGGTCTTGCAGGCCACCAGCTCGGCCCTGGCACCGCGCATGAGCCCGGCGAACTGGAATTCGCTCAGCGTGTCCGGCACCGGCGTGACGGCGGCCAGGATGGTGCCCGGATCGGCTCCCAGCACGACGGCGCAGGGCAGGGGGCCGGTCTTGCGCTTCTTGTGGCGGGCATAGTGTTGCGCCCCGCCGCGATGGGCCAGCCAGCGCATGATGGCCCTGTCCTTGCCCAGCACCTGCATGCGGTAGATGCCGAGGTTGAAGTCGTCCTCGCGGTCGTCCGACGGACCTTTCGTCACCACCAGGCCCCAGGTGATCAGGGGCGCGGGCTCGCCGGGCCAGCAGGTCTGGATCGGCAGTTTACCGAGGTCGATCTGGTCGCCCTTGAGCACGACCTCCTGCACCGGGGCGGACTTCACCACCTTCGGCCGCATGGCCAGCACCGACTGGGCCAGCGGCAGCATCTCCATGGCGTCGCTGAGGCCGCGCGGCGGGGTCGGATTCTTGAGGAAGGCCAGGAGTTCGCCCACCTCGCGCAACTCGGCGGCCGTGGTGCGGGATTTCTTGTCGAGCGTCACGCCCATGGCGACGCGCTTCACCGTGCCGAACAGATTGGCCAGGGCCGGGATCGGGCTGATCGAGCCGTCGGGCATGACCGGCTTTTCGAACAGGACCGCGGGGCCGCCGTTGCGCAACAGCCGGGTCTGGATCTCGGTCATCTCCAGTACGGTGGAGACGGGCTCCGACACGCGCACCAGTTCGCCCGAGGCCTCCAGCTGGGCCATGAAGTCGCGCAAGGATTTGTAGGCCATGGGTCCGATTAGGACGGCGCGAGGGAACTGTCACCCTTGCCGAGTGCACCCAGGCCGCGATCGATCGCCGCGACGATCAGACCGGGCACCTGGAAGAAGGCCAGCAGGGCCGAAAAATTCACGGCCGCCCGAGCCCAGCCGAGGATGGCAAACAGAATGCGCCAGCCGCGCGCGGCGCCGTGCATCCTGTGGATCGTCAGTAGGCCGGGCGGTCGGAAACCAGCGCCCACATCGGCAGGCGCAGGCGATGTGTGGCCGCGGCGATCTGGAGCGTGGTCAGGTGGGCTCGACCGGCCTCGGCGCGGCGTTCCTCTTCCGGAGTGATCTTGAGAACGGCAGCGACGGCGTCGACATCGACCCCGCGCTGTTCGCGCCAACGCTTCAGACGGGCACCGACGGCCGCGTCATGCGGATCGAGGCCGGGGAAACCGAGAACAGAGCCCATGCGAAACCTCCGCGCGCGGCTTTCCTGCCGCGTCTGCGGTCAATCCTGATCCCAGCGGAAGTCCTTGTCGAGCCAGTCGCCGAGGCGGCCGTCCGGGCGGGCGAGGGCGTGGATTCGGGCCGTCTCCTCGTCCGAGAGCCGGAAGTCCCAGATGTCGAAATTCTCCGCGGCCCGCTCGGGTTTGACCGTGCGAGGAATGGCGATGACGCCCTGCTGCACCAGCCAGCGCAGGGTCACCTGGCCGTTGGTCTTCCCGTGGGCGCGGGCGATGTCGCCGATGACCGGATCACCAGCGATCTTGCCCTGGGCCAGGGGCGACCAGGCCGTGATCGAGGAACCAAGATCGGCGGCCGTGGCGCGCAACGTCTTCAGCGACAGATAGGGATGGTACTCGACCTGGTTGGTGACCAGGCGGGCCTGCGACAGGTCTTGCGCCCGCCGGAACTCGGCGGAGGGGAAGTTCGACAGGCCGATCGAACGGGTCAGGCCATTCGCCCTGGCCTCGTTCAGGGCGCCCAGGGTCTCGGCGAAGGTCGGCGTCATCCTGGGCCAGTGAAGCAGCAGGAGGTCGGGGATAAAGCCCAGGCTGTTCGCCGATTCTTCGGCCTGGCGCAGCAGGGCGTCGTGCTCGAAATGCTCGACCCAGATCTTGGTTGTCAGCCAGATGTCTTCGCGTGCGACCCCGCCCGCCTCGATCGCGTCCCGGATGCCGTCGCCGACGGCCGCCTCGTTCTTGTAGATCCAGGCCGTGTCGATGTGGCGGTAGCCGATGCGCAGGGCCTCCGCCACCATGCGCCGCGCGTCGGCGGGTTCCAGCTGCCAGGTGCCGAACCCGAGCTGGGGGATGCTCAGGCCGTCGACGGTCAGGGACAATTGTTCGGACATCGGGCGGCTCCGGCCTGGGTTCGCGGGAGGCTGGATATGGGTGGGCGACGCTCCTGCGCCAGCTATCGGCCGGCCAGCCAGTCGGAAATCTCGTCCCAGAGCGGCTCCAGTCCACGCCTGAAAGCGCCCTCGTGGGCGATGCGGGCAACGCCATAGTCGGCCGGTTCGCGAACGATGAGCTCGCCGGGCGCGTTCGGATAGACCTCCAGCATTCGCGGCGCGGTCTTGCGATTGGCGATGGGGTCGTCGGTGAAGATCCAGGACCGGATCGGCACCGTGACCTCGGCGAAATGGTTGGGCTGCAACGCCGTGCCGAGGTGGTCCGCGAAATAGCGAGGGTCATGGCACCAGCGTCGCCAGGGCAGGAAGACGCCGCGCGGCAGGTCGGCACCGCGCCACAGCTTGCCGCCCTTGATGTAGCCGTGGCGCGCCAGGCTCCACGGGCCATAGATCCACCAGAAGAAGATCTCGATCGGATTGTAGCTGCGGAAATGGTCGACCCAATACCCCGAGCCCACGGCGACGAAGGCGTGGCGCTCGATTTTTGCGTGGTTCGGCATGAAGCCGGCGAAATGACCCCCGACGCTGTGGCCGACATGCAGGACCGGAAGTCCCGGTGCGCTCTCGATGAGGGCTTCCAGGGCGGCCGGCATGTCCAGACGCCCCCAGTCCTCATAGGTCATCTGCATGGCCGCGAGATCGTCCGGACGGGACGCGCCGATCCCCCGCATGTCGTAGATCAGGACCGCGGCGCCGCTCGCAGCCAGATGGCGGGCGAACCGCTCGTAGAACCCCATTGGAAAACCGGTGCCCGAGGTGACAAGCACCGCATGGGAGGGATTCGCCGGCGCGATCAGCCTGAGCGCCAGCCGATAGCCGTCAGCCGCCTCGGCCGTGAGATCGCGGGTGACCAATTCCGGGGTGTCCATGACCTGTCCGTCCTGTTTGGAAACGAACCTGGCATGATGACGTAGCGTCAGGTCAAGCGACGTGTGTGTAGGTCTTCGACACCGTCTTCGGCACGATCTTCTTCCAGCGCTTCTCCAGCGCCTGGCGCAGCCAGACCGGATCCACCGACGCCAGACGGGCCAGGACGATCGGATAGCCGCGATAGTGGTCGGTGGTGTGGAAGGTCGCGGGCTCGGCTTCGATCAGCATGTCGCGATGGTCCTCGCTGTCGACATAGACGACGACGCTGTCGTCCTCGGCCCGGAGGCGGGTGAAGAACCTGCCCGCCGCCTTGAAGGAAGGTTTCCCGCGGGTCGTCCCGACCTCCGTTTCCGGGAGGGTCAGGACGAGGGCGCGGAGGTCTGAGGGTGTCATGGCACCGACCCTAGGACGGATGGCGCGAATGAAAAAGGCCGCGTCCCTTTCGAGACGCGGCCCTGATCGGTGCGAAGAGGTGCGAGACCTATTCGATGTCTTCGTTGAGCAGGCCGACCTTGTAGAAGCCGTTCTTCTGCAGGTCGTTCATGACTTCCATGAAGGCGTTATAGCGAACTTCCGGCTGGGCGCGGACGAACACGCGCTCTTCCTGGCAGGCCGGCGAACCGCCGCCCAGTGCGGCGCAGACGTCCACGGCCAGGGTTTCGATCGTGGTCTGCTGCTCGGCGATGAAGATCGAGCCGGTATCCTGGATGGTGATGTAGACCGGTTCCTTCGGCTCTTCGCCGGTGGGCGGGGTCGCCGGCGGCAGATCGAGGCGGATGGACACGGTCGCCAGCGGCGCGGCGACCATGAAGATGATCAGCAGCACCAGCATGATGTCGACGAACGGCGTGACGTTGATGTCCGCGTTCTGGGAGATGGTCTTGCCACCTTGTCCGGCGGGACCTGCGAGCTTGGAGCCCATGCGTTGATTCTCCATGGAGGCTCGGGCGCGGGGCGCGAGCGACGCGTTACGGTTCGGACGGTTTCTTGGCGTCTGCCGCGAGGCTTGTAAAGCGGTCTCGGAAGGAAGTCGGTTCCCTGGAGGCGGTTTTCGCCTGAACGGGGAAAAATCCTCCTCCGCTGCGTGCGAAGGAGGATTTATCGATCAGCCCTTGGCCAGCTTCAGGAAACGTTCCACGAGCGCTGGGTCCGACTTGAAGGCCCCGGTGAAGCGGGTCGTGATGGTCGAGACGTGGCGGTGATGCACGCCGCGAGTCGTCATGCACTGGTGCTCGGCGTCGATCAGGACAGCGACGCCGGCAGGGTTGAGGTTGTCCTCGAGCGCCTTGGCGATCTCCTGTGTCAGGGTCTCCTGCGTCTGCAGACGCTTGGAGAAGATCTCGACCACGCGGGCGATCTTGGAGATTCCCACGACCTTCTCGGTCGGCAGATAGGCGACATAGGCCTTGCCGAGGAAGGGGGCCATGTGATGCTCGCAGTGGCTCTCGACCTCGATCTCGCGCAGCAGAACCATGTCGTCATAGCCCTGCACGTCCTCGAACGTGCGGCTCAGTTCCTTGGCCGGATCGGCGTCATAGCCCTCGAACCATTCGGAATAGGCGTCGACGACGCGCCGGGGCGTGTCCCTCAGGCCCTCGCGGTCGGGATTGTCGCCCGACCAGGCGATCAGGGTGCGAACGGCGGCCAGGGCCTGCTCGCGGCTGGGCTTCGTATCGGAATCGTTGCCGACCAGGACCGGCGTGGAAACGTGGGCGTCCATAAACTGATTGAAGCGACATAGTAGCGCCGGAACGAAGGTCCCGGATTGACGCGTGTCGCTCTCCCTTTTCGATGACGTCGGCTATTCGCCGCGTCGACACGGCTATATGGGACGCAGGGCCCGTCCCGCAAGAAAACCGACTGCACCGCGATCAAATGACACTGTACCTGCACGACACCCTGCGCCGCGAGAAGCGCGCCTTCGTCCCCCGGGACCCGGAACGGGTGACGCTCTACGTCTGCGGCCCGACGGTCTATGACTACGCCCACATCGGCAATGCCCGTCCGCCCGTGGTGTTCGATGTCCTCGTCCGCCTGCTGCGGCGCGAGTACGGGGCGGACAGCGTGATCTACGCCCGTAACGTCACGGACGTGGACGACAAGATCAATGCGAAGGCCTTCAAGGAGGGCGTGCCGATCGGCGAGGTCACGGCCCGCTACGAGGCCGCCTATCTGGCCGACATGGGGCTCCTGAACGTCTCGCCCCCGGACATCGCGCCCCATGTCACCGACCACATGGACGCGATCATCAAACAGATCGGCGAGATCGTGGATCAGGGCTGCGCCTATGTCGCCGAGGGCCATGTGCTGTTCGACGTGTCCTCCTATCCGGCCTACGGTGCCCTGTCGGGCCGGAACCTGGACGACATGATCGCCGGTGCCCGGGTCGAGGTCGCCCCCTACAAGAAGAACCCGCACGACTTCGTCCTGTGGAAACCGGCCAAGGCCGACGAGCCGTCCTGGCCTTCGCCCTGGGGTGAGGGGCGCCCGGGCTGGCATATCGAATGCTCGGCCATGATCGAGAAAACCCTCGGCCTGCCGATCGACATCCACGGCGGCGGCATCGACCTGGTCTTCCCGCACCATGAGAACGAGATCGCCCAGGGGGTCTGCGCCCATGGCCATGCGCATGGCGAGGCGGCTCATGACGCATACAGCCGTTACTGGATGCACAACGGCTTCCTGACCGTCGATGCGGAGAAGATGTCCAAGTCGATCGGCAACGTCCTGTTGCTGCACGACCTGGTGCAGACGATCCCGGGCGAGGTTGTGCGTTGGGCCCTTCTGTCAGCCCACTATCGTCAGCCGCTGGACTGGAACCAGTCGCTGCTGGACCAGTCGCGCAAGAACCTGGACCGGCTTTACGGCGCCTTGCGTCGGGCCCAGGCGATCGCGCCGCTGGGGGACATGCCGTCACCGGAGTTCCTGGAGGCCATCTCCGACGACCTGAACACGCCGGGAGCCATGGCGACGATGTTCGCCCTGTCCAGCGAGATCGAGCGGGCGATGACGGCAGGAGACCACCATGCGGTCGGTATCGCCAAGGCGGAACTGACGGCCTGCGGCCGGATCATGGGCGTGCTGCTGTCCAGCCCGGACCAGTGGTTCGAGGGCGGAGCCGACGATTCGCTAAAGGCCGAGGTCGAGGGGCTTCTGGCCGAACGGGTCACCGCGCGGGCGGAGAAGAACTGGGCCGAGGCGGATCGTATCCGCGACCGGCTGACGGCCCTGAACGTCGTGGTGATGGACGGCCCGACCGGCGCGACCTGGCGGCTTAAGGAGTAATTGTCTCCTTCTCCCCTTGCGGGAGAAGGTGGCAGCCGAAGGCTGACGGATGAGGGGTCGTACCGTCGCCTGGAGTGGGCGGACCGAGCGTAGATCGGCAAGGTCCGCGTGACCCCTCATCCGACCTCGCTCCGCTCGGCCACCTTCTCCCGCAAGGGGAGAAGGGAGCTACAGCCGCCTGAACGCGGCTCCGTCAGAGTCGAACAGGTGCGCCCGCGCCGGGTCGATGTGCAGGGTCAGGGCCTCGCCGACCCTCGGGCGCAGGTCGCCGGACAGTTGCACCGTCATGGCCTCGCTCGAACCCGCCTGCGAGACATAGGCATAGGTCGCATGGCCCAGGGTCTCGACGAAGGCCGCCTTCACCCGGATCCCGTCGCCGGGACCTGAGAGCGTCAGATGCTCGGGACGGACGCCCAGCATGACCGATTGACCCGCCCTGGCCGAGGCGGCGTCGACGCCGACATGCACGGTCTCTCCGGCCGCCGTTCGAACGATTACGCCGGTCGCGGACGCCTCGACCAGCTCTGCCGGAATCAGATTCATCTTCGGGCTGCCGATGAACTCGGCCACGAAGCGGGTGCGGGGGTGCTCGTAGAGCTCCATCGGCGCCCCGACCTGTTCGATGACCCCGCCGTTCAGCACCACGATCCGGTCCGCCAGGGTCATGGCTTCCACCTGGTCGTGGGTGACGTAGATCATGGTCGTCTTCAGCCGCTCGTGCAGCGAGGCGAACTCGTAGCGCATGCGCATGCGCAGGGCGGCGTCGAGATTGGACAGGGGCTCGTCGAACAGGAAGACCTCGGGCTCCCGCACGATGGCGCGGCCGATGGCGACGCGCTGGCGCTGGCCGCCGGACAGGGCCCTGGGCTTGCGATCCAGATAGTCGACGATGTTCAGGGTCTCGGCGGCGGCCATGACGCGGCGTTCGATCTCGGCCTTGTCCGTCTTCGCCAGCGTCAGGCCGAAGGCCATGTTCTGGCGCACGCTCATGTGCGGATAGAGGGCGTAGGACTGGAACACCATGGCGATGCCCCGGTCGGACGGCGACAAGGCGTTGACCACCCGCCCGCCGATCGAGACCTCGCCCCCATCGACCTCTTCCAGTCCGGCGATGACGCGCAACAGGGTGGACTTGCCGCAGCCTGACGGTCCCACGAACACCACGAACTCGCCGTCGGCGATGGTCAGATCGACACCCTTCAGAACCTCGGTCGCGCCGAAGCTCTTGTGAATGCCGCTGAGTGCGACGTCGGCCATACGTGTTTCCTGTCCCGGGGTCAGTCTTCTTTTCCGGGACTGTAATCGGTTACGCGGAGGCTCGCCAACCTAATCCTCCCCCATCGGGGGAGGGGGACCACGCAGTGGTGGGGGGGGCAGACCCAGACACCGGGTTCGAGGTGAGACCCCTCCGTCACGTCGCGAAGAGCTCCGCGCCACCTCCCCCGTCGGGGGAGGATTGGAGGATCAGCCGTTCGGCTTCTTCTTGCCCTTGAAGGGCTTCTTCTCGCCGGCCGGCTTGCCGTGCGCGTCCCTGGCGGCCCAGGGACGGTCGCCGCCCTTGGGCTTGCCCTTCCAGGGCTTGTCCCCGGGCGCGGCGGGCGCGGCGTCGGAGGCAGGCGCCCAGGCGGTCTTCGGACGATCGGAATGAGGCTTCTTGACCCAGGGCTTCTTGCCTTCAGGCGTGGGGGCGTCGGGCGTACGTTTGACCCATTTGGGCCGCTCGCCCTCGGCGGCCGGAGCAGTCTCACGCTTGACCCACGGCTTCTTCTCGCCGGCCGGCTTGTCCTCGCGCGGCTTCCAGGCGGGCTTGTCGCCGTCCTCGCGGGGTTTCCATGCGGGTTTTTCGGCGCGGGCAGGGCGGTCGCTCTCGGTCTTGTTCGCCCACGGCTTGCGCTCCGGACGATCACCACCGTCACCGGCGGGCTTCTTGTCCCAGCGGCTGGCAGGACGTTCCTTGGGACCGGGTGCCACGGCGTCGGAGACGGTCACGCCGTCTTCCGTCCCGGCCGCGATGGCGGCGCGGAATTTGGCTTCGGCGGCCGTCGTGATCTCGAACTTGGTTTCGCGGTCGAAGATCTTGATCGAGCCGATGTCGCCCTTGGTCACATGGCCCAGACGGCAAAGCGTCGGCAGCAGCCATTTCGGATCGGCGTTCTTGTCGCGGCCGATGTTGATGCGGAACCAGACCATGTCGCCGCCGCGTGCGAAGTCGCGCAACGGGCCGTCCTCCTGACCCCGATCGTTCACACCGCTGACCTGGGCGCGCTTCATGCGCTCGTCGTCATAGACCTCTTCCGGGGCCGGCAGCTTCTGGCGATAGAGGCGGATCAGGGACGCAGCGACCTGTTCGGGCGTGGTCCGCTCCAGCAGCAGCCGGCCCAGTTCCAGGGCCTCCTCGTCCTCGACCGGGGCGGTGAGGGCGGGGTCGGCCAGCAGGCGTTCGCGGTCCTTCTCCAGGATCATCTCGGCCGACGGCGGGCCGGACCATTCGGCGACGATCGAGGCCGATTGCAGCATCAGCTCGACCTTGCGGCGGCGGGTGTAGGAGACCAGCAGGACGGACACGCCCTTCTTGCCCGCACGACCGGTGCGGCCCGACCGGTGCAGCAGGCCGGCCTTGTTGACCGGGATCTCGGCGTGGATGACCAGACCCAGGTCGGGCAGGTCGAGACCGCGCGCGGCGACGTCGGTGGCGACGCAGACGCGGGCGTGGCCGTCTCGCAGGGCCTGCAGGGCTTCGGAGCGCTGGCTCTGGGTCAGTTCGCCCGACAGTCCGACGACGGAGAAACCGCGTTCGCGCAGCGACGAGGTCAGATGCTTCACCCGCTCGCGCGTGTTGGCGAACACCAGCGCGCCGGGGGCCTCGAAATAGCGCAGCACATTGACGACGCCGAGTTCGATCTCGTTCGGCGCGACGCGGATGGCCTTGTACTCGATGTCGGCGTGCGACTTGTTGCCGGCGACCGTGTCGATGCGCACGGCGTCGCGCTGATAGGTCTTGGCCAGTTGCACGATGTCGCGCGCCAGGGTGGCCGAGAACAGCAGGGTCCGGCGCTCGGGCGGAGCGGCGTCGAGGATGAAGGTCAGGTCTTCCTGGAAGCCCATGTCCAGCATCTCGTCGGCCTCGTCGAGTACGACGGCGCGGGCTTCAGACAGGTCCAGGGCGCCGCGTTCCAGATGGTCGCGCAGACGGCCGGGCGTGCCGACGACGATATGGGCACCGCGCTCCAGCGCCCGCCGCTCGACCTTCGGATCCATGCCGCCGACGCAGGAGACGATGCGCGCCCCGGTCTGGGCGTAGAGCCACTGCAGCTCGTTGGAGACCTGCTGGGCCAGTTCGCGGGTCGGGGCGATGACGAGGGCCAGGGGGTTGCCGAAGTCGGTGAACTTCTCCGCATCGCCCAGCAGGGTCGGGGCCAGGGCCAGACCGAAGGCGACGGTCTTGCCCGATCCGGTCTGGGCCGAGACCAGCAGGTCGCGCCCGGTGCCGTCCTCGGCCTGGGACGCCTCCAGCACTGCCGCCTGGACAGGAGTCGGCTCGGCATAGCCGCGTTCGGACAGGGCGCGGTCGAGCGCAGGATGGCTGGCAGGGAAGGGCATGTCGGTTCCGTAGGGCGCCGGGCCCGGATTGGCGAGCGGCGCGGGGCGTTCTGTGGGCCGCGCGGGGATTTCGCGGGGCGGAGCTTCTGCTCCGCGAACAAGGCCGAATGAGGGTGATACGGCGGGAAGGTGTCGGAATCTGACCCTCGTTCCGCGAGCCCGTGACATCCTGCCGGGCAGGGGGCAATGTCCGGCGGTCTTTCGGGGGTTAGAGTCGTCATGCGCAGAGTTCTTTTTTCCACAGCGCTTTCGCTGTCGCTGGCAGCCGCGCCGCTGCTGACGGGTCCGGCCATCGCCCAGCAGCGGCTGCAGCCGGGCGGCTCGGTTCAGGGCGATCTGTCGCGCGGAGACGACCAGCTGGATTCCGGTGAGTTTGTCGATGTCTATGAGGTCCAGGGCCGGGCGGGCCAGCCGCTCTCGGTAGTCATGCGTTCGGACGATTTCGACGCCTATCTGATGATCCGCGGCCCGGGCGATTTTGAGGAAGACAACGACGACTCAGGCGACGACGGCACCAATGCGGGCCTCGATGTGCGCCTGCCCGCCGACGGGACCTATCGGATCACGGCGACCAGCTATGAGTCGGGCGAGAGCGGCCGCTACAGCCTGTCGATGAGCGGCGCCGGAAACGCCGGCGGGCGCGGTGCCTATGCCGAGGCCAGCGGCGGACGCGGTCAGCAAAACGCCGGGGGCGGCGCTCTGCAGCCGGATCGTTCCGCAACCGGTGCCCTGGCCCGGGGCGATCGCACGCTTCAGTCGGGTGAGTTCGCCGACGACTGGGACCTGCAGGTCCGGCGCGGCCAGACCTATACCGTCAGCCTCGATGCCAGCGACTTTGACGCCTATCTGATGGTGCGCGGTCCCGGCGGCCTCAGCGAGGATAACGACGATGATCCGGGCCAGCGCGGCGGCCGCAACAGCCGCCTGACCTTTACCGCCCTTGCCGACGGGGTCGTGACCGTTGCCGCGACCAGCTTCGGCTCGGGCGAGACCGGCCGCTATCAAATCCTGGCCGAGCAGGGTGGACGTGCGCCCTACTCCGGGGGCGGGCGTCCGCCGCAGCAGAACTATCAGCCGCCGGCGCGTCAGGCCGACGGCTCGATCCAGGTCGGTCAGACCGTCAACGGCGACCTGGGGCAGGGCGACCGTCAGCTGGACAGCGGCGAATACCTCAACACCTACACCCTGCGCGGGCGTCGCGGTCAGCAACTGGATCTGCGCCTGGCGTCCTCCGCCTTCGATCCCTATGTCGCGATCCAGGGGCCCGGCCTGTCGGAGTTCAACGACGACGATCCCGATGGCGACGGCGCGCTGGACAGCCGCCTGTTCGTCACCCTGCCGCAGGACGGCGATTACCAGATTACGGCCACCAGTTATGCGTCGGGCGAGGCAGGGGCCTATCGCCTCGGCGTCTTCGCCGCCGATGGTCGCGAGTCGCAGGGCCGGCCGCGTCAGGACTCCTATGTCGAGGATCGGGGCGGGCGTCAGGATGTCGAGGGCGGCTCTATCTCGATCGGCGACACGGTCGGCGGCGCGCTGCAGTCTGGCGACGAGCAGCTCGACAGCGGTGAATATGTCGACACCTTCACCTTCTCCGGCCGTCGCGGTCAGCGGGTGGCGGCGGAACTGACGTCTTCTGCCTTCGACGCCTATATCATCCTGACCACGCCATCGGGCGAACAGATTGACAACGACGACGGCGAGGACGGCACCAACAGCCGCCTGGACACGGTCATCCAGGAGGACGGCGAGTATCAGGTGATGGTCACCTCCTACGCCGCCGGCGAGACCGGCTCCTACCGTTTTTCGGTCAGTCCCAGCCAGGGTTCGCCGCGTCAGGCCTCGGTCGAGGGTGGCCCGCGTGTCTTCGCCATCATGGTCGGTATCTCGGAATACGGCGATGTCGCCAGCGATCTTCCGTATACGGATGAAGACGCCGAGAAGCTGGCCGAGACCCTGGAGCGCGGCGGGGTTCTGAACCCCTCCAGCGTCGTCCTGACCAATGCCGAGGCCACGGTCGGCGGTGTGCGTCGCGCCTTCCAGCAGGTCGCGCGTCAGGCCGGGCCTGATGACATGTTCATGTTCTTCTTCTCCGGCCACGGCAGCCAGGAAGACGCCTCCGCCAGCGCGCTGGAGCCGGACGGCCTCGTGGAATCGATCGTCCTGCGCGACGGCGAGATCACCGATCAGGAGATGGCCGAACTGTTCGCTGGCCTGAACACCCGCCTGTCCCTGCTCGTGCTCGACAGCTGCTTCTCCGGCGGCTTCGCGCGCAACGTTGTGGATCGCCCGGGCGTCATGGGCCTGTTCTCGTCCGAAGAAGACCTGACCAGCGCCGTGGCCGACAAGTTCGAGGCCGGCGGCTATCTGTCCCACTTCCTTCGCGCAGGTCTGGCCGGAGCCGGCGACGTCGACGGCGACGGCATGGTCACTGCCGGCGAACTGGCCACCTACCTGCGTCGCCAGTTCGTGGCCGAGGTCGAGAACGTCGAGGCCGAAACCAGGGACGGCCAGCGCAACTATCAGAACCTCGTTATCGACCGGGGCGGGGTCCAGGTCGACGACGTGGTCCTGCGCCTGGCGTCGACCGGCTTCAACGCCGGCTCACACTGAGCCAGACGGGCCTCGCCTCTCGGGGCCCGACTGGTGCAGGAGGTCTGGATGGGTGCGCCCGATCGCCACTACGCCGAGCTGGAATACACGGCCGGCTATTATCACGAGCTGGGCCCGGCCCATCTGCGGTTCTGCGGCCTGATCGCGGGCGTGGACGTCGCCGTGCCCGAGGCACCGACCTGTCTCGAGCTCGGCATGGGGCAGGGGGTGTCGCTGGCGGTTCACGCCGCCGCCAACGACGGCGACTTTTGGGGCGTCGACATCAACCCGGCCCATGTCGAGCACGCCCGCGAACTGGCGGCGTCGTTCGGCGGCGCGGTGCAGCTCGACGCCCAGGATTTCGGGACGTTCGCGGCGCGTGACGACCTGCCGCAGTTCGACGTCATCACCCTGCACGGGGTTTGGAGCTGGGTCTCGGACGACAGCCGTCGGGTCATCGTCAAGCTGTTACGGGACCGGCTCAAGCCCGGCGGCGTGGTCTATCTGAGCTACAACTGCCAGCCCGGCTGGGCCTCGCGATCGCCGGTCCGTCACTTGCTGAAACTGGGACATGCCGCGCGGTCAGGCGGCGGCCCCGAAGCCCGGATCGAGGCGGCGCTCGAGTTCATGGAGGATGTCGCCGCCGCCGACGGCCGTTTCTTCGCCGAAAGCCGCCCCGCCGCGAGCCATGCCGCGTCCCTGCGCAGGGTCGGGCCGCAGTATCTGGGCCACGAGTATCTGAACGCCGACTGGCACGTCCCCTATTTCTCGGAGGTGGCGCAGGCCCTGGCGGAGGCGGATCTCGGCTTCGTCACCTCCGCCCGCCTGCTGGATCGGGTGAACGCCATTCACCTCCCGCCGGCCGGCCTGGCCCTGCTGGACCGGCAGAAGGATACGGTCCTGCGGGAGTCCGTCCGCGACTTCCTCGTCAACCAGCAGTTCCGGCCCGACGTCTTCGCGAAGGCCGCTCGAACACTGTCACCCGCCGAACAGGCGACGGGCCTCGACGCCCAGGCCTTCGTCCTCGCCTGCGGGCTCGACGAGATCGATTTCCAGCTCAGGGGCGCGCAGGGGGAGGTCGTGTTGTCCGAGGCAACCTACGGTCCGCTTGCGCTCGCGCTGGCCAGCGAGGACTTCTGTCCGAAGACCACGACCGGACTCATGGCCGCGCCCGGTGTTTCCGGCCTGAGGCGTAGCGACGTGCTCGCCGCCCTGATCAACCTCGTCGGCATGGGCGTGCTGCGCCCCGCCCAGACCTTCACCCCCGAAATCCGGGCGCGATGCGCGGCCTACAACCGTCTCGTCCTCGACCGCGCCGTGACCGGCCCTCACCTGAACCACATGGCCTCGCCGACGACCGGCGGCGGCATCCTGACCCCCCGGTCGGCCCAGCTGTTCCTGCGCGCCTGGCTGGCCGGTGCGCGCACGACCGAAGCGATCGCCCTGTCCGTCCGGGAGGTGTTCCAGACAACCAACGAGCGCGCCGTTCGCAGCGGCCAGGACCTGGTCACCCGCGACGACAATCTGTCGGTGCTCGGCGACATGGCGCGCCGCTTTCTGGACCAGACGGTCCCGCTCTATCGGGCGCTGGCGATCCTCTAGATCAGGCCCGGCATCCCGTCGGCGGCACCCGGGTGTCCATCGACGGCAGCAGTTTTGAGAGGAGCGGCCGCTCCTCCTCGGTCAACTCCGGCCCGCGTCTCTCGCTCGACAGCGCGGACCCGGTGGGTCAGGGTCGACATCCCGCAGTCCGTGAATGAGTGTCGCCTGTGTCTCGTGTCAGTCTCGCCGTCCTCGCCGCCTGCCTCGTTTCCGCCTCAGGAGCCATCGCACAGGAAGGCCGGATCGATCCTGACCGGCTGAACGCCGCCGTCGCAGTGCTGGCCGGCGACGATCTGGAAGGCCGCGCCCCGACCACGGCGGGCGAGGAGCGGTCGGTGACCTGGATCGCCGACCAGTTCCGCGCCCTCGGCCTCGAACCCGCAGGCGACGGCGGGACGTATTTCCAGACCGTGCCGATCAACCGCTTCGTCCAGCACGGGCCGGCGGTGATCACGGCCAAGGCGGGCGGGGAGACGATCACGCTCCAGCGCGGCGCGGAGATCATCGCCAACAGCCATCGCCCTCAGCCCCACATCACCATCGCCGATGCCCCGGTCGTCTTCGTCGGCTACGGGGTGAACGCGCCGGAGCGCGGCTGGGACGACTTCAAGGGCGTCGATGTGCGCGGCAAGGTCGTCCTGATGTTGGTCAACGACCCGGACTTCGAGGTTGCGCCTGACAGCCCCACGGCGAACCGTTTCGACGGCCAGGGCATGACCTGGTACGGACGTTGGGTCTACAAGTTCGAGGAGGCGGCCCGGCGCGGGGCGGCGGCCGTCTTCGTGATCCACGAGACGGCGGGCGCCGGCTATCCGTGGAACACCCTGCAGAACTCCTCGACCGCGCCCGGCCTCGACATCGTCCGCGCTGATCCCGAGCGTGAGCGGGTGCAGGCCCAGGGCTGGATCCAGCAGGACCAGGCGGCGCGGCTGATGACAGCGGCGGGCCTCGACTATGCGACTCTGAAGACAGCGGCCCAGTCATCGGACTTCCGCCCGGTGGCGCTGGAGGGGGTGACGATGTCCCTCGACCTTGGCCAGACCTTCAGTCGCCTGACCACTCGCAACGTCGCTGCGCGTCTGCCGGGAAGGCGCTATCCGGGCGAGACTGTCCTGTACGGGGCCCACTGGGACGCCTATGGCCGCGCCGTCGCCAATGCGGCGGGCGATGACATCTATAACGGTGCCGTGGACAACGCCACGGGCGTGGCTGCGGTGCTTGAGCTGGCCCGGCTCTACGCCGAGGCCCCGCGCACCGACCGGTCGGTCCTGTTCGTGTCCTGGGCGGCGGAGGAGGCGGGGCTGCTCGGCGCCTACTACTATGCGGCGCATCCGCTGGTTCCGCTGGAGACCACGGTGGTCAACATCAATATGGACAGCCTGCTTCCCGGCCCGGCGTCGTCCGAGATCGTCGTTATCGGCTTCGGCAAGACCGACGCCCAGAACCGGCTGGCCGATCTGGCGTCGGAGGAGGGGCGGTCCCTGATCCCCGATCCGGCCCCCCAGGTCGGCGCCTTCTATCGCTCGGACCATTTCCCGCTGGCGAAGATGGGCGTCCCGGCCCTGTTCGCTGCGGCCGGTTTCACCGGCGCCTCGGACGCCAGCCGCGCCTATGTCCGCGACCGCTATCACCAGCCGACCGACGAATGGTCCTCCGACTGGTCCATGGAAGGCGCGGCCCAGGACGTGCAACTGCTTTACCGGGTCGGCCGCGATCTGGCGAACGGGCGCGACTGGCCGGCCTGGACGCCGGGAAACGAATTCGAAGGCGTGCGACAAGCCAGCGCGGCTTCACGACAGGAATGAGGGAGACGGATGGAGGAGAGAGGCTCTTGCCTCGAACCGAAACCCCGCGGGCAGGGTTGGTGTGGCGGCTGCCCGCCAGAAAAATGGTGGATGCTGCAGGGATTGAACCTGCGACCCCCTCGGTGTGAACGAGGTGCTCTCCCGCTGAGCTAAGCATCCATCTCGGGCCCCGAAAGCGAAGTGCCAAAGCGGGGAGGCGCGGACATAGCCCGCTCCCCGATCAGAGGCAAGCCTCAGATGCCGGCCGCCCGCACGCCCTCCGGCGTCTCCGCGTCCGGGTCCCCCGGCAGCCAGGCGACATGCCCGTTGTAGATCCCCTCGTTCAGGATGCCCTCTTCCCTGGCGACAAGCACGGGGACCAGCATCTGACCGGTGACGTTGGTCGCGGTGCGCATCATGTCGATGATCCGGTCGATGGCGACGATATAGCCGATCCCCTCCAGCGGCAGGCCGGCGGTGGACAGGGTCAGGGTCAGCATGACGATCGATGTGCCCGGCACACCGGCCGTGCCCAGCGATCCCAGCACCGCCGTCAGCCCGATCAGGACATACTGGGTGATCGACAGCTCGATCTGGAAATACTGGGCGATGAAGATGGCCGCGATGGCCGGATAGATGGCACCGCAGCCGTCCATCTTGACGCTGGCGCCCAGGGGCACGGCGAAGGCGGCATAGGCCTGGGGCACGCCGAGCCGCTCCACGGTCTGGCGCAGGGTGATGGGCAATGTGCCCAGTGACGAGGAGGTCGCGAACGCCGTCTGCTGGGCCGCGAAGGCACCGCGGAAGAAGGCCGTCGCCTTCAGTCCGTGCAGTTTCAGCAGGCCCGAATAGACGATCAGGATGTGGAACAGGCAGGCCGCATAGATGGCGATGATGAACTTGCCGAGCGGCAAGAGCGCCTCCCAGCCATAGCCGCCGACGACCGATCCGATCAGGCCGAACACGCCGAAGGGCGTCAGCTGGATCACCCAGCGGGCGATGCGGAACACGATGGCCGCGCCCTCGTCGACGAACCGCCGCGCCGTCTGGGCCCGGTCGCCCAGCGCCACCAGCGCCGCCCCGACGAGCGCCGAGAAGAAGATGATCTGCAACACCTTGCCCTCGGCCAGGGCCGCGAACGGATTGGTCGGGACGATGCCGATCAGCACGTCCAGCGGAGTCGGAATCTCGCGCTCGCGCACCTCGCCCAGCGGCAGGTCGGCCAGCCCCATGCCCGGATTGATCAGATGCCCGAAGGCGAACCCGACCAGCACGGCCAGCAAGGAGGTAATGGCGAACCACATTATGGTCCGCGCCCCCAGCCGGATCGCACCCGCGCCTTCGCCCAGTTTGGCGATAGAGCTGGCGATGGTGAACAGCACCAGGGGCGCGACGACCATCCGGATCAGGTTCAGATAGATGTCGCCGATCGGCTGGAGCCAGACCTCGGCCTGCTCCCTCAGGATCAATCCGGCGACGATGCCGAGCGCGAACCCTGCGGCAGTGCGCTGCCACAGGGGAACGGCGAAGAAACGAGCGAGCATGACGGCGACTTTCGGGGATGAGCCCGCAACATGTTCGCCGCCGGTCGGGATCGCAACGCGGAAGGGGCTCAGGAGTTCTGCTTGCGGGTTTAGATTTTCTTCCCTCGCCCGGACGGAGAGGGGTCAATGACCCACGTTCGGCATCCCGTACACTGCAGGATCGTCTCCGCGCCGTTCCGCCTCGCCGAGCGCCGGATCGAGGCATCGCGCGCGGCGTTCGACGCGGCCAGGGCGGATCAGGGCACTCCGAAGCTCGAGGTCGGCTAGCCGATCAGTTGGGCGACGGCGACCAGGGTCAGGATGAATGCACTGGTCAGCGCCACGCGGTTGTGACGATGCAGGTAGGCGAGAATTTCTCCGAACACAGGCTTCTCCTTTTCGGGAGGGGAAGCTTCGCATCAAGGTCTGAAGATCGGGTTAGGCTGCGCGTCTTGCCTCAGACTGCCGCCAGCGCCCGCGTCACATAGTGCTCGACCACGATCATATCGACGGCCTCCTCGATGTCCTCGAAGGCGTCGACGATGATGTCGGGCTCCAGATCCTCCATCGTGATCGGCGTATAGCCGAAGGTCACGCCGATGGACGGCACGCCGGCATCCTTTGCACAGCCGATGTCCGGGGCCGCGTCGCCGACCATGATGGCGCGCCCGGGATCGCCGCCGACCGATTTCACAGCCTCGATCAGATGCGCGCCGGACGGTTTCCTCGCACTGACCCGATCCGGTCCGACGATCGCGGCGAAATGGCGGGTCAGGTCGATCCTGCCCAGCAGAAGTTCCGACAGGTCCGAACGCTTGTTGGTCACGACGACCAGGGTCGCACCACGCGCCGCCAGGGTCTCCAGCGTCTCGACCACGCCCTCGAACGGGGCGGAGTGGTCGGCGATATGCTCGATGTAGTCGGCAATGAAGGCGTCGAACAGGGCGGGTGCGTTCGCCTGTTCAACCGGCGCTCCGGCCAGTTCGAAGCCGTGCGTCAGCAGGGCGCGGGCCCCGCCGCCGATCAACTCCCGCGCGCTCTCCATCGGTGCCGGCGGCAGGCCCTTCAGCACCAGCATCCGGTTCAGGGTCCCGACCAGATCTTCATGCGTCTCGACCAGGGTGCCGTCGAGATCGAAGGCCAGGGTCCAGCCTTCAAGGTCGCGTTCGATCATCAGTCGTCTCCCGTCGGCCGTCCCGATGGGCTAGACCACGGCGCGTGACTAGACCCCGGACCGATTCATGACCACACCCCATCCAAGAGCCGCCATCATCCTCGCCGCCGGCCAGGGGACGCGGATGAAGTCGCCCCTGCCCAAGGTGCTGCACCCGGTCGGCCATCGCGCCATGCTGGATCACGCCATCGACGCGGCCGAGGCCCTGCACTGCGAGCGGATCGTCGTCGTCGTCGGTGCCCACTCTCCGGAGGTCCGCGCCCATGTCGTCGCGCGGCTCGGGGAGGACGCCGTCGCCGTTCAGGACCCGCCAATGGGCACCGGGCACGCCGTCCGCGCCGCCGAGGCCGTGCTGGGCGACTTCATCGGCCAGGTGGTGGTCACCTATGGCGACGTGCCCCTGCTGCGCGCCGCCGACATCGAGGCGGTGTTCCAGACGCACGACGGCGTCACCGTCATCGGCTTCGAGGCCGCCGATCCCGGTGCCTATGGCCGTCTGGTCGTGGAGGGCGACACCCTGGCCGCCATCACCGAGGCCAGGGAGGCGTCGGCTGAGGTTCTGGCCATAACCACCTGTAATTCCGGCGTCATGGCCGCACCCGTGGGCCTGCTCTTCTCCCTCCTGGCCGAGGTCCGGAACGACAACGCCAAGGGCGAATACTATCTGACCGACGTGGTCGAACTGGCCCGCAAGCGCGGCGAACCGACCCGGGTGACCATGGCGTCGGAGGACTCGGTCATGGGGGTCAACGCCCAGTCCGAACTGGCCCAGGCCGAGGCCCTGTTCCAGAAGGTCCAGCGCGAAACCTTCCTCGCCGCCGGCGTCACCATGTCGGCACCCGACACGGTCCATTTCGCCTGGGACACCCGGGTCGGGGCCGGATCAATCATTGAACCCTTCGTCGTCTTCGGCCCGGGTGCGACCATCGCCGAACGGGCCCGCGTCCGCAGCTTCAGCCATATCGAGGGTGCGACGATCGCCTCCGGCGCCGAGGTCGGACCCTATGCCCGCCTGCGTTCCGGCGCGGACCTGGGCGAGGATGTGAAGGTCGGCAACTTCGTCGAGGTGAAGAACGTCCGCATGGAGAAGGGTGCCAAGGCCAGCCACCTGTCCTATCTCGGCGACGGTTCGGTTGGGGCGGGCGCCAACATCGGCGCGGGCACGATCTTCTGCAACTACGACGGCTTCAACAAGGCGAAGACGGTGGTGGGCGAGGGGGCTTTCGTCGGCTCCAATTCATCGCTGGTCGCGCCGGTCACCATCGGCGCCGGCGCCATCGTCGGCTCGGGCTCGGTGATCGTCGAGGACGTCCCCGCCGAGGCCCTCGCCCTGGCGCGCGCGCGTCAGGTCAACAAGGACGGCGCCGGCGCGGCCTTCCGCGACAAGGCCAAGGCGAAGAAGGAGAGCAGATCATGATCCCTCTCCCGGCGGGAGAGGGCTTGAGGCTCGCAGAGCGCAGCGATGCGTCCAGCCGAAAGGGTGAGGGGTTCGCCCTCACCGGTTGGCCTCTACCCCTCACCCTTTCGCGCAAGACCGATCGCTGCGCTCTCGGGCGCTCAAGCCCTCTCCCCACGGGAGAGGGACGATGAGCGCAGACCTCCAGAAACAGATCGCCGGTGAGGCCGCCGCTCTCCGCGTCGAGGCCGGGATGGTCGTTGGCCTGGGCACCGGCTCCACCGCCGCCTGGTTCGTCAAGGCCCTGGCGGCGCGGAATCTGAGCGGCCTGCGCTGCGTCCCGACCTCGGAGAGGACGGCCGATCTGTCCCGCGAGCTGGGCCTGCCGCTCACGACCCTGGACGACGTGTCCCGCATCGACCTGACCGTCGACGGGGCCGATGAGGTCGGGCCGGGCCTGGCCCTGATCAAGGGCGGCGGGGCGGCCCTGCTGCGCGAGAAACTGGTGTGGGAGGCCTCGGACCACTGCATCGTCATCGCCGACGCGGCCAAGGTCGTGCCGGTTCTGGGCACCTTCCCCCTGCCGATCGAGGTCGTCGCCTTCGGCCACAAGGCCACGGCCAACCGCATCATGGATGTCCTGGTCGATCACGACATCGCCATGCCCGCCCGCCTGCGTCAGGCGGACCGGGGCGTGGTCCGCACCGACGGCGGCAATCTGATCTATGACGTGAACTGCGGGGCCATCCACGACCCTGTCCGGCTCGCCGACGACCTGAAGCTGATCACCGGCGTGGTCGAGCACGGCCTGTTCCTCGACCTCGCCGACGAGGCGATTATCGGCACGGACGCCGGGGTGGAGATCAGGCTGCCCTGACCTCCACGCCGCGCGGAACCTAGTCTTCGGCGCTGTTCAGACGGGAGTGGGCGCGATGGATCGAACTGGCGATCTCGCTGTTGGCGGCCCGCGTGTTCAGCCGGGTGCGCTGCGCCTGATACAGGCCTTCGAGATAGGCCAGATCCCACTGCGTCAGACCCTCGGCCGTGTCCGGCGACTCGAACACGTTCAGGACCGAAGCGTAGTCGCGGGTGTCCGCCTCCGGATCGATCTGGGCAAACACGACCATCGAGACGTAGTCTGCCAGCTGCCGGGGCGAGACATTGGCGACCTGGTCCACATCCACCACCACGATGGTGCGCAGGATGCGGTCGACGATCTGGGTCGTCAGACGCGAGGCGAAGGCGACCCGGACAACGGGGGCGTAGTCTTCCGGCCCGCTACAGGAGCCTAAGCACTCGCCGGGGATCCGCGTGGCGATCGCCCCGGTCTCCGCGTCGACCGGTGCGCTGAGGGTCCACCAGCGCACCGGCGCATCCGAGGTCTGGAACTGTTCGAAGGCGCGACTGCCGCGATCCATGCCCGATCCGCCCATGCGGAACATCCGACGGCGGTTCTCGGTCAGGGCCACGGTCGTCGCGTCCGCGTTGTCCGCGACGACGATCATGACATTGGGCCTACAGCCCGGCGCGCCGACGTCCAGGCCGATGTCATCGGCGACGGTCGAGACGCGGTCGATCATATAGTGGGCCGCCTCGCTGCTGAGGTTGACCGTGCCGACGCAGACCCGACCCTGCCAGCGGGCCAGGCTGCGCCGATTGGCGGGCGCAGCGACCTCGTTGACGAAGGTGTTGATCAGGGTGTCCAGCGGCCGGCCCGTGACCTCGATGTCCTCCAGCCGGACAGGCTCGCCCGTCTGGGCGACTTGTGGCGCGACCTGGATCGGTCGGTTCGACGTGTTGGCGTCGCCCTCGAGCGACAGTGTGGCCATGACGGCCAGGGCTGCGAGCGTAAGCATGACGGTGTCTCTCCTGAACAGGTCCCGGAGATGACGCTAACACTGATCTGTGGTTGTTCAACTGCGACCGATTCAACGCGCTTGCCGTGGCCGGAAAGCGACAGGTGCGACCCGCGAAGAGCGCGTTCCGGAGGCCCCGACGCCGGCCCGTTCGAGCCCTGCCATCGCGGCAGGACGGGGAGGGAGCCCCGAGGCCTCGAGCTGAAGCGGTTGGGGCGCTTGTCCCGAGTGTCAGCGGCGCCTAAATCCACCCGCCGACGCCGCCAGCGACGTCCGGCCCCTCCGGACGCTTCGGACGCTTCGGACGGTGTTTTCCGTCCGCTTCGAGATCGCCATGGCCGACTACGACTACGACCTCTTCGTTATCGGCGCCGGATCCGGCGGGGTGCGCGCCGCGCGTCTGGCGGGGCTGGGCGGCAAGAAGGTCGCTATCGCGGAGGAGCACCGCGTCGGCGGGACCTGCGTGATCCGGGGCTGCGTGCCCAAGAAATTCATGGTCATGGCCTCTGACTTCGCCCACCAGTTCGAGACGGCCGAGGGCTATGGCTGGACGGTGGAGGCCAGTTTCGACTGGCCGAAATTCATCCAGTCCAAGGATGTCGAGATCGCCCGCCTGTCCGGCATCTACGTCGCCAACCTCGGCAAGGCCGGGGTCGAACTGATCCACGGCCGCGCCGTCCTCAAGGACGCCCACACCGTCGAGATCCTAAAAAAGGGCGAGGGGGGAAAGAACCAGACGATCACCGCCGAACGCATTCTGATCGCCACCGGTGGCCGGCCCTGGATGCCGGACAACCTGCCGGGCATCGAACATGCGATCACCTCTGAAGGAGCATTCCACCTGCCGGAGTTGCCGAAGCGCATTCTGATCGCAGGCGGCGGCTATATCGCGGTCGAGTTCGCCGGCATCTTCGCCGGGCTGGGTGTCGAGACGACCCTGATCTATCGCGGTCCGAACATCCTGCGCGGCTTCGACGACGACGTGCGCGCCCATCTGGCCGGAGAGATCGAGAAGCGCGGCATCAAGGTCATCCTCGGCTGCCAGCACTCGGAGATCAGAAAGACCGCGACCGGCCTCGTGAACGTGCTTGAGAACGGCATGGAGATCGAGACCGACGTGGTCATGTTCGCCACCGGCCGCGTCCCGCACGTTGTGGACCTGGGTCTGGAGGCCGCCGGCGTAGAGTTGAACGAGAAGGGTGCGATCAAGGTCGATACCCTGTCGAAGACGACCGCCGACACGATCTGGGCCATCGGCGACGTCACGGACCGGATGAACCTGACCCCCGTCGCCATCCGCGAGGCGGTCGCCTTCCACGAGACCGTCTATCGCGACAATCCTCAGCATTTCGACTACGAGGCCGTCGCCACCGCGGTCTTCTCCCAGCCGCCGGTCGGCACGGTCGGCCTGTCGGAAAACGAGGCGCGTCACACCTGCTCCAAGGGCGTCGACGTCTACGTCACCCGCTTCCGGCCGATGAAATACGCCTTCGCCGGCTCGGACGAACGGGTGCTGATGAAGCTGGTCGTCGATGCCGACACCGACCGCGTCGTGGGCGTCCACATCGTCGGGCCAGAGGCTCCGGAGATGATCCAGCTGGCCGCCATCGCCGTGAAGGCCGGACTGACCAAGGCCCAGTGGGACGCCACCTGCGCCGTCCATCCGACCATGGCTGAGGAGCTGGTGACCCTGAAGGTCAAGCAGCCGCAGGAAACGAGCGCCGGCTGATTTGTTGTCTCGCAAGCGCGAGAAGCCTATCCTGACACCATGACCAAGCGCTGGACCCCTGAATCCTGGAGACAGAAACCCATCGTGCACATGCCGATGGACTATCCCGACGCCCTCGCCCTCGCCGCCGTCGAGGACGAGCTGCGCGCCCTGCCGCCGCTCGTGTTCGCGGGCGAGGCCCGCAGCCTGACCGCCAAACTGGCCCAGGTCGAACGCGGCGACGCCTTCCTGCTTCAGGGCGGCGACTGCGCCGAGAGCTTCAAGGAGTTCTCGACCGACAACATCCGCGACACCTTCCGCCTGATCCTGCAGATGGCCGTGGTCCTGACCTTCGCGGGCCGCAAGCCCGTGGTTAAGGTCGGCCGCATCGCCGGCCAGTTCGCCAAGCCGCGCTCATCGCCGGTAGAAGAGATCGACGGCGTCGAACTGCCGTCCTACCGCGGCGACAACATCAACGGCTCGGCCTTCACGCCTGAGGAGCGGATTCCCGATCCCCAGCGTCTCCTCAAGGCCTACAACCAGTCGGCCTCGACGCTGAACCTGCTGCGCGCCTTCGCCGGCGGCGGCTATGCCGACCTCTACAACATCCATCGCTGGACCCAGGGCTTCGCCGACGGCGGCGTGGGGGCCCAGTATCGCGAACTGGCGGAGAAGATCGCCGAGGCCCTGGCCTTCATGGAGGCGGTCGGCGTCACGCCCGAGACCCATCCCGACCTGAGCCGCGTCGAGGTCTTCACCTCACACGAGGCCCTGCTGCTGAACGTCGAAAGCGCCCTGACGCGTCTGGACGGCGGTTCCGGCGAATGGTTCGACACCTCGGCCCACATGCTGTGGATCGGCGAGCGCACCCGTCAGCTGGACGGCGCCCACGTCGAGTTCATGCGCGGCATCAAGAACCCGATCGGCGTGAAGTGCGGCCCGACCATGGAGCCGGACGACCTGCTGCCGCTGATCGACGCCCTGAACCCGGAAAACATCCCGGGCCGTCTGACCATCATCGGCCGTTTCGGCCACGACAAGGTTCATGACCGCCTGCCGCGGCTGATGAAGGCCGCCCGGGCCCACGGCAAGAAGGTCATCTGGTCGATCGACCCCATGCACGGCAACACCCTGAAGGCCTCCAACGGCTACAAGACCCGGCCGTTCGACCGCATCCTGGGCGAGGTGAAGGGCTTCATCGAGGTGGCCGAACACGAGGGCGTCCACCCCGGCGGCGTCCATCTGGAGATGACCGGCCAGAACGTCACCGAATGCCTGGGCGGGGCCCAGGCGGTGTCCGAGGACGACCTGTCGAGCCGTTACCACACCCACTGCGACCCGCGCCTCAACGCCGACCAGGCGCTTGAGCTGGCCTTCCTGGTGGCCGAGCGTCTCAAGTCCGGTCGCCTGAACAAGTCGAAGGCGGCGTGACGGCCGCCGCGATCGGCAGACCCCCGGGCGACCACCGGGGAGGGCGAACCGCCTTCCAGGGCGCGCCCGGCGCCTTCAGCCATGAGGCCTGTGTCGAGCTGCGCCCCTGGGATGTGCACGTGCCGTTCGCCACCTTCGCCGAGGCGATCACGGCTGTGAAATCAGGCGACTGCGACTGCGCCCTGATTCCGGTCGAGAACTCGACCATCGGCGTCGTGGAGCCCGCCGCCACCCTCGTGGCCGAGGCCGGACTGTTCGTTGTCAGCGATGCCTGGCGACCCATCCGTATGGCGCTGATGGCCGTCGAAGGCACGGCGATCGAGCAGATTCGGACTGTGGCCAGTCATCCCGTCGCGCTCCGCCAGTGCGCCCGGACCCTGGCTGAGATGGGCGTCGAGATCGTCGAGGTCTTCGACACAGCGGGGGCCGCTCGCGAGGTGGCCGGGTTGGGCGATCGCAGTCGCGCCGCGATCGCGCCGGTGGCCGCCGCCGAGGTCTATGGACTGACGGTTCTGCGCAACGATCTTCAGGATTCCGACGACAATCGCACGCGATTTGTTCTCCTGGCCCGCGAGCCGGGTTGACGCCGCACGATCGTTGCGTGTCTTAAGGGCCGACGGATCGCCACCGATCCGAACAACCGGTTCGACCCATGTCCCCGCTGCGCGCTTCGCTTTCGACCCTTTCGCTCCGTTCGCGCGTGGCTGCCTGCTATTTTGGCACCTATTTTTACGGCTTTCGATACGCCGGCTGAGGCCTCGAGCGACCCCCGCTCCTGACAGCCTCGCCGGCGACCGCCCTCAACCAGGGCGGCGGCGCACCCATTCGCCCCTGATCGAAATACAATCCGTGAAAGCCCAGATCCCATGCCGAATTCGAACCTCCAGCCAGTCTGGCCCGACGTGAACCCCGCAGACCTGTCGCCCGAGCAGATAGCCCTGGCCGCCCTGCGTCACGAGATCGACCTCGTCGACGACGAGCTTCTGGCCCTGTTCCAGCGCCGCCTCGCCATCGCCGCCAGGGTCGGTCTGGCCAAGGACGCCCCCCACGGCCCACACACCAAACTGCGCCCCGACCGTGAGCAGGCTGTGCTGAGCCGCGTCATGGCGAAGGCCGATCCCGAGAACCTGACGGCCGTTGAAGGCCTGTGGCGGGAGATCGTCGGCTGGGGTCTGGCGCGTCAGGGCCAGCTTCAGGTCCAGGTCTGGGCCCCGACCGACCCGACCCGCGCCTTCGACGGCGCCCGCCGCCGCTTCGGCGTGGCCGCCGCCATTCGCATGGTCCGCGATCCGCAGGCCGCGCTCGCCTTCGCCGCCGAGGGCAGGGGCGTGGCCGTGCTGGCCGTGAACACCGACGATTCCTGGTGGGTCGGTCTGCGTCGTGACTGGTCGTCGCTGAGCGTGTTCGACGGCTTCGGCTCGGCCGGCGGTCAGCCGACCTCCTTGGCCGTCGGCAAGATCGACCCTGCGGCCCTGCCCAGGGGCCGTCGCGTGGTGGTCTCGGCGGGCGGAGACGCCGGCGACGGCGGCGGCGCGCGTCGCTGGGGCCTGAACACCCACCACGGCTGGACCCTGGCCCTGACCGACGCCGAGCTCATCCCCGGCGACGCCGAGGGTTGTGTGGGCGCGATCGGCTAGACAGTGCGGCTGACGACAGCCCTGATCGTCCGGATCAGACCGCCATGTTGTCGATCAGCCGGGTTGTCCCCAGCCAGGCGGCGGCCAGAATCCGCGCCGGCCCGTCGACCACTCCGTTCGGGAAGGCGGCCAGATCTTCGGACCGACGCACGGCCACATAGTCCACCCTCTCGAACCCGGCTTTCAACAGGTCGGCATAGGCCTGGCGCTCGACCGCAGCGAGCGGACGGCTGTCCGCCGCCTTGACGGCCGCTTCGGCCAGAACACCGTTCAGCCTGCGTGCGATCTCCAGCTCCGCCTCGGCCAGGTAGGCGTTGCGCGACGAGAGGGCCAGCCCATGCCCGTCGCGCTCGGTCGCTGAACCCACGATCTCGGTCGGGATGTCGAGGTCGCGGGCCATGCGGCGCACCACCATCAACTGCTGGTAGTCCTTCTCCCCGAACACGGCGATGTCGGCCTGGACCTGGTTCAGCAGCTTGGCGACCACGACCGCTACACCGCCGAAGAAGTGCGGCCGGAATTCCGTCTCCAGTCCCTGGGACGGCCCGCCGACGGTAACCGAGGTGACGAAGCCCTCCGGATACATCTCGTCGACCGTGGGCGCGAACAGAAGGTCGCAGCCGGCGCCCGCCAGCAGCCCGGCGTCTTCGGCCTCGCGTCGGGGGTAGGTCCCCAGATCCTCATGCGCGGCGAACTGGGTGGGATTGACGAACACGCTGGCCACAACCTTGTCCGCGCGCCGCCCGGCCTCGCGCACCAGGGTCAGATGCCCTTCATGCAAGGCTCCCATTGTCGGCACGAAGGCCACGATGAACCCCTGACGACGCCACGCGCGGACGGTCGTACGCAGTGCCTCGACGGTTCGCGCGATGGGAAGGGGAGGAGTGATCTCGGTCATGCTTACCGGGTTAACCGTTCGACTTAAGGCTGTTCGTGCACGGGGCGGAAAAACCTGCCGGGCTATGAGGGGCTTATGACGCCCAGCAGAATGCTTCGTCCAGTGCTCCTCGGCCTCGCCGGTCTCGCGACTTCGTCGTGCAGCCCGGTGGAGAGCGACCCGCACCGGTTTGAGTCCATGGCCGAGGCCGTGGCGGATATCCCGCTCGACGGCGGGGGCGGAACTGTGCGCACCGCGGCCGAGAGCGGCCTTCGTCCCGCGCTTGCCGCGACCGAAGCGGTGGTGAACCCCGGCGCGCTTCGGGTCGAGGTCATGGATCCGCACGACCTGTGGGACGCCCGCGACGCCGGCCTGCGTGGTGCGGTCGAACGCGCCGCTCCGGCCATGATCGAGGCCGCCGCTCCGATGGTGGCAGACGCCGTCGTGCAGCAGGTCTCGGACCGGATGCAGACGCCTCGCGTGGAACGCGCCGTTGTCCGCACCACGCCTGCGGCCGGTCCTCCGCCTCCGGCTTCACGCACGACGCTGCAACTCGGCGCCTTCTCAAGCCCGGGCGCTGCCCGCGCCGCCTGGACGCGGATCGCCTCCGCAGGCCAAGTCGTGGCCGGACTGTCTCCGACCTTCGAAACTGTCGAGGTCGATGGTCGCGACCTGACCCGTCTGAAGGTCATTGCGCCCGCCAACGCCGCCCGCGCCGTCTGTCGCGCCGCCGATGCCGCGCAACTCGGGTGCCTGCGCAGGGGTTGATCCCCTCATCGCGCTCAAGCAGCGAGCGAACGCGTCGCGAGCGCTAGCGCAACAAGAATGCTCAAGCAGCGAGACGCCGCGCGTCGAGCGGTAGCGCCCCAATCCGCGCTCAAGCAGCGAGACGCCGCGCGTCGAGCGGTAGCGCCCCAAGAGAAAGCCTCCACAGGTGTCGCTTAACCTTTCGTTGACGGACGGGACGGCTCCCCCAATTCTGGCGAACCATGGCGGCTGGCGAGTGAGTCGGTCGTCGCCAGCTTTCGGATCACCAGATCATGACGCAGCCCCAGGTCATCGTCGTCGGCAATGAGAAGGGCGGGGCGGGCAAGTCCACCCTGGCCATCCACATCGTCTGCGGCCTGCTGCACGCCGGTCGGCGTGTCGCTATCCTGGATCTTGATCTGCGCCAGCGGTCGATGTCGCATTTCTTCTCCCACCGCGCCGCCTGGACCGCCGCCAACGGCGTCTCCCTGCCCATGCCGCTTGAGCCGGACCTCGGCGAGGGCAAGGCCCTGGCCAGGGCGGACGAGGCCGAACAGATCGCGCGCTTCGAGGCCGCCTTCGCCGAAGCCCGGAACTCAGACGTGATCCTGATCGACACCCCCGGCGGTGACACGCCCCTGGCCCGCGCTGCCCATGCCCGGGCCGACCAGATCGTCACCCCGATGAACGATAGTTTCGTCGATTTCGACATGCTGGGCACGGTCGATCCGGTGACCCTCGACCTGCTTAAGCCATCGACCTACTCCGAGAGCGTCTGGGAGGCGCGCAAGCAGCGGGCGATCAAGGAAGGCCGCCAGGCCGCCATCGACTGGGTCATCATCACCAACCGCCTTGCCGTCGCCGAGGCCCGAAACCGCCGCCGCCTGGACGAGAAGATCCAGAAGCTGGCCAAGCGTGTCGGCTTCCGCGTCGGTCCAGGTCTGCGCGACCGGGTCATCTACCGCGAACTCTTCCCCTTCGGCCTGACGGTCGCCGACCTGTCCAATGAGGTGCGCCCCGTGGCCGTGTCGTTGGCCCACGTCGCCGCGCGGCAGGAGATGCGCAACCTGATGAAGTCGCTGGGCCTCGACGCCGGCACCCTGCCGGCCCTGGACGCAGCGGCCTGACCGGGGCCCACAACATGCAAACTGTCTCATGGGTCTGATCTGGCTGGTGCTGGTCGGCATCGGCGTCTGGGCCCTGGTCCGGCTGGGGCGTCAGACTGAGGGCCCTCGTCGGGGCCAGTGGCGCGTCGCCGCCACGCTGATTTCAGCCGTCATGCTGGCCGGCGGAGCGCTGGCCCTGTCGAAGGGCGCGTGGATCAGCGGCTCGGCCCTGATCGGTGCGGCCCTGTGGTTGACGGTGTCGTCACGGATCCGGTCGGTCGCCCCGCGCCCCGCCGGCCTGTCCGATACGGAGGCCCGCTCGATCCTCGGCGTTTCCGCCGCCGCCACCCCCGAAGCCATCAACGCCGCCTGGCGCCGCCTCATGGGCCGCGCCCATCCGGACCAGGGCGGCACCGAGGGTCTGGCCGCGCGTTTGAATGCCGCGCGGGATCGACTTCTTGGAAGGTAACCCTCTCCCTCTGGGAGAGGGTCCGCCTTTGCCTTCCGTCGCGACCGCTCGTAAACATCCCGCCATGCCGAAGCTGACCTCCGCCATCGATCCGCACTCGCCGGGCTTCAAGGCCTTGCACGCCCACAACACCGCCCTGAACGCCGAACTGCGCGAACGGGTGGCGAAGGCGGGTCGGGGTGGATCGGACGCCAGCCGCGACCGCCACGTCTCGCGCGGCAAGCTGTTACCCCGGGACCGCGTCGAACGCCTGCTCGACCCCGGCTCGCCCTTCCTTGAGGTGGGCCAGCTGGCCGCCAATGGCATGTACAATGACGAGGCACCCGGCGCGGGCATGATCTGCGGAGTCGGCCGCGTCTCGGGCCGCGAGGTCATGATCGTCGCCAACGATCCGACGGTGAAGGGCGGCGCCTATTTCCCGATGACGGTGAAGAAGCATCTCCGGGCCCAGGAGATCGCCGAACAGAACAATCTGCCCTGCGTCTATCTGGTCGATTCCGGCGGGGCCAACCTGCCGCACCAGGCCGAAGTCTTCCCCGACCGCGACCATTTCGGCCGCATCTTCTTCAACCAGGCGCAGATGTCGGCCAGGGGCATCCCCCAGATCGCCTGCGTCATGGGCTCCTGCACCGCCGGCGGCGCCTATGTCCCGGCCATGTCGGACGAGACGGTCATCGTCCGCAACCAGGGCACCATCTTCCTGGCCGGCCCGCCCCTGGTGAAGGCCGCCACCGGCGAGATCATCTCGGCCGAGGAACTGGGCGGAGCGGAGACCCACGGTCGCAGGTCGGGGGTGGTCGACTATGTCGCCGAGAACGACGAACACGCGCTGGAGATCGTGCGCGACATCGTCGGCCATCTGAACAGCATCAAGCGCGTCGACATGGATGTGCGCGAACCCCGCGATCCGGCGCTGGACCCGGCCGAACTCTACGGCCTGATCCCCGATGACGTCCGCGCCCCCTATGACGTGCGCGAGGTCATCGCCCGGATCGTCGACGGTTCGGAGTTCGAAGAGTTCAAATCGCTGTACGGCACCACCCTGGTCTGCGGCTTCGCCCGCATCTGGGGCTATCCGGTCGCCATCCTGGCCAACAACGGCGTGCTCTTCTCCGAGAGTGCGCTGAAGGGGGCCCATTTCATCGAACTGGCCTGCAAGCGGAAGATCCCCCTGGTCTTCCTGCAGAACATCTCCGGCTTCATGGTCGGCGGAAAATACGAGGCCGGCGGCATCGCAAAAGATGGAGCGAAGCTGGTCACGGCCGTCGCCAGCGCCTCCGTGCCCAAGTTCACCATCCTGATCGGCGGCTCCTTCGGTGCCGGAAACTACGGCATGTGCGGCCGCGCCTTCGGCCCGCGCTTCCTGTTCACCTGGCCGAACTCCCGGATCAGCGTCATGGGCGGCGAACAGGCCGCCAGCGTGCTGGCCACCGTCCACCGCGACGCCGACAGCTGGACCCCCGAACAGGCCGAGGCCTTCAAGGCCCCGGTTCGCCAGAAATACGAGGACGAGGGCAATCCCTACCATGCCACCGCCCGCCTGTGGGATGACGGCGTCATCGACCCGACACAGACCCGCGACGTTCTCGGCCTGGCCATTTCGGCCAGTCTGAACGCGCCGATAGCCGACACGACCTTTGGCGTGTTCAGGATGTGATTGAGGAGTCTTCCATGACCGACAAACCCGACGAATCCGACCTGAACGCTCTCGACATCACCGATGCCGAGGCGGCCGAGATCAACGCCATCGCCCAGCCCCTGGTGCCCGATCCTGCGCCCGACGCCAATGATGATCTGGTCCAGGTCGACGGCACCGCCGACGGCGTGGTGTTCGTCACCATCAACCGCCCGCACAAGAAGAACGCCTTCGACGCCGCCACCGTCGCGGCCCTCTACGAGACGTTCGAGACCCTGCACGGCGCCGACAATGTCCGCGTGGTCTTCATCCGCGGTGCAGGCGGGACCTTCAGCGCGGGCGGCGATCTGAACTGGATGCGCGACGCCATCGACTGGTCCGAGAGCGACAATCGCGAAGACGCCATGATGCTGGCGAAGATGCTCAAGGCCCTGCACGACATCCCGGCCCTGACGGTCGCCCTGGTCGAGGGCGCAGCCATGGGCGGCGGCGCCGGCATCGTCTGCGCCTGCGACATGGCCGTGGCCGTCGAAGGGTCTCGTTTCGCCTTCTCCGAGGTCAAGCTGGGCCTGATTCCCGGCACCATCGCCCCCTATGTGATCGAGGCCGTCGGTGCCCGCCGCGCCAGACAGCTGTTCCTGACGGCCAACATCTTTGACGCCGACTACGCCGCCCACGCCGGAATCATCGACATGGTCCTGCCAGAGGGCTCGATCGACGAGTTCGTCTCCATGCTGACCGACAGCCTCACCCAGAACGCCCCCGGCGCCATGGGTGAGGCCAAGCGGCTGGTCCGCGACGTCGCCGGTCGTCACATCGACCACGGCCTGATGGAGGAGACGGCCAGGCGCATCGCCCGCGCCCGCGTCTCGCCCGAGGGCCAGGAAGGCGTCCGCGCCTTCCTCGAAAAGCGCCCGGCCCGCTGGGCGGAGTGACCGGGGCGCGAAAATCGGATAGGCTCACGCGATGAACGTGCACAAGCCGGTCGAGCCTGAATGGACTCTCGAGCAGGAGAACAAACTCTTCGAGATGGCGAACCTGTATCCGCGAGACACCGGGTTGCCCATGACCGTCTGGGTCAGCCCCAACAGGAACGAGCGCCACGATGTTCGGGTGAAGGTCTGCCGTCCCCACGGTGATCGGATGATCATCGAAGACACGGCTGTCGTCGGCGTGCGGCCCGAGCCTCGTGTGATCGAAGGTCCGCTCGTGAGCGCCGATTTCAAGCTCGTCTCGGCCTGGATCAGGCTGAACGAAGCCGCTCTGGTGGGCTACTGGGATGGGGATCTCAGCACGATCGAGTTTGCCCGCGCCCTGCAGCGGATTTGACGAGGCGTCTTCGACACTCGACCCTCGCCTCGCGCCCCTCTAAACCCGTCGATATGTTCAAGTCCGTCCTGGTCGCCAATCGCGGCGAGATCGCCTGTCGTGTCTTCCGCACCGCAAAGCGGATGGGGATCCGCACGATCGCCGTCTATTCCGGGGCGGACGCCGGGGCCCTGCACGTCCGTGAGGCCGATGAGGCCGTCCTGATCGGCCCTGCGGCGGCGCGGGAGTCCTATCTGGTCGCGGACAAGGTGCTGGCCGCCGCAAAGGCGACAGGCGCCGAGGCCATCCACCCCGGCTACGGCTTCCTGTCCGAGAACGCGGAGTTCGCCGAGGCCGTGATGGCGGCCGGCATCGTCTGGATCGGGGCCCCGCCGGCCGCGATCCGCGCCATGGGGCTGAAGGACGCGGCCAAGACACTGATGGTCGAGGCCGGCGTGCCCGTCACCCCCGGCTATATGGGCGCAGACCAGTCGCCCGACCGGCTGAAATCCGAGGCCGACGCCATCGGCTATCCGGTCCTGATCAAGGCGGTCGCCGGCGGCGGCGGCAAGGGCATGCGCCGCGTCGATGCGTCCGAGGCCTTCCTCGATGGCCTGGCCTCCTGTCAGCGGGAGGCGGCCTCCAGCTTCGGCGACGACCGGGTCCTGATCGAGAAATACATCCTCTCGCCCCGCCACATCGAGGTTCAGGTCTTCGGTGACAGCCACGGCGAGGTCGTCCACCTCTACGAGCGCGACTGCTCACTGCAGCGCCGGCACCAGAAGGTCATCGAGGAGGCCCCGGCGCCCGGCATGGACGCCGTGACGCGCGAGGCCGTGACCTCGGCGGCCGTGAAGGCGGCGAAGGCCGTGAACTATGTCGGCGCCGGCACCATCGAGTTCATCGCCGACGCCTCCGACGGGCTGAAGGCCGACCGCATCTGGTTCATGGAGATGAACACCCGGCTCCAGGTCGAACATCCGGTCACCGAGGCCATCACCGGCGTCGACCTGGTCGAATGGCAGTTCCGCGCCGCAGCCGGCGAGCCGGTGCCGCTGAAACAGGCCGACATCCCGATGAACGGCTGGGCCATGGAGGCCCGCCTCTATGCCGAGGACCCGGCCAACGGCTTCCTGCCGAGCATCGGGCGGCTGGATCATTTCGTCCTGCCCGACGACATCCGCATCGACACCGGGGTGGAGCTGGGCGGCGAGGTCAGCCAGTTCTACGACCCGATGATCGCCAAGCTGATCGTGCATGCGGACACGCGAGAAGCGGCGGCTGAACGGCTGGCGCAGGCCTGTGGCGAGGTCGAGGTCTGGCCGGTGCGGACCAATGCGGGCTTCCTGACGCGCCTGCTGCGTCATCCCCGTTTCGTGACCGCCGACGTCGACACGGGCCTGATCGCGGCCGAGGCGGACTCCCTGGTGGCTGCCAACGATCCGGCCATCGAAGCTGCGGCCATCGCACTGACCGCCGAGGACGAGTGGCACGCCCGCACCTGCTACAAGGGCGCTGACCGGGCCTCGCCGTTTGAAGGCCTGCCAGGCGCGACCTTCGGCTTCCGCCTGAACGGTCCGCCCAGCGCCAGCTACGCCGCCCGGGTCGCAGGCAGGCCCGTCGTCAGGCCCGTCCTGACCGATACGGAGGATGGCTTCAAATGGCTGATCGGCGCCGACCGGATGCCGGCAGAGGTGTCGAACCAGCAGGTTCTGGTCGGCGACCGCGTCTTCAACTGGGCCTATGGTGACGACGACACTGACATTCTCTTCGCCGAAGGCGAGGCGATCAGCGTCTCCTGGCGCGGCGGCGTGGCGGACCGCGCAGCGGGCGGCTCTGCCTCTGATGGCGCCCTCCGCGCGCCCATGCCCGGCAAGATCGTGGCCACGCCCGCGAAACCCGGTGACACGGTGACCAGGGGCCAGCCGATCATCGTGCTGGAAGCGATGAAGATGGAGCACGCCCTGACCGCCCCCTTCGACGGCGTCGTCGGCGAGATCGGCTTCGCGGTCGGGGATCAGGTGGCGGCCGATGCGGTGCTGGCCAAAGTCGAGGCCAAGACCTGACTTTCTCCCTCCCCCTCGGGGGAGGGTGGTCGCAGCGCAGCGGAGACCGGGTGGGGGCGGCAAGGCGAAACTCCGCCCTCCTGCATCCGCGTTACCCGCCGTTCCCACCCCGTCGCTTCGCGACGACCCTCCCCGGTCGGGGAGGGAGATGTTAATGCCTCCCCCATGCCTCTCCACATGATCAAACTCTGCGTCGGCGTTTCCGAGGTCGAGACGCTGGAACGTCGCGCCGCGAAGAACGAATGGCTGACCGTCCACACCCGGATGACGCCCAAACGCGCCGCGGAACTCGAAGACGGCGGCTCCCTGTTCTGGGTCATCAAGGGTTCGGTCGCCTGTCGGATGCCGATCACCGACATCACGACTGAAGGGGAGGGCAAGGCCTCCCAGTGCCTGATCACCCTCGCGCCCCGGGTGATCCGCACCGCGCCCCTCGCCCGGCGACCCTTCCAGGGCTGGCGCTATTTCGATCCAAAAGACGCGCCCGCCGACCTGTCGACGCTGGACGCCGGCGACATGCCCGATGACCTGGCGAAACAGCTGCGCGAGATGGGGGCGTGGTGAGAGCGTCCTTCTCCCCTTGCGGGAGAAGGTGGCAGCCGAAGGCTGACGGATGAGGGGTCACACCGGCTGTTGGCGGGAGGGCTGATTGAGCGGACTTCAGACGTCAGCGTGACCCCTCATCCGACCTCGCTCCGCTCGGCCACCTTCCCCCGCAAGGGGAGAAGGACCGTGTTGACCTTCGTGCCTCGACGTGGTCTCCGCGCCCTCCCATGATCTTCTCCCCCTCCACCCGCGCCGCGACCCGCGAGCTTCTGACCCTGGCCTGGCCGGTGGTGCTGGCGCGGATCGGCATCATGACCATGGGGCTGACCGACGCGATCGTGGTCGGTAACTACGCCTCGCGCGAACTGGCCTTTCATTCCCTTGCCTGGGCGCCGCATTCGATCATCGTCGTGACGGCGGTCGGCCTGCTGTTCGGCGTCCAGGTCATGACGGCCCGGATGCTGGGCGAGGGACGCCGCGCCGAGGTCGGGGCCGTGCTCCGGCGCGGATTCGTCTATGCGCTGCAGCTCGGCGTCGCCGCCTGTATCGCCCTGATCTTTGTCGGCCCCTGGCTCCTGCGCCAGCTCAACCTCGAAGCCGGTCTGGCCGAGGGCGCGAGCCCCGCCCTGATCGTGCTGGCCCTGTCCATGCCTGCCTACCTCGTGTCGGTCGCAGCCCAGTTCTTCCTCGAAGCGCTCGGTAAACCCAAGCCCGGCATGGTCGCCATGTGGGTGGCCAACGGCGTCAACCTGGCGCTCAACCTGCTGCTGGTGCCCGATCTGCTCGGCCTCGGCATCAATGGCGCCGAGGCCTCGTGCTGGGCGACCTTCGCGGCGCGGGCGGCGCTGGCGATCTTCCTGGTGATCTACATCGTCCGCCTGCCGGAGGCGCGGGCGCTGGGGATCTTCACCCGGCCGAGGCCCGATCCGGTCGCCGCCGCCGAACAGCGCCGCATCGGTTATGGCGGCGGCTCGTCCTATTTCATCGAGGTCGCGGCCTTCGCCGCCATGACCTTCATCGCCGGCCAGCTGGGCGCCAACGAGACGGCGGCCTGGGCGGTGGTGCTGAACGTGTCGGCGATCGTTTTCATGGTCCCCATGGGCCTGTCGTCGGCGACGGCCGTGCTGGTCGGTCGCGCCTATGGGGCAGGGGACAGCCAAGGCGCGTTGCGGGCGGGTCTGGTCGGGATCGGTGTGGTCACCGGCCTGACCCTGATCGTCGCCCTGCTGGTCTGGCCCGGCGCGCATCTGATGGTCGGGGCCTACAATCGCGATCCCCTGCTGCTGGCCATCGCCGCGCCCGCCCTGGTTCTGGCGACCCTGTTCTTCGTGGCGGACGGCATCCAGGTCGTCGCGGCCCAGGCCAACCGCGCGGCCGGCGACGTCTGGTGGCCCACGATCATCCACTTCGCCGCCTACGGCGGGGTCATGATGCCTTTGGGTTGGGTCCTGGCGCACGAGATCGGGGTCAATGGCCTGGTCTGGGCCGTGATCATCGCCAGCCTTGTGTCTTCCGCCCTGTTGACGGGGCGGTTTGTGAGGGTGGCGCGGCGGCGACCGCAAGGTGCTAGTGAAAAGTGCTGGTGAGCAGCTTTCGCTCCTTGCTCACTGGCACTAGCACTCTTCACCCCAAACCTGCTCCTGGCTTCCCGGAATCCTATGTCCCGCATCCTGATCACCTCGGCGCTGCCGTATATCAACGGCATCAAGCACCTGGGGAATCTGGCGGGCTCGATGCTGCCGGCCGACGTCTTCGCCCGCTTCAAGCGGGCACAGGGCCACGAGACCCTCTACATCTGCGCCACCGACGAACACGGCACCCCGGCCGAACTGGCCGCCGCCGCCGCCGGTCAGGACGTCCAGACCTATTGCGACGAACAGCATGAGATCCAGAAGGCCGCCGGTGCCGCCTTCGGGCTGAGCTACGACTGGTTCGGCCGCTCCTCGCGCGAGCCCAACCGTCGCCTGACCCAGCATTTCGCCAGGGTGCTGGAGGAGAACGGCCTGATCGAGGAACGCGTCGACCGGATGATCTATTCGATCGACGACGCCCGCTTCCTGCCCGACCGCTACGTCGAGGGGACCTGCCCCCACTGCGGCCACGTCGGCGCGCGCGGCGACCAGTGCGACAACTGCGGCCGCCTGCTGGACCCGACCGATCTGATCGCGCCGTATTCGTCGGTCTCCGGCTCGACCAACCTTGAGGTTCGCGACACCCGCCACCTCTATCTGCTGCAGACGAAGATCGAGGATCGCATCCGGGGCTGGATCGAATCGAAGACCGACTGGCAGACCCTGGCCCGGTCGATCGCCCTGAAACACCTCGACGAGGGCCTGATCGACCGGGGCATTACCCGCGACCTGAAGTGGGGCGTGCCGGTGGTCGGTCCCGACGGCGGTTCGCGTCCCGGCATGGAGGGCAAGGTCTTCTACGTCTGGTTCGACGCCCCCATCGAATACATCGGCGCGACCGAGGAGTGGGCCGAGGCCAATGGCCGGACCTGGCGCGACTGGTGGCGGCTGGACGAGGGAGCCGACGACGTCCGCTACGTCCAGTTCATGGGCAAGGACAACGTCGCCTTCCACACCGTCAGCTTCCCCGCGACCATCCTGGGCTCCGGGGAGCCGTGGAAGACGGTCGATACGCTCAAGGCCTTCAACTGGCTGAACTGGTACGGCGGGAAGTTCTCGACGTCGCAGAAGCGCGGCGTCTTCATGGACCAGGCGCTGGAAATCCTGCCCGCCGACTACTGGCGCTGGCATCTGACCGCCTATGGGCCGGAAGGGTCGGACGCGGCCTTCACCTGGGAGCAGTTCCAGTCGACGACGAACAAGGACCTGGCCGACGTGCTGGGCAATTTCGTCAACCGGATCGTCAAGTTCGCGGAATCGAAGTTCGACGGCGTGGTCCCGGACGGCGGCGAACCCGGCCCGCTGGAACAGAAGCTCGACGCCGACATCCGCGCCGGCATCGCCGAGGCGACTGCGGCCTTCGAGGCCATGGAGTTCCGCAAGGCCTGCCAGGCCCTGCGCGCCGTCTGGGTGCTGGGCAACGAATACCTTCAGGAAGCCGCGCCCTGGACCGCGTTCAAGACCGATGTCGATCGCGCCGCCGTCGGCGTCCGCACCGGGCTGAACCTCGTCGCCCTGTTCGCGCGGTTGGCGGCACCGGTCATGGCGTTCACCGCGCCGGTGATCGCGGCCACGGTGGGAGAAACAGACCTGTCCTGGCCGGGCGCGGGCGACGCCCTGCTGGACCGCCTGCCACGCGGCCAGGAGGTGGCATCGGCCGAGGTCCTGTTCAGGAAGATCGAGGACGTCCAGGTCGCTGAGTGGTCCGAACGCTTCGGCGGGGCCGCGTGATCTAGTCGAACAGGGCCTTGGGCGCACCGTGGGCGTCGGACCAGCCCAGATAGGCCACGTCCGTCGGGCCGACGACGAAGGTCACCACGCGCCATGCGCCGGCGCTCCGGCGGAGCAGGGCGAACGTCCCGGGTCCGTCGAAGACCCCGTTTTCGATCGCGCTGGCGTAACGGGTCTGGCTGAAGTCGATCGGCCGACCGTTCGGCTGCTGAATCGAACCGGCATAGAAGGCCCAGTCGCCCTGCACCCGCAGCCGATCGACCATGAACTGAACGGGTTGCCCCCCCAGATCGCGCTGGATCGCCGGCCGCAGCCCATCGAGGATCGGACGGCGCAGCGGATCGCCGACGAGGACGGTGCGCGGCCCGGCCTGGACGGCCGGTGGCGGCGTGACCGTGGTGGAAGCCGCCGACAGGGGGGCGCTGATCAAGGCAAGGGCGAGAAGAAGGCTCATTCCGGTTCCCCCGCGCGGCGACGCGGACCTCTGTCCCACCTGACCGCGCCCGAAGACCTTAGCCCGCTGCCAATGGGACCGAAAGCCGGATGCCGCGCCCCATCAGGTCGGATCAGGGTTTGGCGAGGGCGGCCTGTGCCAGACAGACCGTCAGCTTCTCGCCCTTCTCCGGCCGGCACGACTTCTCCACCTCCTTGGCGGTGACATCGAGGAAGGCCGGGGCCGAGGCGTTGTGCTGCTCGACGGCCAGCGCCCGGACCACGGTCGAACGATAGCCGTCCCAGATCATGTGGATGGCGACGTAGAGCACGATGACCAGGCCGACATAGCCGATCCAGCGATAACGGCTCAGCAGCTTGGCGATATAGGTTGCCGCGACGCCCATGAGGCCGATCGACAGAACCAGACCGAACACCATGATCCACGGGTGGTCATGCGCCGCGCCGGCCACGGCCAGCACATTGTCCAGCGACATGGTCACGTCGGCGATCAGGATCTGGACCATGGCCGCGCCGAAGGTCTTGCGCTTCAGCCCCATCTCCTCGGGCGAAGGCCCCTTGCCGTGCTCGATGGCGAGGGCCAGCTCGAGCTCCGCCTGGGCTTCGGCCTGATCGTGGGTAGCGGCCTCCTGCAGCTCGCGCCACATCTTCCAGCACACCCACAGCAGCAGCACCCCGCCCGCGATCAGCAGGCCGATGATGGCCAGAAGCTGCACCGTGACCAGGGCGAAAAGGATCCGCAGCACGACGGCGGCGGCCAGACCGATCAGGATGGCCTTGCGACGCAGCTCCTGCGGCAGGGCGGCGGCGGCCAGGCCCACGGCCACGGCGTTGTCGCCGGCCAGGACCAGATCGATGGCCAATACCTTGCCGAGGGCGGAGAGCTGGCTGGCGAATTCGGGGGAGCTGAGGAATTCCATGAGGCGCTGTTAGGGCAGGGACCGAGGTCTAATCAAGCAACCGCTGCTTCTTCGTCGCCTCATATAGAGCCACGGCCGCCGCATTGGAGACGTTCAGGCTCTCGAATCCGCCCGGCATGGGGATTTTGGCCAGGACGTCGCAGTGTTCGGCCACCAGCCGTCGGATGCCGTCACCCTCGGATCCCATGACAAGCACGGTGGGCCGGTGATCCAGCGCGTCCTCCAGCAGTTCCTCCGACGCGCCGTCCAGCCCGACCGCCCGCCAGCCGAGATCGGCCAGGGTCTCGAGCGCTCGCGACAGATTCGTCACCCGTGCGCAGGGCAGACGTTCCGTCGCCCCGGCCGACGCCTTGGCCAGGGCCCCGGCCAGCACCGGTGAATGCCGGTCCTGCACGATGATTCCCCTGGCGCCGAAAGCGAGCGCCGAGCGGAAGATGGCGCCGACGTTCTGGGGATCGGTCAGCTGGTCCAGCATGACGATGATTCCCCCGGCGGGGTCGGCGAAATCCTCCAGCGCCACGCCTTCCAGCGGCTGGACCTTGAAGGCCAGGCCCTGGTGCACCGCCCCGGCGGGCAGCATCCGCTCCAGCGCCAGGCCGTCGATCACCTCGACCTTGTGACCGTTGGGGATGCCGTCGCGTTCCAGTTCGGCGGCGCGATCGGCGGTCGCCAGAAGACGCCCCATTCCCTTGCGCGCCGGGTTCGCCAGCGCCGCCAGTACGGGATGTCGGCCCCAGACGAAGCCGTCGGCGTCGACCTTGCCCCGTCCGGCGCGCGGAGCGGCCGTGCTGAACGCCTTGGTCGGCGGGTTGGGGTTCCAGCCGCCCCGGTCAGGACCGCCCCTGGATGAAGCCTTGGAATCTGGCGAAGCGTCGCCGGATCGGCCTTTGAAGGCCGGTTTGCCGGTCGGTTTTTGACCCGATTTCCGGTCGTTGCGTTCTGGATTTCTCGACACTATAAGACGCCCTCCGATTTGGAGCCCTAGGGCTTTCGGGTCTGGCGCTCCCTCTATCTCAGGCGTGTCCCGACCTTGAAGCCTTTTGTTCCGACGCCGGTCGAAAGATTGGTCAGGGACGGTTCGGACGGATCGATATAGCGCGCTGGGGGAATGTCCCGAGTGGCAAAGGGGGGGGACTGTAAATCCCCTGCGTAAGCTTCGCAGGTTCGAGTCCTGCTTCCCCCACCACGCGCTTTCGATACGGACGGCAGGGTTTTCGTTGAGGATCTTCTGCGGAAGTTTCTTTGTGAAAACAAAGGGCTGCCGTAGTTTCCGTGCGGGTATAGTATAATGGTAATACAGCAGCCTTCCAAGCTGAATATGTCGGTTCGATTCCGTCTACCCGCTCCAGGTTTTTGATAGCACCCAGCGCCCCTCAACCCGGGCCATCAGGAGTTTGGCCATGGCCAAGGAAAAGTTCGAACGTAACAAGCCGCATTGCAACATCGGCACGATCGGTCACGTGGACCACGGCAAGACGACGCTGACGGCGGCGATCACGATGGCCCTGGCCAAGGCCAGCGGCGGCAAGGCGATGAACTACGCCGACATCGACGCGGCTCCTGAAGAAAAGGCCCGCGGCATCACGATCAACACGGCTCACGTCGAGTATGAGACGGCCAACCGTCACTATGCCCACGTCGACTGCCCCGGCCACGCCGACTATGTGAAGAACATGATCACCGGTGCCGCCCAGATGGACGGCGCGATCCTGGTCGTGTCGGCCGCCGACGGCCCGATGCCCCAGACCCGCGAGCACATCCTGCTGGCCCGTCAGGTCGGCGTGCCGGCCCTGGTCGTGTTCATGAACAAGGTCGACCTGGTCGACGACGCCGAGCTGCTCGAGCTGGTCGAGATGGAGGTGCGCGAGCTGCTTTCGTCCTACCAGTTCCCGGGCGACGATATTCCGATCACCATGGGTTCGGCCAAGGCCGCGACCGACGGCGTGAACCCGGAGATCGGCGAGAACCAGGTTCTGGCCCTGATGCAGACCGTCGACGACTACATCCCGCAGCCGGCCCGTCCCCTGGACCTGCCGTTCCTGATGCCGGTGGAAGACGTCTTCTCGATCTCGGGCCGCGGCACCGTGGTGACCGGCCGGATCGAAAAGGGCATCGTCAAGGTCGGTGAGGAAGTCGAGATCGTCGGCATCCGCCCGGTCCAGAAGACGACCTGCACGGGCGTGGAAATGTTCCGCAAGCTTCTGGACCAGGGTCAGGCGGGCGACAATGTCGGCGTGCTGTTGCGCGGCACCAAGCGTGAAGACGTCGAGCGCGGCCAGGTCCTGTGCAAGCCGGGCTCCATTACGCCCCACACCAGGTTCGTCGCCGAAGCCTACATCCTGAACAAGGAAGAGGGCGGCCGTCACACGCCGTTCTTCACCAACTACCGCCCGCAGTTCTACTTCCGCACCACGGACGTGACCGGCATCGTTCAGCTGAAGGAAGGCGTCGAGATGATCATGCCCGGCGACAACGCCGAGCTGAACGTCGAACTGATCACCCCGATCGCCATGGACCAGGGCCTGCGCTTCGCCATCCGTGAAGGCGGCCGCACCGTCGGCGCCGGCGTCGTCGCCAAAATCCTCGAGTAGGACTTTCTTGTTGCGCTGACGCGAACGACGCGGTCGTTCGCTGCTTGAGCGCGGACTGAGTTAAAGAGGCCCTCCGGTGCGAACCGGGGGGCCTTTTTCTTTACCCTTCTCCCCTTGCGGGAGAAGGTGGCCGAGCGAAGCGAGGTCGGATGAGGGGTCACGCTGACGTCAGATGTCAGCGCTGCTCAGGCCCATTCCGGCCTCTGTACGACCCCTCATCCGTCAGCCCCCCGATCAAGTCGGAGGGCTGCCACCTTCTCCCGCAAGGGGAGAAGGGAACCTGCCACACCCATCAACGGATCGTCCCAATTCCCCAATACAATCAATGCCCGACTCTATTTAAAGCCCTTATACCCATCACCCCCTGAAACGCCCTCACACTGTCCGGTCCTTTGGCGGAGGCACGGACATGGATGATCAGGTGACAAACAGCGGCCGACAGGTCGCCCCCGATGAGGTGTGGGCGGCTGCAAAGGCCGACTATCTCGCCGGTCTGTCGGGGCCCGACTGCTGCCGGCGGCACGGTGTGAGCCTGTCGGCCTTGCGCAACCGGGCGGCTCGCGAGGGCTGGCGACGCTCGGACCAGCCCTGGATCCCGCCTCAGTCGCTCGATCCCTGGGACGAGGGCCGCATGCTCGAGGAAAGCATCGGCGGCGATCTCGACAGGATCGAGTGGGGCGACCTGTCGGGCGTCGCCGAGGCCCGGATGACGCGCGCGGTCCTCCGCGGGGATTCCGCCGAATTCCTGCGCTGGCACAAGGTCGCCGAGATCATCGAGGTCCGCGAGGCCGAACTGCGCCGCTGGGCCGAGGAGGAAGAGGTCCGCAAATACCAGATCCGCCAACGCGCCCGTGACATCGAGGCCGAAGAGGCCGAAGAGGCCGAACAGGACTCTAGGGACTATCTGGACTCTGAATTCACGGAGACTCTGGAACAGCAGGGGCCGGTGCGCGGCTTCCGCATCACCCGGAATGGCGAACTGGTGCGCGTGAAGTCATGCGAAGACGATGCCTCTCTGCCTTCGTCATCCTCCGGGGAGCGTAGCGAGACCGGGGGACCCAGCGGCGCGCGTGAGCGCGAAGCTGTCGCGCGCCCGCCTGCCTCCGACATCCTGCCTGCACAGATCGCCTTCGGCGCCTCCCCCGGTCCGATCTTCGATCGACCGGAGGATGACGAAGGGTTGCCCGGTCAAGCCGGGCAATGACGAAAGGAAGGGCTACCCGTTCGGCGTCCCCGTCGCCGGATCGGTCGCCGTCTCCCCGGAGTTGCTCGATCCCTTCGACCCGACCGGCTCGGTCGCGGGTCGCGGAGGCTGGCCGTCACCGGCGGGGCGCTGGTTCTCGTTCTCGGTCTGGCGCGGGGCGCGGGCGGGGTCGGGGTCGATCATGGTCAGGCTCCTGTCGCGGACCCAACGCTCCAGCCCCGCCGCGGGGTCCCAAACCTTTCGTTCACCACGCCATTACACCGTCCCGAAACGGCCCGTGCGCTAGTCCTCAAGGCGGAACGCGCCTTGCTTGGAGGCACGGGTCGGAGACTTGCATGCCCCGAACGCTAAAGATCGAGATCGTCAAGGCGGATCGGCTGACGGTCGCGGACCGGGTGCTGTGGCGCGCCATGGTCGAGGCCAATCCCGATCTGGCCAGCCCCTACTTCCGCTGGGAGTTCACCGAGATCGCCGCCCGCATCAGTCCGGACGCCGCCGTGGCGATCTTCAGCCGTGGCGGACGCACGATCGGCTATTTTCCGCACCAGCGTCGCGGATCGGCGATCCAGCCGCTCGGCGCGCCGATGAACGACTATCACGGCGTCATCGCCATGCCGGGCGAGGCGCCGTCGCTGGCGACCGTCGCGGCCCTGTTGAATGCGCCCCGGCTGAACGTCTCCGCCTGGGTCGGGCCGTCGGGCGCGGGCGAGTTGCGCGAGACCCTGATGACCGTCACGCCCGAAGAGGGCTTCGACGCCTGGTACGCCGGGCGTCGCCAGACCTGGGGCAAGTATTTCAAGGACAAGGAGCGGGCGCGCCGCAGCCTCGAGGCCGAACTGGGCCCGATCCGGGTCGAGCGCGGCCTCAGGGATCCCGAACTGCTCGACCATCTGATCGGGCTGAAGCGTGCCCAGTATGCGCGCACCGGTCGCCACGACATCTTCGCCTGCGGCTGGACGCGTGATCTGCTGCACGCCCTGATGGCCTCGGAGCACGAGGATTTCGGTGCCTCGATGGCGGCGCTCTGGGCCGGGGACAGGCTGACGGCGATCGAATATTCGCTGCACGCCGGCGACCGCTACCATTTCTGGTTCCCGGCCTATGAGCCGACCCTGGCGCGCTGTTCGCCCGGCATCCTCCTGACGATAGACACGATGCAGCTGGGCTGCGAGGCGGGCTTCCGGGTCTTCGATTTCGGTTTCGGCGGCGAGGGCTACAAGAAATATTTCTGCAACGCGACCCAGACGGTGCGCGAGGCCGTGATCCTCAAGCCGGGTGTCGGGTCGATGCTGTCGGACGCGGCCGTGGGTCTGTTGAACACCGCCGCAGGCGGCAAGGGCGAGCGGCTGCGCACCAGCGTGCGGCGTCGCTGGGCCGCAATCGAGGCCTGCGAGACCAGCCCCGCCAACCGGCTGATGGGCGCCGTCGCCGCCGCCGGCGCGGCCATGAAGAAGGTGAGCGGCGCCCGCCCGGCCGCCTGATCGAGATGAGCATGACCCAGACGAACGCCTCCCGCCGCACCCGTTATCCCGGCCCGATCGACCAGGCCAAAAAGCACCCGCACGCCCTGGTCGAGCAGGGCTTCGCCACCGACGAAGCCCTGGCGGAAATCCTGCACCGCTATCCGGCGGAGCTCTTCGACATCAACCTGTATGACTACGACGACGAGGGTCAGGTCTCGCTGCGTACCGGCGCGCGCGGCGGGCTGTCGGGTGACCAACTGCTGGCCGCCATCCAGGCCGGCCGGCTGTGGGTCAATCTGCGTCAGGCCGAGGCCGGCTGTCCCGACCTGTGGAATGCCGCCATGGGCGAGTTCCGGACGATCCAGTCCACCTATCCCGGCATGAAGGCCGTGACCAACGCCGGCCAGCTGATCATCTCCTCGCCGGTCGCCAGGGTGCCGTACCATTTCGACGCCGCCGGGGTGATCCTGTTCCACCTGCGGGGCCGCAAACGCCTCTTTATCTATCCTGGCGACGAAGAGCATCTGCCCGAGACGGCGATGGAGCAGGTCGTGGCCCGCCAGACGACCGAGGAACTGCCCTATACCCGCGCCTTCGAGGCCGACGCCCAGGTCATGGATCTGGAACCGGGCGAGGCCCTGACCTGGCCGCTCTATGCGCCGCACCGGGTCGAGAACCTCGACCGGTTCTGCGTCTCGCTGTCGATGGACTTCCAGACCTGGCCCACGCGGTTCCGCAACGGCGCCATCTACACCAATGCCGTGATCCGCAGCCGGGGAGGGCGTCCGCGCTTCACCGACAGCATGTCGACACCCGAACTGGCCGCGCGCTGGGCCGCGTCCCTGGCCCTGCGCCGCGTCGGCGGATTGAAGAGCCGGATCGAGCATTTCGAGCGCGATTTCACCCCGGAGATCGGCGCCGCCGACGGGGCAGGGGCGTTGCAGACCTGAACCGCCGCCTTACCGCGAGTTCACATTGGTGGCGCTGTCGCCTGACAGCGGGGGTTTCGCAGGGGCTGCAGGTGAATTCGAGGTCATGACGTCGAGTTAAACTGACTTCCGTTCATCGCGGGGTCAGGTTCGTCTCAACTTCAGGAGAAGAACCCACGCCATGAAAGCCCCCGTTCGCAAATTCGCTGTCACCGCCGCCGCATCCGTCGCCGTGCTGGCCGTGCTCGGCGCTGCAGCCCCCGCCTCGGCCCAGGCTGACAGCGAAGTCCGCATTCGCTACGCCGCCGCCCGCGTCGTGGTCATCGTCGAGAACCGCACCGACGTCGCCGTCGAGATCGAGCCGGGCTCGGGCGGCCTGCCCCTGCCGACCGTGACCCGCTCCGGCGACGAGGTCCGCATCAACGGCAACCTCGGCCGTCGCGCCTTCCGCCGCTGCGAGAGCGGTCCGGCGAACGCCCGTCAGCCGGGGGAGGGCGCGTCCGTGGAGGTGCGCGAGCATGGCCGGGTCAACCTGTCCGCCGCCCCGCTGATCGTCGTCCGCTCGCCGCCGGCGGTGGATATCTCGGTCGAAGACTCCGCCGTGTTCGGCTCCATCGGCCGTGGCGCGACCTCGATCGAACTGGGCAGCGGCGGCTGCGGCGACTGGACCGTGGCCAACACCGCAGGCTCGGCCGACCTGTCGATCGGCGGCTCGGGCAGTATCCGAGCCGGGACCTCGAGCAGCCTGGAAGCCTCCATCGGCGGGTCGGGCAACATCACCGCCGGCGCGACCGGCTCGCTCGACGCCTCCATCGGCGGCTCGGGCACGATCACCGTCGCCGGGGCCACAGGCGACGTCGATGCGGCCATCGCCGGCTCGGGCGACATCCGGATCAACGGCGGCAGGCCCTCGTCGGTGGATGGCTCCATTGTCGGCTCGGGCGACATCACCATCACGGGCGATGCTGGCGCGATGGACGCTTCCATCGCTGGCTCGGGCAACATCACGGTCACAGGCACGGTTGCCAGCCTGGACGCCAGCCTGTTGGGCAGCGGCGACGTCCGCGTGGGTCGGGTCACCGGCTCGGTCTCCCAATCCGTCAGGGGCGGAGGCCGGGTGCGCATCGGCAACTGAGGCTCCTGAACCCAGTTTGCTGAAAGGAGACGGCCCGGGTGTGTGGAACCCCCCGGGCCGTCATTCCATGTCCTGCCCACCTCAGGACTCGAACCTGGCCGGAGCAGGGCACCGGGGCGTGCGCAGCCGGATCGCCCCTTGGGCGAGAGAAAGTGGCCCTCGGACCCCCGAGCCGCTTGACCAAAACGGAATCAATCGTCATAAGCGCCAACTCTTGTTGGACCGGCTGTGCAGAGCAATCTGCAGACGCGGTCCGCAGGAACGACCTCGGACCTGTTCTTTGCAGCGACCTGGGACTTCAACGGCTCTCGCGGGCGACTGCGTGGGCCGATCGTTTTTGCGGACGTGCGTACTCTGAAGGCATTCGTGCCTGAAGGCCTCCGGTCTTTGAAATGGTTCACAGGGACGCAGGTTCGCCTGCTTGGGAAATACGACCGATATGGATCAAAGCATCCGCATCAGGCTCAAGGCCTTCGATCACCGCGTCCTCGACTTTTCGACGCGCGAAATCGTGAATACGGCCAAGCGCACGGGCGCCACTGTACGTGGTCCGATCCCGCTGCCGACCCTGATCGAAAAGTTCACCGTGAACCGCTCGCCGCACGTCGACAAGAAGTCGCGCGAGCAGTTTGAAATCCGCACGCACAAGCGTGTCCTCGATATCGTCGACCCCACCCCGCAGACTGTGGACGCGCTGATGAAGCTCGACCTGTCCGCCGGCGTGGACGTCGAGATCAAGATTTAAAGAAACAAAGGCGGGATCCGATATGCGCACGGGCGTGATCGCCAAGAAGCTGGGCATGACCCGCGTGTTCGCCGAAGACGGCGCGCACGTTCCGGTCACTGTGCTTCAGCTCGACGACTGTCAGGTCGTCGGCCAACGCACTCAGGAGCGGGACGGCTACGTCGCCCTGCAGCTGGGTGCCGGGGCCAAGAAGGCAAAAAATACGAACAAGGCTCAACGCACGACCTTCGCCACGGCGGAAGTCGAGCCCAAGCACGTCGTCATGGAGTTCCGCGTGTCGGACGACGCCATGATCGACGTCGGAGCGACCCTCACGGCGGACCACTTCGTCGTCGGTCAGAAGGTCGACATCCAGGGTGAGACCATCGGCAAGGGCTTCCAGGGCGGTATGAAGCGCTGGAACTTCAGCGGTCTGCGGGCGTCGCACGGTGTGTCCGTGTCGCACCGGTCGCTGGGTTCCACCGGCCAACGCCAGGACCCGGGCAAGACCTTCAAGGGCAAGAAGATGGCGGGTCAGCTCGGTAACGAGACGATCACCACCCAGAACCTGACCATCGTCCGTGTCGACGCCGAGCGCGGCCTGATCCTGGTCAAGGGCGCTGTCCCCGGCCACGAAGGATCGTGGGTCAAGGTCCGCGACGCGCACAAGAAGACGCATGCTGACCTGCCGTTCCCCGGCTCGTTCAAGACCAAGGGCGGCGCTGCAGCCGCTCCGGCCGAAACGCCTGCTGAAGAGCCGGTTGCGGTCGAAACCGTCGAAGGCGGTGAAGCGTAATGAAACTCTCGGTCATCAAACTCGACGGCAAGGCCTCGGGCGACGTTGAACTGTCGGACGCCGTTTTCGGCATCACCGACATTCGCGGCGACCTTCTGGCCCGCTACGTCAACTGGCAGCTGGCCAAACGCCGCGCCGGCACACACAAGGTTCAAACCCGCAACGAGAACTCTCGTACGGGCAAGAAGATGTACAAGCAGAAGGGCACCGGCGGCGCTCGTCACGGTTCGCGTCGTGCACCGCAGTTCGTCGGCGGTTCGCGCGCCTTCGGCCCGATCGTTCGCGATCACGGCTTCGACCTTCCCAAGAAGGTTCGTGCCCTGGCCCTGCGTCACGCCCTGTCCTCCAAGGCGAAGTCCGGCGATCTCGTCGTCGTCGACGCCCTGACGGTCAAGGACGCCAAGACCTCCGCCCTGCGCGAGACCTTCGGCAAGCTGGGCTGGACCCGCACGCTGATCATCGCCGGTCCGGAAGTCGACGCGAACTTCGCGCTGGCCTCGCGGAACATCCCGCAGATCCACGTGCTGCCGAATGCCGGCCTGAACGTCTATGACATCCTGCGCGCCGACAAGCTGGTGCTCTCGAAGGCCGCCGTCGAAGCCATCGAAGCCCGCTACGCCGACATGAAGCCGTCGCGTCGCGAGCAAGCCGAGAAGGACGCCGCGTAATGGCTGCCCAACCCACCGCCAAACACTACGACACCATCCTGTCGCCGATCATCACCGAGAAGGCGACGATCCTGTCGGAGCAAAACAAGGTCGTGTTCCGCGTTGCCGGAACCTCGACCAAGGACGAGATCGCCGCTGCGGTCGAAAGCCTGTTCAAGGTCAACGTCCTGAAGGTCAACACCCTCGTCCAAAAGGGCAAGACCAAGCGCTTCCGCGGCATCATGGGCCGTCGGGTCGACATCAAAAAAGCGATCGTGACGCTGGCCGACGGCCAGTCGATCGACGTCACGACGGGGCTCTGATCAGATGGCCTTGAAAACATACAATCCGACTTCGCCGGGCCGTCGCGCCCTGGTGCTGATCGACCGTTCGGAGCTCTTCAAGGGCCGTCCGGAAAAGTCGCTGACCGAAGGCCTGACCAAGTCGGGCGGACGTGGTCAGGGCGGTCGCATCGCCGTTCGCTTCCGCGGCGGCGGCGCCAAGCGCCTGTATCGCAAGATCGACTTCAAGCGCCGCAGGTTCCAGACGGCGACCGTCGAGCGGCTGGAGTACGACCCCAACCGTACCGCCTTCATCGCCCTCATCACCTATGAGGACGGCGAAAAGGCCTACATCATCGCGCCGCAACGCCTGAAGGCGGGTGACACGATTGTGGCCGGTGAAAAGACGGACGTTAAGCCTGGCAACGCCATGCCGCTTCGCTCCATCCCCGTCGGCACCATCATCCACTGCGTGGAGATGAAGCCGGGCAAGGGCGCCCAGCTGGCCCGTTCGGCCGGTGCCTATGCCCAACTGGTGGGACGCGATCAGGGTTACGCCCAGATCCGCCTCGGCTCCGGCGAACTGCGCATGGTTCTGGACGGCTGCATGGCCACGGTGGGCGCCGTTTCGAACGCCGACCACATGAACCAGAACCTCGGCAAGGCCGGTCGCGTTCGTCACATGGGCTTCCGTCCGCACGTTCGCGGCGTCGCCATGAACCCGATCGATCACCCGCACGGTGGTGGTGAAGGCCGGACCTCTGGCGGTCGCACCCCGGTTACGCCGTGGGGCAAGGACACCAAGGGCACCCGCACCCGCAAGAACAAGGCGACGGACAAGTTCATCATCCGTACCCGCCACGTTAAGAAGGCTCGCTAAAGATGGCTCGTTCCTCCTGGAAAGGCCCGTTCGTCGACGGGTATCTGCTCAAGAAGGCCGACGCCGTTTCGACGTCGGGCCGCAAGGACGTGATCAAGACCTGGTCGCGCCGCTCCACCATCCTGCCGCAGTTCGTGGGCCTGACGTTCGGCGTCCACAACGGTCACAAGCACGTCCCTGTGCACGTGAACGAGGACATGGTCGGCATGAAGTTGGGCGAGTTCTCGCCCACCCGTTCGTTCCCCGGCCACGCCGCGGACAAGAAAGCGAAGCGGAAGTAAGATGCCAAAGACCAACAATCCCCGTCGCGTCGGTCTGACCGAAGCCCGCGCCAAGCTGGTGAACGTCCGGATCAGCCCTCAGAAGCTGAACCTGGTCGCCCAGTCGATCCGTGGTCTGCCGGTGCAAAAGGCGCTGAACGAACTCGAGTTCAGCCGCAAGCGCATCTCGGACGACGTCCGCAAGGTTCTGTATTCGGCCGTTTCGAACGCCGAGAACAACCACAACCTCGACATCGACAACCTGATCGTGTCCGAGGCCTTCGTGGGCAAGAACCTGGTGATGAAGCGTTTCGCGAGCCGCGCTCGTGGTCGCTCGTCGCGTATCCTGAAACCGTTCAGCGAGATCACCATCGTGGTCCGTGAAGCCGGCGAGGCCGCCTGATATGGGTCAGAAAATCAATCCGATCGGTTTCCGCCTCGGCGTGAACCGTACGTGGGACAGCCGCTGGTTCGCCGACGGCCCGACCTACGCCCGTCTGCTGCACCAGGACCTGGCGCTGCGCACGTGGCTCAAGGAGCGCCTGAACGCTGCCGGCGTTTCGCGCATCATCATCGAGCGTCCGCACAAGAAGTGCCGCGTGACGATCTACGCCGCCCGTCCGGGTGTCGTGATCGGCAAGAAGGGCGCTGACATCGAGAAGCTCCGCAAGGACATCTCGGCCCGCACCGAAGGCGAAGTTCATCTGAACATCGTCGAGGTCCGCAAGCCTGAAACTGACGCCCAGCTGATCGCCGAGAACATCGCGCAGCAGCTGGAACGCCGGATCGCCTTCCGTCGCGCCATGAAGCGTTCGATGCAGTCGGCCATGCGCCTGGGCGCCAAAGGCGTTCGCATCAACGTGTCGGGCCGCCTCGGCGGCGCGGAAATCGCGCGGATGGAGTGGTATCGCGAAGGCCGTGTGCCGCTGCACACCCTGCGCGCCGACATCGACTACGGCTTCATTCAGGCCAAGACGACCTACGGCATCATCGGCGTGAAGGTCTGGGTGTTCAAAGGCGAAGTGCTCGAGCACGACCCGATGGCCCAGGACAAGCGCTGGGCTCTGGAAGCTGCCGGTCCGTCGTCCAACGAAGGCCGCGAACGTGGTGGCCCGCGCGGTGACCGTGGTCCCCGCCGTGGCCGTGAGGGCTAGGGAACATGCTGCAGCCTAAGAAAACCAAGTACCGGAAGGCCTTCAAGGGCCGTATCCACGGCGCTGCCAAGGGTGGCTTCTCGCTGAACTTCGGTTCGTATGGCCTGAAGACCCTCGAGCCGGAACGGATCACTGCGCGTCAGATCGAGGCGGCCCGCCGCGCGATCACCCGTCAGATGAAGCGTCAGGGTCGCGTCTGGATCCGCGTCTTCCCGGACGTTCCCGTCTCGGGCAAGCCTGCCGAAGTCCGCATGGGCAAGGGCAAGGGCGCCGTGGACCACTGGGCGGCGCGCTGCCACCCGGGCCGGATCCTCTTTGAAATCGACGGCGTCGCCGACGACGTGGCTCGCGAAGCCCTGCGTCTGGGTGCCGCCAAGCTGCCGGTCCGCACCAAGGTGGTTACCCGCCTGGACGCCGGTATCGCGCACGTGGAGCACGTCGCCTGATGACCAAGATCGCCGATCTGCGCTCGCAGACGCCGGACCAGCTGGGCGACCAGCTGCTCTCGCTGAAGAAAGAGCAATTCAACCTGCGTTTCCAGGCCGCTACCGGCCAGATGGAAAAAACTCACCGCGTTGGTGAAGTTCGCAAAGACATCGCCCGCATCTCGACGCTTCTGCGTGAGAAGCGGTCGGCCTCGTAAGGAAACCACTATGCCCAAGCGAATTCTCGAAGGCGTGGTCGTGTCCGACAAGGGCGACAAGACTGTCGTCGTCGTCGTCCAACGCACACTGCTGCACCCGGTCATGAAAAAGATCGTGCGCCTCTCCAAGAAGTACCACGCCCACGACGAAGCGAACGCTTTCAAAGAAGGCGACATCGCCCGCATCGTCGAGTGCGCCCCGAAGTCCAAGCTGAAGCGTTGGGAGGTCCTCTCGAAGGACACCCCGGCCTCGGCGTCGTAATCAGAGGGATCTGACACTATGATCCAGATGCAAACTAACCTGGAGGTAGCCGATAATTCGGGTGCTCGCCGGGTCATGTGCATCAAGGTGCTCGGCGGCGCTAAGCGTCGCTACGCCTCGGTGGGCGACACTATCGTCGCCTCGGTCAAGGAAGCGATTCCTCGTGGCCGCGTCAAAAAGGGTGAAGTGGTTCGCGCCATCGTCGTGCGCACCGCCAAGGACATCCAGCGCAAGGACGGTTCGGTCATTCGTTTCGACAAGTCGGCCGCTGTCATCGTCAACAAGCAGAACGAGCCGGTCGGCACGCGGATTTTCGGCCCGGTTCCTCGCGAACTGCGCGCCAAGAACCACATGAAGATCATCTCGCTGGCCCCGGAGGTCCTGTAGCCATGGCCGCCAAGATCAAAAAGGGCGACCGTGTCGTCGTCCTCGCCGGCAAGGACAAGGGCCGCACCGGTGAAGTCACCAGGGTGCTGCCGACCGAGAACCGCGTCCTGGTCCAGGGCGTGAACATGGTCCAGCGCCACACGCGTCCGACCCAGGGCGACCCCCAGGGCGGCATCAAGAACAAGGAAGCCACGCTTCACCTGTCGAACGTCGCGATCGCCGACGCCAACGGCAAGGCGAGCCGTGTCGGCTTCCGCATGGAAGGCGACAAAAAGGTTCGCTTCGCCAAGACGACGGGAGACGTCATCTGATGGCCGATACCAAATATACCCCTCGTCTGAAGGACGAGTTCAACACCCGCATCAAGGGCGTGATGACCGAGAAGTTCGGTTACACCAACCCGATGCAGATGCCGCGTCTGGACAAGATCGTCCTGAACATGGGCATCGGTGAAGCTGTCGCCGACTCCAAGAAGGCCAACGCGGCCCTCAAGGATCTGACCGCGATCGCCGGCCAGAAGGCTGTGGCCACCAAGGCTCGCAACTCCATCGCCGGCTTCAAGCTGCGCGAAGGCATGGTCATCGGCGGCAAGGTCACCCTGCGCGGCGACCAGATGTACGAGTTCCTGGACCGTCTGATCACGATCGCCCTGCCGCGCGTGAAGGACTTCCGGGGCCTCAAGCCGACGTCGTTCGATGGTCGCGGCAACTACGCCATGGGCCTCAAGGAGCACATCGTGTTCCCGGAGATCAACTACGACCAGATCGATCAGATGTGGGGCATGGACATCATCGTCTGCACCACGGCCAGGACCGATGACGAGGCGCGCGCGCTTCTGACCGAGTTCAAGTTCCCGTTCGTGAAGAACTGAGCGGGAAGGGAAAAGCAAAATGGCAAAGAAAAGCGCCGTAAACCGTAACGAGATGGTGAAAGCCCTTGTTGCGAAGTATGCCGCGAAGCGGGCCGCCCTCAAGGCGACCGCCAACGACGAGAGCCTGCCTCTGGAAGAGCGTTTCGACGCCCGCCTGAAGCTGGCCGAGCTGCCGCGTAACTCGGCCGCCGTCCGGATCCGCAACCGCTGCGAAGTGACGGGCCGTCCGCGGGCCTTCTATCGCAAGCTCAAGATGAGCCGGATCGCGCTGCGCGAACTCGGCAACCTGGGACAGATCCCGGGCCTGACGAAGTCCAGCTGGTAAGGGGAGCGACAGACATGATGATCAACGATCCCCTGAGCGACATGATCGCTCGCATGAAGAACGCGGCCATGCGCAAGCGTTCGAAAGTGCTCACCCCGGCTTCCCGTCTGCGCCAGCGCGTCCTCGACGTGCTGCAGGACGAGGGCTACATCCGCGGCTATTCGCTGGTTCAGAACCCCGGTGAGTTCCCGCAGTTCGAGATCGAGCTCAAATACTTCGACGGCCAGCCGGTCATCGCTGAAATCGCTCGCGTGTCCAAGCCGGGCCGCCGCGTCTATTCGGCGATCACCGACCTGAAGCCGGTCAAGAACGGTCTGGGCATCTCGATCCTTTCGACTTCGAAGGGCGTCATGTCCGACGCTGCTGCTCGCGACGCCAACGTCGGCGGCGAAGTCCTCTGCAGGGTCTACTAAGATGTCCCGTATCGGAAAACGTCCCATCACCCTGCCGAAAGGCGTGACCGTCACCATCGACGGCCAGACCGTGACCGTGAAAGGCCCCAAGGCCGAGCGTTCGTGGTCTGTCGCTGACGAAGTCGAAGTCACCCAGGAAAACGGCGAACTCAACCTGGCGATCCGCGCCGACACCCAGCGCGCTCGCGCGATGTGGGGTCTGTCGCGCACGCTGCTGGACAACATGGTCGTCGGCGTCACCGAAGGCTTCGAGCGCACGCTCGAGCTGGTCGGCGTCGGTTACCGCGCCGCCATGAAGGGCAACGACCTGTCGCTGCAACTCGGCTTCTCGCATGAAGTGGACGTCAAGGCTCCGGCCGGCGTGACCTTCGCGGTGCCGAAGCAGACCGAGATCAAGATCTCGGGCCCGGACAAGCAAGTCGTCGGCGAACTGGCCGCCAACATTCGCAAGCTGCGTCCGCCGGAGCCCTACAAGGGCAAGGGTGTCCGTTATGCCGGCGAGAAGGTGCGCCGCAAGGAAGGCAAGAAGAAGTAAGTCATGGCAACGACTCTCAAGCAAAAAGCCGTCCGCCGCACCGAGCGCAACCGCCGTCGCCTCAAGGCGATGGGCAATGGTCGCCTGCGCCTGTCCGTGCACCGTTCGGACAAGAACATCTCGGCCCAGATCATCGACGATCTCAAGGGGATCACCGTGGCTTCCGCCTCGTCGCTGGAAGGCGACAAGGCCGGGACGTCCAAGGGCTCCAACGTCGAGGCCGCTGCCGCGATCGGCAAGCTGGTCGCCCAGCGCGCCATCGAGAAGGGCGTCACCGATGTGGTCTTCGACCGCGGCGGCTACATCTATCACGGACGGGTGAAGGCGCTGGCGGATGCCGCGCGTGAAGCCGGCCTGAACTTCTAAGGACCGCACAGATGGCGCAAGCACCTCAACGTGGCGGCGGCGGCAACGACCGCAATCGTCGCGACAACCGCAACGGCCCCGTCGCCGATGGCCCGGATTCGGACATCGTCGAAAAGCTGGTCCACATCAACCGCGTCGCGGCCACCGTCAAAGGCGGCCGTCGCTTCTCCTTCGCAGCCCTGATGGTCGTCGGTGACGGCAAGGGTCGCGTGGGCTTCGGTCACGGCAAGGCGCGCGAAGTGCCGGAAGCCATCCGCAAGGCGACCGAAGAAGCCAAGAAGACGATGATCCGCGTTCCCCTGCGCGAGAACCGCACCCTGCATCACGACGGCAACGGCCGTTGGGGCGCCGGCAAGATCATGATGCGCGCCGCCCCTCCGGGAACCGGCGTCATCGCGGGCGGTCCGATGCGTGCGGTCCTGGAAACCCTCGGCGTCGCCGATGTGGTCGCCAAGTCCACGGGCTCGTCGAACCCCTACAACATGATCCGTGCGACGTTCGAGGCGCTGAAAGTCCAGTCCTCGCCTCGCCAGGTCGCTTCGAAGCGCGGCAAGAAGGTCTCTGACCTGATGGGCCGTCGCAACGACGGCGCTTCGGCACCGGTCGAAGCCGCCGAAGCCGTGGAGTCCTGAGTATGGCTACTGTCACCATCAAGCAGACCGGTTCGCCGATCCGCCGCAAGAACGACCAGCGCGCCACCCTGGTGGGCCTGGGCCTGAACCGCATGGGCCGTGAGTCCACGCTGGAAGACACCCCCTCGGTTCGCGGTATGATCGCCAAGGTCGCCCACCTGACCGAGATCGTCGAAAAGTAAGCGCCGCGGCCGGGGCTCCGGCCGTTGATAAGTGAAGAGTGCAAGTGCTAGTGAGCCCGGTCATGCTGTTGATCTTGCTCACTGGCACTTTTCACTAGCACCAACGAACACACAGCCGAGTCCGGTCCCGTCTCTTTGAGGTGGCCCGGGCGCTAGCACCCGAAAGGATCAGGCACATGAAACTGAACGAAATTCGCGACAACGAAGGCGCCCACAAAAAGCGTATGCGCGTCGGCCGCGGCCCGGGTTCGGGCAAGGGCAAGACCGCCGGTCGCGGCGTCAAGGGCCAGAAGTCCCGTTCGGGCGTGGCCATCGGCGGCTTCGAAGGCGGCCAGATGCCGCTGTACATGCGTATGCCAAAGCGTGGCTTCAACAATCCGAACGCGTTGAAGCTGGCCGAAGTGAACCTGTGGCGCCTGCAGGACGCCATCGATGGCGGCAAGCTGGACATCAAGGGTGAGATCAAGGGCGACGCCCTGGTCGCCGCCGGCGTGATCCGCCGCGTCAAGGACGGCGTTCGCCTCCTGGGCACCGGCGAACTGAAGTCCGCTGTGAATCTGATCGTCTGGTCGGCCTCGGCCGGCGCGGTGAAGGCGATCGAGGCCGCAGGCGGTTCGGTCGTTCAGGAGCGTATCGCTGCCGAAGCCAAGGCTGCGGCTCGCGTCGAGAAGCGCAACCTGGCCAAGGGCAAGGTCCCGGCGCCGAAGGCTCCGCGTGGCGACGCCAACAAGATCTCGGCTCGCACGACCCGCACGGCCGCCAAGGCTTAATCCAATAAAGCGTGTGGGGCGGTCTCGCTAAGGGGCCGCCCTTCGCCTATCTGGACGAAGGCGTCGGATTCGAAAGCGGATCGGACGCCGCGTACTGACAAGTCGGGGTAACGACACATGGCTTCGGCCGCCGAACAACTCGCCGCCAATATGAACATGGGCTCGTTCGCGAAGGCGACCGAACTCCACAAGCGTCTGCTGTTCACGCTTGGCGCGCTTCTCGTCTATCGCATCGGCACCTATGTGCCGATCCCGGGCATCAACTCGGCCGCCTTCCTCCAGTTCTTCCAGGACCCGGACGGACAGCGTGGCGTCCTGGACATGTTCAACATGTTCTCCGGCGGCGCCGTCGAGCGGATGGCCGTCTTCGCCCTGAACGTGACGCCCTACATCTCGGCCTCGATCATCGTCCAGCTGATGGGCAGCGTGTATCCGCCGTGGGAGAAGCTGAAGAAGGAAGGCGGCGAAAGCGGCCGCAAGCAGCTGAACCAGTACACCCGTTACCTGACGGTGTTCCTGGCTCTGGCGCAGTCGTTCGGCATCGCGGCAGGCCTCAACGCCCAGCCCGGCCTGATCGACGAACCCGGCGTCTTCTTCATCGCCACCACCGTCGTCTCCCTGACGGGCGGTACCATGTTCCTGATGTGGCTGGGTGAGCAGGTGACGGCGCGCGGTGTCGGCAACGGCATTTCGCTGATCATCTTCGCCGGTATCGTCGCGGTCCTGCCGGGCACCGTCGCCCGCATGCTGGGCCTGGCCCAGCAGGGTCAGATGTCGGCCTTCGCCCTTCTGTTCCTCGCGGTCCTTGCCGTGGCGACCGTCGTCTTCATCGTCTTCATGGAACGGGCCCAGCGCCGTCTGCTGATCCAGTATCCGAAGCGTCAGGAAGGCAACCGGATGGCCGGGGGCGAACGTTCGTTCCTGCCGCTGAAGGTCAACACCGCCGGGGTCATCCCGCCGATCTTCGCCTCGTCCCTGCTGCTGCTGCCGACCACGGTCGCGCAGATGACGGCGACGGCCGACCTGCCGCAATGGATGAGCTGGCTGCCACTCGTGACCGCCCAGCTGAGCCATGGCCAGCCACTGTTCATGCTGCTGTACGCAGCCCTGATCATCTTCTTCTGCTTCTTCTACACCTCGATCACCTTCAACCCTGAAGACACGGCCGAGAACCTGCGCAAATACGGCGGCTTCCTGCCGGGCATCCGTCCGGGCAAGCGCACGGCGGAGTATCTGGACTATGTCCTGACCCGACTGACCGTGATCGGCGCCGCCTACATCACTGCCGTCTGCCTCCTGCCGGAGCTGATGGTCGCCCAGATGGGCAACAGCCTGTACTTCGGCGGCACCTCGATCCTGATCGTCGTGTCGGTGACCATGGACACTGTGGCGCAGATCCAGTCGCAGCTTCTGGCGCACCAGTACGAAGGCCTGATCAAGAAGGCCAAGTTGCGCGGTCGTGGCGGTCGCGGCGCGCCGGCGCCCGTTCGCCGCTGAGGCGATGTTCGGCTGGCTGAAATGCAAGCGACTTGAGCCCAAGAGCCCGGGGAGGGGCCTGAACATGAACCTGATCCTGTTCGGGCCCCCCGCGGCCGGCAAGGGCACCCAGGCCAAGCGGCTGGTCGAACAGCGTGGCATGGTCCAGCTGTCGACCGGCGACATGCTGCGCGAGGCGATCGCCTCCGGCTCGGAACTCGGCCAGCAGTGCAAGGAGATCATGGCGCAAGGCGGTCTGATCGCCGACGACATCGTCATCGCCCTGATCGAGGCCCGCCTGAAGGAGGCCGAAGACGCCGGCGGCGCCATCTTCGACGGCTTCCCCCGCACGATCGCCCAGGCCGAAGCCCTGGACGCCATGCTGGCGAAGCTCGGCAAGCAAATTGACCGGGTGGTCCGGCTCAAGGTCGATGATGCAGCGCTGACGGAGCGGATTTCAAAGCGCTTCGCCGAACAGGGCCGTCCGGACGACAATCCGGAAAGCTTCAAGGTCCGTCTGGAAGCCTACAACCGCAACACCGCGCCCCTTCTGCCATACTACGGCGACAAGGACCTGCTGACCGAGGTGGACGGAATGGGCTCGATCGAGACTGTGGCGTCGGCCATCGACGCGGCTCTGGACCGATCCTGACCTGAATCGGGGTTGAGCCTTCGCCGTACCCGCGCGTTCAGCCGGGCATGGTAGAAGCGATCGTGTTCCATCCACCATCCTTTCAGGGAACCCGCCGTGCGGGCCGGGCCGGTGCCGTGGTGCTGGTTGTCCTGGTCCATGCGGGCCTGTTCGCCGCCGTCGGCATGGGACGGGTGGAGTCGATCGACGTGCCTGTGCGCACGCCGATCGAGGTAGAGCTGTTCCGCCCGGTCACGCCGCGCCCGCCAAGGCCACCGCCGACCCCGGTCACTCCAGCCGTCGCCCAGACCGGAGGAGGTGCGCCCGCTGCGCCGTCTCGCGTGCATGTCGCGCCGAAGCCGCCCGAGCGTCCGCCCGAACTGCCGGTCGCCCCGCCGACACCCGCGCCGACGCCGACGCTGGTCGTCGGCGCGTCCTCGACCGCCAGCCTGAACACCGGCCTCGGTCTGGGCGGGCAGGGGACCGGCACCGGCTCCGGCACCGGAGAGGGCGACGGCCCGGGTTCCGGCTCGGGGCCCATGATCCTGCGTGGCGCTTCGAGCGGCGAGATTCTGGCCTTTGTGCCGTCAGAGGCGCGGCGTCAGCGTCGGGCCGGGCGTAGCGCGGTCAACTGCGTCATCCGGGCTGACACCCGTCTGGAGGGCTGCCGTGTCGTCGATGAGTCTCCCGTCGGCTTCGGCTTCGGTGACGCCGCCGTGGGGGTCGCCGAGACCCATTTCCGTTTCCGCCCGCCAACCACGGCATCGGGCCGGCCGGTTGACGGCTTTCGCGTCACCGTGACGGTCAATTTCGGCCGCCAGTAGGCGACTGATCCGGGGCTGGTTTGAGAGCCTTCGCGGAGGAGCCCGGTGGAGAGGGTTTGACACTCGCTACCCGATCACAGCCAAATGCCGCCACGCTTCACAAGGGAACGGCATGGCATTCGGAATCGGCAAGACAGCGACGGCGATCGCTCTGGCTCTGGCGATGACTTCAGCCGCGCTGCCCGCAGCGGCCCAGACCGCGCCCACCACCTATGCCCAGAGCATCGAAGGCCTGATCCGTCAGGACGGTCTGCTGACCCTGTTCACTGATGCAGCGTCCGGCAAGGTCCTGTTGCAACTGCCCGCGCCTGCCGCTGACGGGACCCTGGCCCGGGTCATTCACCACACCGCCCTGCGCACCGGCGTCGGCTCGGCGGTCACCGGCCTGGATCGGGCCCAGATCGGACCGACCAACATCCTGGCCTTCCGGCGCATCGGCAAACGCGTCGTCGCCGAGTTCGAGAACCCCCGATATCGCGCGCCGGCGGGCTCGGCCGAGGAACAGGCGGCGGCGCGCGACGCCTTCGCCGGCTCGACCATCTGGGCGGGTGACGTGGTCGCCACGGCGCCCGACGGTTCCGTCCTTGTCGACATCTCCGGTTTCGTGACCCGCGACGCCCACGGCATCGTCCAGGGGCTGGCGGGGCAGGGGACGCTGCGTCCCGTCGCCGACCTGACGATGGTTGATGCGTCGCAGGCGAAGTCCTTCCCGGACAATGTCGAGCTGGAGGCCCGGCTGTCCTTCTCCGTCGACGGCCCAGGCCCGGTGCTGCGCCAGATCGCGCCGGATGCTCGGCTGGTGACCTTCACCGTGCGCCATAGCTTCATCCGCCTGCCCGACGCCGGCTATCTGCCACGCCCCTATGATCCGCGCACCGGCGCGATCAGCACCATCGTGACCGACTTCTCCGCGCCGCTGGACGAGCCGATTGTCAGCCGCCTCGCCAACCGCTTCCGGCTGGTGAAGACCGATCCGTCTGCGGCCCGTTCGACCGTGGTCGAGCCCATCGTCTTCTACGTCGACCGCGCCGCGCCCGAGCCGATCCGGTCGGCCCTGGTCGAGGGTGCCCTGTGGTGGGCCGATGCCTTCGACCGCGCGGGCTATATCGACGCCTTCCGCGTCGAAGTCCTGCCCGAGGGCGTCGATTCGCTCGACGCCCGTTACAATGTCATCAACTGGGTCAACCGCGCGACCCGCAGCTGGTCCTACGGCCAAAGCGTGGTCGATCCGCGCACGGGCGAGATCGTCAAGGGCAGCGTGCTTCTGGGATCGCTCCGCATCCGTCAGGACATGCTGATCTTCGAAGGTCTCGTCGGCGCCGACCAGACGGGCGCGGGCGGCCCCAACGATCCGCAGGCCATTGCCCTGGCCCGCATCCGCCAGCTTTCGGCGCATGAAGTCGGCCACGCCATCGGCCTGCTGCACAACTTCGCCGCCTCGACCCAGGGGCGCGCCTCCGTGATGGACTATCCGGTGCCGCAGATCGCGGTGAACGGCGACCGTCTGGACTTTTCGGACGCCTACGCTGTCGGAATGGGCGGCTGGGACCGGTTCGCCATTGACTGGCTCTATGCCGACGTCGATCAGACCGAACTGGACCGCCGAGCCGCAGCAGGGGCGGCGACCTGGCGCTTCGTGTCAGATCCGGACGCCCGCGTGGGCGGCGACGCCCAGGCCTGGGGCAGTCTGTGGGACAACGGACCCGACCCGGTCGCGGAGCTCGATCACCTGATGCAGGTGCGTCGCGTCGCCCTTGACCATTTCGGCCTGGACAACCTGCCCGCCGGTTCAGCCGTCAACGACCTTCGTCGCCGGCTCGTGCCGATCTACCTCTATCATCGCTACCAGGTGGACGCCGTGGCCAAGCTGGTGGCGGGCGTGGACTATGCCTACCCCGTCGTCGGCGACGGGCATGAGGCGGCGACGGCGGTTCCGGCCGCGACGCAGCGCGCGGCGCTCGCCGGTCTGATCGCGACTCTGTCGCCAGCGGAGCTTGATCTGCCGGACACGCTGCTGGCCCTGCTGGCGGCCCAGCAGTCCGGTGAAAACGACCCCCAGCACGACATCGAGGTCTTTGCCTCCCGTCAGGGGCGCGTCTTCGACGCCGGCAGCGCGGCCGAGGCGGCCGCCGATGTCACCCTCAACGCCCTGTTCGCGCCTGAACTGCTCGAGCGCCTGACTGACATGGGACGCCGCGACCCTTCGGCCCTCAGCCTGACCGAGACGATTGACGCGGTGACCAGCGCCGTGTTCGCGCCCGCCTCCGGCCGCCTCGGCGAGCCCGCGCGTCGGGTTCAGGCCCGCACGGTCCTGACGCTCGCCGGTCTGCTGCGGTCCGACGAGGTCTCCGCCACTACGGCGGCGGTCTTCTCCGGCCGTCTCGAGATCCTCGCCGGCCGTCTGGCCGCCTCACGCAACGCCGATCCCGTCCAGCGGGCCCACGATCACTGGCTCGGTGCCCTGCTGCAGGACCGCGAACGTCTGGACCAGTTGCTGGAGGCCAACCGGGTCGAGACACCCACGCCGCCGGGCAGTCCGATCGGGGCCGAGGCCTGCTGGCACTGCGGAACGTAACCGCCCCGGTTGACGGAACCTGAATCACCTGTATAAGGCCCGCTTCCGCGAAAGACGCGCACGCTCCTGGTCTGTTGACCGGAGCGGTTTCTGCGTCTGATCACGCGCATCTGGAGAGCTACGTGGCCCGTATTGCTGGCGTCAACATTCCGACCAACAAGCGCGTGGAAATCGCGCTTCAGTACATTCATGGCATCGGCCCCGCCGCCGCCAAGGACATCACCGGCAAGGTGGGCATCGAGGCCTCGCGCCGCGTGAACCAGCTGACCGATGCCGAAGTCCTGCAGATCCGCGAGACGATCGACAAGGATCACACCGTCGAGGGCGACCTGCGCCGCGAAGTGTCGATGAACATCAAGCGTCTGATGGACCTGGCCTGCTACCGCGGCCTGCGTCACCGCAAGGGCCTGCCGGTCCGTGGTCAGCGCACACACACCAACGCCCGCACCCGCAAGGGTCCCGCCAAGCCGATCGCCGGCAAGAAGAAGTAAGACAGACACATGGCCAAGGAACCGGGTCGCGTAAAGAAGCGCGAGCGCAAGAACATCACCTCGGGCGTCGCCCACGTGAATGCGTCTTTCAACAACACCATGATCACGATCACCGATGCCCAGGGCAACGCGATCTCGTGGTCGTCGGCGGGTCACATGGGCTTCAAGGGTTCGCGCAAGTCGACCCCCTACGCCGCCCAGATGGCCGCAGAAGACGCGGGCAAGAAGGCCCAGGAACACGGCGTCAAGACGCTGGAAGTCAACGTCTCGGGTCCGGGTTCCGGTCGTGAGTCGGCGCTCCGCGCCCTGCAGTCGGTCGGCCTGACCATCACCACCATCCGCGATGTCACTCCGATGCCGCACAACGGTTGCCGTCCGCCCAAGCGCCGCCGCGTCTAAGCGAACCCGACCGCCGCCGCCGACCCTATTCTCCGCCGGCCCTGTACGCACCTGACGAGGAGCGAGGGGCCGGCGAACTCCATTCGAGGGACACCCATGATCGAACGAAACTGGCAAGAACTGATTCGTCCCGAGAAGCCGCAGATCGAACTCGGCTCCGACGCCCAGCGCAAGGCGCGCCTGGTGGCAGAGCCCCTCGAACGCGGTTTCGGTGTGACGCTCGGCAACGCCCTGCGCCGTGTGCTTCTGTCGTCGCTGCAAGGCGCGGCCGTGACTGCCATCCAGATCGATGGCGTCGTCCACGAATTCTCGTCGCTGGAAGGCGTTCGGGAAGACGTCGTCGACATCGTGCTGAACATCAAGCAGCTGGCGCTGCGCATGCACGCCGAAGGCCCCAAGCGCATGACCCTGCGCGCCACGGGCCCCGGCCCTGTGACCGCCGGCCAGATCGACGTGCCCGCGGACATCGAGGTGCTGAACCCGAACCACGTCATCTGCACCCTGGATGACGGCGCTTCGGTGCGCATGGAACTGACCGTCCAGAACGGCAAGGGCTATGTCGCGTCTGAGTTCAACCGTCCGGAAGACGCCCCGATCGGCCTGATCGCCGTCGACGCCCTGTATTCGCCGGTCAAGCGCGTCGCCTATCGCGTCGAGCCGACCCGTCAGGGCCAGTCGCTGGACTATGACAAGCTGGTGCTGGAAGTCGAAACCAACGGTGCGGTCTCGCCGGTGGACGCCGTGGCCTATGCCTCGCGCATCCTGCAGGACCAGTTGCAGATCTTCATCACCTTCGATGAGCCGAAGAAGGCTGTGGAAGCGACGGACGGCAAGCCCGATCTGCCGTTCAACCCGGCCCTGCTGAAGAAGGTCGACGAACTGGAACTGTCGGTCCGTTCGGCCAACTGCCTGAAGAACGACAACATCGTCTACATCGGCGACCTGATCCAGAAGACCGAGGGCGAAATGCTTCGCACCCCGAACTTCGGCCGCAAGTCGCTGAACGAGATCAAGGAAGTGCTGACCTCCATGGGTCTGTCGCTCGGCATGGATGTGCCGAACTGGCCCCCGGAAAACATCGAAGACCTCGCCAAGAAATTCGACGACCAGATCTAGTTTCAACCCTCCGCCCGGACCGTTTGTTGGTCATCGGAGCGGTTAGAATGAATGCGGTCAAAGGTCCCTGAAGAGGGAAACCCGGGCCGGAGTAGGAGAGACCCCGATGCGCCACGGCGCCGCCTATCGCAAGCTCGGCCGTACGGCCAGCCACCGGACCGCCATGTTCGCCAACATGGCTGCGTCGCTGATCAAGCACGAGCAGATCACGACCACCCTGCCCAAGGCCAAGGAGCTTCGCCCCTTCGTCGAAAAGCTGGTCACCCTCGGCAAGAAGGGCGACCTGCACGCCCGTCGTCAGGCCATCAGCCACGTCCGTGACGTGACCCAGGTCGGCAAGCTGTTCGAAACGATCGGCCCGCGCTACGCCGAACGCAACGGCGGCTACATCCGCATCATGAAGGCCGGCTATCGCCACGGCGATAACGCCCCAATGGCCGTGATCGAGTTCGTCGATCGCGACGTCGACGCCAAGGGCCTGGACTCCGGTCCGGTCTATGCGATCGAGGGCGACGACGAAGCGTAGGCTTCGACGCCACGGTTGAGCTATTGAAAGGGCGGCCCGAGCGATCGGGGCGCCCTTTTGCTTTTTGGCTCTCCGGTGCACGGTGACGCTGATGCGCATCCTGATCGTCCCGTACCGACCCGACCACGCCGCCGCCTGGGTTGCTCTGAACGAATACTGGATCCTCGACGGCGGCTACGTCATCGAGGCCAAGGATCGGCTGGTGCTCGACGATCCTGACGGATCGATCCTGTCGAAAGGCGGCGTCATCTTCATCGCCGAGCGCGATGGCGAGGCCGTCGGGTGTTGCTCGCTGATGGCCATGCCGGACGGCAGCTTCGAGGTCGGCAAGATGGCCGCGGCGAGGGACGTCCAGGGCCTCGGACTCGGCCGTCGTCTGCTGGAGGCCTGCGAGGCCCACGCCCGCGCCGCCGGCGCGCCGCGCCTGTATCTGGAGACCAATAGCTCCCAGTCCCACGCCATCGCCCTCTACAAACGGTTCGGCTTCGTCGATCTGCCGCCGCAGCCGACGCCCTATGCCCGCTGCAATGTCTGGATGGAGAAGCGCCTGTGAGCGACCCGATCCTCCAAAGCCATCCGGTCTCGTCCTGATCCCAGAAGGCCATCGTCGCCTTCTGCGAGACGGACCTGTCGTTTGAGCGGCGGATGCGGGAGGGCGACGGGGCGTTGGTCGAACTGCGCGCCCTGTGCCCGTTCGGCCAGTTCCCGGTGCTGAAGGACGGTGCCCGCCGTTTCGCCGAGGCCTCTATCATCATCGAACAGATCTCGCCGACGACGCCGATGATCTCGACTGATCCCGACCTCGAGCTATAGGTGCGGTGCATGGGCCGGCCGTTCCGGTCCTGTTTCCCCGTTGGTGCGCCAGAAGAAGACTGACACCACTTGCTTGTGACAAAACCACGACGCCGATCGGAAATTCGCGTCCGGATTGACTTGCCCTATGGGCAACCTTCCGGGAGCGGCATAGCTTGCCGCCAATCAAAACCCAGGGAGGGAAAAATGCTCGCAGCTTCACCCAGGAATACGACTCGATCCATGCTGCTGTCGGCGGCTTGCGTCGTCGCCCTGACGGTCTCGTCCGGAACCGCGGTGGCCCAGGACAGCCAGGATGCCACCAGTCTCGACGAGATTATCGTCACCGGCACCAAGCGCGCCTCGACGATCCAGGACGTGCCCTTCTCGATCAACGCCCAGACCCAGGAAGACATCCAGCGCTCCGGCGCGGTCACGCTGGAAGATCTGTCCCGGAACGTGGCCGGTCTTTCGATCCAGAACCTGGGGCCAGGCCAGAGCCAGGTTTCCGTGCGCGGCGTGTCCGCCGGCCAGGTCGTGCGCGACCAGCCGGGCGTGAAGGAACAGGTGGGCGTCTATCTGGACGAAAGCGTGATCTCGCTTTCGCTGTTCACCCCTGACCTCGACCTGTTCGACCTCAACCGGGTCGAGACGCTTCGCGGTCCCCAGGGGACCCTGTTCGGCTCCGGTTCGGTAGGCGGCACGGTACGATACATCACCAATCAGCCGGTTCTGGGCGTGACCGAGGGGCTGCTGGAGGCCAACATCAACGTCGTCGAGGAGGACGACGCCGGCGGCCATCTGAAGGGCGCGGTCAACCTGCCGCTCGGCGATACTGCCGCCCTGCGGATTGTTGGCTACCACACCGAATACGCCGGTTTCATCGATGCCCGACGCGAGGGCGGCCGCATCGAGGAGAACATCAACGACGGCAGCCGGACAGGCGGTCGCATCAGCCTTCTGTTCCAGCCCAACGACTCCGTCTCGATCGCGCCGCGTCTCGTCTATCAGGAGATTGAGACCGCCGGCTTCAATCGTCAGGAGGTCTTCAACCTCTACGCTAACCCGTTCACCACCACCCGCCCGGCTGTCGCCTTCGGCGAGCGCGAGCAGTTCCTGCTGCTGGACGAGTCGTTCAGCGACGAGACCTTCCTGGCCGACCTGACGGCCAGCGTCGATCTCGGTGGGGTCGAGCTCACCTCTGTCACAAGCTACATCAACCGCGACATTCTGGTCAGCCGCGACGCCAGCGCCCTGACGGGTTCGGTGTCGGTGGATCTCGGCTTCCCTGCCGCAGCCGTCATGCTGCCGTCGAATCTGCGCGACACCACGGAGCTGGAGCAGACGTCGCAGGAGCTGCGCCTGGCCTCAACCGGCGACGGTGCGTTCCAGTGGCTTGTCGGAGCCTTCTATTCCCAGGTCGATCGCGTCTACCAGCAGACTCTGCCGACACCGGGATACGACGCCGCCACCGACGCTCGCCTGGGCGTGGGAACCTCGGCCTCAACGCGCAACGGCTTCGGTCCGAACTCGCCCTACAACGCCCTGCTGCCTTACGACATAGAACAGATGGCTGTGTTCGGCGAAGCCAGCTACGCCTTCGGCCAGCTGACCGTCACCGGCGGCGGTCGATTCTACGACTTCTCGGAAACCCGCAGCTTCACCTCCGGCGGCCTGTTCGCCAACGGCGACCGCCGCACCGATACGACCGAGTCCAGCGGTTTCACCCCGCGTGTCCTGGTCAGCTACGAGGCGTCGGACAACGTTACCTTCAACGCCCAGGCGGCCCAGGGCTTCCGCCTCGGCGGGGTCAATGATCCGCTCAACATCCCGCTGTGCTCGGCCTCTGACCGCGCCATATTCGGCGGCTTCCAGTCCTATGAGGACGAGACCCTGTGGAACTACGAGGCAGGAGTAAAGTCACGTTTCGGCGCGGTTACTCTCAACTCGGCTGTCTTCTACACGGACATCGAGAACCTGCAGACGACGCTCGACGCCGGCTCCTGCTCGTCGCGGATCGTGTTCAACGTGCCCGAGGCTCACACCGCAGGGGTGGAACTGGAGCTCTCGACCCTGGTGAGCGACAATCTCGAGCTCGGCTTCTCGGGCAGCTTTGTCCAGGCGGAATTCGATTCGACCGTTCGGGATGGCTCGGGTGCCGTGATCGGCGGTATCCGTGAGGGCAATCGCCTGCCGTCGGTGCCGGAGTTGCAGCTGGCGCTGAACGCCACCTACAGCTTCGACCTGGCCGGTGGCATGCCGGCCTATGTCACGGCCTCGTTCCAGCATGTCGGCAGCCGCTACACCCAGGCCAGCGACCAGGAGAACAATCCGCGCTCCTTCACGTCCGGCCTGCCGTTCGGCGGGGCGACGGGCACGCGGGCGACGATCGTCGATCTGGAACTGCCCAGCTACGAGCTGTTCAACATCGCCGCCGGCGTCGAGTTCGACAACGGCGTGGAGGCGGTCGTCTATCTGAACAACGCCTTCGACGAGAACCCTCTGATGTCGTTCGACCGCGAACGCGGCGGCCGGGCGCGCCTCGGCTATTCGGTGGGTGCGCCGCGCACCATGGGCGTGACGCTGCGCCGTTCGTTCTGAGACTGACAGGGCCGGTCCGCGCGTGCGGACCGGCCCGATTCAGCCCAGGGCGCAGTACAGCACTGCGGCCCAGATCGCGACGGCGGCGATGACATAGAGGATGCGATCCCACAGGGTCCGGTGGGGCGGGGGCGGGGGCGGGTCTTTGTCGAACAGGGGCATCGATCAGCTTCAATCCGAATTGCCTGCGCGCCGAAATCGATTAAACCGGCGGGAGTCTGTGAGCTGAGATCACATGAAGTCCGCCGCCCTGCCGCCGCTCAACGCCCTTCGCGCCTTCGAGGCCTTCGCGCGGCATGGAGGGATGACGACGGCGGCGGCCGAACTCTGTGTCACCCACGGTGCCGTCAGCCGCCAGGTCGCGGCGCTGCAGGACCATCTCGGCGTTGCCCTGGTGGTCGGCCCCCGACATCGGCTGACCCTGACACCGGCCGGGGTGGAGCTTGCGGCGCGGCTGGCGGGTGCCTTCGCGACCATTAATGACGCCGTGGAGTCGGCGCGTCGCGACGACCGGCGCGAGATCGAGATCTCCTGCCTCGGCACCTTCGCGCTGAAATGGCTGATCCCGCGGCTGCCGGGGTTCATGGCCCTGTATCCCGAGATCCGGGTGAAGGTGTCGGAGTCCTATGCCGCCGTTGATTTCACCAAGGCACGGCTGGACGGAGCGATCCGCATATTCAATCCGGGTCAGGAGGCGAAGCGGCAGGAGGCGACGCCATTTCTGCGCCAGTACCAGGGGCCGGTCGGTGCGCCGTCGTTGATGCCGCCCGGCACGACCATCGAGGCCATGGGGCGGCTCCCGCGGCTGCACGCCTCGACCTTCCGCGAGAGCTGGGCCGTGTGGAGCGACCTGGTCGGCGTCCGCCTGCCTCCCGCCCCGCAGGAGCGGGAGTTCCAGCACAACAATTCGATGATCGAGGCCGCCGCCGCCGGCATGGGCGCGGCTATCGCGCCCTGGGCTTTCGTTGCGCCCGATGTGGCCGCCGGACGGCTGGTCGCGCCCTTCGGCTTCGCCGAGCGGCCGTCGAAATTCGTTTTCCTGCGGCCGGAGGGTCGCCTGGACGCCTCGGTCGACGCCTTCCGCGACTGGCTGGTCGCGGAAGGGTCTGTCAGTCCGCCCCCGCCTATTCTTTCGACAGGTCCTGGCGATTGAACCAGGCGATGGCACCCGCCAGCGGGGCCAGCGTCCACAGGGCGAGGCTGATGAGGGCCTTGATCACCATGCCCTCGGGCATTCCGGCAGGCGCGCCGTCCGGTCCGACGACCGCCTTCAGGGTGTCGAAGGCCAGGCCCGGCAACAGCAGTTGCGCCGGCCAGCCCGTCGGCTCCCAGCCGAGCAGGGGCAGGCCCGGTCCGCCGAGAAGGGTCTGGGCAAAGCCGAGCACGACCGGCACGAACAGGGCAGCCAGCAGCGACCGCGTCATGACCGCCGCCAAGAGGGCGATCATCGCGTACTGGATGATCCGGACGTAGCCGAGCAGCAGGGTGAGAGCGAACGACCCGGTGTCGTCGCCGTCGAAGGTGAAGGCCAGGGCCAACCCGTTGATCACGGCGCCGGAGACCGAGAAGATCAGGCCTGCGACGATGAAAACCGCGATGGAGATCAGGGTCAGGATCTTGAACACGGCGACCTTGCCCAGGATCAGATTGATCCGGCTGTTGCGGGCGCTCGTCAGCCGCCACGTCTCCCAGCGGTAGTCCCCTGCGTAGAGTGTTGACGCACCGATCAGCATGAAGACCAGGATGGCCCCGTTCGCCACGAAGCCGGCGAGGGTCAACAGATCCTGCCCCAGATCCTCGACGGACTTGACCTGCGCCGTCGCAGCGACGCCGGTGGCAGACAGGTCCCCCGTCACCTCTTCCATGCGTGACTTGGTCACGAGGTGGAAGACGATGCCGCCCCCTATGAACAACAGCGGCACGAACAGGACGGACCAGAACACCGCCATGCGGTTCCGCATCAGGCGGTAAAACTCGGAGAAGACGGAATCAGCCAGCATGGATCGTCTCCGGGTGTTGCACGGAGCCGGTCTCGCTCATGAAGACGCTCTCCAGATCGGCGCCGATCCAGCGGGCCTCGTCGATGTCGACGCCGCCCTGGACCAGGGCGCGCAGCAGGGCCGGGACGTCGGCCCGGGGCAGGGTGGCCATGACGGCGTCAGCCTCCAGCACGGCTGAGGCACCGGCCAGGCTCGACACGATCTCCAGCGTCTTCGAGATCGGTGTCACCGACAGCCTCAGCCGTTCGCCGGAGGCCGTCAGTTCGGAGACCAGGCCTTCGCGCACCAGCTTGCCCCGGTTCAGGATGGCGACGCGGTCGCAGACGCGCTGGACCTCCAGCAGCTGGTGGCTGGCCAGGATCACGGTAATGCCGTCCTTCTCGGACAGGGCGCGGATCAGGGCGCGCATTTCCTGGATGCCGGGCGGATCCATGCCGCTGGTCGGCTCATCGAGGATGACGAGCTCCGGCTCGGTGATCAGGGCGGCCGCGACGCCGAGCCTCTGCAGCATACCGACGGAGAAGCCCCGCACCTTGCGATCCGCAGCCTCGGTCAGGCCTACGCGTTCCAGCCATCCGGCGACGCGTGCGGCATCCGGTGTCAGACCGTGTGCGGAAGACAGCCAGACCAGGACCTGGCGCGCGGTCATGAAGGGCGGGAAACGCGGCGTCTCGATCATCGAACCCATGCGGCGGGATGCCGCGACGTCGCCGATCCGCCCGCCCATGACGGTGGCCTCGCCGTCGGTCGGCCGGATCAGGCCCAGCAGGATGCGGAACAGGGTCGACTTGCCGGCCCCGTTCGGGCCCAGCACGCCATAGACCCCGCCGCGGGGGATGGTCAGGCTCAGCCCGTCCAGGGCGCGAACCGTCCCGTAGGTCTTGGTCAGGTTCCGGGTTTCGATGACAGCGTTCATGGGCAAAGCTTGCCCCGGCGAGACTCGCACGGCAAGCGTGTGGAGGATTAAGCTTCCGACAGGTTCGGGGCCCCGATTGGTTCTCCAGGGATCGCGATAAGCACGCCCGGGAACGTAAAACAGGACCACAGACGGTTACGAGCAGCGCCATCCTCGTATAGGACCCCTCCCCAACGCGTCGACGTGACGGGTTTCAGGTGGTGCAGACTTCAGGAGTGCATGAGATGAGCAGGGTTCTCGTAATCGGGGCAGGGGGCGTAGGCTCCGTCGCCGTCCACAAGATGGCGATGAACGCCGACATCTTCTCGCACATCACACTGGCCTCGCGGACGAAGTCGAAATGCGACGCCATCGCCGTCTCGGTGAAGGAACGCACCGGCGTGGTCATCGACACGGCGGCGATCGACGCCGATGACGTGGCGGCCACCACCGCCCTGATCAAGGCCGTCAAGCCTGCGATCGTGGTCAACCTGGCCCTGCCGTACCAGGACCTCAACATCATGGACGCCTGCCTCGCGGCGGGGGTCCACTATATGGACACCGCCAACTACGAGCCGCGCGAGGAAGCGAAGTTCGAATACAGGTGGCAGTGGGCCTATCAGGACCGCTTCAGGGAGGCCGGTCTGATGGCCCTTCTGGGTTCAGGCTTCGATCCCGGCGTGACCTCGGTGTTCACGACGTACACGAAGAAGCATCTGCTGGATTCGATCGAGACGCTCGACATCCTGGACTGCAACGGCGGCGACACCGGTCTGCCGTTCGCGACCAATTTCAATCCCGAGATCAACCTGCGTGAAGTGACCGCCCCATCGCGTCACTGGGAGAACGGCCAGTGGATCGAGGGCCCGGCCCTGACCCGCAAACAGGTGTTCGACTTCGACCAGGTGGGCGAAAAGAACATGTACCTCATGTACCATGAGGAACTGGAATCGCTGGCGAAATTCTACCCGGAGATCAGCCGCATCCGCTTCTGGATGACGTTCGGCGACTCCTATCTGAAACACCTCGAGGTGCTCGAGAACATCGGCATGACCTCGATCGAGCCGATGCAGTTTCAGGGCCGGGAGATCATCCCGATCGAGTTCCTGAAGGCCCTTCTGCCCGAACCGTCCTCGCTGGGGCCGCTGACCAGGGGCAAGACCAACATCGGAACCATCGCGACCGGCCTGAAGGACGGTGTGCAGAAGACGGTCTACGTCAACAACATCTGCGACCACGAAGAAGCCTACGCCGAGACCGGCAACCAGGCGGTCAGCTACACCACCGGCGTGCCCGCCATGATCGGGGCCGCCATGGTCCTGACCGGCCAGTGGAAGGGGGCGGGCGTGTTCAACATGGAGCAGCTGGATCCTGATCCCTTCATGGATATGCTGAACAGGCACGGCCTGCCGTGGAAGGTGCGGGAGCTGGCCACACCGCTGGCGTTCTGATCGATGCACACCCCTTCCGGTGCCATGGAGACGAAGGCGGGCGGTCCCGGGGCCTTCGCCCGCTTCGACCTCGGCCGCGTGCCGTCGCCCTGTTTCGTCGTCGACGAGGCGGCGGTGGGTCGCAACCTGTCGATCCTGAAGGGCGTCGGGGCGGCCGGTGGCGCAAAGGTCCTGTTGGCGCTGAAAGCCTTTTCGATGTGGTCGCTGGCCGACCTCGTTGAGGAGTATCTGGACGGGGTCTGCGCCTCGGGCCTGTGGGAGGCGCGGCTGGCGCGCGAGTTCTACAAGGGTCACCTGACCACCTATTCGCCGGCCTACAAGGCCGGGGACCTGCCGGAGATCCTGCGCCTTTCGGACTCGGTGATCTTCAACACCCCGAACCAGATCGCCCGCTTCGCTGACCTGATCGCCGAGGCCCGCGGGGCCGGCGAGACCTTCGACATCGGCCTTCGCCTCAACCCCGAACACTCCGAGGCCGAGGTCGCCAAATACGATCCGTGCCAGTTCGGCTCGCGGCTGGGCTTCCCCGCCTCGCAGCTGAAGCCCGAACATCTGGAGGGCGTCGACGGCCTGCACCTGCATGCCCTGTGCGAACAGGGGTTCGAGCCGCTGCAACGCATCTGGGCCTCGCTGGAGCCGAAGCTGGAGGCCCTGCTGCCGTCAGTGAAATGGCTCAACCTCGGCGGCGGCCACCACATCACGCGCGCCGATTACGACCGTGACGGCCTCGCCGCCTTCCTCAGGATGATCGGCGAGCGGCATGGGGTCGAGGTCTATATCGAGCCGGGCGAGGCCATCGCGCTGGACGCCGGCATCCTGGTCGGAGAGGTGCTGGACACCTTCGAGAACAGCCTGCCGATCGCCATCACCGACATCTCGGCGACCTGCCACATGCCCGATGTGATCGAGGCGCCCTACCGTCCGGCCCTGCTTGGGGAAGTGGAGGAGGGCGTCGCCTTCCGGCTGGGCGGGCCGTCCTGCCTGGCCGGCGACATCATCGGCGACTACCGATTCGCTACGCCGCCGGTGGCAGGTACGCGGATCGCCTTCCTCGATCAGGCCCACTATTCGATGGTCAAGACGACGACCTTCAACGGCGTGCCCCTTCCGGCCATCGGGCTCTGGAACTCGGAGACCGACGCCCTGCGGCTGGTCCGACAGTTCGACTACCCCGACTTCCGCGACCGGCTCTCCTGAAGGCTCAGGCGCGCGTCATCTGCGCCGGGCCGCCCATGGCCGGGTCGCTGATCGAGTCCGCTCCGAACTCGATGCGGCCGGCGACACGCCGCACCCAGCCCTCGCCATCCCGCATGGAGATGTCGTGCCAGCCCTCGGCCATCGCGGGGCTGGCGCGCCGCACGGCCGTCGCACCCGGCGCGATCGAGAGGCCCCAGGGAGCCGCCACAGGTCCATAGGGGTCGGCCGAGGCCTCGATCCGTCGTTCCCGGTCGCCGGTATTGGCGATCGTCAGGACCAGGTCACGGCCGTCGGCACCTGGCTCCACCGTCAGCGTCAGGGCATCACGCCCGGGATCTCCGACGAAATGACGATGGAAGCCGTTCGGACCGAGAATCCACAGGTCATAGGGACCCGCCTCCCAGACCCCGTCGATCCGGGCTCCCGCCCCGACCGTGAAGCGCCGCGGCGCCGTCTCCAGCCGCAACCGGTCATAGACGTGCAGGACGGCGGCCGACCGGCCCCGATTGCGGAAGGTCAGACCGAGGGCACCCTCCACGACCTGTTCCGCGACCGCGAGATCATAGGGAAGAGCGCGGGAGCGACGCACGCCGGTCGCCTGGACCGGCGGCTCGGGCGTCTCTGGCGTCGCCGGCGCGGTCCGGCCGGGCAGGGCGGCCGCCCGGGCGGCCAGGGCGGCGGTCGTCGGCAGAGGCGGGAAGGAGGCATTGGGCGTGCGGAAGTCAAAGGCGCCGGTCAGGTCGCCGCACACCGCGCGCCGCCACGGCGAGATGTTCGGCTCCTGGACTCCGAATCGGGTCTCCACAAAGCGAATCACCGAGGTGTGGTCGAACACCTCCGAACTGACCCAGCCGCCCCGGCTCCAGGGCGAGACGACATACATCGGCACGCGTGGCCCCAGGCCATAGGGCCGGCCCGTGAACTCCGGCCGTTCGGTCGCGGCCTCGCTGGCCGTGGTCTCCAGGTGGTATTCGCCGGTCGTGTCGACGGTCGATCCGCCGCCATCGGCGGAGGGCGGCGCGGGCGGCGGGACGTGGTCGAAGAAGCCGTCGTTCTCGTCGAACATGATGAAGAGGACCGTGCGGGCCCAGACGGCCGGATCGGCGGTCAGGGCCTCGATGACCTGGGCGGTGTAGTCCGCGCCCTGGACCGGGCTGGAGGGGCCGGGGTGTTCCGATGCCGCGGCCGGGGCGACGATCCACGACACCTGGGGCAGGGCACCGGTCAACACGTCCTCGCGCAGCCCGTCCAGCCTGCGGGTCGAGAGCCCCAGTTGCGCGAGGCGTGGATCCGACCCGGGCTTGCCGTCATGGCTGTCACGGAAGGTCTGGAATCCGGCCACGGGGTTGTCGGTGAAGTTGTCGGCCATGTCCTGATAGATGCGCCAGCTCACCCCGGCCTCCAGGAGTCGCTCCGGGTAGGTCGTCCAGCGATACGAGTCCGGATGGCCGCCGTCGGCGACAAGTGCGTCGTGTGAGTTGGAGATCGATGGACCCCCCTTCGTGCCTGACGGATCGTTCGTCCCGGTCCACAGGAACAGCCGGTTTGAGTTGGTGCCCGTCTGCATCGAGCAATGGTAGGCATCGCAGACCGTGAAGGCCTCGGCCAGGGCGTACTGGAAGGGGATGTCCTTCTGCCGGAAATAGCCCATCGAATGCTCGGTCTTGGCGACCGGCCAGGCCGCCATTCGACCCTCGTCCCAGGCCGCCTGGGCGTCGGACCAGCTGTGCGGCGTGCCCTCGACGCGCATCAGTCGGAAGTCCTCCGCCGTGTTCAGCGGAAACGGGGCGATGACCGCCGGTCGACCGGGACGGCCGGGATTGGCCTGGACCCAGCAGGTTCCGTTTTTGCGGTCGGGCGTCTCCGCGACCGGGATCGGGAAGCGGTCGCCAAAGCCGCGCACACCCTTCATCGCCCCGAAATAGTGATCGAACGACCGGTTCTCCTGCATCAGGATCACGACATGATCGACATCCGACACCGTGCCGGTTCGGACGTCGGCGGGGATGCTCATGGCCCGGGCGATGGCCGGCGCGAAGGCCGAGGCCCCGGCAGCGAGCAGAAGACGACGGCGGTCCAGGGGCATTGATCTCTCCAGAATAGGCGTCGTCTTCTAACCACGGTCGTGCGAACGCGGCATGACGCCGCGCCTGAAGACAAACCGACCTGGCCCGGCAAGACCCTCCGCCCCATGTCGACCCTGAACCCCGAGGGGCACCGGCCCGTGATCCTGATCTCCAGCGCGGACCTGGCCTTCTCCATGGCCGCTGTGCCGGGCTGGCCCGGGGGTCGGAAGACCGAACGCGCCGGGGCGGCGACCACGCCTTGATCCGGCCCGAAAGCGGGGCAGATATAGGGCCCTGACCATGGCTGACTTCCGGACGACGATGAAGACTTCGATGATCGCCCTCGCGGCGGCCCTGACGCTGGCCGCCTGTGGCAACGCCAACTCCACAAGGGCCCAGGACGGCGTCTTCGCCGAACCCACGGACCGCCAGACGCCCACTGACTCCACCTCAATGAAACAGAGCTTCGCCCCCGTGGTGCGCGAGGCGGCCCCGGCCGTGGTCAATATCTCCGCCCGCTCGGTCCAGCGGGTCCAGGCCGATCCCTTCTTCCAGTTCTTCGGCGGCGGCATGCCCCAGCAGCGGGTGGCGGAATCCGCAGGGTCCGGCGTCATCATCCGCTCCGACGGCATCGTGGTGACCAACAACCACGTTATCGAAGGCGCGACCCAGATCCGGGTCGTCCTCAACGACCGCCGCGAATACCCGGCCGAGGTCATCCTCGCCGACGAGCGCTCCGACATCGCCGTGCTCCAGCTTCAGGGCGTCACCGAACAACTGCCCGTCCTCGCCATCGACGACCGCGAGGAACAGGAGGTCGGCGACCTGGTCCTGGCCATCGGCAATCCGTTCGGCGTCGGCCAGACGGTGACCAACGGCATCATCTCGGCCCTGAACCGGACCGAGACCGGCATCTCGGATTCGGGCTCCTTCATCCAGACCGACGCGGCCATCAATCCCGGCAACTCCGGCGGTCCCCTGGTCGACATGGACGGCGACGTCATCGGCATAAACACGGCCATCTTCTCGCGCTCCGGCTCGTCGGCGGGCGTCGGCTTCGCCGTGCCGGCCTCGATGGTGCGGCGCGTGGTCGATTCCGCCCTCGGCGGCGAGACGGCGGTCGTCCGGCCCTGGCTGGGTGTGAAGGGCGACACGGTCTCGGCCGAGATCGCCCGGTCGCTCGGCATGGCCCGGCCCCAGGGCCTGATCGTCACCGAAGTCTGGTCCGGCGGTCCGGGCGCGCGTGCGGGTCTGCGCGAGGGTGACGTCATCACGGCGCTGGACGGTGCCGAGGTCCACGACCAGGCCGGCCTGAACTTCCGCGTCGGCACCCGCAGCCCGAACGAGACGGTCGCCGTGACCGTCCTGCGCGAGAGCCGCAGCCAGACGATCAACGCGCGCGTCCTGCCCCTTCCGGGCGAAGCGCAGCGCGCACCGTCGGTCGCCATCGCCCAGGGACCGCTCGTGGGCCTGCGAGTCTCGGCCGTCAGTCCGGCCGAAGCTGACGCCCTCGCCAACGACCCCTTCGCCGCCATCCCGGTCGTGACCGGGGTATCGGGCCGCGCCGCCAACTGGGGCCTGCGCGAAGGCGATCTGATCGTGGCGATCAACAATCGCCCGGCCTCGGTCGCCCTGTTGCGGGGCCTCACCGGCCGTGCCCAACTCACCATTCAGCGTGACGGCCGTCAGCTTCGCGGCGTCGTGGGGTAGGACAGGCTTCGCTGACCCCGCGCAGCGGTCGTGGCGTCAGCCCTTGATCGGCGCCCCGACCGACCAGCAGTGACCGAACGGATCCTTGACCTGGCCGTAGCGGTCGCCCCAGAACTGGTCCGCCAGCGGCTGGATCGGCACGCAGCCGGCGGTGATCGCCCGGGCCCACCACTCGTCGGCGTCGTCGACGAAGAGGTGGATGGTCACCGATTTCGGCACGACATCCACGTCCATGCCGTATTCCGGAAACTCGTCCGACAGCATCACGCTGCCGCCGTTGATATGCAGGTGGGCGTGGATCAGCCGCTCGCCATCCTCGGCCAGCATGCGCCGGACCTCGACGGCCCCGAAGGCGCGGGCATAGAACTCCGCCGCCGCCTGACCGCCGCGCGAGGCGATACTCAGATACGGAGTCACGCCGGTCAGAGGCCGGGGCGCATCCACGCGTTCCATGCGAACTCCTTTGATTGGCCCGCATTGTAGCGCGTGAAATCACCGTTGCGAACGCCTACATCTGACCGTTCATGACCGACCTGTTCGAAGCCTCCGGCATCCATCCCCCCGACGCGCCGCTGGCGGATCGCCTGCGCCCGGCCACCCTCGACGAAGTGGTGGGCCAGGATCACCTGCTGGGTGAAGGCGGGCCGATCCGGCGCATGATCGAGGCCGGCCGGCTCGGCTCCATGATCCTGTGGGGGCCTCCCGGCACCGGCAAGACCACGATCGCACGGCTTTTGGCCAGGGCCGCCGGCTACCAGTACCAGCAGATCTCGGCGGTCTTCTCCGGCGTCGCCGACCTGAAGAAGGCCTTTGAACAGGCGCGGGTCCGCCGCGCCGCCGGTCAGTCCACGCTCCTGTTCGTCGACGAGATCCACCGCTTCAACCGCGCCCAGCAGGACGGCTTTCTGCCGTTCGTGGAGGAGGGGGTCGTCACCCTTGTCGGGGCCACGACCGAGAACCCGTCGTTCGAGCTGAACGGGGCTCTTCTCTCGCGCAGCCAGGTCTTCGTACTGAAACGTCTCGACGACGCGGCGCTCGATCAATTGTTGACGCGGGCCGAGGCGCAGGAGCGGCAGGCCCTGCCTCTGACGCCCGAGGCGCGTCACGCCCTGACAGCCTTGGCCGACGGCGACGGCCGTTATCTGCTGACCATGGCCGAGACCCTGTTCGCCCTGCCGGCCGAGCCGGTGCTGGACGTCCAGGCCCTGGCGGGAACCCTGCAACGCCGCGCGCCCGCCTACGACAAGTCGAGAGAAGAACACTACAACCTCATATCCGCACTGCATAAATCGGTTCGCGGCTCCGACCCGGACGCGGCCCTCTACTGGCTGGCGCGGATGCTGAACGGCGGCGAGGATCCCCTCTATCTGGCGCGCCGGATCGTGCGGATGGCGGTCGAGGACATCGGCGAGGCGGACCCCCTGTCGATCATGGTCGCCAATGCGGCCAAGGACACCTACGACTTCCTCGGCAGTCCCGAGGGCGAACTGGCCCTGGCCCAGGCGGTGGTCCATCTGGCGACCGCGCCCAAGTCGGTCGCGGTCTACGAGGCCTTCAAGGCAGCGAAGAAGGCGGCGGCCGAGACCGGCTCCCTGATGCCGCCGGCCCATATCCGCAACGCGCCGACGAAGCTGATGAAGTCGCTCGGCTACGGCAAGGGCTATCAGTACGACCCGGACACCGAGGAGGGCTTCTCCGGAGCGAACTTCTTCCCCGACGAGATGGAGCGGCGCGTCTTCTACGTCCCGAAAGGCGAGGGGCACGAGGAGAAGATCAAGGCGCGGCTGGAACGCTGGGCGCAGATGCGGGCGGCAATGCAGGGGAACAGGGAATGAATATCAACCAGGTCACGCTGGACGTAAGGGATATCGAGCGCTCGAGAGCATTTTACGAGCGACTGGGTCTAATCCTGATCGTGTCGAGCGATCATTATGCGCGGTTCGTCTGTCCAGCCTCTCCAAACGAACGTGCAGCGACATTTTCGATCCATCTCGCTCAGACGGTAACGCCCGGCGGGACGGGGGTCTATTTCGAGTGCGACGATCTCGATGCCCGTGTCGCGCGGCTGAAGTCGGCGGGCGTGACGTTTGACAACGATCCCGTGGACCAGCGCTGGCTGTGGCGAGAGGCGTGGTTGCGCGATCCGGATGGAAACCGCCTGTGTCTGTATTTCGCGGGGCAGAACCGGATTGATCCCCCGTGGAGGGTTCGTCCCGCATCTGACTGATCACCGTTCATTGTTCGCCTCGCGTGAACGGCATAGCTTTGCCGTTCACGCGATCCTTGGGAGGGGACGATGGCTGACGGAACGAAGACGCCCTGGCACCTGTGGCTGGTGGGCGTGCTGAGCCTGCTGTGGAACGGCTACGGCGGTTTTGATTTCATCATGACCAACACCCAGGGCGAGACCTATTTGCGCGCCTCGGGCATGACCCAGCCCATGATCGACTACTTCATGGCCATGCCGACGTGGATGTATGTGCCGTGGACGCTCGGGGTGTGGGGTGCCCTCGCGGGGTCGGTCCTGCTGCTGCTTCGCATGAAATGGGCGGTCCATGCCTTCGCCCTGTCGTTGATCGGCGCCGCCACCAGCCTGATCTTCGGCCTGATCAACCCCATGCCCGGCCTGCCGCCTGAAATGGCCGTCATGGCCTGGATGCCCTGGGTCATCGTCTTTATCGCCGCCTTCCTGCTCTTGTACGCCTGGACGATGGGCAAGCGGGGCGTTCTCCGCTAACCGGCGGGGGTGTCCGACCGCACCCCCGTCACCCTTTCGCCTGAAGAGATCGCCGCCGTCCGCTCGTGGGTCATCCACGAGGACGCCTCGACGATCGCTTTCGCCAAGCCCGCAGGCCTGTCCAGCCAGGGCGGCCGGATCCAGGCCCATACGCTGGACGACCTGCTGTGGGCCTTCGCGCGCTCGAACGGCAAGCGGCCGGACCTGGTCCACCGGCTGGATCGCGACACGTCCGGCGTCATTCTCGCAGCGAAAACCAAACCGGCCGCCGGCTTCCTCGGCAAGGCGATCCAGGCGCACAGGCTGACCAAGACCTATCTGGCGCTCGTGTCAGCCGCGCCCGAGCCCGCCAGCGGCGACATCAATGTCCCCCTGGTGCGTCAGGAGATCGGCCGGGAAAGCTACATGCGCGTCGCCGCCTTCGATACGAAAGGCGCCCAGGGGTCGCGCAGCAAATACCGGACCCTGTCGTCCAGCGAGGACGGCGCCCTGATCGAGCTCCAGCCCTTCACCGGCCGGATGCACCAGCTTCGCGTCCACATGGCCCACATCGGCCGGCCTCTGGTCGGCGACGTCCGTTACGGCGGGGCTTTGACAGCCGCGGGCAGGGGCGCGCCCCGGCTGATGCTGCACGCCGCGTCGTTGAGGTTCCCGCACCCTGAAGGCGGCGACCGCACGGTGACGGCTGACCCGCCGGAGGATTTCAAAGCACTGGCCGAGGCGATGGGGCTGAAGATCTAGCGTCCCTTCTCCCCTTGCGGGAGAAGGTGGCCGAGCGAAGCGAGGTCGGATGAGGGGTCATGCTGACGTTTGAAATCAGCCTCGCCTACCCTCACTCCAGCCATCGGCGTGACCCCTCATCCGTTAGCCTTCGGCTGCCACCTTCTCCCGCAGGGGGAGAAGGAAGACAGGCAATACCCATCAACGGACGCATTGATTCGCTCAATCAAATCAAGGCCCGGCCCTGACGAGAGGCCTTTTATCCATCACGCCCTGAAACGCCCTCATACTGATCCGTTCATGCGGAGGGGATCACCATGGGCGAACGGTTCGGAGCCTTTGGACGGTGCTTCCGGGTTCGCGCCAGCGAGACTCAGTGGACTATCTGGACTGAATTCTTCGGAGTCGGGTTCATCGGGAACGGCTCGCCCGCCCACAGCGCTTATCCGTGCGAAAGGACTCCGCCCATGATCCGCACCCTCGTCGTCGCTACGGTCGCCCTGTCGCTGGCGGCCTGCGCCAGCCTCGCCCCCTACGGACCCCGGCCTGGACCAAACAGGCAGGGCTATTCCGAACAGCGGATCGAGAGCGACCGCTACCGCGTCACCTACAACGGCGTCGGCGCGTCGGGGCCGGTCGCCGACATGGCCCTGCTGCGCGCGGCCGACCTGACCATCGAACAGAGCTACGACTGGTTCGAGGTGACCCAGCGCTTTGTCGACGGCCGTCCGGATAGCGCCGGCGGCGTCCGGCCCAGCATCTCCATGGGCTATGGAGGCGGCTCGGGCAGATTTGGAGGCTATCGATATTCGTCGTCAGGCGTGGGCGTGGGCCTGAATTTCGAAGGCCCGGCGCCGACCTCGACCGTCCTTGAAATCCGCCTCGGCCGAGGCGCCCGCCCCGATCGGGGCGAGGCCTATGAAGCGCGCGAGGTCCGGTATTCCCTCAGCGGCCGCGAGTGAGGGCCCGGTATTCGACGAGACGTTCCTTGTCGCGCCGGACCTGGTCGCCGATCGTATTGTCGACGTCCAGAGACGCGTACCGGACCCAGCCTTCCACGCCGAGCTTGTCCTTCACCGCGGCGGTCGGGGTCCGCCAGTTGAAGTAGGACAGCCAGGACACCAGCAGCCCCATACCCAGGGCGACCAGCTGCAGGACCCGGAAGCCGACCTCGTTGGCGGCAGGCGCGGGCCAGAAGGCGAAGACGGCCAGCCAGACCAGCAGGACGAACGGTGTCGTGATCCGCGCGACCCAGCGCATCCAGTAGCGTTCCCGCCGCACGCGCCACAGTTCCATCTGGGCGAACTTTTCCAGGTATTCCATGCGCGCGCCGATCCACATCACCAATCGGGTCAGGAACAGGGCGCGCTGGCCCCAGCCCTTGCCGTCCATCTGGAACTGGGTCTCGGCCTGGTCCGACAGGGCCCGCGCATTTGTGAACAGGTTTTGCAACTCCCGCGTCCGCTGAACCACCTCGCGGGACAGTTCATAGGAATCGTTCTCCAGCCGGAACCGGTACTGGACGAACAGGATCGAAGAGACGCCGAAGAAGATGCCGACCGAGATCAGCATGCCCAGAACCGCCAGACCCAACCCCTGCGGCTGCCCGCCGGTCCACTCGGCGAACAGGCCGGGTCCAAGGACGGCCATGGCCGCGAACGCGATCAGAGCGAGGCCCTGGGTCAGTCGCTTGGTGATCACATGAACGCGCAAGGCGTTGAACACGCGTCGCCCGTATCCGTGGATGCGGCCCCGGATGTCTTCATCGACGGGGAAGCGTTCCTCGATCTGCCGGGTGAACAGGACGTGGAAACGGTCCGGCTTGTTCTCGGTCTCCCAGAACGGAAAGATATCCAGCGGCTGGTTGAAATAATGGTCGATATTGGCCGAGATGATCCGGATGGCTTCCGGATCCAGGGTGAAATAATCGCTCTCCTGGATCGGACGCAGGATGCCGTCGTCCGAAACTGTAGGCTGCGGCTGGTCCGACGGCATGGCCGCCGGGACAGGACGGTTCGGAACGTCGGCCGTACCCGGAGGCGGGGCGGGCGGCGACACCGGGATGTCGAGGTTCGGGCCCGGCTGGGGCGTTTGATGATCGTCGTGCGACATGACGGACGGTGTGACCCTTGCGACCTTGACCCGGCACTATGGCAGAACCCGTTGCCGGACCGAACGGGTTCTCTCCCAACGCGAAGCTTCGGTATCGCCGTTAACCCTGTGGCGCGGCAAGTGAAGTTTCAGTCAGGTGACGCAGGCGTGTGTGGAGGTATAAGGCCTCGATCATGACAAGACTTCTGCTGGTCGCCCTCGGCGGAGCGCTGGGCTCCATGGCGCGCTACGGCGTGGGACTGGGCGCCGCGCGTCTTTTTCCCGCATCCGCCTGGCCCTTGGGCACGCTGACGGTCAATGCCGTCGGCGGTCTGGCCATGGGGCTGCTGGTCGGCTGGATCGGGCTGAAGGCCGGTGCCGCTCAGGAGACCGTACGCGTCTTCGGGGCCGTTGGCGTGCTGGGCGGCTTCACAACCTTCTCGGCCTTCTCGCTTGAGACGGTCCTGATGATCGAGCGGCGTGAATACGGTCTGGCGGGTGCCTATATCCTGCTGTCGGTGCTGCTGGCCGTCGCGGCCCTGATGGCCGGACTGATGCTGGCCCGCCGCGCATTCGGAGACGCCCTGTGAGCTATGACCCCAACGAGGCCGCCGCCGAGGCTCCGGCGCCCAAGGGGCCGGTCGGTGCCCGCGAGGCCCAGATCCTGTATGTCGCCGAGGCCGAGGACGGCATCCGGCTGGACCGCTGGTTCCGCCGGCGCTGGCCTCACCTTTCGAACATCCAGGTGCAGAAGATGGCTCGCGGCGGCCAGATCCGGGTCGATGGTGCCCGCATCAAGCCCGAAGGCCGCCTGACCGCCGGCGCCGCCGTGCGCGTGCCGCCGATCCCCGAACCGATCGTCCGAGCCCCGGGCGAGCACATGGCCCTGACCCCCGCCGACATCGCCTTCGCCAAATCGATGGTGATCTACGAGGATGACCTCGTCATCGCCCTGAACAAGCCCTGGGGCCTTGCGGTGCAGGGCGGAACCAAGACCACGCGCCACGTCGACCGCCTGCTGTCGGCCTGGGGCGAGGGAATGGACCGACCCCGACTGGTGCACCGGCTCGACCGCGACACTTCGGGCGTCCTTCTGCTCGGCAAGGGGCCGGAGGCGGCCAAGCGACTGGCGGGTGCCTTCGCCCGGCGTCAGGCGAAGAAAACCTACTGGGCCATCGTTCTCGGCCTGCCCAAGCCGAATGCAGGTCAGATCGACCTGCATCTGAAGAAATCCGGCATCAATGACTACGAGATCATGCGTCCGGCCGACCCCAAGGAGAACGGGGCCGAACCGGCGGAGACCGCCTTCGCCCTGATCAGCCATGCCGGCCAGCGGGCCTCCTGGATGGCGCTGCGGCCCTTCACCGGACGGACCCACCAACTGCGGGCACACATGAAGGCGATCGGCCATCCCATTCTGGGCGATCCGAAATACGGCGACGAGAAATCAACCGAACTCAGCGGTCCGCTGAAGCTGCAACTGCATGCCCGTCGCATCGAACTGGATCACCCTTCGGGCGGCAAGCTGATCGTCGAAGCGCCGATCAGCGCCGAACTACGGGCCGGCTTCCAGCATTTCGGCTTCGACGAGGGCGAGTCGGATCACGATCCGTTTGAGGGCGTGAGGCGTCAGCGATGAGCCGCCCGCTCGCGGTGTTCGACATCGACGGCACCCTGGTCGACAGCCGCGCCTCGATCCTGCAGGCGGCGACGGACGCGGCGCGGGACCTGGGCCTGCCGGATCCGGACTACGACAGGGTGCGCCAGATTGTCGGGCTGAGCCTGCCGCATGCGCTGGCGGTGCTCGAACCCGGCCTGACGGCCGAGGAGCTCGAGCGGTTCACCGAGGGTTTCCGGGCCAGCTTCAACCGGCTGTACGCCTCCGGCCACGAAGAGCCGCTGTATCCCGGTGCGATGGAGACACTGCGTCGGCTGCGCCGCGATGGCTGGCGGCTGTCGCTGGCGACGGGCCAGAATAGACGCGGCGTGGCGCGGAACCTGGCGCGGGCGGGGTGGGCCGAGCTGTTCGTGTCGTCCCACTGCGCAGAGGACGGGCCGGGCAAGCCGGATCCGGCCATGCTGCATGCCGCCATGACGGCCTGTTCGGCGGATGCCGCCTCGACGGTGATGATCGGCGACACGGCTCACGACATCGCCATGGCGCGAGCCGCCGGGGTCATGCCCCAGGGCGTGGCCTGGGGCTTCCATACGCCTGAGGAACAGGTCGATGCCGGGGCCGCTCACGTCGCCACGGACTTCGCCGACCTGGAAGCCGCTCTCCATCGCTTCGCCGCACGAGCCTTCGCATGAGCCATATCCCGTCCCTGGACCCGATGGTCGCCGCCCGGAAAGGCTTCCGCGAATCCGAGGAGCGGCTGAAGCGCTTCTGGAAAGAGGCGTCTGTCGCCCCTGAGGATGCGGGTGGCTGGGTTGTTCTGCTGGACGGCCGCGGGCCGAAGACGCCGGCGCACAACCGCTTCCTGCTGCCGACCCAGGCCGCGGCGCAGATGGTCGCCGACGAATGGGGGGCGCAGGGCGAGTTCCTCGATCCGGGGACCATGCCGGCGACGCGGATTGCGGCCACCGCGATCGACCGGGTGGCGCTCACGCGCGAGCCGGTGGCGGAGGAAATCGCCGCCTATGTCGGGTCTGACCTGCTCTGCTACCTCGCTGAACACCCGACGCCGCTGGTCGCAGAACAGACTCGAGCGTGGACACCGTGGCGCGAGTGGGCCGAGCGGGAGCTCGGCGTCATCGTCCAGCCGACTGCGGGCATCATTCATCGGCCGCAACCGCCGGAAAGTATCGCCCGGGTGCGGGAACTGGCGCTGGAGCTGGACGATTTTCGGCTGACAGCCCTGGCCATGGGCGTGCCGTTGCTGGGCAGCGCCATCCTGGGCCTGGCGGTCCAGCGCGGTTCGCTGGGCGGGGAGGCGGCCTTCGAACTGAGCCGGCTCGACGAAGCCTTCCAGGAACGTCAGTGGGGCGTCGACGCCGAGGCCGGGGAACGGACGGCCGCCCGCAGGGCCGAGGCCGTGCTGATCGACCGCTGGTTCCGCGCCCTGGGCTAGGCCTGCGCGAATGGGGATTGCGATCCGGCGCGGAAGAATCCGACCGTGCACGCATCAAGCGTAGCCGTCGCGCCACGGCCGTGGACAATCACGGCTCGAGCCCAGCTTGTCATTCCAGTGCCGCCAAGCTGTCGCGGGCCTGTCTCGTGCCCCCTCTAGCAGGCCCACGGACCCCGTCGAGGCGGGATTTCGACAACCGAGGCTGATCATGATCCACCGTACCCTTTTCACCGGCGTCTCCCTGCTGTCGCTCGCCCTGGCGAGCGCGGCCTTCGCCCAACCGCAGGCGCTGACGGCGCCGGAATCCAACGATCCGACCACCTCGGTCGAGGACATCGTGGTGTTCGGCCAGGGCCAGACGCGCCAGCAGGCCACGATCACCGAGGCCGCCATTGCCATTGAGGCTCCGGGCACGAGCCCGCTGAAGGCCATCGAACGCCTGCCCGGCGTCAGCTTCCAGTCCGCCGACGCCTTCGGCAACTACGAGTGGTCGGCCCGCATCGTCCTGCGCAGCTTCAACCAGAACCAACTGGGCTTCACCCTGGATGGCGTGCCGCTCGGCGACATGAGCTATGGCAACCACAACGGCCTGCACATCTCGCGTGCGATCATCTCCGAGAACGTCGGCCGCGTCGACGTGGCCCAGGGCACGGGCGCGCTGGGCACCGCCTCCAGTAGCAACCTGGGTGGCACCGTCCAGTTCGTCAGCCGTCGCCCTGCCGATATCTTCGGCGTCGATGTCGCCGGCACCTTCGGCAGCGACGACACGCTGCGCGGGTTCGTCCGTGTTGACTCCGGCGCGTTCGGTCCGATGGGAACGGCACTGTCGCTTTCCTATGTCGATCATTCGATGGACAAGTGGAAAGGCCTCGGCGAGCAAAACCAGAAGCAGATCAACGCCAGCCTCGTTCAGCCGATCGGCCGCGGTGAGATCACCGGTTTCATCAACCACTCGGAGCGTCGCGAAAACGACTACCAGGACCTGTCTCTGGCCCAGATCGGCTACCTGGGTCGCGACTTCGACAACATCTCGGGCGACTATGCCTTGGCCGTGCGCATTGCCGACATCGCCAACAACCGCGGCGAAACCGGCGCAGCCGTTTCCAACGCGGCAGCGGGCCGCGTCTATCCGGGCCCCATCCAGACCGTCGATGATGCCTATTTCGACGCCTCGGGCCTGCGCGACGACACGATCGGCGCCCTGACGTTCAGCTATCCGATCACCGACACCCTCTCGGTGTCGCTGACCGGCTATGGCCACGAGAACAAGGGGCAGGGTCTGTGGTGGACCCCCTATGTCGCTACTCCGGTCGGCGCGCCCGATCAGAACGGCACGCCGATCACGGCCCCTGGCCCCATCTCGGTCCGCACCACCGAATATGACATCACACGCACGGGCGCGATCGGTTCGGCCGCGCTGGACCTGGGGGCCCACTCGATCGAGGCCGGCTTCTGGCTGGAGCAGAACGATTTCAACCACGCGCGCCGGTTCTACGGCCTGGCCCGCGCGGCCAACACCCGCTCGTCGCTGGAGTTCCTGGAGAATCCCTTCTTCACCCAGTGGGAATATGAGTTCGAGACTGAAACCCGCCTGTTCTATGTGCAGGACACCTGGGCCGTCACCGAAGCCCTGACGGTGTTCGGCGGCTTCAAGTCCCTGTCGGTCGAGAATAACGCGCGCACCGTTGTCGGCCCGAACAAGACCGGCACGATCAAGGCCGAAGACAACTTCCTGCCCCAGGTCGGTGCGACCTTCGATGTCAACGACGACCAACAGCTGTTCGTCTCCTACTCGGAAAACCTGCGGGCCTTTGAATCGTCGAACACCGGCGGACCGTTCTCGGCCTCGGCAGCGGGTTTCGCGGCCCTGCGCAACACGGTGCAGCCCGAGAGCTCCAGGACCATCGAAGCCGGCTGGCGCTTCCGCTTCGACCAGCTTCAGGGTTCGGTCGCGGTCTATGACGTCGAGTTCTCTGACCGTCTGCTGGGCGTCGCCCTCGGCGCACCGATCCTGGGTCTGGGCAACGGCATCCAGAACGTGGGCTCGGTCAAGTCGCGCGGCTTCGAGGCGGCAGCGGTGTGGAACTTCAACGACGACTGGTCGGCCTTCGGTTCGTTCAGCTACAACGACTCGACCTATGAGAACGACGTCCGTGACCGCACGGGAGCCCTGGTCGCGGCAACGGGCGGGAAGACTGTGGTCAACACGCCCGAGACCCTGTTCCGGGCCGAACTGGCCTATGATGACGGGGCCCTGTTCGGCACCCTGGCCGCTGCCTACACCGGTAAGCGCTTCTCCAGCTATCTGAACGACGAGAGCGTTGACGGCTATACGCTCGTGGAACTGACCGCCGGCTATCGGGTGGCGGACATGGGCAACTGGCTGGACGGCACCGAGATCCAGTTCAACGTCACCAACCTGCTGGATGAAGACCACATCTCGACGGTCGGTTCGGGCGGGTTCCAGAATACTGCGGGTCGCCAGACCTTCCTGCCGGGCGCTCCGCGTCAGGCCTTCGTGACCCTGCGTCGCCACTTCTAGGCTGCAACGGTCAAGCTTGAGATGGGGCGCGTCCATTCGGCGCGCCCCATTTGCGTTTAAGAACGGAGAGACGGCGATGAAGACCCTTTCGCGGCGTGGCCTGATGGCCGGGACGGTCGGCGCCGGTCTGGCGGCGGGCGCGACCACCTCCAGGGCCGACGTCCATGCCGAACAGGGCCGCACCCTGACCCGTATCGCCTTCGGATCGTGCGCCAGGAGCGACAAGCCCCAGCCGATCTGGGACGCGGTGCTGGCGGCCGGGCCGGACCTGTTCATCTTCCTGGGCGACAATGTCTATCTGGACACCCGTGACCCGGCGGTGATGCGTCGCAAATACGCCGAACTGGCCGCCCAGCCGGGCTACCAGAAGCTGAAGGCCTCGGTGCCGATCCTGGCCATCTGGGACGATCACGACTTCGGCGAGAACGACGCCGGGGCCGACTATCCGATGAAGGAAGAATCGCGCCGCCAGTTCCTGGAATTCTTCGGCGAGCCCGCCGACAGCCCGCGCCGGACCCGCGACGGCATCTATACCGCCCATGTGTTCGGCCCGGTGGGCCGCCGGGTGCAGGTCATCCTGCCCGACCTGCGCTGGAACCGGACGCCCCTGATGTCGCTGGAGCTCGGCGATCAGGAATATGAGGCCTGGGTCACCCGGCGGGCCGAGGCCGGCGAGAGCACTCCGGGCCCTTATGCGCGCAATCCCGACCTGGCCGCGACGCAGCTGGGCGAGACCCAGTGGCGGTGGCTGGAGGACCAGTTGTCGGTGCCCGCCGAGATCCGCATTCTGGGTTCCAGCCTGCAGGTCCTGGCCGATTTCGCGGGCTGGGAGGGCTGGATCAATTTCGCCCACGATCACCAGCGTCTGATCGCCGCCATTCGCGACAGGAAGGCGAACGGCCTCTTCTGTCTTTCGGGCGACACCCACTATGGCGAGATTTCCCGGCTGGACGTCAATGTCCCCTATCCTCTGTGGGACATCACCTCGTCCGGACTGACGGAGGTCTGGCCGGTGACGCCGCCGAACGCCCTGAGGGTCGGGGACGTGTTCCGCGAACAGAATTTCGGCCTGCTCACGATCGGCTGGGACGGGGCCGCCCCGACCGTGCTGGCGCAGGTCCGCGACGTCAACGGTGGCGTTCGGCTGGAGCAGGGGATCCGGATCGGCGATCTCACCGTCTGACCGGTGGTCGGATGGGCTAGACTCGGTGGCCAAACCAGCCGATTCGCAGCGCCATGACCCTCCATACCCCTCCGCCTGAAGGCGGCCGCATCGTCGATGAGCCGATGGGCGAGGCCCTGTCACGGCGCTATCTGGCCTACGCCCTGTCGACGATCACCAACCGGGCCCTGCCGGACGTGCGCGACGGGTTCAAGCCGGTGCACCGGCGGATCATGTACGCCATGCACCAGATGCGGCTGAACCCGCAGGCGGCGGCGCGGAAATGCGCCAAGGTCGTCGGCGAGGTGATGGGCACCTATCACCCGCATGGCGACGCCTCGATCTATGACGCCCTGGTCCGCCTGGCCCAGGACTTCGCCCAGCGCTATCCGCTCGTCGACGGGCAGGGGAATTTCGGCAATATCGACGGCGATAACGCCGCAGCCATGCGCTACACCGAGTGCAAGCTGACGGCGGCGGCGGTGCTGCTGATGGACGGAATCGATCAGGATTCCGTGGACTTCCGCCCCACCTATGATGACCAGGATGAGGAGCCGGTGGTGTTGCCGGCCGGGTTCCCGAACCTGCTGGCCAACGGGTCTTCAGGCATCGCCGTGGGCATGGCGACCTCGATCCCGCCGCACAATGTCGGGGAGCTGATCGACGCCTGCCTGCTGCTGCTGGAAAGGCCCGAGGCGACGACGGCGGAGCTGGCCGTGATCGTTCCGGGGCCGGACTTCCCGACCGGCGGAGTCGCGGTCGAGGGGCATGCGTCGATCCTTGAGGCCTATGAGACCGGGCGGGGCGGGGTGCGTCTGAGGGCGCGCTGGGAGCGGGAGCCGCTGGACCGGGGCGGCTATCAGATCGTCATCACCGAGGTTCCGTACCAGGTCCAGAAGGGCAAGCTGATCGAGGCCCTGGCCGAGCTGATCGAACAGAAGAAGGCACCGCTGCTGGGCGATGTGCGCGACGAGTCGGCCGAGGATATCCGGGTCGTCATCGAGCCCAAGAGCCGGAACATCGATGCCGACAGCCTGATGGAGAGCCTGTTCCGGCTGTCGGACCTGGAGATCCGCTTCCCGGTCAATATGAACGTGCTGGACGCCACCGGCACGCCGCGCGTCATGGGGCTGAAGCCCTGTCTGCAGGCCTTCCTCGATCACCGGCGCGAGGTGCTGAACCGGCGCTCGCAATGGCGGATCGAGCGGGTCGAGAAGCGGCTGCATCTGCTGGAAGGATTGCGGATCGTCTTCCTCAACCTCGACGAGGTGATCCGCATCGTTCGCGAGGAGGAGCAGCCGAAGGCGGTGATGATCGCCCGGTTCGGTCTGACGGAGATGCAGGCCGACTACATCCTCGATACCCGTCTGCGTCAGCTGGCGCGGATCGAGGAAATGGCGATCGAGAACGAATACAAGGCGCTGGCCGAAGAACTTGCGAACCTGCAGGCGCTGTCGTCCTCGCCCGCCAAACAGTGGAAGAAGATCGCCCAGGAACTGGCGGCGACTCGCAAGGCCATGGTCTCGCCGCGCCGGACGACGATCGCCGAGGCTGTGGATGCTTCGTCCTTCACGCCCGCCGAGGCCTTCATTCCGAGGGAAGCCATCACAGTGATCCTGTCCGAACGGGGCTGGATCCGGGCGGTGAAGGGCAAGGTCGAGGATCCGTCGGAGCTGAAGTTCAAGGAGGGCGACGCGCTCGGCTTCCTCGTGCCCGCCTTCACGACGGACAAGCTTCTGGTCGCGGCGTCGGACGGGCGGGTGTTCACCGTCGGGGCCGACAAGCTGGCCTCCGGGCGCGGGCATGGCGAGCCGCTCAGGCTGATGGTCGAGCTGGAGGAGAGCGCCGGGATCATCGCGGTGCTGGCGCACCAGCCGGGCTCGAAGCTGCTGATGGCGTCGAAGGCCGGTTACGGCTTCATCGCGCCGGAGGACGACCTGCTGGCCCAGAAGCGGGGCGGCAAACAGGTGTTGAACGGTGACCTGCTGGCCGTGCTGCGGGTCACCGGCGACCATATCGTCACCATCGGCGAGAACCTTAAGACCCTGATCTTCCGGGCCGAGGAACTGCCAGAGATGGGCCGCGGCAAGGGGGTCAAGCTGCAGTCGTTCAAACAGGGCGGGCTGACCGACATCGCCGTCTTCATCGGCGAGGCCGGGCCGGAGTGGGTCGACGGCGGTGGGCGTCGGCGCAACTGGCCCGACTGGAAGGACTGGCTGGGCAAGCGCGCCGGGGCCGGTCGGATGGGGCCGCGCGGCCTGAGGAAGTTCCGGTGACCCCGACCCTCTACGGCATCCCCAACTGCGACACGGTGAAGAAGGCGCGCGTCTGGCTGGATCAGCACGGCCGGGCCTTCGTCTTCCACGACTACAAGAAGGCCGGGATCGACCGGGCGTCGCTGGAAGGCTGGGTCGCCGAGCATGGCTGGGAGATCGTGTTGAACCGGGCCGGGACGACCTTCAAGGCGCTGGGCGCCGCCGACAAGGAGGGGCTGGATGCGGACAGGGCCATCGCCCTGATGCTGGCGCAGCCGTCGATGATCAAACGGCCGGTGCTGGATCTGGGCGACCGGACGATCGTCGGGTTCAAGCCGGAAATCTATGAGGCGGCGTTCGCCGACTGAGGCGTGTCCGGCTGGTCCGGACGAAAAACACCCTGACGAAACGGACGAAACGGACGAAATCGGGAGAATTAGCCCGGGAAATCAGAGGCGGCTTGCGGATCGGCCCGACCGGATTCGTCCGGTGAGCGGATGAGCTGCTGGACCTGTCAAAGACTGTCCCGGGCAGATGGTGGGCCTTCTTCGCGAGCGCAAGGCCTGGATAGGAAATAAATCCGCACCGCCTCCGGAATCCCGCTCATCCCCGCGGAGGGGGGAGGTTATCCCTCGACGTCGGTCTCGGGGCGGTCGTGGCCGTCGGCGCGTTCGGTGACCCAGGCACCGGTGCTGTCGGCGTATTCGATCATGGCGGTCTGGTCGGCGACGCGCTGTTCGCGGCTGGCGCGGATGGCGGCGGCCTTGGCGTCGTCGTGGGCGGGGAAGGTCTCGGAGAAGGTGTCGCCGACCTTGTAGGCCCAGCCGCCGTCGTGTTCGACGATGCGATAGGTGACGTGACTCATGACGGGTCTCCAGTGACGACTTCAGCCTAGATGGCATTTTCTTCGCCGCCGTGCATCCATTCACGCGGTCGGCGCCGACTACTGATCGAAAGCGCGGGCGATGGGCCGGCGCGGATGAGGTGAACGACGATGGAAGATCTGTTCCGTTCCTATTGGTGGCTGCTGTTCCCGCTGGGCTGGTTCGTCTCGGTCGGGTTTGCCAGCCTGCTGAATTATCGCAAGCAGAAGGACGCTCTGAAGCTGATCCGGACCTACGCCGAACGCGGCGAACAGCCGCCCGAGGCCCTGATGAAGGTGCTGGATCGTCCGATCGACGCGGAGACTGAGAGCCGCGCCTACGGGTATGGCTCGCACGGCCGGGACGGGCCGGTGTTTTCGCTCGTGCTGTTCACGATGCTGGGTGCCGGATTCGGCTATGCCAGCTATGCGGACATCTATGGTGCCGGCGACGCCTTCCTGATCGTGGCCTTCGTCATGGGAGCGTTGGCAGCGGCGACCCTGGTGTCGCTGATGTTCGGCCGGTCGCGCCGGGACTGATGCCGGTCCGTGGGGGACAGGACAATGGAGGGCGCTTCGGTGGACGCCGGGCTGGTCGCGGCCGCGCGCGCCGGCTCGGACGCCGCCTTCGCGCGACTGGTGGAGAGGCACCAGGCCCCGGTGCGGGCGTTTCTGAGGCGGCTGCTGGGACGCAATTGGGACGAGGCCGACGACCTGGCCCAGGAGGTGTTCGTCACGGCCTGGAGCGCGCTGGGGCGGCTGAAGGATCCGGCCGGTGTGCGGTCCTGGCTGTTCGGCATAGCCTGGCGCAAGGCTCAGGACAGGATGCGGTCGGGACTGAGGTCGCAGGCGCGCGACCGGTCCTGGCTGGACGAGACAGCGCCGTCCGGAGGGATATCAGAGGAGGACCGGCTGGCATTGGCCGACGCGATGGCCGGGCTGCCGGCCGATCAGAGGGCCTGTGTCGCCCTGTGTCTGGCCGACGGCTGGTCGCATTCGGAGACGGCCGAGGCGCTGGGGCTACCGCTCGGGACGGTGAAGTCCCATGTCACGCGGGGCAGGGCGCGATTGCTCGCCGTGCTGACCGGAGGGTCCGATGACGCCTGAGGAACGGCTGAACACATTCTTCGCCGAGGCCACGCCGCCTGTGCGCGACCTGGCCTTCCAGACCAGGGTGGCCGAGCGCGTGGCGCGTCGGCGTGCCTTCGCCACGGTCGCCGCCCTTATCCCATGGACCATCGCCGCCATCGTCCTGTGCTGGGCGCTGGGGCCGATGATGGCGCCGGTGGTCGAAGGACTGGGCCAGACCCTGGTGCCCGCCGCCGCCATCCTCGGGCTGACGGGGCTGGGCGTGGTCGGTCTGATGGCGTCGGCGCGACGGCTACGGCCTGTCTGACGAGGGTTTGCGGCTCTACTCCGCCAGTTCCGGCTCGGCGCCTTCGAAATAGCGGATGCATTCAGTCTTCGCGGCCTGCAGCGACGGATCGGTGACGGCGTCGACGGCGGCCCGTCCCGCGATCATCCTGGCGTCCGGAGGATTTGTGGCGGTGCAGACGAAATAGGCGTCGGCATGGGCAGGGATCATGGCCAGGACGCCGGGCGCGTTATGGGTCAGGGCGTCGGCCAGCGCGTCCTGGAGACCCTCTGCATACATACCGTCGGTTTCGGGCTCGATCGCGGGGACGAGGGCCAGCCACTCCGGCGCGCCGGTGCCGATACCGGCGAAGACCTTGTCGATACCGGTCGGATCGGCCGGACCGGTCAGGACGGCGACCGTGTGGGCCGCGCCGTCGGCGGCGATGAGGTTGGCGATGTGATCGGCGGTCAGGGCCTGCGGTTCTAAGGCCGCCGTGCTTTCCGCCTCGGTGGTGGGCTCGGTCCGGGAGCAGCCGGTAGCGAGGACGGCGGCCAGGACGAGCGGCAAAAGTCGGATCGACATGATCTTCTCCAGGGGCGCTAAAGCCCAGCGGGCGACGCCAGGGGCGACAGGGTGACGACGCCAGCGTTCCGCCGATGGGCGTCTGCTTGCGTCAGCCGCCGACCTTACGAAGATTTCACGTCGCTGATCGCATCCGTTGGGCGTCGCCGGCGCCTCTTGTTATCAGAAGGCTAGGGCATCAGGCTCGGCCGTCATCGAAAAGGGGATATCCCAATGGACTTCACAGCAGTTCTGATCGTCGGCACCATCTTTGCCGCCCTGGTCGCGATCATCGTCGGTCCCAGCTACCTGAAGAGCCGTGAACGGCGCGACATTCAGCAAACGGTTCGCACGGCGATCGAGAAGGGTCAGCCTCTGCCGCCTGAGGTGATCGACTCGCTGAGCAAGGAGGCAATCCGAAATATTCCTTCGCGGACCCGTGACATTCGCCGTGGCGTGATCTGGCTGGCGACCGGCATCGGCATCGCAGCCTTCAGCCTGATCAACGACCTGCGGGGCGTCGGCGACGACTGGCACGACGGCCCGAACTTCGACGGCGGCCTGCTGGGAATCGCGGCCATCCCGGTCACCATCGGTCTGGCGTATATCGTTCTGAGCTTCTTCAACAAGAACAGGGACTGAGCCGGGCTCTGACAGGGGGAACCTGATCATGGCCAAGGCCCTGATGGACCATCACGATGTCGAACTCGCCGCCCTGGCGGCGGCGGGTGGACGTCGAGAGTTCGGCGAACTGGTCCGCCGCCACGGCTCGGCCGTGCGGTCCCTGCTGCGACGCATGGGAGCGCAGGGTGCCGAAGCCGACGATGTCGCCCAGGACGCCTTTCTGCAGGCGTTCGAGAAATGCGCCGAGTTCCGGGGCGAAGGCACCTTCGCCGCCTGGGTCAAGCGTATCGCCGCGCGCCTCTATCTGAAGCGCAAGGCAAGGGACGCCCGCTATGTCGCCGAGATCGAACCGGGGGAGGAAGAGTCCGCTCCCGGGCCCGATCAGGCGGGGCTGGTCGACCTTGACGAGGCGCTGAAATCGCTCAGCGAAACGGAACGTCTCTGTGTGTCCCTGTGCCATGGCGCGGGGCTTTCTCATCCCGAGATCGCCTCCGCCATGAATCTGCCGCTTGGAACGGTGAAGTCTCATGTCAAACGTGGTCTGGATAAACTCCGCGCCCGGCTTTCGCCGGATGTCGGACAATCGGGGAGGTCGACCCATGTCGGCTGATGAATTCGATCCGATGATCGAGCGGCTGTTCGCTCGCTCGCCCCAGATGGCCGACGCGACCCTGTTCGCAGCGGACGTGGAGACGAAGCTTCATTCCTCCAGCCGGGTGCGCACCCTGGCGCTGACGGTCGCCGGCCTGATCGGCGGGGTCATCGCGGTCAAGGAATCGATGAACCTGAACCTGACTCTGTCCGACGATCGGGCGCCTGTCGCCGGGCGGGTCATCGGCCAGGGGATTCAGGCCGCCAGCCTGAATGTCCAGGACGCCGTGGGCTCCGGCCTGTCGCAGCTGGGTCTGGCGAACATGGCCGTCGGGTCGATGGGGGCGATGCAGATGTTCTGGATTGCCGCCGGAGCGCTGATCGCTGTGGCCGCTGCGGGCGTGGTCAGGCTGTCGCAGGACGCGTGATCTAGGTGTCCGGGTCGACGTAGCCGACCCGGACGCCTATCTCTCCGCCGCTGCCAGCGGAGAGCCTATGTCGAGCCAGAAACAGGAAGTCGTGAAGCGGATCACGGTCCCGGACATCATCGCCCGCAAGGGCGGCGAGCCGATCGTGGTCCTGACGGCCTACGACGCCCCCACGGCCGAACTCCTCGATCCGCACTGCGACATCCTGCTGGTCGGCGACAGTCTGGGCATGGCGGTTCACGGCATGACCTCGACGGTCGGGGTCACGCTGGAGATGATGATCCTGCACGGCCAGGCGGTGATGCGAGGCGCCAGGCGGGCCCTGGTCGTCATCGACATGCCGTTCGGCAGCTATGAGGCCGGGGTCGAGCAGGCCTACGCCAACGCCGTCCGTATCCTGAAGGAGACCGGAGCCCAGGCGGTGAAGGTCGAGAGCGGGCCGGAAGTGCCCGCGACCATCGAGTATCTGGTCCGGCGCGGCGTGCCCGTGATGGGGCACGTCGGCCTGTTGCCGCAGTCGATCAATATCGACGGATCGTTCAGGGCCAAGGGCCGGGAAGCGGCGGAGCATGCGCGCATCCTGCAGTCCGCTCATGACACGGCCGACGCCGGTGCCTTCGCCGTGGTCATCGAGGGGGTGGCCGAGCCGCTGGCCCGCGAGATCACCGAGGCGATCGCCAGACCCACCATCGGCATCGGCGCCTCGGCCGCCTGCGACGGTCAGGTGCTGGTCACGCCCGACATGCTGGGCCTGTTCGACTGGACGCCGAAATTCGTGCGGAAATACGCCGATCTGCGCGGCGAGATCGGCCGGGCGGTCGAAACCTATGCGGCCGATGTGAAGGCCCGCCGTTTTCCTGCCGAAGTCGAGACCTACTTCTCCAAAAAGCCGGCTCTGCCGTAGTCCCCGTCTTGTCTTCCAAGAGGCGTTGCGAGGGCGAGGGCGACCCTCTAGGGTCCGCGCCGATTGGCTTTTCAGCGTTTTTTTAGGGCGGCTCCGCTAGTGACTGATGTCTTCGAAGAGGTCGAGGAGGATATCCGCTCCGAACGCCTCAAGCGCCTGGCGCGCAATTGGCTGCCCATCTTGGGCGGAATTCTTCTGGTGGCCCTGGTCGCCGCACTGGCCTGGTGGGGCTGGCAGAGCTTCCAGACGAGCCGCGCGAACGCGGGCTCCATTGCCTATCAGCGCGGCCTTGAGGCCCTGCAGACCGGTAATTCGGCCGGGGCGGAGACCGCCTTCGCCGAGGCCGGGAAGTCCGGCAATGGCGCCTACAAGGCCCTGGCCCTGCAGCAGCGCGCCGGTCTGGCCGTCGCCGCCAACCGGATCCCGGACGCCATCCAGCTGTTCGATGATGCCGCCAAGGCCTCGGGGGATCCGATCCTGCACGACACAGCCGTCTACAAGGCGGTCCTGTTGATGATGGACAACGGCGCGACCCTCGAAGATCTGGAAGCCAGGCTCGAGCCCTTGACCAAGGAGGGCCGTCCCATGTTGCCCTTCGCCCAGGAAGCGCTCGGCATGGCGCGTCTGCAGTTCAACAAGCCCGCCGAGGCGCGCGAAGTGTTCGTGCTGCTGACGCTCGGCCAGGACGTGCCTGATTCGGTGCGCCAGCGCGCCCAGGCCGCCATCGGCATGATCGACACGGGCGTCGCCGCAGGTCTGCCGGCCATCGTCGCGGCCCAGTCCGTGCCCCCGCCGGCCGCTCCGGCGGGTCCGAGCCCCGAGCAACTCGCTCAGGCCGCCCAGGCAGCCCAACAGTGAACACCCGCCTGATGACGACCGGAGTTCGGATGACGACCGTGACGCGCGTACTGAAGACCGCCATCGTCCTTGGGCTGGCCGCCTCTCTGGCGTCCTGCGCCTCGGCCCGGCGCATCCTGCCGTTCGGGCTGGGCGACGACAACACGCCCCAGGCCACGGCGAGCGAAGGGCAACGGGTTTCCATCCTGGCCTTTGAACAGCAACTGGCACCGGCCGCAGGCCTGGCCGGCCGTGACTTCTTCGTCCCGGGTCCTGTGGCCGCGACGTCCTGGCCGATGCCGGGCGGGAACGCCGAGGCCTCGATCGAGCATGTGATCGCCGCGCCGCAGTTCACCGTCGGCTGGCGCCGCCGTATCGGCGAAGGCTCGGCTCGCACGCGTCAGGTGATGGCGCCGGTCGTGGCCGACGCCGGCAAGGTCTTCGTCATGGACGGCGAATCGACGGTCACGGCCGTGGATGCCGCGACCGGCGACGTGGTCTGGAAGGTCGACGTCAAGCCAACCGGTCGTGAAGCGGCCGGCGGCGTTTCGGCCTTCGGCCTGCCGATTCCCTTCGTCACCCAGGGCGGCGGCTCGCTGAGCGGCGGCTTCGGTGGCGGCGTGGCCGTCGGCGGTGGCAAGGTCTTCGTCGCATCGGGTTATCGGACCATGACGGCGCTGGACGCCGCGACGGGTGCCGTCGTCTGGACCCAGCCGGTCGATGTGCCGATCCACGGCGCGCCGACGGTCGCGGGCAGCCGGGTCTATGTCATCGATGTCGACAACCAGATCATCGCCTTCAACACCACGACCGGTCTGCAGGACTGGTCCTATCGCGGCATCGTCGAGCCGGCCCGCGTCATGCGCGCCTCCAGCCCCTCGGTCAGCGGTGATACGGTCATCGCGCCCTTCTCGTCGGGTGAGGTCATCGCGCTGCGCGCCACCAACGGCCAGCCGGTCTGGAACCAGGTCCTGTCGCGCACCAGCCGCACCAGCGCCCTGTCGGAGATCCGCGACATCGCCGGACGTCCGGTGATCTCGCGCGGCTTCGTCTATGCCGTCAGCCACTCCGGCGTGCTGCAGTCCATGGACATCCGCACCGGCCAGCCGAAATGGACCCTGCCGGTCGCGGGCGTCAACGCGCCGCTGCCGGCCGGCGACGTCGTCTATGTCGTGTCCAAGTCGGGCGAACTGACCGTGATCAACCGCGACTCGGGTGCGGTCTACTGGACCCGCGACCTGAACGAAGGCCGCGTGCGTCAGGAAGGCGGCTTCATGGGCTTCTTCGACCGCACCGTGCGGCCGGAGTGGTCCGGCCCGATCCTGGCGTCGAACCGGCTGGTGCTGGTCAATTCGGACGGCGAGGCCGTGGCCTTCGATCCGAAGACGGGTGCCCTGACGGCCACGCTGAACCTCGGCGCGCCCATCTATATAGCGCCGGCCGCCTACAACGGCGCTCTGCTGGTTCTGACCAACGACGGCGAACTGATCAGCATTCGCTGACCAAAGACCGCAAAACACGCTAGAAGGCCGACATGGCACTGAAGCTCGCCATCGTCGGCCGCCCCAATGTGGGCAAGTCGACACTGTTCAACAGGCTGGTCGGCAAGCGCCTTGCGCTGGTCGACGATCGCCCGGGCGTGACCCGCGACCGTCGCTATGCCGACGGCAATATCGGCGACATGGACCTGACGCTGATCGACACGGCGGGTTATGAGGACGTCAACGACGACAGTCTGGAAAGCCGGATGCGGGAGCAGACCGAGCTGGCGCTGGAAGACGGCGACCTCATCCTGTTCATGATGGACGCCCGCGAAGGCGTGACCTCGCTGGACGAGATTTTTGCCGAGCGGCTGCGCAAACAGCACAAGCCCGTCATCCTGCTGGCCAACAAGTCCGAGAGCCGCGAGAGCGGCGGCGGGGTGGGCGAGGCCTATTCCCTGGGCTTCGGCGAGCCGGTCGCCATCTCGGCCGAGCACGGCGAGGGGATGGCCGATCTGTACGCCGCCATCCGCGACGCCTCGGCCGACATCTTCATCGAGGAGCTCGACGAGCCCGACAAGCCGATCCGGATCGCCATCATCGGCCGCCCGAACGCCGGCAAGTCGACCCTGATCAACCGGCTGATCGGCGAGGACCGTCTGCTGACCGGTCCCGAGGCCGGGATCACCCGCGATTCCATCTCGGTCGACTGGGAATACGAGGGCCACAACATCCGCCTGGTCGACACGGCCGGGATGCGTCGCAAGGCGCGGGTGCAGGAGAAGCTGGAGAAGCTGTCGGTCGCCGACACCATCCGCGCCATCACCTTCGCCGAGGTGGTCGTCCTGGTCATGGACAAGGACAACGCCTTCGATGTGCAGGACCTGCAGCTGGCCGATCTGGTCGAGCGCGAGGGCCGGGCCCTGGTCTATGTCGCCGCGAAATGGGATCTGGAAGAAGATCCGCAGGCGCGGATGGCCGAGCTCAAACATCTGGCCGAGGACAAGCTGCCGCAGCTCAAGGGTTCGCCCTTCGTCGCCCTGTCGGCCCACTCGGGGCGCGGCGTCGACCGGCTGATGCCGGCGGTGCTGAAGGCCCACGAAACCTGGTCGGTGAAGGTCAAGACCAAGGACCTCAACGACTGGCTGTCCCTTGCGACCCAGAGGCATCCGCCGCCCGCCGTCGACGGCAAGCGGATCAAAACCAAATACATGGCCCAGACCAAGGCCCGCCCGCCCACCTTCGTGCTGTTCGCCAGCCGGGGCGGCAATCTGCCCGAACACTATATCCGCTATCTGACCAATTCGATCCGGGAGAGCTTCGACCTGCCCGGCGTGCCGATCCGGCTGACGGTCAAGGGCGGGTCGGAGAACCCCTATGCGACCGGTGGTGCCAAGTCGGGGCCGGAACGCTATAAGGGCGACGCCAAGACCGCGCCGCGCGCCGTCCGCAAGAAGGCGGAAGAAGAATCGCATCTGCCCGGCAAGGCGCTGGAGCAGAAGAAGACCCGCGTCGCCAAGCCGCGCATCATCGGGGCGGTGAAGAACTCGGCCTCCAAGAAGGCGGGCTCGTCCGTGGCCGTCCAGAAGGGCGCGCGCGGTGGGGCGAGGCAGGTGTCTCGGTCGGGCCGGGTGCGGACAGGCCAGAAGCACGCGCCGAAGAAGTAGGCGGCAGATCCTAGCGGCGGCCGAGCTGCTCCAGGAAGGCGTCCCGATAGGTGCGGCTGATCACGAGCTCTGCACCGCTGTCCATGGTCGCCCGCCAGGCTCCGTCGGACAAGGGGCGCAGGTCAGCGACCCGTGCGAGGTTGATCAGCGTAGAGCGGTGGCCGCGCGCGAACCGAGCGGTCCCCAGTCTCGCCTCCAGCTGTTGCAGGGTTTCGCGAAGCAGTCCCTCCTGATCACGCCAATGAATGACGGCGTAGTTGCCGGCGGATGAAACCCATTCGATCTCCTGTGGACTGACCGGCACGCGACGGCGACCTACAGAGACGATGAGGACTGTCGCCGCCTTCGATGACTCGGTGACAGACCTTGCGATTTGAAGGGCGGCTTTCAACGCCTCCATCTCCTGCCGGTTTGCATCGGCGCGTCGCCAGTAGGCCGCAGCCAACCCGGCCGCCACCACGGCGGTATAGAGGAGGATCGCCACGGGCAGACGATCCACTGTCCGAACGAGCGTCTCCGGCATCGACCAAACGGCCTGACGCATGCTGCGGTAGACGACCGTCGCCGCCAGTGCCGCGAGAGGCGCGATCGGCACGGCGAGAGCAAACAAGAGAGCGATCGCCCGCTCCTGCGCGCGCGATCCCCTCAGAACCGCCCAGACGAGAAACCCGACCGCGATCCAGGGCGAGAACAGCAGGGCGGCCCAGGCGATCGACGCGGCCAGGTCCAGGCCGTGATCGCGCCGCAGGAACCAGGCCGCCGACAGGACCGTGGCCCCATAGCCGTAAGCGGCCAGGGCGCTGATAACAGCGGGAAAGGGAAAGCGCCGCATGGTCAGGCGAACAGGGGGCGTCGCCGTTTCTGGACCAGCAGTACGGCGAGCCAGACCATGCTGATCGACTGGAACAGGACCGTCGGCCAAAGCGCGCTCCAGGGCGGGGGCAGGGCAGTCAGGAAATTGCCCGAGAATGCCGATAGCACGGCGCTATAGGCGCCTAGCATCTTCCAGAGATGTTCGTACATCCAGAGCTGTGGGCTGAACGGCCAGTCCAGCGGGCGCATAAACCGCCACAGGTCCCAGCCAGCGATCGATAGAGAGCCATAGGCCAGAGCAATCAGGATCTGGGGCGGAGCCTCGCTGCGGCCCGTCAGCGCCAGCCAGATCGTCAGGCCGCCGACGCTCACGGCTCCGAACGTCGCGAACCAGTCCAGCGGGCGGGCCCGGTCACCGGGATTGAGGTCCGGGCGTTTGCGACCCAGGACGCGAAGGCCCGAGAACAGGGTCAGGGAGGCCGCCGCCGACAGGGCGAGAAAATAAGCGTCGGGCCGGATGATCGTCATGGCCCACGCGCAGATGAGCAACACGGTCATGAGGGCGGCAAAGCCGCGACCGGCCAGTCGGTGCAGGCGTGAACCCTTGCGGGCCAGGATCGGTGCCATGCCGATGCCGACGCAGCAGAGGCCGGAACAGATATGGACGACGAGGAGGGTGGTGAAGGGATCGGGAAACGAGGTCATGTCTGACCTGTCCCTCAACTCCTGCCCCAGCGCCTCCCTTAAGGGATGAACGGCGGCTGGTGGGGACGGCCGACGCTTGACGATCAAGGGCGGGTCGGAGAACCCCTATCCCTCGGGCGGTGCCAGGTCCGGCCCCGAACCCGACAAGGACGACGCCCGAACCGCGCCGCTCGCGGTCCGCAAGAAGGCGGACGAGGAATCCCGGCTGCCCGGCAAGGCGCTGGAGCAGAAGAAGACCCGCGTCGGCGGGCCCCGCATCATCTGGGCGGTGAAGAACAGCGCCTCGAAAAAGGCCGGGTCTTCGGTAGCCGTCCAGAAGGGCGCGGAGTTCAGAACGTCGATCGTGTCGGAAGAGCGGACGCGAGTTGCTCCATGACGACGTCATCGAGAGGAAGGAGTGGCCGGGGGGGCTGGGCCTCGGTGTGGCCTAAAAGGTTTGCCGCCGCATACATGAGCCTCATGCCCCCGTGGACCTGGAACAGCTCCCAAAGGTCTGCGAACGCGACGTCCCGGCGATCCGCCTCTTCACGATCTCCACCCATGGCCGCAGTGGTCAGGGCCGCTGCATGCTGCGGGAAGAGACCGCCGACCACGCTAAACCAGCAATCGGCACCCGCCAGCAGAGCCTCCTTGCAACCCCAGTCGCCGCTATACCCGATTGCGAGCCGGGGGGCCGCATCACGGAAGGCGGCCAGGTCGGAGGCCACGTCGCCGACCGACGGGAGCGGCAGCTTGATGGCGGCGACCGTGGGGATGCTCGCCAGACGCGCGACAAAATCCGGCTGGAAGGTAAAATTCGTCGTCGATGGGTTGCTGTAGATGCATAGCGGCAGGTTGCCGGCTGACGCGACCGCGACGAAGTGCTGAAACACCTCTTCCTCGGTCAAGCGGCCGTAGCAGACCGGCGCCAGTAAAAGGCCCGATGCCCCCTCAGCTTCGGCGTCGCGCGCGAGGGCCTGCGCCTCGTCCGTCCGCAGAGCGCCAACGCCGACCATCACCGGGATGGCGGTTGTGGCCTCCACGGCGACCGCTACCGCCCGGCGCCGCTCTTCCCGACTGAGAAACATGTAGGTCCCTGTGCTGCCGAGGAGGCCAACCGAGTCGGCACCGCCCATCTCAATGTTCCGAACGAGTTTTCGCAGGTCAGCGGCAATCACCTCGCCCGCAGGCGTTGCTGGCGTGATCGGAAAGGCCGACAGGCCCGAAAAGAGCGTCATGGTTCAATCCCTGGAGGTCCAGACCGTGATGGCGCCGCCCGGCACCTGGGTTCAAATCAGGCTTGGCTTCGATTTGTGACGATCTCTTCCAAGCCGGATGACCGGTTGCCGCCCGGAGAGGACTCCAGTCTCAGATCAGCGCGCCCGCTGGCAACCCGGGCTTCCAGTCCTTGAATGACACCTTCTGGGGCGGCGTCAGGTCGCCACGCGCCAGTTCGACGATCAGAGGGCCGAGTTCCGACGGATGCGGCAGCGAATCCGGATCCTCGCCGGGGAAGGCCTGGGCGCGCATCTGGGTGCGCATGCGGCCGGGGTCGAGGACGCTGATGCGGACGTTGGTGGTCTCGATCTCGTCGGCCCAGGCCAGCATCAGGGCCTCGGCCCCCGCCTTGGTCGCGGCGTAGAGGCCCCAGAAGGCCTTGGGCTCGCGGGCAAGGCTGGTGGTCAGGTGGATGACACGGCCGGCGTCGGAGGCGCGCAGCAGGGGCTCCAGCGAGCGGATCAGGCGATAGGTGGCGGTGAAGTTGGTCTTCTCGATCCTGGCGAAGCCGCGCGGATCGATATGGCTGACCGGCGTCAGGCCCTGGGCGCCCAGGGTGGCCGCGGCGTTGACCCAGATGTCGAGCTTGCCGAAACGGCCGAAGATGGCACCGCCCAGACGGTCGATGCCGCCGCCGTCGATCAGGTCGAAGGGCACAAGCGTCGCGTGACGGCCGGTCGCGGCATAGATGGCGTCGTCCAGCTCCTCGAGCGCGCCCTGTGTCCGGGCGGTGGCGACGACGTGGGCGCCGGCGACGGCCAGGGCGAGCGCGGCCTCATAGCCGATGCCGCGTGAGGCCCCGACGACGAGGGCGATACGATCATTCAGGGGGAGGTCGGAAGTCATCGCGCCTGATAGCGCGGCGACCGGACCGGCGAAAGACAGATCAGAACCCTTCGCCGGCCTGCCACAGGCTGAAGCAGACGCCCTGGTCGTCGCTGACGGCGCAGCTCAGGCCGGTGGGGCTCTCTGCCGGGATGGCCACCTTTCCGCCGAGCTCGGTCACACGGGAACAGGTCGCCGCTATGTCTTCGACGCGGAAGTAGAGATTGGGGTGGTTGCGCGCACGCTCGACCTTGGTGAAGCCGAACGGCGGGTTGCTGTCGGCGACATGGGCATAGGTCGATCCTGATGCGTCATCGTCGAAGACCCAGCCAAACAGAGCACCGTAGAAGGCCCTTGCCCTGTCGATATCGGGCGTGTCGAGCGTGAAGTAGCCGAGGTTCGTCATGGCTTCCTTGCTGGGTGCGTTCGCATCCGGGATCCGTCGCCCGCTTTTCGGGATCACGCCCGTTAAGCGCTCACCAGCAGCGAAAGTTGCCGGCTGACGGCGTCGCGGCCGCCGTCCTCGATCTCGCGGTCCACCAGCCGGGTCGGATAGTCGCCGGTGAAATAGTGGTCGGTGAACTGGGGCGCGGCATCGTTGCGGCCCGTCTCGCCCATGGCCTTGTAGAGACCGTCGACCGACAGGAAGCCGAGCGAATCGACCTCCAGCACCTGGCGCATCTCTTCCACGGTCTTGTTGGCGGCGATCAGCTGGTCACGCTCCGGCATGTCGATGCCGTAGAAGTCGGGCCACAGGATCGGCGGGCTGGCGGAACGCAGGTGGACCTCGGTCGCCCCGGCGTCACGCACCGCGCGGACCAGTTTCACCGAGGTGGTGCCGCGCACGATGGAGTCGTCGATCAGGACGACCCGCTTGCCTTCGATCACTGCGCGGTTGGGGCTGTGTTTCATGGCCACACCCTTCTGGCGGGCACCCTGGCTGGGCTGGATGAAGGTCCGGCCCAGATAGTGGCTGCGGATGATGCCCATTTCATAGGGAATACCGCTGGCCTGGGAATAGCCGAGCGCCGCCGGGACGCCCGAGTCGGGGACAGGGACGACGACGTCGGCGTCGATCGGGAACTCACGGGCCAGGCCTTCGCCCATGCGCTTGCGCACACCATAGACAGAACGGCCGTTCACGACGCTGTCGGGGCGCGAGAAGTAGACGTATTCGAACAGACAGGGGCGGGCGGCGCGGGCCGGGAAGGGCTTCAGCGAGCGGAGGCCCTCGTGGTCGATGACGATGACTTCGCCATGCTCGACATCACGCACGAAGGTCGCGCCGATGGTGTCCAGCGCGCAGGTCTCCGACGCCATGACCCAGGCGTCGCCGAGCTTGCCCAGCACCAGGGGGCGGATGCCCAGCGGGTCGCGGGCACCGATCAGCTTGGTGCGTGTCTGGGCGACCAGGGCATAGCCGCCCTCGATCCGTGCCAGGGCGTCGATGAAGCGGTCGACGATCCTGGCCTTACGGCTGCGGGCGATCAGGTGGAGGATGACTTCGGAGTCCGAGGTGGACTGGAAGATCGAACCCTCGCCGACCAGCTGGTTCCGCAAATAGTGGAAATTGGTCAGGTTGCCGTTGTGGGCGATGGCGATGCCGCCCTGGTCCAGGTCCGCGAACATCGGCTGGATGTTGCGCAGGAAGCTGCCGCCGGCGGTGGAATAGCGGGTGTGGCCCACGGCTGCCGAGCCCGGCATTCGTTTGGCCAGGTCCGTGCCGCCGAAGGCCTCGCCCACGTGGCCCATATGGCGTTCGGTGTGGAAGCGCTCGGCATTGACCGAGGCGATGCCGCAAGCCTCCTGACCGCGATGCTGGAGGGCGTGAAGGCCGAGGGCGACGATGCCCGAGGCCTCGTCCTTGTCGGCACCCCAGACGCCGCAGACGCCGCATTCCAGACGGGGATGGTCGTCATCCGCGTCTCGATAGTGCTCCCGGTGAACGACCGGAGGCTGGATGTCGTGAGGCAGGCTGCGCATCGTGGGGGCTCCGATGACAGGCGAAATTTTACTGGGCGGCGGACGGGCGCGAGTTAGGGCCGGTTTGGGGCGAGGGCAAGGCTTGATCGTTCGAAAAGCCTCTGCGGACGGACGAATCGACCACCGGGCTGATGGCGTCTGCGCCGCGGCCGATACCGGGCAGGATGATCTGGATGGCGCGGGCCGCACCGGCGCTGACCGGACGCAGGGTCGCCTCGGACAGCCAGCGCGGGGTCTTCTCGCCCGGCATGGCCGCGACAATGACCAGATGAATGGCACCCAGAAGGACCAGTGACCGGCCGGCGCCGACCAGGATGCCGATGAACCGGTCTATTCCGCCCAGGGTCGGGTGGGCCTGGGCGTGCCTGGACAGGATCGAGCCGAAGATCCGGATTCCGAAATAGACCAGCAGGAAGGAGGCAATGGCGGCGGCGATGGAGCCGGCCCAGTCGGGGTTGACCAGGCCGCGACCTATCGGAGCCGTCAGGGGCAGGGCGACAAGGGCGATGAAGGCCGCGAGAACGAAGCTGAGCAGGGTGATCAGCTCACGCGTGCCCCCTCGAACCCAGCCGGCGGCGGCTGAGGCGAGGATGACGATAATGGCGAAGGCGTCGAAGCCGGTCATTCGGTTCCCGTGCGGACCTCAGACATCAATACCTGTTCTGCGAGATTCGTTCGACGGCCTCGGTCAATCGGCTGACGCCTGTGACCAAAACACCGCCGCCCTTGACGGTCAGGGGCGGCGACAGGGCCTGGTCGAAACCGAGCTTCCGGGCTTCGCGGAGGCGGGCCTCGGCGCGGCCCACGGCGCGGACCTCTCCCGACAGGCTGATTTCACCGAAAACGATACAGCCCTGGGGCAGGGGCATGTCTGTGGCGGAGGAAATCAGGGCGGCGGCGGCGGCGAGGTCGGCTGCGGGCTCGTTGATGCGCAAACCGCCCGCGACGTTCAGATAGACGTCCTGATCCCCGAAGCCGAAGCCGCAGCGGGCCTCCAGCACCGCCAGGATCATGGCGAGGCGGCCGGTCTCCCAGCCGATGACAGCGCGGCGGGGCGTGCCGTAGGCCGATTTGGAAACCAGGGCCTGAATCTCCACCAGGACGGGGCGGGAGCCCTCGATGCCGGCGAAGACGGCGGCACCGGGCGCGCGATCCTTGCCCTCGCCGAGGAACAGGGCAGATGGGTTGGAGACTTCGCGCAGACCGGCGTCGCCCATCTCGAAGACGCCGATCTCGTCGGTGGCGCCGAAGCGGTTCTTGCCGGCGCGCAGGATGCGGAAGGGATAGCCGCGCTCGCCCTCGAAGCTCAGGACGGCATCGACCATGTGTTCGACCACGCGGGGGCCGGCGACCTGGCCGTCCTTGGTGACATGGCCGACGAGGACGACGGCGGGGCCGCCGGCCTTGGCGAGGCGGACCAGTTCGCCGGCGCAGGCGCGAACCTGGGTCACCGAGCCCGGTCCTGCCTCATGGGCGTCGGACCACAGGGTCTGGATCGAATCGACGATGACGATGTCGAACTTGTCGCGCTTCAGCGTGCCGAGGATGTCCCGCAGCGCCGTGGCGGAGGCGAGCTGGACCGGGGCTTCGGACAGGCCCATCCGTTTGGCGCGGGCGCGGATCTGTTCGATCGCCTCCTCGCCCGAGATATAGGCGACGCGGGCACCGGACAGGGCGGCGCGGCCGGCGACGTCGAGCAGCAGGGTGGACTTGCCGACCCCGGGATCGCCGCTGAGCAGGATGGCCGAGCCCGGCACGACCCCGCCGCCGCAGACGCGGTCGAACTCGGCCACGCCGGTGACGATGCGGGGCGGCTCGGGCGTTTCGGACTGCAGGGATTCGAACTGAAGACCACGCGCCTTTGCGGTCGCGGAAGGCTTCAGGGCACCCGGCGGCGAGGCCGAACGCCCTTCTTCGACGATGGTGTTCCACTGGCCGCATGCACCGCACTGGCCGGACCACTTGCCGTGGACCGCCCCGCAGGACTGACAAACATAGATCGCGCCGTCTCTCGCCATGAGACCGCCTTACAGGAGTCGCGCGCGCCGGGGCAGGGGGCGCGGCGTGGGGTACGTCCGGAATTGACGCCGGTTCAACCCGTTGCCCCTGCCGCCCTCCCTGTGCGAGCGTGGACGTCACAGGGAGACTACTCATGTTGAACCGTCTGGCCGCCGCCATTGCGCTCACGCTCGGCCTCGCCGCACCCGCCCACGCTGACACCCTGGTCGTCACGGCCGCCCGGATGGTCGATGTCGAGCACGGTCGCTATGTCGCAAACCCGGTCGTCGTCGTCACGGACGGTCGCATCACCGCAGTCGGGACCACCGTCCCGGCCGGCCTGCCCGCGGACGCACGCCGCCTTGACCTTCCTGGCCTGACTCTGCTGCCCGGTCTGATCGACATGCATGTGCACCTGGCCTCGACCCCCTATGTGTCGGGCTGGAACGAGCTGGACTATGCCGACGGCTTCGGCGCGGTGCTGCAGGTCCCGAATGCGCTGGCGACGCTGAACGCCGGCTTCACCACCGTGCGCAACCTCGGCGGGCCCGCCTTCGCCGACGTCGCCCTGCGGCAGGCGATCGACGGCGGCTTCGTGCCGGGACCGCGCGTCATCCCGGCCGGTGCCTCGTTCGGCGCCACCGGCGGCCACTGCGACACGACCGGCCTGCCATACTCGTTCGCCCAGGCCAGTCCCTTTAACACCGACGGGGTCGAGAACGCCCGCCACTCCGTGCGGGAGGTGCGAAAATACGGGGCCCAGGTGATCAAGATCTGCGCCACCGGCGGGGTGTTCTCGCGCAATACCGAACCCGGCCAGCAGCAGATGACCCTGGCTGAACTGACCGCCGTCGCCGACGAGGCCCATATGTGGGGACTGAAGGTGGCGGCCCACGCCCATGGGGCCGCGGGCATTGCCGACGCCATCCGGGCCGGAATCGACACCATCGAACACGCCTCGCTGATCGACGCCGAGGGCATCCGGCTGGCGGTCCAGCACGGCACCTGGCTGTCGATGGACATCTACAACACCGATTTTACCCAGGCGACCGGCACACAGTTCGGCACGACCGAGGACAACCTGCGCAAGGACCGCGAGATCGGCCAGTTGCAGCGCGACAATTTCCGCGCCGCCCACAGGGCCGGTGCCGGGATGGTCTTCGGCTCCGACGCCGCCATCTATCCTCACGGCCAGAACGCCAGACAGTTCGCCGTCATGGTCGAATACGGCATGACCCCCGCCGAGGCAATCCGTTCGGCGACCTGGAACTCCGGTCTGGCGCTGGGCAGGGAACAGGACGTCGGCACCATCGCCGTCGGCCGATACGGCGATCTCATCGCGGTCGCCGGTGACCCGCTGGCTGATGTGCGGATGCTGGAGACGGTGCCGGTGGTGGTGAAGGGCGGCGTCGTGGTCCGGGACGCGCGCTGATCGCTCATCAGATATAGATGCGTGGCACCCGCGCTGTGACCGAGGTCAGAAGTTCATAGGCGATGGTCCCCGCCGCGCTTGCCGCGTCGTCGATCATCCGGCCGTGGCCGAACAGTTCCACCGTGTCGCCGACCACCACGTCCAGTCCGGTCACATCGACGGCGCAGACGTCCATCGACACCCGCCCGACGAGGGGGCGCAGTTGGCTCGCGACGATAACCTGGCCGTTCGGGCTGTAGCTGCGGAGCACGCCGTCGGCGTAGCCGGTGGCGCAGGTCGCGATGCGCGTCGGGCCGTCGGCCATGAAGCCGCGCGAATAGCCGACGGTGTCGCCCGCCGGGACCTCGCGCACCTGCAAGACCTCGGCGGTCAGGGTCGCCACCGGCCGAATTCGGTCGTCGGGCCGACCCTCGGGTCCGCCGCCGTAAAGACAGATCCCCGGTCGCAGGGCATCGAAGGCGTACTCAGGGCCGAGGAAGCAACCGCCTGAATTAGCAAAGGACTTCAGGGTATTCGGGTAACGTCCTGACGCGACGGCGAAAGCGTCGCGCTGGAGCCGGTTCATCGGCTCGCCCGGATCGTCGGCGCAGGCGAGGTGGCTCATGACCAGCTCGAGGCCGTCGAACGGTTCGGGCGCGTTCTCCGGGCGGAAGCCCAGTCGGTTCATGCCAGTGTCGATCTGCAGCCCGCAGGCCCCGCCGCCGGCCGCCTTCCACGACGCGATCTGATCGCTGTGGTTGAGGATCGGGCACAGATCGGCGGCCTTCAACGCGCCCGCTGTGTCGCCGACGCAGCCGTCCAGCACATAGATGACGGGCTCCGGCCCGAGCGCCTCGCGCAGGGCGACGCCCTCGTTCACGCGGGCCACGAAGAAGGTCCGCGCCCCCTCGGCCAGCAGCCGCTTGGCCACCGGAACGGCCCCGAGACCATAGGCATTGGCCTTCACCACCGGATGCACGGGCACGCCGGTCACAGCCTCCAGCGCATGGAAGTTGTGCGAAAGGGCGTTCAGGTCGATGGTCAGGGAAGCAGGGGCGGTCATCGACGCCTTATGCCGCAAGATCGTTGCGGAAAAAGCCGAAAAGCGACCGAATTGCCGGATCGCGCCCCTCCTTGACTTGGGGCGGCGCGTGACCGACCTACGCGCCTCGCTTTCAAGGTCTCACCCTCCCATGTCCGTCAAGGTCCGTTTCGCCCCGTCGCCTACCGGCAAGCTGCATGTCGGCAATGTCCGCACCGCGCTGGTCAACTGGATGTTCGCCAAGGGTCAAGGGGGCTCGTTCGTCCTGCGCATCGACGACACCGACCTGGCGCGTTCGACGCCGGAGTTCGAACAGGGGATCGAGGACGACCTGACCTGGCTCGGGCTGCTGTGGGACGAACGCTACAATCAGTCCAGGCGGTTCGACCGCTATGACGACGCCGCCGAGCGCCTGAAGAAGGCCGGGCGTCTCTATCCCGCTTACGATACATCGGAAGAACTGGACCGTCGCCGCAAGGTGCAGTTGTCGCGCGGGCTGCCGCCCATTTACGACCGCGCCGCCCTGGCGCTGACGGACGAGGAAAAGACCGCCTTCGAGGCCGAGGGGCGCAAACCCCACTGGCGCTTCAGGCTGGACGGCCGCCGCGTCGCCTGGGAGGACCTGTCGCGCGGCCACGCCGAGGTCGATACGGCCTCCATGTCCGATCCGGTCCTGATCCGCGAGGACGGCCTCTATCTCTACACCCTGCCGTCTGTCGTCGACGACATCGACATGGGTATCACCCACGTCATCCGGGGCGAGGACCACACCACCAACACCGGCGCCCAGATCGAGATTTTCGAGGCCTTGATCGCCGCGGGTCTGGGGACCGAGGTGCCGAAGTTCGCCCACATGCCGCTGCTGGTCGGTGCGGACGGCGCTGCGCTGTCCAAGCGTCTGGGATCACTGTCGGTCGCCGAGATGCGCGACCAGGGCTATGAGCCGATCGCCATCACCAGCCATCTGGGCCGGATCGGCACGTCGGATCCGCTGGAGGTGGCCGCCGACATCCACGCCCTGGGTCTGGGTTTCAGCTTCGACAAGATGGGGCGGTCGCCGGCGCGCTATGACACCGAGGATCTGGATCGGCTGAATGCCCAGGCCCTGCACGTCATGCCCTATGCGACGGCGAAGGCGCGGCTGGAGGCTCTGGGCTGCGACCTCGGCGAGAGCTTCTGGGACGGGGTGCAGGCCAACCTGACCCGTTTCGCCGACGTGGTCGATCTTGCGCGGATGGTCCGGGGCCCCGTGACGCCGGTGATCGAGGACCCGGTCTTCGCGGCGGCGGCGCTGGCCGTGCTGCCGGAGGTGATTGACGCGGGCGCCTGGTCGGCCTGGACCAATGCGGTGAAGGAAAGCACCGGCGCCAAGGGCAAGGCCCTGTTCATGCCGCTGCGCCACATCCTGACCGGCCAGCCGCACGGGCCTGACATGGCGACAATCGTACCGCTGATCGGGCGCGAACGGATCGAGAAGCGGTTGAGGGGCGAAATCGCCTAGACCACCGTGATCGGCTGAGAGGGAACGCTTCGCGATCTCTCCGATACCGTGACTCAAGGTCCAGATTGATGCCGGACCTGATCCGGCCGGGAAACCGGCGACACTTGTCCGGATCGGGCCCGGGCGAAAAAGAAAGGGGCGGTCCGATGGACCGCCCCTTTTGCTTTCTAGGCGTTGCAGGCGGCCAGTTGTTCCGCCGACAGGGCCGTGCCCTTCCACGAGAACTCTGTCACCGGACCCAGACGGGCAGCGACGCGGCGGCAGGCGCGCGGGGCGGGCTGATCGGCCCCGCCCGAAGCGGTGCAGGTCTGGCCTTCGCAACGCCAGTTGGCACCGTCGATGATGGTGGCGCGGGCGGGGGCGCGCGAGGCGTCGGCCAGGACCACGCGGGTCGGGGCGGTCGACTGGGCGACGGCGGGAGCGCCGGCGAAGGCAGCGCAGAGGGCGAGCAGGGGGAGGACGGCGCGCATTGGGAGACTCCGGGGCAAGGTCGGACCGGGACGGTCCATCGTCAACACCGGTATAGTGCGTTTTTATTAGAAACTGTCAATACAAGTTTTCAAAAAGAACGGACTGTGGTTCTGACTGACCAATGATCACTTATCGCTGATCATGTTTCAAGTCCGGCGAACCGTCAGCATGTCGCATCGCCGCGATCGCTTCCTCGACCGTGTCGCAGACGACCCACGCCTGAAGGAAGGACGGCGGCGTAAAGCCTGTCTCCACGCTCTGACGCATCAGGGCGAAGAACGTCTCCCAGAAGCCGCCGATGTTGAGAAAAATCACAGGCTTGCCGTGAAGATCCAGCCGCTTCCACGACAGGAGTTCGACGACCTCCTCCAGGGTTCCGATGCCGCCGGGTGCGACCACGAAGGCGTCGGACTGGTCATACATCAGCTGTTTACGCTCATGCATGGAGGTAACGACGATGGTCTCGACCTCGTCGAACAGGCGTTCGCGGCTGCGCAGGAAGGCGGGCATGATGCCGACAACACGGCCGCCGGCGTCGTGCGCCGCGCGGGCCGAGGCTCCCATCAGGCCCACACCACCCCCGCCGTAGACCAGCCGCCAGCCTTCACGCGCCGTCGCCGCGCCGAAGTCGGCGGCGGCACGGGTATAGACGGGATCTGCCGCATCTGAAGACCCGCAGAACAGGCAGACCGACTGGCCTTCGAACGGAGCGATGGTGGGGATGGACGCCGACATGAACCCTCGAGACCAGACGCAAGATTGGAGACAGGCCGGTCGCGCCGGTCTATCTGGGCGAACAGTCCTACAGACGCGGCGAGCAGGATGAAACGACCGATCGCATCGACATTGGCCGCCGCTGTCCTGGTGCCTGGCGCCCTGGCCGTCTCGGCCTGTGGCGAGCAGGCCCAGCCGGCCGCCGACATGACGCAGGAGTCCGGCTGGGTCATGCCGCCCGGGATCGACGAGGTCGCGTCCAGCGGGCGCGAGCTGATCGTGCGCGGGCAGGCGCCGCCGCTGGGGCGCGTCGTGGTCAGTGGCGCAGGCGCCCTGGCCTATGCGGTCGGTGCCGATGCGGAAGGGCGGTTCGAGCTACGGGTGCCGCGACCGGCGCAGGACACCCTCTTCCTGGTGGAGGCACGGGTGGGTCAGGCCGGGTTCCCCGCGCCTTACCGCCTGCTGATCGGAGCAGACCCGTCAGCGCCGATCGCTCTTCTGGCTATCGGCGCGCCGACGCAGCGGCTGGACGGCGGCTTCGGTCTGGACGCCGTGGACACTGACGGACGGGCGGCCTTCGTCTCCGGGCGTGCGGCGACCGGGTCTGAGGTCCTCATCGAGAGCGGTGTCCAGCGCGCGGTGACCGCTGACGCGCACGGGCGCTGGCGGCTGGTGGGCTCCGGAGACGGCTCGACGCCGATCACGATCGATGGAACAGCCTATGCGCCGGCTCCGGGCGCGTCGGCGACGCCCGATACCCTGCGCCGGGTCGGAGCAGGCTGGACCATCGCCTGGTCGAGCCCCGGCGGCGGTCGTCAGTCGACCTGGTTTCCCGACAAGCCGGCAATGATCCGTTAACGAATTCGGCTCAACGGTTGGCTGTTCCCTTCGAGGACACCCACCGTCACCGAACTTCTTCAGCCCGGCGTCCGCGTCGGGCTTTTTCTTGCGCGTCAGTCCTGCAGGGCGTCGGACAGATCAGACGCCAGGTCGCCGCGCGCCTTGACCTCGACCTGTTCCAGTCCCAGCCAGGCCGCCATCCGGACCAGTTCAGTCGCCAATCGTGAGGCCGTCTCCGGTGTCGCGTGCGGCTCGCGCCAGGCGGCCTGGACCAGCAGGGCTCCGGCCTGCCGATCGGCCTTCAGGTCGACCCGCGCCGTGATCGCCTCGTCCTCGAGAAAGGGCAGGACGTAGTAGCCGTGCGCTCGCTTGTGCGCCGGGGTGTAGATCTCCAGCCGGATCCGGACGTCGAACAGCCGTTCGGTCCGGTCACGAAACCAGATCAGGTTGTCGAAGGGGGAGAGCAGGGCGGCGCAGTGAACCTTGCGCGGTCGACGGGCGTCCTGCGCGACATAGGCGGGACCCTTCCAGCCCGGCACGACGACCTGCGTCAGAACACCCTCCTCGACCAGTTCGGCGACGCGGTCTCGCGCGTCCTGAAGCGGCAGGCGAAAATAGTCGCGAAGGTCGGCGGCCGTGGCGACGCCCATGGCGCCGGCGGCGATCCGGACCAGCGCCCGCTGGGCGTCCGCTTCCGTCGGGGTCGGCAGGTTCTGGATCGCGGACGGGATGACGCGTTCGGTCAGGTCGTAGACCCGCTCGAATCCGCGCCGGGTCCGGGTCGTGATGAGTCCGGCCCAGAACAGCCATTCAAGCGCCCGCTTGCCGTCCGACCACGCCCACCAGCCGGGCTTGCCGCGCGGGCCCGTGGCGAAATCGGCGCCGGTGACGGGACCCCGCCGCCCGATCTCCGCCAGGACCCCGTCGATATAGTCGTGTCGCTCGCGCCCGAACCGCGACAGGCCGCCCCAGACCCCGTCCCCGTTGCGCGCCCGCTCCATCCGCCAGCGCATCAGGGGCTGGGTCTCCAGAGGCATCAACGAGGCCTCGTGGCCCCAGTATTCGAACAACGACGGCCCTCTGCCCCAGGCCTCGGTCTCCAGCAACTCGCGCGGATAGGCGCCTAGGCGGGAGAAGGTGGGCAGATAATGGGTGCGGCTGACGACGTTGACGCTGTCGACCTGGATTACGCCCAGTCGCCGGGCCGTGTCGCGGAACTGGCGCGTGCCGGTCATCGGAGGATGGGGTCTGCCGAAGCCCTGGGCAGCCAGGGCCATGCGTCTGGCGAGGGCAGGCGAAATCTGTTCGATCATGGTCGCGCCGACCTTATCCGGCCATCCGGGGGAAGTCTCGTCAGCGGCGTTCGGTCCAGAGATCGAGGTCCGTTTCCCGCCCGATCAGGGCAAGGCCCGAGGCGATGGATTCAAACTCTCCTCCGGTCTCGATCTTCGTGGGGTCGAAACGGCGGTGGAAGATGTCCCGCACCGCCGGAACGAAGGAAGTGCCGCCGGTCAGGAAGACGCGGTCGATCTCGTCCGGCCGCAGCCCGGCCTGATCGATCGCCTGATCGACGGCGCCTTCGATGGCGGCCAGCTCCGGCGCGATCCAGGCTTCGAACTCCGAACGGGCGACGGGAGTCTCCAGTCGAATCGACCCCGCCTCGAAGACGAAGGTCGCGGTCTCGTCGCCCGACAGGTCCATCTTCAGGTGCGAGACGGCCTGGTAGAGGGCATAGCCGTGGTTGTCGTCGAGCACCTCGATCAGCCGGTCCACCTTTTCGGGTTCCTCGGCGGTTCGGGCCAGGGCGCGGATATCCTTCATGTCGCGTGAGGCGCGCAGCAGGGCCAGCTGGTCCCAGCGCGCGAAGGCGCCGTAGTAGCGCTGCGGAATCGGCAGGACCTTGCCGAAGGTCCGGTAGGTCCCGCCCTTGCCCAGGGCCGGCGACACCAGCTGGTCGATGATCCGGTAGTCGAAGGCGTCGCCTGCCACGCCTACGCCCGACCGCGCCAGCGGGGTCGATCGCAGGCCCTCCGGCGACGGCTCGAAGCGGACGATTGAGAAATCACTGGTGCCGCCGCCGAAGTCGGCGACGAGGACGGTCGCCGGGTCGGTCAGCTTGCGGGCGAAGAAGAAGGCCGCGCCGACGGGCTCATAGGCATAGCGGATGTCGGTGAAGCCCAGACGGGCGAAGGCGGTCTGGTACCGGCTCAGGGCCAGATCCGGATTCGGTGATCCGCCGGCGAAGACCACCGGTCGTCCGACGATCACGCGGGGCGGGAGGACCTCCAGCTGATCGCCGGCATGGTGACGTATGCGCAGCAGAAAGGCCGCCAGCAGATCCTCGAACCCGTAGCGGCGGTTGTCGATCACTGTCTCGGTGAAGGCGGCGCTGGCGGCAAAGGTCTTGAACGACTGGATGAAGCGGGTGTCGAGCGGATCCTCGACATAGGCCTCGATGGCCCAGGGACCGGCTTCGACGACGCGCTCGGGCGTCGCGCCGCCCGGGCCGGGGTGTAGCTGGAAGCTCAGCGTCGAACGGAAGGTGGCGACCTCGCCGCCCGGCACATCGAATCGCACCACGACGGCCTCGTCGTCACCGTCGGCGAGGGCGACGACCGTGTTGGTCGTGCCGAAGTCGATGCCGATCGTCACGGGCTGCGGAATCATGAGCGTAGCCTCGGTTGCGGCCGGGACGGCGCTGATGGTCTGTCTTGCCTGTGTGTCCGCCAGAAAGGCGGTAGCGCCGTCTCGAAATCGGGCTAAAGCGCCGAGTGGCTCCGCGGGTAGGATTCGAACCTACGACCAGCCGATTAACAGTCGGCTGCTCTACCACTGAGCTACCGCGGAACAGGGGCTCGGGAGGCGGGCCTATAGCAGCGGCCTTCTTGATTGTGCAACGGGAAATGTCAGCCAACAGCGTTCAGTTCATCGAAGACCCCGCCGATCCCCTTGTGGCGGCGTATCGCGACATCCGCGAACGCGACCTGACAGGGCGCGAAGGGCTGTTCATCGCGGAGGGAGAGGTCGTGATCCGCACGCTTCTGTCGCCTGGGTCGCTGTGCCGACCGCGTTCGCTGCTGATCGCTGCGAATCGACTGGAAGCTCAGGGGGAACTGATCGCTGCGGCTGGGGCGGAGACGCCCGTCTATGCGGCGTCGCAGGCGGTGATGGATGCGATCGCCGGCTTTCCTCTGCATCGCGGGCTGCTGGCGCTCGGCGAGAAGCCAATCGAGCGGACCGTCGCAGAGACGCTGGCCGGTCTGCCGGAGGAGTGCTTCGTCCTTGCCTGCGCGGGAATCGGCAATCACGACAACATGGGCGGCCTGTTCCGCAACGCGGCGGCGTTCGGGGCGGCGGCGGTGCTGAGGGACGAGCGTTGCTGCGACCCTTTCTATCGCAAGGCGATCCGGGTGTCGGTCGGGGCCGTGCTGAGAACGCCGAGCGCCCGGGCCGCTGCGCTGGAACAACTGATCGTCGCCCTCCAGGCCGCGCGATTCGAGGTCATCGCGCTGTCGCCGGGCGCGACGGAGCCGCTGGCCGGGCTGGAGGGTAGGGGTCGCAAGGCCATTCTCGTCGGTTCCGAAGGGCCGGGCCTGCCGTCGGAGGTCATGGCGCTGGTCAGGACCGTCGGCATCCCCATGGCGGGGGGATTCGACTCCCTGAACGTCGCCGTGACCAGCGCCCTCGCCCTGTACCAGGTCACCGCCGTGTCGATTCGCTGACAGTCGCGTGATTTCAGCGCGTTAACGCTTCATACACCTTGATGAAGGTCCACTTCCGTGCCGCTATGCAGTTCCGGGGAGGACGACATGGCTGGTATTCTGGGGTTCATGAGCCGCAATGTGCGCATCGCAGTGGCGATCGGCGTGGTGGTGGCGGCTATCGGCGGTGCCGGCGCGATCGGCTGGATGACCGCACCGATCTAAAGATCACCATCGATCTCAACGAGATCGCGATGGAGGCCTGACCGGGAATCGAACCCGGGTGCAAGGATTTGCAGTCCTCTGCGTCACCACTCCGCCATCAGGCCATAGGGGTTTTTGAAGCCCCCGGATCGCGAGGGGCGTTCGCTATCAGATCAGTCCCGTGGCTGCAACGCGATTGTCGCACGCGACGCACGGACCTATAAGCGCGCCAGATTTGCGGCCCGGCCGGTCGCTTTCGCTTCAGGGATTCCGCTTCACATGGATTACGCCGCCGCTCGCAAAGTCATGGTGGACTCCCAGGTCCGGGTGAATGACGTCACCGACCGCACGCTCCAGGCCGCCCTGATGACCGTGCCGCGCGAACGCTACTGCGCTCCTGACCAGGCCTTCGCCGCCTATGGCGAGGTCGAGGTCGAGATCGCGGCCGGCCGCCGACTTATGCAGGCCCGCGAAGTCTCAAAGCTGATCCAGGCTCTGGATGCCCGTGAAGGAGAGACGGCCCTGGCCATCGCCGGTCCCTATGCCGCCGCCGTGCTGGCTGCGATGAAGGTGTCCGTCACCGCCCAGGAAGCCGAGGCCGCCGTACTCGACCTGGTTGGACCGGCTCTCGCCGACGCCGGTGTCGTCGCTGTCGTCGCACCCCTGTCGCAGCCTTCGGGCCAGGACTGGGACATCATTATCTCCGAAGGCGCGGTCGCGATTCGGCCGACGGCCTGGCTGGCGGCGCTGCGTGTCGGTGGCCGTCTGGCGGTGGTCGAGCGTCCTGGCCCGAGCGGCCGGGCAGTTCTCTATGTGAAGGGTCGTGAAGGCGTATCGCGCCGCGATTTGTTCGACGCCGCCCCGCCGGTGCTGGCGGAAATGACACCGGCACCCGCATTCGCCCTCTGATTGCCGCGGTTTCGACGGACTGGGCTGGCAGTCGCGTGAAAAAAACTTAACTGGCATAGCCGTGGCCGTTCACGCACTAGGCCTGAAATAGGATACAGGCGTCGCTAGCGGTGCCCATCGGGATACAGTCATGTTCAAACGCTCGCGCGCACTCGCCTCCGTCGCCCTGATCGCCGTCACTGCGGGGCTGGCAGCCCCCGCCTGGGCTGAAACCCTGCAGGAGGCCATCGCCCTTGCTTACCGGACGAACCCGACGCTGCAGGCGCAGCGTGCAAGCCAGCGAGCGCTGGACGAGACTGTCCCCCAGGCTCGCGCAGGCCTTCGTCCCGAGATCAGCCTCAGTAGCACCCCGACCTACCGGCGCGCGGATGCGCCCGACTTTGCAGGGCTGGACCTTAACGGCGACGGCGTATTCGAGATACCGCCGTCCGAAAGCATCACGGAAACCGATTCGGTCGGGGCCAGCGTCGGGGTCAGTCAGTCGCTTTACTCGGGCGGCCGGATCGCTCGTGCCATAGACGCCGCCGAGGCTGGCGTCCTGAGCGGTCGCGAGTCTCTTCGAAGCGTGGAGCAACAGGTCCTGGGGGCGGTGATCCAGGCCTATGTCGATGTGCAGCGGGACGTTGAAATTCTGCGTATTCGCGAAGCCAACCTCGTTGTGCTGCGCCGCCAGTTGGAAGAGTCCAACGCCCGCTTTGAGGTCGGCGAGATCACGCGAACAGATGTGTCGCAATCCGAGGCGCGTCTGGCCCAGTCCGAGGCGGATCTTGCCGGTGCGCAGGCTCAACTTTCATTGTCCCGCGCCGCCTATGCCGCGATCGTCGGACAAGCTCCGGCGAATCTTGAAAACCCGCCGGCGCTTCCGGGTGTCCCGACGGATTTCGATGTTGCGCTGGACACCGGGCTCGTCGAGAATCCGGATCTGCGCTCCGCCGAGTATGACCTGCAACAGGCAGAGGCTCGGCACGCTCAGGCTCGATCGGCCTATTTGCCCTCGGTCGGCCTGACCGGCAGCTATGGATCGACCACCGCCATCTCCGGGTTCGATCTTTCGAACAGGACCGACACCTTTCAGGCCGGTCTCAGCGTCTCGGTGCCGCTTTTCACCGGCGGTCTGAACAGCTCGCGAGTGGCCCAGGCGCTCGAACAGGCCAATGTGGCCAAGATCGAAATCGACCGCCAGAAGCGGGTCGTGCTGCAAACCGTCAGCAATTCCTTCGCCCAGGTCGTGTCCAACACCGCCGCGCTTCAAGCGGGCGAAGCCGGCGTCAGAGCCGCCCGCGTGGCGGCCGAGGGTGTTCGTCAGGAGCAGCAGGTCGGCCTGCGCACCACGCTCGATGTGCTGAACGGCGAGCTGGAGCTGCGCAACGCCGAGATCAATCTGGCCGTGGCCAAGCGTAATCTCTACGTCGCCCAGGCGTCGCTTCTGACCTCCATGGGTCGGCTAAGTGGCGAGGATCTGGACCCGGCCATCGAGATCTATGATCCGGCCGTAAACGCAGAGCGGGTCCGCCTGCGTGGCGCTGTGCCGTGGGACGGTCTGGTCGAGACGCTCGATCGCATCGGCGCCCCGTCGGTCACACCGGCGAACGAGACCGAGAACGCACCTATCGACACCCAGCTTGACGGCGAGATCGTTCGGACCGCGCCGAACTCGAACTGACGTCGGCGGATTAACCAGTCAGGCGAAAAACGCCCGTTGATTCCCAAGGGCGTTGATGCCACGAAATGAATTGGGGCAGGGCTGAACGTCGGCTCCGAACCACTTTGCTCGTCACGCGTGGGCCCAAGGCGGCCGGCGCAGGTTCTTCGAAGGCCCGATCATGACCGACACCACCGCCCAAGAACCGACGATGGAAGAGATCCTGGCGTCCATTCGCCGGATCATCTCCGAAGATGACGCGCCTGCGGCTGAAGCGGCCCCGGCTCCCGAGCCCGAGTCCGAGCCCGAGCCCGAGCCGTCGCCGGCGCTGATGGAGGCCACCCCGTCGATGCAGGAGCCAGAACCGGAAGAGGAAGAGATTCTCGACCTGACCGACCGTTATGAGGCCCCGGCCGCGCAGACGATCGGCGACCTGGACGTCACGGCACCTGCCGAACCGGAACCCGAGCCATTCCCCACCTCTTTCACGGAGCCGGAGCGCCCAGCGCCCGGCGCCTCGCCCGCGCCCTATGATTCGCTGGTCAGCGACAGTGCGTCGGCGGCGTCCGCCTCTGCCTTCGCCGGCCTGTCCGCCGCCTTCCGTCAGCCCGAGCCCGTCCCGACCGGCGGCGTCGGCCCGACCATCGACGATCTGGCCCGAAGCCTGCTGCGCCCGATGCTGAAGGACTGGCTCGACGCCAACCTGCCCGGCATCGTCGAGGCGGCGGTAAAGAAGGAAGTCGAACGCATCGCCCGCAGCGCGGGCTAGCCCCGCTCGCCACCGGCGACTATGACCAGAAGGGGCGGCTCTCACGGGCCGCCCCTTCGCATTTCTTTCGTCATCCTCCGGCAAGTCGCTCTTGCGGCGCAGACCGGGGGACCCAGCGGCGCCGAAGGCGGCCGGTTCGGGCAGGCTCCAGCCGAGGAACGGATCCGTGACAGGTTCGCGCTCGCGCGCGCAGCTGGGTCCCCCGGTTCCGCTTCGCGGCCCGGAGGATGACGAAAGAAATGAAACCGCTTCAATCCGAAACGACCGTGACCATGCTCGACAAGACTTTCGATCCCAAGGCCGCTGAACCCCGTCTGTATGCTGAATGGGAGGTCTCCGGTGCTTTTGCGCCCAGGACCGATGGCGCGGCCGAGGCCTATTCGATCGTCATTCCGCCGCCGAACGTGACGGGCTCGCTTCACATCGGCCACGCGCTGAACAACACCCTGCAGGACATCCTGGCCCGCTATCACCGGATGCAGGGCAAGGCCGTGCTGTGGCTGCCCGGCACGGACCACGCCGGCATCGCCACCCAGATGGTGGTCGAGCGCCAGCTGGCGGCTGCAGGCAACGTCGGCCGTCGCGACATGGGCCGCGAGGCCTTTGTCGAAAAAATCTGGGAATGGAAGGCTGAATCCGGCGGGACCATCGTCCGGCAACTGCGCCGCCTCGGTGCCTCCTGCGACTGGTCACGCGAGCGGTTCACCCTCGACGAGGGGCTGAATGCCGCCGTCCGCAAGGTCTTCGTCCAGCTGCACAGGGACGGGCTGATCTACCGCGACAAGCGGCTGGTGAACTGGGATCCGCAGTTCCAGACGGCCATCTCGGATCTGGAGGTCGAGCAGCGCGAGGTCGAGGGCACCTACTGGCATTTCGCCTATCCGCTGGCCGACGGCGTCACCTACGAACACCCGATCGCTTTCGACGACGAGGGCAGGGCGACGGAGTTCGAGACCCGCGACTTCATCGTTGTCGCCACGACCCGGCCGGAGACCATGCTGGGTGACACCGGCGTGGCCGTTCATCCCGATGACGAGCGCTATGCGGGGCTGGTCGGCAAGTCGGTGATCCTGCCGATCACCCGCAGGCGTATCCCGATCGTCGCCGACGACTATGCCGATCCGACCAAGGGGTCTGGCGCGGTGAAGATCACGCCGGCGCACGACTTCAACGACTTCGGCGTCGGCAAGCGCGCGGGGCTGGAAGTCATCAATATCTTCGACAGCTTCGCACGCGTGAAATCGAGCACCTTTGACGACTTCGAATTCGGTCATCGAGCCGTTGTAAGCGGCGTCCAACTTGCGGATGGCGACGGGCTTGCCGGGCCAGCCACCGTTGATGTCATTCCTACTGAGCTGCAGGGGCTCGACCGATACACGGCCCGCAAGGCCATCGTCGCACGCGCCGAGGAAGAGGGCTGGCTCAAGCTAGTTGAGAAGGCGCGGATCATGACCCCGCACGGCGACCGTTCCGGCGTCGTCATCGAGCCGTGGCTGACGGACCAGTGGTACGTCGACGCCCACACCCTGGCCCAGCCCGCGCTGAAGGCCGTCGAGCAGGGCGATACGGTGTTCGAGCCGAAGTCCTACGAGAAGATCTATTTCGAATGGCTGCGCAACATCGAGCCCTGGTGCATCTCGCGCCAGCTGTGGTGGGGCCACCGGATCCCGGCCTGGTATGACGCCGACGGAAACATCTACGTCGCCGAGACCGAGGCCGAGGCCGTCGCCCAGTCGGGCGGCAAGGCCCTGACCCAGGACGAGGACGTCCTCGACACCTGGTTCTCCTCGGCCCTGTGGCCGTTCTCGACCATGGGCTGGCCTGAGAAGACCGAGGATCTGGAGCGGTTCTATCCGACCTCGGACCTCGTCACCGCCGCCGACATCATCTTCTTCTGGGTCGCCCGGATGATGATGATGGGTCTGCACTTCATGGACGAGGTCCCGTTCAAACGCGTCATCATCAATGGCCTCGTCCGCGACGAGAAGGGCCAGAAGATGAGCAAGTCCAAGGGGAACGTCATCGATCCCCTGGTGATCATCGATGAGTTGGGGGCTGATCCCCTGCGCTTCACCATGGCCATCCTGTCGGGCACCCGCGACATCAAGCTGTCGAAACAGCGGATCGAGGGCTATCGCAACTTCGGCACCAAGCTGTGGAACGCCGCCCGCTTCAGCCAGATGAACGAATGCGCGCGGGTCGAGGGCTTCGACCCCGCGACCGTCGAACAGACGATCAATCGCTGGGTCCGTGGCGAACTGACCCGGACCGAGCGCGCGGTGTCGGACGCCATCGAGGGCGGTCGTTTCGACGACGCGGCCTCGGCCCTCTACAGGTTCGTCTGGAACGTCTTCTGCGACTGGTATCTGGAGCTGGCCAAGCCGGTGTTCCAGGGTGCCGACGAGGCCGCCAAGGCCGAGACGCGGGCCATGACCGCCTGGACCCTCGATCAGACGCTGAAGCTGCTCCACCCGGTGATGCCCTTCATCACCGAGGAACTGTGGGCCGAACTGGGCAAGGAGGGGGCACCGCGTGACGAGGCGATGCTGATCAGCGCGGAATGGCCGGTGCTGCCCGACGTCTTCATCGACGCGGGCGCGGAGGCCGAGATCGGCTGGCTGGTTGATCTGGTCACCGAGGTTCGCGCCCTGCGCGCCGAGATGAACGTGCCGCCGGGTGCCAAGCCGCCGCTGACCTTCGTCGCTCCGGACCCTGCGACCTCCGACCGGGCGACGCGGCACCGCGACCTGATCCTGACGCTCGCGCGCGTGTCGGATGTCGCGACGGGCGGCGCCGCGCCGGCGGGAGCGGTGACCTTTGTGTCCGGCGGATCGGCCGCGGCCCTGTCTCTGGCCGGCATCATCGACCTCACGGCCGAGCGCGCGCGCCTGACCAGGGAAATCGCTGCTTTCGAGAGCGACGTCGGTCACGTGATGAAGAAGCTGGGCAACCCCAATTTCGTCGAACGCGCCGCCCCCGCCGTCATCGATGAGCAGCGCGCCAAGCTGGCCGAGGCCGAGGCCGGCAAGGCGCGTCTGGACGCAGCGCTGGCCCGGCTGGAAAGCCTTTAGCCCAGAATCGCGGGCATGGTCGGGCTGATCGACCGGGCGGCTATCAGCCTGTCAGGGCCGGTCAGCGGCAGGGCGAACACGAGGACGGCCAGGACGGCCAAGGCGAAGGCGACATTGAGATAGCGCATGGTCTGGTCTCCGGCAGCGACGTCGGCCCGGTTTCGACCGACGTCGCCATGGGGTTACGGGTGGGGGTTAAAGGAGGGGCGGGTCAGGCGGCCTTCTTCGGGGCGAAGGCATTCGCCTGGAACGCAGTGTCCACGGGCGTTTCGGCGATGTGGTTGACGTAGTTGGAGATGGTCTTCAGGCCGACGCCCAGCACCACCTCCAGCACATTGCCGGCGCTGTAGCCGGCCGCGATCAGGCGGTTCACATCAGCGTCCGAGACCCAGCCGCGCTCGCGCACCACGCGGGTGGAGAAGTCGCGCAGGGCTTCCAGCTTCGTATCGGCGACCGGACCGCCGTTCCGCACGGCGTTGATCACTGCCTGGTCCAGATGCTGGCCCTGGGTCACCGTTGTGTGGGCGGCAACGCAATAGTGGCAGGCGTTCTCGACCGAGGCGGCGATCAGCACGACTTCGCGCTCCAGCGGCGTCAGGTCGGACTTCTGATAGGCACCGGCGAGGGCGAGATAGCCTTCGATCACAGCAGGGCTCTCGGCGAACTCGCCGACCAGATTGGGCACGAGGCCGAAGGCGGCCTTGGCACCGGCGATGAAGGGGCGCGAGCCCTCGGGGGCGGATTCGACAGTGTGGACGGGGAACAGGGTCATGGGCGGTCTGCTTGAACGGGCGGACGCGGGGTGCGTCGTCGGAGAGGAAGGTGCGCCTGCGTTGTCTCCGCCAGTAGCCGCGGAGATCGTCTTTGACTTATGCGTCCCGCGCATGAAAACAGGCGGGATGGATCGCCTGTCCGCCCTTCGCCTGTTCGTCCGCGCGGTCGAGACCGGCAGCTTTTCGCGTGCCGGGCGCGACGCCGGCCTGTCCCAGCCCGCGACCAGCCGGGCCATTGCCGCGCTGGAGACCGATCTGGGTGCGAGACTGCTGCTCCGGACCACACGGCGGCTGTCGGTCACCGAGGCGGGCCAGCGGGTCTATGAGCAGGCCCAGCGCCTGCTGGCCGAGGACGCCGCCCTGCTGGAGGCGGCGGCCGGGGCTGACCGGGAGCCGGTCGGCCGGTTGCGGGTGTCGACCTCGGTCGTCTTCGCGACGGCTGAGGTTGCCCCGCAGGTGTCGGGATTTCTTGAGGCCTGGCCCCGGGTCCGGCTCGATCTGGCCGCGATGGATGCGCGGATCGACGCCGTGGCCGAGGGCGTCGACCTGATCCTGCGTCTGGGGTCACTGGCCGACAGCGGGATGACAGGGCGCAGACTGGGGTCCTATGAGCGGTGGCTGGTGGCCTCACCGGGCGTGGCGGCCTCGCTCCCGCCCGAGGTACCGCTGGAAGACCAGCTGGCGGGGCGGGCCATCGTCTTCTCCGGAATGGCGTCCGCGGGGCGCTGGGCCCTGACGGGGCCGGGAGGCGTGATGGCGTTCGAGGTGTCGGGCCCCGTGACATCGACTGCAGGAGCCGTAGTCCATGAGCTGGCCGTCGCCGGTGCAGGAATCGCCATGATGCCGTCCTTTGCTGTCCGGGCCGATGTCGCCACCGGACGGCTGGTCCGGGTTGCGCCCGGCTGGACCGGTCCGGCGCTGGATCTGACAGCGCTCTGGACCCATCGCGAACTGCCGCGCAAGGCGCGGGTGTTTCTCGACTATCTGACTCCGCGCCTGACCCTGGATGACCGCTGATGCGTCTCGATGTTCTTCTGGTGGCCAGGGGACTGGTCGAGAGCCGCGCGCGGGCACGGGCGGCAATTGAGGCGGGCGGCGTCACGATCGACGGCCGGCCGGCGCGCGCCGCCTCGCAGAATGTGGCGGAGGATGCCGTCCTGACCCTGGTGGAGGCTCACGGTTTCGTCGGTCGCGCGGCTTTGAAGCTGGATCACGCCCTGGCCCTTTGGCCGGTGACGGTCGAGGGTCGGGTGGTGCTGGATGTCGGGGCGTCGACCGGAGGCTTTACCGAGGTCTGTCTGGCGCGCGGGGCGGCGAAGGTCTTTGCGATCGACGTCGGCCAGGGGCAGTTGCATCCGAAGGTCTCGGCCGATCCCCGGGTCGTGAACCTGGAGAAGACCGACGCCCGGACGCTGGACGAGGCCCTGATCCCGGAAACGCCCGGCCTGATCGTCTGTGACGCCAGCTTCATCGGCCTGGCCAAGGTGTTGCCGGCGGCGCTGGATCTGGCGGCCGTGGACGCCGACCTGATCGCCCTCGTCAAGCCGCAGTTCGAGGGCGAAGGCCCGAAGGACGCCGGCAAGAAGGGCGTGGTCAAGGACCCCCAGGTCCAGCAGGATGCGGTCCGTCGGGTCTCGGACTGGCTCGTGACCGTCGGCTGGTCCGTCCAGGCCACGACGGAAAGCCCCATCACCGGGGGCGACGGCAACATCGAATTCCTGCTGTGGGCGCGTCGGGCGTAGGCCCTCGCTCAAGCAGCGAGCGACCGCGTCGCGAGCGGGAGTACCCCAACAAAATCAAACCGCCGGTGGATTGCTCCACCGGCGGCCTGTCACGACATCGATCGACAGGGGGGCTGAAAATTATCGACGCCGCGAACTCTGGCGATCAGCGCGGCAGCCAGCCGCGGCGCGGATCGAAATAGTAGTGGCCGTCAGCGCTGACCTCGTAGCCGTTCTGGTAGCGGCGGTCGTCCCGACGGTCGTTCCGACGGTCATAACGACGGTCGTCGCGGCGTTGGTCATCGCGATAGCCGCGGTCGTCATACCGGTTCGCCGAGGATGCGCGGTCGTCGTAGCGGTCCCGGCTGCTGTAGTAGGTCGGGGCCTGCGAGTAGGTGGTGTTCGAACGGCACTGGTCGTTCGAGGAACGGCCAACCTGCGCGCCGACGATGGCACCCAGCACGCCGCCGATGATCGAACCCTCGGTGCGGTTTCCACGACCCGAGATCTGCGACCCGGCGATGGCCCCGACGCCTGCGCCGATCAGGGCGCCCGCGCCCGTCCGGCCCTCACCCAGGGTCTGGCAACGATCGCGATATCCGTTGTCGTAGCTCTGGTTGCGGCCCTGATCGTAGCCGTAGGGCTGATTGTAGCCCTGGCTCTGGTTGTAGCCATTGCCGTAGCCGTAGGACTGGGCCGAGGCGGCGGCGGACGAGAGTCGCGGCGGCGGCCAGGGCGGCGGCGACAGCGGCGGATTTGACGAAGCCGGTCATAAGAGAGAACCCCTGTTCGGCGCCGGGAGGGTCCGGCGTCTTGTTGGGTCGATCTATGAGCCCGCCAACCTGAACGCGTTTTGAGCGTGCCGTTCATCTTCGTTCAGGTTTCAGATCAGCGTCAGACCTCGTTCGCTGGGGCCTGATCTGATCGGAAAACCGCTCACACTTTTCCGGATCAGGCCCTAGAAGCTGCCGATGACCATGACGCTGAAGATCGCCCATGTGGCCGGGCAGGGGGATGGCGTGGCCCAGACGCCCGCCGGGCCCGTGTTCGCGCCCCTGACCCTGCCGGGGGAGACCGTGCGGGGCGAGGTCGTCGACGGGCGAATGGAAGCGCCGGAGATCCTCGAGGCCAGTCCCGACCGGATCGCGGCGGTGTCGCCCCATTACGGAGACTGCGGGGGGTGTTCGCTGCAGCACTGGGCGGCCGGGCCCTATCTGGACTGGAAGCGCGATCTGGTCGTGTCGACGCTGGCGCGCGAGCGGATCGAGACCGAGGTCGAGGCGACGGTGGCGGTGCCGCCGGGGACGCGGCGGCGGCTGGCCCTGCATGCGCGGCGGCTGGAGGACGGGCGGGTCGTGCTGGGGTTCAAGGCGCGCAAGTCCTGGCGGCTGGTGGAGGTCTCGACCTGTCCAGTGGCGGATCCCCGGCTGGTGGCGGCCTTCCCGGCGCTGGCCAGGGTGGCGGCGGCGTTCCTCGAGCATCCGAAATCGGCCCCGACCCTGCATGTGACCTGGACGATGGACGGCCTGGACGTCGATGTGACGGGGGTCGAGCGCAAGTCCGGCGGCCTGTCGGCGGACCGGCAGATGCAGGCGATCCGGGCGGCGCGGGAAGTGGATGTGGCCCGCCTCAGCATGGCCGGCGAGACCCTGATGATGGCGCGCCAGCCCCGGGTTCAGTTCGGGCCGGCGACCGTGCCCCTGCCGGCGGGAGGTTTCCTGCAGGCCGTGCCGGAGGCCGAGGCGGCGATGGTCGAGCGGGCCGTGGCGGCGGTGAAGGGGGCGAAGAAGGTGGCGGATCTGTTCTGCGGGACCGGGACCTTCACCTTCCCCCTCGCGACCGTGGCCAGCGTGCTGGCGGCAGACGCCTCGGCGGCGGGGATCGCGGCGCTGAAGGCGGGCATCGGCTCGGCCAGGGGGATGAAGCCCATCACGGCGGAGGCGCGCGACCTGTTCCGGCGACCGCTGTCGCCCTACGATCTCAAGGGCTGTGAGGCGATCGTGTTCGACCCACCCCGGGCCGGGGCCATCGACCAGACGGCCCAGATCAAGGACACGAAGGCCTCGGTCGTAGTGGGCGTGTCGTGCAATCCGCAGACCTTCGCGCGGGATGCCCGGGTGCTGATCGACGCCGGCTTCCGGCTCGAGAGGGTCACGCCGGTGGACCAGTTCCTGTGGTCGGCCCACGTCGAACTGGTGGGCGTGTTCCGGCGCTAGGCCTTGCAGGCCCGGCTCTTTCCGAAGCCTGATTCATCGCCTCGCCAGAGCGCGACGGATCAGGCTTCAGGCGGCGGCCCGAGCGACTGTGGCTGCGCCGACCAGCGGCTCGAACAGATAGCGGGCCAGATGGCGGGCGACGGGGACGACGACGCCGTCGCCGGTCAGGTGGTAGGCGTCCGAATAGCCGCGCGGGAGGATGTAGGAGTCCGGCAGACCCATCAGCCGGGCGGTCTCGCGGGCCGAGATCAGGCGGGAGCGGGTGCGGGCGCCGTCGATGACGAGGATGGTCTGGCGGCTGGAGCCGCCCGACGGGGTGCGCAGGCAGCCGGCGACATCGTCGAAACGGACCTCGGCGCGTTGGGCCTTGATCCCTGCCGCGTCGGTGCGGGTGCGGCGGTAGACGCCCCCGACCATCCGGCGGCCGGCGCGTCGGGCGGCCTGGACCTTGGCGAGGTTGACCGGGGACATCAGGGACAGGAGGCGGTCGGTCTCGGCGGGGGTGTGCCAGGCGACGCCGTCGGGCCTGTCTTCGATCAGGTCGGCGAAGGTGGAGATGCGGCGCTCCGGCGGGGGCAGGTTCCACCACAGGGCGGAGGCGCGCAGGTCTTCGGGCAGGCGGTCGACGGCGCGGACGACGGCCGGGGTGTGGAAGGGGGCGATCGGGCCGGGGGCGGTCAGGTCGGCGGCGACGTCGGCTCCTGCGTGGATGCCGACGACGAAGAGGCGGGGGCGGGACTGGGGCACGAACAGGTCGGCGTTGATGACCAGGGCGCCGAAGCGGTAGCCGGCCCCGGCGAAGGTTCTGGCCATGGCCTCGAAATCGGCGCCGCCGCGCGAGGTCAGGGCGCCGCAGACGTTCTCGACGGCGACGAGGCGGGGCGCGCGGCCGTCTGCGGTCAGGCCGCGGACGAGGTCCCAGAAGGCGTAGAAGGTCCCGGAGCGTTCTCCCGCCAGGCCCGCGCCGTGCCCGGCGAGAGACAGGTCCTGACAGGGGAAGCTGCCCCAGACAAGGTCGGGCCTGCCGGGGAGGGCGGCGGCGTCGAGCGCGCGGACGTCGCCGACGGTCAGTTCGCCGCCGGTGCCCCAATTGGCCTGATAGGTCAGGCCCTTGCGCGCATCGAAGTCGTTGGCGAACAGACAGTCCCAGCCGGCACCGAGGCCCGCGCGGACCATGCCGCCTCCGGCGAAGAATTCGTAGAAGCCGGGCACCGGTTCAGGTCCGGGCGCTGAGGGAATCGCACATCGGGTCAGGGTGCCGACGGGGGCGAGTCGCGTCCATCGGTCGTTGGACTCTGAAAAAACAGAGTCCAATAGTGCAATTCAGAAAAAGCGTTGTTGTTGCAGGGTCTTGCGGCAAGGTCTTGATAGCGATTGTTTGCACTGTGTGGGCCTGTCGGCGCATTTCGTCGCGTTTCAGGGGCGATCGGCTGTCGCAGTCCAGGCATGTCAAAGACCCGCAGAACGAACACAAATTGGGCGGCGAAGGTCGACGATCAAGGGAGCTATAAGAAAAGATTCCGAACCTTCCTCCCTTCCGTTCGTCATCCTCCGGCGAGCGTAGCGAGACCGGGGGACCCAGCGGCGCGCGAGAGCGCGAACCCGTCGCGCGCGCCGCTGCTCGGGACATCGGGACTGAGCAGGTCGCCTTCGGCGCCTCCCCCGGTCCGATCTCCGATCGGCCGGAGGATGACGACGGGTCCCCCGGTCTGCGCCGCCAAGCGGCGGCTTGCCGGAGGATGACGAACGGAAGGGAGGAAGGGGGTTTGCCTACCCGAACAGCTCCAGTTGCGCCCGTGCATCGGCCGGCACCCTGAACTTCGTCACGTCGAGCTCACGCCTCGGCCCGTCTAGGCCGTAGCGTTTGACCGCCGCCTTGAAGCGGGCCGAGATCAGATCGGCGACGGGGCCGGTGCCCTTCATGCGCTGGGACCAGTCGGCGTCGTAATCCTTGCCGCCGCGCGTCTGGCGCACCAGGGACATGACGCGGGCGGCGCGATCGGGGCGGGCGTCGGCCAGCCACTCGGCGAAGAGGGTCTTGATCTCGAGCGGCAGGCGCAGGGTCACATACATGGCCGAGGTCGCTCCGGCCTTCGCCGCCGCCTCCAGCACCGATTCGAGCTCGTGATCGTTGAGGCCGGGGATGACCGGAGCGAAGCCGACGCCGACGGGGAAGCCCGCATCGGCCAGACGTTTCACCGCGTCGAGACGGCGCGCGGGCGTCGCGGCGCGGGGCTCCATGGTGCGGGCGAGGTCGCGGTCCAGCGTCGTGATCGAGACGTAGGCGCTGGCCAGGCCGTCGCGGCCCATTGGCCCCAGGATATCCACATCGCGGGTGATCAGGTTCGATTTGGTGATGATCGAGAAGGGCTGGCTGAACCGTTGCAGGACCTCCAGCAGGCCGCGGGTGATCTTCTGCGTTCGCTCGACCGGCTGATAGGGGTCGGTGTTGCCGCCTATGTGGATGCGCTTGCAGACGTACCGGCGCGCGGCGAGTTCCTGTTCCAGGAGACGCGGCCCTTCAGGCTTGAAGAAGAGCCGGCTCTCGAAATCCAGGCCCGGGGATAGGCCCATCCAGGCATGGGATGGACGGGCGTAGCAGTAGATGCAGCCATGTTCGCAGCCTTTGTAAGGGTTGATCGAGCGGTCGAAGCCGACGTCGGGACTGGTGTTCTTCGTGATGATCGTGCGGGCCTGTTCGGGCGTCAGGGTCGTCCGGAGCGGGGCCGGTGCCGCGTCGTCCGCCGTCCAGCCGTCGTCGAACCCCTCGTGCACGACGGGTTCGAACCGGCCGGTGGCGTTGGTGCGGGCACCGCGTCCTTTCTTGGGCTGGAGAGCGGGAGACATGAGGAGAGGCTATGGCGCGGAACGGAACAAATCAAGAACAATTCCGCCGTGAGTTTGCGTTCGCAGGACGCCGAATTCGCTATCCGACGCTCGCTCTTCGCGCGATAATCAGAGCCATCGCAGGGGAGCTGTCATGATCACACTCATCGTCATCGGCGTTATCGCCGTCATCCTGATCTTCGTGGTCATGGGGGCCTACAACCGGCTGGTCGCGCTGGACCAGAAGGCGGACCAGTCGTTCGCCGACATCGACGTGCAGCTGAAGCAGCGGAACGACCTGATCCCGAACCTGGTCGAGACGGTGAAGGGCTACGCCAGCCATGAGCAGGACACGCTGAACGCCGTGACCCAGGCACGCGCCGCCGCCGCCGGGGCCACCACGGTCGACGACAAGGTGACCGCCGACAACATGCTGACCGGGGCTCTGGGCAAGCTGTTCGCCGTGGCCGAGGCCTATCCGGACCTCAAGGCCAACACCAACTTCCTGGAGCTGCAGCGCGAGCTGGCGGATATCGAGAACAAGCTGGCCGCCGCGCGCCGCTTCTTCAACAATGCCGTGGCCGAGTTCAATGCGGTGCGGGCCCAGTTCCCGACCGTGCTGTTCGCCGGGATGTTCGGTTTCGGAACCGAGAAGCCCTTCTTCGCCGTGGACGCCACGGATCGTGCGGCGATGACCGCCGCGCCGCCGTCGGTGAAGTTCTAGGTTCTTATGGCCGCCGTCGGTCTCCAGACCCACATCTGGGCGAACAACACCCGGTCGACCCTGCTGCTGGCGGGGTTTCCGGTCATGCTGGTCGGCGTCATCTTCGGGATCCAGCTGATCCTGATGGGACTGGGCTATCTGCCAAATTCAGGCGGGACGCTGGAACAGGACATTGCCCTGGCCCTGACGATGTTGTGGGGCACGATTCCCCTGGCGATTGCCATCGCCGGGCTCTGGTTCTTCATTGCCTGGAACGGCAATCAGGCCATCATCGACGGCCTGACCGGCGCCCGCAAGGTCGAGCGTTCGGCGGAACCGGAGATCTATAACCTGCTGGAAAATCTGGCCATTTCCCGCGGCCTGACCACCCCGACCCTGAGGATCATCGAACAGCCGGAGTTGAACGCCTTCGCCTCGGGCATCCGCGAGGGTCACTACAGCGTGACCGTTACCCGGGGCCTGATCGCGGCGCTGGACCGTGACGAGATGGAGGCGGTCCTGGCCCACGAACTGACCCACGTCATCAACAAGGACGTGCGGACCATGGTGATCGCCTCGATCTTCGCCGGCATCATCACCGTGATTGCCGAGATCGTCTTCCGCGGGATCTTCTATCTGCGTGGAGGCAAGGACAACAAGAACGCCGGCCCGCTGCTCGTGATCGGCTTCATCATCGCCCTGATCGGCTTCGTCCTCGCCATCGTCATTCGGCTGATGCTGTCGCGCAGCCGCGAGTTTGTGGCCGATGCCGGGGCGGTCGAACTGACCAGGAACCCCGACGCGATGATCTCAGCCCTGCGGAAAGTGTCCGGCCGGTCGCGGCTGGAAGCGCCCGATGAGCTCCAGGGTCTGTTTCTGGACAATCGCAAGGAGGGTTTCGTCGACGGCCTGTTCGCCACCCATCCCTCGATCGACAAGCGCGTGGCGGCCCTGGTGAAATTCGGCGGCGGACGCGATCCGGGGGCCTGGGATCCGGACCTGCTGGAGACGGGCCTGCCTGTGGGTATGGCCGTGCCGCAGACGACCTCGACCGCAGTTCCCCACAGCTAGTCGATCCGCATCCAGCCGAGCGGCTTGAGCACTTCCATCGGCCGGAACTGCGCCTTGTAGTCCATCTTGGGCGAGCCCTCGACCCAGTAGCCCAGATAGACGAAGGGCAGGCGCACGGCCTGGGCCTGACGCACGTGATCCAGGATGGCGAAGACGCCCAGCGACCGCTTGACCCTGTCCGGATCGAAGAAGCTGTAGACCATGGACAGGCCGTCGGAGAGCAGGTCCGCCAGGGTCACCGCCACCAGATCGCCCGGACCCTCGTCGGTGGAGGGCAGGCGGTATTCGATCAGATGGGTGCGGACCGCCGTGTCCTCGACCATGGCCAGATAGTCGGGCCAGGTCATGTCGGTCATGCCGCCGCCGGGGTGGCGTCGGGCGAGATAGCGTTTCAGCAGGGCGAACTGCTCCTGGGTCGCCTCGGCCTCCACCAGGTCACGAGACAGGTCGTCATTGCGGGCGAGGACCTTGCGCTGGCCGCGCGAGAAGACGAACTCCGGTGCCGGCAGGCGCACGGAGACGCAGGCGTCACAACCCTCGCAGGCGGGGCGGTAGGCGATGTTCTGGCTGCGGCGGAACCCGGCATGGGTCAGTTCGTCATTGACGTGGGCCCCGTCGGAGAAGGGCAGGTTGGCGAACACCTTTCGCTCGGTCATGCCGGGCAGGTAAGGGCAGGGCGCGACCGCCGTCATGAAGAAGCGAAGCTGGCGTGTCGGTACGTGCTGCGTCACGTCACTACGTCCGCATCCGATTTCGTCCGGGGTGTGGCAGGCACGCTTCCATCGGACGATCTGGCGTCAATCCGTGCCGGGCCGCAAGTCCGTTCGCGCCGCCCGTGAACGGCGCGGGTTTCAAAGACTGGTGTCCGTAGGCAGGACCGGCGCCTCGCGCAGCAGCACGATGGCGATGCGGCGGTTGCCCGCGAGCGACGGATCGTCCGGATACAGAGGATCGGATCCCGCCTTTCCGGCGACCGAATAGACCCGGTCCGCGTCGACTCCGGCACCCTGGAGGATCGCGCGCGATGCGTCGGCGCGGCCCGCTGACAGGGGCCAGTCGGTGGCGACCGAAGCGCGCCCCGAGCCGGCGACCGCCGAGGTGTGGCCCGAGATCGAGATGCGGTTCGGCAGCTGGTTCACGACCCCGGCGATGGCCCGCAGAAGGACCTGGGCGCGGGCGTTGGGCCGGGCCGAGTTCTGTTCGAACATCGAGCGGCCTTCCTGATCGACCAGCTGGATGCGCAGGCCTTCCGGCGTCTGGTCGATGATCAGCTGCTTCGACAGTTCGGCCAGTTCGGGCAGGCGCTGCATGGCCTGGCGCAGGGATTCGGCGGCGGAGGCGAACTCGGCGGCCTCGCGGGCGGCGATCTCCTCGCGCAGTTGCTCTTCGGAGGCGGCGGCGAGGTTGGCGGCGCTCCCGGTTTCCTCGGGCGCATCGACCGGCGCTTCCGGGGCCTGTTGCTCCATGACCGACATCGAGCCGGAACTCTTGGAGCCGTCCTCCCCGAGCGAGGTGCCGCCGAGGATGCCACCGGAGCCGGAGGTGGTCTGGGATACGCTGGCGGGCGCGAAATACTCGGCGATGCCGCGCTTCTGTTCCGGATCGGTCGTGTTGATCAGCCACATCAGCAGGAAGAAGGCCATCATCGCGGTCACGAAGTCGGCGTAGGCAACCTTCCACGCGCCGCCGTGGTGGCCGCCGCCGACCACCTTCTTGACCTTCTTGATGATGATCGGACGTTCGGCGGCGTTCATCGACACTGGGGAGCTATGGAGACTGAGGCCGACCCTCGACGAACAAGGTTAACGTGACCTTTCGGCCGGGCCTCAGACGGCCAGAAACCCGAGGTGTTCGAGCAGGATCGTCGTGCCGAGGGCGATCAGGGCGAGGCCGCCGACCAGTTCCGCGAACTTGCCGAAGCGAGACCCGACCGCCCGACCTATCAGCATGCCGATCGTGGTCAGGGCGAAGGTCGTCAGGCCGATGCTGAGGGCGATGACCCAGATGTTGGCGCCCAGAAAGGCCAGACCCACTCCGATGGCCGCCGCATCAATACTGGTGCCCACGGCCATGGCGACCAGGGCCCAGGGGCCGGAGCGGGTCGGAGCCGCGTCGGGGTGGGCGGGCCTGGCCGCCTCCCAGATCATCTTGCCGCCGACGACGGCCAGCAGGACGAAGGCGATCCAGTGGTCTACGCTCTCGACGAAGCCCGCGGCGAGCAGGCCCAGGCCCCAGCCGATCAGGGGCGTGATCGCTTCGATCACGCCGAAGACCGCCCCGGCCTTGACCGCCGACCACCACGACGGCCGATGTGCGGCACCGCGGCCCACGGCGGCGGCGAAGGCGTCCGTGGACAGGCTCAGAGACAGGACAGCGATCGCTCCGGGCGTCATGATCGATCTCGCCGGGCAGTCACGGTGCCCGGCCGGATCGGGCGGGGCCGTCCTAGGGGATGGTGGATCAGTTAGCCCAGACTGAACTGACATGACGGTTGTCGCAGGCGGCGTCAGGTCCTAGACACGCCGCCACGCGGATGTGGCGAAACTGGTAGACGCACCAGATTTAGGTTCTGGCATCGCAAGATGTGGAGGTTCGAGTCCTCTCATCCGCACCAACATTTTTAGAGCGCTAACGCTCGCCGCGCGGCGGCTCGCTGCTTGAGCGCGTCTTGGGCGCTACCGCTCGGCTCGCGGAGCCTCGCCGCTTGAGCGCGGGGTTTCCGAAGCGGAGGCCCTCAAAAGCAAAAGGCCCGGGATTGCTCCCGGGCCTTCCGTTTGTCTGGACCGAGAGAACTCAGTCCTTCTGGTTGTCGACGCCGGTGCCCATCGCCTCGGCCGGGGAGGACATGGTGGTCTCCTCGGTGATGTCGATGCCCTTGGCCAGTTTGGAGTTCCAGAAGCCGTAAGCGGCGTAGATCACCGCGCCGACGGCGGCGTAGCCGCCCAGCAGCATCAGCGGGAGGGGGTTGTCCTCCGCCGCGTGCTGGAACATCGGGATCAGGTTCTGGCTGGCGAGGAACAGACAGGCCAGGATGCCAAGGACGGCGGTGAAGATGCCGCCCGGGACCTTGAACGGACGCGGCATGTCCGGGTGCTTGATGCGCAGGAAGATCACGCTCAGGCACACGATCGAGAAGGCCGTGGCCGTACCCAGCGACACCAGGTCGCCGAGGATCGAGATGGGCAGGAAGGCCGCCGCGATGGCGATCAGGATGCCCAGCAGGATGGTGCCGATCCAGGGCGTACGGTATTTGGGATGGATCACGGCGAAGGCGCGCGGCAGCAGGCCGTCACGGGCCATCGTGTAGAAGATCCGGGTCTGGCCGTAGCACAGCACCAGCATGACGGACGACAGTCCGGTGATGGCACCGATCTTGATCATGAAGCTGATCAGGTTCAGCGGTTCTCCGCTGGCCAGGATGATCGGGGTGTTGGCCCACTCCAGGCTCATGCGGTCGATGGCGACGGCCACCGGGGCAGGGCTGGCCAGTTCCAGATAGGGAACCACGCCGGTCATGACGGCGGCGACGGCCATATAGATCAGGGTGCAGACGAACAGGGCGCCCAGGATACCGAACGGTACGTCCTTGGACGGGTTCTTGGCCTCGGCCGCAGCGGTCGAGACGGCCTCGAAACCGACGTAGGCGAAGAAGATGATCGCCGCGCCCCGGAAGATGCCGCCGACGCCGAACTGTCCCGCCTCGCCGGTCGGTTCAGGGATGAAGGGCACCCAGTTGTCCGGGTTCACATAACCGATGCCGACCGCGATGAAGGTCAGCAGGACGATGATCTTGATGACCACGATGACGTTGTTGATGCTGGCCGATTCCGAAACGCCCAGAACCAGCAGGCCGCAGACTGCGGCGATGCCGATGGCGGCGACCAGGTTGAAGGTGCCGGTCAGCGGGAAGGACGTGGCGCCCGCGTCCTGGACCAGTTGAACCAGAGGCGTCGCCCATTGAGGGCCCTCGCCGCCGGCGTAGGCTATGGTCGGGAATATCTGCTGGCTGATGCCGAAGTCGGTCAGGATCGAGACGACATAGCCGGACCAGCCGACGGCCACGGTCGAGGCCGCAACGCCGTATTCCAGCACCAGCAGCCAGCCCATGATCCAGGCGAAGACCTCGCCCAGGGTGCCATAGGCGTAGGTATAGGCCGAACCCGAGACGGGCATGGTCGAGGCCAGCTCGGCATAGCAAAGGCCGGCCAGGCCGCAGGCGATGCCGGCGACCACGAAGGACAGCATGATGGCAGGACCGGCGTTGGCCGCGGCCACCTGACCGGTCAGGACGAAGATGCCGGCACCGATGATGGCGCCGATGCCCAGGCTCATCAGATTCCACTTGCCGAGCGTGCGCTTCAGTTCGCTCTTGGCGGCTTCCTTCTGGATCTGCGCTACGGATTTTTTGAGGAACAGTCGGTTCCCCTTGGGCCTAAGGCCATCTGCGGACATACGTCGCGCCCCCTCGATACAAAAACGCGGCGAACCCTCCCCGGGCCGCCTTCCAGCGCGGGACGCTAGCGACGGATCATCGCAGGCGCAACGCGGTTTCCGATCCATGAAGGGCCCGCAACGGTTTGGTGACCCCGCAAGTGACTATGAGAACGCACATTCCTTGGTCGCAGGGCGGCACCGCGCTAGTGCAGGCGGGATGATCCTGCCCATTCACGCCGTGCTGGAAGAGCTGAAGATCGCGGTCGCGGCGAATCCGGCGGTCGTCCTCGCTGCCCCTCCCGGCGCGGGGAAAACGACGGTTGTGCCGCTGGCGTTGCTGGATGCGGACTGGCTGGGCGATCGGAAGATCCTGCTGATGGAGCCGCGTCGGCTGGCCGCGCGGGCGGCGGCGGAGCGGATGGCGCAGACGCTGGGCGAGAAGGCCGGGGACACCGTCGGCTATCGCACCCGGCTGCAGAGCCGGATCGGGCCGAAGACGCGGATCGAGGTGATCACCGAGGGGGTGTTCACGCGCATGATTCTGGACGATCCGGGTCTGGAGGGCGTCGGAGCGGTCCTGTTCGATGAGTTCCATGAGCGGAGTCTGGACGCAGATCTGGGCCTGGCCCTGGCGCGGGACAGCCAGTCGGTGCTGAGGGACGACCTGAGGCTGGTGGTCATGTCGGCGACGCTGGACATCGCGGGGGTGTCCAGGCTCCTTGAGGGTGCCCCGGTGATCGAGGCGCAGGGGCGGGCGTTTCCGGTCGAGACGATCTACCTTGGCCGAAACCCGATCGAGCGGATCGAGGATGCGACGGCGCGCGTCTGTCTGACGGCGCTGGGCGATCAGTCGGGCTCGGTGCTGGCCTTCCTTCCGGGGCAGGGAGAGATCCATCGGACGGCGCACAGGATCGGCGAACGGCTGCGGGATCCGGCGGTCGATGTCGTCGCCCTGTACGGTGCGCTGGACAAGGAGACGCAAGACCGGGCCATCGAGCCGTCTCGGCCCGGACGACGAAAGATCGTGTTGGCGACGTCGGTGGCCGAGACCAGTCTGACCATCCAGGGTGTCCGGGTGGTCGTCGATTGCGGCCTGTCGCGCGTGCCCCGGTTCGAACCGTCCAGTGGACTGACGCGGCTGGCGACGGTGCGGGTCAGCCGGTCGTCGGCGGAACAGCGGCGCGGGCGGGCCGGGCGGACGGAGCCGGGGGTCTGCTATCGGCTGTGGGACGAGGAATCGACGCGGGGGCTGGTTCCGCATCAGAGGCCGGAGATTCTTGAAGCGGACCTGACCGGTCTGGCGCTCGATCTGGCGCGATGGGGCGCGCGGACGACGGAGGGACTGGCGCTGCTCGACGCGCCGCCGGCCGGGGCTCTGGCGGAGGCGCGGGCCGTGCTGACGCGGCTGGGGGCGCTGGATGACGCGGGCGGGCTGACAGCCCATGGGCGGCGGCTGACGCGGATGCCCCTGGCGCCGAGGCTGGCGCATCTGGTCGTCGTGGCAGCGGATCGCGGGAATGGAGCGCTTGGCGCGCGGATCGCGGCGGTGCTGAGCGAGCCGGGACTGGGCGGGAACGACGTCGACCTGAGAGACCGGCTGCGCGGGTTCGAGCGGGATCGCTCGGCGCGGGCCCAGGACGCGCGCAAGCTGGTCGAACGCTGGGCCCGGGCGGCGGGCGGTCGGACCGGCGGAGGCGATATCGAGCCCGGTGATCTGCTGGCCGAGGCCTTCCCCGAACGGGTGGCCAGGGCGAGGGGCAAGCCGGGCGAGGTCCTGCTGGCGTCCGGGCGCGGGGCGTTTCTCGATCCGACGGACGCGTTGGCGCGGGAGAGCTGGCTGGCGGTCGGTGATCTGGGGGGCGGGGAGGCGCGGGACCGCATCCGACTGGCGGCGCCGCTGGATCCGGCGTCGCTGGAGGCGCGGCTGACGCGCGAGGACCGGCTGGTGCGCGAGCCCTCGGGACGGAGGGTGATGCGTCGGATCCGGCGGGTCGGGGCCATCGTGTTCGACGAGAAGATCACCGGCGTGCCGGACCGGGCCGCGATCACGAAGGCACTCCGCGACGAGGTCGAGGCGGACGGGCTGGCGGGGTTGAGGTGGGGCGAACGGTCGAGCGCGTTCCGGGCGCGGCTGGCCTTCCTTCATGGGCTGGACGCCGACTGGCCGGACGTCTCGGACGCAGCCCTGCTGACGCGGCGCGAGGACTGGCTGTGGCCCTTGCTGGAGGGTGTGGAGGACCTGTCGCAGATCAGGGACGAGGCGCTGGCCCAGGGGCTGGAGGCGCTGGTTCCGTGGGATCGACGGCGGCTGATGGATGAACTGGCACCGGCGCGGCTGACGACGCCGCTGGGATCGTCGGGCATCGCTTACGGCGCGGAGGGCGGGCCGCGCGTGGATATCCGGGTGCAGGAGCTGTTCGGGGTGACGACCCATCCGGCGGTGGGTGGCGGACGGGTGCCGCTGACCCTGGCCCTGCTGTCGCCGGCGCGGCGGCCGATCCAGATGACGAAGGACCTGCCGGGCTTCTGGCGCGGGTCGTGGAAGGATGTGCGCTCCGACATGCGGGGTCGCTATCCGAGGCATCCGTGGCCCGAAAACCCCGCCGAGGCGCCGCCGACCAACAGGGTGAAGCCCAGAGGGACCTGAACCGCTTGACCAGCGGACGGTGTCCGACGCAACGATGGTCGACGACTTGGAGCCTGATCCGTTGAGGAGGAATCGCTACGCGAGTCCGCCGATGCGGTGAATCAGGCCCCAGAAATGAGCGAGAGCCTGATTCACGCCTTCGCCAGAACCGCGTAGCGGTTCTGTCTCAAGTGATAATGCCCCAGGGGAATACCGTTGACCGAACCTGCACTGCTGATCGCGCCCAGCCCGGCCTCGACGCGCCGGGTCCTGTTCGCGAGCCTGATCGGCACGACGATCGAGTTCTTCGACTTCTACATCTACGCCACGGCGGCAGTGCTGGTGTTCCCGGCCCTGTTCTTCCCCGGTGGCGACCCCCTGACGGCGCAACTACAATCCTTTGCCACGTTCGCTCTTGCCTTCTTCGCCCGACCCATAGGCGCCGTCGTGTTCGGCCATTTCGGAGACCGGATCGGGCGGAAGGCCACCCTGGTCGCGGCTCTGATGACTATGGGGGTCTCGACGGTCGCTATCGGCCTGTTGCCGACCTATGCCCAGATCGGCGTCATCGCGCCGCTGCTTCTGGCCGTATGCCGGTTCGGTCAGGGGCTTGGGCTGGGCGGTGAGTGGGGTGGGGCCGTGCTGCTGGCGACCGAGAACGCGCCGCCGGGACGCAAGGCCTGGTTCGGCATGTTCCCGCAGCTGGGCGCGCCGATCGGCTTCATCCTGTCGACCGGGTCCTTCATCGTCCTGACCTCGACGATGAGCGACGAGGCCTTCCTGAGCTGGGGCTGGCGGACACCGTTCCTGGCCAGCGCGGTCCTGGTCATCGTCGGCCTGTGGGTTCGGCTCCAGATCACCGAGACGCCGGAGTTCAGCCGGGTCATCGAGCGGGCCGAACGGGTCAGGACGCCGGTTCTGACCCTGCTGGCGAGCTACAAGGGCGCGCTGATCCTGGGGACGCTCGGCGCGACGACCACCTTCCTGCTGTTCTATCTGATGACGGTTTTCGCCCTGAGCTGGGCGACGACGACCATGGGGTTCACCCGCGCCGACATCCTGCCGACCCAGCTGGTCGGCGTGATCTTCTTCGGGGCCTTCATCCCGATCTCGGCCCTGGCGGCCGATCGGTTCGGACAGATCAAGGTGCTGATCATCGCCTCGGTCGGGATCGGCCTGTTCGGCTTCCTGATCGCGCCGCTGTTCAACGGCGGGCTGACGGGGCTGCTGATCTTTTTCTCGCTGGGCTTCGCCTTGATGGGGGCGACCTACGGACCGCTCAGTTCCGCCATGGCGCGACCGTTCCGGGCGGCGGTCCGCTACACCGGCGCGTCGATGGCGTTCAACCTGGCGGGAATCGCCGGGGCATCGGTCGCGCCCTATGCGGCGACGTCTCTGGCCAAGACCTATGGCGTGCCGGCGGTGGGGTTGTATCTGGCGGCGACGGCGGTGGTCACGGTTCTGGCGTTGATCGGCATGTCCCGTCTGAAGGACGAGGACTAGTCGGTCACCGCATAGACCATCACGCCGGTGGCGATGGCCAGGTTCAGGCTGTCCGCCTTTCCGCGCATCGGGATCTTGACGTTGACGTCGCAGGCGGCCGCCAGCGCATCGGTCAGACCGGCCTGCTCATTGCCCATCAGGATCAAACTGGGTCTGGCGTAGGCGGCCGAACGATAGTCGACGGTGGCGTCAAGGCGCGTGCCGACGACGCTGCCTGGCCATGTCTCGCGCCAGGCCAGGAAGTCGGTCGGGCTCGTCCGGGCGATGGCGACGGCGAAGACCGAGCCCATGGTGGCGCGGACGGCCTCGACCGAGAAGGGATCCACACAGTCGCCGATCAGGATGACGCCGCCGCAGCCGGCCGCGTCGGCCGTGCGGATGATGGTGCCGAGATTGCCGGGATCGCGGACCTGTTCCAGGGCGACCCAGCAGGGCGCGGTCCCGGGCTGCAGCGCCGACAGGGGGGTGTAGGCCTGTTCGAAGACGCCCAGGACGGTCTGGGGGTTCTCGCGACGGCTGATCTTCTCGAGGATCGGGTGGGTGACCACAACGATCTCGCCGCCGGCCTTGAGGGTCTCGGCGCGTGCGCGGTCCAGCAGGGGATGCGGACGGGCTTCCATACCGATGAGCAGGATCCGGGGCGCGCGGCCCTGGTCCAGGGCCTCGCCGATGAATTTCAGACCCTCGGCCAGGAACAGGCCGGTGGCTTCGCGCTCCTTGCGCATGTGCAGGGCGCGGACGGCCTTGACCGTGTCATTGGTCAGGGAGGTGATCAGGCGGTCTTCGCTCATGACGCCGACCACCGGGCGAAGAAGCTTAGACCGATGGCGCGGGCGTCGGGACCCTCTTCGGACAGGGCCAGTTCGCCCCAGTCGATCCGGCCGCCGCGATCGGCCGTGGCCTCCTTCATCTGGTGCGCCAGAGACAGGCCGGAGATGCGCGCGGCGTAGGCGTTGATCAGCAGGAAATCGGCGTCGTCGGCCAGGAGGGCGGCGCAGTCGGCGAGCAGGCCCGGCATGTCCTCGAACAGGCGCCAGACCTCGCCCGTCGGGCCGCGTCCGTATTTGGGCGGGTCGAGGATGATGCCCTGGTATTTGGCACCGCGGCGGACCTCGCGAGCGACGTATTTGCGGGCGTCGTCGACGATCCAGCGGATCGGCTTGTCGGACAGGCCCGAGAGCTCGGCGTTCTCGCGGGCCCAGGCGACGGACTTTTTGGAGGCGTCGACATGGGTCACCTCGGCGCCGGCTGCAGCGGCTGCCAGGGAAGCGACGCCGGTGTAGCCGAAGAGGTTGAGAACCTTCGGGCGCTGCAGGTTGCGGATGCGCGCGTTCAGCCAGTCCCAGTTGGCGGCCTGTTCCGGGAAGAAGGCGAGGTGGCGGAACGGCGTGAAACGGCCCGTGAAACGGACATCGCGCCAGCTCAGCGGAAAGGCATCGATCGTGCCCTGTGCGTCGAAGCGCCAGCGGCCGGCGTCCTCCTCCTCCTGCTGGGGGTCGAAGACGGCGTTGGCGCGGTCGAAGGCGGCGGGGTCGCGGGGCTTCCAGAAACACTGGGGCTCGGGCCGGACGACCGTGTACCGGCCATAGCGTTCCAGCTTCCGCCCATCGCCGCTGTCCAGCAGGGCATAATCCGGCCAGCCGCGCGTGACGAGGGTTTCGGGCAGAGGGGACAGGACGGGCGGCATCGGCATGGCTCTAGAGCCTGATCCGGAAAAGTGTAAGCGCTTTTCCGGCCAGATCAGGCTCCAGAATCAAGCTGGGCCTTGATCTATGGCATCAGCGGAATCGCGTGGCGATTCCTCCTCAACCGATCAAGAGCCCTGCCGTCAGGCGGCCTCGCGTCCAGCGTCGACCTCCGCGAGGGCCGCGATCTCGATGGCCGGATCGCGGCGGTGTCGGGTCTTGTCCCAGGCGAAGGGTTCGGCCGCCAGACGCCAGGCCGCGTGGCCGAATGCGAGCGTCAGCAGCGACCAGTAGGCCGGGGCCACCATCATGTCGGCGGCGGTGTAGGGCGCGCCCGCCCGTCGCGCGCCGATCTTTCCGTTCAGCCAGGCGGCGGCCAACCCTGCGACGAGAACTGCCAGGGCGAACCGCGGCGCTTCCGGCGGCAGACCCGCCATCGTTGAAATGGCGATCGTGGCAATAAGCCAGGCCAGTGAAGGCGCATGGGCGAGGGCGGCCAGGAGTGACATCCCCAGGGTCATCGTCAGTGAGAGGCCGCCGCGCCAGCCCAGCCCGGCCGGCGATCGGGTGTGGACGCCCCAGGTCTGCATGTAGCCTTTGAGCCAGCGTGTCCTCTGCGGGAGCCAGTCGATCATGCCGCCGGGCGGTGTCTCATAGGTCGGACGCCGGATGGCACCGAGGCGGTAGCCGCTGCGCCACAGGCGGAATCCCAGGTCGGCGTCCTCGGTCACATTGTGGGCGTCCCATCCGCCGACCGCGCGCAGAGCCTGGACGTTGAAGTGATTGCTGGTGCCGCCGAGTGGAAATGGAAGCCCCAGCCGCGCCAGGGCGGGAAGGGTGACTTCGAACAGGGCAGCGTATTCGACCGCGAACTGCCGATCGAGGAAGCGGCTTCCGGAGCCGGCCGGCGGACGGATCCGCAGCGGTGCCTGGAGTGTGGCCAGCCGGCCCGTTGGATCTGCCGCGAAACGGGCGGCGGCCTCGCGCAACTGCTGAGGGTCCGGATCGTCCTCGGCGTCATAGACCGTCAGTAGCGCGCCGGAAGCGACCGCGAGGCCCGCGTTGAGCGCCGCCGGTTTGGTTCTCGGCCCCCTGTCCGGCACGACGAGCACCTTCAGCCAGGCCGGGAGCGCGCATTCTGCGGCAGCGTCAAGGGTTGGATGATCGTGCGCCTCCAGAAGCAGGAAGCCTTCGAGCCGGTTGCGGGGATAGTCGATCGAGTCGAGGCGTTCGATGAGCTGGGGCAGGATCTCCGCCTCGTCGAGCAGTGCGGCGAGGATGGTGTAGCGCGGGAGTTCGGTCGCCGGCTCCGGATCGGGGTCGAGGCGAAGGCTCACCATGATCAGCAGGACGCGCCAGGCGGATGCGGCGAGGAAGATGATCTGCGCCAGCAGGACAAGAACCAACGCGGTGACGGGGCCGTTCGTGGCGAGGGCCCATGCCAGACTACCGGCGACCATCGCGGCGACGATCGATTGGCCGAGGCCGCACGACCGCATATCCGCTCGGTAGGGATACCCGCGCGCCGAAGTGATCGTGCCGCCCTGAATACTCGCCATGGTTAACGAAATATCTCAAGGTTGTGTATGGGGCAAGCCGTTGGCGCCGTCGCGGCAATCGGGCTATGCAGGGTTGAGGCGGGCCCCGTTGGCGCGTCGGTTCTCCTTCAGGGAGCTCAGCGTGTCGGCTGAAACCGTAATGTCCTCAACAGCTCCGTCCCGCTCGACCCGCAAGCCGAAAGGCGAGGGGTACGCCCGCCGTGCGGAGATTCTCGCAGCTGCGGAGCGCATTTTCGTCGACGTTGGATACGAGGGCGCGACGATCCGCCGGATCGCCGACGAGGTCGGCCTGTCGTCGACGGCGCTCTACATGCACTTCTCCGAAAAGAGCGAGATCCTTCACGAGATCTGCCGCCTGGCCTTCGCGCGGCTGCAGGCTGCGAACGCGGCGGTTGTCGCGGAGGGCGGGTCGCCGGACGTGATCCTGCGCAGGCTGATGGAGGCCTATGTCGATTTCGGCTTCGAGAACCCCAACGCCTATCGCCTGACCTATCTGACCCGACCGATCGAGGCGCGGGACGGTGCCCAGAGTGCGGCCCAGATGCTGGGCGGCGACCTGTTTCGGGGGTTCGAGGCGATCGTCGAGGAGGCGGGCGCTGCCGGCCATCTTCGAGGGGATGCCCGCGCCACGGCCCAGACACTTTGGGCAGGAGCGCACGGCGTCGTCTCGCTGGTGATCACCAAACCCTATTTCGGCTGGGTCGATCGCAACCTGTTGACCCGGACCATGCTCGACGCCCTTTTCACGGGGTTGTTCAAGCCCTGAACGCTCAGGGCTGGTAGGGCTGGGGACCTCCGGCGCCGCGCGCGATGTCGGCCGAAGTCGTGAGCGGGGCGGAGCCGCCGTTCAGGCGGGCCTTGTAGATTGCCATGTTCTCCATCACCCGCATCATGTAGTTGCGTGTCTCCGTGAAGGGCGCGCACTCGATGAAATCGACCGGATCGATGCCGCCCCCTGCAACGCCGCCGCGCGGATCGCCGCAACGGGCCACCCATTGCGGAGACCGGGCCGGGCCGGCGTTGTAGCCGACGGTGGTCAGCAGCATGGAGCCCCGGAACTGGCTCATCAGCTCGCCGAGATGATAGCTGCCCAGGGTCATGTTGTAGTCCGCGTCCCACAGCCGCTCGGCCGAATAGCTCATGCCCAGACGACGCGCGACGCCCGAGGCGGTCGAGGGCAGGAACTGCATCATGCCTCGGGCATCGGCGCCGGAGCGGGCGCGGGGGTCGAAGCTGGATTCCTGACGGGTGATGGCCAGGGTGAAGGCCAGGGGGGCGGCGCCGGCGACCTCGGGCGGGATGCGGATCGGGTACTGGCGCTCGGGCAGCAGGAAGCCGCGCTGGCTGGCGGCGCGACCGACCATCATGGCCGCGAAGCCGTCGCCATAGCCGCGCGTCATGTCCATCAGCAGCGCCAGGTCGTTGATGCCCGGCAGGGTGTCGTCCAGGTGGTAGGCGAAGACGCGATACAGGCTCATCTCGCCGGTCTCGCCCAGGATGCGGGCGGCGCGGACGACCTCGTTGGCCTCGAAGGTGCCGACGTCGTTCCGGGTCGGGACGGGCTCGGCGGGCAGGGTCAGGGTGGTGATCCCGGCCCTCTCGGCGGCGAGCTGGCCGTAGAAGGTCTGGATGTGACGCGCCCCACCCTGGAAGAAGGCCTGGGCGCGGGCCTGATCGCCCTGCGCCTCGGCGGCGCGGCCGAGCCAGTAAAGGGCGCGACCCTGGGTGATCGGGGTCGAGGACGACTGGCGCAGGGTCTCGAAATGACCGGCGGCGCGGGCGGGATCGCCGAGCTTGGTCAGGGCGGCCCAGCCGGCGAAGAACTCGGCGTCGACCTTGCGCTCGCCCGCCGGGAAGCCGTGACCGGCCATGGCGTCATAGGCCGCGCGCCATTCGCGGCGTTCCAGGGCGTCGAGGAAATAGTTGCGGCGCTCGTTCCAAAGAGCGGTCTGGCCATCGGTATGGAGGGGCGCCGCGGGCAGGGCGGACAGGAGGGCGAAGCCCTCGGACTGGCGGTTGGCGGCGCGCAGGATGCGGACGCGTTCCAGCACCACCGCCGGGTCCATCGCCTGCGACGGCGACAGGTTGGCGACGACGCCGTCGGCTGAATAGGCACTGCGCAGGGTCATCGCGGCGGTGGCTGTCGCGCGGCGCTCCATCGAGACCAGGTTGAGCATGGCGCGCGTCGCCGGGCCGTGGGGGCCGCTGAGCAACATGTTCATGCGGGCGTCGTGATCGACCGGTGTCAGCCAAGAGCCCCAGCGGCCGAGGATGCGGCTCTGGGTCGCTTCGTCGAACGACTGGGTCCTCCACCATTCGCCGATCAGGGCGCGGGCTTCGGCCTGACGACCACCCTGGTCGAGGGCCTCGGTCAGGGCGATCGCGCCTTGCACCGTGGTCGGGCGCGAGGAGCCGAAGAAGGCCAGGGTCGCATCGGTGCCCATGCCCGCGCGCTCCAGCGCCTGTTCGCCCGCGGCGATCCGGGTCTCGGCGCGGGGCCAGGCGCGCAGGGACTGAACGTCGTTGGACAGCTCTGTGTATGAAAGCTGGGCGGCGGCCGTGTCGACCAGAGCCCATTCAACCAGTTTGCGGGCCGTCTGGTCGCCGATGCGGGATAGGGCGGCCTGGGTTCCGATCACGTCGCGGGCGCGGGCGGCGGCCAGACCCTCACGGAAGGAAGCGGTGTCTGCGTCGCTGAGAATACGGGCCTGATATCCGCTCGGGCCCGCCACATAGGGCGTCGGCTGTCGGTTCAGATCGACGGTCTGCGGAACAGGCGCGAGAACGGCCAGTAGGGCCGCGAGGCTGGTCGCGAGCATGATGTGTCCGATCCCCATTCATCCCGGTTGCGGGTTTGAGCCCGGCAACCTACCCTCTTGCGTCTCGTTTCAGGCGCCCGTCGCCATCCCCACGCAAGGTAGACTTGTTTCAATGACCGCCCCCTTGTTCAAGGGTGTGATCACCGCCCTGATCACACCACTTCGTGACGGAAACGTGGACGAAGCCGCGCTGGAACGCCTCGTCGAGCGCCAGATTGCCGCAGGCGTGCACGGTATCGTCGCCGTCGGCACGACCGGCGAGGGCGGTGGCCTCACCATCGAGGAGCACAAGCGCGTGACCTCGCTGTGCGTCCGGGTCGCGGCCGGGCGGATCCGGGTCATCGCGGGGGCCGGTTCGCCCGCGACCTACGAATCGATCGATCTGGCCGCTCACGGCAAGGCCTGCGGTGCCGACGGAGCTCTCGTCGTCACGCCCTACTATAACCGTCCGTCCCAGGCGGGGCTGATCGCCCATTTCGAAGCGGTGGCGGAGGCGGTGCAGCTGCCGCTGATCCTCTACAATGTTCCCTCCCGGACCGGCGTCGATCTGTCGAACGAGAGTGTCGCCCGACTGGCGAAACACCCGAACATCGTCGCCATCAAGGACGCCACGGCTGACATGGGCCGGGCCAGCTGGATGCACGCCAATCTCGTCTCTTCGGACGCCCAGTTCGACCTGATCTCCGGCGACGACCACAGCTTCCCCGGCTATATGGCGCACGGCGGCGTCGGCCTGATCTCGGTGACCGCCAATGTGGCGCCGGAGGCGATGGTGGCCCTGTACAAGGCGGTCGCCGCCGGCGATTTCGTGACCGCCCGCTCGTGGCAGGACCGGTTGATCGGTCTGCACAAGGCATTGTTCCTGGACGCCTCTCCGGCTCCCGCCAAATACGCCCTGGCAAAGCTCGGGCTCTGCAGCGAGGAGATGCGGCTGCCGCTGATCCCGACGAACGATGCGGTCAAGCCGGCCATCGATGCGGCGATGGCGGCGGCGGGTCTCTGATGGCCACGACCCGGGAAAAGGCCGCGGCCACCGTCAAGGCGCCGATCACCAAGGCCAAGCTGATCGCCGAGAACCGTCGCGCGCGGTTCGACTATTTCCTCGAGGACAATCTCGAGGCCGGGATCATGCTGCTGGGGACCGAGATCAAGGCCCTGCGCATGGGACGGGCCAATATCGCCGAGAGTTATGCAGCCGTTGAGGGGCGCGAGATCGTGCTGATCAACGCCGATATCCCGCCCTATGCCCAGGCCAACCGGTTCAACCACGAACCGCGCCGGCCGCGGAAGCTGCTTCTGCACCGGAAGCAGATCGACCGGCTGATCGGAGCGGTCCAGAAGGACGGCCAGACGATCATTCCGCTGAAGCTCTATCTGAACGACGACGGCAAGGCCAAGCTTGAGATCGCCTTGGCCAAGGGCAAGAAGCTGCACGACAAGCGCGAGGCCTCGGCCGATCGCGACTGGCAGCGGGACAAGGCCCGGCTGATGCGGGACAAGGGTTAGTCTTCGATCACCGCCCGAGCCCGCCGGAAGATGTCCTCGAACATTTCCGGCGTCAGCCGGCCCGTGTTGGTGTTGAGCCGGGAGCAGTGGAAGCTGTTGATCAGGGTGTATCTGCCGACCCTGGCCTGAACCCCGTGGCCGGCCGCCATGGCCGAGGCGGGCGCGCCGAGCGCCTTCAGCACGCTTTTCCTCGACACGTCGCCGAGGGTGACGATGACCTTGAGCCGGGGCAGGGCGGCCAGACGGTCGATCAGGAAGGGACGACAGGTCTTCTCCTCGATCGGCAGGGGTTTGTTCAGCGGCGGGGCGCAGCGGACGGCATTGGTGATCATGCAGTCGACCAGCTCGAGTCCGTCGTCCGGCCGCGCGTCGTACTGGCCTGTGGCAAAGCCGGTCCTGATCAGGGTCTCATACAGGATCACCCCTGCGCCATCGCCGGTGAAGGGGCGACCCGTGCGGTTCGCGCCCGTCCGGCCCGGGGCAAGACCGGCGACCAGCAGGCGGGCGTCGGGATCGCCGAACGACGGGGCGGGTCCGTTGAACCAGTCCGGGCTCTGGCTCCGGTTCTCCTCGCGATAGGCGACGAGGCGGGGGCACAGCGGACAATCGCGGGGCGGTTCGGGGGTCATGCGCGGTCATCCGCCGGGAAGGTCCGCACCGTCGGCGCGGCACCCGGGCTGCGCGGGCGACCGTAGTCCTGAAGCAGGTCAGCCAGATCGACGAAGTCGTCGGCCTGACGGCGCAGTTCGTCTGCGATATGCGGAGGCTGGCTCTTGAGAGTGGAGACGACGGTCACCCGGACGCCCTTCGCCTGGACCGCCTGGACCAGCCGGCGGAAGTCGCCGTCGCCGGAGAACAGGACGGCGTGGTCGATGCGCGGGGCCAGCTCCAGCATGTCCACGGCGATCTCGATGTCCATATTGCCCTTGGTCCGGCTATGGCCCTGGGCGTCGGTGAACCGCTTCACGGGCTTGGTCACCAGGGTGAAGCCGTTGTAGCCGAGGAAGTCGATCAGGGGCCTGATCGGAGAGAACTCTTCGCCCTCGGTCACCGCCGTGTAATAATGGGCGCGAACCAGGACGGCTTTCTCCCGGAACGCATCGACCATCTTCTTGAAGTCGATATCCGCGTTCAGGGCCTTGGCCGCCGAATACAGATTGGCCCCGTCGATAAACAACGCCAGGCGGTCGGTCGGATAGAGTCTCATGGAAGTCGCGTCCCCGGAATCGGTCACAGAGCCTGTAGTGGTCAGCGTCAATATCGACGACGACCTGGATCTGGATGCGGCCGTCATCGTCGCGCTGGGCTGCAATGACAAGGGGGTGTGGGCGTCGTGCCGCGAGGCGTTGGAGGCGGCCCTGGCCCGGTTCCGGTCCGAAGGCATCGACGTCGTGGCGCGGTCGAGCTGGTGGTCGTCGCTGGCCTGGCCCGACCCGAACGATCCGTCCTTCCTGAACGGTGTCGTCCTGGTTCGCACCGCCCACGATCCTCACGCCCTGATGGCGGCCCTGGGCCGGATCGAGGAGGCGTTCGGGCGGCGGCGCTCGGCGGCCAATGCACCGCGTACGCTGGATCTGGACCTGATCGCCTATGGCCGGGAGCAGGGGGATTGCGAGGGGCTGATCCTGCCGCATCCCCGCGCGGCCGACCGTCTGTTCGTCATGGGGCCGTTGGCCGAGATCGCACCGGAGTGGCGGCATCCCGTGCTGGGCGAGACCTCCGCAGCTCTCGCCGGACGTACGACGGTGGGGATCGACGCGCGGGCAAGGACCTGATCGCCGTAAAACCGCCCGTGTGGCGTTGCACAAACACGCCCATACCTGTATCTGGCGCGGTTCTCCCGCCGACCCCGAAGGATTCTCATGGCTCGCGTCACTGTCGAAGACTGCATCGAGAAGGTGCCGAACCGGTTCGGCCTGGTCCTGCTGGCCGGTAACCGCGCCCGCGCCATCGCCAACGGCGCGCCGCTGACCATCGATCGCGACAACGACAAGAACCCGGTCGTCGCCCTGCGCGAGATCGCAGAAGACACCGTCGTCCCCGCCGAACTGCTGGAGACCGTCGTGGTCGCCCTGCAACGCGTCGACGAGCGCACCGAAGCCGAGGACGAGGCGGAAATCGTCGGTCTGCTGGCCGAGCCGCAGCACATGAACATGGCCGAGGCCGAACTGATCCGCGCGCTGCAGAGCGACCGGGACGGTGGCCAGGAGGAGCGGTACTGACGGCCGAACCCGCCAACGGTATCACCATTCTCCCGGCGCGGTCCGGTTCGACCCCGCCGCCGACCACGATTGCCAATGATATCGTTTCGCCGTCGGCAGTGATGCCGGCGGCGAAACGCATTCCGGTCCTGCGCCAGTTTGAGCTGATCGAAGCGGTCAAGGCCTATGACCCCACTGCCGACGAGGCCCTGCTGAACCGGGCCTATGTCTATGCGATGAAGATGCACGGCTCGCAGCTGCGGGCCTCGGGCGACCCCTATTTCGCCCACCCGATCCAGGTCGCGGGCATCCTGACCGACTACAAGCTCGACACCGCCACCATCGTCACCGCCCTGCTCCACGACGTGGTCGAGGACACCTCGGCGACGCGTGACGACATCGCCGCCATGTTCGGCGAGGAGGTCGCCGGCCTGGTCGAGGGGGTGACCAAGCTGAGCCGGCTGGAGCTCCAGGCCGAGCACACGCGCCAGGCCGAGAACCTGCGCAAATTCATCCTGGCCATCTCCAAGGATGTCCGCGTCCTGCTGGTGAAGCTGGCGGACCGTCTGCACAACATGCGGACGCTGAAATACGTCAAGCCGGAGAAGCGTGAACGGATCTCCAGAGAGACGCTGGAAGTCTACGCGCCGCTGGGCCGGTCCATCGGCATCCACTCGATCGCCTCCGAGCTGGAAGAGCTGGCATTCGAGCATCTGAACCCCACGGCCCGGACCGCGATCGAGCGGCGGCTGGAGGCGCTGAAGCTGGAACACGGCCATGCGACTGAAGGTGTCGCCGCCGAAATCCAGAAGGTGCTGAGCGAGGCGGGCATCCCGGCGCGCGTCTATGGCCGCCAGAAGACGCCCTATTCGATCTGGAGGAAGCTGCAGCGCAAGTCGGTCGGCTTCTCGGCCCTGTCGGACATCTACGGCTTCCGCGTCCTCGTCGCGTTCGAGGACGACTGTTATCGCGCGCTGGGGGTCATCCACCGCGCCTGGCCGATGGTGCCGGAGCGGTTCAAGGACTTTATCTCCACGCCCAAGTCGAACAACTACCGCTCCCTGCACACGACCGTGGTCGGGCCGGGCGGGCTGCGTATCGAGATGCAGATCCGGACCGAGGCCATGGACCGGGTCGCCGAGGACGGGGTTGCAGCGCACTGGGCCTACAAGAACCATTCCTACGGGTTCGACCCCGAGGCGATGGAGAAGGACGGCGGGCGCGACCCGCTGCAGAACCTGCGCCACCTCGTGCAGGTCATCGAGCATGGGGAGGGGGGCGAGGACTGGGTCGAGCACGCCAAGCTCGAGATGTACCTCGACCAGGTCTTCGTTTTCACGCCCAAGGGTGCCCTGATCACCCTGCCGCGCGGCGGGATGGCGCTGGACTTCGCCTATGCGGTCCACACCGAGGTCGGGGACACGGCCGTGGGCGTGAAGATCAACGGCGAGCTGAAGCCCATGCGCACGGCGCTCCAGAACGGCGATGTGGTCGAGATCATTCGCGGCAAGAAGCGTGAGGCCCCGGCCGACTGGCGCAGCCTGACCGTGACCGGTCGGGCGCGCTCGGCAATCCGTCGACATATCCGCTCGTCCGAGCGGGACGAGTTCCAGAAGCTGGGCAAGACCACGCTGGAACAGGCGTTGACGCGGGCGGGCAAGTCGTTGGCCGAGGTGTCGCTGAAGGCGGCGGTCGAGACCCTGGCGACGGGGACCCAGGACGATCTGTTCGACGCCGTCGGACGAGGACGGCTCACGGCCAACAAGGTGGTCGAGACCCTGTTTCCGGCGTTGAAGGGCACGCTGACTGCGGGTGCCGACCGCAAGAAGATCGGCGACGCCCAGGCGCGGCTGTTCGTGCGCGGCAGCGGCCTGACCCCCGGGATCAGCATCCATTTCGGCGCCTGTTGCACGCCGGTGCCGGGGGACCGGATCGTCGGCATCCTGGAGCCCGAGAAGGGGCTGACCGTCCACGTCATCGATTGCCAGAAACTGGCCGATTTCGCCGACGACGACAGTGTCTGGCAGGATCTCCAATGGACGCCTCAGGCCGAACAGGGCGTGGTCGGCGTCGCCCGGCTGCGCGCCACCATCCAGAACGCGCCGGGCGTTCTGGGTCAGGTGGCGACGATGATCGGCGAGGCCGGCGGCAATATCCTGAACCTCAAGATGGCCCATCGGCAGTCGGACTTCTTCGACGTCGATCTGGACGTCGAGGTCGCCGACGCGAAACACGCCACCAGCATCATGGCCGCGCTGAGGGCCAACCCCAGTGTGGATACGGTCGAGCGGTCGCGGGGGTAGCGCGCTCGTTTCGCCAATCCTCCAACCCCGTCATCCTCGGGACAAGCCCGAGGATGACGGGGTGGGGTTGACGACTATTTCTTGCCCGGAGGCTGGGTGAAGGGCGAGGTGCCAACCGACACGGCCGGCTTCGGCTTCTCGGCCTTGGGTTTGCGGACTTCCTTGTTCGACTTCACTTGACCCTTGGCCATGGCCGGTACTCCTGACGCGCGCCGCCGGGAGGGCGGGCGCTGTCTGCATCGAACCTAGACCTTTCCACCGCGCGTCGCCATCGGTTCACAAACCTGTTGACGAGAACAAACAGCCAACATAGAACAATACCGGAACACGCAATCTGGGGATAAGACGATGACACGGGTGGTTCGGGAAGCGCTGTCGCTTGCATCGTGCGGCGGCTTTGTCTGGATGGTCTGGCAGGTCGCCTTGTTGGCGAGATGAGTCGCCTCCGGCCTGCGCTCGAGGTTCAGGCCATCACCGATACGCCCGCAGAGACCGGTTTCGTCCATCTGAGGGTGCGCTCGGCCTATTCGCTGCTGGAAGGCGCGATCAAGGCGGGCAAGGTCGGCCGGCTGGCGGCCGATGCGGGCATGCCGGCGGTGGCCGTGGCTGACCGGGTCAACCTTTTCGGGGCGCTGGAGTTCTCCGAAGCGGCCAAGGGCGCCGGGGTGCAACCGTTGATCGCCTGTGCATTACCGGTCACCGGGATCGGCGGAAAGCGCGGCGAGCGCTGGGCCAAGACGCCGACGGTCGTGCTGATCTGCCAGAGCGAAAAGGGGTGGAGAAACCTCTGCGCCCTGTCGTCCGAAGCCTATCTGTTGGCGGGCGACGACGACCCCAATGTCGCCTGGAGCCGGGTGGCGGAACTGTCCGAGGGGCTGATCCTGCTGTCCGGCGGGCCCGACGGTCCCGTCGATCCCCTGTTCGTGCAGAACAAGCCGGGCGAAGCGGCCCGCACGCTGGCAACCATGGCCGGGGTGTTCGGCGACCGCTTCTATGTCGAGCTTCAGCGCCACGGCCTGGCGGATGAGGCCGCCGCCGAGCGTGGTCTGGTCGAATGGGCCTATGCCAACGACGTGCCGCTGACGGCGACCAATGACGTCCACTACGCGAAGCAGAACCAGGCGCGGTCGCACGACGCCCTGCTGTGCATCGCCGACGGGGCCTTCACCGGTCAGGAGGATCGCCGCCGGATCACCGACCAGCATTTCTTCAAGACGGCGGCCGAGATGCGGACCCTGTTCGCCGACCTGCCCGAGGCCTGCGACACCACGATCGAGATCGCACGGCGCTGCGCCTTCCTGGTCAAGACCCATCCGCCGATCCTGCCGCGCTTCGACGCCGGCGACGGGCGCACCGAGCCCGACGAGCTGATGCACCAGGCGCGCGAGGGTCTGAAGGCGCGTCTGAAACAGGTGACGCCGTCCGCACCCGAGGCCGACTACTGGACCCGGCTGGAGTGGGAGGTCGGGATCATCACCCAGATGGGCTTCCCCGGCTATTTCCTGATCGTTGCCGACTTCATCAAATGGGCCAAGTCGCACGGGATTCCGGTCGGGCCGGGGCGGGGGTCGGGGGCCGGGTCTCTGGTCGCCTGGGCCCTGACCATCACCGATCTCGACCCCCTGCGGTTCGGCCTGCTGTTCGAGCGGTTCCTGAATCCCGAGCGGGTCTCCATGCCCGACTTCGACATCGACTTCTGCCAGGAGCGGCGCGAGGAGGTGATCACCTATGTGCAGGAGCGATACGGCAAGGACCGGGTCGCCCAGATCATCACCTTCGGCACGCTTCAGGCGCGGGCCGTTCTGCGCGACGTCGGTCGGGTGCTGCAGATGCCGCTCGGTCAGGTCGACCGGCTCTGCAAGATGGTGCCGAACAACCCGGCCAATCCCACGACCCTGGCCCAGGCCATCGAGATCGAACCGCGTCTGAGAGAGGCCCGCGACGCCGAGCCGGCCGTGGCCAATCTGCTGGCGACGTCGCTGGAGCTGGAAGGTCTCTACCGCAACGCCTCGACCCACGCCGCCGGCATCGTCATCGGCGACCGGCCCCTGGTCGAACTGACGCCCCTCTATCAGGACCCGCGCTCGGACATTCCGGCCACCCAGTTCAACATGAAATGGGTCGAGCCGGCCGGGCTGGTGAAGTTCGACTTCCTCGGCCTGAAGACCCTGACGGTTCTGGACCGGGCCCACGGCTATCTGAGCCGCAGGGGCGCCGCGCTGGACTTCAACCTGCTGCCGCTGGACGACACATCGACCTATGAGCTGATGGCCTCGGGCCAGACAGTCGGGGTGTTCCAGCTGGAATCCCAGGGCATGCGCGACACCCTGAGGAAGATGCGCTGCGGCTCGATCGAGGAGATCACTGCCCTGATCTCCCTCTACCGGCCGGGCCCGATGGAGATGATCGACACCTATATCGACCGCAAGTTCGGACGACAGGAGGTCGACTACCTGCATCCGTCCCTGCGGGAGACGCTGTCGGAGACCTACGGCGTCATCATCTACCAGGAACAGGTGATGAAGATCGCCCAGATCCTGGCCGGCTATTCTCTCGGCGAGGCCGACCTACTTCGACGCGCCATGGGCAAGAAGAAGAAGGAGGAGATGGACATCCAGAAGGCGCGCTTCATCGCCGGCGCCTCCGAAAAGTCCGTGCCGGAACAGCAGTCTGACGGCATCTTCGAACTGGTGGCCAAGTTCGCCGGCTATGGCTTCAACAAGTCGCACGCCGCCGCCTATGCGCTGATTTCGTATCAGACCGGCTGGCTGAAGGCGAACCACCCGGTCGAGTTCTTCGCCGCCTCGATGTCGCTGGACCTGTCCAACACCGACAAGCTGGCGGTCTTCTATCAGGATGCCCGCAAGTTCGGGGTGCCGGTGCGGGCGCCCGACGTGAACGCCTCCTCGGCCGACTTCGATGTGATCTGGGACGACGAGGGCAAGGGCGCGGTCCTGTACGCGCTGGGCGCCATCCGCAACGTGGGCCTCGAGGCCATGAAGCACGTCGTCGAGGTGCGGGAGACCGGCGGGCGATTCACTGACATCTTCGACTTCCTGGAACGGGTCGATCCGCGCGCGGTCAACAAGCGGGCGCTGGAAGGTCTGGCCAGGGCCGGGGCGTTCGACAGCATCCACCCGAACCGTCGCCAGTTGTTCGAACAGGCCGATGTGCTGATGGCCTATTGCCAGAGCGTGGCGGCGGACCGGACCTCATCGCAGGTCAGTCTGTTCGGCGCCGATCAGGCAGCGGCGTCGCGGCCACGCCTCAAGAGCGTCGAACCCTGGATCGGGCCGGAACGACTGGATCAGGAACTGTCGGCGGTCGGATTCTATCTGTCCGGTCACCCGCTGGAGGACATGGAGGGGGCGTTGCGCCGGAAGCGCGTGACCTTCGTCGCCGAGGCGGTGCAGCGCGCCGAACAGGGCCACGACGCCTTCATGATGGCCGGCGTCGTCCGCCGTCGTCAGGAGCGCGCCAGTGCCAAGAACGGTGAGAAATTCGCCTTCGTCACCTTCTCCGATCCGACCGGCGAGTTCGAATGTCTGTTCCCGCCGGAACAGCTGAGGAAATGCCGCGACCTGCTGGAGGTCGGTTCGGCCCTGATGGTTCGGGTGCGGGTCAAATCGGCGGACGGCGAGGTGCGGTTCTTCGGCGACGACTGCTCGCGGCTCGATACGCTGGTGGACGATGCCTCGGTGGGGCTGCGGGTCCATGTGTCCGCGCGATCAACGGACCCGGCAGCGATTCAGGCCCGGCTGGCGCGAGCTGAGGCGCAGGGCAAGGGCGGCGAAATCACCCTGATTGCCTCGCTGGACGGACGGCGAGAGGTCGAGATGCGGCTGCCGGGGCGCTACCGGCTGGACGGGGCGTTGCGCGGGGCGCTGAAGTCGGCCCCCGGGGTGCTGATGCTGGAGGACGCATGAGGTCGGCCCGGCTGTCTTTCAGGTGAATTCCTCCCCGTTTTGCGCAAGGATCATTGATCCGCTCTGGTGCGCTCAAGCCCTGTCCCGCCGGGAGAGGGTTGCTTTCCTGGCAGTCCAGGCCTAGAAGCCCGCCCACTTCACACGCAGGCGTGGCGCGTTTCGGGGAGACATCCTGAAGCGCTCCGTTCCGAGGGACCATCCGGTCCTTTCACCGCCTGCGGCGGAATAATCGGAAAAAGGACTTCCAAAGATGGCTCTGCCAGACTTCTCCATGCGCACCCTGCTCGAAGCCGGCGCTCACTTCGGCCACCAGACGCACCGGTGGAACCCGAAGATGGAGCGCTACATCTTCGGCTCGCGCTCGAACATCCACATCATCGACCTGTCGCAGACGATGCCGCTGTTCCACCAGGCTCTGGTGGCCGTGCGCGAAGTCGCCGCCAAGGGTGGTCGCGTCCTGTTCGTCGGCACCAAGCGCCAGGCCGCAGAGCCGGTCGCCGAGGCCGCCAAGCGCTGCGCCCAGTATTATATGAACAACCGCTGGCTCGGCGGCACCCTGACCAACTGGAAGACCGTGTCCGGCTCCATCGCGCGCCTGCGCGAGCTGGAAGGCATCCTGGAGCGCGGCGGCGAGGGCCGGGTCAAGAAGGAACTGGTCAACCTTGGCCGCGAGAAGGAAAAGCTGGAGCTGTCGCTGGGCGGCATCCGCGACATGGGCTCGATCCCGGACATCATGTTCGTGATCGACACCAACAAGGAAGCGATCGCGATCCTTGAGGCCCGCAAGCTGAACATCCCGATCATCGCCATTCTGGACACCAACTCGGACCCCGACGGCATCACCTATCCGATCCCGGGCAACGATGACGCCGCGCGCGCCATCCAGACCTATTGCGATCTGATCGCCGACGCCGTCCTCGACGGTCTGGCCGCCGGCGCCGCCCATTCGGGCGTCGATCTGGGCGCTTCGGAAAACCCCGTCGAGCCGATGCTGGCCGAGGCTTCGGCCCCGGTTGAAGCCGACGCCGCCCCCGCGGGCGCCGAGGCTGTCGCCGAGGAAATGCTGGCGGCTTCGGGTGAAGAAACCCCCGTCGAAGAGCCGGCTGCTGAAGAAGAGCAAGCCAACGCCTGATCGGATCGGTCCGGCGATCCGGGCCGTCCGCAAAACTGACACGCGGCCGGGGTAATTCCCCGGCCGCTCACGCATTCAAGACTCAGGAGACCAGAAATGGCCGAGATCACCGCCGCCCTCGTCATGGAACTGCGCGCCAAGTCCGGCGTCGGCATGATGGACTGCAAAAAGGCGCTTCAGGAAACCGACGGCGACATCAGCGCCGCGATCGACTGGCTGCGCGCCAAGGGCCTGTCCAAGGCCGCCAAGAAGGCCGACCGCGTCGCTGCCGAGGGCCTGGTGGCCGTCGCCAGCCGTGAAGACGGCAAGGGCGAAATCGGTGCCGCCATCGAGTTCAACTCGGAAACGGACTTCGTCGCCCGCAACGAGCTGTTCCAGAACGCCGCCAAGGCCTTCGCCGAGAAGGGTCTGGAGCACCACACCGTCGAGGCGCTGCATGGCGCCGAGCTGGAAAACGGCAACACGATCCAGGCCGAGGTCACCAACATGATCGCGACCATCGGCGAGAACATGCAGCTGCGTCGCGCCGCTCGCCTGTCGGTCGATGAAGGCGTCGTCGCCTCCTACGTCCACAATGCCGTGGCACCGGGCCTCGGCCGCATCGGCGTGCTGGTCGCCCTGCACGGCGGCGGCGACAAGGTCGCCCTGCGTGAACTGGGCCGCAAGATCGCCATGCACGTCGCCGCGACCGCTCCGCTGTCGCTGAACACGGACGATCTGGACCCGGCCGCCGTCGAGAAGGAACGCGCTGTCCTGACCGAGAAGGCCAAGGAAGAGGGCAAGCCGGAAAACATGATCGCCAAGATCGTTGAAGGCCAGATCAACAAGTTCCAGAAGGACGTGGTGCTGACCAAGCAGCCGTTCGTCATGAACCCTGACGTGACCATCGAACAACTGGTGGCCGACACGGGCAAGGAACTGGGCGCTCCGGGCCTGCATCTGGCCGGCTTCGTCCGCCTGGCCCTGGGCGAGGGCGTAGAGAAGGTCGAAGGGCCGGACTTCGCCGCCGAGGTCGCCTCGATGATGGCTCCGCAAGCCTAGGCGCAAACACTTTGTGACACCCGGGGCGCGTTCGGCTTTGAAGCCGGACGCGCCCTTCGTCTATAAAGACCCGCCGATTCTCCACGAAACGAGACCCCCATGCCGACTTCTGACAGCGCCCCCAGATACAAGAAGGTGCTGCTGAAGGTGTCGGGCGAGGTCCTGATGGGGGATCAGGGTTATGGCATCGACATGCACACGGTCGACACGGTGGCGGCGGCCATCGCCCGCGTGGTCAAGGGCGGGACCCAGGTCTGCCTGGTCATCGGCGGCGGCAACATCTTCCGCGGGCTGTCGACGGCGGCGGCGGACATGGAGCGGGCCAGCGCTGACTATATGGGCATGCTGGCCACCGTCATGAACGCCCTGGCCATGCAGAACGCGCTGGAGAAGATCGGCGTCGACACACGGGTGCAGAGTGCAATCCCCATGGCCGCCATTGCCGAGCCCTACATCCGTCGTCGCGCCGTGCGCCACATGGAGAAGGGCAGGGTGGTGATCTTCGCCGCCGGCACCGGCAATCCCTATTTCACGACCGATACGGCCGCCGCCCTGCGTGCCGCCGAAATGGGTTGCGACGCCCTGCTGAAGGGAACCTCCGTGGACGGCGTCTATTCCGCTGATCCGAAGAAGGACAAGACCGCGACCCGCTACGACCACCTGACCTACCAGGACGTGCTGTCGCAGAACCTGAAGGTCATGGACGCCGCCGCCATCGCCTTGATGCGCGAGTCGAAGATCCCGATCGTCGTGTTTTCGATCCGCGAGGAAGATTCACTGCGCAAGGTGCTGAAAGCCAAGGGAACGTTCACAGTCATCAGTGACGCTCCGCCCAAAGCGGCCTGAAAAGAACACGAACGAGGAGACCCCGATGGCCAAGCCCGATCTGAAGACCTATCGCGACCGCATGGACAAGGCAGTGTCCTCGCTGAAGGAAGAGTTCCAGGGTCTTCGGACCGGCCGCGCCAACGCCGGCCTGCTGGACCCGGTCCAGGTGCAGGCCTACGGCTCGTCCTCGCCTCTGAACGCCGTGGCGGCGATCAGCGTACCCGAGCCGCGGATGATCTCGGTCAGCGTCTGGGACAAGTCTATGGTCGGACCGGTCGAGAAGGCCATCCGCGCCGCCGGTCTGGGCCTGAACCCGATCGTCGACGGCCAGACCCTGCGCATCCCGGTGCCGCCCCTGACCGAGGAGCGCCGCAAGGAACTGGCCAAGCTGGCCGGCAAATACGCTGAAACGCAGAAGATTTCGGTCCGCAACGTCCGCCGCGACGCCAATGACGACCTCAAGAAGGCCGAGAAGGCGGGCGACATCAGCCAGGACGAGCAAAAGAAGATGGAAACCGAGGTTCAGAAGGATACGGACGCGGCCATCAAGCGCATCGACGAGACCTTGAAGACCAAGGAAGTTGAGATCATGCAGGTTTGAGGCTCCTCCTCGAATCTCGACAGAACGGATAGCGGATGACGGCCCCCACCGGCGACATGCCGGCCCCTGACGCGGGGCCCCGGCATGTCGCACTGATCATGGACGGCAACGGTCGCTGGGCTCAGGCTCGCGGTCTCCCCCGGGCCATGGGCCATCGCGAGGGAGTCCAGGCGCTGAAACGCACCGTTCAGGCGGCACCGAAGTTCGGCATCGAATGCCTGACCGTGTTCGGCTTCTCGACCGAGAACTGGCGGCGTCCCGCGGACGAGGTCTCTGACCTGATGGGACTGGTCAGGTCCTATGTGGCCAGCGATCTGAACCGGCTGGAGCGAGAGGGTGTGCGGGTGCGCGTACTGGGGCGCCGGAAGGGGCTACCCGCCGACATCGCTGCCATCGTCGAACGGGCGGAGCGATCAACGGCGCACAACAATCGTTTCCTGCTGCAGGTCGCCTTCAACTATGGCGGCCGTGCGGACATCGTCGATGCGGCCCAGGCCTATGTGGATCAACTGCTGGCCGGTCAGGCGACCGGGCCGCTGGACGAGGCGGCCCTGGGCCTGGGCCTGTCGACGGCAGGCGGACCGCCGGTGGACCTGATTGTGCGAACCTCAGGCGAGCAGAGGCTTTCGAACTTCCTCCTGTGGGAGGCGGCCTATGCCGAGCTGGTCTATCAGAACGTGCTGTGGCCCGACTATGGAGCAGAGGCCCTCGGCGACGCGGTGCGTCAGTACCAGCAGCGCGACCGGCGGTTCGGCGCGATCGCGGTCGAGCCGGCGCTCGCGGTCAGCTGATGGCGTTCAAGGTGCGCGACATGGGGCTGCGCGCCGCCTCGGCCATCGTGCTGGCGCCCCTGGCGCTGCTGGCGGTCTGGTTCGGTGGACCCTGGATCCTCGGCGTCCTGCTGATCGCCTGCGTGGTCCTGTCCATGGAATGGGCCAGGATGAGCGCGCCGGCCGACTGGAAGGCCATCGCCGCCGCCGTCGCGCTCGCGCTCGTCGCCACGCTTCTGTCCAACCCCAATCAGGCCCTGTCCTTCAGTCTCGTGCTGCTGGTGTTCGGCGCGGCAGCGGCCGGTGTGTTCGCGAGGGCCCGTGGGCAGTCGGGCGTCGATGCGGCCTATGGCGTGCTCTACCTCGGTTGGCCGGCCCTTCTGCTGATCTGGCTGCGGGACGGGAACACGGCGGTCGGCTTCTACTGGGTGACGCTGGCCTTCGTCGTCGCCTGGGCCTCGGACATTGTGGCCTTCCTGGTCGGAAGCGCCGTGGGCGGACCGAAATTGTGGCCCCGCTACTCGCCCAACAAGACCTGGTCCGGTTTCGTCGGCGGCCTGGTGGCCGGGACCGTGGCCGGGGCCGCCATGGCGGCCCTGCCCGAGGCGGGCGTGCGCTCGATCGGATGGAGCGCGCTTCTCGGTCTGGCCGCCGCACTCGCGACCATGGCCGGCGACCTGTGGGAATCGGCGTTGAAGCGGCGGTTCGGGGTCAAGGATGCGGGCAACCTGATCCCCGGCCACGGCGGACTGATGGATCGGGTCGACGGGCTGATGTTCGCCATCGTGGTCGTCGCCGTCGGACGAACGCTGGCCAACTATTTCGGCGCGGGCACGTGATCCGGCGTCGCGTGACCGTGCTGGGGTCTACCGGATCGGTCGGGGCCTCGACCCTGGACCTGATGGATCAGGCCGAACGGGCCGGGACCGGCGCTTTCGAGGTCGTCGCCCTGACCGGCGGAAAGAATATCGAGCGGCTGGCCGCCCAGGCGCGTCGCTGGCGGCCCGCCGTGGCGGTGACGGCCGATCCAGGTCGGCTGGAGGCGTTGCGGAGCGCCTTGACCGGCACCGGTATCGCCGTGGCGGCGGGAGAGGCGGCCGTCGTCGAGGCGGCGACACGACCGGCCGATCTCGTCATGGCGGCTATTGTCGGGGCGGCGGGGCTGAAGTCCGCCTGGGCCGCCGCCGCAACAGGCGCAACGCTTGCGTTGGCCAACAAGGAAAGCCTGGTCTGTTGCGGTCGTGCGCTGATTGAACGGGTGACGGCGTCCGGCGGGCGGCTGATCCCGGTCGATTCCGAGCATTCGGCCATCTTCCAGGTCTTTCCGGCCGAGGCACCCGGGCGCGTGGCGCGGCTGATCCTCACGGCTTCGGGCGGTCCCTTCCGCAAGACCTCGCGTGCCGACATGGCCGCCATGACGCCCGAACAGGCCGTCGCCCATCCCAACTGGAGCATGGGCGCCAAGATTTCGGTCGACAGCGCCACCATGGCCAACAAGGGCCTTGAGATGATCGAGGCGGCCTATCTGTTCGACATGCCGGTCGACCGGATCGACGTCGTCGTCCACCCCGAATCGATCATCCACAGCCTGGTCGAGTTCATCGACGGCTCGACCCTGGCCCAGATGGGGCCGCCGGACATGAAGACGCCCATCGCCTGCGCCCTCGCCTGGCCGGACCGGATGGCCTGGCCGGCGCCGAAGCTGGACCTCGCGGCGCTGGGCCGTCTGACCTTCGAGGCCCCCGATCCGGAGCGGTTCCCTTCGCTGAAACTGGCGCGCGAGGCGCTGGAGGCGGGCAGGGGGGCACCCACCGTCTTCAACGCCGCCAACGAGGTCGCGGCCCTGGCCTTCCTTGACCGTCGTCTGGCCTTTCTCAATATTGCCGCAGTCGTCGCCGAAACCCTTGATCGGATGACGAAGACGGGGGCGGATGCCGATTTCGACGATGCTTGCGCCGGCGCACTCGCGCTCGATGCTCGTGCCCGCCGGGTCGCGATCGAAATCGTCGGGGATCTGGCGCTCGCCGCCTGAGCCATTCGGCTCGGGGGCATTGGAGACGGCATGCTGAACGCGCTGGGACAGGCCCTGATCTACGTCGTGCCGTTTTTGCTGGTGCTGACGGTCATCGTCACCATCCATGAGCTGGGCCACTTCCTGGTGGCGCGCGCCTTCGGCGTGAAAGTCGACCGGTTCGCCATCGGCTTTGGAAAGGCCCTTTTCAGCCGCACGGACCGGAACGGCATAGAATGGCGCGTCGGCTGGATGCCGCTGGGCGGCTATGTGAAATTCTCCGGTGACATGGATGCGTCCAGCGTGCCGGACAGCCGGGGGCTGGACTCGCTGAAGTCCGAGATCATCGCCCGGGACGGAGTCGGGGCAGAGCGCGACTATTTCCACTTCAAGCCGGTCTGGCAGCGGATGCTGATCGTTGCCGCCGGGCCGGCAGCGAACTTCATCCTCGCTATCTTCATCTTCACCGTCCTGTTTTCGGCGATCGGAGACAGGCTTCGGCCGGCCCAGGTCGCCGACGTCACCGCGGGATCGCCGGCCGCCGCTGCCGGATTCCAGACAGGCGATCTGATCACAGCGATCAACGGCCGGGTCATCGGCGACGCCGGCGAGGTTACGCGCAAGGTCACCCTGTCCAGCGGCGACGCCCTGCGCTTTACCGTGGAGCGAAACGGGGGCCCGATCGAACTGGTCGCCACGCCCGTTCGTCGGACCGAGACGGATCCCATCGCCGGACGCGTCAGCGTGGGCCGCATCGGCCTGTCACTGACCAGTTCGCCGGGGACCACGCGTTACATCCGCTACAATCCGGTCGAGGCGGTCGGTCGCGGCGTTCGCGAGACAGGCGACATTCTGGGTACGACCCTGACCTACCTCGGACGGATATTCACCGGCCGCGAGTCGGGCGACCAGCTCAGCGGCCCGCTGGGCATCGCCAAGGCTTCCGGCGCCCTGACCAATGCGGCGGTGGCCGCGAATCCCGATCCGGGCACCATGGCGCTGAACCTGCTGCTGACGCTAACCAGCTTCGCCGCCATACTTTCGATCGGAATCGGCTTTCTAAACCTCCTGCCCATCCCCGTTCTGGATGGCGGACATCTGGTCTTCTACGCCTACGAGGCTGTGGCCAAGAAACCCGTTGCCGCCAACGTTCAGGAGGCGGGATACCGGGTCGGTCTTGCTTTGCTGGCGGGTTTGATGTTGTTCGCGACCTGGAACGACCTGCAGAAATCGAACGTGTTCCAATTCCTCGGCGGGCTCGTCAGTTGAGCCTACGCCAGCCCCCGATGGTTCCCCGCATGATCCTGAACGACCTCCGCGCCGCTTCCAACCCGGGTGACCGCAACCTGCGCAGGAGCTGCGCAGCGACCGCAAGCCTGCTGGCGCTTGTCGCAGGGGCACCGGCCCTCGCCCAGACGGCCCCTGCAGCCCCGACGGCTCCGGCTGCCCAGCAGGCCGCACAGTCCGAGACCGGAGTGGTCAACCGCATCCTGGTCCAGGGCAACCAGCGCATCGACCAGACCACGGTCCTGTCCTACCTGCCGATCCAGCCGGGCGACACGATCGATCCGGTCATCCTGGACGTCGCGATCCGCACACTGACGCGCACCCAGCTGTTCGCCGACATCCAGATCGGCCTGCAGCCCAACGGCGACCTGGTCGTTCGCATCGTCGAGAACCCGATCATCAACCAGGTGGTGTTCGAGGGGAACGGCGCGATCAGCGAGGACAAGCTGCGCGAGGAAGTGACCATCGCGCCGCGCGGCATCTACACCCGCGCCCGGGTCCAGGAGGACGTGGGCAAGATCATCGAGCTCTACCGCCTGTCCGGCCGCATCTCGGCGAACGTGACGCCCAAGCTGGTCCAGCTGGAACAGAACCGTGTCGACCTGATCTTCGAGATCGACGAGGGCCCGGAGACGGGCGTCCAGTCGATCACCTTCCTCGGCAACACCGCCTACTCCGACAGCGAGCTGCGCGAGGTCATGGTGACCAAGCAGACGCAGTGGTGGCGTATGTTCACCAAGAACGACAACTACGACCCGGGCCGCCTGGATTACGACCGCGAGCAGCTGCGGAAATTCTACACCAACCGCGGCTACTACGACTTCCGCATCACCTCGGCCGTGGCCGAGCTGGCGCCGGACGACAGCGCCTTCGCCATGACGCTGACGGTCGACGAGGGTGACAGGTACAATTTCGGCGACATCCAGGTCGTCACCGAGAACGATCGCTTGAACGCGGACTTCCTGGAGCTGCTGCTGCCGATCCGCACGGGTGACCTGTACGAGAGCGACAAGATCGAGAGTTCGGTCGACGCCCTGACCTTCGCGGCAGGCTCGGCGGGCTACGCCTTCGTCGACATCAATCCGAGCTACCGGCCGAACCCGGAAACCGACACCATCGACGTCACGTTCAACGTGTCGGAAGGCCAGCGTGTCTACGTCGACCGCATCAACGTCATCGGCAACACCCGCACCATCGATCCGGTCATCCGGCGCGAGCTGATGCTGACCGAGGGCGACGCCTTCAACCGCACCCTGCTGGAGCGGTCGCGCAACAATCTGCGGGCCCTGGGCTTCTTCAAGGAAGTCACCGTCGACGAAACCCGCGGCGCCGCGCCGGACCGCTCGATCATCAACGTTACCGTCGAGGAACAGCCGACCGGCGAACTCTCCGTCGGTGCCGGCTTCAGCTCGGTCGACAGCTTCGTGGTCAACCTGGGCATTTCGGAGCGGAACTTCCGCGGCCGGGGTCAGAACTTTGTCGCCCGGGTCGAATGGGGTTCGCTGCGCCAGCAGGTCGACTTCCGCTTCACCGAGCCCCGCTTCCTCGGCCGGGACATCGGGGCCGGTTTCGACCTGTTCCACTCGCGCTACGACTTCCAGCAGGAATCCTCGTTCGACTATCGGTCGACCGGTGCCGGCCTTCGTCTCACCTATCCGCTGAACGGCTACAGCCGTCTGTCGACGCGCTACTTCATCAAGGACGATGAGATCCTGGTGCCGATCGGTTACTGCGATACCAGCGGCGCCGGTTCGTCCGCCTTGTGCGAACAGGTCGGTGCCTCGCTGAATTCATCCGTCGGCTATACTCTGGTGGTGGACCGCCGGAACGACCCGGTGCGGGCGACTCGAGGCTGGACCAGCTCGCTCCGTCAGGATTTCGCCGGCCTCGGCGGCGACGTGAACTATGTGAAGACCGAGGTGGACGCGACCCTCTACTACGGCATCACGCCCAGCTGGATCGTCACCGTTGCGGGCTCCGCCGGCTATGTTTCGGGCTGGGCCGGCGACGCGATTCGCATCAACGACCGCTTCTTCAAGGGCGGCAACAGCTTCCGTGGCTTCGAGAACGCCGGCATGGGTCCGCGCGATCTGACGACCCAGGACGCGCTGGGCGGCAATTTCTACGCCGTCGGCACGGTCGAACTGACCCTGCCGAACATTTTGCCGGAACAGTACGGCATCAAGACATCGCTGTTCGCCGACGTCGGCACCCTGGGTGTTCTGGACAACCGCTACACCCTCGGAACCAATGGCCTGCCGGACACCTCCATTGCAGACGACCTGTCACTGCGGGCCTCCGCTGGTCTCAGCGTTCACTGGAAGTCGCCGATGGGCCCGATCCGGTTCGACTTCAGCCAGATTCTGAGCAACGAAGAGTACGACCGGACCGAGACCTTCCGCTTCTCGACCTCAACCCAGTTCTAAGCCCGGGCCTGTCGGCCCTATAAGGTTACCCATGAAAATCCTCGCTATCGGCGCTTTTGCCCTGGCCTCGCTCGTCGCCTCCACCGCCGTCGCCCAGACCCAGGGTCCGCAGAACCCCGGCCCCTCGATCCCGGGCGTGTGCGTCTATTTCAACCAGCAGCTTCTGGCGACCTCGACCGCCGGTCAGGCCGTTCAGGCCCGCATGGAACAGCTGGCGACGGAAGTTCAGGGCGAACTGGCCCCTTACGCAACCTCGATCCAGAACGAGATCACATTGCTGCAACAGGGCGGTCAGGCCGCTGACCCCGACGGCGCTCGCCGCACCGCCCTGCAGGCTCGCATCGCGGAAGCCCAGACCCTGGAACAGACCCGTCAGGACGAGCTGCGTTACACCCTGTCGGAACAGCGCCGCCTGATCTCGGCCCAGGTCGAGCCGATCCTGGTCACTGTCTATCAGGAGCGCGGCTGCGGCATCCTGATCGACCGTGAGAGCGTATTCATCCTGAACCCGGCCATGGACGTCACCGAGGTGGTCATCCAGCGCCTGAACACGGCCTTGCCGACCCTGACGTTCAACCGCCTGCCGATCCCGGTCCAGGCTCAGTAAAGGCGCAGGGCATGACGCCCGACGCCCGTTTCTTCGATACGCTGAGCCCGCTCGGCATCGACGACCTCGCGGCCCTGACGGGCGGCGAGGTCGTTCGCACTTCAGGCGTCCGCATCGCGCGTGTCGCGCCTTTGGCGACGGCCGACGCCCGGGCTGTGGCCTTCCTCGGGGACCGGAAATTCCTTCAGGCCCTCGGATCGACCGCCGCAGGCTGCGTGATCGTGCCGCCGGAGGCCGTGGAGGCTGCTCCAGCCGGGTCGGCCGTCATCGTCTCCCGCAGGCCCCAGGCCGCCTGGGCTGCCGCCGCCGTGGCCCTGCACCGGCCGGTCGGCCTTATCGCAACCTCGCCGGCTGAGGTCTGCGAGGACGACAGCGTCGTGATTGAGCCCGGCGTGGTCCTGGGGCAGGGCGCGCGGATCGGTCGGGGCAGCCGCATCGGCGCCAATACCGTGATCGGGCCGGGCGTCCAGATCGGCCGCGACTGCGACATCGGCCCCAACGTCACCGTCCGCTTCGCCCTGATCGGCGACCGGGTGAAGATCTATGCCGGCGCACGGCTGGGCGAGGCCGGGTTCGGGGCGGCGGGCGCGGCGACCGGCCCGGTCGACGTGCCCCAGCTGGGCCGTGTGATCATCCAGGACGGCGTGACCATCGGTGCCAACACCTGTATTGACCGCGGCGCGTTCGACGACACCGTGGTCGGTGAGAATACCAAGATCGATAACCTGGTCATGATCGCCCACAATTGCGTCATCGGTCGCAACTGCCTGATCGCGGGCCAGACGGGGATGTCAGGATCCGTGACGATCGGCGACGGCGTCATGTTCGGCGGCCAGGCGGGCGTGGGCGACCATTTCAGCATCGGCGTCGGCGCGCGGGTCGCGGCGGGCGCCGGCGTGCTGGCCGATATTCCGGCAGGCGAGACGTGGTCCGGCTATCCGGCCAAACCGATCCGTCAGTTCTTGCGCGAGACCGTCTGGGTGTCCAAACAGGCGGGGCGAAAGAGAGAGCGGACGGATGACTGAGCCTGGGGTGACGATCGACTACGCCGAGGTCATGCGCAGGCTGCCCCACCGCTATCCTTTCCTGCTGGTGGACAAGGCCGAGGCCTTCGTGGCGAGCACGTCCATCACCGGCATCAAGAACGTCACCCATAACGAGCCGTTCTTCCCGGGCCACTTTCCGATCGATCCGGTGATGCCGGGGGTCCTGATCGTCGAGGCCATGGCCCAGACGGGGGCCCTGCTGATGTCCAAGAGCCTGGACGTGGCGGTCGAAGGCAAGGTCATCATGTTCATGTCCATCGACGGTGTCCGCTTCAGGAAGCCGGCGCGGCCAGGCGATCAACTGAGGATGAACGTGATCGTGACGAAGCAGCGCGGCGACATCTTCAAGTTCCGGGGCGAGACCTTCATCGACGGCAAGCTGGCGGCCGAAGCCGACTTCGCCGCCATGGTGGTCACGGTCGACCAGCCGGTGACACCATGAGCCATATCCATCCTACCGCCATCGTGGACGGCTCGGTCGAGCTGGGCGCGGACGTGGCGATCGGGCCGTGGTGCACGGTCGGACCGGGCGTGATGCTCGACGCCGGCGTCCATCTGGTCAGCCATGTGGTGGTGCAGCAGGACACGACGGTCGGCGCCCGGACCGTGATCCATCCGTTCGCGGTGATCGGGGGCGACCCCCAGCACAACGGCTACAAGGGCGAGACCGTTCGGCTGGAGATCGGGTCGGACAACTCGATCCGCGAGCATGCGACCTTCAACCGGGGCACGCCGCAGGGATCGGGCGTCACCCGCGTCGGCTCCAACGGCCTGTTCATGACCGGCGCCCACGTCGGCCACGATGCGGTCGTCGGCGACAATGTGGTGATGGCCAACGGTGCGACCCTGGGCGGGCACGTACGCATCGGTGACAAGGTCTTCCTCGGCGGCCTGTGCGCCGTGCACCAGAACGGCCGGGTGGGACAGGGTGCGATCGTCGGCGGTCTGGCGGCCGTGACGCGCGACGTGATCCCCTACGGCTCCGCCTGGGGCAACCACGCCCGACTGCACGGCCTGAACCTGATCGGGCTGAAGCGGAAGGGCTACGACAAGACCGCAATCCGACGTTTGCTCGCCGCCAATCGAGACCTGTTCGAGGGCGACGGCGTGTTCGCCGACCGGCTGAATGCGGTCGAAGCGGGTTACGCCGACCTGCCGGAAATCATGGAGATCGTGGCTTTCATCCGCGAGGACGGCAAACGGCCCCTGTGCCTGCCGGGCGAATGACCAATCCCGGGCACCAAACCCGTCAAATTTCGTCGCCAACTCGACCAGTCGGCTGGTCAACCTCGCCAACTTCACCAAACGCCCAATTCGACCCGGGAGGCGGGTCTTGAGCACCGGCAAACTGGGCCTTATCGCGGGCGGCGGCGCCCTGCCGCTGGCCATCGCTGCGCGGTGCGAGGCCGAGGGGCGTCCGCTGTCCGTCGTGCGCCTGACCGGCTTCGCCGACCCGCATCTGATCCGCTATCCGGGGATCGAGGCCGGAGTGGCCGAGATCGGCAAGGTGCTTTCGGCGTTGAAGGCGGCGGGCTGCACGGCCGTCTGTTTCGCAGGGACGGTGAATCGTCCCGACTTCAAGGCGTTGAAGCCTGATCTGAAGGGGGCGATGGAGCTGCCGGGAATCATCGCGGCGGCGACCAGGGGCGACGACGCCCTGTTGCGTAAGATCCTGTCGGTGTTCGAGGCCGAGGGCTACGCCATCGAGGGGGCCGACGACATTCTGGGCGGTGAAACCCTGCCGGTCGGCGCGCTGGGACGGGTGCAGCCGAATGAACACCATCTTTCTGATCTCCGAAAGGCGCTGCATGTCGCGGAAAAGGCAGGTGAACTCGATATCGGACAGGGCGCAGTCGTGTGCGACGGCCTGGTGCTCGCGGTCGAGGCGCAGGAGGGCACCGACGCCATGATTGGACGCGTCGCCGGCCTGCCGGCGGACCTGCGCGGTGCCCCTGGGACCCTGAAGGGTGCGCTGGGCAAGGCGCCCAAGCCGATCCAGGACCTGCGGGTAGACATGCCGGTTATCGGCACGCGTACCCTCGAGATGGCCGCCGCCGCCGGGCTGGCGGGCGTGGGTGGGGTCGCGGGCAAGCTGATCCTGATCGACCGGGCCGCAATCATCGAGGCGGCGGACCGGCTTGGGCTGTTCGTCTGGGGCGAGGATCGGGCGTGAGGATCATGCTGGTCGCCGCCGAGGCTTCGGGCGATGCGCTCGGTGCAGCTCTGGCGCGGGCTTTGCGCGCGCGACGGCCTGACATCGGCTTCATCGGCATCGGCGGACCGAAGATGGCGGCCGAGGGCATCGAGAGCCCGTTCGATATCGCCGAACTGTCGATCCTCGGCTGGCTGGAGGGTCTGCGCGCCTATGGCCGGGTCAAGGCGCGGGTCGCCGACACCGTGGCCCTTGCGGTGCGGGAGCGTCCGGATGCGGTCGTCCTGATCGACAGCTGGGGCTTCACCATCCGGCTGGCCAAAGCCCTGCGCCAAGTGCTGCCCGGCGTACCCCTGATCAAATATGTCGGGCCCCAGGTCTGGGCGTCAAGGCCGGGGCGGGCGAAGACCCTGGCCGGGGCGGTGGATCACCTGCTGGCCCTCTACGCCTTCGACGCCCCCTGGTTCGAACGGGAGGGGCTGCCGACGACCGTGGTGGGGTCGCAGGCCCTGCATGTCGATATGGGCGGGGCCGATCCGGCCGGCTTCCGCGTCTCGCGGGGCATCGCGGCTGACGCGCGCCTGCTGCTGGTGTTACCCGGAAGCCGGCCCAGCGAGGTTCGGCTGATGACGCCCGTCTATGAGGCGGCAATCAAACGGCTGAAGGCCGCCGATCCGAAGCTGGAGGTCGCCGTGGTCGTCGCGGGCACAGTCTCCGAGGACGTTACGGCCCGGATCGCCGCCTGGCCGTTCCGCACCCATGTGGTGACCGAGGCGGACAAATATGCGGCGATGAAGGCAGCGACCGTGGCTCTGGCCACCAGCGGCACGGTTTCGACGGAATTGGCCCTGGCCGGTGCGCCCATGGTCATCGGATACCGGTTCGCGCAGCTCAGTTATGCGATCATGAAACCGTTTTTCACGGGCAGGTACGCGACCCTGTTCAACCACGCGGCGGACGAGGAGATTGCGCGCGAGCTGATCCAGACCGACGCGACGCCGGAAAAGGTCGCGTCTGAGGTCGGTCGGCTCCTGCACAATCCCGATGCTCGAGCCGCTCAGGTGAAGCGTCAGATCGAGGCGCTGGACTATATGGGGCGAAGTGGAGCCGATCCTTCGACCCTGGCCGCCGAGGCGGTGTTGCGCGTCATCGCGGACGCCTCTGGATCAAACGGCGAGTCCGTCCTAGATTTCGTCTGCTGATCCTTGCTGGATGACCGTCGAATGACCTCTCCCCGCCCGCCCAAGAAGAGCGATACCCTCGAAATCCGGCTGCCGCATGCCTCGAAGCTCGCCTTCATGGAGCGCTGCCGCGCGGCGGGCCTGACCGCCAGCGAGGTTCTGCGGGGCTTGATCGAGACCGAGGCGCCGCCCACCCCCAGGGCCCGCCGGACGATGAAGAGCTGGCAGGCTCTGGCCGCTGCAGTGGCGGGTCTCGTCATCGGCGCGGCGGCGGCACCGTCGATCGCCCAGGCCCTGCCCGGATCGCGCGCCGCCTTCGATCATATCGACGCCAATCATGACGGCGTCGTCTCCTTCGCCGAGTTCCAGTCGCGCTAGCGTATCCGCTGGGCAAGCCTGCCTGGCCGCAGGTTGAGCCAGGTCCATGGCTTCCACAGCGCCGCGCCCGGCTTCCATGAGGCGACGACGACCTCGGCCCGTCCCACGACATTGCTCACCGGCAAAAGGCCCACGCCGACATCTCCCGACCAGCGGCTGTCCAGCGAGTTGTCGCGATTGTCACCCATGACGAACAACTGACCCGAGGGCACGACCTGGGGCGGTCGGTCGTCGCCGGCCCCGGGTCCGCCGTCGAAGGTGATATAGGCGCGGCCGTCGGCCTGTCGCTCTTCAACCTGTTCCACGGGCCGTCCCGGCTGATCGAGGTCGAGGCCCGGTCCCAGGGCGCGCCGGGGCAAGGCCTGACCGTTGACGGTCACTTCGCCCCCGGCGACCGCAACCGTGTCGCCGGGCAGGCCGATGACGCGCTTGATCCAGGTCTCCTGCGGATTGCCTGGACGGCGGAAGACGACGACGTCGCCGCGTTTCGGCAACTGCTCGAACAGCCGTCCCGACGGCAGGGGCGGATGGAAGGGCAGTGAGGCGCGGCTCCAGCCATAGGCGAACTTGGACACCACCAGATAGTCGCCGACGACCAGCCCCGGCTCCATCGAGGCCGTGGGGATGGTGAAGGGCTGGAAGGCGACAGTCTGGATCAGAACCGCAGCGGCCAGGGCGGCGGCGACGGTGCGGACCGTGTCGACGATCTCGGCCATGGTGGAGGGCGTGGCGTCGGTCGAGGCGGGGACTTCGGCGTTCGGTGTGTCGTAGGTCTGGTTCATGGCGGCAGTCCAGCCGCGATCCGGTCGTCACGCCAGCGAAGTCATGTCCGGACAGGCTGCAATCGTGTCCGGACAAGGAAAAACGCCGGGGCGCGGGCCCCGGCGTCCTGTCTGTCGGACCGGATCAGCCCCGGTTCTGGATCGGCACGTAATCGCGCTCGGTCGGGCCGGTGTAGAGCTGACGCGGGCGGCCGATCTTCTGCGCCGGATCGGCCAGCATTTCTTCCCACTGGGCGATCCAGCCCACGGTGCGGGCGAGGGCGAACAGCACGGTGAACATCGAGGTCGGGAAGCCCATCGCCGACAGGGTGATGCCGGAATAGAAGTCGACGTTCGGGAACAGCTTGCGCTCGATGAAATACTCGTCCGACAGGGCGATGCGCTCCAATTCCTTGGCGACCTGGAACAGGGGGTCGTTCTCGGCACCGACGAGGTCGAGAATCTCGTCCGCCGACTGCTTCATCACGGTCGCGCGGGGGTCGTAGTTTTTGTAGACCCGGTGGCCGAAGCCCATCAGCTTGTATTTCTTGGCCTTCACGCCCTCGATGAACTCCGGAATCTTGTCCGGCGTGCCGATCTCCTTGAGCATCATCAGCGCCTCCTCGTTGGCGCCTCCGTGCGACGGGCCCCACAGGCAGGCGATGCCGGCGGCGACACAGGCGAACGGATTCGCCCCCGACGAACCGGCCAGGCGGACGGTCGAGGTGGAGGCGTTCTGCTCGTGGTCGGCGTGCAGGGTGAAGATCCGGTCCATGGCCCTGGCCATCTTCGGATCGACCACATAGTCCTCGGCCGGGACCGCGAAGCACATGCGCAGGAAGTTCTCGGCGTAGCTGAGGTCATTGCGCGGCGACACGAACGGCTGGCCGATGTGGTATTTGTAGGCGCGGGCGGCGATCGTCGGCATCTTGGCGATCAGGCGGATGGCCGAGATGTTGCGCTGCACCGGATCATGGATGTCCAGGCTGTCGTGGTAGAAGGCCGACAGGGCGCCGACAGCGCCCACCATGATCGCCATCGGATGGGCGTCGCGACGGAAGCCTTCGAAGAAGCGGTCGAACTGGGCGTGCAGCATGGTGTGCCGCGTCACCGTCTCCTCGAACGCCGCGTATTCGGCGGCCGTCGGCAGTTCGCCGTGCAGCAGCAGGTGGCACACCTCGATGAAGTTGGACTTCTCGGCCAGCTGACCGATCGGATAGCCGCGGTGCAGCAGGACGCCGGCGTCGCCGTCGATATAGGTGATGGCGCTTTCGCAGGCCGCCGTGGAGGTGAAGCCGGGGTCGAAGGTGAAGGCGTCGGTCGCGCCGTACAGCTTGCGGATGTCGATGACGTCCGGGCCGGTCGTGCCGGACAGGACCGGCAATTCGACGGACTTGTCACCGAGGGTCAGGGTCGCCGTGACGGCGGATTTGGAGGCTTCAGTCATCAGGCGCCCTTGCTTTCGTGCTTGGTCCGGACGGGAAGCCCCGGACCCCGATTGTTATGCCCGATCACTTACTGTGTTGCAGCGCGTCATCCAAGCGCGCAAGCGCTTCTTCGCGTCCGAGGGCCGCGAGCGTTTTCGCGATATCCGGCGAGGCGGTTCCGCCGGTCAGGGCCGCGCGCATCGGCGGGCCGATCTTGCCGAAGCCGACGCCCTCTTCCTCGGCGAAGACTTTCAGTTCCGCTTCAAGGGCGAAGACGTCCCAGCTCTCGAACAGGTTCAGGCGGGCGCGGACCCGGGCGATCCGTTCGGCAGTCTCTCCGGACAGGAGGGTGCGGGCCTTTTCATCGAGGTCCAGCGGGCGGGTCTTGAGGACAAAGGCCGTCTGATCGGCCAGGTCGAGAAGGGTCTTCGCGCGATCCTTCACGAACGGCATGGCGCGCTGGAGCCGGGCCTCATCGCCCTCGTTCAGTGCGGCGCCCCTGGCCAGATGGGCATCGAGCGTCATGCCGGCCAGGCGGTCGTCGGCGGCGAGCCGCAGCCAGTGCGAATTGACGTGGGCCAGTTTGTCGAAATCCAGCCGGGCCGGAGCCTTGCCGACGCCGTCGAGGTCGAACCACGCGCGTGCCTGTTCGTCGCCGAACAGTTCGTCGTCCCCGTGGGCCCAGCCGAGGCGGGCCAGATAGTTGCGCATGCCCTCGGGCAGGTATCCCATCCCGGCATATTCATGGACCGCCTGGGCGCCGTGCCGTTTCGACAGCTTGGCGCCGTCGGGACCGTGGATCAGGGGGATGTGGGCGAAGACGGGCCGGCTCCAGCCGAGCGCATCATAGATCAGCGACTGGCGCGCGGCGTTGTTGAGGTGGTCGTCGCCCCGAATGACATGGGTCACCCCCATATCGTGGTCATCGACGACAACGGCGAGATTATAGGTCGGGGCCCCGGCCCCGTCAGAATTGGCGGAGCGCAGCAGGACCAGATCGTCCAGATCGTTTGCGTCCCAGCTGACCTCGCCCTGGACGGCGTCGGCCACGACGACGCGGCCGGGCAGGGGCCGACGGAAGCGGACGACGTGCGGTTGGCTCAGATCGTCGACGGTCGGGGTGCGGTCTCGCCACGGCGATTCGAAGGTGCGGCGATCGGCCTTGGCCTCGTCACGCAGGCGGCCGGTTTCCTCGGCGGAGATGAAGTCGCGATAGGCGGCCCCGCGTTCCAGCAACTGGTCGACGACCTCGCGATGGCGGTCGGCGCGGCTGAACTGGAAGACCGGTTCCTCATCGGCGAACAGCTCCAGCCAGCTCAGGCCGTCGAAGATCGCCTTGACGGCGTCGTCCGTCGAGCGCTCGCGGTCGGTGTCCTCGATGCGGACCAGGAATTTGCCACCACGACCTTTCGCGTAAAGGTAGTTGAACAACGCCGTTCTCGCGCCTCCTATGTGGAGGTAACCGGTGGGCGAGGGGGCGAAACGGGTGACGACCTGGGGGGAGGAATCTGTGGGCATGGGAGAGGGGTCCGAACGGGTCGCCCTTATACCCCCCGACGCGGCAAAGCCCAGCCTGTCGGGCCGTGTTCGTGCATGGGCCCGGGACGAGGGGCTGGCCCAGACGATGCGCTGGCGGTTGTGGGCCCCGGTGGCCTTCGGCGGCGGGGCGGCGATCTATTTCGCCCTGAGGTCGGAGCCGCCGTTGTGGCCGCTGGCAATCGTGGCGGTGCTGGCGACAGGGCTGTGGCTGGGCGCGCGGATCCAGGGGCGGGGGCGTGTGCTGACCCTGCCACTGATGATGGTCGCCTGCCTGTTCCTCGGTCTGGCGGGGGCGAAACTGCGGGCGGAGCGGGTGGCGGCCCCGATCGCTCCGGCCCTGGCCGAGCCGACCGTGGTCGAGGCCTGGGTCGTCGATGTCGACAGTCCCGGCGACCGGGGGCACCGGATCGTCCTCGCGCCGGTGCGGATTCAGGGGCTGGAGCCTGAGGCGACGCCGATCCGGCTACGGGCCACGGTGAGGGGCGAGCCGCCGAGGCCGGGGGAGGCGATCCGGCTGTTCGCCATCCTCAATCCGCCCCCGCCTCCGGCCAGCCCGGGTGCCTACGATTTCGGGCGCAATGCGTATTTTCAAGGGCTGGGAGGCACGGCCTTCGCGCTGGGCGAGACCCGGGAGGTGCGATTTGCACCGCCGCCCTGGCGGTTGAGACTGGCGATGGCGGTCAACGGGGCGCGGTTCGCCCTGGCGCAGCGGATTGTCGATCGGCTGGGCGAGCGGACCGGCGGGATCGCCGCGGCCATGACGACAGGGCACGAGACCTGGATCGGGCGCGAGGATCTCGACGCCATGCGCGATTCCGGGCTGGCCCACATCCTGTCGATCTCGGGCCTGCACATGGCCATTGTCGGCGGCTTCGCCTTTTTCGTGGTCCGGCTGGGCGTCGCGGCCTGGCCGTGGCTGGCGCTTCGCGTGTCGGGAAAGAAGGTGGCGGCCGTCGTCGGCCTGGTCGCCGTGTGGAGCTATCTCGTCCTCTCGGGCGCGCCGCCGCCGGCGGAGCGGGCGGCGATCACGGCCTCGATCGCCTTCGCCGCGATCCTGCTCGATCGGCCCGCGATCACCATGCATGCGCTCGCCGTGGCGGCGATGGTCGTGTTGATCCTTCAGCCTGAGGCCATCGTGACGCCGGGCTTCCAGATGTCGTTCGCGGCGACGGCGGCGCTCGTGGCCCTGTCCGAAGCCTGGCCGCCGAGAACACGGGAGCTGTCCGTGCCCTGGACCATCGCGGCGTTCCAGTCGGTCAGGCACTGGCTGGTGATCGCAGTGACGGCCAGTCTGGTCGCGGGGGCGGCGACGGGGCCGTTCGCGGTCCAGCACTTCAATCGCGCCGCCCTGTACGGGCTCGTGGCAAACCTGATGACCTCGCCCATCGCGGACTTCGTGATGATGCCGGCGCTGGCGCTTGGCGCCATGCTGGAGCCGGTCGGCCTGGGCGGACCGTTCCTGTGGGTGGCGGGGAAGGGCGTCGACCTGATGCTGGCGATCGGTCACTGGACGGCGGGGCTACCGGGGGCCGTGAGGACGATCGCCAGCGCGCCCGACCCTGTGCTGCCGATCTCGTTCCTGGGCGTGCTTTTCCTGTGTCTGTGGCAGGGCCGGTTGCGGTGGCTGGGCCTGCCCCTGGCCTGCGCGGTGCTGCTCTGGCCGCGTGCGCCCACGCCGACGGTGTGGATCGGGGACGGCGGGACGAATGCGGCGTTCAGCGAGGTGGGCCGGGCGGTTGTGGTCAGGCCGGGCGTGCGTCAGTTCGCGGCCGACCTGTGGTCGCGACGGCGGGGACTGACGCTGGAGCCGAGGCCGGAACAGGGGTGGGCCTGTCTGCGTTCGAGCTGCGCCCCGGTGGGAGCCGGGTCCGGCCCGGTCGCGCTCTGGTGGGGCAAGGCCGCGCCCGATGACGAGCAACTCGCCGCGCTTTGCGAATCCGCGCCGTTGGTGAGCCTTCGGGCCATCGTTCCGTCTCTGCCACCCGCCTGTACTGGCCGGCTGGTGCTGGACGGCCTGGACTATCAGAGAGGCGGCGCGGTGGAGCTGTGGCGCACGGCTGAAGGCTGGCGCGCGGTCTGGGCCGCCGAGGTGCGCGGCGACCGGCCGTGGAGCCGTCCCGGATACGTCTTCGACGTTCCGGGATGACAAGGATGGGACCTTGTCATCCCGGACTTGATCCGGGATCAGTGATACTGGCGGATCAGGCCGACCAGCTTGCCCTGGACCTCGACCTGGTCGGGGCCGAAGATGCGGGTCTCATAGTTGCGGTTGGCGGGCTCGAGGGCGATGGAATTCCCCTTCTTGCGCAGACGCTTGAGAGTCGCCTCTTCACCTTCCACCAGAGCCACGACGATCTCGCCGGACGAGGCAGTGTCGACGCGTTTGATGACCACAAGGTCGCCGTTGAGGATGCCGGCCTCGATCATGGAGTCGCCCTCGATCTCCAGCATATAGTGTTCGCCGGCACCCAGCATCGACTCCGGCACCTGATAGCGGCCGTGGTCCTGTTGCAGGGCGGCGATGGGCACGCCGGCGGCGATCTTGCCGACCAGAACCAGTTCGCGGGTGTCGTTGGCGGGCCCGGCGGGGGCCGGGCGCCCGCCGCCCTCGATCACCGCCGGGGTGAAGCCCGCGCGGCCGCGCACGGGGCCCGCCGTCGCCTGTTCCGGCAGTTTGGTCACCTCGAGCGCCCGGGCGCGGTGCGCCAGGCGGCGGATGAAGCCGCGCTCCTCCAGCGCCGTGATCAGCCGGTGGATGCCCGATTTGGACGCCAGATCCAGCGCCTCCTTCATCTCGTCGAACGAGGGGGAGACGCCCGTCTCCTTGATCCGTTCGTGGATGAACATCAGGAGTTCGTGCTGCTTGCGGGTCAGCATGGTGGGAATCGCCTCCAGAACAAGTCGTGAACCGTTGTCGATGTTCTGTAAGTGTTCTTGCCTAATGTCAACTTAACGACGGAGGCGAATACCCTCTCCCGGCGGGAGAGGGCTTGAGCGCCCGAGAGCAGCGCGATCGGTCTTGCGCGAAAGGGTGAGGGTCGTGCGCTACCGGTGAGGTCCGACCCTCATCCGTCTCGCTTCGCGAGCCACCTTCTCCCAACGGGAGAAGGAAGACCTAGGCGAGCAGAGCGAGCGTCGCCGCCTCGACATCTGTCTGACGCATCAGGCTCTCACCGACGAGGACAGCCGTGGCGCCGGCCCCGGAGACTTCCGCCACGTCTGCCGGGCTGAAGATCCCGCTTTCTGCGACCAGAAGCGAACCTTTCGGCGACAGGGGCGCGAGCCGGGCGGTAGCGCCCAGATCGACCTCGAACGTCCTCAGCGAGCGGTTGTTGATGCCCACCAGATCCCCGCCGAGGTCGGCGGCCCGGGCCATCTCGGCCTCGTCGTGGGTCTCGATCAGGGCGTCCATGACGAACCGCCGCGCCTCGGCCAGCAGTTCGGCCGCCAGGACGTCGTCGATCATGGCCAGGATGATCAGGATGCAGTCGGCCCCCAGGGCGCGGCTCTCCGCCACCTGCCAGGGGTCGACGAGGAAGTCCTTGCGCAGACAGGGCAGGGCGACGGCGGCGCGGGCCTGGACCAGGTAGTCGTCGGTGCCCTGGAAGCTGGGGCCGTCGGTCAGGATCGACAGGCAGGTCGCGCCGCCCGCCTCATAGGCCCGGGCCAGAGCCGGCGGGTCGAAATCGGGGCGAATCAGGCCTTTCGATGGACTGGCCTTCTTGATCTCGGCGATCAGGGCGGGGCGGCCGGGCTGGGCGCGGCGCTCAAGCGCGCTGCGGAAGCCGCGCGGCATACCGGCGATCAGGGCCAGGGATTCGACCTCGGCCTGCGGCCTGGCGGCCTTGCGGGCGGCCACGTCCTCGCGCTTGTAGGCGGCGATGCGGTCGAGGATGTCGGTCATGCGGGGTCTTCGATGGGCGCAGGCGGCGTCGAGGTGATGCGGGCCAGACCAGCGAGCGCTGCAGCCGCCTTGCCGTTGTCGATGGCGGCGGCGGCGAGGGCGACGCCGGACTTCAGATCCGCGGCCTTGTCGGCGACGACGAGGGCGGCCGCGGCGTTGAGCAGGACGATGTCGCGATACGGGCCGGTCTCGCCTGCGAGGAGGGCGGTCAGGGCGGCGGCGTTGGTCTCGGCGTCTCCACCGCGCAGGGCTTCGATGTCGGCGCGGGGCAGGCCGGCGTCCTCGGGCGTGACAGTGAAGCGGCGGACGGCGCCGTCCTTCCATTCCGCGACCTCGGTCGGGCCCGTGGTGGTCAGTTCGTCGAGACCCTGGCCGTGAACAGTCCAGGCGCGGGTGGCACCGAGACGACCGAGCACCTCGACGAGCGGTTCCAGCAGGCGCGGATCGTAGACGCCCATGATCTGACGTTTGGCGCCTGCCGGGTTCGAAAGCGGTCCCAACAGGTTGAAAACGGTGCGGAATCCGATCTCGGCGCGGACCGGCCCGACGTGGCGCATGGCACCGTGGTAGGCGGGGGCGAACAGGAAGGCGATTCCAGCCTCGTCGAGCGCCTGACGCTGCTGCGCGAGACCGGCGGTCAGGTCGACACCCAGGACGCCGAGCACGTCAGACGATCCGGACTTCGAGCTCATGGCCCGGTTGCCGTGTTTGGCGACCTTCACACCCGCGCCGGCCAGCACGAGAGCCGCCGCCGTCGAGATGTTGAAGGTGTGGGCCCCGTCGCCGCCCGTGCCGCAGGTGTCGATGACGTCGTAGGGGTGATCCAGCGTCATGGCCGCATCGCGCATCGCCTGGGCGAAGGCGGCGATCTCGTCGACCGTCTCGCCCCGCATCCGCAGCGCCGTGACGGCGGCTGCGACCTGGGCCGGGGTCGGCTCGCCGCGCAGGCAGGCGGCGAAGAAGTCGCCGGCCTCTTCCGAGGTCAGGACCTGGCCGTCGACCAGCTTGGCCAGCAGCGGCTTGAACCCACCCTCAGCCATGGGCTCAGACCATCGCCAGACGCTTGACGCCCGCCTGGTCAAGGAAGTTCGCCAACATCTCGTGACCGTGTTCGGTAGCGATGGATTCGGGGTGGAACTGCACCCCGTGGATCGGTCGCTCGTGGTGCTGGAAGCCCATGATCTCGCCGTCCTCGGTCCAGGCCGTGACGTTCAGGGTGTTGGGCAGGGTTTCCCGCTGGACCGCCAGAGAGTGATAGCGGGTCGCGGTGAAGGGCGAGGGAAGGCCGGCGAACATACCCTTGCCCTCATGAATGATCGGCGAGGTCTTGCCATGCATCAGGGCCTTGGCGCGGATGACGTGGCCGCCCATGGCCTGGCCGATCGCCTGATGGCCGAGGCAGACGCCGAGGATCGGCATGTCGAGAGGCGCGGTATCGATCAGGGGCAGACAGATGCCCGCCTGATCCGGGGCGCAGGGGCCGGGCGACAGCAGGATCGCTTCGGGCTTGAGGGCCCAGGCCTCCTCCGTCGTCAGGTCGTCGTTGCGCACGACATGCGTCGCCGCGCCCAGCTCCGCGAGGTAGTGGACGAGGTTATAGGTAAAGCTGTCGTAGTTATCGACGACGAGGATCATGGGCCGCTTCTAGAGGCTGGTTCCATCGCCGCCAAGCGGACCGTTGCGCACACGGACCGTTAACCTTCCCGGGCCGAAATCAAAGCTCCACCGGAGCGGCCGATTCCATGCGCGAAACCCAGGTCCAGATCGACGCCGCCCGGCTGGCGCTGAGCGAGCCGGAGGCCGTCAACGGCGTGATGGGGACGCTGGCGGCAGCGAGCCTGGCAGCCTGTGCGGCCGTGCTTCTGGCCGGGGTGATGATCCTGGGACCCGGAGTGGCGATCGAGGATCCGGCCCCGACCGCGAGCCAGACGTTCTGAAGATCGGCGGCCTACTGCCTCACGAATGCGATGTTGCGGGCACCGTTGGCCCACGCGCGCAGGCTGTCGACAGACCCATCCGCTGCACGGGTGAAGACAAAGGTCGTGGTGCCGCGTAACGGCGTCGTGAATCCGTCGGCAAAGCCGGGCGTCAACGTCCACTCGGTGGCGAAAGCCTGTCGCATCACGAGCGAATCCCCTCGACGGACCACCTCGATCCGGGTGTCGAGTTCGGCGCTGTAATAGGCACCTACGTAGTCAAAGAGGCTGGCCGGGTCCGGACTGGCCGGCGGAACCTCGATATAGCGCACATCCGCTGCCGCCGATCGCAGGATGAGTTCGGTGGGCCCCTCGCGGGCGCTGACAAAGCGAAAGTCCGCGCCATCGGCCCTGGAGAAGGTGTCGGCCCCGGTCGGTATCAGGTCCTGCGCGATCCCTCGTTCGGTCAGGGTCACGCGGCCATCGACGGCGACAGTCTTCAGCAGCTCTCCGGTGACGGGGTTTCTGAACAGCCCGACGAAGGGAGCCAGATCCGTCGGCAGCGGAGCCGTCGCCCCGACCTCTGCAGGCTGAACCATCTCGACGGCGTCGATGAACTGGCCGCCCGCACGAAGCGCCTGCAGAGCGAGGCTTTCGCCCAGTTCGACCGGGTCGATGCCCCCGTTGTTGCACAACACCGCGACGGAGATGTCCGCCTCGGGATAACGGCCGAGCCAGGTCTTGTAGCCGCCGGTCGAGCCGCTGTGCGCGACCAGTCGCTGGCCGTGCTCTCGATAGACCTCAAGGCCGAGGGCGTAGTTCAGAGCGGTTCCGTCGTTCAGGCGTCCCGGGGTCTCCAGAGCGGCCACCAGCAGCGGGCCACCCGGCAGGTCGGTCGGATGATCGAGGAAGGCGTTCCAGCGCAACAGATCGTCGATCGTGGTCATCAGGCCGCCATTTCCGATGACGTTGGTGAACGGCATGTTGGCGATGAAGCCGTGCCCTGCGGGGGCGTAGGCGGTCGCGCGACCTGGAGCGACGGTGCGGAAGTCTTCGCGCCAGCGCGTCTGGTCCATGCCGAGCGGTGCGAACAGGCGCGTGTCCGTGAACTGCTGGAGGCTCTGGCCGCTGACCCGCGCGATGATGATGGCGGCCAGGGTGTAGTTGGTATTGGTGTAGAGGAACTCGTCGCCCGGCCTGAAGTTCAGCCCCTTCTGACGCGAGGCCAGGTCGAGAATGGTGGCCTGGCTGTGGACCTGGGAGCCAGGGGGATTGCCGGTCAGGGCCAGCAGACTCCACTGCTCACGCAGCCCGCTGGTGTGGTTGAGCAGGTGCCGGATCGTGATCGGCGCACCATAGTCCGGCATCTCCGGCAGATAGAGCCGGACATCGTCCTCCAGCGTCAGACGGCCGTCCTGGGCCAGCATCAGGATGGCGGCGGCGGTGAACTGTTTGGCCAGCGACCCGCTTTCGAAAACGCTCGCCGGCGTCAGAGGCTCAGGATGCTCCAGATCGGCCATGCCGTAAGCCGCCGTAAGTGTCGGCTGTCCCGGGCGCACGAGACCCGCCGCACATCCGGGGCCCGTCGGGGCAATTCCACTGAATACGGCGTCCAGGTCGTTCGTCTGGGCTGAGACGTTCGAGGCGAGCATGCACCCCACGATGGCGGCGGCGGTATAGGCGACTGGACGCATGGGAATCCTCGGAGATGAGGCAGTCGTCGAGCCATGGTTCGCAGGACGGGGAAACGCCCTATCGGTGAAGGCGGCGTCTGTTTCGGTGAACGACCTTGGCCGAACGCCTTGGCACAAACGACGTCGTCAGATTTCGCCCGCCGTGTTGAGCGGCGCGCCCGGTTCGAAGCGCCAGGCGTCCCCGGCCGCGCGCATGGGGGCGCGGGCCTTGGCCTCGGTCTCGGCGTATTCGGCGGCCGGATCGCTGTCGTTGACGACGCCCGCGCCGGCCTGAACGAAGACCTGGCCGTCGGCGAACATGGCGGTGCGCAGGACGATGCAGATGTCCGCCTCTCCGCCCGCCGAGATATAGCCGACGCCGCCGCCATAGCCGACGCCGCGCTTCTCGGTCTCGAGCTCGTCGATGATCTCCATGGCCCGGACCTTGGGGGCCCCGGACAGGGTGCCGGCGGGCAGGGCGGCCAGCAGGGCGTCGACGGCGTCGATGTCCGGATGGGCCCGGCCCTCGACGTTGGAGACGATATGCATGACCTGGCTGTAGCGTTCGACCACGAAGCTCTCGGTCACCCTGACCGTGCCCGGCGCGGCCACTCGGCCGACGTCGTTGCGGCCCAGATCCAGCAGCATCAGGTGCTCGGCCCGCTCCTTTGGATCGGCGAGCAGTTCGGCCTCCAGCGCCTTGTCGGCCTCGGGCGTCGCGCCGCGCGGGCGGGTGCCGGCCAGTGGCCGGATGGTGACGCCGCCGTCCTTGAGCCGGACCAGGATCTCCGGACTGGAGCCGGCCAGCTGGAAGTCGTCGAAGTTGAGGAAATACAGATAGGGCGAGGGGTTCTGGCGGCGCAGCGAGCGGTAGAAGGCAAACGGATCGCCCGACCACGGCGCGCGGAAGCGGTGGCTGAGGACGACCTGGAAGATGTCCCCGGCGGCGATATAGCCCTTGGCGGCCGCGACCAGGTCGCCATAGGCGGCGGCGTCGACCGGCGACCTGAAGGCGAGGTCGGCGGTCGGCCCGGCGGTGCCGCGTGCGATCAGAGGGCGACGCAGGCGGGTCTCGAAGTCGTCAAGACGGGCTTCGGCGGCGGCGACCGCCGCGGTCGCGTCTGACGCGCCCGGCCAGATCGGGGCCATGACGACGATCTCGTGCTGCACCGAATCGAACACGGCCACGACCGACGGCCGGGTCAGGACGGCGTCGGGCAGGTCGAGCGGATCGGGGTTGGGCGCACCCAGCGGCTCCAGCAGGCGGACCATGTCGTAGCCGAACACCCCGAACAGGCCGGCGGCCATGGGCGGCAGGCCTTCGGGCAGGTCGAAGCGGGTCTCTGCGATCAGGGCACGCAGGCAATCGAGCGCACCGCCGGACTGGGTGGCATAGCGTTTGGCGGCGATGTCCGCGCCGCGCGCGATCGAGGCCACGCCGTCCCGGCAGCGCCAGACCACGTCCGGCTCCAGGGTGATGATCGAATAGCGCCCGTTCAGCGCACCACCCTCGACCGATTCCAGCAGGAAGGCGTGCGGCCGGCCCCAGCCCACCTTCAGATAGGCCGAGACCGGAGTCTCCAGATCGTCGACGATCCGGCGCACGACGACCTGCGGCTGTCCTTGCGTCAGTCCCGCAATGATCTCCGCGCGATCCGGCTCCGCGCCGCCTGAACTCATTGAGCGGGAGCGGTCGGCGGGGTCGCGCCCGGAACCGGAGGCGTCACGCCCAGGGCTTCGATAGCGCGGGCGGGGTCGTTCCCGGCCTTGGAGGCGCGGGCGGCGGCGGCGACCAGGCCTTCGCCGGCTCCATTGACCAGTTCCTGGGCCAGGCGTGGCCGGATCTGGTCGGCGATCGGGGCCGCCAGGACGGCCGACGGTGCGCGAACCGCGTCGACGCGACCCACGACGAAGGCCGTCTCCGAGGCCGGTCCAGTGAAGACCTGTCCGCGGCCCTGTCCGAACAGGCCGCCCAGGACGCCGTCGCCGAGCGCGCCTTGCGCCTCTGCGTTCTGCTGCACCCCGGCGCGGTTTGTCAGGGTCGCTCCGGCCGAGGCCGCGACAGCCGCGATATCCTCACCGCCACGCACGCGGGCGGCCAATTCCTCGGCCTTGCTGGTCAGGCGGCGGGCATTCTCGCGCATCACCCACTGCTGGGCCAGCGGCTCGCGCACGTCGGCGAGCGCCGGCAGGGCGGCGGGCTGGATGTCGTCGAGGCGCAGCACGAAATACTGGCCCTGGCCGGCGTCGATCACGTCGCTCTCCGCGCCCTCGGTCAGGGTGTAGGTGTTCTGGAGGATCTGTGGCGGGGCGTTCATCGGCTGACCGTCGGGCAGGCGACCGTCCTGGGTGAAGGGCGGCAGCTGGACGATGCGGGCGCCGACTTCGCGCACGGCGTCCAACAGCGGCTTGCCGTCGGTGCGCGCCTTCTCATAGGCCTCCACGCGGTTGAAGATGCGGGCCTTGGCGTCCTCTTCCTGCAGTTCGGCGACGATGGCTTCGCGGACGCCTTCCAGCGTCGCGGGCGCACCGGGCGTGACCGAGACAAGCCTTGCGACCGTGAAGCCGACGCGGCCCTGGATCGGGGCCGAGACCTGGCCGGTCGTGAGGCCGAAGACGGCGGTTCCGACGGCGGGGTCCGGCACGGCGCTCTGCGGCTGGGCGGCATATTCGGCGGGCTGGATACGGTTGGCCTCGGCGACGGCGGTCGGCGACTGTCCGGCGCGCAGGGCGGCGGCGATCCGGTCGGCGGCGGCGCGGTCGGGCGCGGTCAGGGTGGTGAAGGTGCGGCGCTCGGGCGTCGACAGGCCGTCCTTGCGGAAGTTGAAGCGCTCGACGATGCGGGCCTCCGGGATTTCCGGAGCCGCCGCACCGGCGGCGTCGTTGAACAGGACGACCGAGGCGATGCGGAACTCGGGACGACGCAGCTGGGCGGCGTTCTCGCTCATGAAGGCGGTCAGTTGGGCGTCCGTCGGAGCGCCGGCGGTTCCGGCCATGGTCTGGGTCACGTTGAACCAGCGGCCGTCACGCAGCTCCAGGGCGCGACCGGCGACCAGGGCACCGAAGATCCGCGGCGAGCGGATGCCGGCCTGGACGGCGCTTCCGAAATGCTCGGTGACGGCGGTGTCGCGGAACTCGTCTTCCAGCTGGACCGGCGTGTAGTTCTGTTGCGCTAGGGTCTGTTCGTACTGGGCCTGGTCGAAGGCACCGGTGACCTGGTTGAAGAAGGCGGGGATCTCGCGAATGCGTTTGATAATCAGGGATTCATCCGGGCGGATGCCGACGATGCGCGCCCACTCGAGGAAGCCGAGACGCTGGGTCTGGGAGTCCAGATAGCGCACGTGGACGTTGGCGGTGACCAGGTCCTCGGTCGTCAGGGGACGTCCTTCCTGCTCCTGGGCGTTGGCGCGGATGCGCTCGATGTCAGCCCGGAACTGGACCGCGTCCACCGAGCGTTCACCGGCCGAGATCACATGCTGGGCGCCCAGGCTCCTGAACACGTCGGTCTGGGATCCCCCGACGACGGCGAAGCTGATGATCAGCAGGGCGAACAGGGCGACAGCCCACTTGGACTTGGCGAAGTCGCGGAAGACGGAAATCATCGAAGGGGCCTGACGGTCGGACGGCGAAGAGCGCCACCGCGCCGTATAGGGGAGGGGGCCGCCACCCCGCAAGCGCGAGTCGCCTCAGGCTTGGCATCCCGCGAGACGGTGCCTGGGCCTTGATCGGCGGAGGAGAGATCGCGTCGCGATCTCGCGGATGTCGTGAATCAAGGCCCGGCTTTAACTCTTGAGCCTGATCCGACCGGAAAACCGCTTCACACTTTTCCGGATCAGGCTCTAGACAGGGCGCATGAAACAATCCGTGAAGATGATCGTCGGCAATTGGAAGATGAACGGCCTGGCCGCCGATCTGGCGGACTCCGTCGCCGGGATGCTGGCCGATCTGCAGGCACGCCCTGCCTCTGCGCGCGTGGGCCTGTGCCCGCCAGCGACCCTGATCGATCGCATGGTCCGGGCCATCGACAGCGGCCCGATCGCGGTTGGAGGGCAGGACTGCCGTGTCGAGACCAAGGGCGCCTTCACCGGCAGCGTGTCGGCCGAGATGCTGGTCGACGCCGGCGCGACCATGGTCATTCTCGGCCACTCGGAGCGTCGTCAGGAGTTCGGCGAGAGCGACGCGCTTGTCTCGAACAAGGTCGGCGCCGCCCTGCGGGCCGGGTTGACGCCGATCATCTGTGTCGGAGAGACCCTGGCCCAGCGCCAGGCCGGAGAAGCGGAATCGATCGTGCGCGGCCAGATCCTCGGCTCGCTCAATGACGATCTCGCCGGTCAGGACTGGGCCCTGGCCTACGAGCCGGTCTGGGCCATCGGCACCGGCCTGACGCCGACGCTGGAGCAGATCGCCGAGATTCACGCCGCCGCGCGCGCCGCCATGGTCGAACGGCTGGGCGAGGGCGGTCGGACGGTGCCGATTCTCTACGGCGGTTCGGTCAATCCCGGGAACGCCCGCGACATTCTGGCCGTGGACGAGGTCGGCGGGGCCCTGGTGGGCGGGGCCTCGCTGAAGGCGGCGGACTTCCTGGCCATCATTCGGGCGGCCGAACCGGCCATCGTTGCCGCCGGCTGACAAGGATGATAGACGCCGCCGCTTGATCGGCGGTCGTCCGCCACACATGTAAGCACCCATGCTCCAGACCATTCTTCTCGTCGCCATGATCATCATCTCGCTCGCCCTGACCGGGGTGATCCTGCTGCAGCGCTCCGAAGGCGGCGCGTTGGGCATGGGAGGCGGGCCTTCGGGCTTCATGACCGCGCGCGGCGCGGGCAATCTTCTGACCACCACCACCTGGTGGCTGGGCGGCCTGTTCGTGGTCTGCGCCATCAGCCTGACCATCGTCGGCAATATGGAACGCGCCAGCCGTTCGGTCGTGGACGCCGACGCCGTCGGCTCCATCGCCCTGGACACGGCTCCGGCTGCCGGACAGCAGACTGCCCCGGTCGAGACGGCTCCCGCCGCTCCGGCCGCGCCGTCTCTCGACGACCTGGAAGCCAGCCTGCCGACGGCCGGCACGACCCCGGCCCCCGCGCCGGCGCAGTAAGGTGACGGCGGGGAACACCCTCCGCCGCTCCTCCCGCCCCCAACACCTCCGCTCCGGACCTGCGCCGGGGCGGAGTTTTGTTTTCAACAGCTGGATCGCGATGCGGTCCGCAGCGACAGCCCGAATCAGGGCTAAGGTGATGCCCCGTGGCTAGATATGTATTCATCACGGGCGGCGTGGTTTCCTCGCTGGGCAAGGGGCTGGCGTCGGCGGCTCTCGGCGCATTGCTTCAGGCGCGCGGCTACAAGGTCCGCCTGCGCAAGCTCGACCCCTATCTGAACGTCGATCCGGGCACGATGAGCCCCTACCAGCACGGCGAGGTCTTCGTGACCGACGACGGCGCCGAGACTGACCTCGACCTTGGTCACTACGAGCGGTTCACCGGCGTCTCGGCGGCGCGGTCCGACAACATCACCACCGGCCGGATCTATTCGACCATCCTGGAGAAGGAACGGCGCGGCGACTATCTGGGTGCCACCGTCCAGGTGATCCCGCACGTCACCGACCAGATCAAATCCTTCTGCCTGACGCCCGCCTTCACCGACGATGGCGAGGACGTCGACTTCGTCCTGGTCGAGATCGGCGGCACGGTCGGCGACATCGAGGGCCTGCCCTTCTTCGAGGCCATCCGCCAGCTGGGTCAGGACCTGCCGCGCGGCCAGTCCTGCTTCGTCCACCTGACCCTGCTGCCCTTCATCAAGACCGCCGGCGAGATGAAGACCAAGCCGACCCAGCACTCGGTCAAGGAGCTCCGCTCCATCGGCATCCAGCCCGACATCCTGCTGTGCCGCTGCGAGTTCCCGATCCCCGAGGACGAGAAGCGCAAGATCGGCCTGTTCTGCAACGTGCGTCCCTCCGGCGTCATCCAGGCGATGGATTCCGAAGACATCTATGCAGTGCCGCTCGACTATCACCGCGAGGGGCTGGACGCCGAGGTCCTGGCCCATTTCGGCATCACCGATGCGCCCGCGCCCGACATGAGCGGCTGGAACGAGATCGTGCGCCGCCGCCTGCAGCCGGACGGCGAGGTCACGGTCGCCGTGGTCGGCAAATACACGGTGCTGAAGGACGCCTACAAATCCCTGATCGAGGCCCTGCATCACGGCGGCGTCGCCAATCAGGTCAAGGTCAACATCGACTGGGTCGAGGCCGACACCTTCGAGGGCGACCGTCAGGCCTGCGAGGACCGGCTTCAGGGGGCGCATGCCGTTCTGGTCCCCGGCGGCTTCGGAGAGCGCGGCGCGGAGGGCAAGATCGAGGCCGCCCGCTTCGCCCGCGAGCGCAACATCCCCTATTTCGGCATCTGTTTCGGCATGCAGATGGCCGTCATCGAGGCCGCCCGGAACCAGGCCGGCTATCCGAAAGCCTCATCCACCGAGTTCGGCCCGACCGAGGAGCCGGTCGTCGGCCTGATGACCGAATGGACCCAGGGCAACCAGCGGGTCCTGCGCCAGCAGGGCGGGGATCTGGGCGGCACCATGCGTCTGGGCGCCTATGAGTCGACCCTCGCGCCGGGCTCGAGGATCGCGGAGATCTACGGCACGACCGCCATCAGCGAGCGGCACCGCCACCGCTACGAGGTCAATATCAACTATCGCGACGCGATCGAGGACAAGGGGCTGATCTTCGCCGGCCTGTCGCCCGACGGCGTCCTGCCCGAGACGGTCGAGCGCAACGACCACCCCTGGTTCATCGGCGTCCAGTACCACCCCGAACTGAAGAGCCGCCCGTTCAAGCCGCATCCACTGTTCGCGAGCTTCATCGAGGCGGCGGTGGTGCAGAGCCGGCTGGTCTGAGGGTCGGGGGCTGTGACGTCGCTCCCCGGGGCAGGGGTGCGTCCGGGTTCGACCCGCACAGGTTCCATGACGACTGGGTTGTGCCATGGTGGCGGCGACGCATTGACGGAAACCGCCATGGCCTCGGCCGACACGATCATCCTGCCTTGCCGCCCTGAGCCGCTGGAGATTTCGATCGCCAACACGGCGGTGATCGTGATCGACATGCAGAATGCCTACGCCTCGCCGGGCGGCTATCTGGACCTGGCCGGTTTCGATATCTCGGGCGCGCGCCGGGTCATCGACAACACGCGGGGTGTGCTGGAGGTCGCGCGGCGCGCCGGTATGCCGGTGATCTATTTCCAGAACGGCTGGGATCCGGACTATGTCGAGGCGGGCGGGCCGGGCAGCCCGAATTTCCACAAGTCCAACGCCTTGAAAACCATGCGGGCGAGACCCGAGCTGGCCGGGACGCTGCTGGCGCGCGGCAGCTGGGACTATGAGCTGGTCGAGGAGCTGACGCCGCAGCCCGGTGACATCTGCCTGCATAAATCGCGGTATTCCGCCTTTTTCAACTCGCAGCTGGACAGCGTGCTGAGGTCAAGGGGAATACGGAACCTCGTCTTCGTCGGCATCGCGACCAATGTCTGTGTCGAATCAACGCTCAGGGACGGATTCTTCCTGGAGTATTTCGGCATTGTTCTCGAGGACGCCACTCATCAGGCCGGCCCGGACTTCGTCCAGAAGGCCGCGATCTACAATATCGAGACATTCTTCGGCTGGGTTTCCAGCGTCGCCGACTTCAAGGGCGTCGTTGGCCAGATCGCGCCGGCAAACCAGGAGACCTGAATGCCCAGGACCGTCGTCACACCGCCCGGAACCCGGACGCCTATCGCCCCTTTCTCGCCCGGCACCCTGGCCGACGGCGTCGTCTATGTCTCTGGCACTCTGGCCTTCGACAAGGACAACAATGTTGCCTGCGTCGGCGACGCCGAGGGCCAGACGCGCATCGTGCTGGAGACCATCAAGTCGGTGATCGAGACCGCCGGTGGGACCATGGACGACGTCACTATGAACCACATCTTCCTGTCCGACTGGTCTCACTATGCCGCCCTGAACAAGGTCTATGCGGAGTATTTCCCCGGCGACAAGCCGGCGCGCTTCTGCATCCAGTGCGGTCTGGTCCGCCCCGACTTCCTCGTCGAGATCGCCACCATCGCCCACATCGGCAAGCGGTGATCGAGGGCGTCGCCGACGGCCTCCACTACGAGGTCCATGACGGTCCAGCCGGCGCGGCGACGGTTCTGCTGTCGGCCGGACTCGGAGGCTCCGCCGCCTTCTGGGCGCCGCAGATGGAGGCGCTGACCGGGCAATTCCGCGTCATCCTCTACGATCATCGCGGCACGGGCCGCAGCGACCGCAGCCTGAAGCCGGATCACTCGGTCGCCTGCATGGCCGAGGACATCATCGTCGTCCTCGACGCCACAGGGACGGACAAGGCTCACCTCGTCGGCCACGCGGCGGGCGGCAACGCCGGGCTGCAGCTGGCGCTTGATCGTCCCGAGCGGCTGGACCGGCTGGTCGTCGTCAACGGCTGGTCCCGGCCGGACCCCCACGTCGCCCGCTGCTTCGCCGCCCGGATCCGCCTTCTCGAAGCCTTCGGGCCCACAGCCTATGTCGAGGCCCAGGCCCTGTTCCTCTATCCGCCCGACTGGATCAGCCAGAACGACGCCTTGCTGAAGACGCAGGACCACCATCACATTCAGAACTTCCCCCGCACCGACGTCATGCTGGCCAGGATCGGTCCCCTGCTGGCCTTCGACATCGACGAACGGCTCGGCGAGATTTCACATCGGGTACTGGTCAGCGCCTCGGCTGACGACATGCTTGTTCCGCCGCTGCTGTCGCGGCGTCTGGCCGGGGGATTACCGAACGCCACGCTCGATGTCGTCCCCTGGGGCGGACATGCCTTTACGGCGACCGCGTCCGGTGCGTTCAATGCGCGACTGGTCGCCTTCCTGAACGGCGACGGCTGAGGGGCGATCACCATGGAAGTCGGCGTCTTCGTACCGATCAACAACAACGGCTGGCTGATAAGCGAGACCGCGCCGCAGTACATGCCGTCGTTCGACCTGAACAAGCGGATCGCACAGCGGGCCGAGCACTACGGCCTGGATTTCCTGCTCTCGATGATCAAGCTGCGCGGGTTCGGCGGCAAGACCGAGTTCTGGGAGTACGGGCTGGAGAGCTTCACCCTGATGGCCGGACTCGCGGCCGTCACCGAGCGCATCAAGATCTATGCGACCTGCCCGACCCTGGTCATCCCGCCGGCCTTCGCCGCGCGCATGTGCAACACCATCGACAGCATCAGCCACGGCCGCTTCGGCCTGAACCTGATCACCGGCTGGCAGAAGCCGGAATACTCGCAGATGGGCCTGTGGCCGGGCGAGGAGCATTTCAGGAACCGCTACCAGATGCTCGACGAATACGCCCGCATCCTGCGCGAGTTGTGGGAGGAGGGGCGCTCGGACTTCAAGGGCGACTACTACCAGATGGACGACTGTCTGGTTCGCCCGACGCCGTCGACCGACATGAAGATCATCTGCGCCGGATCGTCGGACGAGGGCCTGGCGTTCTCGGCCCAGTGGGCGGACTACGCCTTCTGTCTCGGCAAGGGCGTCAACACGCCCAAGGCCTTCGCCTTCAACAACGAGCGGCTGGCAGCGGCGACCGGGAAGACCGGCCGGGACGTGAAGATGTTCGTCCTCGTCATGGTCATCGCGGCGGAGACCGACGAGGCGGCGATGGCGAAGTGGAAGCTCTACAACGATGGTGTCGATGTCGATGCGATCAGCTGGCTCAAGGACCAGGGCGCGGCCGACAAGGTCAATGCGACGACCAACGTCCGCCAGTTGGCGGCACCGGAGGGCGCGGTGAACATCAACATGGGCACGCTGGTAGGCTCGTACGCCTCGGTCGCCCGGATGCTGGACGAGATGGCCGAGGTGCCGGGGACGGGCGGCGTCCTGCTGACCTTCGACGACTTCGAGCAGGGCATCGAGGACTTCGGCACGAAGATCCAGCCGCTGATGACCTGCCGCGCCGGGGTCAAGGCGGGCTGAGCCTGGCGGAAGCGGTGGGATTCGAACCCACGGACGGCTTTCACCGTCGCTGGTTTTCAAGACCAGTGCCTTAAACCACTCGGCCACACTTCCTTACCGCACTGCTGCTGTCGCGTGCGACAGGCTTGATCGGTGACGGTCTGAGCCACCTGTCCGGCTGGAGAGGGGGCATAGCAGCGCATCGCGCGTTAACCAAAACGGAAATCGGTTCGGCGATGATTTCGCCATGTCGATGTCGCCTGTTCTCCTTCGCCAAGCCTCCCGGGTCGCGGTCGTCTCCGCCGCGACGGCCCTGCTGGCCGCCTGTGCGAGTGCGGGGGCGACGTCGGGCGCTCTGTCCGGTCCGGTGCGCGGGGAACCCCGTCTGGCCGAGGCCGCGCCTGTGGTGAGGGATCCCGCGCCGATCGTGTCGGGGACCATGCGTCGCTATCAGATCCGCGGGCGCTGGTATCAGCCGGAGGAGCAGCCGGATTATGACGTGGTCGGCCTGGCCTCCTGGTACGGCGACCAGTTCAACGGGCGGCCCACGGCGACCGGCGAACGGTTCGACATGCATGCCCTGACCGCCGCCCACAAGACATTGCCCCTGCCGGGACTGGTGGAAGTCACCAACCTGGCCAACGGGCGTCGCGTGGTACTCCGGGTCAATGATCGCGGTCCCTTCGTCGACGACCGGATCATCGACCTGTCGCGCGGCGCGGCCGAGGCGCTGGACCTGCTGAACCGGGGCGTCGGGGAGGTGAGGGTCCGCTATCTCGGCCGTGCCCCACGTCTGGGTGGTGGAACGGTGTTGCAGGTCGCCGAGGCGCCGCCGCCGCCGCCGGTCGCAGCGCCCGTGGACACCGGCCAGAGATACTGGATCGAGGTCGCCGCCTATCGCGATCAGCCGCAGGCCCAGTCCGTCGCCGGGAGAATCGGTCGCTCCGCCCGGGTCCAGGCCGCGACCGACCAGAGCCGGTTCCGCGTCCTGATGGGGCCGTGGAACGACGCCGACGCCGCCGAACGGGCCCGTCGGACGGTGATGGCCGACGGATTCGCCGACGCCCTGTTGATATCGGCACCCTGAACCGACTGCGCCCTTGGCCCCGTCGCTCCGGATCGCCATTGTGCGCCGGTGACCCGAGGACAATTCATAACGCTTGAGGGCGGGGAGGGGACCGGCAAGTCCACCCAGGCCGCCAGACTGGTCGCCCGGCTCGCCGCGCGCGGCCTCGACGTCGTGCACACGCGCGAACCCGGAGGCTCGTCCGGCGCCGAGGAGATTCGGCACATCGCCCTGAACGGCGACGCCGGCCGCTGGTCGCCCCTGACCGAGACCCTGCTGATGTTCGCCTCGCGCAGCGACCATCTGGAAAAGACCATCCGCCCGGCGCTGCAGGCGGGCCGCTGGGTCGTCTGCGACCGTTTCGCCGATTCCAGCCGCGCCTATCAGGGTGCCGGCGGCGGCGCTCCCGCGGAGTTCATCGAAAGCCTCGACGCCGCCATCGTCGGCCATGACCAGCCGGACCTGACCCTGATCTTCGACCTTCCGGTCGAGGTGGGTCTGGAGCGGGCCCTGGCCCGGGGCGCGGCGGAGACGCGGTTCGAGACCAAGGGGCTGGCGTTCCATCGCCGCCTGCGCGACGGCTTCCTGTCCGTGGCGGCCCAGCACCCGGAGCGCTGCCGGATCATCGACGCCACCGGCGAACCGGATGCGGTGTCCGAACGGGTCTGGCGCGCTATCGAGCCGATCCTGCCGTGAGCGAGCATCCGCGCGACCGTTTCGACCTGGTGCCGTCGCCGGACGCCGAGCTCGCCTTTCTCGACGCCCTGGATCGCGGACGGCTGCATCACGCCTGGCTGATCTGCGGCCCCGAGGGGCTGGGCAAGGCCACGTTCGCCTGGCGCGCCGCCCGGCGTCTGCTGGGCGCGGTGCCGGATCCCTCGCGCGGACCGCTCGGCGCGCGCCCGTCCGATCCGGTCAGCCAGCTGGTCACGGCCCAGTCCCATCCCGACCTTCTGGTGCTGGAGCGACTGGTCGAGGGCGGCAAGATGAAGAAGTCGATCTCGGTCGATCAGGCGCGAGACCTGCCGGACTTCTTCTCGAAGAGCCCGTCGCGGGCCGACTACCGCGTGGCGATCATCGACGCAGCGGATGACCTGAATCTCAATGCTGCCAATGCCTTGCTGAAGGTGCTGGAGGAACCGCCTGAGCGTGGCGTGCTGTTCCTCGTGACCCATGCGCCCGGCCGGTTGCTGGCCACCATCCGCTCGCGCTGCCGTCGCCTGACCTTCCAGCCGTGGACCCAGGCGGCGGTCGCGACCCTGCTGGAGCAGAAAACCGAACTCGAGGGCGACGAGGCCGACCGGATCGCCGGCATGGCGCGCGGGTCGCCCGGCGCGGCCCTGTCCCTGGCCACATCTGCCAACCTCGAACTCGACCGGCTGGCGCGCCGCTGGGTCGATGAAGGCCCCGTCGATCGCGCCGAGGCCCTGTCGCTCGCCGACGGTTTCCGGGGTGCCGAGGGTCAGGCCCGGTTCGAAGCCCTGCTCGACCGGCTCGCCGCCGCCGTCAAGGCGCGGTCTCTGGCGCAGGGCGGGCAGGGGGCCGCCTGGGCCGACCTGTGGACCCGGTTGACCGAGGCACCCGAACGGGCGATCGCCATCAACCTCGACAAGGGCGACCTGCTGGCCGGGGCCCTGGCCGATCTGGCGCGGGTCAAACGGATGGCGGGCTGATGCTGATCGACAGCCATGTGAACCTGCATGCGGTCCAGTTCGACGAGGACCGCGACGCCGTCATCGCCCGCGCCCGCGAGGCCGGCGTCCAGATGATGGTCGAGATTTCCGACAAACTCTCGACCTTCGAAGCCACCCACGCCCTGGCCATGGCACATCCCGACATCTGGTGCACCGTCGGCGCCCATCCACACGAGGCCAAGGACCATACGGCGATGACCGCCGACGACCTGATCGCCCTGTCGCAGCGGCCGCGCGTGGTTGGCATCGGCGAATGCGGTCTCGATTTCCACTACGACCTGAGCCCGCGTGAGGTTCAGGCCGAGGTCTTCAGAACCCACATCAAGGCCGCCCAGGCCACGGGCCTGCCGCTGGTGGTTCACACGCGCGAGGCGGACGCCGAAATGGCGGCGATCCTGCGTGAGGGGCAGGCGACGGCACCGTTCCGCTTCCTCATGCATTGCTACACCAGTGGCGCAGAACTGGCTGAACAGGCGGCGGAAATGGGCGCGTGGTTCTCGGTCTCCGGCATCGCCACCTTCAAGGCGGCCGAGGATGTTCGCCAGGTCATCCGGGCCATGCCCGCTGACCGGATCATCGTCGAGACCGACTGCCCCTATCTGGCACCCGTGCCGCACAGGGGCCGTCGCAACGAGCCGGCCTATGTCGGCCATGTGCTCCAGGCTTTGGCCGACATCCGCGGCTGGTCACGGGAGGAGGCGGAGGCGCGCACGACCGACGCCTTCTTCACCCTGTTCGACAGGATCCCGCGCCCATGACCGGAGTGGCGAGCGGCGAGCTCGAGATCACCCTTCTGGGCAGTGGCTCGTCCGGCGGCGTGCCGCGTGGCGACGGCGACTGGGGGGCCTGCGATCCGGCCGAGCCGAAGAACCGCCGCAGCCGCTGTTCAGCCCTGATCCGGCGGCGCGGCCCGGACGGCGACACGACCGTCCTGATCGACACCTCTCCGGACCTTCGCGAGCAGATGTTGAGAGCCGGTGTGAAGTCCGTCGATGCGGTCCTGTACACCCACGACCACGCTGACCAGACCCACGGGATCGACGATCTGCGCGTCTTCGCCATCCGGCGACGGCACCGGATCCCGGCCTGGATGGACGCCGCGACACGTGACGCGCTCGTGCCACGCTTTCCGTATATTTTCGAAAGTCAGATGGGTTACCCGGCGATCCTCGCGCTCAACGAGATCCCGGACCACGGCGTCGACTGGTCGGTCGGCGGTGCCGGCGGCCCGGTTCCGGTCGTGACCTTCGACCAGGGGCACGGTCCCATCCGGTCGGTCGGCTACCGGATGGGACCGGTCGCCTATTCGAGCGACATCGACGCGCTGGACGACGCGGCGTTCGAGGCCCTGGCCGGCTGCAGCCTCTGGATCGTCGATGCGCTGCGCTGGACGACGCATCCTACGCACAGCCACCTGGATTGCACGCTCGATTGGATCGCGCGCAGCGGTGTCGAACGCGCCGTCCTGACGAACCTTCATATCGATCTGGATTACAATGTCTTGTCGGCACTTCTTCCGACGAATGTAGAGGTTGGGTTCGATGGCTGGACCGCCAGGGTGCCGATCTGACCGCTCTTTTGACGTATCTAATTTCGCATAATATATCTTAGGCGCAAACTGTATCCATGTCCGATATCCTGCCTCTCGCCACCCTGTCGCCGGTTTCGCGGGACTGGACGGCCCATGCTGTGCGGCGCATCGAGGCCGACTACAATCGGTCCGCCGACACCCATCTGATCCCCGTCGATCTGCCCGCCCTGGCGGATATCGCCCTCTACCTCAAGGACGAGTCCAGCCATCCGACCGGCAGTCTCAAGCACCGCCTGGCCCGGTCGCTGTTCCTCTATGCGCTCTGCAACGGCTGGATCGGCGAAGGCATGACGATCATCGAGGCCTCCAGCGGCTCGACGGCGGTGTCGGAGGCCTATTTCGCCCGGATGCTGAAACTGCCCTTCATCGCCGTCGTCCCGCGCTCGACCGCGCCGGAAAAGATCCAGGCGATCGAGTTCTATGGCGGCCGCTGCCATTTCGTGGACCGTCCCGGCGACGCCTATGCGGCCTCCGAACAACTCGCCCGTGACCTCGGCGGCCACTACATGGACCAGTTCACCTATGCCGAGCGGGCCACCGACTGGCGTGGCAACAACAATATCGCCGAAAGCATCTTCGCCCAGATGTCCCGCGAACCCTGCTCCATCCCGCGCTGGGTCGTCTGCGGCGCCGGCACCGGCGGCACCTCCGCCACCATCGGCCGCTTCGCCCGCTATAATCTGCATGAGACCCGGGTCTGCGTCGCGGACCCCGTGGCCTCGGTCTTTCACCGACACTGGGCCGACCGCACAGTTCAGACGACGTCTGAAGTCCCGTCACGGATCGAGGGCATCGGCCGGGCCCGGGTCGAGCCGTCCTTCATCCCCGGCGTGGTCGACCGGATGATCGCCGTGCCCGACGTCGCCTCGATCGCCGCGGCCCGCGTGCTGAGCCGCCGTCTGGGCCGGCGTGTGGGCGGATCGACCGGCACCAACCTGTGGGCCTGCGCCCTGCTGGCCAGCGAGATGGCCGAGGCGGGTCAGCGCGGCTCGATCGTCTCCATCCTGTGCGATCACGGCGACCGTTACGGCTCGACCTATTTCAACGATGACTGGCTGGCCGCCCAGGGCTTTGACGTCGCCCCCTGGGAGCGCAGGATGGATGCCTTCTTCGCAGAGGGTCGTCTGCCTGTTTGAGTCGAGACAGCCCCCCTACCCTCTGATCCTGTTCATATTTCTTACGGAGCCACCATGGCCGGTCTCAAGGACAAACGCGGCTTCATCGACAAGGACCGGCTGGACCTGTCCGAGCGTCAGGCCGTCGAATACTGGATGAAGCGCTGGGGCGTGACCCGCGACCAGATCACCGCCGCCCACCGCAAGGCCGGCCGCATGGTCAAGGACATCGCCGCCGAGCTCGGCAAGAAGCGATAGGTCGCCGGTCCTACATCGGAAAGACGCGGCTCTGTTTGACCACGCCATAGGCGAAGCTGGTGTCGATCGCGGCCACACCGGGAATGGCGTGGATGCGCCGCCGGATAAAATCCTCATAGGCCTCCAGGCTGCCGACCATGACGCGCAGCAAATAGTCATCGCCGCCGGCCAGCAGATAGCAGTCCAGCACCTCGTCGATCCGGGTGATATGGTCGTCGAAGGTCTTGACCACCGCCTCCGAATGCCGCTCCAGCCGGATACGGATAAAGGCCGTGATCGGCAGACCGCAGGCCCTCTGGTCGACCAGGGCCGTATATCCGGTGATCACGCCAGCCGCCTCGAGATTGCGCAACCGGCGCAGGCACGGCGAGGGCGACAGGTTGACCCGTTCGGCCAGATCCTGGTTGCTCAGACGACCGTCGGCCTGAAGCGCGCGGATGATCTGTCGGTCCTTGTCGTCCATCTTCCCTCCCGGATTGGCATATTATGCCACAAACAGGCCCGATTGGGACAGAGGTCGCAAGGAAATGCGGTCTCTTTTGACACATCATGGAGCAACTCAGGAGTTCTCCAATGATCGACGCTACCGCCGGCTTCGCGACTCGCGCCATCCATTTCGGTTATGAGCCCCGGGACGAGCAGGGGGCCCTGACTCCGCCCCTGCACCTGTCCTCGACCTTTGCCTTCGAGACCGCCGAGGCGGGCGGAGAGATGTTCGCGGGCACCCGGACGGGCCATTTCTATACGCGGGTGTCAAATCCGACCAATGAGCTGCTGGAACGTCGCCTGGCTGCCCTTGAGGGTGCCGAAGCGGGACTGGCCGCGGCCTCGGGCATGGGAGCCATCACCGCCGTCATGTGGACCTTTCTGTCGCCCGGCGACGAGGTGATCACCGACAAAACCCTTTACGGCTGCACCTTTTCCTTCCTGCGTGACGGCCTCGCCCGGTTCGGCATCACCGTCACCCACGTCGACCTGACCGATCCCGAGGCCCTGGTCACGGCCATCAGCCCCCGGACGCGAATCGTCTATTTCGAGACCCCTGCGAACCCCAACATGCGGCTGGTCGATATCGCTGCCGTCGCCGCCATCGCCCGGGCCGCCGGCGCGCGCACCGTGGTCGACAACACCTACGCCACCCCGCTTCTGACCCGGCCGATCACCCTGGGCGCGGACATCGTGGTCCATTCGGCGACCAAATACTTGGGCGGGCACGGCGACCTGATCGGCGGCCTCGTCGCGGGCAGCGCCGAGGACTTGACCCAGGTTCGCGTCGTCGGAATCAAGGACATGACCGGGGCGGCGATGTCGCCGTTCAACGCCTTCCTGATCCTGCGCGGGCTCAAGACCCTGCAGCTCCGGGTCGAACGTCACTGTCGCAGCGCCATGACCGTCGCTCGCTTCCTTGAGTCCCACCCCGCCGTCACCGCGGTCCACTACCCGGGTCTGGACAGCTTCCCCCAGCACGCCCTAGCCCGGCAGCAGATGCCCGGTTTCGGCGGCATGATCGCCTTCGAACTGAAGGGCGGCATGGCGGCGGGCGTGGCCATGATGAATCGACTCAACCTGATCCGTCGCGCCGTGTCCCTGGGCGACGCCGAGAGCCTTATCGAACACCCGGCCAGCATGACCCACGCCACCTACAGTGCGGAGGAGCGGCTGGCCCATGGCATTTCGGACGGACTGGTCCGCCTGTCTGTGGGACTCGAGGATGAGGCCGACATCCTGACCGACCTGGCCCGCAGCTTGCCTGAGCGGCTTACCGCCGCAGCCTGACCGGCGCGCCGACCCGACTGGATTGGCGACGTCTCAAGCGATGGTGCGAGCGGCCGGGGTCGAATACTGGATGAAGCGCTGGGGCGTGACCCGCGACCAGATCACGGCCGCCCACCGCAAGGCCGGCCGCATGGTCAAGGACATCGCGGCCGAACTCGGCAAGAAGCGGTGACACCGGGCTGCGTACAAGCGTTTGGTCATCTTGACGATGTTCGACTTCGACCTGGCGAAGTTGGTCGGGACTCCTGGTCGGTTTGGCGACGGTTTTCCCGGCCGTCGCCCTACAGGTGGATCGTCCGCCCGTAGGCGTCCAGCGCCGCCTCGTGCATGGCCTCCGACATGGTCGGGTGCGGATAGACGATGCCGTGGATGTCCTCCTCGGTCGCTTCCATGGTGATGGCGGTGACATAGCCCTGGATCATCTCGGTGACCTCGTGGCCGATCATATGGGCGCCGATCAGGGCCCCGGTCTTGGCGTCGAAGATGACCTTGACGAAGCCGTCGACCTCGCCGGCCGCCACAGCCTTGCCGTTCACCCGGAACGGGAAGCGGCCGATCCTGACCTCGCGCTTCGCCTCGCGGGCACCCTGCTCGGTGATCCCGACCGAGGCCACCTGGGGCTGGGCATAGGTGCAGCCGGCGATCGGCGAGTGGACGTTCGGGGTCTTGTAGCCGGCGATGTATTCGGCCGCGTGGATGCCTTCATGGCTGGCCTTGTGCGCCAGCCAGGGCGCGCCGGCGCAGTCGCCGATGGCATAGAGGCCCTTCACGTTCGTGGCGCAGTGGCCGTCGATGGTGATGTGGCCGCGATCCATGTTGACGCCCAGGGCCTCCAGCCCGATGCCGTCGGTGTTGGCGGTGATCCCGACCGCCGAGATACAGACCTCGGCCTCGAGCGTCTCGGCCTTGCTGTCCTTCTCGATGGCGACCTGGACCCCCTTCCCGGCCCTGGACACCTTCGTGACCTTGCAGCCGAGGCGGAACTTGATACCGCGCTTCTCGAACGACTTCTGGGCGGCCTTCGAGACCTCCTCGTCCTCGACGGGCATGATGCGGTCGACCGCTTCCACGACGGTCACTTCAGCGCCCAGGGCTCTGTAGAAACTGCCGAATTCGATGCCGATGGCGCCCGAGCCGATGACGATGATCGAGGCCGGCATCGTCTTGGGCGCGAGAGCCTCGCGATAGGCCCAGATCCGGTCGCCGTCGGCTTCAAGGCCGATCTGCGGGATGGCCCGGGCGCGCGCGCCGACCGCCAGCATGACCGCCTTGGCCTCGACCGTGCGCGACCCGCCGGCCTTCAGGTCGATGACGACCTTCGGCGCCTCCGCGCCCTTCTCGAGCTTCGCCGAACCCTCGATGACCTCGATCTTGTTCTTCTTCATCAGGAAGGTGATGCCCTTGCTCATCGTCGCCGCGACGCCGCGCGAGCGCTGGATGATGGCGTCGAAGTCGAAGGTCGCCCCCGAGGCGGACAGGCCGTACTCCTTCAGATGGCTGAGGCTCTCGAACTTCTCACCCGACTTGAGCAAGGCCTTGGTGGGGATACAGCCCCAGTTCAGGCAGATGCCGCCCAGGCTCTCGCGCTCGACGATGGCGACCTTCTGGCCCAGCTGGCTGGCGCGGATCGCGGCCACATAGCCCCCGGGGCCAGAACCAATGACGATGAGATCGAATTCAACGGCCATGATCAGAGCACCTTATCGATATCGGCCTTGATGGCCTCGGGTTCGACCTGGGGCGCGAAGCGGGCGACCACCCTGCCCTCGCGGTCGGTCAGGAATTTTGTGAAGTTCCACTTCGCGTCGCGGCTGCCGAGGAAACCGCGCTTTTCCCGCGTAAGCCAGTCGTAGAGCGGATGCCGGTTCGGCCCGTTGACCTCGACCTTGTCGAACATCGGAAAGCCGACGTCGTAGGTCGCACTGCAGAACGACGCGATCTCGGCCGCCCTGCCCGGCTCCTGATTGCCGAACTGGTTGCAGGGGAAGCCCAGCACCTCGAACTTCTGGTCTGCGTACTGGCGGTGCAGGGCCTCGAGCCCGGCGTACTGTCCGGTGAAGCCGCATTTGGACGCGGTGTTGACGATCAGCAGCGCCTTGCCGCGAAACCGCTCCAGCGAGACTTCGGTCCCGTCGATGCCGTTGGCGGTGAAGTCATAGACCGACGCCGTCATCGCCCTAGGCCAGCATGGTGACGGGATCTTCGATCAGCGGTTTGAACGCCTGCAGGAAACGGGCACCGGTCGCGCCGTCGACGACGCGGTGATCGCAGGTCACGGTGACCGTCATCACGGTCGCCACGGTCAGCTGGCCGTTCCTGACCACCGGCCGCTGCTCGCCCGCGCCCACGCTCATGATCGCGCCCTGGGGTTCGTTGATGATCGAGGAGAAGGCCTTGATGCCGAACATGCCGAGGTTGGAGACCGAGAAGGTACCGCCCTGGAACTCTTCTGGCTTGAGCTTCTTCTCGCGCGCCCGTTTGGCCAGATCCTTTGATTCTACAGCGATTTGCGACAGGGTCTTGGTCTCGGCCTTGAAGATGATCGGGGTGATCAGGCCGCCGTCGATCGCCACCGCCATCGCCACATCGGCGTTGTGGTGCAGGGCGATGCCTTCCGGCGAATAGCTGGCATTGGCCTCCGGTACGGCCTTCAGGGCCATGGCCGCGGCCTTGATGACGAAGTCGTTGACCGAGACCTTGACGCCTGATTTTTCGAGCAGGGCGTTGACCTTGGCCCGCGCGGCCAGGAGGGCGTCGATCTCGACGTCGATGGTCAGGGGGAAGTGCGGCACGTTCTGGATCGAGCCGACCATGCGGCGGGCGATCGCCTTGCGCATGCCGTCCAGCGGAACCAGGTCGTAGCTGCCGTCCGGGATGCCCATGTCGGCGAGCGACTGGACCTTGCGGGCCTCGATGCTCGGGGTGGCGGTGGCGGGCGCAGCGGCCGGGCGAGTGCCGCCCTTACCGGCGGCCTCCACGTCGGACCTGACGATGCGGCCGTGCGGGCCGGAGCCCTTCAGGGTCGACAGATCGAGGCCCGCGTCCTTCGCCAGACGACGGGCCAGGGGCGAGGCGAAGACGCGCTCGGCCTTCTGCCCCCCCCTTGGGAGGAGAGGCTGCGCAGCAGCCGCGGGGGGCGCGACAGGCTCGGACTTGCCCCCCTCTGGCGGCTGCGCCGCCGGTCTTCCCCCAGGGGGGGGAGATTTGGGACCAGGAGCGGCTGCGCCGCCCTCTTCCGCCAGACGCGCGATCGGGGTGTTGACCTTCACGCCCTCAGTCCCTTCGGCCACGAGGATGTCCGTGATGGTGCCTTCGTCGACGGCCTCGACCTCCATGGTCGCCTTGTCGGTCTCGATCTCTGCGATCACGTCGCCGGCCTTGACGACATCGCCGGCCTTGACGTGCCATTTGGCCAGAACGCCCTCTTCCATGGTGGGCGACAGGGCGGGCATCAGGATATCGGTCATCAGGCATTTCCCCCGGTCTGGCTCAAGGGCTCGGCGACGGTCTGGACATTGTCGGCGGCAATGACGTCGCTCATCCCCTTCAGGATGCGATGATAGGCCTGGACCTCATCATGGCCGTGCCGCACGGCATAGCCATGGGCCATGTGTCGCGCTGCGATGGCCAGAAGCTCGCCGTATTTTCCGGGGTCGTCAAAGGCGGGCATGATGGACATCACCGGCTCGCCCCTGGACCACCAGATGCGGGTCAGTTCAATGGCGTCGGCGTCGGCCGCCACGCTTTCCGGCGTCGTCAGTTCAAAGCCCGGACTGTTGGTCACGCCATCACCGCCTTGACGGCAGCGACGATCTTGTCGACGCCCGGAAGCGACAGGACTTCCAGGTTGGCGGCGTAGGGCAGCGGCACGTCTTCCTGGTGAACCCGCATCGGCGGGGCATCCAGATAGTCGAAGGCGTGTTCGATGACCCGGGCCACGACCTCGGCGCCGACGCCCATCGGACCCCAGCCTTCCTCGGCCGAGACCAGGCGGCTGGTCTTCCTGACGCTGGCCACGATGGTCTCGTGATCCAGCGGACGCAGGGTCCGCAGATCGACGACCTCGCAGGAGATGCCCTCGGCTTCCAGCTGTTCGGCGGCTTGCAGGGCGAAACCGACCATGCGGGCGTGGGCCGTGATGGTCACGTCCGTGCCTTCGCGGCGGACCTTGGCCTTGCCGATCGGGACCAGATAGTCCTCGACATCGGGCACATCGAACTCGATGCCGTACATCATCTCGTGCTCGAGGAAGACGACGGGGTTCGGGTCGCGGATGGCCGATTTCAGCAGGCCCTTGGCGTCAGCGGCATCATACGGAGCGACGACCTTCAGGCCGGGCACCTGGGCGTACCAGGCCGAATAGTCCTGGCTGTGCTGGGCACCGACGCGGCTGGCGGCGCCGTTCGGACCCCGGAACACGATGGGGGCCCGGATCTGACCGCCCGACATGTAGAGGGTCTTGGCCGCCGAGTTGATGATGTGATCGATGGCCTGCATGGCGAAGTTGAAGGTCATGAACTCCACGATCGGCTTCAGACCCGCCATCGCGGCGCCGACGCCAAGGCCCGCGAAACCGTGCTCGGTGATCGGGGTGTCGACCACGCGGCGGTCGCCGAACTCCTGCAGCAGTTCGCGGCTGACCTTGTAGGCCCCCTGGTACTGGGCGACTTCCTCGCCGATCAGGAAGACGTTTTCGTCGCGGCGCATCTCTTCGGCCATGGCGTCACGCAGCGCGTCACGCACGGTCGTCTTGATCATTTTGGCGTCGGCCGGGATTTCCGGATCGCGCAGCTCGACCTTCGGCGTCGCCGACGGCGCGGCGACCTTCTTCCCGGGTTCGCCCGAGGCTTCGGCGGCAGGCGCCTCAGCCTTCGGCGCGGGAGCGGCTGCGCCGGCTTCACCGGCCATGCGGGCGATCGGCGTGTTGACCTTCACGCCCTCGGTGCCCTCGGCCACCAGGATCTCGGCGATCTCGCCCTCATCGACGGCCTCGACCTCCATGGTCGCCTTGTCGGTTTCGATCTCGGCGATCACATCGCCTGCCTTGACCGTGTCGCCCGCTTTCACGTGCCACTTCGTCAGATTGCCCTCTTCCATCGTGGGCGACAGCGCCGGCATCAGGATGTCGGTCACCGGGCGTTCTCCAAGACGGGGGTCTCCACATAGACGTCGGTATAGAGCTCCGACGGATCGGGTTCAGGGCTCTCCTGGGCGAACTGGACCGCCTCGGCGACGATCTGTTTGATCTCCGCGTCGATGGCCTTCAGCTCATCCTCGGTGGCCCTGGCCTGTTCCAGCAGCATCTTGACGTGGTCGATCGGGTCGCGGGTCTTCTTGACCTCGTCGACCTCGTCCTTGGACCGGTATTTGGCCGGATCCGACATCGAGTGACCGCGATAGCGATAGGTCTTCACCTCGAGGATGAAGGGGCCGCCGCCTTCGCGGGCCCGCTTCACGGCGCGCTCGACCGCGTCCTTGACCGCCAGCACATCCATGCCGTCGACCTGTTCGCCCGGAATGCCGAAGCTGGCGCCGCGCATGTAGAGCTCGGTCGTCGAGGACGAGCGCTCGATGCTCGTGCCCATGGCGTACTGGTTGTTCTCGATGATGTAGATGGCCGGCAGCTTCCACAGCTGGGCCATGTTGAAGCTCTCGTAGACCTGACCCTGGTTCGAGGCACCGTCGCCGAAATAGATGAAGGCGACCGAATCATCGCCGCGGTATTTGCCGGCGAAGGCCAGACCGGTGCCCAGCGCCACCTGGGCGCCGACGATGCCGTGGCCGCCATAGAAGCCGGTCGGCACGTCGAACATATGCATCGATCCGCCCTTACCCTTGGACGACCCGCCCGAACGACCGGTCAGCTCGGCCATGACCGCATTCGGGTCCATGCCGGCGGCCAGCATGTGGCCGTGGTCGCGATAGCCGGTGATGATCTTGTCATGGCCCTGTCTGACGCTCTCCTGAACGCCGACGGCCACGGCCTCCTGGCCGATATACAGGTGGCAGAATCCACCGATCAGACCCATGCCGTACAGCTGTCCCGCCCGCTCCTCGAAGCGGCGGATCAGGACCATCTCGCGATAGTACCTGAGCAGGTCCTCCTTGGACGCCGCCGGCGTGTTTGGAATCTTGGCGGACCCCTTGGAATCCGTGGTCTTCTGGGCGGCTCTCGCCATCCGGCATCTCCCGGTGGAGCCCATGGCGAAACGCGCCGTGCGGGCCTCTTGTCGTTACGGAAAGGGGCTGTAGCAGCCTTCGTTCCCCAAAGGCAAAGCACGCCGCCCGGGCTGTAACAAGAGTTCAGGAGACGGTTGCACTCGCTTCGGCGGATGGCGCAGCGGCGACGGTGCGCACGACATAGTCGCGCGGATCGCTGAAACCGAGCACGGCGCGGGCCCGCTCTTCCAGCAGGTCGCGCGAAAGGCTGCCGGTACGCAGGTAGCGGACGCGAACCTCAAGGTCGGCCCGCTGCTCGGTCAGGGTGGTGAGTTGCGCCTCGCGCTGGGCCAGCCGCGCATCACGGGCGGCTCCGCTGAGCAGACCCCTCTCCCCCGTCAGCGCCTGAACTCCCAGGTAGACAACGAGCAGAAACAGGAAAGCAGACAGCGAGTAGGGCTTCATCCGTTCGGGCAATACGAACGCTCCTTCTGAGCGTGGTCACAGTTGATCCTTCGTGACCGAAAATGCCTAACAAACCCTAGCTTGGCCGTAAAAATACGCAGGTTTTGAAAGGGGCGGAGGTTAACGCCGCCGCCCCTCCCGGCACCTACTTCAGCAGCATTCCATCCCCGTAGTAGCTGGCCTGATCGCCCAGCAGTTCCTCGATGCGCAGCAGCTGATTGTATTTGGCCGTGCGATCCGAACGGGCGAGCGACCCGGTCTTGATCTGTCCGCAGTTGGTAGCGACGGCCAGGTCGGCGATGGTCGAATCCTCGGTCTCGCCCGAGCGGTGGCTCATGACGGCCGTGTAGCCGGCGCGGTGAGCCATATCGACGGCGTCCAGGGTCTCGGACAGGGTGCCGATCTGGTTGACCTTGATCAGGATCGAATTGCCCAGGCCCTCACCGATGCCGGCGGCCAGACGGGCCGGGTTGGTGACGAACAGGTCGTCGCCGACGATCTGGACGCGCTCGCCCAGGGCGTCGGTCAGCAGCTTCCAGCCCTCGAAATCGTCCTCGGAGCAGCCGTCCTCGATCGAGACGATGGGGAAGCGTTCACAGAGGTCGGCGAGGTAGGCCACCATCCCCTCCCCGTCCAGAATCTTGCCCTCTCCGGCCATGTTGTAGGCGCCGTCCTTGAAGAACTCGGTCGCCGCGACGTCGAGCGCCAGGTGGAAGTCCTCGCCCGCCAGATAGCCGGCCGCCTGGCCCGCCCTGGTGATGAAGCTCAGGGCTTCCTCGGCCGAGGCCAGGTTCGGGGCGAAGCCGCCCTCGTCGCCGACATTGGTATTGTGACCGGCGTCCTTCAGCTGCTTCTTCAGCGCGTGGAAAATTTCCGAGCCCATGCGCAGGCCTTCGGAGAAGCTCTCGGCACCCGTCGGCAGGATCATGAACTCCTGGATGTCGATCGGATTGTCGGCATGGGCACCGCCGTTGATGATGTTCATCATCGGGGTCGGCAGGACCCGGGCCGAGATGCCGCCGACATAGCGGAACAGCGGCAGACCGACGGAGATGGCGCTGGCCTTGGCCACCGCCAGCGACACGCCGAGGATGGCGTTGGCGCCCAGGCGGGCCTTGTTCTCTGTGCCGTCGAGGGTGATCAGGGCCTCGTCGATGCGACGCTGGTCCTCGGCGTCCATGCCGGACAGGGCGTCGAAGATCTCGCCGTTGACGGCGTCCACGGCGTTCTGCACGCCCTTGCCGCCCCAGCGATCCTTGTCGCCGTCCCGCAGCTCGACCGCCTCGTGCGCGCCGGTCGAGGCGCCGGAAGGCACCGCCGCGCGGCCGAAACTACCGTCATCCAGAACCACATCCACCTCGACCGTGGGGTTGCCCCGGCTGTCGAGAATCTGGCGGGCGACGATGTCGGCGATGTCGGTCATTGGCTAAGGCCTTCGCGGGTGCAGGGAGGATGGCCGGGGTTTAGCCCGGCCCCCGCGAATCGCCAACCGCCGCCCTCCTGGATCAGGAACAGCCCTCGACCTGCTCGATGGCCGGTCCGCCGACGTGGACGTTGCCGACCCTGCCGTTGTCGTCGATCTCGTAGCGGATGCCGCGCGCGGCCTCGCCCGCCGTTGTCGGCGCGCCGGCCTGCCAGACGAACAGGTTCTCGGCCGGGGGATCGACGTATTTGTGCAACTCGGAGACGACCAGCGGGCCATAGGCGGCCTTGATCGCGGCGGCAGTGTCGCCAACGCCGAATCCGCGATCCGTCCTGAGCGTCGAGGGTGAAGACACCGAGATCCGGGTGAGGACACCCTGTTCCAGCATAACCAGCAGGCCCTCCGGTGCACGTTCCGGTCGCCATTGGTCGCAGTACTCGGGCTCGGCGGGCCCCCATTCAGGATCACTGTCGGGACCAAGCGCCGCCTCGACCTCGGCTTTCGTCATCCCGATTCGCAAGGGACCGAAGCCCTGGGCGGTCAGGACGTCGGCCGCCGGCGCGGCCGGAGTCGCGGGGGCGGTCGTGACATGGACCTGAGGTGCGGGGGCGGAGGCGGGCCCTTGCGCGCCGCAGCCGGCGAGAAACAGGGCCGAGGCGGCGACGGCGGTCAGGGATCGGATCATCGCAGGGCAATCCTTGAAGCACCGATGCTCCATAAGCGCACGAAAACGGCGCACGGGGAAACCGTACGCCGCAAACGTCTCAGACCCCAAAAGGGCGCAGGAACTAGTCTTCCTTGGGCGTCAGCACCTGGCGGCCGCGATAGGTGCCGGTCTTCAGGTCGATGTGGTGCGAGCGACGCAGTTCGCCCGTGTCCTTGTCTTCCGTATAGGGGTTGGTCCCCAGGGCGTCGTGGGCGCGGCGCATGTTGCGACGCGAGGGCGATACTTTGCGCTTCGGAACAGCCATGTCCGTCTCAATCTTTAGGGTCGGGCGCTGCAGGAGCGCGAAAACAACAGCGGCGGCCCCGGAAACAGAGCCGCCACGCGAGGGCGGGCTTATGCCGGACCTCGCGTGGAAGTTCAAGGGGCGTCGTAACTGTAACCGATCGTCGCCGGAGAGCGAACGAGCCAACGTATCAACCCCCGCCCGGAGATCACCATGATCCGTCGACACATCATCGCCTTTGCATTCGCTGCGGTCGCCGCGCTGGCAAGCCCTGCCATGGCCGAACCCGTCCCGTTCAGTCGACCGGCCTTCGAAGCCGCCCAGGCCGCCGGGCACCCGATCCTCGTCGACGTCCATGCGCCCTGGTGTCCGACGTGCCGGGCGCAGGAGCCCATCATTCACTCGCTCCAGGCCCAACCTGCGAATGCTGATCTGGTGGTGTTTCGTGTCGACTTCGACAATCAGAAGGACGTGGTTCGCAGCTTCAGGGCAACGACCCAGAGTACGCTGATCGCCTTCCGGGGCTCTCGCGAGACGGGGCGGTCCGCCGGTGACACCAATGCCGCGAGTATTGCCCGGCTCGTCGCCACAACGCGGCAGTAGGTCGTGATCGCGGCTGTCGGTACGTTGGGTGTCGCCTTCGTGGCGGGGATCCTGACCATTCTGAGCCCCTGCGTCCTGCCACTGGTGCCCATCGTGCTCGGCGGCGCTCAGTCCGAGGGGCGCTGGGGCCCGGTGGCGCTTGGGCTCGGATTGGCCACCAGTTTCACGGTTGTGGGGCTCTTTGTGGCCACGATCGGGTTCTCGATCGGACTCGACGGCGACCTCTTCCGACGCGTCGGGGGCGCGCTGCTGATCGCAGTGGGCGCGGTTCTGCTCGTGCCCGCGGCCCAGAGCCGTCTCGCCGCCCTCGGGGGCCCCTTGTCGACCTGGGCGGATAGCGGGATGCGCAAACTTGATGGCAGGGGCCCCCTCGGTCAGTTGGGGCTCGGGGTGCTCATGGGTCTGGTCTGGGCTCCGTGCGTCGGTCCGACCCTGGGTGCCGCATCCCTGCTGGCAGCCCAGGGCCAGGATCTGGGCAGGGTTTCCCTGACCATGCTGATCTTCGGGATCGGGGCCGCCACGCCGCTCGTTCTGATCGGGCTTTTGTCACGACAAGCCTTGGCCAGACTTCGCGGCCGGATGCTTGCTGCCGGATCAATCGGGAAATATGCCCTCGGCGGACTGATGGTCGTATTCGGCGCGCTGATCCTGCTTGGCGTGGACAAGTCCGTCGAGGTCTGGCTGGTCGGAGTCTCGCCCGGTTGGCTGACCGAGCTTACGACCCGCTACTGACGCCCCGGACCCAGGTGCTGCGGGCAAGGCCGAAATACAGGCTGTCCATCCACTGGCCGCCGATGTGCCAGGTGGCTTTCGCCTCGCCGGTCCGCACGAAGCCCAGCCGCTCCAGTAGCCGGATCGACGCCGCATTGTCCGGATCCACGTCGGCGTTAAGGGCATCGAGATCCCTTGTCGCAAACACATGGTCGATCACGGCGGCCAGGGCCTCGCTCGCGAGTCCCCGTCCCCAGACGTCGGGATGCAGGATGTAGCCCACATCAGGGGCCTTCCAGCAGCCGGCCTTGCCGATGACGCGCCCCTCGTGTTCGACGACGAAATCCGCAGCGCCCGCCGCCGTATTGGCGATCATGTTCTCAAGCCAGGCGCGCGACTGCTCGATGTCGTCATGCGGCGGGGTGGACCACCAGCGCATCGCCTCCCGGTGCGACAGGACGGCATGGATGGCGTCCAGATCCTCCGGCCGGGCGGGACGAAGCGTCAGCCGGGGGGTGTTGATCTCCATTCCACGATCCATCAGGCCAGCGCCTTCTCCATGACGATGAAATACAGGTCGTCGCGCAGGGCTGTGCCCAGCCGCAGGTTCCCGTAGTCGAAGGCGAGGGTTCGGCCGGTGTCGGCGTAACCCAGTCGCTCGTACCAGGCGATCAGGGTGTCGCGCTGGGGAAAGACCGAGATCCGGATCAGCCGCGCGCCGAATCGCTGCGCCATGGCCTCCTCGGCCGTCGTGACCATCCGTCGACCCAGCCCCGAAGCCTGCCGGGTCGGGTCGACCGACAGCATTCCGAAATATCCCGCTCCGTCAGCCTGGCGCTGGATACGGATACAGGCCAGCAGATCATCGCCCTGCCAGGCCGTCAGCAGAGCCTGTTCCGGATCGGCGATGATCTCTGCGAGTTCGTCCGGATCGGTGCGTTGCCCGGTCAGGAGATTGGCCTCGGTGGTCCAGCCGGCCCGCGAGCTCTCTCCGCGATAGGCGCTCTCGATCAGGGCATGCAGGGCGGGGATGTCGCCGGGGCCGGCGTCTCTGATGATCGTGTCAGTCATGACCCAACATATCCGCGACCGCGTCTCCGATGGCCAGCGAACTGGTCAGGCCCGGGCTCTCGATGCCGAACAGGGCGACCAGGCCGTCGATGCCGTGGTCGGCGGCACCGCGCAGCTGGAAGTCGGGCTGGGCCTCGCCCGGTCCATGCAGCTTGGGCCGGATCCCGGCATAGTCGGGCGTCAGAGCCCCGTCGGGCAGCCCCGGCCAGAAGCGCCGGATATAGGTCGCGAACGCCTCGGCCCGGGCCGGATCGACGGAATAGTCCTCGGTCTCGACATATTCGAGGTCCGGTCCGAACACCGCCTGGCCGCCCAGGTCCTTGCGGTAGTGGGTGCCCAGCGCCCCCGCGATCGGCGGCGGATAGATCAGCCGGTCGAACGGCGCCTTGCCGGTCAGCCGGAAATAGACGCCCTTGCCGAAATGCCCTTTCGGGATGTGATCGGCCGGGAAGCCCTCGATTCGCCCCGCGACGTCCTGTGCCGACAGGCCCGGCGCAGTGACCAGCAGGCGACAGGTCAGGGTCGCCCCGCCCGCCCCCGACTCCGGCCCGCCGGCGGTGACGCGGAACCCGCCGCCCGGCAGGGTCTCGGCCCGTTCGAATGGCGTCGAGACCACGACCGATCCGCCCGCGTCCTCGATCTCGCCCTCCAGCGACAGCATATAGTCATGGCTGGCGAAGATGCCGCTCTCGGGCGACAGGATGGCCGCGCGGGCGTTCAGTTCGGGCTCGAGCGCCCGCGCCTGGTCCCCGCTGAGATGCTCCAGCCCCTCGACGCCGTTCGTTCTCGCCTGTTCGAAAATCGCCTCGATATGGGCGACCTCGTCCTCGTGCGTGGCCACGACCAGTTTCCCGCACTTCCGGTAGTCGATCTTGTGCGTCTCCAGCCAGGCGTAGAGCGCCCGCCGCCCCTCGACGCAGAACCGGGCCTTCAGCGACCCCGTCGGATAGTAGAGCCCGCCGTGGATAACCTCGGAGTTCCGCGACGACACGCCCTGGCCGATGTGGGGTGCCTTTTCCAGAACCAGCACGGTCAAGCCCCGCTTCGACAACGCCTGCCCGCAGGCGAGGCCCACGGCCCCGGCCCCCACCACGACGGCATCGAAGTCGAATTCCGTCATTTCGGCGTCCCGTACCGCCGCGCCGCCTCGTCCTCGAAACTGCCGATCAGCGAAGATACAGCCCGGTCGAAATTGTCCTCGAGCGCGGCGTTGAGCAGAGAGGATTTGAAGGCGAAGTCGATTATGAACTCCAGCCGCGTCCCCTCTGGGATCGCATGGAAAGTCCACCGGTTCTTCAGGTGCCGGAACGGGCCGCGCAACAGCCCCACCTCGACCGACGGCACAGTCCGGTCATACCGCACCCAGGTCGAGAACCGCTCCCTCAGGAACGAGAACCCCACTGCGGCCTCGGCATCCAGAAGGCCAACGCCCGGCGACTCCTCGCGCCGGTTCCAGACCCGCATGGCGGTGACCCATTTCACGAAGCGCGGATAGGCCTCCACGTCGGCCACCAGATCGGCGAGCTGGGCGGGCGTCCAGGGCAGGATGCGGGTGACGCGGTGGACGGCCATCTACCCCCCTACCGTCATCCTCGGGCTTGTCCCGAGGACCCATGGCTGGGTTAGTCCAGGCGGCAAAGGATCGCGCGGTGCTCCGGCATCATCGCGGCACTCAGCGAAAAAAGTCTGCTGACAAATGGATCCTCGGGACAAGCCCGTGGATGACGAGGCCGGAAAACTCAACGCCGGTTCTGTCCTTCACGCGCCGCCTTCAGCCGGGCGAAGTCGTCGCCCGCATGGTGCGACGACCGCGTCAGCGGTGACGACGACACCATCAGGAAGCCCTTGGCCCGGGCGATCGCCTCATAGGCCTTGAACTCTTCGGGCGTGACGAACCGGTCGATGGCGGCGTGTTTACGCGTCGGCTGCAGGTACTGGCCGATGGTGATGAAGTCGACGCCGGCGGAGCGCATGTCGTCCATCACCTGCATGACCTCCTCCTTGGTCTCGCCCAGACCGACCATGATGCCGGACTTGGTGAACTGGTTGGGATCGCGCTCCTTGACCATCTGCAGCAGGCGCAGGGAGTGGAAATAGCGGGCACCGGGCCGGATCTTCAGATACAGCCGCGGCACGGTCTCGAGGTTGTGGTTGAACACGTCGGGCGTCGAATCGATCACCACCTCGGCCGCGCCGTCCTTGCGCAGGAAGTCGGGCGTCAGGATCTCGATCGTCGTGTCGGGTGCCTGCAGGCGGATCTGACGCACCACCTCGGCGAAGTGGGCCGCGCCGCCGTCCGACACGTCGTCCCGGTCCACCGACGTGATCACCACATGGTTCAGGCCCAGTTGCGACACGGCCAGCCCGACCTTGCCCGGTTCTTCCGGATCCAGCGGCTGGGGCAGGCCCGTCTTGACGTTGCAGAAGGCGCAGGCCCGGGTGCAGGTGTCGCCCATGATCATCAGGGTGGCGTGCTTCTGGCTCCAGCACTCGCCGATGTTCGGACAGGCCGCCTCCTCGCAGACGGTCACCAGCCCCTTGGAGCGGACGATCTCCTTCGTGGCGTTGTACTGGCCCGATCCCGGCGCCTTGACCCGCAGCCAGGCGGGCTTCTTCAGCACGGCCGTCTCGGGCCGGTTCTGCTTTTCCGGGTGACGCAGGTCTGACGGTTTGCGCGTCAGGGTGTCGATGAGGGTGACCATCGAGGCGGGTCGGGCTCCAGGAACGTGAACCGGGTATGTCGTCGTTCCGCCTGCGGAAGGCAAGTCACGCAGCATTTCGTTCTCCTCCCTGTCGCGCAGCGATGGGGAGGTGGCGCGGCCCCAAAGCCTCACGCGGCGTAACGCATCTTTTCATCGTGGCGGCGCTTAACTAGTTTGCGCGCCTGACAGTGAGGGGGCGGCGTGAACGCCCCCCAGAGGAGACGCGTTTTGCTTAGGCCCGGCCTCGACCCATCGGCAGGCGAAGAATCCCTGTTCGACGCCCTGATCGCGGCGCGCGCCCGCTATGGCGACAAGGAAATCCTGGAGGACCAGGACCGCAAGCCCCTGACCTACACCGGCCTGATCCGCGCGGCCTTCGTCCTGGGCCGCAAGATCGCGGCCATGACCCGGCCGGCCGAGCGGGTCGGTATCCTGTTGCCGTCGTCGATGGGGGTGGTCGTGACCTTCTTCGGCCTGCACGCCTTCGGCCGGGTGCCGGTGATGCTGAACTTCACCTCGGGCGAGCGGAATCTGAAGGCGGCGATCGATGCGGCCGGGGTCAGGAAGATCCTGTGCGCCCGTCGCTTCGTCGAACAGGCCAAGCTCGACGACCTGATCGCCCGGCTGGAGACGGTCGCCGAAATCGTCTGGCTCGACGATGTCCGCGCCACCATCGGCTTGCAGGACAAGCTGTTCGGCCTGATGGCCGGCATCGCGCCCAGGCGTTTCCGCGTACAGACCAGACCCGATGATCCGGGCGTGGTCCTGTTCACCTCCGGCAGCTTCGGAGCACCCAAGGGCGTGCTGCTGAGCCAGAAGAACCTGGTCGCCAACGCGCGTCAGGTGAACGCCCACATCCCGCTCGATCCGAACTGGGTGATGTTCAACCCCCTGCCGACCTTCCACTGTTTCGGCCTGACCGGCGGCGTCATCCTGCCGCTGCTGAACGGGTTGAAGACCTTCCAGTACCCGTCCCCCCTGCACGGCAAACAGATCGTCGCCCTGCTGGCGGACGTGAAGGCCTCCATCCTGTTCGCGACCGATACCTTCCTGAACCAGTGGGCGCGGGTCGCCTCGCCGGACGACTTCCGCACCCTGCAGTTCGTGGTTGCCGGGGCCGAGCGGGTCCGCGACGAGACCCACCACCTGTTCAATACCAAGTTCGGCGGGGTGAAGCTGCTGGAAGGCTACGGCGCGACCGAAGCCGCCCCCGTGGTCGCGGTGAACCACCCCGACCGCAACCGCCCCGGGACCGTGGGCCAGCTGCTACCGGGCATGGAGGCGCGGCTTGAGGCGGTTGAAGGCATCACCGAGGGCAAACGCCTGTTCCTGCGCGGCCCGAACGTCATGGCCGGCTATATGTCGCCGGAAGACCCGACGCGGATCGATCCGCTGGACGGCGGCTGGCACGATACCGGCGACATCGTCGACATCGATCCCGAGGGCTATATCGCCATTCTCGGACGGGTGAAGCGGTTCGCCAAGATCGGCGGCGAGATGGTCTCGCTGAGCGCCGTCGAGGGTCTGGTCCAGGCCGTCTGGCCCGAGCAACGTCACGCCGTCATCTCGATCGCCGACAGCCGCAAGGGCGAGAAGCTGGTCCTGGTGACCGAGCGCAGCGACGCTGACGTCGGCAAGATCGCCGAATGGGCCCGGGAACACGGTGCCCCGGAGCTGGCCGTGCCCAAGAAGATCGTCAGGGTGCGCGAACTTCCCGTGCTGGGGACCGGCAAGACCGACTATGTCGCGATCCAGACCCTGGTGGATCTGGCCGAGGCGGCCTGATCCACCTGACGACCGGCACCTGCGTCCGCCATCTGCTCGATCTGGCCGTAGGTCGAGTGCTGGAGAACCCGCACCCGGGTCAGGGGTCGTTCCGGTCTTCGTGCTGCAACGCCCGCAGTGACAGGCGTGGCTGTCCCCTTGCCGGGTTCAAAGCCCTCGGCCGGACTTCGATCCGATGGGACAGAGCCCTCCGTACAGGGCCGCCTCATCCGGGACCCGCAGGCCTCGCGCCGCCCTGAAGCGATGTTCCACCGCCATGGCCTGCTGCTCGATGTTCAGTTCGTCCCAGCCGCACGGTGCCCCGGGGTAGCCATAGGCGGAGGGGCCGTCCCCTGCCCTGATCTTGCCGGCCAGCAGATTCACCCCCTGACGGGCCTGCCAGACGTGAACCAGTTCGTGGATCAGCACGGCCTGGAGCCCGACCGGGGCGACGCCGAGGTCCTTGGGAAGGTTCCGGCCGGGCCACAGGATCCAGTCCCGCCCGAACCAGCGCCCCGGCACGAAGGCCCGATCGAACGGCCAGGGCGTCGGCGCCAGCCGGATGGTCTCGAAGTCCAGCGCCTCGCCGAACTCGGTCCGGGCCAGCCGCTTCTCGCCCTGGGTCAGCCCTCTCAAGGCGTGCCGAAGCCTGTGCCGGCTCCGGTCCACTCCCAGTGCCAGGGCTCGTAGATATAGGGCACGAAGCCGAACCGGCCGGCGTTCTTCACCAGCCAGCGATAGGTCGCGCCCTGGGTCATATGCTGGCGGCTCTCCGGATGGGTCGAATCGACGCCCATCCCCAGCAACTGCCCGACATAGAGATCGACGGCGGTTCCCGTCCGGTGCGGGGAACAGACCGCCCGCCGCAGCCCGTCGCAGTTCCGCTCCGCCGCGCACCGCGCCGCATCGGCCTCCGGATCGCGGAAGCCGGAGAAGATCTGCAGCAGCTCCGGGTCATAGCGGACCTCCGGAACCTCCGCTCGTGCGGCTGCGACCATCAGACGATAGGAGGCCAGCACGTCGCGCCTCAACAGCCGGGTCAGGCGGTCGGCGTGTTCTTCCGGAGCCTCGAGATAGCCGAGCTCGCGCAGGGGCGGCGGATCGGGGCATTCGTCGCGCACGCGGGCCATGACGAACGGTCGCCGCTCCTGCAGCAGGCCCTTCAACACATTGAAGGTCGCCGGATCGAAACTGCCCGTCGCAGGGAGCGCATACCGCGCCTGAAAGGCCGCCAGGGCTGCGGCAAAGTCCGACGTGCCCGGCTCGCAGTCGGTGCCGATCTCCTTCTGCAGCAGGGGCATATAGGTGCCCCAACCCACTTCGGTGGCCCCGAACGGCGTCCACTCCAGCGAATACAGGGAGATTGCGTTGGCCACTGCCTGATCGGCCCAGACCTGTCGCTGGGTCTCGCACCGCCCCTGGGCCGAGGCGGCGTTCGGCAGGCCCCAGGCCAGGGCCGCCGCCACGATCAATCCCGCCATCCCCACGCGCATGGAGAGAGGAAGCCTCACCGTTGCGGCGCAAGCAAGGCCCCTCTCCCGCCGCCGTCAAAACTGGCATGGTGCGCCCGTCCGCCGACTCAGGGCGACGCCGCTGGATCTCCGCATGTCCGACGCTCCCAGGTCGCCCCGGCGCAGCAACGCCGTCCTCGCCGCCTTTTCGGCCGTCTGCCTGCCGCTGGCGGCGTTCGGCGTGGCCCTGCCGGTCACCCTGCCCGAGTTCTACGCCACCCATGTGGGGCTGGAGCTGGGTGTTGTGGCGGCGGTGTTCATGGCGGTCCGCCTGATCGACATCACCTTCGACCCGTTCATCGGCTGGGCCATGGACCGGACCAGGACCCGGTTCGGCCGCTACCGCCCGTGGATGGTCGCCTCGATGCCGATCCTGATGCTCGCCGCCTTCATGATGTTCGTGGTGGTCCAGCCCGGCGCGGGCCCGGTCTATCTGTTCGCCTGGCTGCTGGTCCTCTACCTCGGATTCTCCATCGGCACCCTGGGCCAGCTCGGCTGGGCCTCGGTGCTGGCCCCCGAGTACGACCAGCGCAGCCGCGTCTATGGCTGGTGGCAGGTGTTCAACATCATCGGGGTCATCCTGATCCTGATCCTGCCGACGGTGGTGATCCAGACCGGCATCGGGGACTATGCCGCCGGGGTCCGGATCATGGGCTGGGCGATCCTGATCGCCCTGCCGGTCACCATCGCCCTGGCCCTGTTCGTGGTGCCGGAGCCGGTCAACGCCGGCGCCGCGCCCCATGGGGGGCCGCGGGCCTATCTGGAGCTGTTCAAGCGGAAGGCGGTCAGGAAGCTGCTGCTGGCGGACGTGGTTCTGGGCGTCGCGCCGGGGATCACAGGGTCGCTGCTGTTCTTCTTCTTCGGCCAGATCAAGGGCTACGGCCATACCGAGGCGTCCCTGTTCATGCTGCTGTATTTCGTGGCCGGCCTGATCGGCGCGCCCTTCTGGGCCTGGCTGGCGACGCGGATCGGCAAGGACAGGGCCCTGGCCGCGGCCAGCCTGGTGTTCGCCGTCTTCTATGTCGGCGCGACCCTGGTCCCCGGCGGCAACTTCGCCCTGACGGCTGTCGCCATGTTCATCGCCGGTCTTCCCTATGCGGCGGGCCTGTTCCTGCTGCGGGCCATGATGGCCGACGTCGGTGACGAGGTCAGGCTGGAGACCGGGGTGGACCGGACGGGACTGATGTTCTCCATCCTGTCGGCGACGACCAAGGTCGGGCATGTCGTGGCCCTGATCCCCTATCTGATCCTGCAGTGGGTCGGCTTCCAGGCCGTGCCGCCGCCGGAGGGGAACACCGACAGCGCGCTGCTGATCCTCCAGGTCCTGTTCATCGCCCTGCCCGGCCTGCTGCTGGCCAGCGCGGCCCTGCTGCTCAAGAACTACCCCCTGACGCCGGCCCGGCATGACGAGATCCGGCGCGGACTGGAAGCCCGGGACGGCGAATCCGCATGACCCCGACCGATCGGCTGAGGGCGATCATGGTCCGGCTGCGGGACCCGGACGGCGGCTGTCCGTGGGACGTCGAACAGACCTTTGCGACCATCGCCCCCTATACGATCGAGGAGGCCTATGAGGTCGCCGACGCCATTGAGCGGGGCGACATGGGCGAGCTCAAGACTGAGCTCGGCGACCTGCTGTTCCAGGTGATCTTCCACGCCCGGATGGCCGAGGAACAGGGGCTGTTCGCCTTCGACGACGTCGCCGAGGCCATGTCCGACAAGCTGGTCCGGCGCCATCCCCATGTGTTCGGCGAGGAGGACCTCCAGATCTCGGGCCCGGCCCAGAAACTGCGCTGGGAGGACATCAAGGCCGCCGAGCGGGCCGGTAAGGCCCAGCACGGGGTGCTGGACGACGTGCCGGTCGGCCTGCCCGCCCTGCATCGGGCGGCCAAGCTGACCAAGCGGGCCGCGCGGGTCGGGTTCGACTGGCCCTCGACCGACGAGGTGTTCGCCAAGCTGGACGAGGAGGTCGCCGAGCTGAAGGTCGAGATCGCCGCCGGGGACCTCGACAAGGCCCGCGAGGAGATGGGCGACATCCTGTTCGTCGTCGCCAACCTGGCGCGCAAACTGGGGGTCGAGCCGGAGGACGCCCTGCGCGGGGCCAATGCCAAGTTCGTTCGCCGGTTCGGCTTCATCGAGGCGGAGCTGGCGAAGGACGGGCGGACGCCGGATCAGTCGGATCTGGCCGAGATGGACGGGCTGTGGGACGCGGCCAAGGCGGCTGAGCGGGCCTGATGTCTCCTCCCCGTTCGCCGCTGGCGAATGGGGAGGTGGCAGCGAGCTTCTTGCGAGCTGACGGAGGGGCTCTTCGTGCGGCAAGAACCCCTCCGTCACTCCGCTACGCTGCGTGCCACCTCCCCATCGCTTCGCGACGGGGAGGAGACGGGAATGCACTCCGAAACCACAGGGTGCAGAGAGTCCAACGGTTGCGGTTCGACGTCTGGATTCTGGGACAATGCATTCAATTCGTTGATATTCTCAAGGTCGGCCGCGACCAGCCGCAGCGGCTCGCGTCTGGACTCCAGCAGGGGCGGCGCGATGTCCGGCAGGTCGGCCATGACCTCGGAGCGGGCGCGGTCGGCGAGGCTGTCGTAGACGCGCATCCAGGTCGAGGCCTCGGACGCCCGCCCCATGCCCAGGGCCCGGCGGATGTTCAGGAAGGCCTCGGCGGCCAGATCGGCGAAGCTGACATTGTCGTCGGGATGGTATTCGCCGAACTCGGGCGGCGCCTCGCATCCGGGCTGGTCCATGCGCCGCCAGCCCCCGACCCGCGCGTGCTGGCGGAAGGAACTCAGCGACATGCCGTACCGCTGGCAGACGGTCGTCGCCTTCACGCCCGCGAGATACTCCCGCCGGGCATGGTCCCAATAGTCGCCGCCGAGACCGTCTAGGGTGGCGGGGTTGAGTTGAGTGCTGGAGGTCATGGCGGGAGGCTGCCATGCGGGTGCGTCAGACGCGGTCGTGGGCCGACAAAAGAAATGAGCGAAGAGGGTGGTCGAACTGCACCCGGTCTATCCCAGCCAAGTTACGAGTTTCGTGCCGCCTTCACCAATCATGGGCATGTGTTATCGTCGGCAGCTTGTCGGGGGATAGCATGGCTGACGATACGAAGAGTCCGGATGACAACGCTGAGGTGAAGACCGACCCGCCAAGTACACTGGGGCCTCCATTTGATACAGAGCCTGTCGGCCTGACCCCAAGCCGCGCAAGTCCCTTTAACGTTGCGACCCTAGCGGCGTTAGTGGCCTCGGTCGGGATCCTTTTCGTCTCTATTGCTGTGGTATTCGGAGACCTATGGGCGAACGCAATCCTCATTGGTGTGGGGGCGTCTTATGCCTTATTAAATGTCGCCCTCTCGACGGGGCGGTCCGGAGCGCCAAGCCTCGCCAAGCGCCTTGTCGCAGTGACCTGGCTAACCCACGTAAGCATTGTCGTCACAGTGATCGCAGCGATCGGTGTGAATTTCTGGCCGACAATGTCGGCAAAAGCATATGACGAGTTCACGATCGCTGTTTCGGACGAACAACAACTCCCCTTTCCGACGGCCGTAGTTGAGCTCAAATGGGACGGTCAGGACGGTGAAATCCTAGAGCTAGGCGATGACGCCCGCGCCGAGGTGCGATACGCCAGATTCTGGGGCCCCCGCAAAGGTAGGATTTCGGTCGCCGTCGGAAACAGACAAAAGACGATCGATATCTCTCGGATGGGAAGCGAGGCGTTCACCGACGAGACGGTGCAAATATGGAGCGGAAGCATGGTCTTTCGCGCTTCCTACTTCACCGCAACCGGCCAAGCGATCGATGCGCTCAGCCGCGGGCTCGTCCCTGCGGAGATCGCACAGCGTTTTCCCAAGATCGTCGGCGTGCTAAACAATGAAGTGCTGCTGGAAGTCGCAGACATGCTTTCTGGTTGGAGCCGCGAGGGTGCCGATTCTACTTGGCGAGCAACCTCACTGGACGGTAACCATATTCAAGGAGCTAGCATTCAGTCTCCCTTGAGCGAATTTCGGGAACCGCGTATGGCCACGATACGTGTAAATATCCCTGCGGACATCAATACTTTCAGGAACGTCCTGAACGTGAACAGCCAAGGTAATTTGCCGGCCAACACTCTCGTCCTCAATAGTTTGACGAGCGGCACGTTAGAGGAAGTCTTCGAGGATTATACGTACACTAGTGAACGCCGCTACGAAAACAACCGATATGTAGCCCCCGTGTTGTTCCATGCGATGGATGGAGAGGATCTGCGCCGTATTCAGTATTCAAATGCAACGACAGCTGGCAGCCTCTATTTCGGCGACATACTAGCCCCCAAGTACATTCAGTTCTTCGCTTCGCGAAACCCGCCAAAAGGGATGATCTATGGCTTTCTCGACCAACTGGGAGCGGAAAGCGAAGTCTGCGATGTGCCGGAGCAGAGCTGGGCTCTAAATCTGGTCGTCTCGATCCCCCATCCAGAAGTGCGCTTCCTCATCCTGGAGAACGTCAGCGATCAACCCGTGCGGATCGATCAGTTCGGTTACACCGTCACCAACAGCGACCGCATCTTCGCGGAGGGCGGCGATGTCGAGCGTGTCCGGAAGGTCATCGAAGACCCGATATCCGGCGGTGGTCTAGCGCCGGGTGAGGCGATCGTTATCGCTACTAGGCTCTCTTTCAAGGGGAGAGTCCCCCCACTGGCACTTGTCAGCCCTCCGGCACCCCGCCAGCGTACCTTGCGCTCGGTCGCGATTGCGGGCCTCACGACGAACTCAGGGGAATCTTTGGTTTTCGAACGGGGGCAGGACGCGCTCGCACAAAGAGCTGTTTTCCAGACAACCATGCAAGCGGACGTAAGTCAGTTTCGCAAAAACCTGGATGGGTACGGTCGTTGGCAAGAATCCAGGTTCGTGTCAAAGTTTGACCTCACGGAACCGCAGGTTGTAGTTAACGGAGTGGCCCTCCCCCTTCGCGTCGACCCAAACCGATCTTTGATGATCTCTAGCGATCAGGAATGGGGCGGCTCCTGCGACTTCTTGGCCAGATGAAAACCGCCAGGGCGCGGTGGGGGCCTGAGACTGCGATCCCCTCTCCCGCTGGGTGAGGGTCATTTGGGATCACCCGAACTGCCGCTCGAACCGCCCCATCGCCTGGGGGTCCAGCCGCACCGTCAGCAGCATCCGCCCCTCGGCGTCCGTGTCGCGCGCGGTCACCCGGCCGTGCTCGTAGAGCCAGGCCAGTGCCTCGCCCTGTGAGGGCTGGAGGATCAATTCGGTCTCGGGGTCGTCGTCGATCAGGTCGGTGATGGCCTGGCGCAGGGTCTCGATCCCCTCCCCGGTCCAGGCGGAGACGGCGACCGAGGCATTGCCCGAGCGGGCGGCCTGGCCCTCGACCTCTTCGCGGGCCTCAGGGTCGAGGAGGTCGGTCTTGTTCCAGACCTCGAGGATGCGGCGCGGTTTGCCTTCCGGCTGTTCGATCTGTTTCAGCACCTCCTCGACGTCCTTCGCCTGGGCGGCTGAGTCGGCCGAGGCGATGTCGCGGACGTGCAGGATCAGGTCGGCCTCGCCCACCTCTTCCAGGGTCGCGCGGAAGCTCTCGACCAGTTCGTGCGGCAGGTCGGAGATGAAGCCGACGGTGTCGGCGATGATGGCCGGGCGGCCCTGGGGCAGGCGGATGGTGCGCTGGGTCGTGTCGAGGGTGGCGAACAGCAGGTCCTTGGCCAGGACCTCGGAGCCGGTCAGCCGGTTGAAGATCGTTGACTTGCCGGCGTTGGTGTAACCGACCAGGGCGACGGCCGGGAACGGGGCCTTCTTGCGCTGTTTGCGGTGCAGGCCGCGGGTGCGGCGGACCTCCTCCAGCTCGCCCTTCAGCTTGACGATGCGGTCGGCGATCAGGCGGCGGTCGAGCTCAATCTGGGTCTCGCCGGGGCCGCCGGTCGAGCCGGTGCCGCCGCGCTGGCGCTCCAGGTGGGTCCAGGTGCGGACGAGGCGGGACTTCTCATAGTCGAGCCGGGCGAGCTCGACCTGGAGCTTGCCCTCCTTGGTGCGGGCGCGACGGCCGAAGATCTCGAGGATCAGGCCGGTGCGGTCGATGACCTTGCAGTCCCATTCCTTCTCCAGATTGCGCTGCTGGACCGGGGTCAGGTCGAAGTCGATGACGGCGGCCTCGGCCTCGGCGGCGCGGATCAGGGCCGCGAGCTCTTCGACCTTTCCGGCCCCGAACAGGGTCGCGGGCGTGGTCTTGCGCAGACGCACGATCTCCTCGGCGCGGACGTCTAGGTCCAGGGCGCGGGCGAGGCCGGCGGCCTCCTCCAGACGCTCCCCGGCCGGGCGTGAGGCGCGCTCGCCGAGATCGGGGTGGATGACGACCGCGCGGATCAGGGGGACGGAATGGTCGATGAGTTTGGTGGTCAGGGGGGGCTCTGTGATCTGAGAGGTGAAAACTGCTGGTGCTGGTGCGCAAGAAGGTCAGTGGTGCTGACGGCACCACGGTGCGGATACTGGTTCACCAGCACTAGCACTTTTCACACAAGCGGGTTCCGGAAGCCGTGATGGAGAACCCCGGCATCGACGCTGGAAAGAGTGAAGGGTGCTAGTGCTGGTGAGCAAGACGCTCGTGGGCTGGTGCGCAACACACATGCGGATGCTGGTTCACCAGCACTTGCACTGTTCACAAATCGAGGTCCCGCAACCCACCGCGCTCCGGTCAGTCCTCGTCGGCGTCCGGCTCGTACAACTGCACGGGGGCTGACGGCATGATTGTCGAGATGGCGTGTTTGTAGACGAGCTGGGACTGGCCGTCGCGACGCAGCAGCACGCAGAAATTATCGAACCAGGTGACGATGCCCTGCAGCTTGACGCCGTTGACGAGGAAGATGGTCAGCGGGGTCTTGGTCTTGCGGACGGAGTTGAGGAAGGTGTCCTGAAGGTTCTGACGCTTGTCTTGCGACATGGCAGGTTGGTCCTGTTCTTTCTTGGTTTTCACCGCGTCGGGGAGATCACGGCTCCGGATCGAACGCCCGGCCTGACCACCTTAGCGCCCTGTGCTCGCGCGTCGCAACCGGCCCGGTAACCGATTTCATCGCCCGATGGATTTCCGGTGCCGACAACCGGAGCCAGTAAGCGCCGGACCTAGACCGAGTCCCGCTTCGCCTCTTCCAGGTAGCGGGCGCGGAGACGGGTGGCGATCGGGCCGGGCTTGCCGTCGCCGATTTTCACCCCGTCGATCGAGACGGCCGGCATGACGAAGGCACCGGCGGCGGTGAAGAAGGCTTCCTTCGCCTCCTTGGCCTCGTCGACGGTGAAGGGGCGTTCGTCGAGTTCGAGCCCCTCCTCCTCGATCATCGTCATGATGGCGGTGCGGGTGATGCCCTTGAGGATATTGGCCTGGGTGTCGCGGGTGCGCAGCTTGCCGGACTTGTCGACGATCCAGGCATTGGTCGAGGAACCCTCGGTGACCAGACCCATCTCGTCGACCATCCAGGCCTCGTAGGCGCCCTTGTCGCGGGCGGCCTGTTTGGCGAGGACGTTGGGCAGCAGGCCCACGGTCTTGATGTCGCAGCGGCCCCAGCGGATGTCGGGGTGGGTGACGACGGCGACGCCTTTAGCCGCCTGGGCGTCGGACTTTCGCGAGCTCACGGATCTGGACGTCACCACGACGCTGGGCGGGGTGCCGGGCGCGGGGAACGGGTGATCGCGGCGGGCCGTGCCGCGCGTGACCTGCAGATAGACGATGCCGTCGCGGACCCGGTTGCGGCGGATGGTTTCCTTGAGGACGCGGGTCAGGGAGTCGATCGACATGGGAATGTCGATGCGCAGCTCGTTCAGGCTGCGGTGCAGCCGGGTCATGTGGCCGTCGAAATCGGCCATCCGGCCGTCGAACACCGACCAGACCTCATAGACGCCGTCGGCGAACTGGAAGCCGCGATCCTCGACATGGATCGTCGCCTCCGAGTGGCGCTGATAGACCCCGTTCACATAGGCGACCCGTGACATCAGTCGAGACTTCCTTCGTCTTCCTCGCCGCCCCGTGACGGCGACACGCCCAGCGACTTCAGTTTCCTGTGCAGGGCCGATCTCTCCATGCCGATGAAGGCGGCAGTGCGCGAGATGTTTCCGCCGAACCGCATGATCTGGGCCGCCAGATATTCGCGCTCGAACACCTCGCGGGCCTCACGCAGCGGCAGGGCGATGGTGCGTTCGGCACCCATGCCGCCCGAGTTGGTCGAGGCCACTTCCTGGGGCAGCATGTCGGCCGAGATCGGGTCGTTCAGGTCGCCGGTCGCCAGGATCAGCAGCCGCTCGACGTTGTTGCGTAGCTGGCGGACGTTGCCGGGCCAGGGGTGGACCTGGAGCACGGCGATGGCGTCGTCGCCGAGGCGGCGGCGTGGCAACCCTTGCGACACGCTGAGGGTCTCGATGAAATACTCGACCAGTTCGCCGATGTCCTCGCGCCGTTCCGACAGGGGCGGAACGCGGATCGGCACGACGTTGAGGCGGTGGAACAGGTCCTCGCGGAACCGGCCCTCGGCGATCTCGACCTTGAGGTCGCGCGAGGTCGAGGTGACCACGCGGACGTCGACCTGGACGTCCTGTTCGCCGCCGACGCGACGGAAGCGCTGTTCCACCAGGACGCGCAGGATGCGGCTCTGGCTCTCGCGCGGCATGTCGCCGACGTCGTCCAGATAGAGGGTGCCGTTGTGGGCGCGTTCGAAGACACCGATCTTGCGCGGACGGCCGTCGTGGCCCTCCTCCCCGAACAGTTCCAGATCCAGGCGCTCCGGGGTCATGCCCGCGGCCGAGATGGCGACGAACTCGCCGCGCGCGCGGGAGCTGGCCTCGTGAATCTGACGCGCGACCAGCTCTTTGCCGGACCCCGGAGGGCCCGAGATCAGGACACGACTGTTGGCCGGGGCGACCTTGACGATGGTGGTGCGCAGGACCTGGGCGGCGGCCGAGCGACCGATCAGGCCGGTCGGGGTCATGGCGACCGTACGCAGGCGACGGTTCTCGCGTTTCAGCGACGCCGACTCGAGGGCGCGATCGATGACGACGACGAGGCGGTCGGACTTGAACGGCTTCTCGATGAAGTCATAGGCGCCGCGCTTCAGGGCGCTGACGGCCGTTTCGATATTGCCGTGGCCCGAGATCATGACGACGGGCAGGTCGGCGTCGAGCGTCTTGACCAGGTCGAGCAGCTCCAGCCCGTCCATGCCGCCGCCCTGCATCCAGATATCGAGGACGATCAGGCTGGGCTTGCGGGCCCGAATGCCGGCCAGGGCCTCCTCGGAGCTGGAGGCGACACGAACCGAATGGCCCTCGTCCTCGAGCAGCCCCGAGACCAGGTCGCGGATGTCGGCCTCGTCGTCGACGACCAGGATGTCGGCTCCGGTGGATCGCATGACGCCTCGCTACTATTCGGCCGCCGGGGCGTCGGCGCCGCGAGGCTCCGTTTCACGCCCGGCCTTGCCGGTGGGGTTGAGGGGGAAGATGAGGCAGATTTTGGCACCGTTCAGGCTGTCGGCATCTGACAGCTTCAGCTCGCCGCCGTGGTCCTCACAGATGCGCTTGACGATGGCCAGGCCAAGGCCGGTGCCCTTCTCGCGCGTGGTCACATAGGGCTCGGTCAGGCGGTCGCGGTCGCGGACGGGCAGGCCCTTGCCGTCGTCCTCGACAATGAAGGTGGCGATCCCGTCCTCGATCTGAAGCCGGGCGATGATGGCGACCTGCTCCTCATCGGCGGGCGAGGCGAGGCGACGCGCGGCGACCGCTTCGCCGGCGTTCTTGAGGATGTTGGCCAGGGCCTGTCCGACCATGCGGCCGTCCGCCTTCATCTTCGCCCTGGGCAGGGGCTCGACCAGTTCGACGTTCAGTTCGGGCGCGGCGACGCGCTGGGCGAAGACGGCCTCGCGCAACAGTTCAGCCGGGTTCTCGTTGGTGAACCGGGGCGTCGGCATACGGGCAAAGGACGAGAACTCGTCGACCATCCGCCCTATGTCGCCGACCTGACGGATGATGGTGTCGGTGCAGCGATCGAAGATCTCGATGTCCTCGGTGATGCCGGGGCGGAATTTGCGCTTCAGCCGTTCGGCCGAAAGCTGGATCGGCGTCAGGGGGTTCTTGATCTCGTGGGCGATACGGCGGGCGACGTCGCGCCAGGCGGCGTTGCGCTGGGCCGTGACCAGACGGGTGATGTCGTCGAAGGTCAGCACCATCTCGCCGCCGACCCCGCCCTCGATGCGGACACGCAGGCGTCGGGTCTCGCCCTCGCGGGCGACGTCGATGTCTTCCTCGATATGGGCTTCGACGCGGCGGACGAGGTCGCCCAGCTCAGGCGCGATGGTCCCCAAGGCCTTTCCGCGTACCTCGACTTCAGAGATCGAAAGCAGCTGCAAGGCACTGTCATTGATCGCGGAAATTCTCCCGCGCTTGTCCAGACCGATGACGCCGGCGCTAACGCCGGACAGGACGGTCTCGATGAAGCGACTGCGGTCCTGGGCCTCTTCGCTAGCCGTCTTCAGCGCCGCCTGCTGGGCCTGGAGGTCGCCGGTCATCCGGTTGAAGGCTTCCGACAGGGTGGCGATCTCGCCGGGCGCGCCGTCCGGCTCGACCCGGGCGCTCAGGTCGCCGGCCGCGACCTGATCCGCGGCTTTCACCAGACGACCGATGGGGGCCGAGATGGCGCTGGCCGCCGACATGCCAAGCCAAACTGCGCCGACCAGCACCAGCAGGGCCGTCTCCAGATAGCTGAGGGCGAAGGCGGCCTGGATGCGGGCGCGGCTCTCCTCCGCGACGCGATAGGACTCGATGGAGTCAAGGCTATTGCGCATCCGCGCGATCAGACCGGGGGCCAGCGGGCGCACGACATACAGATAGGCCTCGCCATAGTCCGGCAGTGGATAGAGGGCGCGGATCGTGTCGGGGTGCTCGGTCACCGTGAACGGCACCTCCTTGCCCTCGGCGGCCTTCTCGAACTCCGCGCGGGGCGGGGCGACATAGGCGGGCGCGCCTGGAAGGTCGCTCTGGGCCAGGACCTCGCCCTCGCCGTTGAGGATGTAGACTGCGGGGTAGCCGAAGAAGTCGGCGATCTGGGTCAGGGCGCCGGAAAACTGGATGCGGTTGTCAAAGACATCCCGAACGCCGCCGAGCTCGTTGGCCATGGTGCCCAGGTCGCGGTCAAGGCCGCCGCCGACATCAGCCACATAGGCCTTGCCGATAATGGCACCGTTCTCGACGGCCGAGCTGACGTTGTCGCTGAACCACTGATCGACGCCGCGATTGACCAGAACACCGAAGACGAGGGCGATCAGGACGGCCGGTACGACGGCAACGAAAGAGAACAGCGCCACGAACCGCAGGTGCAGACGCGCGCCCGGGTCTTCTCGCCGCCTCCGGGACAGGCGCATGACCCGGCCCCCGATGATGGTCGCAAGTCCGACGATCAGGACCAGATTGGCCAGCAGGATGAACAGAACGGCCCGGCTCGCGGTGGCCTTGGCGTCATCGCCGGCGCTGGCCCCGGGGGCCACGGCGACAAGCCAGATGGCCGCGCCGGTGACCAGGAAGGCGATGAGATAGGCGGCGCCGAAGGCGGCTCGTGCCCGGCCGCCCGTGAGGCGTCCCCAGAAGGAGGGGTCGCCTTCTGTGGCCGGAAGCGGGGCGGGCGTGTCCGTCATCACCCGGAAGCTTCGACCACCTGTGGCGAAACTTCAACAGCGGAGTTGCCGAAATACAGCGAAGATTGCGGCAGATCCCACAATTCCGCCAGGGCCTGGGCCACCGTTGCGGGCTCGTCCAGGCGGCAGAGGCGGCTCTTGGCGACGCGGCGCGCGTCGGGATCGGCGGGCCATGGTGCCTGTTCGATGTACCAGCCGAGGTGTTTGCGGAACATTCGCAGGCCCAGTCGGGCCCCGTAGAAGTCGCAGGAGGCCCGCATATGCTCGACCACGATGTCGAACCGCTCCCGGCGGTCCGGCTCGACCAGAACGGTCCCGTCTCTCAGGGCGCGGTCGAGGTGGGCGGCGAGCCAGGGGCGGCCATAGACGCCCCGGCCCAGCATCAGGGCGTCGGCGCCGGACTGATCCAGCGCCTCCCTCGCCTGTTCGGCAGTGATGATGTCGCCGTTGACGATGACGGGGATGGAGACCGCTGCCTTGACTGCACCGACCGCGTCCCAGTCGGCCTGGCCGGTGTAGAATTGCTGGCGCGTGCGGCCATGGACGGTGACGGCCTTGATCCCGAGATCCTCGGCGCGTTTCGCCAGTTCCGGCGCGTTCTTCGTCCCGTCGTCCCAGCCGAGCCGCATCTTGACCGTGACGGGACGCGAGGTCGCCGCCACAGCCGCAGCCATGATCCGGCCGGCGAGGTCGGGCGTACGCATGAGGGCCGAACCCGAGGCCGAACCGGTGACCTCCTTGGCCGGGCAGCCGAAATTGAGATCGATGATGTCGGCGCCGGCGGCCTCGGCCATGCGCGCGCCCTGGGCCATCGCGGAGGGATCGCGGCCGACCAGCTGGATGACGGTCAGCGGCAGGCCGTCGCCGACCGCAGCGCGGCGCACCACGTCCGGACGGGCGCGGGCCAGTTCGGCGGCGGCCACCATCTCGGTCGCCACATAGGCGGCCCCCAGACGACTGGCGAGCAGCCGGAACGGCAGGTCCGTGATGCCCGTCATGGGCGCCATCAGAACCCGGCCGGGAATGGCGACGTCGCCGATCTGAATCCCTGTGCTCATTCGTCCGTCAACACGCGAAGCCTGGCCCCTCGTCAACCACCATCATGGCTCACCACAAAAGTGGGGCGCGATCTCGACCGAAAACCGCTCACACTTTTCGGGATCGCGCCCTAGAAGGCGATCATGACGTTTGCAGCGATCGTGGTGGCGGCCGGCTCGGGCTCCAGGGCCGGGGGCAACAAGCAGTGGCGACCGCTGGGCGGCAAGCCCGTGGTGCGCTGGTCGGTCGAAGCCTTGCTCAAGGCCGGGGCCGAGGAGGTCATCGTCGTGGTCGCGGAGGACGGATTCCAGCGCGCGGCCGAGGCACTGGCCGGACTGGAAAACTGGCGACCGGTAGCGGGCGGCGTCGAGCGCGCGGATTCGGTCCGCGCCGGGCTGGAGGCCCTGACCGGGGCATCGGACCGGCCTGTTCTCGTTCACGATGCGGCGCGGCCGCTGCTGTCCCCGGACGTGATCCGGCGGCTGCTCGACGCCCTGCCCGGCGCGGATGGAGCCATCGCCGCCCTGCCCGTCTCCGACACCCTGAAGCGCGGGACAGACCACATCGAAGGGACCGTCGATCGCAGCGGTCTGTGGCGGGCCCAGACGCCCCAGGCGTTTCGCGCCGACCGGCTGCGGGCCGCCTATGCTGTCCGGCCTGCCGGCGCGGCGGCCACCGACGATGCGGCCGTGGTCGAGCGTGACGGCGGCCTCGTGCGCCTGATCGAGGGCGATCCGCGACTGATGAAACTGACCTATCCCGAGGATTTCGCCATGGCCGAGGCCCTGATCGCCAGACAGACCCGCGTGGGTCAGGGGTTCGATGCGCACCGCTGGGGGCCGGGCGACAGCGTGTGGCTGTGCGGGGTCGAAATCGCGCACGACCAGACCCTGATCGGCCATTCGGACGCCGACGCCGGCCTGCACGCCCTGACCGATGCGGTGCTGGGCGCCATGGGCGACGGCGACATCGGCGACCATTTTCCGCCGACCGATCCGAAGTGGAAGGGTGCGGCCTCGGACCAGTTCCTGATCCATGCGGTCGAGCGGCTGACGGCGCGGGGCGGGCGGCTGGTCAACGTCGACGTGACCTTGATCTGTGAGCGGCCAAAGGTGAAGCCGCATCGTCAGGCCATGCGTGAACGGCTCGCCGTAATCCTGAATCTGCCGCTCGACGCCGTCAGCGTGAAGGCGACGACGATGGAGAAGATGGGCTTTACCGGGCGCGAGGAGGGGCTGGCCGCCTCCGCCATCGCGACGATCGATTTGCCTACCTGATCAGAGTGTTGGCGTCACCGTCTGAAGTGACGCCACAGGGATCCGAACAGGTTCACATAGTCGTCCGTCCATGGCCGGACCTCGGTGTCGGCCAGCTCTCCCCAGTTGGGTTCACCCCGGAACTCCGCCAGACCCGCCTCGGTCGGCGACAGGATCAGGGCCTCGGTCGAGGCCTCGGCCATGTCCGGTGCCGTCGCCGCTTCCTCATAGAGTTGGTGCAGGTTGGCGGCCCCCAGCTGCTGGGCCGCCGCCGCCGCTGGAAGGGTGATGTCGAGGTTGCGGTTCGACAGGTGCAGGATGACCACGCCGTCCGGCTTGAGCAGCTTCAGATAGCCCTCGATGGCCTCGACCGTCAGCAGATGGGTGGGCACCGAGTCGGATGAGAAGGCGTCGATCAACAAGAGGTCGTAGGTCCCGGCCGTCTCCCGCGCCATGGTCAGGCGGGCGTCACCGAGCACCGTCTCGATCGGACCGTCGGCGCAATCCGAGATGAAGGTGAACCATTGGGGATCGCGCGACAGCCGGTCGACCATCGGATCGATCTCGAAGAACTTCATCTCGTCAGTGGCGCGTTTGTAGCCCGCCATGGCGCCGGACCCCTGCCCTACCACGCCGATCTTGAGGCCGGGGCGGCGCAGCTGCAGCGTCTGGGTCGTCTGACCGATCGGACTGGCAGGCGCGTAGTAGAGGGTCGGCATACAGGCGAAGGCCGGGTTGCGCGGCTGGGCACCATGAAGGGTCGTGCCGTGCATCAGGATGTTCACCTGACCGCCCAGACGCGGGTCCTGGGTGACGCCGATCTTCATCACGCCGAAGAAGCTGCGGTCGGTGAGGGCAGCGTCATAGCCGCGCGCGATATAGGCCGTCGAAAGCGCGATCAGGCCGGCGATGATGACGAAGGCCGGGGTGCGATCCCGCAGGATGAAGCCGGCCAGGATGGGGGCCAGCATGATGAACTGGGTCAGGCCCGCCATACTGTCCGAGACATTGTTGTTGAGCCACCAGCCGAAGCTCCAGTCCGCCTGGGCCGCCGCAAACAGAACCGGCGGCAAGCCGGTGGCCAGGACCGCGCCGACGAACAGATAGACTTCCCAGTTCCTGATCGGGGCCTTGTTCAGGGGCCGGGCCAGACCGACCAGGACGAGGACCAGCGGATACTCCCAGACGCCGTTGAACATTACGGGTGCCAGCAGGGCCGTGAAGGCACCGCCGACCACGCCGCCCAGCGACATCAGGAGATAGAACTCCGTGAGCCGGTCCGGCGGCGGACGGCGGGTGGCCAGCCTCTGGTGGCACATCAGGGCCAGCAGGAAGAAGGCCCCCAGATGCAGACCGAACATCAGGATCCAGTCGCCGGTGCGGAAGGCGGTGAAGCTGATACAGGCCAGGCTGACCGCCGCGGCGATGACCAGGGTGATCGGCAGCGGAATCCACGGCCGGTCCTGGAAGGCGATGACGAAGGTCAACAGATACAGCGCCAGCGGGATGACCCACAGGAAGGGCGCGGAGGCCACGTCAGTCGCCAGGTGGGCCGTGACCCCCAGCATCAGGCTGGACGGGGCGGCGGCCAGGAGGACCAGGATGATCTTCTCGCGCCATGGAATCGGGGGGCTGGCCTCCAGGCTCGCGACCGGTTCCCCGCCGATCTGACCGCGTCGCCAGGCGACGGCGGCCAGCGCCACGACCATCAGCATGAAGGCGGCGTAGCCCCCGCTCCAGCTCGCGCGCTGGCCCGACAGGGTCATCAGCGGTTCAAGCAGCAGGGGGTAGGCGAGCAGGGCCAGGAAGCTGCCGAGGTTGGAGGCGGCGTAGAGGACATAGGGGTTCTGGCCGTCGGCATGGCCAGCGCGGACGCGGGCGTACCAGGCCTGCAGCAGGGGCGCGGTCGCCGACAGGACAGCGAAAGGGGCACCGACGGACAGGGCCAGTGTGGCCAGCAGCCAGCCGACCGGGGCGTTCGGATCGGGGTCCCCCAGTGCCCCGCTGATCTTCAGGGGCAGGAACAGGGCGGCCAACAGCAACAGGACCAGATGGGTCGCCATCTGCGCGCGCATCGAGGTCAGACGCTGCAGCAGATGGGCGTAGCCATAGCCGGCCAGGAGCGCGGTCTGGAAGAAGACCATCGCGGTGTTCCAGACCGACGGCGATCCGCCCAGCATCGGCAGGACCAGCTTGGTCACCATGGGCTGGACGATGAAGACCAGGGCGGCCGAGGTGAAGATGGCCACGGCAAACAGGATCGGCGCCACGCGGTCACCGCCCTCCGTCGAGGGGGCCGCGCCTTCAGGCAGGGTTGCGTCAGTCATCGGGTCCCCGGTTTCAGGCGCGGGCTATCGACAGACGGACGCGCCGGGGCCAGCCTAGACTGACTCGCGCACCGATCGGAAAGACCCATGTTCCCGGACGATATCCAGCGGCTGGCGGCCGCCATGATCGCCGCCGCCTCGGCGAGAGGCTGGACGGTGGCGACGGCCGAGAGCTGCACCGGCGGACTGGTCGCCGGGGCTCTGACGGCCGTGGCCGGATCGTCGTCGGTCGTCGACCGGGGCTTCGTGACCTACAGCAATCAAGCCAAGTCGGCGATGCTGGCCGTGCCGGCAGGGCTGATCGCCGGGCACGGCGCGGTGTCGGAGCCGGTGGCGCGGGCGATGGCGACCGGGGCGCGGGACGCCGCGAGGACCTCACTCACCGTCTCGATCACGGGCATCGCCGGACCGGGTGGCGGATCGGCGGAGAAGCCGGTCGGGCTGGTGCATTTCGGTTTGGCGGGTCCCGGCGGGATCGTCCATGAAAAGCGGCTGTTCGGAGCTATCGGCCGGGACGAGATCCGGCTGGAAAGCGTTCGGGTTGCGCTCGGCCTGCTGCTGACGGCCTGCGAGGCGGGGTGAGCGAAAACGCGCCCATCGTCGTCGATGCCCGGGGCCATCGCTGTCCCGTGCCGAGCCTGCGCCTCAAGAAGGCGATCGAGGGCGGACCTGCGGGGGCGCGCTTCGTTCTGCTGGGCCACCGATCCCATGGCGCGGATCGACGTGCCGTTTCTGATGACGGAAACGGGCGGGCGGATCGTGTCGGTCGAGGAGGCGGACGGGGTCCTGACGATTACCGTCGAGACGCGCGACGCTCCGACAGATTGACGACCGAGGGGCTGTCCTCCGGCGCGATGTCCGGTGCGCCTCTGGAGCGCGAGGCGATCTCCATCTCGGTGGCGAAGGCACCGCCGTAGAAGATGGCGTTAACGTTCCACGACAGCCAGATCAGCAGCACCACGACGGCACCCACCGAGCCGTAGGTCGCGCCGAGCTGGGCGATCTGCTCGACATAGATGGCGCAGAGCCAGGACGAGATCATGGAGAGCACGGTCGCAACCGCCCCGCCGGTGATCGACGGAAACCATGCCACCGGGTCCCGGTGGGACATGGCGTAGCGATAGAGCAGGGTCAGGCCGAAGCAGAGACCTGCGGCCGGCATCAGGCCGTTGAGCTGCAGGCCCCCCTGCCCCGTCACCGGCTCGGCATGCTCGAGCAGGCGGGCGGTGACCACGGCGCCCGAGACGATGGTGAACAGACCGAACGCCACCACGGCAACGATGAAGGCGAGGAAGTTGAACTTGAAGAAGCCGTGCGGTTCCGTCTCGTCATGAATGAGGTTCAGTCCGGCCAGCAAGGCTTTGAATCCCCGATGAGCCGCATAGGCGCCGACGACCAGGGCGAAGGCGCTCTGGGTCGAGATCGCGCGGGCCGAGGCGTTCGAGAGCCGTTCGACCTCGGCGCGGAAGATGGCACGCGCGGCATGGGGCATGACATCGGCCAGGGCCGCCGCCTGCTCGCCGACCTGACCGATCGACAGCACGGCCTTGTAGAAGCCGATCAGGATGGCGATGGCCGGGAACACGGCCAGCAGGGCGAAGAACGATACCCCGCCCGTGTAGAGCATGACGTCCCGGCCCCAGCTGCGCGCGAACGCCCGCCCCGAGAGCCGCACCCAGAATCCGGGCGACGTCATTTCGCTAGTCTGTCCGCTCAAGCCGGTTCCCGCCATAGCCCAACCAACGATCCTAGCGGAAAATGCCCGCTTGGGAAACGGCGGCCCTTCGTCGTTTTCGCTTGTCGCGAGCATCTGGCCCGTTGCGCCGCAGGGGGCCGCGTCGGTATGGTCCGCCCGCTCCTTGCTGGAGCCGCGGCCTTTCGGTTGCGCAGGGGGAGTCATCGATTTTGGGTTTGGATCCACGGGTTCTGGTCGTCGCCGAGACGGATGAGCGGATCGGCGACCTGTGCCGGGGGCTGGATTCGCTGGGCTGGCGCACGATGACGGCGCGGTCCGGTGCCGCCGCCGTGGCCGCCCTGACAGACTTCAATCTGGAAGTGGCGATCCTCGACGCTGACAATCCCGAGATCGTCGCCCTGCCCGAAGCCTTACGGCTGGCGGCAGGCGCGCGACGGCTTCCGGTCATCGCCCTCGGACCGAACCCTCCGAGCCTGCCCGCCGGGACGTTCGACCTGACGATGGCCGAGCCGCCGCATCCGGCCCAGGCCGCCCTCCGCATCGAGCAACTGGTCCGTGCGGCCATTGCCGAGGAGGAGTTCCGCCTGCGTCAGGCGACCTTCGCCCTGCACGGCGCGACCCTGGACCCGGGCGTGCCCGATCCCAGCCCGGTTCGTATCCTGATCGCCGGCGCCCCGGATCACCGGTTCATCGCCCTGTCAAACACCCTGACAGCCGGCGGAGCCGAGGTCGTGGCGGCGCCGACGCCCTACACCGCCTTCGACTATCTGCACGAGAGCGCCTTCGACGCGGCGGTGCTGTGGGGCGCGCCCGACCATGCGCCGGCCCTGTCCATCGCCTCGGGCATGAAGCGGAACACGCGACTCTATCACATCCCGCTGGCCCTCTATCTGCGATCCGAGGGCGAGATCAATCTGAGCGAGCTCTACAACCGGGGCTTCTCGGAAGTGGCGGCCGCCGATACGCCGGAGCCGGAGGCTGCGGCCCGCGTGCTGGACCTGGCGAGGACCCATCGTCGTCATCTGGCTATTCGCAAGGCACTGGAAGGCGCGCGCGGTGCCGGGATCATGGATCCGTCGACCGGCCTGTTCACCCGCCACCTGTTCGCCAGCCATCTGGGACGCGTCGCAGAGGGCGCGTCGGCGCGTCGTCGTCCGCTATCGGTCTGCGTTCTGCGCGTGGCGGACAGCGACAAACTGACCCGCGCGCGTCACGGCGGATGGCTGGATCGCGCCATGCCCCAGATCGGTGCCATGGTGTCGCGTCTGGTCCGGGTCGAGGACACCGCCGCCCGACTGGCCCCGGAAGTCTTCGCCCTGGCCCTGCCCGCCACGCCCGGCCCGGCGGCGCGCCTGGCGGTCGAAAGGATCGCGGCCGTGATCGGCTGCACCGCCTTCGACGCCGGTCCTGACCGGACCCCGTTCGTGGTCGAGTTCAGCGTCGGCGTCGCCGAACTGACGCCGGGTGAAGGGGCCGCCGCCGTTCTCGAACGCGCTTCATCCGACATGCAGGCCCAGCCCGCCTGACCTTCAGAGACGGCGATGCATAACGTGCAGGCCGACAAGGCCGCGGGTCGGATGGTCGAACGCCTCTGGCACGGTGCCGATGATGTCGAAACCCAGCGAGCGCCACAGGGCGACCGCGGCGGTGTTCGTCTCGACCACGGCGTTGAACTGCATGGCGCGGAAGCCGGCGTTGCGGGCCCGGTCGAGGGCCGTCTCACCGAGCAGCCGACCGACGCCGCGGCCGCGTGCGGCGAGCCCGACCATGAAGCTGGCGTTGGCGACATGCGCCCCGCCGCCCATCTGGTTCGGCGTGACCTTCGCGCTGCCCAGCACCTGATCGGCGTCGACGGCGACGAGGGTGGCGCCCGGCGGTGTCTGCATCCAGATCACCTTCGCCTGAGCCTCCGTCAGGTCGCGCGGATAGGTGTAGGTCTCCCCTGCCCGCACGACGGCCTCGACGATCGGCCAGATGGCCGGCCAGTCGGCTTCGGTCGCGAGCCGGACGGAGACCTGGCTCACGCCCCCGCGACCCGCGCCAGGTCGGTTGTGATCCGCTCGGCGACCTTCAGGCGATCCTCAGGCGTCGGCCAGTCGCCCTTGACGACAATCTTCTGGTCCGGGCGGAGCTTCCACGACGCGTGGTTCTTCTGGATCAGCCCGACCAGTCCCATCGGGTTCGGGAAGGTATTGTCCCGCAGGGTCAGGACGCAGCCCTTGGGCCCGATATCGATGCGCTCGATGGAGGCCTTTTTGCAGTTCGCCTTCACGCCCACGATGCGGAGAAGTTGCTTCGCCTCGTCCGGCAGGGGACCGAACCGGTCGATCAGTTCGGCGGCCAGGGCCTCGCGGGTCTCGGTGTTCTCGGCGTCCGACAGACGGCGATAGAGGCTGAGGCGGACGTTCAGGTCCGAGACGTAATCCTCTGGAATCAGGACCGCTGCGCCGACATTGATCGCCGGAGACCAGCCGCGATCGACGACCCCGCCCTCGCCGTTCTGGCGCAGCTCGGCGACCGCGTCCTCGAGCATCTGCTGGTACAGTTCGACCCCGACCTCGCGTATATGGCCCGACTGTTCGTCGCCCAGGAGGTTGCCGCCGCCGCGCTGATCGAGGTCGTGCGAGGCGAGCTGGAAGCCGGCGCCGAGGTTGTCGAGCGACTGCAGCACCTGCAGCCGGCGCTCGGCCGACAGGGTCATCGGCCGCTTGGGATCGATCGTGAGATAGGCGAAGGCGCGGGCCTTGGACCGGCCGATACGGCCCCGGATCTGGTGCAACTGGGCCAGGCCGAACATGTCGGCGCGATGCACGATCAGGGTGTTGGCGGTCGGAATGTCGATGCCGCTCTCCACGATCGTGGTTGAGACCAGCACGTCGTAGCTGCCGTCGTAGAAGGCGCTCATCACGTCTTCCAGCTGGGTCGGGCTCATCTGGCCGTGACCGACGACGAATTTGATCTCCGGCACCTGGACGCGGAGGAATTCCTCGATGTCGGGCAGGTCAGACAGGCGCGGACAGACGTAGAAGGCCTGGCCACCCCGATATTTTTCGCGCAGCAGGGCTTCGCGGACCATGACGGGGTCCCAGGGGGCGACATAGGTCCGTACGGCCAGACGATCGACTGGTGGGGTCGCGATAATAGACATTTCGCGAATGCCGGACAGGGCCATCTGGAGGGTGCGCGGGATCGGCGTGGCGGTCAGGGTCAGCAGGTGGACGTCGGCGCGCAGGCTCTTGAGCTTCTCCTTGTGCTTGACGCCGAAATGCTGCTCCTCGTCGACGATGACGAGGCCGAGGTCCTTGAACCCGACATGTTCGGCCAACACCGCGTGGGTGCCGACGACGATCTCGAACTGGCCGTCCTTGAGGCCCGCACGCGTCTCGGCCGCGTCTTTTGCGGTGACCATGCGCGACAGGTGGCGGACCTTGATCGGCCAGCCCGCGAACCGCTCGGAGAAGGTCTTGAAGTGTTGGCGGGCCAGAAGGGTCGTCGGACAGACGATGGCGACCTGCTGACCGCTCATGGCCACGACGAAGGCGGCCCGGATGGCCACCTCGGTCTTGCCGAAACCGACGTCGCCGCAGATCAGCCGATCCATCGGCACGCCCTTGCCGAGATCCTCCAGCACGTCGCCGATGGCGTTGAGCTGGTCGTCCGTCTCCTCGTAGGGGAAGCGGGCGCAGAATTCGTCGAACAGGCCGGCCGGCGGGGTGATCGCCTCCCCGACCCTGAGCGCGCGTTTGGCCGCCAGCGCGATGAGCCCCTCGGCCATGTCGCGCAGACGGGCCCTGGCCCTGGCCTTGCGCCCCTGCCAGGCGGCTCCGCCGAGGCGGTCGAGCTGGACGCCGTCGGATTCGGACCCATAACGCGTCAGAAGATCAATATTTTCAACAGGCAGATAGAGTTTGCTCTCACCGGCGTAGAGCAGCTCGAGACAGTCGTGCGGCGCCTCCTGGATGTCGAGCGTTCTCAGACCTTCGTAGCGGCCGATGCCGTGATCGAGGTGGACGACGAGGTCGCCCGTCGTCAGGGCCGAGGCCTCGGCGAGGAAGTTGGACGCCCGGCGCTTGCGCTTTGGCCGCGCCAGCCGATCGCCGAGAATGTCGGTCTCGGAGATGACGGCGAGGTCGCCGGTCGTGAAGCCGTGCTCCACCGGCAGGACGGCGCGAAGGTAGAGGTCCTTCGACGCCTTCTGGACGTCGGCCCAGTCGCGCACGGCCACGACATGCTCCAGCCCGTGGTCGGCCAGCATGACGCCGAGGCGATCGGACGAGCCTTCGCTCCAGGAGGCAAACAGAACCCGTTTGCCGTCGGCCTTCAGCTTCGCGGCATGGTCGGCGACGGCCTCGAAAAGGTTGACGCTGTCCTGCGCCCGTTCGGCCCCGAAGGTGCGGCCCAGACGCCCGCCGGCATCCTCGGCTGCGGCGTCGAACGGCGACAGGCGACGCACGGCGCGGCCTGCGAGCGCAGAGTTCCAGTCGGCGTCGGGCAGGTAGAGACGATCCGGCGGCAAGGCGCGGTTGGCGGCCCCGCCCTTGGCTTTCGACGCCTCCTGACGCGCTTCGTAAGCGTCGCGGGTCAGGTTCCAGCGTTCGCCGCGGGCGGCCTCGACCTGGTTGTCGAGGAAGATCGAGGCGCGGTCCGGCAGATAGTCGAACAGGGTCTCCAGCCGGTCGTAGAGCAGCGGAATCCAGTGCTCCATGCCCTGGCGCCGCGCGCCTTCGCTGATGGTCGCGTACAGGGGATCGTCGCCCGGCGCGCCGAACAGGTTCAGATAGCCGGTGCGGAAGCGGCTGATGGTCCCGGCGTCCAGCAGGGCCTCGGACACCGGCGTCAGCAACACCTCGCGCCGCTGGCCGGTCGAACGCTGGGTCGCCGGGTCGAAGGTGCGGATCGATTCCAGCTCGGAGCCGAACATGTCGAGCCGGACAGGCTCATCGAACCCCGGGGGGAAGACGTCGATGACACCGCCGCGCACGGCGTACTCTCCGCGCTCGTTGACGGTCGAGGCGCGCATATAGCCGTTGGTGGTGAAATAGGTTTCGAGCGCGCTTGTATCGAGCTCCAGCCCGACGACGGCCTCGAACCCGGCGGCCTGGGTCATCTCCCGCGGCGGCGTGCGCTGCATGGCGGCGGCGACCGTTGTGACGACCAGCAGGGGTCTGGTCTTGTCCGGCTTGCGGCGGGCCAGGGTCGTCAGGGCGGCCATCCGCTCGGCGGAGACGCCTGAGGTCGGGCTCAAACGGTCGTAGGGAAGACAGTCCCAGGCCGGAAACTCGACGACCTCGATGTCTTTGGCGAAAAACCGGAACGCCTGGACGAAGGCACCGGAGCGCGAAAAGTCGCGCGCTACGAAGACGCCGACCCCGCCCGTGGCCTGCAGCCGGTCGGCGACGACGAGCGCGTCCAGCCCCTCGGGCGCGCCGCCCAGTTCGTGATCGGTGCGTTGATCCATCCGTGCGCCGTCCATCAGCCCGCGCCCTCGGCCACAGCCGCGGCGACATGGGCGCGCATGAAGACGCGTAGCTTCGCCATCAATGGCGTGTCGTGCTCGGCCGGCGTGGGCCTGGTCTCGATGATCCAGGCGTAGATGTCGTGGTCGTTGTCCTCGGCCAGCAGAGCCTCCAGCGCGTCGAGGTCGGTGTCGCCGAGGGTCGCGCCCTCCCGCTCCATGAACGGGCCAAGCACGAGGTCGGCTTCGCGGAATCCGCGCCGCCAAGCCCGGAAGGTGATCCGGCCCAGACGCTGCCGGCGCCCAAGGTCGTCAAAGCCGGCTTCGGCACGCGCATCGTTATCGGCCACAAGAATCCTTGCCCGTTCAGTCATTCAACAGATGCGTTCAGATAGCGATCCATCCCGCGTTTCGCCAGCGCGCTTGCACCGTCTAATGTCATCAGTGATGCGGCCCCAGATTCTCTTTCCCCTGTTCGCGGAGGTCACCAGCCTGAAGGGGGTGGGGACCAAGGTCGCGCCCCTGATCCAGAAGCTGGCCGGGCCGCTGGTGCGCGACCTGCTGTTCCTGGCGCCGGCCGGGGTGATCACACGACGGAGAACGAATGCGGCGGACGCGGTCGAGGGCGAGGTCGGGGTCTTCGACGTCATCGTCGACCGCATGATCGCGCCGGGCCGACCGGGCGTGCCGCTGAAGGTCCGGGCCTCGGACGAGACCGGCTTCGTGCATCTGATCTGGTTCGGCGGCAGTCCCCAGCACATCGATCGGCAACTGCCCCAGGGCGAGCGGAGGCTGGTCTCCGGCAAGGTCGAGCGGTTCAACGGCGAGGTGCAGATCGTCCACCCAGACTGGATCGTGCCGCTCGACAAGGCCGAAGAGATTCCCGCCGTCGAGCCCGTCTATCCGGCGACCGCAGGCCTGACCTCGCGGGTGGTGCGGAAACTGGCGCTGGGAGCCCTGGCCGTCGCGCCGGAGCTGGACGAATGGCAGGACGCCGCCTGGCTGGCCAGACAAGGCTGGGCGGGCTGGCATGCGGCGATCGAAGCCCTGCATGCGCCGACAGGAGAAGCGGACCTGTCGCCTGACGCCGCGCCGCGCCAGAGGCTCGCCTATGATGAACTTTTCGCGCATCAGCTGGCGTTGGCCCGGCGCAAGCATGCGCGCCAGATCACGCGAGCGCCAATCCTCTCGCCCGGTGATGTGTCGCAGGCGCTACTGACCGCCCTGCCCTTCACCCTGACCGGCGCACAGGCACAGGCCTTGGCGGAAATCCGCCGGGACCTCGCCTCGGGCGAACAGATGGGTCGACTGCTTCAAGGGGATGTCGGCTCGGGCAAGACGGCGGTCGCGGCCCTGGCCCTGGCCGATGCGGCGGGGTCGGGCTTTCAGGCCGCCCTGATGGCGCCGACAGAAATTCTCGCGCGCCAGCACTATCAACGGCTGGCGCCGATGCTTGAGGCGGCGGGCGCGCCGACCGTCCTGCTGACCGGCCGCGATACGCCGGCGGAGCGGCGCGAGCGGCTGGCAGCCCTGGCGTCGGGCGAGGCGAAGGTTGCCATCGGCACCCACGCCCTGTTCCAGGAAGCGGTGCGCTTCGACCGGCTGGCCCTGGCGGTCATCGACGAACAGCACCGGTTTGGCGTCAACGAGCGCGCCCGGCTACAGGCCAAGGGTGATCCGCGTATCGGCGGGGTCCACCTGCTGACCATGTCGGCGACACCGATTCCCCGCACCCTGGAGCTGACCCAGTACGGCGAACTGGAGGTCAGCCGGTTGATGGAGAAGCCGCCGGGACGGACGCCGATCTCCACGGCCGTCCTGCCCCTCGCCCGCATCGGCGAGGTGGCCCAGCGGCTGAAGGCCGCGGTCGAAGGCGGCGCGCAGGCCTACTGGATCTGTCCGCTGGTGGCGGAATCCGAGGTCAGCGATCTGGCTGCAGCGGAGGAGCGGGCGCGGGACCTGCGGCGCATCCTGAGCATCGAGGTCGGGCTGGCGCATGGGCAGATGCCGGGTGCCGAGCGTGAGGCGGTCATGGCGGACTTCGCCGACGGGCGGCTGTCGGTGCTGGTGGCGACGACCGTGGTCGAGGTCGGCGTCGACGTGCCCAACGCCACCATCATGGTGATTGAGCACGCCGACCGGTTCGGCCTGGCCCAGTTGCACCAGCTGCGCGGGCGGGTCGGTCGGGGGGCGAAATCGAGCGCCTGCATTCTGCTGTACGGGAGTCAGGACGGCGGTTTGGGGGACACGGCGCGCGAGAGGCTGGAGACCCTGAGGCGGAGTGAGGACGGGTTCGAGATCGCGGAGGAGGACTTCCGTCTGCGCGGCGGCGGGGATCCCCTCGGGCTCAGGCAGAGCGGCTTCCCGGCCTATCGGTTCGCCGATCCGATCCGGCATCGATCCCTGCTGCTGGCGGCGGCGGACGATGCGAGGCTGGTGCTGGGGCGAGATCCCGACCTGAACAGTCCGAGGGGCGAAGCGATCAAGGTGCTGGAGGCGTTGTTCGACTGGAGGACGGATCGGACCGGGCTGGACTAGAGTCCATTGGAGGCGATCCAGACATTGAGACGACGCTCAACGTCTGCCTCAATATCGGAATAGAATAGATTGTAGGGACGGGCTTTTCTGCGGTCCGCCCAGTTTCCGACCTCGCGGAAGGACTCCGTCGTGAGTTCGGTATGACGCAGGATGCCTTCCTTGCACTGGGTCGCCACGGCGCGGTCGATGAAGGCGGGCCGGACGCCCCATTCCAGGCCTGTCGCGTTGGCCGCGCCATGGTGCAGGCGGGCGGGGACAGCCGCGTCGCTGCGGGCTCCGCTGACAGGATTGACGCACAAGGCCGGGCGGCCCGCGAGATCGACCAGTCGCCCCGACCCATCCCAGACCAGGGCCCGTCGCAGACGTCGCCAGACGGCGCCGTCGTTGTCATCTCCGACCTGGGACCAGCCGACGATGCAGCCGATGCTGGTCGCGGTGGCGCAGGCCGGCACGGCGGGCGACAGATTGTCGGCGGCAACGATCACATCCATCAGATAGACGGCAGCGACCCTGTTCCGCAGGGCCACATCGTTCGCCACCCTCTCGCGCACCAGCCGGTCGATCAGCTCGCCACCCTGTTCCACCCCCGCCAGCACCAGAGGCCCGGTCGGGTGGGCGGTCAGCCAGGCCTCGAAAGCCGCAAGGGCGTCGCCATAGGCGAAGGCGCGGGCGTCGCGGGCGTCGTCCCTCAGGGTCAGACGGGTGTAGAGTGAGGCCTGACGATAGCGCGGCATGCTGATCGCACCGGCGCGGGCGAACGGACCGGCGTAGTTCGGGATGACCACCCTCTCCAGATAGGCGTCGGCCTCCGGGTCGCCGATCCGCCCGATCCAGTCGTTGCCGCCGTTGAAGGTGGTGGAGTGGAGGAAGAAGATCGCGGCCGGTCTCGAGGTCGGGGCCCGGACCTCCCGCATCGCCCAGGCAGAGGCCGAGCTGTAGTCAGGCGGCGGCGGCGGATCGTAGGTCTGGAACGGAATTTGCGGATCGAGCCCGGCCTTCAGGATGTCGCCACGCCAGACCGCTACGGCGGTGGTGATCAGAAACACGAACCCGAACACGAGCCAGCCCACCCCTTGCCAGAAGGTCAGGCGGGGCAGTTTCACCGGTAGGGATCCGGCTGGGACAGGAAGGACTGGACGTAGCGGCGCACGCCCTCTTCCAGCGGCGTCGACTGGCCGCCGAAGCCGAGGGCGCGGACGCGGTCCATGCGCGCTTCGGTGAAATACTGATACCGGTCGCGGATGACCTCGGGCATGTCGATATAGGCGACCGCGGGGTCCTTGCCGGCGGCGGCGAAGGTGGCGTCGGCGAGATCGAGGAAGGACCTCGCCTGTCCCGACCCCGCGTTGAATATCCCACTGACGGCGGGTGTTCGGAGAAGCCAGTCGATGATGTCGACCACGTCGTCGACGAAGACGAAGTCCCGCAGCTGTCCGCCGTCGGCATAGTCGGGATGGTGAGAGCGGAACAGGCTGACCGTCTCTCCGGCCGCGACCTTTGGCCAGATCTGGGCGATGACCGACTTCATCCCGCCCTTGTGACCCTCGTTCGGGCCATAGACATTGAAGAACTTCAGACCGGCCCACTGGCGCGGGGCCTGGCCGCGAGACGCCTGACGGACGGCATACTGATCGAACAGTTTCTTTGAATAGCCATAGGCGTTTAGCGGCTGAAGGCGAGAAATCGACTCAAGGTCGTCGGCGTCTTCGAACCCGGCTTCGCCGTCGCCATAGGTGGCCGCCGAGGAGGCGTAGATCATCCGCGCGTCGTTTAGGGCGCACCAGTCCCAGAGATCGCGCGACAGGCTGAAGTTGGTGCGCAGGATCAGGTCGGCGTCCTGCTCCGTGGTCGAGGAGATGGCCCCCATGTGGACGACGGCGCTGACCCGTTCGGCGTGGCGTTCGAGCTGCAGGAACAGTTCCTCCGGCTGCCAGAAGTCGGCAATGGCGGACTTGGCGATGTTGCGCCACTTGCCGAGGTCAGCGTTCTCCAGCCGGTCGCAAACGACCACGTCCCAGCGGTCCTCGGCGCACAGGCGCGAGACGATGTTGGAACCGATGAAGCCGGCGCCGCCGGTGACCACGATCATGCGTCGCATCAGCCGGCCTCTCCCAATGTGCTTTCGGCCATCTTTTCGATCGTGCGGGTGGTGGAATAGCCGTCCGCGAATTTCGCGAGTCGAACCTCGCCGCCCCAGCTTTCGACCAGATCGCCGCCGACCACGCCTTCCCGCGTATAGTCGGCGCCCTTGATCAGGACGTCGGGACGCAGGCGTTCGATCAGGGCCAGAGGCGTAGGGTCGTCGAAGGAGGTCACCCGGTCCACGCTGGCGAGCCCGCCGATGACCACGGCGCGGCTGTCGAGGTCGTTCACCGGGCGGCCGTCGCCCTTCAGGCGCTGCACCGACGCGTCGGTGTTCAGGGCCACGACCAGCCGGTCGCACCAGGATCGGGCCTGGGCCAGGTAGGCGACGTGGCCGCGGTGCAGGATATCGAAACAGCCGTTGGTGAAGCCGACCTTCAGCCCTTGGCGACGCCAGGCCTCGACCTCGGCGGCCAGGTCATCGAGCGCCGTGACCTTGGCCAGGGCCGCGCCGGCGTGCTGGCTCATCTCGGCCTCGATCAGTTCGGCGGGGCTGACGACGGCTGTGCCGCTCTTTCCGACGACGACGCCGGACGCGAGGATGGCCAACTGGACTGCCTGCTCCAGCGACGCGCCCGCGCCGAGCGCCAGACCCAGGGCCGCGAGGCCCGTGTCGCCCGCGCCGGAGACGTCGAACACCTCGCGCGCCCGGCCGGGGAAGTGTTGCGCCGGCTCGCCGCGCCGCATCAGGCTCATGCCCTTGCCGGCGCGGGTGACGACGATGGCCTTGGCCGTCGTGGCGGCCAGCAGGGCCTCCAGCGCGGCCTCGATCTCGGCGTCGGTCTCGACCGGCAGGCCGGTGGCCCCGGCCAGTTCCGAGGCGTTGGGCTTGATCAGGTCCACCGCGCCATAACGGGCGAAGTCGCGCCCCTTGGGATCGACGATGACCACGGCGCCGGTCTGTTGCGCCTGCCACAGGGCCGAGCGGATCAGCCGTTCGGTGACCACGCCCTTGGCATAGTCCGACAGGAGAATGGCCGAAGCATCTGAAAACACGTCCTCGCGAGCGAAGGCACCAACCGCGACCTCCTCCTCGTCCAGACGCATCAACTGCTGGCCGCCCGAGACGTAGCGCGTCTTGACGATGGTGCAGGCGGCTTCGGTCCGATCGATGAAATCCTCGACCCGGTCTTCGGCGGCGACCAGTCGGGCCAGTTCCTCGCCGGCCGCGTCGGCGCCCGTGACGCCGCCCAGCCGGGCCAGACCGCCCAGCGCTGCGACGTTCCTCGCCACATTGCCGACGCCGCCGGGCATGGAGACCGAGCGGCGCGACCGAAGCACAGGGATCGGAGCCTCGGGCGAGATGCGGCTGACCTCGCCATAGACGTAGCGATCCAGCATCAGGTCGCCGACGCAGGCCACCGTCTGGCCGCGGGCGCGGTCGAGCAGGCTTTGCAGGGCGCCGAGGTCCAGGGTGCGGTCAACCATAGCCTTGGCCTATCGGATTCAGGCCGCCTTCGCCATCCGCGCCTTCGACAGGTCGTCATAGGCCAGCAGTTCGGCGGCCAGTCCCTCGAACTCCGACAGCGGCACCATGTTGGGGCCGTCCGACGGGGCGTGGTCGGGATCCTGGTGGGTTTCCATGAAGACGGCGTCGACGCCGACGGCGACGGCGGCCCGGGCGAGGACCGGCACGAACTCCCGCTGGCCGCCCGAGGATGTGCCCTGCCCGCCCGGCTGCTGGACAGAGTGAGTCGCATCGAACACCACCGGGCAGCCGATCTCGCGCAGGATCGGCAGGGCCCGCATGTCGGAAACCAGCGTGTTGTAGCCGAAGCTGGCGCCCCGCTCGCAGGCCATGACGTTGGGATTGCCCGCGCCGACGACCTTGGCGATGACGTTCTTCATGTCCCAGGGGGCCAGGAACTGCCCCTTCTTGATATTGATGGCCTTGCCGGTGGCGGCGGCGGCCAGCAGCAGGTCGGTCTGGCGGCTGAGGAAGGCGGGGATCTGCAGCACATCCACGGCCTGGGCGGCCTCGCGGGCCTGCTCCTCGGAATGGACGTCGGTCAGGACCGGCAGGCCGGTGACCCGGCGGATCTCGTCGAAGATGGGCAGGGACTCCTTCAGGCCCAGACCGCGCGCGGCGGTGGCCGAGGTGCGGTTCGCCTTGTCGAAACTGGTCTTGTAAATGATGCCGACGTTCAGCCGCTGACCGATCTCTTTCAGGGCGTGGGCCATTTCAAGGGCGTGCTGGCGGCTTTCCAGCTGGCACGGGCCGGCGATGAAGGCGATGCGGGTGCCGCCGCCGATGACGACCGGGGTCGTGATGCCGTTTCCGGAAAGGGTGATGACGGAATTCGGAGCGCTCACGGGCGGGCCTTCTCTTTGAGACATTCTGACGGATGGCGCGTTGGCAGTGCCACGCCTATGGGGCGGTCAGGTGGCCCTGCGCGCCTGAAGTTGCAACCTACCACGGAGATTTGAGGCGTGACCACCGAGGCCCCCGTCATCCTGTGGTTCCGCCGCGATCTGCGGCTCGCCGACAATCCCGCGCTGAATCAGGCGCACGCGACGGGGCGGTCGATCGTGCCTGTCTACATCCACGACGAGGGCTCGAAGGTGCGCCCCTCGGGCGGGGCAAGCCTGTGGTGGCTCGACAAGTCACTGCGAGCCCTGGCGGCGAGCCTTGCCGAACGTGGAGCGACCCTGATCCTGCGCCGGGGCGATTCGGAAGCCGAACTTCGGCGTCTGATTGACCAGACCGGCGCCGGTACGGTGTTCCTGAACCGCCTGTTCGAGCCCGACGCCTGGGCGCGGGATGCCGACATTGCTCACGCCCTGAAGGCCGAGGGAGTAGAGTGCAAGGGCTACAACGGCACCCTGATGTGCAGGCCGGGTGCGGTGCTGAACGGATCGGGCGGGCCCTACAAGGTCTTCACCCCCTTCCTGCGCGCCCTTCTCGACAGGGCTGAGGCTCCGCCGCACACGACCGGGCCGCTTGAACTGACCGGTGCCTCCAACCTGGAGAGCGATCGACTGGACGACTGGACCCTGCATCCGAGCCGTCCGGACTGGTCCGGCGGCTTCGACTGGACCCCGGGCGAGGCGGGCGCGTTGGCGGCGCTCGTTGAGTTCGTCGCCGGCGGGCTGTCCGACTATGGTGCGGGTCGGGATATCCCCTCGAAAGCCGGGACCAGCCGCCTGTCGCCCCATCTGCACTGGGGCGAAATCAGTCCGTGGCGGGCCATCGCGGCGGCTCGCAAGATCGCGGACGAAGGCCGGGTCAAGGCCGCGGAGGCCGCAAAATTCGTCGCCGAGATCGGCTGGCGCGAGTTCTCGGCCCATCTGCTTCATCACTTCCCGACCCTGCCGGACAAGGCGTTCCGGCCGGAGTACGACGCCTTCCCCTGGCTCGATGACGACGAGGGCTTCATCGCCTGGACGCGCGGCCTGACCGGCTATCCCATCGTCGACGCCGGCATGAGGCAGCTGTGGGCGACCGGCTGGATGCACAATCGGGTGCGGATGATCGTCGCCTCCTTCCTCATCAAGGATCTGCTGGTCGACTGGCGGCGCGGCGAGGCCTGGTTCTGGGACACCCTGGTCGATGCCGACCTCGGCTCCAACGCCCAGAACTGGCAGTGGGTCGCGGGGTCGGGTGCGGATGCCTCGCCGTATTTCCGGATCTTCAATCCCGTCACCCAGGGTCAGAAGTTCGACACCCGGGGTGGATACGTCCGACGCTGGATTCCCGAGCTGGCGCGGGTGCCCGACAAGTGGATCCACGCCCCCTGGACCGCGCCGCCCGAGGTCCTGCGCGAGGCCCGGGTCCGGCTCGGTCACGACTATCCGGGGCCGATCGTCGATCACGCAGCGGCACGTGACAGGGCCCTGGCCGCGCTGAAGGCTGTCACAGGGCGGGGCCGGGAGGACGACGACTGACATCAGCGACGGCAGTGATAGGGTGACGGCATGATCGCTCCCCTCGTCTCAGCATCCGAACTCCTTGCAGCACTCGGCGATCCCGACCTGCGTATCCTGGACGCCAGCTGGCATCTGGACGGCACACCGGCACGGCCCATCTTCGAGGCGGGCCATCTGCCAGGCGCGGTCTTCTTCGACCTCGAGGCGATATCCGATCAGGAGAACCCCCTGCCGCACATGATGCCGTCGCCTGATCAATTTGGCGAACAGGCTGGTCGGCTTGGCGTGTCGGAGACGGACCGCATCGTCGTCTATGACACCTTCGGCCTGTTCACGGCCGCGCGGGCCTGGTGGATGTTCAGGGCGATGGGCTGCGACCGGGTTCAGGTGCTGGACGGCGGCCTGCCGGCCTGGATCCGAATGGGCGGGTCGCTGGAGACCGGAGCCGCGACGCCTGCGGCCGCGATCTTCAAGGCGGATCCTCGCCCGGAGATGATCGCCAACGTGGACCGGGTGCGTGAGGCGCTCGCTGCGGGCCGGCCGGTCCTCGACGCCCGCGCCGCCGCTCGCTTCGCGGGGGCGGCACCGGAGCCGCGTCCCGGGCTGCGCGCGGGTCATATGCCGGGCGCGGTGAACCTGCCGTTCGGCCAACTGCTGACGGCAGAGGGTCTGATGCGCGAACCCGAGGCGCTGGAAGCGGCGTTCGCCGCCCGGGGTCTGGGCCCGGCGGACAGGCCCATCGCCAGCTGCGGCTCCGGCGTCACCGCCGCCGTGCCGCTACTGGCCCTGGCGCTGCTGGGACGCCAGGGGATGCTCTACGACGGGTCGTGGGCCGAATGGGGCGGCCGGCCAGATACCGACGTGGTCACGGAGGTCGTCACCGGCCCCTGACGATCAGGCGACGGCCGCCACAGTCGGCGGCGCGTCCGGCACGGGCGAAACCGGATCGTCCTTCTCGCCGCGCGACACGACCGTCGCGAGAACCAGGTCACCGGTGACGTTCAGCACGGTCCGGCACATGTCGAGGAAGCGATCGACGCCGAGGATAAGACCGATGCCTTCGGCCGGCACGCCGACCATCACGAGGATCATGGCGATCACCGGCAGGGAGCCCGCAGGTACACCCGCCGTTCCAACGCCGCCGAGGATGCAGACCAGCATGACCACGACCTGCTGGGTGATCGACAGCTCGATCTGGAAGAACTGGGCCAGGAACAGGACCGTGACCCCCTCGAACAGGGCTGTGCCGTTCTGGTTGGCGGTGGCCCCGACGGTCAGGACGAACCGTGCGATCTTGCGCGGAAGCTTCAGTTCCTCCTCTGCCGCCTTGAGCGACACCGGCAGGGTGGCGTTCGACGAGGCGGTCGAGAAGGCCACAATCATCGGACGCTGCACGCCCTTGAAGAACTTCAGCGGGTTCATGCCTCCGCCGATCAGCACGACCAGGGGATAGACCACGAACATGTGGATCGCCATCGCCCCCACAGCCACACCGACGAAGGCCGCGAGCCTTACCAGCAGGTCCCAGCCGAACAGGGCCGCCAGGTTGAACATCAGACAGGCGATCGCGATCGGGGCCAGCTTGATGACCAGATTGATGAGCTTCATCGTGACTTCGAGGATGCCCTCGATCACGTTCTGGAGCTTGTCGGTGTTCGGGCTTTTGGCCATGACCAGGCCGATGCCGAACAGCAGGGCGAAGATCATGATCGGGAGGATCTGGTTTTCCGACGCCGCCGTGAAGACGTTCGACGGGATCAGGTCCAGGAAGAAGGTCCCGAACTGGACGCTTTCGGGTGCCTTGTCCACGATGGCGGCGGCGCCTTCCGCGCCTTGGGCCAGCAAGGCCTGAGCCAGAGCCGGATCGACGCCGTCGCCGGGCCGGAAATAGTTGACCATGCCCAGACCGATGATAACGGCGATGGTCGAAACCACGATCGTCAGCAGCAGGGTCTTGATCCCGGCCCGGCCCAGCGACTTCAGGTCGCCCATCTCGGCCACGCCAACGACCAGAGCAGAGAACAGCAGCGGGATCACCAGCATGAACAGCAGGCGCAGGAAGATCTGGCCCGCCGGCCCTGTGACGTTTGACGTCAGCCACTGGACCCAGGCGACGTCCGGGCCGATGTACTGATTGACGTATAGCCCCGCGCCCAGTCCGATCACGAAGCCGATCAGCATCAGCCAGTGAAGCGGAATCCCGCCCTTTTTCGTCGTGTCCATTCTTCCCCCGAAGGTCGCCGCCCCGAGAGTCCGGGCACGGCCTTGAAATCTAGCGCACCGGAAGGCCGTAGATCAGGCCGCCCGGTCGAGCGCTCCATTGTGCATTCAACCCGCGGGCCAGGTCGAGAGGTGATTGCGAACCGAGATTCCGCTCGAAGATCTCGCCGTAGTTGCCGACGCCTTCAACCGCATCGGCCGCCCAGGTCTTCGACAGCCCCAGACGGGGGCCGAAGTCGCCTTCCACGCCCAGCAGTCGGCGGACCTGGGGCTCGCGGGCGTTCTCGGCGCGGTCCTCGACATTGGCCTGGGTCACGCCGAATTCCTCGGCGAGGATGATGGCGTTGAGGGTCCAGCGGACCACGGCGGTCCATTGCTCGTCGCCGCGCCTGGTGACGGGCCCAAGCGGCTCCTTGGAGATTACGTCAGACAGGACGACGTGCTGCTGCGGGTCGGCCAGGGTGGTGCGGGCGGCAGCGAGGGCGGAGACATCGGCGCTGAAGGCGTCGCAGGTCTCACGGCTGTAGGCCTGACGCGCGGCCTCTTCGGTCGGCAGGACCACGGCGCGATAGTCGATCCCCCGGCTACGGAAATAGTCCTCGGCGTTGAGGGCGCTGGTCGAACCCGCCTGCACACAGACCCGGGCGCCGTTCAGCTCCGACGCGCTGTTCAGGTCCAGGGAGCGGCGGACCAGGAAGCCCTGGCCGTCGTAATAGTTGACCCCGGCGAAGGCGAGCTGGCCGCCGGTGTCCCGGTCCATGGTCCAGGAGGTGTTGCGCCAAAGGACGTCGATCCGACCGTCCGCGAGAGCCTGGAACCGGTTCTCGGCCGTCAGGGGCACGAAGCGGACCGCATCGGGGTTACCGAAAATGGCCGCTGCCAGTCCGCGGCAGAAGTCCACGTCGAAGCCGCGCCACTCTCCCCGATTGTCGGTGTAGGCGAAGCCGACCAGACCCTGGTTGACGCCGCAGTTCAGCCGTCCGCGCCGCTTGATCGCAGTCAGGGTCGCGCTTTCGACCGGCGCGGTCGCGGTCTGGATCTCGCCCGTCCTCGCCTCCGTGACCGGGGCTTCGGCCTCACGATCACGCTCGCCGCACGCGGCCGCCAGGGTCAGGGCTGCGAGGCCCGCCATCCGCATCCAGAAAGCCGTGGTTGGTCCGCCCATGGTCTGTCCCGCGTTCGCTGTCGTCACGACTCTCCCGTCGTGACCCCTTGCGCCCCCGCTGCTTTAGAGGCCTTTGGAGCCTCGTCCGCAACCCGTCGAGGCCGCCATGGATCTGCTTTCCGACCGCACCCGGCTGATCGCGGCGGCGACCCGGCGCGGCGACGGACGCCGTCCGGTCAATCCGCCGATCGAGCGCGCCTCCACGATGTTGTCGGACGCCGTGGGCGACATGCGAAACCATCATCTGGGCCCGCTCTACGGGATCGACGGAACGGCCTCGCAGGACGCGCTGCGGCGGGCCGTGGCCGATCTGGAGGGCGCGGAGGCGTGCTGGCTGGCGTCGTCGGGGCTCGCTGCGGTGACCTTGCCGCTGATGGCCCTGACGCGGCCGGGCGACGAGATCCTGACCACGGACGCCGTCTATGGCCCCGTCCGACGTTTCCTGACCCGCCACATGGCCGCGCGCGGCGTCACGGCCCGGTTCCACCCTCCCGAAGCCTCCGCGGACGAGGTCACCGCGATGATTTCGGAGCGGACCCGGGTGGTGCTGATCGAATCGCCGGGGTCGCTGACGTTCGAGATGATCGACGTGCCCGCCCTGGCGGCCGCCGCCCGGGCGCGCCGGGTCCTGACCGTCATGGACAACACATGGGCCGCCGGACTGGCGTTCAAGCCTCTGGCCCACGGCGTCGATGTCAGCGTGCAGGCACTGACCAAATACGCCGGCGGCCATTCGGACCTGATGCTGGGCGCGGTCTGCGCGAGCGACGCCCAGATCATCAAGGTCATCGCCGAGGCGCACGAAGACATCGGCCTCTGCGTGTCGCCGGACGACGCGTGGCTGGCCCTGCGTGGGTTAAGGACGCTGCCCCTTCGCTATGGGGAACAGGCGCGGTCGATGAGGCAGGTGGCCGACTGGCTGGCGCAGAGACCGGAGGTGTCGCGCGTGCTGCACCCCGCCCTGCCCGACGATCCGGGCCATGTCCTGTGGACGCGTGACTTCAGCGGCGGCGCATCGCTGTTCGGGGTTGTGATGATGGGGGGCGACGACGAGGCCGCCCACGCCTTCCTCGACTCCCTGAGCCTGTTCGGCCTCGGCTATTCCTGGGGCGGGTTCGAGAGCCTGATCACATACGAGACGCCGCAGATGGCGTTCCGGGAGATGCCCCCGACGCTGGAGGGGCCTTTACTGCGGCTCCATGTGGGCCTGGAGGATCCGGCCGAACTGATCGCCGATCTCGAGGTCGGGCTGGCCGCCTGGCGGGCCGCCCTGGGCTAGGCGCCGATTTCGGGAATCATCCCGGTGACGAACGATCGCATGCCGGTCTCGGGCCGCAGCATGCCGCGCAACAGGTTCACCGTCACCGCCGCATGGTCCTCGAACACGAACCGGCTCTGCGTGAATTTGCAGTTGGCGAACCCGGGCTGTTCCACGCCCTTGAAGACCAGTTGGGCGTTCCTGAATTCGCAGTCGATGAAGGTGTTTCCGTCGAGAAGCTGACGGCCTTCGAGAACCTGATTGCGGATTTCGGCCATGCGGATGTCCCTTGCTGATGGAGATGGCGCGCCCAGCAGGACTCGAACCTGCAACATCCCGCTTAGAAGGCGGGTGCTCTATCCGGTTGAGCTATGGGCGCCGCGTCTGGCTCAAGTAGCAAGCGACCGCGCCGCGAGCGATAGCCAAAAAGAATGCGGCTCAAGTAGCGAAGGACCGCGTCCTGAACGATAGCCAAAAAGAATGCGGCTCAGGCCGCGAGCGCCCGTGGTGCCAGCGGTAGCCGCCCGCTCAATGCGTCCAGGGCTGTTTGCGGGCGGTGGCGAAGTTGTCAGCATAGGCCTTCAGAATCACCGGCGGCTCCTGCGGCTCTTGCAGGCGGAACGGGATGCCGTGACGCTCGGCATAGGCGACGGCGTCTTCTTTCGTCTCGAAGGTCAGCCGCACCTGGCCGTTCATGTCGGAAGAACTGGTCCAGCCCATCAGCGGATCGATGGTGCGCGCCGACGCCGGTTCGAAGTCCAGCCGCCAGTCCTTCGACTTGGCCTTGCCCGACTGCATGGCGGTCTTTGCGGGGCGATAGATGCGGGCCAGCATGGCAGAAACTCAGGCTAGCGGGAGATCCCGCGGCTCCAGCAGCGAGCGCCCGCGCCGCGAGCGGTAGCCGCCAACAATACCCCTGGCTCAAGTAGCGAGACGCCGCGTATCGAGCGGTAGCCACTCAAGACAATGGTCGGAGTGAGAGGATTCGAACCTCCGACCCTCTGGTCCCAAACCAGATGCGCTACCAGGCTGCGCTACACTCCGGCGGAGGGGTCTGCCAGCAACCGCGCCGTGGTGCAACGCAAGAATGACCTCAGGGGCGGAAGAAGGGGTGAACGACCTTGTCGCCGGCCTTGGCGCCGATCTCTTCCGCCCGGCCGGCCCGGAGTTCCAGCACCCCGTTGGCAACACCGTTCGAGGGGATCGGGGATTCCGAATAGGGCGTGGTGTGGTGAGCGATGGAAACGATCGACCCCGTCGGGTCGATGTAAAGAATGTCCAGCGAACTGGGCGTATTGCGCATCCAGAAGGATCGTTCGGCGGAATCGGGGAATTCGAACAGCATACCGCGGTCGTCGGCGAGCGGCGGACGGAACATCAGGCCACGTGCCCGTTCCGGCTCGTCGTCGGCGATCTCGACCCAGAACATATGCTCGCCCGAGGTCGTGACGATCTTCAGTTCCTCGAGCGGATTGCCTGCTTCATCGACCGGCGCGGAGGATCGGGCGCAGGCGGACAGGGCCAGGCCGAGGGCCAGGGTCCCGACAATGAGAAGACGTCTCGACAGCATGACCGCCCTTTCGGGGCGACCAGTCAGTCGCCCGGTCTGATTTCCGCGACCACCAGTCCCTTGGGACCTTCGGCGAACCGCACCGCGACCGTTTCGCCGGGGACCAGATCGTCCAGTCCGCAGCGACGCAGAGTCTCGATGTGGACGAAGATATCCCCGGGATCGGTTGCGCGCACCACGAAACCGTAGCCCTTGGTGCGATTGAACCATTTCACTGTCGCGGGCTCGAGCACGCCGGAGGCCTCGGCAATGATCGGCTCGCGGATCGACCGCGCATCGGCCCTCAGCCCCTCATAGCCAGACCCTCGAACGGGGACCTCGGGTTCTCCTTCGCCGAGCTCATGAACCTGAACAACCTGCCAACCCTTGGGGCGTCGGGCGCAGTCGCATTCGATGGCCGCGCCCTCGCCGGCGGAGTCCCATCCGCCGTCGCGCAGGCTGCTGATGTGCAGCAGGACATCCCTGGCCTCAGTCTGACCGGGGTCATCGGGCACGATGAAGCCGTAGCCCTTGCCCGCATCGAACCATTTTACCCGGCCGGCGATCCGGACCGTGTCCGGCGCGTCCAGCTCCTCGTAGTCAGACACTTCAAGCCCCCCGTCCGCACACTCCCTGCGAACGAGCGCATTTAACACGGTTCTGTGAACACGGGAAAATCGAAAAACGCCGGTTTCAACCGCGTCGGATGGGGACGGTGCTTCGAACGCGCGCTGGCGCGCGCCGGGGACAGCCCCCGAACGCACGATCCTGGGCATCGCAGGGGCGACTGCGGTCTGCGAATTACGATGAGTGGAAAGCCCCGCGTGGCAGTCCCTAGGGGAGTCGAACCCCTCTTTTCAGGTTGAAAACCTGACGTCCTAACCGATAGACGAAGGGACCGCTGCGCGGGGAAGCGGCGATATAGCCAACCCTCTCGGGGGGCGCAAGCACCTTATGACATCGTCATCCTCGGGCCAGGAGCGAAGCGACGCCGACCCGGGGACGAGCCCGATCTATCGGGCGGCCATCCGCGGATCGGCGACGTCCTCGATCTCGAACTGCACACCCTTGCGGCCGTTCCAGTCGTCCGCCTTCAGACGACCCACGACGCTGAGACCGCCCTGCCCCGCCAACAGAGCGCGGCCGGTCGGCAGGTCAGCGCATCGCCAGGCGATGGCCTTCACCGAAGCTCCGTCGGCGCCGACGAGGCGGCAACGCACATGGCCGCCGTTCATCTGGACCGGCTCGCGGGCCTGGACGCCATGAAGGGCGAACAGGGGCTCAGGGTTGGCCGGACCGAAGGGGGCGAGCCGTTCGAAATCCTCGAACAGGGCGCGAGACGCCGCGCCGGGCTCGATCAGGGCGTCGACCTCGACCCGGTCCAGGGCTTCCGCATCGCCCTGCTCACCGGCCATGGCCGCGTTGAGGAAATCCCTCAGGGCGTCGATGCCGTCGGGGCGCACGGTCAGGCCGGCCGCCATGGCGTGCCCTCCCCCGGCCAGCAGCAGACCTTCGCGCCAGGCTGTCTGGACCGCCCGGCCCAGGTTCATGCCGGGCTGTGATCGGCCCGAGCCCTTGCCGACCTTGCCGACGGCATCCACGCCGATGACGATGACGGGCTTTCTCCAGCGCTCGCGTAACCGGCCGGCGACGATGCCCACAACACCGGGGTGCCAGTCCTCGCCGGAGACGACCACGACGGCGGACCCATCCGCATGTTGGCCGGTCGCCTCGACGCGGCGGGTGGCGGTTTCGGTGACTTCGCGCTCGACCTCGCGGCGGGCGATGTTGAGGGCATCCAGTTCTTCGGCCAGGGCCTTTGCTTCCAGCGGATCATCGGTGGACAGCAGGCGGGCGCCGAGATCCGCCCGGCCGATCCGGCCGCCGGCATTGATGCGGGGTCCGAGGATGAAGCCGGCATGATTCGATTTGGCCGGGCCGGGCTCGGCGCCGGCGACGGCCAGCAGGGCCTTCAGCCCCGGATTGCTCCAGTGGGACATGACCTTCAGGCCGAGGCTGGTCAGGGCCCGGTTGAACCCCGTCAGGCCGGTGACGTCGCAGATGGCACCCAGGGCGGCGAGATCGAGCCACTGGCGGATGTCGGGTTCGGCCCGGTCGGCGAACAGGCCGCGCCTGCGCGCCTCGCGGTTCAGGGCGGCCAGCAGGACGAAGACCACGCCGGCCGCCGCCAGATTGCCCTGACCCGACGTGTCGCCGGGCCGGTTGGGATTGACGACCGCCAGACACTGCGGCGGTTCCTCCCGCATCATGTGGTGGTCGATGACCACGACCTTCAGCCCGATCCCGCAGGCATGGGCGATGGCTTCGTTGGCCGCCGCGCCGCAGTCCACGGTGATGACCAGATCCGCGCCCGAGGCCTTCAGCCGGTCGAACGCCAGCGGGCTGGGGCCATAGCCCTCGGTCAGGCGGTCAGGCACATAGATGGGCAGGTCCGCCCCTAACGATCGGAACCAGCGCACCAGCAGGGCCGCGCTCGATGCGCCGTCGACGTCGTAGTCGGCAAAGACGTGGAGGCTCTCGCCCCCCTGCATGGCCGAAACGATGGCCTCAGCCGCAGCGTCCATGTCCATGAAGGACGAGGGGTCGGGAAACAGCCGCTTCAGCGTCGGCTCGAGGAAGTCTGCGCCCTGGTCTGCTGCCACGCCGCGCGCCGCCAGCGCCCGCGCCAGCGGCTCGGTCAGGCCCAGTCCCTGAATATGGGCGCGGATGACCGAAGCCTCGGCCGGTCTTTGCCGCCAGGCGCGGCCCGACAGCGAGCGCGAAACGTCAAGGAACCCCGGTGCCCATCCTTCCTGAAGAGGGCCGGTGGCCGGGGCTCCGTCGGCCATCAGAGGGGACGCGTGGTGCGGATGCGCCGCACGGTGCGGGTCGAGGAGTCCATCACCAGCGTATGGGTGGTGACGAAGCCATTGCCCATCTGGACGCCGTCCAGCATGGCACCCTTGGTCACGCCCGTGGCGGCGAAGACTGCGTCCTTCGACACCAGTTCGTGCAGGTCGTATTTGCGATCAAAGTCGGTGACGCCGGTGCGCTGGGCGCGGGCGCGCTCGTCGTCATTGCGGAACAGCAGACGGCCCTGGAAGTGCCCGCCCACGCATTTCAGCGCAGAGGCCGCCAGAACGCCCTCCGGCGCCCCGCCCGAACCCAGATAAAGGTCGATACCGGTCTCCGGCTCGGCCGTGTGGATCACGCCGGCGACGTCACCGTCAGTGATCAGCATGACGCGGGCACCGACCTCGCGCAGGGCGGCGATCAGGGCTTCGTGGCGCGGACGATCCATGACGCAGACGGTGATGTCTTCGGGCCGCACGCCCTTGGCCGAGGCCAGCGAACGGACGTTGTCGCCCGGCTTCATGTCCAGATCGACGGTGCCCGGCGCATAGCCCGGCCCGATGGCGATCTTGTCCATATAGGTGTCAGGCGCATGCAGCATGCCGCCACCCGCTGACATCGACAGCACCGTCAGGGCGTTGGCCATCGCCTTGGCCGTCAGGGTGGTGCCTTCCAGCGGGTCCAGCGCAATGTCGATGGCCGGGCCTTTGCCGGTTCCGACCTTCTCGCCGATGTAGAGCATCGGGGCCTCATCGCGCTCGCCCTCGCCGATGACGATCTTGCCGTCGATGTCGAGGCTGTTGAGCGCCGTGCGCATGGCGTCGACCGCCAGCTGGTCGGCGTGCTTCTCGTCGCCCCGGCCGATCTGGGCCCAGGACGCGATCGCGGCCAGTTCCGTGACCATGGCGGCGTCGGCAGCGAGGGTCGAGGCGAAGGGGGCCGTGTCAGCCATGTCGAAAGACTCCTGAGGAGAGATGATCCCCGGATTCTCTCGACCGGGCGATAGGGACGAAATCAGCGGGGCGCCGGGCCCCGATCAACGGGCGGCGGGGCTGCGCCACGCTGGCGCGTGCGGGCGGCGAAGGCCTCGACCTCGGCCTGGGTCTCGGCCGTGACGGGGGCGATGGCCCGGGCGTCGATACGGCTGTTGACCTCGGCGGCGAAGGCGACCGGGTCGCCCGTCTGCCAGTCGATGCGCGCGGCCTCGGCGGCCAGATCCGTGCCGTTGCCCAGCAGAGTGTTCACCCGCGACGCCACCTCGACCGGCTCCGGCAGGAGCTCGCTCGAGCGCGGGAAATCCTCCCAGCGAGGATAGGTGCGATTGGCGTCCACCAGGGCCTGCACCCGGGGCGCAATCGGCGATGCGGTGTCGGTCTCGGGGTTGAACGCGCCGGCGCATCCGCTCAGCGCCACGGCGGCCACGGGGATCGCCAGACCGCCGAATATCTTTTTCGCCTGATGCGCGTTCATTTCGGGTCCGGTCTAAGCCATGATCATGACAGGCGGAAGGGCGGAGCATACGTCCGGCGTCATAACGGGACCGCGCGGAGGACCTCATGGCCAAGACACCGACGAAACCGCCCGAACCGCTGGCGGCTGCCAAGGCCCCCCGCAAGTCCGGGCGCCCGACCTCTGCAAAGCCGCGTGCGCCGCGTGCGAAGAAGCCGGCGACAAAGGCGGAAGCCCCACCCGCGGCGGAGCCGACGCCCGCCGCGCCCTCGCCCGGGGCGATCCCGCCTGCCGCCGACAACCCCTTCGCCTTCCCGGGCGCCGACCAGCGCCAGATGCTGGAGGCCCTGTCGCTGAACCTGGCCAGGGCGGCGATGACGGCCCAGTCCGCGATCGCCGAGGCCGCCCTGTCGCAGGCTGATCGTCCCACCGCCCTGTCGCCTGATCCGTTCAACGTCGGCCCGGCGATGAACTCGGTGATGACCAGCCTCGCCTCGCGTCCCGACAAACTGTTCGCCGCCCAGGCCGACCTGTTCAACCGCTACATGGACCTGTGGGCGTCGACGACCCGTCGGGTCTCGGGTGAGGAGCCTCCGGCCCCGTCCAAAGACAAGCGGTTCAAGGACCCTGCCTGGTCCGAGAACCCGATGTTCGACGTCATGCGCCAATCCTATCTGGTCACCTCGGACTGGATGAACGGGCTGGTCTCGTCGGTCGAGGACGTCGATCCGCGCACCAAGCGGCGGGCCGAATTCTTCACCAAACTGCTGACCGACGCCTTCTCGCCGTCGAATTTCCTCGCTTCCAACCCCGCCGCGCTGAAAGCCATGGCCGACACCAACGGCGAATCGCTGGTGAAGGGGATGCAGAATTTCGCCGCCGACCTCGAGCGCGGCATGGGCAAGCTGAAGATCAGCCAGGCCGACTACGGCAAGTTCGTCGTCGGCGAGAACGTCGCCACCGCGCCGGGTCAGGTCGTCTGGCGCGACGAACTGTTCGAGCTGATCCAGTTCGACGCAGCGACGGAGAAACAGCACGCCGTCCCGCTGCTGATCTTCCCGCCGTGGATCAACAAATTCTACATCATGGACCTGCAGCCGGAGAACTCGCTGATCCGCTGGCTGTCGGCCCAGGGCTTCACCGTCTTCGTCTGCTCCTGGGTCAACCCGGACAAGGACAAGGCCGGGTTCGGCTTCGACGAATATCTGGACAAGGGTATCTATCGCGCGGTCGAGAAGACGCTGGAGCAGACGGGATCGGAGACGGTGAACACCGTCGGCTACTGTATCGGCGGGACCCTGATGGGGGCGGCCCTGGCCCATATGGCCGCAAAAAAAGACCGCCGCGTCGCCGCCACCACCTTCTTCGCCGCCCAGCATGATTTCGCGGAAGCCGGCGACCTGCTGCTGTTCACCGACGAACACTGGCTGAACGAGGTCGAGCAGCAGATGGACGCGGCGGGCGGCGTCCTGCCCGGCGCGGCCATGGCCGAGACGTTCAACGCCCTGCGCGCCAACGACCTGATCTGGTCGTTCTTCGTGTCCAACTATCTGATGGGCAAGTCGCCCGCGGCCTTCGACCTGCTGTTCTGGAACGCCGACCAGACCCGCATGCCGAAGAAGCTGCACATGGACTACCTCCGCTCCATGTACGGCCAGAACAAGCTGTCACGCGGCGAGTTCGAGATCGGCGGGATCAAGGTCGATCTGTCGAAGGTGACGATCCCGCTCTACTTCCAGGCCAGTCGCGAGGACCATATCGCGCCGATGAACTCGGTCTATCGCTCGGCCAGGGCCTTCTCGAACGCCGCAGTCACCCTCACCCTCGCGGGTTCCGGCCATATCGCCGGGGTCATCAATCCGCCGAGCGCCAACAAATACCAGCACTGGACCAACGACGCCCTGCCCGGCTCGCTCGCCGAATGGCAGGCCGCGGCGGTCGAGCATCCGGGCAGTTGGTGGAACCACTGGGCCGAGTGGCTGCATGGGAAATCCGGCGACTGGATCCCCGCCCGCGATCCGAAGACCGGCCCGCTTGCGCCGATCGAACCCGCGCCGGGATCCTATGTGAAGGTGAAGAGTTGAAGCGTCTGGAGCCGAACTTGCTGCTCGCGCTCACCACCGGCATCGCCCTGCTGCTCGTCACCCTGACGGCCAGCGTCTATGGCGCGGGCGCGCTGCTTCGGAACCTGCTTCTGGCCGTGATCTGTTCGGGCGGCTTCGTGCTGCTGAACCCCATCCTGATGCGGACCATGAAGAGCCCGGCCCGACCGCCGATGATCCATTCCGACAGCCCCGGCACGGCTGCCTGGGCGGGCCTGTTCCCGATGGTGGTGATCCTGTGCGCCGCCGTGCCGGTCTTCTGGCCCGGCATCGACTATGGCCTGCTGGTCATCATCGCCGCCGTCTGGTTCGGGGTGACGGCCGAGTCTGCGCTCAAGGCACGACGCGCCTAGTCCTCTGGCTCCTCGACGTCCAGCAGGCGGAAACAGTCGCTCTCGCGCTTCAACGCCATGGCGACGTCCTCGGCCGACTGCGCCAGGGGGGCCGCCGCCGCCTTCGCCTCGATACCGAGCCTGAGGCTGGCCACGTCGACCCCCTCCCGCTCAGCCGCCTTGGCGAGGGCGTCAAATAACAGAATGAAACTGCTTGTCCGCCACCAGGACCCGGGCCGGGGCAGCTCTGCTCCGGGGACGGACGCCCAATGTCCCTCCTCGACCGCCGTATCGACGGCCAGAACATGGGCGACGCAAGTCTTGAGCACTTCCAGATCCGGGAGTTCCTGTCGCGGCTGCGCTACCCCGATGGCACCCGCCAACACCCATTCCAGCATTCCGCCCTCCTTGAGTCAGGCAGCCAAGCTAACCAAGGTTCATGCCGGGCGGAAGGTCAGGGCGACGCCGTTGTTGCAGTAGCGTTTGCCGGTCGGACGCGGACCGTCGTCGAACACATGGCCCTGATGCCCCAGGCAACGGGCGCAATGGTATTCGGTGCGGGGAATGCCGATGGCGAAATCCTGCTTCATGCCCAGCGAGCCCGGGATGTAGTCGTAGAAGCTCGGCCAGCCGGTGCCGCTGTCAAACTTGGTCCGCGACGCAAACAACGGCAGATCGCAGCCCCGGCAGACGAAGGTCCCCGCGCGGTGTTCGTCATTCAGCGGGCTGGTGAACGGCCGCTCGGTCGCCTCGTGACGCAGGACATCATAGCTGAGGCCCGGCAGGCGCTGGCGCCATTGGGCGTCGGTCACCCGGCGTAACGGCGAGTTGGCGTACTGCGCCACCGAGGCATCGGCCTCGCCCGAGGTGCAGGACGCCAGGGCGGTCGCGGCGGCACCGAGCAACAGGGTCCGGCGGGAGGTCGTGAGGGCATGGGTCATGGTGTTACATACGTCGTGAAGACGTAGAGGGTTTCAAGTATCCAGCCTGAAAACCCCGAGCATCCCCGCGAAGGCGGGGACCCAGGTTTGAACCGTGCGAACGCTGGCTGAACCAACCATCGGACAATCGCGAAGCCGGTGGCGAGGCGAAAGTCTGGGTCCCCGCCTTCGCGGGGATGCTCGGATCAAGTAAGCCCCGTCGCCTCGTCCAGACCCAGCATCAGGTTCAGGTTCTGCACTGCCGCGCCCGACGCACCCTTGCCGAGGTTGTCCAGCAGGGCGACCAGACGCGCCTGCGATCCATCCCGGTTCCCGAACACGTGCAGACGCATGCTGTTGCTGGTATTCAACCCCTCGGGATCCAGACCGGTCATGGCTGCGGTCTCGTCCAGCCCCGCCACCTCGACGAAGCGGCAGCCGTCATAGGCCTCGACCAGGGCACCGTGCAGACGGTCGATCGACGGCGTCTCCGGCAGGGCCGCGAGTTGCAGCGGGACCTCGACCAGCATGCCCTGGCGAAAGGCACCGACGGCGGGCGTGAACAGGACGTCGTGCTTCAGGCCCGAGTGTTTGGTCATCTCCGGCACATGTTTGTGCTGGAGCGACAGGCCATAGGCGCGATGGGCCGGCGCGCCGCCGTCTTGTTCAAATTCGGCAATCATGGACTTCCCTCCCCCGGAGTAGCCACTGACGGCGTTGACCGTCACCGGCCAGTCGGCGGGCACCAGCCCGGCCTTCACCAGTGGCCGCATCAGGCCGATGAAGCCGGTGGGATAGCAGCCGGGGTTCGAGACCCGGCGCGAGCCGATGATCTCGCCGCGCTGGACCGCATCCATCTCGGCGAAGCCATAGGTCCAGCCGGTGGCGGTGCGGAAGGCGGTGGACGCGTCGATGACCCGCACGTCCGGGTTCTCGATCATGGCCACCGCTTCTTTCGCCGCCTCGTCCGGCAGGCACAGGATCACAGCGTCGGCGGCGTTCAGCGCCCCGGCGCGCGCGGCCGGGTCCTTGCGACGGTCGCCGGTCAGGGAGATGAACTCCAGGTCCGCGCGGCCATCCAGCCGCTGACGGATCTCCAGCCCCGTGGTCCCGGCCTCGCCGTCGATGAAGAGGGTATGCATGCCACCGTCCTAAGCCCCCTGCCGGCGCATGAAAAGGTCGGAGGGGCGCGGCGCGGAAACGGCTACTGCTCGTCATACTCACGAAGGAGTTGTCGCAGTCGCCGACCTTCCGGCCTCAGCCTGAAGGCATAGTCGGCCGCCGTCCCGATCCCGACCACTACAAGGAGCCCGCCGAACAGCACCGAGCCTTGCATCACGTCCTGAGAGGACATCTTGCCCACCCCAAGCAACTGCCACAGCACCAGGGCGACGCCGCCGACCATGGCTCCCATGAACAAGCCGATCAGCCATACTCGCTGACGCGCGGTGTCGTTTTCATCCATCAAGGCACGCAGGGTATCCGGCGCGGACGCATACGGGTCTGGATATGCATGCAGATGTTTATTGTACGCGCGCCGGACGGTGAAGAGTGCGATCCAGGGCAAGGCGAGCAGCAGGAAAAGGCCCCATTCCACGCCCGGATCAAAGGGAAACTGGCCGGTCACCCCGTCCCAGATCACCTTCGCCGTCCAGATGAACAGCGCCACTCCAATCAGCCCGGTGAACATTTCGAAATCCCGCCGCTTGCGCTTCAGGGCATCCATGGCTTCCTCCATCAGTTGAGCGGCCGAAGCCGCGTTCGGTGAATTTGCATTCGAGCGCCAGACGCGCTCCAGCCGGTCAAAGTCCATCGCCGTACGCCTCCATCTGGGCCGCGATCCATGCCCGCGCGCGGTTCAGCCGCACGCCGACGTTTGTTTCTGAAAGCCCATGCAGGCGAGACATGTCGCGGTAGCTTGCGCCCTCCAGCGAGAGCAGGACGAGAGAGCGATCCAGAGTGCCCAGCATCCGGATGACCGCATAAAGTCGATCCAGCACTACGGCATCGTCGGCACCTTCTGATCCGACGTTCAACAACGGCCAGTCCTGCTCAATGGAGGCCGCGCCGCGGATCCGTCCGAACTCACGACGTCGCCAGCTGATGGCGCGGTTGTGGGCGACCCGGTAAATGAAGGTTGCGGGCGCGCTGTCGCCGCGGAACGACGGCGCAGCTTTCCACACGGTTATCATGAGCTCTTGCAGGAGATCGTGTTGATCGGCCGGTTCAGCGAAGGCGCGACTGACCCGGTGGAGCACCGCAAGGTGATCCTTCATCCAGCTTTTGAATCGTTCGTCGTGCGGGGTCATTCCATCAGTTAGACGCCGCTGCCGGACCGACCTTACAATCGTACGGCAAAAAAGGCGGTGTCACCCGAATGGCGCAAAGAAAAAGGGCGCTCCGGTGTCCCGAAGCGCCCCAATCCATAGCGTAGTGAAGCGGCCTAGCGCTTCGAGAACTGGAACGAACGGCGGGCCTTGGCGCGGCCGTATTTCTTGCGCTCGACGACGCGGCTGTCGCGGGTCAGGAAGCCGTGCGGCTTCAGGACCGGGCGCAGGGCCGGCTCATAGTGGGTCAGGGCGTGCGACAGGCCGTGGCGGATGGCGCCGGCCTGGCCGGACAGGCCCGAACCCTCGACCGTGCAGACGACGTCGAACTCGGTCTCGCGACCGCAGACGACCAGCGGCTGGGCGATCATCATGCGCAGGATTTCGCGGGCGAAATACTGCAGCTGGTCCTTGCCGTTGACGGTGAACTGGCCGGTGCCGGGCATGACCCAGACGCGGGCGATGGCGTTCTTGCGCTTGCCGGTCGAATAGGCGCGGCCCTGGGCGTCGACCTTGCGGACATAGACCGGAGCCGAGTTGTCGTAGCCGTTGTCCGAGGTTGCGAGACCCTTCAGGGCGTCGAAGCCGCCCATCTTTTCTTGGCCAGCCGTGTCTTCAGTGACGTCGGTCATGCTCAGATGCTCCGGGTGTTCTTGGCCGAACGGCCGGCGAAGTCGATGGTCTCGGGCTGCTGGGCGTCGTGCTCGTGAGCGGAGCCGGCGAACAGGCGCAGGTGGGTCATCTGACCACGCGCCAGCGGGCTTTCCTTGGGCATCATGCGCTCAACGGCCTTCTCGAGCACGCGCTCGGGGAAGCGGCCGTTCAGGACCTTCTGCGGGGTCGTCGACTTGACGCCGCCCGGGTGGCCGGTGTGGCGATAGTAGACCTTGTCGGTCAGCTTCTTGCCGGTGAACACGACCTTGTCGACGTTGGTCACGACGACATAGTCGCCCGAGTCCACGTGGGGGGTGTAGGTCGGCAGGTGCTTGCCACGCAGGCGCATGGCGATGAAGGTCGCGAGACGGCCCACGACGACGCCTTCAGCGTCGATGTGGATCCACTTTCTCGTGACCTCGGACGGCTTCAAGGCAGCCGTGGTGCTCTTCAGCATGAGGTGGTTCCTGAACAGGAGGCGAAACGGGGTCGCTCCGGACGGGCCGAAGCGAGCGAAGGCGCGCTAGTAGGGGAAACGTCCACAGGCGTCAATGCCGGTTTCGGTGCCTGATATCTACTAACATACTGTTCTGTCACGTTTTTCTTGTAACGGTATTAAAATACCGCACATTTCGGGTGCCTAGAGGCGCGGTCCGGACATGAAAAGCCGGGGTTGGGAGCGCCGGACGAGCCACAGATTGGCCGTCGCAAGGGCCAGGACGATCGCCGCCCCGGCCTGATGCAGTCCCCCCAGCCACATCGGTACGGCGTGGATCAGGGTCACGATCCCCAGAGCCGCCTGCAGCCACAGTGCGCCGGCCAGGACGAAGGCCGAAACGCCCAGTCCCTCGGCCAGCCGCCAGCGCCACGCCTGGACGGCGTAGATCGTCCCGGCGATCAGCAGGCCATAGGCGAAGATCCGGTGATTGAACTGGACCAGGGCGTGGTCGTGCAGGAAGGTGAGCCCGCCCAGACCCCAGTCGACGGGCGCAAGGATGGCGCCGTTCATCAATGGCCAGTCGGTATAGATGAAGCCGGCCTTGGCCCCGGCGACGAGCCCGCCGAGCAGGCACTGGACGAAGACCGCGCCGAGCAGGATCGCGGCACCCCTGCTCCAGCCCGCGGGCGAACGCGAATGCTCCTCGCCGGCCCAGGCTTCCAGCCCCGTCCAGATCAGGCCGGCGAAAATCACCAGGGCCAGTCCCAGGTGGGTCGCCAGCCGCTCGGGTGCGACATCGACCCGTTCGGACAGGCCCGAGGACACCATCCACCAGCCGATCACCCCCTGAAGCCCGCCCAGCGCCAGCAGGACGGCGCAGCGCCAGATCAGGCGGGTCGGGATCGCCAGACGCCCCAGGAACGACCGCTCGGACAGGAGGCGGAAGGCCAGGAAGGCAAAGAACGGCAGGGCGAACACCAGGCCGATCAGCCGTCCGAACAACCGGTGCAGCCATTCCCACCAGAAGATGCCCTGGAATTCCGACAGGCTCATGCCGGCGTTGACCTGGACGTATTGCGGGATCGCCTTGTATTTCTCGAACGCGTCGGCCCAGTCGGCGGCGGTCATCGGCGGCACGGCACCCATGATCGGCTTCCATTCGGTGATCGAAAGGCCCGATCCCGTCAGCCTGGTGATCCCCCCGATGACCACCATGGCGAACACCATGGCGGCGCAGACGAACAGCCAGATGGCGACGGTTTTCGACTGGTCCCGATTTCCGAAACGGCTCATTCGACGCCCGACGCTCCAACGGATACACTGTCGCCTTTCGTGACGACCGGGGCGGTATGCACTTCGATCGTGGCGAGATCAAAGTCCGAAGTCATGACGCAAGGTCGCAACCCGACCTGCCTGGAGGCCGTGTGCTGGAATACGCCGATATCGTGATCGCCATCGTGGGGGCCTTTGTGCTGGCCTGGATCGCCGATCTCCTGACCGGGCGACGGGGGCTGTTCGCCGCCTCGCTTGTGGCCTTCACCGGGGCGGCCTGCGGCTGGTTCCTCGCCGTGCGGGTGTTCGGGGCCTCGACCATGGACGAGTTCGGCTGGACCCTTTGGTCAGGCGGCGGATCGATCCTCGGCCTCATCACCTACTACCTGTTCCGGAACACCCGCTGATGGGGCTGAGAGCGCGCCGTGCGGTCGCCTCGGTCGGCATCCTTGTCTTCCTGGGCTTTTACGTCTGGCTGGTCATCGCCGTCGGTGCCCATGTGCCCGATCATCCGGTCGCGACCCTGCTGTTCTATGGGCTGGCCGGAACCCTGTGGGGTTTCCCCCTGTTGCCGCTGATGTCATGGGCCGAGGGGAAGCCGTTCCTCAAGAAGCGGTAGACGTCACGCTCCGAACGCGCTCAAGCAGAGAGCCGCCGCGCGGCGAACGGTAGCGCCCTGAACAATGCAAAAGGGGCCGCCCGAAAGCGACCCCTCTAGCCGACTCATTTTCCTGAAGAGGAAGATGGTCGGAGCGACAGGATTCGAACCTGCGACCCCTTGACCCCCAGTCAAGTGCGCTACCAGGCTGCGCCACGCTCCGAGAGGCCGGTCCTATAGCGGGGGGTTCGCGTCGCCGCAAACGAGAAAACGCACCCGGCGTTCGATGGCCGGTTTCAGCCCGCGAGAACGGCGTCGAGGCGGGTGCGGGCAGCCTCCAGATCGGCCAGGATCGCCCGCAGTTCGCTCTCGGAACGCCCGGATGACGGCGCAGTCGGTTTCCCGGTCGGTGCGGGGGCCGCGTCCATGCTGAAACCGGCATCGGGATCGCCATAGGCGGCCATACGGGCCAGCCCCTGTTCCTTGTGCAGTCGCTGCACACCCTTGATGGTCAGGCCCTCGTCGTGCAGCAGCCGGCGGATGGCCTTCAGCACCACGATGTCCTGAGGCCTGTAGAACCGCCGACCGCCCGCGCGCTTCACCGGGGCGACGAACGGAAACTTGGTCTCCCAGAACCGCAGCACATGCTGTGGCGCGCCAACAGCCTCGGCGGCCTCCGAAATGGTCCGGAAGGCGTCGGGCCCCTTGGCCATCAGGCGCCGGTGCCTGCGCTGTGGACGCGGAATTTCATGATCTGGGAAGCGCGGAAACTGATGACGCGGCGCGGGTTGATCGCGGCCGGCTCGCCTGTCTTCGGGTTTCGGCCCATGCGGGCCCGTTTCTCGCGCACCTGGAAGACGCCGAATCCCGACAGCTTGACCGTCTCGCCGTTCTCGAGGCTCTCGACGATGAGCTCCAGAGTCCGCTCGACCATGTTCGAGCATTCCTGTCGCGACAGGCCGACCTCTTCGTGGACCGCCTCGCACAGGTCTGCGCGGGTCAAGGTTTGCAGTTCGCCCAAGGTTCGTCCCCTCTGATCCTGACATACCATAGAAGGCGAAAAGCGGGCGAAGTCAAAGCCAACCGTGGCCGCTGCCGCCTTGGGTCACAGCCGGAAGGCGCACGCGCCCCAGGTCAGACCGCCGCCCATGGCCTCCAGAAGCACCAGATCGCCTTTCTTGATCCGACCGTCCCGAATGGCGGCGTCAAGCGCCAGCGGGATCGAGGCGGCCGAGGTGTTGGCGTGTATGGCGACCGTGGAGATCACCTTTTGCTCGTCCAGGCCCAGCCGGTCGCCGACACCCTTGATGATTCGCTGGTTGGCCTGATGCGGGACGAACCAGTCGACCTCGGGCACGGTGATGCTGGAGGCGGCGCAGGCGGCCGTGATGGCTTCGGCGATGTTCACCACGGCGTGACGGAACACCTGATTGCCCGCCATTCGCAGATGACCCACCGTCCCCGTGCTGGAGGGGCCCCCGTCGACATAGAGCAGATCGGTCTTGGTGCCGTCCGAGCGCAGGGCGAAGCCGAGCAGGCCCTGATCGGCAGAGGTCCCCTGGCCTTCGCGCGGCTCGACCACGACGGCACCCGCCCCGTCGCCGAACAGGACGCAGGTCGTCCGATCGGTCCAGTCCATCAGCCGGGTCATCTCCTCGGCACCGATGACCAGGGCGCATCTGGCCAGGCCCCGCGCCACGAAGCCGTCGGCGACGCTCAGGGCATAGACGAAGCCGGAACAGACAGCCTGGACGTCGAAGGCGATACAGACGGGCGCGCCGATCTTGCGCTGGACGATCGAGGCGGTGGCCGGGAAGGTCATGTCCGGCGTCGTGGTGGCGACGATGATCATGTCGACATCGGCGGCGGTCCTGCCCGCGTCGGCGAGCGCCCGACGGGCCGCCTCGGCCGCGAGATCGCTGGTCGGCTGGTCGTCGCGCGCCCTGTGACGCTGGCGGATGCCGGTGCGTTCGATGATCCATTCGTCGGACGTGTCGACGAACTCTGCCAGGTCGGCGTTGGTTACAACCTGTTCCGGCAGATAGGAGCCGACGCCGGTTACGGCACTGCGGGTAACGCTCACGAAACGCTCTCTTGGGACTGTGCCTGGGGGGCCGCGGGGGCGTGCATGACGTCGTCCAGGCGACCCAGGTTGGCGCCGACGGTCTGCATATAGTCACTGCGGGCCAGATCGACAGCGATGCGGATGGCGTTGCCGAAACCCTTGGCGTCGGCACCGCCATGGCTCTTCACCACGATGCCGTTCAACCCCAGCAGGGGGCCGCCGTTGATGGCGCTGGGATCGATCTTCTGGCCCATGGCCTTCAACGCCGGCATGGCGATCAGGGCCCCCACCTTGGCCTGCAGGCTGGACGTCAGCGCTTCCTTGAGCAGGGTCGAGATGAACCGCGCCACTCCCTCGGCGGTCTTCAGGGCGATGTTGCCGGTGAAGCCGTCGGTGACGACCACGTCCACAGTGCCCTTGGCGATGTCGTCGCCCTCGACGAAGCCGTGGTAGTTCAGACCCAGACCGCCCTCGCGCAGGATCCGCGCAGCCTCGCGCACCGCCTCGTGGCCCTTCATGTCCTCCGAGCCGACGTTCAGGATGCCGATGGTGGGCCTTGCCACGCCATGAACGGCGGTGTGGAAGGCCTCGCCCATGATGGCGAACTCCACCAGCTGCTCGGCGTCGCTCTCGATATTGGCGCCGACGTCGAGAACGGCAGTGACGCCCCGCAGGGTCGGCCAGCTGGCGACGATCGCGGGCCGCTCCAGCCCCGGGGCGGACATGCGCAGGATGAGCTTGGAGATGGCCATCAGGGCGCCGGTGTTCCCGGCGGAAACGACCGCCCCGGCCTCACCGGATTTCACGGCTTCGATGGCGTTCCACAGGCTGGAGCCCTTGCCCCGCCGCATCGCCTGTGCCGGTTTTTCGTCGGACGCGATTTTTTTTTCGGTGTGGCGGATGTCGCAGACTTCGGACGTCAGATTGAACTTCGCCAGTTCCGCGACGATCGCCTGCTCGTCTCCGTGCAGCAGGAAGGTGACCCCCTCCCCTCCATGCCGTCGGATATAGTCCCGGATACCGCCGACGACGACGGACGGACCATGGTCGCCGCCCATGGCGTCCAGCGAAATTGATGTGGGGGTTGGCAAGGGGTCGGAAACTCCGGTGCGCCGACGTTGCGACGCGTTCTGCTGGTCTCAAGGATACCGCCGCGACGAACGGATGCAAACGCTGCCGACGCTACGTCAAGATTTTCCGTCGTCTTCCCTGGCCGTGAATGCTTTCAGGACAGCGAAAGGCGAGATTTCGGCAGGCTCTTCCGGTTGGACGAATTCCGCGCCGGGCGTCCGGGGGAAGGGATCCAGCGTCAGGGCCAGCTGTTCGACGGCGTACTGACCGAGGTCGATTCGGCCGTCCTCGATGACGTCGGGCGCGTCGTCGTCCAGGGTGACCTCGATCTCGTCCGGCTCCGGATCGACGGCCTCGACCAGACTGACCGAGAACCGCTCGTCGATTTCGACCGGCAACGGGTCCAGGGTGATTCCGCAGACCTGCTCCAGGGTGGCGGTGACCCGACCCGTCAGGGTCCAGCCGACCCGGCCGGGCGCGATCTTCAGATCGGCCTCGAATGCGGCCAAAGAGGCTAGGTCCAGCGCCTTGATGATTCGCTTCCGGGCTTCCTCGTCGGGAACCAGATGCCGTTCGAGGCCGGCTCCGATCTCGTTGACGCGGACGACCTCGCTGAAGGGCAGACGGTGCTCCGGGTTCATGCCTTGACCTCCGGCCAGACCGGCGCGGTCAGCACCGTGTCGATCGATTGTTTCGCCAGCACCCCACGCGCTGTCAGGGCATAGGCCGCCAGTCCGCCGGCCCGCTCAGCGGACTCTGCCGCATAGACATTGCGCGCCAGTCCGTCGGCCAGTTCAGAAGCGTCACCGGCGCGCAGCGCCGTTTCATAGGCGGTCATCCGCCCGTACAGGGCCTCGCCGAGCCGTCGCATCTTCTTGGCCATGCTGACATCGTTCACGCCCAGCTCCCGCAGCGCGTTGTCGAGCGCCGAGACATAGACATCGAAAAGGTTCTGCGCCGCCTCCGCGCCCCGTTCGGCTTCGGCTCCCGTCTCGTCGCGGAGGCGCAGGATGAGCAGCAGCGCGTGCAGGGTGTAGAGTTCAAACCGGGCGTCGATCTCGTCGTTTACGCCCAGGGCGGTGTAGAATCGCGGATCGCGCGCCTGTTCGACGGCCGCCGTGTACAACGGCAGTCCCATGCGCTCGGCGGATCGGGTTCGGAACAGGTTCTTCAGCATCAGGTAGACGGCCCCTTTTCCGCCGCGCCGTTGAACTAGGCGTCAGGTCCGGTTAGGTCAAAGACCTTGTTTCGTCCCAGGCGCCCGTATCCATGAATAAGATCGTCGTTCGTCTCGCCGTTCTGGCCGCCCTCGCGCCGCTGGCGGTCGCCTGCGCTCCGGTCGTGGGCAACCACGGCTTCCAGGTCGTCGACATCAATCCGAAGGATATCGTGACGGGTACCGACACCAAGTCGACCGTCCTGGCCCAGCTCGGTTCGCCCTCGGCGGTTTCGACCTTCGAGGACAACATCTGGTACTACATCTCCCAGACGACCGAGCGGTACACCTACAACCGCCCCCAGGTGTCCCAGCGCAGCGTCACCGCCATCACCTTCAGCGAAACCGACGACAAGGTCACCGAGGTCCGCAACCTGAACCTCGAAGACGGCCAGCAGATCGCCATGGAGCGTCGCGAGACCCCGACCCGCGGCCGTGAGCTGACCATCCTTGAACAGTTGCTCGGCAACGTCGGCCGCGGCCAGTTGCCCCGCACCGACGAGGACGTCCCCGGCCAGCGCCGTCCGGACTAGGATCTCGTCCTTCTCTCTTTGCGGGAGTAGGAGATCGCGCACGGCGGCGAAGCCGTCGTTCTGGCGCGGTCGGATGAGGGGTCACGCAGCTAGCGGAAGTTGGCGACCGATCCCTCAACACCAACGGTCGGCGTGACCCCTCATCCGTCTCGCTTCGCGAGCCACCTTCTCCCGCAAGGGGAAAAGGAAAAACAAAGGCCCCGGAGAGCGATCTCCGGGGCCTCTTTCGTTTCAGCTACGTGTGCAGATCAGCCGATGTTCCCGCTCGCCAGCACCGCCAGCAGCAGCAGGGCCACGATGTTGGTGATCTTGATCATCGGGTTCACCGCCGGGCCGGACGTGTCCTTGTAGGGATCGCCGACCGTGTCGCCGGTCACCGCGGCCTTGTGCGCCTCGGATCCCTTGCCGTGGACGACGCCGTTCTTGTCGGTGAAGCCCTCTTCAATGACCTTCTTGGCGTTGTCCCAGGCACCGCCGCCCGAGGTCATCGAGATGGCCACGAACAGGCCGGTCACGATCACGCCCATCAGCATGGCGCCCAGCGAAGCGAAGGCGTTGGCCTTGTCCGAGATGAACAGGATCGCGGTGAACAGGACGATCGGCGACAGCACCGGCAACAGCGACGGCACGATCATCTCGCGGATCGCCGCCTTGGTCAGGATATCGACGGCCCGACCGTACTCCGGCTTGACCTCATAGGTCATGATGCCGGGGTTCTCGCGGAACTGTCGACGGACTTCCTCGACGACGGCTTCGGCCGCGCGGCCCACAGCCATCATCGACATGCCGCCGAACAGGAAGGGCAGCAGCCCGCCGAACAGCAGGCCGACGACGACGTAGGGATTGGTCAGGTCGAAGGCGACCACGCCCATGTTGGCGAAGAACGGGTACTCCGCCGGATTGGCGGCAAAATACTGCAGGTCCGAGGTGTAGGCGGCGAACAGCACCAGCGCGCCGAGGCCCGCGGAACCGATCGCATAGCCCTTGGTCACGGCCTTGGTGGTGTTGCCCACAGCGTCGAGGGCGTCGGTGACGTGACGGACGTCAGCTGGAAGCCCGGCCATTTCGGCGATGCCGCCGGCGTTGTCGGTCACGGGACCGAAGGCGTCCAGCGCCACGATCATGCCCGCAACACCCAGCATGGTCGTGGTCGCGATGGCGATGCCGAACAGACCGGCCAGCTGGAAGCTGGCCACGATACCGACGATGATCACCAGCGCCGGCAGGGCCGTCGACTCCAGCGAAACCGCCAGACCCTGGATCACATTGGTGCCGTGACCAGAGACCGAGGCGTTGGCGACCGACCGCACGGGACGGAAGTTCGAGCCCGTGTAGTATTCGGTGATCACCACGATGGCGGCGGTGACCGCCAGACCGACCAGACCCGACCAGAACAGACTCATCGCCGTTATGGACAATCCACTGGTCGTTACGACGATCGCATTGTCAGGGAGCAGCTGGTTGATGACCAGATAGACCGCGCCGATCGACAGGACGCCGGTGACGATCAGGCCCTGGTACAGGGCCCCCATGATGTTGTTGGACTTGCCGAGACGCACGAAGAACGACCCGATTATCGAGGTCACGATGCAGATGCCGCAGATCGCCAGCGGCAACAGCATCATGGTTTCGACATAGGGCTGATCACGGAAGAAGATGGCGGCCAGCACCATGGTGGCGACCGTGGTCACCGCATAGGTTTCGAACAGGTCGGCGGCCATGCCGGCGCAGTCGCCGACGTTGTCGCCGACGTTGTCGGCGATGGTCGCGGCGTTGCGGGGATCATCCTCGGGGATGCCGGCCTCGACCTTGCCCACCATATCGCCGCCCACGTCGGCGCCCTTGGTGAAGATGCCGCCGCCCAGACGCGCGAAGATGGAAATCAGCGAGGCCCCGAAGCCCAGGGCGACCAGACCGTCAATGACCTCGCGGCCCGTCGGATCAAGACCCAGCACCTCGGTCAGCACGCCGTAGTAGCCAGCGACGCCCAGCAGGGCTCCGCCCGCCACGAACATGCCGGTGATGGCGCCCGAGCGGAAGGCGAGGTCCAGACCCTTGGACAGGCTCTGCGACGCGGCGTGTGCCGTGCGCACGTTGGCGCGGACCGAGATCAGCATGCCGGCGAACCCGGCCAGGCCCGACAGGACCGCGCCGATCACGAAGCCGATCGCCGCGTACTGGCCGATCAGCAGCCACGCGATGATCAGGATGACCACGCCGACCATACCGATGGTGGTGTACTGGCGCTTCAGATAGGCCGAGGCCCCTTCCTGAATGGCCGCTGCGATCTCCCGCATCTTGTCGTTGCCGGTTTCGGCCTTCATCAAACTGGCGGTCTGGATCAGTCCATAAAGGACCCCCAGCGCACCGGCGGCTATCACTAGCCACAGATAATTCGTCATTGGCGTTTCCATACCTAAAGCATTAGGCGCGCGGACCCTTGGCGCGGCGGGCGTTATTCGCCTCTGTCCGCCTTCCGGTCCCCCCGTGCGCAGTCCGGACGCAATAGCGCGTCCCGCGGGAATTGCGGCGGAACCTTGCCAACTGCGTCGTGTCGACGCAACAGCGCTTTTGTCAGCAATGCATTGGGCTCGCGCTCAGGCAGCGGGCGACCGCGTCGCGAGCGTTAGCGCTTGTGCTATGTCGGCCGGACGCCCGTGCGGCGACGCGGTGCCTGAAGCGCAACCTGGGCGCTGGCGATGGAGCCGGCTCCCGAGATCGACGGCGCGACCCGCATGAGCATGGCGCAGACGGCCGGGGCGTCGACCTGGGTCCAGTCATCGGCCAGCACAAACGGAGTGCGGTGCGCAGCGCGGACGAGGGCATCGCGGAAATACGGTTCCTTGGCGCGCATCTGCTCCGGCGTGGCGTGTGCGCCGAGCGTCAGGCTGATGGTCACGAAGACATAGTTGCGGATCCGGCCACCCGCGATGATCGGCAGGCCGACCCCTGCGATATTCAGTGTCTGTGCGCCGCCGCCCGAGGGTGCCTCCGACGCTGAAGCGGCTGTGGCCGCTGTTCCGGCCAGGGCCAGGGTTCCGAGGGCGATGAGATCTCTGCGGCGCATGACGCGTTTATCGCGCGGACCGGTTGAGATTCCGTTGCCTTGTCATCCCGGCCGTAGCGAAGCGCAGGGTCGGGACCGTTTCAGTCGTGGGTCCAGCCGGGTTTGCCGATCTCGACCGCCTTGCCGATATGGGTCGCCGTCACGCCCCGTCCATGCGAGATGGTGCCGATGCGGGTCAGGCGCAGGTGCTGGCGGTCCGCCTCGCGTCTCAGCGCTGGCTCGTCCGACGGATGGGCCGTCAAAACCAGCTCATAGTCGTCGCCGCCGGTCGCCAGGCTCACCAGGGCTGCCTCCTCGTCGATCCGGGTGTCAAACCAGGCCGCCGCCGCCGCCGATCGCGGCAGCAGCTCCAGTTGAACCGAAGCCGCGACACCGCTGGTCGCCGCGATATGGCCAAGGTCGGCGATCAGCCCGTCCGAAACGTCCATGATCGCCGTGGCCAGCCCCTGCACCGCCTGACCGAAGGCCAGACGCGGCACGGGGCGGCGATAGTGTTCTGCGAGGGCTTCGAGGCGCTCCTTTTCCAGCGACAGTCGGCCACGCGCGGCCTGCAGCCCCAGCCAGCCGTCGCCGATCATCCCGGTGACATAGATGCCGTGGCCCGGCCTGGCCCCGTCGCGGGCGACCGGTCCGCCTTTCGGGGCCCAACCCAGCAGGGTCACGGAAAACGACGCCGGACCGGGCGTCAGAACCGTATCCCCGCCCAGCAGGTGGATCCCGAACGCCTTCTGGTCCGCCGCCAGCCCCGCCGCAAAGGCCTGCCGCTCCGGCCAGCCGCAGCGCGGCGACCAGTGACAGGCCAGCAGATAGCCGAACGGCTCGGCCCCCTTGGCCGCCAGATCCGACAGGTTCACCCGCAGCAGCTTCTGCGCGACCGTATCCAGCGGGTCGTCAGGCAGGAAATGGACGCCCTCGACGATCGCGTCCTTGGTCAGGACCAGGTCCGCGCCGGGCCGTGTCGGCATCACCGCCACATCGTCGGTCAGGCCCCGGGCGTGGTCCGGATGGGCCAGGGGGGCGAAGAGTTTGCGGATGGTCTCGAACTCACCGGCGGCGTCGACGGCGGCCACGCCTATGCCTTCGGGCGCACGTCGCGGGCCACGCCGTCGAGGGCGGCGTTGACGAATTTCGCTTCGGCCTCGTCGAAGAAGGCCTTGGCCAGCTCGACATACTCGTTGATCACGATTTCCGTGGGCACGTCGATCTTGTGCATCAGCTCCCAGGCCCCGCAACGCAGCAGGGCCCGCAGGGTCGCATCCAGACGTTCCATGCGCCAGTTGGCCGCCAGACGGGCCTTCACGGCCGTGTCGATGTCCTTCTGGTCGCTGATCACGCCGCGCACGACGTCGGCGAAATAGGCCTCATCAGCCTCCGCCAGGGGTTCACCCTCGATGTCGCTGTCGAAGCGGTGGTTAGAGAACTCGGTGATGACCGTCTCGACCCCCTCCCCGGCCAGTTCCATCTGATACAGGGCCTGGACGGCGGCCAGGCGCGCCACAGTGCGCGCGCGGCGCTGGCGGCTGGTCAGTTGCGGTTCGGCCTGGGCGCGTTCGTTCTCGGCCAGCTGGGCGAGGACGGCCTGGATGGAGTGGGGTTCGGTCATTCCCCGAGCCCTACGCGCAGACGCTTCTTCAGCGCAATGAGGTCCATACAGGCGCGGGCCGCACCGCCGCCCTTGTCACCCTCGGACAGACGGGCCCGGGCCCAGGCCTGGTCCTCGTCCTCCACGGTCAGGATGCCATTGCCGATGATGGCACCCCGGACGCCCAGCAACATGATCCCGGCGGCCGACTGATCCGACACGATCTCGAAATGATAGGTCTCGCCCCGGATCACGCAGCCCAGCGCGACATAGCCGTCGTAGCGCGGCGCGGTCGGGAATTTTCCGGCCTCCTCGGCCAGGGCGATGGTCGGCGGGATCTCGAGAGCGCCCGGCACGGTGACGACGTCAAACGACACACCCTGCGAACGCAGCGCATCCTTCGCACCTTCCAGAAGCGCGTCGGCCAGTTCGTCATAGAAGCGCGCCTCGACGATGAGAACGCGGGGGGGATCCTTCAGGATTGGTCTTCTCCGTCCATGTCACGCCAGCCGACGATGCGCAGGCCATAGCCTTCGATGGCGGCGGGTTCGGGGCGCGTCGAGCTCATGACGATCATGTCCTTGACCCCCAGATCCAGCAGGATCTGCGCGCCCACACCGTAGTTTCTGAGCGACCGATCGAGCGCCGCCGGCCTGTCGACGCCCGCCAGCCGCTCGGCCAGTCCCTGCAGGGTCGGATCGCGCAGGAAGACGACGACGCCCGGGCCGTCATGAGCGGTGATCGTCTTCAGGGCGTCGGGAATATAGCTCTGACGCTGCTCGACATGACCCAGCAGGTCGGCGGCGAAGTCCACCTGATGCATCCGCACCAGGGTCGGCTTGTCCGGCTCGATCCGGCCGTGGACCAGGGCGACGTGCTCGGCGCCCTCGATGGTGTTCCTGTACAGCATCAGGCGGAACGGGCCTCCGTGCACGCTCTCGAACGGCTGGTCCATGATCCGCTCGACGAACCGCTCGGTGCGGCGTCGATAGGCGATCAGGTCGGCGATGGTGCCGATCTTGAGCCCGTGCAGCTGGGCGAAGCCGATCAGGTCCGGCAGACGGGCCATCTCGCCGTCGTCCTTGATGATCTCGCAGATCACGCCGGACGGGTTCAACCCGGCCATACGGCTGATGTCGACGGCAGCTTCGGTATGGCCAGCACGGACCAGCACGCCGCCGTCGCGCGCCACAAGCGGGAAGATGTGGCCGGGCGAGACGAGGTCATCCATGCCCTTCGACGGGTCGGTCGCGACCTGGATCGTCCGCGCCCGGTCAGCAGCGGAGATGCCGGTCGTCACGCCGTCCTTCGCCTCGATCGAGACGGTGAAGGCGGTCTTCATGCTCTCGCGGTTGTCGGCGGCCATCGGCGGCAGGCGCAGCTGGCTGGCGCGGTCTGCGGTCAGGGCCAGGCAGACGAGCCCACGGGCCTGACGGATCATGAAGTTGATCTGGTCCGGGGTCGCAAACTGCGCCGGAATGATGATGTCGCCCTCGTTCTCCCGGTCCTCGGCGTCCACGAGGATGTAGGGACGGCCGTTGCGGGCGTCCTCGAGGATATCCTCGATCGGGCTGATCGGACTGTCGAACATGTCGCGGGCCAGGACGATGGTGTTGGTCATCACGCTGTCTCCTGCCACCGCGCGAGGTAACGCGCCAGCATGTCGATCTCCAGATTGACCGCGCTCCCGACCTTGAGGGTGCCGAGTGTCGTCGCCTCCCAGGTGTGTGGAATGATGTTCAGCCCGAAGCGGCGGCCGTCCACCCTGTTCACCGTCAGGGAGACCCCGTCGACAGTGATCGAGCCCTTGGCGGCAATGAACCGGTGCAGCGGCGCCGGCGCCTCGATGACGATCCGGTGCGATCCACCCTCGGGCGTGATCTCCACGACCGTGCCAAGTCCGTCGACATGACCCGAGACAATATGGCCGCCCAGTTCGTCGCCGACCCTCGTCGCCCGCTCCAGATTGACCGGCGTTCCGGCAGCCCAGTCGCCCAGCGTCGTCCTGTCCAGGGTCTCGCCCGAAACCTCGACGGCGAACCAGACGTCGCCCTTCTCCACCACGGTCAGGCAACACCCGGCGTGGCTGATGGACGCCCCCAGGTCGATGCCCGGGACGTCCCAGGTCGTCTCGACCTCATAACGACGGTCCCGCGCCGTCTGGACAACCGAGCGGACCCGGCCGATGTCGGTGATGATTCCGGTGAACATGTCAGCCCGCCGTCCCGCAAAGTGGACGCCGGTTTTCGGATAAGACGGCGGGAAACATCAAAGTACTTTCTCGTAGCGTTCCCACAGGTCGTCACCCATGGGCTCCGCCGCAAGGCGCCGGTATTTCGGCGCATGCGCAAGACGGGCCAGAGCCAGGGCCGCGACGCCGGGACGGCCGTCTCCGCCCAGCAGGATCGGGGCCCGGAACCATTCGATGGCGTCGACCACGCCCGCCGTCACGAAACAGGCCGCCACCCGCCCGCCGCCCTCGATCATCAGGGATTTCACGCCGCGCCCGGACAGGATTTCCAGCACGGCGTCGACGGTTGGGCGGCCATGGGAATCGCCCTTCACCTTCAGGACCTCCGCCTCACCGACCGGGCTCGGCTCCCGGGTCGTCAGGATCAGCGTGCCGGACCTGGCCAGTCGCGCGAAAGACGGCGTTCTCAGCCGGCTGTCCAGCACGACCCGCAACGGATCCTTGCCCGTCTCGCCCTCTGGCAGCCGCACCGTCAGGCGCGGATCGTCCGCCAGCACGGTCTCGACCCCAACCAGCACGGCGTCGTTGGCGGCACGCAGCCGATGGCCCTGCTCGCGCGCCTGTGAGCCCGTGATCCACTGGCTCTCGCCTGTCGACGTGCCGATCCGCCCGTCCAGCGACGTGGCGACCTTCCAGGTGATGCGCGGTCTCATCAGCTTCTCGATGATCCCTGATCGTCGTCCAGGCCCTCGTCGCCGAGGAACCGGGCGAAATCACCGGTCGCCCGGAAGTCCTTGTAGACGGAGGCGTAGCGGACATAGGCGACCTCATCGACGCCCTTCAGCGCCTTCATGATGAAGTCGCCGACGACGCTGGACGGGATCTCCGTCTCGCCCAGACTCTCCAGCTGACGCACGATGCGGCTGACCAGCTGTTCGACCTGCTCGGGTTGGATCGGGCGTTTGCGCAGTGCGATGGCCAGCGACCGTTCCAGCTTGTCGCGGTCGAAGGGCGTGCGCCGCCCGTTGCGCTTGAGGATCACCAGCTCGCGCAACTGGACCCGCTCGAAGGTCGTGAAGCGCCCGTTGCAGTTGGGACAGGACCGGCGACGACGGATCGCAGCACCGTCGTCCGACGGGCGGCTGTCCTTCACCTGGCTGTCCGCGTTGCCGCAGAAGGGGCACTTCATTTCAGCGCCTTATCCGTAGATCGGGAAGCGGGCGGTCAGGGCCCGCACCTGGCCGGCGACCTCGGCGATCACGGCCGGATCGGCCTCGTCGCCTCCGTTCATCGACGAAACGACGTCGGCGATCCAGTGACCGATCTGCCTGAACTCTTCCTCGCGGAACCCGCGCGTCGTACCGGCCGGCGTGCCCAGGCGAACGCCCGAGGTGACCGTGAACGGCGCTGTGTCGAACGGCACGCCGTTCTTGTTGCAGGTCATCAGGGCGTGTTCGAGCTGCAGCTCGGTCGCCTTGCCGGTCACGCTCTTGGGCCGCAGATCGACCAGAACGATGTGGCTGTCGGTGCCGCCGGAAACGACCGCCAGGCCGCGCTCGATCAGAACACCGGCCAACGCCTGCGCATTGGCCACGACCTGTCTCGCGTAGAGCTTGAACTCGGGCTTCAGCGCCTCGCCGAAGGCCACGGCCTTGGCCGCGATGACATGCTCCAGCGGCCCGCCCTGCAGACCCGGGAAGACGGCCGAGTTGAACTTCTTGCCGAGCTCGATGTCGTTGCTGAGGATCATGCCACCACGCGGACCGCGCAGGGTCTTGTGGGTCGTCGTCGTCACCACGTGGGCATGCGGCACCGGGTTCGGATAGGCGCCGCCGGCGACCAGCCCCGCATAGTGGGCCATGTCGACCATCAGCCAGGCACCCACGCTGTCGGCGATCTCGCGGAACCGGGCGAAGTCGATGTGGCGGCTGTAGGCGCTGGCACCGGCCACGATCAGCCTGGGCTTTTCCTTCTGGGCCATCTCGGCGACGTGGTCGTAGTCGATCAGGTGGTCGCTCTCGCGGACCTTGTAGGTCACTGGCCGGAACCATTTGCCCGACTGGTTGGCCGGGGAACCGTGCGTCAGGTGGCCGCCGGCCGCCAGATCCATCCCCAGGAAGGTGTCGCCGGGCTGAAGCAGGGCGAAGAACACCGCCTGGTTGGCCTGTGCGCCCGAGTGGGGCTGAACGTTGGCGAAGGCCGCACCGAACAGTTGCTTGGCCCGCTCGCGCGCCAGATCCTCGGTCACATCGACGAACTCGCAGCCGCCGTAGTAGCGCCGGCCCGGATAGCCCTCGGCATATTTGTTGGTCAGCACCGACCCTTGGGCCTCCAGCACCGCCCTGGAGACGATGTTCTCGGACGCGATCAGCTCGATCTGTTCCTGCTGACGATGCAGTTCGTTCTGGATCGCGCCGGACACGTCCGGATCGGCCGCGGCCAGACCCTTGGAGAAATAGGCGTCGTGAATGAAGGGAGCGGTCACGGGCAGGTCCGGGCTGACGGGAAGGGAGGCCGCCTGTCTAGTCCTCGCGCCGGTTGACCACAACATCTTGTGTCAGAAGCCGACCAAAGGCTGCAGCCGCGTGGCCCGGATCAGTGCTCCCGAGACCAGCGGAGAGCATAGACCACAATGGTCAGGGTCACCAGAATCTCAAGCGCCACCACCATCAGATAGAAGGGTTTGGACCCGCCGATGACAGTCAACACCTGGATGGCGGTATAGACCACGCCCAGCACCACATTTGTCCATCTGCTGATTGCACGCGGAAGGGCCGAAGACAGGAAGATCATCAGTGCCGGTATGGCCAGCATCGCCGACACGGCGACCATCACCGCATCGTTGGCCTGACCAAGGGGACCCAGTTTTCCGGCCGCCATATCCTCGATCGTACCCGGCATATAGAGGCTGAAATAGTCGTTGTAGATGTAGAGACCCATCAGGGTCGCCCAGAGCAGCGACAGGGCGAGCCCCGTCTGAAGCCGGACAGGCTTTGAATCCAGATCGGTCACGCCGCCCCTCCATTTCCCAAGACGCGCGCAGCTTCGCTCTTGATCCCGCTGACCGCAACTTACGGATCTTTTATACGCCCGTCGCACGTCCCCGTCGGACGGCTGCGCCCAGCTTGGCGATGGCGAGACGCTCGACCGCCCTGGGTTCCGCCGCGGGGCCTACAGCCGCCGCCTCCAACCCCGTGGCGACATGGACGGCCGTGACCTTGAGATAGGTCCCGTTGCGGATCGCCTCGATGATGACCTCGCCCAGGTCGTCGGTCAAAGGCGCTTCAGGCCCTGGAGCATCTCGACGGTATCGAGTTCGCCGTCCCAGAAACCGATCAGAACGGCCTCGTTCAGCCCGATCCAGTGCTGGACCTGCCGCAGGCTTGTCGCGTCGAGCTGACCCTCGATCAGGGTGGGCGTCGGTCGAATCCCGACGACGGCCATATCCTCGATGTCGATCTTGTCGCCAGGGGTCCGGCTCACCTTTACCCGGGCATCGTGTCGAGCGTGGCCCTTGTGGCTGACCCACACAGTCATCGGCAAACCGGTGTGCTTCGGGCGCAGGTTCGACATGAGAAAGAAGTCTTCCTCCTCGACCGGTGCCTCCGGGATCGGCTGGTGGACGTTCATGCCGTCAGCATACCGCGAATCCGCAGCAGCCGGAAATCGCTTACGCTGCGACCGGCATCCGGGCGATGTGGCAGTGGGTCCACAGCCTGTCCATCGCGCTGACCAGGGCGTCCATCATGCCGTCGTCGTGGTTTGGCGAGGGGGTGAAGCGCAGGCGCTCGGTGCCCCTGGGCACGGTCGGATAGTTGATCGGCTGCACATAGACGCCGAACTCTTCCAGCAGCATATCGGAGATAAGCTTGGCATGAACCGGATCCCCGACGAAGACCGGCACGATATGGCTCTCGCTCGGCATCACCGGGATGCCGGCGGCGGCAAAACGGTCCTTCAGCGTCTGCGCGCGCTCCTGATGAGCGACCCGCAACTCCGGATGGGCCTTCAGATGCCTTACCGAGGCCAGGGCACCGGCGGTCAGGGCCGGCGGCAGTGAGGTTGTGAAGATGAAGCCCGAGGCCCACGAACGCACGGCGTCGATGATCATCGCATCGCCGGCGATATATCCGCCCATGACGCCGATGGCCTTGCCCAGGGTGCATTCGACGATGTCGATGCCGTCGAGCACGCCGTCGCGCTCGGCCACGCCCGCACCGGTCGCGCCGTAGAGGCCCACGGCATGGACCTCGTCGAGATAGGTCAGGGCGTTGTATGTCTTCGCCAGGGCGATGGTCCCGGCCAGGTCGGCGATGTCGCCGTCCATCGAATAGACGCTCTCGAAGGCGATCAGCTTGGGCGCATCGGCGGGCGCTGCGGCCAGCAGGTGTTCGAGGTGGGTCAGGTCGTTGTGCAGGAAGACATGCCGCTCGCAGCCGCCGTTCCGGATCCCCGCGATCATCGAGGCATGGTTCAGACTGTCGGAGAAGATGATCAGGCCCGGCAGGATGCGCTGCAGCGTCGTCAGCGTCGCCTCGTTGGCCACATAGCCCGAGGTGAACAGAAGCGACGCTTCCTTCTGGTGCCAGGACGCCAGTTCGGCCTCCAGATCCACCGCCGAACGCGTGGTGCCCGAGATGTTGCGCGTGCCGCCGGCACCAGCGCCCACGGCGTCCAGTTCGGCCTGCATGGCCTCAAGCACGACCGGATGCTGGCCCATGCCGAGATAGTCGTTGGAGCACCAGATGACCACGTCCTGCTCGGACCCGTCTTCACGGCGACGCACGGCCTTCGGGAACTGGCCACGCACCCGCTTCAGGTCGGCGAAGACGCGATAGCGCCCTTCGCCCTTCACCTGGTCGACGGCGGACTGGAATGCGGCGGTGTAGTCGAACAACCCTGATACTCGCGTGGTCTCTCTGGATCGCCCGGTATGTGCGCTCCGGGCCGGCGAAAGTCTATCGCCACCGGCTGCAAAATGGTCGCAACCTTCTAATTGATAACGGTTCTCAGTTTCGTTCGTGCGGTCTTGCGCGCAAAGTCGCCACCCTGAAAAGACTGGTGCCCCGGCCCCGGGGTTCCCTGAAAAAATATGGTTCAGGTCGCCAACGGCGCTCGGTCGAGCGGTTTCACTATGGATTTCACGCCTTCCGGACTCTCGATGATGAATCGCCGTCAGATGATCCGCACCGGACTTGTCACCATGGGCCTGGCCTCCACGGGTTGCTCACCGTCCCCGACCCGGGCCGCCGGTGGCCATCACATGCCGCCGGAGAGCGCGCCGCATCTGCGGACATTGATGCAATGGCCGGTGAGCCTCGATGTCTATGGTCCGCGCGATCTCGCCGCCGTCCAGTCGACCATCGTCGACATCGCCAACGCCATCAGCGATCACGAGCCCGTGGCCCTGATGGCCGCTCCGGATGCACCGGGGCTGGATCCGCGCCGGTTCAGTGGCCAGGTCGAGATCTGGGACATCCCCACCGACGACCTGTGGTGCCGCGACAGCGGTCCGACCTTCGTGAAGGACGCCGCTGGAAACCTGGCCGTCGCCCTTATCCAGTTCAACGGCTGGGGCGACAAGCAACCTCATCGGAACGACGCCCGCATCGCCGCACGGGTGGCCGAGCGCCTCGGACTGCCGCTGATCGACAGCGGCGTGATCGGCGAGCAGGGCGGGCTCGAGCATGACGGGGCCGGAACCATGCTGGCGCACGCCAGCAGCTGGGTGAACGCCAACCGCAACCCCGACCTGACGGCGGATCAGATCGCGGATCGTCTGGGCCGGGCCATCGGCTCCACCAGGATGATCTGGGCGCCCGGCGTCATCGGCGCGGACATCACCGACTACCACATCGACGCCCTCGCCCGCTTCGTCGAGCCCGGCCGGGTGATCATCCAGATCGACAACGAGGTCGACCCTGACGACCCATGGTCGGTCGCGGCCCACGAAACCCTCGACGTACTGAAACAGGCGACCGATGCGCGAGGGCGCAAGCTGGACATCGTGCGCCTGCCCGAGCCGATCGACATCCGGGGTCACGGCGACGATTTCGTCTCGAGCTACGTCAACTACTACGTCTGCAACGGAGCGGTCATCGCACCCGAGTTCGGCGACCGTCGGGTGGATGCGGAAGCGCGCGAGATCCTGGCCTCCCTCTACCCCGGCCGGGACGTCGTGCAACTGAACATCGATGCCCTGGGCGAGTCCGGCGGCGGCATACACTGCGCCACCCAGCAGCAGCCCGCCTAGACCTCACCCCTTCGGCAACTCGTCCAGCTTCCCGCGCAGCATCTGCAGGATGCCCGAGAAATCGCGGCCGCCGAAGCCCAGACGGTCAAACAGCTGGAACAGGGCCTCGGTCTGGGCCCCCAGCGGGGTGCTCGCCCCCGCCTTCGCCGCCGCGTCCTGGGCCAGCTTCAGGTCCTTCAGCATCATCGCCGTGGCGAACCCGCCGTCGTAGTTCCGGTTCGACGGTGCCGTCGGCACCGGACCGGGCCACGGATAGTAGGTGGTCACCGACCAGCTCTGGCCCGACGACTTGGCCGCGATATCGAAGAACTTGACCGGATCCAGCCCCAGCTTCTCGGCCAGGGCGATCGCCTCGCAGGTCCCCAGCATGGTGATGCCCAGGATCATGTTGTTGCAGATCTTGGCCGCCTGCCCCGCCCCGTGGTCGCCGGCGCGGAAGGTCGCCCGGCTCATGGGCTCCAGCGCCGCCTCGATGCGGGCGAAGTCCGCCTCGTCGCAACCGACCATGAAGGCCAGGGTCCCGGCGTCCGCCGCCATCGTCCCGCCCGACACCGGCGCGTCGGCGAAGGCGTAGCCCGCCTCCTGCGCCAGTCCCGCGACCTTGCGCGCCGTATCGACATCGATGGTCGAACAGTCGAGCAGCAGGGCCGAGGACGGCGCCACGCCGATGATCTGTTCCGAATAGACCTTCAGCACATGAGGTCCGGCCGGCAGCATGGTGATGACCACATCCGCGTCGCGCACGGCCTCGGCGACCGAGGCGACCGGCGTGCAGCCCGCGCCTTTCGCCCGGTCCAGCGCCGCCGCCGACAGGTCGAAGGCCGCGACCGCATGGCCGGCTTTCGCCTGGTTGGCGGCCATGCCGCCGCCCATATTGCCGAGGCCGATGAAGGCGATCCTGGTCATGGCTGAGTCTCTCCCGGAAGCGATTTTCCTCCGGGTTAGACCGTCAGGCGGGTTTGCGGAAGCGCAGCATGAACTGACTGGTCTGTCCCCGGATCGAAGGGTCGAAGACGTTGGCCGTCAGCGGGTCTTCAGCGTTCAGCAGGATGCCGCTCTCGCCGTCCAGCACGAAACCCGCCGCCTCGACCTCGCGCTTCACGTCGGCGATGTCGATCCGGTGCAGGGTGTGGGCGACGCCGATGCCTGCGCCCGGCAGCGCCGCGTGGTCGATGATCACATAAAGGCCGCCCGGCTTCAGCGCGGCGAACACCGCCGCATTGACCTTCGCCGCCGTGTCCGCCGGGAAGGGCTGCAGGTGCAGGTCATGATAGTTCTGGGCCGTGAAGATCAGGTCCATCCCGGCCGGGAACTCCGGAGCGCCGATCGGAGAACGGATGGCCGAGACGTTCTCCTTCGCCTCGTCCACCGTGGTCAGGCTCTCGCCGTAGCTGGCCTGGAAGGCGATAAACTCGGCCGGCTGCCAGGCGACGACGCCGCCCTCATCGCCCACAGCGCTGGCGAAGACGCGGGTGAAATAGCCACCGCCGATGATCATGTCGCCGATCGTCTGACCCGGCTCGACCTCGGCGAAGGCGAGGGTTTCGGCGGTCTTGCGCGCTGCGTCCCGGGCCGTATCGGCCTCGGGCCGATCCGGGTCGGCAAGCACGGCGGCATAGGCACCGGCGTCCTGGGGCCCGGGCGCGAAGCCTCCGGTCGACATCAGGACGGCGGCCGAAACGGCCAGGATCAGCGAACGACGCATGGCTCTCTCCCTTGGCGCTCTCGCGGCGCGCCCAGCCTTGTATCGCGTCCGGCGAACGGCGTCAGCGGAAGCCGGATTCCTGTCCTCGAATTCATGATATCGCTGGATCCCAACCCAAGGAGATGTCCGTGGCCCAGCTCATCGTGACCTATGGCAAGCCCGCTGACCCCGCAGCCTTCGATACCCACTATCGTGACGTCCTCATCCCGCTCGCCAGGGCGATCCCGGGTCTGCGACGTTTCGAGGTCACCGAGGGCCCGGTCATGACGCCGGAGGGTCCCTCCGACGTCCATCTGATCGCCACCCTGACGTTCGACAGCCTTGCGGACATCGCCGCCGCCTTCGCCAGCCCCCAGGGTCAGGCAGCCGCCGGGGACGTCGCCGGCTTCGCCACCGGCGGAGCCTCGATGCTGATGTTCGAAACGCGCGAGGTCTAGCCCGGCTTCCGGAAGCGATAGACGAACTGATCGCTTCGGCCCCGGATCGCCTCGTCGAAGACCGACAGGCTGTGGTCGTCCTCCGGGTTGCGAACCGCCCCGGTCTCGCCGTCGAAGATGAAGCCTGCGGCCTCGACCTGGGCGCGCAGGGCCGATCCCTCGATCCGGTGCAGGGTGCCGACGACCGAGGTCCCCGCTCCCGGTGCCGCCTGGTGATCGAGAATGACATAGAGGCCGCCCGGCTTCAGCGCCTTGAACACCGCCGCATTCATCGCCGCCACGTCGACGTTGAACCGGTCGATGACGAAGTCGTGGTATTCCTGGCCCATGAAGACGACGTCCAGCGGCTCGGGGATGGCGAATTCCTCCAGCGCTCCGGTCAGCCGGGTCACGTTCGGATAGTCGGTCGCCAGGGTGTCGCCGAAGGCGTTCTCGCGTGCCGCCGTCTGGTTCGGCACATAGGCGTAGACCCGGCCTTCCGGACCCACGGCGCGGGCGAACAGGCGGCTGAAATAGCCCTCTTCCGGCCGCACGTCGGCGATCCGTTCGCCGCCGTCGATCTGTGCGAAGGCCAGCATCTCGGCCGGCTTCCTCAGCGGATCACGCGCCACCTCGCCGGCCGGCCGCAGGGGATCGGCGATGGCCAGGGCATAGTCGTTGACGACGGCCGAGGGACGGTCCGCCGGATCAACCGGCGTCTCCCCCGACATCATCGGCGCGCACGCGCCCAGGGCCAGGGCGGTTGCGGCGAGCAGGGACATTTTCAGCATGGCGCGATCCTCGAACAGCGGTTCGACGGACATACGCGCGAGAGCGTCACAGGATGCAAGGGATCAGGACAGCGGCGTCCAGTCCTCGTCGGCGGGCAGCGGCGCGAACAGGGCGTCGAGAGCGGCGTCCGACACGTCTTCCAGCGTCGCCGGCGACCATTTCGGCGCATTGTCCTTGTCGACGATGACGGCCCGCACCCCCTCCTGGAAGTCGTGGCTCCGCACCACCCGGCCGCCGAGCCGGTATTCCATCGCCATCACCTCGGCGAAGGTCTGCATCGCCCGCCCGGCCCGCAACTGGCGCAGGGTGACCTTCAACGACTGCGGCGACTTGGTCCTCAGCGTCGTCAGCTGCGCCATCGCCCAGTCCGACCCGTCGGCCTCCAGCCCGGCGAAGATGTCCTCGACCGTGTCGAAGGCGAACAGCCGGTCGATGCCCTCGCGATACGGTGCCAGCGGCGAGGGCCCGGCCTCCGTCGAGTGACCCGCGACAACGTCCGCCCCCCGGGTCAGCAGGTCCGCCTTCAGCGCTTGCACGCCTTCCGAGGCGACGAAATGGGTGTGGATCCCCAGCGCCACCGTGTCGGCCGCCTTCAGCCGCGCGCCCGTTAACGCCAGCCAGGTCCCGGTCTCCCCCGGCAGCCTCGGCAGGAACCAGCCTCCGCCCACGTCGGGGAACAGGCCGATCCCCGTCTCCGGCATCGCATAGGTCGTCCGCTCCGTCGCGATCCGCACGTTGGCCGGCTCCGAAATCCCGACCCCTCCCCCCATGACGATCCCGTCCACGATCACCGTGACCGGCTTCGGGTATTCGAACATCAGATGGTTCAGCCGGTACTCGCTGAGGAAGAAGGCCCTCGCCTCCACCGCATCGGTCGCCCCGCTTTCGGCGATCATCCGGATGTCCCCACCGGCGCAGAAGCCCCGCTCGCCCGCATGGTCGAGCAGCACCGAGGTCACCGCCGGATCGTCCCGCCACGCCAGCAGGGCCGCCGTCATCGCCTCGCACATGCCGAGATTCAGCGCATGCAGCGCCTTCGGCCGGTTCAGGGTGATGACGCCAACGCCGGAGGCGATACGCGTAAGGATTTCAGGTTCAGGAATCATGGTTCCCGCTTAGTCACGAAGATCGAATACGTCCACGCCAGCGGCGCGAGCGGTGTCCAGAAGGCGTGCATCACGCGAAGCCAGCGCTGCGCCTCGCTCCAGACAGAGGAACAGATAGGCCGCGTCAAAAAGGCTCAGCCCTTCCCGGGCCGCGAAGTCCACCAGTCCCAGAACCGACTCGCTATCCCGGGGGGCCGTGACCTGAATATCCAGGGCGTGGAGATCCTGTAGGTAACCCGCAGCGGCCTCCACATTGCGCCTCGCGTTGCGGGCAAGAAGATTGCCGATTTCCCACGCGAAGATGTCCGGGGCAATCAGCCGGCGCGGCTGATCATCCTCAAGAAAACTATCCGCTGCCGACGTTCGCTGCATCGGAAGTAGCCAACTCGCGGCGGCCGATGCATCAATCGTGACGGTCTTCATTTCGCGCGATCCGCTTCAATACATCCCAACTCAGCTGTTCCCAGTCGGAGAGTACAGGTCGGGCGTCACGCCTGGCCAGGATTTCCCGAACAACCTCGGCGCGATCACGTGAACCTGCCTTCGGCGAACGGTCGATGGGTACGATCTTGGCGGCGGCCCGACCATGTCGCGTCAGGACCACTGCTTCTCCCGTGCGTTCAACATCTGCGACCAGTCCCGACAGCCCGGTTTTGGCTTCCAGGATACCCACTTCGCGCATTTCGCACTCCTGACCATTATGGTCAGAATAACAGCCCTTTTCCTGTCGGTCCAGCGGCCGGCTCTCAACCGGCAGGATCCTTCACTGCCGCATCATCTCCCGCGCCGTGATCACCCGCATGATCTCGTTGGTACCTTCCAGGATGCGATGGACCCGCAGGTCGCGCACGATCCGCTCCAGCGGATAGTCCTTCAGATAGCCGTAGCCGCCGTGCAACTGCAGCGCCTCGTCGGCGATCTCGAAACAGGCGTCGGTCGCCATCCGCTTGGCCATGGCGCACCATTTGGTCTTCTCGGGATGGTTGGTGTCCAGCGCCCAGGCCCCGCGCAGCACCATCAGCCGCGCGGCCTCCAGCGCGGTGGCCATGTCGGCCAGCTTGAACTGGGTGTTCTGGAACTCGGCCAGGGCCTTGCCGAACTGTTTGCGTGTCGCGACATAGGCCTGGGTCGTCTCCAGGGCCAGCCGCGCCCCGCCCAGCGAACAGGCCGCGATGTTCAGCCGCCCGCCGTCCAGCCCCATCATCGCATAGCGGAAGCCGTCGCCTTCCTGGCCCAGCAGATTGGCCGCCGACACGCGGCAGTCGTCGAACTGGACGATCGCCGTGGGCTGGGAGTTCCAGCCCATCTTCTTCTCCTGCGCCCCGAAGCTGAGCCCCGGCGCGCCCTTCTCGACCACGAAGGCCGAGATACCTTTCGGCCCCGGCTCGCCGGTCCGCGCCATCACCACATAGACGTCCGACGTGCCCGCCCCCGAGATGAAGGCCTTGGAGCCGTTCAGCACATAGTCGTCGCCGTCCCGCGTCGCGCTGGTCCGCATCCCCGCCGCGTCCGACCCGGACCCGGGCTCGGTCAGGCAGTAGGAGGCGATCAGCTCCATCATCGCCAGCCGCGGTCCATAGCGCGCCCGCAGATCGTCCGACCCGAACCGGTCGATCATCCAGGTCGCCATGTTGTGGATCGAGATGAAGGCCGCCGTCGACACGTCCCCGTGCGCCAGTTCTTCAAAAATCAGGGCCGCCTCGACCCGGCCCAGCGCCATGCCACCGTGCTCCTCGCCGGCATAGATGGCGGCGAACCCGGTCTCGGCCGCGCGGCGCATCACGTCGACCGGGAAATGTTTGGTCTCGTCCCACTCGGCCGAATGCGGCGCCAGCTCCGCATCGGCAAAGGCGCGCGCCGCGTCCTGAATGGCGCGCTGGTCGTCGGTGAGGGCGAAATCCATAGGGTGTCCCGGTTGGTCGTTTTCTTTGGCTTCTAGCGGCGGGCCGACACCGCGTCACCAGAACCCTTTTCTTTTCGTCATCCTCCGGCAAGGCGCGCCTTCGCGCCGCAGACCGGGGGACGCAGCGGCGCGCGAGAGCGCGAACCTGTCGCGCGCACCGCCGCTGTCAACATCCTGCCTGAACAGATCGCCTTCGGCGCCGCTGCGTCCCCCGGTCTCGCTACGCTCGCCGGAGGATGACGAAAGATGTTAGGAGCCGGCCCATGACCCTGCCCTTCGCGCCCGCCGCCTTCCCCATGGCCCGTCCCCGCCGCCTGCGCAGCCAGCCCTGGGTGCGCCGACTGGTGGCCGAGACCACCCTGACGCCGTCCGACCTGATCTGGCCCCTGATCGTCCACGACGGCGCCGAGGACCGTGTCCCCGTCCCCTCGATGCCCGGTGTCTTCCGCCTGTCGCCGAAAGCCGCAGCGGCGGCGGCAATAGAGGCCCGCGATCTCGGCATCCCGATGGTCGCCCTCTTCCCCAATGTCGACGCCGCGACCAAGGACGCGATCGGCACCGGTGCCACCGATCCCGACGGCCTGATCCCCGACTGCATCAAGGCCATCAAGGACGCGGCGCCCGAGATCGGCGTCATGTGCGACGTGGCGCTGGATTGCTACACCGATCACGGCCACGACGGCGTCGTGGAGGACGGCCGCATCGTCAACGACGCCTCGCTGGACCGCCTCGCCGAACAGGCCTTCATCCAGGCCCATGCCGGGGCCGACGTCGTCGCGCCCTCGGACATGATGGACGGCCGCGTCCAGGCCATCCGCGAGGCGCTGGAGGCCAACGGCTTCCACGACACCCTGATCCTGTCCTACGCGGCCAAGTTCGCCTCGGCCTTCTACGGCCCGTACCGCGACGCGGTCGGCTCGGCGAAGATGCTCACGGGAGACAAGAAGACCTATCAGATGGACTACGCCAACTCCGACGAGGCCCTGAAAGAAGTCGCCATGGACATCGCCGAAGGCGCCGACATGGTCATGGTCAAGCCGGGCATGCCCTATCTCGACATCATCCGGCGGGTGTCCGAGACCTTCAGGATCCCGACCTTCGCCTATCAGGTCAGCGGCGAGTATTCCATGATGCAGGCCTCCATCGCCAACGGCTGGCTGGACCAGGACCGCGCCATCCTCGAGACCCTGCACGGCTTCAAACGCGCGGGCTGCGCCGGGGTGCTGTCGTATTTCGCCCCGCAGGCCGCGAGGTTGCTCGGATGATCCGCCGCACCCTTCTCGGCGTCGCAGCAGCAGTCCTGTGGCCCGCCCTCGCCGTCGCGCAGGACGCCGCCCCGCCCCTGCCCCGCGTGCAGATGGAGACCTCCGCCGGTCGCGTCGTCATCGAGGTCGAGACCGTCAAGGCCCCCGTCACGGCCGCCAACTTCCTCAGATATGTCGACGAGCACCGCTTCGACGGGGCCACCTTCTATCGCGCCATGTCGTCCGGCCCCGGGACGGGTCTGGTCCAGGGCGGGGTGAACAACGATCCCGAGCGGGTCTTGCCGCCCATCGCCCACGAGCCGACCACGCAGACGGGCCTCAGCCATATCGACGGCGCCGTCTCGATGGCCCGCTACGCGCCCGGCACGGCGACCGGAGACTTCTTCGTCTCGGTCGGCCCGACCCTGTCCTACGATGCAGGACGTTCGTTCTCGGTCGATCCCGACGGCTTTGCCGTCTTCGGCCGGGTGGTCGGGGGCATGGAGGTCATCCGCGCCATCCTCGCCGCCCCCACGTCTCCTACCGAAGGCGAAGGGTTCATGCGCGGCCAGATGCTGGAGCCGAAGATCGTCATCCTCCAGGCCTGGCGAGAGACGGCACCCTAGGGTTCGCCGAGCGCCTCGCCGAAGAACCGCACAACCTCGGCATTGAAGCTGGCCTTGAACGCGGCGCGGTCGAAGCCGGGTGCCGACGTGCACAACTCCGGCACCGCCGCCCTCATCTCCGGCGCGCAGGCCGTCAGGAAGTCGTAATGGCCGGCGTTCTCGACCCGGTGATAGTCGACTGACCCGCCCAGCCGGTCCCGCACGGGTTCGGCGTGGTAGGGCGAGGGCAGGATCCGGTCGTCAGCGGCCTGCCAAAGCTGGACCGGAACGGTGATCGCGGCCAGGCTCTCATCGGTGAACGACAGGCCGAACGCCGGCGCGGCGATGACGGCCGCCCTGACGCGCGCATCGCGGGTCCCGGGACGCCAGTTGGCCAGGTCCAGCCCTCCGAACATCGCGACCAGTCGGCAGGCGAAGACCTCGGGCTGCGCCGCGCAATGCGTCTGGATCGCTCCGGCGTCCGAAACCCCGCCGATGATCGACGTCACCGTGAACCCGCCCGCCGAGAATCCGAAGGCGCCGATCCGGTCGTCGTCGATCTCCACCGGCCCGACCCAGGTCCCGGTCATGTAATCGATCAGGGCGCTGAGCTGGGGCGCGCGTCCGGTCAGGCGGAGGCCCCGGCTCTGGTCCTGGATGTTATCTCCGGGATGCGTCAGGGCAGCGACCACGAACCCGGCCTCGGTCAGGGCCTCAGCGGTGTCGGAGTGGCCGCGATACCAGCCGCTGTTGCCGTGCGAGATGACCACCAGCGGTCGGGGCGAACCATCGACGGCGCTTGCCGGCAACCAGACGCCGCCCTCGATCAACTCGCCGCCGGGGCCTGCGAACTGGATGATCTGGTCGGGGGCGTCGGACTGGGCGCGCGCCGCGACGGGCATGGTTCCGATCATGACGAAGGCGAACAGGGCGCACAGGAAGCGCGGGAAGGACAGGGACAGTGGCATCAGGATCTCCGGGTTGGATGACCCCTCCTGCCTGCCGCCCGTTCGCTGCCGCCAGCCCGGTTTCGTGAACGGGCGAACGGGTTCGCCGGGCGGCGAAAGGTTCCGCTCGCGGTCTGCTTCGGTATAGTCGCGCCATGAACGATGCGCCGCACCGGTCGATGAATAGGCCGCGCGCCTGGGCGATCGACCTTGTCGCCTGGGCCGTCGTCGGGGCGATCCTCGGCGCGGTCGGGCCGTTCGGAAGCTTTTTCAACGACAGCCTGCCCGTGCGCGTCGCCTACTGGATGACCCTGTGCCTCGTCAGCGGCGTGCTCATCAGCGCGAGCGTGCGCGGGGTCTGGCCTCTCGCCCGACGGCGCGGTGTCGCCGCGTGGGTCTGGGTTCCTGTCCTGGCCGTGGTGATCACGGGTCCGCTCGGCCTGTTCGCCCGCGTCTTCGCCACAGGCCTCTGGCCGGGCATCCGCGACGCGGTGAGTCTGGGTGAGTGGTACGGACAGACCCTCCTGATCGAACTTGTATTCCTGGCAATCTACGTCGCGGCGCATGCCCGAGGTCCGTCGCTTGCATCGCCGGCCGCGACCGCAGGAACGGCCGAGGCGCGCATCCTCGACCGGCTGCCCGCTCGGCTGGGACGAGACCTTGTGTGCCTGCAGATGGAGGACCACTACGTCCGCCTCCATACGCCGCAAGGCTCCGTGCTCGTGCTGACGCCCCTGCGCACCGCCATCACCCAGGTCGGCGGTATCGATGGAATGCAGGTGCATCGCTCATGGTGGGTGGCGCGACAGGCAGTGCAGGGCGTCGTTCAGGACGGGCGGAACCTGCGCCTGAAGCTGGCCACGGGACTGGAGGCCCCTGTCGCCCGCTCCAAGGTGGCCGAACTCAGGGCCGCCGGATGGCCGGTCGGCGAAGCCTGATTCGCGATCAGGAGGTCGTTCGCGCCCTCCTCGCCGGCCCGACCTCCCCGACCGGGGGCGAAGGCGTCATGCGCGGCCAGATGCGGGAGCCGAAGATCGCCATCCTCCAGGCCTGGCGCGAAGTCGGTTCTTAAGGCTCGCTACGGGCCATGAGCGCGACCAGGTCGTCCTTCCAGAACCGCGCCCAGGTGTGGGTTCCGTGACCCTTGCCGTCGGCGCTGTTGGGGATCAGTCGATAGGTCCCGTTCGCCAGCCTCGGCGCGAACTGTTCCGACAGACCCAGCTCCGGCGGGTTGATGAAATCGTCCGCCGAGTTGATCCAGGTCGTCGGTGCCGTCATCCGCTCAAGCTCCGCCGACGGGTCATAGTCCCACGAGGCGTTGACCTGGTACCACAGGTCGTTGGCGTCCAGCGCCGACAGTCGCCGTTCCATCTGGGTCGCCAGATAGCCATCCGCTGTCTCCGGCGTCGCCAGATCCCGCTGCATCGCCATCGGGGCCGACCCTGCCAGCAGCAACAGGTCGACGGCTGTGCGCAGGCCCTGCACCGGCTGGGTCTGATAGTCGCCGCCCGCCCAGACCGGATCGGCCCGGATCGCATCCTTCAGCATGGTCCGCCACAGCCGGTTTCGGCCGACGATGGCGGTCGGCTCGCAGGCCATGGGCATCAGGGCGTCGGCGAAGTCAGGGTGCGTCGTCCCCCAGACAAAGATGTGCATACACCCCATCGAGGTGCCGACGATCAGACGCAGACGGTCAACGTCCAGCCCGTCGACCAGCAGCCGCCGCTGCGCCTCGACCATCTCGGTGTAGCCGTACTCCGGGAACCGGGCCCGCAGGCCGTCGCTCGGCTTGGTCGAGGCGCCGTGTCCCAGACTGTCCGGCATGATGATGTAGTAGCGCGTCACATCCAGTGGCTGGCCCGGTCCGAACAGTTCGCCCGCGAACTGCGGAGACAGGAAGGTCGCGCCGGTCCCGCCCGTGCCGTGCAGCAGCAGGACAGCATTGGTCACCCTGCCGGTCGCGTCGCGCCGGGGCTCGCCCAGCGTCCGGTAGTGGATGCGGGCGTTGGTCAGGGTCTCTCCCCGCGCCATGGGCAGGTCGCCGATGGCTGCATCGCCCTCGGTCGGGCTCCAGGTCTGCGGGGTCCGGGCGTGCGCCTGACCACAGCAGACCAGCAGAAACAGCAGGATCGTCGCGATACGCATGGCCGTCTTCATTCCCCTGTGCCCCGAGTGCGCATTTCGACGCCGAACAAGACGCTGAAATCGCGGGACATTCATGATTTTCGAGGCGCTATCACAGGCGCCCCTCGCGGTCATGGTATGATGATCGCTGGTCTTTGACATCCCGCCGAACCGACGCTGCAGCGCGCCGATCGGACCCGTTGCACGGCGGGTGCAAATCCGTCCGAAGTCATTAGTTGTTCAGAGTCAGATAACTACGCGTCTTTCCTAAGCGATCTGGACTCCTGGACTCCGTTTTTTGTGAGTCCAACCCGACCGGGCTCAGGACTTCAGCCGCGCCTTCAGGCTCGAGGTATCCCAGCGGTTGCCGCCCATGGCCTGAACCTCGGCGTAGAACTGGTCGACCAGGGCCGTCAGCGACAGTCGCGCCCCGTTGGCCCGCGCCTCGTCCAGCACCAGCCCCAGGTCCTTGCGCATCCAGTCGACAGCGAAACCGAACTCGAACTCGCCCTTCGCGGCTGTCTTCCAGCGGTTGTCCATCTGCCAGGACTGGGCCGCACCCTTGGACACGGCGTCGTAGGCGGCGTCGGTGTCCAGACCCGCGACCTGGGCGAAATGGACCGCCTCGGCCAGACCCTGGACCACGCCGGCGATGGCGATCTGGTTGACCATCTTGGTCAGCTGGCCGGAGCCCGGGGGCCCCATGTGCTGGATCGCCTTCGAATAGGCCATGACCGCCGGCCGGGCGGTCTCCAGCGCCGATGCGTCTCCGCCCGCCATGACGCTGAGCTGGCCGTTCTCTGCCCCGGCCTGTCCGCCGGACACCGGCGCGTCGATGAAGGCGACACCCGCCGCACCGCACAGCTCGGCCATCTCCCGCGCCACCCTGGCAGAGGTCGTGGTGTGATCCACGATCACAGCGCCCGGCTTCAGCACCGACAGGGCTTCGCCGACCACCTGACGCACGTCATCGTCGGTGCCGACGCACAGGACGAACAGGTCCGCGCCCTGCGCCGCCTCGACCACAGACGCGGCGAACCGGCCGCCGTTGGCCTCCGCCCAGGCGCGCGCCTTCTCCGGCGATCGGTTGTAGCCGGCGACCTCATGTCCGGCCGCGACCAGATGACGCGCCATCGGCCCGCCCATGACGCCCAGTCCGGCGAAACCGATCCTCACGCCTGGGCTCCCCCCGCGACACCGTAGCGTCCCCGGAAATAGGTCAGGGCCGCAGCATCCGAGGACTCGAAGCCCGTGACCTCGCCGATGATCATCATGTGGTCGCCCATCTGCACCCGGTCGTGGGTCTTGCAGTCGAACCGGGCGGCGGCGGCGCCCAGCCTCGGCGGCGCATCGCCGACCCGCTGGAACTCGTGCGCCTCCATCAGGCCGATGCCCTTGGCGAACCGGCGCGCCAGGGCCTCCGACTGGGCGTCGAGCACATGGATCGAGAACCGCTCCGCCTCACAGAAGGCCTGCCACCGCTCCGACCGCTCATCGAGACACCATAGCACCAGACGCGGCGTCAGCGACACGGAGGTGAAGGAGTTGATGGTGATCCCCAGCGGCCCGAGGCTGCTGTCGGCCGTCACCACGCAGACCCCGGTCGCGAAGGCACCCAGCGCGCGCCGGTAGGCGGTCACGTCGCCGACGGCGACCTCTTCAGGAAGGGATTCAAGGCTCACCGGATGGACCTAGGCGACCCGTGACGCAGAGGCAACCGGCGTCATCGGAGATCGCGCAGCACCGCAGGGATGAGTCCGGGCAAATCCTCGGCGGTCAGACCGGGCCCGAACCGCCCGCCTGCGTCCGCATGCATCCAGACCGCCGCACAGGCCGCGTCGAAGGCGTCCATCTTCTGCGCGATCAGTCCGCCGATCAGGCCGGCCAGAACGTCACCGCTCCCCGCCGTCGCCAGCCAGGGCGAGCCGTTCCGGTTGATCCGCACCCGGCCGCCCGGTGCGGCGAGGACCGTCTCCCGGCCCTTCAGCACGACCTGCGCACCACTGACCCGCGCCGCCTCCAGGGCCGCTGCCTCCCGCCCGTGATTCAGCAGGCCCGGGAACAGCCGTTCAAACTCACCTTCGTGCGGCGTGATCACGTCCCTCGCGTCCAGCAAGCCAAAAAGCTCTTCCGTCCTGCCCTTGAACAGGGTCAGCGCATCGGCGTCGACAACCAGGGCCGCCCCGGTCCCCGCGAGCGCCCTCAGATTCGGCGCCGTCGCCTCGGTCAGCCCCGCCGCCGGCCCGATCACCACGCAATCCAGCGGCCCGGCCAGCTCCGCCAGCGCTTCCGGCGTATCGAAGTCGGCGACCATCACCGCCTCCACCGCCCCCGCGATCACCGGCCCTGCCTCCGGTGGGCACAGGATGCGCACCAGCCCTGCCCCGACCCTCAGACCGGCCCTCGCCGCCAGCCTCGCCGCCCCGGTGTTGAGCATTCCGCCCGACACCACGCCCAGCCGGCCGCGCTGATGCTTGTGGGTATCGGGGCCGGGCCACGGCAGGAGGCTGCGCCACAGGACGGGATCGTTGGTTTCGCTCATGCTTCTTTCAACGCGCTTCCGTGACGAAAATGCAAATCGCCCCTTGCCTTATGTTGCGATGCGATGTCCCTTTGGTTCCCGAGCGTCTGGCCCACCTGATGCCGCCTCGGGGTCGCCCATGAAAAAGATCGAAGCCGTCATCAAGCCGTTCAAGCTCGACGACGTGAAGGAAGCGCTCCAGGACATCGGAGTGCAGGGCATGACTGTGCTGGAGGCCAAGGGATACGGTCGCCAGAAGGGTCACTCCGAACTCTATCGCGGCGCAGAATACGTCATCGACTTCCTGCCCAAGATCAAGATCGAGGTGGTTGTCGCTGACGACCTCTACCCGGCCGTGGTCGAGGCCATCCAGACCGCCGCTCGCACCGGAAAGATCGGTGACGGCAAGATCTTCGTCTCCGAGGTGATCGACGTCATCCGCATCCGCACCGGCGAAACCGGAGCCCAGGCCGTTTGAGCCGAACTCCGCAACAGACTTCCTCCCCAGAAGAAACGAAGAAGGATCATCGACTATGAGCGCCGCCAAGAAAATCCTGCAGGAGATCAAGGACAAGGACGTGAAATACGTCGACGTCCGCTTCACCGACACCAAGGGTCGCCTGCAGCACGTCACCTTCGACATCGACCTGGTCGACGAGGAATTCCTCGAAGAGGGCACGATGTTCGACGGCTCGTCCATCGCCGGCTGGAAGGCGATCAACGAGTCCGACATGCTGCTGATGCCCGACCTGACCACGGCCTATATCGATCCCTTCTACCAGCAGACCACGATGTTCCTGTTCTGCGACGTCATGAACCCGGACACCGGCGAACCCTACAACCGCGACAGCCGCTCGATGGCCAAGAAGGCCCTGGCCTATGTCCAGTCCTCGGGCGTGGGCGACGTGGTCTATTTCGGCCCGGAAGCCGAGTTCTTCATCTTCGACGACGTGCGCTGGAACACCGCTCCGCACAACACCGGCTACAGCTATGACTCGATCGAGCTGCCGGCCAACACGGGCGCGGAATACACCGAGGGCAATATGGGCCACCGCCCGGGACCCAAGGGCGGCTACTTCCCAGTCAACCCGGTCGACTCGGGCCAGGACCTGCGCGGCGAGATGCTGGGCGTCATGCGCGACCTGGGCCTCAACCCGGAGAAGCACCACCACGAGGTCGCCCCGGCGCAGCACGAGCTGGGCCTGAAGTTCTCGGACCTGCTGACCATGGCCGACCGGCTTCAGCTCTATAAGTACGTGATCCACAACGTGGCCGCGGCCTATGGCAAGTCGGCGACCTTCATGGCCAAGCCGATGTTCGCCGACAACGGCTCGGGAATGCACGTCCACATGTCGATCTGGAAGGACGGCAAGCCCCAGTTCGCCGGCGACAAATACGCCGGCCTGTCGCAGCAGTGTCTCTGGTACATCGGCGGCATCATCAAACACGCCAAGGCTATCAACGCCTTCGCCAACTCGACCACCAACTCCTACAAGCGCCTGGTGCCCGGCTACGAAGCCCCGGTGAAACTGGCCTATTCGGCCCGCAACCGTTCGGCCTCGATCCGCATTCCGCACACCTCGAACCCCAAGGCCAAGCGCCTGGAGGCCCGCTTCCCCGATCCGATGGGCAACCCCTATCTGACCTTCGTGGCCCTGCTCATGGCCGGCCTCGACGGGATCGAGAACCAGATCGATCCGGGCGGTCCCGCCGACAAGAACCTGTACGACCTGCCGCCGGAAGAGCGCCACTCGATCCCCGAGGTCTGCGGCTCACTCAAGGAAGCCCTCGAGAACCTCGACAAGGACCGTGCCTTCCTCAAGAAGGGCGGCGTCATGGATGACGACTTCATCGACTCCTACATCGAGTTGAAGATGGAAGAGGTCATGCGCCTGGCCCTGCACCCCCACCCGGTCGAGTTCGACATGTACTACAGCTGCTGATCGGTTCGATCGGCTAACGACACCGGGGCGCCGGACGGGAAACCGTCCGGCGCCTTGCAGTGCCTGGAGACACCATGTCACGACTTCTGGGCCGGAAGACCTCCATCAATGTTCGCAAAGTCCTCTGGACGCTGGCGGCAGTCGGAGAGCCTTTCACACACGAGGCCCACTGGGCGTCGCCCGCGGCACCCACCCGAACGCCTGCCTTCCTGAATCTGAACCCGAATGGGCTGGTGCCCGTCTACCAGGACGAACGCGGTGTTCTGTGGCAGTCCAACACCCTTTGCCGCTACCTTGCGCGCAAGTACGACCGTGACGATCTGCTGCCGACCGATCCAGCCGCCGCCGCAACCGTAGAGATGTGGATGGATTGGCAGGCGACCGAACTTAACAATGCGTGGACCTACGCCTTCATGGCGCTGGTCCGTGGAGCTGACGGCTACGGGGACGGCAACCTGATCGGACACAGCATCGACCGCTGGACCGGGATGATGCAAATTCTCGATGCCCAACTTGCCGCGACCGAACGTTATGCGACGGGGGCCACGTTCACGGTCGCTGACATCGTTCTGGGCCTGTCGGCGCATCGGTACTTCAGCACGCCGCTAGAGCATGCTCCGCTGCCGGCCGTTCGCCTGTGGATGCAAAGATTGACGGACGAGACCCGGTTCGCTGAATTCGCGACGGCCGATACGCCCTAGGCCAGCTCCGCCGACCCGGTTTCCCCGGCGTCCCCGTCCGTCTTGCGGCGCAGTTCGATCAGCCGCACGCACCAGATCGAGATCTCGTAGAGGATGCACAGAGGCACGGTGAGCATCGGCGGGCTGATAGGGTCCGGAGGTGCCAGTCCGTCGGCCTGCCCGTCGGATCGCGCGGGCGGGCTATTGGATTTGCCCAAACCCGCAAGGGTCCGCGGCTAGTTGGGAGCCCTTGCTCGCATCAACGAAAGCAGAAAGGCGATGGCTAGAAGCGCGGTCATCCCGAGATTGATGAGCGCGCCAGCCGCAGGCATTGCCGGTGTGGCCACCACCTCGGCGACCAGGCGCGCCGTATCGACACCCGTGCGGCCAACCTGCTCAGTCATGAGCACCAGAATAGCCGCCGGCAGGCCGGAGCGATACCGGACGACGACGAGCCAGACAAACAGGCACAAGGCCAATAGCGCCATGCCCCACGCGCCCGCCGAGCCAACGATGGTCGCCGCTGCTTCAGGGCTGAACGTGTCGAGCGGCACGCCATCTACCGTCTGCAGGACTACGCTCACACTGACGAAGGGATTGAGGCCACTGAAGTTAAATCCAATCACCGTCTTCATGATCAAGACAGGCAAAAGCAGAAAAACAGCTGCCCACGACCCTTGATAGGCGTTGGTGAGACTCTGCGGAAATAGACGATCCAGCATGTTCATGCGCCTTCAGCAATTCAGCCACTTTTAGTTCCGGGTCCGCCAGCGGCCGGACATTCCGGGTCATGCCGCTCACCGGATCCTGCGGGCAGAAGCGGCGCAGACCAAGGCGGGCCAGTCAGAGTCTCAGGCTGCAAATTGCGACCTCTGGACCCTCAGGCCGCGACCGCCGCCTTCACCCGCCGACGGCGCCAGTCGTCGAAGCGGACCTTGCCCAGCCAGAACAGCATGACCGGCAGCGGTGCCAGGGCGAGGATGTACAGCAGCGGGGAGTTCTGCACGGCCTCGGGAAACACCTGCATCTGCCCAAGGAAGAACGACCCTGAGGCGATGAACAGCGAAAAGCACATCCGCCACAGGTGCCGGGCGATCCGCGAGACGTTGGACAACTGTTTGCGCACGAGCACATGCAGCTCACCTGCCGCTGCGAAGACCCCGGCGATGGTGAAGAGCAGGAAAGCCTGCGGCGGCGAGCCGTCCACCGTGCCGCTGGGGCTGGCCGCCCCCATCCGCATGAAGATCACGCCGGCGGCGGTAATGGAGAGGGCGACGATCAGCCCGATGACCTCCGGGGTGCCGGCCTTCACGTCCCGCCGTCGAGCCGCCATGGCCCCACTGACCAGAAGGTACAGCGCCATGATCCCGGCGACGAAGTTGGGCCGCTGTCCGGTTTCAAGGAACGGCGCCACGCCCGCGCCGATGGCGTAGGCCATGAACATCGCCAGAAAGAACACCGATCCCGCCGCGCGGTGGATCCGCTGGCCCTTGCGCGAGGCCAGGGCGACGACGCCGGTGATCATCCCGATCGCCCCGCCGGCGATGTGCGCCCAGAGCAGGGCGTTGGCGCCAAGATGCATCCAGGCCGGATCGCCGGGCCTGGCCTGCAGAGTGTCTGCCAGGGCGACTGACGGAAGCAGCGCGGCGACGGCGAACAGGACAGGTAAGACGAGAATCCGGGGTTTCATGGACCCTTCCTTACCAATAGATGCGGCGGGTGCCATGATCGTGCGTACCGCACGCATGATCGTTCGTAACACCGGGGGCCGGATCGATGTCGAACCTGACGACGTCAGCAGGAGTCGCAGCCGGCCTGATCGCGTTCGCCGTCCAGCGAGGCGCTGATCGTGCCGCGCTCATGGGCCGGGCCGGCCTGCACCCCGCCGACCTGGAGGACCCCGACGCCCGCCTGGCGTTCGAGACCTATGTGGCCCTGATGCGGGCGGCCCAGGACCTCTGCGGCGACCCGGCGCTGGCCCTTCATTTCGGCGAGGCAGTCGACCTGGCGGAGGTGTCGATCGTCGGGCTGATCATGAATGCCTCGGCCACCATGGGTGAGGCGTTCGCCCAGATGCAGCGCTTCGGCCGGCTGACGCTGGAGACCGAGGGGCTCAGTGACGGGCCTCGCTTCGTGCTGACCGCGCGCGACGGCCAGCTCTGGATGGTCGATACGCGCGCTGATCCCGACACCTTCCCCGAACTGAGCGAAGGAGCCTTCGTCCGGCTGGTCTGCGGCCCGCGCCGCTTCCTGCCCGAGCCGCACGTTCTGGAGGTGCAGTTTTCCCATCCGGCACCGGCCTGGAGAGCCGAGCACGACCGCATCTTCCAGTGCCCGGTGTCCTTCTCCAGTGGCTGGAACGCCATGCGGCTCGACCCGCGCATCGCGACCTGGCCCGTGGCGCTTCAGCCGCGCTATGTGTTCGGCGTCCTGACGCAGCGCGCTGACGGCCTGCTCCAGGAGCTCGAGGACCGGAAGACCGTCCGCGGCCGGGTCGAGGCTGTGCTGCTTCCGCTGCTGCACACCGGCGAGGTCGGCGCCGAGGCCGTCGCCCGAGCCCTCGGCTTCAGCCGCCAGACCCTGTTCCGCAAGCTCAAGGCCGAGGACGCCACCTACGAACAGGTGCTTGACGCCCTGCGCCACCGCATGGCGCTGCGCTACCTGGCCGGTGCCAGGGCCTCGGTCAACGAGACCGCCTACCTCGTCGGCTTCTCCGAAGCCGCCGCCTTCTCCCGCGCCTTCAAACGCTGGACCGGCAAGAGCCCCCGCGAGGTCCAGGGCGGGAAATCAGATGGGGCTGCAGATTGAAGGCCGTGGCTGGCCAGGAACCGCCGGGCCGTCTACCCGACAGGGTCCCCAAGGCTGACGTCGTCAACCGCCGCCTTGGGTCGACAACCGACGTCCTGTCCTGTTCAGGCGGCGGCCAGGTCTTCCGCGTCGTCGTCCGTCTTGCGACGAAGCTCGATCAGCCGGACGCACCAGATCGAGATCTCGTAGAGGATGCACAGGGGCACGGCGAGCATCAGCTGGCTGATGGGGTCCGGCGGCGTCACGATGGCGGCCAGGACCACAACGCCGACGATGGCATAGCGGCGGCCCTCGCTCATGAACTTCGACGTGATCAGCCCGGCCAGACCCAGCAGGGTCATCACAACCGGCAGCTGGAAGCAGAGGCCGAAGGCAAGCACGAGGGCGGTCACCAGGTTCAGATACTCCGACACCTTGGGCAGCAGGGCGACGGCCACCGTCTCCGAGCTGATCTGCTGGCTCAGCGAGAACCACATGACGAACGGCAGCATGACGAAATAGACCAGCGCCGCCCCCAGCAGGAAAAGCAGGGGAGATGCCACCAGGAAGGGCAGGAAGGCACCCTTTTCATTGCGATACAGGCCCGGGGCGACGAACCTGTAGAGTTGGAAAGCCAACACCGGGAAAGCCAGGAAGACCGCCCCGAAACCGGCCAGCTTCATCTTGGTGAACAGGATTTCCAGCGGTGCCGTATAGATCAGCTGCGCCGCCTCGTTCGTGGTGGGCGGCATCGGATAGATGCCGGCCGTGACCAGGATCAGGTCGACCGGCGAGACACTGTGCCCGACCATATTGGCGTGCAGGGCGCTGGCCGCCGCGAACGGCTTGACCAGAAACACATAGATCGGGCCGGCGAAGAAGAAGCAGAGGATGAAGGCCAGGCCGAACGCCACGACGCAGGTCACCAGCCGGCCACGCAGCTCGACCAGGTGATCCATCAACGGCGCACGCGACGCTTCGATCTCGGCTTCGTCGCGGTCGGTCATTCGGCGGTCTTGGGCTTACGCGGCGCGCGCGGCTTCACAGCCTTGGGGGCTGCAGTCTTCGCTGCGGGCCTGGCGGCCGGTTTGGCGCGCAGCGTCGGCGCGGGAGCCGCCGCAGCTTTGGTGGCGGTCGCGCGGGCCTTGCGGGGCTTCGCCGTGGCTGCAGGCACGACCGGAGGCGTCGTCGCCGGTTCGGGGAACTCCGGCTGGTCCAGCATCACCGAACGAGGCGGCGGCTCGACATAGGCGGGTGCTTCCAGCTCGGCCTTGATGTCCTTGAAGGCGGCGTTGGCCTCGTCGCCGAGGCGGACCATCCCCTGCCCCACCGATCCCTGACCGTCGCGCAGCGCCTGGACCTCCTTGCGCAGCTCGTCGAGTTCGGACTGACGCGCCATCTCGTCGAAGCTGGCGCGGAACTCATTGGCCATGCCGCGCGCCTTGGCGACCATCTTGCCCAGTTGGCGCAACATTCCGGGCAGCCGCTCAGGTCCGACCACGAGCAGGGCGACGATGCCGATCACGAGATATTCGAGGCCCCCGATCCCGGGGCCGAGGCCGCCCATGCGTCAGGCTCTTTCCCGTACCGGACCTAGCGCTTCAGCTCTTCCTTTTCCGCGTCGGTGCGCGGCAGGCTGGACACACCCTCGGTCGGGCCGTCCTTCTTGTCCTCTTCCTTCAGGCCATCCTTGAACGCCTTGATGCCCTTGGCGGCGTCGCCCATCAGGCCCGAAATCTTGCCCTTGCCGCCGAACAGCAGGGCGACGACGACGATGACGATGGCCCAATGCCAGATGCTGAAGCTGCCCACGGAACGGTCTCCTCGAACGGGCCGGAAGCGACCCGCGTCAAACATAGGGCTCCTATAGTCCAGCGGATGGCGACGCGCCAAGGGAAGCTGTAAGTGCGCGCAAATGAGTCACGTCACCATCCATACAGACGGCGCCTGCAAGGGCAATCCGGGCCCCGGCGGCTGGGGCGCGATCCTGCAGGCGTCAGGCAAGACAAAGGAACTGTGCGGGGGCGAACCCCTGACCACCAACAACCGCATGGAGCTGACCGCCGCCATCATGGCATTGGAAGCCCTGACGCGCCCCTGCAAGATCGACCTTCATACCGACAGCAAATACGTGATGGACGGGATCACCGGCTGGATCCACGGCTGGAAGGCGCGCGGCTGGAAGACGGCCGACAAAAAGCCGGTCAAGAACGATGACCTGTGGAAACGGCTCGATGTCGCCCGCACCCGGCACGAGGTGAAATGGCACTGGGTCAAGGGTCACGCCGGCCACGCGCTCAACGAGCGCGCGGACCAGCTGGCCAACCTCGGGATCGAACGGATGCGAGCCACCTCGGCCTGACGGGGTCCGACGAACGCGGGTCGGCACCTTGCCGACGGGCCAAGGATGAGGTCAGGTCTCCGTATGACCGACCTGACCCCGATTCCCCCCGAAACCGACCCGATCGACAACGGCAAACCGGGCAAGACCCAGCGCGTCTCCGTCGAAGGCACGATCGCCACCGTCTCGGCCATCTCGGCCATGATCGTCGCAGCCGCGTCCATGTTTACGGCGGTGCAGGCGCTCGATGTGTCACGGACGGCGGCCAGGCAGAAGATCTTCGAAACCCAGTTGGCCACCTGCCTGCAGTTCAGCGAACTGACCGCCCGCGCCTCGTCGGACAGTGAAAAGGCCGCAGCCCTGTACGAGGGTCCGATCGACGACGACGTCAGTGCCGAGATCACCGCGCGCATGGAAGCCGGCGACGCCATCTCTACGTCGATCTACCAACAGTATCTGCAGATGACGATGGTCTTCCCTGACGAGATCAGCGACGCCGCCTATGCCGCCAGCGAGAAGCGGGTGGCCCTGTACAACAAACAGGTGGAGGTGCTCGACGCCGGCGTCATCACGGCCCAGGACATCACTGACCTCGAACGACTCTCCGGCGAGGAAACAGATCAGCTGAACGCTGCGTCGAGCGCCTGTCGCGACGAGGTCGGCGTGGTCGCCGGCATCGGCTGACCGGTCAGGCCTCGCGGCGCACCTTCAGCGACGGACCTTCCAGCCGGTCCACCACGACGCTGTCGCCTACGGGCGGGGCGTCCCCGTCGATCAGGGCCACCCATTCGGCGCCGGAAACGAATACCCGTCCCCTGCCCTCGACAAAGGCCTGAACGACCCGCGCCCGCTGCCCGACAAGGCGGAGATCGCGGTCGTTGATGTCCGGATGGTCGTCGGGGTTCACGCGCTGAATCAGCCGGCGCGACAGGGCGGTCGCCAGCACAGTCAGGCCGGCGAACAGTCCGACCTCGACAGCCAGCCCCATTCGCAGACCCAGAACGGTCAGAACCGCGACGACCCCTGCGGCGACCGCGGGCCAGAGCAACCACTCGGTCGACAGGGCCGCTTCAACCGCCAGAAGCAGCACGCCCACGGCCAGCCAGATCCAGAACGGCTGGGAGGCGTAGATGTCCAGAATCACGTCCATCGGTCAGTCCTCCGTCAAGCGGTCGGCGGCACGGCACCGCCGGCCTTGTTCGAACGCGCCGGTGCCGGCGGCGCCGGCCGTGCAGTCTGCTGCTGGGTTCGTGCCAGTCCGACCAGTTCGCCGATACCGGCGATGGTCCCCACCAGGCCGCTCATTTCTGCGGGCACAATGACGGTCTTGGCGGTCGGGTTGCGCGCCAGTTCGGCGAAGGCCTCCACGTATTTCTGGGCCACGAAATAGTTGATCGCGTTGACGTCGCCGCGGGCGATCGCCTCGGACACCATGGCCGTGGCCTTGGCCTCGGCCTCGGCGGCCCGTTCGCGCGCCTCGGCGTCGCGGAAGGCAGCCTCCTTGCGGCCCTCGGACTCCAGGATCGCCGCCTGTTTGGCGCCCTCGGCGCGGGCGATGGCGGCCTGTTTCTCGCCCTCGGCCTCGGTGATGACGGCGCGGCGCTCACGCTCGGCCTTCATCTGGCGGGCCATGGCGTTGGTGATGTCGACGGGCGGGGTCAGATCCTTGATCTCGATCCGGTTGACCTTCACGCCCCACGGCTCGGTCGCCGCATCGATCACGGTCAGCAGGCGCGAGTTGATGTTGTCCCGCTGGAACAGGACCTCGTCCAGATCCATCGAGCCGACCACGGTGCGCAGATTGGTCGAGCACAGCTGGGTGATCGCATAGGGCAGGTTCTCGACCCGATAGGCGGCGCTGGGCGCATCCATCACCTGGATGAAGACGATCGCGTCGACCTTCACCATGGCATTGTCCTTGGTGATGACCTCCTGCTGAGGCACGTCCAGGACCTGCTCCATCATGTTCATCCGCCGGCCGATCCGTTCCACAAAGGGGATCAGGATGCTGATGCCGGGCTTCAGGGTCTTGGTATATTTGCCGAACCGCTCGACCGTCAGTTCCCGCCCCTGGGGCACGATCTTGACGGTGCTGAACACGAAGATGACTGCGAAAACCAGCAGCACGACGGCGAAATAGGTCATTCGGGATCCTCCTGAACGCAAGTTACCCCGACGCGCACCGACACGCCACGGAATCCGGACACCCTGAAACGAAAACGGCGGCCCCCTCCCGGGAGCCGCCGCGTCGCAAAGGATGAGTCGGAAGATTACTCTTCTTCTTCCTCGTCCTCTTCTTCTTCCTCGTCGTCGTAGTCTTCGTCTTCGTCCTCGTCCTCATCTTCCTCGTCGTCGTAGTCCTCGTCGTCGTAGTCCTCGTCTTCGTCTTCGTCCTCATCTTCCTCGTCGTCGTAGTCCTCGTCTTCGTCCTCGTCTTCGTCTTCGTCTTCGTCTTCGTCCTCGTCTTCCTCTTCGTCCTCATCGTCGTCTTCGATGTCGAGGTCGTTCAGTTCGCAGAGGTCGACGTTGAACACTTCTTCGGTGTCGCCGTCATCGTACTCGGCCTGCAGGTCGTATTCGCAGTCTTCCAGCTCGTCTTCGACCGAGATGTTGGCGGTCTCGCCCGGGCCGATCTCTTCGCCGTCCAGGATGTCTTCGTCCCACTCATCGTTCGACGATTCACCGACCTTCAGCGAGACCATGGTCGCGTCGCTGTTGTTGGTCAGCGAGAACGCCACGTCCTGGGCGACAGCGCCGCTCGCGAACAGGATGGCGACGGCCGAAGCCGCCATGAACAGTTTGGTCTTCATCTTTGCAGTCCCCCAACGCCGGCGGGATGCCGGCCGAAGTTATCAAGAGAGCGACCGAGGACGGAATCGTCCGGGCCGTCACCCAAATGTGTCGGCTTTGCAGCCATCCTAGTTAAGTGACGGGACCTGACAGCGCCGTCAAGCGCGCCGCAACGTGCCTGCCCGAGCGATCACTCGCCGCGTCTCATCCCAGGCCACGGCGGCCAGAGCAGCCTCAATAGGCAGGAATACAGCCTCGGCCGCATCGTCACCCGCGACAGGCTCGCCGCCCGTCCATTCGGCGGCGTAGTCGATCAGCACATAGTGTCGTCCCGCCTCGGGAAATATGCCGTCGACGACATCGATCAGGCCGAGAATGCGCGCCTCGACGCCCGTCTCCTCGCGCAGTTCGCGGAGCGCCGCATCGATCGCCCGCTCGCCGGGCTCGATCCGGCCGCCCGGCAGGCTCCATTCGCCCATGCGCGGCGGGGTCCCCCGCCGGATCAGGAGGACCTCGTCCCCGCGCAGGCAGACAACGCCGACGGCGGGCACGGGCTTCATGGAGGAATCGCTCATGGTGCCGACTCTAGCCCCTCTTTGGTGGAGCCTGCTTCTTTATGACTGGCATGGAGGGCGACGCTTTGAGACAAGACGTCATGGCCTCTCCCTCCCCCGCCGCCCTCGACGAACTGAAAGCCGCGCTCGGCCCTTCCGGCTGGACCGAAGACCCGACCGAGATCGCCCCCTGGGTCACGGAATGGCGCAACAAGTGGAAAGGGCACACGCCCCTGATGCTCAAGCCGGGCACGACCGCCGAGGTCGCGCGCGCGATGGTGATCTGCGCCCGCCACGGCGTCGCCATCACACCCCAGGGCGGCGGCACGGGCCTGGTCGGCGGTCAGGTGCCCTTCGGCGAGGTTCTTCTGACGACGCGCCGCCTGCGTGCGGTGCGCGACGTGACCCCGCTGGACGACGCCATGACGGTCGAGGCCGGGATCACCCTGCTGGAGGCCCAGCTGCTGGCCGCCGGGGCCGACCGCTTCTTCCCGCTCAGCCTCGCGGCCGAGGGCACGGCGACGATCGGGGGGGTCATCTCGACCAATGCCGGGGGCACGGCCGTCCTGCGCTACGGCATGATGCGCGATCTGGTGCTGGGCATTGAGGCCGTCATGCCCGACGGCCAGGTCTTCAACGGCCTGAAGCGGCTGCGCAAGGACAACACCGGCTACGATTTGAAGCAGCTGCTGATCGGCGCCGAGGGCACGCTCGGCGTCGTCACCGCCGCTACCCTCAAGCTGTTCCCGATCATGCGCAGCCGTGCCACCGCCGTCGTCGGCCTGGCCAGCGCCCATTCCGCCATCCAGCTCCTGGCCCGCGCCAAGGCCGAGACCGGTGGCGGGGTCGAGGCCTTCGAACTGATGAAACGGATCGGGGTCGAGTTCGCGATCAAACATATCCCCGGGGTCCGCGAGCCGCTGGACAGCGTCCAGCCCTGGTACGTCCTGATCGAACTGACCTCGGGCGAACCCGGCGCTGCCGAGTCCGGGATGGAGCGGATCCTGACCGCGGCCTTCGAGGAAGACCTGATCACCGACGCGGCCATTGCCCAGAACGAGACCCAGGTCCGCGACTTCTGGAAACTGCGCGAGGAGCAGTCGGCGGCCCAGCGGCCCGAGGGCGGCGGGTGGAAGCACGACGTCTCTGTCCCCGTCAGCCGCATCGCCGACTTCCTCGACGAGGCCACAGCCGCCGTCGAAGCCTTCGAGCCGGGGGCCCGCGTCTCCGCCTTCGGCCACGTCGGCGACGGCAACATGCATTACGACGTGCTGTGCCCGCCCGGCGGCGACCTGCCCGCCTTCCTTGACCGCTGGGAGGCGGGGGCCCAGGTCGTCCATGACGTCGTCGCCCGCTACGAGGGCTCGATCTCGGCCGAGCACGGTCTGGGCCGCCTCAAGACCGACGAGGCCCGCCGCTACAAGTCTCCGCTGGAAATCTCGACCATGCAGGCGATCCGCAAGGCGATCGATCCCCAGCGGATCATGAACCCGGCGGTGTTGTTCTAGGGCGCGACCAGGGCGGCCAGGGCGCGGTCCGAAATCAGTGAATCGGTCACGCCGTGGGGATTGCGGACACCGAAATTCTCGGTCGTGACCACCACTACGGCTTTGAGCTCCGGCACGATGACCACCTTGTTGCCGCCCGAGCCCGCCATCGCCCAGGCCGCATAGGCTCTCCCCGCGACCGTGTAGGACGGCAGCCAGGTCAGGTAGCCGTAGTCGCCGCGACCGTCGCCGACGGCGGCATGGGGCGTGGTCATGGCCGCGACCCAGTCCGCGGGCAGCACCTGACGGCCGTCCCATCGGCCTTCGTCCAGCAGCAACTGGCCCAGTTTCAGCAGGTCCCGGCTGCGGAGGCCCAGTCCGCCGCCGCCCTGGGCCAGGCCGGTCGGCGACAGTTGCCAGGCCTCCCCGTCGATTCCCAAAGGCTCGAACAGAACCTCATGGGCAAACGCCGGAAGGGGGGTTCCGGTCGCCGACTGCACCACGGCGCCCAGGGTCGTCGTGCCCGTCGTGCAATAACTGAACGAGCGGCCATAGGGTGCCGCCTCCGGCCGGGTCATCCAGGCGGGAAAGCCCCGGATCGGCAGGTCGAAGGCGAACTTCACCCAGTCCTCGATCAGATACATCCGCTCTTCGTTGCCGCGCGAGAACGAGTTGTCATCATCGCATTCCAGCAGGGAGCTCATCGTCAGCAGGTCCTCGACCGTGATCCGGTCCTTGCGGGGATCCGGATTCTCGAACGGGCCGTGGTCGGCGATGAAGGGCATGACCGGCGCCTGCGCATCCGGGATCGCGCCCTGGGCGATGGCCGCTCCAACCAGCATGGCCGTCACCGTCTTGGTCACCGAGCGCGTGTTGCGCCGCCCCTCCGCCCCGGCGTCGTCATAGTAGGTTTCATGGATCAGTCGGCCGTTCTGGGCGACGAGGACGCTGGTGATCTTCTGATACTCACCGGCCCGAATCGCCGTCTCCATTCGCCCGAAGGCTCCAGCCGCGGTCGAATCGGCGGCAGGCGGCTCGACCGGTCCCTCGAAGCGTTGTTGCGCCTGGGCCGTCGAGGCCGTCAGGATCGAGAGGCAGGCGAGGAAAGCGGTACGGCGACGCATGGACGGACTCCTGTTTACGAGGGCTCCATCGCCTGACGCATGGACGCCGTCTTGAACCGGTGAAACATTCTCAGGCGAGCACACCCGCGCTGGCCAGCGGACTGACGCCATAGAGGCGACGATGTTCCCGCGTCATATGACTCTGGTCCGCGTAGCCGGCGATGTGGGCAGCCTCGACCGGCCTCGCGCCCCGAATCAGGGCGGCCATGGCGATATCTGCCCGCCGGACGCGAATGGCGTCGCCAGGACCCTGCCCGAACCATTGGCGATAGGTTCGCGCCAGATGCACAGGGTGCACGCCGATCGCCGCTGCGATGCTCCGGACCTCCAGACCCTGAACCCCGGCCAGGTCGCCGATCATTTCCCTTGCCGTCGTCAACCAGTCCGGCACGGCTCGGTCACCTGCGTTGCGCGTCGTCAGTCCGACCAGGGCGAGTGCCGTGTCCTCCAGCGCCAGCTCGTCTCCGGGTTGGAAGCGGATGCATTCCCCGACCAACCGGCGCGTCACGGCAGCCGAGGCGGCGTCGCTCATCAGGATCGGCCTGCCGCCGGCGATCTCGGCCGAGGCCGGCGTCGAAACCGACAGGAATCGCCCTCCGGCTTCATCAAACAGATCCCGGTGCACGACCCCGGGCGGATTGTAGATCAGGGTTCCGGCCCGGACTCCGCCATCCCTGGCGCGTCCCCTGGCGGCGGCGAGGCTGCGATACCCCTCGTCCAGCGCCAGGATGAAGTGGGCCTCTTCGTGAGAATGCTCGACGACCGCGTCGGGCGGCAGGGTCGCGATCCTGAGCTCGACCTGGAAACCTCCGCCCCGTGCGGACTTGCGCAACGCGCCCAGAAATTCGCCGCGCCCCAATCGCTTTTCAGTCATCGCCGCGCCTTCTGCACGAGCGGCTGATAGCAGGGAACACGCAACCGCTTCAAACCGTCGCCGAACGCGCCTAAAGCCCGCGACTGACGAACGGAGCCTCGCCCTTGTTGATCGTGCTTTCGCCGGCCAAGCGGCTGGACTTCACCGAACCGTCCCACGACGTCGTCGCTACGCATCGGCGCTTCGTCGACGACACCGCGTCTCTGTCGAAGACGGCCCGCAACCAGACCCAGGCCGACCTGCGCCGGCTGATGGGCATTTCGGCCGACCTCGCCAAACTGAACCAGGCGCGCTTCAAGGCCTTCGAGCCCGAGTCACTGGACGCAGGCATCCAGGCCGCCTTCGCCTTCGACGGCGACGTCTATCAGGGGCTGGACGCCCGCACCCTCGGCACTGCCGACCTCGCCTTCGCCCAGGATACCCTGCGTATCCTGTCGGGCCTCTACGGCCTGCTACGCCCGCTGGACCGGATCCAGCCCTATCGACTGGAAATGGGAACCCGACTGAAGACCCGGCGCGGGTCCAGCCTCTACGACTTCTGGGGCGACCGGATCTCGAAACAGCTGAACGCCGACGCGGAGGGCCACACCGACCCCGTGCTCGTAAACCTCGCCAGCCAGGAATATTTCGGCGCGGTGGACGCCAAGGCGCTGAAGCTGCCGGTCGTCACGCCGCATTTCCGCGAGGAAAAGGACGGCGAGAGCCGTATCATCTCCTTCTTCGCCAAGAAGGCGCGCGGGACCATGGCGCGGTTCGCCATCGACGAACGAATCGAAACTGCCAGCGATCTGAAGGCGTTCGACCGCGACGGCTACCGCTTCCAGAAGGCCGCCTCGACGGAGACCGACTGGATATTCACCAGACAAGGAAATTCCTGAGACCGGGTCGCCTTCGCAGTCGCGAAAGGCTAGGCTTACGGCAAACCTGAGACCCGACGACGCGCCCACAGGGGGCGGACAAGGGCAAGAGACGAGAGTGAACGACCCCATGTTTCAGTGGCCCGGCAAGAAGGACGGCTCGGAGACCGAGCGCCCCGTCTATCGCGACCCCAACGATCTCAAGGGCCAGGTGGCCGTCATCTCCGGCTCGACGTCCGGCATCGGCCTGGCCCTGGCCCGGGCGGTCGCCTCGCGCGGCGGCGACGTTGTTCTGAACGGTCTGGGCGATCCCTCCGAGATCGAGCGGACCCGTTCGGAGATGGAGGCCAGTTGCGGCGTCCGCGTGCGCTATCACGCCGCCGATATGTTGAAGGGCGACGAGGTCGCCGACATGGTCGCCTACGCCAGGCACCAGCTCGGGCGGCTGGACATCCTGGTCAACAACGCCGGCATCCAGCACGTCGAGGCGGTCGAGAAATTCCCGTCGGACCAGTGGGAGAAGATCATTGCGATCAACCTCTCCTCGACCTTCTACGCCACCCGCGCCGCCATCCCGATCATGAAGGCGCAGGGCCGCGGCCGGATCGTCAACATCGCCTCGGCCCACGGTCTGGTCGCCAGCCCGTTCAAGTCCGCCTATGTCGCCGCGAAACACGGCGTCCTCGGCTTCACCAAGACCGTGGCGCTGGAAGTCGCGCAGGACAACATCACCTGCAACGCCATCTGCCCTGGCTTCGTCGAGACGCCGATCGTCGAGAAGCAGATCGCCGATCAGGCCCGCACGCGTGGCCTCTCGAAGGATCAGGTCCTGAAGGACGTGATTCTGGCGGCCCAGCCGACCAAGCGGTTCGTCACGACCGACGAACTGGCCGGTATCTTCCTCTATCTGGTGTCGGACCTCGGGGCCTCGGCCAACGGCGCCAGCTTCTCGATCGACGGCGGCTGGACCGCCCAATAGGACGAACGCCGGGGGACGATCTGGGCGACCTGTCGCCGGGCTCCAGGTTCAACACCGAACGGACCTTCCTGAACGACTTGAAAACGCGCGGCCGGGCGGCGGCGGAGGAATGGCTGGGGAGCTGTTTCGGGGATGTGGGGGTGCGATTGAGCGTCGATCTGCAGGCCCGGTTCGGCTACCCCACAAACCCCGCCGCCCGCCTCAGCCGGTCGTTGATCGCCTCGCCGAGGCCCGCCGTCGGCACGGGCGCGACGGCGATGCCCGCGGGCCGCTCCCGGTCCGCCTCGCGCAGCAGCCGGAACAGGTTCGCCGCGGCCTCGCGCAGGTCGCCGGACGGACTCAGGCTCCAGCGCTCGACGCCGGCCCCCGGCCCGAAGCCGAGCAAAATCTCCCCGTCTACGGCGCGCATCGCCTCCAGCCGCACCGGTGACACCGGCGCATAGTGGCGTGTCAGCCGCCCCGGCGATCGATGGCCCTCGCCCGCCCCGTCCAGCGGCCCGACCAGGGCCTCGATCTCCTCGCGTGTCACTGATCCCGGGCGCAGGAGGGAGATCCGCCCGTCCAGCACCGAGACGACGGTGCTCTCGACCCCGACGGCGCAAGGCCCACCGTCCAGGGCCGCGCTCGCGAAAGCGCCGGTCTCCTCCATCGCGTCGGCGAAGGTCGTGGGGCTGGGCCGCCCGGATCGGTTGGCCGAGGGGGCCACCACGGGCTCGCCGAACGCGTCCAGCACCGCCCGCGCCTTCGCATGGCCGGGCACCCGCACCGCGATACTGTCCAGCCCCGCCCGCGCCAGATCGCTGACCGCAGTCATATCCCGACACGGTGCCACGATGGTCAGCGGCCCCGGCCAGAAGGCCTCCGCCAGCCGCCGCGCCGCATCGTCGAAGACGGCGATCCGCTCGGCCGCCACGGCATCTGCGACATGCGAAATCAGGGGATTGAAGCGAGGCCTTCCCTTGGCCTCGAAGATCTTCGCGACCGCTTCGGCATTCCCGGCGGCCGCCGCCAGCCCATAGACCGTCTCGGTCGGCAGGATCAGCAGCTCTCCGGCGCGCAGCGCCGCGACGGCGGCCTCCACGCCGCTCAGCCGACCGTGCGCGTCGCCAGGGACACGTCCACCCTCACCTGCCGTCCGATCAGTCCGTTCCACGGTCCACGCGTTCCGATGCCGAAGGCCGCCCGATCCAGCGAGAAGCCGCCCGTCATCTGCGCCGTCCGCCCTTCGCTGCGCAAGGTCGCGGGGAAGGTCACGGGCCGGGTGACGCCCTTCATCGTGATGTCGGCATGGGCGGTGAACCGCTCACCCCCCACCGGTTCCAGCCGGGTCAGGCGGAAGGCGATGCGGGGGTAACGGCCGGTATCGAGAAAACCTGAGCCGGCCGCTGTGGAGGTCAGGCCGGCGTCGTCCATTCTCAGGGACGCCGCCTCGACGTCGATCGCCACATGGGCGGTCTCGGGCGCTGCCGGATCGAAGCGGATATCGCCCGTCCAGCGCAGGAATCGCCCGGTGCGCGCGCCGACCGGGGTCCCGACCCGCATGGTGATGGCCGAATCGCCCGGGACGACGGCCCAGCGCTCGACCTCGGCCCGACTCGCGCCCGTCACCAGGCAGACCGCCCCGATCAGGAGTGCGAGCAGGGCCCGACGCATCTCAGGGCCGCCGGGGAATCAGCGGGATCATCCGGTGCAGGACATTGTCCCGGTCGACGAAATGATGCTTCAGCGCCGCCAGAACGTGCACGGCCAGAAGCACGTAGAGCAGTTTCACCCCCGCCTCATGCAGACCCATCAGGGTTTTCGCCAGATCGCGGCTCTGCTCGATCGGCAGCAGCGGCCAGTTGAACAGGCCGAACCAGAGGATCTCGCGTCCGCCCGCGCTCGATGCCGCCCAGCCGAACATCGGAATGCCGATCAGCAACACATAGAACAGCACATGCGTCGCCCTGGCGGCGTACTTCTGCCAGACCGGTGTTTCGGGCGGGATCGGCAGGGCGGGGTTCGCCATCCGCCAGCCGATTCGCGCCAGGGTCAGGATCAGAACAGCCAGGCCGAGCGCCTTGTGGATCTGAACGAACTCGCGCGAGATCGGCCCATCGGTCGCCTCATGCGCCGTGATCAACAGCACCTGGGCCAGGACCAGCAGCGCCAGCCCCCAGTGGAAGGCCAGCGATACGATCGAGTAGCGGTTTCTCGGTTCAGCCATGATGGTCCCCACGTCGCGGATGGGCGGCAGTTTGGCGCCGCGAACGTCGCAGGCCAAGCCGTCCCTTGCCTGACGTCACGGCATGGTCGCAAGAAGGAGAGACGCGCTCTGTTTTGCGCGAGACGATCGTAGAGACCTTCGCCATGACCTATCGCGCGCCCGTTCGGGACATCGCCTTCAGCCTCACCGCCATCGCCGGCATCGACCAGGTCGCCGCCACCGGCGCCTTTCCCGACTACGACGCCGACGTCCTGGGTGCCGTCCTGGAAGCGGCGGGCCAGTTCTCCGAAGGCGTCCTCGCGCCGCTGAACCGGCCGGGCGATCTGGCCGGGGCGAAATATGCCAACGGCTCCGTCACCGCCGCGCCCGGCTTCGCCGACGCCTATCGCCAGTTCGCCGAGGGCGGCTGGACCGGTCTGACGGCTCCGGCCGAGGCCGGCGGCCAGGCCCTGCCCAAGGCGCTGGAACTGGCGGCCTACGAAACGATCCAGTCCGCCAATATGGCCTTCGCCCTGTGCCCCATGCTGTCGCTGGCTGCGATCGAGGCGCTGGAACAGGTCGGCACCGAACACCAGAAGGCGACCTATCTGCCCAAACTCGTCAGCGGCGAGTGGACGGGGGCCATGGTCCTGACAGAGCCGGGTGCCGGCTCCGACCTCGGAGCCCTGACCTCGACCGCCACCCCGAACGGTGACGGCACCTATGCTCTCAACGGTCAGAAGATTTACATCACCTGGGGCGATCACGACGCGACGGACAACATCGTCCACCTTGTTCTCGCCCGCCTGCCTGACGCCCCTCCCGGCCCCAAGGGCATCAGCCTGTTCCTGGCGTCGAAGTTCGAGGTGAAGGATGACGGCTCACTGGGCGGACGCAACGACTTCCGTCCTGTCGGGATCGAGCACAAGCTGGGCATCCACGCCTCCCCGACCTGTGTGATGAGCTACGAGGGCGCCCGGGCGGAGCTGGTCGGTCAGCCGAACCAGGGCCTGGCCCACATGTTCGTCATGATGAACAACGCCCGCCTCGCTGTCGGCGTCCAGGGCGTCGGCGTGGCCGAGGGGGCCTATCAGCACGCTCTCGCCTATGCGCTGGACCGCCGTCAGGGCCGCTCGATCTGGACCGGAGAGGCCAACGCCCCGATCATCGACCATCCCGATATCCGGCGGACACTCGCTGTGATGAAGGCGAAGATCGAGGCCGCCCGCGCCATCTGTTTCGCCACAGGCGTCGCCGCCGACCTCGCCCGCCACGCCGCGACCGAGGACGAGCGCCGCAGGTGGAAGGGCCGCGAGGACCTGTTCGTTCCGATCGCCAAGGCCTGGAGCACCGATGTGGGCTGCGACGTGGCGTCCGACGGGATCCAGATCCACGGCGGCATGGGCTTCATCGAGGAGACAGGCGCGGCCCAGTACTATCGCGACGCCCGCATCACCCCGATATACGAGGGCACCAACGGCATCCAGGCCATGGATCTGGTCGGTCGCAAACTGTCCCAGGACGGCGGCGCCTCGGCAAAGGCCGTCATCGCCGAGATGAAGGCGACGCTGAAGGCCCTGCGCGGCCTCTATTCCGGCAAGCCGATCGAACGATTCGAGGCAGCCGTCGGAGCCGTAGAGGACGCCACCCTCTGGCTGCTTGACGCCAAGGCCGACGCCGCCCGCGGGGCCGACGTGCTGGCGGCGGCCGACGCCTATCTCAAACTCATGGGCGACGTCATCGGCGGCTGGATGCTGGCGAAGGGGGCTCTGGCCGCCAAAGCCCGCCTCGACGTCAACGACGGGGATCCGGCCTGGCTGCAGGGCAAGCTCGATCTGTATGAGGTCTACGCCGCCAACATCCTCGGCCACGCCTCCAGCCGCCTCGCGGCCGTTGGTCAGGGCGGAGACCTTCTGTCACGGATCAGTCGGGAAGCGCTGGGGGCTTAAGGCTCCCTCTCCCTGTGGAAGAGGGTTGTCGAGGAGCCGGATCGCCTCCCGGACATAGACGGCGTGGGTCACCACCCCGATCTCCAGCTGTTCGTCATTGACCCTCACCTCCTGGCTTAACAGGCCGGCGATGAAGGCGTTCTCCGGTTCGGTCGTGCCCGGCCGCTTGCGCGCACTCGGCGTCCAGAACACCGGCCCGCCCGAATTTCCCGGGAAGACCGTGAAATCCAGCAGGAAGGTCGGAAAGGCCGTCACCGGCGACAGCGGATAGGACGCGATCCGCCCGACCCTCAGGATCGGAAACCCGGCCCGGTTCGCCGACAGGCCGCGCGGAAAGCCCAGCGACAAGAGTTCGTCCCCCGGGCCCACCTGCCAGGCGTCGAACGCGTTCTCGTCCGCCAGCCAGCCCAGCGGGATCGCCGCACGGGCGAAGGCCTCGGGCGCCTGCACCTCCATCACCGCCACATCACGATCCGGATGCCGGGTCCAAAGGGGCTCGCCCTCGCCGTCGCGGATGGTCAGGGGCTCGGGGTCGAATCGCCACGTCCCGTCGCCCAACGCCGTGCGCCAGCCGATCCGCGCCTCGGCGTCATCCATCCGCTCCAGCACGTGGGCTGCGGTCACCAGAACCACCCGTGGCGTGCCGTCCGGCCTCGGCGCCTGGATCAGAAACCCGGTCCCCACGGTGCGCGTATTCGGCCCGGACGGCTGGTCCAGTTGCACCGTCGCCGCGATCAGCCCGACCGTCAGATCCCAGACAGGGGCGACGACCGGCGGCGGCGCGGTGTCCTGGACGGGAGGGACCTCGATCATGGGCGGACTTTCCTGGACGATGACGTCATTTGACGGGGCCTATGCCGGTCGCACAAGCTGCGTCGGTGACTTACAGGGAAGCGATACGATGAACCGCCGCGAATTCGTCGCCACGACCGCCGCCTCGGCCCTCGCCGCCGCGGCCTCACCCGCCCTCGCCCGCCCGTCCGGAGCCCCGATGTCGCCCACCCCCCCTGTCGCCAAGAAGATCCCTGTCGTCATTGAACAACTGGGGCGCACCCGCACCGACGACTATCAGTGGATGAAGGACGACAACTGGCAGGCCGTCCTGCGCGACCCGAGCCTGATCAAGGCCGACGTCAGGGAACATCTGGAGGCCGAGAACGCCTACCGCGAGGCCATGCTGGCCTCGACCCTCCCGCTGCAGGCGCAGCTGTTCGAGGAGATGAAGGGCCGCATCAAGGAGGACGATTCGTCCGTCCCCTCGCCCGACGGTGCCTGGGAGTATTTCACAGAGTTCCGCACCGGCGAGCAGCATCCCCGCTACATGCGCGTCGAGCGCCAGGGGACCTACATCCTCGACGGCCGGCAGGTGACGAAGACCTTCGTCGTCGCCCCGACGCCTGAGTTGCTGCTGGACTGCAACCTGCTGGCCGAGGGCAAGGCCTATTCGGAAGTCTCGGCGGTCGAGCACAGCCCCGACCACACCCTGTTCGCCTGGGCTGAAGACGCCCAAGGGTCCGAGGTGCATCAGATCTACACCCGGGATCTGGTGACCGGTGAAGTGCTGCCCGATCCGATCCAGTCGGCGACCGGCAACTTCACCTTCTCGCCCTGCTCGTGCTGGATTTTCTGGACCAACCGCGACGACAACGGTCGCCCGGACAAGATCTTCCGCCGCCCCGCGCGCGGCGGCGAGACCACCCTGGTCTACGAGGAAGCCGACGACGGCATGTTCCTGGGCGTCGAACGCACCTCCGACGACGCCTTCATCATCATCTCGATCCAGAACCAGGAAACCTCCGAGGCCCGTTACATCCCCGGCATGCGTCCGATGAACCTTCCCCAGGTCATGGCCGCGCGCGAAGTCGGCATCCGCTACGACGTCGACCACTGGCTGGATCGCTGGGTCATCCGCACCAACGCCGACGACGCCATCGACTTCAAGATCGTGCAGACACCGACGGAACGGACCGGCCGCGCCAGCTGGGAGGATCTGGTCCCCCACACGCCCGGCCGCTTCATTGAGGGCGTCGCCCTGGTGAAGAGCTTCCTCGCCCGTCAGGAACGTGCCGACGCCAATACGAAGATCGTGATCCGCACCCGCGCGGGCGACGAGCATGAGATCGCCGTCGACGAACCCGCCTATGCCCTGTCCCTGGCCGGGGCGTCCGAGTTCGAAACGGCGACGATGCGCTACGGTTACAACTCGCCGTCCACCCCAACCTCGACCTATGACTACGACCTCCTCACGCGCGAGCGTATCCTGCGCAAGGTGCAGGAGGTCCCGTCGGGTCACGACCCGGCCGACTATGTCGTCGAGCGGCTGAATGCCCCGGCGGCGGACGGCAAGCTGGTGCCGGTCACGGTCCTGCGTCGTCGCACCACGCCGATCGACGGATCGGCACCCTTGCTGCTCTACGGCTACGGCTCCTACGGCATCCCGATGTCGGCCAGCTTCTCGACCGGCCGTCTGTCGCTGGTCGATCGCGGCTGGATCTATGCCATCGCCCACGTCCGGGGCGGCTCGGACAAGGGCTGGGGCTGGTTCCTCGATGGTCGGAAGTTCAAGAAGAAGAACACCTTCACCGACTTCACCGCCGCCGCAGATCACTTGATCGCCCGCGACTACACCCGCGCCGGCAATATCGTGGCCCAGGGCGGCTCCGCCGGCGGGCTGTTGATGGGTGCCGTGACCAACATGCGGCCCGAACTCTGGGCCGGCGTCATCGGCCAGGTGCCGTTCGTGGACGTGATCAACACCATGTCCGACGTCACCCTGCCCCTGACCCCGCCCGAATGGCCCGAGTGGGGCAATCCGATCGAGGACCTCGAGGCCTACGACTACATCGCCAGCTACAGCCCCTACGATCAGGTCGGGCCGATGGCCTATCCGGCCATCCTCGCGACCGGGGGCCTTTCCGACCCGCGCGTCACCTACTGGGAGCCGGAGAAGTGGGTGGCAAAGCTCCGTCCCGCGACCACCTCGGGCAAGCCGGTCCTGCTCAAGATCAACATGGAGGCCGGCCACGGCGGCGCTTCTGGCCGGTTCGACTATCTGAAGGAAGTCGCCCACGACTACGCCTTCGCGGTCTGGGCCATCCAGCGAGGTTGGGAGACCGCGTGATCCGGGAGGCGACGCCCTCAGACCTCCCCGCCATCACAGCCCTGTACGGCCGGGAGGTCCTGACCGGCACGGCGACGTTCGAACTGGACCCGCCGTCGCTGGCTGAAATGACCAGCCGCTTCGACGCCGTCCGCGCCAGAGGCCTGCCGTGGTTCGTCGCGGAGATCGACGGCACCTTCGCCGGCTATGCCTACGCCGCGCCCTTCCGCCCGCGTCCGGCCTACCGCTACGGTGTGGAAGGGTCGATCTATGTCGAGGAGGCAGCACGGGGCAACGGCGTCGGCCGAACCCTGTTGTCGGCCCTGATCGGCCGCGTCGGTGACCTGGGCCTGCGGCACATCATCGGCGCGATCAGCGACAGCGCCACGAGCCAGGCCTCCATCGCCCTGCACGAACGCCTCGGTTTCATCCGCGCCGGGACCTACCGTCAGGTCGGCTGGAAATTCGATCGCTGGATCGATGTCCAGCTGATGCAGCTCGATCTCGACCCTACCGGCAAACCACCGACCGCTCCGGGTATGGACCTGACCGGCGGGCTGGCTTGATCAGTGCGGTGCGATCTCCGCTGGCGGCGTTGCCAGCCATGGCGGATATCCCACCCCGACACCCTGAAGCCCGCCCCCCTGGGTGCGCGGTCATCGGCGGGCAGTCGGGAAGGCGGTGGCTGGGGAACAAGGACTCGAACCTTGAATGACGGTACCAAAAACCGGAGTGTTACCATTACACCATTCCCCAGCAGGACCGGTGCTCCAAGGGCCTGGACCCAAGGGAGGCGGTCGAATACGCCAAGGCCGCGGGGGATGCAACACCCGGTTTCCGGACTATTTTACAAAGGCTCGGCAGGGCGCTTGCAGCCCCCCGAACCCCTCGCTATAAGCCCGCCTCCAAGTCGGAGTGTGGCTCAGTCTGGTAGAGCACTGCCTTCGGGAGGCAGGGGTCGGAGGTTCGAATCCTCTCACTCCGACCATTTATCCAGGGGCTTCCGAACCCCGGACACGGTCGAAAGAGCGCTCAATCAGGAGCGCTCTTTTCGTTTCAGCCCTCCGCTTTGGACGCCGCCTGCGTCAGATGGGCGCCGACGGCCTCGATGGTGCGTTCGCCCAAAGCCTTCCTGTGCGCCAGCAGCTCGGGCGAGCCGGCGTCGTGGTCGGCCATCAGCCGCCTGACGAACGATCCGTCGCGCACTTCCGACAGGACCCCGTCCATGGCCGTCCGCGACGCCTCGCCGATCACGCGCGGACCGGTCAGATAGGCGCCGTACTCGGCCGTGTTCGAGATCTTGGCGAACGCCCCGGCGATGCCGCGCTCGTACATAAGGTCAGTGACCAGCTTGACCTCATAGAAGCATTCGAACCAGGCGACCTCGGGCGGATAGCCGGCGTCGACCAGCTTCATGAAGGCCGCGTCGATCAACTCGCCCACGCCCCCGCAAAGCACAACCTGCTCGCCGAACAGGTCGCTCTCGCACTCGGCCGCGAAGGTTGTTTCCAGGATACCCTTCCGCCCACAGCCCAGCGCCGCCGCATAGGACAGGCCCAGGGCGTGGGCTCCGCCGGTGGCGTCCTGGTGCACCCCGAAGAGGCAGAAGACCCCCTCCCCGGCCTCGTACAGGTCGCGGATGCGCGGGCCGATACCCTTGGGCGAATCGAGGATGACGTCGAGGTCCGCCCGCGGCGTCACCAGCCCGAACCGAACCGACAGGCCGTGGGCGAAGATCAGGGCCGCGCCCGGCCGGATGTTGGGCTCGATCTCGTCGCGCCAGAGGTCGCGATGGGCCTCGTCCGAGACCATGAGGGCGACCACATCCGCACCCGCCGTCGCCTCGCCGGCCGTCATGACCCGGAACCCGTCCGCCTCGGCCTTCGCGCGCGTCGGCGATCCGGTCTTCAGCCCGACGACAATGTCCGCGACGCCCGAGTCGCGCAGGTTCAGGGCGTGGGTCCGCCCCTGGCTGCCGTAGCCGATGATCGCCACCCGCTTGCCGCGGATGATCGACAGATCGCAGTCGCGGTCGTGGAAGACGGGCAGCGGATTTGGTAGAGACTGGGTCATGATCGACCTCATAACGCCTTCCTCCGTCGTCGCCTTCTGGAAAGAGGCGGGTCCGAAGATGTGGTACGCCAAGGACGAGGCGTTCGACCGCCAGTTCCGCGACGCCGGGCGCGAGTTGCACTGGGCCGCCGCCCGCCGCGAACTGGACGACTGGATGGCCACGCCGGAGGGTGCCCTGGCCCTGATGATCCTGCTCGATCAGTACCCCCGGAACAGCTTCCGTGGCACCGCGCATCAGTTCGCGACCGACAGCCTGGGCCTGATGCACGCGAAACAGGCCTGGGATCTGGGCTATCCACAGACCTTCGAGCCGGATCTGCGCCAGTTCTTCGTCACCCCGTTCGAGCATTCCGAGTACCTGGTCGAACAGGACGCCGCCCTGTCCCTGTGCGCCGACATGCCCGAGGTGCTGAAGTACGCCCACGTCCACCGCGACATCATCGTCCGCTTCGGCCGCTTCCCGCACCGGAACCGGGCGCTGGGCCGCGAGACGACGGCCGAGGAACAGGCGTTTCTGGATCAGGGCGGGTTCGGCGGCTGAACCGCCGGACTGGACTCAAAAAAGCGGAGTCCAAAGAGTCCATTTTCTGATTCATAATCTGCGATATCCGGTCCATACTATTGAAACGATGAGGCTCCTCCCCGGTTCATTTGAAAAGCACCACGGGCCGGGGATTGGACTCCGCCGCCCCCCCCCCGGAGAGCCGTCGAGGTCGGCGGGATCGATCTGGCTGCTGCGGCTCATGCCGCGACCCTGGCATACCGGTCCGCCAGAATCGGTCGTAGGCGCGACCAATTTCCTGTGAGCAACCGAATCGCCCGGATGTGGCGAAAGCGAATCACCGGCACAGTGGCCGGATGAACGCCGTGGCCCAGATCAGTGACCTCCAGGACCGCATCAGCGGCGCGCCGGCGGACCACCCGGAGTTCCAGTACCTCAACCTGCTGCGCGACATCCTCGACAACGGCGTGCGTCGCGACGACCGCACCGGCACGGGCACCCTGGGCGTCTTCGGCCGCCAGATGCGTTTCGACCTGTCGAAGGGCTTCCCCCTTCTGACCACCAAGAAGCTGCATCTGCGATCCATCATTGTGGAGTTGCTGTGGTTCCTGCGCGGCGAGACCAACACCCGCTGGCTGAAGGAGAACGGCTGTTCGATCTGGGACGAGTGGGCCGACGAGGACGGAGAACTGGGTCCGGTCTACGGCAAGCAGTGGCGGTCCTGGGCCGCGCCGAACGGCGAGAGCATCGACCAGATCGCCCGCCTGATCGAGGGGTTGAAGACCAATCCGAACAGCCGCCGTCACATCGTCTCGGCCTGGAACCCGGCCGATATCGAGGACATGGCCCTGCCGCCCTGCCACTGCCTGTTCCAGTTCTTCGTCGCCGACGGGAAGCTGAGCTGCCAGCTGTACCAGCGCAGCGCCGACGTCTTCCTCGGCGTGCCGTTCAACATCGCCTCCTATGCGCTGCTGACCATGATGGTGGCCCAGGTCGTCGGGTTGGAGCCCGGCGACTTCGTCCACACCTTCGGCGACGCCCACCTGTATTCGAACCACCTTGAACAGGCGGAGCTCCAGCTGACCCGCCAGCCGCTCGCCCTGCCGACCATGACCATCGCGCCGAAGCGCGACCTGTTCGCCTTCGAACGAGAAGATTTCGTGCTTTCAGGCTACGAGGCGCATCCACATATCAAGGCCGCCGTATCGAAGTGAACCTACTCCCGTCGCTCTTCATTGCGTCGTCGGTCGAAGGACTCTCGGTAGCATACGCGATGCAGGCAAATCTGGAGTTCGATTGCGAGCCGACGGTCTGGCCTCAAGGCGTCTTTCAACCATCGAGCGCGGCGCTCGCCGATCTCTTTGCCACCAGCCGGCGGGCTGAGTTCGCTGTTTTCGTCCTCACTCCGGACGATCTAATCACCAGCAGGGATCAGACGCACCCAGTTGCACGCGACAACGTCATCTTCGAGCTTGGCCTGTTCGTCGGCGCGATCGGTCCGCAACGATGCTTCTTCCTCATTCCTCACGGAGTTGAGATGCGACTACCGTCCGACCTCGTCGGCGTCGAACCGCTTCGCTACGTGGCCCATCGGCATGATGGCAATCTGCGAGCGGCGTTGGGCCCGGCTTGTAACCGAATCCGCCATTCAATGCGTTCTGCGCCTGGGACAACGCCACCCGCTGCGAGTGATGCGCCCCGGGTCGCAGAAACACCCAAAGAACTCGCGACACGTTTGATCGTAACCTGGAACTCAGAACCTTGGTTGAGCGTCAGAGAGACCTTGCGAGCGGGCGTCCCCTTCAACGTGGCTGATCAGCAAACTGCTGAGGTCAACGAGGCGATGGTTGCCGCATTCAGCTATCTGAACAGCGTCGCGGATGGCGTGCTTTCTGGGCAAATTGATGAAAATCTGGCCGAAGACGCATTCTTCGAGCCCATGATTTCAATGTGGCAGCGCGGATTTCTATACTTCGTCCCTCCCGGCGCCGATCCGATAGAAGCGTGGCGTCCTGTACCGCCTATCGGGATCCTCGCCGCAAAATGGTCGAAGCCGGACTGATGAACCTCTCCGACCTCTCCAGCTCCGTCCTTCGCATCTCCGACCTCTACGCCGCCGAGCACGGCATCGACCGCTCCGGCGACTGGGCGATCCTGAAGCTGCAGGAGGAACTCGGCGAACTGACCGCCGAGCATCTGCGCCTGTCGGGCCGCGCACGGGGCGAGCCGAGTGAACAGGCGCTCGGCGACGAGGCCGCCGATGTCCTGGGGATGCTGCTGATCTACTGCGACCGCGCCGGCATCGATCTGGAGCAGGCGATGCAGCGGAAATGGCTGCACTGGCTCGACCCGAAAACCGGCGTTCAACCAGCCTAGCTTCACCACAGGAATGGGCGCAGCCTTCCGACTCGATCCGCGCTCAGGCGGACGAGGCAAACGGGAGGGTTCGCCATGGTGAAGCGTTTTTCGGCCGAGCTGTTCGGCACGATGGTTCTGGTACTGTTCGGGTGCGGGGCGGCGGTTCTGGGGCCGGCGCCGTTCGACCAGCTGGCGGTGTCGCTGGCCTTCGGGTTCGCCATCGTGGCGATGGCCTATGGCATCGGTCCGGTCTCGGGCTGTCACGTCAATCCGGCCGTGAGTCTGGCCGCCTTCGTCGCCGGCCGGATGTCGGCGAAGGACATGCTGGTCTACTGGGTCGCCCAGTTCATCGGTGCCCTGATCGGGGCCTTCCTGCTGTCGCTGATCGCGAAGACCGGCGCGGCAAACCTGGGCCAGAACGGCTGGGGTCCCGGCTATCTCGGTGAGTACGGGATGCAGGCGGCCTTGATCTTCGAGGTCGTGATGACGGCCGTCTTCGTGGTCGTGATCCTGGGGGTCACCGGAGACAAGGGGCATGGACCGTTCGCGGGCGTGGCCATCGGCATCACCCTGGCCGTCATCCACATCGTCGGCATCCAGGTGACCGGCGTCTCGGTCAATCCGGCCCGCAGCTTCGGTCCCGCCGTGCTCGCGGGCGGACCGGCTCTGAGCCAGCTGTGGCTGTTCATCGCCGCCCCGGCCGTGGGCGCGGTGCTGGGCGCCCTGCTGTTCCGCCTGAAAGTGCTGGACCCGGCCGACTGATACAGGTCAGTGGGCGGCTCTGCATCGACGGAGCCGCCCATGCCCATCCCTCATATCGCTCTGGTGGTTGCACGCGCCCGGAACGGCGTCATCGGCAGGGACGGCGATATGCCGTGGACGCTGCGCAGCGACCTGCAGCGGTTCAAGGCCATCACCACGGGCAAGCCCTGCATCATGGGCCGCGCGACCTGGGAGAGCCTGCCGTTACGCCCCCTGCCCGGCCGGCTGAACCTGATCCTGTCGCGAGACCTGTCCTACGAGGAATCCGGCAAGGCCAGGGGTGCCGTGGTCGTTTCCAGTTTCGCCGACGCACTGGATATCGCCCGGGAGACGGCCGAGGATGATGACATCGACGAGGTCTGCGTCATCGGCGGCGCCGCCCTGTTCGAGGCCGCCCTGCCCCGCGCAAAACGCCTCTACATCACCGAGATCGACGCCGAGCCCGAGGGGGATGTCTTCTTCCCCGCCTTCGACGAATCCCTCTTCCGCCAGGTGTCGATCGAACGGCATGATGCGGGCGAGAAGGATGACCACGCCTTCGCCTTCCGCATACTCGAGCGCATCTGACACAGGAGCCGCCCGCCATGATGACCTCCACCACCAACGAGATATTCGGCCACAAGGTCGTGCGCCACATCGGCGTCGTGCGCGGTATCACCGTGCGCTCGCGCAACCTCGTCTCCGACGCCATCGGCGGGGTCCAGTCGATGCTGGGCGGCCGCGTCGGTGCCTATGTGAAACTGGCAGAAGCAGGCCGTCAGGAGGCGTTCGAACAACTGGTCGAACACGCGCGGGCGGCTGGAGCCAATGCGATCCTGGCCATGCGTTACGAGTCCAACGAGATCATGCCGGGGGTGGCCGAGGTGCTGGCCTATGGAACGGCGGTGGTGGTTGAACCTGTGGCTTAGGCAGTAGGCAGTAGGCAGTAGGCAGTAGGCAGTAGGCAGTAGGCAGTAGGTTGCCCGTCTGATTTTTCTTCTACTGCCTAATTCCTATTGCCTACTGCCTGTTCTGCGGCATCGCATCGGTCCCGCACCACCGGTCCCAGACCCGGAAATAGAGCCCGAAATTCGTCTTCATATGGGTGTGATGCCGGCTGTGGTGGGTCGCGGTGATCAACTGTGACCCGATGCGTCCGCGCACCCAGCGATCGGGCCACATCTCCCGGCCGCAGTGGTTCATCACCGCCGTCGCCGTCATCAGCGTCAGCATAACCGCCAGCATCCAGATGTTCAGCGGGACCAGGAAGGCCAGGGCCGGCAGCAGCCAGGCCGTCAAGGCGGCCTCCGCCGGATCGAAGGCGAAACTGGCGAAGGGGCTCGGATCGCGGGCCCGGTGATGGGCGGCATGGGCCCAGCCGAACACCCGGCGGTCATGCAGCAGCCGGTGGGTCCAGTAGTAGTGGGTGTCCTGCACGACCAGCAGAAGCAGGAAACTGACCGGCAGCCACCACAGGGGCCAGGCCGCCGGATCGACATAGATCATCGTCCCGCCCGCCTTCCACGCCTCCAGAGCCACCGCCGCCGGGAGGGCGTAGATCGGCGTCGACAGCAGCGAATACCTGATCTCGTGCAGCATCAGCCGGCGTGAGGGCCGCTCGCGGTTCAGGCGTCGGCCGAGACCGGGGTCGAGTCCCCAGGTCAGTCCCCAGACCGCGCCCGCGATCACCAGATAGCGCGCGCCGATGATCAGGCTCAGCCAGCCGGTCGTGATCAGGACGGCGGTGACGGTCATGAGGTCAGCCTAGCCAATCCTCACCCCTGGGGCGTCTCCGGTGAGAGACCATAGGTCTTGCCGTCATAGGCGATCACGCCGCTGTAGGTGCCGTCGGTCAGGCGGAAATCGCCGAACACGGACCCCTCGGCCCCGATCAGCCGGATGCCGCCGCCGTCCAGTTCTTCCCAGCCCGTCAGGACAGAGAGGAAGGGATAGGCCTCCTCGCAGGGAACCTCGCCGGCCACACCGGCGGTCACCAGGGCCGTGCCGAGGGTCACGCCGAAGAAGCCCGGAGCCCCCTCGACGGCCCGGCCGTCGAGCACGAGGCTGCAGGCGGCCGCCGTCAGATTGTCGCCAAAGAAGATATAGGCGCCCGCCAGGGCCGGTGCGCCCGTCGCCGGGGCTGTGGCCGCTGTCGCCGCTGCGGGAGCGGCGGCGTCGGCGGGCGGCGGAGGTGTTTCTTGCGAGCAGGCCGCGACCAGCAAGGCCGTGCCGAAGATCAGGGTCCGCATCCGTCACATCCCGTTAGAGACCCACAGCGGGTTCGGCGTCAGCCTAGCCGAGAGCCGGGGCCAGGCAATGCGAAAACGTGGTTATCCCCACTGCCGGTCCGCGCGCCGACCAGGCAGGGCGGCGGGTTCACGCCTTCACTGCCCCGCGTCCGGAATGCCGGGAGGACGGGCGGCCAACACCTCTTCACCCGTCTGCTCGCGTGACCGCCAGGCCGAGAGTTCACGGCGCCCCGGCGGGAGGTGAGTCAGCGACGGTTGACGCGCTAACGCGACAATTGTAGCGTCTGCGTTACTAATGCGGAGCCGACATGTCGCCGACCGAAACACCGACCCCCACGGACGCTGAACTGGAAGTCCTGAAATGCTTCTGGCGCGATGGCGATCTGTCGTCGCGCGAGGTCCATGACCGGATCTCGGCCCGGATGGACTGGACGCCGTCCACCACCCGCACGGTGCTGGAGCGGATGCGGGCCAAGGCCCTGCTGTCGCGGCGAGACATTCATGGTGTCGCCGTCTATTCCCAGGCCCGTCCGAAGGTCGAGGTGCTGAACCTGATGATGCGTCGGTTCTCTGCTCTGCTGGACATGGACGGTGCCCTGCCGGCGGCGGCCTTCTCGGGGAGCCAGCTTCTCGACGCGGCCGACATCGCCGAGCTGGAGACCCTGCTGAACGCGAGCGAAACGGGGGGCGGCGATGACGACGCCTGAGCTTCTGGCCCTGTCTCTCGGGCTCAGCATCGGTCTGGCCGCCCTCGCCTGGGGCGCGGTCCGGCTGTTCGAGAGCACGACCGCCGATCCGTTCCTGCGCGAGCGGGCCTGGACCGCCGCCCTCTATTTGCCCCTGGTGCCGGTCCTGCTGGTCGCCGTCCTGTTGACGGGCCCGCGTCCAGTGGTCGAGGCACCGCCGCTGGCAGAGGCCATCGTGACCGTCCAGATCGCCACGATCGACCGGGTCTCTCCGCCTGCCGTCGACACGGAACGGGTCGCGCTCGCCGTGCTCGCCCTGTCGCTGCTGTTCGGCCTGGCGCGGGGGGCGGGTCTGGCGCGCCGGACGTTGCGGCTGCATCGCCTGATTGACTCCGCCGGCCCCGCCGACGCCGAGGTCCTCGCCATCGTGCGGACGCTTGCGACGCGAACCGGGGTCGCCATGCCACGGATCCGTCTGTGCCCCTCGAGCGGCGAGGCCCTGGTCTCCGGGTTCGTCGGCCCGATCCTGATCCTGCCGGAGAGTCTGGCCGCGGACCCGGCATCCCTGCGGAATGTGTGCGCTCATGAACTGACGCACCTGAAGCGCGGCGACCACCGCGCCCTGTGGATCGAGGAGGCGCTGCTCACCGTCCTCGCGATCAATCCGGTTCTGCGTGTGATCCGCGACCGTCGCGCCGCCGCGCGGGAGGAGGCCTGTGATGCACAGGTCCTCGCCCAGGCCGACGGCGATGCGCGTCGTCTCTACGCCCGCTCCTTGCTGGACGCGCTCCGCGCCCCGGCGAGGAGAGACGTGCCGGCCCTGACTTTCACCAGCAACAGAAGGATCTTTGTCATGCATCGCCTGAAAGCCATCCTGTCTCCCGCTCCGGCCGCAAGCCGCCGTTCGCATCTTGCCGTTCTCGGTCTCGGCGTTGCCCTCGCCGCCGTCGCCGCGACCGGCTCGGTCGCCCTGGCGGCCAGGCGGGAGCCGATCGTCACGCCGCGCCCGGCCGTCGCCGTCCCGGTCTCCGCCGTGAAAGCAGAGGCTGTCGTTCGACCCGTCCTGGCGGTCGCACCAACGCCGGTCGGCGAGCCTTCCGAAGCTCCGGAGGCTGCGCCGGAGCCGGCCGCTGCCCCACAGGTCCAGACGATCACCAATCCCAGCTGGGTTCAGCCCCCCAGGCCCTTGTCCTATCCTGCCGCGGCGATCGAACGGAACCTGACGAGCGGCCGCGCCAATCTGTCCTGCACCGTCGAGTCCGACGGTCGGGTCTCCGCCTGCACAATCGTGAGCGAAGATCCTGTCGGCGCGGGCTTCGGCGCGGCTGCGCTGGAGGCCGCCGCCGAGGCACGACTGTCACCCCGAAACGTCGAAGGCGTCGCGGTCGGCGGCACTGTCCATTTCAGCGTTCGCTTCAGCATGGCCGCCGAATAGGTGTGACGTGAGCCTGGCGGCTTCCGTCGTGAGGCCCGCGCCCAGTCCCGGCACTGGTTCCTGAACCAGGTCAGCTGGCATTTGGCGCAGGTTCGCCTTGCCACAGACTGGCCAGAACGCGGGCATGCTGCTTGACGGAGGGCGCTGGCCGGCACCTTTCACTCGCTTGCCAACCTCGAAGCGTTCACGCTAAGCGGGATAATGGCGAAAATCAGATATCTGGAATCGCCTGCTGTTCGGGTCGTTTTCGCGGCCCTCGCGATGCTGGCCCTGTCATGGCCGGTCAGCGCAGGTGTCGTCCAGAGTCCGCCGCCTGTGCCGGCACCCGCAGACCCGTCGGCGGACATTCAGATCAACCCCGCCGTGAGACAGGGCGTTCTGGCGAACGGTCTGCGGTACGCGGTCCAGTCCAATCCGCGCCCCGTCTCCGGCCTGTCGATCCGGCTCGAGATCCGGGCGGGCAGCATGGAGGAAGGCGAGGGCATCCGGGGTGCGGCGCATTTCCTCGAGCACATGGCCTTCAACGGCTCGGAGAATTTCGGCGAGGCGGAACTGCAGGCGCGTTTCGCCGAGGCCGGCGTGGCGTTCGGACGCGATCAGAATGCCTACACCAGCGGATTCCGGACCGTCTACAACGTGGACTTTACCGAGTCGTCGGAGGATCGCGCGCGCCTCGGTCTCCGCTGGCTTCGCGACATCACGGACGGGCTGGTCCTTTCGCCCGAGGCTGTCGAGCGCGAGCGCGGCGTGATCCTGTCGGAGTACAGGGGCCGTCTCGGGCCCGGGTTCGACTGGAGCACACGCTATCTGGACTTCATCCAGCCTGATCTCCGGTCGACCGCGCGTCCACCGATCGGTGTCCCGGAGACCCTGGCGTCGATCAGCGCAGAGGATCTGAGGGCCTTCTATCGTGACTGGTATCGACCCGGGTTGGCGATCGTGGCCATCGCCGGCGATCAGCCGGTCGAGGACCTCGAGCGACTCGTCGTCTCCACCTTCTCGGACTGGCAACCGCAGCCCGGCCCGGACCCTGTGCGGGCCGCGCTGGTCATGCCTGATACCACCCGGGGTCTGTCCGTCCTCGCAAGCGACGCGCCGGGCCTGAGCCCCGGTCTGGGCCTCTGCTACGTCAAGGCCTGGACACCCCGGGGGGCGGATTCTGTCGCCAGGCGGCGGTTCTTCAGGGAGCGGGCGGTCTGGCGCGAAATCCTCAACCGCCGGCTTCGGCATCTGACCGTTCAGGAGGACTCAGGCGTCCTCGTCGCCACCTTTGCCAATCGCTCCCGCTATCTGGAGGCACAGGAGGAGTGTCTCAACATTCAGGTGCGCGACGGCGAATGGCAAACCGCAATGGCTGCCGTGATCCGGGAAGTTCGGCTGTTTGATCGTGACGGTGTCACTCCCGGCGAACTGGAACAGGTGGTGGCGGCGCAGCGCGCGTCCCTCACCGCCTCGGTGGCCAGCGAGGCGGACCGCTACAGCGCCTCGATCGCCGACACGCTTCTGTCGGAGCAGTCGGACGAACGGGCCGACCCTTCGTCGATGACGACTGCAGCCGAGGATCTGCGGCTCTTCGAGCTTGTCATCGCGCAAATCGATCCCGATGCCGTCCTGTCGTCCTTCAGGGACTCCTGGTCGGGCTCGGGCCCCTTCATCGCCATCACGCTTCCGGAAGACCTGCCGGCCGAAACGGTGATGAAGGCGGCGTTGGAAGGCGCGATGACCGCAGCCCTTCCGGCGCCGGCCGCAGCGGTGACCCGGGCCGAATGGAGCTACCGCGACTTCGGTCCCCCGGGTGCCGTAGCGACCCGGACCGAAATGGCGGATCCGGCCTTTGTGCGGCTCGTGTTCGAAAACGGGATCGTGGTCAATTTCAAATCGGTCGACTTTACAAGCGACAGGATCGACGTCGGCGTCCGTTTCGGCTTTGGCCTGAGGGACGTGGCCGATGAAGACTACACTCGTGCGACTCTCGGCGTCTCAATGTTGCAGGGAATGGGGCTCGGCCGACACAGCTATCTGGAGCTGGTCGACATCCTCAACGGGGCACGGGTCAGCGCGAACCTGACGATGGGCCCCGAGGCGTTTGTGCTGTCAGCCACCACCCGCGCCGCAGACTTTGAACGCCAGCTGGAATATCTGACGGCTGAACTGAGTGATCCGGGTTTCAGATCGGACTTTGTTCCTTTCATGCGGTCTGTCTTTCAGACGCTTTACCGGACATTCGAAACCAATCCCTGGCTCGTCCTCAGCGATGTGATGACAGAGGCGATTGCGCCGGCCAGTCCGCGATCGCGGCCCCCGCTTTCTGAAGTTCTGGCCTGGTCGGCCGAAGACTATGCGCGGCCCCTGCGTCCCATCCTCGAGTCCAGCCCGCTGGAGGTCACGGTCGTCGGGGACGTGACGGAGGAGCGGGCGATCGAGGTTCTGTCCCGAACCTTCGGGGCTTTGCCAGCGCGAACGGCCCGCGAGGCCTTTCATCCGGACCCCTATCTGGTGCGCTATCCGGACGAGCCCGTCGCAGACCTTCGCGCGACCCACACCGGGGATCCGCAGCAGGCCGTCGTGGCCATGATCTGGCCGCTCTGGATGGGTCTGCCCGAGCGTCGCGCGGAACAACGCCAGCTGGATCTGCTGACGCGGATCATCGGCGAACGCATCCGGGTTCGCATTCGTGAGGAGCTGGGCCTGAGTTACGCGCCGTCCGCGACGTTCAACCTCAGAGACTTTGGCGATCAGGGCACGCTGACGGTCGGCATTCTGGCCGGCGCATCAGACGCAGACCAGGTGCGCCAGGCGCTCGATGCCCTGCGCCAGCAGATCATCGTCAACCCGATTACGGAAGATGAGCTCGATCAGGTCCTCACCCCGATTCTGGCGCGTGTCGAATCAGACCGGCAGACCAACAGCTGGTGGTACGACGCCTTGGCCGGGTCCGCGCGCGATCCCCGGATCCTTCGGGACAGAATCGAGTGGCCTGACGCCTATCGTGCAATTACTGTGGAACAATTGAACGACGCAGCGGGTCGGTGGCTGAGCCGGCCTCCGGTCGTCGCCATCGTTTCACCGGGTGCCCCGGCTCCCTGATCTCTGGCCCGGGGGCCGATCTACTCCCTGTCCCAGTCCCCGCACTGGTTCCGGAACCAGGTCAGCTGGCGTTTGGCATAGTTGCGCGTCGCCTGCTGCATGGCCGCCGTCGCCTCGGGCAGCGTCGTTTCCCCCGCCAGATGGGCCGTCAGTTCGCGCACGCCCACCGCCTTCATCGCAGGCAGGGCGGGGTCCAGACCCCGCGCCATCAGGGCCGCGACCTCCTCAAGCGCCCCCGTCGCCAGCATCGTCTCCACCCGGGCGTCGCAGTTGGCGTAGAGGGCCGGGCGGTCCGGCTCGATCACCAGACGGTCATATGTACCCGCCACCAGCAGGGGCCGGGTCGCGGCCTGCCAGTCCGACAGCGACCGGCCGGTTGACCGGGCCACGGCGAAGGCGCGGGTCAGCCGCTGGCGGTCGCCGCTCTCGATGGCCGCCTCGGCGGGCGGATCGAGGGTCGCAAGGCGCAGGCGAAAGGCGGCCTCGCCCTCGGTGTCATACAGGGCCATGGCCTCGTCGCGGGCGGCGGGCGGCACGTCGGGAATGTCGGCCAGGCCCCTGGTCAGCGCCGTGAAATAGAGGCCCGTTCCGCCGACGATCAGGACCGGGTGACCCAGACTGGCCAGTTCGTCGAGCAGGGGCAGGACTGCGCGGGTCCAGCGCCCGACGGACCAGGCCTCCGCCGCATCGACGGTCCCGTAGAGATGATGCGCCGCCAGCCGTTCCTCGTCGGGCGAAGGGCGGGCGGTCAGGACGCGGAGATCGGCGTAGAGCTGCTGACTGTCGGCATTGACGATGGCCGCCCCGTTACGCGCGGCCAGTTCCAGCGCCAGCCGCGACTTGCCCGAGGCGGTCGGTCCGGCGATCAGGGTGATGGAGGGCTTGGGCACGGAACGCTCGCTTGCGGCAAGGGTTGGCGATAGAACGCGCCTCCGCCCGCTGCAACCGGACACCAGACCTTGATCGACCGCGCCTCTGTCGAAGCCGTGCTGAACACCATCCTCGATCCGGAGACGGGGCGGGGCCTGATCGACGCGGGCGTGCCCAAGGGCCTGACGGTCTCCGGGGATCGCGCCGGGTTCGTGATCGAGGTTCCAGCGAACCGGACCGCCGCCTGGGCCCCCGTGCGCGACGCGGCCGAGGCGGCGCTGAAATCCATGCCGGGGATGAGCCGGGTTTCCGTGGTCCTGACGGCCGAGATGGCTCCGGCGGGGCGCAAGGCCTCCCTGTCGCCCGCCGCCGTCGAGCAGACGCGGGCCAAGGCCCCGGTCCCGACCGATAGACCCGCCCACGTCCGCCGCGTGCTGGCGGTGGCCAGCGGCAAGGGCGGGGTAGGCAAGTCCACTGTCGCGGTGAATCTGGCGGCGGCGCTGGCGCGGCGGGGGCTGGCGGTCGGGATCCTGGACGCCGACGTCCACGGTCCGTCCCTGCCCACCATGCTGGGCCTGTCGGGCAAGCCGGACTATGTCGACGGCGCGATGGTGCCGCACAGGGCACACGGGCTCAAGGCCATGTCGGTGGGCCTGCTGACCAAATCCGACGACGCCATGATCTGGCGCGGCCCCATGGCCTCCCAGGCTCTGACCCAGATGCTGACCCAGACGCGCTGGGGCACGGAAGCCGAGCCGCTGGATGTGCTGGTCGTCGACCTGCCACCAGGCACCGGCGACGTGCAGCTGACCCTGATTCAGAAGACACCGCTGGACGGGGCTGTGATCGTCTCGACGCCGCAGGAAGTGGCCCTGGCCGACGCGCGCCGGGCGCATACCCTGTTCCAGCGCGTGAAGGCCCCGACCCTGGGCCTGATCGAGAATATGTCGGGCGACGTCTTCGGCCGCGGCGGGGCCGAGGCCGAGGCCGGAAGGCTGGGCGTCGACTTCCTCGGCGACTTGCCGCTGGATGCGAGCCTGCGTCAGGCCGGCGATGCGGGGGCTCCGCTGTCGACGGGCGATATCGCGGGCCGGTTCGACGCGATCGCGGTGAAGGTCGCGGAAAAACTCGGTCTTTGAGGGTTTTCAAAGGCAACGGAAACGGCCACCCTGTCGGTTCCGGTCCTTCCCCTGCGAGACATCCGATGAGCGTCGATACCCTGTTCCGGCCCTTCACGATCAAGGGCCTGACCCTGCCGAACCGAATCGTCATGGCGCCCATGACGCGGTCCTTCTCCCCGGGCGGGATCCCCACTTCCGACGTCGCCGCCTATTATCGCCGCCGGGCCGAGGGGCAGGTCGGCCTGATCATCACGGAAGGCACGGTGGTCGAGCGGCCGGCCGCGCGCAATGACGCCAATGTCCCGGTCTTCCATGGCGAGGCCCTGCCGGAATGGAAGAAGGTCGTGGACGAGGTTCACGCCGCCGGCGGCCTGATCGCGCCGCAGATCTGGCACGTCGGCGCCGCCCGCGGGCAGGGCGCAGAGTGGCAGCCGCTCGGCCAGGTCGACAGCCCCTCCGGCCTCGTCGCCGCCGGCAAGCAGAAATACGAGCCGATGACCGAGGAGGACATCGCCGACACCATCGCCGCCTTCGGCAAGTCGGCCGCCGCGTCGCGCGAACTGGGCTTTGATGCCGCCGAGATCCACTCGGCCCACGGCTATCTGATCGACCAGTTCTACTGGGCCGGGCTGAACGCGCGCGGCGACCGCTGGGGCGGTCCGTCGATCGCCGAACGCGCCCGCTTCGGGGTCGAGGTCGTCAAGGCCGTGCGCGAGGGCCTGGGCCCCGACATCCCCCTGATCATTCGCCTGTCGCAGTGGAAGCAGCAGGACTACGAGGCGAAGATCGCCCTGAACCCCGACGAGATGGCCGAGTGGCTGTTGCCTTTGTCCGACGCCGGGGTCGACGTCTTCCACTGCTCCCAGCGCCGCTTCTGGGAGCCGGAGTTCGAGGGGTCTGACCTCAACTTCGCCGGCTGGGCCAAGAAGATCACCGGCAAGCCCACCATCAGCGTCGGCTCGGTCGGGCTGGACGGGGAGTTTATCGCGGCCTTCGGCGGAGCGGGGTCTCAGCCCGCCTCCCTGGACGGCCTGATCGCCCGGATGGAGCGCGAGGAGTTCGACTTGATCGCCGTCGGCCGCGCCCTGCTGTCCGACCCCAACTGGGTGCTCAAGATCCGGGACGGCCGTCAGGACGAACTGACCAATTTCGAGCGCGGCCATATGGCGGTGCTGCACTAGACATCCTCCCCCGGCGGGGGAGGTGGACCACGAAATGGTGGACGGGGCTGATTCAGCCACGGAGTCCGCGGTTGCCCCCTCCGTCCCCTGGCTGCGCCTGGAGCCGACGGGCTGAAGCCGTCCCGGCTGATCGGTCTGAATGGCCACCCGATGGCGCGGCTGACGATTGCGGCCGCCACGATGCTCGACTAGCGTCACCGCAAACGGCTTAGCAGGGACGGATCGGGCATGCAGGACAGACTTTTCATCATCGGGCTGACGGCCCTTGTTCTGACGGCCTGTCAGGCGCCGGCCGGAGAAGCCCAGACCGCGCCCGCCGCGGCACCGGCCACGGCCGGCTTCTCTGCACCCCGGACGGTGGGAACCCATACGGTCACGGGCGTGCTGCATGAGTTCAGGGACGCCGGCTATCCGATGTTCGCCATGGAGGTCGGTGCGGCCGGAGGGGCGGCCGGCGACGAGGCCAATCTGCAGGTGCTGACGCTCGACCCGGACGCCGGTGGACCGGTGGCCCCGGCCACGATCCAGCCCCTGGTCGGACAGGCCGTTACGGTCCGCTATTCGGTTACGGCCCAGATGCAGATGACCGACATCCTGCTCAACGGGGCCTCGGTGCTCCTGCCCGTCGAGGGCGGACCGGGCCCGGTGGCCGGTGGCCGCACGATCGAGGGCGTGCTGAGCGGTGCCGAAGGCGAGAGCGGCGACCTGCCCTCGGCCCTGACCGTCACGGCGCGCGACGGAACTGCAGTGACCTTCGACGCCTTCATCGAGCCGGGGATGGCCGGTGCCAACGGCCGGACCGTCACCCTGCAGTATGTCGACGACGTGAACGTCGAACTGGTTTCGATCACCCCTGCGGGTTAGTTTTCCGGCTTCGAAGCGGCTGACCCGCGCCTTCGCCATGGCGCGGGTCAGCCGGCCGGTCGCTGTCGGGCTGACAGGGGTACGACGTCCCGCGCCGATACGGTGGCCGCCCTGCAGCAGGCCACCCGAAACTACGCCAAACGCCAGATGACCGGGTTCAGGATCCAGTTCCCGCACCCGGCGGGGGTCCAGGCTGACACCAGACGAACCAAACGTCCGCTACGGGTGGATACGGTTGAAAACTCCGCGAGCCGGCCGAGACCAGCCCTTTTGGTCCAATCTCGCACCGCTGCGAAAAACCAGGTGATTGAATTTTTGGACCGAGATCCGGCCGCCGCCGCACTGTCTCAAGCCGTCCGCTTGACCGCTGGCGCGGAAGGTGGAGCTTAGCCCTATGGGGTGGGCGCGGTTCAGATTCTGGGTTTTCGTGGTCTTGGTGCTCGGCGTACCGGCGGTGCTGATGGCCGCCCCGGACCCGCGCGCGACCGACCTTGGAAAACTGGCCTTGATACTTGGACCGGGGACATTCGGCCTCGCGCTCAATATGGGCTTCGGCAAGCGGGGTCGGGGACCCGCGAACTGGAGCCGCGTCGGAGTCGCAGCCGCAGTGACTTTGCTAGTGGCGACCGGGGCATTGGCCGTCGCCCTGGTTTCCGGAGTCGCCCAGTTCCAGGCGGCTGCAGCGACCCCCGGGGCGGTGGCGATGGCCGTGATGATCGTGACGCTGACCAGCCTGCTGGAAGAACTGGGATGGGCGGCCGCCGGCGTCGCCCTGGCGACCCGCGCGCATGGCCGGCGGTGGGGTGTCTTGCTGTTGGGTCTCGTCTGGGCGGCGTGGCACCTTGTTCCGGTGTGGTTCCGGATCGGTCTGTTCCCGGACCTGGAAGCCGGGCCGCCGGCGATGATCGCAGCCTTCATCGTCTCTTGTCTGATCTACCGCGAACTCCTGACCACCCTGCAAGAACGGGCCGGGACCTGGCTAGCCGCCGCCGCTGGCCATGCAGCGCCGAACATTCTGCTGGCCGGGCTGTTGGCGACGGGTCTGGGCGGCTTTGGGATCGGTGCGGGATGGATGCTGTTTCCGGCTCCCGGCGGGCTGGTGTTTCCGGTGCTGGCCCTCGCGGTGCTTGTGGCGATCCGGACGCGGGACCGACTGTCCGGCGACACCCCGGCCCCACCAGACCAAGCCGGCAGAAACAACTAGCAGCGCCGGCGGCATCCCGCCAGGCGGCCTCTCCGAATGTCCGCAAGAGGTCGAGGCCGTCGAAAAAGTCCGCAGCCGGCTGAAGCGGGTCAAACTGTATCGGTCGGAGACTGACCTCACCTCAGCCCGCCATCAGAGACGCCAGCAGCAGCACCAGCAATACCGCGCTGACCGCCTGCCAGAACCGCACCGGCTCCCGCTCCATCAGCGACAGTTCGCGGCTGGGCGGCACGGCGGCGGCGCTGCCGCTTTCGAGGACGTGGATCAGTTCCTCGACGTCGGCGAAGCGGTCGCCGGGCTCGACCGCGAGGGTGCGCAGGATGGCGGCCTCCAGCCAGGCGGGCATGTCGGGGCGGTGTTTCGAGGGGCGGGTCGGCTTCTCGAACTTCATCCGGTTGAAGTCCTCTTCCTGGCCGCTGGGATAGTCGCCGGTGAAGAGGCGATAGAGGGTCACGCCCAGGGCGTACTGGTCGGTCAGGGCGTCGCCCTTGTTGCCGGCGAACATCTCCGGCGCCTTGTAGCCGGTGGTACCGGGGGCCTCCGCCTCGGCGAACTCCTCGATCCGGGGTAGGCGGGCGACGCCCAGATCGATCAGTTTCAGCCCGCCGTTGCTTTCAAGAATGACATTGTCCGGCTTGATGTCGCGATGGGTGATCCCCTGGCGATGCAGGGCCACGACGCCCCGCGACAGACGGATGGCGAGGTCAACACCTTCTGGAATATCAAACGGTTCGTCGGCGATTCTCGCATGCAGGGTTCGCCCGATATAGAGGGGCTGGGCGATATAGAGACGGCTCTGGCGCCCGGCGTCGAGGGTCAGGGTCTTGCCGACACAGGGGCTGTCGATCCGGCGGCCGATAAAGCTCTCGCGCAGGAAGGCCCCGCGCGCGCCGCTCTCCGACAGCAGCGCAGGCTTGGGGAATTTCAGCACCACTGCGCCCCCGCCCTCTTCGTCCTTCGCCACAAAGACCCGGGTGTATTTGCCGTCGGACAGCAGCCGCTCCAGCCGGAAGCGGTCGACGTTGTCGCCGACGTCGGGCGGCGGCGGGATGGCCAGACCGGCGGCCTCGGCACCGATGGCGTCCTGATCCACCGCTCCGATCCGAATGACGTCGATGACGATGGCGGTGGCGTTGTCGCGGGTCTCTTCCTCGCCGGCCCTGTCGACGATGGCCTGGGCGTCGGCCTCGGGCGAGGCGCGGCGGGCCAGTAGCCGCGTCAGATCCTCCTCCGACACCGCGCCATGAACGCCGTCGGTGGTCAGCAGCAGCCGGTCATGCGCCTTCAGCGTCACCGCCCGCACGTCGAGCCTCAGATTCGGCTCGATCCCAATGGCGCGGTAGAGGACGTGGCTCAAACCGGGCTGGGCCAGCACATGGTCCTCGGTCAGCCGCGTCAGGACGCCGTCGCGGAAATGCCAGGCGCGACTGTCGCCCACGTGCAGGGCCGTCGCCTCCCGCCCCCGCATTACCAGGGCGGTAAAGGTCGTCGCCGCCCCCGTCATCTCCGGGTCCGACCGACCCTTGCCATGGAGCCAGCGGTTATAGCCCGACAGGGCCGCGACGCCGGCGGCGGCCACGCCCTTGAGCGGGCTCTGGTCCAGATAGCCGTCGATGAAGGTCCGGCCCGCCAGCTCCGACGCCACCCGCCCGGCTTTGGAACCACTGACCCCGTCGGCGACGATGGCCAGCATGCCGTGCAGGGCCTGTTCCGACGGTGTGCCGAGGTGGACGGCGCCGAAATCCTGATTGTCCTTGCGCGGCCCGAGCGCCGTGGCGAACCCCGCCGCGATCTCCAGCCTGCCGTCCGCGTCCATGGCCAATCCCCCTGTCCGCAAAGAGACTTCACTTCGTAACTTGGATGCAAGGGCGTCTGCCCCTATATTGGACTTGCCGGGGCTTGCTCCGGATATGGCGATAAACGCGCTTGTAATAAGCGGACCGGACCCGGGTGCGATTCCCGGCGGCTCCACCATTTCTCCCCGCGTTATCGGCGGAGGCTTATGGGGCCGACTAGCATCGACGGACGTGTAAAGAAGACTGCTTTTGCCCGTCCTGGCCCACCGTATCGGGCCATTTTCTAACTGCGAACGATAACTTCGCTGGAGAAGTCCGCCTCGCCGCGTAATGCGGTTCGGTTGATTTCGAATCTTAAGTCCTAGGGGTTCAGATCCCTAGGCGGGGCCCGGAGGGCGCCTGCCAACAGAAGCCCTCCACTTCGCCTCCTTCGAGGTGCCCTCCTCTTTCTGGAAAAAAAGGTGGGCGGGGAGCCTGCCAACAGAATCCCCGGCGCTTTACCTTCAAACCATCTTCCTCATCCGGTGCTGTGCCGCTATCTGTCGCCCCGCAGCGAGGATACCCATGGCCGAAGAGACCCCGCCGATCGACGAGATGCAGTACGAGAAGCTCGCACAGGACGCCCTGCGGGGGGTGATCCGTTCCGCCCTCGAACGCGCGGCCAGTCCCTCGGGCATCCCGGGTGCCCACCATTTCTACATCACCTTCAAGACGCGCGGCCCCGGCGTCTCCGTCCCGCCGGACGTGATCGCCAAATATCCCGACGAGATGACGGTGGTTCTCCAGCACCAGTATTGGGACCTGTCCGTCGAGCACGACCTGTTCTCGGTCATGCTGAAGTTCGGCGGCATGCCCAAGGTCCTGAACGTCCCCTATGCGGCCGTGACCCGGTTTTACGACCCCAGCGTCCAGTTCCTGCTGCAGTTCGAGGCCCCGGAGCCCGTGCCGGAACCCGTCGCCGAACTGCCCGCCACGACCCGCACCGACCCGCCGCCGTCGGGCGACGAGGGTCCCAAGGTCGTGTCCCTGGACCAGTTCCGGAAGAAGTAGGCTTTTCAGGCCGCCGCGCCACGTTAAGCTATGTCTCAGCCTGGGAGGTCCCGCGTGCTGAGATGCGCCGTCATCGTCATTCTGCTCTGGCTGGGCGCGGGCGTGGCCTGCGCCCGGCAACAGCCCCCGAGCCGCTTCGAGGGCTGGGCCTCCGCCATCGTGGCCGCCGACTGGCGCACCAGCCAGGGCGATCCGATCCAGGCGTTCGACAACGCGCGCCGCGACCTGACCTCAGGCTTCCTCGCCGCGGGCTTCTCGCGCCCCGACATGTATGACGCCACCCTGCGGCCAGACGTGGCGCCGGTCGTCAGCGCCGCCGAGGCCGTCCGGGCGATCGCGGCGAAAGCCGCCCAGGCCCCGCGCGGCTGCCTGCTGTATTTCACCTCGCACGGCGGGCCTCAGGGGTTGGTCTTCGGGCCCGACCGCATCCTCAGCCCGACCAGCGTCGTGACCATGGTCCGCGAATGGTGCCAGGACCGGCCCACGGTGGTGGTCATCTCGGCCTGCTACTCCGGCATCTTCGTCGACTCGCTCGCAGCGCCCAACCGGATGATCATGACCGCAGCCCGGCGAGACCGCTCCTCATTCGGATGCAGCGAGGATGCGACCTACCCGTATTTCGACGCCTGCGTGATCCAGACCCTGTCGACGGCCAGCGATTTCATCGCCCTGGCCAACGCGACCCGCGCCTGTGTGAAGGGCCGCGAGGAGGCCGAGGGTCTTTCACCCGCTTCGGAGCCCCAGGTCTCGATCGGGGCCAACCTGCAGCTGCTTCTGCCGACCTTGCGGTTTGCCCGGCCAGGCTGAGACTTGTCAGCGGCGCTTGGCCGAGCTAGAACATATCAGGAACATTCATGGAGAAGCCTGATGCTGACCGGAGGCTGCCACTGCGGCGACATTCGTTACGAGACGGCCGACGAGGCGATCCATCACGCCCTTTGCCACTGCACCGATTGCCGCAAGGCCGCCGGCGCACCGGCTGTGGCCTGGACGCTGTTCGCGGCAGATCAGGTGACGATCACCGGCGAGCCGGTCTGGTATGCGTCGTCCGAACACGGTCGGCGCGGCTTCTGCGGCCGCTGCGGGACGGGACTGTTCTATACGAACGAGCAGATCTTCGCCGGACAGATCGATATCCAGAGCGCGACGTTGGACAATCCCGACGCCATCCCGCTGCAGGGCCAGATCCAGATCGCCGAACGGATCGGCTGGATGGGGCATCTGGACGGACTTCCGGCGTTCGATCGCTACCCGGAAACGCCGCCGGCACCCTGACGCGGAAACGCCCGGATCGTGATCCGCTCACGCTCGCCTTCGCGCCGTTCGACCAGGAGCCGAGCCACCTGGGTGTCGTCGTGGAACAGGTAGCCCTTGATGGCGTCGAGCAAGGCCTTGGCCAGGTTGTCCAGGTCCATCCACGGCGGATCGCCGATATGTTCCATGACGATCTCGACGACGAAGTCGCCATAGGCCGGCCGCGACCCGCGCCACTCCTTGCGAAAGAACTCGTAGACCAGAGGCTTGTAGTATTTCGCCTGGGTGGTCAGGCCGTCGATCATGATGACGACGGCATCGCCCTCCTCGCGCGCGCGGACCTTGCCGGAGACGATCCAGTCGTTGGTCACGACTGGCAGGCCGTGGGGGTTTCGCCGAGCATCCGGGCCGACCGGATCATGACCGGCGGCGTGATCTGTTCCCCGGCGTCCGCCGGCATGGCCTGGATCGCACGCGCGACCTCCAGCCCCTGCACCAGCCGCCCGAAGGCTGCGAACCCCTGACCGTCCGGATTGCGCATCCCGCCGAAATCCAGGCTCGGCGTGTCCTGGGTCACCATGAAGAAGCTCGACGTCGCCGTGTCCGGCCCGCCCCGCGCCAGGGAGATCGCCCCCGCCACATGTCTGAGGCCCGTGTCCCGCGTCCGCTCCAGCACGATCGGCGGCCGGGAGGCGTCGTCCGATCCTCGCGGCGTCGCCGCCTGGATGACATCGATCGGGTTGGGGTTGTCGTTGGTCGCCGCCACCACGGTGCGGAAGAAGCTTCCCCCGTCGTAGTCACCAGTCCGTACATAGCCGATAAAATTGCAGGCCGAGACCGGCGCGTGCTCGACATCGAGCTCGACCACCATGGCACCGGCGTCGGTCTCGATCCGGACCAGAACGGGGCCGCGGTCCGTCATCGTGGCGCAACCGGCCGATGCGACACCGAGGGCGGTCACCGCCATTGTCAGGATCTTCCGCATGCCAACTCTTCGCGCCTGGTTCGCCGCCTTGTTCGGCCACCGCCCCGTGCTACACCCCGCCGCAATCTCCCGCCAAGCCGAAGACAGCACGACCATGACCGAAACCTACCGCACCGAGACCGACACCTTTGGCCCGATCGAGGTCGACAACGCGAAATACTGGGGTGCCCAGGCCCAGCGTTCGCTCGGCAACTTCAGGATCGGCTGGGAGAAACAGCCCCTGCCGGTCGTCCGTGCCCTGGGCATCGTCAAGCGCGCCGCCGCCGAGACCAATATGGCGCTGGGCAGGCTGGACCCGACCATCGCGAACGCCATCATCGCCGCCGCGAACGAAGTCATCGAAGGCAAGCTCAACGACCACTTCCCCCTGGTGGTCTGGCAGACGGGATCGGGCACCCAGTCGAACATGAACGCCAATGAGGTGATCTCGAACCGCGCCATCGAGATGCTGGGCGGCGAGATGGGCTCCAAAAAGCCGGTCCACCCCAACGACCACGTCAACATGAGCCAGTCGTCCAACGACACCTATCCCACAGCCATGCACGTCGCCTGCGCCGAGCAGGTGGTCAACGACCTGTTGCCGGCGCTGAAGCATCTGCACGCCGCGCTGAAGGCCAAGTCGGACGCCTGGGCCCACATCATCAAGATCGGCCGCACTCACACCCAGGACGCCACCCCCCTGACCCTCGGTCAGGAGTTCGGCGGCTACACGCAGCAGGTCGCCAACGGCATCGCCCGCATCGAACAGACCCTGCCGGCCCTGATGGAACTGGCCCAGGGCGGCACCGCCGTCGGCACCGGTCTGAACGCCCCCATCGGTTTCGCCGAGAAGGTCGCCGAACAGATCGCCGGCATCACCGGCCTGCCCTTCACGACCGCCCCGAACAAGTTCGAGGCACTGGCCGCCCACGACGCCATGGTCTTCTCGCACGGGGCGATCAACACGGTCGCCGCGTCGCTGTTCAAGATCGCCAACGACATCCGCTTCCTGGGCTCCGGCCCGCGGTCGGGCCTGGGCGAACTGGCCCTGCCGGAAAACGAGCCCGGCTCCTCGATCATGCCGGGCAAGGTCAATCCGACCCAGTGCGAGGCCCTGACCCAGGTCTGCGTCCAGGTGTTCGGCAACAACGCGGCCATCACCTTCGCGGGCTCGCAGGGCCATTTCGAGCTGAACGTCTACAACCCGGTCATGGCCTACAACTTCCTGCAGTCGGTCCGCCTGGTGGCCGACGCGGCCATCAGCTTCACCGACAACTGCGTCGTCGGCATCGAGGCGCGTGAGGACAACATCGCGCGCGGCCTGAACAATTCGCTGATGCTGGTCACGGCCCTGAACGGGAAGCTGGGCTACGATCTGTGCGCCAAGATCGCGAAGACGGCCCACAAGAACGGGACGACGCTGCGGGAAGAGGCGGTCGGGGGCGGCTATCTGACCGACGCCGAGTTTGACGAGGCCGTGCGGCCCGAGAAGATGATCTCGCCGGGGTGAGGCGCTCGACGTTCGAGGGTGATGCGGCGGCAGGTGGAGCCTGCCGCCGCTTTCAACTCAGGGCTTGTCGCGGATTGTCGCTCCGACCGGGGCCAGGGCCAGTTTGGCCAGTTCCAGATCCTTCAGGGCGAAGGGAATGCCGATGATGGAGATGAACTCGACCACCGCGATCAGCAGGTGCGACAGGGCGATGTACCAGCCCGCGAACACAAACCAGATGATGTTCAGGCCGACGCCGAAACAACCGATGTCCTTGCCGTCCGCCTCTCCACCCCAGACGACCTCCCGCCCGAACGGCCAGAACGAATAGCTGGCGATCCGCCAGGCTGCGAAGCTCCACGGCAGACCGACGACCGTCAGGGCCAGCACCGCGCCCCCGATCAGCCACAGCAGGCCGGAGATCCAGCCGCCGAGGATGAACCACAGGATGTTCAGGATCAGTCGGATCATGGCGTCTCTCTCCCCGCCGACGGATTCGCCGACGGCTTCCAGTTAAACGAAAGGCCCCGCCGATATCAGCGGGGCCTCGTGAATTCGTCGTAAGTTCCCGGGCGGAATCTAGTGGGGCTTCTCGGTCCACTGTGCCCTGGCCTGGTCCTGGGTGAGGGTCAGACGGACCTTGTCGTCATCGACGTCGTCGACCCAGCTGACGGGGATCAGATGGTGTTTGAAGCCCCCGGCGAGGTCGAGTTTGGCCAGTTCGATCCGGTCGCCGAGGACGTGGTCGACGCGGCCCACGTGGCTGCCGTCGGAGCCGACGACTTCGAGGTGTTCCTTGATGAGCGTGAGGTCTACCATCGGGTGTCTCCTGTCGAATGGTGAGACACTGGAAACGCCGCTTGTCGTAGCCGGTTGCGAGGACCGATGGCCGAGATCGTCAATCTGAACCGCGCGCGAAAGGCTCGCGACAAGGCCGCAGCGAAGGCCGACGCCGCGGCCAATCGGGTGACCCACGGCCTGACCAGGGCGCAGCGCGATACGGCCAAAGCGGAACGTGACCGCGCCTCGCGGCTTCTGGACCAGAGCAAGCTTGAGGACTGACCCATGGGCGCGACCGACACGCCGACGACATCGTCCCGGACCCGCTACGGCCTCATCGCCCTGGTCGCGATCCGGCAGGCCAAGGCTATGCGCGAACGCCGCGAGAAGGAACAGGCCGAAAGCGAGAGGAAAACGGCGGCAAAGGCTGAAGCGAAGCCGAACAGGCGAGGCTGGTTTCGTTAGCTGACCTTCGGGGCCCGGATCAGCAACGCCTGCCCCGCCAGCACGAGCAGCAGGCCCGCCAGCGCCGTCCAGCCGAAGCGCGCATCCTCGAACAGGACCGAGACCAGCATGGCGATCGGCGGCGTCAGGGCGGAGATATAGCTGGCCAGGGCATAGCCCCGCGCTCGCGCCACGGCGAAATAGACGACGAAGGCCACGACCGACCCCAGAACCGCCAGATAGACCAATGAGATCAGGTACCCTGGCGACGGATCGATGGTGAACTCGGCGCCGGTGACCAGGCCGTGCAGGACCAGCATCGCCGTACCGTAGCCCATGGCCCAGGCCGTCTGTGGCAGGATGGCCGTTCCGAGTTCCTGACCCTTCCACGAGAAATAGTTGCCGACGGCCGAACTGGTGACCGCCAAAACCGCAAGGCCGATGCCGGTCAGGGCGCGCGCATCGAACCCTGCCCGCATCGCCTCGCCACCCGAGAGCACGGCGACCCCGACGATGCCGAGCGTCGCGCCGATCCACGCCTCACGCGACGCCTTTTGCCCCACCACGACGCGGAACAGCACAAGGTTCAGGAAGGCCAGGCCGGCGAACACCACGGCGACGATCGCGGAGGTCACATGGCCCTCGGCGGCATAGGTGAAGGTGTAGCTGATCGCGAAAACGAACGCGCCCTGCCCCAGGGCCGCCAGATGCTGGCCGCGATTGAGCTTCAGCGACCGCCGGGTCGCAGCACAGCCGACGAACAGGACCAGCGCCGCCAGTCCGAACCGCCAGGTCAGGGACGCGACCGGATCGACCGTGCCCAGCTGCCAGGTGATGGCGTACCAGGTCGTGCCCCAGATGATCGCGCAGAGCGCCACGCCTGCGATGGCCAGAACGCCGGCGGAGGGCCGGCGCAGCTCGGAATAGGTCAAGGCGGACTCACGGAAGGCGGGGGACAGGATGGCGCTGGATGCGCTCCGGGCAGGGACGGTGCAACACCGATCCCGAAGACGGCTGACAAGCGCCCCTTATGTCAGCCGCGAAGCTTCAGCGCCGCCCGATTCGCCTCGGGCACGGCGGCGTAGACAGTCGCCGGTCGAATGCCCAGCCGTGCTCTCGCCGTCGCCAGCGGCTCGGCGAACAGGGCTTCGTAGTCCAGCCCCGGCAGCCATTGCGCCCGGCGTCCGTTCGACCAGGCCTGCAAGACGGCCCGCCGCGCCGGGATTGACCGCCTCTCGCGCTGGATTTCGCGCGCCGCGCCATAGCCGATGAAACCGAAGCCGAGATTGTGCGTCTGGGCATAGGAGAAGCTGACCACGCAGGCCTCGCCCAGGGCGTCGGTGCCGTAGCCCGTCAGCACATGCCAGATATCGTGCACATCCCGCAGCCGGCGCGAGTACCAGACGACCGGATGCGGCGTGTCGATCTCGGGCGCCACTTCGCGCGCGGTCTCGGCCAGGCCGTCGGCGGTGAAGCCTCGCGCTTCACGGAACGCCCTGTATTCCGCCCCGACCGTGCCCGGCCCGAACCGCGCCAGCCAGACCGGATCGTCCAGCTTCAGCGCCAGTTCGTCTCGCAGGAAGGCCTGACGCCCGCCCTCGACCGTCTTCAGAAGGCGGCTGTAGCCCCGGGCACCCGACCGGCCGGCGAGGGCCCGCATAATCTCGAACACCTGGGCGGTGTCCTCCTTGTTCCGGATCAGCTTGCGGAAGGCGCGAAACGCAGTGACCGGCCGAATCCGCTGCGGCTTCAGCACCACGAATTCGTCAGGGTAGACGGCGGCGTCCATCGTCATCGAAAACATCCTGCTCTAACCTGGGTATCCTATCGCAACCGACCGTCCTCTCAAAGCCGTTCCGCAGGAGATGAAGTGCTCAGGAAACGCTCCGTCGTCCTCGCCGGCCACGCCACCTCCGTGGCGCTGGAGCCTGAATTCTGGGCCGTGCTGGACCGGATGGCCGAAGCGCGCGGGCTCAGCCACGCCGGCTTTCTGACCTGGGTCGACGAGACGCGCGGTCGCCGCCCGCTCGCCTCCGCCTGCCGCCTTCTGGCCCTGGCTTACGCGGCGTCAGAAACGATCATTGTCGAACCCTGATATTGAGGTGCAGGATTGCCTCCTCATCAAGGGGTAACCGCCGTGCAGATCGATCGCAGTCTCATTCCACCCGCCATCATCGGCGGCCTCATCGCCATAGGCCTGATCGGAGCCGGGATCGCCGTCGGCGGGGGCGTGGTCAATGCCAACACCGGCAATCGCCAGGTCACGGTGCGTGGCGTCGCCGAACGCAACGTCACCGCCGATCTGGCCATCCTGTCGCTGCGCTTCACCGTGGCCGGCGAGGAACTGCCCGCGGTCCAGGCCCAGATCGACGGCGACCTGACCAAGGTCCGCACCTTCCTGCGGGCCCAGGGCTATGGCGACGACATCATCACCATCGGCCGCCTGGAGGTCACCGACACCCAGTCGCAGAGCTATGCCCCGTCCGACGGCACGCCCCACTATATCGTGGCCCAGAGCGTGACGGTCCGCACCACGGACGTCGCCCGCGTCGCCCAGACCGAACGCGCACTGAACGACCTGGTCCGCCAGGGGGTGCTGCTGGACTTCACGGCCCCGACCTATGTCTTCACCAAGCTCAACGACGTGCGGCCGGAAATGATCGCGGAGGCCACGGCCTCGGCCCGTTCAGGCGCCGAACAGTTCGCCAAGGACTCCGGCGCGCCGCTGGGCCCGATCAAACAGGCGACCCAGGGCTCGTTCGAAATCCTCGCCCGCGAGGACGTCGACTCGGAATCGACCTCGCTGGACAAGCGCGTCCGTGTCGTCGCCACGGTGACCTACCAACTGAGGTAGACCGTTCCGGAAGAAAAGAACGCCCGCCGGAGCGATCCGGCGGGCGTTTTCATGTTCAGTTCGAAGGGGCCGGACCCGGCGGCGGAAGGATCGGCGGCTCGACGTTCGGCAGATCGGGCATCCTGGGAGCCTCGACCGACGGCAAGTTGACGTCGACATTCACGTCCTTCGCATCCGTCCCGACGCCGCCTCCGGCGAAGACGAACCAGGCCACGATCGCCAGAACGACCACGACGGCACCGACGATGAAGGCGAGGCCCATGTTGCCGCCGCCGCTGTTTGTAGTCTCACCCATTGTTGTTCCCTCCGGGAAGCTTTCCCTGAACCGACAAAACTCCGGCCACGCTTGCCGGTTCCGGCGGAGGGGCTGACAGGGGCCTGACTTTGCCTCATGTGCTCGTTATGTTCTCGAATTCCGCTTCGCTTCCGAGTGCTTTCGCTTGACCGACTCTGTGCCCGCCCCCCGCATCTCCGACCTGGCCCGTTCGCGCGGTCCCGGTGGCGTGGCGCATGAGGTGCCCGACTATCTGGCCGGCCTGAACCCCGAACAGCGCGAGGCCGTCGAAACTACGGAGGGACCGGTCCTCGTCCTCGCCGGTGCCGGCACGGGCAAGACCCGCGTCCTGACCACCCGCCTCGCCCATATCCTCGCTACCGGCCGCGCCCGGCCGTGGGAACTGCTGGTCGTCACCTTCACCAACAAGGCCGCGCGCGAGATGCGAGAGCGGATCACCCATCTGATCGGTCCCTCGGCCGAGGGGTTGCGCTGGCTCGGCACCTTCCACTCTGTCGCGGCCCAGATCCTGCGGCGCCACGCCGAACTGGTCGGGCTCAAGTCGACCTTCACCATCCTCGACACCGACGATCAGGAGCGGCTGCTGAAACAGTTGCTCGAGGCCGCCAACATCGACACCAGGCGCTGGACGCCCAAGTCGCTGGCCGGCCTGGTCGACCACTGGAAGAACCGCGGTTGGAGGCCCGATCAGCTGCCGCCCGGCGAGGACTTCGCCAACGGCAAGGGCCAGGCCCTGTACGCCGCCTACCAGTCGCGCCTCGCCACGCTGAACGCCTGCGACTTCGGCGACCTGCTGCTGCACAACCTAACAATTCTGTCGAAACACGCAGACATCGCTGAGGAATATCGCAAACGTTTCCGCTATATCCTGGTCGATGAGTATCAGGACACCAACGTCGCCCAGTATCTGTGGCTGCGGCTGCTGACGTCCTCGACAGGCAACGTCTGCTGTGTCGGCGACGACGACCAGTCGATCTACGGCTGGCGCGGTGCAGAAGTCGACAATATCCTGCGGTTTGAAAAGGATTTTCCGGGCGCAAAGATCGTCAAGCTGGAACGCAATTACCGTTCGACCAGCCACATCCTCGGGGCCGCGTCCGGCCTGATCGCCGCCAACCGCGACCGGCTCGGCAAGACCCTGTGGACCGAGGACCAGACCGGCGACAAGGTCCGGGTCCGCGGCGTCTGGGACGGCGAGGCCGAGAGCCGGCTGATCGCCGACGAGATCGAGACGGCGAAACGTGACGGCATGAGATACAAGGACATGGCCGTCCTTGTTCGCGCGTCGTTTCAGATGCGCGCCTTCGAGGAACGGTTTGTTCTCCTCGCCATCCCCTACACGGTCGTCGGCGGGCCGCGCTTCTTCGAACGGGCGGAGATCCGCGACGCCCACGCCTATCTGCGTCTGATCCAGTCCGAGGACGACGACCTGGCTTTCGAGCGGATCGTCAATGTGCCCAAGCGCGGCATCGGCGAGACCAGCGTGCAGAAGATCCTGCAGATCGCACGACATCGCAATGTCTCGGCCATGGCCGCCGTGCGTGACCTGATCACCTCGGACGAGCTTCAGGCCCGCACCCGGACGGCCCTGTCCACCTTCGTCCGCGACCTGGACCGCTGGCGTGCGCTGGGGTCGGACACCCGCCACTGGCTGCTGACCGAAACCGTGCTGGAGGAGAGCGGCTACACGGACATGCAGAAGGCCGACCGCGTCACCGGCCCGACCCGGCTCGACAACCTCAAGGAACTGACCCAGGCGATGCAGTCGTTCGAGACCCTGGGGGCCTATCTCGAGCACGTCTCGCTCGTGATGGACCTGGATCGCGGCCCCTCGTCCGATGCCGTCCAGATCATGACCCTGCACGGGGCCAAGGGGCTGGAGTTCCCGCTGGTCTTCCTGCCGGGCTGGGAGGAAGGCGTCTTCCCCAGTCAGCGCAGCATCGACGAGAAGGGCGAGAAGGGTCTCGAGGAGGAACGCCGCCTCGCCTACGTCGGCGTCACCCGCGCCAAACAGGACGCGCGGATTTCGTTCGCCGCCAACCGGCTGGTCTACGGCCGCTGGACCTCGCAACTGCCCAGCCGCTTCGTCGATGAACTGCCCATCGCCCACGTCGAGGCCGAGAGCGACACCGGCTACTACGGCGCTTCCGCCGGTATGAAGGAGGCCAAGTCCCGCTGGGACGACGCCCCTACGTTCGGGGCCGGCTACACCTCCCCGGGCTGGCAGCGCGCCCAGGCAGTGACGGCATCCAGAGCCCCCGGTGCCCGGCCCGCCCGCAACACGATCATCGAGGGCGAAGGCCGGCTGGTGGCGACCGCCGACCCGAAATCCGGCTCCGGCTTCGCCAAGGGGCAGCGCGTCTTCCACCAGAAATTCGGCTACGGCTCCGTCCGCGTCATCGAAGGCAACAAGCTGACCGTCGAGTTCGAAAAGGCCGGCGAGAAGAAGGTCATCGACACCTTCGTGGAGAAGGCTTGACTGTTGTTTCGCCGACAGTGCGAATCAACTATGTTGCCAATGCGTTCTTTTGGAGAAGAGCTATGGCGACCAACCCTCCTTCCGGCGACGGCCATCGCAATGGCGCAGTTCGTGATCGGTCTCAAGTTTACAATCCGGTTACGGAGACGTGGACCAAACGGGACACGGATACCGGCCGTTTCATGGATGGCAAGAAGGACGGAACGCCATTCAAGGGCGTTCGCCGCGAGAAGTGAGATGCTCGACTGACCAGCTAAGCGCTCTGCTTTATGAGTGCTTTATCTGCCAGCGCGACTTCCGGTTCGGCCCTCACAAATATGAGGGTCGGGGTATCGGCGTGTGGAAAATCGTTGTTTGCAATCAGTGCTACCACGCAAACTGGGACGGTTTGGTGCCAAGCAGCCAGCTGCGCTTGATGTCCAAATTGTCCGAGCTGGCCATCAAGCCCCAGCTAAATGCGCGCGGTTGGATCAGTTGGCCCGAATAGAGTAACCTTACACCATGCCAGACGGCGCTCTGAACCTCACCCTCGGCGACCACACCTCGGCCAGACTGGCGGAGAAGGCGAAGGCATTGGGCGTATCGCCTGAGGATCTCGCGGTCCAGATGCTCGACCATCTCGTCGATGATGCGCCCGTGGACCGACCCGCCACCCATCCCGAGGACTATGAAGGCCCCTACGTCGAACTGGAGGACGCGCTGGCCGCGTTCAGCACCGAACTTGATCGCCGTCTCGCTGCCAAGGTGGCATGAGGGTCATCCTCAGCCGCAGGGCGAACCTCGATCTGGCCGACCAGATTGACTGGCTTCTGGAACGTTCTCCACGCGCAGCGAGGAAGGCGGAGCAGACGATCAAGGCCAGTCTTCGAAATCTGGCGCAGTTTCCGTTCGCCGGTCGAGCGACGGACACCGGCGAGCGGGAATGGCCCATCAGGATCGGCCGGAATGCCCTGATCGTCGTCTATCGGATCGAGCCGGATCGTGCCGTCATCGGCCGCATCTTCGACAGCCGTCAGGATCGGCGATCCGAGCCATGAACCTAACGCTTCCTTAAGCGACGACAGCCACGGTTGCGCCGTGGCCAACGCCCCTGACAGCTCTTCATTCGCAGACCCCGGTCCGCCCCTGTGGGAGCAGGCGGCGGCCATCGTCGTCATCATGATGCTGACCCAGGCCTTCATCGGTCCGGTGTTCGCTCCTAGCCAGGAAGAGACGCCGATCCTGCGTCTGGTCTGGCTACCGGTCTATGCCATCATCGCCGGCCTGATCGCCCTGCGTCCGGCGGTTCTGGTTCGCGCCTGGCCGGCGTGGCTGATCCTGGCCCTGCTGGTGCTCCAGGCCTTCGCCTCCAAATGGTGGTCGATCGATCCGGGCGTGACCCAGAGGCGGGTCATCGCCATGGCCATCTCCAGCGCCTTCGCCATCTACCTCGGCGTCGCCTTCACCGGCCGCCACCTGCCGCGGATGTTGATGCTGGCCTCATTGATCATGGGACTGGGCAGTCTCGTCATGGTCTTCGTCAACCCGACCATCGGCGTACACCAGATGGAGAACGCCGGCCTGTGGCGGGGGCTCTGGTACGAGAAGAACCAGATGGGACTGGTCATGTCGGCCGGTGCCGTGGCCGCCGCCGCCTGTCTGGCCTCGGATGACCGGCGTCGACTGCTGCCCGCCATCACACTCGGGGTCTGCACCGTGCTGGTACTCGCCACCCAGTCCAAGACCTCCCTCCTCTGCCTGATGCTCGGCGTCGGTGCCGTCGGGGGGCTGTGGGCCATGAAGCGCGGCGGCGCGGCCTTCTCCATCGTCGCCCTGTGGTTCGGCGTCGTCCTGACGGCGGGCGCGGCCTATGTCTTCATCACGGACCCGGCCACAGTGCTGAAGGCCCTCGGCAAGGACCCGTCCCTGACCGGACGGACCGACATCTGGGAGGCCCTGATGCGCGAGGTCGCTGAACGGCCGTGGACCGGCTTCGGCTACCAGGCCTTCTGGGGCAAGGATTCCGTCCCCGCCGCCTTCATCCGTGCCGAGACCCAGTGGCCGGTGCCGTCGGCACACAATGGCTGGATCGACCTGCTGATCCAGCTCGGCTGGCCCGGTGCCATCACCGTGGGCCTGACGGTCGCCGTGGCCACCGTCGTCACCGTCTTCCGCATCCCGGGCTCCGGCGCGCGGGAGGGCTACTGGGCCGTCGGCTACCTGCTGGTCTTCCTGCTGCTGAGCCTGTCGGAAAGCGTGCTGCTCAGCCACGCCAACCTGCCCTGGACCCTGCTGCTGGCCATCCTGGCGCGCGCCCTGGCGTTCGAGCCCGATCCGGTCCGCGCGCCGCTTGCTACAGACCGGTCACGGGCCTACCAGACGGCTCCCCGAATCGCCGCACACTCCGCCCATGCCCGCGTCCACCGTCCCGTCCCTGTTCGATGACATGCCCGAGGCGCCGAAGCCGGCGGCCAAGGGACCCGCACCTGCGCCAGCGCCTGAACCGGCCCTGAAGCCGCAAGCCGCAGCCCCGGTGCAGCCTGTCCAGCCTCACGTTCCCGGCAGCTATTCCGCCTCCTCGATCGAGGTGCTGGAGGGGCTTGAGCCCGTTCGCAAACGCCCGGGCATGTATATCGGCGGCACCGACGAGCGCGCCCTGCACCATCTGTTCGCCGAAGTCCTCGACAATGCGATGGACGAGGCGGTCGCCAAGCATGCGAAGCTGATCACGGTCGACCTCGACGCCGACGGCGTCCTGTCGGTTCGCGACGACGGCCGGGGCATCCCGGTCGATCCGCACCCCAAACATCCGGGCAAGTCGGCGCTGGAGGTGGTCATGACCGTCCTCCACTCGGGCGGCAAGTTCTCCGGCAAAGCCTATGAAACCTCAGGCGGTTTGCACGGCGTCGGCGTCTCGGTCGTCAACGCCCTGTCGGACGTCCTGGACGTCACCGTCTGGCGCGACGGCTTCGAGTGGAAACAGTCCTTCTCGCGCGGCATCCCGCTCGGCCCCATCCAGCAGCTCCAGCCGTCGAAGAAGAAGGGCACCCTGATCCGCTTCCATCCGGACCCGGAAATCTTCGGCGTCGGCGCAACCTTCAAGCCCGCCCGCCTGTTCCGCATGGCCCGATCCAAGGCCTATCTGTTCCGCGGCGTGGAGATCAAATGGACCTGCTCGCCCGAGCGGATCACCGACGCCACGCCGGAGACGGCCACCTTCCACTTCCCCAACGGCCTGGCTGACGCCCTGTCCGAACGGATCGGCGAGCTGGAGACCGTCACCCCGGCCTTCTCGGGCCGGGTCGAACGCAAGGGCGAGACCGGTGCCGTCGAATGGGCCGTAACCTGGTCGCCCATCGGCTTCGGAGAGGCCGACGGCTTCGTCCAGTCCTACTGCAACACGGTCTCAACGCCTGACGGCGGCACCCATGAGGCCGGCTTCCGCGCCGCCCTGGTGCGCGGCCTGAAATCCTATGGCGAACTGACCAGCGAGAAGCGCGCGGTCCAGATCACGGCTGAAGACGTCACCGCCAACGCCGGTGCCATGATCAGTGTCTTCATCCGCAATCCCGAATTCCAGGGCCAGACCAAGGACCGGCTGTCGTCCGCCGATGGCCAGCGCCTGGTCGAGGCCCTGCTGCGCGACCCGCTGGATCACTGGCTGACGGAAAATCCGCGGCAGGCCAACACCCTGCTCGGCTTCATCATCGAGCGCGCCGAAGACCGACTGCGCCGTCGCAAGGACAAGGAGGTCCAGCGCGCCCAGGCCACCCGCAAGCTGCGCCTGCCCGGCAAGCTCTCGGACTGCTCGCGCCAGTCCGCCAACGGCACCGAACTGTTCATCGTCGAGGGCGACTCGGCCGGCGGCTCGGCCAAACAGGCGCGCGACCGCCAGACCCAGGCCATCCTGCCCCTGCGCGGCAAGATCCTGAATGTCGCCTCGGCCACCGCCGACAAGCTGCGCCAGAACATCGAGCTCTCGGACCTGACCCTCGCGCTCGGCGTCACCCCCGGTCCGCGCTTCGACATCGATGCGCTGCGCTACGAGCGGGTGGTCATCATGACCGACGCCGACGTCGACGGGGCCCATATCGCGGCCCTGCTGATCACCTTCTTCTATCGCTCGATGCCCGAGGTGATCCGTCAGGGTCGGCTCTTCATGGCCCTGCCCCCGCTCTACCGGATCAGCGCCGGCCCCCTGTCCGAATACGCCCGCGACGACGCCCACCGCGACGAACTGATCGCCACCGTGTTCAAGGGCAAGAAGACCGAGATCGGCCGGTTCAAGGGTCTCGGCGAGATGATGGCCTCACAGCTCAAGGAGACCACCATGGACCCGAAGAAACGGACCCTGGCCCGCGTCACCGTCCCCGAGTCCGAAGACGACATCGAGGACCTGGTCGAACGGCTGATGGGCAAGAAGGCAGACGCCCGCTTCCGTTTCATCCAGGACAATGCGCAGTTCGCGCAGGCGGATCTGGATGTCTAGGTGGCGACGGGAGCCGGCACCGTCATTCCTGCGAGCTTGAGCTTGAGCTGCTGACGCAGGAACCACAGCGCCACCAGACAGTGGATCGCCACCGAGGTCGCCGACAACCACCAGATATGCTCGAGCCGCGTCCACGGCTGGCTGGACAGCCAGATCGCCGGGACCGCGAACGTCAACAGCCGCGAGACACTGCCCCACAGGGCCGGCCGTGTGTCGCCCAGGGCCTGGAAGGTCCCGGATGCCACGAAGATCAGGCCCGTCGCCAGGAAGTTGATCGAGGCGATCCTCAGGAACATCGCCCCGACATCGATCACCGCCGGATCATGGGCGAACGCGGCAATCATCGCGTGCGGCCAGACCTGACACAGCAGGGTCAGCACCAGCATCAGCCCCGACGACAGCACCGCCGCATCCCGCACCGTGCGCCTGACCCGATCCGCCCGGCCGGCACCGAAGTTCTGGCCCGCCACCGGGGCGACAGCGAAGGATACCGCCATGGCCGGCAGGAAGATCGACTGCATCACTCGCGCGCCGACGCCGTAGCCCGCCTGGGCCTCGCTGCCGAACTGGCGGATGACGCCATAGACGACGGCCGTGATGACGAACATCAGAAGGAACTCGCCGGCGGTCGGCAGGCCGATGCCCACGATCCGGCGGCACACGCTCCAGTCCGGCTTCGGGAGTTTCAGCGGATGGGCGATCAGGGTCTGGGACCGGCCGAACACGAACAGCATGCCGAGGAAACCGACGCCCGCCGCGATCGAACTGGCCAACCCGGCGCCGAACACGCCCAGCGGCATCCCGGTTCCCCAGCCCGCGATCAGCACCGGGGCCAGGACGGCGTTCAGCACGACCGTCCCCGACTGCAGCAACATGGTCGGTCGCGCCACGCCCGCCGCCCGCAAGGCCGAACCCATGGCATTGGTCGGGAAGCCCAGAGCCAGGGCCGGCAGGAAACCGAACAGATAGGCCTTGCCCATGGCCGTCGTCTCTGCGTCCGCCGCAATCGACGACAGCGCCGGCTCGGCCGCCAGATAACCGACGATCAGGGTCATCGCGCCAAGCCCGAGCGACAGGATCATCGCCTGGCGATAGACACCTTCGGCCGCCCCGAACGCTTTCGCCCCGATCGACCGGGCAATCAACGACAGGGCACCGACCCCTACCATCTGCGCCAGGGCGAGGCTGAGGAAGAAGGCGTTCCCCGCCAGTCCCACCCCAGCGATCGCCGCCGCCCCGAGGCCCGCGACGAAATACAGGTCGATGATGAAATACAGGGTCTGGAAGACCAGGCCGATGCCGATGAACCCCGCCATCCCCACCAGTTTCCCGGTGATTGAGCCCTGCGTCAGATCCTGTTGCATCGTCAGTCTTCCCCGACCGCCTCTGGCACGGCTTCGAGGGGGATTTACCCGGGCGTTATTTCTGCGTCAATATTGCCCGGGCAATATATCTAGCGTCCGCGCTGAAGGACGTTGGTCACGCGGCGCCCCAGCGGATCGCGCGACACCCAGCTCTCGCCGACACCGGCCTGGATCATCGGCGAGCAGAAGCGCGAGATCATCATGAAGGCCGGGCGGATGCCGTTCAGGCAGACCCGTTCGCCCTCGACGCGCCAGCGCGCCGCCAGCCGGCGCCCGTCGGAGAATTCAGCCGAATAGGAGCCGTCCTGATCGAACCAGTGCTTGACCCAGCCGCCGTCCGGATAACGGGACAGCACGGTGTTTCCGAAGGTCTCGTCAATTTCGGCCGAGGCCGCCATCGGGGCCGCCACGGCCGCCGCCAGCGCCAGCGCGCCGATCCATTTCCTCATGCCCTAACCTCACGCGGCATCCCAATCCCCAAGCCTAATATTAACGTTCGTTCACGAATTGCCAAGCGCTGCCGTGGCTGGCGAATACTTGACTCTGGCGAGGGGGCTTCTATATCCGGCCCACGTTCGGGACAGGACTGGCTTACCGCGCCACCCGCTCGCCCAAGAGACAGGGTGGTTCCGCGTATTCTCCGCCTCGCCACCGATGGCGCGGCCCTCCTCGATCGATCCGTCTCGCATCGGTCGAACAGTCCCAACCCGGCGCCCCTGGCGACCGGGCCATTGTCCCAAGGACGCATGACCGAATTCTCCCAGCTGGGCCTCTCGCCCACGACCCTGCAAGCCGTCATCGACACCGGCTACACGACCGCCACCCCGATCCAGGCCCAGGCCATTCCCGTGGCCCTCGCCGGCCGTGACGTGCTCGGCATCGCCCAGACCGGCACCGGCAAGACCGCCGCCTTCACCCTCCCCCTCATCGAGCGCCTGTCCAAGGGGCGCGCCCGGGCCCGGATGCCCCGCGCCCTGGTCCTGGCCCCGACCCGCGAACTGGCCGATCAGGTCGCGATGAGCTTCGAGAAATACGCCAAGGGCACCAAGCTCAGCTGGGTGCTGCTGATCGGTGGCGTCTCCATGGGCGACCAGGTCGCGGCCCTGAACAAGGGCGTCGACGTTCTGATCGCCACGCCCGGCCGCCTGCTCGACCTGTTCGAACGCGGCAAGATGATGCTGAACGGCGTAGAGTTGATGGTCGTCGACGAAGCCGACCGCATGCTCGACATGGGCTTCATCCCCGACATTGAACGCATCTTCAAACTGACGCCACCCAAGCGCCAGACCCTGTTCTTCTCGGCCACCATGCCGCCCGAGATCACCCGTCTGACCCAGGCCTTCCTCAAGGACCCGACCCGGATCGAGGCCTCGCGCCCCGCCATGACGGCCGAGACCATCACCCAGTATCTGGTCCGCATCCCGTCGTCGGATCCCAAGGCCAAGCGAGCCGCCCTGCGCGCCTTGATGGAGCGGGCCGACGTCAAGAACGGCATCGTCTTCTGCAATCGCAAGTCCGAAGTCGATGTGGTCGCCAAGTCGCTGAAACAGCACGGCTTCGACGCCGCGCCGATCCACGGAGACCTCGATCAGTCGCTGCGCACCAGGACCCTGGCCGACTTCCGCTCGGGCGCTCTGAAGATCCTCGTGGCCTCCGACGTCGCCGCACGCGGTCTGGACATCCCTGACGTCAGCCACGTCTTCAACTACGACGTCTCTCACCATGCCGACGACTACGTCCACCGCATCGGCCGCACCGGGCGCGCGGGCAAGACGGGTCAGGCCTTCATGATCGTGACCCCGGCCGACGACAAATCGCTCGATAAGGTCATGAAGCTGATCAAGATGCAGCCCGAAGAACTGGTGCTGGACATCGACTGGTCGAACCTGGGCGGCGGCGCCCGCCGTGCGGAAGGTCGCCCGTCGGCGGCCCGTCCGGCGGAGCGCACCGAAGGCCGTCCCGCCCAGGGCCGCACGCGTGGCGAGCGTCCGACGCCTGAGCCCGTGGCCGAGATTGCGGAAGCGGCCGCCGCTCCCGCGCCCGTCGCTGCTGTTGCGCCCGAAGCCGACTCCGCGCCGCCCGCCCGTCGCACGCGCAGCCGCCGCTCCAGCAAGCCTGCCGACGCCGTTCAGGCCGAAGTCACGCCCGCCGGAATCGCCACGCCCGTCGTGACGGAAGAGGCCCCCAAGCCCGTCGCCGCTGCCGAACCCCGCCTGCGCCAGGCGGATCGCCGTCCCGGCGGCCGCACCGAACGCGATGCGCCGCCTGCGCGCGAAGGTGCCGGCTTTGGGGGAGACATTCCCGCGTTTCTGCGTCGGCCAACCACTCGCAAAGGCTGATTTGGAAGTCTGTTTGCCGGTTTCACGGTGCCGCTTAACCCGGTGTTACGGAACGCTCGACTAGGATCGCCCCCTGTAGAGCGCCACCTAGAAAACGCCGGTCGGGAAAACAGAATGTCCACACAGATCCAGACCACGCTCCGGGGGCCTGAAGCCTTCGGCCTCGCCCGCAAGGCGGTCGAGGAAATGGAGCGTGCCGGCGTGTGGCCGACCCCACTCAACTTCGAGCTCTGGATCCATTGTCTGGGCGACCCCGAAGGCGCGCTCGGTCAGGAAATGATGCGGCTCCTGGCGGTCGGCGATGCCTTCACCGAGGGCACGGCCGAGATGCTGGCCGCCGAATACCTGCCCCGCGGCCGTCTCTCCGAGGAAATCCGCGACGCCGGCGCTGTCCTGAACCGCGAACTGTCGACCGTCTCCGAAGCCATCGCCAAGGCCCAGCGGTCGCAGGCCTCCTATGGCGAGACCCTGGCCGGCGCCTCCGCCGATCTGGAAGGCGTGTCGGAGCCGAGCACCCTGCTCGGCGTCGTCTCCACCCTGACCAGGGCCACGAGCCAGATCCAGGCCGAAAACGCCACCCTCGAGAAGCGTCTGGAGACCTCCACGAAGGAAGTCGCCCGTCTGCGCGAACACCTGGAACAGGTGCGCCGCGACGCCATGACGGATGCCCTCACGAACCTGGCGAACCGCAAGGCGTTCGACGAGGAACTGCTACGCGCCTGCGACGAGGCCGAGAAAAAGCATCAGACGCTCAGCCTTGCGGTCCTCGACATCGACCATTTCAAGCGGTTCAACGACACTTGGGGCCACCAGACCGGCGACCAGGTCCTGCGCTACGTGGCCAGCGTCATAGGCCGGGTCTCCAAGGCGCCCCGCGTCGCCGCCCGCTACGGGGGCGAGGAGTTCGCCATCATCTTCCCGTCGGAGAACGCCTCCGTCGTCGAGACCGCGCTCAACACCATGCGCGAGGAAATCGGCACCCGCGCCCTGCGCCGCCGCTCGACCAACGACGAACTGGGCGCGGTGACCGTCTCCGCCGGCGTCGCCCAGCGCCGCCCGGGCGAGAGCGGATCGTCACTGCTCGGCCGCGCCGACGAGGCCCTGTACGCCTCCAAGCGCACCGGCCGGAACAAGGTCACCAACGGCGAACAGCTCGAAAAAGCGGCCTGATCAAACCGGTCAAGGTCGGACACCAATCTGGTGAACCTGATCGAGTCAGTCTGCTAGGCTGACGGCATGCGCAGTCTGACGTTCAACATCGCCTACTGGTTCCTGTCGATCGGCTATGGGCTGACCGCCGCCTTCGCTGCCCTGACGCCCGGTCGTCACGCCACCGCCTGGGTCATCCGCCGCTATGTGAAGCGTATGGTCCAGGCCATGCGGATCTTCGCCGGCATCCGGATCGAGGTGCGCGGCAGGGAGCGCCTGCCCTCCGGGGCCTTCATCATCGCCTCCAAACACCAGAGCTGGGGCGACGGCTTCGCCACCTATGACCAGTTCGACGACCTCGCCTTCGTCACCGGCGACCATCTGGAGAAGTTTCCGCTCCTGGGGACCGTCCTGCGCAAGCTCGGCGCCATCGTCGTCAACAACTGCGGTGGCCGCGAAGCGCGGGACTCGCTGAAACAGAGCGGCGCGACCGCCCATGCCGAGGGCCGCAGGATCCTGATCTATCCGGAGGGCAATCTGGCCAAGGTCGGCGAGAAGTTCAGATACCGCTCCGGCGTCTGGCACATGTACCGCGACTTCGACATGCCGGTCGTGCCCCTGGCGTCCAACCTCGGCCTGTTCTGGCCGCAGGAGGCCTATGCGAAGCATCCGGGCATGGCGACGCTGGAGTTCCTCGACCCAATTCCGACCGGCCTCGGCAAGGAGGCGTTCCTCGCCCGGCTCGAAGCCTTGGTCGAGGACCGCACGGCCGAGTTGATCGCCGAGGCCCGGGGCGGGCCGGTCATCCCGAATGTCCGCGTTCTCGCGCCGGATGAAGTCCGAAGAGCGCAGGCAATGCCAACCTGATCCGTGCATGCCCGCGAAGGCGGGGATACACGGATATCTTTAGCTCAAGCGTCAGGCGGACCGCGATCTGCCCACATAGGCGGTGTTCCAACCCACAGCCAGGACCGCGCCGAGGGACAACCCGACGACCCCACCGAACACCGCCGCGATGGTGAATTGGGAAGCCGTCCATCCAGCGCCATTGAGGAGTCCAATGGCCGCGAACAAGGCCGAGCCAACAATGCCGAACCCGAAAGCCCAAAGACGCAGGGAGCGCCGACGAGCTGCCGATTTCCTGCGTCGACCAAAGATCTGACTGATCAGATCGCCCAACAGGGTTCCAACTGCAAACCCGGCAGCCTGGGTCCACAACGGCGAAGCGGGCTCGCCTCGCAGGAAATGGAACAGCGCGATGAGCAACATCGCAACCAGCGCCATCCCGACGGCACGGACAACACGACGCATCGGGAAAGTCATCGCCGGCTCCAATCGAAAACCGACGCTAGACCGACACGACTACAATCTCAAGCAGCAGGCACAACCGCCCCGTCGTACTTCTGCGCGATGAAGTCCTTGACCGCCTGGCTGCGCAGGGCCCGCGCCAGGGCCTGGATGCGCGGGTCGTTCTGATTGTCCGGCCGAGGACCAGGTAGTTAACCTAGGGGCTGTCGCCACCCACGCTGCAAAGGCTACAGCTACAGCTACGGCTTAGGCTTGGCCTTGCGCGGCTTCTTTGCCGCCGCCTTCCGCATCGCCGCATCGATCGACTGGCGCGCCCAGTCGACGGCTTCGTCCGGATCGTCGAGCGCGACCTCGGGCAACGACCAGTAGGCCATGGTCATGGTCTCACCGTCCTTGGTCGGATAGGTGAACTGGCGCGACCCGGCCGCCTCAAGCAAAGGCTGGTTCACCTCGTCAGCCTTGAGCCAGACCGTCCCGTCGTCCAGAAGGGCGAAGATCAGGCCATGGGCATAGACCGCCCCTGCGCCGAACATCCGCTTGATCTCCAGCGGACCCAGGGCCGCAAAATGCTCCCGCACCCACTCGCCGAAGTCGGGATCATAGGCCATGCGTCAGGCCGCCGGCACCACTGCGCCGTCGTACTTCTGCGCAATGAAGTCTTTCACCGCCTGGCTGCGCAGGGCCCGCGCCAGGGCCTGGATGCGCGGGTCGTTCTGATTGTCCGGCCGCGCGACCAGATAGTTCACATAGGGGCTGTCGCCGCCTTCCAGCGCCAGGGCGTCGGTCTTCGGCTTAAGGCCCGCGTCCAGCGCATAGTTGGTGTTGATCACGGCCAGATCGACCTGGTCCAGAACGCGCGGCAGGGTCGCCGATTCAAGCTCGCGGAAGCGCAGGGCCCTTGGGTTTTCGGCGATGTCCCGCACGCTCTGAAGCGGGTTGGTCGGATCCTTCAGGCGGATCAACCCCGCCGTCTGCAAGAGGATCAGGGCGCGCCCGATCGAAGACGCATCATTGGGGACCGCCACATCAGCCCCGTTCGGCAGCTCGGCCAGCGTCCTGAACCTGCGCGAATAGGCGCCCAGAGGCTCGACGTGGACGCCGGCGACCGTGATCAGATCGGCGTTCCGGGCGGCGTTGAACTCATCCAGATAGGGTTTGGTCTGGAAATAGTTGGCGTCGATGCGGCGCTCGGCCAGCTGGGTGTTCGGCTGAACATAGTCGTTGAAGACCTTGATCTCGATCGGGAAGCCCTCGGCCGCCAGGGTCGGCTTGATGAACTCCAGGATCTCGGCGTGCGGGACGGCCGTCGCGCCCACGATCAGCGGCGCAGACCCGTCGGCGGCCTTCTCTGTTCCCTGGCCGCAGGCGGCGAGCGCCAGAGAAGCGGCGGCGAGGATCAGGGTGCGTCGAAGCATGGAAGTCTCTCAGTCAGTCTGAAGTCAGCGGTGCGAGACCCTAGCGACCAGACGGTCGCCGAGCATCTGCAGAATTTGTACGAGCACCAGCAGCAGAACTACGGTCACCACCATGACGTCGGTCTGGAACCGTTGATAGCCGAAGCGGATCGCCAGGTCGCCGAGCCCGCCTGCGCCGACCACACCGGCCATTGCCGTGTAGCTGACCAGGGCAATCGCCGTGACGGTGGCGCCGGCGATGATACCGGGCATGGCCTCGGGCAGCAGGGCTCGGGTGACGATCTGGAAGGTCGAGCCGCCCATGGCCTGGGTCGCCTCGACGACGCCCTTGTCGACCTCGCGCAGCGCCGTCTCGACCAGGCGCGCATAGAAGGGCGCGGCCCCGACGACCAGCGGCGGGATCGCTCCGGCCACCCCCAGCGACGTCCCGACCAGCAGCACAGTCACCGGCAGCATGACAATCAGCAGGATGATGAAGGGCACGGACCGGAGGATGTTGACCACCAGCGACAGCACCCCGTTCAGCACCGGGTTGGCCGCCAGCCGCCCCTTGCCGGACAGATACAACAGCACGCCCAACGGGATCCCGAACACGACCGTCAGCGCCATGGCGCCGAACAGCATCAGGAGGGTGTCGCGTGTCGCCCTGAGGATCTCGGGCCAGTCGATATTGACGAAGAACTCCATCACAGCGCCTCCACCGCGACGCCGCGCGCGGTCAGTTGCTCCACCGCCGCATCGGCATCCCCGCCGGTGAAGGCCACGACCATCTGACCGTAGGGCTCGCCCCGGATGCGGCTGATCCGGCCCGACAGGATCGAATAGTCGACGCCGGTCGTCCGCGCGACACGGCTGAGTTCCGGCTCGTAGGTCGAACCGCCCCGGAAGGTCAGTTTCGCCAGCCGCCCGCCCGCCGGCACGACCGAGGCGTCATAGGTCTCGCCGCCCTCGCCCTCGGCCAGCATGGCGCGGGTCACCGGCGACTGCGGATGCAGGAAGACATCGGCCGTCGCCCCCTCCTCCACCAGCCGCCCGTCCTTGAGCACGGCGACCCGGTCGCAGACGCGACGCACCACCTCCATCTGGTGGGTGATCAGGACGATGGTCAGGCCGAGGTCGCGGTTGAGCCCGTCGAGCAGGCCGAGGATTTCGTCGGTCGTCTCCGGGTCGAGCGCGCTGGTCGCCTCGTCGCACAGGAGGACGTCGGGTCCGCAGGCCAGAGCCCGGGCGATGCCGACGCGCTGCTTCTGTCCGCCCGACAGCTGGGCCGGATGCTTTTTTGCATGTTCCGCCAGACCGAGCTGGTCCAGCAGGTCCGTCGTCCGTCGCTCGATCTCCGCCGCCGGCCGGCCCTCGAGCTGCAGGGGAAAGGCGACGTTTTCGGCGATGGTCCTGGCGTTCAGCAGGTTGAAATGCTGGAAGATCATGCCGATCCGCCGGCGCGCGGCGCGCAGCTCGGCCGGCTTCATCGCCGTGATCTCCTGATCGCTGACGAACACCTTGCCCGCGTCCGGGGTCTCCAGCCGGTTGATGGTCCGGATCAGGGTCGACTTGCCGGCCCCGGAGCGGCCGACCACTCCGAACACCTGCCCCCTGGCCACATGCAGATCGACCGCGTCCAGAGCCACGCGTTCGCCCGCCGCGCTGCGATAGCGCTTCGTGACACCCTCGAGCCGGATCATGTCAGTCGGTCTCTAGAGCCGCGGCCGGGATGATGGTGACGCTCTCGCCACAGCCGCAGGCGTCGGTCTGGTTCGGATTGCGGAACACGAATTTGGACGCCAGTTTCGTCGCCTCGTAGTCGATCTCCGACCCGATCAGGAACAGGATCGCCTTGGGCTCGATCAGGATGGTGACACCCTTGTCCTCGACCACCTCGTCCATCGCACCAATCTCTTCGGCATAGGCGAAGGTGTATTCCTGCCCGGCGCAGCCGCCGTTCTTCACGCCCACACGCAGGCCAACGTAGGTCTTTTCGGCGTTGGCCATGATCTCGCGCACGCGCTCTGCGGCCGCGTCGGTCAGTGTCACTACCCTGGGGCGTGGGCGGCGGGGGCGTCCCCCGGTCAAGCCGGAGGATGACGATGTTTCAAAGTCTGTCATCGCGTCCTCAGAACATGTTCAAGGCGAGTTTCGCCTCGTCGCTCATCTTCGACGAATCCCACGGCGGGTCGAACACCAGATTGGCCCGCGCCGACTTGATGCCCTCGACCTTCATCACCGCGTCCTCGATCCAGCCGGGCATCTCGCCAGCCACGGGGCATCCGGGTGCCGTCAGGGTCATGTCGATCAACACGTCGCGGTCGTCCGACAGGTCGACCTTGTAGATCAGGCCCAGCTCGTAGACGTCGACCGGGATCTCCGGATCGAACACGGTCTTCAGTGCCGTGATCAGCTCGTCGGTCAGCCGGTCGAGCTCCGCCTGAGGCAGAGAAGCCGTCTGCGGTTCCGCCCAGGTCTCGGCGAAGGTCCCGCTGCTGCTGATTTTTCCGTCCATTTCGCTCACACAAAGAACTCCCGCGCCTTGATCAGCGCGTCCACGAAGGCATCTGCATCCTCGGTGGTGTTATATAGGGCGAAGCTGGCCCGGGCGCTCGAGGTGACGCCAAATCGCTTCGACAGAGGCTCGGCGCAGTGAAGCCCGGCCCGGACGGCGACGCCGTACCGGTCCAGAATCTGCGCCACGTCATGGGCGTGGGCCCCCTCGACCGTGAAGGTCAGGATCGCGCCCTTGCCGGGGGCCTCGCCGATGATCCGCAGCCAGTTCAGACCGGACAGCCGGGCGACGACGTGATCGTAAAGCGCCCTCTCATGAACCGCGATCGCCGTGCGGTCGAAGGCCATGAACCACTCCAGCGCCGCGCCCAGCCCGATGACCTCAAGGATCGGCGGCGTCCCCGCCTCGAACCGGTGCGGAATGGAGGCATAGGTGACCGCGTCCTCGGTCACGGTGGCGATCATCTCGCCCCCGCCCTGATAAGGCGGCAGGGCCTCCAGAGCCGCGCGCTTTCCGTAGAGACCGCCGATGCCGGTCGGGCCGTACAATTTGTGGCCGGTGAAGACGTAGAAGTCGCAGTCCAGCGCCTGGACATCCGGGCTGCAATGCACCGCCCCCTGACAACCGTCGACGAGCACGAGCGCGCCCGCCGCATGGGCCAGGTCGGCGACGGCCTTCACATCGTTCACCGTGCCCAGCACGTTGGACATATGGGTCACGGCGACCAGCCTGGTGCGCGGCCCGATCAGGCAGGCCAGCCCGGCCATGTCCAGCGAACCGTCGTCCAGCACCGGCGCCCATTTCAGAACGACGCCCAGACGGTCCCTCAGCATCGACCACGGCACGATATTGGCGTGGTGCTCCATCTGTGTGGTGACGATCTCGTCGCCGGGCTTGAGGCTCTGCCCCAGACCCGCTGCAACCAGATTGAAGGCCTCGGTCCCGCCCTTGGTCCAGACGATCTGGTCGGGGCTCTCGGCGTTGAGGAAACGGGCTACCGTTTCGCGCGCCTGTTCGAAGGCTTCCGTCGTCTCGTTGGCCAGGGTGTGCAGACCGCGGTGGACGTTGGAATAGCTCCCCTCCATCGCCGCCGTCAGGGCGTCGATCACCGCGCGCGGCTTTTGCGCCGAGGCGGCCGAGTCGAGATAGACCAGCGGCTTGCCGTTCACCGTCCGCGACAGGATCGGGAACTGGGCGCGGGCGGCGTAGGGATCGAACAATCCTCCCCCATCGGGGGAGGTGGCGCGGCGCGCTTGCGCCGTGACGGAGGGGGCCAGCCGCGAAGACAGTGGCTGGGGCAAGCCCCCTCCGTCTCCTTCGCTGCGCTTCGGTGCCACCTCCCCCAAGGGGGGAGGATTTACAGTCGAGCCGTCAGCCATGACCTCACCCCCTCTCTCGCGCCCTCATGCGCGATACGGTCGACGACCTCGAACAGAAAGGCCTGGGTCAGAAGCGCCCTCGCCTCGTCCGCCGGAATGCCGCGCGACTGCATGTAGAACAGGGCGCTTTCGTCCAGGTTGCCGATCGTATTGCCGTGGGCGCACTGCACGTCGTCGGCGTAGATTTCGAGCTCCGGCTTGGCGTCGATCTCGGCGCGTTCTCCGAGGATCAGGGCATGGTGCCCCATGCGGGCGTCCGTGCCGTCGGCGCCGCGTTCGACGACGATCTTGCCCTGGAACACGCCCCGCGCGGTGTCGCGCACGACGCCCTTGGTCAGTTGAGAGGTGACGCCGTTCAGGCCGTTGTGGCGCACGACGCTGGTCAGGTCGGTGTGCCGCTCGCCGGACAGGGCATAGAGGCCGTCCAGCGTCACCGCCGTCGCCTCACCGCCATGGGCCAGATGGGTTTCATGACGCTGCAGCTTCGCGCCGCTGGTGATCGTCGTCTGGCGATAGATCGCACCGGGTGCCGTCTTCACATGGGCCACGGCGATCGAGATCGCGTCCGCGGGTTCGTCGACCAGAACGACCCGCGTGACCTCGGCTCCGGCGGGAACATCCAGCTCGATCCGGGAGTTGGCGACATATCCTGAGCCCACGCCTTCATGGCTTTCCAGCAGGGTCAGCCGCGCCCCGGGCCGTACTGCGATCCGCACCGAGGCGCTGTGTCCGGTGCCTGTCGCGTCGGACACGAACCGCAGCCGCAGCGTCTGTTCGCCCGAGGCCACAAAGGCGTCGGCCCCGACCACCCGGCCATTGGCGAAGGCCAGCTCCTCGCCACCCAGGGCCTCGAACGGCCCGCCCGGGAGGATCTCGACGGCGGGCGACGGCGGCGGCGTCTCGCGCAGGACGCGGCGCAGGTCGGTGTATTTCCACGCCTCGACCCGCCGCGACGGAAAGGTGGAGGGGTCCTTCAGATCGACCAAACTCATGTCCTTCTCCCCTTGCGGGAGAAGGTGGCAGTCCCCGACTTGATCGGGGGCTGACGGATGAGGGGTCGCACGGCCTCGTCCGATTGGCTTGCAGAACCCTCATTGGCGACGCCGGTGTGACCCCTCATCCGACCCGCTTCGCGGGCCACCTTCTCCCGCAAGGGGAGAAGGATGATCAAGCCGCCACCGGCAGGTATTTGTCATACCCTTCCGCCTCCAGCTGATGCGCCAGTTCCGGCCCGCCCGAGGCCACGATCCGGCCGGCGGCCAGCACATGGACCCGGTCGGGTTTGATATAGTCCAGCAGCCGCTGATAGTGGGTGATCACCAGCATGGCCCGCTCGGGCGAGCGCAGGGCATTCACCCCCTCCGACACGATCCGCAGGGCGTCGATATCAAGGCCGGAATCCGTCTCGTCGAGGATCAGCAGCGACGGCTCCAGCAGGGCCATCTGCAGGATCTCCATCCGCTTCTTCTCGCCGCCGGAGAAGCCGACGTTCAGCGGCCGCTTCAGCATCTCGAAATCCATTTTCAGCGCCGCCGACGCCGCCCGGACCAGCTTCAGGAAGGCCGGGGCCGAGACCTCCTCTTCGCCCCGCGCCCGCTTCTGGGCGTTCAGCGCCGTGCGCACGAAGGTCAGGGCCGGCACGCCGGGGATCTCGATCGGATACTGGAACGACAGGAAGACGCCCTTCGCCGCCCGCGCAGCCGGATCGAGATCGAGCAGGCTCTCGCCCCGCCATTCGACCGAACCCTCGACGGCTTCATAGCCGGGCCGCCCCGACAGGGCATAGCCGAGCGTCGACTTGCCGGCCCCGTTCGGCCCCATGATGGCGTGCACCTCGCCGGCGGGAACGTCGAGCGTCAGCCCCTTGAGGATCGGCTTGTCGCCGACGGAGACGTGGAGGTTTTCTATCTTGAGCATTGTTTCTTCTTGTTATCCGACCGAGCCTTCAAGGCTGATCGCCACCAGTTTCTGGGCCTCGACGGCGAACTCCATCGGCAGTTTCTGCATCACGTCGCGGACGAATCCGTTGACCAGAAGGGCCACCGCCTCTTCCTGAGACAGACCACGCTGCTGGGCGTAGAAGAGCTGGTCGTCGGACAGGCGTGTCGTGGTCGCCTCGTGCTCCAGCTGGGCCGAGCCGTTGCGGGCCTCGATATAGGGCACGGTATGCGACCCGCAGTCGCCGCCGATGAGCAGGCTGTCGCACTGGGTGAAGTTGCGCACGCCCGTCGCCTTCGGATGCACCGAGACCAGGCCGCGATAGGTCGAGTCAGACTTGCCCGCCGAGACCGCCTTGGCGATGATCCGCGACTTCGAATTCTTGCCCAGATGGATCATCTTGGTGCCGGTGTCGGCCTGTTGATGTCCGTTGGTGATGGCGATCGAATAGAATTCGCCCGAGCTCTCCTCGCCGCGCAGGACGCAGGACGGGTATTTCCAGGTTACCGCCGAGCCGGTCTCGACCTGGGTCCAGCTGACCTTCGACCGGTCGCCCCGGCAGTCGGCGCGTTTGGTGACGAAGTTGTAGATGCCGCCCCGCCCTTCGGCGTCGCCGGGGTACCAGTTCTGGACCGTCGAATATTTGATCTCGGCGTCGTCCAGGGCGACCAGTTCGACCACCGCCGCATGCAGCTGGTTCTCGTCGCGCATCGGGGCCGTGCAACCCTCCAGATAGGAGCAGTAACTGCCCTTGTCGGCGATGATCAGGGTGCGTTCGAACTGGCCGGTCTGGCTCGCATTGATGCGGAAATAGGTCGACAGCTCCATCGGGCATTTCACGCCCGGCGGGATGTAGACGAACGATCCGTCCGAAAAGACCGCGCTGTTCAGGGCCGCGAAATAGTTGTCCGAGACCGGCACCACCGATCCCAGATACTGGCGCACCAGCTCAGGATGTTCGCGCAAGGCCTCGGAAATCGGCATGAAAATGATGCCGACCTTGGCCAGCTCGGCCTTGAAGGTGGTGACCACCGAGACGCTGTCGAACACCGCGTCCACGGCGTAGCGCGGCGCGCCCTCGACACCGGCCAGCACCTCCTGCTCCTTCAGCGGGATGCCCAGCTTCTTGTAGATTTCGAGGATTTCAGGATCGACCTCGTCCAGCGACTTCGGCCCGTCCTTCTTCTTGGGGGCCGCGTAGTAGAACAGCGACTGGTAATCGACCGGCGTGTATTTGACCGACGACCAGGTCGGCTCCTCCATCGCCAGCCAGCGCTCATAGGCGGCCAGACGCCATTCCAGCATCCACTCCGGCTCGCCCTTCTTCTCGGAGATGAAGCGGACGATGTCGGCGTTCAGCCCGCGAGGCGCGTATTCGGTCTCGATGTCGGACGTGAACCCGTGCTCGTATTTCTCGAGTGCGGCGACGGCGTCGATGGTTTCCTGAACGGCGGCCATGATTTTACGCGGTTTCCTTCACGCGGGCGGACTGACGCGCGCGATGTGTCTCGTATGCCTTGGTCCACGCCGCAGCGAAGCGTGACCAATCGTCTTGCGTGGTGCCCCAGCCGCCCGAGACGCGCACGCCTCCGGTCGCCAGATCCATGCGGCCCATCGCCACGATGGCGCGGCTGGGCTTGGTCTTGCCGGAGGAACAGGCGCTGCCTGCCGAGACCATGACGCCGTCCAGATCCAGCACGATCAGCTGCTGCGGACTGTCCCAGCCGGCGACCGACAGGAACAATGTGTTGGGCAGACGCGGCGCGCCCTTGCCGAGGATGGTCGCACCCGCAGCCTCGACAGCGGCCTCGGCCACGTCGCGCCAGGCCTTGTGCGTCTCGGCCAGCGGCAGGTCCCGCGCGGCGCAGTCAGCCGCAACGCCGAAGCCCGCGATGCCCGGCACGTTCTCCGTTCCCGCCCGCAGACCGCGCTCCTGACCTGCGCCGTGCAGGATGCGAACCGCGGACGAACCTTCGCCCAGCACCAGGGCACCCACGCCCTGCGGTCCGCCCAGCTTGTGAGCGGACAGGGTCAGGCTGTCGGCGCCCAGGGCGCGCATGTCGACCGGGATCTTGCCCGCCGACTGGATGGCATCGACATGCAGCCAGCCCTTCGCCGCCCGCACCAGACGCGCGGCCTCTGCGATCGGCTGGATCACGCCGCTCTCGTTGTTGGCGTGGTGGATGGCGACGACGGCCCGGCCGCCGGTCTGGTTCAGGAGTTGACCCAGCTTGACCAGATCGATGACGCCGCGTTCGTCGACCGGCAGCGGCTTGACCGACTTGCCCGACGCGATGGCCGCCTCGACCACACAGGGATGCTCCGTGGTGCAGACGATCAGCCGTTCGCACCCGGCCGCCAGCGCGCTCTGCAGGGCCTGGGCATTGGCCTCCGTGCCGCCCGAGGTGAAAACGACGGCCGTCGGATCGGCGCCGACGAGCTCGGCGACCCTGGCGCGCGCCGTCTCGACCCGCGCCCGCGCCCGCCGACCGGCCGCATGAACCGCCGACGGATTGCCGTTGTCGGCCAGGGCCTCGGCCATGATGGCGAGGACTTCCGGGCGAACGAGGGCCGAGGCGTTGTAGTCCAGATAGACGCCGCTCATGCCGCTACCCCGACTTCGCTCGACGCGGACCGACGGCTCGTGCGGTTCAGGATCACGTCCTCCAGCGACACGCTGGATAGATAGCGATGAATCTCGTCGCCGAGGTCATCCCACAGATTGTGGGTGATGCAGCGCTCGCCGCCCAGCATGCAGCCGCGCGGCGTACCGTGGGCCGTGCAGCGCACCGCCCGGATCGGCTCGTCGACGGCCAGGACGATTTCGGACACCACGGTTTCGCCGGCTGTCTTGGCCAGACGATAGCCGCCGCCCGGACCGCGCACGCTGCGCACCAGTCCGCTTTTTCTCAGGCGAGCGAATAGTTGTTCCAGGTAACTCAATGAAATTTCTTGCCGCGTGGCGATTTCGGCCAGGGATACGGCCCGGCCTTCGCCGCCTTCGGCCCGGCCGTGGCGGGCCAGATCGGCCATCGCCATCACGGCGTATCGTCCCTTGGTCGACAGTCGCATCGCCCATCCTCAAAAATCGCGCGCTTTTCAGGGGTCTTGTGCTATGACCCGCCGCTTCTCGAGGCGGCCGAACGCAGACCGGACTTAGAAAGTCCTACCCCTGTAGTCAAGTATTCGGCGGGCCCGAAACGACAGTTGAACGGATTCCAGAGCCCCATGCCTGAAGTCATCCTGCCCGGCGCCTCCGGTCGCATCGAAGGCCGCTACTCCCCCGGCAAGCGCGCCAACGCGCCCATCGCCCTGATCCTGCACCCGCACCCCAAGGCGGGCGGGCATATGAACAACCCGGTGACGGTCACCCTCTACCAGCTGTTCCAGAAGCGCGGCTTCGCCACCCTGCGCTACAACTCGCGCGGCGTCGGCAAGTCCCAGGGCGAGTTCGATTCGGGCATCGGCGAACTGGCGGACGCGGCCACCGCCCTGGACTGGCTGCAGTCCAACAATCCGGCCGCCTCCCAGACCTGGGTCGGCGGCTATCAGTTCGGCGCCTATATCGGCATGCAGCTCCTGATGCGCCGCCCCGAGACGGACGGCTTCATCTCGGTTTCGCCGCCGTCGAACATGTACGATTTCAGCTTCCTGGCCCCCTGCCCGGCCTCGGGCCTGTTCCTGCACGGCACGGCCGACACCATCGTCCCGCCGGTCGAGGTCGAGCGCGTCGTCAACAAGCTGCGCACCCAGAAGGGCATCGTCATCGACTACGAACTGGAAGAAGGCGCGAGCCATTTCTGGCAGGACCATATCGGTGCCGTCGACCGCCGCGTGGGCCTCTATCTGGACAAGCGGCTGGAAGAAAAGCCGGCCTAGATCGCTCGTTCGCTCAGGACTATTCCTCGCACGGGGGATAGCGGGCGAAAACCTGCTCGTATTCAGCCAACGTCCAAGGAAAACCCATAGCAGCCCGTCGGGCATCCGCGTTCTCCGGATCCTCGAGATTTTCGCGGTCGATGACCCATTTGCCCGCCTTGCAGGTCATCTGCGTGCCGTAACGCTGGGGCCTGCCCTCGTTGTCGGCGAGACGGTCGTACATCAACCCGTAAGATTGCCCGTCGACTTCGCCGGCCGCCACCAGCGGTTCCAGCACGGGCACGAATCGACGCCAGTATTCGATGTCTGAGTGCTGCACGATCAGGAAGGCGGCCAGAGCCGCCCGGTCGCCATAGACGCTTTTTAGGAACCAGCCCTCCGGCGGAACCATGGTGAGGAGTTCCTCCATCAGACGCGCGTCCAGCGCCCTGAGCTGCGTCCAGATGGCCGCATTGGCCGCCTGCTGCTCCGCTTCCGGCAGGACGCTCAGGTCGATGGGGGACTCCGCCCGTCGCCCGACCTGGTCCAGGACGCCCATCCGCTCAAGCCGTTCGCGATCGGTGGCCGGGGGCGGAAGGGCGGCCTGCCTCGCTTCCTCAGCGGCGATGGCCTCGGCCACCGGCGCGATTAGCACGCGGGCCTCCGGACTCAGAGAAACGGGCTCCTGAAAGGCCAGAAAAGCTGCAATTACCATCGCGATCATGACGCACCTCCGTTGCAGGAAAACGGCTTCAGATCATGGCCAGGATATGGCCTTCAGTAGAGCAGGAACGGCTTCCGCTCAGCGACCCAGGCCGCCTCGTCCGGCCCCGCGATCGCGTCCAGATCGGCCGCGGTCGAGGCCGGGTCATCGACCCACGCCCGCAACGCCGGCCCGCCGTTGATCACGTCGATCGGCAGCTTCCCGAACGCATATTCGTACGGGAAGTCCCGCCACAGGTCGTAGTCGGGATACAGCCGTCGGATCGCCTTGAACCCCAGGGCCTGAACCCGCCACGGCCGGAAGGCGGCGTGGTCGTAATGCGGGCCCTCGACGTGGATTTGCACCCCGCTGCACAGCTGGCCGACGTGTTTGTGGAAGGTCGGCTCGAACCACATGTCGCGCAGGACGCAGCCCTTTATCCACTCCGGGGCGAAGGCCCTCATCTCCGCGATCACGGCACGGGCGTCGATGTCCGGGGCCCCGAACAGCTCCAGCGGCCGGGTCGTGCCCCTGCCTTCTGACAGGGTCGCGCCCTCGACCATCACCGTGCCGGGATAGGCCCGCGCCATCGACAGGTTCGGTGCATTGGGGCTGGGGTTGATCCAGGCGCGCTCGCCCAGCGGCCAGCCGAAGCCCGGCCCGGCCTCGGGGTCGTAGCCCTGCATCTCGATGACGCGATAGGCGACCTTCAGCCTGAAGTGGTCGATGAACCAGTGGCCCAGTTCGCCCAGGGTCATGCCGTGCCGCATCGGCATCGGCCCGGCACCGACGAAACTCTCCCAGCCCGCGACAAGGGTCGTGCCCTCGACCGGCCGACCGGCGGGGTTGGGCCGATCCAGCACCCAGACCTCCTTGCCGTGTTCGGCCGCGGCCTCGAGCACGTAGAGCAGGGTCGTGATGAAGGTGTAGATGCGGCAGCCCAGATCCTGGAGGTCGATCAGCACCACGTCGAAGGTGCTCATCATCTGGCCGGTCGGGCGGCGCACCTCGCCGTACAGGCTGAAGACGGGAAAGCCGTGGACCGGATCGGTCTCGTCCGGGCTCTCCATCATATTGTCCTGCAGGTCGCCCTTCATCCCGTGCTGGGGGCCGAAGGCGGCGCTGATGTTCACTCCGGCCGCGATCAGGGCGTCGATCGAATGGGTCAGGTCCGCCGTCACCGAGGCCGGATGCGCCACCAGCGCCACCCGCCGCCCCTTCAGCGCGGCCTGAAGATCAGGCTCGGAGAGCAGTCGGTCGATGCCGAATTTCATGGCAGGTCCAGAACGAAGGAATCGGGGTGGTGGAAGTCAGGCTTATCGGACGGATGGGCCAGCGCCCAATAGCTCTTCGCCCCGTCGACGGTCTCGATCACGGCCGACAGGGCCAACAGGCCGACTGGTGACGGCAGATCCAGATCCGCCTCAAGCGCCAGCATGTCCTCCGCCAGATCCAGCGGCGCGACATCCGCGACCTCGACCGCTTCGGCCATGCCTTCACGATACCCGTCGAACCGATACGAAGCCCACCGTCCGGACGGCGACAGGTTGAACTCGCGATAGCCCTCCCCTGCCATGAGGAAGACCTCGAAACAGGTGTGGCGCCACAGCTCGTCTGTCCGGCCGCCGTCCGTCGGCCCCGGCCACTGCACCGCATTCACCGCGCCTTCGGCCACGAACCGGACCCACAGGCGTCCACCTTTGCGGTCCAGATGCACGGCTACGGAGGAGATCGGCCCATCAGGCGTGGTCGGGTGCGGGATCAGGTTCACGATCATCCTGAACCGATAGCGGCTGGTTGACGCCGGTCAACGCCGGGCGCTAGGAACGGCTCATGTTCGCGACCCGAGCCCTGCCCGGCCTGTATTACCTCCCGCTGATCTAGCGAGCGGCCGCGAACCCCTGCGCCGCATTTTGCCGGCGCGACACCCGAGACAGAGCGCCGGCCTCCCTGCTAACGGAGCCGACCATGACCGACACGACCTTCCAGTCCGACTTCCTGCAGACGCTTCAGGCGCGCGGATACATCCATCAGATCACCCATCCGGCGGAGCTGGACGCGGCGGCCAGGGCCGGCGTCGTCTCCGGCTACATCGGCTTCGACGCCACGGCGCCCAGCCTGCACGTCGGCAGTCTGATCCAGATCATGATGCTGCGCCGTCTCCAGCAGGCGGGCGGGAGGCCGGTCGTCATCATGGGCGGCGGCACGACCAAGGTCGGCGACCCGACCGGCAAGGACGCCTCGCGCCCGCAGCTGACCGACGAGACGATCCAGTCGAACATCGCCTCCATCAAGACGGTGTTCGAGAAATTCCTGACCTTCGGCGACGGTCCGACCGACGCCATCATGATCGACAACGACGAGTGGCTGTCGAAATACGGCTACGTCGAATTCCTGCGCGACTACGGGACCCATTTCACGGTCAACCGGATGCTGGCGTTCGACTCGGTCAAGCTGCGCCTCGAGCGCGAGCAGCCGATGACCTTCCTCGAGTTCAACTACATGCTGATGCAGTCGGTGGACTTCCTGGAGCTCAACCGCCGCCAGAACGTGACTCTGCAAATGGGCGGATCGGACCAGTGGGGCAATATCGTCTCGGGCGTCGATCTGGTGCGTCGTGTCGATCAGAAGGCCGCCTTCGGCCTGACCACGCCGCTGCTGACGACCGCGTCCGGCGGCAAGATGGGCAAGACGGCCCAGGGCGCCATCTGGCTCAACGCGGAACAGCTGAGCCCCTACGACTACTGGCAGTTCTGGCGCAATGCCGAAGACAGTGACGTCGGCCGCTTCATGCGCCTGTTCACCGACATCCCCCTGGACGAGATCGCCGGGTTCGAGGCGCTGGAGGGGGCCGCGATCAACGACGCCAAGAAGGCGCTGGCCGATGCGGCCACCACGATGCTGCACGGGGCGGAGGCGGCGGCCTCGGCCCGGGCGGCGGCGGAAGGCGCGTTCGAACAGGGCACGCTGTCCGCCGATCTACCGACCGTTGAACTGCCCTCGTCGGACGTTTTCGGCGCCATGCTGGCCGCCGTCGCCACCCGTGCGGGCCTGACGGCTTCCAACGGCGAGGCCCGGCGCCTGGCCCAGGGCGGCGGCCTGCGACTGAATGACGAGGCGATCGCCGACGGCGCGCGCCTGATCGAGGCGACGGACGTCAATACCGACGGTGTTCTTAAGCTGGCCGCCGGCAAGAAGAAGCTTCTGCTGGTCCGCCCGGTCTGATCATCGCGGAGCGGGGGACGGGATCACGGCATAGGTCAGATTGACGGCGTCCAGGACCAGCACGTTGTCCAGAAACAGTTTGTTGCCTGTCATGCCCCCCATGCCGGAGACCCGCATCATCATATTTTGCATGGCGCTGGTCCCCTCGATATAGGCGACCGAACCTAGGGGCAGGACTGTCTCGCCGAACTGAATCTGACTTGAAGTGGGCGCGACATGGGCGGTCAGGCTGTTTCCCCAGGAGTTGACGGCGAACTGGGTCGCCCCGGCCCCGTCGTTCGATTTGCGCAGCCAGTCGCCGCGGTCGGTCAGCAGGGCGAAGGCGCTGGACCCGGTGTCCAGCATGATCTTGTTGGCTTCGCCGTCGATCATCACATCGTCCAGGATGATGCGCCGCTGGGAGAAGCTGAACGGCCGCATCTGGCCGGGCAGGACCAGGCCCGGAGGCACGGCGTCGCCGACGAAGATGCTCCGGCGCGGATAGTCGATGGCCAGCACACGCCCGTCCAGAAAGTCGGAGCCCAGGGTGCCGATGACGTCGATCTGATCGGGATCGTCCCAGGCTATGCCCGCGTCCGAATTGACCTCCCTGATCTTCACCCGCCCGGCCGTGGCGCGGATGTCTCCCATGGCGAAGGTGAAATCGTGGACATAGTCGTCCGATCCCTCCGACACGACCGCGAAGCCGGGCAGCCGGGCGGCCAGGCTGTCGACCATGTTCTTCTTGAGCACCGTGGAGGGCGTGCCCAGGTCGAACTGCATGTAGAGGGTCTTGGGACTGCCTTCGATGACGACGGGCACGATGACGGCCGAATGGGGCTCGACGCGATCGCCGAAGGTGCTTGGCACCCACTGGAACTCGATCTCGCGATTGGTGTTCGCCAAGGTCAGTTCGTTCGGCCTCGCGAAATAGCTGCAGGCGCCCATCAGAAGAGACGCCAGCACAAGCGTGAGTAACCGAGCCGTCAATGCGACAGATTTCATAGCCTTCCCCCTCGTTCTGTTCGATTGGCATATCCGAGACAGTCAGCGGCCGCATCTTAACCTTCGGTAATCTGCGCAGGACCCGTTGCGTTGACCAACCTTCCAGCGAATGATCACGATTGCAGCCAAGCGGTGCCGCAAGGATGGGCAAGATCGATGACCGAGATCACCGAGGGCTGCAAAGCCCCCGCGTTCGACATCCCCGCCGACGGCGGCGGCCGCGCGACCCTGTCCGGCCCCACGGTCGTCTTCTTCTATCCGAAGGCCGACACGCCCGGCTGCACCAACGAGGCCATCGACTTCTCGGCCCATATCGACGCTTTCACGGCGGCAGGCGTTCAGGTGATCGGCATCTCGCGCGATCCGGTCAGGAAGCTCGACCGGTTCAAGGCCAAACACGACCTCAGGGTCATGCTCGGCTCCGACGAAGCCGAGGCCGTCACCGAGGCTTACGGCGTCTGGGTCGAGAAGACCCTCTACGGCCGTCAGTATATGGGCATCGAGCGGGCCACCTTCCTGATCGACGGTGCAGGCATCGTCCGCCGGGTCTGGCGTCAGGTCCGGGTCAAGGGTCACGCTGAGGCCGTTCTTGCGGCCGCGAAAGAGGTTTGATCCGAAGGCGGACGGGTGGGTGAAGTCTAGCCGGGCCTGTCGACAGTCTAGCGGAATACGCCCCTCACGCGAATCAGGGCCTGAGTAGATTCGTTTTGACCGCCTGAGAGGGGCAACGTGATTAACATTGCGTAAACGGTATTGCCGTCGGGCAACACTTCACGGATAACGCTTGCCGGTACGTGGGGGCGTGTTCAAATGAATGAAGAACAGGGAGTGGTCAGGCGCTCTTTGGTCGAGCGTTGGTTTCCGGAGCGGCACGTCTATCTGCGCTCGAACGGCGACACGCACGGCTATGTGCTGACCAGCGGCCGTCAGATGGCCCTGGCGAGCATCGCCGTCGCCGCCGTCGCCTGGACCCTGGTCGCCTCGGGCGGCTTCATCTTCGACCTGATTGCCCGCTCCCGGGCCGACGCCGAGGTCATGCAGGCCCGCGCCGCCTCCGAGCGACTGAACGCCGACCTGCAGGCCCGCCTCGAGACCGCCGTCGTCCGCATGTCCGCCACCACGGGCGGCCTGGACGAGATGGCCCGTATGGTCGAGCGCCGCCATGCGGCCCTGACGAACGTCATGGGCATGTTCCGTGGCGTCGACGGTGCCGAGGCCGCCCTGGCCCCCGCCCTCAGCGCCGGCGAAGCCCGTCCGGTTCAGCGTATCGTCGCGGTCCGCATGGACCAGGAACGACTGATCGAACGGGCCGGCGACTTCGCCCAGACCCGCGCCGAACGCCTGCGCCTCGCCTTCCGCCTCGCGGGCCTGAACCCCGCCGCCTATGGTGCCGCCTCCGGATCCGCCCTCGGCGGACCTCTGGTCGAGGCCAGCGATCCCAAGGCCCTGGCGACCATCCTCGACGTGGACGAGCCCTTCGCCGTCCGCATCCGCCACGCTGCCGACAACCTGTCGGAGATGCGCAACCTGTCCGACGCCGCCGAACACCTGCCGTTCGATCGCCCGACACAGGCGCGCACCACCTCGGGCTTCGGCGTCCGCTTCGATCCGTTCAACGGCCGCCCGGCGGTGCATCAGGGACAGGATTTCGCCGCCCCCCTGAACACGCCGATCTACGCCACCGCTCCCGGAATCGTGTCTTTCGCCGGCGTTCGTTCAGGGTATGGCAACACCGTTGAGATAGACCATGGTCGCGGCTTCAAGACCCGCTTCGCCCATTTGAACGCCATGGCCGTCCAGCCTGGTCAGCGCATCGCGCTGGGCCAGAGGATCGGCGCCATGGGCACCACAGGACGCTCCACCGGCGTTCACCTGCACTATGAAGTGTGGATGGATGGCCGACCCCAGAACCCCGCCCGCTTCTTCCGAGCAGGAGACCAGATTGTTCAATAAGACCAAATCCCCCGCCCCCGCCACGCCGGACCGTGCGTCGAACGCACCGCCGATCCCGCCGCTGCCGGATCTGCCGTCGCCCGGCATGAACCGCGGTGCCGCACCGGCCCCGGCACCTTCGCCCATCGCCTCCTCACGCGGTCTGTCGACCCTGTCATCGGACCTGCAGTTCGAGGGCAATGTCTCGGGCGCCGGCGACCTCCAGGTCGACGGTTCGGTCAAGGGCGACGTCCGCGTCGGCCGCCTGATCGTCGGCGAGACCGGCGCTGTCGAAGGCAATGTCACCGCCGACTATCTTGAAGTTCGCGGCCGCATCGTCGGCGCGGTCACCGGCAAGCAGGTCAAACTGGTCTCGACCGCCTATGTCGACGGCGACATCACGGCCGAACAGCTGTCGATCGACATCGGCGCATATTTCCAGGGCCGCGTCCTGCAGAGCCGCCGCGAAGCCCCGGCGCCCGTCGCCCCCGCTCCGCGTCCGGCCGCTGCGGCCCCCGCTGTTTCGGAGTTCGAAGCCCCGGCCGCCCCGGCGCCGATCGCGCCTCCCGTCGAGGACAAGCCGCAGATCATCGATCTGAAGTCGGTCTGAACCACGCTCCACGAACGCAAAAAGGGCGGTTCCTTCAGGGAGCCGCCCTTTTCTTTTGAGCCCTTGCCTAATCGACCGTCGACCCCCGCGTCTCGCCGACCCGCTGCGCAAGCGCGGCGCCCATGAAGGCGTCCAGGTCGCCGTCGAGCACGCCCTGGGTGTCCGAGGTCTCGACCTCGGTCCGCAGGTCCTTGACCATCTGATAGGGCTGCAGGACGTAGCTTCGGATCTGGTGACCCCAGCCGATGTCCGTCTTGGCATCGGCCATGGCCTGGGCCGCTGCCTCGCGCCTCTGCAGTTCCAGCTCGTACAGGCGGCCGCGCAGCATCTTCCACGCCTGTTCGCGGTTCTGGTGCTGCGACCGCCCTGCCTGGCACGCCACAACGGTATTGGTCGGGATGTGGGTCAGCCGGACGGCGGAGTCCGTCTTGTTGATGTGCTGGCCGCCCGAGCCGGACGCGCGATAGGTGTCCGTCCGCACATCCGAGGGATTGATCTCGATCTCGATCGTGTCGTCCACCACGGGCGAGACGCCGATCGAGGCGAACGACGTGTGCCTTTTCGCAGCCGCGTCGTAGGGACTGATGCGCACCAGCCGGTGAACGCCCGATTCCGATTTCAACCAACCATAGGCGTTCGGCCCCGTGACCAGGATCGTCGCCGACTTGATGCCGGCCTGGTCACCGTCTTCCGACGCCTCGATCTCGACCTCGTAGCCGTGCGCCCTGGCCCAGCGCGAATACATCCGCAGCAGCATTCCGGCCCAGTCACAGCTCTCCGTGCCGCCGGCGCCGGAGTTCACTTCCAGATAGGCGTCGTTGCCGTCGGCCTCGCCGGAGAGCAGGGCCTCCAGCTCTGCCCGGGCGGCGCGATCCTTGATGGCCTTCAGCTGGGCGCGCGCCTCTTCCAGGGTCGCCTCGTCGCCTTCCTCATCGGCCATTTCGGACAGCATGACGCCGTCCTCGAGCTCGCGCTCCATGGCCCTGACGGTGTTGATCTGGGCTTCCAGCTTCGAACGTTCCCGGCTCACGGCCTGGGCCTCGTCGGGCTTGTCCCAAAGCGTCGGGTCCTCGACCCGCGCGTTCAGCTCATCGAGCTTTCGGTTGGCGACATCCCAGTCAAAGACGCCTCCTGAGCAGAGCGACGCTCTGCTCGATGTCGGCCTTCATGGCCTCGACATCCGGTCTCATGTGCAAATCCTTACGGTGCGAAGGCGCGGAGATAGGGGGGTTGGGAGGCAGTAGGCAATAGGCAGCAGGCAGTAGGGGCTGTTTTCTGGCGGTGGAGAGGCACGGCCTCCATCGACTGCCTACTGCCTACTGCCTACTGCCTGCTGCCCCGCTTCCTAGAACAACCCGTCGAGATCCGCCGCCGGTTCCTGCTTCGGCGCAGGCGGCGCGGTCGGCGGGGGTGCCGACGGCCCGGGGGTGACCCCGGCGGCGGCATCCTGCTCGCGACGAATGACTTCGTTGTAGTTCTGCGGGCCTTCCGGCACGGCTGGACCCGTCTCGCGGGTCTCCTCCTCGCGGCGGCGCTCGGTACCGGGGCGGAAGGCTTCCTCGAAGCCATTGATGGTGCGGAAGATGGCGCCGCGCGGTCGCACGAACGGGCGGGCCGGACGCTCACGCAGGGCATCCTCCATAAAGTCAACGAAGATCGGCACGGCGGCCGAGGCACCGGCCTCCCCATATCCCAGCGACCGGTTGTCGTCGAAGCCGATATAGACCCCGACCACGATATCGGTGGTGAAGCCCACGAACCAGGCCGAACGGTATTCGTTGGTCGTGCCGGTCTTGCCGCCGACCCAGCGGCCCAGGCCGCGCGCACTGGCGGCTGTACCGCGCTGGATCACGCCTTCCAGCATTGAGGAGATCTGATAGGCGGTGATCGGATCGATGACCTGGGTCCCGCGCGGGTCCAGGAAGGGCGAGGCCTGGCCGGAGAAGGCGCGTCCGCAGTCGCGGCAGCGACGCTGGTCAGCGCGATAGATGGTCTCCCCGTCCCGATCCTGGACGTATTCGATCAGATAGGGATCGACGCGCCGCCCGCCGTTGACGAAGGCGGCATAGGCGGCGGTCAGGTGATAGGCCGTGACCTCTCCCGCCCCCAGCGACACCGACAGATTGGGCTGCAGATTGTCGGCCACGCCCATCCGCGCCGACAGCTCGACCACCCGGTCCATGCCGATGGTATTGGCCAGGCGGACGGTCATGACGTTCCGCGACAGCTCCAGCCCGCGACGCAGGGTCGAGGGACCGTAATAGCGGCGGCTGTAGTTCTCGGGCGTCCAGCGTCGGCCATTCGCCCCGCCGGCGAAGCTGATCGGCCCGTCGACCACGATCGAGGCGGGTGTGAAGTCACCTTCCAGCGCGGCGGCATAGACGAAGGGCTTGAACGAGGACCCCGGCTGACGCTGGGCCTGGGTCGCCCGGTTGAAGCTCGACAAGGCGTAGGAATATCCGCCGACCATGGCCAGGACGCGTCCCGACTGAGGTTCGATGGCCACCATGGCACCGTTGACAGCCGGAACCTGTTTCAGGGCGAACTGCCCGTTGCGCGGCTCGACGAAGATCAGGTCGCCGCGCTTCAACGGCCGGTTGGCGTTGGCCCAGGCGGCGTCCGAAGCAATCAGGCTGCCGGTCGTGTCGTCGCGGGCGGTGCGGATCTGGACGGTGTTGCCCGACACGCTCTCGACCGCGGCGGCGCGCCACTCCCGGCGTTCCGGCGGCGCCGTCTGGCGCAGGGCCACGGCCTGCCAGCCCGGCGCGAAATCGGTCGTGCCCCATGCGCCCCGCCAGCCGTGACGACGGTCATAGTTCTCAAGCCCGCGCATCAGGGCGTCGCGCGCCGCCGTCTGCAGCGACGGATCGAGCGTTGTGCGCATATAGAAGCCGCCGGCGTTCAGCTGGTCGCCGAACTCGGGGTTCGCCGCCGCCTGACGGCGCGCTTCCTCGACGAAGAAGTCGGCGTCCTGGTATTCCGCGCGACGCGGCGCGGCCCGGGTGGTCAGGGGGCGCGCGATCGCCTCGGCATATTGCGCCTGGGTGATGAACTGGTTCTGCGCCATCTCGCCCAGAACCCAGTCGCGACGGCCCTTGGCCGCCTCGGGGTGGCGTTTCGGATGATAGTTGTTCGGCCCCTTGGGCAGGGCCGCCAGGAAGGCCGCCTCGTCCGGTGTCAGCTGCGCCAGCGACTTGCCGAAATAGTTGTAGGCGGCCGAGGCCACGCCATACGACCGGTAGCCCAGGAATATCTCGTTCATATACAGTTCGAGAATCTGCTCCTTGGACAGGGTCGCCTCCAGGCGGCTGGACAGGATCGCTTCCTTCAGCTTGCGGCCGATGGTCGATTCATTGGTCAGCAGGACGTTCTTGGCGACCTGCTGGGTGATGGTCGATCCGCCCTCCAGCCTGCGCCCCGTGGCGAAGTTGAAGACGTTCTTGAACATCGCCCGGCCCAGCCCCGACACGTCGATGCCGCCGTGCTGGAAGAAGTTGCGGTCCTCGGCGGCCAGGAAGGCCTGCACGACCGGCGTCGGGATCTGCTCATAGGGCACATAGATGCGCCGCTCGTCCGAGAACTCGCCGATCAGGGTGCCGTCGCCGGCATAGACCCGCGTCGCGGTCGGCGGCCGATAGTCGGCCAGCTCGGACGCATCGGGAAGGTCATGGAACAGCCAGGCGGCGTAGACCGCCACGATCAGCCCTGCGAGCGCGATCGCGCCCAATAGGCCGATGCCCGCCATCACGAACCACCGTTCGGCAACCTTCACCAAGACTCTCCGCTACGCGCCCGGCCCGATGTAGCCCGCGCCGCCCTACGGGGCTAGCTGACTTTTCGCCGTTCGGGTTCGGCGCGAGCCGTCGATATAGTCAATCAGCGGCATGGCAAGGCCGGTGGCGTCAGGATCGGACGCGAGGTCTCAGGGCTGGCCGCCGGACACGCCGTTGGAGGCGATCTGCATCGAGCCCGAGGGCTCGCGGAAATACCGGTCGATGCCTTGAGCCACGGCCCGGACCAGCCGGCGACGCTGCGCCGTGTCGCCCAGGGCCCGCTCGTCGTCGGGATTGGTGATGAACCCCATCTCCAGCAGCACGGCCGGCACGTCGGGGGCCAGCAGCACGGCCAGGCCCGCATCGCGGTGGCTGCGGCGCAGCAGCGGATGGTCCGCCGCCTCCAGATGGCTCAGCAGGACACGCGCGAACTGGGCCGAGCGGTTCTGGGTCGCGCGCTGGGTCATGTCGAGCAGGATACGGTCCACCGACGGGTCGCGCCCGGGCAGGTGCAGGTCGCGGTGCCAGTCGTCGCTGCGGGTGACCTCGCGGACCGCCCGCGTCGCCCCCTGTTCGGACAGCGTATAGACCGAGGCCCCGCGCGTGGCCGGGTCGGCGCCAGCATCGGCGTGCAGGGAGATGAACAGGTCCGCGTCCGCCTGACGGGCGATGCGAACGCGGCGGTTCAGGTCGACATAGACGTTGGTCTCGCGCGTCAGCATGACGCGATAGCGGCCCGTCCGGTTGAGCTCGTCACGCAGGGCCAGGGCGGCGGCCAGGGTGACCTCGCTCTCGTTACGCTCCGCCCCTTGTGCGCCCGGATCGCGGCCGCCGTGACCGGCGTCGATGACGATCAGCGGCCGTTCCGTGCGACGCGGCTCCGGACGCGGTGCCTGGCGCTCCGTCGCGGGCAGGGCCGCAGAGCCGGTCGCGGCGATGTCGATGACGTAGCGATAGTAGGCGACGCCGTCGCCGGGCGGCAGCAGGAAGCGGCGTTCGATCCGCGCGGTCCGGGCCAGACCCAGCTGCACCCGCGACGCCGTTCCCGACGCGCTGACACGCCAGTCACGCACCAGACCCGAGCCCGCGCCGTTCACGCCCCGGCCCGCTCCGACCCCGGCGAGCGTCAGGACGACCGAGCCGCGATCGCCGCTCTCGATCACGTCTCCGCGGGCAGAGCGGTCCAGATCAATGACGATCCGGGTCCGTTGGACGTCGCCACCGAAACGCACCGCGCGTACGTCGCCGGTCGCGCCGGCGGCCAGTCCGCGAGTGGAAATCATCAGCATGGCGGCGAGTACCAGCAAGGCGAGCGCCGTCATGGCCCACTCTCGCGGGCCCCAGCAGGACAGGCTGAAATACTTGCGACCGGTCATTCTGACGGCGGGCCTACCTTTATCGTTGATCCCGTTGTGGCAGGGTCCGGTTTGGATTGGGTTAAGCGGCGGCACTTTCCGCGCATTGTTGGCTAAAGCGGAGCGCCGCCTTTCCATTCCGTGACTTGATGCTTATGCTTGTGTCCGTCCGCGAACGATCGCGCCGCCGCTTTGTCGGTCTGGCGAGGCCCCGGCGCGGCGCCGACTTCCCGCCTTCGCGGATCGTGTCGCCCCCTGTCTCTGACCGTGGTCACTGACTGACTGGCCCATCGATCGAACAAGCCGGGCCTATTCCGAACCGGACCTTGCGACGCCTGTCGGCGCGGGTCCAGGACCGACCATAACCCATGGGCATTTCCGCCTGCCTCTCCCTTGAAACGACAGCCCCCTTCGGGCCGGTCGCAGTCGTCTTCGGCCATCGCCGCGACGACGGGATGACGCATGCGTCCGCCTTTTACCCCGTTCGGCGAGCCGCCGTTGCCTCCCCCGGCAACGGCCGAGCGCGCCAGAGAGATACTTTCAATGTCAAAGACGATGCTTATCGATGCAGCGCACGCGGAAGAAACCCGCGTCGCTATCGTGGACGGCCGCCAGGTTGAGGAATTCGACTTCGAGTCGAAAACCAAACGCCAGCTTCGCGGCAACATCTACCTCGCCAAGGTCACCCGCGTAGAGCCCAGCCTTCAGGCCGCCTTCGTCGAGTACGGCGGCAACCGCCACGGCTTCCTCGCCTTCAACGAAATCCACCCCGACTACTACCAGATCCCGGCCGCCGACCGCGACGCGATCATGGCCGAGGCCCATTCGGCCGAGGACGATCACGACGACGAGCACGCCCGTGACTCCGACGACGGCGATTCCGAAGGCGGCATGGCCGAAGAGGAACGGCTGAAGCGTCGCCTGATGCGTCGCTACAAGATCCAGGACGTCATCAAGCGCCGCCAGATCCTGCTGATCCAGGTCGTCAAGGACGAGCGCGGCGGCAAGGGCGCGGCCCTGACCACCTGGCTGTCTCTGGCCGGCCGCTACTGCGTTCTGATGCCCAACACGGGCAAGGGCGGTGGCATCTCCCGCAAGATCACCCAGGCCAGCGATCGCAAGCGTCTGAAGGCTGCTGCAGCCGCCCTGGACGTGCCGCGCGGCATGGGGCTGATCATCCGCACGGCCGGTGCCAAGCGCACCAAGGCCGAGATCAAGCGGGACTACGAATATCTGCTGCGTCTCTGGGAGACGATCCGCGAGACCACGCTCGCCTCCCACGCCCCGTCGCTGATCTACGAAGAAGAGAACCTCGTCCGCCGCGCCGTGCGCGACATGTTCGACAAGGATTTCGACGGTATCCAGGTCGAGGGCGTCGAGGGCTTCAAGGAGGCGCGCGACTTCATGCGTGTGCTGATGCCCTCGCAGGCGAAGAAGGTGCACCTGTACCAGGGCTCCAGGCCCCTGTTCGCGGCCAACGGCATCGAGGAGCTGCTGACTCAGATCCACCAGCCGGTCGTGCCTTTGAAGTCCGGCGGCTATCTGGTCATCAACCAGACCGAGGCCCTGGTCGCGATCGACGTCAACTCGGGTCGCGCCACCAAGGAACGCAACGTCGAGGCCACCGCCTTCAAGACCAACTGCGAGGCCGCCGTCGAGGCCGCCCGCCAGTTGCGCCTGCGCGACCTCGCCGGCCTGGTGGTGATCGACTTCATCGACATGGACGAGTCCAAGAACAACCGGACCGTCGAACGCATCCTCAAGGATGAGCTGAGCCACGACCGCGCCCGCATCCAGATGGGCCGTATCTCCGGCTTCGGCCTGATGGAGATCAGCCGCCAGCGTCGCCGTCTGGGCGTGCTGGAAGGCGCCACCGAGGTCTGCCCCCACTGCCAGGGTGCCGGTCGCATCCGGTCGGCCGAATCCGCCGCCCTGATGGTGCTGCGCGCGGTCGATATCGAAGCCGGCAAGAGCGGCGCGGGTTCGATCAACCTGAAGGTTTCCTCGGCCGTCGCCCTCTACATCCTGAACCACAAGCGCGACTATCTGCAGCGCCTGCTGGAGCGTCGCGGTCTGGCCGTCATCATCCAGATCGACGACCGCATGGGTCAGGGCGAAAGCGCCATCGAGCGCACCGAGACCAACGAAGACTTCGTCGCGCCCGAGGCCGCCGTGACCCTGGCCGACCTCCACGACGACTTCGACGACAACGCCTGGCAGGACGAAGACGACAACGACGACGAAGACAACCTCATCGCCGATGACGACGACGAAGACGCCCTGGATCGTGAGGAGTCCGACGACGACGAGCCGCAAGAGCGCGCCGAACGTTCGGACGGTGATCGGGGTCGCGGTCGGGGCCGTCGCCGTCGCGGCGGTCGCCGCGACGAGGAGGCCGCTCCGGTGGCTGCCGACGCCGAAACCGAAGGTCTGGCCGCCGACGACGATGACAGCGAAGCCGGTCGCCGCCGCCGTCGTGGACGTCGCGGCGGACGTCGCATCCGCGAGGACGGCGACACGGCCGGAGCCGGCGCGGGCACGGGGTCCTTCTTCTGGGTCCGGGGCCGCACGCCTTCGCTGGACGACCCCTATGTCTGGTTCGATCCGATCAACCCTGCCCCGCGCGCCGAGCGTCCGGCCGCACCGGTACGCGACGCGGCGGAAGCCGCCCACGATGGGGAAGAGCGGATCGGCGAACGTCCCGAGGGCGAACTGGACGGAGATCGCGAAGGCGGTCGCTCGCGTCGTCGCCGTCGCGGCCGGGGCCGCGGCGAACGCGCCACTCCGCAAGACCTGAGGGTCGAGGGTCGGGCCACCAACGAAGGCATGCCCGCCGACGGCGATCCCGATGCGCCGATGGCCGTGATCCTGCCGGAAGCCGCACCCGATGCACCGGCCCCGGTTCCGGCCGCCGAGCCCCAGCGTCGTCGGGTTCGTCGCAAGTCGGCCGCCTCGGCGGTGGAGACCGAGGTCGTCGCCCCCGACACAGTCGAGGCTGTGTCCCCGCCGCTGGAGCCCAAGATCGCTGTCGTAGACGCGGAAGCCGAACCGGAACCGGTCGTCGTCGAGCCTGAGGTCGAACCTGAACCCGTCCCGCCGGAGACCCTGGTCGCCGCCGAAGATGTCGCGCCGCCGGCTCCCGAGGCCGATCTCAGCGCGATCATCGCCAACGACCCGGCCCAGATCACCGCCCCGCCCGCCAAGCCGAAACGCGGATGGTGGCGTCTGTGACGATCAGCGCCTAGGTTAGGGCGATGTGGCGGGGGCGCCAGTCGAAGGAGTTCGCCATGATCCGGCCGACCCGCGTTGCGTCCTCCCTCCTCGGGTGGGTCGCCGCGTCCGCCGCCGTCCTCGTGATGGCGGCGGCCGGCCCCGCCTCCGCCCAGTCGACGATCCGTGACACCGAGGTCGAGGGCATCATCCGCGGATGGTCGGACCCGGTGTTCGACGCCATGGGGCTGGAGCCGTCCGAGGTCGAGGTCCTGTTGATCAATGATCCCGAGCTGAACGCCTTCGCCACGCGCGGGCGGATCATCGGCATCAACACCGGCCTGATCCTGCGCACGCGCGACCCCAACGAGCTCCTTGGCGTCCTCGCCCACGAAGCCGGTCACGTCAAGAACCGCCACACCCTGCGCGACGGCGCCCAGGCCGCGGGCACCCAGCCCTTCCTCATGTCCATGGCGCTCGGTGCCCTGGCCATCGCCGCGGGCCAGCCGGGGGCCGGCATGGCGCTGATCGGGTCCGGCCAGTATTTCGGCACGCTCGGGGCCCTGCGCTATATGCAGAGCCAGGAGGGCGAGGCCGACATCACCGCCGCGCGCGGACTGGAAGCCGCCGGCGAGTCCGGGCGCGGCCTGGTCGAGTTCTTCGAGAATTTCCGCAGTCAGGAAGTCTTCTCCGACGCCCGCCGCTACCCCTATTTCCGAAGCCACCCCCTCTCCGGCCAACGGATCGAGGCCCTTCGTCGACCGGTCGAGGCGGCAGCCAGCTACGGCCGTCGGGACAGCCCGGAGCGGCTGGCCGAGCACGCCCTGATCCTGGCCAAGGTGCACGCCTTTATGGACCCGCCGACCCAGACCCTGCGCACCTATCTGGAGAGTGATGGGTCCTTCCCCGCCCGCTATGCCCGGGCCATCGCCTGGTATCGAGACGGCCAGACCCAGCGCGCCCTGGACGCCACCGACGCCCTGATCGCCGAGGACATCGACAATCCCTATCTGTGGGAGCTCAAGGGCCAGATCCTGTTCGAGGAAGGCCGCCCGCGCGAGGCCATCGACGCCCACCGCGAGTCGGTCCGGCTCAGGCCCGACGCCCCCCTGCTGCGCATCAACCTGGCCCACGCCCTGATCGAGACCAACGACAGCGCCAACCTCGAGGAGGCCGTCGACCAGCTGAAACGCTCCGTGGCCCGGGAGGAGGACAACACCCTCGCCTGGCGTCTGCTGGGTCAGGCCTATGCCTCCCAGGGCAAGGAGGGCGAGGCGCGTCTGGCCTCGGCCGAATACTATTTCGCCGCCGGGGGCGATGAACAGGCGACCCAGTTCGCCCTGCGCGCCCGCGACATGCTCCCGCGCGGCTCCAACGAATGGCGGCGCGCCATGGACATCGTCCTGGCGTCCGGTGCCACGATGGACGACATCGACGACCTGGACCGGCGTCAGGAACGCCGCCGCGAGCAACAGACCGTCATCGCCCCGCCGGGCGCCTGATCCCCTTCTCCGAGACCTGAATGACCGACGAAGCCCCTGCCCCGCCTTCGGACGAAAAACCGACCCAAGTCAGGCCAGGGGGGCGCAATCCCCTGGCCTGGTTCGCCGGCGGCCGGGGGGGAGCCATGGCCGTGGCGGTCTCCATCGTCGCCCTGGGCCTGTCCGCCGCCCCCTACGTCAGCGGTGGCGACTTCGGCGGCAAGGTCCGCGCCTACCTGCTCGCCAACCCCCAGGTCATGACCGAGGTCCAGGCCGCGTTCGAATCGCAGGCGGAGACTGCCCGCGTCGACACCATCAACGCCGCCGTCGCCGCCAACCCCGCCCTGATGGCACCGGACCCGCGCGACCCCGCCTTCGGCCCCGCCGATGCGAAGGTCACGGTCGTCGAGTTCTTCGATTACCGCTGCCCGGGCTGCAAGGCGGTGTCGGAGGACTATCTGGCCCTGATCCGCGCCAATCCCGATGTCCGCTTCGTCTTCAAGGAGTGGCCCATCCTCGACCGGGGCGACGACACCAGCTCCAACTACGCCGCCCGCGCCGCCCTCGCCGCACACCGCCAGGGCCGATACCTCGCCGTCCACCAGGCCCTGATGGCCGAGAACGGCCTGACCCGCGAAGGCGTCGACCGCATCCTCGCCGCCAACGGCGTCGACATGGGACAGGCCGCCGCCGTCATCACCGACACCGGCACGGACCGCCTTCTGGCCGACATCCACACCACCGGCGCCACCCTCGGCCTCGTCGGCACCCCGACCTTCCTCATCAACGGCAAGACCACGGCGACCATCAACCCGCAGGAAGTCGCCGCGGCGATCGAGGCGGCGAAGGCGGGGTAGGGCAGCTGCCGTTCGGAGCGGGAGGCAAGGTCCGCTTCCGACCCGTAAGAGACCTTCGGAAGGTCCGCTGTCAGCCGGTGCGGTTCGTCTTTGGAGCGATGTTGAGGAGTGGACACTCCGTACCGGCACTGCGAGCCAGACTCCTTCATTCCCGCCCTCCCCGCTTTGCGCCTAACCGCCATTCCGCGAAACAGCACCGTCTGCGGCGTCCGTCCGGACCTTGGCCTGAAGGAAGCCAGGGACCTGGTCGAAGGCGCTCAGCAGAACGTCGTCGAAAACGTCTCCAAGGCCCAGGCCGAAGTAGTCGCCAGAAAGCTGACCGAAGCCGGCGCGTCCGTCCAGATCAGGTAAGTCACGCCGCGCTTCGGCGCGCGTGAGGCTGCCTGGCACCGGCTCGGCAGCGGGCGATGAAACGGCGCCGGGGGGAAACCTCCGGGGCCATTTCCCGTCGCCTGCCAGGCTGCGCTGGCGAGGTCTTGACCGGATGTTAAAGCCTGCCATGTCTGATCCGTGTGCGTCCCTTCCGTCAGTTTCGTCCAGGAGAGTGGCTTTGACCCTTGTGGAGAAGCACGCGGTCCAGATTTCAGGCCAGGGCGTGCGGCCGATGTTGTTTTCGCACGGTTTCGGCTGCGACCAGAACATGTGGCGTTTGGTTGCGCCGGCCTTCGCGGCTGATTTCAGGACCGTCGTATTTGACCATGTAGGAGCCGGGCGTTCGGACCTGTCGGCCTATGATCGCGACAAATACGCCTCGCTCGACGGCTATGCCGACGATGTCGTGGCCCTGTGCGACGCCCTGGACCTGAAGGATGTGGTGTTTGTCGGCCATTCGGTCAGCGCCATGATCGGCGTGCTGGCCGCCGCGCGCCGGCCGGGCCTGTTCAGCCACCTGATCATGATCTGTCCGTCACCCTGCTATATCGACGACGCGGACTATATCGGCGGCTTCGCCCGCACCGACATCGACGAGCTCCTGGAATTCCTCGACGCCAACCATCTGGGCTGGTCCACGACCATGGCCCCGGTGATCATGGGCAATCCCGACCGGCCGGAACTGGCGGAGGAGTTGTCGAACAGCTTCTGCACCACCGATCCCGACATCGCCCGGCAGTTCGCTCGCGTCACCTTCCTGTCGGATTCCCGTGAGGACCTCGCCGCGGTGGCGACGCCGACCCTGATCATCGATTGCCTTGAAGACAGCATCGCCCCGCCCGTGGTGGGGCGGTATGTCCAGGCGGCCATTGCCGGCAGCGTCCTGACCACGCTGGACACCACCGGTCATTGTCCGCACCTGAGCGCCCCCGAGGCGACGATCGCGGCAATGCGAGCCTATCTGGACGATCACGGGCTGCGCGCCGGCTAGGAATACGCGTGCCGCTTCCCCCTCCCACCGCCCCTGGCTCGACTCTCGAGCCGCTGTTCGACCTGGCGCCCTGCGGCCTGGCCGTGCTGGGGCCGGGCTATGTCCTGACGGCCTGCAATCGCTATTTCAGCGGACTGGTGGGGCGATCACCCGGGTCGATGATCGGCGTGACGGGCTTTCCCGGCCTGCTGACCGTGGCTGGGCGGATCTACTTCGAGACCCATGTCGCGCCGCTTCTGAGGATGCAGGGGCGGGTGGATGAGGTGGCCTTCGATCTGGTCACGGCCAGCGGCGCCCGGGCACCGGTTCTCCTCAACGCCGTGCTGATCGGCGGGCCGGAGGGAGACCAGGGCGTCATTCGGCTTGCCGTGTTCCCGGCATCGGATCGCCGGAAGTACGAGGCCGAGATTCTCAGGGCACGGCGCGAGGCCGAGGCAGCGCGCGAGGCGGCGGAGGCCGCCGGCAAGGCCAAGGCCGACTTCCTCTCCAATATGAGCCACGAAATCCGCACCCCCCTCAATGGGGTGCTGGGATTTGCAGAGGTGCTGTCCAACACAGCGTTGGACCACGGTCAGCGGCGCTATCTCGATCGCATCCGCTCGGCAGGAAAGGGGCTGTCGGCTCTGGTTGACGACATCCTCGATTTCTCCAAGATCGAATCCGGCAAGATGACGATGGAGCGACAGCCTTTCGATCTGAAAGAGCTCGCGACCGATGTGGTCGACCTGACGCAGGTGAGTGTGGCCGGGCGACTGGATCTGCAGCTCGCGTTCGACGACGGCGTCAGCCCCTGGGTGATGGGTGACGAGCAACGCACAAGACAGGTGCTTTTGAACCTGCTCGGCAACGCGGCAAAGTTCACACATGAGGGTTCGGTCACACTGACGGTCGGGATTTCGGCCGGACAGCTCGATCTGAGGGTCGCAGACACAGGGATCGGCATTTCCCCTGAAGCTCTCTCCCGTCTCTTTCAGAGCTTCACCCAGGCCGACACAGCGGTCGGTCGCAGATATGGGGGGACGGGTCTGGGACTCAATATCAGCCGATCTCTGGCCCGGCTGATGCAAGGCGACGTGACCCTGGAGAGCCGACCCGACGTCGGGACGACGGCGATTTTTACCCTGCCGTATGCGCCGGCCGAAGCTCAGTCGCCGCCGGCTTCGGCATCGACAAACGCATCATCGACCCGGCCTTTGAGGATTCTCGCGGCGGACGACGTCGTGACGAATCTGGAACTTCTGGACATCCTGCTTTCGCAGGCGGGCCACGCCGTCGTCTGCGCCACGTCGGGAGACCAGGCGATCGGATTGCTCGGTCGGGACGCCGGCTTCGATCTCGTCCTCATGGATGTGCAGATGCCGGGCATGGACGGTCTGGCCGCGACCCGTCTGATCCGCGCGATGGCCAACGGGGCGCAGCGCATACCCGTCGTTGCCCTTACCGCGAACGTCCTTGCGGACCAGATTGAAGCCTGTCGCGCTGCTGGGATGGACGATCATCTCGGCAAGCCGATCAAGGAGGAGGACCTGCTGAGCCTGCTCTCTCGCGTGGCAGGGTTTAATGATCGCTCTGCCCCACCGGCCTCTGAAGACGCGGTGACGCACGACCCACTGCAAGAGCTGAAAGCAAGGTACAGGACGCAAATGGATACGTTCGAGAGCGAGTTCGCTCGCCTCGGCACCTTGCCCCTGGACAGTCGTGCCGATGCCATTGCGGCCTACAGCCACTCCATCGCCGGAACAGCCGGCAGCTTTGGCTTCATGGCGGTTTCCAACGCGGCGTTCGATCTCGAAGCGGCGGCCATACGGTGCCGCGATCTGGGTGCCGGACCCGAAACGCTCGAGCCGCTTATCCAGGAGTTAGCAAGCCGGGTGGCGCTCTCTTGAAAATTTCTATAGTGAACAATGTTCGCCCCCCCCGGGGGGGGGGGGGGGGGGGGCGTATTCCTAGCACCGCAGTGGGTTAGTCCGTGCCGAAATGCATTGTCGTCGAGGACGACCCTTTCTGGTCATCCGAAATCAGTGCGGCTCTCCTGTCGGCGGATGTTGAAGTGTTCCATGCCTCGGACGGTCGTCAGGCGCTCGACATGGCCCGCCGGCATCCCGACGCCAGCATGGTGCTGGATATCATCCTGCCCGAAGTCGACGGCGTCGAGGTGTTGCAGCAACTGGGTGCCATCGCGCCGAACATGTCTGTTCTTGCGGTCACCGGCGGAGGACGCCTCGGCCCCGCATTCTATTTGAAACTCGCCGAGACATTCGGCGCCAAGGTCCAGCTTGCCAAGCCGTTCACTCAAGACCAACTTGTTAAGAACTGGATGGCTCTTGCAGCCTGATTCCTGGGTTTGGATTACATTCAAGTGAGCACCCGCCAGTCGATCCTGGTCGTCGATGACGATCCATTTATGCGAGATTTGGCACGCATCCACCTTGAGCGCGCAGGCTATGTTGTGGCCGTGGCCAGCGGGGGTGCCGAATGTGTCGTCAAGACACGTTCCTTGGCGCCGGCGGCAATCGTCATGGATTTTTCCATGCCGGACCTGTCCGGCACCGAGACCCTCAAACAAATCCGTGCAGATCCAGACATCTCCACGACGCCGGTCCTGATATTGACGGCATGGTCATCTGAAGACGGTCGTCTCGAAGCCGAATATCTCGGTGCGACGTGGCTGCAAAAGCCTCTCTCTGGCGAAGCGCTGATCAATGCGGTGGGCCGCATGATTACATCTTAGGCGCGCGAGATGGTGTCGGGTCAGAAGCCGCGTGGCCCTCACCAGGTTCTGGTGGTCGACGACGACCCCTTTATCCAGCAACTCGCCCAGGCGATCCTTTCGTCGAGGGGGCAAAAGACAACAGTCGCGGGCACCGGAGCCGGAGCGTTGGCGCGTATGGCCGACGCGCCCCCTGACCTGGTGCTTCTTGATCTCGGGCTGCCGGACATCCCGGGGCTGGAGGTCTTGCGTCATCTTCGGGCCGCCCGCTCATGGGACCATGTCCGAATTCTGATGCTCACGGCCTCCCATGACATCGAGGACATCGTCCGGGCGAAACAGGCCGGAGCGTCGGGCTATGTCTGCAAGCCGATTCAGTTCGACGCCCTGGCGGACATGGTCTGCGATCTGTTGGAGCAGGACACACTGCTCTGGCTCGACGACTACACGCGAGCCCACAAGGGATCCTGATCCTTGCAACCCGATCTTCATCTGTGGGCACCAGATTGCTCGCCGAGAGGGGGCCGCATCGGTCCCGGTGAACGGTGATTTCACTTGCCCCAGCCCCGAATTCTGGTCGCCGAGGACGACCGTTATCTGGCGGCTCTGGTTCGGCAGACCCTCGAAGGCCATGGCATGAGAGTGACGATTGCCCAAGACGGCGAAGACGCACTTCACCGTGCGGACATCGACTTCCCGGACCTCGTAATCCTCGATGTAGCGATGCCGGTCCTCGATGGTTTCGACGTGTTGCGCACCTTGAAGGCCGATCGATTTCATAGAGACACGCCGGTCCTCATGTTGACCGCATCAGGCGGCGAACGGCACGTCCGACGCGCGATATCGAACGGCGCCGCCGACTTCATCGCCAAGCCCTTCCGACCTGACCAGTTGGTCAAACGGGTCAAACGCCTCCTGTCGAGCGCGCCTGCAGAGTGCGCGATCGGCCAAAGACGAGCGGTCGATGGACCGAACTCTGTAGGCGATCCAATTTTCGTTTGATGCGTCTGGATTCCCGATTGGAAAAAGACAACTCTTCCCGGATGCCTGCATTATGCAGTGGGGCTCGCCTCTGAAGCCTCTGGCGAAATCCTGAAAGTCGCGTTTCGGTCGGGAACGGCGAGTCCGCATCTGGCGCTGATGCGCCCCATCTCACGTCCCGGGCGCATGTCCGCCCTCCACCCGTTGCCGACGTTGGAAGGGTCTGCTTTCCGGCCGTGAATGTATCCGATAGCCCCGATGTGATCAACACATCCTCCCCGAACCCCTTTGAATTCAACGCCCGGCTCTGACGAGAGCCTTTATCCGCGCCTTCCTATGAAACGGGCGGACAATGCCGGGCATGACCGAGATCAAACACCGACCGCCCCGTCTTACCGCCGAAGCCTGGGCCCATGCCCGCGAGGACTTCATCGCCGGCGTCAGCTGCGCCGTCATCGCCGAACGCTACGGCACGACCGACCGCAGTGTCCGTCGTCGCGCCGCTATCGAGGGCTGGCGGCGGCCCGACTTCCTGCCGTCCCGCCTCGCCCCGCCGCCGCCGTGGATGGCCGGGCCGCGCACCAAGGACGAGGAGATGGAGATCGACCCGGCGCTGGAGGAGGTCGACGAGGCCGAATCCGTGTCCCGCTTCGCCCTCCTGTTCAATCCGAATGCCCGGTCCCTGCGGCGCTTCGCCTTCCGTCAGGCGGCCGAGAACGCCGCCGTCGACCGGCCGCAACAGGCGGTCTCGTGGATGCGGCTGGTCCAGCTGGTGAACAACGCCGCCTGCCGTCTGGAAAGCGATTCCTCGGCCTTCCGCGACATCGACTACGTCCGCGCCGCCTATCTGCGCCGTCTCAACGAGGCCGTCGCCGAGGGGCACGACGAAAATCTCGCCGAGGAGGCTGAAGGCGAGGCCGAAGACGTTCCGGAGAGCTGACCCGGGGCGTTTCGTCCGTTTCGTCCGTTTCGTCAGGGTGTTTTTCGTCCGGACCGACGGACGGAACCGGACAGAGGCCAACCTCTCCAAAGATTAACGTGGCAGGGCGTCTGGAACGTGCGTCCCTGCCCCTTCGGCAAGCGTGGGAGCCCGGGATGCTGAAACTGACGATGATCGCGGCGGCCGTCCTTGCGATCGCCCAACCCGTCCTCGCCCAGTCAGGCCCCCTGACCAACCGCGACGTGATCGGCAGCTGGACCCTGGTCATCACCCCTGCCGAGCGAGAGGGGATGGAGATCAACGTCGAGATGGACGACGACGACCTGCCCCTGACCGTCGCGGGCCAGCCGACGGGCCGTCTGACCTGTACCCTGCGGAGCGAACCGGCGGATTGTCACATCCGCAACGCCGAATTCGTCGCGGTCATGCCGACGCGCTCGGGGGGCGCCCGTCTGATCTTCACAATCGCGAGCCGGACGCGCACCGGCCTCGGCGGCGCGGCGCGCGTCAGCATGCGCTTCCTGCCCATCGGCGGCCACATCGGCTCCGTGGCCATGACCCGTCGCTAGAGGGTCAGGCCAGCTTCAGGCTCATCTCCCCGCCGATCCACTCGACCCGCGCCTTGTCCCGGGCGGCCGCGGCGGCGGCGGTGTTCCCCAGGGCGGTCTCGGCCTCGGCCAGGACGAAATAGCTGTAGGGGTCCATCGGCCAGTCGGTCAGAAGTTCCTCGATCTTCGCCTTCGCTCCGGCCGCGTCGCCGTTGGCCAGCAGGGCGGCGGCGAGGCTGCGTCGGGTCGGGAACCAGATGATCGGCGGGTCGCCGCCCTCCTCCTCCATGCCCTGGATCTCGGCGGCCCGGGTGAAGGCGGCCACGGCGGCGGAGGCGTTGCCCTCCAGCATGGCCGCACGCCCTTCCAGCACCCGTTGGGAGACCTCGACGAACAGTTTCATGTCGTCGGCCTGGTCGCCCGTGAGGGAGTCGCCCTCGCGGATCGCCTTGATGGCCCCGGCCTCGGCCCGAACGGTCGCCGCGTTCCCGGCCCGGGCCGCCGCCTCGCCCCGCCCGTAGTGCCAGCTTGCGCGCAGCAGGGGCTTGCTTTCAGGCGGCTCGGCCAGGGCCGCGACCTGGGCCGGCGAGCCGAACCGGCCGTAGATCGCATAGGCGTCGTTGGCCATCAGCTGACGCCACTGGTTCTCCGCCGGGATGTCGGGATAGGTGGCCAGGAAGCCCTCGGCCAGCTTCAGCCCCTCCTCCGCCCCGCCGGCCATCAGGGCCCCGCCCATGCCGAAATGGATGTTGTGGGCGTGCAGCGGCATCCCCGTGATCCCGCCCGGAGGTGCGGCCAGCTCGTCGTAGCGCTTGTCGAGCGCCACTGCCTCGACATTGGACCTCATCGCATCCCGATAGCGGCCGACCCGATAGAAGGTGTGCGACGGCATATGCACCAGATGGCTGGCCGACGGTGCCAGCCGGGCCAGCCTCTCGCCATAGGGAATGGCCTTGTGCGGGTCGTCGGACCACTCGGTCAGGTGGATGTACAGGTGAATGGTGCCGGGATCGTCGGGTGCCTTCGCCAGCGACGCCTCAAGGATATCCATGGCCCGGACGATGCCGCGGTCCTTGGGCAGGCCCTCCTCGTCGAACCATTCGTCGGCCTGCAGCATCCAGGCGTCGGCGGCGATTGCGGCGATCAGGGGGCTGTCGGGATTACGGCGAACGATCCGGTCCATGGCCCGGGCGAAGCGAACGCCCTGGCTGGCCCTGGCCCCGGAATAGCGCTGGATCAGGGCGTCGATCATCTGACGCTGGACCGCAGTGGCCCCTCCCGCCTCGCGCCGGGCCAGCTGGGCCAGCCTCAATCCGGCCCGCAGGGAGGCGTCATCCGTGCCGCCGCCGTTGATGTTGGGCCCGGTCGCCCAGGCCTCGCCCCAGGCGCACAGGCCGCAGTCGGGGTCGATCGCCCGCGCCCGGCGGAAGGCCCGGACCGATTCCTTGTGCTCGAACGCCCAGCGCAGCCGCACCCCGTGGTCGAACCAGGCCTGGGCCTCCGGGTTGGTCGTGTCGACCGTCCAACTCGCGACCTCGCCGAAGCCGGGCACCAGGACCATGGAGTCTTCCGGCGCGGCGTCCAGCACCGACCCGACCCGGCCGCATCCCCGCGGGTTCTGCAACAGGGAGGCGCTCGCCTCCGCATCCGCAGCCGCCGAGGTCGCATCCGCCACGGCGGCCGGCCCCGCCAGACAGAGGGCGACGGCGGTGAAGGTCAGCAGTTTCAGTCGCATCGTCTTCCCCTCGAACCGAGGCGACGATCCTGCACCAGTCGAGTAGCGCTTCCAAGCGCCGCGATCGTCTCAGGGGTTGGGCAGGCTGTAGCCCAGGTCGTAGCGGTGTTCCCCGCCTTCGAGGGTCAGGGCGAAGTCCCCGCTGATCCCCGCCAGCGCTCCGGTGCCCGAGTTCGGCACGACGGTGATCGACAGCGTATAGCCCTCCGGGCTCATGTCGCCGCGATGGGCCAGCAGGAAGGCGCCCTCCTTGCCGTTGAGCGTGCCCACGAACCGCTCCAACGCAATATAGGTCCCGGTCGTGTCGCCCGGAGGCCCGCCGGTCAGCATCTGGCCGACCGACACGCCCTGGATGCCGCCGCTGAAGGTCTTGGACAGGATGTAGCGGGACAGACCCAGGCCTGCCTCAATCACCTCGGCATCGGCGGGCGCCATCGCCACCTCGAAGGTCCCCACGGCGTGATGCACTGTTGTCTCCTGAGCTCTGGCGCTTCCGGCGGCCATGACCCCGATCGCGATCAACAGGCCGAGAACAGCCACGGCGAGATAGCCTCGGAGAGTCAGGGTGCGCATCGGTCGCTCCGGAACATTACAGGAACACCCTGTCTCCGAACCCGCGTTCCGTCAAGCTCAGATCAGGCCACCCAGCGGTGACGACGGATCGGCGTACATCTTCTTCGCCATTCGCCCGGCCAGATAGGCCTCTCGCCCGGCGATAACGGCATGCTTCATCGCCCGCGCCATGCGGATCGGGTCCCTGGCCCCGGCGATGGCGGTGTTGGTCAGGACGGCGTCGCACCCCAACTCCATCGCCACGGTCGCGTCCGAGGCCGTGCCCACGCCTGCATCGACGAGCACGGGCACCCCGGCCTGCTCCACGATCAGCCGCACATTGACGGCGTTCTGCAGGCCCAGCCCCGATCCGATCGGCGCGGCCGCCGGCATGATCGCCGCCGCCCCCGCATCCTCCAGACGCTTCGCCATGACGACGTCGTCAGTGCAGTAGACCATCACGTCGAACCCGTCCTTGACCAGCAGGTCCAGGGCCCTGAGCGTCTCGATCATGTCGGGATACAGGTGGGCCGAGTTCGACAGAACCTCCAGCTTGACCAGGTCCCAGCCCCCCGCCTCGCGCGCCAGACGAAGCGTCCTGACCGCGTCCTCGCCCGTGAAACAGCCGGCCGTGTTGGGCAGGAAGGTGAACCGTTCCGGCTTCAGATAGTCGACCAGCATCGGCTGGGACGGATCACTGAGGTTCACCCGGCGCAGCGCCACGGTGACGATGTCGGCGCCCGCGGCCTCGGCGGCCGCGGCGTTCTGGGCGTAGTCGGCGTATTTGCCGGTGCCGACGATCAGGCGCGAGGAGAAGGTGCGACCGGCGACGGTCCAGCTATCGGCCGGTGTTTCGGCGATCGGTGCGACGAAAGGAGCGTTCATGCCCCTCATCTAGGCTCGTGCGCCTGGAAACGGAACCCGCTCAGCCCCCGCCGACGAACTGAACCAGCTCGATCCGGTCGCCGTCCTCAAGCGCAGTCCCGGCATGCAGCGACCGGGGAACGATGGCCAGGTTGCGCTCCACGGCGACCTTGCGGACGTCGAATCCGAGCTCCTCGACGAGCGCCAGAACCGTCCGCGCGGCGACCTCGCGCGTATCTCCGTTGACTTGAATGCGCATGTCGTTACGTCAACCCGATCCGTTCGGCGCAACCTCGGCTTTGACGAGCGACGCCGTTCCGCTAAAAGGCCGCCCCACCGAAGCGGTGCCGACCACATCCATTGGCCCGTCGCCAACCCGTCCGGAGCGAATGCCCGAAACCCCCGTCCTCTACGTCCTGAACGGCCCCAACCTCAACCTCCTGGGGGTGCGGGAGCCGCATATCTATGGGCGCGAGACCCTGGCCGACGTCCAGGCCCTGTGCGAGACGGCCGCCGAAGGCGCGACGGTGGTCTTCCGCCAGTCGAATCATGAAGGCGAACTGGTCGACTGGATCCAGGAGGCCCGCACGGAGGCCGTCGCGCTCGTCATCAATCCGGCGGCCTACAGCCACACCTCCATCGCCCTGCTGGATGCGCTCAAGGCCCTGACCATTCCGGTGGTCGAGTGCCATCTTTCGAACCCGGCGGCGCGCGAGGAATTCCGGCGACACTCCTACGTCTCGCTGGCGGCCTCGGGTATTGTCTCGGGCTTCGGTGCCCATTCCTACGAACTGGCCGTCAAGGCCGCCCTCCGGCTGGCGCGGGAACGCTCCCCGTCGCCAGCCCGATGAACCCAGACCACAAGGCATAGCTCTCATGGCGACCGACAAGAAACTGGATAACGAGCCCTCGGTGGAGATCGACACCACGCTGGTCCGCCAGCTGGCCGACATCCTCAACGACACCTCGCTGACCGAGATCGAGGTCGAGCGCGGCGAACTGCGCATCCGCGTCGCCCGCGAGATCACCGCCGCCCCGGTGATGCAGTATGCGCCGACCCCGGCCTATGCCCCGCAGGCGGCGGCTGCGCCCGCCGCACAAGCCGCGCCGCTCTCGATGCCGTCCGACCCCGCCACCATTGTCGCAAAGTCGGGCGAGACGGTGAAGTCGCCGATGGTCGGCACCGTCTACCTGCAGGCCTCGCCCGAGGCCCCGCCCTTCGCCAAGGCCGGCGACAAGGTCAAGAAGGGCCAGACCCTGCTGATCGTCGAGGCCATGAAGACCATGAACCCGATTCAGTCGCCACGCGACGGTGTGGTTCAGGAGATCCTCGTTGGCGACGCCCAGCCCGTCGAGTTCGGCGAACCCCTCGTCGTTCTCGAGGTCTGAGCCCGTGTTCACCAAAGTCCTCATCGCCAACCGCGGCGAAATCGCGCTTCGCATCCATCGTGCGTGCAAGGAGATGGGCATCTCCACCGTCGCGGTGCACTCTGAAGCCGATCGCGGTGCCATGTGGGTGCGGCTGGCGGACGAGAGCGTCTGCATCGGCCCCGCTCCGGCGGCGAAATCCTATCTGAACATCCCCTCGATCATCGCGGCGGCCGAGATCACCGGTGCCCAGGCGATCCATCCGGGCTACGGTTTCCTGTCGGAAAATGCCCGCTTTGCGGAGATCGTCGAAGCTCACGGCATGACCTTCATCGGTCCCAAGCCGGAGCACATCCGGATCATGGGCGACAAGATCAGCGCCAAGCAGACGGTGCTTGAGGCAGGCATCCCCTGCGTCCCCGGCTCGGCCGGCGAGGTCGAGACGATCGAAGCCGCCATCGAGGCCTCCAAGACCATCGGCTTCCCCCTGATCGTCAAGGCGGCGGCGGGCGGCGGCGGACGCGGCATGAAGGTCGCCCTGACCGCCGATGACCTGGTCGAGGCCGTCCAGACCGCCCAGACCGAGGCCAAGGCCGCCTTCGGCAACGGCGCGGTCTATATGGAACGCTACCTCCAGAAGCCGCGCCACATCGAGATCCAGGTCGTCGCTGACAGCCACGGCAACGTCGTCCACCTCGGCGAACGCGACTGCTCGCTCCAGCGTCGCCACCAGAAGGTGCTGGAAGAAGCCCCCTCACCCGCCCTGTCGGCCGCCGAACGCGTCGCCATCGGCGAGACGGTCAACAAGGCCATCGGCAAGATCGGCTACCTCGGCGTCGGCACCATCGAGTTTTTGTGGGAGGACGGGGAGTTCTTCTTCATCGAGATGAACACCCGCCTGCAGGTCGAGCATCCGGTCACCGAGGCCGTCACCGGGGTCGATCTGGTCCGCGAACAGATCCGCATCGCGGCCGGCCTGCCGCTGTCCTTCACCCAGGACGACATCCATTTCGAAGGCCATGCCATCGAGGTCCGGATCAACGCCGAGAATTCGGAAACCTTCGCCCCCTCGCCAGGGACGGTGACCGACTTCCACGCCCCCGGCGGCCTGGGCGTGCGGCTGGATAGCGCCATCTTCGCCGGCTATTCGATCCCGCCCTACTACGACAGCCTGATCGGCAAGCTGATCGTCCACGGCCGCGATCGCGCCGAGTGCGTCGCCCGCCTGAAGCGCAGTCTGAACGAGATGGTCATCGGCGGCATCGACACCACCATCCCGCTGTTCCAGAAGCTGCTGCAGGAGCCGGACATCCTGTCGGGCGACTACGACATCCATTGGCTGGAAAACTGGGCCAGGCGTCAAAAGACAGACGCCTGACGTGGCGGATCCGGCGGCCAGCGCCTTTTCGCCGCCGGACCCGTTCGACGCCCACGCCCTGTTACAGTGCTACGCCCACGGCGTCTTTCCGATGGGCGAGGACCGGGACGACCCGCGCGTCTATCTCGTCGAGCCGGAACAGCGGGGCGTCATTCCGCTCGGCGGATTCCATATCCCCACCCGCCTGCGCCGCACGATCCGGAGCGAACCGTTCGTCGTGCGTGTGGACACGGCGTTCGACGCCGTCCTGCATGCCTGTGCCGCTTTTGGACCGGGTCGTGAAGAGACCTGGATCAACGACCCGATCATGGGCCTCTATCTGGACCTGCACCTGCGGGGCCACGCCCACAGCATCGAATGCTGGCGCGATGAGGTGCTGGTCGGCGGCCTCTATGGGGTGACCCTGGGCGGAGCCTTCTTCGGCGAGAGCATGTTCAGCCGGGCCACAGACGCGTCCAAGGTCGCCCTGGCCCATCTGGTGGCCCGTCTGCGGCTCGGCGGATGGCGTCTGCTCGACGCCCAGTTCCGCACGCCGCATCTGGACCAGTTCGGACTGGTTGAGATCCCGCAGCGCACCTATCTGAAGCGTCTGGCTGTCGCACTCGAAGCGATACCGGACCAGGCAGCGTTCACCCGCCCGCTCTCAGGCGCGGAGGCCGTGACCTATGCCTTGCAGCCCACGACCCAGGCGTCATAGATCGGATGCTGCAGCCCGCTTAGCGCCGGAGTCGACGAGAACATCCAGCCCCGGAAGATCTGGCGCGGAGCAGCGCCCGCCGCCTTCGGCTGCAACGTCACATCGATATAGGCGATGGCGTCATCGACCAGTTCATTCTCGGCCGAGACCTCGCAGGCGCGGGCGGTGAAGATCAGTGACTGGTTGAAGCGCACAGGCCGTCCGCCGACCTCGACCTCGAACCGCATGCTCTCTGCGGTGATCTTGTCGATCGCCTCGATGATGGCGACCCGACGACGCTGACGCGGGACAGGCGTGTCGGCGGCGAGGCGTTTGGCCTTGTCCTCCCCGGACTCGGCATCGTCCGCGTCCTTGTCCTCCGCATCCTCATCGCCGGCCTGTTCGTCGGCGTTGTCCTCTTCCAGAGCGGCCGTGGCGATCTCGACCGGAGGGGGAGGCGTGATGGCGATGGGCACGGCCGGCGCTGGATCTGCAGCCGGAGCGGCCTCCTGCGTCGGGTCGGCCCGCAGGGCGTCGCCGATCGTGTCGGCAGCCGGGGTCGCGTCCTGGGCCGGCGCGTTCTGCCAGCCGCCGGCGACCACGCCGCCGGACACGGCCAGCCCGACGGCCGCCGTGCCGATCAGCAGGATGCGGGCACCGTTCATTCGGGCTTCCAGGCCTCGTAGTCGCCGGTGGCCGCCGGGCGCACGCCCTCGGCCAACAGCGAGCCTTGCGGATGCCAGGCCAGCGGCGTGCCGGTCATGTTGGGACGGTGATCCAGCTCCCAGTGACGGCGCGGCAGCGGAGCCTCGGTCGGGGGCTCATCGAAGGTGTAATGCAGCCAACCGTGCCAGTCGGGCGTCACCTTCGACGCCTCGGCATAGCCTTCGTAGACAACCCAGCGGCGCTTGCGGCCGTCGTAGCTGACGTTGTCCCGCGACTGGTAATAGCGGTTGCCGTTCTCGTCGGTCCCGATCAACTCGCCGCGTTTGGCGATGGTGAAGAGGGTGCCGATCGTCGCGCCGGACGTCCAACCGAAGATTCTGCCGAGCACGAGGCGATTCCAGTCCAGATTCGGATCGGCGGGAGGCCCGATCCACTTCGTCGATCATAGAAACCGGCCGCCTCCGCGTCCAGCGTCCCGCCCAAATCGTCTCCAGCAACATCTTGGGGGTAACCCGTCGTCTGACCGCTACATCTATTGCGGCGATAGCGCGGACCGCCCTAGGCTGACGAAACGATCCTGTTCGGGCCTGCGTATGCGCTTCACCCCCTTCCTGACCGACCTTTCCGCCTCCGTCGTGTGCGAAGCGCGCGAGATCGAGCGGGCTGACCGCGTCATCCGCGTGATGGCGCCGGCCGGCTGGAGCGACGCGCGGGTGGAAGCGTGGCTGGACTGGCACGATCAGTCACCCGACGACTGGCCTCGTCTGGAAGGCGCGCCCTCCCGAACTGCGGCCGCTGGACCTCCCGTCCTGGACGGCGCACTCGACCGCTGGGCCGCCCGTCTTGCGGCGTGGGGCCGCTCGACGGGAGTGTTCCCGTCCGCGCCGGATGCCGAGACCTTCGCCTCTGAACTGGTCGCCAGCGTACTTTTGGGTCTCGCCGCGCCGTCGGTGGTCTTGCTGGAAGGCGCACGGACGCCGCCGGCGGCCGATGACCAGGCCGGCCCCTCGCGCAACGCGACCGTCTTCGATCTCGGCGACGCCGGTGTTCGCGCCCGATTCGAAAGCGACACGGCGCGGCGACGCACGGCGCGTGTGACCGCCCATGCCCTGTCCGGCGTCACCCGCACCCTGCGCGCGGTGACAGACGCAGTCAGGCGCTGTGAAGGCCCGACCCCGGTGTGCGCTGACCCTGCCGCCAATCCTGCTCTCGGCCGCGCCGCCCTCGCCGCTCGTCGGGCCGGTGCCGACGACACGGCCATTCTGGACGCCATCGCGGGACGGGTCTTCTCCGCGCCGGAGCCCGAGCCGCTGAAGCAGATACGGGTTGTCGCCGTCGCCGATCCTGCCTCGCCAATGGATGCCCCCCTTAGGGCCGCCGCCGACGGATGCCTGGCCGACGACCTGGTCGTGGCCTTTTCCGTTCGCGATGCAGAGGCCGCTGCGGATCTCGCCATCGCGCCGGGCTGCGCCATTGCGCTCCCCGCCGTGGCAGCAACCCTGCCCGACATGGTCGAGGCCCTCGACCTGCTCGCCCGGCTGTGGACGACGGCGCTGGAGATCGAGGTCGCCTGCGGCTTCGCCCCGGACGGGCGGCTGGCGCGTCGGCGGCATGCGGTGCGTCCGGTGGTTCTGACGCTGGCAAGCGGTCTCGACTGGCTGGTCGCCCAAGCCGACGGGGCGATCAGCGAGACCGAATTCGCCGCCGCATCCGGCCTGTTCGCGGCGGCGGCCTCCCTCGCGTCGAGCGAACTGGCAGAAACGCTCCGCCCGGCCGCCGACTGGCCCGTCGCAGCCGAAGCCGTCCTGGCCGCCCTGGAGACGCGCGAGGCCCGCCTCGCCGACCTGACGAGCGAGCTTGGGCGGGCGGCCGCCCTGCGAACCGCCCAGGCCCACGCCGCCGCCAGCACATCAGGTCGACGGCAATGTCTGATCGCGACCCTCGGGGCCGACTCTGAACGGGATCTGCGACTCGGCGTCGCTGCGCTCTCCGGCATCGAAGTCTTCCAGACCCGGGACGGCGACATGGTGCGTCGCCTGCACCCGACGCTGGCCGCCGCCATCACGGCCCAGGGCGGCGATGTCGAGGGTGCCGAACGCTGGCTGCTGGGCCGGCGCACACTGATGGACTCGCCCGCGCTCGGTCATGCCGAACTCGCGGCAAAAGGCTTCACCGAACTGGAACTGGAGGCAGTCGAGAAGGCTCTGGCCCATGTCGAGCGGCTGGAAGAGGCCTTCGCCCCTGTCCTTGAGGCCGGGTTCATCCGTGACGTCCTCGGCTTCGATCAGGAGACCGTGGGCCATAGCGGACTGCTGGCCCTGCTGGCCTCCCCGGAAGAGATCGCCGCCGCGACGGATCATGTGTTCGGCCACCGCGACCTGTCCGCCTGGCCCAGCGCGCCGCTGAGGCTGAAGACCATTCTCGCCGACCTGGCGCTCGCCTCAGCCAGCCTGACCCGTGCAGCCGAGACGTTCAGCGATGTCGCGGACATGACCTCCGTCGAACTGCCCAGCCGGGCAGGGATCGGCGCGGCCATGGCCATGCTGACCCAGGCCGCGTCTGAAGGCCGTCGTGCGATTCGGCTGTCGCGCCGTCAGGCCTCCAACCAGCCTCTGCTTCATCTTCCGGATTTCGAGCCCGCCCGGCGCGCGCCGGAGCCCGCGCCGCAGCCACGCCCGGCGACGACAGAGCGCGTCGTCGAACGCGTCGTCGAGCGCGTCCGCACCCGCCGCAAACTGCCCGACCGCCGCAAGGGCTACATCCAGAAGGCCGCTGTCGGGGGCCACAAGGTGTATATCCACACGGGCGAATACGAGGACGGCGAGCTCGGCGAGATCTTCATCGACATGCACAAGGAAGGTGCCGCCTTCCGCAGCCTGATGAACAATTTCGCCATCGCGATCTCCATCGGCCTGCAATACGGCGTGCCGCTGGACGAGTTCGTGGACGCCTTCCTGCTGACCCGGTTCGAGCCTGCAGGGCGGGTCACGGGCAACGACTCCATCGGATCCGCGACCTCGATTCTGGACTACATCTTCCGCGAACTGGGCGTGTCCTATCTCGACCGCCACGAACTGGCCAACGCCGACGCGGAGCCGCTGGACGCCGATGGCCTCGGTTCGGGCAAGGCCGACGAACTGGTCCCCGCCGCCCGGTTCATCTCGAAGGGATTCGCCCGGGGTGCCACGCCGGACAATCTCGTGGTCCTGCCGTTCGGCCGGAAGGCCGAAACGTCGGGCCGAAGCGGTGATCACGGTGAGGCTGACGCCTGCCCTGCCTGCGGCGACTTCACCCTTCAGCAGCGCGGCGGGGCCTGGATCTGCGACACCTGCGGGATCGCGCCCCAGATGCGGGGCTGAAATGTCCGCCTTCAGCCATCCCCTGCGTGTCCGCTGGAGCGAGGTCGACGCCCAGGGTGTCGTCTTCAATCCCAACTATCTCGTCTTTGCGGACGTCGCCGTGCTCGAGTTCTTCCGCGCCGCCGGCGTCCCAAGCGACCCCGAAAGCGACATGGGCCAGAGCTACGTCGTCGACGCCCACGCGACCTTTCGTGCCTCGGCCCGGTTCGACGACCGGCTCGATCTGCGTGTCGGGATGACCCGACTGGGCCGATCCAGCTATGCGATCCGGGTCGATGTCACCCGCGACGACCAGACCCTGGTCGAGGTCGCCCTGACCTATGTGCGGGCCGTGGACGGCGTCTCGCGGCCCCTGTCCGACGGGTTTCGCGCCGTCCTCGCCGGGATGGCGGCGCCGGTTCAGGAGATCGTAAACCCTGTGCCCTAGACTATGACGCCTGACTGCTGCTGGCTGGCCAGCTTCGGAGTATCGTCTTGCATCGCCTGATCCTCGCCATCGTTCTCTCATGCGCTGTATCCGCCCCTTCCATGGCCCAGAACGCGGGTCAGATCGCCCGTGTGCGCGGTGGTGCCAGCTGTTCCGGCTGCAACCTGTTCCAGGGCGATTTCTCGGGTCTGGAGGCGCGCGGCCTGAACCTGGGCGGCTCGCGACTGCGCCAGGCCGACCTCAGCCTGGCGGTGATGAACCGCACCCGGTTCTCCGGTGCCGATCTGCGTGACGTCGAGGCCTATGGCGCCGTCTTCTCCAGCTCGAATTTCAACAGGGCCGATCTGACCAACGCCAGCTTCGTCGGCGCCTACCTCGAAGGCTCCAGCTTTTCGGGCGCGACCCTGGCCGGGACCAACTTCTCCGGGGCTCAACTGGCGCGCTCGACGGGCCTGACCCAGGGCCAGCTCAACCGGGCTTGCGGCGACGCCGCGACCACCCTGCCCGGAAGCCTGCGCATTCCTGCCTGCTGACGACCTCCAGTCTTACCGCGATTTAAGTAGGGTTTCCGGTGATCAGGGATCATCTAGGTGGCGTGAAACAGACGATGACTCTTTCCCGCCGCCTCTCCGCCACCCTGCCCGCGCTGGCGCTGTTGGCCGGCCTCTCGGCGCTCGCGGCTCCGGCTGCGGCCGAGGTCAGGCTGTCGATCCAGGAACCCGACGTGACGCGGATGATTTCGCTGGGCGGAACCTGCAACCGCTGCGAACTGTCAGGCCGCAACCTGGCCGGCGCGACCTTCACGGGAGCCACCTTCACCAGTGCGACCCTGATCGGCGCGGACCTGCGCGGCGCCGAACTGGTCGGCTCGAACTTCTCGGGCAGCGACTTCAGCCGCGCCAACATGGCCGGTGCCGAACTCCAGGGATCGAACTTCAGCGGGGCGGCCTTCCGCGACGCCAACATCAGCGGCGCGGAAGCCCAGGGCGCTGTTTTCAGCCGGGCGGACCTGAGCCGGGCCAACCTGTCAGGGACGGAACTGATGGGCGCCAATATGAACGGCGCGGTCCTTTCAGGTGCCAATCTGTCGAACACAGAGCTTTTCGGCACCACATTGGCCAATGTCAGTGCGCGCGGTGCCTCCTTCGCCAACGCCGAATTGAACGCGGCCAACATGGCCGGCGGCGACTTCAGTGCCGCCAACTTCAGCAACGCCCAACTGGACGGTGCCCGCCTGGCCCAGGCGACCTTCGGCAGGGCCGTCTTCACCGACGCCTCGCTACGCCGCACCGATATCCGGGGCGCCGACCTGTCGGGGGCCGCGGGCCTGACCCAGACCCAGATCTCCCAGGCCTGCGGCGACTCCTCGACACGTCTGCCGCGCGGGCTCAGCGTCCGGTCCTGCGGCACGCGGGGCATGATCCGGATGCCGGCACCCCCGGCTCTGCCCGCGCCACCGGCCGCGCCGTCACCGCGCCGTGACTTCGCCAGCGCCGACCGCCACTGACCGCGACCGCCGTCGACCCGGCCCCTGTTTGAGCGGCGGGGTTACTTCAGCGGAAGGCTGGGGCGGATGTGCAGTTCCTTGTACTGGCGCTCCTGAGCCTCGGCCGGCGCGCTCATCAGCAGATCCTGGCCCTGCTGGTTCAACGGGAAGGCGATGACTTCCCGGATCGCGACCTGGTTGGCCAGCAGCATGACGATGCGGTCGATGCCGGGGGCCAGACCGCCGTGCGGCGGCGCGCCGTAGCGGAAGGCGTTCAGCATGCCGCCGAACTGCTCCTCGACCACCGAGGCGTCGTAGCCGGCGATCTCGAAGGCCTTGAGCATGATCTCGGCCTTGTGGTTCCGGATCGCGCCCGAACACAGCTCATAGCCGTTGCAGACGATATCGTACTGATAGGCGCGGATGGTCAGGGGGTCCTGGCCTTCCAACGCCTCGAGCCCGCCCTGCGGCATCGAGAAGGGATTGTGCGAGAAGTCGACCTTCTTCTCTTCCTCGGACCATTCGAACATCGGGAAGTCGACGATCCAGCAGAATTTGAACTGCTCTTCGTCGACCAGCTTCAGCTCGGTGGCGACGCGGGTGCGGGCCAGACCGGCGAACTTGGCGAACACTGACGGCAAGCCGGCGGCGAAGAAGGCGGCGTCGCCCTTGCCGAGACCCAGCGCGGTCATCAGTGCGTCGGTGGCCTCGCCCAGGTTCTTGGCGATCGGGCCGCCCCAGGCGTTGTTGTCATCCGACCAGAAGATATAGCCGAGGCCCGGCTGGCCTTCGCCCTGGGCCCAGGAATTCATGCGGTCGCAGAAGGCGCGCGAGCCGCCGGTCGGGGCCGGGATGGCCCAGACGGCGTTCTTCTCGTCGGCGGCGAGGATCTTGTTGAACAGGCCGAAGCCGCCGTCGCGGAAATGCTCCGAAACGTCCTGCATCTTGATCGGGTTACGGGTGTCGGGCTTGTCGGTGCCGTACCACTTCATCGACTGTGCGTAGGTCAGGCGCTCGAAGCCGGCGTGCTCGAACGTCTGGCCGAAGTCGTTGGTGAAGGTATGGGCGCCGTCGATCGGCGAGACAGGCTTGCCGTCAGCAAACTCCTCGAACACCCCGTGCATGACGGGCTCGATCGCCGCGAAAACATCCTCCTGGGTGACGAAGCTCATCTCGACGTCGAGTTGGTAGAACTCCAGTGACCGGTCGGCGCGCAGGTCCTCATCCCGGAAGCAGGGGGCGATCTGGAAATAGCGGTCGAAGCCCGAGACCATCAGCAGCTGTTTGAACTGCTGCGGGGCCTGCGGCAGGGCGTAGAACTTGCCCGGGTGCAGACGCGACGGCACCAGGAAGTCACGCGCGCCTTCCGGCGACGAAGCCGTCAGGATCGGCGTCTGGTACTCCAGGAAGCCCTGACCGACCATACGCTGGCGGATCGACGAGATCACCCGCGAGCGCAGAACGATGTTCTTGTGCAGGGTCTCGCGGCGCAGATCGAGGTAGCGGTGCTTGAGGCGGATTTCCTCAGGGTACTCAGGCTCGCCGAAGACCGGCAGCGGCAGTTCGGCGGCCTCGGACAGGACCTCGACGCCCGAGACGCGCAGTTCGATCTCGCCGGTCGGCAGGCTTGCATTGATCACGGAGGCGTCGCGGGCGACCACTTCACCGTCGACGCGGATCACGCTCTCGGCGCGCACACGCTCGACGGCGGCGAAGCCCGGGGTCTCCGGGTGGAAGACCAGCTGGGTCAGGCCGTAGTGGTCGCGCAGGTCGATGAACAGCAGGCCGCCGTGGTCGCGCTTGCGGTGTACCCAGCCGGACAGGCGCACATTGGAGCCCGCGTCCGAGGACCGGAGGGCACCGCAGGTGTGGGAGCGATAGGCGTGCATGAGGAAATCGTCTGAATCGGCCGCAAAACGGCGGGAATTGGAAGCGGCGTAAGGCGCATCCGCGCCCCCGAAAGTCAAGGTCGGCGGTCGGATCGGGCCGTGGCGGCGGACTCGAAAACACTGTCCGCCGAGTCCGCCGAGTCCGGATGGTCAGGCGCGAACGCCTCCTGGCCGGACTCTCCGATAGTCTAACCCGATACGACACCAGGACGCGTCAGGGCTCCGGCAAGGCCGCCCGGCGGGACGGGACGGCCATTTCCGCGTCACATGACTTTATTTGTGCAACGTCAGAAGCGGTCGCAGCGGTCCACAGGGGCCGATCGTCTGTCCCCGTCGCATCGTGATCCCGTATCAGGACAATCCGGCCGATCTGCTATGGTGACCCCATGTCAGCGCGCCGTCCCCATCGCGAACAGCTCAGGCTGCCCCTGACCCGGGAGGCACCTCACGGCGCGACGGCCTTCGTGCGCTCGGCCTCCAACGCCTATGCCGTCGACGCCCTGGCCGCCTGGCCGGACAGCGCGGGACAGGTCATGGCCATCTGCGGCCCCGCCGGATGCGGCAAGAGCCATCTGGCCGCCGTCTGGGCCGAACGGATCGGCGCCATCCCCCTGAACGGTGCCGAGGCCGCCCTGGCCGATCCGCGGGAGCTGGAAGGTCGGCCCGTCCTGCTCGACATCGCCGAGGAGGCCGATGACGAGACCCTGTTCCACCTGATCAACCTGGCCCAGCAGGACGGCGGTGCCCTGTTGATGGTGTCGCGGCCCTCTCCCCGTCGCTGGCAGGTCGCCGTGCCGGACCTGCGTTCGCGCCTCGACGCCGTGCGCGTGATCGCGATGGAGGCGCCCGACGACGCGGTATTGTCGGCCATCCTCAACGCCCGGTTCGCCGAGCGCAGCATCACGCCCGGAGACGGGGTGATCGACTATCTGGTGATGCGGATCGACCGGTCCGCTGCTGCTGCTGCAACCGTCGTGGAGCGCCTGGACGCCGAGCATCGACCGGTAAACCGGGCGCTGGCGCGCGAGGTTCTCGACCTCATATCTACGTCATCCCCGGACGAAGCGTAGCGGAGATCCGAGGATCCAGCCGGGCGGCGTTTGACGATACCACTCTGAGTTATGCATCGTGCGGCGGGGTCCTCGGGTTCGCTGTGCGCCCCAAGGATGACGAAGGGGTGGGTAAGCCAATGCTCGAACGAGAGACGCACCGTCAGTTCATCGCGACCTACATCATGGCCAGCGGGCGCAACGGCACGATCTACACGGGGATGGCGACCTATCTTCCCAAGCGCGTGCTCCAGCACAAGCGCGGCGATCATGATGGCTTCACTGCGGATCATCGGTGCAGGACCCTGGTCTGGTACGAGACGTCCCAGACCGTCATCGCCGCCATCAAGCGGGAGAAACAGATCAAGCACTGGCTGCGGAAGTGGAAGCTCGACCTGATCGAGAACGAGAACCCCGAGTGGCGGGACCTGTCGGACGGTTGGTACGAGGATTGAACGCCTGCCCTTCCTGGCTCCGTCATCCGCCCTCCCCCTTAACCTACGTCATCCTTGGGGCGCGAAGCGAACCCGAGGACCCAGCCGCGCCGTGTTGACGTCGGCGTTGCGTTGGAGCCTGTGCAGCTGGGTCCTCGGATCTTCGCTGCGCTCGTCCAAGGATGACGGAGGGTGGGGGCGAGGATGACGGAGGTTAAGGGGGACGGGGATGACGGAGAGTTATGGGAAGGGTTGCAGCCGTAACAATCGCGCCCCACAACCGGCTCATGTCCGACGCCGCCATATCCGACGCCACCCGGGGCGAGGAAGTCCCCTCTTCACGAGCGCCCCAGTTGCACCTGGACGAGGACCTGATGGCCTCGCCTGCGCGGTTCTTCAATCGCGAGATCAGCTGGCTGGCCTTCAACGCCCGGGTTCTGGAAGAGGCGGCGAACCCCAGCCACCCGTTGCTGGAACGGCTGCGGTTCCTGTCGATCTCGGCCAACAATCTCGACGAGTTCTTCATGACCCGGGTGGCCGGCCTGAAGGGCCAGGTTCGCGAGCGGGTTCGGGTTCTGTCGGCCGACGGCCTGACCGCCGCCGAACAGCTGGAGAAGGTCAATATCGCCGCCGGCGAGCTGATGGCCGAACAGCAGAAACGCTGGCGTCAACTCCGCAAGGAACTGACCGGCGCCGGGATCGAGGTCGTCGATCCGGCCAGAATCACCAAGACCGACAAGGATCGGCTGGAGCCGGAGTTCCTGAACCAACTGTTCGCCGTGCTGACGCCGCTGGCCATCGACCCGGCGCATCCCTTCCCCTTCCTGCCCAACCTGGGCTTCTCGCTCGCGCTGAAGCTGCGTCGCGAACGGGATAACAAGACCCTCTATGCCCTTGTCCCCGTGCCGACCCAGGTGCGGCGCTTCTGGGAACTGACCGGCGACGGGCGGTCGGTGAAGGGGCGCAGACGGTTCATCTCGCTCGAAAACGTCCTGCTGCTGTTCATCGAACACCTGTTCCCCGGCCACGAGGTGCTGGAGAAGGGCGTGCTGCGCCTGATCCGCGACAGTGACATCGAGATCGAGGAAGAGGCCGAGGATCTGGTGCTCGAGTTCGAGGAGGCGCTGAAACAGCGTCGCCTGGGTTCGGTGGTGCGGGTGAAGATCGAGGCGTCCATGCCCGCCGATCTGCGCGAGTTCATCGTCGGAGAACTGGAAGCCTCGCCGCAGGACGTTGTGCTGGTCGCCGGCATGCTGGGTCTGGCGCAGCTGGGCGAACTGATTCCCTCGGGCCACCCGGACCTGAAGTTCCCCGGCTATGAGCCCCGCTATCCGGAGCGGGTCCGCGATCAGGGCGGTGACGTCTTCGCCGCGGTGCGCGAGAAGGACATCCTGATCCACCACCCGTTCGAGAGTTTCGACGTCGTCGTGCAGTTCCTGCGTCAGGCGGCGCGCGACCCCAACGTCATCGCCATCAAACAGACGCTCTACCGCACCTCCAAGGACAGCCCGATCGTCGCGGCCCTGATCGAGGCGGCCGAGAACGGCAAGAACGTCGTGGCCCTGGTCGAGATCAAGGCGCGGTTCGACGAGGAGGCCAACCTGCGCTGGGCCCGCGCCATGGAGCGGGCCGGCGTCCACGTCGTCTTCGGTTTCGTCGAGTACAAGACCCACGCCAAGCTCAGCGTTGTCGTCCGTCGCGAGGGCGACGCGCTGAAGACCTACTGTCACTTCGGCACCGGCAATTATCACCCGATCACGGCCAAGGTTTACACCGACCTCAGCCTGTTCAGCTCGGACCCGGTCCTGGCGCGCGATGCCTCGCGGGTGTTCAACTACATCACCGGCTATGCCCAGCCCGAGGATCTGGAGGCGCTGGTCGTCTCTCCGCTCAACATGAAGGCGACGCTGATCGAGCTGATCGGCAAGGAGATGTCGGCGGCGGTCAAGGGCAAGCCGGCGGCCATCTGGGTCAAGCTCAACGCCCTGGTCGATCCCGAGATCATCGACGCCCTCTACCGCGCCAGCCAGTGGGGCGTGCGCATCGAGCTGGTCGTGCGCGGCATCTGCTGCCTGCGTCCCGGGGTGCCGGGCCTGTCGGAGAACATCCGGGTCAAGTCGATCGTCGGCCGCTTCCTGGAGCATAGCCGGATCATCTGTTTCGCCAACGGCAAGGAACTGCCGCACGACAAGGCGAAAGTGTTTATCTCGTCGGCCGACTGGATGACGCGCAACCTCGACCGCCGGGTCGAGATCATGACGCCGGTGACCAACGCCACGGTCCACGATCAGGTTCTGGACCAGATCATGGTCGCCAACCTGAAGGACGACGCCCAGAGCTGGACCCTGGGACCGGACGGCGGCTACACCCGCGTCGCTCCCGCCGATCCGGCGCGGCCCTTCTCGGCGCACCAGTATTTCATGACCAACCCCAGCCTTTCGGGCCGGGGCCGCAAGGTGAAGACCCGGCCGGAAGCGCTGCGCTACGATCGGCCCGGTCAGTGAGCGAACTCTACGGGACGCCGCGCGAGGCGGCGGTGATCGACATAGGGTCGAACTCCATCCGTATGGTGCTGTATCGGCTGGAAGGCCGCGCTATCTGGACCGTGTTCAACGAAAAGGTCCTGGCCGGCCTCGGTCGCGACCTGCCCGAAACCGGCAGGCTGTCACCAGCGGGCGTCGAGATGGCGATGACGACCCTCCGTCGTTTCGCCGCGGTACTGGAGGGGGTTCGGCCCACCTACACCTTCGTCGCCGCCACCGCCGCCGTGCGTGAAGCCCGGGACGGTCAGGACTTCTGCGACCGCGTGGCCGCCACCACGGGCCTGCACGTCCGCGTCCTGACCGGGGAGGAAGAGGCCAGATACGCCGCGCTCGGCGTGCTGGCCGGAGAGCCACGCTCGACCGGCGTCGCCGCCGACATGGGCGGGTCGAGCCTGGAGCTGATCAAGGTCGGGGACGGGATGGCGTCGTCCGGCATCACATTGCCGCTCGGGCCGTTCAGCCTGGCGGATCCCGGGGGGTTCGACGCCGGACGGCTGCGCGCCGCGATCGCGCACCGCCTGAAGCCGGCGGCGACGCAGTTTTCGGCGAGCGAACTGCACGCCGTCGGAGGCGGCTGGCGCTCGCTGGCCCAGTTGCACATGGAGATGAGCGACTATCCGCTCCGCATCGTACACCAGTACACGATGAGCGCCGAGGACGCGCGCGGCGTCGCCCGGCTGGTGGCGCAGCAATCCCGGGCCTCGCTCGACCGCCTGCCAGGCATATCCAAACGGCGCGCAGAGACGCTCCCCTATGCCGCCCTGGTGCTTGAGGGTCTGATCGACACCCTGGGCCTGAAGACCATCACCTTCTCCGCCTGGGGCCTGCGCGAGGGCCTGCTCTACGAGACGCTGGATCAGGACGAGGTGCCGGCGGATCCGCTGATCGCCGGCGCTGCCGCCCTGGGCGCACGCCAGGGGATCTCTCCGGCCATGCCCGCTGCGCTCAACGCCTGGCTGGGCGATGTCATCGCCGCCCTGCCCGAGGCTTTCGGCCGCGAGCGCGACGCCGTACTGGCCGCAGCCGCCTGTCGGCTGGCGGACCTCGGCGCGCGGCTGCATCCCGATCACCGGCTGGAACTGGTATTCGCCCAGGTCCTGCGCGCGCCGATCCCCGGCCAGACCCATTCGGAGCGGGTCTGGCTGGCCTGCGCCCTGAACGGCCGCTACGGCGGCGGAGCCTCCACCCCCGCGGCGACTATCGTCGACCGGCTTCTCAGCGACGACGCCCGCGCCAGCGCCCGGGCCCTGGGTCTGGCCATGCGGCTGGGCTGCGACCTTTCGGGACGTTCGCCGCAGTTGCTGGCCAATGCCTCGGTCACTGTGACGAATGGGGCCCTGAGGCTGACCGCATCGCCGGGCTATGCCGACGTTCTTCTGGGCGAGCAGACGCGGCGCCGGGCCAAGGCCCTGGCCGAGGCGATGGGGCTGAGGCTGGAAATCTGACGCGACCGGGCCCATCGTGCGCCGTCACAGGGAGACGACCATGGCTGTCACGGGCATCGGCGGGTTCTTTTTCCGCTCCACGGACCCGAAGGCCCTCGCGGCCTGGTATCTGGAGCATCTCGGTGTGGGCGCGCCCGAGGGCGTCTACGTCTGGGATCAGGAGGCGGGGCCGACCGTCTTCTCGCCGTTCAAGGCGGACACCGACTATTTCGCGGACGACAAACAGTGGATGATGAACCTGCGGGTCGACGATCTGGACGGGCTGAAGGCCGGTCTGGCGGCCGCCGGGATCGAGGTCATCACCAAACCGGAGTGGGACACCATGCCGGAGGTCGGTCAGTTCGCCCGGATCCACGACCCCGAGGGCAACCCGATTGAGCTGTGGCAGCCGGCGGTACAGCCGTAACGTCTACTCGATCTCGACGACCTCGACGCGGGCACCGTTGAGGACCAGGGCGATCTCGCCACGCTTGAGCTTCAGAGCGTCCTCGCCGAACAGCTGACGCCGCCAGCCGGTCAGGGCCTCGACCGGAGCGTTGTCGTCGATGGCGATTCGTTCGAGGTCGGCGACATTCGCGATCAGCTTGGATGCCACGCCGGCATTGTCGCTCTTGGCCTTCAGCAGAACCTTCAGGAGTTCGACCACCGACGGCGGTGCCGGCTGGTTGTGGGCCGGACGATCGAGCTTGGGCGCGTGCGCCTCCGGGTCCGCCATGACCCGCTTCAGTTCCTCGGTCAGCTCAAGGCCGAGACGCGAACCACCGAACCCCTTGGGCACGGAACGCAGGCGGTTGAAGGCCTCGACGTCCATCGGGGTCTGGGTCGCGATCTCGTCGATGGCCTCGTCTTTCAGGATGCGGCCGCGCGGCTGGTCGCGATCCTGGGCCGCTCGCTCGCGCCACACCGCCGTCGCCTTGAAGGCGGCGAGGTATTTCGCGTTGTACTTCTTGGGCTTCAGCCGCTTCCAGGCCTTCTCCGGATCGGTGTCGTAGAGGGCCGGATCGACCAGATCCTCCATCTCCTGGGTGACCCAGTCCAGCCGTCCGTCCTTGTTCAGCCGGTCGCGCAGTTTCGGATAGAGCGCCGCCAGATGGGTCACGTCGCCGATCGCATAGACCAGCTGGGCGTCCGACAACGGCCGGCGCGACCAGTCGGTGAACCGGCTGCCCTTGTCCAGGTCGATGCGCAGCATCTGACGGACCAGCCCGTCATAGGCGACCTGATCGCCGAACCCGGCGGCCATGGCGGCGACCTGGGTGTCGAACATCGGCCGGGGCATGGCGCCCAGCTTGACGAAGATTTCCGTGTCCTGACGCGCGGCATGGAAGACCTTCACGATCTTCGGATCGCGCAGGATGTCCAGGAACGGCTCCAGATCCAGCCCCTCGGCCTGGGGATCGATGATGGCCTCATGCTCGGGCGTAGCGGCCTGGATCAGGCACAGCTTGGGCCAGTAGGTCGTCTCCCGCATGAACTCGGTGTCCACGGCGATAAACGGAGCTTCGGCGACGGCGGCGCAGAAGGCAGCCAGAGCGTCAGTGGTGGTGATCGGCGTCATTGAAATGCTATAGCCCCCCGCGACGCGGTCGTGGCAAGAGCCGCAACCATATTTCCGCACCGATTCCAGGCCCGTGAGCGATGAGCGACAATAAAGACCCATTGCCGAACGGCCTGACCTACGCCGATGCGGGCGTGGATATCGACGCCGGCGACATGCTGGTCGAGCATATCAAGCCGCTGGCGAAGTCCACGGCACGTCCGGGTTCGGAGCCGTCCCTGGGCGGATTCGGGGCCCTGTTCGACCTCAAGGCGGCCGGTTTCGTCGATCCCCTGATCGTCGCCACCACCGACGGCGTCGGCACCAAGCTGAAGATCGCCATCGAAACGGGCCGTCATGACGGCGTCGGCATCGATCTGGTGGCCATGTGCGTCAACGACCTGCTGGCCCAGGGCGCCGAGCCGCTGCTGTTCCTCGACTATTACGCCACCGGCAAGCTGGAGATCGACGCGGCGCGCCGGGTGGTCTCGGGCATCGCCGAGGGCTGCCGTCAGGCCGGCGCCGCCCTGGTCGGCGGTGAGACGGCCGAGATGCCGGGCATGTATTCGGGCGGCGACTACGACCTGGCCGGCTTCTCGCTGGGTGCCGTGGAGCGCGGCCACGCCCTGCCCCGGCTGGACCTGCAGAACACAGGCGACCTGATCATCGGCCTGGCGTCCTCAGGCCCGCACTCCAACGGCTATTCGCTGATCCGCAAGGTGGTCGAGCGTTCGGGTCTGGCCTGGGGCGACGACGCGCCCTTCGCGCAGGACCGCTCGCTGGCCCAGGCCCTGATGGAGCCGACCCGCATCTATGTGAAGCCGGTCCTGCCGCTGATGAAGGCGGGCCTGATCAAGGGCGCGGCCCACATCACCGGCGGCGGTCTGATCGAGAACCCGCCCCGCTGTATCGCAGAGGGCCTGACGGCCGAGTTCGACTGGAACGCCTGGCCTGTGCCGCCGGTGTTCCAGTGGCTGGCCGAAACGGGCGGCATCTCGGATCACGAGATGCGCCGGACCTTCAACTGCGGCGTCGGCTTCATCCTGATCGTCGCGCCGGAGAACGCCGAGGATGTGCTGGCCGGGCTGCTGGAAGCGGGTGAGGCGGCGTTCGTCTGCGGGCAACTGGTTTAACCTTCCGTCACCCTCTCCCCCCGGGAGAGGGGTCAGCTTTCGTCGTAGGCGCGCTGGAACAGGGCCTGGGCCTTGGCGAAATCGGCGGGCGTCCGCATGCTGACTTCAAGGTCGCCGGTACCAAAGTGGCCGACCTTGCGCACGTCGCGGGTGAACCCCGGTTCGATTGTCACCGTGTCAGGGTTCAGTTTCAGATAGGCGGCGACTGACTTGGCCTGCGGATAGATCTCAAGGCAGACGAAATTCTTGATGCGCTTGAAGGCGACGTAGAATTTCACCTCCTTCATCTGCACGTCGTCGCCGAGGCCCATCAGAAAGTCTGAAACCGAATCCCACAACTGCCGCAGCTCCGGCGAGGCATTGCCGAGACGATAATCGATCCGCTGGCTGAGATACGGGTCCTTGGCCGGGACGCCGCCCTGTGCTGCGGTTGGTTGCGCCGCCTCGACCACAGACGGTTTCGCCGCCACACGCGGATTGTGGACCAACTCGATCATCAGCAGGTCCGTACCGAAGCGGCGATAGCGGATCAGTTCGATGCTGCGATTGATCTGCTTGACCGCGTGGCCGTCATATTTGGTGAAATCCCCGGCGATGCAGACCAGCCGTGGGGCCGCCCATTCGACCTTGTCGGCGACCTCCTTGCCGAGCACGTCCAGCACCAGCCACTGGAACTCCTTTTTGTGGTCCATCAGCCAGTCAAGGTAGAACAGGCCCTGATTGATGACGTTCTCATTGGTCAGTCGCTTGTACTCGATGATGACCGGGCTGCCGTCCTCGTCGATGCCGAGCGTGTCGATGCGACCGCCGTGGACAGCGCCCGTGCTGTACTCGGTCGCCAGAAACCGGATGCCGAGGATCGCCTCAAGGTTCTTTTCGAACAGCACCTGAAGTGCCCGCTCGACCTGCGGGCTTTGTGTCGGCAGCTTCTCGACGCCTGATCCGATCCGGAAGAGCTCAATGTCCGCCATGGTCTATCCTTCCTGTCGGCCGCGTCCGGTGGTGACACGCAAGCCGCGCGAACGAGCCGATAGCGTCAGCTCATCGTGAAGCGACGACAACAGACGCTCTTCGGCTGAGTGGTCGGGATCGGGGTCCATGTAGCCCAACAAGAGCACGTCCCGCATGCGGTGATCCTCCATGCCCGACACCCTTGTTCGGAGCCACTCCAGCCATTGGGTCACGAACGCTTCCACATGAAGACCTGACAGTGGCAGGGGCGGCTGAAACTGGCCGGTTTCCAGTCGCCAGATTGCGGCGAGGAAATCGTGCGCATCCTGCAGCACATGGTGGTCGAACCGATCCAGTCGGACCTCATCGCCAAGGGGCGTTGGTCCGACGAGTGCTTCTGCGCGATGCAACCTGGCCTTCGCCTCGTTGACGATGATCGATAGCCCCTGACCATAGGCGTCGTGTTGGTGCCTCTGAAGTTCCTCATAGTCATCGCCCTCGAACATCGGGCCGACGATCACAGCAGCGACCCCTGCTTGTCCGGCCCTGCCTCGCGCTTGGCCTTCTTGAACACCGACGGATCGAGCCACGGCATCTCCGGACGCTTGCCGTCGAACAGTTGTTCGATGGTCAGGATCTGGACCTTGGGATAGGTCCGCCCGCCCGCTTCGTAGAAGCCGGCGGCGGCGGCGCGGGCGACCATGGGTTTGGTCGGCGGGGTCAGGGTCACGAACAGGCCCATCTGGCCGCCCTCGTGGTCGATGGTGGTGATCAGGTCCTTGACGTGACTGTCGGTGACGCCGCCGCCCTTGATCGAGACGATGGCCTTGCCTGTGACGGTCCTGGACCCCGCGCCGTCGTCGGACGGGACCTGGAAATAGACGAACCCGTCCACCCCGCCGTCGGCCCCCTTGCGCCCGCCCTTGTAGGGGACGGCGTTGTCGATCATCGACAGGGCCCAGAGCTGGAACTGATGCTTGTCGGCGTCCGACAAAGCCTTCGCCGCCCCGAGGTCGCGCGGGGTGCCCAGAACCTGGAACTCGGCCATCGGGAAGGCGTCGCGCAGCCGCCGCTGGATCAGGCCGACCGCGAGGTGGGTGACGTCGATGCCGATCCAGCGGCGGCCCATCTTCTGGGCGGCATGGACGGTGGTGCCGCAGCCGCAGAAGGGGTCGAGGACGACGTCGCCCTCGTTCGACGAGGCGGCGAGGATGCGTTCGAGGAGGGCGAGGGGCTTCTGGGTGGGGTAGCCGAGGCGTTCCTGGGCCTGGGAGTTGATGGGTGGGATGTCGGTCCAGACGTCGCCCAGCGGCACGCCGCGTTGTTCGTCGAGATATCGCTTGAAGCGCGGCACCCGGCCAGGTGCAGACTGAACTACCAGTCCCTCCTCATAGGCCTTTTGCATCCGCTCACGCGTCCAGCGCCAAACGCGTGTGACCCCAAGAAACTCGTAGGTCAGATTAGGTCTGTTCGCATTGGGATTGATTAGATTGTCCATCTGATAGCGACGGCCATCAGCGTCCATCTGCCCATATTTTTCGAGCGTCTTTTCGGGAAGGTTTTCGGGGTCATACGCGGCAAACAAAGCGTCCCCGTTCCAGAAAGCATCCGAGGTCTTATGGTAAAACAGGATGACATCGTGATTGGTCGGCATGCGCCGTGTCATCAGGCTCTTGCCGGTCGAACGTTGCCAGATGATCTCGTTGGCGTAGTTCGTCGGCCCGAACACCGCGTCCAGTAGCAGCTTCAGATAGTGGCTCGCGGTGGGGTCGCAGTGGAGATAGAGCGACCCCGTCGGCTTCAGCACCCGGTGCAGTTCGATCAGCCGCACCGCCATCATGGCCAGATAGGCCATCATGTCGTTGGTCCCGAGGAAGGACCGCATGGCCGCCAGCATATTGGCGGCGTCCGAGTTTCCCGACTGCAGCACCTCGGCATAGGCGCGCTCGGCCGTCACGTTCCAGTGCCAGGTGTCCTCGAAGGCCTCGATCTGGCTCTGCGACTGCTCGCCGCCCGGCGCGCGAAACAGGACATTGTAGTTGGCGTTCGAATTGAACGGCGGGTCCAGGTAGATCAGGTCCACGCTCTCGTCCGCCACATTCTCGCGCAGGATGGCGAGGTTGTCGCCATAGAACAGGGTGTTGGCGTTCGGCGTGGTGACCATGGTGCCCCGGTGGATCAATCGAGCCCCGGTTGTCGCCTGCTTCGCGCCACGCTGGCAATGACCCCCTTGCCGCCCTGTCTTCCCTCTACTCCCTCTCCCGGTGGGAGAGGGCTTGAGGCCCGCAGAGCGTTAGCGATGCGTCCTGGCCGAAAGGGTGAGGGTCGTGCCCTCACCGATGATCGCCAACCCCTCACCCTTTCGCGTTTCCAATCGCTTCGCTCCTGGACGCTCAAGCCCTCTCCCGCCGGGAGAGGGATATGGTTAGGTTGCCGCCGAACACGGAGTCGCCCATGCGCCTGATCGCCCTCGCCGCCCTGCTGGCCCTGCCCGCCGTCGCTCACGCCCAGACGCCCGCCGCCGTCGAACAACCGCTGCTCCACACCGTCGTGTCCGAGGTCGAGGCCGACCGGATGCAGGCCGACATCACCGCCCTGGTCGGGTTCGGCACCCGTCACACGATGTCGGACACAGTCTCCGAGACCCGCGGGATCGGTGCCGCCCGCCGCTGGACCGAGCGGGAGTTCCGCCGCATCTCGGCCGACTGCGGGACCTGTCTCGAGATCGCCCTGCCCGCCGAAACGGTGACCGGTCCGCGCGTCCCGACGCCGACCGAGGTCGTCAATGTGGTCGCCATCCAGCGCGGAAGCGGCGATCCCAACCGGGTCATCATCATCTCGGGCCATATCGACAGCCGCGTCACTGATGTGATGAACTTCACCGCTGATGCACCGGGTGCCAACGACGACGCCTCGGGCGTGGCCGCCGTGCTGGAAGCCGCCCGGGTCCTGTCGCATCACCGGTTCGACGCCACGCTGGTCTATGCCGTCCTGTCCGGCGAGGAACAGGGCCTGTTCGGCGGCCGCATCCTGGCCGACTATGCAAAGGCCCAGGGCTGGGTGGTCGAGGCGAACCTCAACAACGACATCGTCGGCAATTCCGAAGGCCAGTCGGGCATCCGCGACACCACCCGGGTCCGCGTCTTCTCCGAGGGCACCAAGACGGTCGAGACCGCGCTCCAGGCCGACCGGCGTCGCTACAACGGCGGCGAGGTCGACAGTTCCTCGCGCAACCTGGCCCGTTACATCGACGGGATCGCCGACCGCTATCTGGTCAATTTCGACGTCGACATGATCTATCGCACCGACCGGTTCGGCCGCGGCGGCGACCAGGTCGAGATGCTGCGCGCCGGCTTCCCCGCCGTCCGCATCTCCGAGGGGGCCGAGAACTACGACCGCCAGCACCAGGACCTGCGCACCGAGAACGGCATCGAATACGGCGACACGCTCGAGGGCGTGGACTTCGACTATCTGGCCCAGGTGGCGCGGCTGAACATCGCCACCATGGCGGCGCTCGCCTCCGCCCCCATGGTCCCCGCCGATGTGACGATCGAGGGGGCGGTCAAGCCGGACACCACCCTGCGCTGGTCCGCCGTGCCCGGGGCGGCCGGCTATCGCGTCTGGTGGCGTTCGACGACGTCCCCGCAGTGGACCTTCAACCGCTCGGCCGGGACGGCGACGTCGCTGGTCCTGACCGCCGTGCCGATCGACGACTATTTCTTCGGCGTCTCGTCGATTTCCGACGACGGCTACGAAAGCCCGGTCGTCTATCCCGGTCCGGCCGGCGCCTTCGTCTCGGTCGGCGACCCGCCGGCGCCCGCCGCCCGATGAGCCGGCCTGAGGGCCGCGTGCGCGTGGCTGTGCTGATCTCCGGGGCCGGGTCGAACATGGCCGCCCTGATCGACGCGGGTCAGGCCGCTGACGCGCCGTATGAGGTGGTCCTGGTGCTGTCCAACGACCCGGAAGCCGGCGGCCTCGCTGTCGCGCGCGCCAAGGGCGTCGCCAAGGCTGCCATCGACCACAAACCCTTCGGCAAGGACCGCGCCGCCCACGAGGCCGCCCTACAGGCGCAACTCGACGCGGCGGAAGTCGAGGTCATCGCCCTGGCCGGGTATATGCGGCTGTTGACGCCCTTCCTGGTGAACCGCTGGGCGGGTCGGATGCTGAACATCCACCCCAGTCTGCTGCCGAACTACCCCGGGCTCGACACCCACACCCGGGCGCTGGCAGCGGGCGACGCCGAAGCGGGTTGCACGGTCCATCTGGTGACCGAGGGGGTCGACGAAGGCCCCGTCCTGGACCAGCAGACCGTGCCCGTCGTTCCCGGCGATACGGCCGCGACCCTGGCGCAGCGCGTCCTCAATGCCGAACACGCCCTCTACCCCCGCGCGCTCGCCGATTTCTGCCGGACGCGGATGAGAAGTTCGTAATCATCGCGCTTTGTCCGCGACATCCGGCCGCACCGGAGTCAGTGTCCGCGAAATTCAGACAGGGATCTTTCATGTCCAGACTTCGCCTCATGGCGTGCGCCGCCGGCGCCGCCCTCATGCTCGCCTCGCCCGCCCTTGCCCAGACCGCGCCACAGCCGGTCGAGATCCCGTCCGAGGATCAGGCCGAGATCGGCGTCTTCGGCTTCGACCTGAACGGCATGGACACGTCGATCCGGCCAGGTCAGGACTTCAACCGCTACGCCAGCGGAACCTATCTGGCCAACACGCCGATCCCGGCTGACAAGGCCTCCTACGGCATGTTCACCGTGCTGCGGGACCGTTCGGACACCAATCTGCGCACCATCATCGACGAAAGCGCCGCCAACCCTGGCGCAAGCGCGGATGCGACCCGGATCGGCTCCATGTACTCCAGTTTCCTGGACGAGGCTGCGATCAATGCCCTGGGCGCCTCGCCGCTGCAGGCCGATCTGGCCGAAGTCCGCGCGGCCGACACGCGCGAGAAGCTGGCGACCCTGATGGGCCGCACCCAGTACGGCTTCGGCGCCAGCCTCTTCGGCGTTCAGACCTTCGAGGATCTGCGCATCCCGGATCGCACCTCGGCCTATGTGGTCCAGGGCGGGATCGGCATGCCCGACCGCGACTATTATCTGGAAGACCGGTTCGTGACCCAGAAGGCCGCCTATCGCACCTATATCGAACAGGCCCTGACCCTGGCCGGCTGGCCCGAGCCGGCGGCCGCCGCCGACGCCATCCTGGCCTTCGAGACCGCGATCGCCCAGGAGCACTGGACCCAGGTCGAGAACCGCCAGATCGACAAGATCTACAACCCGATGACCGTGGCCGAACTGAACACGGCCGCGCCCGGTTTCGACTGGACCGCCTGGGCGACCGCCGCAGGCCTCGGCACGGACCGTACCCTGATCGCGGCCAACAACACCGCCTTCCCCGGCATGGCCCGCGTCTTCGCCGAGACCCCGATCTCGACCCTGCAGTCCTGGGAAGCCTTCCACGTCATCGACCAGGCCGCCCCCTATCTGTCGCAGCCGTTCATCGAGGCCCGCTTCGAATTCTTCGGCAAGACCCTCAGCGGCCAGCAGGAGATCCAGCCCCGCTGGAAGCGCGGCGTCACCCTCGTCGAGGGGTCGCTGGGCGAATCGCTGGGTCGCGAATACGTCGCCCGTCACTTCCCGGCCGAATCCAAGGCCCAGATGGAGGAACTGGTCGCCAACCTGCGCGCCGCCATGACCGTCCGGATCCAGAACCTCGACTGGATGAGCCCGGAAACCAAGACGCAGGCGCTCTACAAGATGAGCCGGTTCGGGGTGAAGATCGGCTATCCCGATGAATGGCGCTCCTATGACGGACTGAACCTCGTGGCCGGCGATCTGTACGGCAACGTCGAACGCTCGTCGGCCTTCGAGTGGGAGTTCGCCCTCTCCAAACTGGATCGCCCCGTGAACCCGCTGGAATGGGGCATGACGCCCCAGACCGTGAACGCCTACTACAACCCGCCGCGCAACGAGATCGTCTTCCCGGCCGCCATCCTGCAGGCGCCCTTCTTCGACCCGCGCGCCGATCCGGCGGTCAACTACGGCGGCATCGGTGCCGTCATCGGCCACGAAATCACCCACGGCTTCGACGATCAGGGTCGCAAGACCGACGGCGACGGCGTGCTTCGTGACTGGTGGACGGCCGAGGACGCGGCCAAGTTCGAGGAGCGGGCAGCAGTTCTGGGAGCCCAGTATTCAGCCCTGTCGCCGGTGGAAGGTGCCACCGTCAACGGCGACCTGACCATGGGCGAAAACATCGCCGACCTGGGCGGCCTGCTGATGGCGCTGGACGCCTACCGCATGTCGCTGGACGGCCAGCCGGCCCCGGTGATCAATGGTCTGACCGGCGATCAGCGCGTCTTCCTCGGCTGGGCCCAGGTGTGGCGGACCAACAGCCGCGACGCCTATCTGCGCCAACAGGTGACGACCGACCCGCACGCCCCCGCCATGTACCGGGCCGCCGTCCCGCCCCGGAATATCGACGCCTGGTACGCCGCCTTCGGCGTGGCACCCGGCGACGAACAGTATCTGGCCCCCGAAGCCCGGGCCCGGATCTGGTAATTACGAAAAAGGCCCCGGAGCGATCCGGGGCCTTTCTTCTTTGTGGCGCTGACGCGCGCGACGCGGTCGCGCACTGCCCGGGCGTTAGCCGACGATGTCGGCATCCGTGAAGAACTGGGCGATCTCAAGCGCGGCGTTCTCTTCGGAGTCCGAACCGTGGACCGAGTTCTCGCCGATCGACAGGGCGAACAGCTTGCGGATGGTGCCGTCAGCGGCGTCCTTGGGGTTGGTGGCACCCATGACGTCGCGGTATTTGGCGACCGCGCCTTCGGCTTCCAGAACCTGGACGACGACCGGCTCGGCGATCATCTGGCCGACCAGTTCGCCGTAGAACGGACGCTCGGCGTGGACTTCGTAGAATTTCCTGGCCTGGGCCTCGGTCAGCTTGACGCGGCGCTGGGCCACGATACGCAGGCCGGCGCCCTCGATCACGGCGTTGATGGCGCCCGTCAGGTTGCGGCGCGTGGCGTCGGGCTTGATAATCGAGAAGGTACGGTCGGTCATGAGGAGACTTCTTGTTGGGAGTTTGAAGGTCGCGGGCTTATAGACGCCGCCTCCCCGGTTTCCAACATGATGTTGGCTCCTATCGCTCTCCGCGCGGCGTCTCGCTGCTTGAGGAGCGGATTTTCGCCCTACGGACGTTTGTCTTCGCCATGCTCCAGATCACCAACCTGACGTTCAACGCCTGGGGTCGCCAGTTTCTGGACGACGCCTCGGTCAGTCTGCCGCCGGGCTCCAAGGTCGGGCTGGTGGGGCGGAACGGCATCGGCAAGTCGACCCTGTTCAAGATCATCCTCGGCGAACTCGCCGGCAACGGCGACGAAGTCTCGCTGCCGAAGACGGCCCGCATCGGCTCGGTGGATCAGGAACACCCGGCGACGCCCGTCAGCGTGGTCGAGACCATTCTGGAGGCCGACACCGAGCGCCACGACCTGCTGGGCCGTCTCGAAACCGCCGAGCCCGAGGAGATGGGCGAGATCTGGACCCGGCTGATCGAGATCGACGCCGACGGGGCCCCCTCCCGGGCGGCCGAAATCCTCGCCGGCCTCGGCTTTGACCACGAGAACCAGCAGCGGCCGATGTCGGAGTTCTCCGGCGGCTGGCGCATGCGCGTAGCCCTGGCCGCCGCCCTGTTCGCCCAGCCCGACATGCTGCTGCTCGACGAACCGACCAACTACCTCGACCTGGAAGGCGCCCTGTGGCTCGAGGCGCGGCTGAAGAAATACCCGGCGACGGCCCTGATCATCTCCCATGACCGCGAGATGCTGAACGAGGTCTGCACCCACATCCTGCACCTGGCGAACCGCAAGCTGGAGATCTACACCGGCAACTACGACCAGTTCGAACAGGCGCGCGCCGAAAAGGCCCGTCTGCAGCTGTCGGCCAAGGCCAAGCAGGACGCCGAACGCGCCCACCTCCAGTCCTTCGTCGACCGGTTCAAGGCCAAGGCCTCCAAGGCCGCCCAGGCCCAGTCGCGGATGAAGCGGCTGGCCAAGATGCAGCCCGTCTCGACGACGATCGAGGAACGCGTCGCCCCCTTCACCCTGCCCTCGCCGCCACGGCCCCTGGCACCGCCGCTGATCCGGCTGGAGCGCGCCAATGTCGGCTACGAGACCGGCCGGCCGATCCTGCGCAATCTGAACCTGCGTATGGACCTCGACGACCGCATCGGCCTGCTGGGCGTCAACGGCGCCGGCAAGTCGACCTTCGCCAAGATGATCGCCGGCGCGCTCAAGGTCACCGACGGCGAACTGCATCGCGACAGGAAGATGCGGGTGGGCTGGTTCCACCAGCATCAGATTGAGGCGATGGACCCGACCGACACGCCGCTGGAGATCATCCGCCGCGCCATGCCCGAAGCCACCGAGGCCGGGCGTCGATCCAAGCTGGCCCAGTTCGGCCTCAACTACGACAAGCAGGAGACCACGGTCGACAGCCTGTCCGGCGGCGAGCGGGCGCGCCTGCTGCTGAACATGGTGGCCATGGAGGCCCCCCACGTCCTGATCCTCGACGAACCGACCAACCACCTGGATATCGACAGCCGTCGGGCGTTGCTGGACGCGCTCAACGACTACACCGGTGCCGTCATCCTGATCACCCACGACCGCTCCCTGATGGAGATGGTGGCCGACCGGCTGTGGCTGGCCGCAGACGGCACGGTGAAGCCGTTCGACGGCGACATGGACGATTATGCGAAATTCGTCCTCGACCGCGCCAAACAGGCCGCGGTGAAGCCAAGTCAGATCAAGAAGGAAGAGGCGGCTGTCGCCTCCGCTCCGGCTGCCAAGCCCCAGAAGCAGAAGGGCGGCCCTTCGCCCTCAACCCTGCGTCATGCTGTGAAGAAGGCAGAAGAACGCGTCGTCGCCCTGACGGCAGAGATTTCCCGCATCGACGACGACCTGGCCAACGCCGCCGTGTCCAATCCGAAGGCGCTGGAAGGCCTGACCCGCGCGCGGGCCAAGTCGCAGTCCGACCTCGACGCCGCCGAGGCTGCGTGGATGGACGCCGAGGAAGCCCTGGCCGAGGTCTCCTGATGAAGCCGATCGTCTTCTCGAAGGAAGAGCAGCGCGACCTGATTCCGCGCATCAAGGCCTTCGTGCGGGACGAACTGGATCTGGAGATCGGCGACCTGCAGGCGTCGATGCTGATGGACTTCTTCGCCGAGAAGCTGGGCCATGCGGTCTACAATCGCGCGATCTACGACGCCCAGGCGTTGATCGCAGCGAAGGCCGACGAGATGGCCGAGGCTCTCTATGCGCTGGAGCAGAAGCCCTAGCTCCCACGGAGGATCGATCGGTGCCAGGGGCCGAATCAGGCCGCGCAAACTTTTCTATGCGACGCTGAAATCCCGATCTGGTCAGTCACAGCGGGACCCGCTCTGCGACTTACGCGCCTTGGTTCGCCGCGGCCCTATACTCCCCAATCACGGTTCGCGGAGAGGGCGAGCGCCGGATTTGGTCCGTTTCGTCCGTTTCGTCAGGGTGTTTTTCGTCCGGACGGACGGACGAAAACTCACTCGCACTGCGCGAGCCTAGTGCTCGAACACGACCCGCCCGCCGACGATCGTCATCTCGACCCGTCCCTGAAGCCTGCGCCCGTCGAATGGCGAGTTCTTCGATTTGGATCGCAGGGTCGCCGCGTCGACGATCACCGGCGCGCCGGGGTCGAACAGGATCAGATCCGCCGGGGCTCCAGCCTGCAGCACGCCGGCATCGAGACCCAGCAGGGCCGCCGGGCCGTGGGTCAGCGGCCGCAGCACATCGAGGATATCCAGACCCTCCTCGTGGTGCAGGCTGAGGGCGGCCGGGAGCAGGGTCTCCAGACCCACGGCGCCCGGCGCGGCCTCGGCGAACGGACGGCGCTTGTCCTCGGCCGGAGCCGGGGTGTGGGCCGAGGTGATGGCCTCGATCAGGCCGTCGCGCACCGCCTCGATCAGGGCGCGCCGGTCGCTCTCGGGCCGCAGCGGCGGGTCGAGGCGGAAGAAGGTGCGGTAGTCGCCGATGTCGATCTCGTTGAAGCACAGGTGGTTGATCGAGACCGAGGCCGCGACCTCCAGCCCCCTGCCCCGCGCCCGCGCGAGCACCTCCAGCGCCGCCTCGGTCGAGATTTGATCCACAAGGAACCGCACGCCCGTCTGTTCGACCAGGGCCAGGTCGCGCTCCAGCTGGATACGTTCGGCGATGGCCGGAGCGCCCGACAGGCCCAGCCGTGTCGCCAGTTCGCCCGAGGTCGCCACCGACCCTTCCGTCAGCCACGGATCGGCCGGACGACAGGCGATCAGGGCATTGAAGGCCGTGGCATAGGCCATGATCCGCTGCAGCACCCGGCTGTCGGCGATGACATGGTCGCCGTCGGTGAAATACAGGGCGCCGGCCTCGTGCATCAGGCCGATTTCGGCCATCCGCTTGCCGTCGCGAGCCTTCGTCGCCGCGCCCGCCGCGCGCACGTTCACCAGGTTCAGGGCCGCGCCCCGCCTCTGGATAAAATCAATCATGGCCGGGTCATCCACAGCCGGATCGGTGTCGGGCTGGATGACCACCGTGGTGACCCCGCCGGCCGCCGCCGACAGGCTGGCAGACTTCAGCGTCTCTTTCGGCTCCGCGCCCGGTTCGCCGGTGCGGACGCGGATGTCGATCAGGCCGGGCGAGAGGCACAGGCCGCGCGCATCGAGGATCTCCGTGGCCGAAACCGCGACCGAGCCGCGCTCGACCCGGGTGATGACCCCGTCCTCGATGACCACCGAGCCGGGACCGTCATAGTCGCTCGCCGGGTCCAGCAGCCGGGCGTTGATGATGGCGAGCGAGGTCATCCCTTAAATCCTCCCCCGTTGGGGGAGGTGGCGCGGCGCTTCTTTGCGCCGTGACGGAGGGGGCCAACCGCACACGCCGAAGTCTGGGGTGAGCCCCCTCCACCCCCGCGCAAGCGCGCGGCGGTCCCCCTCCCCCTACGGGTGAAGATCTTCATCATGCCGCGCCCTCCAGACGAGCCGACAGCGAGGCCAGCACCGCCATCCGCGCCGCGACGCCCATCTCGACCTGGTCCTGGATCAGCGACACCGTCAGATCGTCGGCCACGTCCGAATCGATCTCCACGCCCCGGTTCATCGGCCCCGGGTGCATGACCCTGGCACCCGCGTTGGCCCAGGCCAGCTTCTCGCGGTCCAGACCCCAGAAGCGGAAATACTCGCGCGTCGACGGGACCAGGGCCCCATCCATCCGCTCCAGCTGCAGCCGCAGCATCATGACCACGTCGCAGCCGGCCAGACCCTCGCGCATGTCATGGAAGACCTCGCAGCCCCAGCGGTCGGCGTCGCCCGGGACCAGGGTCGGAGGCCCGATCAGCCGCACCCGCGCGCCCATCATCGACAGCAGGGCGACATTCGAACGGGCCACCCGGCTGTGGGCGATGTCGCCGCAGATCGCCACGGTCAGCCCGCCGACGTCGCCGAAGGCCCGGCGCAGGCTCAAGAGGTCCAGCAGGGCCTGGGTCGGATGCTCGTGGCGCCCGTCGCCCGCGTTGACCACCGCACAGCCGACCTTCTGGGACAGCAGGGCCGCCGCGCCCGACGCGCCGTGCCGGACGACCAGAATGTCGGGCTTCATGGCGTTCAGCGTCACCGCCGTGTCGATCAGGGTCTCGCCCTTCTTCACCGAAGAGGCCTGTACCGGCATGGTCACCACATCGGCGCCCAGACGCTTGGCCGCGATCTCGAACGAGGAACTGGTCCGGGTCGAATTCTCGAAGAACAGGTTCATGACCGTCCTGCCGCGCAACAGGTCGAGTTGCTTGGTCGACTGACGGTTCAGGTCGACGAACGCATCCGCCAGATCGAGCAGGCTCAGCACGAACGGCGGGTTCAGATCGCCGGCGGCAAGGAAATGCGGTTTCGGGAACGGGACCAGCCGGTCGGCGATCAGGTCGGCGGCTGCATCGGTCTGGGTCATCAACGCCCGGCTATACGTCCCGCTCACACCAGATGGAAGAGGGCCAGAAGCAGGGGAATGCCCACGGCGCTGCCGACCGTGGTCAGGGCCACGATACCGGCCATCAGGGGCGCATCCCCGCCCATCTGTCGCGCCAGGATGTAGGACGCCGCCGCCCCCGGAGCCGCCCCGCACAGGAGGGCGATTCCCTGGGCCGTCTCGTCCCCGCCGTACAGCCGGCACAGGCCCCACATCAGCATGGGGGTGATGACCAGTTTGACGAAGGACACGGCCGTGATGGTGACCCTGCGTCGCGCGACCTCGGCGAAGCTCAGGCCGGCCCCGGCGACGATCAGCCCCAGCGGCAGAGCCGCGCCGCCCAGCAGCTTCAGCGTCTCGGAAATCCCGGGAATGGGCGGCACGTGGGTCAGGTTCAGCGCCAGGCCGATCAGACAGGCGATCAGGATGGGGTTGGACAGAATCGCCTTGGCCAGGGACCACGGCGATATCTCCTGCCGGTCGGCCCCCCAATGTTCCAGAACGATCACGCACAGGATGTTCGTCACCGGGATCAGGGACGCGATCACGACCGCCGCCAGAGCCAGTCCGTCAGGACCATAGACGGCCTGGATCACCGGCAGGAAGACGAAACTGTTCCAGCGGATCACCCCCTGGAAGACCGAGGTATAGGCCGGACCCTCCAGCCTCATCAAAGGCCGGGCCAGCAAGGTCACCGCCGCAATGATCGCCACCGAACTGACCGCTGCCGCCCCTGCCGCGCTGGCTCCGCCGCCGGAGATGTCCGCGTTCCAGATCGCCGGGATCAGGAAGCCGGGGTAGAGCAGGTTGATCGACAGTTTCTCGATCGGCCGCCAGGTCGCATCGGGCAGGAAATCGGACTTCCTCAGGCCATAGCCCAGGGCGATCAGGATGAAGACCGGGACGACCCCGGCGAACAGGGCGTTCATATCCAGCTCTTCTGGTCGCGAACCCGGTCAAGCGCGCCCTGCAATATCCAGGCGGCCGCGGTCCGGTCCACCACGCCCGCCCGGCGCTTCCGCGACAGATCCAGCTCGTCAATCAGGAAGCGCTCGACCGCACTGGTCGACAGCCGCTCATCCCAGAAGGCGACGCTTGTGGGTCGAAGCCTGTCCAGGTTCCGGGCGAAGGCCCGGCACGACTGCGCCCTCGGCCCCTCGGTCCCGTCCATGTTGACCGGCAGGCCGATCACCAGCCCAGAGACCTTCCGTGCGTCCATCAGCTTGAACAGGGCCTGGGCCTCCGCGGTGAATTTCGATTTCCGGATCAGCTGAAGCGGGCTGGCGATCAGCCGGGTCGTGTCCGAGACAGCCACGCCGATGGTGGCCTCGCCGAGGTCCAGCCCCATCCACGCCGTGCCCGGCGGGCAGGCTTCAGGCAGGTCGACGATATCCACAACAGGCATTCGAGGGCGGTAGGCGTTGCCATTCCGCCTGTCAAAGGCGACTGTGGCCTATCATCGGTTACGGAGGGGTCCATGTCCGCGCGTTCTTCGAGTCTCAGCATCACCATCGTCGCCGCCCTTTCGCTTGTCGCCTGCGACGCCATGCCGGCGGCCAAATCGACCACGACGGAAGCGCCGGCGGCTGCTGTCCAGGCTGCGCCACTGACACCTTCGGGCCCCGCGACGCCCCTGACTGCCGAGGCCGAAACCGACGAGAACATCCAGCACGCCGCCAGCGTCGTCCGGATCGACTGGGTCGGTGCCGGCAGCGCCAAGATGTTCGGCACTGCGGGCGGCGATCCGGCCATGAACGGCCTCTACACCTACATCGCCTTCTTCGGAGAGCCTTCCGACGGCTGGGTAGTCTACAGCCTGGGAAACATACTCGACTACACTGTGCTGGCCTCGGAGATCGGGAGCGTCGATCTGGACCTTCATGAGAGCACGATGGACGAGGCGACCGGCAACATCGGCGACCGCCACCGCAAGGTGATCGTGTCCTGGACGCCCGGCGACGACGGCGCGCCCCCAACCGGCGTGACGATCACCCCGGCGCAGTAGGCCGCTCCGGTCCTTGTGCGGCGCGGCACGGGCGGCTAATCCCGCCCGCTTGCACTGAGACTATCGGAGGGCCGGATGGCCATCGACGCAGAGACGGTGAGGAAGGTCGCGCACCTCGCCCGGATCAAGACCGCCGAAGACCGGCTGGAGCCCCTGGCCGGCGAGCTGAACGGCATCATGGCCTGGATCGACCAGCTCAATGAGGTCGATGTGGCCGGCGTGGAACCGATGACCTCCAACGTCGCCCAGCCCCTGCGTCTGCGCGACGACGTCGTCACCGACGGCGCCCGGGTCGAGGCCGTCCTGTCGAACGCCCCGCAATCCGCCGACGGCTTCTACGTCGTGCCCAAGGTGGTCGAATAGTCATGAGCGACCTGACCAAACTGTCCCTCAAGGCCGCCGTCGACGGCCTCAAGGCGAAGGCCTTCTCTTCGGAAGAGATCACCCGCGCCTTTGTGGCGAATATCGAGGCCGCCAACCCGACCCTGAACGCCTTTGTCGTGGTCACCGCCGACAAGGCGATCGACATGGCGAAAGCGTCCGACGCCCGTATCGCGGCCGGAACCGCCGGCCCCCTGGAAGGTGCCCCGCTGGGCATCAAGGACCTGTTCTGCACCGAGGGCGTCCAGACGACGGCCGGCTCCAACATGCTGCGTGGCTTCGTCCCGCCCTATGAATCCACCGTGACCGCCAACCTGTGGCGCGACGGGGCGGTCATGCTGGGCAAGCTGAACATGGACGAGTTCGCCATGGGCTCGTCGAACGAAACCTCGGCCTTCGGTCCGGTCGTCAACCCATGGAAGTCAAAGGCTTCTAACGCCGACCTGACACCGGGCGGCAGCTCGGGCGGGTCCGCCTCGGCCGTTGCCGCCGACCTGTGCCTGGCCGCCACGGCCTCGGACACCGGCGGCTCGATCCGCCAGCCCGCCGCCTTCACCGGCACGGTCGGGATCAAGCCCACCTATGGCCGCGCCAGCCGCTTCGGCATGGTCGCCTTCGCCTCCTCGCTGGATCAGGCCGGACCGATCACGAAGACGGTCGAGGACGCCGCCCTGATGCTGCAGTCCATGTGCAGTTTCGACGTCAAGGATTCGACCAGCCTCGACATCCCCACGCCCGACTGGTCCGCCTCGGTCGGCAAGTCGGTCAAGGGTCTGCGCATCGGCGTGCCGCGCGAATACGTCGTCGACGGCATGCCCGCAGAGATCCAGGCCCTGTGGGACCAGGGCGTGGCCTGGCTGCGCGACGCGGGCTGCGAGATCGTCGACATCTCCCTGCCCCACACCAAATACGCCCTGCCGACCTATTACATCGTGGCGCCCGCCGAGGCTTCGTCGAACCTGGCCCGTTACGACGGCATGCGGTTCGGCCATCGGGCGGAAAAGGCGACCAGCCTGACCGACCTCTATGAGACCAGCCGCGCCGAGGGCTTCGGCAAGGAGGTCCAGCGCCGCCTGGTCATCGGGGCCTATGTGCTGTCGGCCGGATTCTACGACGCGTATTACGTGCGGGCTCTGAAGGTCCGCCGTCGCATCGCCGAGGACTTCGACAAGGTCTGGGGCCAGGTGGACGCCATCCTGACGCCATCCACCCCTTCGGCCGCCTTCGCCATCGGCGACAGGCAGATCGATCCCGTGACGATGTACCTCAACGACGTCTTCACGGTGACGGCCAACCTCGCCGGCCTGCCGGGGATTTCGGTGCCTGCTGGGATCGATTCTAACGGCTTGCCGCTGGGTCTGCAGGTGATCGGCAAGGCCCTGGACGAGGCCACCGTGCTCCAGGTCGGCGCCGCGCTGGAACAGGCGGCTGGCGGCGTGGGTCGGGCGGAGCGCTGGTGGTGATCTCTTCCCTCTCCCCTTGCGGGAGAGGGAGCCCGCGCACGGCGGCGTAGCCGTCGTCCTTGCGCGGTCGGGTGAGGGGTCACACCGGCAGCTGGAATGGCCGGATCAAACGCTGACCGTCGACGTCAGCGTGACCCCTCATCCGTCCTCGCTTCGCTCGGCCACCTTCTCCCGCAAGGGGAGAAGGGATTTCCCCGCCCTCGCAATCGCGCTCGGTGAACGCTACATCCGCTCCACGTCATCGTGAGAGCCTGTCCATGTCCGATCCCGTCGTCATCGTCGCCTTCGCCCGCACGCCCATGGGCGGCTTCCAGGGGGCCTTCAACGGCGTGAAGGCGACCGAACTGGGGGCCACTGCGGTCCGCGCGGCGGTCGAGCGGTCGGGCGTGTCCCCGGACAGGATCGATCAGATCTACATGGGCTGTGTCCTGCCGGCCGGCCTCGGTCAGGCACCGGCGCGTCAGGCGGCCATCGGCGCCGGTCTCGGCCAGCATGTCGAGGCGACGACCGTGAACAAGATGTGCGGCTCGGGTCTTCAGGCCGTGATGATGGCGTCCGACAGCCTTGCTGCCGGCAGCGCCGACATCATCGTGGCGGGCGGCATGGAGTCGATGACCGGTGCCCCCTATCTGATGAACAAGCACCGCGGCGGCGCCCGCATCGGCCACGATGTCATCGTCGACAGCATGTATATGGACGGGCTCGAGGACGCCTATACGCCCGGCAAGCTGATGGGCAATTTCGCCGAGGACTCGGCGCAGACGTACCAGTTCACGCGCGAGCAGCAGGACGCCTATGCGCTGGAAAGCCTCAGCCGCGCGCTGAAGGCCATCGAGACCGGCGCCTTCAGGGCCGAGATCACCCCCGTCGAGGTCGCGGGCCGCAAGGGGACCGTCACGGTCACCGAGGACGAACAGCCCGGCAAGGCCATGCCGGAGAAGATCCCGACCCTGAAACCCGCTTTCAGCAAGGACGGCACCATCACCGCCGCCAACGCCTCCTCGATCAGTGACGGGGCCGCCGCCCTGGTCATGACGCGCGAGAGCGTGGCCCGCGCCCTGAACCTGCCCGTCGTCGCCCGCATCGTGTCGCACGCCGCCCACGCCCACGAGCCGGGCCTGTTCACCACCGCCCCTGTGCCTGCGATGCGCAAGGCGCTGAAGAAGGCCGGCTGGTCCGTCGAGGACGTCGACCTGTGGGAGATCAACGAGGCCTTCGCCGTCGTGCCGATGATCGCCATGCAGGAGATGGGCATCGACCACGCGAAGCTGAACGTGAACGGCGGAGCCACGGCTCTCGGCCACCCCATCGGGGCCTCGGGTGCCCGCGTCCTGACGACCCTGATCTCGGCCCTGCAAAACCGGGGAAAGTCGAAAGGGATGGCGTCCCTGTGCATCGGCGGCGGCGAGGCGGTGGCCCTGGCGGTCGAGCTGGCCTGACGATCGATCTCGGCCGTCGTTCCCTTTTCGGCGCGTCGGACCAGGCTGCTGGCCGCCCGGTCCGACGCGACCTGTGAAGCCCTGAACGCCGCCAACGCCGTCTGGCCGGAACTGGTGCTGGCGTTCGGCCGCCGCAACGACTGCTCAGCGCCTGGAGGCGCGGTCCACAGGTTTCGGCTGCATGGACGAGTGGAGCGGCTTCGCCTCCCGCATCAGGCGGATCAAGACTTCTGGTCCTGTCGACAGAACGATCACGGGGCACCCCTTCTTTGAGAACCGTTCGCAAGATTGCTTGGACTTTCGCGCCGTGGCAAGCCGGTGTCCGGCGGTTTTTTCATCGGATCACGACAATGCGAAGCGACGGAAAACTCGACTATCTGGAGCTGCCTTCCGCCGGCCTCCCGGAGACAAAGGCCTTCTATGAAGCCGCCTTCGGCTGGACCTTCCAGGACTACGGCCCCACCTACGCCGCGTTCGACCAGGGTCTGGACGGCGGCTTCGGCGCCGATACGGACCGCCCGAAAGCCCCCCTCCCCGTCCTCTACGCCCAGGACCTTCCGGCCATGCTCGCCCGGGTCGAGGCGGCCGGTGCGACCATCCTGAAGCCCATCTTCGACTTCCCCGGCGGCCAGCGCTTCCACTTCAGCGACCCGTCCGGAAACGAGCTGGCGGTCTGGTCCGAGGGCGGATGAAATCCTGCGGCGACTGCGGCCTGTGTTGCAAGATCATGGGCGTCACTGCCCTTGAGAAGCCCGCGGGTCGCTGGTGCCGCCATTTCGGCAAGAAGACCGGCTGCGCGATCTACGAGGATCGCCCGAACGACTGCCGGGTGTTCAACTGCCTCTGGCTGCTGACCGAGGCGCTGGACGACAGCTGGAAGCCGACCACCTCGGGCTTCGTTCTCCATTCGGAACAGGGCGGCGCGCGGCTGATCGTCGAATGCGACGCGGCGCGTCCCCATGACTGGCGACGCGAACCCTATGAGGCCCAACTGCGCCGCTGGGCCGCCGCAGAGGGTCAGGAAGTCCTGGTCTTCGCCGGCAAGCGCGGGGTCCGGCTGGGCGCGACCGACACCCCTGTCAGAAGAGCCTAGCGGACATCCACGGACTGGCCGATCTGCTCGGCCAGGGTCCGGTCGGTGCCCTCCACGCTGGTGATCCAGACGTGGACCTCCTGCGGCGCGGTCGTACGGGTGAACAGGTGCTCCAGCGCCACGCGACGGCCGTCCTCCGTCGCCACGACCGTGGCGCGAGGGCCGACCTCGACCATCTCGCCCGAGTAGATCGGGAACTGTGACGCCGGTCCGGCATAGACCATCACCAAGGCCTGCTGCCCCCGCCGGATCGTCCAGATGTTGAAGTTCGGCCCCGGCCTGCCGGTCGTGATCGTGAACCCGGCGGGCAAGTCGACCATGAACGGCAGGGCGCGGATCGCCGGCGCGTCCAGCACCGTCACCGGCGGCGGAGGCGGCGCGGCGGGGGCGACGACCGGCGCTGCGACCGGAGGTGCCGTGACCGGAGCGGCCGCTACAGACGGCGTCACTCGCGGCACGGGAGCCGGAGCGATCGTGGTCGGCGCCGCGGGGCGCGGGGTCGGTGCAGGAGCGGCCGTCGCCGGAGTCGTCGTGCGCGGAGCCGGAGCTGGAGCCACTATAGCGGGCGCGGGAACCGTGGCACGCGGAGCCGGAGCCGCCGTCGTCGGGGCGACCGTCGCGGGACGGAGCGTCGGCGCGGCTGGAGCCGGCGCAGGCATTGTCGGGCGCGGCATCGGAGCCGCCGTCACGGGGGTCGAAGGTCTCGGTGCGGCCACGGAGGGCGGAGCCGTCGTCGGCGTCGGCGTCGGTGCCGGGCCGGGCGCTCGAATCGGAGCGACAGGCTCGGCCGTAACGGGCGAGGGCGTCGCCAACGGCCGGGTGCGGGGCGGATTGGCGACCGCCGGCGGGGTCAGGGGCTGCGTCCTCAGCGGCGTCGTGACCGGAGGCGAAGGGATCGGCGCGACCCGTCCCGGAGGCGGCAGGATCAAGACCGGGGGCGACATGGGCGAGGTCGGGCGCGGCGCGAGGGTGCCCACGGGCGGCGCCGCGTTCAGGCTGCGGGTCAGAGCGCTGCTGACGGACGGCGCGGACGGGGCCGGTGTCTGGCTTTGCCCGGATCCGGCGATCAGGAGGGTGGCGAGGACGAGCGCGTGTGACATGGCGCGACCATCGCCTTTCAGCCCAAGAACGGCAAGCTTCTCAGCACATAGGCGACGATTGCGACCGTCACGGATCCGGCCACGCACAGGGCCGCGAACCAGGCCAGCTTCTTCCACAGCGGACCGCTGTCTTCGCCCGCCTCGGGCGGGGGAACGGGATCAATGATGATAGCCGGCCTCCTCGTCGATCTTGCCGCGGAACACCCAGTAGACCCAGGCGGTGTAGGCCAGAATCAGCGGCAGGATCACTGCTGTCCCCACCAGCATCAGCCCCAGGGCGTTGTCCGGCGCGGCGGCCTGCCGGAAGTCCAGGGCATAGGGCACGATGTACGGCGCGAACCCCGCCGCCAGCCCCAGATAGCCGGACAGAAAGACCAGCAGCGCGCCCACGAACGGCCAGCGATGCGAGCCCTTGCGGCTCATCACGAAGACGACGCCCAGCCCGAACAGTCCCAGCAGGGGGATTGGCAAAAGCGGAAGCATATCTGCCAGTTCCAGCGCGAGCCCGTCCTGCAGATCGAAGCCCCAGCGCGCCGCCACTCGGGGATGGATCAACAGGGTCGCCACGCTGACGGCCGCCAGCAGACCGGTCACGATCAGGGCCGAAATACGGGTCCAGCGCTTCGCATCGCCATGCAGATTGTCCCTGGTCTTCATCATCAGCCAGGTCCCGCCCAGCAGGGCGTAACCGGCCACCAGCCCCGCGGCGACCAGCAGCGTATAGGGCGTCATCCAGTCGAACGGGCCGCCGGCGAACCGGTCGTGGCGGACCGTCACCCCCTGGATGAAACCGCCCAGCACCAGCCCCTGCGCCACGGCCGTCAGGATCGAGCCGCCGGCGAACATCTGGGTCCAGAATTTGCGACCCTTGTTGCGCGCCCGGAAGCGGAATTCGAACGCCACCCCCTCAGGACCAGGCCCGCCAGCATCAGAAGGATGGGCAGGTACAGGGCCGGCATCAGCACCGAGTAGGCGAGCGGGAACGCGGCCAGCAGCCCCCCGCCTCCCAGCACCAGCCAGGTCTCGTTGCCGTCCCACACGGGGGCTATCGTGTTCATCATCACGTCGCGCTCGCCCGGCGACTTCGCGAACGGGAACAGGATGCCGATGCCGAGGTCGAACCCGTCCAGTGTCACGTAAAGCAGAACGGCGGTCGCGATCAGCCCGGCCCAGATCAGTTGCAGGTCGAGGGTCATTGCGGTCCTCCCGGGACGCTGTCGGGTCCGTCGGGGGTCGTGTCCTCAGGCGCTCCGGCCAGGGCCGTGCCCGGCGGTCTCTGCCCGCGCGGCGGCGCTTCCGCGATGGCAGAGACCGGTCCCTCGGCCATCAGCCTCAGGATGAAGATGGCCCCGGCGGTGAACACGACGGAATAGACGACGATGTAGGCGATCAGCGAGGTCGCCACCTGGCTGGTGATCACCGGCGAGACCGCGTCCCGGGTCCTGAGCACGCCATAGACGACCCACGGCTGGCGCCCGACCTCGGTGACCATCCAGCCGGCCAGCACCGCGATGAAGCCGGCCGGTCCCATCAGCACGGCGAAACGCAGGAACAGCGGGCTGTCGAAGATTTTCCTGCGCCAGATGAGCACCGCGCCCCAGACGCCGAGCCCGATCATCAGCAGGCCCAGGCCGACCATGATGCGGAAGCCGAAGAAGGGGATGAATGGCGGGGGCTGATCCTCAGGCGCATATTGATCGAGCCCGGTGATGACCTCGTCCCTGGCCACGCCCTGGATCAGGTTGCCGACGCCGGGGATGGAGACCTCGAAATGGTTCTTCTGCGCGTCACGGTCGGGGATGCCGAACAGGTGCAGCGGCTGGTCGGCCTTGGTCTCCCAATAGCCCTCGATGGCGGCGGTTTTCGACGGCTGGTATTTGTGCGTGGCCTCACCTGACGCGTGACCCGCCACCAGTTGCAGCGGTGCCAGGACGGCGATCAGCCCGACCGCCATGACCAGCGAAATCCGGCTCTCGCTCCAGCCTTCGGTCTTGACTCCGGCGGCGCGGTCCTTGAGCAGGCGCCAGGCCGAGGTGCCGCCGACCACGAGCCCGGTCGTCAGGAAGGCGGCCAGCAGCATGTGCGCCAGTCGGGTCGGGAAGCTGGGGTTGAAGATGACCTGCATATAGTCGGTCGCCTCGAACCGGCCGTCGGCCATGATCTGGAAGCCCTGGGGCGTCTGCATCCAGCTGTTGGCTGACAGGATCCAGAAGGCCGAAATCGTGGTGCCGACGGCCACCAGCACGGTCGCGGCGAAGTGCAGCTTCGGCCCGACCTTCTTCCAGCCGAACAGCATGACGCCGAGGAATGAGGCCTCCAGGAAGAAGGCCGTCAGCACCTCATAGGCCAGCAGAGGCCCGATCACCCCGCCGGTCAGGCGGATGAACTCACTCCAGTTGGTGCCGAACTGATAACTGAGCACCACGCCCGACACGACCCCCATGCCGAAGCTGAGCGCGAAGATCTTGACCCAGAACAGGTAGAGGACCTTGAACGCCTCGCGTTTCGTCCACAGCCACAGCCCCTCCAGTACCGCCAGATAGGCCGCCAGCCCGATCGTGAAGGCCGGGAACAGGATGTGAAAGGCGATGGTGAAGGCGAACTGCAGTCGTGACAGCAAGAGGGCGTCGAGGTCCACGGGCGGTATCCTGATGGCCGTATGTGGGAAGCGGGGTGGGCCTGCGGGGCGGGCTTGTCCAGCGCAGGCCACGACGCGCGACAGTCCGTCGCGATATTTCATCCATCAGTGAATATCAGGGGTCAGGCGGCGGGCAGTTCGATCCAGAAGGTCGCGCCTTCGCCCGCCAGGGACTCCACGCCGATGGACCCGCCCTGCAGCTCGACCAGCAGTTTGGCCAGGGCCAGGCCGATGCCGTGCCCCTCGATCGCCGACCGCTCCAGCCCCAGCCGGTTGAAGGGCTCGAACAGCTGGGCTTGCTTCTCGGGAGACAGTCCGGGCCCCTTGTCGACGACCTCGATGCGGACGCCGTCATAGACACGACGGGCACGGAACAGCACCTCTCCGCCGGCCGCGCCGTATTTGACGGCGTTCGTAGCCAGATTGTCGATCACCTGGGCCAGGCGCTGGGAATCGGCCAGGGCCACCAGACCGTCGCCCTCGCAGATGACCTGGATCGACAGCATCCGGGCTTCCGGCCGCATCGCCGTCGTCCGTCGCGCGTCTTCAAGGATGCCCGGGATGTCGGTCGGGCGCATCTCGACCTTGACCGCACCGGATTCTGCGCGCGCGACGTCCAGCAGGTCGTGCGACAGGGCCTCGACCTGACGGGCCGTCTTGACCAGCATGGCGGCCATCTCGGCCTGGGTCTCGGTCACAGGGCCGAGCTGGCCGGTCGACCACAGGTCGCCGATGCCGATGACGCCGCCGATGGGGCTCTTGATCTCATGGGCGACGTTGGCGAGCAGGCGTGACTTGGCGGCCGAGGCCTTTTCGGCCCGCAGTTGACCCGCCCTGGCCCGCGCCGACAGACGGTCGCGTTCCTCCAGCAGCGAGGCGACCAGCAGGATCGGCAGATACCCGAACAGGATCGTCAGTTGCAACAGAACGGCGCGCTCGGTCAGATCACCGGTGACCAGATGCCAGGAGCCAGCGCCTGCCTTCAGGGAGCTCAGCGACATCACGGAAATGACCACCAGGGCGGCGGTCGCCCCGATGACCCTCAGTCGGGCCGCGATGACGATGAGCAGGGGCACCATGACGAAGCCCAGCGGCATGTCGACCACGAAATAGATCGTCACGCAGACGACGATCAGCAGACTGAAGATCAGCACAGTCTCGACCGCGCGCCACGGGTTGAACATGGCCCTGACAGCCCGCTTGTCGACGGCCAGAATGAACGATCCGACCACCGCCAGGCCCAGGGCGTGGCCGAACCACCAGGTCTGGAAGGTGGGCATGAACGGCGCCCCTCGGGTCACCATGAGGAAGGCCCCGGCGGCAAGTCCCGCGACAGCGGGGGCGACGACCGCGGTGCAAAGGATGAACCGCCATGCGCCTTCGACTGTGGCCAGGTTAAGGGTGGGAGCGAACCGCCGGGCCAGCCACACGGCCAGTACGATCTCCAGCATGTTGATCGCCGTAAACCCGACGGACAGGATCGGGCCGTTGCCGGCAAGGAACTCACCGGCGAGGACCCCGAAGGCGATCAGCCCGCCGAAGGCCAGATCGTAGCCGACGCCCCGGCCGCTTCTGAGCCAGACGGCGACGGCGAGACCGTTGGCCGCCCACAGAGCCGCGACCGTGTCGGCCGTGCGGGCCGTCGAAATCGCCACGATCACCAGCGCAGTGACGGCCAGAACCGTCAGCATCGGGACCAGAGGCTGTGCGAACAGTGCAGCGGCCGTGGATGTCCGGCCCGAACGCGCGGTTGCGGCGGACTCGATGGCCTCCGCATCGGTCGCGGTTATCGCGCGGGATTGAGGCATTGAAAGCAACTCTGGGTGGGGAGACTGATGGTCCCTTAACCACAGCTTCCTAATATCCCCTGAAGCAGGATCAACCAACCAGGATGGCCGTAAGCCTGCGGACGGCCTCCGCGGGTCCCCGCGGATGCGACCATACCCCGGCGCTGACCGCTATGAAGTCCGCGCCTGCGGCCACCAGGGGCGCGGCGTTGTCGATCGTGATGCCGCCGATGGCCACCGACGGGATCTCCATCGTCTCCTGCCAGACAGTGAGGATGTCGGGTTCCGGCCGATAAGCAGTGTCCTTGGTAGGGGTCGGATAGAAGGCGCCGAAGGCGACATAGTCGGCCCCCTGCTCCGCCGCCTCCATGCCCAGATGGCGGCTGTCGTGGCAGGTCGCGCCGATCATCGCGTTCTTGCCCATGATCCGGCGCGCCGAGGCCACCGAGGCGTCGCCGTTCCCCACGTGCACGCCGTCGCAGCCGAGCGCCGACGCGAGGTCAGGCCGGTCGTTCAGGATCACCGCCACCCCCCGGCTCTGGGCGACCGGGGCGAGCCGTCGCACCGCCGCCATGATCGCCTCGTCGCTCGCCGGCTTGATACGGATCTGCAAGGCGGCGACCGGTCCCGCATCCAGGGCCGCCTCCAGCCGGTCGGCGAACGCCTCCAGGTCGTCGATGACGGGCGGGGTGATCAGATAGAGCTGGCAGGCGGGCGCGGACATGAGGGGCAGGTGCGACGGACGGAGCCCGCCGTCAACCATCTGCGTTGCGAACGCGTTGCAATCGCCCGAAGACCTGCTATAGAGAACCAATCGCAACTGACGCTTCGGGGCGGCCCACCTTGTACGTGTGTAACTGTAACGGTCTGAGACAACGCGACGTGGCGCGCGCGATCGAGGCGGGCGCGACCCGCCCGCGCGAAGTTTTCCAGCGCAATCAATGCGAAGCCCAGTGCGCCAAATGCGTCTGCGAAATGCGCCAGATGATTTCGGAGACCCGCGAAACCTACGCCCTCGCCGCCGAGTAGGTTCGGCGTCCTGCGGGCCAAAATCATTCGCAATATCAATGTTCCGATAAGCACTCGCAACTGAACACAGGCGTTTTCCCTGTGCTATGCCCCGAACATGAACGGCTCCGACGGGGCCGCACCGAGAGCAAGGACGAGACGGCCATGAAGGGCGACCCCGCGATCATCCGCACCCTGAACGCGGTGCTGACCAACGAGCTGACGGCGGTCAACCAGTACTTCCTGCATGCCCGCATGTTCGAGAGCTGGGGCCTGAAGCACCTCGGCCAGATCATCTACGACGAATCCATCGGCGAGATGAAACACGCCGACATGCTGATCAAGCGGGTGTTGTTCCTCGACGGCCTGCCCAACATGCAGGACCTGCACAAGCTGAAGATCGGCGAGACCGCCGTCGAATGCCTGGGCGCAGACCTGCAGCTGGAACTGGGTGGGCGGGAGACGGTGATGGCCGGCGTGGCCCAGTGCGAGGCCGCCCGCGACTTTGTCAGCCGCGACATCCTGATGCGCATTCTCAACGACACCGAGGAGCACATCGACTTCCTCGAGGCCCAGTTCAAACTGATCGAACAGCTGGGTGAGCAGAACTATCTGCAGTCGGCCATGACCGAGATCGCCCCGGACAAGTCCGCCACCGGCAACTGACCTACAACACCTCGCGGCGGCTCAGATGGGCGACCGCGAGGACCAGAACGGCCAGCCCCAGCCCGCAGCCCAGCCCCAGCGCCGTGTTCACGCGCCAGGCCTCGGTCCCCAGCATGTTCACCGGCATCTGCCAGGGGAAGAAGACCCCCTGCTTCGCCGACGTCGCCACGACCGCAAAGAAGGTCCCGCCGATCCCGACCACCAGCGCCGGCACGAAACTGGCGAACCGCAGGGCGATCCACAGCTGGATCGAGACCATCAGGATGGCGGCGAGGAAGACCTTGCCCATGGTCGCGGCGTATCGGCCCAGCTCGAACGGCCCCGTGGGCGTCAGGTCCGGCTTGATCGTCGCGGCCAGCATGACCGCGCCCCAGCTCAGGACCAGGGTCAGCACGCTCATGATCGCGACCACGGCCAGAACCATCACCGCCTTGGCCGCATAGAGGCGCCAGCGCGGCAGGGGCAGGCTGCGAAGGTGGTCCCATGACTTCGGGCCGTGCTCCATATGGGCGACGAGGGCCGTCAGGGCGGTCACGCTCATCGGCAGCATGAAGAAGGCCCAGATGCCGATCGAACTGAACATCCACATCTCCAACGGCTGGGGCGCGGTGCCGCGCAGCATCATGAAAAAGTCGAAGACGGCGATCAGCGACGGGGCGGCGACCGCCAGCACGGCGGCCAGGGACCGGTTCAGTTTGCGAATTTCGACGGACAGGACAGCGAGCATCAGACGGTCTCCGGTTGGCGTGCGGCCGTGTCTCGCGGCGCGGTGACGTTGCGATAGATACCCTCCAGCGAGGGGCTGCGCGGGCCGATGGCGAAGACGCCGACCCCCGCATCGACCAGGTCGCGGTTCAGGGCGGCGGTCGCCGCATCGTGGTCAGCGCCAGGCCTCAGCCGTGCGACCAGTCCGGCGGCGTCGGTTGCCAGGGTCAGGTCGTGGCCCTTCAGCACCCGGCTCGCCCGTTCCGGATCGTCGACGCGCAGGCCGATCTCCGGCACCAGATCCGCCTTCAGCACCGCCAGTTCGCCCTCGAGCACCAGCCGCCCGTCGTGGACGATGCCGATATGGGTCGCTGTCTGCTCGATCTCGCCCAGCAGGTGGCTCGACAAAAGCACTGTCGCACCCGTGCGATCCGGTAGGTCCTTCAGGAAGCGTCGCATGTCGGCGATACCGTCGGGATCAAGCCCGTTGGTCGGCTCGTCCAGAACCAGCACCGGCGGCGCGCCGAGCATGGCCCGCGCGAGACCGAGCCTCTGGCGCATGCCGAGCGAATAGTCCGAGACCCTCCGGCGGCCGTTCCCGGTCATGTCGACGACCTCCAGCACCCGGTCGATCTCTGTCGCCGGGAGGCCGAGCAGCGCCCGCGTCAGGTCGAGGTTCTCGCGCCCCGTCAGGTTGCCGTAGAAGCCGTGGGCCTCCAGCAGGGCCCCGACCTGACGCGCGGCGCCGATCCGGTCCCGCGCCACGTCGACGCCGCAGATCCGGGCCGAGCCCGCCGTCGGCTTGAGCAGGCCCAGCAACATCTTCAAGGTCGTGGTCTTGCCCGCCCCGTTGCGCCCGAGGAAGCCATAGACCGCCCGTTCCGGCACGATCATCGACACGGCGTCCACCGCCAGATGCCTGCCGAACCGTCGTGTCAGCCCCTCGGTCTCGATCGCCGCCTTCATGTCCGGACCCCTCGTTTCGTTTAACTTAGATATAAAGTTGCGAAACCGGCGTCTTTAAGTCAAGATTAAAGATGAGACAGGATATCAGCGATCCATGACGACCCAGGACTTCACCCGCTTCCGCCGCCTTTGCGGGCATTATCGCTGGCTGGCATTTTTCATGGTCTGCAGCGTGGCAGCGGTCCTCGTGCTGATGTACGTCATCGCACCGGTCGTCGTGACGCTGCGGGGAGAGGCACCGGCGGGCGCGCGTGTGGAAGCGGTGCTTGAGCAGGCTCTGTGGGCTACGCCGACCCTCTTCTATCTGTTCGCTGTCTGGTCGATCGGATCGGCGATGGGACAGGTCGCCAGGGGCCGCCTGATTCAGCCGATCCTCGCCCAGGCCTTGCGGAAAGTCGGCATTGCGCTTGGTCTCGGCGGCCTCTTGAGCGTCTTCGTGATCACCAATATCGTGCGCGTGTTCGGCGGCGCTCATGGCAGCTATGCCTATTTCGACGTCGCCTCGATGACCCTCGGCATGATCGGCGGGGCCCTGTTCCTGCTCGGCCGCGTCGTGGATCAGGCCGATCGCATCCAGTCCGAGCTGGACGAGATGATCTGATGCCGGTCCGCGTCACCCTGGACCGGCTGATCGTCGCGCGCGGCATCAAGGCGCGCGATCTCGCGGCCGAGGTGGGTCTCAGCGAGACCCAGCTGTCGCTGTTCCGCTCGGGCAAGGTGAAGGGCATCCGCTTCTCCACCCTCGCCCGCATCTGCGCGGCCCTGAACTGCCGCCCCGGCGATCTGCTCGACTACGACCACGATCCGGCCGATCTCGCGCGCACCGACGATGGGCCGATCTGAACCGGAACCGCTCGGCCTGCTGACCCTTCCTGCTCCGCTGGATGAGCGAGGTCATGAACTGCCAGTGGCGAAAAGCTGGGGCCCAAAGCACCTTGACCAGATCATTCAAGACGAGTGGATCGGCGAGTCGGCGATCGATCGCATCGCTGCCGACCTGCAGCTGGAACTGGGCGGTCGCGACGCCGTGGTCGCCTGCGTGGCCCACGCCGGCGACCACGAGCGGCTAACAATGGCGGGAAGTCCCTGCCGCGCCCGCCCTCAGTCCTGTTGGTCCTCGCCCTGCTGTTGTCCCCGGACGACCCGCTCCATTTGGGTGGAGACATCCCTCAGCCGCGCGCTGCCGGTCTCGGCGGTCTGTTCGGCGTCATAGAGGCCCCGCAGATAGGCCCGGTCCCAGTCGGTCAGGCCGGGCGGGGCCGTTCGCGCTGGGGCGAACAGCGACAGGATGCTGTCATAGGCGCCGGGATCGACCTCCGGATCGATCTGGGCCAGGGCGATCATGGCCAGATAGTCCGACAGGGCCTCGATCTCGACCCCCTCGACCCGGTCCACATCGACGATGATGATGACCTGGGCCAGATCGTCGCGCAGGGGGCTGCGCAGGCGGGAAGCACTGTCGGTGATTCCCTGGGGACCGAATTCGACCGGCCTCGTCATTTCTCTAGGGGCTTCAAACGGGCGCTGGCCTGGCAGACGCGAGACCACGCGACCTGTGGCGGCGTCGACCGGGATGCTCGACTGCCACCAGCGAACCGGACGGTCGGACTCCACAAATGCGTCAACCGCTGCAGAGCCCAGATCGGTGCCCGATACGCCAATCCGGAGGCGTCGCCCCCGGGCCTCCGCGAGGTCCCGTGCCGCCGCGTCAGCGTCGGTGGCGAAGACGACGAAGACGCGGGGCTCACAGCCCGGCCGGCCCAGCTCCAGGCCGAGGCTGTCGGCCACGGTCGAGATCCGGGCGATGACATACTCCGCCGCGTCCCGTTGCAGATTGCCCACGCCGATACACACGGTCCGATGCCAGGTCGCCGCTCCTCGATCCGGAGCCGGGGCTGCGATCCGGTCTATGAAGTCCGCAGTGGCCTCGGCCAGCGGCCGCCCCTCGACCACGATGTCCTCAAGCTCCGTCGCGGTCGGGTCGGTCGCCTGGGCGACCGACCCGATCTGCCCCGAACCCCCGGAAAGCCCCTGTGAGCCGATGACATTGGCCGCAGGTGCGGCGGCCAGAAGCAGGGCGAACGCTGCAATCAACATGGGCGGACTCCTGACGTACGTTTGAGCGAATAGGCGACGGCCGTTTACCGGTCAGATCGGATTCCCGTTTGGGCAATCACTGGCGGAGGCGTGTTTGGCCAGCCCGTGCAGGAAGCGGGACGGTTACGATCGAGTATCCTTCCGCATTACTGATCTATAACCTTTGGTTGAGACGCAAGGCAAATCAACAAGCCGCGGATCACATTTTTTACTGTCTGAAGCTGTCCAATAGATGGTTCCGTTCCTCAGACAGCATCCCGCTGTTGATGGAGAAGCACGATGTTCAGGAAGATTATGCTGGGCTTGGTCTTCGCCGCCGCTTTCACGCCTGTCTCGGTTCAGGCCAATCCTGATCCAACCTATTGTTTGCTTATCGCCGGATGCACTTGGAACGGCACGAGTTGGGTGTGCGCCGAGCCTGAGACCTACGCAAACTGCGTCGATCCATAACCCGTTTCGGAGTTGACTTCGCCGCCGCTCGGGCGAAAGCGCGGGCGGCGGCCTTCCATCTGGCCATGGCCGGCTAGCCGCCAGGGGGCTGCACCGCCCACCCGCCTCAGCTTGCCCTCCGGGACGGCTTCCTCTAGGGATCGCGCCCGATTTCGCGCGCCGTACCGGCAGCGCCCCAACCCCTGTGATTCCCATGGCGAAAATCAACGGCAACACCATCAAGCCGGGCATGGTCCTGCAACACAACAACGGCCTGTGGGTCGTGACCAAGGCCAGCCACGTCAAGCCCGGCAAGGGCGGCGCCTTCGCCAACGTCGAGGCCAAGAACCTCGAGACCGGCAACAAGCTGAACGAACGCTTCCGCTCGGAAGACAAGGTCGAGCGCGTCACGCTCGAGCAGAAGGATTTCTCCTTCCTGTACGAACAGGGCGACGCCCTGGTCTTCATGGACGACGCCACCTACGAGCAGATCGAACTGCAGAAGGACTGGGTCGGCGAGGATTCGATCCCCTACCTCCAGGACGGCATGAAGGTCGTCATCGAGATGCACGACGACCGTCCGATCGGCCTCAACCTTCCCGACCAGGTCGTTCTGACCGTCGCCGAGACCGAGCCGACCGTGAAGGGCCAGACCGCCTCCTCGTCCTACAAGCCGGCCCTCGCCGACAACGGCGTGCGCATCATGATCCCGCCCTATATGTCGGCCGGCGAGCGCATCATCGTCGACACCTCGACCGGCGAATACGTCCGCCGCGCCGAATAGGCGATCGGTGGGGTCGTGCGTGCTACGAGGTGCTGGTGTATAGTGCTGGTGAGCCAGAAAAGCCCGGCCCTGCTCACTCGCACTGGCACTCCTGACTTCTGTCCCTCCCGACATCCGACATCGTAAAGCACCCCCCCAATGGCCCTCGCCTCCGCCCTCGTTTCCGTCATGATCGACGCGGTCCGCAAGACCGCCCGCCCGATGCTGCGCGACTTCGGCGAGGTCGCCCAGCTGCAGGTCTCGCGCAAGGGGCCCGGCGATTTCGTGACCGCCGCCGACATCAAGGCCGAGGATACCCTCTACGAACTGCTGATGAAGGCCCGTCCCGGCTACGGCTTCCTGGGCGAGGAGCGTGGCATGATCGAGGGGACCGACAAGTCCCATACCTGGGTCGTGGATCCGATCGACGGCACGACCAATTTCATGCATGCCATGCCCCACTTCGCCATCACCGTGGGCCTGCAGCGCTATGCGCCGGACGGCTCGTCGGAGATCGTCGCCGGCGTCACCTACAACCCCATCGCCAATGAGCTGTTCTGGGCCGAGAAGGGCAAGGGCTGCTATCTGAACGACCAGCGCATCCGCGTCTCCGGCCGACGCGACCTGTCGGAGAGCCTGGTCTCCACCGGCCTGCCCTTTATCGGCAAGACCGGCCATGCCCAGTCGATCAAGGACATCCACGCCATCGGCCAGCGCACCGCCGGCATCCGCCGCCTGGGCGCCGCATCGCTGGACTTCGCCTGGGTCGCCTGCGGCCGCTACGACGCCTTCTTCGAGCGCAACCTCAAGCCCTGGGACGTGGCGGCGGGCATCCTGTTCGTCACCGAGGCCGGCGGTCTGGTCACAACCATCGAGAACGACGGCGATCCGAAGACGGGGGTCTCGGTCCTGGCGTCCAACCCCGAACTGCACCCGCAGCTGCGCAAGGTGTTGCAGGCTTCGTAGAGGTTCACAGGGGCGTCACACCCCTCCCCTACCGCTGCGGCATGATCCGGTTCATCCTCGCCGCTCTGCTCCTCGCCGGCCCGGCCAACGCCCATTCTTTTGAAGAGCTGGCCATGCCCAGTCATCCCCTGGTCATCGCCCACCGCGGTGCCTCCGGCGAGCGGCCCGAGCACACGGCTGCGGCCTATGAACTGGCCATCGAACAGGGCGCCGACTTCATCGAGCCCGACCTGGTGATGTCGAAGGACGGCGCTCTCGTCGTGCGGCACGAAAACGAGATCAGCGGCACGACCGACGTCGCCGAACATCCCGAGTTCGCGTCCAGACGCCTGACGAAGACCATCGACGGCGTCCCGACCACCGGCTGGTTCACCGAGGACTTCACCCTCGCCGAGCTGCGGACCCTGCGCGCCCGCGAACGGCTGCCGACCTTGCGGCCCGGCAACACGGCCTGGGCCGACGAAACGATCCTGACCTTCCAGGAGGTTGTCGATATCGCCCGCACCGCCACGGCCCGCACCGGCCGCATCATCGGCGTGGCACCCGAGCTGAAGCATCCGGGCTACTTCGTCGGCCTGGGCCTGCCCATGGAGCCCGCCTTGGTCGAGGCTCTGCGCGCCAACGACCTGATGTCGGCCGACAGTCCGATCATGATCCAGTGTTTCGAGATCGACTGCCTGCGGTCCCTGAACCAGCAGACCGAAGCGCCGCTGCTCCAGCTGATGTCGGCGTCCGGCGGCCCGGCCGATCACCCCGACATGACCTACGCCGCCATGGCCACGCCGGAAGGCCTCGCCGGGATCGCCGCCTATGCCGACGCCGTCGGGGTCGAGACCACCCTGATCATCCCTCGCACGCCCGCCGACACCGCCGGAACGCCGACGACCCTGGTCGAGGATGCGCACGCGGCGGGTCTGAAGGTCGTCGTCTGGACCTTCCGCGCGGAGGACATGTTTGTCCCGACCGACTACCGCGACGACCTTTCCGGCTGGATCCGTCGGTTCTACGACCTCGACGTCGACGCCGTATTCAGCGACTTCCCGGGCGTGGCGGTTCAGGCGCGGGACTAACCCTCGCGGAACTGCAGCTCGGCCAGTCGGGCATAGAGGCCGCCCCGGGCCACCAGTTCGTGGTGGGTGCCCTCCTCGACCGCGACACCGTCCTCCATCACCACGATCCGGTCAGCGCGCAGGACGGTGGCCAGACGGTGGGCGATGACGAGCGTCGTGCGCCCCTCCATCGCCTGATCCAGAGCGGCCTGAACCAGCCGCTCATTCTCGGCGTCCAGCGCACTGGTCGCCTCATCCAGCAGCAGGATCGGCGCGTCGCGCACGAGGGCCCGGGCGATGGCCAGACGCTGCCGCTGTCCACCCGAAAGGCTCTTGCCGCGCTCGCCCAGAGGCGTGGCAAACCCTTCCGGCAGGGCGTCGATGAAGATCAGGGCCTGCGCCTCTTCCGCCGCCCGGCGCACCTCGTCTTCCGAAGCCGCCTCGCGGCCGAAGCGGATATTCTCCAATGACGATCCCGAGAACAGCGGCGCTTCCTGCGACACCCAGGCGAACCGGCCGCGCACCTCGGCGGGATCGGCCGCGCGCACATCGACCCCGTCCACACTGACCGCGCCTTCCTGCGGGTCGTAGAAGCGCAGCAGAAGGCGGAAGACGGTCGACTTGCCGGCCCCGGACGGCCCGACCAGGGCCACGGTCTCTCCCGGCCGCACCGTCAGGTCGAATCCCTTCAGCGCCGGCAAGTCCGGCCGCCCCGGATAGGCGAACCGAACGCCCGCCATCGCGACACGGCCTTCAGGCGGGCTCGGCAGGGCGACGGGCGCCTCCGGAGCCTTGATCGAGGGCACGGCCTTCATCAACTCGTCGATCCGCTGCATGGCGCCCGACGCCTTCTGAACATCGCCCCAGCTCTCGCCGAGCGCGCCCACGGCGCCGGCCGTGAACACCGACAGCAGGACGAACTGCAGCAGGGCGCCGGGGGTCATGGTGCCGCGCACCACGTCCTGGGCCCCCAGCCAGAGCACCAGGGTCACCCCGCCGAAGATCACGACGATGACCACGGCGGTCATCCACGCCCGCGCGCGCATCCGCACGATGGAGACCCCGAACGCCTCCTCCACAACCGCCCCGAACCGGTCGACGGCGCTGCGCACCCGGCCGAAGGCCTGAACCGTCTCGATGGCGTCGACGCTCTCGCCCGCGAAGCCCACGGCGTTGGCGAACCGGTCCTGGGACTTCACGGTCAGTTTCCGCACGCTGCGCCCGAACAGGAAGATCGGCGCTATCAGCAGCGGGGCGGTCAGCAGGACCAGCCCGGTCAGCTTGGGACTGACCACAAACAGCAGGGCGACGCCGCCCAGCAGGGTCAGGAAATTCCTCAATGCGAACGACACCGAGGTCGTCAGCAGGGTCTCCACGAGCGCGATGTCGGTCGTCAGCCGGCTCAGCACCTCCCCGGTCCGCATCCGGGCGAAGAAGGCTGGATCAAGCGTCAGGATGCGGTCGAACAGGGCCTTCCGGAGGTCCGCGATCATCCGTTCGCCGGTCTTGGTGACGTAGAAATAGCGGACCGCGGTCGCGACGCCCAGGATCACAGCGTTCAGGCCCAGGAACAGGAACCAGCGATTGATGTCGGCACCGCCGTTCTCGAACCCGTGGTCGATCGCGCCCCGCGCCGTCGCCGTCAGGGCCAGCGAGGCCGCCGTCGAGCCCAGCAGCCAGAACCCGGCGATCAGCGCGTCCAGCCGGTGCTGCATCAGATAGGGCCAGAGCCGAAGCAGAGGCCGCACGTCCTTGCGCTTCTCGCGCCGCTCGCCCGCCTCGCCCATCTGTTCGGCCAGGACGGCACCGGCACCAGGCCGTCCGACCGCCTCCGTGCTGGAATAGGCGTCAGGGCTCGGCGAGGGCATGCTCATGCGCGGCTCTTGCCCCGGAACGCCCTGCGGTGTAAACGCCGTCGCTCATTCCCGCCGGACTCTGGCGGGTTTTCTCATTTTTCACGCACCGACGGTCGGCATCGTCACCGCGTACAGAGACCGGAATACGACCATGAAGGCCGATACGCACCCCGACTACCACTTCATCACCGTTACCCTGACGAACGGCGACACGTACAAGACGCGTTCGACCTACGGCAAAGAGGGCGACGTGCTGAACCTGGACATCGATCCCTCGACTCACCCGGCCTGGACCGGCGGCAACCAGCAGATGCTGGACCGCGGCGGTCGCGTTTCGCGCTTCAACAACAAGTTCGGCGGCTTCATCAAGAAGTAGGACCGGGCCTGGCTCCGCCAGGCTGTCTCCTGGAAGCTGGCGCACCCCACGGGTGCGACATAGTCGACACGAAGAGCGCCGGTCGCCCGACCGGCGCTTTTTGTTTGTCCGGAACGTCGATAACATGGCCCTGTCCGACGCACGGGCGTGGACACGGGGCTCCACCAGGCGTCGAACGAAGGCGACAAGAGACCATGAATCGACGCGAACTCACCCTCGGTGCCGCCGTTTCAGCCCTTGCCGGCTCGGCTGCCGCCCAGACGGCGCCGATGGGTGCCCCGCCCCAGGCCGCCGTCACCGCGCCGACCAGCCCCTACTATGCCGCCTTCAACGCCCAGCTGGCCCGCCTGCCCGCCGCGATCCAGCCCGACGTGCGCACCTTCTACGAGCTGAACGGCTGGCGCCCGATGTGGACCGCCGCCCGCCTGCGCACCCTGAACCAGGCCTCGGCTCGCGCCGAGCGTCATGGCCTGTCACGTTCCGACTTCTTCGACTTCGTGGGCCTGGCCGCCGATCCCGACAGCGCGGATATCCGGACGTCTGCCGCGGCCATCACCTACGCCCGTGTCCTGGCCGAGGGCCGCGTCCGCCCCGAGACGGTCGAGGACCTGTGGGAGATGGAGAAGAACCGGGTCGATCTGCCGGTGGGGCTCAACGACGCCCTCGTCCAGAACAAGATCGTCGAATGGTACGAGGGCCTCGCCCCGACCGACATCGGCTACACCAACCTGTCGGCCGGCTACGTCCGCTATCGCCGAATCATCCGCGAGGGCGGCTGGCCGCGCTTCACTGCCCGTTCGGGCACGATCGAGCCGGGTGCCAGCGACAACCGCGTGCCCGTCATGATCGCCCGTCTGGTGGCCGAGGGCGACCTCAGCGCCGCCGACGGCGCTCGCCTGACCGCCGAGGGTCTGGTCTATGGCCCGGAACTGCAGACCGCGATGCGCGGCTTCCAGGGCCGTCACGGCCTCGCCGCCGACGGCCGGATCGGTGCCGGCACCCAGAGTTCGCTCGGCGCCTCGGCCGAGGACCGCGCCCGCCAGATCGCCCTGAACCTGGAACGTCGTCGTTGGCTGAAGCGCGACCTGAATCCCGAGCGGATCGAGGTCAATACCGCAGCCGCCATCATGGTCTACTGGAAGGACGGCCGGCCGGTTCACTCCAACCGGGTCGTCTGCGGCGCCCCGGCGACCCAGACCCCGAGCCTCGAGAAGCCCTTCGCCTCGGTCGTTGCCAACCCGCCCTGGTACGTGCCGGCCGGCATCGCCCGGCGCGAGATTCTGCCCCGCGGCCCCGGCTATCTGGCCAGCCAGAACATGTATGTCTCCAACGGCACCGTCATCCAGCGCGCCGGGCCGAGAGCGGCCCTGGGCTATGTGAAGTTCGAGCTGCGCGACAGCTACGCCATCTTCCTGCACGACACCCCGTCGAAGGCCGCCTTCAACCTGTCGATGCGTCAGCGGTCGCACGGCTGCGTCCGCGTCCAGAATGCGGTGGAGTTCGCCCGCCTGCTGCTGTCGCCCGATCCGCAACTGCTCGGTGAGTTCGACGACGCCCAGATCAGCCGCGACACGCAACGCATCCAGACCGGCCGCGAGATCACCGTGCGCCTGCTCTACTGGACCGCATTCGTCGACGGCCAGGGTCGCGTCGCCTTCCGCGAGGACGTCTACCGCCGCGACCAGAAGCTGGCCGAGGCGCTCGGCATCGCCGTCAGCCTGCCGACCGTGGTGGATGACGGGACGGCTGTCGCCAACGACGTCGGGCCGTAGGTCCGCTACCCTCTCCCAGGGGGAGAGGGTAGCGGACCTACGGCCGGAACGCGGCTTCCAGCATCCCCAGCTGGCTCAACACCGGATTCGCGTCCGGCTCGGGCGCGGCATCCAGGTACATCCGCTTGTCCAGATACAGGACGCGGTCGTGCAGCTTCTCGGCCCGGACCAGGAATTCGACTAGGGCGATCGGCATCTCGGGATGGCTCGGCTCGACCTCGACCTTGCGTTCGTTGAGGCGATAGCGCGGCTCGCACGCCGCCTCCGGTGCCATGTCGCCCTCGCGCACCGCGCGCTGGACCAGCAGCCACGACGCTACCTGCATCAGGCGCGTCGTCAGTTTCATGCTCTCGGCGGCGTAGGCCAGGGCGGCGGAGCGCGACAACAGCCTGGAGTCCCGGCGGCCGTCGCCATCCAGATAGGCGGCAGTCTCCTCAACGAGGTCCATGCCCTCCTGGAAGGTGCGCTCGAACAGTTCGGAGCGCGCGAAATCGCGGATCTCTCCGGCGCGCGACGCCGTGTTCGGCGCGTGATTCTCGTCGCCCATCAACTCAACCATACTCATCGTGATCCGGAAGGTCCGCTCGTCTATCGGGCCGGAAAGGCACCGCACGCCGTCCGCCTGCAACCGCCATGCCACGGAAAGGGCCTCTGCGGAACCGCATCAGCGGCCGAAGTTGAACAGGGCGTCAGCGGCGGACTTCTTGGCGGCCTTGCCGGCGATGGCCGCACGAGCGCGCGCGATCTCGGCTTCCAGCGCCTCTATCCGCTCGCCGAGTTCATCGACCGAATACAGGTCGAGATCCTCGCGACCGAGGGCCGACACGGCCGCTCCGCGTTGCGGACGCGGTTCGAGATCCTCAAACGTCATCGTCGCCTCCTTGGCCAGAACCCCGAAGAAGCCCATTTACGCTCCCGGACACGGACGATTGCAAGGCTTGGACGGATATGCGGGTCATCGAGATCGACGGCGGCTCAGGTTCCGCCGAAGCGTTGCGCCTCTCCGAACGCCCCGATCCGCAGGCCGGGGTCGGTGAAATCCGCATCCGCGTGCGCGCCGCCGGGGTCAATCGCCCCGACCTGCTCCAGCGCGCCGGCAGCTATCCTCCCCCGCCTGGCGCGTCCGACATCATGGGTCTGGAGGTCGCCGGTGAGGTCGATCAGGTCGGCCCAAACTCCAGGCCAGGGGCCGTCGCCCGCTGGCGGGTCGGCGACCGGGTCTGCGCCCTGCTGGGCGGCGGCGGTTATGCGGACTACGCCGTCGTCGACGCCCGCCACGCCCTGCCGATCCCCGACGGTCTGGACTTCATAAAGGCGGCGGCCTTGCCCGAGACCGTCTTCACCGTCTTCGCCAATATGTTCGAGGCCGGCGGGCTGAAGGCCGGCGAGACCCTGCTGGTCCACGGAGCCACCTCCGGCATCGGGGTCACGGCGATCCAGATGGCGAGGGCGGCAGGTGCGCGCGTCATCGCTACATCGCGGGGTGCGGCCAAGACTGCGGCAGCGCTCGCTCTCGGGGCAGACGTCAGCCTCGATGCCTCGGCAGGAGACCTTGAGTCCGCGATCCGGAACGCCGGCGGCGCGGACGTCATTCTCGACATGGTCGGCGCGGCCTATGCGGAGGCCAATCTGAACGCCCTGAAGACCGGCGGCCGCTGGGTCGTGATCGCGACGCTCAGCGGCGCGCTCGCCCAGGTCGATCTGATGCGGATCATGATGAAACAGGCGACCCTGACGGGGTCGACCTTGCGCCGCCGATCGGCCGACGAGAAGGCCCGTCTGGCGGCGGCGGTGGAGGCGTTGGTCTGGCCCTGGGTCGTTTCGGGAGCCTTGCGTCCGCCGGTCGAGGCGACCTTCCCCCTGGCCGAAACGAAACTCGCCCACCTCCGATTGGAGGCGGGCGAGCATGTCGGCAAGATCGTTCTGACGATCAACACAGGCCGCGAGTGACCGTGTCACGAGCCGGGGCTTGCGGGGAAGCCTCCTACCAGCGACCACCGCCGCGAGCCGGACGCATCGACGAGATGCGGTCGTTGTAGCTCGTGCTGTTCAGATTGCGGATGCTGTTCGTCACGATCTGGCACTCACCGCGATAGTTGGAGTCGGTGCAGACCTCCCAGGCCCCATTCAGCTCCATCGAGCTGATCTGGTCGTTCAGACCCGAGCTGTTCAGGTTCGAGACCTCACCGCGGAACGTTTGCGAGTAGCCGCGATAGTTGCTGTCGGCATAGACGGTGATGCTGCTCCGGCCGTTGTTGCCGCCCCAGCCGCCGCCGTTGTTGCCGCCATTACCCCAGCCGCCGCCATTGTTGCCACCGTTGTTGCCGCCGTTGCCCCAGCCGCCACCGTTGTTGCCGCCGTTACCCCAGCCGCCGCCGTTGTTTCCGCCGCCGCTGCCACGCTCATACTCGCCGCGCACATTGCCGCAGACCAGCAGGCCGTCGTTGTTCCCGATGTCGCTGGACGAGCAGCGCGCCAGTTCGATCGAGGTGCCACGGATGTTGCCGCGCATGTCGCGGCAGTCGGCATAGAGCCGACCCTGGTTGACATAGGATCCACTGCAGCTGTCCGCGAAGCTGCCGCGCGGAGCGACCCTTTGTGGCCCGCTGCCGTCGCCCACCGACGGGGCGCGTTCCTGAGCGCCGCCTGCGAGCATCGCCAGAGCGGCGATCGAGGTGAGTGCTATAGACATGGTCTTCCTCCAGATGATCTCTGAGGCCGCTGAACGCGTCCGATATGACAGTGTCCAACTATCAGCATGAACCGTTGCTGTATGACACCGACAGACGTCGTTTTCTTTTGCTCCGAACAGGCCTATATCAAATCATCAGCGCCCGGCCGAAAGGTCGGGCGCCGTCGTATCCAGAGCCCGCGATCGCCGGGCCCCTCATTTCCGGGACTGCCCCAATGACCGACATCCTGATGCCCAAGGCCACCGCGGTCTGGCTTGTGGACAACACCTCACTGACCTTCGAACAGATCGCCGAATTCTGCGGCCTGCATCCGCTGGAAGTGCGTGGCATCGCCGACGGCGACGTGGCCCGCGACATCCGGGGCGTGGATCCCATCACCGGCGGTCAGCTGACCCGCGAGGAACTGGACAATGCCCAGGATAACGACGCCTACCGGATGAAGGCCGTCGTAAGCCGCCACGCTGAACTGCTGAAGGCCCACAAGCCGGCACCGAAATACACGCCCGTCTCGCGCCGTCAGGACCGCCCGGACGCCATCATGTGGTTCGTCAAGAATCACCCCGAGGTGACCGACGCCCAGATCGCCAAACTGCTGGGCACGACCAAGTCCACCATCGACAGCGTGCGCAACCGCACCCACTGGAACAGCCCCCAGATCAAGCCGGTCGACCCGGTCACCTTGGGCCTGGTCGGCCAGCTGGTGCTGGACGAACTGGTCTCCAAGGCCGCCGACAAGAAGAACAAGGACGACGCCAAAAAGGGCGGTGCCGCCCTCCAGCCGATCGAGGCCGAACCCGCCGAGCCGGAGTTCGTCCCCGAAGAACGCGAACGCCGCACCGCAGAACCGACCGCTGCGTCGGTGTTCGGCACGAACGAATAAATCCTCCCCCATCGGGGGAGGGGGACCGCAAAGCGGTGGAGGGGGCCAGCCCCGGACACAGCACGTGGACCGGCTCCCTCCACCACAGCGCAAGCGCGCTGTGGTCCCCCTCCCCCTGTGCTGCGCTTGGGGGAGGAATGAAAACGGCCCCGGGATCGCTCCCGGGGCCGTTCGCTTTTCTGGCGGAGACCGGGGCTAGCCCGCCCTGGCCTCCAGACTGGTGATTTCTTCCTTGAGCCGGAGCTTCCTTCGCTTGAGCTCCCTGACCTGCAACTCATCCACGGCGGGCCGACCGAACTCCTGGCGGATGGTCTCATCCAGCTGGCGGTGACGGTTTCCCAGTTCGCGGATACGAGCTTCGATGGTCATGGCTTGCGCCTCCATGTCTAACGGACCACACAGTGAACGCCCGGATTTGCGGTCTGTGAAATCACGGTTCGGTGACGTCAACAGACCGTTAAAATCCTCCGGACAAGGCAGACCCTGACCCCCAACCTGGACCATGATGTGAACTTGGCCGTACGGAACCCGCCAACCCGCCTCGTGGTCGGAATCTCCGGCGCATCGGGGGTGATCTACGGACTCCGGGTGCTTGACGCCCTGACGGAGCTCGGTGTCGAGAGCCATCTGGTCGTCACCCGCGCCGCCCTGCTCACATTGTCGCAGGAGACCGATTTCAGCGCTGACGACCTGACCGGCCGCGCCTCGGTGGTCCACAAGCTCAACGATGTCGGTGCCTCGATCGCCTCGGGCTCGTTCAGGTCCCTGGGCATGATCATCGCCCCTTGTTCGGTCCGGACGATGAGCGAGATCGCCACCGGTGTGACCTCGACCCTTCTGACCCGCGCCGCCGACGTGGTGCTGAAGGAACGCCGTCCTCTGGTCCTGATGGTGCGCGAGACGCCCTTCCACGTCGGCCACCTGCGCACCATGACGGCCCTGGCCGAAATGGGCGCGACCATCGCCCCGCCCCTGCCGGCCTTTTACGCCAGACCCGCCTCGATCGCGGAGATGGTCGACCAGTCCGTGGGCCGCACGCTGGACCTGTTCGGCCTCGACTGGGCGCCGGTGAAACGCTGGGAGGGGCTCAGGAGCCCGGTATCGGAGTGAGCGACCACGCTCAAGCAGCGAGCGACCGAGTCGGGAGCGATAGCGACCAGAATGGCTTCTGGGACTGGGCGTTGAAAGCCTATGCCGCCCCCGGGGTACCGGAGGCCTGCCTTCAGCTTCAGGACGGAACCGGCCAGAACGTCCCCCTGCTGCTCTGGGCCGGCTGGACCGCCGAGACCGGCCGCGTGCTCGACGAGGACGCCATCGAGGGCGCCTGCGACTGCGCCCGGGCCTGGGACGCCGCCGCCGTCACGCCGCTGCGCACCCTTCGCCGCACGCTCAGGAACACCAATCCCGACATCGACAACGGCGCGCGCGAGAGCCTGCGCGAGGCCGTCAAGGCCGTCGAACTGGCCGCCGAACGTCACCTGATGGCCGGACTGGAGGCCCTGGCGCCCGCGCCCACGGGCCCGCCCCGCCCCGCAATAGACGCGTTGGCCGCCGTCGCCCGGGTCTGGAGCCGTGTCGTGCCGCGCCCGGCGCTGACGATCCTCGCCGAATGCCTTCCGGCCTGAGCCGGCCTCGGGTATAAGCCCGCCTTCGCGGGGACCGGCATGAACGACGACCAACCCTTTCTGACCGATGACGAGATCGCCCTGCACGCAGAGGTGAAGCTACTGCGTCTGGAGCATGCCGACCTCGACGCCTCCATCGAGGCCTTGTCGCATATGCCGATCCCGGACCAGCTCCTGATCGCCCGGCTGAAGCGCAAGAAGCTCCTGCTCCGCGACGAGATCGTACAGATCGAAAGCCGGATCCTGCCGGACATCATCGCCTGATCCCTTCCCTTCTCCCGCAAGGGGGAGAAGGGAATTCGCGGTCAACGTCCGCGCTTGCGGACCCACATCGCCGCATCGGCCTCGGCCAGCCATATCTCGACGTCCGCCTGCCCGGCAAAGGCCCGAACGCCGAAGGATCCGCCCAGAGACGCCGGGGCTCCGTCCCACTGGAACGCAGCCTGTTCCAGCGCCGCCTTCAGCCCCGCCGCCTTCTCCTTGCCCGTATCCATGTCGGCGTTCAGCAGCAGGACGGCGAACTCGTCCCCGCCCAGCCGTCCGACGGCATCGGTCGCCCGGACATTCTCCAGCAACAGCTCCGCCACCCGCACGAGGGCCGCGTCTCCCGCCGCATGGCCCAGCGCATCGTTGACCGCCTTGAACCCGTCGAGGTCCAGATACAGCAGCACGGCCGGGACCTTGTAACGGGTGCAGTAGGCCATCGTCCGGCTCATGGCCGCCACGAAGCCACGCCGGTTCAGCACAGGCGTCAGAACGTCGTGCTCCGCCGCCGCCTCGGCCGCCTCGGCGCGCGCGGTCAGGGCCGCCACCTCGGCGCGCAGCCGGGCGATCTCCGCCTGGGGGTCTTCGATGTCCGGCGCGTCGGTCACGTCGAGAAGGAACTCCGGGCGCGACTCACTGCGTGCGCCTTCGGCGCCCAAGCTAACGCCGTTGGTTGCGGGCGCAACGCGCGTGCTGTAACCGGCCGCTTTCCTCGCGAGAGCTGACACAGCATGGCGACGACGACCCCGCCGGTGGCGATCATCATGGGCAGCCGCTCGGACTGGCCCACCATGAAGCACGCGGCCGATATGCTCGACCGTCTGGGTGTCGCCTGGGACGCGCGCGTCGTCTCGGCCCACCGCACGCCGCAGCGCCTGTTCGACTTCGCCGGCGGCGCGAAGGCTGCGGGCTTCAAGGTCATCATCGCCGGCGCCGGCGGAGCTGCCCACCTGCCCGGCATGGCCGCCTCGATGACGCCGCTACCGGTGCTGGGCGTGCCGGTCCAGTCGAAGGCGCTGAATGGCCTCGACAGCCTGCTGTCGATCGTGCAGATGCCCGGCGGCGTCCCGGTCGCCACCCTGGCCATCGGCGAGGCAGGCGCAAAGAACGCCGGCATCCTCGCCGCCCAGATCCTGGCCCTGAACGATGAGTCCCTGGCCGGTCGGCTGGACGCCTTCCGCGAAGCCCTGACCGGGTCGGTCCAAGAGACGGTCGAAGACTGAGTGTCCGTTCTGTCTGAATCAGCCCTGCCCGCCCCTCTCCCGCCCGGTTCGACCATCGGCATCCTCGGCGGCGGCCAGCTCGGCCGGATGCTGTCCCAGGCCGCCTCGCGGCTCGGCTTCGACGTCGTCATCCTCGACCCGGAGGAGAACAGCCCCGCCGGTCGCGTCTCGCGCGGCCAGATTGTCGCCCCCTATGACGACCCGACGGCCCTGAACGTCTTCGGCCGCGTCTGCGACGTGGTCACCTTCGAGTTCGAGAACGTCCCCGCCGCCTCGGTCGAGCGGCTGGCCGGGGCCGGTGCCCTCGTCGCCCCCGGGCCGACGGCCCTCGCCGTGGCCCAGGACCGGGTCGACGAGAAGACCTTCCTGAACGCCGTCGGCGCCCCCACGGTCGCCTTCGCCGCCGTCGACAGCCTCGATGACCTCCAAGCCGCGCTTGAGACGCTCGGCACGCCCGCCCTGCTCAAGACCCGCCGTGACGGATACGACGGCAAGGGCCAGGTCTGGATCAAGTCACCGAAACAGGCCGGGGCCGCCCTCGCCGAGCTCGGCGGCCGTCCCGCCATCCTCGAGGCCCGCGCCGCCTTCACGCGCGAACTGTCGATCATTGCTGCCCGGGGCCGTGACGGCGCGATCGCCGTCTATCCCCTGGGCGAGAACCACCACTCGGGCGGCGTCCTGCGCACCACCCACGCCCCGGTCCAGGTCGATGCGAAAACCCTGAAGCGCGCCAGGGCCATCGCCACGGCCGTGCTGGAAGGCCTCGCCTATGTCGGCGTCGTGGGCATCGAGCTGTTCGATCTCGGCAATGGCGAACTTCTGGTCAACGAGATCGCCCCCCGCGTCCACAACACCGGCCACTGGACCCAGGACGGCTGTGTCTGCGACCAGTTCGAACAGCATATCCGTGCCGTCGCCGGCTGGCCGCTCGGACCGACGAAGGCCCACGCCAGGGTCGAGATGACCAACCTGCTCGGCGACGAGGTCGAGCAATGGTCGAAACTGGCTGCCAAACCCGACCAGCGCCTGCACCTCTACGGCAAGGCCGAGGCCCGCCCCGGCCGCAAGATGGCGCACGTGAACCGGGTGAAACCGCTCGCCTGATCTACCCTTGCATGTGTCGAGATGTATGCCAAAGTGCGATCATGCCGTTGCCGATCGTCATCTCCCTCGCCCTGCTTCTGCTGATCCCGGTCTCGCTCACGAGCTCCACGGTCAGAAGCCACCCCCATGCGAAGATCGTGGCCGGCCTTGTCGGTCTGGGTGCGATCTATCTCGCATCCTACAGTCTCGGCTCACAGGCGGGGCGTGACGCAGCGCTGAGGGATAACAGAGCCGATGCCCGCGCGGCCGCAGAGGCAGCCGCTAGCTCCGCTGAGGATACCGCAGCCGGCTCAGCATCTCGGTGACCCTGCGCACCGGCGCATCAAAGTCCTTGCCCGCCTTCCACTTCTCGAAGGCCATGACGTTCTCGATCCGGGCGGCGACGAAGGCGTCGGCGGCATCCTTGCCGTCGAACAGGCGCAAGGTCATCGCCGGGATCAATATGCCCGACAGGATGGTCCGCTTCGAATAGTGGTTCCAGTCGGTCGCCGTATCCCCGGCCCAGCGCCACAGCCGGTCCGCCGTCGCCCAGGTCAGGCCCGGCACCAGATCGACATTGGTCGGCAGGGCCAGAAAGCCCGACAGCCGCTTCTCGGCCTCCGCATCCGCCGCCGCGACCTCCAGCCGGGTCGAGACGGCTCTGGCGATCCGCTCGCGGATCTTCAGCGCAGCCGGATCGCCCAGCGCCGCCAGGGCCTGATCGTCATGCCGACGCCACAGCAGGACCGCCAGATCGCGCGCGCCGTTGGGCAGCAGCAGCTCCTGATCGCCTTCGCTCAGCCCGTTCGCCGCGCAGGCCTCGCGCACCATCCGGCCGTTCCAGCCCAGCCGTGGAGCCAGGCCCAGCGCCGAATCGAGCACGGTCTGCTCCATCCGGTCAGCCCAATCGGCCTCAGGCGCGTTCGACAGGTGTGGCGCATCGATCATTTCGCCATGATACGCCCGTCACAGCGGGATCGCGAGCGCTACGGAAGCGCTGTGACGATCTGGACAGAGGCCGGGGCTTGGTGTATCCGCACGCCTTCGCTCGCCGGGCTGTCGCCCGCGGGAACCGATTTTATTTGTCTGCCCGCCTCTCAAGGACGCGGCGGGCGGCCAAAGGAGAGTTCAACCTGGTACAGATTTTCGTTCGCGATAATAACGTCGATCAAGCGCTGAAAGCCCTCAAGAAGAAGATGCAACGCGAAGGCAGCTTCCGTGAAATGAAGCGCCACGTGCACTACGAGAAGCCCTCGGAGAAGCGCGCTCGCCAGAAGGCAGAGGCCGTTCGTCGCGCCCGCAAACTGGCCCGCAAGCGTATGCAGCGCGAAGGCCTGCTGCCGCCTCCGAAGCCCCGCGTCCCGCGCGCCTGAGGCCGCGACGCAGGTCAAGATTTCAAAGGCCGCCCCGGGAAACCGGGGCGGCCTTTTTATTTGCCCTCTCCCCTTGCGGGAGAGGGCTTGAGGCTCGCAGAGCGCGGCGATGCGCCAAGCCGAAAGGGTGAGGGGTCGCCCCGCCTAACCGGTGAGCGCCCGGCGACACCCCTCACCCGCTCGCGCCAGAACGACGGCTACGCCGCCGTGCGCGACCTCCCTCTCCCGCAAGGGGAGAGGGTTACAGGCCTACCTTCCCCCGCCGCTCATCGCCTGACCGAAGCTCTTCCAGCTCAGTTTCACGTCCGACAGCGCCCCTGCCCGGAACGCCCGCCCGGCCAGCCACACCATCAGCAGCGCCACCGCGAACATCCCCGCCATCGTGCCGATGATCTCGATCATCGGCGGCCCCGACGGTGCCCGGGCGCTCATCAGGAAGGGGGTGAAGAAGGGCACCCAGGACAGGAACTTCACCGCCGGCGCATCCGGGTTCACCAGCGCCATCTGGACGACCAGCAAGGGCACGACCAGCACCATCATGATCGGCCCCATGAGCGTCTGGGCGTCGCGTGGCGTCTCGCAGAAGGCCCCGATGGCCGCGAACAGGACCGCGTACATCAGATAGCCGCCGACGATATAGCCAAGGAAGTAGAAGATCAGCCCGTCGGTCATCAGCACCGAGGCCACGTCCCCCGCCACCGAGGGTGCCGCCGTGATCAGCCCCGCCGCTCCGATTCCGCCCCAGACGACCAGCACCGACAGGGTCAGCATCGCCACGCCCAACACCTTGCCGGTCAGGATCTCGGTCGCCGAGGCCGACGACAGCAGGACCTCGAGGATCTTGTTCGACTTCTCCTCCATCACGCTGTTCAGCAGGATCGAGGCGCCGGTGATGATCAGCGACCACAGGATGAAGCTGAAGGCCAGGCCGATGATGCCGGGCAGGCGATCCTTGAACGACACCTCCCCTCCTCCGGCTGACCGGGGCGAGAAGACGTTGATCTCGGGTCGGAAGGCGTCGACCCGCTCGACCACGGCCCGGTCAATCCCGGCCTCACGCAGGACCGTGTCGCGGTTCTCGTCCCGCAAGGTCCGGCGCACGAAGTCCTCGACCGTGTCGTCGGTCGCCCGCGCCGCCCAGACCCGGGCCGCCGGCCCGTCGTCCGATCGACTCAGGAAGACGACGGCGTCCAGCCGCTGCGCCTTGGGCGTCTCGTCGGTCAGATAGCGGCGCACCACGACCTCCTGGGCCGCGCCGGTCTCCGCACCCGCCAGATCGGCGGGGGCATCGACAAACCGGATGCGCGACCGGGTCATGGAGGCGATCGCGCTCTCCGCCGCACCGGGAGGCGCCCCGGACGATGCCGCGGCCTTCTCGGCGGCTTCGCGGGCGCGTTCCGCCTGTCGTTCGGCGTCGGCGGCCAGCGCACCCTTCACCGCGGCGGCCAGGCCGGTCGCGGCCGGGCCCTCTTCAATCAGGACCACGGCGCGCACAGGATCGGCGCCGCGCATCAGCAAAGGCACGGCCCCGCCGAGCACGGCGAACAGGGGGAAGGCCAGCAAGGACAGCCAGAACCCGACCGTCTTGGCGTAGGCGAGGAACTCACGCTGGGCGATCAGCAGGATGCGGTTCATTGGCTCACCTCCGATTTGGCGGCAGGTCGGGCCACGCTCTGGTCCTGATCCGGATGGTCGCCGGTCAGGTCGATGAAGGCGTCATGAAGGGTCGGTTCCTTCAGCTCGAACCGGCGCACGTCGAGGCCGCTGATGAAGGCGGTCTTCAACGCCTCCTGCCCGCCGGCCCCGCTGGCCAGGGCACCCTTGAGCACCCGCACACCGCCCTGATCCGAAACGACCTCGACGCCAGTCACGCCCGGCAGGGCCGCCACGGCCTCGGCCGTGATTTCGCCTTCCAGCTCGAGGAACCGTCGCGAGGTCGCCCGCGCCTCAGCCACCGTGCCGTCGAACGCCTTACGCCCCCGCGCCATCAGCACAACCTGGTCACACAGCCGTTCGGCGTGCTGCATCACGTGGGTAGAGAACAGGACGGTCGCGCCGTTGGCCGCCAGGTCGCGGATCACCGCCTCCAGCCCCTGCTGATTGACGGGGTCGAGGCCGGAGAAAGGCTCATCGAGGATCACGAACTCCGGCCGATGCACGACCGAGGCGATCAACTGGACCTTCTGCGCCATCCCCTTGGACAGCTCCTTCATCTTCTTTTTCTGAGACGCGCCGAGGCCCTGGGCCTCCAGCATCTCACGGGCGCGGCGCTTGCCTTCACGCGTCGGCAGGCCCTTCAGTGAGCCGAAGAAGGCGATCGCCTCGACGGGTGTCATCTTCTTGTAGAGGCCACGCTCCTCCGGGAGGAAGCCGATGCGATCTCGGACCTTGCGCCCGTCAGAGGCCCCGAGGATGTCGATCGTACCCGACGACGCAGACTGCAGGCCCAGGATCATGCGGATGGTCGAGGTCTTGCCGGCGCCGTTGGGCCCCAGGAAGCCGCAGATGGCACCCTTTCCGACCTGAAAACTCAGATCCTTCACCGCCTGAAAGTCGCCGTAGCGCTTGCTCACGCCTTCGAGCGTCAAGGCCGCCATACTCATCCCCCGGTCAACTTCAGACCTAGGGGTAGCAAAGGACGCTTTACATGGAAACCGGATTCGACGTCAGTCGGCGACGACGACCTGGAAGGTCTGGCCCACGACACGGGACGGGTTCACCTGGGCTCCACCGCGACGGACTTCGAAATGCAGGTGGGGACCGGTGGAATAGCCGGTTGAGCCGACCAGGCCGATCCGCTCGCCCGTCAGCACGCGGTCGCCGGACGCCACGTCGATGCGGCTCAGATGGGCGTACATCGTCGTCATGCCGTTCGGGTGGCGCATCTCGATGAAGTTGCCATAGCCCGCAGGCTGATGACCGATACGGACGATCTCGCCCTCGGCCGCTGAATAGACCGCAGTGCCCCGCGGCGCAGCGATATCGACGCCCTTGTGCATCCGGGCCCCTGGCTCGCCCCCCAGGCGGCGCATGCCAAAGCTGGAATTGATGGCGAAACCACGCACCGGCTCCTCAAAGGTCATGGGACGGGTCAGAGGTCCCGCCGGCTCGGCTACAGCCGTCACGGGCGGCAGCTCCGGCAGGACCAGGGTCTCGGTCCGGGGTTCCCGGTCCGCAGGCGCCATGGCCATGGCCAGGACGGCGACGCCGATGAGGGCGGCTGTCTGTCCGGAGTGGGTCAGGAAGGCACGGGCGGTCGGAAACAGTCGGCGCATGAAGTCGTCGGCTCGGTGGCGCTTTTGAAAAGCAATGGACGCCAGTGGGCACAGATCGAGGACCGGCGCGCGCTTCGGCGAACGCCCGTATTAACGATCCCTGGGGCGACTTTGGGGCAGGCATGGTGCCAAGGAGTCGCACCCTCGGAACCGGGCAAGCGAAAAGCGCGCCGACCGCTGGGGCCGACGCGCTTTCCAATGACTTCGAAGGCTTGGCCTTACAGCGGCAGAGTGAGGGTGATCGCGCCGGTGTGGCTGTCGGCGCTGTCGCCGAAGCGGCCGCGATAGCCGATCTCGACGTTGATCGGACCCATCTGGCCGGAGACCCCCACGGCAGCCAGCATCGAGCCGCCAAACGGCTCCTCGTAGCTGCGCGCCAGAACCTGGGCCGAGTTGCCGGCGATGCCGACACGGACAGCGTCGGAGCTGTCGTCCAGGCTGTCGCGATAGCCGCCCTCGACGAAGACGCCAAAGCCGCCCATGTCGCCCTCGGCCCGCACGGACACCTCGGCGGTCGTGCCCTTCACCGAGCGGTCGCGGTATTCGTACGACGCGGCCAGGCCCTGTTCGGTGTAGCCGTCGATGTCGGCGTTGGCATAGGTGACCGCTACGCGCGGCGAGATCGCGATGCCGCCGGCGTCGAACCACAGGCCGCCTTGCAGACGCGCGCCGGTGCTGAAGCCCCGCGTGGATCCCTTCATCACCAATGCCGCCAGCGAGCTGACGCGCGTAATGTCGTTGAAGTCCTCGCTGGCCACGCCAGCGGCCGCGTTCACGAACAGATTGCCGGACCGCAGGCCGCCGTAGGCGTCGAACGCCAGCGTGTTCAGGTCGAAGCTCGCGGGGCCGGCCGCGACTTCGGCATTGCGATAGCTGCCGGCAATGCCGACGCGCATCGTCTCGGTGCCGGATTCCAGCATCATGCGCACGCCACGGCTCTCGGTCTTGCCCTGCGAGACGAAGCCCCGCTGGTCGAAGCCGCCGGCATCATAAGTCGCACCGACCGAGACCGACGTCCCGGCTTCCCAGGGACCCTGGCCTGCCAGGCGATCGGTCGCGGCCTCAAGCGCATCCTCGCGGTGGCGATAGGCGGTCTCGCCCTGGATCGTCGATTCCGCAGCCCTGTTGGCATAGTAGAGGTAGTCGGCCGAAAGGCTGGCGAGCAGCGCGTGCCCGGCCGAGGTCGGGTGAACGCCGTCGAAGAACAGGAAGCTGTTCGGATTGGCACACACCGTGGCTCCGACGAGGCAGGAATCGGTCGTGTTGGCCAGTCCGAACCGGGCAGGGTCGGCGGTCAGAATGTCGGATATCTTGGCCAGATCGAAGAGGATGATGTTGGTGCCCGGCCGGGTCGGGGCCAGCGCGATCAGCGCCGTCTGCAGGCTGCTGTTGAAGGTAGAACCGGAGTAATCGGCCAGGCCCGCCAGAGGCGTCGGCCGGAACTGGGGCGTGGTGCCCAGGCGCGGCAGGTTGGTCACCAGGATGGTCCCGGCACCACGCGAGGCGATGTCGTTGACGATGAAGCTCATGTCGGCGACGGCAGCGTTCAGAACCGGGTTCATGAAGCCCGTGGGATTGCCCTGCGACGCCGGCGGCAGAACCGCGAACGCGCCCAGCGCCTGGAAGATGTTGTTGGCGCCGCCCAGGACACTGACCAGGTCGCGGCTGCCGAACGTCCCGCCCGCAGCCGTATAGGTCGTCAGCTGCTGGCGCATGCCGGGCGGGAAGGCGACGTTGTTGTCTGTCCGCGACCCGCCGTAGGCGTAGTTGATGTTGCCCGTGACCGGGCCATTGAAGTTTGAGGTGTTGAAGCCCAGCCGTTCGGTAAAGACGGGACCGTTGGAGAATCGGCCCTGGAAATAGGGGGGCGATGTGGGTTGGGTCCGGCCGCTCGCCAGAAACAGGTTGCCGTTGTCGCTCAGGCTGTCACCAAAAACGACCAGGCGACCATAGGATTGGGCCGAGGCAGTGGTGGCGAGCGCGGCGGATGCAGCGAGCGTCAACGCAGCCAGGGCTGCGCCGCGAAGATAGCGTGACATGGTCTTCCTCCCGTCGGTCGATTGAGCACGACCGTTCCACCACAGTCTGCGCCCGTTTTGCGGGAGTGCAAGATGCCGCCGGGGAAGCTTCGCGCCTGATCCGGAACAGTGTGAGCGGTTTTCCGGCCAGATCAGGCGAAAAATCAGTGCAGAAGCCGGAAGCGCAGCGTTCCTGCCACACCCTTCAGGACACGGAGCGCCTGCGGGTCATAGTCGCGGTCCACGTCGGTGATGACGTAGCCAGTGCGTTCGTCGGTCTTCAGGTGCTGGCCGAGAATGTTCAGCCCGGCCGCCGACAGCTCACGGTTCAACTCGGCCATGACGCCTGGCTGGTTCCTGTGGATGTGCAGAATGCGATGGCCGCCCGAAACCTCGGCCAGCTGCACGTTAGGCAGGTTGACGCAGAAGGTGGTGTCGCCCCGGTTCAGATAGCCCAGCAGCCGTTCGGCCGCGAACTCGGCAATGGCTTCCTGGGCCTCCTCGGTCGAACCGCCGATGTGGGGGGTCAGGATGACGTTTTTCAGCCCCATCAGCGGGCTGTCGAAGGGGTCGGCGTTGGTACGTGGCTCCTCGGGGAAGACGTCGAGCGCAGCGCCGCCGATCCGGCCTCCCTGGATCGCCTGGGCCAGGGCCCCGACGTTGACGACATGGCCGCGGGACAGGTTCAGGAACAGGGTCCCCTCCCGCATCATCTGGAACTGGGCCGGGCCGATCAGATTGGTATTCTCCTGCCGCCCGTCGACGTGAAGGGTGACCACGTCGGCCTCGGCCAGAAGGGCGTCCAGCGACCGCATTCGCTTGGCATTGCCCAGCGCCAGCCGTTCTGACAGGTCGTGGAAGATGACGCGCATCCCAAGGGCCTCGGCCAGGACCGACAGCTGGGATCCGATGGCACCGTAGCCAACGATGCCCAGGGTCTTGCCCCGGAGCTCGCGCGAGCCGTCGGCCGACTTGTTCCACTTGCCGGTGTGCATGGCCGCCGACTTGTCGACCACGTCGCGCATCAAGGTGATGGTCAGACCGATGGCCAGTTCGACAACGCTGCGGGTGTTGGAGTAGGGCGCGTTGAAGACGGCCACGCCCCTGGCGGCAGCGGCGTCGAGGTCGATCTGGTTCGTGCCGATGCAGAAGGCGGCAATGGCCAGCAGCCGGTCCGCCGCCTCCAGCACAGCCTCAGTGACATTGGTCTTGGAGCGGATGCCCAGGACATGGACGCCCTTGATCTTCTCGATCAGGTCTGCCTCGTCGAGCGCCCCCTTTATCGTCTCGACGGAATAGCCCGCCTCCTCCAGCCGCTCGACGGCGGCGGGGTGAATGTTTTCCAGCAACAGCATGCGGATGCGGCTGCGCGGATAGGACCAGCGCCCGGCCAGGCCCTCGGCGTGCAGCAGTTCGTCGATGGATTTCGCCTCACCGTCGGCCACGGCCACGACCTTGTCGCGGCGCGCGATCTCGGTGAAGGCGTAGAACCGGTCAGCGGCCCCGCCCAGCCTGACCTCGGCGTCGTTCCAGCCGTCGCCGACCATGACCACCGGGCCCTTGAGGCCCAAGGCCTTGATCACGGTCGGCTTGCCGTTCTCGTGCGACAGCGGGTTGGCGTCGTCCACGCCGGTCACCACGCCGTCGGCGTCGTAGATCAGGTCGTTGCAGATCACGCGGTCCGGCGACACACCCAGGCGCTCGGCCACGGGCGCGATCACCTCGCGGAAGCCGCCCGACAGGATGATGATGTTCGCCGCGTTCTCGTTGAAGAAGCGCAGGTTCCGCCGTACCGACGGGGTGCCCTCGTCGAGGATGCGGTCCGCCAGAGCCAGAACATGCGCCCGGGTCAGGGGCAGCATGGCCAGGCGGGCCCGCAACGCCTCGCCGAAATCGATCTCGCCGGCCATGGCGCGATCGGTCAGGGAGGCAATCTGCGCCCGGATCGATGCAGCATCGACATGCCCCTCAAGGGCGATATCTGCGAGGGCTTCGAGGGTTTCGATGCGCACAAGCGTCGAATCGAAGTCGAAAATCAGCGTCAGGGCAGTCATGCCCCTCTTTCGCCGACCTTCGCAGTGTTGTAAACACCCTGTGAACCACTCCAGTCCGGTGCGGACAACTGGCCTGAAACCCTTGCGCGGCGGGCCTGTCCGGCTCTAGGCGTATCGGCCCGGTTCAATGTCCTGCAATCCAATGGGGCGTCACCGGGTGGGGTTCAAAGTGGGGCGGAATGGCGAGGGCGGTTAACAGGCTGACGGCGCGGTCGGTGCAGACGATCGCCCGCCCCGGTCGCCACGCTGACGGCGACGGCCTCTATCTAGTCGTTGACGACGGCGGGGCCAAGCGATGGTCGCTGCTGATCGCGGTTCACGGCAGGCGGCGGGAGTTCGGCCTGGGGAACGTGCGGGACGTTTCCCTCGCGGATGCCCGCCAGAAGGCGCAGGACGCCCGGCAAGCCATCCGACGCGGCGACGACCCCAAAGCCCCGCGCGGCCCGTCTCCGACGTTCTCTGACGCCGCCACGGTCATGATAGCCGAGATGGCGTCCGGCTGGAGCGGAAACACGGAAAGCCTCTGGACCCGGTCGCTTCTTGTCCATGCCGGATCGCTGGAGAAAAAGCCGGTTGACGTGATCGACACCGACGACGTGGTGAAGGCGGTTCGCCCCTATTGGAAAAGCGGGGAGACCGGCCGCAAGCTGCGCCAGCGGATCGAAAGCCTGCTGGACTTCGCGGCGGTGAAGGGTTGGCGCGACGGCGAGATCAGGAACCCGGCGAGGCTCAAGGGCCATCTTGACCGGCTGCTGCCGAAGCAGACCCGCAAGGTCAAACACCATCCCGCCCTCCCCTATCAGGAGATGCCCGCGTTCATGCTCGAATTGCAGGCGAAGACGGAATCATCCGCCCGCGCGCTCGAATGGACGATCTACACCGTCGCGCGAGAGGGGATGACCTTGCTGGCCCGTCATGCCGAAGTCGCGGACGGCGTCTGGACGGTTCCGGCCGATCATATGAAGGGACAGAACCCGCGCGAGTTCCGCATCCCGTTGACGCCCCAGGCTCTCGCCTCGCGTGAGGCGGTCATCATAATGGAAGCCGACCCGGCCGCGCTGATCTTTCCGGGGCAGGCGCGGGGCCGGTCGATGTCGGCGCGGACGATGGATGCGCTGGTCGCCCGCATCGTCGGGGGCCGGGCCGTTCCGCACGGCTTCCGGTCCACGTTCAGGGATTGGGCCTACGAGGAGACGGATCACCCGCGCGAGATTGTGGAGGCCGCGCTGGCGCACCTGTTCGGCGACGCGACCGAGCGGGCCTATCGCCGGGGCGAGGCCTTGCGGAAGCGCCGCCTGCTGCTGACGGATTGGGCGGATTTCATCAGGCCGCCTCTTGCCCCAGCAGGCGAAGCAGCTCCGTCCGCGCAATCACCGTCCGCCCCGCCAGCTTGACGGCGACGATCCGCCCCTCCCTGATCCAGGTCCAGACGGTGGACTCGCTGACGGACATGGCGGCGGCTGCATCCTTCACCCCATAGGCCAGCGGATCGGGGGCAGGCGCACGGACCTTGTTATCGTTCGCGGTCATGTCCCGCTCTCCCCGGAGGTAGGGGGTTCAAATCCCAGCCCGTCGAAAGCGTTCAGCAGTCGGGCGTTCTCGGCTTCCTGAGAGGCTAGGCGGGAGAGGATGAGACGGATGGCTTTGTGGATTCGCCACGCAGCGACGTGTCCTCGGGTCGAAAGCGAGACGAACTTGCCCGCAGCGGTCGTCACGCCGTTCAATAGCTCTACGGCCATCGCCAGTTCATCGGGGGAGTCAGTGGAGACTACGGCTGCGCCTTCGTGCCCGTCACGGCTATTGTCGGTCATCGGGGCTCGGTCCTTTCAGGGGGTGGTCGCGGAGGGGAAGATCCAGGGTCTCACCATCCAGCGCCGCCAACTCGGACAGCGCGGCGGCTCTTTTGCCCCCCTCTCCATCGGTAAGGGGAGTCTGTCGTGCTGAGAGACGGGCGCGGGCTTCGTCAACGGCAGCGTCAGCGTCTTCCTCGGTCAGGATCATGTTCTCGGGAACCAGCCCGATGAATGGACCGGCGTCGGGCAGTTCGTTCTCAGGGCCAGGATCACGCCCGCGCAAATAGCGATACCGTGCAGCGGCCTCCCCGTCCGCCCTGATCGTCTCTTCCTGAGCCCTGATCCGCCGGGCCGCTTCGTCTGCGATACTCTCCGCAACATGGTCCCCGACGCAGACGCCATCCGCCTCGGTCGAGCCGGGGAAGTTGACCGCATCGTCCGCGAACCAAGGATAGCCAAGCGCCTTTCCGAGCGTCTGGCTGATGTCCTCGTTCTGGCGCGAGAGGGCCGTGCGGAGGCGAGCGTTTTCGACTTCCTGAGAGGCTAGGCGGGAGAGGATGGCGTCGGCCCTGGCGTATGCGAGGACGGCCTTGCGGTCATGGTGCTCGGTCGCGTCTCGACGCAGTTGTTCCGGCTCGCCCTCGGCATTGTCCAGGGCGTCCTTAAGCTCGAACAGCAGCGGATCGATCACCCGCGCGATCTGTTCCCTATCCGGCCATCCATGAACTACAGGGGGGCGGCGGTTCCAGGCCGCGACGTTCGACGGAATCTCGGGTGAGATCGCAATGCGGCGCTCGCACATCCAGCAGCCTTCCGTTTCACATTGCGCGTTAGGGTTAAGGCCTTTCGAGATTTTCAAGGCCTCTCCACAGAACGGGCAGGGCTTCAGCCCCTCCCCGCCCCTCGGTTCTGTCGGGGTCATCGGGAGGCCTCGATTTGGCTAGAAAGTTTCACCAGCACGTCACCGTGGCAGGCACGCGGGGCGCACCAGCAACCGAGCGTCTTGCCCGCCAGCTCAGGCAGAGCGGCCATAAGCAGCGGCCTTTCGGTGAGGTGTTGATGATATTTTTCGATCACCTCATCGCGCGTTCCGTCTCGACCGATCTCGAACGGGTTGCCCCATTTCGACGGGCGGCCGATGTAAACGTCATAGGGCGCGACCTTGCAATGAACGACGCTCATCCCCTCGCCTCCGACGCGAGGGAGGCGAGGATGGCGGCGAGAGGTGTCTCTTCCGACGACAGCAGGGTCCACTCAGCTTCGGTTACGATGCCGCGCCTGCGATGGACCATCCACAATCCTTCGGAGCCCGCGCCATCGTAACCGAAGCTGAGTTCCAGGGTCGTGTCTTTGCCGAACCGCTCCAGCGCCTCCGCCCCGGCCTGCTGGCTGGGCTTTTCGGACGTGAGGGAGGAGAGGAACGGCATCAGGGCCTCGGCAAGCGCACCCGCTCCGAGAGTATTGGAGCCATCGACGCGGCGGATTTCCTGCGCCAAGGCGTCCACCCCCTCCGTCCCGGCCTGCTGGCTGGGTTGGGGTTGGACCTGCGACTGATAGAAGTCGTGAGCGCGATCAAGTTCGGCGCGGATATAGTCCTGCCACCAGCCGACATCGCCGCCGCCGTAGTCGCTCATCAGCCCAGCGTCATACGCTTCAAGTTCTCCCTCCCCCTTCACGGCGGACGCAGGGGTGTCAGAGGGGGAGGCAGCTTGATCTCCGAGAACGTGGCGGATCATCGCCTCTGCTTGGGTCGCGTCGAGAAGGTTTGTCCCGCGCGGCTCGTGGTTCATCTGGTGCGCGGTGCCTTCGTTGAACTCACGCTTGAAGCTGATACCCGCATCCGGGCTGAAGTTCTCGGGTAGCTTCCACGTCAGGAAGCGGGCGACCATGTCGTTGATTTTAGCTTCGCTCACGCTGGTTGCTCCTGGTTGAGGGTTTGGCGGGCTTGCTCTAGCCCGCAGGTGCAGCGTCGCGGCGGGATCGGCCCCGCTTGCAGCACTAGTTGGCAGTCGTCGTCGTGGCATACGAACCTCGAAAGCCGTGCCAGCCGCTCCCTCATCTCATCACGCTCACGGGCTGCTGGGGAAGGAGCGCGGGTGTTCCATGCTGCGAAGGCTGCGGCGTGGGTTTTGCCTGTTGGCCCCTCAGTGCCGCAGCCTTCGCATAGGAGCCAGTTATGACCACTCATGCCCTCTGGGTGGTTCGAGATTTCGCGCGACCCACAGAACGGGCATGGCTCCAGATCAGTCATCACAGGTCTCCTTGGCGGTATTGGGTGAGGATTTGGCGGGTCAGGGACATGATTTCCTTGCCCTCGCCGTAGCGGTCGTCGGCCCATGCTTTGTGTGCTTTGTGGTCACGCTCGAACGCCTCACCCTCTCAGTCTGTGCCCCGCTCATTGGGCACCCGTGGCGCGAAGGATGGCGGCGAGCATCGACGGCCGCGCTGGACGCCTTTCGACAGCCATGCGGCTACCTAATCCGCGCCCACATACAGGGCAGGCCATGTCTCCCGCCGCGAAATCAAAGCACGCATAGCAAGCTGCTCGGGTCCGCTCAGTCGGGAACGCCACAAGCAGCCCCGTCCCTACCGTCTGTTCAGGGGTGTCGGTCATCACGCTTCATCCTTCATCGCGCACATGCGAATGACGAGATCGGCGGCAGCGGCTTGTAAGGCGGCCGTGGTTTCGGCGAGGACGTCCCGTGCGGCGGCCCCTGCGGCGGCCCATGCGGCGGCCCATGCGGCGTCCCCTGCGGCGGCCCATGCGGCGTCCCATGCGGCGGCCCATGCGGCGTCCCCTGCGGCGGCCCCTGCGGCGGCCCCTGCGGCGACCCCTGCGGCGGCCCCTGCGGCGGCCCCTGCGGCGGCCCCTGCGGCGACCGCGTCTTTTCTGACGCCTTCTAGAACCGGCATCAGCGTGGGCGTTTTGGCGAAGTCGGTGATTTCAGGGAAGTTCGCCAGCGCGTCCGCCTGGTCGTTCAGCCCGGCGAGGCGCAGCCATGCGGGGGTCTGGACGCGGATATACCAGTCGGCGGCCATCGTTGCCCGGCGAGCCTGCAGGGCTTTCGACCCCCTCGTCCCGATCAAGTGAGGGATCAGCGGCATCAGGAGCCGGGCGCGGTCCTCGTCATTCGGAAGCCCGTCGTTCCACGAGACCATGAAGGCCGTGATGACAGGACAGGTGCAGGCCGGATGATCGGACCACGGCTCGCCCGCCACATATGCGACGGCCTCCATAACGCACATAGCCTTTTCGTTCTCGGCACTGCTGCCGCGCTTGAGGGTGATTTCCGGCAGGCGCTCAAGGCGCTCGGGGATGGTGTCTGTCATCACGCGGTCTTTCGTTGGGGGTGGGAGAAAAGGTCCTCGCCGGGCCACTGATCGGCCATCGCGTTCGCAAGTCCCTGGAAGGTTCGGGACCGGATGGCCCAGCGGTTCGGGCCCGGCGGTGCGCGGTGGATCGCCGACCACGCCTTGTGCTCGGGCGTCCCGGCTTTTGGCGGGGTCAGGCGGTTCGTGGCGGTGAGCGCCGGCAGGCCGCGCAGATAGAGCCCCGTCGCCTTGAACGCCGGCTCGCCGAACCACCATGGCTGCACCGTCTGGGCCGCGGGCTGGAAGTTCTCGATCAGCGCCTTGGCGTGCCGGTGCATCACCGGGTTCTCGACGGCCACGCGCGGGATCGGAGCGTTCCAGCAGTCGGAGAAGAGCGCGGCACCCTCCTCAAGCTCGCGCTGCATCTGATCGGCCGTCTTCCCCGGCGGCGGGGTGTGGAGCCACCGGACGCCTGAGTTGCAGAGCCGGGTGCAAGGCGGGTGCATCACCGCCAGCATATCCCAGCCGTCATGCAGGACGTCGCGGATGTCCCCCGTAATGTGGCGGTTCGACCGGTCCTCGGCAGGAAGGATGTCGCAGGACCACACGTCATGACCACGCGCGGCGAAGGCCCGGCGGACGACTCCAGAGGTCTCGCAGCCGATCAGGATGCGCGCGGTCATGCGGACTTCTCCCGGGCGTCCGGGTTGTCGTTGGCCGACTGATAGGCAGCGAAATGAGCCGCGGCGGTCGCGTATGCGTCCCGACCGATCGACTGCCAGAACCGGGCCTCGTCGCCGACGTGGTGCTGCAGGGCATGGTGACCGGCACACAGGGGGTTTGCGTGCCGGTCGTGGTTCTTGACGCCCATGCCGGCGCTGTTCTGGATCCCGGCGACCCGGAACCGGATGTGCGCAGCCTGGATGGGGCCCGAGCATCCGCCGACGTGGCGAGCCGCGCATGGCTGGCGCCGGAGGAACGCCAGATAGCCGGGGTCACGCTCGCGCGGCTGGCGTTGCCCGTCCCCTTCCGGCTTGAACGACCGGGACCGTTGGAAGCCCGGCTTGAACGTCTGCGAACCCCGTGCGGCCTTCTTCTCCGCCCTCAGCCGGGTCAGGTCGTTGGCGATCTCCCAGAGGGGGCGGGTCATGCGCCGATGTCCTTCAGCGCTGCGTCACGGGCGGCGTTAAGCTCGGCCATGGCATCGGCGGACCCGCCGTCGCGATCAGGGTGGCGATCGGAGGCAAGGCGTCGATAGCTGGCCTGCACTTCGCCCGTAGTCACAGGGCCGGGGGGAATGGCCAGCACCTCGCGCCACGTCCGATCCTGGGCCTGCGCACCGGGTGCCGGAAGGGCCTGGAACGCCATCAACGTCTCGGCAGCGGTGGCCACGCCGTGCCGTTCCTGCGTCCGCGTCGCATCCAGATGGGCAGCGATGGCGGCGACGTTGTCGGCGACCGTCAGATAGCGGTCGCAGGCCATGGCGAAGGGCTTGTCGCCGAGCTGGAAATAGACGCACACGCCCCGGTCCGCCGGCTCACTCTGGCCCGACCGGGGACGGCCCGAGAGAGTCAGTTCGACGTTGCTCGAGATCAGGGGCCAGCGGGCGTTCAGCTTCTGCAGTTCGTCCTCAACCCGGCCGGCCGCGACGGCGACGGTCAGGTCAGAACCGCGATGGCTAAACTTCCCGGCCTTGCGGGCAGCGGCGGGCGTCCGGGGCTTCCCGGCTGGCCATGAGAGGGGATAGGCGGATGGGGCGTCACTCATTCCGCCAGCGCCTTCTTCCGGGCCTTCATCGCGGATTCGATCTTCTCAGCCAGGGGGAGGTTCACGACCTTGAGCTGGGCGAACCGCGCCAGATCGATGCGGCTACCCTCCAGCGCCTCGAAAGCGGCCATGTCGTAGCCTTCGACCGCCGTCAGCAGATCGTTGGCCCATATGGTCAGGTCGTCAGCCGATCCCGGGTCATCGCCTTCTGGCTCTGCGGGACCGGCTGCGCTCCCCTCACCGGCGGGTCGGTCGCCGGGGAAGCTGTCGTCGGATGGAGAGGTATCGGCCTCCGCCTCGAAGTCAGGAATGTCGTCGTCGGTGAGGGGCGCCATGTCGCTGACCACGCGCGCCGGGTCGAAGCCCTCGGACGCATCGGTGCGGGCTTCCAGACGCGCCCGCATGCCGGTCGTGCGGGGCGTGACGTCGCGCACGCCTTCCATCCGCTCGTATTCGTCGGGATCGACGATGCCTGAGAAGCCGAAGGCGTAGCGGGCGCACTGGATCATTGCCTTGTGGCGGAGCATGCGGCGGGGCCAGGTCTTCCAGACGTCGGTGCTCCGGCGGCACTCGCCCATGTATTCGGTCGCCTCGATGGACCGGCTACGATCCTTCCGGTGCATGCGGCAGGTGATCGCGATGATGTCGTCACCCTCGCGGACGTCCTCGAAGTCCATGCCGTCGAACATTGGGTGGTCGTTGATGATCCTTGCCCAGCCGTCGATCGACACGATGGGCTGGATGCCCCCGCCCTTGGCCAGGAAGGCGTAGAGCTCCTTCGTCATCGGATTCAGGCCGTATTCCTTTGCGACCAGCAGGAAGGCGGCGAACTCCTCGCGGCTTACGTTGCCCTTGCAGACGGTGGCGCGAAGGGTCGCCTCGAAGGCGGCCGGTTCCATGCCGTAGCGGCTGGACATATCGACCAGAACCGAGCGCGGCTGGCGCTCGACGACGGTCAGTTGGGTGGCGGCTTCGGTCATGCGGCAAGCTCTCGTTCAAGGTGAGCGCGGCGATCTGCGGCGCGGGTGCGGTTGAAGCCGGAGCGGCCGATCACGGCAGCGTCGCCGCGCGTTCCGGCCGGGCCGGGCCAACGACCGGAGTCGATGCAGCGGGCGAATGTGCGGAGCGCGACACGGTTGTCCTTGGCGGCCTCGCCCAAGTCTTCGTCGTCGAGTTCGGCGACGTTGGTCGCGTGCGGGACACCCTTCGCTGCGAAGATGAAGGCGTGGCTTTCGAACCGTTGGCCCGCCGCCTGTTCCAAGCACTCCGACGCGAGATCGGCCTGCATGTCGTAGCGAAAGCTGTCGAGCGTCCGGCGGATCGCATCGTCCGACACGTCGGCGGAGGTCTTGAAGTCGTTGAACTCCCAAGAGGCGGTCGGAATGACGTCAGGCCGCGACTTCAGCCAGACGCCGGTCTCGCGATCCTGGGCGATGATGGAGTGCTCGATCAGGCCCTTAAGCGCGCCGGCCGCCACGACGGCGTTGTTGGCGAGACCGCTATCCTCCAGCCCCTTCTGCCAAGGCAGGACGCCGGCCATCCCCTTGATCTGCTCCATCTGCTTCCGCGTCAGGACCGTCAGGCCTTCGGAGGCGACGTGCTCGTGCCACTCCTTCGCGAAGGTGGAGTTATTGCTCCACGGCTTCATCTGGCCCGTCTTGCTGTCCGGGTAGGTCTCGGGCTCGACGGTGAAGTGTTTTGCGAAGTCCGCTTCACCCAGGAACAGGTGGTGCGCGGCTCGACCGAGGATGAAGGCGTCGCTGTCGGGACGCTCCTGACGAAGCGGGTTCATCGGGCTGTAGACCCAATAGGCCATCGGACCTTGTGACGGGTCGAAGATGGTCCGCAGGCCGGACGAAGAGATCGACGGCCCGACACACAGGTCAGCCGAATGATAGATTTCCATCGGAACGCCCGAATAGATGCCGGGCGCGCTGATGGGCTCGCCGTTCCATTGGATGACGTTCATAGGTCGTATGGGCTTTCAGGGTTCTCGGGACGGGCCAGGCGGCACACAATCTTGGCGACGACCACGGCGACGAAGGCCCCGGCGGCGACCCACAGAGGGATCGCGATGATGGCTTCGGCGACGGTCACGTCAGCACCTCCGGCTCAACGGGGAAGCCGTCGCCGGGGTCGAACATGGCAGCGGCGTTGATCGGTTGATCGGTCATAGTCAGGCTCCTACGGATGCAATGAGGGAAAGGCCGATCAGCAGGACGGCCACGACGGCAATCCACATGGTGAACCGGGCGGGTTCCTCGCGGGCGTCGAACTCGTTGGGATCGGGCTCAAAGGCCCAGCCCCGGTCGCCGGATTGATTGGTCTTCGTTGCGGCGTCGAAACGGGGGTCCATCACTTCGCCTCCACCAGCTTGCCGCCCTCGGCGCGATACCAAACCCTGGCCTTGATGCCGCCCTGCCCGACGATGCCTGTAGCGAACCCCACAGGCTTGCCGCTGACCCATTCACAGATAGCGATGGGCGTTCCTTCGATGGCCTTGACCAGCGAGCCGGGGCCGACAGCGGCGGCGGCGCTCGACGCGCCAGTGATTTCAAGCTGGGAGGAGTCCCCCGACGCGGCGAGCTGGGAGGAGTGCCCCGACGCGGCGAGCTGGGAGTAGTGCCCCGACGCGGCGAGCTGGGAGTAGTGCCCGGACGCGGCGAGCTGGGAGTGGCGCCCCGACGCGGCGAGCTGGGAGCAGTGCCCCGACGCGGCGAGCTGGGAGGAGTGCCCCGACGCGGCGAGCTGGGAGTAGTGCCCCGACGCGGCGAGCTGGGAGTGGCGCCCCGACGCGGCGAGCTGGGAGGAGTGCCCCGACGCGGCGAGCTGGGAGTAGTGCCCCGACGCGGCGAGCTGGGAGGAGTCCCCCGACGCGGCGAGCTGGGAGTGGCGCCCCGACGCGGCGAGCTGGGAGGAGTGCCCCGACGCGGCGAGCTGGGAGGAGTGCCCCGACGCGGCGAGCTGGGAGGAGTGCCCCGACGCGGCTTGAACCTTCTCGCCCCCGGCTCCCTTCGCGGTGTTTGCGATCATCCACTTGACGGCGGCGCTGATGAAATCGGGCAGGCGCAGTTCGGCGTCCAGCGTGATGCGGCCCGCCGCAATCTTGCTGTCCTCACCGTGGCGCGACAGTTCGCCAGCCAGGGTCACGCGGGCGAAGCGATTGCCGTCGCCGATCCCGTAATAGCCGAGGACGCCCATCGGGTTTTCGCAGGCGTGGAAGCCTTGGGCGCAGGCCTCCACCTTGCCGGCGTGGTCGTAAGTCTTGCCGACCTCGAACTGATAACCCCGGCACTGGAGGTTCTTGTCGAAGCCCTTATAGGCGACGACGGTGACGGGGACCGGTTCAGCGGCGGGCGTCTTCTTTGCGCGGGTCATCATGCGGCTTCCTTCTGGGTTTCGGCGTCTTCCCGTTCTTCACGGTTGAGACGGGTGGACATTCGGGAGGCGGCCTGCCGGATGACGACGTGGGCGCCCGACCGCTCGGAGCCGATGATGTTGTGGAGGCTCATCAAGCCGCCCTCGCCATCGAAGCGGGCTCGGTCGGATCGGTGCCCTCGGCGGCCCGGATCGCCCGGACCAGATGCACGACATGGATCAGGTCGATGTCGACCAAGTCCGACTGCGGAACGGTCAAGGCGTCCTCGAGGTAGTGGCCCAGCGCGCGGCGGGCCTGCTCCGTGGTCTGGCGGCGGCCGGTGGACAGGGTGACGATCATCCCGTCCTGCACGCCGTAGCGCGGCTCGAAGCTGGTCAGCTTGGCGAAGACATCGCCGACGACGCTGGGGAGGATGGACGCCAGCGGACGGAAGCCGCCGACGCCGATGTCCGAGCGGATGGTGGTGATCGCGTTCATGCCGCCACCGCCAGTTCTTGGCCGTACAGTTCGGCAGTCAGGGCCGCCGTCAGGACGCCTCTGGCATCCGCAGTGCGAGCCGCCCGGTTGGCCGCGATGAACGAAGCCGCGTCCATCTCGATGAACGGCGCATCGAAGGGGTGCGTCGAGTAGTTCTGGCCCCAAGCCATGCGGAACAGCTCGGGCGTGTTCGGGACGCAGACCTGAACCGCGCGGTCATAAGACAGCAGATACCGGACGTCGGCGGCGGGGGTCTGGAGGTGGTGAAGCGACATGCGGGTTCTCCTCGGGGTGTGAGGAGATTAAATACGATCTTTCGTATCATCGCAAGCGGTAAATACGATTGTCCGTATTGCCGGAATGCGTCAGTTTCGGTCGCGGGCTCTCCCTCTGGGACTCGACATGGGGTTCGATCTGGCGATTCGTTAACAGGAGAGGAGACCAGGATGCCCAGAAAGACGATCTACTGCGCCCAGCCTTTCTGGCGCCGACAGGGGCGACTGGAGGCCGGGACGGTGCATGAATTCCACACCGAGGGCCGGGCGATGGCGGGGGGCGAAATCCTTGCCGGCGCGGCAGATGGCGCGGCCGTGTTCAGCCTGACAGGCGAGCCTGACGTCGATTTCTGGGATGAGCCGGTCCTGATCGCGACATTCGGCGAAGCGCCCGGATCACCGGGGCAGCCGGCCCCCGACCCTTGGGAGGCGGACGCGGCTTAGATGGAAATGTGGGGACGGTTGCAGGCTTCCGGGGACCGTGAACAGAAACGGAACCGCTCGACCCTTGTTCGGTAACCCAAAATGGAGTTCCGTTGCGTGCCACCCGGCAAACGCGACGGTCTGATTCCGCTCGCGCATCCGGCGGAGGGTTCGCCTCAGAAACGTCCCCCTCCGCCATCGCATAAGGCAAAGTGCATATGACACCTCCCCTCGATTCCGTCCAGACGCCGCCTCAGAAAAGCAAAGCCTTCAAGGCTGGATCGCCGCCGCCGGCAGCCCCGCCAACAGCCGCGAATGACGCAACCCCGGTTTACCAGTTCGGTGTCGCCGAGATCGACGACGAGCCCCGGATCCGCGACCTCGATCTCGCTGAGCGCCTCGGCTTCGATCGGACTCGCGACATCAGAAAGCTGATCGAGCGCAACATGGCCGAGATCACGGACATGGGTATTTGCGCCACCGTGGCGCAAAATCATGGCGGCGGCCGCGGGCGACCGTCGAAGGAGTACTACCTCAACGAGGAACAGGCTCTGCTGGTCTCGGTCCTATCGAATGCGCCAAAGGCTCCGTCGGTCCGATCGGCTCTCATCCGCACCTTCACCGCCTATCGGCGCGGCCAACTCGTGCAGGGCCTCGACGACCAGGCGCTGGAACTGCTGCGCCGCACCGACGGGATCGCGCGCATGCTGTCCCACAAGGTGACCGAGATCGAGAGGGCGATGCCGCAGATGCGGGCGGAGTTCCTGACAGCTCTGGTGGAAAGCGACCCTCGGGTCCTGGCCACGACGTTCAAGCCTGCCCTGCAGGTTCTGACCGAGCGCGGCGTGCCGTCCAAGGGCCGCCGGGGCTTCTCCCACAAGGTCTCCAACCGCCTTCGCCGCTTCTCAGTTGATCGGCAGTTCCCCATGCGCTCAAGCCACGAGACGAGCCGCTGGTTGTTCCATGTCGACGCCGTCGCCGGTTGGATCGCGCTGGAAGGCGACGCGCTGATCCGTGATCACATCGACAAGGTCACAGGCCAAGGCCGCCTGCACCTCGTTCACGCTGCCTGACGGAGAGGGCGTCGGCTTCGGCCGGCGCCTACCCCGCTATCAGACGGCCGGATAGGCGGGGGTCATTGGTCGAGCTCGCAAAAAAGCGGTTGCGTCATCTGGAATGCCAGATCGCCAGGTTCTCGCGCGATGATGACCTCAGTTTCGGACGCCACGAACGGCAGGAAGCCAACATAGCCGCCAAGGCGATTCTTGCTGTTCACCTCCCCGCATATGGTGCCTGCCGTCTTGCCCGGACGAAGGTTCCTGAACTGCGCCGACGCCGGGTCTGATAGGCGCTGGCGCACCGCTTCGGCAGCCTTGTGCTCGGCGGTCCATGGGAGCCTTTCGCACCCCGTCAGAGCCACGATCATGGCGGACGCAATGGTCACACGCCGGATCATACGTCCCCCCAGTCATAGGTCCCGTCCAGACCGAACAAATCATCTAGCCGCCCGGTGCCCCTCAACCGATCACCCCCGCGCTGCCCCAAAACTGCGTCTTGCACCTGTCGGGACTGAATAAGAATCCAGTCCGAGAAGGTCACGGTCTCGCTCACCATGCCCTTGTCAGTCCAGCGTTCACCAGGCGGCATCTCGTCGATGTCTAAGCCGAGTTCACGGAAGGTTTTCGTCACGGGCACCGAGGTGCAGCGGCATTTGACGACATGCCCGCCCGGCCCCGCGCCCCACGGAAAGCGATGACCGATCGGCTCGGGAGCATGTGAGGCCGTATAGAGCTTGCCGTCCCGAATGCCGCACTCAGGACGGGTGTGTTGGTCTAGGGTTCCGAGCCATCGAATGCCCGTCAGGACGTCAGCGTTTCCCGGCAGACACGACGGGGATGTCAACCGTCAGTCCCCGTCCGCTTGAACACGCGCAGCATCTCCAAGGCTCGAGGCCGATCGGCCGGAGCAATGTCGGAGAAAAGCTCTGCCGCTTCGCGATTCACGTCCTCTGGGTTCTCTTTCAGCCGCCCAGCTTTCACTCCAAATGCGTCTGCGAACCGAGCCAGCACTTTTGGGGAAAGCGGTATTTCGCCGGCCTCGACGCCTGCCACGTAACCCGCATCAGAGCCGATCATGTCCGCCAGCTCGGCCTGGGTCCAAAACTTGCCCTCGCGCCAAGCCTTGATGAAGTTGCCCTGCGAAGGGCTTCCGAACAGATCTTCGATGGAAATGCCGAGCGCGTTGGCCAGCTGTGCTTCCGTGTCGCCCCGAAGGCTCCGCGTCGCACTGCCCGAGGACTTCGTATAGCTGTGAAGCGTCGTGTACGGGATGCCCGCATGCTCCGCGAGCGACTTGGCGTTCCAGTCGGACGTTTCGAGCCAATCGAGGAAATGCGCTCTGCGACGCTCTGCGAGTTGCATGGGACATTCTGTGCCATGCGATACGACAATCCGTAACTTCGATGTTTCGTATATCGCTTGCATCAAAATACGATCTTTCGTATATCTTGGCGCATGGAAGATCTGAACCAAGTCATCGACCGCATCAAGGCGGCTGCCGAAGCCGAGGGCCTTCCAGCATTCGCCAGCCGGTGCGGGGTTCCGTACACGACGCTGGTTGAGTGGCGGAAGGCTGGTTGGCGCCCCAAGGCGCTCCAGACTTTTGAACGTGTTGCCCAGGCCGCGATGACGACGCCGGCCAATGACGCCGAACCCCAAGACGTGGCCGCCTGATGTCTCAGTGCGGAAAGGTCATTGCTATCGCGACGACCGGACTGCACCGGGCGCAGGATCGTCTCAGCACGTCCAGCAGTTCCAACGTCACAGCAGGCGTCGGGGCCAAGGGCCGGATCGGCACCACGTTCGGCGGGTATATCCCGGCCTCGATCTCCGACCGGAGCCTGCACTTCAAGCAGCGTTTCCGCTTCTTCGACTTCGCCAACGCCAGCACCCCCACACACACTCAGGCGTGTAGAGGTGCATCCTATGGTGACGCCTGTAAAGTCGAATTGTTTCAATTGGTTAACCAGACACGCCCCGCGCTCCCCCGCGTCGGCGTCAGCCCCGGCCGGTTGGGTCCTCCGCCCTGTGTCACCGGCCGGGGCTCCTTCCATCACGGGAGCCATTGATGCGTCGCGCTGAGGCTGCCGCCATCCTGAACTTCAGGGCTGTCCTGAACGGGATTGTCCACATCGAGCGGGCTTTCTCGGACGGAAACGAGGCGGGGGCGCGGGAAGCGTTGTCGCTCATCCGCCGGGAAATCACCCCCGAATACCTCGCTGCTCTCGAAGTCATCGCTGCCCAGGCGGATGCCGCAGAGGCCTTTCACCGGACGCAGACAACCCTCTCCCGGTTCTTCGGCCGTGGTTCCGAACCACATCCTGACGCCGTGAATGACGACCATCTCGCGGCCCCTTCTGAACCCGCGCCTTCAATCGCCTGACTGCGACACCCTGTCACTCCAATAGAGCCTGAGAACAAAGCATGGCCGAACGCCTGACCTTCCTGGAGCACGCCGCGCTTGCCCGCCGGCTGATCGACAATCTCGGTGGGCCGAAGCGGGCGGCGGTTCACTGCCGCGTCGGTGAGAGCGATCTGTCGCTGTACCAGAACCCCAACCGGCCAGACCGGATCATGCCTGCTGACGTGATCAGCGCGCTCCAGATCGTCGGGGGAACAACTGAGTACTCGGACGCCCTGTCGGCTGAGGTTGATCAGCCCGCGATCGTCAGCGCCGACCCGCTCCACCACGCCTGCGGCCTGATCAAAGAGTCATCGGACGCCCTCACCGCCATCGAGCGGTCGGTCGCCGACGGTGTGGTCTCTCCCGCCGAGTTCACCGCCTGCGAAACCGAGCTGGCCGAACTGGAAGCCCGTATCCCGATCGTCCGGGCCGGTCTCCGCAGCAAGATGCTCGCCGCTCACGATGTCCGGAGGGCCGCCTGATGTTGTCCGCCGTCCGCCGCGTCCTGTCCCGCCTGTTTTCCTCGCGCCCGGCTTCCGCGCCGACCGATCCCATCATTCTCAGCATCTACTCCCGCCGGGCCTGGGTCCGGTTTCAGGCTGACGTGAAGCGCCAGCGCGAAGCCCGCCGGGCCAAGCACCAGTGCACCCGCGACATCGATCAGCGCCAGCGCGACACCGTCCACGCCGCGCTCCGGGCCAACCAAGCCAAGACCGTCGAGAGGGCCGCGTGATGTGCGAATTCAAGCCGGGAGATGAGGTGGTTGCCGTTGATGACGGCGGACACGAATACCCTGACTGCCCTCTTCCGCTCCTCACGGTCGGGGCGGTCTACGTCATCTCTGAAGTGTCGTCGCCATACGGATGCGGCGACTGCGGTTGCTGCTGTGGCGTTCGTGTCGAGGGCGTTCCATCCGACCTTTACGAACACCCGTGTGGAACTTGGGAATACTCGGCTTGCTCTTTCCGCAAGGTCCAGCGCCGTGACCTCGGCGAATGGCTACAGACCGCCGCCCCAGCCCCTCACCTCGACAAACGCCGCCGACAACCCGTCGCCGCCTGATCCACCAACGGGACCGACCGGCCCGTTGACCGGTCGAACAGGAGGGCCAGATGGCCAAGACACTGAAAGCGGTCGACGACGACTACGAGCCCATCCAGGGTACGGTCGGATCAATCCCGAACGAACCCGGAAACGGGATGCCCAGCCATGACGACATCCGCATGGCCGTCAACGAGATGCTGGCCCTGATCGAGATCAGGAAGGCTCACAACGCCAAGATCAGCACCTTCCGCAAAGGGCTCAAGGCCAAGGGCTTCACGCTCGGCGTCCTCGATGCCCAGATCAAGCTGCTCGACTGGTCGCCCGAGGACATCAAGAAGAACTACGCAGAGCGCGATTGGTATGCCGAGGCGATGCGCTTCCCCATCGGGTCGCAGCTTGAGCTTTACGGCACCGACGCGACGCCGGACCCTGTCAAGGAACAGCTTCGCTGGCGCAACATCGGGTTCAAGGACGGCCTCGCCGGTCGCGGCTGGGCAGATCAGCCTCCCGAGGGCGCTCCCTTCGACTGTGTCCAGTCCTACGGCGAGGGCCACGAAGAGGGCCAGGCCACGGTCCGGCGCGCATTTGAACTGCGCCTTGCCCAGAACGCGGCGGCAGCGGCGAACGACCCGGCCGGGGATGAAGACGGTGACGACACCGAGCAACAGCAGGACGCCGCCTGATGGAAGCGGTGCACGTCTCCAACTACCGACCGATCCTGACGCTGGATCTGGCGACGTGCACCGGCTTCTGTGTGGGCGAGGCCGATGAGCGCCCGACCCTTGGGCACAAGAGGCTGAAGTCCACCGGCTCGGACGTCGGGGCCTTCCTCATCGAATACGAGGAGTGGCTGATGGATCGGGTCCGTGAGTTCACGCCCGGCATCATCGTCATGGAAGCGCCGATCCTCGCGGCCGGGGCCACCCCCCACGTCACCCGCAAGCTCCATGCCCAAGCCGGGATCACCGAGATGGTGGCCAAGCGCGCCGGGATTGAGTGCTGCGAAGTCTATCCCGTCACGGTCAAGAAGGCCCTGACCGGGTCCGGCCGGGCCAAGAAGCCCGCCATGGTCGCTGCCGCCGTTGCCTACGGCTTCGCCCCCCAGGTTCCCGACGAGGCCGACGCCTTTGGCATCTGGCTCCACACCGTCCGTCTCAGACATCGACCCCACGCCAGCCGCTGGGATCCCATCAACTTCCAATCCCCGAGAGCAGCATGACCCATCCCCGCACGCCTGAAATCGACGCTGAGTTCCGCCGCCTCTGGCACGCTGGCGAGAAGGTCCATGACATCGCCAAGGCCCTCGGCATGGGCAAGTCAGCGACCTACGACTACCGGGTCTCGCTGGGGCTGCTTGATCGCCCGATCCCGGGGGCCAAGAACCATTGGAAGCCGGACGACCTCGAGGAGGTCAAACACCGCTGGCAGGAGGGCGAGAGCGCCGCGACCATCGCGCGAGCCTTCCCGGGCCGGACGCGCGCGGCGATCATCGGCGTCGTTCACCGGCAGGGCTTCCAGCATCTGGGTCGCGCCGAACCTACTTTCACGACCTCCACAAGGGCTCCCGCCGTTCGGAAGGGCCCGGCCAGCCCCAGGGGTGCCAGCCGCACCCCGCCGCGCCCCGCCCCCCAGATCAAGATCCCCGTCGTTTTCGGCAAGGTCCACGCGACCACCCACGCCGAGGCGACGGTGCAGCGGGAACGGGCGGCTGTTGCCGGCGCCAACCACATCAAGAGCTTCTCCTTCCCCGCCAATGACGACGCGATCCCCCTGATCGACCGCCGCTTCGGTCAATGCTCTTGGCCGGTCGGCGAGCCGGAGCGCCCGGCCGATCAACTCTGCTGCGGCCAGCGCGTCATAGGTGAGCGGACCAAGTCGACGGCCACCTACTGTGATCAGCACCGGCTCCGTGCCTCCCCGGCTGGCGTCCCGTCCGTCCGTGACCTGACCCGGTCGGTTCGGAGGGCGGCATGACCGGCCCGAAGAAGATGACGGCGGCCCAGATCATCACGTCCTATGAGGCGGGAAAGAGCATCCGAGAGGTGGGTGCAGCTTCGGGCTACAGCCACGAGGGCATCCGCAAACTCCTAAAGCGCAGTGGCATCGATCTTCGCCCGCGTGGCCAGCGTTTGCCTCGGGAACGCGCCAGCACCTTCGCGGAGGAGCTGATCGCCGACCTCCCGAAGTTCCGGGAGCCGATCACCCTCGACGTTCTGACCGACTGGTTCGGGGCTGAACCCGAGAAGGTGGCCACAACGGTCAAGCGGCTCTTCCTGCTCGGGAAGCTGACCATTCAGGTGGCGCCATGACCGAACCCCACGAGCGCGCCAAGCACATCGCCGACACCATCCGGATCGAGTCCGTGAAGATCGAAGGCAGCCTGGGCGTCATCAAATCACTAGGCGGGTTCAACGCCGCCAAACTTGCCGCCGAGGCCGCGCTCAAGCGGGTCTGCCGGGCGTCCAATGACAATGATGGATGGGTCGCATGATCGGGCTGACCAAGCGCCAAGCCGACTGCTTGCGGGCTATCGACGAGCTGACGGTCGATGGAGTCTCACCGACCTATCAGGAGATCGCCACTCACATCGGCATCAGCGGCAAGAGCTCCGTCTGTCGGATGATCGATGCCCTCGTCCACCGTGGCCATCTTCGCCGCTATCAAAACCGATCCCGCGCCTTGGAGGTCGTCGCACACGCTGCGACGACCAAAACGAAGACCCAGATTGCGAACACCATCTGCCACCGCGTCTGGGTTCTCAAGCGCGAAGGGGTCAACGTCCCGCGCGAAAAGCTGCACGAGATCATCGTCGAGGCCCTGTCATGAACCGCGCCGAGAACCGGATCATCGACGGCATCGATCGCCGCCGGGAACGGAAGGCTACGAACAAGGTCCGTGAACTGCGCCGCCTCCAGATCGGTGAGGACGCCCGGGCCCGCATCAACTGCACCGCCATGGGCTACGATGACCCCGCTGAACGGCTGGAATGGTTGAAGGCCGCCGCATGGAAGCTCCGCGCCCTGTTCGTCTCCGTTCAGGACGACGCCGGGGCCTGCGCCTTCTTCGGCTCCCTCGCGTCGGCGCCCGATAGCGTCCTGCCAAAGGCTATCGCGAAGGCGAGGGCGGAACAGGAACACAGCCGCATCTTCACGAACGCTGCGAACGATCGGGGTGAAGCATGAGCCGGGTCGAGGTCATAGGCGACTGCACCCTGTATCTGGGCGACTGCCGGGACGTGCTGCCCACGCTGGGCAAGGTCGATGCGGTCGTGACGGACCCGCCTTATGGGATCGGTGAGGACGGCGGCCGGTTTCGTGACCGCAAGGGTGGCGGACATCGCGTCCTGCCCAAGATGGGCTGGGATAGCGAGCGCCCGGCCTCCGAAGTCTTCGGCGCAATGCTCGCTTGCACAGACGAACAGATCATCTGGGGCGGAAACTACTTCGCCGACCTCCTGCCTCCGTCGAAGGGCTGGCTCTATTGGCAGAAGCTGATGGGCGGCGACTTTGCGGATGGCGAGCTGGCATGGTCCAGCCTTGACCGCGCGCTTCGCCAGTTTACCCACTGCAACAAGTCGGGCGGCAAGGTTCACCCGACGCAGAAGCCGGTCGAGCTGATGATGTGGTGTCTCGGCTTCCTTCCCAGCGCCCGCACCATCCTCGACCCCTTCATGGGTAGCGGCACCACTGGCGTCGCCTGCGCCCTGACCGACCGCGCCTTCATCGGCATAGAGCGCGAGCCGTCATATTTCGACATCGCCTGCCGCCGGATCGCTGAAGCCTACAAGCAGCCCCGGCTTTTCGCCGAGCCAATCCCCAAGCCCGTTCAGACCGACATCTTCGCCGCCAACGACTCAAACCAAGATCGGGGGGCAGCGTGAACAGAAAAGATTTGGTCGCCTTCGAGCAGCACTACGCCTCCATGCTTCGGCGGGAGGCCAAGGCTCGACGTCCGCGCTACCCCAGGATCGCCGATCAATTGGACCGCTGGGCTGATGCTGCGGTGGCGCGGGCTGAGACCGTCCGGTGTGGGCCTCTGTTCTCGGGAGCGCCTGAGTGATGGACCCGCGCGACTTCGACACCTCCCCCGCCCTGCCGTCTAACCTCGAGGCGGAGCAAGCCTTGCTGGGCGCCGTCATGTTCGACAATGCCGTGTTCGAACGGCTGCCCGAAAAGCTCCGGGGCTCCCACTTCTTCGAGCCCTTCCACCAGCGGCTCTATGACGCGATCAGCCTGACCATCAGCCAGGGCCTGACCGCCGAGCCGACGATCTTACGTGACCGTTTCACCGCGGACCCGGCCTTCGAACAGTTCGGTGGCGCGTCCTACCTTGTCGACCTCTGGGACCGCGCCCCGGCGGGCTCCAACGCCCCGGGTTATGCGCGATCGATCTACGACCTCGCCATGCGCCGCGACCTGATCCGTATCGGCGGCGAGATCGCTGCGAAGGCCACCGACCCTGACGTCCCGGCCGCCGAACACCTCGCAAACGCCGAGGGGGCCCTTTTCACGCTCGCAGAGACCGGTGAGCAGTCCAGGGGCGTCGTATCCTTCCGGGAGGCCATGAGCGGCGCTCTGACGATGGCTGAGGCGGCTTTCCGCAGGGATGGCGCGCTCGCCGGGCTGGCGACGCATCTGACCGACCTGGACCAGAAGCTGGGCGGGATGCACCCGTCGGACCTCCTGATCCTCGCCGGCCGGCCCTCCATGGGCAAGACGGCCCTGGCGACGAACATCGCCTTCAACGTCGCGAAGACCTACCGATCCGAGACCGACGCCGGAGCGCCGGGCGGTATCCGCCGGCTCGACGGTGGCAGGGTCCTGTTCTTCTCTCTGGAGATGAGCGCCGAACAGCTCGCGCTACGGATTATCGCCGACGCCGCCGGTATCTCCGGCGACCGCATCCGCAAGGGCAGGATCAGCCGCGAGGAGTTCGGCCGGATGAAGGAGGTCGAGGCCCTGCTCGCCGAGATCCCGCTCCTGACCGAAGCCACGGGGGGCATCCCCATCGGCCGGCTCTGCGCCATCGCCCGGCGCCAGCATCGGAAGGCGCCGCTCGATCTGATCATCATCGACTATCTGCAGCTGGCCACGACCGGCAACGGCAACAGCCAGCGCAACCGGACGCAGGAGATCAGCGAGATCACCGGCGCACTCAAGGCGCTGGCGAAGGAGTTGAACGTCCCGGTTCTGGCCCTCTCGCAGCTTTCCCGCCAGGTCGAGAGCCGGGATGACAAGCGCCCGATGCTGTCGGACCTGCGGGAGTCGGGATCGATCGAGCAGGACGCCGACTGTGTCATGTTCGTCTACCGGGAGAGCTACTACCTGGGCCGCTCCGAACCGAAGGAAGGCTCCTCGGAACACCTGCTCTGGCAGGCCGAGATGGCGGTCAAGGAACACGAGGCCGAGGTCATCATCGGCAAGCAGCGCCACGGCCCCATCGGCACGGTGAAACTCTCCTTCGACGCCGACACGACCCGGTTCGGCAACCTCGCGCGCGGCTCCGACTATGAGACCGCCCGCATGCCCTACGGTGACCAATGAGCACGCACCCCTACCTCCCGCTCTACGTCGATGACTACGAGGCCGCGACCGCTCACCTGACCCCGGAAGAGGACGGCATCTACAACCGCCTCCTGCGGCTCTGCTGGCGCACCCCGGGATGCTCGCTGCCGAACGACGCCGCCTGGATCGCCCGCAAGGTTCGCCTCTCGACCGCCGACTATGAGCGCGTCGCCAAGCCCGTCGTCGAGGAGTTCTTCAAGGTCTCCAGAGGGCGTCTCATCCAGAAGCGGTTGAAGGCCGAATACGATGACATCTCGCGTAAGAAATCCGCGCGCGCCAAAGCCGGGAAAAAGGGAGGCGACGCCAAGGCACTGAAAACAAACGAAACTGATCCTAGCAATGCTGCCGTTTTGCCAGCACACGCGGGCGCGTTTCCAAACCCAGAACCAGAACCAGATAAAGAACCCCCTGTAGTCCCCCCGAGGGGGACGGGAGGCCCGAAGGTCTCGAAGGCCCAGGTTCAAGCCATCTGGTCCGCCTGTCCTACGATCGCCAAGCAGCGGTCCAGCGTCGCCGACGTCGAGACCTCGCTCAACGCCGCGCTGCGCCGGGGCCACGAACCGGAAGCCGTCCTCGCCGGGCTGCTGGCCGCCTACCGCTCCGAGACCTATTCCGGCGACAAGGCCAAGGGCGTTCACCGGCTGATCGACAAGGATCGCTGGGCCAGCTTCGTCGAGGCGGGAAGCCCGGCCGCCCCGGCGCCGGAAGCCGTGTTCGACGGCCCGGCCGAGATCCGCGCCTGGGTCGCCACCCAGCACGGCGAGCCCTACGCCCGGTCCTACGTCGACCCGGCCCGATGGGATGCCGCGAACCGCGCCCTGCTCGCCGCCAACCCGTTCGCCGAGAGCAAGCTGGCCCGAGACCTCGCCGACATCACGGCCCGGTGGAAATTCACCGTCCGGCTGGCCAGCGCCAACGACGCCCCCCTGTTTGCCCAAGGAGCCGCCGCATGAAGGTTCTCGACCTTTTCAGCGCGGCGGCCGGTGGCTGGTCGCTTGGCCTTCACCGGGCCGGATTTCAAACCCTCGCCGCCTGCGAATGGATCGCTTGGCGCCGCGCCCTCTATGCCGAAAACAACCCCGGAGTCCTGATCTATGACGACGTCCGCACGCTTACCGGCGAACGACTGCTTGCCGACGTTGGAGCTTTTCCCGATCTCGTCGCTGGCTCCCCGCCCTGCCAGGATATCAGCAGCGCCAACACCAAAGGGAAGGGCGTCGACGGGGAGCGAAGCGGGCTCTATTTCGAGGCCATCCGCATCATCGGGGAGGTCCAGCGCCTCGGCCGCGAACGCGGAACGGGCGGCGCTCGTTGGGTCGCTCTTGAGAACAGCTCTAACCTGCGAACTCGAGGCGCAGACCGGGTTCTCAGTTCGCTGGAAGGCCTCGGCTACACCTGCTGGTCGTTCGTGGTCGGTGGCGACGACGTCGGGGCGAACCACCAGCGCAAGCGGTCGTGGATCATCGGGGTCGACCTCGACCAACTCACTTCCGACGCCCAGGGCGTCGGATGCCGCGCACGGCCCGGAGATCGCCAAGGCGAACACGCCCGGATCGACTGGCGTCTCGCTGGTCACGACCTTGACAATGGGGATGCTCCCGACCCCGATGGCGTCGGACGGCATGTCGGACGGCAAGGGGGGCGGGGCGGGCTCGACCCATCCGTTCCGCAGAATACTGGCCACGCCGCGGAAGACGGACGCGGATCGGGGCTTTCGGGGCTTTCGGGGCGATGTGCTGGCGCAAATACAGGGCCAGAACAACCGTCATGCTGGGATGCTGTCGACGCCTCGGGCCTCGGACATGAAGGCGGGCGGTCACGGCGACACGGGCCGGATGGGGACGGTTCGGCACCAGTTGCAGGTGGCGACGGAAGCCCCGGACAAATGGGCCTATGCGCGCCAGATCTCGACCATGCTCTCCGACGCCGGGCTGACTGGTCCCTCGATGACCTTGCCCGTCACCTACGGCTGGATGATGGGCTATCCGCCCGGCTGGCTGGCACGCGCGTTGATGTCGGCGATGGCAAGGGGCAGTCTGCGGCCAGCCTTGTCGTCGAGGCGTTCGGCGACGCCGTCCTCCCGCAAATCCCCGAAGCCATAGGCCGGGCCATCCTCCGTGTGGAGGCGGCCTATGCTGCCCTGCACCTCCCCGCCAACGACCCCGCCCCTCTCGCAAAGGAAACCGCCGCATGACCTCCGCCCGCCAACGCAAGAAGCGCCTATCCCGCAAGGGCCCGAGCGCACCCAGGGTCATCGGGGCGAATGACAACCACGTCGACGGCGCGAACGACAACAGCCCCGTGGTGATCCGGGGCGTGACCCTGACGGTGAACCAGGCCCATCGGTTTCAGGTCGCGGACGCCCGGGTGAAGTCGAAAGAGCTCGGCCTCCAGAAGGCCGGACGGGATGCGATGGTCGCGCTGGATGCGGAGATCGAGGCGACCCTCGCCGAGCGGCGGCGTCAGGCGGACGAAGCGGAACTGGTCGGGCTGGAGCTGGGCCGGGGATCGATCATCGAGACCAGCGACCGGCAGGATCACCGGGGCCGGAAGCGCATCGCCTCGCGAGACGGGCTGGAGACCCTGCGGACTACCCACTCGATCAGCTCGATCCAGAACGCCGCCGGCCTCCGCTACCGCACTGACTACGAGGCCATCGACCCCGAGAAGGGCCTCACCCCTCCTTCGATCGACCAGACCCGCAACGTCTCCCGAGGCGGCGAGGGCTACGCGGCCAAGCGCCGGGAGATCGAGGAGCGGGTGTTCGGGATCCACTGCATGATTTGTGACGTGGAGCCGCCTAGGGACGGGAAGCGGGCCGCCCTACCCTCGCTGCCGGCCGGGCACCCTGCGATGCGGGCGATCTATGCCCTCAACCATATCGCCGGGCGGGGGGACAACCTGGCAGACATGACCACCTCTGGGTCGGTGAAGGCTCGCATCCGAGAGGACTTGATCTTCGCCTTGGATGCGTGCGCTATCGCCTACGGACTGGAGTGAACATGGTAGATCAGACGCCGATGCAGCGCTTCATCGCTTGGTGCGAGCGCGAGCGTGACGACGCCGAGAAGAGCCTCGAGCTAATGCGCTCCGGGGTCTTGAAGGTCTTCCACGGCGCTGCTCACAATCAGGCCAATGACGTCACGGACGAGTCGATCGCCCACAATGAGCGGGTCGTCCGGGAGATGACCGCGATCATCGATGACGAGAAGGCGAAGCGGGAGGCCCGTTGACACCGGAACGGTAACGTGTGCAGAAGGCCATAGCGCAAGACGCGCCCCAGAACGGCCCCTCCCAACCGGAGCGGGCCGTTTTTCGTTCCCGTCACCCGTCCATACCGGCGCTGCGGCAAGGGTTGGCTCTGGGAAGCGGAGCGACCTCAACACCTTTCAATCCGACTAGCTCAGCAGGTAGAGCGCCGGTCTCCAAAACCGGTTGGCGAGGTTCGAGTCCTCGGTCGGGTGCCATTTGCGTTCGTAGCTCAATGGCAGAGCCACAGCCTTCCAAGCTGAGGACGCGGGTTCGATTCCCGCTGAACGCTCCACCTCATTCACCGCGCCAATTCCCCCAGCGACCATCGCCGGCAAAGGGCTGGGAACCAACCGATCGACCTGACGCCTCAAGGCGTGAACTCCGTGGCGCGGGCTCGGCTTCGGCCGGGTTCATTGGACGGAGAAGGCGGTCATGCCCGGACATCGGAGACCACCATGCGCGTCTTCATCGTGATCCCCGACACGCTGCCCGTCCGCGAAGCGGTTCAGATGGCCCAGGCTCTCGGGCGGACCGGCCTCGGAGTCGTGCTGCCGAAGTGGTGCCGGACGGCCTGAAAAACAATCAACGGAATCAAACATGGCCCGTGGAGGCGCTAGACCCGGCGCTGGCCGGAAGCCGGGAGTGGTTAGCAAGGCGACTGCGGACGTGAAGTCAGCGGCCCTTGACCACGCGCAAGCCGCCCTATCGACGCTGGCGCTGATCATGCAAGGCGCGACGCAGCCGGCCGCCGCTCGCGTGGCCGCAGCGAACGCCATCCTTGATCGGGCGTATGGGAAGCCCAAGCAGGCGATCGACGTGGACGGCAACCTCGCGTTCGTCCCGCCGGTTATCAACCTGATCCGCGATGCAGATCCCGCTTAGCGGGCCGCAGTTCGAGTTCGTGGCCGCGCCGGAGCAGTTCCCTGCGATGGTGGCGGGCTTCGGAGCCGGAAAGACCCACGCGGGCATCTGGCGGGCGCTGACGAAGAAGTTGGCGTATCCGAAGCAGAGCGTCGCCTATTACCTGCCGACCTATGACCTGGTCGCCCGCACCGCGTTTCCTCGGTTTGAGGAGACGCTGAACGAGATCGGGCTGAAGCACTCGATCAACAAGAACGAGGCCCTGATCGACATTCATGGCTGCGGGCAGATCATCTGCCGGACCATGGATAACCCGGCGCGGATCGTGGCCTACGAGGTCGCGGACAGCATTGCCGACGAGCTGGACACCCTGCCGACCGAAAAGGCGCGGGAGGTCTGGAACAAAATCATCGCCCGGAACCGCCAGAAGAAGCCGGATGGCTCGCTGAACACGGTCGGCGTCGTCACCACGCCTGAAGGGTTCCGTTTCGTCTATGAACGATGGCAGAAGGCCTCGACCCCAGGTTATCGGCTCATCAAGGCGACGACCCAGAGCAACGCCAAAAACCTGCCTGAAGGCTACATCGACAGCCTTCGCAACACCTACCCGACCAACCTGCTGTCGGCCTACCTCGACGGCGAGTTCGTCAACCTCACGGCCGGCAGCGTCTATCCCGACTTCGACCGGGCGCTGAACGCCAGCACCGAGACGATCAAGCCGAACGAGCCGCTTCACGTCGGCATGGACTTCAACGTCGGCCAGATGGCGGCGGTCGTGTTCGTACTGAGGGACGGCGAGCCGCACGCGGTTCAAGAACAGGCCGGGCTTCTCGATACCCCTGCGATGATCGTCAGGCTCAAGGATCGCTACGACGGCCATCCGATCTTTGTCTATCCCGATGCGTCGGGTCAGGCGCGGAAGTCGAACAACGCATCGGAGTCGGATCTGTCGCTGCTTCGGCAGGCCAGGTTCACGGTCCTGGCCAACCCGGCCAACCCGGCGGTCAAGGATCGCGTCCTGTCGATGAACCAGATGATCCACGTCGCGGGCAGCCGCCGACTGCGGGTCAACATCGACGGATGCCCCGGCTTCGTCGAGGGGTTGGAAAAGCAGGCCTACGCCAAGAGCGGCGAGCCGGACAAGACGGCCGGCCTCGATCACCTACTGGACGCCGGCGGCTACTTCATCGCCCACAAGTTCCCCGTCGTGAAGCGCGTCGTCAGCGTCACCCCGCTGCGAATGTAGGAGACCCCATGACAGCGGAGGCGAACACCAAATCCGGGGCCGTCTCCACCATGGGCGAGGAATGGCCGATGCTGGAGGCCCTGATGGGCGGCACGGCAGCGATGCGGAAGGCGGGAACCACGTTCTTGCCGAAGTGGCCGAACGAGGATGTCGAGGCCCTGAAAGCCCGCACGAACGTCGCCACCCTGTTCCCGGCCTACCGCCGCACCGTCTCGGTCATGGCGGGCAAGCTGTTCTCCAGGGCCCTGACCCTCGGCGATGATGTCCCGCCCCGGATCGTCGAGTGGTCGGAAGACATCGACCGGGAGGGCGTCAACCTCCACACCTTCTGCGCCGAGATGTTCCAGGAGAGCTTCTTCGGCCTCTGCGGCATTCTCGTCGACGCCCCCAAGGTCGGGGAGATCGGCGGCGTGGTCACCAAGGCGGCTCAAAGGGATGCCGGCGCACGCCCCTATTTCGTCCGGGTCATGCATAACCAGATCCTCGGCTGGCGCATCGCAGTGGTCAACGGGGTCCGCACGTTGGCCCAGCTTCGTCTTTCGGCCGACGCGACCGTTCCCGATGGCGACTATGGCGAGAAGGCTGTCGAGCGCGTCCGCATCCTTGAGCCCGGCTCATTCCGAGTGCTGGAGAAGCAGAAGGACGGCGCCGGCACGGATGGCTGGATAGAGATTGATTCCGGCACGACCGGTCTCGACTATATCTCATTTACTCCGATCTACGGCCACCGGCTGGGCTACATGAACGGCTCCCCGCCGCTTCGTGACCTGGCCTATCTGAATGTGAAGCACTGGCAGTCGCAGAGCGATCAGGACACGATCCTCCATGTCGCCCGGGTGCCGATCCTGTTCCTGACCGGAGCGGACGAGAAGACCACCCTCACCGTTGGCGGCTCGTCTGCAGTTCAGGCCCCCACGGGAGCGACGCTGGAGTTCGTCGAGAATACCGGAGCGGCAATCAATGCGGGGCAGACCTCGCTCGAGGCCCTCGAGCAGCAGATGATCCAGGCCGGCGCTGAACTGCTGGTCAAGAAGCCCGGCGACCGTAGCGCCACTGAGGCCGCGAACGACGCCGAGGCGAACAAGTCCGACCTTCAACGCATGGCCGAAGGGTTCGAGGACAGCGTCGACGCCGCCCTGCAGATGATGGCGGACTATGCCTCGCTCCCCTCCGGTGGGCATGTCTCGCTGTTCAAGGACTTCGGCGCGGCAACCCTCTCGGGCGCATCGGGCCAGTTGATCGTCGCACTGGAGCAAGGCGGGCTGATCTCCCACGACACGGCCATCGCTGAACTCAAGCGCCGGGGCGAGCTGGCCAACGAGGTCGACGCCGAAGAAGAGCGCGAGAAGATCGCAGACCAGGGCCCGGCCTTGGGCGCGATCACGGATAATCCGGGCCTCGACAAGCCGGAGCCTCTGAGCGGTTCGGCCGACGAAGAGGTCGCGGCGTGACCACCATTGCATACCGCGACGGCGTTCTCGCGGCGGACACCCAGATTACCAGCGGCAACAACGCCCGCTGCGGCTCCGTCATCAAGATCGGCGTCACGCCCGACGGTTTCTGGTGGGGCTACAGCGGCTCGACGCAGCACCAAGAGGCATTCGCCGCCTGGGCCAACGGCGACCGACAGAGCTCTCCCGCTCGATGGGATGAAGCGGGCGTCGGCGTCCTCGTTTCGCCCGACGGCGTAGTCCGTGAGTGGTGGGGCGAAGGCTGGATTGAGGTCTCGTCTCCGTTCCATGCTTGGGGCTCGGGCGAACGTATCGCTCGCGGTGCGTTGGCGGCTGGCGCGGACGCCGAGCGCGCCGTGGCTATCGCCATCGAAATCGATCCTGAGACCGGCGGCGAGATCACCGTCCTTCGGCGCTGACCATGCCGACGGTCAACGAGCGCCTTCTCGACGCGGCGATCGATCACGCCATCGACCTCCAGAGGTATTCGACCGGCGTCGTTCGTCGGATCATCGCCGCCCTGAACCGGTTTGACGCCGACCTTCGTGATCGGATCGCCGCCGCCCTGCTTCAACTGGAGCCGGACAGCTTCACCATCACCCGGCTCGAGGCGCTGCTGTCATCGGTTCGGGAGATCAACGCAAGGGCCTATCAGGCGGCCTACGGTGCGATGCCAGCCGCCATGCGGGAACTGGCCGGGTATGAGGCCGAATGGCAGGCGATGAACCTGCGGGCGGCCTTCCCGGCGGGTGCTCGGGCGTTCGTCCGGTTCAACGCGGTGTCGGTCGAACAAGCCTATGCCGCCGCGATGTCGCGCCCGTTCCAGGGAGGTCTCCTGCGGGACTGGCAGACCAGCGGCGAGGCCGGCCGGATGCAGGCCGTTCGCAACGCCATCCGGGCCGGGTATCTCGAGGGCAAGACCACGGACCAGATCGTCCGCTCCATTGCGGGGACGAAGGCGAAGCAGTTCAAGGATGGCCTTCTCGACAGGTCCAGACGTTCGGTCGAGACGATGGTCCGCACGGCCCTCTCGCATACGGCGGGAACGGCGCGGAACGAGGTCTACCGGGCCAACGAAGACATCATCAAGGCCGTGGCCTGGGTCTCGACGCTGGACGGCCGGACCTCGCCGATGTGCCGGGTCAGGGACGGGCTCCGCTACACCCCGGACGATAAGCACAAGCCGATCGGTCATTCGGTGCCGTGGCTGCAAGGTCCCGGCCGTCTCCACTTCGCCTGTCGGTCCACCTCAGCACCCGTGACAAAGAGCTTCCGCGAGCTCGGCCTCGACATCGACGAGATCAGCCCCGCGACCCGCGCCAGCATGGACGGCCAGGTCCCCGCCGAGACCACCTATTCGCAATGGATCGCCAGACAGTCGGCGGCCCGGCAGGATGACATTCTCGGCCCGGTTCGGGGTCGGTTGCTTCGCCAAGGCGGTCTGCCGGCCGACCATCTGTATTCACCCCGCGGGGATTTCCTGACCCTCGAACAGCTCAGAGCCCGGGACTCTTCCGCGTTTCGGCGGGCTGGGTTAGATTGATACCATGACCGAGGCTCCGCGACCCGCAGGAAACTACTGGATCGACCTCGGCAATGGATGGGAGCCTGCCGACTGGTGCCCGTCGATCGGCTCATGGTTCGTTTGCGGGAGCGAACTGGATATCAGGAACGATCGGATCAAAGCCTTCGGGCCTCCGCTCGTGCCGCCGCCCCCGTCCGCCTCGTCGTGACGAACCCGCCCCGCCTTCATGTGGTCCCGACCACGCCCGAGCCGGAAACCCCGGTCACGGCGAGCCGCAAGCGCGTGAAGGCCATGCCTGCCCCTGCCGAGATGGTTCAGTGCCGTCGCTGTGGCGGTCACGAGTTCATCGAAAGCCGCACCGGGATCATGAACCGGGCCGGCAAACCATCCGGCGGGACAAAGGCGCTGATCTGCGTCCCCTGCCTGACCAGCGGCGAGCGCGTCGCGGTCCTCTGAGATCGACGCCTAGCGTTGAAGGCATCGCGGGCGGCCAGATGCCCGCACCCTGAAAATGGAGCCTTTCATGGCCCTTCCGTCCTTCGCGCGCTGTCTCAGCGTGCTGTCTCTGATCGCCTCCGCCTTCTTCGCCTTCGCTGCAGCGGTCGGCGGCATCGTCTCCGCGGTCATCGCCGTCGCCTTCCCGGCCCGCGCCGACCTGATGCTGGCCACCGAGACCATCGTGGCGCCGCGCGTCATGGGTCGCCCCCAGACCCGTTCGTTCCTTGAACGGTTCAGCGCCCGTATCGGGCTGGATCGAAACCGCGCTCCCATGTCGTCGGCGTTCGTCGCCGCCTAGAGCGCTCCACCACCACGAGACGATTGAGCGGCGGCCCGGGCAACTTGGCCGCCGTTTTCATGCCCTCAGCCGGGATCGGCGGGGCGTCCGGGCGGGATAGCCCAACAGCCAGGGCGGATGCCCAGAAAGCCGAACCATGAAGCTCAAGACCATTGAAAAAGACGGTGTCACCTATGCCGAAGTGCAGGACGGCAAGCCCGTCTATGTTCACGACGACGGCAAGGAAATTCCATTCGACGCTAAGGGCGCGACGGACACAATCACGGCCCGAAACGGCGAGGCCATGCGCCACCGTGAGAACCTCGACGAGGCGAAGCGGGCGCTGAAAGCCTTCGAAGGTCTGGACCCCGCCGCCGCCCGGGACGCCATGGACAAGCTGTCCAAGATCGACGCCAAAAAGCTGGTCGAGTCCGGCGACATGGATGCGGCGATCTCGACCGCGCTCAAGCCGGTGCAGGAGCAACTCCTCGCCGCCAACAAGACCATCGAAGGCCTGAACGGCGACCTGAACCGTGAAGTCATCGGCGGCAACTTCGGCCGGTCCAGGTTCGTGACCGAGAAGCTGACCCCGGCCGGTGCCGACCTGATCCGCACCCTCTATGCCGACCGCGTCAAGGTCGAGGGCGGCAAGCCCATCGGCTACGACGAGAACGGCCAGAAACTCTATTCCCGCTCGCGCCCCGGCGAACTCGCTGACTTCGACGAGGTCGTGGAGGCCTTCGTCGAGAAGTACCCCCACAAGGACCACATCCTGAAGGGCGACATCAAAGGCGGCGGCGGCTCTCAGCAGCCCGGCGGCGGCGGAAGCGGCAAGACCATGAAGCAGTCGGCGTTCGACGCCCTGCCCGCCAAGGAACGCGCCGCCAAGTTCGCTGAGACCGGCTTCGCGGTCGTGCCCGACTAACAGTTTTGCCCTTCCCCGGATGGGGGCGGGCGCCTGGGCCGGATGGCTCCCTACAGCGGCAGGTCAGCCGTCCCTCCGAACCCCAGACATCCTCTTTTCCCCTCCCCATCCTGAAAGGGCTTCACAGCCATGGCTAACACTCTCACCGCCCTCCAGCCGGTCGCCTACAGCGCCGCGAAGGAAGTCGCCGCCGAACCCACCGCCGCGATCGGCGCCATCAACATGTCCTTCGACGACAAGGGCGTGGCCAAGGGCGACAAGGTCCGTGTCCCCGTCGCGCCGACCCGCGCCGGAGCCGACTTCACGCCCGGAGCGACCAACCCGGAAGGCACGGACGCAACCGCTTCGAACATCGAGGTCGAAATCACCAAGAGCCGCAAGGTTTCGTGGAACCTCACCGGCGAGCAGCTTCGGTCGCTTCAGAACGGAACGACCGATCAGGATTGGATCCGTCAGCTTTTGGCCCAGGGCATGCGCACCCTGCGAAACGAGGCCGAGGTCGATTGCGTCGCGGCCATCCGCCGGGGCGCTTCTCGCGCTTTCGGCACGGCCGGCACGACCCCGTTCGCGTCGGACCTGTCGATGCTGACGAACCTGCGCAAGATCCTGCAGGACAACGGCGCCCCGCTGGCGGACCTCCAGTACGTCTGCGACACCAACGCGGGTCTGAACCTCCGCAACCTCGGTGTGCTGCAGAACGCCTATCAGGCGGGCTCCGAGGAAGAGCGTCGCTCGGGTCGCTTCCTGCCGCAGATGGGCTTCGCCATCCGCGAGTCGGCGGGCATCTCGACCGTCACCAAGGGCACCGGCACCAGCTACCTGTTGAACGGTGCGCTGGCCGTCGGCGCAACGACCGCGACCGTCGACACCGGCTCCGGCACCCTGCTGGCCGGTGACATCGTGACCATCGCCGGAACGAGCGCGCACAAGTACGTCGCCAACACCACGCTGGCCGCGAACGTGTTCAACTTCGGCGCTCCCGGTCTCCGGGTCGCGGAAGCCGACAACGACGCCATCACGATCGGGAACGACTTCACCCCGTCGCTTGCCTTCGAGCGTAACGCCGTCGTTGGCATCATGCGTCCGCCGATCTTCCCGGAGAACGCCACGATCCAGAAGATGCTCGTCTCGGATGAGAAGGGCATGACCTACCTGCTGGCCCAACTCGACCAGTATGGCCAGACCAGCTGGGAACTGCACCTGGCCTGGGGCTTCCAAGCCGTCAACAGCGAGTTCATCGCCGTCGGCCTGGGCTGATCGACCGGAGGCCCGGGGCTTCGGCTCTGGGCCTTCACCCTTTCCTCTGACAGCGAGAACACCCGATGAAGCTGATCGCCATGATCCGCGATGCGGACGCACACCCCGACAGCCACAACGCCAACGTCCACCCCGACAACGTCGAGGCATGGGAAGCAAACGGCTGGGCCCGCGCCGAAAGCGCACCGACCGACGAGGCCGACTTCCTCCGCGCCAAGATCACGGCGCTGGGCGGCTCGTTCCACCACAAGGCGGGCGTTGAGAAGCTCCAGGCCGCCGTCGACGAACTGCTTGACGCTCCCCACCAGGATGCGGGCGGCAAGTCGATCCGTGAACTGAACGCCGACTGCGAAAACCTCGGCATCGAGATCGACCCGGCTGACGGCCCTGCCGCCAAGGCCGCGAAGATCGCCGCCGCGCTGGACGCCTAAGACGTGGCCCTGGTCGTCGAAACCGGCTCGGGCGCGGCAAGCAGCGAGGTCTGTGCCTCCGTCGCCGCCTACAAGGCTTATTGCGACGCCCGGGGCATCTCCTATTCCGCCCTGTCGGATGCCCAGATCGAACAGCGCCTCCGCCTCGGCTGGGACTATCTGACGGCGACCTATCGCGAGGCTTGGGCGGGGCAGCGGGTCTCGACCACCCAAGGCGTCGACTTCCCCCGCGACTTGATGCCGATGCGCGACGGACCAGGCACCGGCATTTCGGTCTCCTACTATCCGAACAACACGGTCCCGGCCGTCGTGGTTAGCGCCAACATCGAGGCCGCCACCCGCGCTGGTTCGCCGCTGATCCCCGACGAGGGCCAGGCCGTCGCGTCCAAGACCGTTGGGCCGGTGTCGATCACCTATCAGGACTATTCCCGCGCCACGAAGACCTATCGCGCCATCGACCGGCTTTTGGCCCCCGTGCTGAAGGCGGGCGGCGGTCTCAGGATCGTCCGGGCGTGACCGAATGGTTCGTCTGGGAAGCCCCGGATGGAACGGTCGAACTGCCGACCGGCCATCTGATGCCCGTCACCTTCGGCGATCTGGTGCTTCTCGAAATCACCGACGACGGGTTCGTCGTGCTGGGCCATCGGGGAAGGACGCTGCATTGACCTTCTACGCCGACATGGCCGGGACGGCTGCAGAACTGATCGCAGAGCTCGGACAGGCCGTGACCCTGACCCATTCGGTCCCGGGCGACTACGGCACCGCGACCGGAACCTCCGGATCCCCGACCGTTACGACGCAGAACTGCCTCGGCGTCGAGGAAGCCTACTCCGCACGATCGATCGACGGCGCCCTGATCCTGATGGGCGACAAGAAACTGATCCTGTCGGTTCAGACCGTTGCGGGAAGTGCCGTCACGGCGCCGGCCGTTGAGGGCACGATCACCTTCGCGGACGGCTCGGTCTGGACGGTGAAGGCCGTTGAGCCCCTGTCGCCCGGCGGGACGGCGCTGATCTACACCCTCCAGCTTCGGCGGACCTGATGGGGCCGTTCGAACTCCAGATCCGCGCCTTTGCCGAGAAGGCCAAGGACAACGCCGATCTGGTCGTCAGGAAGGTGCTCGTTGATGTGTTCGGTGAACTGATCATGCGCTCGCCGGTCGACACCGGCCGCTTCCGGGCAAACTGGATCTACAGCGAGATGAGCCCGGCCCGAGGAACGGTCGCGGTCAACGGCACGACCGAAAGCCCCTCGTCGGCACCCGCATCACCCGACGTTTCAGCCGCCGGCATGGGTCAGGTCCACTTCATCACCAACAATCTGCCATACGCCTACCGCCTCGAGACCGGCCACTCGAAACAGGCTCCGTCCGGGATGGTCGGGCTCACGGTCCTCAAGTTCAACGACTTCATGCGGAACGCCGTTGCGGAGGTTGCCGGATGAGCTCGGTCAGCGTGCGCGCCGCCCTCGAGACCGCCCTTGCGGCGATGCCGCCCCCGGTCTCGACGGCATACGAAAACGTCGCCTTCACCCCTACGGCCGGCACCGCCTATCAGCGGGTCAACGTCCTCTTCGGCACCCCGGAGAACACCGAGAACAGCCCGTCCTATGACGAGGTCGGGTTCATGCAGGTGACGCTCTGCTACCCGCTCAACGTCGGGCCGGGAGCCGCAACCACGCGGGCCGAACTGATCCGCACCACCTTCCGCCGCGGCCAGACCTTCGCGTCCGGCGGCGTGACCACCACCATCATGCGGACCCCGGAAATCATGCCGGGCTTCGTGGACGGTGACCGGTTCTGCATCCCGGTGCGCGTCCAGTTTCGCGCCCAAATCCAGCTCTGACGGCCCTTCGTCAGTCATGACCGCCGGTCTCCGGCTGTCCCCCGCCTGCAACCCCCCAGAAATCGGAGATCAAGACCATGGCAGTCGCCCAGGGTATCAAGACCAAGATCAAGCGCGTGAAACAGTCCGGCCTCGCCGTTCCGGGTTCGTCCGGCAGCCAACTCGTCCGCCGCGTCACCGCCACCTTCAACAAGGTGTCGGACACCTACACGTCGGCGGAAATCGCCTCGCACCAGCAGTCCACCGGGGCCACCGAGGGCGTCAGCGCCACCACGGGCGCCCTGAACTGCGAACTGTCCCCCGGCACCTACTCGCTGGAACTGGCCGCACTGCTGCGTAAGGACTTCGCCGCGACCACGGCAATGACCTCGGTGGGCCTGACGATCGGTGCAGCGTCCTCGGGCATCTATCCCCTGACCCGGGGCGCCGGTTCGTGGCTCTCGGACGGCCTGAAGGTCGGCGACATCATCCGCATTTCGGTCGGGTCGATGAACGCCGCCAACCTCGCCAAGAACCTGATCGTGACGGAGATCACCTCCGCCACCGCCGCCAAGGTTCTGCCGCTCAACGGCGTCGCCCTGGTCGCCGAAGGCCCCATCGCCGGCAACACCGTCACCGTCGTCGGCAAGAAGTCGTGGGTGCCGACCACGGGCCACACGAACGATTATTTCTCGGTCGAGAAGTGGTTCCCCGACGTCGCGATCTCGGAACTCTACACCGACGTCAAGGTGGCCTCGGCCGCCCTGACCCTGCCGGCCACCGGCAACGCAACGGTGAACTTCGATCTGCCGGGCCTCGGCCGGACGGACGGCACTGCCGAAGTCCTGACCTCCGCAACCGCCGAAAGCGCGACGGAAGTTCTCACGGCTGTTCAGGGCAAGGTGATCGTCAACGGCGTCGTGACCCCGGTCACGGGCGCCAACCTGACCATCAACGGCACCATCACCCCCGGCGAGGCCGAGGTCGGGTCCAGCACCCGCTCTGACCACCAGGTCGGGCGCGTCATGGTCTCCGGCACCCTCACGGCGAAGTTCTCGGGCTCGACCCTGCAGGCCATCCGCCTCGCCCAGACGCCGGTCGTGCTGATCCTCGTCGTGGCGAACAACACCACGGGCACGTCGGACTTCATGACCTTCGTGATGCCGGCCGTGAAGCTGTTCTCCGACGAGGCCAACGACGGCGAGACCGAGATCGTTCGCTCCTACAACTTCACCGCCCAATACTACGGCTCCGGCGGTGCGGCGGTGGCAAGCCACGCGACCATCGTGTCCATCCAGGACTCGCAAGCCGCCTGAACCTGACGGGGCGGTCCACGCAGGCCGCCCCGCCCCTCTCTCCTCCCCCGAAACTCTACGGCCGGGTCGCTCCCGCCGCTTTTTCCGAAAGCCTGAACCATGAACCTCGCAAGCCTCAACACCGCCTCTGCCGCCAACGCCGGGGCCGTCCTGACCGTCCTTCACCCCACCGACCGCACCCCCTTGAAACAGGCGGACGGAACCCCGGTCACCATCACGCTCCTCGGCCGTGACAGCGAAGAGTTCAACCGCGCCGAGCGGCGGAACCGCAAGGTCCAGCGCGACGCGGTCATGAAGCGCCAGCCCTACTCGCCGGCCGACGAAGACCGCGCTGCCGAAGCCGCATTGGCGGCCTGCACCACGGCATGGTCGGGCATTCCGGCCGCGTGGCTGGAGTCGGGCGGGACGGACGAAAAGCCCGCTCCGTTCTCGACCGAGGCGGCGGCGAGCCTTTACGGCAATCCGGGCGTTCGCTGGCTTCGGGATCAGGTGGACGAGTTCATCGGCGAACGCGCCCATTTTTTGAAGACCTCGCCGAAGGCCTGATCGCCTTCGCGCGGGAACAGTTTGAACTCGGAGCGGTGCAAGAAGACGGCGCACCGCTCCGCGTCCACCTCGAAAGCTCGGCCCGACAGGGAGACGTCGAGGACAGGTGGCGGCTGGACAACCCCCCGCCGCTAGAGCCGAGCATTGCTCATCTCTGGGACGACTACGTCGACCTTGCCTCGACCCGCTCCTACGGGATGGGGCCGAACCGTCTGACCCGCCTGGAAATCCAGGCATGGGAACACGACGAAGGCATCCGCCTCGAACGCTGGGAACGGCGGGCAATCATGGCGCTGGACGCCCTGCACCTCACGATCATCGCCGAGACCAAGAAGGCCTAGGCGTATTCGGGAAGCCGCTCCTGGGCCATCCGTTCAACCAAGGCAGAACGGGTGATCCCAAGTTTGCCGGCCGTCTCGTCGATCGCTGCCAGAACTCCAGAGTCGAGCGAAAGGTTGGCCTTCACCGCCCGCCCTAACTTCTCGACAGCCACGATCTCGGTGACCATCAAACTGTCGGCACGGTCCTCGATGAAAACGGGATCAGCGTTCAGCTCGTCGATAGACCGCGCTTTGGGCACCTCGCGCCCAGCCGCCCGGGTAACCTCGATCCAGTGACGAATGGAGTCCATGGCGTTGACTCGCGCCTCGGCGAGGGTGCGGCCCATAGCGGTGCAGCCGGGAAGATCGGGAACGACGACGCCATAGGCTCCGGCCTTGCCGTCGATCAGCGCGATGTAATGCATAGATTTCTTGTCCAATACGAATGATCCGACGCTCTGCCAGACTGTCTGTTTCGATCCGCTGCCGGTAGCGGCGGGGCTTACCACCCCGCCGTCCTTCCGATCTGTCGGGCGACGCCCGGTGATAGTTCTCGGTGTCTGGGAACTGAGATCACCGCCGGTATTGTCGAGTGGCGGTAGATGTCGTGCTCCTTTCCACCTTCGTTGATCCATCCCTCTTGGTTGAGGCGGTCAACGATGCGGCGGCGGTTCGTTTCTGGTCTCGGCATTCGCTCCTGATCCGATAGATGATGCGCACATTATTGCGCCTGACCTGACCAGTAGTCAACAATAAACGGCGCACTTTTCTGCGCCCGATGCGGGAGGCTGAGATATGTCAGAAACGCTCGCCTCCCTCGCGATTGAGGTCAACGCCAAGTCTGCCGACCCGGCGGCGAACTCCCTCGAAAAGCTGGCGGCGTCCTCCGGCCGGGCAGAGAGGGCCACGGACGCGCTTGGCGGGTCGAGCCGCCGGGCCGGGTCCGCCACTGCCCAGATGGGGGCGGACCTCGACCGCGCGGTTCTGGCGGCCGGCAGACTCGGTCTTGCGATCGGCGCCCTTGGCCTGGCGGCGGCCACGGCGGCGTTCGCCCAGCTTCAAAGGGCGACGCTGCAATACAGCGCCAGCCTCGACGAAATCTCGACGTTGATCGACACCACCAAGGTCAGCATGGACCAGCTTTCGGCCGCTGCGATCCAGCAGGCGGGGGCCTTCAGTTCGACCCCCATCGAACAGACCAAGGCGCTCTATCAGATCATCTCGGCCGGCGCTTCCACGGCTGCGGAGGCGATCGACACCCTGACGGCGGCGAACAAGCTCGCTGTCGGTGGGGTCACGAGCGTCTCCGTCGCGGCGGACGGCCTGACCTCGATCCTCAACGCCTATGGCGACAAGGTCGAGGGCGCTTCGGCGGTCTCTGACGCGCTCTTCGTCGCCATGAAGAGCGGCAAGACGACCATCGCCGAACTGTCGTCGAGTATGGGCGCTGTGTCGCCTCTCGCTGCTCAGGTCGGTGTTTCGTTCGACGAGTTGGCCGCGGCGACTTCTGCCCTGACCAAGGGCGGTGTCGAGACGAGCGTTGCTGTTACCGGCCTGCGGGCCATTCTCGCCGCCGTCGCCAGCCCATCGGAGGAAGCAGCCAAGCGCGCGGCGTCCCTGGGTATTGCGTTCAACGCAAGCGCACTGGAGGCCAAGGGACTGTCCGGCTTCCTCGCCGACCTGACCACGAAAACCGGCGGGAACACCGAAGCCCTTGCGGAACTCTTCGGCGGCGTAGAGGCGCTGGTCCCTGTGCTGGCCCTCAGCGGGCAGGCGGGCGAGGACTTCAACGTCATCCTCGGCGACATGGCGACCAAGGCCGGCGCAACCGACGAGGCCTTCGCCAAGGTGGCTGGCGGCTCGGCGTTTCAGGTCTCGCGGATCTTCGCCACCCTCACGGCCAACGCCATCGGCTTCGGCGCGGCGGTCGCGGACGAGATGAACCCGGCGCTGACCTATCTCGCCGACCTGTTGACCGGTGCCGAGCGCCCGGCCCTCGCTCTGGACATCGCCATGAAGGCGGTCGCGATTACGGCCGGGGTCGTTATGACCCGCTCGCTCTATGCCATGATCGTCCCGGCGGTTCTGGCCTCGACTACATTCCGAGCCCTTGCCCTGTCGGTCGCAATGGTCGGGCCTGCGGCGACGGTCGCAACGGTGGCCACGACTGCACTCGGAACGGCCATCCGGTTCGCTCTCGGCCCCATCGGGCTCGCCATTACCGCCGTCGGCCTGCTGGCGACCGGCTGGAGCCTTCTCGACCAGGAGGGGCGCAAGGCCGAGGACGCCATGAATGCGGCAGCGGCGGCGGCCGGCGCGGGCGGGCAGCGGTATCTTGAGTTGCGGGCCCAAGCCGAAGCGGCGGCCAACGCCAACGGCAATCTGGACGGTAACGCGCGCGGCGCGGCGGCGGGCATGATCGAATCCATGTCGGCGGCTGAACGGCTCACCCGTCAGATGACCGCACTCGGCATTGAGACGGAATACACCGCGAACAAGCTGGCGCTGCTTGGCCTTCGCCAGGCCCAAGCGAGGTTGTCCGATGCCGTGGCCAATGATGAGGGCGGCCGCATCTCACGCGAGAGGATCGCGGAGGCAACCCGCGACCTGAACATTGAGACGGCGGCGACGACAGCAGCGACCCGCGACCTGAACGTGGCGCTGGCCCGTAGCGCGGCGATGGCCGATTCAGTGACGGCAGCCGACACGCGGGCCGTTCCCGCCCGGGCAGCAGCGACAGCGGCGACCCGTGCCCAGACCAGCGCCTACGACGAAGCCGTCAAAGCCTCGCAGTCGATGATCGACAGCCTGAACGAGGAGGCCGCGACCTTCGGCATGACCGATGAGGCGCTTCTGCGCTACCGCACCACGCAGCAGGTTCAGGCCCTCGCCGCCAACGGCTGGCTGCAAGACGAGATCGTCCTGGCCAACGCCTTGATCACCGCGACAGAGGCCCTGATCGCCCGCCAGCGGATGCTGACCGAGGTGTTCGACGAGCCCAAGCCGCTGAACATCACCGAGACCCCCTACCGGCAGCCCGACAACATCATCGGCCCGCTCCAGCAGGTAGCGGACAAGATGCGGGAGATCGACGAGATCGCCCAAGGCCTCGGCCAATCCCTGTCGCGCACGTTCGGCCGCTCCGGCCAGGCCATCGGCGACATCGTTTCGACCATGACCGGCTATCGCACCGAGGTCGCTGAACTGTTCGCCAACGCGGGCAAGAGCGAGGAGGCGCGAGCCAAGGCCACGAAGAAGGCCGCGCTCCTTGAGGTTCAGGCCTATGGCGACATGGCCGGATCCGCGAAGGAGTTCTTCGACGAGAAGTCCGCCGGCTACAAAATCCTGCAAGGCGTCGAGATGGGCTTCCGGGCCTTCGAACTGGCGTCGTCGGCGGCGGCCATTGCCCAAGGCTGGATGGAGACCTCGCAATCGGTCGCACAGGCCGGGGTCAAGGGTGCGGCGGATACCGCTGCCGGCGGGGCCAAAATGTTCTCGCAGCTGGGAATGTGGGCCTTCCCGGTCGTCGGCGCGATGCTGGCCGTTCTGGGCGGGCTGGGTGGCAAGGGCGGCTCAGTGTCGGCCCCGACCCTCCCGACCACGAACACCGGCACGGGAACGGTCCTCGGGGATGCGGGCGGTCAGAGCCAGAGCCTCGGCAACAGCCTCGACATGGCCGAGAAATACTACAACCGCGACCTTGAGTTCAGCAGCAAGATGGTCTCTTCGCTGCGGTCCATTCAGGACAACATCGGCTCGGTCACCACGGCCATTGCGCGCCAGACCGGCGTCGGCGGCGGGCTCAATGCGTCCAGCCTCGGCCTCGGCGCCACGACCTCCGGCGGGTTCCTTGGGATCGGGGCGACGACGCGGAACACCACCCTGGCGGATCAGGGCATCAACCTGTCGGGCGGATCGCTCGCGGACCTGATCGCGCAAGGGGTGAGCGGCGGCCTCTACCAGATCACGCAGACCACCTCGACGAACAACGGCTTCTTCGGCATCGGAGCTTCGACCCGGACCCGGAACAACGAGACGACCTCGGGCCTCGGCTCTGGCCTCTCGACCGAACTGACCCGGCTCCTGTCCAGCCTCCGCGATGGCGTCCTGACGGCGGCCTCCGAGATCGGCGTGACCGGGGCTGAGGCGATCCTCGACGCCTTCCAGGTGAACATCGGCCGCATCTCGTTCGAGGGCCTGTCGAACTCCGAGATCAGCGAGACCCTGTCGGCCGTGTTCAGTGCCGTGGGCGACGACATGGCCGCCTCGATCCTGCCGGGCCTCAGCGCCTTCCAGCGGGCCGGGGAAGGGCTGTTCGAGACCCTGTCGCGCCTCTCCACCGAATACAAGGTGATCGACACCACGCTCGCCAGCATCGGCCTGACGTTCGGAGCCGTGGGTCTGGCCAGCATCGAGGCCCGCGACCGGCTGGTTCGGCTGTCCGGCGGGCTGGAGGCCTTCACCGAGAGCGCCTCGTTCTTCGCGGAAAACTTCTTGAGTGATGCCCAACGAATCGCCCCCGTTCAGGCGGCGGTCACGGCCGAACTCGCCCGGCTTGGCGTCGCGTCCGACATCACCCGCACCGGGTTCGCCGATTTGGTGCTGGGTCTGGACGTCTCGACGGCGGCCGGCGCGGCGATGTTCGCCAGCCTGATGAACCTCGCGCCCGCGCTGGACCGGGTCATCTCCTATAACGACGAACTCACGGGCGTCGTGACCGAGGTTGCGGACGCCATCGACCTCAGCCGCCAGCGCCGGTCGCTGGAGATTGCCCTGATGGAAGCCCAGGGCGACACCATCGGCGCTCTGACGGCCCGCCGCCACGACGAACGGCTGGCGCTGGACGCGACCCTGCGGCCGCTTCAAGACTCGATCTGGGCCGCCCTCGACCTTGCCGCCGCAAGCGCCGCTCTCGCCACCGCTCAGGAACAGGCCGCTGCAACCGCGCGGGCCGCCGCTGACGAAGCCGCCCGGCTGGCTCAGGAACACGCCGACCGAATGGCCGGCATCGCGCGCCAGCGTCGGGAAATGGACATCACCCTGATGGACCTGTCGGGCAATGCCGCCGGGGCCGAGGCCGCTCGCCGGGCGGACCTGATCGGCGGTCTCGACGCCAGCCTCGTCCCGCTTCAACGGCTGATCTATGCCCAGACCGACCTGAACGCTGCGAACGTGGCCGGCGCGGAGGCTTCGCGTCTGGCAGCCGCCGCGGCTGAACAGGTCCGGCAGGAAGCCCTGTCCCGTGTCGAGGATGCGCGCGGCGTCCTGACCCAAGCCTATGAGCGGGAAGCCGGGGCGCTCAAGACGACGATCGACCGCTTCCGGGGCTTCTCGGATGCCCTCGGCGCGTTCCGCCGCAACCTGGGTCTGGAAGGTCTGTCGACCGGCACATCGTTCACGGTCAGCAAGGCCGACTTCGAGCGCACGTCGGCACTGGCCCGGATCGGCAACGAGGAGGCCCTCGGCCAGCTTCAAGGCGTCTCCGAGGCCTACCTCGAACAGTCCAAGGGCTACAGCAAGACCAGCCTCGAGCACCTGCGCAACCTCGGCCAGGTCAGGGCAGCCGTTGAGGCCGCAGAGACCACGGCCGGGCGTCAGGCCAGCATTGCCGAAAGGCAGCTTGACGCCTTGGATTCGTCAGTCGCCGGGCTGCTGGCCGTCAACGGCAGCGTCATCTCTGTGCGGGACGCCATCAATGCGCTTGGCTCTGCCATGGCGGCTGTGCCGACAGCGGGATCGGGGGTTGTTTCTGGTGTCGCGGCCGTGCCTGGGGGGGGCGGTGCGGCCGGCGCGTCAAGCGATCCATTCCGCTACATTGAAGGCGTCGGGGCCGGGCGTTACACGGACCCGGGCCTGTCGTTCAATCAAGGCCGCAACTGGGGCTCCCCGGAAAACGCCGAGGTCAACAGGCTTCTCGCCTTCGCGACCGGCTACATGGGCGACTTCGGTTCCGGCGGCTGGCAGTCGTGGATTGTCCAGCAGGACGCCCAGACCAAGACGACCGCCCGCTTCCTGCTGGAAGCCAACGGGCAGGCGCAGCGGGTCTCCGGCTTTGCCAAGGGCGGAATGTTCTCGAACGGCATCGTCAGTCAGCCGACCACGTTCGACATGGGGCTGATGGGCGAGGCCGGCCCGGAAGCGATCATGCCGCTGACCCGTGGTCCGAACGGCCTGGGCGTCCGGGCGATGGGATCAAACGACAACGCCGCCGTGGTCGCCGAACTGAAGGCCTTGCGAGCCCAGGTCGCCGAGATGGTTCGCACGAACGCGAAGATGGAGAAGACGTTGACCAACGTCACCGAAGGCGGCCGAGCCATGCAGACCCAGGTAGCCGCATGAGGGTGATTCCGCCGCTTGAAATCACCCCGGCCCGGTTGACCTCCAGCACGGCGGCGGAACCCGGCCCCGGCGAGGCCGCCTATAACGCCGGCACGTCGTATGCGGTCGGAGATCAGGTCATTCTGGGCGCACCGACGTCCACGGTGACCATCACCATCGCTTCGCCGGCCGTGGTGTCGTGGGCAACGCACGGCCAGCCCGAGGGAACGCCGGTCGTGTTCACCACCTCGGGAGCCCTGCCAACGGGCCTGACGGCGGGGGTGATCTATTACGTCCTGCGCCCGGCAGCGGGGACGTTCACGGTCTCGGCGACACCCGGCGGCGCACCGATCATCACGACGGGTTCGCAGTCCGGCACCCAGACGGCCACGACGAAGCTGAACCGGATCTACGAAAGCCTGATCGCGTCGAACCTCGGGAACTACCCCGCCCTCGCGGCGTCCTCGACCAAATGGCAGGACGTCGGGCCGACGAACCGCTGGGCGATGTTCGACCTGTTGCGGAACACGGCCACGACCGGCGCGTCGCCCCTGACCGTGGTCGTCACACCGGGCGTTCGGGTCGACAGCATCGGCCTCGTTGGCCTGGTCGCGGACAGCGTGACGATCTCGATCACGTCCGGCGGCTCGTCGGTGTATTCCGCGACGCGCGACCTCCGCACTCGCGAGGTCACGACCTGGTATGACTACTTTTTCGAGCCCTTCACGACGGCCCCCAGCCTCGGGCTGTTCGACCTTCCGCCGTTCACCAACGCGATCATCACCGTCACGATCGCCCGGACTTCGGGCATGGTCTCCTGCGGCGGCCTGATCCTCGGTTCGTCGGTCTATCTGGGCGAGACGCAATACGAAGCCGAGACCGAGGAACTGAACTTCTCCCGCATCGACCGGGACGCCTTCGGTGAGTCGATCCTCGTCAAGCGTCGGTCGATCCCCAGGGTCAACTGCCGCGTCCAATGCGCCAAGGCGGACGTGAACAAGGTCCGCGACCTTCGCCGCGACCTGAACGCCACGCCTGCGCTCTGGTCGGGGCTGGACGACGCAGCGAGCGACTATTTCGAGGCCGTCCTGATCCTCGGGATCTACAAAAGTTTCGGCATCAACCTCGCCCACCCGAACCACGCGATGATCGCTCTCGAACTCGAGGAAGTCTGACTCATGCCCATCACCGCGCTCCCGACCCCGGTTCCGCAGACCAGCGACCCGACGAATTTCGCCGCCCGCGCCGATGCGTTTCTGGCGGCCCTCCCGACCTTTGCGACCGAGGTAAACGCGGAGGGCGCGGCCCTGATGGCGATCCTGGCTGTCGCCGGGTTCACCGCGACATCAACGACCAGCATGGCGGTCGGGACCGGCTCTAAGTCATTCACGATCCAGACCGGGCGAGCGTTCGTCGCCGGGGCCTTCATCGTCATCGCCGACACCGCCGCGCCGACCACGAACTTCATGGCGGCGCAGATCACGTCCTACAACTCCGGCACCGGGGCGATGGTGGCCTCGGTCCTGTCAATCGGCGGCTCGGGCACCCTGACGGCCTGGACGATCTCGCTGATCGGCCGCGACGCGACGCTGGGCGGCGGCGACGTATCGGGCACGCTTCGCCTTCTGGGCCTCACCGAGCGCGCCGGAACGGTCACGACCGGGGCGTTGAGCGTCAACGCGGGCACGATCTTCCGGCCATCGTGGTCCGCCAATACGACCGTCAGCCTCTCGAGCCTTCCGGGCTCGCCCTCAACCGGCGACACGGTGACGGCGACCATCCTCGCCACGATTACCGGCACGCCCATCCTGACCTGGCCGGGCAGCACTCGCTGGATCGGCGGGGCCGCGCCAACCATCGCCGCCGGTCGTCTGGTCGTGACTCTGGTCGCGTCGTGGACCGGCTCGGTCTGGGAGTATTACGCCTCCGGGGGAATGGCGTCGTGATAGGGGCTGCGCGGGCCGGATTGATCAGTAGCGTGGCCTATGACGCCGCCGCCGTTACCTATTTCGCGGCGATGTCGGTCCAGCCGAGCGGCGCCCGCAAGGGCCTGATCAACACCCTGATCACCGGGCTAAAAACTGATGGCCTTTGGACGAAGCTGGATGCGTTGTGGCTCGTCGCCGCCCACGACAGTCAGGCCGCTACGATCAACGCCAAGGCCCCGGCGAACTTCACGCTGACGAGCCTGACCGCTTACTCTTTCACGACCGATCGCGGCTACATCGGCGCGGGCGCAAGCGGAAACATGGATACGGGGTTCAACCCCACGACGGCATCCTCGCCACAGTTTGTCCAGAACAGCGCGCACGTCTCAGCGTGGCTCAACGCAGCCACCAGTAACGCCGGGAGCTATTCGCGCCAGGCCGTCGTCAACGGTTCGCCCCTTTCCATCTATCCGCGGGGCGGGGGAAATGAATTCCTCGCGGCCATCAACGGCTCAGAACTAACCTACGCAACCGGGCTCTCGACCAACCTGGGCCACCGCATCATCTCGCGGACCGCGTCGAATGCCAGCAATGGGTATGTTAACGGAGCGCCCGGAACGTCGAGCGCAGGGTCGTCGAGTGCGCCCGTAAATAACTCGGTCAAGCTGATCACGAACGGCGCCAACGCCGCCGATCTTCGCGTCGCCGCCGCAACCATTGGGTCGGGTCTGGACGACACCCAAGCCGCCGCCCTCTACAACCGCCTGAACACCTTCCTGACCGCCATCGGAGCCAACTGATGACCCTTTACGTAAACTCGGACACAAGCGAGTTCGGTCTGTCCGAGGCGGCCGTCCGGCTGGCCCTGTCGGCGCACTCGCTACCGGAGAACCTCGCGGCAGCGGACCTGACCAGCTTCGGCTTCCAAGCATACGCAGAAGCCTCGTCCCCCGCGACTGCCTGGAACGAGAAGGCCGTGGAGATCGCGCCGGTCGGAGGCGTCCAGCAATGGGCGGTCGAGCCGAACGGCCTGACCGAGGAGCCGGCACCACCTCGCCGCCTGATCGCCAAGTCTGTCGTGCAGGAGCGGGTCAACGCGATCGGCAAGCTCAACGCCGTGCTGTCCGTGCTGAACAGTCAGGCCATCTACTTCGCCCGCTGGTTCGCGCCAGATTGGCCGAACGTCTATTTCGACGACGAGGGCCTGATCGGCGTCCTGGAGGCCGTGGGCTGCACTCCGGCCCAGATCGAGACAATCACCGCGCTATGAGCCGGTTCACGGATGCCACCTTTGAGGTGACAGCCCGAAAGCAGAGGGGGAGGGTGGTCGTGAGGCTCACCTCCCCTTTTGCGTATGAGGTCGGGTATCTCGACTCCGGCTGGAAGTTGCCAGCTCGGGCAGGCTTCGAGACGGACCTGGCCAGCGTCCCCGTCCTGCCATCATGGGCCCCACGCTGGGCTTTCTGGATCCGGGACTATGTCGCCGACAAGCTGGCGCGCTCTGCCATCGTTCACGACCTTTGCCGTGCTGATCCCCGCATCTCGAAGTTCAAGGGCGACCTGATCTTTTTCGAGGCAATGGGCGTCGACGGCGTCCCGGCTGCGCTTCGCCTCGTCGCGTTTGCCGCCGTCCTGCTGAACTTCACCCGCGACTGAAACCGCAACCGGAGAAGGTGTCTCACCACCTCCCCCGGCCTCGACCCCCACGACCAGTGACGGTCCCGGCAGCCGAGCCACGCGCGGCGGCGGACCCTTGCGCCCCTTCCCTGTAAATAGCGAGTGACCGCTGATGAACCCTTCCGCCTGGATCCCCCTCGCCTCGCTTGCAGGCTTCGTCCTGCTTCAGACGACCGTGATCGCCTTCGCTATGGGGCGGCTGTTCCAACGGGTCTCGACCGTTGAGAAGGGCCACGACACCGTCTCCACGATGGGCAACGACATGGCGGCCATGAAGTCGGACATCCGGCACATGACGCAGTCGATCGACGAACTGAAGGACTGGATGAAACGGCCTGCTGAGGCCGCACCGAACACCCGTCGCAGGAGGGCCCCGGAATGACCGATCCCCGATTTGAGCGTGTCGTCACTGCGCTGGGCAATCTGGCGCGGCCCTTCGCCATCTATGTCACCTCTGCGGCCTCTGCGGCCGGCGTCGTCATCGTGGCCCGGCGGGTCGAGAACGGGAACGACGGGGCCATCTTCTTCGGTGCCGTGGGCGTCCTGATCGGCCTCCTGATTGGTGCCCGGGCCGCCGAGAACATCAACGCCGCCAAGCGATCGGCCGAGGTCGAGATCGCCAAGACGAACGCCACGCCCCCGACTACCTGACCCAAGACCAGACCGTCAGCCCGATCAACAGCCCCACGGCGATGATCAGAAGCCCGGTCAAGATCAGTTCCATGCGGTCGCGGCCCATCGCCCGATCCTGCCATCCCTGAACATCGGAGACCACCATGAGCCTCATCCCGGCTGATCGCTTTCGCGCGTTCGCGCCTCGGGCCACCGACGAAACCCGCGTGGCCCTTGAACAGGCGGCGGCCGAGGCCGGGTTCTCGGGTCTCGTCCTCGCCCACTGGCTGGGCCAGATGTTTGTCGAGAGCGCGGGCTTCGCGACCCGTGAAGAGAACCTGAACTATTCGGTCGCGGGGCTGCTGAAGACGTTCGGCCGCCACCGGATCAGCGAGGCCGACGCCCGCAAGTTCGGCCGGGCGCCGGGGCGTCCTGCCCATCAGAACGCGATCGCCAACATCATCTACGGCGGCGAGTGGGGCCGGAAGAACCTGGGCAACACCGAGCCGGGCGACGGCTGGCGATACCGGGGCGGCGGCGACAAGCAGATCACTGGCCGCGCCAACTATCGGGAGGCCGGATACGAGGACAGCCCGGAGGCGCTGCGGAACGATCCCGCGGCCTCTGCGAAGGCCGCCGCCGGGTTCTTCGTCAAACACGGCTGCGTCGGCCCAGCGACCCGCGATGACGTCCCGGGCGTGACCCTGAAGGTCAACGGGGGCTCGAACGGCCTGGCGGCCCGCGTCACGGCCACGGCAGCGGCGAAGAAGGTCGTCGGGCTGTGACGCCCCGGCTGGCGTTCTACGCCTTCGCCATAGCTGTTGCCGTGGTTTGGGGCTGGTCTCTCTGGAGGCTTACGCGATGATCGCCGCCCTCGCCTTTCTCCGATCGATCCCCGGCCTGCTGCCCCTCAAGGGATGGTTGGCGGTCGGCGTCCTGATCCTGTTCCTCGGCTTTGGCGCGTATTGCTCTCACAGGGCAGCGCAGGGCGAGCGAGACCGGCAGGCCGCCGCTGCCGTCAGGATCGAACGGCAGGCCTCCACGGCGCGGGAAACGGCCGCAACTGAGCGCCTGAACGACCAAGCCTCCCTCAACCTCCAACGAAAGGCCACCGACGATGCGCTCGCCCCCCTTCCTGACGCGGTTCCTTCTGATCGCCGCCGTGCTCGGCACTGCCTCCGCCTGCCAAACGGCGGGGCCGGCCTTCCCGAGTGCCGCCGACCTGACAGTCAAGCCCCGGCCGGTCGCTGACGCCTCTGGCCTGACCTCGGAAGCCGCTCTGGACCGCTACGAGACCGACCTGTTCATCTGGGGTGAGGACGGCTGGCTGGCGGTCGGGCGGCTCTGCCGGTTCTTCGACGAGCTCGGACAACCTGGACTCAAGTGCCCGCCGCCAGAACGACCCGATCCGGGCTAGCCGACCTTCTTCCCGACATCGGGAAAATGCTTCCAGCGTCGAGCCCTGGCTCCGCATCATTGGCCCTCGTCTCTTCGGAGGCGGGGGCCTTTTGCCGTTTCAGGCCACGGGCGATCAATGACGACCGCCTCGCCGCCTAGCCCTTGATCCTACCAGGGGAAGGCGTAGAATCTACGGGCGAGCGGAGAGGGATGGTTCCCAACGTTTTACGCGGCTTGCCGTATGGACGAGAACAACCAGTCGGCCCTGCTGACGAAGCCCTCGCATTGAAAGACCTGTCTCGGCAGGCTGGCCGGATTGATCACCGGTCATAGATCCCCCTGCACGGCAAGTCTGTGCAGCTAGGCCCTTCCCTTCACCGGGGAGGGCCTTTTTGCGTTGAGGCGCTCCGTGAACGGACGGGGAACAAGTATTGCAGCCGATGGGGCGCTAAGTGGGGCCGACGAAAACCGGCCCCGACTTTCCGTAATCAATACAGCGCCTTCCGCCTACACTGCCGCGACCTTCGCAGTCGCAGCAACGGGTTTGTGGGCCTTTAGAGCCCCGTCAGGCGACGCACCCGGCTGTCCGGCCGCCGACTTTCCAGAGCCGCCGCGCCGATGGCTGCCGCGATCGTCGCCACGGCCAGCAAGGCACCGCCCTCACGGGCGTGATCCCTGGCGTAGCGGCCGGCATCACCGGCATAGCGACGCGCCGAACGACCGGTCTCTTCCGCGTAACGGCGCGCGTCACGAGCATATTTTTGACGCTGCTTGTCCGACACGGCCCGCTTGCCACGCTTCAACAGCTTCCTCGCCTGACGACGGGCATCGTCCCCCAGATCACCGGCGCGGTCGTTGACCTCCCCGGCCCGCTCGGTCAGGCCGCGCGAGATGTCGTCGAGCCTGTGACGAAGGGCGTCGGCGTCGATCCAGCCGCGCGGATCGAACCGGTCCCGCAGTCCCTCGATCCGGCGCGACCCGGTCCGCCGGGTCAACAGATACGTAACAAGCGCGGCCGTGGCGACCAGAGCCAGCGATCCCGCAGTGACGCCGGGATGTTTGCGGACTTCGGCCAGGGCGCTGAACTGTCGGACCATGGGATAGTGAACCTCTTCGTCGAGGCCGTCGTCGGTCGGATCATAGAGCCCGTCGTCATACGGCTGGTAGGCGGAACCCCTGTCCCGCATGAGGCTAGGAGCGAACCGGGCGAAGAGTGGTTCCGCGAGGCCCGGCAGGAGTGCGTAGAAGGACGCTATGACGCGCCCTCCCCCGCCGACGGTGATCTCCCGGATCGGATGGGCGGCGCACCACAGGACGGTGTCGGCGACGACGTGGGTCGCATAGACCGGCTGCGGGTTCTGGACCGCATATCCGGTCAGGTTGCGGGCGTGTTTCGGATAGGGCGTATCCACCGCCGCGGGCTTGACCAGGCTGACGGCGACCGGCGCGCCCTCGCGCATCAGCTCCATGCGGAAGGCGTTGGTGAACCCCTTCACCGCATGCTTAGACGCCGAATAGACGCCCTGCACCGGCATGGGCGCGTCGCCCAGGACCGATCCGACATTGACGATCGTGCCGCCGTCCGGACGCGCCCTCAAATGCTCGGCGGCGATCAGCGACCCGTTCACGACGCCCCAGTAGTTGGTCTCGAACAGCTGGTGCTGGTCCTGCAACGTCGTCTCGCGGATCGGACCATAGATCGAGACGCCGGCATTGTTCACCCAGGTGTCGAAGCCGCCGAACAGCCGCCGGCACTTGTCCGCCGCCTCGGCCAGGGCGTCGTAATCGGCGACGTCGGCGACGGCATAGGCGACCCGCGCGCCCTCCTGTTGCAGTTCCTCGACCAGGGCCTTCAGATCACCCTCACCGCGCGCGATCAGGAAGACGCACGCCCCGGCCTTCGCCGCCCGGCGGGCGGTGGCCAGACCGATGCCGGAGGTGGCGCCGGTGATGACGATGGCCTGCTGGCTCACGGGTTTCAGGTTCGGCTTGGCGGGCATGGGACAGGCTTTCGTCAGTGTCGGCATCGAGAACGGGCTGGCCGTGCGCCCGGTTGCGACAGATAGCACGCTAACGCGCCCGCGCGAGACGACAGGCGGTCGCCCTTACCAACCGCCCTCGCGTTTCCTATCTTGCACCGTTCTCCACAGCCTATCGTTCAAGGACCCGCCGTGACCGATCACGAGCCCGCCGCCGTTTCCGCGCCGACCGACAATCTCGCGGCCGCCTTCCAGATCGAAGGCTGGCCCGTGCGCGGCCGCCTGGTCCGTCTCGGCGACGCCATCGACAGGATCCTGTCCGCCCATGCCTATCCAGAGCCTGTCGCGGCGTTACTGGGCGAGGCCTGCGCGCTCGCGGCCCTGGTCGGTTCGGCGCTGAAGTTCGAAGGCCGGTTGATCGTCCAGGCCCAGGGCGACGGTCCGGTGAAATATGTGGTCGCAGACTACGACACCGCCGGCCACCTGCGCGGCTACTGCCGCTTCGACGAAGACGAAGTCGCCGCCGCCTCCTCCGGCTTCGCGCGTCCGGGTGCCCGGACGCTGCTGGGCCAGGGCGTCTTCGTCATGACCCTGGATCGCGGCCCCGATTTCGAGCGCACCCAGGGCATCACCCCGATCGAGGGCGAGAGCCTGTCGCTGGCGGCCGAACACTATTTCGTCCAGTCCGAGCAAATCCCGACCAAGGTTCGCCTCGCCGTCGGCTCCGTCACCGACGGGACGGGCACGACCTGGCGCGCGGGCGGTGCCCTGATCCAGTTGATCGCCGCCGACGATGCGCGCGGCTCGACCGAGGAAGTCTGGGACCGCACCCGCGCCCTGTTCCAGACCCTTGGCGACGACGAACTGGTCGATCCGGCGATCACGCCGGAGACCCTGTTGTTCCGCCTGTTCCACGAGGACGGCGTGCGGCTGGAGGACGCCCGTGCGCTGAAGGCCCAGTGCCGCTGCTCCGCCGACCGCATCAGCGGCGTCCTGTCCTCGTTCGATCCCGAAGAACGCGCCGAGATGGTCGAGCCCGACGGCAAGATCCACGTCACGTGCGAGTACTGCGCCACAGTCTACAAACTGGCGCCCGACGACGTGGAAGCGGCGGCAGAAGCTCAGTAAGCGAGGGCGATGCCGTCCTTGCGCATCTCGGTGGCTGCACCATAGGTCCAGCGGCCGCCGGGGTTCTGCTGCATGACCACGTTCTGATACCCACCGAAGCCGCCGTTCGTCGGCCCCAGAACCCAGCCTCTTTGCTCCAGCCCGGCCCGTGTGGTCTGCGGTACGCCGTTCTCTAGGTGCAGAACTCCGACGCCCTCGGCCGCCTGCCCCGTAGGTTCGGACGATCCCTCATGCTGCCAGCGCGGACTGTCCCCGGCCTCCTGCGGGTCCAGGCCGTAGTCGACCATGTTGATGATGATCTGGGCCTGCCCTTGCGGCTGCATGCCGCCGCCCATGACGCCGAACGCCATCCACGGCTCGCCGTCCTTGCAAGCGAAGCCCGGGATGATGGTGTGGAACGGTCGCTTGCCCGGCGCATAGACGTTCGGATGGCCGTCGGTCAGGGCGAACAGCTCGCCCCGGTCCTGGAACATGAAGCCCAGTGGCCGTTCGCCGTCGTCAGGGACCAGGCCTGAGCCCATGCCGCGGTAGTTGGACTGGATCCAGCTGACCATCAGCCCGTCCCTGTCGGCGACGCTGAAATAGGTCGTGTCGCCCTGCGTCGGCGCATCGCCCGGGAAGGCCCGGTCCATGACCCGGTCCGGACGGATCAGCCGCGCCCGTTCGGCGGCATAGGCCTTGGAGTTCAGCCGCTCGACCGGCGTCTGCGAGAAACGCTCGTCGGCGAACCAGCGCGCCCGGTCCTCGAACGCCAGCCGCTTGGCCTCGGCCTGATGGTGGATCGAGGCGGCCGACTGGAAGCCCATGGCCTTGAGATCGAACTGCTCGCAAATATTCAGGATCTGATTGGTCGACAGGCCCTGGGTGTTCGGACCTAACCCATAGACATCGACGCCGCGATAGTTGGTCTGGATCGGCTCGACCCATTCGGTGCGATGCGCGGCCAGGTCGGCGCGGGTCAGCCAGCCACCGATGCGTCGGAAATAGCGCTCCATCTGTTCGGCCAGTTCCCCCTCATAGAAGGCGTCGCGACCGCCCTCGGCGATCAGCCTCAGGGTCCGGCCGAGGTCCGGATTGGCGAAAACCTCGCCGACGCGCGGCGTTCGGCCGCCCGGCGCGTAGACGGCCCTGCGGTTGTCGTTCTCCTCGATGACAGTCGAGCGATCGAAGCCCGCCATGTTCCGTTCGAGGTACCAGGCGATGGTCTGGGGCATGGGCACGCCCTGCTCGCACAGCTCGGCGACCGGGATCAGTACGTCCTTCCACGGCAGCTTGCCGTAGCGCTGGTGCGCGCTCCACCAGGCGTCGACCGTCCCGGGCACATTGACCGTCACCGCTCCGTAGCGCGGCAGATAGCCGTCGATCGCCCTAGCCCGTGCCGTCTCAAGTGACAGGCCGATCGGGCTGTTCCCCGAGCCGTTGAAGCCGACGACCTTCCGCTGGGCCGGATCCCACAGCATGCAGAAGGCGTCGCCGCCGATGCCGTTGGCGGTCGGCTCGAGGAAGCCGAGGGCCGCGTTGATGGCGATGGCCGCATCGATGGCCGAGCCGCCGCGCCTCAGGGTATCGATCCCGATCAGGGTCGCGGTCGGATGCGCCGTCGCGGCCGCGCCATTCATGCCCCACACGGTCGACCGCCCCGCGAACGGCGCGCCGGTGATCCGGTCGCCCATGGTCACGCCGGCGAAGGGGTTTTCCGGCGAGGCCTGGGCCTTCGTCAGCGCGGCGGCGGCCGGCACCCCCGCCGCCGCCATAAAAGCCCCGGCGGGCAGGGTCGACAGGAAGGTGCGGCGGCGCATGGGCGAGACTCCCGTGAGACTGAGGCCGGGACCGTAGCGGTTTCAGGAGCGGAGGAAAGGCTTCCGATAGGCGTATGCGTCGTTCGATGCGACGCGCCGTGCCTTGGTGCCGACGGCGGGACATGACAGGTTCGAACCAAACGCGCGAGACAGCGCATTCGGGGACACGCGCATGGGTTCAGCCATCACCGTCATCGGCCTGCCGATCGCGCTCGGGATCATCATGTTCGGCCTGGGGCTCAGTCTCACGCCGGGTGATTTCGTCCGGATCGGGCGACGGCCCAAGGCGGTGTCCATCGCCCTGGCCTGCCAGTTGATTCTCCTCCCGGTGGTCTGCTTCGGCCTGGTGCTGCTGTTCCGGCTGCCGCCGGTTCTGGCGGTGGGCATGATGCTGCTGGCGGCGTCCCCGGGCGGGACGACGGCGAACCTCTACAGCCACCTGTTCCGGGGTGATGTGGCGCTGAACATCAGCCTGACCGCGATCAACTCCCTCGTCGCCGTGATCACCCTGCCGATCGTGGTCAACCTGTCGCTGGCCTATTTCGATCCGGGCGGCGGTCAGGTCGGGCTGCAGCTGAAGAAGACCATCGAGGTCTTCCTGATCGTGCTCGGCCCCGTGGCTCTGGGTATGCTGGTGCGGAGTTTGAGGCCCGCCTTCGCGGCGGCCATGGACAAGCCTGTGCGCATCGCATCGGTCGTGATCCTGACCTTGGTCATCATCGGTGCCGTCGCCGCCCAGATCGATATCCTGACCGCCCACTTCGCCGCGATCGCCGGTGTCGTGGTGACCTTCTGCGTGGTCAGCCTTGGGATCGGCTTCCTTGTTCCGCGCCTGCTGAAGGTCGATCGTCCGCAGTCGATCGCCAGCGCCTTCGAGGTCGGGCTGCACAACGCCACCCTGGCCATCGTCATCGCCCAGTCGGTGCTGCGCAATCCGGACATGTCCATGCCGGCCGCCGTCTACGGTGTGCTGATGTTCCCGCTGGCCGCGGCCTTCGGGGTGATGATCACGCGCAGATCAGCGAGGGCTCAGCCTTCCAGATCCAGCGAATAACCCGCCGAACGGACGGTGCGGATCGGGTTGGCGCTGTCCTCGACGTTCAGGGCCTTGCGCAGGCGGCCGACGTGGACGTCCACGGTGCGGGCCTCGACATAGACGTCCGAACCCCAGACGGCGTCCAGCAGCTGTTCGCGGCTGAACACCCGGCCCGGGTGGCGCATGAAATGGTCCAGCAGGCGGAACTCGGTCGGGCCCAGATGGACCTCCTTGCCCGAGCGACGCACCCGGTGGGCGACCCGGTCGATGATGATGTCGCCGTGGCCCACGCGGTCGTCGGCCAGACCCGGACGGATGCGACGCAGCACTGCGCGGATGCGGGCGATCAGTTCGGTCATCGAGAAGGGCTTGGTCAGATAGTCGTCGGCGCCGGTATCCAGGCCGCGCACCCGGTCACTCTCCTCGCCGCGCGCCGTCAGCATGATGACCGGCAGGTTGCGTGTCTCGGGGCGCCCGCGGATGCGACGGCAGACCTCGATGCCCGACACCTTGGGCAACATCCAGTCCAGCAGGACCAGGTCCGGCTGACGCTCGTCGATCTGGACCAGCCCCTCCTCTCCGTCGGCGGCGACGACGACGTCGTAGCCCTCCTTTTCGAGGTTGTACTGAAGCAGGGTCGCCAGGGCGTCCTCGTCTTCCATCACCAGGATATAAGGCTGCACGTCTAGTCTCCGTCGTCGTCAGCGCGCCGTCAGGTCGTCGGCAGGGTCGGCAAATGTCCGGTGTCGGCGTCCCAGTCGCCCGGAGAAGGCGTCCAGCGGGGCCGCTCCCCGGTCATCTCGTCGCCCGTGATCTCGTAATGGATGACCTCGGCGATGTTCGTGGCGTGGTCGCCGATCCGCTCAAGGTTCTTGGCCATAAACAGCAGATGGGTGCAGGCGCTGATCGTGCGCGGATCGCCCATCATGTAGGTCAGCAGTTCGCGGAACAGGGCATTGTAGTGCTCGTCGACCTCGTCGTCCGACGCCCAGACCGCCATGGCCCGATCGATCTCGGAGGCCGTATAGGCGTCCAGAACGTCGCGCAGCCGCATCGACACCAGCTTGCCCATCCGCTCGATCGAGCGGGTCAGGGGCTGCATTGGCTCGGTCTCGGCCAGAGACAGGGCACGCTTGGCGATGTTCTTGGCCAGGTCGCCCGTGCGCTCCAGATCGACCGACAGTTTCATCGCCGCCAGGGTCTTGCGCAGGTCGGAGGCCACGGGCTGACGCAGGGCGATCAGCCGGATGGCCTTCCTCTCGATGTCGCGGTGCATCGCGTCGACCTTGGCGTCACGCTCGACGACCGCACGCGCCAGGGCGATGTCGCGCCGCGCGACCGACTCGACGGCGTCCGCAACCTGGGCCTCCGCCAGACCGCCCATCCGGGCGACCTCGGCGGTCAGCTGGTTCAGTTCGTCGCCGTAGGCCTTGACCGTGTGTTGGTTCAACCGAAGCGTCCCGTGATGTAGTCGAGCGTGCGCCGTTCACGGGGATTCGTGAAGATTTCCTCGGTGTTGCCGTGCTCGACGAGACGGCCGAGATGGAAGAAGGCCGTGCGTTGCGACACGCGGGCCGCCTGGGCCATCGAGTGGGTGACGATCACGATGCAGTAGCGCTCACGCAACTCGTCGATCAGCTCCTCGATCCGGGCCGTGGCGATCGGGTCCAGCGCCGAGCAGGGTTCATCCATCAGGATGACTTCGGGGTTCACCGCGATGGCGCGCGCGATGACCAGACGCTGCTGCTGACCACCCGACAGGCCGGTGCCGGCCGAATGCAGTCGGTCGGCGACCTCGTCCCACAGACCGGCCTTCTTCAGCGAGCTCTCGACAATGCCGTCCAGCTCGGACTTCGATGTCGTCAGACCGTGGATCCTGGGTCCGTAGGCGACATTCTCGTAGATCGTCTTGGGGAAGGGGTTCGGCTTCTGGAACACCATCCCGACCTGGGCGCGCAGCAGCACCGGATCGACCGACTTCGCATTGATGTCCTGCTCGTCGAGCAGGATCTTTCCGGTGACCTTGGCACCCTGGATGGTGTCGTTCATCCGGTTGATACAGCGCAGAAAGGTCGACTTGCCGCAGCCAGACGGACCGATGAAGGCGGTCACGGTCTTGTCAGGGATGTCCAGACTGACGTCGAACAGCGCCTGTTTGTCCCCGTAGAAGACCGAGACGTCGCGCGCCGCGATCTTGGTCGGCCCGGAAGGGGCCGACGGCGACTTCACCTCGGGCACACGCCCGGCCATGACGCCGGCGGCTTCAGCTACGGGCGTCAGGACGGATTCGTCACGGCGCTCGGCCGGATCGGCGGGGCCGCCGCCTTCATGCCCGTCAGGGCTACGAAAGAAAGGAATTTTCATTGACTTACCACCGACGTTCGAACCGCCGACGCAGCAGGATTGCGGCGGCGTTCATGACGATCATGAAGGCGAGGAGAACCAGGATGGCCGCAGCGGTCCGCTCGTGGAACGCGCGCTCCGAAGCGTTCTCCCAGATGTAGACCAGAGACGGCAGGGCACCGGCCGGCTCATCGATCGCCCCCGGAATGCCCGGCACGAAGCTGACCATGCCGATCAGCAGCAGCGGCGCGGTTTCGCCCAGCGCATGGGCCATGGAGATGATGGTGCCGGTCATGACGCCCGGCATGGCCAGCGGCAGGACATGGTGGAACACCGTCTGGGTACGGCTCGCACCCATGGCCAGGGCCGCCTCACGGATCGACGGCGGCACGGCCTTCAGCGCCGACCGGGTGGCGATGATGATGGTCGGAAGGGCCATCAGGGCCAGCACCAGACCGCCCACCAGAGGCGACGAGCGCGGCAGGTGCATCCAGTTGATGAACAGGGCCACGCCCAGCAGGCCGTAGACGATCGACGGCACGGCCGCGAGATTGTTGATGTTGACCTCGATCAGGTCGGTGATCCGGCCCTTCCTCGAGAACTCCTCCAGATAGACCGCCGCGCCGACGCCGAGCGGAATCGCGATCAGGGCGGTGACCAGCAGCATCAGGGCCGAGCCGACCACAGCGCCCAGCACGCCCGCCAGCTCGGGCTCGGTCGAGTCGCCCTTGGTGAACAACTGAGCGTTGAACGTGGTCGAAACATGCCCCTGACGCTTCAAGTCGTCGAGCCAGGCCATCTGCTCGTCACTGACCCGGCGTTGGTCGGCGGCCGTTTCCCGGGTGATTTCGCCCTTGTAGTAGAGGTCCGCCTCGTCCGAGACCGGAGCGGTGATGTCCATCGTCCGGCCGATCAGCGACGGGTCGTTGCGGATCAGGTCGGCGGCGCGGAACTTGAGCTCCGATGACAGCAGCGAACGATAGGCCGTTGCTTTCGTGCCTTGTGCATCGTCCGTCTCTCCGAGCCGCGCCAGCTGTTGCTGGGCGACCATTTGCTGGAAATTGGTGCCCTGCGGATAGGCGCGATCGATGCGCGCCGGGTCCATGTAGACCGACACGGTGAGCTGGTTGGCGTAGAAGGCCGTGTGGCCCTGCTCGATAATCCGGCCGAGCAGCAGCAGCAGGAAGCCGATGGCCACGGAGACGGCGAGAATACCGTACAGCTTGAAGCGTCCCTCCCGGGCATAGCGCTTCTTGAGCCCACGTTGGAGCCGTGCGGCGCGCGCGGGATCCTCGGCCGCCAGACGGGCCCACATCTTGTCCGCGCCGGTGTCAGTCATACTGTTCCCGATAGGTCTGGACGATCCGCTGGGCGACGATGTTGAGCAGCAGGGTCACGAGGAACAGGGTCAGTCCGAGGCCGAACGCGGCGAGCGTCTTCGGGCTGTCGAACTCCTGGTCGCCGGTCAGCAGGGTGACGATCTGGACCGTCACCGTGGTCACGGTGTCGAGCGGGTTCAGGGTCAGGTTCGCAGCGAGACCCGCTGCCATGGCCACGATCATCGTCTCCCCGATCGCCCGCGACATAGCCAGCAGCAAGGCACCGGCGATGCCCGGCAGGGCCGCGGGCAGCAGCACCCGCTTCACCGTCTCGGACCTGGTCGCGCCCATGGCGTAGGAGCCGTCACGCAGCGACTGCGGCACGGCGTTGATGATGTCGTCCGACAGGGAGGAGACGAACGGGATCAGCATGATCCCCATAACCGCGCCGGCGACCAGGGCCATCTGGTTCTGCACCAGCATCAGGTACTGGCCCATGCCATCCAGCGGTCCACCGACAAGAAGCGCGCCGATGCCGTTGAAGAACTCGCGGAACGCCGGCCCCACCGTCAGGGCGGCGAAGAAGCCGTAGACCACGGTCGGTACGCCGGCGAGGATCTCCAGCACCGGCTTGACCACGCCCCGAGACAGAGCGCTGGCGTACTCCGAAAGATAGATGGCCGAGAACAATCCGACCGGTGCCGCCACCACCATGGCGATCAGCATGATCAGGAAGGTGCCTGCGAACAGCGGCACGGCCCCGAAGGCTCCGGACGAACCGACCTGATCGGCCCGGATGGCGATCTGGGGGCTCCATTGGGTCCCGAACAGAAACTCGGTCACCGGGACGGCCTGGAAGAAGCGAAGGCTGTCCCACAGCAAGGAGAACACGATGCCGATGGTCGTCAGGATGGCCACGGCGGAACAGGCGAACAGCAGGCCGCCGATCCAGTCCTCGACCCGATTGCGGGCCCGCAGGGTCGGCCGGATCTGCGTCGAGGCGAACAGGCCGCCCATCACCGCCGCCAGGATCGCCGCGACCACACCGCCCCAGGTCAGGGTCTGATGCACGCGGGCCGAACGCGCCGCCTCTGTCGTCAGGGCCTCACCCAGTTCGCCCGACCAGACCTGAAAGGCGCGCTGGCCTTCCCCTGTCAGACGCGCATCATTGAAGAAGGCTTCGCGACGAAACTGTTCAAGTTCCTGCACAGCGGGCGGCGCCTCGGCTGCCAGCAGGTGGTGCGCGACGGGATCGGAGAAGACGCCGGCCAGGATCGTCACGACCAGCGCAGGCACGGCGACCCAGATCATGGCGTAATAGCCGTGCTGTTCCGGGCGTGAATGCGCGAGCGGGCCATCCAGGGCCGCGGCACGACGCTGCGCCTGACCGCGCCCGGCCAGATAGGCGAGCACGGCGAACACCGCCACGAGAGGAATAGCAAGCCAGATCATCAGGCCCCGGAGCGCACGCGCAAGAATCAGAGCGTGCTCGGAAGTCCGGCCCGTCTCGGCGCGGAACCTGCCCTTGGATGGTCAGCGGATTAAGACGACTGGATGACAGTTCTGCGACGCCGTAACCGACCGGTGTTTTTCAAAGGTCAGGCTGGCCCGGATGCGCTCGCCGCTGCGGTCACCATCGGGAAGTAGACACTGAAAAGCGACCCGTCGCCGGGCGCGCTTTCGACTGTCATTCCGCCGCGGTGGCGGTTGACGATGTGTTTGACGATCGCAAGCCCCAGCCCCGTCCCCGGCCGCTCCCCGCTCTTCTGGCCCTCGACGCGATAGAACCGCTCGGTCAGCCGTGGCAAATGTTCGCGCGCCATGCCGGGACCGTAATCGCGCACCGTCACCACCACATAGCGCGCACCGGCCTCCCGGTCGGGTGTCAGCAGCGACAGCCGCGTTGCGCCCGGCACCCGCGCACCGGCCGCCGCCTCAACGTCCAGCCCATGCCGCACCGTCAGGTCGACCGTGCCGCCCATCGGGGAGTATTTGATCGCGTTGTCGGTCAGGTTCTGGATGACCTGAACGATCTCGTCACGATCGCCGATGATCCTCGCGTCGCCGGTCTGGACGTCCAGCAAGACGGTGACCCCCCGCTCCTGGGATAGCACACTGATCGCATCGACGACGTCGGACGCCGCTCGGGGCAGGTCCACCTTCCCCGAGGGCGGAATGTGCTCGTTCAGTTCGATCCGGCTCAGCGACAGCAGGTCCGCGACCAGCCGCCCCATCCGGTCAGCCTGGGCCGCCATGATGTCGAGGAACTTGTCCCGCGCCTTGGGATCGTCCCGGGCGTGTCCCTTCAGTGTCTCGATGAAGCCGCTCAGCGACGCCAGGGGCGTGCGCAACTCGTGGCTGGCGTTGGCAAGAAAGTCGACGCGCATCAGCTCCATCCGCCGCACGTCGGTCTCGTCCCGCAGGCCCAGCAAGGCCATGGTCGCGCCGACCGGCGAAGGCAACGGTCGCACCCAGGCCTTCCAGTGCCGGGTCCGAGCTCCCGCAGCGTTGTAGTCCGTCGTCCGGCTGACCCCGCCGAACAGGGCCTCGTCCACCGCTTCCAGTACGTTCGGATCCCGAACGGCCGAGACCAGCAGCGCCCCTTCCCGCTGGATCCGCAGCAGATCGCGGGCCGCGCGATTGGCCAGCACGATGCGCCGGCCGGCAATGTCGTCGGCTTCCCCGCCGCTGACGATCAGGACCGGGTCGTCCAGCGCCTCGAACACACTGTCCAGCAGACCTGCATCCTCGGGCGCCGACAGGCGAGCGCCGACGGCGACCGCCGAGGTCTCGTCCGCGACCTTGCGCGGCGCTCTCAGACCCATCAGCGTCATTAGACAGATGACTGCGGCCCCTGCCAGCAGCCACGGTGCCGCGTCCGGGCGCACGAACGTCAGAGCCAGCATGATGGTCACGGCGACCCCGCCGGTGGCGCCGCTTGTCCAGAGCCTGGAGGTGGCGAGCGGGGCGACGGGGGACAGAGACTCGTCGAACGGCATGGTGTCGTCGCGCCTCCGGTCCGACGCCCGGCCCCTCCGACGTCTTCTTTTTCTAGACCGAGCGGCCCCGGAAAGGCGAGCGGTTTCGAGCCCCCGGGGCCCGCCACGGTCATAGGCCTGTTTTTTTACCTATGGCGTTCAGAGTGATCCCGAGTGTCGGGGAAGACGCGCCTTTGAACTGGATCCTGAACTGCCTGATGGTGCAGCACGACTGGCGGCTCACGCTGCTGGCGGCGACCGTCTGCGTGGTCGGTCTGGCAACCAGTATCGCCCTGGTCGGTATGGCGCGCCACAACACCCGGCGCATGCGGATGCTCTATGGCGCAGCCGCCGGCGTGGTCAGCGGCCTGGCGGTCTGGGCCACCCATTTCCTGGCCATGCTCGGCTATCAGTCCGATGCCCCGATCCGCTATGCTGCAGTCGAGACCCTGCTGTCCCTGGGCATCGTCATCATCGGCCTGATCCTGGGCGTCGCCGTCGCCCTGAACGGCAGTTCGAGGCTGACAAGAGTCCTGGTCGCTGCGTTGGCGGCCTCCAGCATAGCCGCGATGCATTTCGTCGGAATGGCCGCGATGCGGATCGAGGGCGGCATTCTGGCCTGGAACACCGGAGGCGCAGCCGCGGCCGTAGGCCTAAGCATCCTTCTCGCGCTCTGCACCGCCCTGTGGATCAACCGCGACGGCTGGTGGCGGATTCCGGCGAACACGACCTTCGCGGTGCTGAGCGTCATCACTCTGCATTTCGGCGGTATGTCAACGATGACCGTCACGCCTGATCCGTCCTCCATAATGGCGGCCAGCCTGATCACGGAATCGGGCCTGCTGTTGTGGGTCGTCGGCGGCGCAACCCTTGTGGTCATCATCGCCTCTATCGTCACGAGCCTGGGCCTGTGGGGACGTGCGACCGCCCTCAAACATCTGCGCGAAGCCCTGGACGCTATGCCTGACGGCCTTGGCTTCTACGACGCCGACGACCGCCTGCTGATCTGGAACGCCCGTTATGCGGAGGTAAACCCGGAAGTCGCCGCCGCCGCCGTCGGCGTCCGCTTCCGTGACATGCTTCAGCTGGGGGTAGATCAGGGCCTGTACGAAGAGGCCTTTGGCCGGGAACAGGAATGGGTGGAGGAACGCCTCGCCGCCCGTCGTCTCCTGTCGAACACCACGGAGCAGCAGATCTCGGGCGATCGCTGGCTTCGCGTCCAGGACCGTCGCACCTCAAACGGCGGCCTCGTCACAGTTGTCAATGATATCAGCGACTTGAAGCGCGACGCGAAGGCCCTGGCCGAGGCGCGGGACGCGGCGGAGGCGGCGAACCGGGCGAAGTCCGAGTTTCTGGCGAACATGAGCCATGAGATCCGGACGCCCCTCAACGGTGTCATCGGCCTGACGCAGGCGCTGGCCCGCACCGATCTCGCCCCCGAACAGCGCGAGATGCTGGATCTGATCCAGTCGTCGGGCCAGACGCTGCAAACCCTTCTGAGCGACATCCTGGACCTGGCCCGCGTCGAATCAGGCCGTCTGGAGATCGCCGACGAGGTCTTCGACCTGACCCGCGCCGTCAAAGACGCGGCGCAGCTCTATCGGGAACCGGCTTCGGACAAGGGGCTGCAGTTCTTCGTCGAGATCGAGCCGGAGGCCGCCGTCTGGGTGCGCGGGGACGTCGTCCGCCTGAAACAGATCCTGACCAATCTCGTCTCCAACGCGGTCAAGTTCACCACCACCGGATTCGTCAGCCTGACCGCCTGCATGGGCAAGGACCGCGCCGGCGCGCCCATCATGCGCTTCACGGTCGAGGACACGGGGGTAGGCTTCGACGCCGCCGCCAAGGCGCGCCTGTTCACGCGTTTCGAACAGGCCGACGGCACCATCACCCGTCGCTTCGGCGGCACGGGTCTCGGCCTCGCCATCTGCCGCCAGCTGGCGGACATGATGGGCGGCGAAATGGACTGCGAGAGCGAGCCCGGCGGCGGCTCGGCTTTCATCCTCACCCTGCCCCTGCTCGTGGCCGAGGCCCCGGCGACGGTTGTCGCCCAGGCGGCGGCACCGCAGGACCCCTCGGCTCAGCGTCTGCGCGTCCTCGTCGCCGACGATCATCCGACCAACCGAAAGGTCGTCGAGCTGATCCTGTCGCAGGCACCGATCGATCTGGTTCAGGTCGAGAACGGAGCCGAGGCTCTGGAAGCCTGCCGCGCCCAGACCTTCGACATGGTCCTGATGGACATGCAGATGCCGGTCATGGACGGGCTGACCGCCGTACGCGAGATTCGCCTGCATGAAGCCGCCATGGGGCTGGACCGCGTGCCGATCGTGATGTTGACGGCCAACGCCCTGCCCGACCATATCGCGGCGGGTCAGGCGGCCGGTGCCGATCGCCACCTGGCCAAGCCGTTCGACGCCGCCGAACTCCTGGCGTTGGTGGCCGAGCTTGGTGGTGAGAACCAGCAAAGAGCGGCGGCGGCGTGAACTGCCAAAAATCGGCGACGTGAACCGCCGAGAGCGCCAATCCGGGCGGTCCCGAACGGCAAAAGCCGCCGACACTGCGAAGCGTCGGCGGCCTGGTCCGTCTACTCGTAGCCGTGGGCGGCTTCGTTGATCACCTGTGACGGCATCCGGCTGAAGTCCACGGCTGTGGGGGCCGAGGCGACCGCCAGCTTGGTCTGATAGGTCTTGATGACGTGTTCCAGGCGGCGACGGACCTCACGTTCGGCCTCGGTGCCTGAGTCCAGCGCCAGGGGCGCCAGGCAGAAGTCGATAATGGCCTGGGGGCGGCTCAACGGTTCCATATGCGTCTCTCCTCAGTTGGCTATTCGGCCGCGACGAACTGCGCGGTCTCGGTGGATTCCTTCATGGCGGTCGTGGACGACTGCCCGTTGGAAATGACGGTGGCGACGGTGTCGAAATAGCCGGTGCCGACCTCGCGCTGGTGGCGCGTGGCGGTGTAGCCGATGGCTTCGTTGGCGAACTCGCGCTGCTGCAGCTCGGAGTAGGCCGCCATGCCGCGATCCCGGTAACCGTCCGCCAGTTCGAACATCGAGTTGTTCAGGCTGTGGAAACCGGCCAGGGTCACGAACTGGAACTTGTAGCCCATGGCCCCAAGCTCACGCTGGAACTTCGCTATGGTGGCGTCGTCCAGCTTTGCCTTCCAGTTGAAGGAGGGCGAGCAGTTGTAGGCCATCAGCTTGCCGGGATGCTCCTTCTGCACGGCCTCTGCGAACTTCTTCGCGTCCTCCAGTGACGGATGGCTGGTCTCCCACCACAGAAGGTCGGCGATTTTGGCGTAGGACAGGCCGCGCGCGATGCAGTGGTCCAGGCCCGTGCCTTCCTTCAGGCGGAAGAAGCCTTCCGGAGTGCGGTTGTCGCGGTCGATGAAGGGCTGGTCGCGCTCGTCGACGTCGGAGGTGATCAACTGGGCGCTCTCGGCGTCCGTGCGGGCGACCGTGATCGTCGGCGTGCCCATGACGTCGGCGGCCAGACGGGCGGCGACGAGGTTGCGCTCATGCGCCTGGGTGGGGATCAGCACCTTGCCGCCGAGGTGGCCGCACTTCTTCTCCGAGGCCAGCTGGTCCTCGAAGTGGACGCCCGCGGCGCCCGCCTCGATGAAGGCCTTCATGATCTCGAAGCTGTTCAGCGGCCCGCCGAAACCGGCCTCGGCGTCGGCGACGATGGGGGCGAACCAGTCGCGCTTGGCCCCGCCCTCGGCATGCTCGATCTGGTCGGCGCGTTGCAGGGTGCGGTTGATACGACGGCACAGCTCCGGCGCGGCATTCGCCGGGTACAGCGACTGGTCCGGATACATGGCGCCGGCGGTGTTGGCGTCGGCGGCGACCTGCCAGCCCGACAGATAGATGGCCTTCAGGCCGGCGCGGACCATCTGCATGGCCTGGTTGCCGGTGACCGCGCCCAGGGCGTTGATGAAGGGCTCGGTGTGCAGCAGCTCCCAAAGCCGGTTGGCACCACGCTCTGCCAGGGTGTGGGTGATCGGCACCGATCCGCGCAGCTTCAGAACATCTTCCGGCGTGTACGGGCGCTCGATGCCGTCAAAGCGGCCTTTGGGCGAAGGGACGAGATCGGCGAAGGTGGTCATGGCGCTCTGCTCAGGGTCTGACCGAGGCGAACGTCGCTTCGGTTCGGTCAGGACAGAAAACACGTCGCTGTCATTTTTGATACAGTTGCAGGCAGACGGTTCGTGTCATGTTGTCATATCATGACTCTTGCATTTCAGTCATGATGTGACATTCTGCGATCATGGACGCCTCGGCCGATCGCAAACTGTTCCTGGGTGCCCGCCTCAAACGACTGCGGCGCGACTGGGGCCTGACTCAAACCGCGATGGCCGGCGACCTGGGCGTCTCGCCCAGCTATCTGAACCATATCGAGCGCAACCAGCGCCCCGTCTCGGCCCAGCTCCTTCTCCGGCTGGCCCAGACCTATGACGTCGACCTGCGCCAGCTCGGCCAGTCGGGCGCGGCCGGCGAGGCGGAACTGGCCGAGGTGCTGGCCGATCCCCTGTTCCATGACCTTGACGTTCCCCGCCACGAACTGTTGCAGCTCACGGATGAGGCCCCTGCCGCCGCAGAGGCCCTGCTGCGGCTCTATCGCGCCTTCGCCGAACAGCGGGACCGATCCCGCGCTGCGCTGATCGACGGCGGCGACGCGTCCTCGGGCCCGTCCCCCGCCGACTGGGTTCGCGACCATATCCAGTCCCGTGCCAACCACTTCCCCGAGCTCGACACCCTGGGCGAGGCCCTTCACGCCGCCCTGGACCCGAACCAGACCGGCGACGGGTTCGAGGCCCTGACCCGCGCCCGGCTGCAGGTTCGCCACAACCTTTCGGTCCGTGTCATGCCGGCCGAGGTCATGGTCGAATGGACCCGCCGCTTCGACCCGCACCGCCGTCGCCTGCTCCTGTCCGAGACGCTGGATTCCTCGTCGCGCGCCTTCGCGATCGCCTATCAGCTGGCCCTGTCGGAACATGAGGCCGAGCTGACGGCGCTGGCAGACGCCGCTCGGCCGCCCGACGAGACGACGCGGGCCCTACTCAAGGTGTCCCTGACCAACACACTCGCCGCCGCCATCCTCATGCCCTACGCCGCCTTCCAGCGGACGGCAGAGCAGACCGGCTATGATATCGCCCGCCTCCAGACCCGGTTTTCGGTCTCCTTCGAACAGGTCGCCCATCGGCTGACGACCCTGTCGCGCCCCACCGCCCGCGGCGTGCCCTTCTTCCTGATGCGGGTGGATCAGGCGGGCAACGTCTCGAAACGCTATGCCTCAGGTGCCTTCCCTTTCGCCCGCTTCGGCGGCGCCTGCCCCCGCTGGCGACTGCATAGCGCGTTCAGAACGCCCGGGCGGCTCGTCACCCAGATCATCGAGACACCCGACGGTCAGCGCTGGTTCACCCTGGCCCGCACCGTCGATCGCCAGGGACACGACGGATACGGTGAGCCCCACGACCTCGCCATCGGCCTGGGCTGTGAGCTCAAGGAGGCGCATCGACTGATCTACGCCCGGGGCCTGGACCTGACGGCACCCGAGGTCACCCCGATCGGTCCCGCCTGCCGCCTGTGCCACCGCCACCCCTGCGCCGAACGCGCCGCTCCGCCCGTGGATCGGCCGCTGCGCGTCGATGACTGGTCGAAATCGGTCAGTCCCTATCCGTTCGGCGCGGCCTGATCCTGGCGGGTCTCCGAGGTCGTCGCCGCCAACCGGGCCGCCCGATAGGCCTGCGGCGTCTGCCCCGTCACACGGCCGAAGGTCTTGTAGAATGAGGAGCGGGTGTTGAACCCGACGGCCAGGGCAATGGCGAGAATGGTTTCGCGACCCGCGAGGATTTGCGGCTCGGCCGCGGACACCCGCCAGCCGTTCACATAGTCGAAGAAGCTGGTCCCGATCGTTTCGTTCAACGTCTGGGACACATGGTTGGGAGAGACCGCCAGGTGTCGGGCCAGCTTGTGCAGCGACAGGGTGGGATCGAGATACAGACGGTCCCGCTCCATGGCAGCCTCGATCCTGGCGGCGATCCGCCGGGCCTGATGATCCCCCAGAGCCGAGCGCTGGTATTTCCGGCCCGGCCCGGTCTGGCCGGGACCCGCTGGTTCCGTATCGGCCGCCGCCGGCAGATAGCGGCCCTCGAAGCCCGGCTTCTGTCTCAAGCCCCAGACCGCCAGCGACCAGACCAGCAACAGCGCGATGACCGCTCCCCCGCGCCGGGTGACCAGCACCTCACCAAACAAATTCTCGCTCACCACAGTCGCCGCCGCCAGCGTCCAGACCCCAACGACAACCACCAGCAGCCCGCCGATCCAGCGCAGTTCGCTGTCCTCATTGCTCGCGAACAGGTCCCTCAATCGGGCGCGATAGCGGGCCAGCCGAAGGACGATCGCCACGACATACCAGCCGGACTGGACGACCCAGGCCAGGATCAGCGCGAAGACGAACAGCACGACGGCGGCGGCATGGGCCGTCCCGACCTCCTGGCCCTCGACCAGCATGGTCCGGCGGGCCTCCGGCGGCAGGCCCGTGAGCAGGCCGACAGCGACGAGGCCCAGACCGAACAGAATGAAGTGCCGACCGTGCCGCTGCTGCAGACGCCACGGCGTTTCCGACGTCAGGCCCTCGACATAGAGCCACAGGGCCGGACCCAGCAGCAACCAGGCCGGCAGGGTCAGGGCGACGAACAGCGGCTCAGATCCGGGAGCAAAGGCCACCACCGGCGGACCCGCCATGATGATCCCGGCGGACAGAAAGAAGGCCGTCAGGGCCAGATAGACCTGCGTTCTCAGCCCCCGCATCAGCAGGACGGTGACGCACAGGGCGACCTGGCCCAGCGTGGCCATCGCGAGGGCGAGGACGGCGGTATCCAACAGCGATAATCCCTTCAGCTTTCGCCATCAGAACGGTCGGCAGTCGTCATGGCAACCAGCCTTGTCCGATCCCACAGGCGAGGACAGTCGGAGGTGTCCGTGCCGTCTGGCCCGGACGACGGGACATCGGCGCGCGTGCAGATCAGTTCGGATCAGCGCCAGCTCCGCCGCCAGAGAGAATCCATGTCGATGTCGCCCTTGATGATGCTCCATGTCGGGTCAGGAACGATCGCAGTGCTGTCCGGCTTCATCGCCCTTCTGGCCCCCAAGGGTCGACCGACGCACAGGGCGGCGGGTCATGTCTTCTTCGTCTCCATGCTGACATCGGCGGCGGCCGGCGCCTGGATCGCCTTCTTCATTCCGCATCAGTTCATCGCCTTCCTGGCGGGCGTGCTCACCTTCTATCTGACGGCCACAGCCTGGCTGACGGTGCGACGGCCCGAAGGCCGCGCCGGCCTTGCGGAACAGTTCCTGTTCCTGGCGATCGTCGCCACGGGGGCCGGTCTGATCTTTCTCGGCCTCGAGGCGATGGCCAGCGATAGCGGCCTGATGAAGGGCTATCCCGCAGCCGACTATTTCTTCCTCGGCGGCGTGGCCGTGCTGGCGGGGGGTCTCGACGCGGCCATGCTGCTGCGCCGCGGAGTGTCTGGTCGACAGAGGATCGCCCGACACCTCTGGCGCATGGCCTTCGCCCTGTTCATTGCGGCGGGCTCCCTGTTCGAGGGCCCGGGAGCCAAGGCCTTGCCGGAGTTGATCCGTCAGTCGGGTGTCCTGTCCCTGCCAACCCTCCTGATCCTTCTCCTGATGGTCTTCTGGCTGACCCGGGTCCTGTTCACCCGCTGGTACGGCGGGCCGAAGCCGGCGACCTGACGCAAGAACGGTCTCCCCGATCGCCCGGACTGAGCCGGGGACGAGTCAAGGCAGGCCCGCCTATGCGGGCGACCCACGCCCCGCCAGCGCGCGCTGCGCCGCCGCCAGTTCGCCCGCCATCACCGCCTTCAACCTTTGCGGTGCCACGATCGTCACCTGTTCGCCCCAGGTGAACAGATGCCAGGCCAGTTCGCGCATCCCCGAGGCGCGGAAACGCACCACGACCGAGCCGTCCGCCTGATCCTCCAGTGTCTGGGTCGGGTGCCAGCGCCAGCCGCGTGCCTCGGCCGCGCCTTCGGGCGAGACGCGCAGGACCACGTCCTCGATCTCGTCCTGATAGATGCCGAAGGACTGGCTGGCGAAGACGGACAGATCGAACTCCGGCGGCGGCGGGGCAAAGCCGGCCTGGGCCTCGACGGCGCTCATCCGGTCGAGGCGGAAGGTCTGCACCCGGCCGCTCTCCCGGTCCGCCGCGACCAGATAGTTGGCGCGCCCGAACATGACGCCACAGGGTGCGACGGAACGCCTGCGCGCCTCCGCCCCCGGCCGTGAATAGGTGAAGCCCAGCGGGGATTGCGCGAGAACCGCACCCCGGATGGTGGCCAGCATGGCTTCGTCGGCATGAGGTCTGGGCCCCGCCTGCACGGCGATGGTCTCGGCCCGGACAAGCGCTTCCAGATCGGGTGCCAGACGGTTCAGGGTGGTCGAGCGCATCGCCGACTTGAGCTTGCGCTCCAGCCCTTCCAGCGCCGCCGCCCGTCCCGGCTCGCCGGCCGCCCGCAGGCCCTGCGCCGCCTTGGACAGTTCCAGCAGTTCGGTCGCCGTCGGTGCCTGTTCGAAGGCCGACAGTCCGCCGCGAATACGCCAGCGCTTGGTCGGCGGGTCCGAAACCTCTTCCACCGAAGGGAACAGCAGGATCACGGCGTCGCGCATCCGCTCGGCTGTGCGTCGACCAACCCGCGATTCGTGCGCCATCTCGTCCAGCGTCAGCCCCTCGGCCGAGGCCGCCATGCGCCGGGCCAGTTCGATGACCATCACCGCCTTGTCGTGCCGCAAGCGCCTGCCTCCCAAGGATACGTCCGAAACTGACGCAACACTGTCCTATCTCATGATCATCGGCAAGCACACAGAAGACCGGAGACACCCCATGGCCCGCGCATTCGCTCCCCTGACCCAAGTCAACGCAGCTCGCTATCTGATCGTCCCGTGCGAGGCCGACGGTTGCGGGGACCTGGCCGTGATCTGGGACCGGCTGGAGGAACAGGTCGTCGATGTGATCGACGCCCGCGCCAGCGCCCGCTACTCGGACGAGGACGCCCTGTGGGACGAGGCCCGCGCCGCCGACGCCTGCCATGACGACTTCCGCATGGCGGCCTGATCACGTCAGGTCGGGCGACATACTCAACGTTAACAGCTTCACCATAGGGTTGTCGAACATCTGAGAGGGATTTCGATGCAACGGCCCAAACTCTCGCTTCGCCTGACTCTGGTCCTGGCGGTCGGCGCGGTCCTCCTGGCGTCCGGTGTCGGCGTGACCCTGGTCGGCTGGTCCACCATGCGAGCGGAAGCCCAGCGCAACGCCTCCGATCAGGGCGAGGCCCTGATGGCTGGCTATGGCGAACGGATCGGCAAGGAGATCGGTCAGGCGGTGAAGAACGTGTCGGTGGGTGCCACCGTCGTCGAAAGCCTGGTCGCCAATCCGGCGCGCGTCGATCGGGATGAGATCGGCCGAATCTTCATCGACCTGGTCAAGAGCAATCGCGATATCCTGGGCATGACGCCCGTGTTCGAGGCCAACGGTCTGGACGGCCGCGATGGTGCCTTCACCGCCCATCCCTATTCCGACGCCTCCGGCCGCTTCGTGCCCTATTTCTACTGGGGTCCGGACCGGACGGTGCTGACGGACAAGCTGGTGATGACCGCCGAGGCCGGCATCGACTCCTGGTACACCACGCCCATGGCCGAGGATCGGACCCTTCTGACGGCACCGTATGTGTATCCGGTCAACGGAGAGCCGGTGCTTATGACGTCGGCCGTCGCAGTGGTGCACCGAAACGGCACCCCGATCGGGGTGGTGACCACGGACGTAGCTCTGGACGAACTGTCGACGCGCGCCAGTCAGCTGCGTCCCTTCGGCGAGGGTGTGGTCAGCATCATCGGCGGCGGCGAACTGTGGGTCGCCAATCCCGACGCCTCCAAGCTCGGCAAGCCCGTCGAGGACGAGACCCTGACGGCCCTGATCGCACGGGCCGCCGAGGACGACTATGCGCAGGAAATCATCGCCGGCCCGAACGGCAAGCTGCTTCGCGCCGCCGCCCCCATCGTCATTCCCGGCACGGCCGACCGCTGGTGGGTGATCATCGAGGCGCCGCACAGCGCCGTGATGGCCGGGGCGAACCAGGCCCTCAATCAGATGCTCCTTGCCGCCCTCCTGCTGCTCGTGCTGGCGGGTGTGCTGCTGTGGTTCGGCTCCAGGCTGATCGTCGAGCCCGTGCGGATGATGACACGCTACATGGGCGGACTGGCGGCCGGCGATTACGACAAGCCCGTCCCCTACACCGCGCGCGGCGACGAGATCGGCGAAATGGCCCAGTCGGTCGAGGTGTTCCGCGACGCCATCCTGGATCGCCGCCAGGCCCGCGGCCTCCAGGAAGCGCAGGCCGCCACCATCGAACGTGACCGTCACGCCCAGGAGGAGTTGCGGCAGAACCAGGAGGTGTCGCGGCAAAAGATCATCACGACGCTGGGGACCGGTCTGGGCCAACTGGCTGCGGGGGACCTGTCCGCGCGGATCGACGATGTCTTTCCCGAGGAATACGAGGCCCTGCGCGCGGACTTCAACGCGGCAGTGAACGACCTGGGCGCCACCATGCGGATCATCGTTGAAAGCGCAGGCGCCGTGAAGTCCGGCGCGGGCGAGATCACCGGCGCTACCGACGACCTGTCGCGCCGCACCGAGCAGCAGGCCGCCAACCTGGAAGAGACGGCTGCCGCCCTCGAGGAAATCACCGCCACGGTTCGCCAGACGGCCAAGGGCGCGGAGGACGTTCGTCGCGTCGTCACCGAGAGCCGCGTCGCCGCCGAAAATTCCGGCGTCGTGGTCGTCAAGGCTGTCGAGGCCATGGCCGACATCGAGAAGTCCAGCCAGCAGATCAGCCAGATCATCGGCGTGATCGACGAGATCGCCTTCCAGACGAACCTGCTGGCCCTCAACGCCGGGGTCGAGGCCGCCCGGGCCGGCGACGCCGGTCGTGGCTTCGCGGTGGTGGCGCAGGAAGTTCGCGGCCTGGCCCAGCGGTCAGCGGAGGCGGCCAAGGAGATCAAGCAGCTGATCCATCAATCGACCAGTCAGGTCGCCAGCGGCGTGGACCTGGTCGGTCAGGCGGGCACGACGCTGAAGGCCGTGGCAGGCCATGTCACCCGTATCGAGGGCCTGATCCAGACCATCGCCGCCTCGGCCCAGGAGCAGGCGACCGGCCTGCATGAGGTCAATATAGCGGTGACCCAGATGGACTCCGTGACACAGCAGAACGCCGCGATGGTCGAGGAAACGAGCGCCGCCAGCCACGCCCTGTCCGGAGAGGCCGATCAGCTCAGCGAACTGGTGTCGCGCTTCCGCGTGGACCAGATCGAGTCCCGCCCGGCGCGCCTGGCGGCCTGAGCCACACGCCAAACCGTCACTCCGCCTGCTTCAGGCCCAGCCGGCGCAACACCGCGCCGACGGTGGAACGCGCCATGCCCAGGGTCCGTGCGATCCGGGGACCGGTCAGGCGCTCGCGTCTGAGCCGCTCGATCTCGGCGACGCGCTCCTCCGACGTCCGGTGCGGGCAATGCCGGGGTGCCGAGCTGCGATCCGCATGGCCAGCCCCCTGACGATGTCGCTTCAGCCATTTGCGGGCCGTGCGAACCGACACGCCCGCGGCCTCGGCGGCTACGTTTGCTCGCCAGCCCGCCTCGATCCGATCCGTCAGCAAGGCTCGACCCGACGGCGTCAGCCGGGCATTCCTGTGCATGTTCATCCGAGAGGCTCCGCTAAGGGTTGGTTGGCTTCGCAACCCCAGCTTCTCAGCACCCCCTCGGGTGAACAACCTTCATAGCTTCGACACCTAGGCCGGGTAGCGCGCTTTCAGGGTCGCCACCGAGACCTGCGCCATCTCTCGCAGCACGGCCTCATCCACATCGGACAGGCGGTTCAGATAGATGCAGCCCTTGCCCGACCTGTGCTTGCCAAGACGGGCCAGCATGTCCGCCCGCGTCGGTTCCTCGGCGGCCATGTAGAGGACCAGGTTCGCCTTTCGGGGCGAGAAACCGACCAGACAGGCGTCGCCCTCGTGGCCGCTCTCATACCGGTAGTGGTACCGGCCGAAGCCCACGATCGAAGGGCCCCACATTGTGGCGATCTCGCCCGTCTCCGCCTCGAACAGCGCGACCAGCGCCCGGGCATCCTCGCTACGCTTCGGGTCCTCGACCGAGGCGATGAACGCCTCGACCGACACGGCCGTCGGTTTTGTCTTCTGCACGGTCGTCATCCCGCTCCCTGTTTCTGCACGGCGGTCCAGCGATCAATCTGCCTCTGGGCCGGCCGCTCCACCAGACGATGCGCGGCCACCGCCACCACGACGATCAGGCCGAACATCGCGACGGCGAACAGATCGTTGAGCCAGACGGAGCCGAAGTCGATCCGGCGGCCGCCGGGCATCCAGTCCAGCTTGCGGGCGATGATCATCATCACCGTCAGCAGGAACATGTGCACCATATAGATCGCGAACGACCACCGCCCCAGGGTCACCAGCGCCGGATGGTCCAGCACCCTCGACAGGGCCCCGTCCTCGCCCGCGAACACCCAGACCACGCCGATGAACAACAGGGTCACGGCGACCGTGACCGGCCCCTCGGCCCAGCCGATGAAGATGCAGATCGCCACGACGGTCGCGACCTCGAGCGCGGTCGCCGCCCGGCCCTTCAGCCTCGGGATCTGCATCCATACACCCTGAAGCAGACAACCGAGGAATAAGCCGTAGACTGCCCTCGGCACAGCGAAATCATAGGTCGTGTTCATCCAGCGTTTGGCGAACATGACGACCATGATCCCGCCGATGATCGCCAGCACCGCGCCGATCCAGCGGAATCGTTTCGGCGCGGCCAGCACCAGTCCGGCGAAGATCAGATAGCAGGCCACCTCGGCGCTCAGCGTCCAGGCCGGGCCGTTCCAGGTCAGGGACGGCAGGATGTGCCACGCCTGAATCAGCAAAAGGTTGGCGAAGATCGCCTCCACCGACCGGTCGCGGGTGAACGGCGTGGCGAAGTCGATCTGGAACCATAGCCGGGCCAGCTCCAGCCCGATGAAGGCGCCCAGCATCAGCACATGCAGCGGCCACACCCGCCCCAGACGACGCACCATGAACCGTCCGGCGTCCCGTCCGGTCTTCAGCCGTTCGGCATAGGCATGGGCGATGACGAAGCCCGACAGCACGAAGAAATAGTCGACGAACAGATAGCCGTGCTGGACCAGACCCCAGTCGCGCCAGTGGCTGGCCACGGGCATGTGGAACATCACCACGAGCACGGCGCAGATCCCTCGCAGGGAATCCAGGGCCTCGAAACGGCGCGGTACGGCGGTGGCGGAGGGGGCGATGGCGGTCACGCCTGCGTGATACAGTCAGACTCCCTGCGGCGACCAGCCCTGCGGTGCCATCTCGAACCCGGCGAAGTCGAATCCCGGCGCGACGGTGCAGCCCACGAGCGTCCAGCCCCCCAGACTTCGGGCCGCCTGCCAGGCCCCCGTCGGCACGACACCCTGCGGCCGCTGTCCCGCGATCAGGTCTGGCCCCAGCACGACCCTCTGCTCAATCGGGTCGGCGATCCTGAGCTCCAGCGGCGCGCCGGCGTGCCAGTGCCAGATCTCCCCCGCATCGACGCGATGCCAGTGCGAACTCTCGCCTTCAGCCAGCAGGAAATAGATCGCCGTCCCGACGGACCGGCCGTCGACCTCGCGCGGATCGCGGAACGTCTCGCGATAGTGGCCGCCTTCCGGATGAGGCTTCAGGTCCAGCAGGGCGATGATCTCGGCGGCGGAGGGCATGGCCGCACCGTAGCGCGTTCATCGTCGAATGTGAGGGAGTCCGCGCTCAAGCAGCGAGACGCCGCGCGTCGAGCGGTAGCGCCCTACAGAGTAGCTCAAGCAGCGAGCGACCGCGTCGCGAGCGTTAGCGCACTTGACGAGAGTGCCTGGAGGCCTGGCCTCCGAGTTGAACGGAGGGTCTACGGGTTTGCACACCCGTTGCGTCGCCCCTCCGCCACCAGGCCGTGTCCGAGAGCGAGGACAGAATGTCGCAGATTTCCTAAGATCGTGGAATCGAACACGGTTGAGAAGGCGTTCATCCTTTCGCCGCAACGCTCGGTCATACTGCTGCGCTATTTGCAGGCTCTTGATCCGGTCGGATCTATTCGGGAAACCTTCGGCTCATGCGTTTCGACTACCGCCTCGCCCTGATCGCCTGCGTTTCGGCCTGCGCGCCGATGCTGCCGCCGCCGCCGGTGAACGCGACCGGCTGGTCGACGCCCGGCCAGCCCGAGCCCGAGCGTCGCGCGACTGAGCCCGCTCCGGTGACCCTGCCGCAGGTCGATGCCGCCGGATTCGAGGGCTGGAAACAGGGTTTCCTGTCGCGCAAGGGCGGCGCGCGTCGCGCCCTCTACGAGCAACAGCTGGCCGATCTCACGCCCGATCCCGAGGTCATTCGTCTGGACGGCAACCAGCCCGAGTTCAGCCGTCCGGCCGGGACCTATATTTCCAATGCCGCCTCGGCCGCGCGGATCGCCGAGGCGCGTCGTCGCATCGACGCCGTGCCCTGGGCCGTGACCCAGCGGTTCGGGGTGCCTGCGGAGATCCTGGTCTCCATCTGGGGCAATGAGTCCAGCTTCGGCCAGATCCAGGGCGACAAGGACGTCATCCGCTCCCTCGCCACACTCGCCTTTGACGGCCGGCGCCGCGACTGGGCCGAGGACCAGCTGAAGAATGCACTCGACATCGTCGTCGACGGCCGCCGCGAACGTTCGGGCCTGCTCGGCAGCTGGGCCGGGGCCATGGGCCAGACGCAGTTCATGCCGGACAACTATCTGCGTCTGGGCGTCGATGAAAACAGCGACGGCCATGTCGACATCTGGGGCTCGGACGCCGACGCCCTCGCCTCCGCCGCCAACCTGCTGGCCCAGGCCGGCTGGAAGCGCGGTCAGGCCTGGGGCTACGAGATCAGCCTGCCGGCCAATTTCGACTATGCCCTGGCCGAGGCCGACGGCCGTCCGTGGAGTTTCTGGGCCCAGCGCGGCGTGACCCTGGCCCGCAGCGGCACGCCGACGTCGCAGGAGGCGCTGGAGAACGGCATCGTCCTGCTGCCGCAAGGCGCACGCGGTCCGGCCTTCCTGGCCCTGCCGAACCACTATGTCATCCGGCGCTACAACAACTCGGTCAGCTATGCGTTGGCCATCGGTCTGACCGCGGACGGCATCGCCGGGCGTCCCGGTCTGGTCGGGACCTGGCCCGACGACGGTCCGATCTCGCGCGAACAACGCTTCGGCGCACAGACCGCCCTGGCGCGCGCCGGCTTCGATCCCGGCGTCATCGACGGCGTCATCGGCTCGGGCACCCGGCGCGCGCTCAAGCAATGGCAGATCGCTCACAGCCGCATCCCCGACGGCTACCTGACGGCGGCCCTGGCCGATGAGCTGATGCGGGGAATGTGACCCGAGCGGTCAGCGCTTCCTGAACCGCGCCGCCTCGGCGGCCATGCCGGAGCCCCAGTCGCTCTTCTCCTCGGCCGGTTCCGGAACGAAGGCTGCCTCCGGTAGCGTGCCGGCAACGCCACGCATTGCCAGAGCCAGAGGTTCGGCCATCACAGCCAGCATGCGCAGCGGTTTCCGCTTCGCATCGCGCACGTCCCAGCCTTCCGCCTCGAACAGGTCCGCCTGATCCAGCGGAGACAGCCGCTCGATCCCGTCCCAGTCGTCGGGACGGGCCGCCTCCTCGGCCTGTTCGGCCGTCAGGCCGAAGACGGCGACCAGGGCCTCGTCCACATCGGGAAACTCGTCGCGGCGCGAGGGGTCGGCATAGCCGGGCTTCATCAGCGCCCTGGCTTCAAGGTCGGCGACACCGGGGAGGTCGAGAAGGCGGCGGTGAGTCTGGGTCATGACGACGATCTATCCCCTCCGCTGCGCCTCGAAAAGCGTCAGCGCAGCTCGACGCGCAGCGCGCCCGCCGGGATGACCAGTTCGCGACCCATCCACTCGCCGCTCCGTCCGTCGATACGGATGCGCGCAGGCAGGTCCTGCCCCTCCGGCCACTGCAGGACGAACCCGCCCGGCGGCGACACCCCCGGCGACAGGGTCAGGGCGGTCAGACCTGCCCGACGACGCAGGGCATAGGTCAGCGGTCCATAGGGCGTACGGACCTCCCGGACACCCACACCCGTCGTGCTGTCGATCCAGCTCATCGGCAGACCAGCGGCCAGCACCAGGGCGTGATCCGCGTCCCGCTCGTAGACAAACAGGTCGAGCGCCGAGCGGATGTAGTCCGAGCTGATCCAGGCGTGCGGCATGTCACCGATGAAGCGCGGCTCGCGCAGGTCGCGCCCCACCACCTCGGCCCAGCCGTTCCAGGCCTGGGGCCGGCGGTCGGCGAAGAAGAAGTCCAGAGCCTGCATCGCCCGCTCGCGCTGACCCAGCCGCACGAAGGCCCCGACGGTGCGCAACTCATAGGGGGTGTAGTCGCGCCAGGCCGTCCGGTTGGCCTGACGCGCCGTGAAATTCTCCCAGTATATCTCGAAGGTCCGGACCAGCAGATCCTGCGGGAGTTGGTCCTGCAGGCCGCCGGGCGACAGGCCGATAGTCGTTGAGGTCCCGTCGAAATCGCCCCGGTCGGCCGCGCCCGCGATCCAGTCGATACGGTGATGTATGGCTGTGCCGGTGATGGAGGCCGTCACATCCGCCGCGAACTCCGCCCGCGCCGCCGTGAACCGTTCGGCGGCCTCGGTCTCGCCTAAGGCCTCCGCGATCTCGATGGCGTCGCGATAGCCGAGCAGGCCCCAGAAATCGTCCCAGTAGGACCAGGCCGCCCGGTCGGAATAGCCCTCGTGACTGATCGAGGGCGGCAGCAGGCCGTAGAAATGCCGCGTCGCCGGCGTGCGGTTGGCTTCGGTGCGGGTCGAGGCGCGCAGCCTGTCCATATAGCCGATGGCGGCCTTCACCTGCGGCCAGACGGCGCGCAACTGGGTCAGGTCACCGGTGTAGCGATATGTCTCGGCGGCCAAAAAGACGAACTCCCCGTGGCTGTCGTTCTCCGGCACCGGATCGGCGCCCCGGCTGTCGACGCAGCAGGGGACCTTGCCGTTGTCGAAGACATAGGGGGCGTACCAACGCAGATAGTCCTGACTGAGGTCGGCGTGGCCCAGCCGGTTCAAACCCTCCGCCATCATGGCCCCGTCACGGATCCAGGAGCGGTTGTAGCTGCGGGTGCCGGGCTGCAGGGCCGGGCCCTGACGCGACATCAGCATGTGCGCCAGCGAGGTCTTCATCGTGTCCTCGATCCGCTGGCCCTCGGGCGGGGTGATCAGGTCGAACCGGTCCAGCTTCTCGCGCCAGCCGGCGGCGACGCGGATCTGGATCAGGTCGAGCGCCGCCTCCCCGGAGGCTGTCGCCGGAAGGGCCGGTCGCGGCCCGTCGAGCGACGAAACCCAGCCGAAGGTCCGCATCTCGCCCGGCCTCAGGGTCACGGTGTAGAGCATGGCACCGGCCATCAGACCGGTCCGGTCGGACTCCACCGCCGCATCACGCGCCGCGTCTGGCCCCCGCGCCAGCAGGCTCTGCGGATCAGCCCCGGCGGCGAAGGTCGCCAGCCGCACCTCGTCAGGTGCGACCAGCGGATGGACCCGCAGCGCGTCGTTCAACACCAGTTCCGCGCCGGTCCATTGCATCTGGGGGATGGGCGCGGCGCCTCCCGGCACGGCCAGGAACTGGATCGGCCCGTTGACCTGGATCGGCCGCGCCGCCAGCGCCAGCGTCAGGGTCCGCGCCTGCGCCGATGTGTTGGTCAGGTCGTAGCGGCCATAGAGGGCGGCGGCGTCGGGCGTCCCCTCGGCCATCGCCGTGACTTTCAGCGTCCAGTCGTCATGGGTCCAGGTCACCGTCGGGATCGGCAGATCGTCCTCGACGAGGGCCTGTTCGATGCGCGCATCCGCCCAGGTCACCAGCCGGCCGTTGTCCAACACGAACGGCTCGATCGACGGCCCGCCGCGCTTGAGCTCGATGGAGCCGTCCTCGGAGATCAGGCCGCTCTCGCCGCCCCCATCGACCCCGACCAGCGTCCAGTAGGGTTGCTCCCCCCGGAACCCGCGCGGATAGAGGCCGCGCCGGCTCTGGCCCGCGATCGCGGTCAGGAAGGCGGTCTCGTCCTCCCCGAACGCCAGCAGCTCGATGCGCAGATCGGCCAGCGAATAGGCCGTCGCCGCTGCGCCGGTCGTGCCGAAGCCTGCGCCCATCTGGCCCGATCCGGAAGCCGTCTGGGGCCCGGTCAGATCCAGCCTCAGCCATCGCGAGGATGCCTCGGGCGTCCGCAGCCAGTCCGTGCCGCCGTCGCCCTGGCGCACGCGGGCGATCTCTCGCCACTGTCGGCGGTCGCTGGAGGCCATAACACGATAGGCGGACGCGGCCCTGCCCTCGGCCCACAGCAGGGTCAGGCCACCGAACTCGCGCTCGTAGCCGAGATCCAGCGTCAGGCTCTGCTCGCCCGCTCCGACGGTGGTCCATGCGCTGAGTGGGTCGTCATCCACACTCAGGGACGCGACCGAGTTTCCATCCTCGCTCGTCGCCCCGGCGACCGGGCGCGGCGGAACAGAGGGTTCCGGCGGCAGGGTCCTCAGGGTCAGGTCGTCGATCTGGATGAAGCCCCTGCCCCCCTCCCCGGCCGTGACCACGAACTCGACCCGCTCGGCACCCCTGAAGGCGCGGTCCGACTTGGGGCCCCAGGCCCAGGCGACCTGCCGCTTCTTGATCGTGAACAGGGTCCAGCCGTCCGGAAACTCGTAGCGGGTGGTCTGGTGCCAGTGGACATTCTCACCGCTCGCGTCCGTGAACTTGACCTCGAAGGTGTTGCTCGGCCCCGCGCCGCGGACCCGGAAGCTGATTTCGTAGTTCTCAGGGGCCTCGAATGACAGGTCGCGGGCCGCGAAGGCGTAGCCGGATCGACCGTTGAAATCATAGTCCAGCCGCAGGGCCGCGCCGCGATGCCCGGGCACGGCCGAAAGGGTCGAGGTCACGTCGGTGGAGGCGTCGGCGGTCCAGGGCGCGAGGTCCTCGAACGCATCCAGGGTCCGCGAAGACTGGGCCTGCGCCGGCGCGGCGATCAGAAGCGCGGCGATGAGGCCTATTCCTCCCCCAAAGGGGGAGGTGGCGCGGTGCCGCTTTGCGCCGTGACGGAGGGGGCTGGCCACGAACCCGGTGTCTGGGGCCAGCCCCCTCCACCACTTCGTGGTCCCCCTCCCCCAACGGGGGAGGAACAAGAACATACTCAACCCTTTACGCTGCCCGCCAGCATGCCGCGTATGTAGAACCGCTGCAGCGCCAGGAAGAGGACCAACACCGGTGCCACCGTGATCACGGCGCCCGCCATCATCAGCTCGACATCCTGCACATGTTCGCGCGACAGGGCTGCGAGCGCCACCGGCAGCGTATAGTTCGACTGGTCGGTCAGGATAATGAGCGGCCACAGGAAGTCGTTCCAGCTGCCCAGGAAGACGAACAGCCCGAGCGTCACCAGGATCGGCGTCAGGGTCGGCAGGACGATGCGGCGGAAGATCTGGCCTTCGGTCGCGCCGTCGACGCGCGCGGCCTCCAGCATCTCGTCCGGGATCGACAGCGCGTACTGGCGCACCAGGAACAGGCCGAAGATCGACGCCAGCCAGGGCACCAGCGCCCCGGCATAGGTGTTCACCAGCCCCATCGACTTCAGCATCAGGAACAGCGGCAGGGTGCCGATCTGGGCCGGGATGACAAGGGCGCCGATCAGCAGCTGGAACAGCCGGTCCCGCCCCTTGAAGGTCAGTTTGGCGAAGGCATAGCCGGCGGGAACGGTAAATCCCAACGCCAGCCCGGTCGCCAGGGTCGCCAGGGCGAAGCTGTTCCACATGTAGCGGCCCATACCCTGGTTCACGAACAGGTCGCGGTAATGCTCCAGTGTCGGGGCGCGGGGCAGCAGGGGCGGCGGGAAGACGGCGGCCTCGCCCGTCGCCATGAAGCTGACTGACAGCATCCACAGCAGCGGGAACAGGACGATCAAGCCGATCAGGGCCACGCCGAGGTTCAGCAGCAGGGTCCGGGGCTTCACGTATGGTCTCCGCCCAGCCGCCGCGACACGGCCAGCTGCACCATGGTCACCGCGAAGATGCACAGGAACAGGATGAAGGCGACGGCGCTGGCCGAGCCCAGGTTCCACCATTTGAAGCCCTCTTCGTACATGAAGTAGAGCACCGTCACGGTCGACTGGGCGGGGCCGCCCTGGGTCATCACATAGGGCTCGGCGAACAGCTGGAAGAAGCCCGCGACCGAGATGATCGACACCAGCAAGAGGGTCGGCGCGATGGCCGGCAGGGTCACGTTGGTGAACCGCGCCCATGGGCCGGCACCGTCGATCCGCGCGGCCTCGTAGAGGTCGTCCGGCACGGTCTGGAGGACCGCCAGGAAGATCAACATATTGTAGCCGAAGATCTTCCACACGACGAAGATCAGGATGGCCGGAATCGAGGTGTCGGGGTTCCCCAGCCAGTCGACCGCGGGCAGGCCCACGCTGGTCAGCATCCAGTTGATGACGCCGTAGCGGGTGTGCAGAAGATAGTTCCACAGCACCGCCGTGGCCACCAGCGTCGTCACATAGGGAGCGAAGAACATCACCCGCCAGACCGGCCGCCACTTTACCGTCCGCGCGTTCAGAATGATGGCCGCCCCGAGCGAGGCGATGATGGCCAGGGGCACGCCCAGAACACTGAACCAGATCGTGTTCGTCATCGCCTGCCAGAACAGCGGATGGGTCAGCAGCCGCTCGTAGTTCTGCAAGCCGACGAAGCGCATGTTGCGCAGATCGGCCAAGGCATAGATGTCGAAGTCGGTCAGGCTGAGCAGCATCGACGACACGACCGGAATGACAAAGAAGACCGCGATGGCGATCAGCGACGGGGCGACGAAGCCCCAGGCGGCGCGTTCCCGGCGAGAGATCATGCCGCACGCCCCTGTTCGATCATCCAGCGGCGCTTCTCGAGCAGCCGATCGGCGCGGCGGTCGATCTCGGCGCCGGCCTGCTGCACGGTGAACTCGCCGCGCACCATCCGCTCCGCCACGATCTGCATCTCGGTGACGATCCGCTCCCACTCGGGCACCTTGGGGACGGCTTTCGCGCGCGCCAGCTGGCCGTTGAAGGCGGCCACATAGGGGTCGGACGCCACCTTCGGCGCGGCCCAGGCGGAACGGCGCGCCGGCAAGTCGCCGGAGATGACGTTGAACCCGGCCTGCACCGCCGGATCGGACAGATAGCGGACCAGTCTCCAGGCCGCCTCCTGATGCGGCGACGAGCGGAACACGGCCAGGGACGACCCGCCGGGGGCCGAGGCGCCGGGGCCGGTCGGACCGGGCACCCCGGCCGTGGTCCAGTGCGGCTGAACCTCGGCCGGCAGCCGGGTCTTCATGTCGCCGATGGTCCAGGGGCCGGAGAAGTAGAAGGTGAAATAGCCCCTGGCGAACTCGTTCCAGACATTGGAAATCTGCGCCGCGGAGGCCAGGGGGGCGAGGCCTTCGTCGAACAGGCTCTTGTAGAAGGCGAGCGCGGCCTGGAAGGACGGGCTGGAGAAATTGCCACGCGTGTTCTGGTCGCGGAGCAAGGGTTGATCGCCCTGTAGACCGAAGGTCAGAAGTTGCTCGAACTCATTGACCGGCAACAGGATTGCGAAGTTTCCGTCGCCCGATACGCGTTTGACCGCATGCATCGCCCGTTTCCACGCCGCCCAGTCGGTCGGCATGGCGTCGTAACCGGCACGGGCCAGGATATCGGTGCGCAGGAAGATCAGCCGCGTATCGACATACCAGGGTGTCGCCATCGCCCGGCCGGCGATCGCATTCGTCTCCAGCACCGCTGGAAACTGATCGGTCAGAAGGTCCGCGGCGGCCTCCGGCGTCGGCGACAGGGCGCCGATGGCCGCCAGCTCCGCCACCCAGGTGTTGCCGATCTGGCTGACGTCGGGCAGCGAGCCACCCGCATAGGCGGTCAGCAGTTTGGAGTGTGCGGCACTCCAGGGCTGGGGCTGGACCACGACCTTGATGCCCGGATTGGCCGCCTCGAACGCAGGCAGGATATCGGGCACATGGGTCCCCTCATTGCCCATGGCCCAGAAGGTCAACCGGGTGATCCCGTCCTCGCGGCCGCACCCGGCCAGGCTCCCGGAAAGGGCCAGACTGCCCGCCCCGGCCATCAGTCCCAGCGCGGACCGGCGATGGATCATGCCTCCAGCCAGCCGCCGGTGAACCCGGCCCGTTGCAGTCCGCGCTTCAGGTTCGGCTCGCCATGCATGTGACGCCAGACCAGTTCGGAACGGCCGTTCTCGATCATAACCACGATCGGTCCCTGGTCGATGCCCAGATAGTCGCTGTCGACCCAGCCCACGCCCGGCACGATCCGCCCGTGCTGCAGCCGCCCTTCCCGCTCCGTCAGGGTCGGGTTGAACGAGTCGAGGAAGCCCCACCGCGTGTAGATGTCGTCGCCGTAGCGGGTCTTCATCGCCTTCAGGGCGGCGGTCACCTCGACCGGCGCGAACGGATAGCTGGCCATGGCCGCCGTCGGCGCCAGGGTGCCGTCGTCGCGATCGCCCGGGCCACGCGCCGAGTAGGAGAAGAATTCGCGCTCGCGCGCGTCGATGACCTGTTTGAAGTCGCCCGGTCCGTCGCAGGCCGTCAGACCCCAGATGTCGGCCGAATAGCCGTCCCAGCCGCCGGGATTGTCGACGGCGTATTTGCGCTGGGCGTGGACGGCGCGACGACTGTTCTCGAAATAGTCGAGCGACTGGCTCGTCATCATCGACTGGCCCCGCATCCAGGCGTCGCGGATGCCGCGGAAGTCGACGAACACATGGCTATACTGGTGGCCGAAGATCGGCGCGAATTGCAGGTGCCAGTCGCCCCAGCGGTCGGTCCAGCTCTCCTCGTAGGCATGGACCCACTCGTCCCAGACCCCGGCCGGGACCGGATGTGTCGGACTGCCGATCGCCAGCAGCAGGACCAGCATTCCCTCATTATAGACCCACCAGTCATGCGGGATGTGGCCCGTCTCCGGATGCCAGCCCATCGAGATACGGTTGGGCCGCACCATGGCCCAGTCCCATTCCACGCGCTCGTACAGGGTCTGGGCGATCTGACGGATCTCGACCTCCCCGGCATGGCGACCGTCGAAGAACCGCGCCGCGAACAGCATCCCGCCGAGCAGCAGGGCGGTATCGACGGTCGAAAGCTCGGTCGTGCCGAACCGCTGGCCGGCCTTCATATCGAGGAAGTGGTAGAAGAAGCCCTTGTAGCCGCCCATGCCCGTCGGCTCAGGGCCCTGCGGCAGGGCGGCGAAGAAACGCAGGGTGATCAGGGTCCGCTCGCGCGCCTCGGCCCGGGTCATCCAGCCGCGCTCCACCCCCACAGGCCAGCAGGCCAGGGCAAAGCCCACGGCCGCGACCGAACAGAAGGACTCGGTCGGCCAGCGATCCGGCGTCAGGCCGGTCTCGCGATCCGTGACGTGGACGAACCAGTCGAAGGTCCGCCGCTGAAGCTCATCAATCTCGGGATCGACAGTCGGCGCCGACCCGCCCCTGACGTCGACCAGGCCGGCGACCCCGATTCCGGACAGCCCAAGCCTCGCCGCGCCGGCGGCGGTGGAACCCATAAGAAACCGGCGACGATCCATGGACTCCATCCTCATACGCAAAACTCGCGCGCGTCAAAAAAATCGGCCGCCCCCCGACAGGATCGAGGGACGGCCGCCAGTCTCAGGAGACCGCTACCAGCGGTAGCGCAGGCCCAGCTGGACGCTGCGGGTCGGCAGATACTGACCCCGCGGCTCGCCGTATTGCGCCGAGCACAGGCACTGTTCGAAGTTCGAATAGTTCTCGAAGTTGAACACATTGATCGCGTCGAGGATCAGCTCAACCGACTGGCCGTTGAAGACGTCGAACGACTTGGTCAGGCGCAGGTCGATCTGACGGAAGGAGAAGGCGTTGGAGACGATGAAATCCTCCTTCCCGGGCCGGCCACCGTTCCAGCAGATGTCCGGATTGGACGCCGTCGGGCAGACGAACTGGTGGAAGGGCAGGCCCGATCCCAGCGTCAGGATGCCCGACAGGCGGAAGTCGTAAGGCAGGGCGACGATGCCCGTGGCCACGATCCGGTGCCGTTCGTCCTGGTTGGTCGGGAAGGTCGGCGACAGGCCCGGACGGTTGTAGTCGAAGTCGAAGCCGGTCAGGCCGCCGTCACGGCTGCCGTTCCGCTCGGATTCGGACAGGGTGTAGGTGAACTGCATGCCCCAGCCGCTGTCGCTGTCGAACGGCTTGTCGACCGTCAGATACAGGGCCTTGAAGGTCTGTTCGGCATCGTTGTTGCCGAAGAAGATCAGGTTGCGGAACTCGGGATGGCCGACCGAGCCGGGGGTCGGACCGGAGAAGCGGTTGCCCGTCTCCGACCCGGCGTTGGCGATATACCAGGCGAACAGGTTCTCGGTCTTGCCATAGGCAAGGGTCAGGGCGGTCTGGAAATCGCCGAACTTCTGACGGACGCCGAAGTTGAACTGATCGGTCCGGGGCGGCTCCATCTCATTGTTGAGCAGGAAGATCTCGCCCGAGCCCGGCGTCGCGGCCAGCAGGGGATCAAGCCCGGCCGGGGTCAGATAGGTCGGGCTCCAGGCGACGGTGTTGACGCCGCCGCGCATGCCGCCGGCCACGGAGAAGAAGATCTCCTTGTTGAACTGGAAGGGCTTGAAGCGCTCATCGAAGGCGAAGTTGAAGCCGACCCGGTCATAGTAGCGGCCGGCACCGCCGAAGATCACCGTCCGCTCGTCGTCGAAGACATCGAACGAGAAGCCGATGCGCGGCTGGAAGGCGCCGGTGAAGGCGTCGCGGCCATCGGTGATATAGTCCGCCGGATTGAAGTAGGATGGGAAGTCGTAGCCCGGCAGGGCCTGGATCCGGTTCAGCGTGTCGCGGATCGCGGCCGGCGTCACATAGTCGTTGTTGACGGCATTATCCTCATAGTCCCAGCGCAGGCCGAGGTTGATCTCCAGCTGGCTGGAAATCTGCCAGTCGTCCTGGATATAGAGGCCGAAGACATTGTTATTGACATCGGCGGGAGCGACACGTGCGCCCAGTTCGACACGGACCGGAATGTCGCGGTTGCCGTTGATTTCCGGACGCGCGTCGACGTCGAACATGAACTGCGGGTTCCGGCCGAACTGCTTGTTCACATACATGTTCTGGGCAGAGAATTTGACGCCCATCTTGATGGTGTGCTGGCCGTTCCAGTCGATGTCGTTGAACGTCAGGTCGTCCCGGACCGTGAAGCTGCGCTGGCGGATATCCTGATTGTTGCTCTGGCCGCCGGCGTTGAACACCGTGTCTTCACGGTTGAACACATTGTACTGGAAGCCCGGAGCACCGTTGTCGTCCCGGAATATGACGTAGGACCGGCCGTAGTCAGAGAAGTTCAGAGCGGTCGGATTGTAGTTGTACTCATAGAAATCAAACTGTGCCTCATTCAGGAAACCTTCACCCTGGTACTGATGGCGCAGGACGACCGAGGCCACGTCCGTATTGATTTCGTTGGCGCGGCTGTAGGCGCTGTTGCCTCCGAAGTCGCGAATGTCGGCCTCGGTCCGATAGGTGGCACTCAGGTCCAGCCGCTGACGATCGTCGATCGACCACGACAGCTTGCCGAAGAACAGGTCTTCCTCGAACGGAGCTTCGAACACGCCTGTGTCAGCACCGAACAGCGGCGCATAGGCCGCGCGGAACAACTGCACGGTGTTGTAGCGGGTCTCATCCTTGCGCTCATAGGCAGCGAAGAAATGCAGCCGGTCCTCAATGATCGGTCCGCCGACCGAACCGCCGTACTGCAGCCGCTCGACGCCGACTGCGCGGCCCTGGTAGTCTTCCGCTGTCCAGTCGCTGTCCTGGTAGGTGACAAAGGCGTCACCGCTCAACTCGTTGGTGCCGGAACGCGTCACCGAGGTGATGATCGAGGACGAGGCCTGCTCATACTCGGCCTTGAAGTTCTGGGAGATGACCCGGAACTCCTGGATGGCCACCTGCGGGAAGGGGTTGCCGCGGCTGTCGTCCTGACCGCCGACACCGCCGTCGATGATGGTCGACTTCTGGTTCTGCCCGTCGATGAAGACGTTGATCGCCGATGCACCCTGGCCACCGGCCGAGATGGTGCGCTCGGTCTCGCCCTCGGTCACCCGCACACCGGGCGCCAGGGCCGCGAAGTTCAGGAAGTTGCGGCTGATCTGCGGCAGGTTGTTGATCTGGACCTGGCTGACGTTGGTCGCGACTTCCGAGGTGCGAACCTCGAGCAGTCGCCGGCCGGTGACGATCACATCGTCCACTCGGGAGCCATCCGTGGAACCGGTTACAATCGGGGTCACATCAAGGTCGAGCGTGGCCACCTGGCCCAGCGAGATGGTGATCAGGTCCTCGACCGTCTGGCCGTCCGCCGACGTGGCGTTGATGCGGTAGGTGCCGGGGCGCAGGCCCGACAGCACATAGCCGCCGTCGGCACCGATCCGGCCCCGGCTGACATAGCCGGTGGCGACCTCGGTGGCCGTGATGCTGCCGCCGGTCTCGACCGCCTGGCCTTCATAGATCGTTCCCCGAAGGGTCGAGGTGGCACCCTGGGCCGACGCCCCGCCGGCACAGGCCAGAGAGACGGCCATGGCGAGCGCCGAGGCGGCCCCCAGATATTCGGTGGATTTGCGGTTCATCAGGAATTCTCCCCCTTCAGAGATGGCGTTTCGGCAAGGGCGCGAAGGCGTCCGCCGGAGTGTGTCTGGACCTGGTCCGGTGTCGCCGACTGGCTTGACGGGCGTACGACCAGCTCAGGGCGCACGATCTCGCAGGCGGTGTCGGCGACGGCTTCGCCCGCTGCGTTGATGAGGCGGACGAGGCGCTCGAGCGCACTCCGACCGGTTTCGGCAATATGGATTCTCAGGGTGGTCAGGCCGGGTCGGACAAGGCCGGCGAGCGGAATGTCATCAAAGCCGACGATCGCGATGTCTTCCGGGACGCGCAGACCCGCGTCCTGAAGCGCCAGCATCGCACCGACGGCCATGTTGTCGTTGCCCGCAAAGACGGCGTCCGGGCGCAGTCCGCGCCGCGCCAGTTCCACGCCTGCCGCATGGCCGGACGCCTGGGTGAACGCGCCCTCGACCACCGAGGTCGGCAGGCCCGCCCGCGCCATGGCCTCCAGATAGCCCGACAGTCGGGCCTCGGCCTCCAGGTTGCCGGCGGGACCGGCGATATGGGCGATACGACTGCGACCCGTGGCCAACAGATGCTCGACCGCCAGCACCGCCCCGCCGTGATTGTCGACGACGATCGACGCCCGGCCGGCGTCAGCGCCGCCGTTCATCAGCAGGATCGGCGTGCGGCCCGCAAGGCCGGCGGCGAGGTTGGCGGCGTCGAGATGGGGCGAAAGCACGATCAGGCCGTCGACCCGGCCACGCATCGAGCGAATGGCGGCGGACGCCTCTTCCGCGTCATCGTGCGAGCTGGAGACGATCAGGTGATAGCCGAGCGACCGCGCGGCCAGGTCCATGCCGCGGATCAACTCCGAGAAGAACTCGCCGAACAGATCCGGAAGGATGACGCCGACCGTGTCCGTCCGGCTGGTCGACAGGCTCCGGGCGCCGGAATGGGGGACATAGGACAGGGCCTCGACGGCCTCCAGGACCTTCAGCCGGGTCGGCTCCGTCACGGCGCCGGCGCCCGTCAGGACGCGCGATACCGAGGCCACGGAAACCCGGGCGCGCTCCGCCACGTCACGGATCGTCGCCGGCTTCACGCCGCGGGGCCGATCGGCGCACGGCCGTCTGGGCTGTGGGTCAAGTTGCGATTCACGTGTGTGTCCTGAAACGTCCCGATCGTACCGGCCTTCTTTATCGAAGGTCCGTCGACAAAATTCTGTAATCGGTTACATCGCACACTGGTAATGCACCCCGCAAGTGCCCTAGTTTGGTCACGCGACGGAATTCTCCGGGCGTGACCCCACGGCATCGCTCCCCGGCTCCCCGCTGAAGCCTTCGTTCCGACCCCTGATGAAAGCCTTTCGATGATCGCCAACTACCAGTTTCCAGATGGTTTTCTGTGGGGCGCGGCGACGGCTGCCTATCAGATCGAGGGCTCGTCCATGGCGGACGGAGCGGGCGAGTCCATCTGGGATCGCTTCTGCCACATTCCCGGCAATATGAAGGACGGCGACACCGGCGACGTGGCCTGCGACCATTACAATCGCTGGCGCGAGGACGTCGAACTGATGAAGCGGCTGGGCCTGAAGGCCTACCGGTTCTCGGTCAGCTGGAGCCGGGTCATGCCGGACGGCACGGGGCGGCTGAACGAGGCGGGGCTCCGGTTCTACGACAACCTCATCGACGCCCTGATCGAGGCGGGAATCGAGCCGCTGTGCACCCTCTATCACTGGGATCTTCCGGCGGCACTCGATGATCGCGGCGGCTGGCTGAACCCCGACATCGCCGACTGGTTCGCCGACTACGGCCAGGTCCTGTTCGAACGATTCAAGGGTCGGGTGAAGACCTGGGGCACGATCAACGAGCCCTGGGTCATCGTCGACGGCGGCTACCTTCACGGCACCCTGGCCCCCGGCCACAGGTCCCACTACGAGGCCGTCATCGCCGGCCACAACGTCCTGCGCGCCCACGGCGCCGCCGTTCGTCGCTTCCGCGAAGTCGGCGAAGGCCGGATCGGCATCGTCCTCAACATCGAGCCCAAATACCCGGCCAGCGACAGGCCGGAGGACGAGGCCGCGCGCAAGCGCGCCGAGGCCCAGATGAACCGCTGGTTCCTGGATCCCCTGATGGGCCGCGGCTATCCAGCGGAGCTGCACGAAGTCTACGGCGACGCCATGCGCGACTTCCCGCCCGAAGACTTCGACCTGATCGCCACGCCGACCGACTGGATGGGTCTGAACTGGTACACCCGCGCGGTGCCCGAGAACGCGCCCGACGCCTGGCCCGTCCGCGCCCGGCCGGTGAAACAGGTCCAGCACGCTCACACCGAGACCGGCTGGGAGGTCTATCCCCCTGCCCTGACCGACACCCTGGTCTGGCTCCACGAACAGACCCATGGCCTGCCGCTGATGATCACCGAGAACGGCTCGGCCTGGTATGATCCGCCCCACGCCATCGACGGACGCATCCACGACCCGATGCGCGTCGACTATCTGAGGAACCATCTGAAGGCGGCCCATGACGCGCTCGGCAAGGGTGTGAAGCTTGAGGGCTATATGGCCTGGTCGCTGCTCGACAATCTCGAATGGTCACTGGGCTATTCGAAGCGGTTCGGCATCACCCACGTCAACTTCCTGACCCAGGAGCGGACGATCAAGGATTCGGGTTTGCTCTACGCCGAGGCGATCAGGACCAACGGCGCCTGCCTCTAGGGCCGGACCCGCGCGTAGAACTGCTCGATCAGATCGAGCCGCTCGGGGAACGGGACCGGTTTCCCGACCGGGCCGTCGTTGGTGAACTCCAGCAGCCGGTCGGGTTCGGCGCCGAACTCGGGCCACGCCGGTTGGTCGCCGCCGTTCGGATCGCCCGCCTTCGCGAAACTGGTCCAGTAGTCGGCCATGGCCGTGGCCGCCCGTTCGTCCCGCTCGCCCATCGGCCGCCCGACGGTGTGAAGATTGTCGAACACATAGGGCCGCTCCGACGCGTGGGTCGCGCCGCCGCTCGGCTCCGGGTTCGACCCGGGCACCACGTCGAACCGATAGAGCCAGGTCGGCTGTCCGGCTCGCGCATGCAGTCGCGCCAGATGTCGCGCCGGCTCGTTGAAGATCAGGTCGCTGACCACATGGGCGTCATAGCCCGCCTGACCGGAATAGGCAGCGACCAGGGCGTCATACTCAGCGTCGGTCATCGCGTCGTCGGTCCGGCCATAGGCACCGGCGTCCGTCGGCCGGATCCACCAGAACTCGGCGCTGTTGGTCCCGATCATCAGAGGGACGCGCGCCTGCCGTCCGGCCGCGAAGGCCTCGACCACATCCTCGGGCACGACCGTGCCGTCGACGACGAGATTGTCGCTGTACAAGGCCGGCATCGGCGACAGCAACCGCTCGGCGGGCAAGGCACGAAGGTCGTCCGCCGTCGCATCCGGCAACCCCGCCGACCGCGCGAAAGCGACACCCAGTGACTGGGCTGAGGGGCGCCCCGGACGGTCGTCGGCCAACAGCGCCGACCGTTGCCGCCCCAGAGCCGACTGCATCACGGCGCGCCGGAACAGACCGCGCGCAGCGGGCGCGACCATCAGCTGGGCGACTGCAACCCCTCCGGCCGACTCGCCGAAGAGGGTGACCTGCCCCGGATCACCGCCGAACGACGCGATATTGTCGCGTACCCATTCCAGGGCCGCGATCTGGTCCATCACCCCGTAGTTTCCGGCCGGCTCGTCAGACCGGCGCTCGAACGCCAGCGCCGGATGATCGAAGAACCCCAGCCGCCCGAGCCGGTAGTTGATCGTCACCACCACCACGCCGCGTCGCGCCAGATTCGCCCCGTCGTAGAGCGGCGGCGTGCCGGACCCGTTGTTGTATCCGCCGCCGTGAATCCAGACCATCACCGGCAGCGGCTCGGCGGCCCACGCCGACGGTCGCCAGACGTTCAGCGTCAGACAGTCCTCGCTCGCCGGTCCCGGCCCCACGCCCGGGTCGCCGTTGGCCGGCGCCTGGATGCAGATCGCGCCGACGCGGCTCGCATCCCGCTCTCCCGTCCACCCGGCAGGCGGCTGCGGCGGACGCCAGCGCAGGGCCCGGACAGGCGGCGCGGCGAACGGGATTCCCTTGAAGGAATCGATGTCGTCGGCCTGCAGCCCGACCAGCCATCCTTGCGCCACCTGGACTTGCGGATTGGCCGGAGGGACGGGTGACAGGGTCATCTGGGCGGTCAGGGCAAGAGTTGCGAGGAACATCCGGCGATCCTAACTGCACGGGTTCTTGAAACAATCATCACCGTGGTCGGGAACCAAAACTCGGGCTGAGCGCTCGTTCGGATTGGGGGAGACGTCACGCGTGCGGGCACTTGATCAGACGATAGACCTGGCGGCGACCTTCGAGGCCTGGAGCAACCCCTGTATGCCGCCGACGCCTGATCGGCGCTACGCCGGGATGAGCGCCGCCTGTCTCGCCGTGGTCGGCATGACGCGGGACAGATTGATGCAGCAGCAGATCTTCGAGGTCTTCACCGGCAGACCGACCGGGGCCGGGCCTGGAACGTCCGTCACGATCTGGCGAGCGAAGTCAAAAATGGCTACGCAAGCGACTGTTTTATAGCAGAATTCTGCATTCCACTCGATAGGGACAGGCAACAGCATGGCTGAGGGTTTGACGGGCCGCCGCATCCTTGTGGTCGAGGACGAGTCGCTGGTCGCCATGCTGCTGGAGACCATCCTCGAAGACATGGGCGCGGTGGCGGTCGGCACCGTCGCCACGGTCGACGAGGCGTTGGAAATCGTCGCCGGAGATCCCCTGCTGGACGCCGCCCTGCTGGACGTGAACGTGGCGGGCAAGCTGGTCTTCCCGGTCGCCGAAGCGCTGACCGCCAAGGGCATCCCGTTCGTCTTCTCGACCGGCTACGGCGAGGGCGGCCTGCCCGAGCAATGGCGCGGTCAGGCCACGATCCAGAAGCCCTTCACCGAGGACGTCGTGAGAGCGGCCCTGTTCAAGGCGCTGGGCGTCGCCCAGGTTTAAGGTCCTTCAGCACGGCCTTCGCCGCGTTATGGCCCGGCGCGCCGGTGACCCCGCCCCCCGGATGGGCCCCTGATCCGCACAGATAGAGGCCGGGTACGGGCATCCGGTGGTCGGCATGCCCCAGCACCGGCCGGGCACTGAACAACTGGTCCAGGGTCAGACGGCCATGGAAAATGTCGCCTCCCACCAGACCGAAGCGCCGCTCCAGATCGCGCGGGCCCAAGGCCAGCCGCCCCAGCACCGAGGCCTTGAAGCCCGGAGCGTGGGCCTCGACCGTCTCGATCATCAGGTCGGCCACCGTCTCGCGGTGTTCGTCGCCCAGCATCGGATCGACGTGCTGGCAGAACAGGCTGGCGACATGCTGTCCCGGCGGGGCCAGGCTGTCGTCCAGGGTCGACGGGATCAGCAGTTCGACGATCGGCCGTGACGACCAGCCGGTCAGCCGCGCCTCCGCATGGGCCCGGTCCATATAGGTCAGGCTGGGCGCGATGATGATGCCGGCCGTGTGGTGATCGCCGGGCTCCGGCAAGACCGTGAAGCGGGGCAATTCCGACAGGGCGACGTTCATGCGGAAGGTGCCCGAGCCCGAGGCATAGCGGCTCATCCGCTCGGTGAAATCCGCCGGGACGACGGCCGGATCGACCAGGCGTTCGAACAGCAACCGCGGATGCAGGTTCGACACGACGGCTCGACCGAGCACCGTGTCACCCGCCGTCGTCACCGCCCCGACCGCCCTGCCCTTTTCGGTCAGGACTTCCGTGACCTCGGTCTCCAGTCGGATCTCGACACCCTGTTCGCGACAGGCAGCCGCCATGGCCTGGGTGATCGCCCCCATGCCGCCGATGGCGTGGCCCCAGACGCCCTTGCGCCCATTCACCTCGCCGAAGACGTGGTGCAGCAGGACGTAGGCGGACCCGGGCGTATAGGGGCTGGCGTAGTTGCCCACGACGCTGTCGAACCCGAACAGGGCCTTGATCGGATCGCTCTCGAACCAGCCGTCCAGCCAGTCGCCTGCCGACTTGGCGAACAGGTCCAGCACATCGCGCCGTCCGGTCAGATCCAGCCCGCCAAGCCGTTTCGCCAGCGACGCTGACTTCAGCATCTCCGGCAGGGCCTCAAGCCAGCCGCCGGTCGGAAGATTCGGCGGCGTCTCCAGCACCAGCGCTCGCAGCACCGCCGCCACCGCCTCCAGCCGTGCCTCATACTCCGGCAGCCGCTCCGCATCCCGCGCCGAGAACCGCGCCACCTGCCCCTGGGTCCGCCCCTCCCCCGCCGTGAAATAGTCCCCGTCCAGCGGCAGGAAATTCGACATCCGCCGCTCGACGATCTTCAACCCATGGCGGGCCAGGTCCATGTCGCCGATCACCTTCGGGTTCAGCAGGCTGACGGTGTAGCTGGCGGTCGAATTGCGGAATCCGGGATGGAATTCCTCCGTCACCGCCGCTCCGCCGACGACGCCGCGCCGCTCCAGCACCGTGACCTTCAGACCGGCCCGCGCGAGGTAGAAGGCGCACACCAGCCCGTTGTGGCCCCCGCCGAGGATGACGACATCGGTCCCGGTCACCGCCATCAGATCCGTCCCCTAAGCGTCGCCCAGATCAAATTCAGCCGTTTGACTGAATCCGGTGCCCCGGTCGTCAACGCCGCGTGCGCCACGGCTGGAAAGGCCACGGCGGGAAGGTTCCGGAGCGCCCTATTCGCAGCCGGCCGCAAGGCGGCTGCCTCATCCTTGCGGCCTACCTGGAACAGCCCCCGGACCCGTCCGGCGTCGGCGACGGAGGCCTCATGGCCCGCTCCGGCCAGCACCCGCACAGCAGCCTGCATCGGCCCGACATAGAAGGCATCCAGATCGTGCGGCTCGCCATTCACCCTGTCGATATGCGCCTCGATCAGGGCGTCGAACGGTCCGCGGTCCAGGCTGCGACGCGCGACCAGATCGGTCAGGGCCTCCAGCACGGGATGGCCCTTCCTCGCGGTCCCTGAAAACACGCCGTCCATCTGCTCACGCCACCAGGCGTAACGCATCTCGGCCAACAGGGGCTGGGTCACCCGTGTGGGGATGCTCATCAGCTCCGCCTCGAACGCGTAGAGCGCGATCAGGTCCGCGCGCACCTGCGCATCGCCGACGAACCGGCTGGACAGCCAGCGGTCGGGATCGGCCTCGCGGACCTGATCGTCGAGACTGGTAGCCGGATCAGCCAAACAGGGTCTGGTACATCGCCATGGAGGTCAGCATGGGCAGGCTCAGCAGCAGGTTGGTGCGGCTGGCCAGCATGGCGATGCGCCCGGCCTTCGCCTTCTTGTCGTCGTCGACCACGACGATGCCCAGGGCCCGCTTCTGGTTCGGCCAGATGATGCCCCAGACGTTGAGGAACATCACGATGGCCAGCCAGACGCCGACACCCATCAGGGCGAAGCCCTGATCGCCCTGGACCAGACCCCCGGCGAAGCCGAAGCTCAGGACCTCCATCGAATAGACGTGGCCCTTCAGGAGCATGACCGCGACGCCCGCCAGCACGGTGAACAGGGCCGCCCAGCGGAACCAGAACAGGGCTTCCGGCGCGATGTATTTCGTCACGGCCGGCTTGAGCTCGCCCGGGATGGTCGGCATGACGCGGATCTGGACGAAGTTGAAATAGTACAGCAGCCCGATCCACAGGATGCCGAAGCCGACGTGGAACCAGCGGGCCACCGCCTGCCAGAACTGCAAGGCGTCGACCTCCGCAATCCGGAAGAAGGCGAAGATCATCACCGCCGCCAGCACGAGGCTGAGGATCAGTGTGTTCCTGAAATTCGAAAGCAGATTGGCCATGTGTTCGGTCCCCCCGAGTCGGTGTTTGTCGCTCACCCTAGCCTGTCTCCTCCCTGTCGCGAAGCGATGGGGAGGTGGCTCGTAGCGAAGCGAAGAGACGGAGGGGTTCTTGCCGCACGAAGAACTCCTCCGTCAGCTCGCAAGAACTCGCTGCCACCTCCCCGTTTGCCAAGCAGCGAACAGGGAGGAAACGATGTCTACGGCCGCGATGCCATGCCCAGCTTGATCGGCTTGGCGTCCTCGGCGAACTCGCCCCGTTTGACGCCCCACAGCAGGATGATCGGCGCGGCCACATAAACCGACGAATAGGTGCCGATGATGATGCCCGCCATCAGGGCGATGGAGAATCCGAACAGGGCGACGCCGCCGAAGACGGCCAGGGCCGCCAGCACCATGATCGCCGTGATCCCGGTGATGATGGTCCGTGACAGGGTCTCATTGATCGACAGGTCGATGACCTCGCGCAGCGGCATGGTCTTGTACTTGCGCAGGTTCTCGCGAAGACGGTCGAACACGACGACGGTGTCGTTCATCGAATAGCCGATAACCGTCAGAATGGCGGCGACCATGTTCAGGTTGAACTCCAGCCGGAACAGCACGATCAGGCCGAACACGAGGATCACGTCGTGGATCAGTCCGGCTACGGCACCGAATCCGAACTGGGGCTCGAACCGGAACCAGATGTAGGCGAACATGAGCACGATCGCCGCACCCAGGGCCATGAGCCCGGAAACGAACAGCTCGCCCGAGACCTTTGACCCGACGATGCTGACGCCGGAATAGGTGAGCTCGCCGACCTCGGCGCTTATGGCGTTCTGGACCCGCTCCACGGTCGCGGCCTGGGCCTCGCCCTCCGGAATCTGGAATCTCAGGATGGCGCTGGAATCGTCGTCAATGCCCTGCACGCCGACATCGCCCATCCCCAGGGTGTCGACCGCGCCGCGCACCTGCTCAAGGTCCAGCGTCCGACCGTCCGTGGTCGTCAGCTCCATCGCCGCGCCGCCTCGGAAATCGATCCCCATGTTCATGCCGGGATAGAAGACACTGACGATCGACGCGATGCACAGCACCGCCGACAGGGCACCGAAGAGTTTGGAGAAGCGGACGAACTGCAGGTTCGTCTTGATCGGAATGATCTTGATCAGGGGCCACCAGCTCATCGCAATCACTCCGCGATCGGCAGTTTTTTGGGTCTGGCCGTCTTGAGCCAGTAAGCCAGCAGCACCTGTGCCACCAGCACCGAGGCGAACACCGAGGTGAACACCCCGATGGTCAGGGTCCAGGCGAAGCCACGCACAGGGCCGGCACCGAAGATGAACATGATCAGGGCCGCTACCAAAGTCGTCAGGTTGGCGTCCAGGATCGTGCCCCAGGCCTTGTTGAAGCCTGCGTCCATCGACGCGATGACCGAGCGCCCAGCCCGCGCTTCGTCGCGCATCCGCTCATAGATCAGCACATTGGCATCCACCGCCACTGCGAATGTCAGGATCAGGCCCGCAATGCCTGGCAGGGTAAGCGTAGCCTGGGTCAAGGACATCGCAGCGACGATCAGCAGGCCGTTCAACAGCAGGCCGAGCACCGAGATGCCGCCGAACAGCAAGCCGTAGGACAGGATCATGAAGACCAGAATGATGACGAAGCCGATCGCGGTCGACAGGGCTCCGGCGGCCACCGCATCGGCGCCGAGTTCGGCGGTCACGGTGCGGCGTTCCTCGACCGACAGCGGAGCCGGAAGGGCGCCGCCGTTCAGCAGGTTCACCAGTTCGGACGCCTCCTGGATCGAGAAATTGCCGGTGATCTGACCGGATCCATCGACAATGGGCGTCTGGATCGTCGGTGCCGAAATGACCTTGCCGTCCAGAATGATGGCGAAGGGTTTGCCGATATTCGCCGTGGTCGCTTCACGGAACCGGGCTCCACCACGGCTGTCAAAGCGGAAACCGATCGCGGGCCGGCCGCTCTGATCGGCGTCGACCGTCGCCCGGGTCAGGTTCTCGCCCGAGACCAGCACGCGTTTCTTGACCAGATAGGGGGTGATCCCGTCGGGACCCAGCAGCAGTTGCGAATCCGGCGGCACGCGGCCGGCGACTGCGTCCTCGACCGAGTTCTCGGCATCGACCATCTGGAACGTCAGTTGCGCCGTCTGGCCGATGACCCGTTCCAGGGCAGCGGGATCGCTCTCGCCGGGGGCCTGGACGACGATCCGTTCGGCACCCTGGCGGGTGATGGAGGGTTCCCGGGTGCCCAGGCTGTCGATGCGGCGGCGCACGACCTCGATGGACTGGTCCACCGCCGTCGCGCCCATCGAATCCAGGGTCGCCTGGGTGAAGGCGAGGCGAACGCGGTCGTTTCCGACGCGCTGGACCTGACGTTCCGCGGCACCGCTGGCGTTCACCGGGCCGATCAGGCCCTGCAGCGCCGTATAGGCCGCGTCCTGACGGGTCGGGTCGGCCAGTGTGATGATCGCGCCCCCGGCTTCGCGCGAGATCTGGTTGGTGGCGATCCCGTCCCCGCGCAGGGTGACACGGACATCCTCGATCAGGTTGTCGACGCGCTTGGTGCGCATCGCGGCCACGTCGACTTCCAGCAGCAGATAGGATCCGCCCTGCAGGTCGAGACCCAGGTTCAGGGCGTTCTTGGGCAGCCAGCCCGGCAAGGACGCGCGCTGGGCCGGCGACAGGGCGTTCGGGAAGGCCAGCAGCACGCCGAAGACGAGCGCAAGCACGACCAGGATGATCTTCCAGCGCGACAGCTGAATCATGGACGGGGGTTCCGGTTCAGCGAGCCGAGGCTCACGCCTTGGCGTCGTTGGCGGCGATGGCGGTGCGGTTGCGGACCTCGGCGATCAGGCTCTTGACCACGCGGACGTTGACGCTCGGGGCGATCTCGACGTTGACCTCGGTCTCTTCGACGCGGGTCACCTTGCCGATCAGGCCCGACGACAGGACGATGGTGTCGCCGCGCTTCACGGCCGCGATCAGGGCCGCATGTTCCTTGGCGCGCTTCTGCTGCGGACGGATCAGCAGGAAGTAGAACAGGACGAAGATCGCGACGAACGGCAGGAACTGCACGATCATGGCCATCAGGCCGCCTTCACCAGTGGGTGTCATTTGGTCGTTCCCCGGGGAATGAGGCAGCCGCTTCCGGGCGCCCGTTTAAAACAAGGCGCGGAACCTAGGGCCGAGACTCCGGGATTGCAACGCGGCGTGTTGGTTCGGCGTCCCTACCGTGGCAAAACGGTCAATGGATCGATGGCGGTCGGCTGATCGGCCTGCATCCGACGGGTCTCGAAATGCATCGAAGGACGCCCGTCGCCGGCGGTCAGACCGACCGTGCCGATCTGCTGGCCCGCCCGCACATCGGCTCCGTCATCGACCGTGGCCGAGCCCAGATGGCTATAGCTGGTGCGCCAGCCATCCCGGTGCGTGATGATGACGGTGAGCCCCAACTCCACGATGTCACCGATATAGGCAACTCGACCTCCGGCCGCCGCGACCACCGGGGCGCCTGCCGCCGCTCCGATATTGATGCCGTTGTTGCGTTCGCCCAGACCGACAGGGCCAAACCGACGGAGGATGTCACCGCGCACCGGCCACTGGAACACGGCGGGTCCCGGGGGGGCTACGCCCGTTGATCCGGTCGAAGCGGGTTGTCGCGCGGGCAGCGGCGCAGCCGGGTTGCCGGACGGCGGCGGGGGCGGCGGGGGAATCACCCCGTTCTCGGGCACCATCACACCGACCGGCGCGGGCCCGGTCGCATAGGGGTCGGATCCCGTGTCGAGCGCGCTGTCGGGCAGGATGATCGACTGACCCACGGTGATCGCGCCGCGCGGCCCCAGGCCGTTCAGATCGATCAGATTCTGCACCGGCGTCTGGAAGCGGCGCCCGACGCCCGAGATGGTGTCGCCCGGCTGGATGACATAGGCCGCGCCCGCATTGACGCTCATCGGCGCGCCGGGCGTCACATAGGACGGCGAGGTCGCGGGCGGCAGCGGGGTGTAGGCCGGGGACGGCGGATAATTGTTCGAAGCCGACGACGAAGGCGGCGGCAGGGCTCCGCCCTCGATCCGCTCGGTCGGCGCGGTCATCGGCGGCGGTGCCTCATAGACCGGCGGCTGCGGCTGGGCACCGTAGGGATCGGCCGGGCGCACGCCGGTCGCGCCATAGCCGTCCATCGGCCGCGTCGAATACCGCGGGGCCTCCGGATAGCTGGCGCAGGCCGTGGCCGCCATCCCGGCGAAGGCGATCGCCGCCGCCCTGATCCAGTTCGAAATGCTCATCCGCCGCTCCCCGTTCACCCTGCCCGACATGCCCCGCCGTCAACCATAAGCCAACCCGCCAAAGCGCGCCAAAGTGGGGCGGAGAGGTTAACGGGGGTCGAGGCAGTAGGCAGTAGGCAGTAGGCAAAGGGGGCACAACGCCGTGTTTCAGACATCGGCAGCGACCCCGGCATCCTTGCTCTAACTGCCTACTGCCTACTGCCTACTGCCTGCTGCCTTGCCTACCCCTCCTTGGCCGTCCCCTCGACGAGGGGCACGAACCGGACCTCGCACAGGCTCTCGCGGCGGAAGCTCCCGTCCTCCTGCCCCGTATAGCGATGCAGCATCTGCACCGAGGTCCGGCCCACGGGCGCGACCAGCACCCCGCCGGGCTTCAGCTGTTTCAGCAGTTCGGTCGGTTCGTTGGGCGAGGCTGCGGTGACCATGATCCGGTCGAACGGCGCCTGTTCCGGCCAGCCCAGCCCCCCGTCGGAGTGCCGGGTGATGACATTGTCGATCTCCAGCCGCCGCAACTTCGCCTCCGCCTCGACCAGCAGGCTGCGGTAGCGTTCGACCGAATAGACATAGCGCGCCAGCCGCGACAGCACCGCGCACTGGTAGCCGCTGCCGGTGCCGATCTCGAGCACCCGGTGGCGCGGCTCGACTTCCAGCGCCTGGGTCATCAGGCCGACGATATAGGGCTGGGAGATCGTCTGGGCGCAGTCGATCGGCAGGGCCTGATCCTCCCACGCCTGATCGAGGAATTTCTGGTGCACGAACACGGCGCGGTCGATCGATTCCATCGCCGCCAGCACCTTGGGATCGGTGACCCCCTGCTGCCGCAGCGACAGGATCAGCCGCCCCGCCCGGTCATCCTTGAGGTTCATTCTCCCCCCCCTGGGGGGAGAGGCCTCGCGCTGGCGAGGCCGAGGGGGGCGTGTCCGTTCAAACGGCCCCCCCTCTGGACGCTTCGCGTCCTGTCTCCCCCCGGCGGGGGGAGATTTCCTTCGGCGGCGCCCCACCCAGCACCCCCTTCAGGTCGTGGACGCTGGCCCGGTGCGTCAGGTCGATATGCAGCGGCGTGACCGAGATCTTGCCGTCGTCCATGGCGCGCAGGTCGGTGCCTGGCGCATGGTCCTGTTTCGACCCCCGGAAGCTCATCCAGTAGTAGTCGCGGCCACGCAGGTCGGTGCGCTTGACCGCGTGCATCTCTCCGGCCTGGCGGAAGCCCTGCACGGTCACCTCGACCGCCTTGACCGCCTCGGGCGGCCGCGCCGGGAAGTTCAGGTTCATCACCACCCCGTCCTGCCAGGTCTCGGCCAGCAGCCGGCTGATGATCGCCGGGGCATAGGCCTCGGCCGTCTCCCAGTGGGCGTTGACCTCGTCGTGGAACCGCTCCAGCGACTGCGACAGGGCGATCGAGCGGATGCCGAAGGCCATCCCCTGCAGGGCCCCGGCGACCGTGCCGGAATAGGAGCAGTCCTCGCCGACATTGTGCCCGCGATTGACGCCCGACAGCACCAGATCCGGCCTGGCGTCCATCAGGTCGTTGACGGCCAGGACGACGCAGTCGGTCGGCGTGCCCGTGACCGAGAACCGCCTGTCCCCGAACCGGTTGACCCGCAGCGGCTCGGTCAGGGTGATCCCCCGCCCCTTGCCCGACTGTTCCTCGTGCGGCGCGACCACCCATATTTCGTTGGGGCTATCGCGCGTCGCGCGACTTGAGCCCAGGTCGTCCAACAGGGTCCGCGCGATCCGCTCCAGACAGGCCAGGCCCTCGGCCTCGATGCCGTCGTCGTTGGTCAGCAGGATGCGCATCTTTTCTTTCGTCATTCCGGGCGAAGCGCAGCGGAGACCCGGAACCCAGCGGCGCCGAAGCGAAGCGAAGGCGAAATGTCTCAGCGAGCGCGTGCGCGACAGTTTCGCGCTCTCGCGCGCCGCTGGATTCCGGGTCTGCGGCGCTGCGCGCCTCCGCCCGGAATGACGAAAACGGGGCTGATCCGCAAGGGCAGCTGACTACTGGATGACGGCGATGTCCGTGCCCAGGATCACGACGGCACCCTCGCACTCGTTGCGCAGGACCGATCCCTCGTACTCATAGCGATCGCCCGGAAGGTCGTCGGACCATGCCATCGTCGTGCCGGTGACGCGCACCTTCTGGCGGCCGATGGTCGCGGCCGACATCCGTTGCAGGTCCCGCGGCAGGGCACCCGAGACGCAGGGCCTGCTCCTGCCCGCGACATAGCGGTTCTGGTTCTCGACCAACTGGAATTCCTCGCCCGAGAAATTGATCCAGCCTTCGAAGGTGATCGGCGGGGCGGGCTGGACCTCGGCCGTGACGGGGGCAGCCAGCGTCAGGGCCAGGGCTGCAAGGATCATCTTCATCTCGGGACTCCCTTGGTTTCAGAGGCCAACATTAGCCGACCATCCATCGCAAGTCCTTCTCCCCTTGCGGGAGAAGGTGGCCGACCCCGGGCTTGACCCGGGGGAGGTCGGATGAGGGGTGACACCGGGCCGTCGAATGGGCGGTCGGTGGCGGTCACCGGCGAGACCGGGAGTCACCCCTCATCCGCCCCTCCGGGGCACCTTCTCCCGCAAGGGGAGAAGGAGACTGAACCTCAACCGACGTGGGTCGCCCCGCCCATATACGGCAGCAGGGCCGCCGGCACGGCGATCCGCCCGCCCTCGTCCTGATAGTTCTCCATGATCGCCACCAGCGTCCGCCCGACCGCGAGGCCCGAGCCGTTCAGCGTGTGCACGAACTCCGGCTTGCCCTCCTTGCGCTTGAACCGCGCGTCCATCCGCCGCGCCTGGAAGTCCCCGCAGTTCGAGACCGAGCTGATCTCGCGATAGGTATTCTGGCTCGGCAGCCAGACCTCCAGGTCGAACGTCTTCCGTGCCGAAAAGCCCATGTCGCCCTTGCACAGCAGCATGCGGCGATAGGGCAGTTCCAGCTTCCGAAGGACCACCTCGGCGCAGGTGACCATCCGCTCGTGTTCTTCGTCGGACTGGTCCGGCGTGGTGATGGAGACCAGCTCGACCTTGTGGAACTGGTGCTGGCGGATCAGCCCTCGCGTATCCCGCCCCGCCGACCCCGCCTCGGCCCGGAAACAGGGCGTCAGGGCCGTGAGCCGCAACGGCAGCTCCTCCTCCGGCGTGATCTGCTCGCGCACGAGATTGGTCAGGGAGACCTCGGCGGTGGGGATGAGATAAAAGTTGCGCTCCGCCGCATAGGTGCCGCCTCCTCCACGGAGGACGTCGATGAAGAACTCGTCGAAAAAGTCATTGAGATCAGGAAGCGCATCACTTCCTTCGAAGGCACCCCATTTCTCGATCATCGCCTTCTTCAGCGACTCGACCGATTCAGCGGAGACGGTCGTTGCAGTAGCGAACAAGTCCTCTTCAAACTTGGGGAGTTGGCCTGTGCCGAACATTGAATGTCCGCGCACCAGATACGGCGGATTGACCTCCAGATAGCCGTGCTCGGTCGTCTGCACGTCGAGCATGAACTGGCCGATGGCGCGTTCCAGCCGCGCCAGCCCGCCCTTCAGCACCGCGAACCGCGCGCCCGACATCCGGGCTGCCGCCTCGAAGTCCAGCAGGCCCATGGCCTCGCCGAGGTCGGCGTGATCCTTGGCCGGTCCACCGGCGCGCGGCGTGCCCCAGCGCGCGGTCTCGACATTGCCCGCCTCGTCCTCGCCGTCCGGCACGTCGTCGGCCGCGAGGTTCTTCTGCGCCGCCAGCAGGTCGCGCAGCGCCCTGCCTTTGGCCGCCTCGACCTCGCCGTGGCCGGCGATGTCGCCCTTGAGCGTTTCCACCTCGGCCTTCAGCCGGTCGGCCTCCTCCATGTCCTTGCGGCCCATGGCGGCACCGATCAGTTTGGAGGCGGCGTTGCGCTTGGCCAGCGCCTCCTGCCCCGCCGTCTGGGCGGCCCGCAGTTCGGTGTCGAGGCCCAGGATCCGGTCGACCAGCGCCTGCGCATCCTCCACGCCGCGCGACGACCAGCCGGCGACGAAATGACCGGGGTTGTCCCGGATGGCTCGGATATCGTGCATGGGGCGGTCTTTGGGGCAGGCTTCAGGAAAGCGGATGCTCTAGCGGGCGTCGCCGCATGGGGCAAACGCCCCCGCCTACCCGAGGTCCATCACCAGACAGGTCGAGGTCGCCGTCGCATACAGTTTGCCGTCGAGACCCTTCAGGTCCGCCTCGGCGAAGCCCGCCGGCCCATCCTCGACCTCGGTCATACGATAGTCCAGCGTCCGCGCGATCGGCGCGGTGTCCCGGTCCGCCAGGAAGCCGAGCCGCAGTTGTTCGATGCCCGACAGGTGGCTGAGAGTGCGAAGGTCGATCATGCGAAGGTCCCGGGAGACGTCCGGTTGCAATAAGGACTGTCTCGCAACCAATGCAAGCCAATCCTCCCCCGCTGGGGGTCGACGCAGACGCAGCGGAGCTGCGGCAAGGAGGGGACCACGAAGTGGTGGAGGGGGCCAGCCGCACATGCCGGAGTCCGGGGCTGCCCCCTCCACCGCGAAGACGCGGTCGATGGCTCCCCCGATGGGGGAGGATTGAGTGTCTTAAAGACCCGGCAGCTTGAACCCGCTCGAGCGGCGCGGCGCGATCACGATGGTGCCCTGCGTGCCGGTCAGCGCCTGCAGTCGAGCGTTCTCGCTGGCGGCGTCGATGGTGACGGCACCCTGGGCCGTCTGGGTCTGGGTCGGGGCCTGGGTGGCCGAGTCGTCGCGACGCCAGAACAGAATGCGGTTGGCGAAGCTCTCTTCCTTGTGCGCCAGGTCGCCGAACTCGTCGTCGACGACATAGCGGGCCAGGGGGTCGGCGCGATCGGCGCCGGCCGCGGTGACGAAGGCCTGTTCGCCCGCGCTGCGGGTGACGGCCTGACGCTGGCCCAGAAGAATCTGGCGGGCGGCGCTTTCCGGCGCCAGCTCCTGCGGGCGCGGCTGGCCCGGCGCGGGCGGACGAAGGCCGTATTCCGGCGGAACGGTCAGCGGGGCAGAGGCCACGGTCAGGAACTCGTCGGGCACGACCTTGGTCAGGCCGATGGACTGGCGCAGGCCCCCACAGGCGGTCAGGGCGACGGCCGAGACGGCGATGGCGGAAACGGTCAGGATACGGGCGGTTCGCATGGGTCGGTTCGGCTCCGGCGCGGATACAGCGCCCAGGTCAGACGAGTGTGAGGCGTTCAGGAAAGAGCGGGTGATTACGCCTTTTCGTGGGCCGCGCCAACGGCCTGCGTCCGTTCCGACATCACGCTGTCCAGAATCAGCAGCAGGACGCCGATGGTGATGGCGCTGTCGGCGATGTTGAAGACCCACGGAAACACGCCGGTCCCCGAGAAATCGATGAAGTCCACGACATATCCAAACTGGATCCGGTCGATGGCGTTGCCCAGGGCGCCGCCGATCACCAGGCCGATGGCCGCGACAAGGGTGCGGCGTTCCGCCCTGAGCGCCCACCAGATCAGCGCGCCCGCAACGAGCAGGGAGAAGATGCTCAGCGCCCAGCGGGCCTCTCCGCCGCCGAACAGGCCGAAGCTGACGCCGGTGTTGCGGACCATGGTGATGTCCAGGATGCCCGGAATCACCTCGGCGAACCGATAGCCCGACGGGATCATCGACGGATCCGACACGTCGGCGGATCCGAGAACCCAGTATTTCGTCAGTTGGTCCAGCAGGATGACGAGGAGGGCCAATCCATAGGCCGCCCAGGCGATACGAGGAATTTTCATGCGGGTCGGTTAGCAGGCCCGGCGCCCGCCGCCAAACCCTCGCTTCACCCTTTCGCACGGACGGGCTAGTCACCCCTGCATGATCCTCCCCACTGCCCTCCCGGCCCTCAGCGCCGTCGCCGCCGACTATGACGTCCTGCTGTGCGACGTCTGGGGCGTAATCCACAACGGCCGGGAGAGCTGGCCCGAGGCCTGCGAGGCCCTGACGAAATTCAATCAACAGGGCGGTCACGTCGTCCTGATCTCCAACTCGCCGCGCCCGTCCCACGATGTCGTCGCCCAGCTCGACCATCTCGGCGTCCCCCGCGACAGCTGGAAGGCCTTCGTCACCTCGGGCGACGCCACCCGGATGGAACTGGCCCGCCGCGCCCCCGGCCCCGCCCTGATCATCGGTCCCGCCCGCGACGACATCCTCTACGAAGGCCTGAACCTGCAGCGCGCGACCGGCGTGGCCGACGCCGCCTTCCTGTCCGTCACCGGCATGATCGACGACGAGACCGAGACGCCCCAGCACTATCTCGAACAGCTGTCCGAGGCCGCCTCGCGCGATCTGGAGCTGATCTGCGCCAACCCAGACCGCATCGTCCAGCGCGGCGACACAATCATCTACTGCGGCGGCGCCCTGGCCGATGTCTATGAGTCGCTCGGCGGCCGGGTGACCATGGCCGGCAAGCCCTTCGGCCCGATCTACGCCCTGGCCCTGACCGAGGCGGAACAGCTGATGGGCAGGCCCGTCGACCGCGCCCGCGTCCTCTGCATCGGCGACGGCGTCATCACCGACGTCCTCGGTGCCAACCGGCAGGCGCTCGACTGCCTGTTCATCGCCCAGGGCATCCACGGCGACGCCGCGCGAGGCGACAACGGCCTGATCGATCCCGCCCGCGCCGCCGCCCTTCTGACGCCCGAGACGGCCTGGGCCCGCTACGCTGCACTTGATCTGAAGTGGTAGTTCTCGCCAAATCGGCGAAGCGCGTCTAACACCATCGGATGATTACCGGACCTCACCCCTCGGGCGGCTACATCCTCGAAGAACTCTCGCCCGGCATGGTGGCCGTCAAGGACGTGATCATCACCGAGGACCGCATCCAGCAGTTCGCCGAGGCCTCCGACGACTTCAATCCGGTCCATATGGACGAGGCCTTCGCGTCGAAGACCGCCTATCGCGGCAGGATCGCCCACGGTCTGCTCAGCGCCTCGTTCGGCTCGGCCGTGGTCGGCACCATCCTGCCCGGCGCCGGGGCGATCTATCTGTCCCAGAACCTCGCCTTCCACAAACCGGTCCGGATCGGCGACGTGGTGACAGCCCGGATCACCGTCGCCGCCGTCGATGCCGAGTCGGCCCGCGTCACCCTGCTGACCGAGGGCTATGTCGGGGACGAGCTGATCATGGGGGGCGAGGCGATCGTACGCGTTCCCCGCCGCCGCCGCCCCGCCAGGGACTGACCGAGGCCCGACCGTGCCCATCGAGATCATCCGCGACTGGCGCGACCTGCCCGACTCGCAGCGCGGTGCTGCCGCCGCCCTCGGCGCGTTCGACGGCGTCCACCGGGGGCATCAGGCGGTGATCGCCTCGGCCCGCGAGGCCGCCGACCGCCTCAAGGCCCCTCTCGCCGTCGTCAGCTTCGACCCGCACCCGCGCCGCTGGTTCCAGCCCGACGCCGCCCCCTTCCGCCTGATGACGGCCGGCCAGATGGCACGCGCGCTCGAACCTCTGGGCGTCGACCGACTCTATCTCCTGCCCTTCGACGCCGACATGGCCGCCATGTCGGACGAGGCGTTCGCGGTCGATGTGCTGTCGGGCCGGCCTCAAACAGCGCCAGGCGCGGCAGGCCACAAGGATGGCCTGGGCCTGGTCCACGCCTCGGTGGGTTTCGACTTCACCTACGGCAAGGGCCGCACCGGTTCGCCCGAGGCCCTCGCCCGCAGCGGCCGCCATCTGGGCTTCTCGGTCGCCGTCACCGAACGGGTCGACGACAGGGGCGGCCTGAAGCTGTCGTCCAGCGCCGTGCGCGAGGCCCTCAACGCCGGCGACATGGCCCGCGCCGCCGCCATCCTCGGCCGTCCTTTCGCCATCGAGGGCGAGGTCGTCCACGGCGAAAAGCGCGGGCGCACCATCGGCATTCCCACCGCCAACGTCCGCCTCGGCGACTACATGCGCCCGGCCTACGGGGTCTATGCGACCCGGACCCGCCTGCCGGATGGCCGCGTCATCGACGGCGTCGCCAACCTCGGCGTCCGCCCGATGTTCGAGATCGCCGAACCCCTGCTCGAGGTCTGGCTGTTCGACTTCGAGGGCGACCTCTACGGCCAGACGGTCGAAACCGAGCTCGTCGCCCTCCTGCGCGGTGAACTGCATTTTGACAGTCTGGACGCCCTCAAGACCCAGATCGCGGCCGACGCGGCGGCGGCGAGAGCTGTGCTGGCCTAAAAGCCGCTCGGTAATCGTCGGCGAAGCCCGGCGACGACTGATCGATGGCCGACACGACTTCCGGGATCATTCGGCCATAGGCGATCATCTCGTCCGGTGATTTCGAGAACACCAGGCGGGGGCGGGCCCCGGAGTTATCGTAAATCTCGACGTAATCGGCCGTCGTCAGGAACCACGGCAACTGGCCGAGGGACTTGGTTCGGCGATTCCGGATGCGATCCTCGGGCACAGGGTGCCCACCCTTCTCGACTCGTGTCGCGACCCGCTCGATATTGGTCTCGACGCTCTCAAGATAGACGTAGATCAGTTTCACCGCGAAACCGCGACTTTGTGCACGCTGGACCAGCGCCTGATACTTGGGGGTCGAGAGCACGGTTTCGACGCCTACGGTCTGGTGGGCTTCCACGGAGGCGTACAGCCAGTCTTCGATACGCTGTACGGCTTGGAGGTTGGCCGGCCAGCTTTCCAGACCTTCCTGTTCTCCGATTCGCTTGGCCAAAAGGTCAGGGTTGATAATCCAGACAGCACCCAGCGGTTCGTCGACGGCGGACATGCCATAGGCGCTGCTTTTGCCGGACCCATTCGGTCCCGCAATGATCCAGAGCGTAGGTCGCTTAGCGTCCGCCCCGGACACCCGACGCCGATCCGAAGAGACGCTTGTTCTCTTCGCGCGCAGCTTCAACGTTCTTGGTGAAGACGTAGAGGAAGTCCTTGCCGAAATCCGGACTGTTCGCGTCTATCGCCCGGATGGTTACCTTCTCGCCATTCGGCGTGGTCACGCGACGAGTCGTGACCCCGGCCGGTTTTTTCCCGGCTCGACCTGCATTTTTGCCTTTGATGATCTGGACGTCGGTCATGACAGCAATATCGGCCCTCGCCTGCCCTTTGACAACTGCCGCCTACCCCGCCGCCTCGGCCACCGCCATCAGGGTGTCGTGCAGGGAGTCCGTGCCGTCGATGATGTCGTCGACCTTCCAGTTTGGTCCCTCGCGCACCAGTTTGAGCTTCAGCGTCCTCGGCTCGCCCATATTGGTGAAGGCGACATTGGCCTCGGCGGTGTTCAGGTCCGATTGAGCCACAACGAGCGCCGTGACGACGAAATCGCCCTGGTCCTGACAGCTGCAGAGGGGGTCGTAGTTCAGGGTCGGAACTTCCCCGTTCGCCGCGCGGAAGTCGGCCCCGATCAGGGCGTTCAGGATGCGCGAAAACAACGGCTCCTGCCCCGGTGCGGGCTGCTCGCCCCTGGGGCCACCCGCCACATACTGGGCATACAGGGCCCGCACGAAGGGATCCGGCCCCTGGCTCTGGGCGGCATAGACATCCTCGCGCGTGCCCGACCCGGTCGAAGACGCCGCTCCGGCCGTCGCCGAGGTTGAGGCTGTCTCGGGCGTCTTCGCCTCCTCGCCCTGGGAACAGGCCGCCAGCGTTATCGCGGCCGCGGAGATCATCATCAGTCTGTGCATCGTCATTCTCCGTTTCAGGCCGCCGGCTGGGCCTTGGCCTCAGCGATCCAGGTGTTCAAGCGCTTGACAAGTGGCTCGCGTTCAAACTCGTCGCCCATGTCCTGATAGGTGATGTCGTCGATCTTCCACCGCCCCTCCTCCAGCACCAGTCTGTAGGTCTTGTTGTGCACGGCGTTGCCCGGCTCGGCGAAGCCTTGCACCGTCGCCACGTCGGCGGTCGTCGGACCTGTCGAGGTCGCAGTCGCCGACTCCAGCACCGGTGTTCCATCCTGGCAGTCGCAGATCGGCTGGGCGTCGAAGAAGCCCTGATCGCCCTCCAGCGTCAATCGGACGGTTTCGGCCAGCAGCGCCCGTGTCCGCGCCGACCACATCGGGCTCTCTTCGACGTACTCCACATTGTCCCCGGACTCTCCATACAGACTGCGGATGAAAGCTTCCGGCGACATCGAAACCTGTGCGGTTGCCATCGAGGCTGCTGTCGCGGGCCAGGCCTCAGCCTTCTCCATGGGCTGGGCGCATCCGACCAGCGCCAGCGCCAGCGCGGCGGCGCCTGGTATCAGGATAGTCCGCATGGTCTGTCTCGCTCCTCGGCGGATCGCCGGTGCGCCGCTCGGAAAGGACGATATCGCAAGCCGCCGCGTTTCCCACCCCTGACCTCTGACGATTTCCTTCCTGATCAGCGCCCTCGGAGGCTGCGCGGGCTGAAGCGACCATTGCTGACTGTGCAGGGCGCACGGGCTCTGCTATCCCGCCCCCATCATGACTGCTCGCGTGTTCCGCCCTATTTCGATTAGCCGCCCGGCGTAGCGCCAGGGACGCTCGTCCCCGTGCCCGCCGGGATCGCAGACCGCGCCCGCCAGCCGCTCGGCTTCGAAAGCGCCGCACGACATCGAACGTACACAGACGAAAAGACCGACTTCATGGCCGACGACGCCCAGAGCCCCGATTCCCCCACCGCCCGCGACTATCGCGAGACCGTCTTCCTGCCGGAGACGCCCTTCCCCATGCGCGGCGGCCTTCCCCAGAAGGAGCCGCTGATCCTGGAACAGTGGGGCGACCTCTATTCGACCCTGCGCGCCCGGCGTCAGGCCGAGAAGGCCCCGCTCTACGTCCTCCACGACGGCCCGCCCTACGCCAACGGCGACATCCACATCGGCCACGCCCTGAACAAGACGCTGAAGGACTTCGTGGTCCGCAGCCGCTTCCTGCTCGGGTACGACGTCGACTTCGTGCCCGGCTGGGACTGCCACGGCCTGCCGATCGAGTGGAAGATCGAGGAACAGTACCGCGCCAGGGGGCGTCGCAAGGACGAGGTTTCCAAGGCCGAGTTCCGCTCTGCCTGCCGCGAATACGCCGCCGGCTGGATCGAGGTGCAGAAGGCCCAGTTCCTGCGCCTCGGCATCACCGGCGACTTCGAGAACCGCTACGCCACGATGGACTATGGCTCCGAGGCCGCCATCGTGAAGGAGTTCCACAAGTTCAAGAACTCCGGCCAGCTCTATCGCGGCTCAAAGCCTGTCATGTGGTCGCCGGTCGAGCGTACCGCCCTGGCCGATGCCGAGATCGAGTATCACGACCACGTCAGCCCCACGATCTGGGTCAAGTTCCCGGTCATCGCCGCGACCGACGACCATCCGGACGACCTGCTGGCCTTCCGCCACCAGACGCCGTCGATCGTCATCTGGACCACCACCCCCTGGACCATCCCGGCCAACCGCGCGATCAGCTATGGCCCCGAGATCGCCTATGGCCTGTATGAGGTCCAGTCGATGGAGACGGGCCTGGAGTTCGCCCCCTGGGCCAAACCGGGCGACCGGCTGATCCTCGCCGACAAACTGGCCGAGGAGGTCTTCAAGGCCGCGAAGATCGCGACCTGGACCCGTCTGGACGACATCAATCCGTCCGGCCTCGTCTGCGCCCACCCCCTGGCGGAGCTGGACGACGGCTACCGTTTCAACGTGCCCCTGCTGGACGGCGACCATGTCACCGACGACGCGGGCACGGGTTTCGTCCACACCGCGCCCGGCCACGGCGCCGACGACTTCGAGGTCTGGAAGGCCCACGGTCATCACGAGGTGCCCGACACCGTCGACCCCGACGGGGCCTACTACCTGTCCGTCCCCCTGTTCGCCGGCCTCAAGGTGCTCGAGACCGAGGGCAAGAAGACCGGCAAGTTCGGCAGTGCCAACCCCGCGGTCATGGACAGGCTGATCGAGGCCGGCACCCTGCTGGCGCGCGGCCGGATGGAGCACTCCTACCCCCACTCCTGGCGCTCCAAGGCCCCGGTCATCTTCCGCAACACGCCCCAGTGGTTCATCCGGATGGACAAGGCACTGGATCACGCCGACGGGGCGACCCTGCGCGAAACAGCCCTGACCGCCATCGACCAGACCGACTTCCACCCCGCCGCCGGCAAGAACCGCATCCGTTCGATGGTCGAGGGTCGCCCCGACTGGCTGGTCAGCCGCCAGCGCGCCTGGGGCACGCCGCTCGCCATGTTCGTCGACAAGCACACGGGCCACCCCCTGCATGACGCCGAAGTCGACGCCCGTATCGTCGCCGCGATCGAGGAAGGCGGCGCCGACGCCTGGTACACCAAACCCGACAGCGACTTCCTCGGCCTGCACGACCCGGCTAGTTACGAGAAGATCGAGGACATCCTCGACGTCTGGTTCGATTCCGGCTGCACCCACGCCTTCGCGCTGGAAACCCGCGACCCGGCCCACGGCTACACCGGCGACCGCCCCAGCCACTGGCCGGCCAACCTCTATCTCGAAGGCTCGGACCAGCATCGCGGCTGGTTCCAGTCCAACCTGCTCGAAGGCTCCGGCACCCGCGGCCGCGCCCCCTATGACGCCGTCCTGACCCACGGCTTCACCCAGGACGAGAACGGGGAGAAGATGTCCAAGTCGCGGGGCAATACGACCGACCCCGCCGTCGTCATCAAGGAATCCGGCGCCGACATCCTGCGCCTGTGGGTCGCCCTGGTGGACTATGCCGAGGACCAGCGGATCGGGAAACAGATCCTCCAGACCACGGTCGACGCCTATCGCAAGCTGCGGAACACCGTCCGCTACCTGCTGGGCGCCCTCGCCGATTTCGACGAGGCCGAACGCGTCGACTACGCCGACATGCCGCCGCTGGAGCGGTTCATCCTGCACCGCCTGTGGGAACTCGATCTCCAGGTGCGCGGCGCCTACGAGACCTATCGTTTCCAGGACGTGGTCCGCCCGGTGCTGGAGTTCTGTGCCGGCGACCTCTCGGCCCTGTATTTCGACATCCGCAAGGACAGCCTCTATTGCGACCGCCCCGACGCCATCCGCCGTCGTGCGGCGCGGACGGTGATGCACGAGGTCTTCGTGCGCCTGACCGCATGGCTGTCCCCGCTGACACCCTTCACCATGGAAGAGGCCTGGACGACCCTCTATCCAGACGGCGGGACCAACTGCGCGCGGGTCATTCCGCAGACGCCGGATGAGTGGCGGAATCCCGAGGAGGCCCAGCGCTGGACCAACATCGACACCGTCGTAGCGGTGGTGAACGAAGCGCTCGAAGCCGCGCGCAAAGAGAAGCTCATCGGCGGCGCTCTGGACGCTTGGCCGGATATTCAGTTGTCCCAACCGCTTCTCGACTTGTTCGAAGGCAGGTTGTCTGACGGGACCATGCTGACGCCGGTCGATCCGGCGGAGGTTTTCCGCACTTCTGGAGCAAACGTCAGCCTTGGCGTCGGGCCTGCGACAGTCATTGTGGCGCTCGCCAAACATCCGAAGTGCGCCCGCTCCTGGCGCCGCGTCCCCGACGTCGGCTCCGACCCGCAATACCCCGACCTGTCCGCCCGCGACGCCGACGCCGTCCGGTGGTGGGACAGCAAGCACGGCTGATTCAGCCCCTCTCCCCTTGCGGGAGAGGGAGACCGCGCACGGCGGCGCAGCCGTCGTCCTGGCGCGGGCGGGAGAGGGGTTACACCGGCGCTTGGCGTAGGCGTCCTCAACGATCATGGGTGAGGTCAACTTGACCCCTCATCCGACTTCGCTTCGCTCAGCCACCTTCTCCCGCAAGGGGAGAAGGAAAGTAGGCCATACCCATCAACGGACGCCCCAATTCGCCGAACGAATTCAACGCCCGACCCTAAGGAGACGCCTTCTACCCATCACGGTCCGAAACGGCCGTAAACTGTCGCGCTCATTCAGGGAAGCGCACAGCAAAATCCACCCCGCGCGACTCTGTCGACTCTGTCGAGTCTATTCTGGAGTCGCGCCGTCCTCAGGCCGCCTCGGCCATCTCCATGGCGGCCTTGCGCTGTTCCGCCCACGGAATCAGCGTCGACTTCGGCCAGGCCACCAGCCACGAGCTCGGCGTGTATTCACCGCTGTCGATCAGCGCCTTGCGCGTCGGCGACGAGGCCGAGGCCCGTTCCGAATGGATCGGCGCCGGGCCCTGATGGATGATGAAGGCCCCGCCCTTCAGCGGGTTCAGTCTCAGATAGGCCAGTCGCGGGCTGATGGTCTCGAGCGGCGGATCGTAGAACCAGCTCGATCCGATCATCCCGGCCAGCGCCGGCCGTGTCTTGCAGATGGCCGCGGCCGTCGCCCAGGCGCGGTCCCAGCCGGCCTCGTTGAAATCGGCCAGCTGGCGGCTTTCGGTATGGACCTCCAGCCAGGGCTTCTTCCAGCCCTGGGCCCGCACATAGGAGACCAGCTGCGACCAGCCATGCCCCTCGCGCCCGTTCCGCACCACCTGGCCGGGACCCATGGGCGACGACAGGTCGATGGTCTGGGTCAGGGCACCGGGCACGCTGAGCGCCAGAGCCATGCGCACATCCTTGGCCCAGTGGTCCGGGTCGTAAGCGGCATCCGTATCGGCGGCTCCCGTCAGGAACTCGGCCATCCTGTCCATCCAGTAGGGATAGAGTTCCATGACCTCGCCCGGCAGGGCCGCCTGTTTCGCCCGCCCCGGCAACTCCAGCGCCCAGGTGGCGACCAGGGCCCGGCGCATGGCATCGGTGGCGTCCTCGCCCATCGCCTTCTGCGCGGCGTGGGCCGGCAGGTCGAAATTCCAGTGCGAGGCCGAGGCCACGGCCGGATCTACGGCCTCGACCGAGGCGATATCGACCCGCGCCCGCTCTTCGGCGGTGAGGCGAGCCCGGATGGCCTTGAAGGCCTCGATCTGGTTTTGGGTCAGAGTTTCCATGCCGGGATCATGGCACACGCCGGTTGGCGAACCTTTAAGGGCTGGCGACCTGCGTCGCCCCCGCGCTAAACCGCCCGCAACACCTATATGGAGCCTACGATGACCATCGCCGCCCGCCTCGCCGAAATCGGCATCGACCTGCCCCAGCCCGCAGCGGCCGTGGCCAACTATGTCCCGTTCGTGCGCACCGGAAACCTGGTCCACATCTCGGGCCAGCTGTCGAACGACGCCTCGGGCGGCCTCAAGGGCACGGTCGGCGAGGACGTCACCCCGGAACAGGCCGCCGCCGGCGCCCGCCTGTGCGGCATCAATCTGCTGGCCCAGCTGAACGCCGCCCTCGACGGCGACCTCGACCGCGTCGTCCGCGTCGTCAAGCTCGGCGGCTTCGTCCAGGCCGGCCCCGGCTTCATCGCCATCCCCGCCGTCATCAACGGCTGCTCGGACCTGATGGTCGAGGTGTTCGGCGACGCCGGCCGCCACGCCCGCTCGGCCGTCGGCGTCTACCAGCTGCCCCTCGGCTTCGCCGTCGAGGTGGACGCCATCGTCGAGGTGCGGTGAGCCCACAGCCTGAGTTCACGCTCCAGGTCCATGACAGTCTCGCGGCCATCGGTCGCGAGGCCTGGGACGCCTGCGCCGCCCCGACCGGCGATCCCTTCGTCAGCTACGACTTCCTGAACGCCTGCGAGGCCTCGGGCAGCGCCGTCGCCAGCCAAGGCTGGGGCCAGCGCCACCTGACCCTGATGGGACCGGACGACAGCATCCTCGGCTGCATGCCCCTCTATCTGAAGGGTCACAGCCAGGGCGAATACGTCTTCGACCATTCGTGGGCCGAGGCCTACCAGCGCGCGGGCGGTCGCTACTACCCGAAACTCCTCGGTGCCGTCCCCTTCACCCCCGCCACCGGCCCGCGCTTCCTGCATGCTCCGGGCACGGATGAAGATGTCGTCCGGGCCGCCCTGATTCAGGGTGCCCTGACCCTGACGGAGCGACTGGGGGTGTCGTCACTGCACGTAAACTTCCCGACACAGCCCGAATGGGCCGCCATGGGCGAGGCCGGGATGCTGCTTCGTCAGGACATGCAGTTCATCTGGCGCAATGAGGGCTACCAGACCTTCGACGATTTCCTCGGGGCCCTGTCGTCCAACCGCCGCAAGACCATCCGTCGCGAACGCCGCGAGGCACAGGCCGGCCTCGACATCCGTGTCCTGACCGGATCCGACCTCACGGAGGCCCACTGGGACGCCTTCTTCGACTTCTATCAGGACACCGGCGAGCGCAAATGGGGCCGCCCCTATCTGACGCGGGCCTATTTCAGCCTGATCGGCCAGACGATGGCCGACGGTATCGCCCTGGTCATGGCCTTCCGCGACGGCACGCCGATCGCCGGGGCCCTGAACTTCATCGGCCGCGACTCCCTCTACGGGCGCCAGTGGGGCGCGCTGGAAGAGGTTCCCTTCCTGCATTTCGAGCTCTGCTACTACCAGGCCATCGAGCTGGCCATTTCGCGCGGCCTGTCCCGGGTCGAGGCCGGTGCCCAGGGCGAACACAAGATCGCGCGCGGCTACCTGCCCTCGCCCGTCTATTCAGCGCACTGGATCGCAGACCCGGCTTTGAGGACGCCCGTGGCGCGGTATCTGGAGCAGGAACGGGCGGGGGTGGAGGCGGAGATCGCGGCGATGACGGAAGAGTTGTCGCCGTATCGAACCGCCTGATCGCCAGGCGCCGCCGTGGCACGTCCGCCCCCCATCCAACCGCCCGGTCAGTTGGGGGGCGGGTTTCACAGGCGTCCTCGCAATTGAAAACGGCCGGGACTTCCGTCCCGGCCGTCGTCCGAAGTCCAGCCTTAGCCGATGGTCAGGGTCTCGCCGTTGACGGCGCAGAAATCGACTCCCATGACGACCAGGTCGGGGGTGTCGTCGTTGAACACGACCTTGATGTCGTATTCGCAGTCTTCCAGACCGTCGTTGATCGTGACGTGCACGCTCTCACCGCTGCCGACGACTTCGCTGCCCAGGATGTCTTCTTCCCAGTCATTCGTGGACGGGACGGAGATGAAGATCTGGACGACGACGCCGTCGGTGGTGTTGGCCAGGGTAAAGTCCAGCGGGCCGGTCTGGGCCGAGGCACTGGAGGCGACGAAGGTGAAGGCGAGCGCAGCGGCCGCCGACAGAAGTTTGATGGTCATGATCAGGTCTCCCCGGGCCCGACGCGGACCCCTGGCGCATATGGCTACACCGGTTTTCGCCGGGAGCAAGCCACGCAATCTGACGACCTCGCAGGCTTTAGGCGCTAGGATCACGAATCCCATGCCCATCCGCCGCCTCCCGCCCGAGACCGTCAACCGCATCGCCGCCGGCGAGGTGGTCGAACGGCCGTCCAGCGCCATCAAGGAGCTGGTCGAGAACGCGCTGGATGCCGGGGCCACGCGCATCGAGGTTCAGGCCGACGGCGGCGGCCTGTCGCGGATCCTGATCGCCGACGACGGCCACGGCATGGCCCCGGACCAGCTGGCCCTGGCGGTCGAGCGTCATGCGACCTCCAAGCTGGAGCCCGACGACGCGGGCGACGTCGACCTGCTGCGGATCTCGACCCTGGGCTTCCGCGGCGAGGCCCTGCCCTCGATCGGCTCGGTCGCCCGCCTGACAATCACCAGCCGCGCGCCCGGCGGAGACGCCCACCAGATCACCGTCGAGGGCGGCGACCAGCGTCCGGTCGCGCCCGCCGGCTTCCCCGGCCCCCACGGAGCCCGGGTCGAGGTCCGCGACCTGTTCTACGCCACCCCGGCCCGGCTCAAATTCATGAAGTCCGAGCGGTCGGAGGCCATGGCCATCTCCGAGGAGATCAGGCGACAGGCCATGGCGCATGAAGGCGTCGCCTTCACCCTCGACCTCGACGGCAAGACGACCCTGCGCCTGCCCGCCGAACATCCCGGCGACGAGGGCCGGTTGAAGCGGCTCGCCGCCCTGCTCGGCCGGGACTTCGAGGCCAATGCCCTGCTGATCGACCAGTCGCGCGAAGGCATCCGCCTGTCGGGCTATGCCGGTCTGCCGACGTATTCGCGCGGCAACGGCGGGCACCAGTATCTGTTCGTCAACGGCCGCCCGGTGCGCGACCGGTTGCTGCAGGGCGCCCTGCGCGGGGCCTATGCCGACTTCCTCGCCCGCGACCGGCATCCGGCGGCGGTGCTGTTCCTCGAGATCGACCCGCTGTTCGTCGATGTGAACGTCCACCCGGCCAAGGCCGAGGTCCGGTTCCGCGACCCGGCCCTGGTGCGTGGCCTGATCGTGGGGGCCCTGAGGCACGCCCTGCATGCCGCCGGCCACCGCGCCTCGACCACGGTCGCGGACAATGTGCTGGCCGGCTTCACGGCTCACACCGGCCCGGCCTACAGCCCGTCTTCGCCGTCTGCGCGGGGCTTCAGCGGCTGGACCGGCTGGGACCGGCCCTTGGCCACCAATCAGGACATCCCCGGCCTGTCGGAGATGTCCGTCCGCGTCGAGGCCCCGCCGTCCGGCTTCGCCGCCTGGCCCGAACAGTCCGGTGCCCCCAACCCCGCCGACCCGATCGACCAGCCCCTCGGCGCCGCCCGGGCCCAGGTCCACGGCACCTATATCGTCGCCCAGACCCGCGACGGCATCGTCGTGGTCGACCAGCACGCCGCCCACGAACGCCTCGTCTACGAGCGGATGAAGACCCAGATGGCCGAGGGCTCGGTCACCCGACAGGCCCTGCTGACCCCCGAGGTGGTCGAACTGGACCCGGCCGAGGCCGACCGCGTCGTCGCCCGCGCCGATGAACTGGCGCAGCTGGGCCTGATCGTCGAACCCTTCGGCGGCGGGGCGGTGCTGGTGCGCGAGACCCCCGCCCTGCTCGGCGACACCGACGTTCAGGGCCTGATCCGCGACATCGCCGACGACCTGGCCGAGCACGGCGCAGCGCTCGCCCTGTCGGAGCGGCTCGGCGAGGTCTGCGGCACCATGGCCTGCCATGGCAGCGTCCGCGCCGGGCGGGTGCTGTCGGCACCCGAGATGAACGCCCTGCTGCGCCAGATGGAAGCCACGCCACATTCCGGTCAGTGCAATCATGGGCGGCCGACGTATGTGGAGCTGAAGCTCAACGATCTTGAGAAGTTGTTCGGAAGACGTTGAAAACGCTTACCCGGCCCGTGGCGGGTTGGACGTTGGACTCTAAAAAACACCGTCCAAAAGGTGCAAAGAGTCCATTCAGGTCAGATGCGCCCGCAGACCTCAGCGGCGGTGATGGTCGATCCTTTGCAGTCTGCGGTTCACGACACACCAGTATGGGGCCGTTCTGGAGCGTGATGCACAAAAGGCCTCTCGTTAGGGCCGGGCATTGATTTTAAAGGCGGATCTGGACGATCCGTTGATGGGTATGGCCAGTATCCGAGCATCCCCGCGAAGGCGGGGATGCTCGCAGCAGAACCCGGATGGCGTCACAGTGATGCAGCGTCCGGACCGAGGTCCCGGACAGCATGGCCAACAGGCTGACGGTATGGATCGGGTGGCGCGCGTCATTCCGCATGGACAGACCTAGGGGGTCTCACGCCGCGTGAGGGTCAACCGGGATTTTTGCGGACGGTGGAAGAGGCATCGGTTCAGCCGAGGACGGCTTTCAGAAAGCCGGCGAGACCCTTGGCGACCTTGGCGAAGCGCTGAAGATCCTCGAGAGTTTCCTTAAGATTATCAGTAACTTCCTTGAGGTTTCCGTTGATCACGGCCAGCGCGGCGAGGAAATCCTTGACGCTCTGCACGTCTAGGTCGGCCGCGACCTTGGCGTCGTAGGCGGCCTGTCGCGCTTTCTCGGCCTTGTCGAGGGCGTCACGCGCGGCCGGCACAACGCCCTTTACGCGCGGCTTTGCAGCGAGGGCCTTGTCGCGCACCTCCGTCGCTTTCAGGACAGCTGCGTTGGCCTGGGCGATGGTGTCGGTGATTTCCTTAGGTGAGGTCACGCATCATCTCCTTCAATGGCCTGTTCAAGCGCTCTCGCGCTGGTGACCAGATCGCCTATGGACTGCAAAACACCCGCAACCTGCCGATCGGGATCCTGGATCGCCTCGAACAGCTTTCCATGAGCTTTGGTGAAGGCCTCCACCGTAGTGGCGGGATCGATCGCCAACGCGCCGCGCAGTTCCGCATTGCGGGCGGACAAAGTCGGATTCAATCTGTCGAAGACTTCCAGGCTGGCGGCCGAAGCAAAGCCCGTCTCTGATCGCCCGACAGAGCCGTCGAGCATTAGCCTGGCCTCCAAGACCCTGACATTGCAGCCGAGGGTGAGTTCAGTCCGCACTTTCCCGTCCGACAGCCCGGCCTCCGCCGCCGCTTCGTCGCAGCCGTCGATGACGCTCCGATCCAGCGAAGCCAAAAGGGTCTGGCGAGCCGTGTGCGCCGCACTCGCCCTGTCGGCGATCAGACTTCTATGCCGGTCCCGAAGCGCCTGAATGATTTGAGGGGCCGCTCGGCGCCATGCGGGGTCAAACGCTGTGATCGCGTCGCGCAGGGCGAGGTAACGGCGGTGCTCAAGGCCTGCCGCAAACAAGTCGAAGGCCAGGTTCGTGGCCGCCCCGACCGGCGCGGTCGCCCCGACGGCCCCTGCCACGGCGCTGCTGGCGGTCTTCGCCTCCGCGAGCGCCGTGTTGATCTCGGTCACCGTCTTCCCGCCCGCGATGGCCTCCAGTCCGGTTAGATACTCGCCAAGAAGCCGCGTCAGCAGGGCTTCCTGCGGATTAACCTCAGAATCGCCCGGCAGGGGTTCGGCCGATCCAAGTCCGCAGGACGGGACTTTCGCGAAGCGCTCGAAAACAGATGTAACGGCCGCAGCTTCGGCGCCTGCGGCGGTGGCCTCCTGAAAGGCGGTGTCAACCTCCATAGAATCCGCCATGCAGTCGGGTCCGCCTGTCCGGTCCTCACCGTTCAAGACGTCATCGATCAGCGCGACCTGGTAGTTCTGCAGTGCGATCTGATACCGGGCCGTCTGATAGGTCGCCGGAGCGGCGGCCAGCACCCGTCCTGCCGTCGCCAGACTGGTCACCTCCTCTGTGTAGGCCCCTGCGCTGCACCCTGCGAGCGCCAACGCCATGACAACCAAAGCTACACGCATGATCGGCGCCTCCCCGCTCGAACCAGAAGCGGGACCATATTTGAGTATCGGCGATATGCAAGTGGCGCGCGAACTAGGACGGCCGTTCTCGCCTTGATGGCGGGTGAGGCACCCGGACTGGCGGGGCCAGGCCGGGCGCGCTATCATCGGCGCGTCGGATCATCCGACCTGGAATGCCTATGTCCGAGATTGCGCGAAAGGCCTGAGGCCGACGGCGCCCGAGCATGATCTCCGATCCTGCTCACTCAAGCGTGAGAGCCTGACCAAGGTCAGGCTCCTCGTCGAAGCCTTTGATCACCCGTCGGCGTGACTGCGCCGGCGAGAGCCTTCACGACATCACGGACATTCTCAAATGAACATCTCCCGTGCGGAGCAGCGGACGCTGCACGCCCTGGCGCAAGGCGGCGCGATCGTGCTCGAGCGCGATCCCGACGGCCGTATCCTCAAGGCCGACTGTTTCACCCGCGACGGCTTCCAGCTGACCGACTGCACCCACTCGGTGTGGAAGAAGTTGAAGACCAAGGGGCTGATCCACTCGCTCAACGGCGGACCCTATCGGGTCAATCGCGAGGGACTGGCGCGCCTGCGCAGCCAGTTCGACAACCGCGTCTCAAGTCGCGGCTGGTGAGCGCCTGAGGAAGAGGACGCGCGCGGCACCATAGTCGCGCGCGTCCAGCCGGTCATACCCCGGCGTGTCGATCTCCGGCTCGTCCGAGCCGCGCTCGAACACGACGATGGCGCCGGGTTTCAGCCAGTCGCCGTCCAGCAGCCGTTGCAGCGCCTGTTCACCCATCCCCTTGCCGTAGGGCGGGTCGAGGAAGGCGATGTCGAAGGCCTCGCCGTCGGAGCCCGGCCGCACACCCATCTCGATGGCGCTGCGTCGATGGACGCGCGTCGCCCCCATCACCCCATAGGCGTCGGCGTTCTCGCGGATGGCGCCGCGGGCCTCGTCGTCGATCTCCACGAAGACGCAGAAGGCCGCACCCCGGCTCATGGCCTCGAAGCCCAGCGCCCCCGACCCGGCGAACAGATCCATGACCCGCGCCCCCTGAAGCGGCTCGGCCCAGGCGGCATGTTCCAGCACGTTGAACACGGCCTGACGCGCGCGATCCGAGGTCGGGCGCGTGCCCTGTCCCTCCGGCGCCACGATGGCGCGACCTTTCAGTTTTCCGGCGACGATCCTCATGTGGGGACGGCGTTCCCGAACCGACGGTTGGTGACGATGCGGAAGGTGACCAGCGCAGCCAGTGCGACGGCCAGCACAACCACGATACCAAACCCGAACTGACCATTGAGATAGCCGATGAAGAGGATGCACACCCCGCTGCACAAACCCGGCATCAAGGCCTGCATCAAAAGAGCGGACAGTCGCATCATCCAGTGCTGTCTGGGCCGGACGGCATCGGCGATGAAAGCCGCATAGCCATATCCGAGCCCCTGCATCAGGCCGACCGCCGAGACCAACAGCAGGTATATCGTGACCGCCTCGCCTCTCGGACCGTTAACGTACAGCAGGGTGGTGGCAAACGGCATCAAGGCTATCCCGCCCAGCACGCCCAGGTTCAGCACGAAAACGCCCGTCGTAAACCGCGTCATCCGCAGGAAGGCCCGGCGGTGAGAGTTCCACAACACTCCGATTACGGCGAAACTGATCAGAAACGCCCCGAACATCTGCCAGCCTTCGCTGACGAGCATCGCCAAGGTCCCGTCCCAGTCGTGGGGAACATGCAGTTCGATCGACAACAGGGTGATGGCGATCGCGAAGACGCCGTCGGAGAAGAACAGCAACCGGTCCAGGCTGTTGTCCCTCGCGTGGCTGTGATCGTGTTCGAAGTCGCTCATGGTCCCCTCCCCGGCGTTCGTCGCAGCCATTGCGCAAGCGTCGCAGACACGCAACCTCTGGACCGAAACGGCGCCACCGGGCAACGATCACCCATGTCCCCGTATGAAGCCCTGATCCGCGCCGTCCCCCTCGCGCGCCGGTCGCCGATGGTCACCGGCTTCGAACCGGAACGGCCCTGGCTCAAGCTGGGCGGCTTCATCGCCCTGGCCTTGTTGCTGATGCTCGTCGTGACGATCGTCCTGGCCATCGTGGCCGGGATCGTACCGGGCTTCCTGGACAGCATGCAGGTGCTGGAACCTCTGCCGGACACGCCTGTGAGACTGATCGACGAAAGCGTGCTGATGCTCGCTAGCGTGCCGGTGCTCGGAGGCCTGGCGCTCGCCATTCTCGCGGCGGCGGCCATGATCTACCTCCGTCCGCTCAGGGACTTCCTGTGGCCCGGCCGCAGGTTCAACGCCCGGGATCTCGGCGTCGGCTTCCTGGCCATGACCTGTGTCAGCGTGATCTTGTTTCCCGTCTATCTGCTGATGGGCGGAGACTGGGCGCCGCCGCTTCTCAACCCGATCTATGCCGACTGGACACGGCCGGTCTTCGTCGTCGCGGGCGTCATCGGCCTGCTGGGCGCGGCGGCGGCGGAAGAAGTCATCTGCCGCGGCGTCCTGCTGCGTCTCACCACCCAGCTGACCCAGCATCCCGTCGTCCTGTGCCTGATCAACGGCCTGCTGTTCTCGGCGCTGCATCTCGACCCGGATCCCGTGGCCTTCGTCGCCCGCGCCCTGTCCGGCGCGATCTGGACCTGGGCGGCGATCCGGCTGGGCGGGCTGGAATTCGCCATCGGCGCCCATCTGGCCAACAACCTGATGATCTGCCTGTTCTGGCAGCCCCTCTCGGCCATGGAAGTCGGCCGCGACTCGGACTGGATCGAACTGGCGCCCGAGGTCTTCGTCGCCATTGTCATGCTGGTCGTCATCGAGCGGCTGGCCGACGGTCCTCGCGACTGGCGACTGGCGCGACTAGCCCCGCGAGGGGCCGCGTGATCCGCCGGGCTTGCCGCCGGTCCGGGGGCCGGCAGGGCGAGGACCGGCGGGGCCGGCTCTCGGTCCGCTGGACCGCGGCGCGGCGCCGTCACGCGGCTTGAACTCGCGCTTCGGCCCGGCCTTGCCGGCCTTGTCTCCGTCGCGAGCCCAGGTCGCGGACTTCGGACCGATGATCTTGTCCTCACGCGGCTTGAACACCCGCGCCGGCCGCTCGTCGGCGGCGCCTTCGCGCGGCGTCCAGGCCTTCTTGATCGACGGACCGCGCGGATTCGGAGCGCCGGCCTTGGCCCAGCCGGCCTTCTTGGGCGGCCGGTTGGCGCGTTCGACGCCCTCGACATGGGCGTCCTCGGCGGCGCGCACGCGGCTGGGCTTGCGCGACGGGTCGGACATGGCCGAGCCGGAGACGCCCGCCACCTTGGGCGTGCTCGTCCGGCGACCCGGGATCGGAGCCGGGGTGGCCACGGTGTTGCCCTCGGGCAGATTGTCAGGGCGGATATGTTCGCCCAGCAGCTCGCGGATCACGCGCGGGCCGATCTCCTCGACCGAGCCGGTCGCCAGCGTCCCCAGCTGGAACGGCCCATAGGCCAGGCGGATCAGGCGATTCACGGTCAGGCCGACCGACTCCAGCACCTTGCGGACCTCGCGGTTCTTGCCCTCGGCGATCTGGACGCTGATCCACAGGTTGGCGGCCTGGGAGCCGTCCTCCTTGGTCGTGGCCTTGTCGATGGTCGCCTCGACCGGACCGTAGCGGACGCCGTCGACGGTGACGCCGTCCTTCAGTTTGTCGAGGTCCGCCTGGGTGACGCGACCCCGCGCCCGGGCCCGGTACTGACGCACCAGCGCCGTCTCCGGCAGCTCCAGCGCCCGTGACAGCTCGCCGTCGTTGGTCAGCAGCAGCAGGCCTTCGGTGTTGATGTCCAGTCGCCCGACCGAGATGACGCGCGGCAGGCCGCTGGGCAGGGCGTCGAACACCGTGGGGCGTCCCTGCGGATCGTTGTGCGAAGTCAGCAGCCCGACCGGCTTGTTGTAGCGCCAGACGCGCGTGGCCTGGGCCGCCGCGATCGGCTTGCCGTCCACGGTGATGACGTCGTCGCGGGTCACAAGCGTCGCCGGCGTGTCCAGGATGCGGCCGTTGACCGCCACCTTGCCCAGCCCAATCAGCCGCTCGACCTCGCGGCGCGAGGCGATGCCCGCGCGCGCCATGGCCTTGGCGATCCGCTCGCTGCGTTTCGGCTCGGCCGGAGCCGCGTCCTTGCCCGGTTTGCCCCCGGCGGGCTTGCCGCCCGCCTTGGGACCCGCGCCCTTCGAATCGTCCGAATAGCGTTTGCCCTTGACCGGCTTCTCGGGCCGCGCGCCCTTGTCGGGCGCATAGGCGCGACCGGTCGAGCCACGACCGCCCTCGAGCGATTTCGTGCTGGTCTGGAACTGCGCGGCGGACGCGGAGCCGGGTCGCGCGGACCCGCTCTTGGGCCTGTCCCCGGGCTTGTGGGCGCGCAGGTCTTGACTGGTGCTGCGCTTCTTGTCGTTGTCGTCGGTATGGCGGGCCATGATGAGCGGTTCATGCGCATGGCATTGGACCTGGCGCAAGCGGCGGCGGACGCCGGAGAGGTGCCCGTGGGCGCCGTCGTGGTCGATGAAGCGACCGGAACCGTCATCGCCACGGGGGCCAACGGTCCCGTCGTAGCCCATGATCCGACCGCCCACGCGGAGATTGTGGCCTTGCGCGCGGCCGCTCTGGCGATCGGGAATTATCGCCTGACCGGCCTGACCCTCTATGTGACGCTGGAGCCCTGCGCCATGTGCGCGGGGGCCATCAGCCATGCCCGAATCGGCCGCGTGGTCTGGGCCGCCGACGATCCCAAGGGCGGCGCGGTGGTTCACGGCCCTCGCCTGTTCGAACAACCGACCCTGCATTCGCGACCGACGACCGAGGGCGGGCTGCTGGCCGACGAAGCGGCGGCGATGCTGCGGGGCTTCTTCCGGGAACGACGCTCAGCCAGGCCCGTTAGCCAGGCCTGACCGTAACGCGCTAGAGACACTGATGCGTCACCTGATCCTGATCGCCGCCGCGGCGTCCTTCCTCGCCGCCTGCAGCCAGCCACAACCCGCCAGGGCTCCGAACGACGGCGAGGCTGTGCGCCAGCGCGCCCTCGACGCCCAGACCGCGCAGCGCCGCACCGGGGCCGAGCTTCAGGACCAGGCCCAGACCCGCGTGATCCGCACCGTCTATCTGTGCGATAACGGGGAGCGGCTGTCGGTCGATTTCGACAATCCGCGCGCCATGGCCACGGTCCGCAACTCCAGCGGTGAAGCGGTCGATCTGTATCAGGAACGGGCGGCCGACGGCATCTGGTACAAGGCCAGCGCCCATGAGCTGCGCGGCAAGGGCATCCGCGCCACCTGGACCGCCGACGGCCGTCAGCCGACGGAGTGCCGGGCGATCGACTAGGCCGCGCCCACTTCCCGCAGGAAGGCCGCCAGTTCGCCCGCATCGACGGACTTCTGCACGAAGGCGTCACCGATCCGGCGCGCGAGGACCAGGGTGATCCCCCCGGCCTCGGCCTTCTTGTCCCCGGCCATCAGAGCGATCAGGCGATCTGCTTCGAACACCCCGGCCTGCCCCAGCCGCGTCGGCAGGCCTGCCGCCGCGATGACGGCCTCGACCCGTTCGGCGTCCGCCACCGCGCACAACCCCTGTCGCACCGAGAACCGGAACGCCATGCAGCAGCCGAGCGCCACGGCCTCGCCGTGCGCCAGCGCCGCCGCCTCGAAGCCCAGTTCGGCCTCGATGGCGTGGCCGAAGGTGTGACCGAGGTTCAGCAGGGCGCGCCGGCCCGCCTCCTTCTCGTCCTCGCCGACGATGGCGGACTTGATCTCGACCGAGCGCACAACGGCCCGTTCCAGCGCCGCCGGATCGCCGCGCACGCCGTCCGCGCCCTCGCCGGCCAGCCAGTCGAAGAACCCCGTGTCGCAGATCAGCCCGTGTTTCAGCACCTCGGCCCAGCCGGAGCGTAACTGCACCTCCGGCAAGGTCGCCAGCACGTCGATATCGGCCAGCACCAGCCTGGGCTGGTGGAAGGCACCGACCAGGTTCTTGCCGCGCGGCGTATCGATCGCCGTCTTGCCGCCGACCGATGAGTCCACCTGGGCCAGCAGGGTCGTCGGGACCTGCACGAAGTCGATTCCCCGCATGTAGAGGGCCGCCGCCAAACCGGCCAGATCGCCGACCACGCCGCCGCCCAGGGCCACGACCACATCCTTGCGATCCAGTCCGGCCGCCAGCAGCCGGTCCATCAGCCGCTCCAGCTCGGCGAAGGACTTCGACGCCTCGCCCGCAGGGACGGCCACGATCTCCGACCGCACACCCGCCCCCGCCAGCGAGGCCTGCAGCGCCGGCCCGTGGATCGCCGCCACCGTCTCATCCGAGACGATTACAGTGCGCCCGCGCGCGATCAGTGCGATCCGCGCGCCGGCCTCGGCCAGCAACCCGCGTCCGACCACCACGTCATAGGTCGCGAACGACGCGCCGGAGACCGAAACCGTCTTCATGCCGTCGCTCCGCTTGTCCAGTACTCGTTCAGCGCCGAGAGGATCGCCTCCACCGCCTGGGCGTGCGCCCCTGCGCCGACGTCCACGACAACATCGGCCGTCGCCTCGTAAAGGGGGTAGCGCACCTCGGCCATCGCCTTCAGCGCGACGAGGGGATCCTTGCCACGCAACAGGGGCCGCGTGTCACGGCGCTGCACCCTCTGCGCCACGATACTCAGGTCGGCCCTCAACCAGACCGAGGTCGCATGGGCCTTCATCAGCTCACGCGTCTCGGGGTTCAGGACGGCACCGCCGCCGGTCGCCAGCACGATGGGCGGCCCTTCCAGCAGGCGGCGCATGACCCGCGCCTCCCCCGCCCGGAACTCGGCTTCTCCCAGCTGAACGAAGATCTCGGAGACGGTCATCCGCGCCGCCGTCTCGATCGCGTCATCGCCATCGACGAAGGGCAGACCCAGCCGCTGCGCCAGCCGGCGACCCACGGTCGATTTGCCCACGCCCATGAGCCCGACCAGCGCTATGGTACGGGCCGGCACGGGAATCGCGGCGGCCGCAGGTCTGGCGCTCACAGTCGGTCTCGGCGGGAGGAGTTAAGGCAAGCCATGGTCGCTTCAGTCTCTACACCAAGCGTCGCCGCTCGCCAGCGCCCAGGGACCGCTTCCACGCGATGATCACGCCCCCATGACCACGCCACAGGTCGAAGCCTTCCTGGAGATGATGGCCGTCGAGCGGGACGCCTCGCCCCACACCCTGAGCGCCTACGCCCGCGACCTCGCCGATGCGGAAGCCTCTCTCGGCGGCGGCGGCCTCATGGGCGCCGACGAGACCGCCATCGAGGCCTGGTTCGCCGGTCTGTCGACCCGGGGCCTGTCCGCCGCCACGGCCGCGCGCCGTCGTTCGTCTCTGCGCCAGTTCTACCGGTTCGCCCTCGGCGAGGGCTGGCGCACGGACGATCCGTCCCGCCGCCTCGACGCGCCGAAACAGGGTCGCTCCCTGCCCCGCACGCTCGGTCGCGACGAGGTCGTCCGCCTGCTGACAGTCTCCGCGGCCCGCGACGGTGCCTCGGGCGTGCGCATGATCACGCTCGTCGAACTGGCCTATGCCTCCGGCCTGCGCGTGTCTGAGCTGCTGGCCCTGCGCGTCGAGGCCGTCCGCCGCGATCCCGCCTGGCTGATCGTGCGCGGCAAGGGTGGCAAGGAGCGGCTCGCCCCCCTCAACAGCTCGGCGCGGGAAGCCGTGAAGGCCTGGCTGATCGTCCGCGACGCAGCACGCCCCGATAAGGCCCCCGACAGCCCCTGGCTCTTCCCCTCGGGCACGACCGCCAGCCACCTGACCCCGCGCCGGTTCGCCCAGATGCTGGATCAGGCTGCGCTCGACGCCGGCATCGACCCCGCCCGCGTCAGCCCCCACGTCCTGCGCCACGCCTTCGCCACCCACCTGCTGGAGGGCGGCGCCGACCTCCGCGTCGTCCAGACCCTGCTCGGCCACGCGGACATCGCCACGACCCAGATCTACACCCACGTGGCGACCGATCGCCTGACGCAGGTGGTCAACCGGCACCATCCCCTGGCGCGGGAGGACTGACACGAGAACGTCGCACATACAGCCCAAGGTGGTTCCAGTTCGCGTTCCCTGACCTCGACGGAGACAGCGCGTGACCCACTTCCTTGACGACGACATCGTCGATGTCCGTATCGACGGCGAGCGGACGGCCTTCCAGCTCTATTGGGGCGACGCGGTCGAACCGCTCGAACCGGCCGGCGCAGAGACCCGGCGCATCCGCTTCACTCGCAACGGCGTCCCGACCGAGGGCCGCGTCAAGGGCTCGGCCGCGCTTCGCGACACACCGATCCTGCGCCTGTCGATGGTCGATGTGCAGCAGGGCGACGGCCTTGTGCTGGAGACGCCGGGCGGCAAGCGCGTCCTGATCGACGGCGGCGACAACCAGTTGTTCGCCCGCCATGTCGCCGCCCGTTTCCGGGGCTCCAGCGCCACCGAGCCGATCGTGTTCGACGCCATCCTGGTCACCCATGGCGATGCCGACCACTTCGACGGCCTGAGCGAAATCCTGGCGTCGGAGACCCATTCGGAACCGAGGAAACGCCTGTTCGCCACCACGCGCCGCGTGCTGCACAACGGTCTGGTCAAGCGGGGCTCGAGCGTGCCGGAGAAGGAAAGGCTGGGGCCGACGGTCAAGGCCGACGGCCGGACCTGGTGCGTCGATCTGCACGATGACCTGCTCGCCGTGCCGGACGCGGAGATGAACGCGCCGTTCCTGAAGTGGAAGCGCACGCTCCAGACCTGGAACACCCGACTGGGGGCCCTGGAGCCCGGCGCTGCGATCGCCATTCATCGGCTGGACCACCACACGGACGGCGCCTTCGATTTCCTGCGGGAGCCGAACCTTGACGTCGAGGTGCTGGGGCCGATCACCCGGGATGTCGGCGGCAAGCCCGCGCTGCTCGGACTGGGCGCCCCGCCGAATGACGCGAATATTGAACTGGGCGATCCCGACCGAACGCCGTCCTCAACGATGTCGGTGTCCCACACCATCAACGGCCATTCCATCGCGTTCCGCCTGCGCTACGGCAATGTCCGATTCCTGTTCACCGGCGACATGAACCAGGAGGCCATGCAGATGCTGAGGGAAGCCCTGCCCAACGCCTCCCTGCGCGCCGAGATCTTCAAGACCCCGCACCACGGCTCGCACGACTTCGATCTGGCCTTCCTGCATGAGGTCGGGCCGGTCGTGTCGATGATCTCGTCAGGCGACGAGAACGAGACCAAGGAATACATCCATCCCCGTGCCACCCTGATGGCGGCCCTGGGCAAGGCATCGCGGTCGTCGCCCGCCGTGATCTTCTGTACCGAGTTGGTCGCCTTCTTCAAGACGCGCGGGAACGCCACCCTCGACCGCCCACCCGGCGACACCTTCTTCGCCTTCGAGCGCACCAATTTCGGCATCGTGCACATCCGCACCGACGGCGAGCGGGTGCTGGCCTTCACCCATTCCGGCAAGGCAGGCGTCAACGAAGCCTATCGCTTCACGGTAGCCACAACGGGCGCGGTCACGTTCGCGCGCAGGGTCTCGAAGGTCAGTGCACCGGCGGCGACCGCCAATCCGCCACAGCCTTGATCCCGCCCCGCCCCTCCCCTAGCCTGTGAGGCTCAACCCCAGACGAAGACCCGCGCCGACCATGTGATCCCTTCCCGACCGCAACCGCCCTTCGAAGCCTTGCATCGGGAAAGCCATGTCCGCCTCCATCGTTCTGCACGATTTCGCCTGGGCACCGCCCGGCGGATCGCCTCTCTTCTCCGACCTCAACCTCGCCTTCGGGCCTGAACGCACCGGGCTCGTCGGTCGCAACGGCGTGGGCAAGACCACCCTCCTGCGCCTCATCGACGGCCGTCTGAAGCCTCAGGCCGGGACCGTGACCGTCAAGGGCCGCGTCGCCCTTCTGCGCCAGACGGTCCAGTTCGGTGAGGCCGAGACCGTCGCCGACCTGTTCGATGCAACGGACGCCCTCGCCCTCCTCGCCCGTGCCGAGGCGGGGCTGGCCGACGCCGACGACCTGGCGCAGGCCGACTGGACGCTGGAGGCGCGTATCGCCTCGGCCCTCGGCCGGCTGAAGCTCGACGCGACGCCGGCGACCCGCCTCGCAACCCTGTCCGGCGGCCAGCGCACCCGCGCCGGTCTCGCAGCCCTGCTGTTCGAAGAGCCGGACTGGCTGATCCTCGACGAGCCGACCAACAACCTCGACCGCGAAGGGCGACAGGCGGTGATCGACCTGCTGGCCGAGTGGCGATCCGGAGCCATCGTGGTCAGCCACGACCGGGAACTGCTGGAGACGATGGACGCCATCGTCGAGCTGACCACCCTCGGCGCGACCCGCTACGGCGGGAACTGGCCGGCGTATCGCGCCCGCAAGGCGCTGGAGCTTCAGGCGGTGCAGCGCGACCTCGCCGACGCCGACAAGCGGCTGAACGACCTCGCCCGCACGGCCCGGCAGACCGCCGAACGCAAGGCCCGCACCGACAGGGCCGGGCGCATGGGTGCCGCGCGCGGCGGCCAGCCGAAAATCCTTCTAGGCCTGCGCAAGGACCGTGCCGAGGACACCGGCGGCGAGAATGCCCGCCTGGTCGAACGCCGACGCGAACAGGCCGAGGGCGACGCTGCAATCGTCCGTGAACGGATTGAGGTGCTCCAACCTCTGAGCGTGACCCTGCCCCCGACCGGCCTGCCCATCGGCCGGGAGATCCTGGCCCTCGACAGGGTGATCGCCGGCTATGTCCCCGGCCACCCCGTCCTGATCGGCCTGTCCCTGCGCATCGCCGGTCCCGAACGTGTCGCGATCACCGGTCCGAACGGCTCCGGCAAGACCACACTGCTCGCCCTGATCATCGGCGCCCTCTCCCCTACGTCGGGCAGCGTCCGGCTGTCCACGCCTGCTGCCATGCTGGACCAGCAGGTCGCCGTGCTCGATCCTGCCCTGTCGATCCGCGACAATTTCCGCCGTCTGCACCCGGACGTGGACGAGAACGGCTGCCGCGCCGCCCTCGCCCGCTTCATGTTCCGCGCCGACGCCGCGCTCCGGACCGTCGCCGACCTGTCCGGCGGCCAGAGGCTCCGCGCCGGCCTCGCCTGCGTGCTCGGTGGGCCCACGCCGCCGCCCTTCCTGATCCTGGACGAGCCGACCAACCATCTCGACATCGACTCGATCGAGGCGGTGGAGGCGGGCCTGAGAGCCTATGACGGCGCGCTTCTGGTCGTCAGCCACGACGAGGCCTTCCTCGACGCCATCGGGATAACGCGCCGCATCGACCTCTGTTCTCCTGAACCCCCGCTTGCCCCCGCGCCTTGACCTCTCTAGGTTCCGCCGCCTTGCGACAGGGCCGTTTCGCCCGCCCCTTCCGGACGCCTCATGGCCACCCACTATCTCGAATTCGAAAAGCCGATCGCCGAACTCGAGGCCAAGATCGAGGAGCTCGGCCTGCTGTCGGCCACCTCCGGCTCGTTCGAGACCGAGATCGACGGCCTGCGTAAAAAGGCCGAGCAGCTTCGCAGGAAGACCTATGCCGAGCTGGACCCCTGGAAGAAGACCCAGGTCGCCCGCCACCCCCAGCGCCCGCACTTTATCGACTACCTCGACGCCCTGTTCAGCGACTATGTCGAGTTGCGGGGCGACCGCCAATTCGGCGATGACCAGGCCATCCTCGGCGGTCTCGCCCGCTTCCGCGGCCAGGCCGTCGTCGTCATGGGCCATGAGAAGGGCCACGACACCGCCACCCGCCTGACCCACAATTTCGGCATGGCGCGGCCCGAAGGCTATCGCAAGGCCGTGCGCCTGATGGACATGGCCGACCGGTTCGGCCTGCCGGTCCTGACCTTCGTCGACACCGCCGGCGCCTATCCGGGCCTGGGCGCCGAGGAGCGAGGCCAGGCCGAGGCCATCGCCCGCTCGACCGAGCGCGGCCTGATCCTGGGCACGCCAATGATCGCCACGGTCACGGGTGAAGGCGGATCCGGCGGCGCCATCGCCCTGGCCGCCGCCAACCGTGTGCTGATCCTCGAACACTCGATCTATTCGGTGATCTCGCCGGAGGGCGCCGCCGGCATCCTGTGGCGCGACGGGGCGCGGGCGAAGGACGCCGCCAACGCCATGAAGATCACCGGCCCCGACCTGCTGGCGATGAAGATCGTCGACCGGATCATTCCCGAGCCCGTCGGCGGGGCGCACGCAGATCCCGAGGCTGCGATGCGGGCCGTCGGCGACGCCGTATGGGATGAACTGCAGGCCCTTGTACCGCTCACTCCCGCAGCGTTGCGGAAGCAACGCGCCGACCGCTTTTACGCCATCGGCCGATCCTGAAGGCTGCGGTTCCACCGATCAACGAAGTCGAATACAATCGATTCGTGTGCGGTATACCAGCTATGATGGTGATGAGTGTCGGCCCAGACCAGCAGTGTCCTGCGTGAGAACGCCACGATCAATCTGACGGGCGCCGTCACAATGGTCGTGGAGGAGTCTCCGTTCGTCCTCGAACTGACGTCCAGCCTCCTTGGCGGGCTGGGCATTCGCACTCGATGCATCTGCCGGACACCGGACGAGGCCAAGGCGATCCTGGTTGAACGTTCCGTCGATCTGGTTCTCGTCAATTGCGATCTTCCGGGAATCGGCGGCTACGGCCTGGTCAAATGGCTGAGGCGATCGGCTGTCGAGGACAACGCCTTCGTCCCGGTGATCATGACAGCGGCCCATATGCGCCCATCCGGCCTGACCCTTGTCCGGGACTGTGGTGCCAGCCTTGTCCTGATCAAACCCTTCAGTCCCCGAACCCTTCTGAACCGCATCCTTTGGGCAGCCCGGGATCTGCGGCCCTTCATTGAGTTGACAGACTATTTCGGGCCGGATCGGCGGGTCCGGATCATCCCGTTCCCTGGGGCCGATCGCAGGGTCTCGAGAGCCGAGACGATTGCGCGCCCCTCGCAGGCCCAGGGTGGCGCACCCTGATGGTCGTCCGCCTGCACAGGCAAACGCCTTCTCGCATGTCGCTCATGATCGACATGCCCGGAGGTTTGACGGCGGAGGTCGCCCTGAAACAGGCAGCGGCGAATATCGAGCCCTATAGAGATGAGGCCGTGCGGCGGATCGAGGAGCATATCGCCGCCCTTAAGATCATAGACCAGCCGCGGCCACACGATCCGTCCGAAACACTTGAGAAAGTCTACTTCCACGCCGCCACGATCATCAATAAGGCCGGCCTGTTCGAGCTTGATGATGTTTGCGTCGTCGCCGCGGGCCTTTGTGATCTTGTCGTCGATGTCTCTGCGGAGCGCCCGTTCGACTGGCGGGTCCCGGCGGTTTACGCAGGGGCCCTGGCCCTGCTGATGGCATTGCCGGCGGAGGCCTGCGACCAGCGTCGGCAGGTCCGCGACGGGATCGACGCCATGCTGGCGCGTAAACTGTCGCCCCGCGACTGACCTTCAGACCCGGGTGACTTCCGGCCGCGCCCCGCGCGTCTGCTTGCGCCAGAGGGCTGCGTATTCGCCGCCAACCCGCGCGACCAGCTCGTGGTGGGCTCCACGCTCGACGATGCGCCCGGCCTTCAGCACCAGGATCTGTTCGGCGTCAGCAATGGTGGACAGGCGGTGAGCGACCACCAGGGTGGTGCGCCCGGCCCTGGCTTTGCGCAGCGTCTTCTGGATCGCCGCCTCTGTCCGGCTGTCGAGGGCACTGGTCGCTTCATCCAGGATCAGAATGCCCGGATCGGCCAGCAGCGCCCGGGCAATGCCGACCCGCTGACGCTCACCACCCGACAGTTTGAGGCCGCGCTCACCGACCCGCGTCTGCATCCCGTCAGGCAAACTCCGGATGAAGTCCGCCAGTTCGGCCGCCTCGGCCGCCGCCCAGACCTCGGCCTCCGTCGCGTTCGGACGGGCGAACGCAATGTTTGTGGTCAGGGTGTCGTTGAACAGAGCGACGTCCTGTGGAACCAGGGCCACCGCCCGGCGCAGAGAGGCCTGGGTCACGTTGCGCACGTCGGACCCGTCGATCACCACGCGTCCGACCTGCGGGTCCAGCAGCCTCAACGCCAGCTTGACGATCGTCGACTTGCCGGAGCCTGACGGTCCGACCAGCGCTGTCGTGGTCCCCGGCCGCACCGTGAACGACACGTCCTCCAGCCCGTTGGCCCGCGCGTCGTGGCGGAAGGACACGTCCTCGAACGCCAGCGCCCCGCCGTTCTGCCCCTCGGGCCGCAAGAGATCCTGTGCGTGCGGCACATCGGCGACCTGCGGCGTCTGGCGCGTGACCTTCAGCATCTCCTCCATGTCGATGAAGGACTGGCGGATTTCCCGATAGGCGAAGCCGAGGATGTTCAGCGGTGCATAGAGCGAGATCAGGATCAGCACCGCCGCCGTCACGTCGCCCGGTCCCATCCGCCCGGCCGCCGCCTCGAACCCGGCCATCACGGCCATGACGCCGAGACCCACATTCATGATCAGGGCCTGGACCGCGTTCAGCAGGGCCAGCGAACTGTTGGCCTTCAGCGCCGCGGCGTTGTAGGCACCCAAGGCCCGGTCATAGCCGAGCGCCGCCCGCGTCTCGGCCCCGAACGACTTCACCGTCTCATAGTTGATCAGGGCGTCCACGACCTGGCCGGCGGCCTCGGTATCGGCCGTGTTCATCGTCCGTCGATGCTCGATCCGCCAGTTGGAGATCGAGAAGGTGAAGACCGTGTAGACGATCACCACCACCACGGCGACGGCCGCGAACCGCCAGTCATAGGCGCCGCCCAGCACAGCGGCGGCCAGGATCAGTTCCAGCCCTGTCGGCACGAGGTTGAACGCCAGGATACGCAGCAGGAAGTCGACTGAGCGGGATCCGCGGTCCACCGTCCGCGACAGGGCCCCGGACCGCTTGGTCTGATGGAAGTCCAGCGACAGGCTCAGCGCGTGGGCGAAGGTCTCCGTCGCCGCGGTCCGCTGCGCCGCCGCCCGCACGGGGGCGAACACCACGTCCGACAGCTGCGGTGACGCTGACGACAGGAACCGCACTATGGCCCAACCGACCGCGAAGCCGGCGAACCCGAGCCCGATCGATACTCCCGTCGGCTGACCGGCCGCCAGATGATTGACCGCCGCCCCCAGCACCAGCGGCGCCAGCACGCCCAACGCCTTGCCGACGATGGTCAGCAGGATCGAAACGACCAGTCTCAGTCGGAGCTGCGGCGCGCCGGATCGCCCCACCAGCCGGATCAGATCCATCAGCGCCGGGATCGTCGCGGGATCGGCCGGCGGTTCGGTCGCAACGCCGGCGCTCAGCGCCTTCGCCTCCATGCCGCCACCGCCGCCCCGTTGTCCCGATCGTTCACCACGCGCCATGGCGTGGATATGGACTGCGTCGGTGGCTCACGAAAGGCCTGCGATGGCCTCGATGACTTCATCCACCGCCGCTTCCCCGGTCGCCCAGGAACAGACGAACCGGACCGACCCGTCGTCGAAGCGGTAGCAGGCCCAGCCCAGGGCGTTGAGCTTCGCATGCGCCTTGGGCGGCATCCGCACGAAGACGGCGTTGGCCTCGACCGGGTGAGCCAGCACATAGGGCGAGCGCGTGACAATGCCGGCCGCCAGCCGTTGGGCCATCAGGTTGGCGTGGGCGGCTCCGTCCTCCCAGGCGTTGGTTTCCAGCATCCCCAGGAAGGGCGCGGCGAGGAACCGCCCCTTGGACGCGGTCTGGCCGGCCTGTTTCAGGCGGTTGTCCACGCGCCGGGCCAAAGACTTGTCGAACATCACGATGGCTTCGGTGCACAGCCCTCCGGCCTTGGCGCCGCCGAACACCAGCACATCGACGCCCAGTCGCGCGATCCGGGTCAGGTCGAACCCGGCCGCCGCCGCATTGGCCAGTCGGGCGCCGTCCAGGTGCACGCCGTATCCCCGCGCCTTCACCGGTTCGATCAGGTGGCGCAGCTCTTCCTCGGTATAGACCGTGCCGTACTCCGTGGACTGGGTCAGCGACAGGGCCGCCGGCGGCTGGCGATGTCCGACCTCGGGTTCCTCCAGCGCGGCTTCCAGCGCCTTCTGGTCGATCTTGCCGGACAGGCCCGGCAGGCCGATCAGGCCCACGCCCTGGCCGAAGAAGCCGGGCGCGCCGGTCTCGTCGGTGCAGACGTGGGCGGCGTTGTGGGCGATCACGGCTTCATGCGGCCAGGCCAGCATCGACAGGGCGATGGCGTTGGCCGCCGTGCCGGAGAAGACGAACCGGATTTCGGCGTCCGCATCCAGCCTGCGCCGGATCTGATCGGCCGCGCGGGCCGTGACGTCATCCGCCCCATAGGCGCGGACGAACCCGGCATTGGCCTCGATCAGCCCTTGCAGGGCGGCCGGCGCCATACCGGCCGTATTGTCCGATCCAAAGTCGTAGCGCATCGCGGATCAGGCCTCGTTCTGGTCTTCGTCGGGGTGGGTCTGGAAACCGGCGCTGCGGGGATTCGTCCGGCCGCGCAAACCGTGCCGCCCCTCCACCGCCTTCGGCATGGGCGCGTCCTCGTCGCCATAGGGCACGGCCACCTGATGCGGGAACGGAATCTCGATCCCGGCGGCGTCCAGCGCCTCCTTCGCGGCCTGGAAGACATCCGCCCGGGCCTGCCAGTCGTCCCCGGACTTCGTCCAGCGCGCCGCGAACACCGTGGCAACGAGGGAGTCGAGAGTGGCGGCGCCTGAAGACATGAGCGGGGTCTAACGCTTCAGGTGCGATTTGAAACCCCGCCTATTCCGGAGCCGGTTTCCCCACCCGACCGCCGCCGCCCTCCAGCGAGTCCAGCAAGTCCATCACATCGTCCAGCGTATTGGCCTCCCGCGCCGGCTTGTCCCAGCGAATACGGCTGACGCGGGGGAAGCGCATGGCGACCCCGGACTTGTGCCGCGGCGACCGTTGCAGGCCTTCGAAAGCGATTTCCAGCACCAGGCCGAACTCACGCTCGGCCCTGACTGACCGGACCGGGCCGAACCGCTCCACCGTGTGATCGCGAACGAACTTGTCGAGTTGCTTCAGTTCCTCGTCGGTGAAGCCGAAATAGGCCTTGCCCACCGGCGTCAACGTCCCCTCCGGCGTCCACACCCCGAAGGTGTAGTCGGAATAGAAGCTCGATCGTTTCCCGTGCCCGCGCTGGGCGTACATCATCACGCAGTCGACCGTGTGCGGGTCGCGCTTCCACTTGAACCACGGCCCCTTGGGTCGCCCGGCGACATAGGGGCTGTCCCACCGCTTCAGCATCAGCCCCTCGGCCGCCGCCCCCACCGGCGGGTCGGCGCGCAGCAGGCCCAGACCTTCCCAACTGTCGAAATCGACCAGTGGCGACAAATGCAGCCGCTCACCGGTATGTCCGGCGACCACCGCCTCCAGCCTCGCCCGGCGCCCTCTCAGCGGCAGGCCGCGCAGGTCCTTCCCCGCCTCGCCCAGCAGATCGTAGGCATAGAGCGACGCCGGGAAGGCGGCCATCAGCTTCGCATCGACGGTCTTGCGGTTCAGCCGCTGCTGCAGTTCCCCGAACGACGCGACCACGCCGTCGCGCAAGACCAGCAGTTCTCCGTCGATCGCCCCCTCGAAGGTCAGGGCGTTCATCAGGTCGGGGAAGGCGCCCGTCACCTCGTCGCCGTGGCGCGAGTAGAGCCGCGCCACCCCGTTCTCGCGCACCGCCTGGACCCGGATACCGTCCCACTTCCATTCGGCGGCGTAGTCGGCGGGATCGAGCCTGTCGAAGTCCACCGCCTCGTCGATGGCGACAGCCAGCATGACCTGACGGAACCGGCCCGGTGCCTCGGTGTCCGGCCGTTCGGCCCGCCCCTCGACCCAGGCGAACAGTTCTGCGTAGGGCGGCTTCACCGCATGCCAGACCTCGACGATGTCGGCAGCGGTCAGAGGCTCCAGCGCCGTCGTTGCCTCCCCGCCGTCCGGCTCCGGCGCGTCGGTGACCGTTTCCGGCCGCATCATCGCGACCGCCGTCCGCGCCAGCTGCGCCGACAGTCCGACCCGCATCCCGCCGGTCACCAGCTTCAGCAGTGCCCACCGCCCCTTCGGCACCAGGGCGTCCAGCCAGCCCTCGATCAGCCCCTGAACCTCGCCGCGCTTCGCCCGGGTCAACGCATCGACCACCTCGCCCAGGTCCGGCTCCCGGTTCGGTCGGTACGCCGGGTCGGCCGGCCAGATCAGGGCCACAGTCTCGGCCAGGTCGCCGACATAGTCATAGGACCAGCCGAACAGGACCGGATCGACGCGGGCCTCCACGGCCTTCCTGATCATCGCCGGCTTGGCGGCGTCGAACACCAGTTCGCCCGTCAGCGCCGCCAGGGCCCAGCCCCGGTCCGGATCGGGCGTGGCGCGCAGATAGTCCCTCAGCAACACCAGCTTGGCGTTCCGCGACCCGGTCAGCGCCAGGCGGTCCAGCAGTTCGGCGAAGGCGCGCATTCATCCTCGTAGGGGTGGGCCAACACCAAACGCGAAAACGCCCCGGAGGTCTCCCCCCGGGGCGAATTCGGTGACCGGCGCACCGGCCCTAAGTCGCGCGAAAGCGCGGCAGGCCAGTACCAAAACCACGCGGTGCCGAACGCCGACGCAGGGCGAATCCTAGTTGAACAGTCCCGCGATGACGGCGGTGATCAGACCCCCGGCGACGGCGGCCAGGACCACGTCATTGCCGCTGCGGACATACTGGTATCCACGGGGCGGCGCGCGCAGGCCGTATCGGTTGTAGTCGTTCAAGACATATCCGCGAGAATAGTAGCCGGGCATGCGCTGGCCATAGCTCCACTGACGGACCTGATAGCCGCGCGGCGGGCTGTAGCGGCCGGCGTTGTAGCGACGCTCCGACCGCTGCCAGCGTTCGTAGGCGCGGACTTCCTGACGATATTCGCGACGGTCGTCCCGGTTGTCCCGGCGCCATTCCTGACGGTCATCACGACGGTCCCAGCGATCATCGCGGCGGTTGTCGCGATTGTCCTGACGCCATTCCTGACGGTCGTCACGGCGGTCCGACCGATCATCGCGGCGGTCGTGATGCTGCTCCTGACGGTCATTGCGCTCGTAGCGCGACTGGGCGTCGGCAGCCGAGGCGACGCCCATGGAACCGGCGGCGATCAGGGCGGCCAGTGCGGCTGTGGTGAACGTCTTCAAGGCGAACTCTCCTGGTGGTCGGGGACTTCCGACTTGCCCCCACACTAGGATCTCGCGTTTGAGCCACGTCTGAACGACGCCGCTCATGTCAGGTTCATGCGGCCGCCGCAGTTTCGTCGATTTCGGCCGGCGACCGCAGGCCGGACCGGCCGCCGCGCACGCGTTGCATCAGTTGGGCCAGGCCGGCGAAGTCGATCGGCTTGTTCAGATAGGCGTCCGCCCCGGCTTCCAGGCCCGCCTCGTGGTCCTCATTCCGCGCCGAGGCGGACAGGACGGCGATCGGCGTATCGGCGTTGACGCCTCTGGTGCGGATCAGCCGGGTCGCGCTCAGACCGTCCATGACCGGCATGTTGACGTCCATGATGATCAGGTCGAACCGGTTCTGGCTCGCCATATCGACGGCGATCTGGCCATTCTCGGCGGTGGCGGTGCAGTGGCCGGCCGAACCCAGCCAGGCTTCCAGGATCATGCGGTTGACCGGGTGATCCTCGACCACCAGCACGTTCAGGCTTTGCCCGTCGCCGACCTCGGCGTCGAGGGCCTCGGCCTCGATCACCGCGTCCCATTCGACCACGTCCGCCTCGACCACGAGGGTGAAGGTCGAGCCCCGCCCGACCGTTGAGGTCACGGTGATGTCGCCGCCCATGATGTTGGCCATGCGCCGCGCGATGGTCAGACCCAGACCCGTGCCGCCGAACCGGCGGGTCGACGAGACGTCGGCCTGGGTAAAGGGCTGGAACAGGCGTTCGAGATCGCCCTCGGCGATGCCCGAACCGCTGTCGGTCACCGAGAAGGCGAAGGCCACCCGGCGGTCGTTGATGCGGGTTGATTCGGTGCGGAACTCGACCACACCGGCGTCAGTGAACTTCACCGCATTCGAAAGCAGATTCTGGAGCACCTGGCATACGCGCAGGGGATCGCCCTTCACCACGGCCGGGGTCTCGCCGACGAAGGTAGAGCGGAACTCCAGCCCCTTGGCCGCTGCCTGGGCCACGAACGGGCCCGTCACGCGGCGATGCAGGTCATCGAGCGAGACGTCGATCATCTCGAACGTCATCTTGCCCGCCTCGATCTTGGTCATGTCGAGGATGTCGTTCAGCAGGCTCAGCAGGTTGTCGCCCGAGTTGCGGATGATCGAAAGGTATTCCCGCTGCGTCGTCTCCAGCCGCGTCGCGCCCAGCAACTGGGCCGCGCCGAGCACGCCGTTCATCGGGGTGCGCAACTCGTGGGAGATCACGCCGAGGAAGTTCGACTTGGCCTGGCTGGCGGCGTCGGCCTTGTCGCGAGCGGTCTGAAGCTCCTCGATCAGGTGGGCCTGATGCTCCTGGAAGGCGCGAATCCGCTCCTCGCGCAGCATGGTCATGGTCACCAGAACGAACATGCCGGCCCCGGTGAAGGGCAGGATGGCCACGAACGGCCAGAACAGCGGCCCGCCCCACAGGCTGGCCGCGATGATCACCGCCGCCATTGTATAGGGCGACGAGATCACCATCGCCTGTTTCGGCGAGCTTCTAAGCTGGGCGAACACGAGCACATAGCCGCTGACCAGCAGGGCCACGGCCAGCGGATGCCCGAACGGATGGCCCGAGAACCACGCCAGCAGGGGCGCGGAGGCCCAGGCGGCGGTGGTCACGGTGGCGACGGCGGGGAACACCAGGCCCCAGCCCGCATCGACCCGACCCGTCATGCTCTTTTCGACCCTGCCGCGGATCGCGCCGGCGCCGACCGTGCCGATGAACCAGACGATGGCCTCGACCCAGCCGACCGTGCCCAGCAGGCCGATCGCCCAGCTGCCGATGATGATGTAGCGCAGATACTGGGTTTGCAGAATCGCGGTCAGGGCCTGGGCGGCCTCGCTGGCGCTGACACCCGCCGACCGACCCGAGTCGAGGCTTTTACCTATATCCTCGGACCCGACCATACGTCCCCCAACGTCCCAAAAACGAACAGACGCAACGCTATGACGAACCTTCTAAGACGAAGTGAACGCCGATTTCGCCTCAATCACCGGTTTCATCGGGCGTTTGGGTCCTGATCGACAGGGCGTGCACGGGTCCGGCCAGCTCCTCCGCCAGCACGGCGGTGACGGCGCGCTGCCGCTGCACCCGTCCGACGCCCGCGAAGGCCTGTGACACGATGGTCAGATTGAAGTGGCTTTCGCCGCCCGGCTTCGCGTCCATTCCGCCTTCGTGATGGTGTCCGGCGTGCCTGGCGCTGTCATCTTCGAGCTCCAGCCGTGTCGGCTGGAACGCGGCTGTCAGTTTTTCCCGCATAATCGACGCGATACGGCCTTCCGGCATGTCGGTTTCCTTGATGGTGACCAATTCGACCCTACACTGGGGTCAATGCCAGCGTCATTCGATTACAAACCCCGTTTCAAGGACATGCGGATCAAACCGCCCAAGGCCGGCGAAGAAGCCGAAGCCGAGGCCGATGTCCTGCGCCTCAAGCCCGGCGAGAAGCCGTGCGACTGGCCCGATTGTCTGAAGGCCGCGACGGCCAGGGCGCCGAAGTCGCGCGAGCGGCTGAACGACTTCTACGAATTCTGCCAGCCGCACGCCGCCGAGTACAACAAGGGCTGGAATTTCTATGCCGGCATGAACGAGGCCCAGGTCCGGGCGGCCAAGGAAAACGAGGCCATGACCGGCGGCCGTCCCACCTGGGAGATGAAGGCCGGAAAGAACTCGCGTGAAGCCGCCGCCTTCGCCTCGAAGATGGGCACGACCCGGGCAGAAGGCGCCGCAGGGTCGTGGCAGGACAGTTTCGGCCTGTTCGGTCGCCGTGTCCGCGAACAGGCGGTCAACGAGGAAGACACCCTGCGAATCGGCAAGCTGGAACGCCAGGCCCTGGCCGACCTCGATCTGGACCTCCGGACCGACAAGCCGGGCATCAAGGCGCGCTATCACGAGCTGCTGAAACGCTTCCACCCCGACCTTAACCAGGGCGACCGCGGCGCCGAAGCCAAGCTCCAGCGCGTCATCAAGGCCTACAAGACCCTGAAAAAGGCGGGTCTGGCCGCCTGAATCCAGCTCTCCTCCCTGCTGCGCAGCAGCGGGGAGGTGGCAGCGAGCTCTTGCGAGCTGACGGAGGGGGCCTTGCCGCCGTCAAGACCCCCTCCGTCTCCTCCGCTTCGCTACGGATCCACCTCCCCATCGCTGGCGCGACAGGGAGGAGACACTACGTAAGCGCTCCTCACACTCAGGAGCTTTCCCATGAACATCCTCTACAAGGCCCACGCCACCTCGACCGGCGGCGGTCGCGACGAAGGTCGCTCGGCCACCGACGACGGCAAGATCGACGTCCTGCTGTCACTCCCCGCCGAGATGGGCGGCAAGGGCGGCGCCGGCACCAACCCGGAACAGCTGTTCGCGGCCGGCTATGCCGCCTGCTACATGGGAGCCCTGCGTCTGGTCTCGGGCAAGGCGGGAACGCCGGTCGGTCCCGACACGAAGATCCACACCAGCGTCGGCATCGGTCCGAACACGCGCGGCGAAGGCTTCAACCTCGACATCGCCATCAAGGTCACCGACCACGGCCTCGACAGGGCGACCATCGACGCCCTGATCCAGGCAGCCCATCAGGTCTGCCCCTACTCCAACGCCACCCGCGGCAACGTCGAGGTGGACCTGTCGGCGGAATAACTGACGCACCGGGCCGCGCGCGTGTTGAGCCGCGCGCGCGGCGCCTCTAGATGAGGCCCATGGCTCCTCTCCTCGACGCGACCCCCGATCCGCTGCTGACGTTCGAACCCCACCGCAAGGTCTCCGTGCGCGAGGTCTTCGGCATCGAGTCCGACATGATCGTGCCCATGTTCGACACGGTCGACAGCCATGTCCCCGAGACCGATCCGGCCTACAGGTTTGACCCCCAGACGACCCTGGCCATCTGCGCCGGCTTCGCCTTCGACCGTCGCGTCATGGTCCAGGGCTATCACGGCACCGGCAAGTCGACCCATATCGAACAGGTCGCCGCCAAGCTGAACTGGCCGATGATCCGCGTGAACCTGGACAGCCACGTCAGCCGCATCGACCTGGTCGGCAAGGACGCCATCGTCCTGAAGGACGGCAAACAGATTACCGAGTTTCGCGAGGGCATGCTGCCCTGGGCCCTGCAACGCCCGATCGCCCTGTGTTTCGACGAATACGACGCCGGCCGCCCCGATGTGATGTTCGTGATCCAGCGCGTGCTGGAGGCCCAGGGCCGCCTGACCCTGCTGGACCAGAACCGCGTCATCCGCCCCAACAAATGGTTCCGCCTGTTCGCCACGACCAACACCATCGGTCTGGGCGACACCTCGGGCCTGTATCACGGCACCCAGCAGATCAATCAGGGCCAGATGGACCGCTGGAACATCGTCACCACCCTGAACTATCTCGACCACGACGTGGAGGCCGACATCGTGGTCGCCAAGGCACCGGAATGGAACACCGCCGACGGCAAGCGCGCCATCGCCGCCATGGTCCGCGTCGCCGACATGACCCGCAACGCCTTCATGAACGGCGACATCTCGACCGTCATGAGCCCGCGGACCGTCATCACCTGGGCCCAGAACGCGACGATCTTCGGCGGCGATATCGGATTGAGCTTCCGCCTGACCTTCCTGAACAAGTGCGACGAGCTGGAACGGCCGACGATCGCGGAGTTCTACCAGCGGGCGTTCGGGGAAGACTTGCCGGAGGCCGCGACGCGGGTGAAGGTGGGGTGAACGCTGAAGAACAATTGGTATTCCACTATACCAACGGTTCTGGTGCCCTTGGAGTTCTAAACTCCAAGGAAATCTGGATGACTCTCGTCTATCACCTGAATGATAGCCAAGAGATACACTACGCTCAGAGAATCGCGCGTTCCATTCTCCATAGTCAGGCGGCTCGTCTTTCAACTGCTCGTCGCGACGAATTAATCGCCCGGTTTGAAAAGTCTCAGGAGCAAGTCCAAGAGACCCATATATTCGCAACCAGCTTTTCCAAAGATAGGGACGTCCTCAGTCAGTGGCGCGGATACGGGGGCGCAGGCGGCTATGCTATGGGCTTTTCTGTAGATTCGCTGGAGAAAGCCGCTGCCCGGGCTGGCGGCATGAGAACCGGATTTGTTTGCTACGAGCCTGAAATGCAACGCTCCATGATCACCCCGATCATTGAAGACTTGATTCAAATTTTTGAGACTCCAGCATCGATAAGTCTGGACAACGGAAAGTTCGATCCATTTTGGCAGACGATGATGAGAATAGTCAGCATCGCCCCGCTTATTAAACATCCGGGATTCACCGAAGAACAAGAGTGGAGAATATACTCGGATGCTTCGAAAAAATCCGACCGCCGCTACGATTTTATCATTCGATGCGGTGAACTGGTACCGATCTTCAAATTGAAACTTTCAGATTCGTCTGAAGATAAATCCAAGGTGGATATCGGACTACGTCACATCATGACTGGACCAGGAGACCATCTTACGCGCAGGCAAAATGCGATCTTGGCTGCAATCCAGTCGTATGGAATTGACTGGCGAGAAGGATCCTGTTCGCAAACCCCTTATCGTTAGCCGGCGATTTACTTCGCAATTTGTAGCGAAGCGAATTTTCGCACCCCCTCCGGCCACCCCGCCACCGCCGCCTCGAACCCCGCCGCATCCCCCGCGAACAGGCTCCGCGTCGCCTCCTCATAGCCCGGCAGGTCCCCCGCCACGGCGGTCATGAAGCGATAGGCCGCCTCCCGGCCCTGGCGCACCCGGTCCGGCCCCTCGGCCTCCCTCAGCGACGCCTCGACCAGTTTCCTCAGCGCCACCGACGCGCCGCCGGGCTGGCCGGCCAGCCAGTCCCAGTGACGCGGCAACAGGGTGACCTCGCGCGCCGTCACCCCCAGCTTCGGCCGTCCCGGCCCCCGCTTCGCCTCCTCGACCGGCGGTGCCAGGCGCGCCAGCACGGCCTCCAGGTCGCCGCGCAGGTCGAACTCGACCGGACGGGCGTCGGCATCGTCAAAGACCAGCACGCTCTCGCCCGCCTCGACCGCCGACTTCACCGCGCCGACGATCTCGCGCGGCGTTCCCGACGCGATCAGCCGGTGGCCGGCGAAGGCGGTGCAGGACTGGATGGTGGCGGCGGACATGACGGGATCTCCTCGAAATCGAGGACAGATTTATCCGGGCGAAATCCTGCCGTCAATATCGCCCGGGTTAATCCCGGGCGGCGCGCCGGTCGTCGGGAATGGCCGAGCCGGCGACCCAGCTGACCAACCCGGTCACGACCGCCGCGCCCACGCCCGCCCACAGGCCGTCGACCACGAACCCGCCGAGGACGCTCGCCACGATCCCGATTGTCGCCGCGTTCACGACCAGCAGGAACAGGCCGAAGGTGATGATCGTCAGCGGGAAGGTCACGAACACCAGCACCGGCCGCACAAAGGCGTTGACCAGACCCAGCAGCACCGCCGCCGCGATCAACGACCCGGTCGACAGGAACACCACCCCCGGCAAAAGATACGCCGCCAGCCACAGCCCAAGGGCCGTCACCACCGCCTGAAGGATGAATCTCAACATCTCGTCGTTCCCGGTTTCGCCATTTTCGAGGTGCAGATATCGGGCTGCCGCGCCCCGCCCGCAACCACCGACGTCAGGGGAACTGTAGCGGTTGATGTGCGCTATCCCGAAACGCCTCCCCGGCCCACCATTCTGCAAGGATTCCTCCCATGACCGACGAACGCATCGAAGGCGCCGCCACCGGCCTGAACGGCAAGCTGAAAAGCGGCCTCGGCACCCTGACCGGCGATACAAAGCTCCAGCTCGAGGGCAGGTTCGACGAGGTCAAGGGCAAGGCCCTCGACTACTACGGCCGCGCCATCGACCAGTTGGAAACCCTGTCAGACCGCGCCCCCGAAGACCTGCGTGGCCCGGTCAGGACCGGCCTCGACTTCGCCCGTCGCAAGCCGCTTCTGACCACCGGCATCCTCGCCGGCATCGCCTTCCTGATGGCCGGCTCGGGCCGCCGTCGGTACTGATTGAAAGTCTCCTCCCCGTCGCTCTTGGGCGATGGGGAGGGGGACCGCCCGCCGCTTGGCGGGTGGTGGAGGGGGCGAGGTGATATCTCCGGCTTGGGCTGTCGCCCCCACTCCAGCCGTCGGAGTCGCCCCCCTCGTCTCGGCGCTGATCGCGCCGATCCACTCCCCCATCGGCATTCGCCAATGGGGGAGAGACCGATTCCCTAGACCGCCACGCCCTCGATGGTTTCCTTCACCGGTCCGCCGCTGGCGGGCTTGATGTCGAAGACGATCTTGCCGTCGACCAGCTCCACCCTCACATGGCCGCCGCGCGTCAGACGTCCGAACAGGATGTCGTCGGCCAGCGGCTTCTTGATGTTTTCCTGGATGACGCGGGCCAGGGGACGCGCGCCGTACAGTTCGTCGAAGCCGTTCTTGGCCAGCCAGTCGGCCGCGTCGTCGGTCAGTTCGATGGTGATGTTGCGATCCGCCAGCTGGGCTTCCAGCTGCAGGACGAACTTGGTCACCACCTGGCGGATCACCTCGGGCTGCAGCGACTTGAACGAGACCACCGCGTCCAGACGGTTGCGGAACTCCGGCGCGAACAGGCGCTGGATGGCCTTCTCGTCCTCGCCCTCGACCTTGCCGCGCCCGAAGCCGATCGAGGCCCGGGCGTTGTCGGCGGCACCCGCGTTCGTCGTCATGATCAGGACCACATTGCGGAAATCGACCTTCTTGCCGACCGCGTCCGTCAGCATCCCGTTGTCCATGACCTGGAGCAGGATGTTGTAGACGTCCGGGTGGGCCTTCTCGATCTCGTCCAGCAGGACCACGGCGTGTGGATGCTGGTCGACGGCGTCGGTCAGCAGCCCGCCCTGGTCATGCCCGACATAGCCCGGAGGGGCCCCGATCAGGCGGCTGACCGTGTGCCGCTCCATGTATTCCGACATGTCGAAACGCAGCATCTCGATGCCCAGGGTCGACGCCAGCTGTTTGGCCACCTCGGTCTTGCCGACCCCGGTCGGCCCGGCGAACAGGAAGGAGCCGATCGGCTTCTGCGGATCGCGCAGACCGGCACGGGCCAGCTTCATGGCCGAGGCCACCTGTTCGATCGCCGCGTCCTGACCGAAGACGGCCCGGTTCAGGTCCTTCTCCAGCTCGCGCAGGCCCTCGACGTCGGACTTGGACACCGACTTCGGCGGGATGCGTGCCATCTTTGCGACGACGGCCTCGACCTCCTTCTGGCCGATGACCTTCTTGCGCTTGTTCTCGGGCAGAAGCATCTGCGATGCCCCCGCCTCATCGATCACGTCGATCGCCTTGTCGGGCAGTTTGCGGTCGGTCATGTAGCGGGCCGACAGCTCCACGGCCGAGCGGATCGCCGCATCGGTATACCGCAGCTTGTGATGCCCCTCGTAGGCGGTCTTCAGCCCCTTGAGGATCTTCACCGTGTCCTCGACCGTCGGCTCGTTGACGTCGATCTTCTGGAAGCGACGGACCAGGGCGCGGTCCTTCTCGAAATGCTGGCGGTACTCCTTGTAGGTCGTCGACCCCATGCAGCGCAGGGTGCCGGACGCCAGGGCGGGCTTTAGCAGGTTGGACGCGTCCATCGCCCCGCCACTGGTCGCACCCGCGCCGATCACCGTGTGGATCTCGTCGATGAACAGGATCGCGTTCTCGTGGTTTTCCAGCTCCTTGACGACCTGTTTCAGCCGTTCCTCGAAGTCGCCGCGATAGCGGGTGCCGGCCAGCAGGGCGCCCATGTCGAGGCTGTAGATGGTCGCGCCTTCCAGCACGGCCGGGACCTCGTGGTTGACGATCTTGCGGGCCAGGCCCTCGGCGATGGCGGTCTTGCCGACGCCGGGTTCGCCGACCAGCAGCGGGTTGTTCTTGGTCCGGCGGCACAGGATCTGGATTGAGCGATCCACCTCTGCCTGACGACCGATCAGGGGGTCGATCTTGCCCTTGCGCGACTTCTCGTTGAGGTCGACGCAATAGGCTTCCAGCGCCTCACCGCCCGACTTCACGACGGCGGCGTCCTCGGCCTCCTCCGGGCTCTGGCCGGCGGTCTTGGCCGGACGCTGCTCGCTCATGCCCGCCTTCTTGGCGATGCCGTGGGCGATATAGTTGACCGCGTCGTAGCGGGTCATGTCCTGCTCCTGCAGGAAATAGGCGGCGTGGCTCTCGCGCTCGGAGAAGATGGCGACCAGCACATTGGCCCCGGTGACTTCCTCGCGACCCGAGGATTGCACATGGATCACAGCGCGCTGGATCACCCGCTGGAAGCCGGCGGTCGGCTTGGCGTCCTCGCCGTCCGAGGTCGCGAGCGCGGCCAGGTCGGTGTCGACATAGAGCGTCAGCGCCGTCTTCAGCGCGGTCAGGTCAACGTTGCAGGCCTTCATCACTGCACCGGCGTCGGCGTCATCGACGAGGGCCAGAAGCAGGTGTTCGAGCGTCGCATACTCATGGCGGCGTTCGTTGGCGTAGGAGACCGCGCGGTGCAGGGTCTCTTCGAGAGGACGTGAAAACGAGGGCATTCGAACAGATCCTCTTTCTAGTCTTTTTCCATAGTGCATTGCAGCGGATGCTGGTGACGGCGCGCCGTCTCGACCACCTGGGCGACCTTGGTTTCGGCCACTTCGTAGGTGAAGACGCCGCACACCCCGACGCCATGCTGATGCACATGCAGCATGATGCGGGTCGCGTCCTCGCGGCTCTTCTGGAAGAACCGCTCCAGCACATAGACGACGAATTCCATCGGCGTGTAGTCGTCGTTCAGGATCAGCACCCGATAGAGCGAGGGCTTCTGAAGCTTGGGTTTCGTCTCGGTGATGGTGCCAGCGCCGAAGCCCTGATCCTGTCCTTCACCTGGCCTTTTGGTTGGCATCGTCGTCCGTCATTTCGGGGGAGTCGTAACGCTAGATAGGCAATGATGGCCTGAATTGAAGCGACGTCCAGTCACAGCATGCGTGAGCGGACACCATGACCAAAGATTCACGGGACTCGCAGACGGTCAGGACACAGGCTTGGCGGGACCGTCGTCCCGACGGCGGAGACCCCGCCCATGTCCGTGACCGCCTTGTTCGCCGCGATGATCCTGGCGCAATCCACGGCCGTCGTCGTGCCGGACCCACCGGCGCTGGCCGAGGCCATAGCCGCGCGCGACACGGCGCTGTTCGCGGTGATGTTCGACCAGTGCGATCCGGCGGCGCTGGGCGCGCTGGTGACCGAGGACATCGAATTCTATCACGACCGGGCCGGGCGAATGGCCACGCGGGCGGCCTTCGTCGAGGACTATCGCAAGGGCTGCGAGGCCAGGCAGGCACCGGACGCCTTCCGCTCGCGGCGCGCGCTCGTGGCCGGATCGATGCGGGTCTACGCCATCCCGGGCTTCGGCGCGGTCGAGGAAGGCAGCCACGTCTTCTATGAACGCCAGGGCGACGGACCCGAGACCCTGGTCGGGCGAGCGCGGTTTTCGATTCTGTGGAAGCTGGAGGACGGCCAGTGGCGGCTATCGCGGGCCTTCAGCATCGATCACGCCGCGGCGGAATGACAAAAGGCCCCCCGGAGCGATCCGGGGGGCCTTTATCGTTACGCGACTGGTTTTTCAGGTCGCCTTAGCGGGCAGCCTGGAACTTCTCGACCGAGGCGGTGACGCGCTCGTTGATCGGCTTGAAGCTGTCCTTGACCGAACCGGTCACGGTCTCGGTCATCTTGGTGACTTCCGAGAGGTAGGTTTCCATCGCCGACTTGGCGAAGTTGGTCTGCAGCTCGATCAGCTCCTGGATCGAACGGGCCTGCGAGAGCGTCTGGGCGGCGGCGACGCCGGTTTCCCAGCTCGACTTCGAGTAGGAAACGACCTGGGCCGACAGGGCCTCGGCACCCTTCTGGGCGGCGGCGGCCGAAGCGGTCAGGGCTTCGAGGTTCTGCTTCGACTGGGCCGACAGTTCGGCGATCGTGGCCGAGGTCTTCTCGACGCCTTCGCGCAGGGCTTGCGTACCGGCGGCCTGGGCTTTTTCGGCCTGGGCCTTGAACTGCTCGCCCTGGACCTTGGCGGTCGCGGTGGCTTGTTCGATGGTCTTCTTCACGGTTTCTGCGCTGTCAGCCATGGTAAGTCTCCTGAACCTGATGGGCCGGCTGGCCCGCCTGAATGTGTCTCTCCCCGGACGATTCCCGGTTCGATGACGCCCTTATGGTGCAAGTGCGAACAAGCGTCAAGAGTTTTGGTGCGCTGCACCATATGATCGTCGATCACACTCTTCAGCGGCCCCGGACAGAGCTCGCGTGTCAGGATTGGAGCGTTCAAATCCGCGTTGATACCTGCTTAACCACCGTGAAACCTGCGTCCCCCATGCTAGGCTCATCACTTGCGCCGCGCCGGGGGGCCGTCGTCGTGTCACGGGATTAAGAGGCTTCGCTTGGCGATGATGCGTACCGTATCGACCCCACTCCGCCGCCTCATTGCGGGCCTCTGCGCACTGACGCTGCTGGTCGGTCTCGCCGGCCTCGGCTTGAACCGTGTTCAGGCCCAGTCGGGCGAGAACAGCCGCTACGCCGCCATCGTCGTCGATGCCGGCACGGGCGAGGTCCTGTTCGGCCGTCACGCGGACAGCCGCCGCTACCCGGCTTCAGTCACCAAGGTCATGACCCTCTATCTGGTTTTCGAGGCCTTGGAGAAGGGCAGTGCGACCCTGGACGATGTCATCACCATCTCCCCCCTCGCCGCCTCGCAACCCCCGTCCAAGCTCGGTCTCGCCGCCGGCCAGACGATTCGCCTGGACGACGCCATGCGGGCCACCGCGGTGCGATCCGCCAATGATATGGCCATGGCTCTCGCCGAACACGTCGGCGGCTCCCAGGCCCGTTTCGCCTCGATGATGACCCTGAAGGCCGAGGAGCTGGGCATGACCCAGACCCGCTACGTCAATCCGAACGGCCTGCCCGACAGCCGTCAGCTGACCTCGGCCCGTGACCTGGCCATCCTGGCCCGCGCCATCATGCGGGACTACCCCCAGTACTACAGCTACTTCGGTCTGCATGACTGGACCTATCAGGGCCGGGAGTACCGCAACACCAACGGCCTGCTGCTGAGCGGCCAGGGCTACGACGGCATCAAGACCGGCTTCACCAACGCCTCGGGCTACAACCTTGCGGCCTCGGCGGTGCGCAACGGCAAACGCGTGATCACCATCGTGCTCGGCGGCCGCTCCAGCCCGACCCGCAACGCCCACGTCGCCGCCCTGATGGACACCGGCTTCGAGGTCGAGACCCGTCGCGCCGCCGGCGAGCGTATCCAGACAGCCCAGACCTTCTTCGAGGCGCGCGGCTTCGGCATCGGCGGTCCCGACACCGGCGGTGCGGTCGCCTACGCCGCCCTGAACGGAGCCCCAGCCCCGGTCGAGGAAGGCCAGGGCTCCAGCACCGTCGCCTGGACCGCATTGCCGACGCCGGCCCCCTCGCCTCCGGTCTTTACCCGCGCCGCGCCCGTGCCGCCCGCGGCCACGCCGCCGGTTCGCCGCGCCGAGGTCGCACCGGCTCCAGGGACCGGGAACGCGACCGGCAATCTGACTGCCAGCCTCAATGGCGGCGTCGCCCCTCCCGCCGGTTCGGCCTCCACTCTTAACCGCGGCACCGTCGCCAATCCGCCCCGTCCTGCCGCAACGCCCCCGGCGCGCGCGGCGACGCCCCCGGCCGGCCGCTGGTCGGTCCAGGTCGGAGCCTTCCGCAATTCAACCGTGGCCCGCGACTGGCTGGCCGAGGTCAACCGCCGCTTCCGCACCCAGTTCACCAGTGCCGAACGCAATGTCGTCACCGCCGCCGGCTGGCATCGTTCGCGCTTCACCGGCATGACAGAAGCCGCCGCTCGCAGCGCCTGCGAAGCCCTCGACGCCCGCCGCGTCACCTGCATGGTCGTCCGCCCGGGCGGCTGAGGGCGGCTTCCCTCTCCCGGCGGGAGAGGGCTTGAGCGCACGACGGCTTGCCGTCGTCCTTGCGCGCAAGGGTGAGGGGCCGGCACCAACCGGTGAGGCATGACCCTCACCCTTTCGGCTAAAGACGCATCGCTACGCTCTGCGAGCCTCAAGCCCTCTCCCACCGGGAGAGGGCGAGGGACCGTGTTCGATCAGGTGGCCGGCAAGGCCTTCAGGTCGGTGTCGATGGCGGCAATGATCGCCGGGGTGACGGCACCCTCCGACATCGGGGCGACCTGGCCCAGGGTCATGTCCTGGAACTGCGGCAGGGCCGGATGCTGCGAAACGCCGGGCAGGTGCTTCTCGAGCACGGCGGCCGTTGCCGGATTCGCCAGCAGGTCCTTGATGCTGCTGGTGATGGTCGGCAGGGCGGCGGCCGGGGCCGCGTGGCCGGCGTGGGCCGAATGATCCTGGGCCGGCGCGGTCTGGGCAACGGCGGCGGTGGACAGGGCGGCCAGGGCAGCGGCGGCGAGGACGGTCTTGATCATGGAAACACTCCGGAGGGGTTGAGGTACCAGATGACCCCGAAATCGCGACAGGCTCAAGACAGGAACTTTCGTTGCGGCGCACGCGGCGCTAGGAAAGCCGGATGACCGACACCCTCTCCTCCTCGAAACTGATCCAGGGCCGCACCGGCGACTGGGAAATCGTCATGGGCCTGGAAATCCACGCCCAGGTGGCCTCGAAGGCCAAGCTGTTCTCCGGCGCCGCCGTCGGCTTCGGCGCGGGGCCGAACGAGCAGGTGTCCCTGATCGACGCGGGCTTCCCCGGCATGCTGCCGACCCTGAACAAACATTGCGTCGAACAGGCCGTGAAGACCGGCCTCGGCCTCAACGCCGCAATCAACAGGAAGAGCCAGTTCGACCGGAAGAACTATTTCTACCCCGACCTGCCGCAGGGCTATCAGATCTCCCAACTCTACTTCCCCATCGTCGGCGAGGGCGTGGTCGAGGTCGAGGCCGAGGACGGCTCCTTCTTCAACGTCGGCATCGAGCGGCTGCATCTGGAACAGGACGCGGGCAAGCTGATCCACGACCTGTCCCCGGTTGCCTCCTACGTTGACCTGAACCGCGCGGGCACCGCCCTGATGGAGATCGTCTCGCGTCCCGATATCCGCTCGCCCGAAGAGGCGGTCGCCTACGTCAAGAAGATCCGCACCATCCTGATCTACCTCGGCACCTGCGACGGCGACATGGAGAAGGGCAACCTGCGCGCCGACGTGAACGTCTCGGTCTGCCGCGCGGGCAACTACGAGAAGTTCAAGGCGAGCGGCGACTTCAAATTCCTCGGGACGCGCTGCGAGATCAAGAACGTCAACTCGTTCCGCTTCATCTCCCAGGCCATCAACTATGAGGCCCGTCGCCAGATCGAGATCCTTGAGGACGGCGGCAAGATCATCCAGGAGACCCGCCTCTACGATCCCACGGCCGGAGAGACCCGCTCGATGCGGTCCAAGGAAGAGGCCAACGACTACCGCTACTTCCCCGACCCTGACCTGCTGCCGCTGGAGCTGGAACAGGCCTGGATCGACGCCATCAAGGCCAGCCTGCCCGAACTGCCGGACGCCAAGCGCCGCCGCCTGATGGCCGACTACGGCCTGTCGCAATACGACGCCGTCGTCCTGATTTCAGAACAGGCCAAGGCCGACTATTTCGAGGAGGCCGCCAAAGGCCGTGACGCCAAGCTGGTGGCCAACTGGGTCACCAACGAACTGTCGGCCCGTCTGGCGACCGCGAACCTGGAGTTCGACGCCAGCCCCCTGCCCGCCGCCTACGTCGCGGAACTGGTCGCCCTGATCGAGGAGGGCGTCATCTCCTCCAAGATCGCCAAGGAAGTCTTCGACCACGTCTGGAACGGCGAGGGCTCACCCCGCGCCGTCGTGGAGGCCCGCGGCCTGGTCCAGGTCAACGACACGGGCGCCATCGAGAAGGCCGTCGACGAACTGATCGCCGCCAACCCCGACAAGGCCGCCGCCGTCGCCGAGAAGCCCCAGGCCCTCGGCTGGTTCGTCGGCCAGGTCATGAAGGCCACCGGCGGCAAGGCCAACCCGGCCTCGGTCAACGACATCCTGAAGGCGAAGCTGGGGCTCTGACGGGACAAGGCCCGCCCGGAATCAACGCGGACAACGGGCGGCGGCGGCGACCTGGTCCGCCAGCACGGCCTTGACCACCAGGGGCGCATCCGTGGCGATGACCACCGCGCCCTGGTCGAACAGGTCGCGATACTCGGACGGATCGCCGTCCGCCGCATACTGGTCGTCCAGCCTCCGTCCGGGCGCCCCGAGCGTGCCGAACTGGGCCTCGACGCCCGCCTCGGCCAGCGAGCGCCACAGCGCCGGCCGCGCTGTCCGCGTCCCGGTCCAGGCCAGGATCTGCGGCGCACTCAGCCCCTGCAGATCCGCGACGTCGTTCAGGCCGGCCGAGATCATCATCTCGGGCGCAAATGCGGCCACGGCGCGCGCCGTCTCCGGCGAATAGGTGATCAGGATGACCCGGTCTCCGGCGCCCGCGGCCCGCACCTCGGCGATCACGGCCCGCGCCAGGGTGATCGTGGCCGCCTCATCGGCGGGTTTAAGGTCGATGCTGGCGATCGCCCCGACCCGCCCGACGGCGTCCAGCGCTTCGCGCAGCGTCGGCGGCGGCGCGTCGGTCACATCGCCGTTGGTCGCTTCAAGCCGCGCCCTGCGCACCTCGGCAAAGGTCAGATCCGCGACCCGGCCTGTCCCCGTCGAGGTCCGCTCCATCGTCTCGTCATGCATCAGCACCAGCCTGCCGTCGCGGGTCAGGACCGCATCGATTTCGAGGATCGCCCCCGGAATCGCCCGGCCGGTCGCCTCGATTGCCGCGATGGAGTTTTCCGGCTGATCATCGGCCGACTGGGCACGGTGGGCGGACACGGCAACGCCGCCGCCCTGTCTCACACAGTCGAAATAGGCTGCGAGGGCCGGATCGCCGGATGCGCTCCGCATCGGCGTGGCCGCGCATCCGGAAGCCAGAAGGGCGGTCATCAGCGCGGGAGCGAGGAAGCGGGTCATGAGGCGGCCTGTACGATCGGGATCGTCCTCATAGCCCTCCGGATCGACCGGCGTAAGACAGGCACATCCCTTGCCCGAGCCTGCGGGCCGACGCATGTTCGCAGCCGGGAAACATCGGGAGAGAATCGGTTGCAGGATCTTGTGGCGCCAGCCTTGGGCACGCTCGCGGCCGTCGCCGTCGGCGGCTACCTGCTGGGCTCCGTCCCGTTCGGCGTGCTGATCACCCGCGCGGCGGGTGCCGGCGACGTGCGCAACATCGGCTCCGGCAATATCGGCGCGACCAATGTCCTGCGCACCGGTCGCAAGGACCTGGCTCTGGCCACCCTGCTGCTCGATGCGGGCAAGGGTGCCGCCGCCCTCCTGATCGCCCGCTACCTGTTCGGATCGGAAGCCGCGGGTGCCATCGCGGGCGGCGCAGCCTTCCTCGGCCACCTGTTCCCGGTCTGGCTGGGCTTCAAGGGCGGCAAGGGCGTCGCGACCTTCTTCGGTCTTTTGATCGCCGCCTGCTGGCCGCTGGGCCTCATGGCCGGAGCGACCTGGCTGGTTGTCGCCTTTGCCCTTCGCTACTCGTCCCTGGCTGCGCTCGTGGCCGCCGCGGCCGCACCCGCCTATGCCCTCCTGCCTCTTGCCGCCCTCGGCCTGCCTGCGCCGCAGCCGATCTTCGTGCTGGCGTTCGTCACGGCCGTCCTGATCTACATCCGCCATCACGAGAACATCAGCCGCCTGCTGAAGGGGGCCGAACCTCGCATCGGCGCCGCGAAGACGTGAGCCTGCCGGAAGCCGAGCGCTTCGCCCGCCTGCGCCTCGCGCGCGTCGAGCGGGTCGGCCCGGTTTCCTTCAGCCAGCTTCTGGACCGGTTCGGCAGCGCAGAGCGGGCGCTGGACGCCCTGCCCGACCTGATCCGGAAAGGCGGCGGCCACGGCTACAGCCTGCCGCCTGTCGAGCAGATCGACCAGGAGCTGGCCGCCGGCGACCGCGCCGGAGCCGTTCTTCTGGTGCTCGGCGACGCCGCCTATCCGCCGATGCTGGCCGCCGTCGATCCGCCCCCGCCTCTTCTGTGGACCCGTGGCGATATGGCTCTGCTTTCGCGAGAGGCCGTCGGCGTCGTCGGTGCCCGGATCGCCTCGGCGGGCGGCCAGCGGATTGCCCGCGGCCTGGCCCAGCAACTGGGACAGGCGGGATTCGTCGTCGTTTCCGGTCTGGCCCGGGGCATCGACGCGGCCGCCCATGCCGGATCGCTGGAGACGGGCACGGTCGCCGTCCTGGGCGGCGGCGTGGACGACGTCTATCCGTCCGAGAACGCAGGCCTCTATGACCAGATCGTCGAGCGGGGCTGTGTGGTCTCCGAAAGCCCGATGGGCGCGCGGGCCCAGGCGCGGGATTTCCCGAGGCGCAACCGGATCATCTCCGGCCTGTCGCGGGGGGTGATCGTCGTCGAGGCCGAACTGCGGTCGGGATCCCTGATCACCGCCCGCCTGGCCAATGAACAGGGGCGCGACGTCTTCGCCGTGCCCGGTTCGCCGCTGGATCCACGCTCGAAAGGTCCCAACGAACTGCTGCGTCAGGGGGCCATCCTGTGCGAAGGGATCGACGACATTCGCCGCGCCTTCGAAACCCTGAGGACCCTGGGCGAGCCCCCGGTCGACCATCCCTTCGACGGCGTCCCCGACGAGATCGACGCCGCCTTTCTCGACCGGGTCGCCGAACTGCTGTCCCCGACGCCGACGCCGCGCGACGAGATCGCCCGGGCGCTGAAGGCGCCGATCGGTGAAGTCGCAGCCGCCCTGCTGGAGCTCAGCCTGGTCGGTCGGGCGACCCTGCTTCCGGGCGGATCGGCCTCGCTCTAGGCCGACATGGACCGCCCCGCCGAGGGCCTGTGCAGATTGGTCGGTTGACAGGGTTCGCAACCCCAACCACGTTCCAACCCCCTCCTCCCAGACTGAGCCGTAATGAATCTCGTTATCGTCGAGAGCCCCGCGAAGGCCAAGACCATCAATAAATACCTCGGCCCGGACTTCGAGGTTCTCGCCTCCTACGGGCATGTTCGCGACCTGCCGTCCAAGGACGGATCGGTGAAGCCGGACGAGGACTTCGCCATGGAGTGGGAGGTGGACGCCAGGGCGTCCAAGCGCCTGTCCGAGATTGCCGAGGCGGCCAAACGCGCCGATCGCGTCATCCTGGCCACCGACCCCGACCGCGAGGGAGAGGCCATCAGCTGGCACGTGCTCGACATCCTGACCAAGAAGAAGGCGCTGAAGGACACCCACGTCGAGCGCGTCACCTTCAACGCCATCACCAAGTCGGCCGTGCTCGAAGCCATGGCCAATCCGCGCCAGCTCGACATGGAACTGGTCGAGGCCTACCTGGCCCGCCGCGCGCTGGACTATCTGGTCGGCTTCACCCTGTCGCCGGTGCTGTGGCGCAAGCTCCCCGGTGCCCGGTCGGCCGGCCGGGTCCAGTCGGTCGCCCTGCGGATCGTCGTCGATCGCGAGATGGAGATCGAGCGGTTCAAGGCCCAGGAATACTGGTCGGTCGAGGCCGATCTGGCCGCCGACAGCCCGCCCTTCACCACCCGTCTGGTCAAGCACGAAGGCAAGCGGATCCAGCGTCTGGACATCCCGTCGGAGGCCGTGGCTTTCGCCGCCCGCGACGCGATCAAGGCCGGCGAGTTCACCATCCGGTCGATCGAGAAGAAGCCGGTCCGCCGCTTCCCCTCCCCGCCCTTCACCACCTCGACCCTGCAGCAGGAGGCGTCGCGCAAGCTCGGCTTCGACGCCCAGCGCACCATGCGCGCGGCCCAGAAGCTGTACGAGGGCGTCGACGAGACCGGCGGCCTGATCACCTATATGCGGACCGACGGCGTCCAGACGACGCCCGAGGGCATCGCCCAGGCCCGCGAAGTCATCGGCGAGACCTTCGGCCCGGCCTTCGTCCCGGCCGAGGCCCGCTTCTACAAGACCAAGGCCAAGAACGCCCAGGAGGCGCACGAGGCGATCCGTCCGACCAATATCGCCCGCCGCCCCGACTCCCTGCGGCTCGAGAGCGACCTGCAGCGCCTCTATGAGCTGATCTGGAAACGGATGGTCGCGTCCCAGATGGAGGCTGCGCGCCTGGACCGGACCACAGTCGAGGTCGAGACGCCCGACGGCCAGACCGGCCTGCGCGCCACCGGCCAGGTCGTGACCTTCGACGGCTTCCTGGCCGTCTACGAGGAAGGCCGCGACGAGAAGCAGAAGGGCGCCGAGAGCGAGGAGGACGACGACACCGCTCGCCTGCCGACCCTGAAGGAAGGCGCGAAGGCGAAGGTCGAGGCGATCCGCACCGAACAGCATTTCACCGAGCCGCCGCCGCGCTTCTCCGAGGCCACCCTGGTCAAGAAGCTGGAAGAGCTCGGCATCGGCCGGCCCTCGACCTATGCCTCGATCCTGACGACCCTGCGCGACCGTGAATATGTCCGCATGGACAAGAACCGCTTCTATCCCGAGGACAAGGGACGGCTGGTCACGGCCTTCCTCGAGCAGTTCTTCCGCAAATGGGTGGAATACGATTTCACCGCGGCGCTGGAGACCCGGCTCGATGAGGTTTCGGCCGGCGAGCTGAACTGGAAGGTGCTGCTGCGCGAGTTCTGGACAGACTTCCATGTCGCGACCCAGGCGGCGGGCGAACTGCGCACCACGGCCATCCTCGACGCCCTCAACGAGAGCCTCGGCCCGCACATCTTCCCGATGAAGGAAGACGGCTCGGACCCGCGCGAATGCCCCCTGTGCAAACAGGGCCAGTTGAGCCTGAAGACCAGCCGGTTCGGCGCCTTCGTCGGCTGTTCGCGCTATCCCGACTGCAAATTCACCCGGCCCGTGGCGGCCCCGGATGCGGCCGACGGCGGTGCCGAGGGCGGCGACCGGGAGCTGGGCGTCGATCCGGTGACCGGCCTGCCGGTGCAGCTGAAGATCGGGCGGTTCGGCCCCTATGTCGAAACCGCCGTCGAGGGCGAGGAGAAGCCGAAACGCTCCTCCCTGCCCAAGGGCTGGAGCCCGGCGTCGCTGACGCTGGACCAGGCGGTGCGGCTGCTCGGCCTGCCGCGGCCGGTCGGCGACCACCCCGAGGACGGCAAGCCGATCACGGCGGGCCTGGGTCGTTATGGGCCCTTCATCCTGCACGCGGGCACCTATGCCAATGTCGCCGATATCGACGAGGTGTTCGAGATCGGCCTGAACCGCGCCGTGGTCCTGCTGGCCGAAAAGCGGGCCGGCGGGTTCAAGGGCCGGGGTGCCGCCGTGGCTCCCCTGAAGGACCTGGGCGCCCACCCGGAGACGGGCGAACCGGTCCACGTCATGGCCGGCCGCTTCGGCCCCTATGTGAAGTCGGGCAAGATCAACGCGACCCTCCCCAAGGGCACGGCGCCCGAGGACATGACCATGGACGTTGCGGTCCCCCTGCTGGCCGCCCGCGCCCTCGCCGCCCCGTCCAAGGGCAAGAAGGCCCCGGCCAAGAAGGCGGCTCCGAAGGCTGCCGCGGCGAAAAAACCCGCAGCGAAGAAGCCGGCCGCAAAGAAGGCTCCTGCGAAGAAGCCCGCCGCGAAGAAGTCGGCGGCGGAGTAGTCGCCGGGTTCCCCGCCGGCTCCGGCCGGCGGGGTCCGGGCCTTCGGGACTCCGGAGAATTCATTACAGATCGTCCACTGAGTCCCACCGGCCCGAACGCGAAAACACCGTCCGAAGCGTTCGATGCGTCCGAACCGTTCGCCCATGGTGATCCCCTGCGCACGAAAGGGATCAGTATGCGGGCGTTTCAGGGGGTGATGGACAAAAGGCCTCTCGTCAGAGCCGGGCTTTGATTTCAAAGGCGGATTCGGACGATGTGTTGATGGGTATTGGGCTGTTTCTCCTTCTCCCGGAGGGAGAGGGCTTGAGCGTCCAGGAGCGAAGCGATTGGATACGCGAAAGGGTGAGGGGTTACGTTGCATGCCGCGTGTGACGCCAACCGCCTTCTCCCGCGCGCTGAGACAGGCGCAGACGCCGGCCGAGGCCAAGCTTTGGCAGGCGCTCCGGTCCAGCCGTCTGGACGGTCTCAAGTTCCGCCGCCAGCATGCCATCGGCCCGTACTTCGCCGACTTCGCCTGCGAAGCCTTGATGCTCGTCATCGAGTTGGACGGCGGGGTGCATGACGACGACGAGCAGGTTTTGAAGGATCACCTCAGACAGCAGCATCTCGAAACCCTCGGCTGGTCCGTGCTCCGGTTTCCGAACGTCGAGGTGATGGCGCGGCTGTCCGATGTGGTGGATGCCATCCGGGCCCACGCCAAACTGGCGCGCCCCTAGCCTTCCCTCTCCCGGAGGGAGAGGGTTTGAGCGCCTGAGAGCGCCAGCGATCAGACTTGCGCGAAAGGGTGAGGGGTTTCGGCGCGTCCCGGTGAGGGCAAAACCCCTCACCCTTTCGGCTTGGCGCATCGCTTCGCTCTGCGAGCCTCAAGCCCTCTCCCTATGGGAGAGGCAAGACCCGGCCGACGCCGTCTCCACCCCCGGCCAGGCGGCGAACACCGGCTCCGCCGTCGGCGAGCGGAGGCGGTTGCGGGAGCAGAGGAAGAGTTGGGCGACTACAGTGGAATATTATCGTGCTTCTTCCACGGGTTCGTCTGCTGTTTGTTCTTCAGCGTCCGTAGCGCCCGGATCAGCCTTCTCCGCGTGCCGTGCGGCATGATCACGTCGTCGATGTATCCGAGGCCCGCGGCGACGAAGGGGTTGGCGAAGCGTTCCTTGTACTCGGCTTCCCGCGCCGCCAGGGCCTCGGGGTCGCCCGCCTCCTTGCGGAAGATGATCTCGACCGCGCCCTTGGCGCCCATGACGGCGATCTCGGCCGAGGGCCAGGCGTAGTTGACGTCGCCGCGCAGGTGTTTGGAGCTCATCACGTCATAGGCACCGCCATAGGCCTTGCGCGTGATCACGGTCAGTTTGGGCACGGTGGCCTCGGCATAGGCGAACAGCAGTTTGGCCCCGTGTTTGATCAGGGCCCCGTATTCCTGGCGCGTGCCGGGCATGAAGCCGGGCACGTCGACGAAGGTCACCAGCGGGATGTCGAAGGCGTCGCAGAAGCGGACGAAGCGGGCGGCCTTGCGGCTGCTGTCGATGTCCAGCACGCCCGCCAGGACCTGGGGCTGGTTGGCGACGATGCCGATCGGCTGGCCGTCCAGACGGCCGAAACCGCAGACGATGTTCCTGGCGAAGTCGGCGCCGATCTCGAAGAAGTCGGCCTCGTCGACCGTCTTCAGGATCAGCTCCTTGATGTCATAGGGCTGGTTCGGATTGGCCGGGACCAGGGTGTCGAGGCTGGCCTCGTCGCGGTCGGGGTCGTCGTAGGAGTCGCGGACCGGGGGCTTCTCGCGGTTCGACAAAGGCAAAAAGCCGATCAGGCGGCGGACCTCGCTGAGGGCCTCCAGATCGTTCTCGAAGGCGCCGTCGGCGACCCCCGACTTGCCGGCATGGACGCGGGCACCGCCCAGGTCCTCGTGGCTGACGACCTCGTTGGTGACGGTGCGGACCACGTCGGGGCCGGTCACATACATATAGCTCGTGTCCTTCACCATGAAGATGAAGTCGGTGATGGCCGGGGAATAGACGTCGCCCCCCGCGCACGGCCCCATGATCACGCTGATCTGGGGGATGACGCCCGAGGCCAGGGTGTTCTGGAGGAAGATGTCGGCATAGCCGGCGAGGCTCTCGACCCCCTCCTGGATGCGCGCCCCGCCGGCGTCGAACAGGCCGATGATCGGGGCGCCGTTGGTCAGGGCCATGGTCTGGAGCTTGACGATCTTGGCCGCATGCGCGCCCGAAAGAGAGCCACCGAAGACGGTGAAATCCTTGGAGAAGACATAGACCAGACGGCCGCCGATCGTGCCGCGTCCGGTGACCACGCCGTCGCCGGGGACGCGCTGGTTCTCCATGCCGAACTGGTGCGAACGGTGCTCGACGAACATGTCCGTCTCTTCGAACGAACCCTCGTCCAGCAGCACCTCGATCCGCTCGCGCGCGGTCAGCTTGCCCTTGGCGTGCTGCGAGGCGATGCGGGCGGCGCCGCCCCCCTGACGCGCGGCTTCGCGGCGGGCTTCCAGCTGATCGAGGATGGCTTTCATGGGGGCGGTCTCCGTGTCGCTCTGGATTAGCTGCAGCCGCAGAGGCGCGCTAGAGCCGCCCCTGCTCCGCCAGCTTGTCGACCATCCAGACGCGGGCCGCCGGGATCGGCTTGTTCTGGGGGTGGAAGACGAACTGTTCGAGGAAGTGGCCGGTCAGGTCGAGGCCCGCGCGGACGTCGCCTTCGGACAGGCCGGCCTGGGCCCCCAGCATGAAGGGCGGCAGGTTCAGCAGCTTGTCGGCATAGGGGGCACCGGCCTCGCGGGAGACGGCGCGGCCGGTCCGGGGGCTGACCCAGATCAGGTCGTCCATCGTGCCGGTGACGGCGCAGCGGCTGAGGTCCAGACCGAAACCCAGATCGTCCAGCAGCCCCGCCTCGAAGCGCACGAAGATGGCGGGCCAGACGGCGGGGATCTGGAACGCCGCCATCAGGGCCTCAAAGGCGAGGAAGGCGCCGGGGTGGGACTCGCGTTCGGGCAATGCGCCTTGCGCCACCGCAGCGGCGGCGGCGAGACCGGTCAGGGCCAGGCCGTCATCGAACAGGACGCTCGGCCCCTCCCCCACCGGCTCCAGACGGGCCGAGCCGAGGTGGTCCGAGGTGCGGGCGCGGTAGTCGGCGATGACCCGCGCGCCCGGCTGCAGGAAGGGCTTCATGCGCCGCGACGCCCCGCCGGCGACGAAGGCGGCGTGGCGGCCGTGGGTCTCGGTCAGCAGGTCGACGACCACGCCGGTGTCGCCGTGGGCCCGCGCCGAAAGGACGAAGGCCTCTTCGTGGAACTCCATCAGGGCGCGGGCGCCTTCGCCGTCTCGTAGGTCTTGATGATGCGGGCGATGGGACTGGCCAGGTCGTTGGGTACGGCGAGGCTCAAGACATACTGTTCGATCTTCCAGCCGTCGTCGGTCAGACGCATCACGCCGGACCCGCGCGTGCGGCCATAGCTGTCGTTGGTCAGCTGTTCCTCGAACCAGGCGATGCAGCGGCACTCGATCGGGGCGATGGTGATGACTCGCGACGTCGCCGGATAGGACCAGCCCTGACCGCGCGCGAAATAGGGACCGACGTAGCCGCGCAGTTCCTCGAGCGTCCAGTGCTCGCCGGCGTCCGTGCCGACGAAGCGGGCACCGGGCGCATAGAGGCCGAAATAGGCGTCGGCGTCGGCGGCGGCCGAGGCGACGTTCAGCCGGTCGAGGACGGCGGCGACCTGCGCCTCGGCGGGGGCCTCGGGCGTGGCCTGGAGCGCGGCGGCAAGGGCGATGGCTGCAAACATGGGGACCTCCGGCGGATGTGCCCCAGTCCTAGCCCTGATCGCCGCATTCCGGAACCGCGCCGGCGCTCTGCCGCGCTATTTAACCGAGCGGTTGACAACCGGTTGCCGGCCCGTCATTTAACCGATCAGTTCAATTCGAAACCCGCCATGCAGACCGACCCGCTCTCCGCCAAGTTCGCCGCCCTGGCCGACCCGACCCGTCGGGCCATCCTGGCGCGGCTGACCGAGGGTGAGTGTTCGGTCAGCGACCTGGCGGAACCCTTCGACATGAGTCTGCCGGCGGTCTCCAAACATCTGAAGGTGCTGGAGAAGGCCGGACTGATCTCTCGCGGCAAGGAGGCCCAGTGGCGCCCCGCCCGGCTGGAACCGATGGGCCTGAAGGGCGTGGCCGAGTGGCTGGAACACTACCGCCGCTACTGGGACAAGAGCTTCGACCGTCTGGAAGACTATCTCCGCAAGATTCAGAAAGGGAACGAAAATGACAAACTCAATTGACGAAAACCCCTGCAACACGCCGGGCGTGCCGCACGCCTTCGACCTGGTGTTGCAGCGCGTGCTCGACGCCTCGCCGGAGAAGGTCTTCAGGGCCTATACGGACCCCGCGATCCTCAGCCAGTGGTTCGCGCCCAAACCGTGGACCATCACTGACGCCGTCATCGAGCCGCGCGCTGGTGGTCGTTTCAACTTCGTCATGCACGGTCCGGAGGGTGAGCGTCTTCCGAATTCTGGCGTGTTCCTCGAGGTCGTCCCGAACCGGCGGCTGATCACTACAGACGCCTTCACGCCGGACTGGAAGCCGACCGGCCTGCCCTTCATGACCGGCCGGATCGAGATGGAGCCCTCCGGCGAGGGCCGGACGATATACACCGCCACGGCCAGTCACTGGAACGCGGAGACCATGAAGCAGCATGAAGACATGGGCTTCCACGAAGGTTGGGGGCAGGCGACGAACCAGCTCGAAGCCATTCTGAAGACGGTCTGATATGGCGCAGGTCAAAACCCTCCTGCCGCCATTGCCGCCGCTGCTGGAGCGCCGTCTCGACATGAGCCGGACGTTCGATGCCCCACGACCGCTCCTGTGGGCCGCCTGGACCCGGCCGGAGATGCGGGTTCACTGGATGGGCCCGGTCGAATGGCCGATGGCGTCCGGCACCAACGACCTGCGGGTCGGCGGCGAATGGCGGGCCTGTCTGCGCTCGGTCGAGACGGGCGAAGACCTCTGGCAGGGCGGTCACTACCGCGAGATCGACGAACCCCGGCGGCTGGTCTTCACCTTCAAGTGGGACGAAAGCCACGAGGACGGGCCCCCGGCCGACACCCTGGTCACCGTCGAATTACATGAGACGGCGGACGGCCGGACCCGAATGGAGTTCACCCACCAGGGCCTGAAGTCCGAACGCAGCCTGACGGGCCACGAATACGGCTGGAACTCCACCCTGGACAGGCTTGAGGCCTGGCTGGCTGCCAACCCCGACTGAAATCCAAGCAGGAGAGACGACCATGAAGATCGTGACGAGCCTGAGCTTTCAGGGAAATTGTCGTGAAGCCTTCGACTTCTACGCCAGAGTGCTGGGTGGCAAGATCAGCGCCGCCATGCCTTTCGGCGATGGCCCGCCCGACATGCCGATCGCGCCCCAGTACAAGGACTGGCTGATGCATTGCTGGCTGGACGTCGGTGATCAGGCGATCATGGGCGCGGACTTGCCGCCCGAATTCGCGCCCAACATCGACAAGCCCAAGAACGGTTTCGACGTCACGATCCACATCGCGGACGCGCCCGAGGGGCGTCGGGTGTTCGACGCCCTCGCTGAGGGTGGCAAGGTCGGGATGGCCTTCGGCGAAACCTTCTGGTCGCCCGGCTACGGCAGTTTGACGGATCGGTTCGGTATTCCCTGGATGGTCAATGTCATGCCTGCTGAAGGCTGGAAACCCGGGGCATGAGCGGCCTGACGATCTGGACCTATGACTGGGTTCCAGCGATGCCGCGAGGCTTCGTGCGCGATCTCAGACTGAGGTGGGCGTGCGAGGAGGCCGGGTTCTCCTATGCGACGGGAACCGTGCCTTTCGACGGCCGAGGGCCCGAACACCTGGCTCACCAGCCGTTCGGCCAGATCCCGTTCCTGAGCGACGGTGAACTGGAGGTGTTCGAGAGCGGAGCCGGACTGCTGCATCTGGCGAAAAAAAGCGACGCCCTCATGCCGCGCGATGCGGCGGGAGAAGCGGCGACAGTCCAATGGATCTTCGCCGCGCTCAACTCCGTCGAGATGGTCAGCCTGCCCTGGTGGTTCCTGAAAATCACGGGAGCCGCAGAGACCGGACTGACGGACTGGCTGAGCAAGCGTCTCGGCCACCTCGAGACGGTTCTGAAGGACCGGGAGTGGCTGGCGGCCGGACGGTTCACGGCCGCCGACCTGCTCATGGCGGACGTCCTGCGCGTCCCGGACGTCCGCGCGTTCGGGGACCGACCCGCGACCGAGGCCTATGTGACCCGGATCACCGCGCGACCGTCTTTCGAAAAGGCCCACGCTGACCAGATGGCTCATTTCGCGGGTGCCGATGCCGCTCGAGGAGTTTGAACGATGACGGCCTCGCCCATGGTCTGGTCCGGTCGCGTCCTGACCGGCCTGTTCGCTGTGTTCATGCTGGGAGCGTCGATCTACCCGAAATTCTTCATGCCCGACATGGTCGCGGCGAACATGGGCCGGTCCGGGTGGACACCGGACAAGACGCTGTTGCTGGGGATCATCGAACTGACCTGTCTGGTGCTCTATCTGATCCCTCGTACGGCCGTGTTCGGTGCCGTGTTGATGATGGGCTACCTCGGCGGGGCGCTGGCCACGAACCTGCGGGTCGACAACCCGCTGTTCGGCTTCACCCTGTTCAGCGTTTACCTGGGTCTGGTCATGTGGGGCGGGCTCTGGCTCAGAGACGCGCGCGTTCGGGCGGTCTTTCCGGTCCTGCGTTAGTCGGCGAGACCCGTCGGGAACGGGTGCCCCAGGGCCTCGGCCATGGCCTGCTGCGAGATCAGCAGCACCTCTTCCTGCTGGTGATAGTTGTTCGACAGGACGATGACCGCGACCTTCGCGTCCGGCTGCCAGGCCGCCAGGTTGCGGAATCCTGACCAACTGCCGGTGTGGTAGATTTCCCAGTCCTGGAACGCCGGCACCACCCGCTCGCCCAGCCGGTTGGCCATCAGGCCGTAGCCCCAGTCGCGGCGGCGGCGGCCGTCCCGAATCTTCGGCTGCTCCGGCGGCGAATGGTCCATGGTCATCCGGGCATAGCTGGACGGGCTCAGGACATGTCCGCCGTGCAGCGCCCGTTCCCACACCAGCATGTCATCGAGCGTCGAATACAGGGCTCCCGCGCCGGCGACGATCGACACATTGGGCTGACGCTGCGCCGTCAGACCTTCGGGAAAGTTGGCATGGCCGGTGACGATGCCGTGGTCGCCTTCGCCTTCGAAGCCGGTGTCAGCCATCCCCAACCGGTGGAAGAAGGCGGTCTTCAGATAGTCGGAGAAGGCCATGCCACTGGCCGTCTCGACGATGGCGGCGGCCAGGTTGAAACCGGCGTTGTTGTATCGGAGGTCCGTTCCCGGCTCGAACGACAGGCGGAACAGTTTCGAGTCTTCCGTCAGCTCATCGAGCGTCGCGGGGGTGACGCGGCGAGTCCCCCAGCCGGGCCGGGCCATCAGGTCCGGAATGCCCGAGGTGTGGGAGATCAGGTGGTGGATCGTCAGCGGCCCCCAGGCGGCCGGGCAGGGCTGGATCCACTGGCAGACCGGGTCGTCGACGGTCAGCCTCCCCTCGTCCTGCAGCTTGAGAATGGCGGCGGCCGTGAACTGTTTGGAGATCGAGGCGAGGCGAAAGCGCGAGCCGATCCGCAGCGGCGCGCCGGTGGCGACATCGGCGGTCCCATAGGCCTGGCGGAACAGGATCTCGTCGCCGCGCGCGACCAGGACCGCCCCCATGAACCGGCCGGCCCCGGCTTCGCGCTGCAGGCGGGCGGTCAGCTGCGGCAGGGCCTCCACGACCTCGAGCGGCGGGCGTGGCGGCAGGGGCGCGAGACGCGACGAGGCCACCGGCTGAGGCTGTGAGGTCAGGACGGCGGCGAGACCCGCGCCGCCGATCAGGACGACGGCGGCGATCAGGCCGAGGAAGAGCCGGGGATGGTTCCCGGCGGTACGCGGAACGTCAAACATCGGGGCTTGGTAACGGGTCCGGAGGATTCGTCACCCCATCGGCCGATCCCGTTTGCGTCATCCTCCAATTTCATCAGAGGCCGCCGGCGTGGCGGTACGGCGTGGATGGCGGACGAGATTGGTCGCCCTCACCTGACATGCCGGAGGAACCTGCAAGGGTGGCGATGTCCGCGCCGGGGCAAGGCTCCGATTTCGCAAACCGACCCATTGGAGCCGTCGGCAACCTCTGCTTTCGGGCACCCGCCAACGGCCTTGAGGACAGACGCGATCAGGCGATGGCCTGCCTGTGGCCTCTGAGGAAAGAGGCACGCCTTGGGGTTTGACGCCGAACCGCGTTCAGGCGACCCTTGCTTTCCAGGGCGTGACCTCATGGCGGCTTTCGTCAGACAAAATGCTTTGCGGCCCGGCGCCGGATGGCGTTCATGGACCTCCGATCCGCGAGGGAAGAAGGCCATGAACCGCGTCCTGACGACCATGACAGCCGCCGCGACCCTGTTCGCCGCCGCCCCCGCCTGGGCCTGCATGCCCATGATGCCGCATGGTGCCTCCGAGATCGAGCGGGCCAGGGCGGTCTTCGTGGCGCGTGTCACCGAAACCGAGCGGCTGCCGTCAGCGCCCTGCGAGCGCGACCTGCGTCGCGCCGGTATCCAGGACGGCATGCCGGGCAGCCGGAGCTGCGAGGCGTTCGGCAAGGCGACCCTGGACTCCATCCTGGTCGCCAAGGGCGAGGAACTCGTCGAGACTCCGGTCGTGGTCGACTGGAATACCCAGCCGTTGTGCGACGTGGGCTGGACCCCGGTCGTCGGCGATGTCGTGGTCGTCCTGATCGGCGACGGCGTCACCCAGCGCCCTAGCGCCGAGGTTCGAGCCATCCTGCAATCCACGCCCGAGTTCGAGGCCCTGATCGCTCAGGCGACGGCGGCCCAACCCTGACCTCAAACGTCCAGGGTCGCCTGTCCCGGACCCAGTGGACCAAACTCCTGATCCTCGGTGCCGGCACCGGCGGCCAGGTCGCCGGCATCCGCTCCCGCGCGGCTCGCTGCAAGGCCTGAAAGATCCGGAACCCTGACGGTCCGCCCCCCGACCCCGGCACCGCCGGCGCGCTGTGCCGGGACTGACGGGCCCCTGTGACCCGCGAAACGCGCCGTCAAGGGGGCCAGACTCCACGGCGAAACAGACCCCCTGTGGCTATCTTCTGCGCTTGCGCCGTGTATCGTTGGTCAACTTTGCAGGAGCCTGGGATGCGGAACATCGGTCTGGTCAGCGCTGCCGTGATCGCGATGGCGGCCATGGCGGGGACAGTGGCGGCCTCCGCACTGCCTGTCATTGAGCCTCATCGTCAGAATTCAGACGACGGGCGCGAGCGGCTGTCCGTGGAAGCAGCCGCAAATAGGGAGCTGATGTTCAGGAGACAATTTTATGACGTAATCCTTGGGGCTGTGAGAGCAGCCGAGGCTGCTGGCTTGAGCGGAGAGGCCGCGCAACAGCGCATCAGGGGTGATCTGCAACGCTTTATCCGAACAGGGATCGGCCCGGTTTTCGTATCCATAGGGGGGGAGGAATCGGAAAAGTATTTTGCCCTTGCTTTGGCGCATCGGTCCCTTATCGCCGGTCCCGATGCCGAAGGTGAATATCTGAGGCGTGGCAGTGACGGCGACCTTGCCGTTTCCGCCCTGCTGGCCTCGTGGGATGCCGAATCGCGTGCGGAAAGGAGCAACCGCGGCGGCTCCGGCGGTCGCCGCCCCCCAACGCAGCCCAGCTGCTACTTGCTAGGCTTGCCGGACGGCTGCGACGCGCCCCGCAACGTGCCCGGTAACGCAGCCGCGGGCCAACCCGCGACAGACGCGGGCACGACCGGGATCCGGCGGAGCCGGGCGACCTATGACTCTGATCTCGACGAAGGGTATGACCCTGATCTCGACGACGAGGCGGGCGAGCCGGACTGAGGCGGCACCCACTCAAGCGACCCTGCCCCGATTGAAATCAGGCAACAGCGACCGCCCATGCAGTCGCCCCCTCGGCGCTGTTCCTCTCCGTCCGGGAAAAGGGCGGGCGTCGGGCCGGGCCGAAGTAGTGCGAGGGCAAGGGGGCGGCCTGGCGTCAGGCTCTGGACGTCAGCCTCACCGATGTCTGATGTCCACCGAGGCTGTGTAAAAACCCCACGACGCTGAAATTACATGTAATTCTATCCCAATTAGAGGCAGGAAGGCCTCGTTGACTGGAAAATTTTTATCCAGAGTGGCGGTCACGCCGAAGGACCTTGCCCGAGTTTTTCGGTGCAGTGAGTTTTTACACAGCCTCCACCCGAAAGAGACCTGCGGAAGGTCTGCTCTTGGGCCTGGCAGTGAATGTCTGGTTTTCGGCCTGGTGCCGATGTCGTGGTTCGACCCATGCGGTCATTCTGTACGCCCGGCCGACAGCGGGCTGACAGGTCCCGTCAGGCCGATCACCTTGACGCGCACTTTGCGGGCAATCAGTGTGACCTAACCAAGCGACGCCTCGACGGGTCAGACCTCTATGGCGCTTTCAGGAAAGAGCGGACTTATGACCTCGCGTTTGCCGAAATCCTCACGGGTTGCCTTGAGCCTCACGGTCGCTGTCACGGTCATGGCACTCGGCGGGTCGGCTTACGCCCAGACAGGCACATTGACAGGCCGCTCTCTTGGCGCAGGGAGCCTCACTGGTGGATCATCCACGGGCGGCTCGCTGAGAGACAGTGGTGCACTATCCCCGGGCGGCTCGCTCCGCAACGCGCCTGCAAGTGACTTTACGGACCAAGCCGCGACTGAGGAGGAAACGGCCGAACCCGCAACGGACGAAGCGCCGTCTGCGGATGAACCCCAGGCCGAGGCTGACGAGGGTGAGACCGGTATCCGGCGGAGCCAGGTAACCTACGACAGTGATCCGGCCGAGCCGGAGTAAGGCGTCAGGAACGATCGCGAGGGCGTGCGGGCAACGTCACCGGGACACGTCGGGCCAACCTGACCAATCACTGCTTTTCAGCTCGGCGTTCTGCCGCCACGGGGGACTATAGGATGAAGAAAACCAGACTGTTTGCGGCGGCCTCGGTGGTCGCCATCCTGTTCGGCACCAGCTCGGTCGCCCAGGACATGGCCTTCTCTCTGACCAACAACAGTGACGCCACCCTGGTCGAGCTGATGGTCGGTGAATCGTCGAACGAGACCTGGGATGAAGACATTCTGGACGGCGAGTCGATTGACCCGGGCGAGACCGCCGACATCTCGGTCGAGGACGACCTGGAAGACTGCGAATACGACGTGCAGGCCGTGTATGACGACGGCGACACCGAAGAGGTGTTCAACGTCGATCTCTGCCGACTGAGCAACCTCACCGTCGAGGACGATGACTTTGACGAGGAAGAGGAAGACGACGAGGAAGACGAAGACGAAGACGAGGAAGACGAAGACGAAGACGAGGAATACGAGGACGAAGACGAGGAATACGAGGACGACGAAGACTACGAGGACGACGAGGAATACGAGGACGACGAAGAATACGAGGACGACGAAGAATACGAGGAAGACGAAGAATACGAGGACGACGAGGAAGACGAGGAATACGAGGACGACGAGGACGAGTGATCGCTCCTTCGTAAGCCAGATAGCGGCGGCTCCTGCGGGGGCCGCCGTTTTCGTTTCCGCGCCACCGGTCTCCTTGGTTGCATCCCTCGTGGGGCCGTGGGTTTCAACCCGAGAGACGGCGCGATCAGACCCGCGAGAAATACACCGAAGCCTCGCGCATGGACCTGTCAGCGGCGGACCGGGCCGAGGTGGTGAGACGGCTGGGTGCGGTCAGTCCAGGGTCTTTAGACCGGGTGCGGTAATGTCAGAAAACCACCCCTCCCAGACCTGTCGGCCGTCCGCTCTGCGCAGCCCTGGTTGTTGGGATCAGCCCGTCACGGACGCATTGCTGGGGTTGCAACGGGCCGGAGTCCCGGGTTCGCGACGCGCCCCGAGGATGACAGAGGGCGGAAACCCTAGGCGTTGAAGTCCAGGCCGAACTGCGCATACAGCGCGCGGCTGTCCTGCCACTTCGGATCGACCTTGACGGTGATGAACAGGTGGACCGGACGGTCCAGCAGTTCCGTCAGCTCCTCACGCGACTTCTGGCCGATCCATTTCAGGGTCTGGCCGCCCTTGCCGAGGATGATCGGCCGCTGGCTTTCGCGCTCGACATAGATGGTCTGTTCGATCCGGGCCGAGCCGTCGGCCTTCTCGTCGAAGGCAGTGGTCTCCACGGCCGCCGAATAGGGCAGTTCCTCGTGGACGCGCAGATAGACCTTTTCACGCGTGATCTCGGCCGCCAGGACGCGGATCGGCACATCGGCGGACTGATCTTCGGGATAGAGCCAGTGGCCCAGAGGCATTCCGAGGGCGAGCCGCTGTTTCAGATCGTCGACGCCGTCGCCGCTCAGGGCCGAGATCATATAGACCTCGGAATAGACGCCGGTTTCGAACAGGCTGTGCGACAGGGCCAACAGGGTGTCGCGGCGCATGCCGTCGATCTTGTTGAGCACCAGAATGACCTTGGTCCCGGTGGACGTCAGGTTGGCGATGATGGTCTCGGTGTCCTCGGCCGACTTGCGATCGGCACCGGTGCCGTCCTTGCCTTCCGAAGCGATGTGGGAGGCCGCGTCGATCAGGTGGACGACGACGTCGGCGTCCTGGGCCCCGCCCCAGGCGGAAGCGACCATGGCCCGGTCCAGCCGTCGGCGCGGGGTGAAGATGCCGGGCGTGTCGACGAGCACGATCTGGGCGTCGCCCTCGATGGCGATGCCGCGCACGGGGAAGCGGGTGGTCTGGACCTTCTGGGTGACGATGGAGACCTTGGACCCCGTCAGCCGGTTCACCAGCGTCGACTTGCCGGCGTTCGGCGCGCCGATGATGGCGGCAAAGCCTGCGCGGTGCTGCTGGGGGTTGGTATCGGTCAAATCACGCCTTCACGTTGGAGCATGGCCATGGCGGCCGCTTTCTCCGCGTCCTGACGGGAACGTCCGGCAGCGGTCAAGGGTTCGACGCCCTCGATGGAAACCTCGACCTTGAAGGTCGGGGCGTGGTCGGAGCCGGTCTGGCCCACGACCCGGTAGGTCGGCAGGGGACGGCCCGCCCCCTGCGCCCACTCCTGCAGAGCGGATTTGGGATTGTTCAGGGCGCGCGGCGCCGGCGTCGCCAGTTCCTCGGCCCAGGCGTGATCGAACACGGTCCGGGCGGCGTCCAGCCCTGCATCGAGGAAGACGGCGGCCAGCAGGGCTTCCACGGCGTCGGCGACGACCCCTTCCTTGCGGCGGCCGCCCGATCTGGTCTCGCCGGGCGAGAGACGCAGGGCCTCGCCGATGCCGAGACGGTCGCCCACCCGCCCGCAGGCGTGCTTGTCGACCAGGGCATGAAGACGGGACGACAGCTCACCCTCGTCGGCGGACGGATAGTCCTCGTGCAGACGCCGCGCGACCAGCAGGCCGAGGACGCGGTCGCCGAGGAACTCCAGCCGTTCGTTGTGGCGCGCGGGCTTGCCGGCGGCCTTGTCGGCCCCCTCCCCTACGCTGGAATGGGTCAGGGCCCGCTCCAGAAGGGCGGGGTCGCGGAACGCGTGGCCGATGCGGTCGACCAGCGCGGCCACCGCCTCGGCCCGTGCATTCGCCATCAGTCGAGGACGCGGAAGAAGCGGCTGGGCCGGACGTTGGCGAACCAGCTGACCGGATTCAACAGCGAGGCGCCCGGCTCCCACGAGAACATGATGATCTCGGCCTTGCCGACCAGGTTCTCATCCGGAACCAGACCCACGCCGGCCGACTGTTCCACGCGGCTGTCGATCGAGTTGTCGCGGTTGTCGCCCATCATGAAATAGTGGCCGGCCGGAACCTCGTAGACCGGGGTATCGTCCAGATCGCCGCCGGGGCCGAAGTCCTGGATGGTGATGGTCTTGCCGCCCGGCAGGGTCTCGCGGACCTCGGTCACCGGACGCGGGCCGAAGATGTCGTTGACCTCGCCGGCGCTGACGACGACGTCCTGGACCGCCTGGCCGTTGATGTAGAGCGTGTTCTGGATCATCTGGATCGTGTCGCCCGGCAGGCCGATCACGCGCTTGATGTAGTCCGTCTTGTCGTCGCGCGGCAGCTTGAACACGACGATATCGCCACGGTTCGGCGCGCGGCCGAACACCCGGTCGTCGCCCAGCGGCAGGTTGATCGGCAGGCCCGACGAGAATTTCGAATAGCCGTAGGCCCACTTCGACACGACGATGTAGTCGCCCTCATAGAGGTTGGGCTCCATCGAGGCCGACGGGATGGTGAAGGGCTGGAACAGCAGAACACGCAGGACGAAGGCGATGGCCAGGGCCACGACGACCGTCTTGACGATCTCCAGCATCTCCGAGGCGGCCGACCCCCCGTCGTCGTCATCCTTGACGCGAACCTTGGCGGCACCGGGAATCTTGACCTTGCGGTCGTCGAACGGCGCGTCGCCGGCGTCGCTCCAGATGGGCTGTGACGCTGCGGCCGCCGCGGCGGCGATTACGGGGGCAGGCTCCGGCTCCGGCTCGGGCTCAGGCTCGGGCGCGTGATCGGGATCGGGCTCAGCCTCAGGTTCGGGCGCGACCGGCTGATCGCTTTCGGAGGCGGCGAATTCGGCCTCGGGAGTCACCGCACCGGCGTCCGCTTCGGGCTCGGCGGGGGCCAGCTCGACATCGTCGGGCGAGACGTCATGGCTCACGACCGCGGACGACTCGCCGTCCGCCGCGTCGACCACAGGTTTTTCGCCGTCTTCGGGCTTGTTGTCGCTCATCGTGTGAAGCTCGTCCCCGGCCGCCGAACGCGGCTCGCATACGCGCAGCGGTATAGGCCGATTACGCCGTGGGCAAGGCTTCGATCACCACGAAGGCGAGTGCGTAGGGGTGTTCGTCGGAAAGGGTGAGGTGAATATGCGGGGTGTGGCCGGGCGGCGTCAGGCGTTTGAGGTGTTCCGCCGCCGGTCCGGTCAGGGCCAGGGTCGGCTGGCCGGAGCGCAGGTTCACCACCCCCATGTCCTTCCAGTAGACGTCGCGACGCATCCCGGTGCCCAGGGCCTTGGCGCAGGCCTCCTTGGCCGCGAACCGCTTGGCATAGCTCCAGGCAGCGTCCGGCTTGCGCTCCGAACGGGTGCGTTCGATCTCGGTGAAACAGCGGGTCTTGAAGCGGTCGCCGAAGCGGTCGATCGACGCCTGGATGCGCCGGATGTCCGACAGGTCCGCGCCGACGCCGATGATCACTTGTCTGTTGCGGTCCGGGCCGCTTCCATCGCCCCGCGCATGCGCCGGATCGCGGCCTCGAGCCCCACGAACACCGCCTCCCCGATCAGGAAATGGCCGATGTTGAGCTCGCGGATCTCCGGGATGGCCAGCACCTCGGCGGCCGTCTCGTAGTCCAGGCCGTGGCCGGCGTGAACCTCAAGCCCGAGCATGTCGGCCTGGGCGCAGGCGGCGGCGAGGCGATCGAACTCCACGCCGCGCTCTCCGGCCGGCAGGTGACAGTAGCGGCCGGTATGGAACTCCACGACCTGGGCACCGACGGCAGCGGCGGCCTCGACCTGGTCGGCCGAGGGATCGATGAACAGGCTGACGCGGATGCCGGCGTCGCTTAAAGCCCGAACCACGGGCACCATGGTCGCCTCGTGACCGGCCACGGCCAGCCCGCCCTCGGTCGTGACCTCCTCGCGCCGCTCGGGCACCAGACAGGCGGCATGGGGACGATGGCGCAGGGCGATGGCCAGCATCTCGTCGGTCACGGCCATCTCGAAATTGAGCGGCTTGCCCGCGGTCTTGCAGAGGGCCGTCAGGGCCTCGATGTCGGCGTCGCCGATGTGCCGACGATCCTCGCGCAGGTGGGCGGTGATGCCGTCCGCACCGGCGCCGATCGCCTCCCTGGCAGCGCGCACGGGATCAGGATGAACGCCGCCACGCGCGTTCCGGACCGTTGCGACATGGTCGATATTGACGCCGAGGCGGACGGGCGGGTGGCTCACTTGCTCAACCGCCGGCTACCCGGGTCCTCGACCGGGAGGGCTGCCAGTTCGGGCGGCAGGGCGTCGGCGGGGTATGCGGGCACCTCCAGCGACGCCAGGGCGATCAGCGGCACCCCGACATCGGCCTTGCCGCCGGACCGATCGACGATACAGGCGGCAGCGACCACCGTGCCTCCGGCCTCCTGGATCGCGGCGATACATTCACGGCTCGACAGGCCCGTGGTGACGATGTCCTCGACCATGACGACCTTCTCCCCCGGCTCGACATGGAAGCCGCGACGCAGCTTGAAGGCCCCGCCCTCGCGCTCGACATACATAGAGCGGACATTCAGGTGTTTCGCGGTCTCATAGCCGGGAATGATGCCGCCCACGGCGGGAGAGATGGCAACATCGACCGGCCCGACGGTGGCGACGATCTTCTCGGCCAGGGCCTTGCACAGCCGCTCGCAGCGGGCGCCGTCCATGAAGACCAGGTTCTTCTGCAGGAAGACCGGGCTGTGCAGGCCGGACGACAGCACGAAATGGCCTTCGCGCAAGGCACCGGCGGCACGGAACTCGTTCAGGACGTCTTCGGTGTTCATGGCGCCGTTCTAGGACGTGAACCCCGTCAGGTGAAGCGTGGCCTTGCGCCTGCGTCAGTATTCCCGGCTCTCGGCCTGGCGCTCTTCCAGATGGCCGTCCTTCAGGGCGAAGACGCGGTCCATATGGCCGGCCAGTTCCATATTGTGGGTGGCGATCAGGGCGGCCACGCCGGTCTCCTTGACCAGTTTTTGCAGCGATTCGAACACCGTCTGGCTGGTTGCGGGATCGAGGTTGCCGGTCGGTTCGTCGGCCAGCAACAGGCGCGGCCTGTTGGCCAGGGCGCGAGCCAGGGCGACACGCTGTTGCTCCCCGCCCGACATCTGGGCCGGCTGGTGCAGGATGCGTTCGGACAGTCCGAGCGCGCCCAGGGCCTCCTCGGCGCGGGCGCGGGCCTGATCCAGAGAATAGCCGGCGATCCGCATCGGCAGGGCCACGTTGTCGCGCGCGTCGAACTCCGGCAGCAGGTGGTGGAACTGGTAGACGAAGCCGACGCGGCCGAGGCGCAGCCGCGTGCGGGCGCGTTCGTCGAGCTGGCCCACGTCCTCGCCGTCGATGCGGACTTCGCCCGAGGTCGGACGCTCCAGCAGGCCGGCGGCATGCAGCAGGGACGACTTGCCGGAACCTGACGGCCCGATCAGTCCGACCAGCTCGCCAGGGAAGATGTCGAGGTCGACACCCTTCAGCACCGTCAGGTCGCCGGTGCCGGTGGTGTAGGTGCGGGTCACGCCGCGCAGGGACAGGACCGGGCTATTCATAGCGCAGGGCCTCCACCGGATCGATCCGCGACGCATTCCACGACGGCGGCAGGCTGGCGAAACAGCTCATCAGAAGGGACCAGAAGGCGACCCACATAACGTCGACCGGATCGACCTCGGCCGGGATGGCGTCGAGCATATAGACGTCGGCGTTGAACAGCTGGACCCCGGTGATCGCCTCGAGGAAATGCTGGATCGCGCCGATGTTCAGGCAGAACAGCAGGCCCAGCGTAAGCCCGGCCAGGGTCCCGGCCACGCCGATGGTGGCCCCGGCCATGAAGAAGATCCGCAGGATCGACGACGGACTGGCCCCGATAGTCCGCAGGATGGCGATGTCCCTGCCCTTGTTCTTCACCAGCATGACGATGCCGGAGATGATGTTCATGGCCGCGATGGCGACGACGAGGCCCAGGATGATGCTCATGGCCACCCGCTCGACCTTCAGCGCGCCCCAGAAGGCGGCCAGCTTGTCGCGCCAGTCGACGACGAAACCGCCCGGCCCGGCGGCCTCGCGCACGGGGGCAAGGTATTCGCCGACGCGATCCGGGTCCTTGACCTTCATCTCGATCACGTCCCAGACGCCCTCCTTGCCGAAGAACAGCTGGGCCTGTTCCAGCGGCATGAAGATGAAGGCGCGGTCGTAGTCGGCCGTGCCCGACGAATAGGTGCCGCCGACGGTGTAGGTCTTGTTCAGCCCGCCGAGGTTACCGAAGGCGGAGTCCGCCCCGGTGGGCGAATAGATCTCAATCGGATCGCCGACGCGCAGACCGAGAGAGTCAGCCAGGGCCTGACCGATCAGGACGTTGTCGCCGCCGTAGGCGCCGCGGCCGAAGCTGGCCCTGGCCTCGGCCGACATGCTGGCCGAGACATACGACATGGTATCAAGGTCAGCCGGAGCGATGCCGCGCACGAAGGCACCGGTCGTCTGGCCGCCGGCGCGGATGATGGCCTGGGACTCGGTCAGGGGGGTGACGCTGATCACGCCCTCGACGCCGCGCAGGCGGTCGACGATGGCGTCGCGGTTCGGGGCGATCAGGACTTCGCCCTGGACGTACATATGGCCGTTGAAGCTCAGCATCCGGCCCAGAAGCTCGTTCCGGAACCCGGCCATGATGCTCATCACGCTGATCAGCACGGCCACGGCCAGCATGATGCCGATGAAGGAGATGATGGCGATGGTCGCGACCCCGCCCTCCTTGCGCTTTGCCCGGAGGTAGCGGAGCGCCAGGCCAATCTCCCAGGCGGAGAAGGCACCGGCGGGTTTGGGCGGCGGGGTCGTCGTGCTGACCGTCAACCGATGGCCTCCAGCGCGGCGGCCAGAGGCACGGTCGACTTGTCACCGGTGGCCCGGCGCTTCAGCTCGACCACGCCCTCGGCCACGCCCTTGGGTCCGATGACCAGCTGCCACGGAATGCCGATCAGGTCGGCGGTGGCGAACTTGCCGCCCGGGCGCTCGTCCGTGTCGTCATAGAGGACCGACTTGCCGGCCGCTTCCAGAGCCTCGACCGCCGCCTCGCACGCCAGGCAGACATCCGGATCATTGGCCCGCAGGTTGATGACCACGACGTCGAATGGGGCCACCGCGTCGGGCCAGATGATGCCGGCGTCGTCGTGGCTGGCCTCGATGATGGCGCCCAGCAGACGCGACACCCCGACGCCGTAGGAGCCCATGTGGACCTCGGTATCCACGCCGTCAGGGCCGGCGACCTTCGCCTTCATCGGGGCCGAATATTTGGTGCCGAAATAGAAGATATGGCCGACCTCGATGCCGCGCGCGGTCAGGCGGTCGCCCTCCGCCGTCTGGCTTTCGAACTGGGCGGCATCGTGCATTTCCTCGGTCGCGGCATAGAGCGAGGTGCGGCCGTCGACGATGGCCTGCAGATCGTTCCAGTCGACGTCGGGGCCGGGCGCCGGCATCTCGACCAGGGTCTTGTCGCAGAAGACCTGGCTCTCGCCCGTGTCGGCCAGGACGATGAACTCATGGCTCAGGTCGCCGCCGATCGGGCCGGTGTCGGCGCGCATCGGCACGGCCTTCAGACCCATACGGGCGAAGGTGTTCAGATAGGCCACGAACATCCGGTTGTAGGCCCGACGCGCCGAGGCCTCGTCGATGTCGAAGGAATAGGCGTCCTTCATCAGGAACTCGCGCCCGCGCATCACGCCGAATCGAGGCCGGCGCTCGTCGCGGAACTTCCACTGGATGTGGAACAGGTTCAGCGGCAGGGCCTTGTAGCTCTTAACGAAGCCCCGGAAGATGTCGGTGATCATCTCCTCATTGGTCGGGCCGTACAGCAGCTCGCGCTCGTGCCGGTCGGTGATGCGCAGCATCTCGGGGCCGTAGGCGTCGTAGCGACCCGACTCGCGCCACAGATCGGCCAGCTGCAGCGTCGGCATCAGCAGCTCGACCGCCCCCGCCCGCTCCTGCTCCTCGCGCACGATCTGCTCGATACGGTTGAGGACGCGCAGGCCCAGCGGCAGCCAGGCATAGATGCCGGCGGCCTCCTGTTTGATCATCCCGGCCCGCAGCATCAGCTGGTGCGAGACGATCTGGGCGTCCGAAGGCGCCTCTTTCAGCGTGGGCAGGAAATAGCGCGACAGGCGCATTGTTCGGTCCTTGTTCGGGGTCGTCTCGTCTAGAGCCTGATCGGCTGAGGAGGAATCGCTTCGCGATTCCGCTGATGCCGTGAATCAGGCTCCAGATTGAAGCGAGAGCCTGATTCACGCTTCATGCCGGACCCGCGAAGCGGGTCCACCAGAAACGATCATGCTCTAGCCCGTGCGGGCAAACCTTGGCAACGCAATGGCGGCGCGTTTGACACCATGATCGCAGTGTGCTTTGTTTTTCAAAGTTCTTCATGGAGAGATCGATGACCCGCATTTTCGCCGCCACCCTGCTCGCTGCTGTCGCCCTGCCCGCCGTCGCCATGGCGGGGACTGTCGAGGTCCGCCTGACCGGAACCGTTCCCGGCGGTCCGGTCATGGTTCAGCTGTGTTCCGAGGCCGAGGGTCTGATGCGCTGCGCCAGAACCGCCCGGGTCACCGTCAGCAACGGTGAGGCCGTGGCCCGGTTCGAAAACGTTCCGGCCGGGCGCTGGGGCGTCGCCGCCTTCCAGGATGTGGATTCCAACGGCCGCCTCGGCTTCGGCATGATGGGCCGACCGAACGAGCCCTGGGGCTACAGCCGTGACGCGCCCGCAGTTATGGGTCCGCCGAGCTTCAGCGACGCAGCGGTGACCGTCACCGCCGCCGGCGGCGTGATCCCCGTCCGGCTCGTGCTCTGATGACTCTGGATCTCGTCCCGCTCGGCTGGATTCACAGCCTCGCCTGCCTTGTCGCCCTGGCGGCCGGGGCCTTCATCTTCGTCACGCCCAAGGGCACGCGCAGGCATCGTCTGGTCGGCCAGTGGTATCTGGTGTCGATGTTGGTGCTGAACGTCACCGCGCTGGGTGTCTATCAACTGGGCGTCTTCTTTTTTCCCCATGTGCTGGCAATCGCGACGCTGGTTCTGATCGCCCTGGGCTGGGGGGCTGCCCGACTGATCCGACGGCACGGGGGCTGGAAGCACGTCCATCTCTCCAGCATGATCGTGAGCTACTACATGCTGATCGGTGGCGGGGTTAACGAGGTCTATCTGCGCATCGACGCGCTGAAGGCCATCCTGAACCGCGAGGGTCCGCAGTTGATCGGCATGACCCACGGCATCGTCATGCTGGTGTTCCTGATCCTGCTTCTGGGCTGGAACGCATCCGAGATCGTGCGGATGATGTTGCGCCGTCGCCGACGCGCAACCCCGTCGGTCGCCTAGGGAACCGGCGGCGCCAGATCCGGCAGCGGCATCCAGCCGACGAAGACCAGCCACAGCACGAACAGCCACAGCAGGAACGACACCCAGGTAGTGGTGATGAATTTGCGCTTCAGGTTCGGCGTCTTCGGCGCGCCCCACTGGCTGCCGTCGGTCGGCGGCTCGTGCGTCTCGCTGGACGTGCCCAGCGGCAGGACGGTGAACAGAACCACCCACCAGACGACGATGTAGATGGCGAACATGGTCAGGGGGCCGATGGGCATCAGTGGGCTTCGCTTTCAGCAGAATGGGGCGGAGTTTCCATCAGTTCGACCAGCACCCCGCCCATGTCCTTCGGATGCAGGAACAGGATGGGGGTGCCGTGGGCGCCGATACGGGGTTCGCCCGTGCCGAGCAGGGTCGCGCCCCTGGCCCGCATGGCGTCACGGGCGACAAGGATGTCCTCGACCTCGAAACAGACATGGTGCTGGCCGCCCCTGGGGTTTTTGGCCAGGAAGCCGTGGATCGGACTGTCGTCGCCCAGCGGTTCGATCAGTTCGATCTGCGCGTTGGGCAGGTCGATGAAACAGACGCGCACCCCCTGGGCCGGCAGGTCGAACGGCTCTCCGGCCGACGCGGCACCGAGCATGTCGCGATAAAGGGCGACGCTGGTCTCGATCGAGGGCGTGGCGACGCCGATGTGATTCAGTCTGCCGATCATGCCGACGCTATGAGCCCTCGCCCGATCACGGGCAAGCCGCGCCCATGCCGGGAGCCCGCAGAGCCAGCAGAGCCAGCAGGGTGGATCGTCGCACCTCGGCCGACATTAGCCCGGAGCCCTCGAGGATACAGCCGACCACGGTGTTGGAGTTGGGGGCCAGCAGGCCGTAGGCCGCGTTCTTCGCCTCCAGCTCGCGCCGGGCCCGGTCGAGGGTGGCGGGTGCGGCACGCACGACGGCCGGATCGCGGCTGACGATGGTCATCTCATGCAGGGCCTCTCCAGAACTCGGGAAATCGTAGGCGGCGTCGTCATAGGGCGTGAGCCGGGCCGACAGGCGGTCGGGCGCATCGGTGTCGCCCGGGAACTTGCCTTCCTGGCTGGCGGAGAAGGCCAGCGCCTCACCCTGCTCCGGCACCACCAGGATATAGGCGTGGCGGGGGAACAGCAGATAGTGCGCCATCCATTTGGTCACCCAGACCAGCGGCGCATCGTCCGGCCCGAGAGCGTGCGCGCCGACGTAGACGCCGGGCGGCAGGACGCGACTGTCGACCCGGCCATTGATGGCCTGGATCCGGTCGATCATCACCTGATCCAGCAGGAAGGTGCCTCCCTCAGCCGCCCGCTCGAAATGGGCCCGGATCTGGCCGGCGGTCGGGTCGTCCCCGAGATTCCCGCCGTGAAGGATGCGGAAGGCCTCGTCCGAGGTCGGCCGGTCGCCCGTGGTGCTGAACCACAGGACGGCCAGCTCGTGCGCCGTGCGCGACGCCGGGTCCTCGCCCCGGAAGGTCGACAGGCTGAGCACCAGATTGATGGCGAGGAACAGGGCGACGATCCCCGCCAGCCCCTGCCCTGCGATCACCCCCCATTTTCGCCAACCTGTGAGAGGATGGCGGGCATGGCGGATCCGGTGTTTGAGGCGGCGCGCCCTGTCCTGAACCCGTTCGAACGAAGGGCGCGCCATCGACCTACAGCCTGAGGATAACCGTCTCGACGATCGGACGGCGATCCCAGATTTGCTGGCTGGCCTTCTTCAGCACCCGCGCCACGGCCTGTTCGACCACATCGTCGTCATCGCGCGCCTCGCCCTTCAGCGAGCCGACGACCTGTTCGACGCGCTCGGCCAGATCGTCGAGGGCATCGCCCAGCGGCGTGACCTCGTCGCCCGGCAGGCCGATGGCGCGGACATCGATGTCGGAGACGATCTTGCCGCGCTTGTCCATGGCGAAGCTGACCACCAGCACGCCGTTGGTCGAGGCGTGGCGACGCTCCCGCAGGGCCTCACCCTTCTCAGTGACGACCATGCCGCCGTCGACATAGAGGCGGCCGTTCGGAACCTCGTCGATGATGACGGCCTTGCCGGGGGCCAGGCGGACGAGGTCGCCGTTCCTCGGCGTCACCGTCTCCTCGACGCCCAGATCGCGGGCGAAGGCGGCGTGCTCCATCAGGTGACGACGCATGCCGTGGGTCGGGACCGAGATGCGCGGCCGGGCCCAGGCGTACATCTGTTTGATCTCGTCGCGGCAGGGGTGGCCGGAGACGTGGATGCCGGGGTGATCCTTCTCGGTGTAAAGGCGCACGCCGCGATCGGCCATCCGGTCCTGCAGGTTGGCGATGGCCAGTTCGTTGCCGGGGATGACCCGCGACGAGAAGATGCAGTGGTCGCCCAACCCCAGTTTGATGAAGGGGTGCGAGCCGTCGGCGACGCGCGACAGGGCCGCCCGGTCCTCGCCCTGGCTGCCGGTGCACAGATACAGGATCTCGTCCGCCGGCCAGTGACGGGCCTCGTCCTCGGTCAGGATGCGCTGCGAATCATTGAACAGGCCGACGTGACGGGCCGCGGCGGTGATGCGGTGCATCGACCGGCCCGCGAGGGCGACGCGGCGCCCGGCCTTGTCGGCCGCCTTGATGACGCTGACCATCCGGGCGACGTTGGAAGCGAAACAGCCGACCGTGATGCGGCCCTTCTTCAGGCTGCCGATCAGTTCGATCAGGCCTTCCTGGGCCTCGGTTTCCGACCCGGCCTCACCCTCGACGAAGACGTTGGTCGAATCGCAGACCATGGCCAGCAGGCCGTCGTCGCCCATCTTCGTGATCGTGGCGATGTCGGTCGGCTTGCCGATGACGGGGTTGGGATCCAGCTTCCAGTCGCCGGTGTGGAAGACCGTGCCCAGGGGGGTGGTGATCTTCAGGCCGTTCGGCTCGGCGATGGAGTGGGTCATGGTGACGAAGTCGACCTGGAACGGGCCGAGATCGACATGGCCGCCGATCGGCACCTCGACGATCTTGACGTCCCTCAGACCCCGCTCACGCAGCTTCTCGCGGATCAGGAAGGCGGTGAACGGGGTTGCATACAGCGGGGCCTTCATCCGCTCCCATAGCCACGGGAGGGCCCCGATATGGTCCTCGTGGGCGTGGGTCAGGACGATGCCACGGATGTTCTCGCCGTCGAGGAAGGACGGGTCCGGCACGATGATGTCCACGCCGGGCGTCGACAGGTCGCCGAAGGTCACGCCCACGTCGACGATCATCCACTGGCGATCATCTTCGGGGCCGTAGCCGTAGCAGTTCAGGTTCATACCGACCTCGCCCGAGCCGCCGAGCGGCAGGAAGACGAGTTCGTCGTTGGGTTTTACTTTTGTCATGTGTCCGTCAGATGGGTATTGCGGCGCCAGATTTCGAGCAGGCCGCGGATGGTCAGGTCCGGATCGAACCGGTCGATGGCGGGGGTGGCCCCCTCGAACAGGGAGGCGACGCCTCCGGTTCCGATGACGGTCATGGGTTTGCCCCACTCCGCCTTGATGCGTGCGACCATGCCCTCGATGAGGCCGACATAGCCCCAGAAGACGCCGGACTGCATGTTGGAGACGGTGTCCTTGCCGATCACCGTGTCCGGCTTCTGGATGGCGATGCGCGGCAGCATGGCCGCCGCCTCGTGCAGCGCTTGCAGGGAAAGATTGATGCCGGGCGCGATCGCCCCGCCCTCGAACGCCCCGTCTGCGGCGATGACGTCGAACGTCGTCGCCGTGCCGCTGTCGATGACGATCAGGTCGCCCGGATAGACCAGATGCGCCCCGATGGCGTTGACCAGCCGGTCGGCGCCCGCCTCGCTCGGCTTCCTGATCCGCACGGGAATGCCGAGCTCGACATTATCGCCGATGACCAGGGGCTCGACCGACAGATAGCGGCGCGCGAGGTTGCGCAGGTTGAAGATCGACTGCGGCACGACGCTGGAGATGATGCAGCCGTTCAGCGACGCCAGGTCTATCTTCCGCATGGCCAGCAGCTGGGTCAGCCAGACGGCGTATTCGTCGGCCGTGCGACTGGCCTCGGTGGCGGTGCGCCACTGGGCGATCCAGCTTTCGCCGTCATGGACCGCGAACAGCGTGTTTGTGTTGCCCTGTTCGATAGCGAGCAGCATCAGGCGGCCCTCTCGTGAGCGTCAGCGCCGAAGAACACATCGCCCGCCGAGATGAGGCGGAGCGTCCCGTCGACGGTACGCAGGCGCAGCGCGCCGTCCGGGGCCACGCCCTCGGCGATCCCCTCGACCGTCTCATGCCCGAGCCGGGCGACGCAGGGGCCGTCGAGGCCGCTCGTGCGCGCGGTCCAGGCGTCGAGGACTGGCTGGAAGCCGAACAGCTCCCAACGCGCCTGCCAGACGGCGAAGGCCTCGGCCAGAACTGTGGCGGCGGCCTCGACCGGCGGCGGATAGGCGATATCCGAACGCAGATGGGCGGCCAGGCTGGTGGCGGGCCGCTCTGTCCCCTTCGGCGCATGGGCCAGGTTCACGCCGATGCCGACGGCCAGCCACAGGGCGCCGTTCGCATGGACGCCGGATTCAATCAGGATCCCTGAGGCCTTGTCGCCCCCGATCATCACGTCATTGGGCCATTTGATCGACACCACGCCCGGAACGGCGAAGGCGTCGAACAGGTCGGCGACGGCGAGCGCCGCGACGAAGGTCACCTGAGCCGCCTCGGCCGGGGCCTTGGCCGTCAGGGTCAGCAGGGTGGCGAACAGATTACCCGTGTCGCTGTTCCACTCCCGACCGCGCCGACCGCGCCCGGCGGACTGGCGGCGGGCGACGATCCACTGGCTCGCGACATCGCCGGCCTCAGCCCGCCGGCGGGCCTCGGCGTTGGTGGAATCGATCTCGTCGAGGACCTGAATGGGCGGCGTCATAAATCCTCCCCCGTCGGGGGAGGTGGCTCGGAGCGGAGCGGAGAGACGGAGGGGGCCAACGCGAGCTCGGCGTCCGGGGTTGATCCCCTCCACCACTTCGTGGTCCCCCTCCCCCGATGGGGGAGGATCACAGGGCGGGCGTTCACGCCCCTACCCCGCTCCGAAACCGGTCGCGGCGATACGGGTCAGGGGCTCCAGCCAGGTCAGGCCGACGATGACCAGCGGGAAGGAGAAGGCCGCGCAGGCCCAGCCGATCCACTGGGCTTCCACCGGTGCCTTGTCGGTCGGCGCTGTACCCTCAGGGGCCGGGTCGAACCACATCAGCTTGATGATGCGCAGATAGTAGAAGGCGGCCACGACCGAGGCCACCAGGCCCGCTGCAGCCACCATCCAGTAGCCGGCCGAGGCCGCGGCGCCGAAGACATAGTATTTGCCCCAGAAGCCCGCGAACGGCGGCATACCCAGAACCGACAGCGACAGGATGGTGATGGCCAGCGTTGTCAGCGGCCGGTCCTTCTTCAGCCCCGCCAGGTCGGCGATCTTGCGGATCGGACGACCGTTCCGGCTCAGCGACAGCAGGATGGCGAAGAAGCCCATGGTGTCGATCATGTACAGGGTCATGAAGGTGATCATGGCCTGCAGGCCCTGTTCGGTGCCGGCGGCGATAGCGAGGGTGGCGTAGCCGATGTTGGCGATCGACGAATAGGCCAGCAGGCGCTGGATATCCTTCTGGACCAGACCGCCCCAGGCCCCGACCACAAAGCTGGCCAGGGCGATCAGGATCAGGACCTGGGCCCACTGGTCGTGGGCGCCGAGGAAGCCTTCAGACAGGGCGCGGGCGAACAGGACCATGGCCGCCATCTTCGGCGCCGTGGCGAACAGGGCCACGACCGGCGTCGGTGCGCCCTCATAGACGTCCGGCGTCCACATGTGGAACGGCGCGGCGGAGACCTTGAACGCCAGCCCACAGATCAGGAACACCAGACCGAAGATCAGGCCGGGCCCCGGATTGGCGGCGGCGTAGGCGGCGATATCCTCGAACCGCATCGAACCGGCGAAGCCGTAGATCAGGCTGGAGCCGTAGAGCAGCAGGCCCGACGACAGGGCACCGAGGACGAAATATTTCAGGCCGGCTTCGGACGATTTCAGGTCGTCGCGGTGATAGGCGGCGAGGATGTAGAGGGCCAGAGATTGCAGCTCGATCCCGACGTAGAGCGAGATAAGGTCGCCCGACGACACCATCATCCCCATGCCGACAGCAGCCAGAACGATCAGGATCGGGAACTCGAAGCGGGCGATTTTCATCCGCTGCATCCAGCCGCCGCCGAGAACGACGGCGAAGGCCGAGGCGATGTAGATCGCAACCTTGGCGTAGAGGGCCAGCGGGTCGGCGACATAGGCCCCGTTGAAGGCCTGACCGAGGGGGCCGGTGGCGGCCACGGCCGAGGCGGCGACCAGCAGGGCCACCGACAGGATCGAGATCAGCCGCGCCGACTTCTCGCCGATGAAGGCGCCGAGCAGCAGCAGCACGAGGGCACCGATCGCGAGCGTCAGCTCGGAGGCGGCGAGGTTCAGGGCGTAGGACAGGTCAGGCATTATTCTCTCACCCGCCGGTCGCGAGCTGCCAGCCGTTGACGACGACGTCGACGGAGGCTGCGGTGTAGTTCAGGACCAGGTCCGGCTGCACGCCCAGCCAGATGGTGCCGACGATCAGGGGAACGAAGATGACCAGCTCGCGCAGGTCGATGTCCTTGATCGTGGCCAGGGCCGGGTTGGTGATCTCGCCGAACATGACGTTGCGGTACAGGGTCAGGGCGTAGACGGCTGAAAGGATGACGCCGGTCGTGGCCACGAAGGCGGCCCAGGTCGAGGCCTGATACACACCGGTCAGCGTCAGGATCTCGCCGATGAAGCCCGAGGTTCCCGGCAGGCCGACATTGGCCATGGTGAACATCAGGAAGATGGCGGCATACCAGGGCATCCGGTTCGTCAGGCCGCCGTAGAAGGCGATCTCACGGGTGTGCATCCGGTCATAGACGACGCCGACGCAGAGGAAGAGCGCGCCCGAGATCAGGCCGTGGCTCAGCATCTGGAAGACGGCGCCCTGCATGCCCTGGGCGTTGCCGGCGAAGATGCCCATGGTCACGAAGCCCATGTGGGCGACCGACGAATAGGCGATCAGCTTCTTGATGTCTGTCTGACGGAAGGCGACCAGCGAGGTGTAGACGATGGCGATCACCGACAGGGTGAAAACCAGCGGCCGGTACATCACCGACGCATCCGGGAACATCGGCACATTGAACAGGATGAAGCCGTAGCCGCCCAGCTTCAGCAGGATGCCGGCCAGGATGACCGAGCCCGCCGTCGGCGCCTGGACGTGGGCGTCGGGCAGCCAGGTGTGGACCGGCCACATCGGCATCTTGACGGCGAAGGAGGCGAAGAAGGCCAGCCACAGGATCGACTGGGCCCAGGGACCAAAGGCGTATTCCTTCAGCGCCGGGATCGAGGTCGTGCCGGCCTCATTGGCCATCCACAGCATGGCCAGCAGCATCAGGACGGACCCGAGCAGGGTGTAGAGGAAGAATTTGTAGGCGGCGTAGATCCGGTTGGCCCCGCCCCACACCCCGATGATGATGAACATCGGAACGAGGGTGCCCTCGAAGAAGATGTAGAACAGGAACAGGTCCAGCGACGTGAACACGCCGATGACCAGGGTCTCCAGCACCAGGAAGGCGATCATATAGTCGCCAACGCGGGTCTCGACCGACTTCCAGCTGGCCAGGATGCAGATCGGCATCAGGAAGGCGGTCAGCAGGACGAACAGGATCGAGACCCCGTCGACGCCGAGGTGATAGCTCGCGCCGGCGAACCAGACGTAGTTCTCGACGAACTGATAGGCGGCGTTTGAGCTGTCGAACTGCAGCACCAGCAAGGTCGAGACAGCCAGCACGACGAGCGTGGTGACCATGGCGACCCAGCGGGCGATGGTGTCCTCACTGGACCTGGCCATCAGTTTGGCGAGCAGGATCAGGGCCGCGCCGACCAGCGGCAGGAACGTCACCACGCTCAGGATGTTGGGGATCGTACCCATAACTCAGGCACCCCAGGTGTAGATGGCGAAGGCGAGCAGACCGGCCACGCCGAGCAGCATCACAAACGCATAATGGTAGACATAGCCGGACTGGATCTTGGCCAGTCGCGCGGCGGACTTCAGCGACGCCCAGGCGAAGCCGTTCGGCCCCAGCCCGTCAATGATCTTCACGTCCCCGATCTTCCAGAACAGGTCGCCAAGGCCCTTGGCGCCGCGCACGAAGATGAAGTCGTAGATCTCGTCAAAATACCACTTGTTGGCGAGGAAGCTCCACAGCGGCCCCTCCTTGGCCGCCATCCGCTTCGCCAGGCCTTCACGCAGGACGTAGTAGTAGAAGGCGATGAAGGCGCCGAGCAGGGTCACCACCAGCGGCGACCACTTCACCCATTTCGGAACCTCGTGACTGTCGTGCAGGACGTGGTTGGTCGGGCCCGAGAAGATGGCACCGCGCCAGAACTCGGCCTCGTGGTGGCCGATGAAGCTCGGAGCGAAGACGAAGCCGGCCGCGATGGCACCGATCGACAGGGCGATCAGCGGAACCAGCATGATCCACGGGCTCTCGTGGGGCTTCAGCGGGCCGTGATGGCCGTGGTCGTCGTGGGCATGATCATCATGCGCGTCCGGCCCGGAATGGGTCTCGGGCTGCGCGTGCGACGCATGGTCGTCGTGACCATTGTCATGCGCGTGCGCCGCCATCGCCTCTTCCGTCCACTGGGGCTTGTTGTGGAAGGTCATGAAGATCAGCCGCCACGAATAGTAGCTGGTCAGGGCCGCGGCGAAGATGCCGACGATGAAGGCGAAATACCCCGCCGCGGAGTGACCGCTGGTCGCAGCCGCGTAAGCGCTCTCGATGATCGAGTCCTTGGAGTAGAAGCCGGCGAACCCGCCGATCTCGGGGATGCCCAGACCGGTGATGGCGATCGTCCCGATCATCATCACGCCGTAGGTCACCGGCAGCAGCTTCCACAGCCCGCCCATCTTCCGCATGTCCTGCTCGTGATGCATGCCGTGGATCACCGAGCCGGCGCCCAGGAACAGCAGGGCCTTGAAGAAGGCGTGGGTGAACAGGTGGAACATGGCGGATTCGTACACGCCCACGCCCGCCGCGAAGAACATGTAGCCCAGCTGCGAACAGGTCGAATAGGCGATGACCCGCTTGATGTCGTTCTGCATCAAACCAACCGTCGCGGCGAACAGGGCCGTGACCGCGCCGGTGATGGCGATGAACAGCGACGCCGTCGGGGCGTATTCGTAGATCGGGCTGAGCAGGCAGACCATGTAGACGCCGGCGGTGACCATGGTCGCCGCGTGAATCAGGGCCGAAACCGGGGTCGGGCCCTCCATGGCGTCCGGCAGCCAGGTGTGCAGGAAGAACTGGGCCGACTTGCCCATCGCACCGATGAACAGCAGCACGCCGGCCAGATCGAGCGCAGACCAGGTGTAGCCGAGGAACTCCCAGCCCGTGCCGGCCTTCGAGGCGATCAGCGGGAACAGTTCGGCGAACTGGATCGTGCCGAACATCCAGAAGACGGTGATGATGCCCAGGGCGAAACCGAAGTCGCCGACGCGGTTGACGACGAAGGCCTTGATGGCGGCGGCGCTGGCGGTCGATTTCTTGAACCAGAATCCGATCAGAAGGTACGAGGCCAGACCCACCCCTTCCCAGCCGAAGAACAGTTGCATGAAGTCGGCGGCAGTGACCAGGGCCAGCATGGCGAAGGTGAACAGCGACAGATAGGCGAAGAAGCGCGGCTTCGAGTCGTCCTCGGCCATATAGCCCCAGGAATACAGGTGCACGAGCGAGGAGACCGTCGTGACCACGACCAGCATGGTCGCCGACAGGGCGTCGATGCGGATCGACCAGTTCGACTGGAAATCGCCCACATTGATGAAGGGCGAGACGACGACGGTGAAGGCCTCCAGATGACCCCAGGTCCACTGGCTGAACACGGTCCAGGCCACGGCGCACGAGAAGAACAGCAGACCGGTGGTGACCGTCTGGGACGGAATGTCGCCGATGCGGCGGCCGAAGAAGCCGGCGATCGCCGCGCCGAGCAGGGGGGCGAAGACCCCCAGGGTGACGAGCAGTTCGAGAGACACGATCAGCCCTTCATCACACTGGCGTCGTCAACCGCGATATCGCCGCGGTTGCGGAAGAAGGTCACCAGAATAGCGAGGCCTACAGCGGCCTCGGCGGCGGCCACGGTCAGGACGAACATCGCCATGATCTGCCCCTGCACGTCGTGCAGATAGGCCGAGAAGGCGACGAAATTGATGTTCACGGCCAGAAGGATCAGCTCGACCGACATCAGGATGATGATCACGTTCTTGCGGTTCACGAAGATGCCGAAGACCCCGATGGTGAACAGCATCGCCGCCACCGCCAGATAGTGCTGCAGGGTGACTTCCATCAGCGCAGTTCCTCGCCCGTCACGCCGACGCCGGTGACGACGCCCTTGATCTCGACCGATGTCTTGCGGTCGCGGTTGGTCTGGTCGCCCGGATCCTGGCGACGGACGGAGGTCCGCTTGCGCAGGGTCAGGACAATGGCGCCGATCATGGCGATCAGCAGCACGATCCCGGCGGCCTGGAAGAAGTAGACGTAGTCGGTGTAGAGCACCCGCCCGATCGTCTCGACGTTCGAGGCTTCGGGGCCGGCGACGGCCGGAGCCACGGCCTCTGCAGCCGCGCCGCCCTGGACCACCACGATCGAGATCATGATCATCTCGGCCAGCAGGATGCCCGCCACGATGGCGGCCAGCGGCAGGTAGGTCGCATATCCCTCGCGCAGGCGGACGAAGTCGACATCCAGCATCATCACGACGAACAGGAACAGCACCGCGACGGCACCGACGTAGACGACCACCAGCAGCATCGCCAGGAACTCCGCGCCCAGCAGGACGAACAGCCCGGCCGACGAGAAGAAGGCCAGGATCAGCCACAGGACCGAGTGCACGGGATTACGCGCCGTCACGACCAGAAGGCCGGACACCACGGCTGTCGCCGCCAGCAGATAGAAGGCTATGCCTTGCAGCATGGGAGGCTTTCGCCCTTTCCGAAATTCAGCACGGCGGAATCGCCGCATCTCTTAGACAGCGTTCGCCCCAAAATGAAGCGAGCAATTCCTACTCTACCTCCCTCTCCCGGCGGGAGAGGGCTTGAGCGCCCGAGAGCCGTCAGGCGATCGGCCTTGCGCGAAAGGGTGAGGGGTCATGCGCTCAACGGTTGCCACCGTAACCCCTCACCCTTTCGGCTTGGCGGATCGCTTCGCTCTCCGAGCCTCAAGCCCTCTCCCACCGGGAGAGGGAAAAATCGTCACCGATACGGCGCGTCCAACTCCAGATTCTTCGCGATCTGCCGTTCCCAGCGGTCGCCATTATCCAGCAGTCGGGCCTTGTCGTAGTAGAGTTCCTCGCGCGTCTCGGTCGCGAACTCGGAGTTCGGTCCCTCTACGATGGCGTCCACCGGGCAGGCCTCCTGGCACAGGCCACAGTAGATGCATTTGACCATGTCGATGTCATAGCGGGTCGTGCGGCGGCTGCCGTCCGAACGGGGTTCCGACTCGATCGTGATGGCCTGGGCCGGGCAGATGGCCTCGCAGAGCTTGCAGGCGATGCAGCGCTCCTCGCCGTTCGCATAGCGGCGCAGGGCGTGCTCGCCCCGGAACCGCGGCGATTGCGGATTGCGCTCGAACGGATAGTTCACCGTCTTCTTGGGACGGAAGAACTCGCGCAGGGTCAGGCCGAACGCGCCGACCAGATCGATCAGCATCGCGCCCTTCGCGGCCTGGGCGATACGGGTGATCATCGGACAGGGTCTCCCGGACGCGTGCAATCGCGCTCGTAGCGATCCGTATCCTTGTTCATGATGGCGCACAGGCGGACGCGTTCGGCCTCGCGGCGCTGGATGTCATCCTGGCGACGCTGCCACTGATAGGGCGAGGCGGGTTCGGCCTCATAGGCGGGCGGCAGACAGCCGGCCAGAGTGACTGCGGTCAGGGCGAGAAGGGCCATGCGGATCATGCCCCCACCGCGAAGACGCGCCAGGCCGAGACGGCGACCACGGCGACAAGCGAGGTCGGCAGGAAGATCTTCCAGCCCAGACGCATCAGCTGGTCGTAGCGGTAGCGGGGCACGAAGGTCTTCACCATCGCGAACATGAAGAACCAGAACAGGATCTTGATGAACAGCACACCGAACAGCAGCAGGTTGACCAGGAAGGGGTTCCAGTCGGCGGTGAAGTCGATCGGGAAGCCAGGGCTCCAGCCGCCGAAGAACAGGATCGAGATCATCGCGCACATGAAGATGATGTTCACATACTCGCCCATCATGAACAGCAGATAGGGCGTCGACGAATACTCGACCTGATAGCCGGCCACGAGTTCGGACTCGGCCTCGGGCAGGTCGAACGGCGGGCGGTTGGTTTCGGCGAGGGCGGAGATGAAGAACATGATCATCATCGGGAACATGACGAGCACCAGCGGCCAGGTGTCGGCGCCGCCGCCGAAGACATACCAGTTCCAGATCCAGCCTTCCTGCGACGTCACGATCGCCGACAGGTTCATCGTCCCGGCCAGCAGGATGACGTTGATGATGATCAGGCCGATGGAGACCTCATAGGACACCATCTGGGCGGCGGAGCGCAGCGAGCCGAGGAACGGATACTTCGAGTTCGAAGCCCAGCCGCCCATGATGATGCCGTAGACGCCCAGGGAGCTGATCGCGAACACGTACAGGATGCCGACGTTCAGGTCGGAGATGACCCAGCCCGGGGCAAACGGAATGACCGCCCAGGTGATGAAGGCCATGATCACGGTGATGATCGGCGCCATCAGGAAGACGACCTTGTCCGCGCCGGCGGGGACGACGATCTCCTTCAGCACGAACTTGATCATGTCGGCGAAGGACTGAAGCAGGCCGAACGGACCCACGACGTTGGGGCCCTTCCGCATCATCACGGCCGCCCAGATCTTGCGGTCGGCCAGCAGCAGGAAGGCGACCGAGATCAGGACGCCGACGGTCACGAGCAGCACGGCACCCGTCGTGGCGATGGTCCAGCCGAGAGGCGTGGTCCAGAAATTCGGTTCCATGCGTCTACTCCGCCGCCAGCAGGGCCGGAGCCATGCGCTGGGCGCTGAGCTCGGCCATGGTCGCGCTGGCGCGCGCGATCGGGTTGTTCAGATAGGGGTCGACCACGGCCGAGGCGAAGGCGACATCGCCCAGCTCGCCCTTCTGGCCCAGGCTGGAGGTGTCGAACGACCCGGCCGGGGCCAGATAGTCGATGCGGCCGAAGGTCGGGTGATCGGACATCAGCCTTGTGCGCAACTGGTCCAGCGTATCGTACGGCAGGGTGTGGCCGACGCGTTCCGACAGGGCGCGAATGATGGCCCAGTCCTCTTTCGCATCGCCCTTGGGGAAGACGGCGCGTTCGCCCATTTGCACCCGGCCCTCGGTGTTGACATAGAGGCCCGACTTCTCGGTCCAGGCCGCGCCCGGCAGGATGACGTCCGCAGTGTGTGCGCCCCGGTCGCCGTGGCTGCCCAGATAGATCTTGAAGGCCTTCGACGGGCCCGTCTCGATCTCGTCGGCACCCAGCAGGAACAGGACGTCCAACGCGTCGCGCTGGACCATCGCGTGGGCCGACAGGCCGCCTGTGGCAGGAACGAAGCCCATGTCCAGGCCGCCGACGCGGGCGGCAGCGTGGTGCAGGACGTTGAAGCCGTTCCAGCCGTCCTTAACGACGCCGAGTTTGGCGGCCAGTTTGCCCAGCTGGTTCAGCACCCTTGCGCCGTCCGGGCCCGACAGGGCGCCGGCACCGACCACGATGGCCGGACGTTCGGCGTTCGACAGGGCCTCAGAGGCGACCTTCGGCAGCTTCGCGAGGGTCTTCGTTCCCCGACCCACGACATCGTAGTCATAGGTCAGGTCAGCGGACTCGCCGATGATGCCCACGTTGGTCTTGCCGGCCAGCCAGCTCTTGCGGATCCGCTGGTTCAGCAGCGGAGCCTCGGTGCGCGGATTGACGCCCACCAGCAGGATGGAGTCGGCCTCTTCCAGACCTTGCAGGCCGGTGTTGAACAGCCAGCCCTCGCGCGGGCCATAGCCCATCGCCGATCCGTCCTGGCGGCAGTCGGTGTTCGACGATCCCAGCGCGCGGAACAGGTCCAGCGCCGCCTTCATCGATTCCGCGTCCTGCAGGTCGCCGGCGATGACGCCGATCCTGTCTGCCGGGGCCGCCTTCAGCTTCGACGCCACGGCGTTCAGCGCCTCGTCCCATGAGGCGGCGCGCAGCTTGCCGTTTTCACGGACGTAGGGGCGATCCAGGCGGCGCGCCTGCAGGCCGTCGACGACGTAGCGGCTCTTGTCCGACAGCCACTCCTCGTTGATGCCCTCGTGCACCCGCGGCAGGATACGCATCACCTCGGCACCCTTGGACTGGGCCGAGATGTTGGAGCCCAGGGCGTCCATGACGTCGATGGTCTCGGTCTTCTTCAGCTCCCACGGACGATAGTGGAACTGCCACGGGCGGTGGGTCAGGGCGCCGACGGGGCACAGGTCGTTGACGTTGCCCGACAGCTCGGAGTTCACCGCCTGCTCGAGATAGGTCGTGATCTCCGCGTCCTCGCCGCGCGAGATCATGCCGATGTCCGGCACGCCGGCGACTTCGCTGATGAAGCGCACGCAACGGGTGCACTGGATGCACCGCGTCATGAAGGTCTTGATGGTCGGACCCATGTGCTTTTCTTCGACCGCGCGCTTGTTCTCCGCATAGCGGGAACCGTCGCGGCCATAGCCCATGGCCTGGTCCTGCAGGTCGCACTCGCCGCCCTGGTCGCAGATCGGGCAATCCAGCGGGTGGTTGATGAGCAGGAACTCCATCACCCCTTCGCGCGCCTTCTTCACCATCGGCGTGTCGGTGAAGATCATCTGGCCCTCGGCGGCCGGAAGCGCGCACGAGGCCTGGGGCTTCGGCGGTCCGGGCTTTACCTCGACCAGGCACATGCGGCAGTTGCCGGCGATCGACAGCCGCTCGTGATAGCAGAAACGCGGGATCTCGTGCCCGGCGCGCTCGGCGACCTGGAGCACGGTCATGCCGGGCTCGAACTCGACGTCGACGCCGTTGACTTTAGCGACGGGCATTATTCGCGGACTCCGCCGTAGGGATGGTGATCGACCAGATCGAGGCGTTTCTCGATCCGGTCCACGCGTTCTTCAATTCGATCCAGCCGCCGGTTCACGCCGGCCAAACCTTCCTCGACATGGGTCATGCGCACCTTCACACCGTGGACATCCTCGCCCACGCGATCCAGCTTGGTTTCGATCGTCGTCAGGCGCGCCTCGACGCGTCGAAGGATTTGCAGGACCAGGTTGTCGGGTTCGTCCGCCATCAGCCGACCTCCCCGCTCGGCGCAACGACCTCGGTGGCCGTCTGCGTCGTGCCGTCAGGCAGCGTCTGGGTGATCTCGACCTCGTCGCCGCGTATGGCGTAGCGCACGACCGGATCACCGGATTCATTCATCCACCGCACGGAGGCAGGGTCAGGCAGTTCGAGCGGCTTCCACACGACCAGTCCGTCGGCGGCGCGGCATTGGGCCTTCATCAGACCGCCGTCGACCGGGGCGCGCCACTGGGCGTTCACGACCTGACCTTCGATGCCGGTCAGTTCGATGGAGGCCACCTCCTGGCCGTGGATGGCAGCGAGGCCGGCCTTGCACACGCGGCGCAGGTCGACGGCCGTCAGCACGGCCGGCGTCCGGGCTACGGCGTCGGAGACCGGCGCCTCGGCGGCGACGATCTCCGTCGGCGTCGGCGCTTCTTTCTCAGCAGGCTGACCGCACGCCGAAAGCGAGAGCGCGCCCATCAATCCAACCATCGTCATCCTCGGGCCTGTCCCGAGGATGACGATGGGGAGGGAAAAGTGCCGCATCCCCTACTCCGCCGCTATTGCGTGGCCGGCGAAGTTCGCGCGGCGGCTGCGGTAGGCCGAGATCCGGTCCTCGATCTCGTGGCGGAAGTGACGGATCAGGCCCTGGACCGGCCAGGCGGCGGCATCGCCGAGGGCGCAGATGGTGTGGCCCTCGACCTGTCCGGCGACGTCCAGCAGCAGGTCGATCTCCGACGGATCGGCCTCGCCCACGGCCATGCGTTCCAGCACGCGCCACATCCAGCCGGTGCCCTCGCGGCAGGGGGTGCACTGGCCGCAGCTCTCATGCTTGTAGAAATAGCTGATGCGGGCGATCGCCTTCACCAGGTCGGTGTCGTTGTCCATGACGATGACGGCCGCGGTGCCCAGGCCCGACTTCATGTCGCGCAAGGAATCGAAGTCCATCAGCGCCGTCTCGGACATCTCGCGGGTGATCAGCGGCACGGAGACGCCACCCGGGATCACGGCCTTGAGGTTGCCCCAGCCGCCGCGAACGCCGCCGCAATGCTCTTCCAGCAGCTGACGCAGCGGGATCGACATGGCCTCCTCGACATTGCACGGGCGGTTCACGTGGCCCGAGATCGACATCAGCTTGGTGCCGGTGTTGTTGGCGCGACCGAAGCCGGCGAACCACTCCGCCCCGCGACGCAGGATCGTGCCCACGACGGCGATCGACTCGACATTGTTCACCGTGGTCGGGCAGCCGTAGAGGCCGGCCCCGGCCGGGAACGGCGGCTTCAGCCGAGGCTGGCCCTTCTTGCCTTCGAGGCTTTCCAGCAGGGCCGTCTCTTCGCCGCAGATATAGGCCCCGGCACCGTGGTGGATATAGACGTCGAAGTCCCAGCCGTGGACGTTGTTCGTGCCGATCAGCTTCGCCTCATAGGCCTGCTTGACCGCCGCCTCCATGCGCTCGCGCTCGAGCACATATTCGCCGCGCAGATAGATGTAGCAGGCGTGGGCCTGCATCGCGAAGGAGGCGATCAAACAGCCTTCGATCAGCAGGTGGGGATCATGGCGCATGATCTCCCGGTCCTTGCAGGTGCCCGGCTCGGACTCGTCGGCGTTGACGACGAGATAGTGCGGACGATCCTTCAGCTCCCTGGGCATGAAGGACCATTTCAGACCCGTCGAGAAGCCGGCGCCGCCGCGTCCGCGCAGGCCGGAGTTCTTGACGTTGGTGATGAGCCAGTCGCGGCCCATGTCCAGCATGTCTTTCGTGGCGTTCCAGCAGCCACGGGTCTTCGCGCCCTCGAGGCCCCAGTCCTGGAGCCCGTACAGGTTGGTGAAGATGCGATCCTTGTCTTGCAACAGGCCGGCCATCAGCGGGGGCCCTCCGCGACCTGAGCCGCCGACGCCCCTGCCGCGCGGGCGCGAGAGTTCGCTGCGACGATCGCCGGTCTGGCGCTCGGTTGGCGGCGGCGGACGCTGGCCGCCTGAATTCTTGGGTGTTTGATCAGGCGCATTCGGGGAACCGGCGGGAGGAGACGGAGGGGACGGCGCGGCTGGCGACGGTGTCGCCCCCGCCGGTGCCGGCTGGGGCGGTTGCGCGGACGCCCCGCCCAGGGGCAGGGCGCTGGCGCCCATCAGATTGGCCATAAACAGGCCGGCGACGCCGCGCTTCGGTGGTTTGCCCATTGGTCTGGATGTCACGACGGCCCCCCGAACGTCTTGAGATCACGAATACTGCCCGGGTCGTCGGACAAACACGCGACGGTTCACCGTCGGCGCGAAGCAGGGCGCTCATTGGGCGCCTCCGTCCAGCTCGGCCAGGCGGCGGCGATGATATCGGGTACGCAGGAAGATGGCGGCCAGCATCAGGGCCCAACCGGCCGCCAGTGCTGCATAGCCCGCCATCTGCGCGATTTCGGAGAGCCCGCCCGCGCGGTTCGCGGCCCAGACCAGGACAGCCCCGAGCAACACCAGACCGAAGCCCGCCAGCCGCTGGGTGCGGCCCACGGTGCGGATCTCCGCCCGATAGGCGGCCACTTTCGCGTCGGTCTGGGCGTCGGTCATGCCGTCACCGGCTCGGAGTTCGGCAGCGTCTTGATCGGTTTGGCGGCCGAGCCGTCATACAGCTTCGGATCGGTCAGGGTCAGGGCCCCGCCCTCCGGCGCCGAGTTGACGCGGTCGACGCGCGTCCCCGGCTTCGGCGTCTTGCCGGCGGCGAAGTCGTCAATGATCTGGTTCATGTCCGAGGCCGTCAGGTCCTCGAAATAGTAGTCGTTGATCATGGCCATCGGCGCGTTGACGCAGGCGCCGAGGCACTCGACCTCTTCCCAGTAGAATTTGCCGTCGGCCGACAGGGTCTGTTTCGGCCCGATCCGGCTCTTGCAGACCTTCATCAGCTCGCCAGAGCCGCGCAGCATACAGGGCGTGGTGCCGCAGACCTGGATCAGGGCGGCCGAGCCGACCGGCTCCAGCATGAACATGGTGTAGAAGGTCGCGACCTCCAGCACCCGGATATAGGCCATGTCCAGCCGGTCGGCGATGGCGCGGATGGCGGGCTCGGAGACCCAGCCCTCCTGCTTCTGGACCAGCCACAGCATCGGGATCACGGCCGAACGCGCGCGGTCCGCCGGATATTTGGCGATCCACCAGTCACACTTGGCCTTCGTCGCCTTCGAGAAGGCGAACGAGGCGGGTTGTTCCTTGGCGAGACGACGGACGCTCATGCTCTACCCATCCAACGATTCAGGCGCGCGCCCCAGACCGCCTTGCCGGCGTTCGAAAGGTCGCGGGAAAGCCAGGACATCGGCGGCAGGAACCGCACGGCCAGCTGGCTGAGGAAAATGAAGCCGCTCATCCAGACGATCGAGCGCAGGTTGGCTTCCAGAAAGCCCCTGCCCTCGGCCAGATAGCCGGCGCGATAGGCGCCGCGCACAAGCGTCACGCCGGCGATGCCCGGGGTCGCGATCACGGTCGAGGCGAGCGCGAACTTCATAGAGCCCATCACTTCGCGGCGACGCGGCGAGAAGAAGACCTGCGCGGCCACGCCGAAAAGCAGGAAGCCGACGAAGGCGATGACCTGCAGCTGGGTGAAGACGGGATCGACGGCGAAGGCGCTCATGAGAACGCCTTCGTGCGCAGGGCCTCGACGCGCGCGCGCGCCCGGCGAACCGGGGGCGCCCAGAAACTGGCCGCCACTCCCATGATCGACACCGCGAGGAGAACGGGCAACCACCAGGCTCCATCGCGAAGATCCGGGAAGAACCCTCCCGCCGCGATCATCACCAGGAACGGAGCCATGGGGCCGACCGACAGCAGTTCATCCTTCAGCCGCCCCATGCGGCCGCCCGGATGCATGACATTCCGAGGGTCGTTCACGTTGGCGACGAAGATCACGCCGGCGATCATGACCAGACCGGCGACGATGACAGTGCCCAGGGTGATGTCGGCGAGCAGTCTGGTCACTAGCGGTCGACCTCACCGAAGACGATGTCGAGCGAGCCCAGGATGGCGGAGACGTCGGCCAGCATGTGGCCGCGGTTCATCCAGTCCATGGCCTGGAGGTGGCGGAAGCCGGGGGCGCTGATCTTGACCCGGTACGGCTTGTTGGTGCCGTCACTGACCAGATAGATGCCGAACTCGCCCTTGGGGGCCTCGACGGCGGCATAGACCTCTCCGGCCGGGGTGTGGAAGCCTTCGGTATAGAGTTTGAAGTGATGGATCAGGGCTTCCATCGACCGCTTCATCTCGCCGCGCGACGGGGGAACGATCTTGTTGTTCTCGACCATCACCGGGTCGCCGGGGCAGTTGCGGAGCTTGTGGATGCACTGCTCCATGATGTGCACCGACTGCTTCATCTCCTCGATGCGCACGAGGTAGCGGTCCCAGCAGTCGCCGTTCTTGCCGACGACGATGTCGAACTCCAGCTCGGCATAGCATTCGTAGGGCTGCGACTTGCGCAGGTCCCAGGCGATGTCGGAGCCGCGCAGCATCACCCCGGTGAAGCCCCACTGCAGGGCCTGTTCCTTGCTGACCACGCCGATGTCGACGTTGCGCTGCTTGAAGATGCGGTTCTCGGTGACGAGGCTCTCGATGTCCTTCAGCGCGGCCGGGAACTCGGCGCACCAGCGGCCGATGTCGTCGATCAGGGCCATCGGCAGGTCCCCGTGGACGCCGCCGGGACGGAAATAGTTGGCGTGCAGACGCGCGCCGCAGGCCCGCTCATAGAAGACCATCAGCTTCTCGCGCTGCTCGAACCCCCACAGCGGCGGCGTCAGGGCGCCGACGTCGAGGGCCTGAGTCGTCACGTTCAGCATGTGCGACAGGATGCGGCCGATTTCCGAATACAGGACCCGGATCAGCTGGGCGCGGTAGGGGACCTCGATCTCCAGCAGCCGCTCGATGGCCAGGCAGAAGGCGTGCTCCTGGTTCATCGGCGCGACATAGTCGAGCCGGTCCAGATAGGGCACGTTCTGAAGATAGGTGCGCGCCTCCATCAGCTTCTCGGTGCCGCGGTGCAGCAGGCCGATATGCGGATCGACACGCTCGACCACCTCGCCGTCCAGCTCCAGCACCAGACGCAGCACGCCGTGGGCGGCCGGATGTTGCGGACCGAAATTGATGGTGAATTTGCGGTCGTCCATCTCGCGCGCATGCGCGGTCCGGCCGTCGTCAAAGGCCCCCATGTCGTGGGACATATGGCCCAGGTCGTCGGCGACCAGGTTCAGGTCGGCGCTCTCGGGGGTCGCGTTCGCGATGGGGTGTCCGTCAGCCATCAGTGGACTTCTCCGATGCATCGGGCCGGCGCGTGATCGCCACGAACCAGCCGACCGCCAGCGTCACCACGCCCATGCCCGACACGGCTGCGGTCGACAGCTGCCAGTCGCCTGTCAGGACGGCCAGGGCCAAAGGAGTCGACAACAGGATGGCCGAGGCGCCCAGTAGCGCACTCTGCAGCTCCGCGGCCGACAGCCGGCGAATGCTGGCGCCGACGGCCAGACAGATCACGGCCACCATGATGGCGATGCCGAGGGTCTGGGTCTGTTCCGGCGGAATCACCGGCGAACGCGTGAACCATCCCGTCAGCCGGGCGCCGAGGGTGAACAGAAAGGCCGTCGAGAAGGTCACCAGAAAGAACGACGTCGCCGATTGCAGCGCGGTCCTGGTGAAAGCCAACTGGAGCGCGGAGGTTGCCATGGTCGATCATCCCGCCTTGGGCCCCGGGCCAGCCCCGAGAGCCTTCTCGTCGCCGGGCAGGACGGGTGCCGGATACTCGGCCCCTTCCCACGGCGACAGGAAGTCGAAGCTACGGAATTCCTGCGTCAGTTTGACGGGCTCATAGACCACCCGCTTCTGCTCCTCGTCGTAGCGGACCTCGACATAGCCCGTCATGGGGAAGTCCTTGCGCAGCGGATGCCCCTGGAAGCCGTAGTCGGTCAGCAGCCGGCGCAGGTCCGGATGATTCGAGAACAGCATGCCGTACATGTCGAACGCCTCGCGCTCGAACCAGCCGGCCGAGGGATAGACCTCGATCACGCTGGGGACGGGCCGGACCTCGTCGGTCGTCACCTTGACCCGGATCCGCGCGTTCCGGGTCAGGGACAGCAGGTGATAGACGACGTCGAACCGTTCGGCCCGGTCCGGATAGTCCACGCCGCAGACGTCCAGCAGCTGCTGGAAGCCGAATCTGTCGCGAAGGCCGGTCAGGACCTCGACGATGCGGTCGCGGTGACAGGTGATCGTTAGCTCGCCCCAGGCCAGGCTCGCATCGACCTGCAGCTCGGCGACCATCTCCTGACCCAGCGGGGTCAGGGTCTCGGTGTTGCGCGCAACCGTCGCGAGGTGGCCGTTCATCGAAGGAACGCTCATCGTTCGATCGTCCCGGTGCGACGGATCTTCTTCTGCAGCTGCAGCAGGCCATAGACCAGCGCCTCCGCCGTCGGCGGACAGCCGGGTACATAAGCATCGACGGGCACAATTCGGTCGCAACCGCGCACGACACTATAGCTGTAGTGATAATATCCGCCGCCGTTGGCGCAAGAACCCATCGACAACACGTAACGTGGGTCCGGCATCTGGTCGTATACTTTACGAAGCGCCGGGGCCATCTTGTTGGTCAGGGTGCCGGCGACGATCATCAGGTCCGACTGGCGCGGGCTGCCGCGCGGCGCCATGCCGAATCGCTCCAGATCATAGCGCGGCATCGAGGCCTGGATCATCTCGACGGCGCAGCAGGCCAGACCGAAGGTCATCCACATCAGCGAACCCGTGCGGGCCCAGTTGATGACGTCATCCAGAGACGCGGTGAGGAAGCCCTGCTCGGCGATCTCGGTGTTGACCGCCTCGAAGAACTTGTCGTGCAATTTGGGGTCATAGCCCTGGACCGTCGACCGTGCGCCCTGACCGAAGGCGGTCGGCAGCGGCGACGCCAAACCTGAAGCAGCGGGGGCGATCAGGCCGGTGGAGGAAACTACTGCCATTCCAGCGCGCCCTTCTTCCATTCGTAAATGAAGCCGACGGTCAGAATGGCCAGGAAGGACATCATCGACCAGAAGGCGAAGATCATCTCGGGCCGGGCCAGATCGAACATCGACACGGCCCAGGGGAACAGGAAGGCCACTTCCAGGTCGAAGATGATGAACAGGATCGACACGAGATAGAACCGCACGTCGAACTTCATCCGGGCGTCGTCGAAGGCATTGAAGCCGCACTCATAGGCCGACAGCTTCTCGGAGTCGGGGCTGGACGGGGCCATCGCCCAGGACGCGACCATGAAGCCGACACCTATGATCGTGGCGATGCCCACGAAGATCACGATCGGCAGATACTGGAGGAGAAATGCGTTCATAGAATCGGGTCCGGGCCGCGAGGGAGGGCGGCGGATTCGGCGCTTTCTAGACCCAACCTTGGCCCGGTTCAAACCCAAGCGGCCAAAGGATTTTTCTTGCGAGTGGTTCGCACAAAGGCGACTTTCAGAAGCCCCTGTTCCGCGACATGACGTCCAGGCCGAAAACTGTCGCAAAGGCCCGAAAGGTCGCTTGACACCGGGGCGACCCCCCGCCTAAACGACGCCCCTCGCCGCGACGGAAACGCCGCGGCGGGAAATGCGGGTGTAGCTCAGTTGGTTAGAGTGCCGGCCTGTCACGCCGGAGGTCGCGGGTTCGAGTCCCGTCACTCGCGCCACTTTCTGTGATTGCAGAAAGTGGCGCGTCCGCCCCCCCTTACCTTGTTCACGATCATGATGCTCAGTCAGTCCCGCCGCAGCGATCGCCGAGAAAATCCCGGAAGGCCTGTCAGCCGCCCACCGTTCCCGGGGCGACGCGCCCCGTAAAACGACCGCGAGACGAAGCCCGGTCGTGAAGCGTCGAACGCCTCGCGAATGAGCCGGACCCTGCCCGCGACGGCGCGGAGCACGGCTTTGACGGTCCCGGTCAACCATGCGAAACGCGATGATGCTGGCGTCCGGGCAGGATGTCGCCGGTTCGTCGTCCGCAGCCGGCACCACTTCCTTCCGGGCCTCATCCCTATGGCCGAACACGCGATCAACAAGCTGGGACACCGCATCGGCGCGCGGGGCGGAAAGACGCGCGCAGCGATCCTGGACGCCACCCGGCGTTTGCTGGACCGCCAGCATCTGGGCGAGATCCGGGTCGCCGACGTGGCCCTCGAGGCGGGCGTGTCGCCATCGAATTTCTACACCTATTTCAAGACGGTGGAGGAGCCGGTTCTGGCCCTGTGCGAGGCCGCGGCGGTCGACTTCGCTCCCCTGTCACGCCATCTCGAGGGCGACTGGTCGGCGGATCAGGCCTTCGGAGCCGCCCGCGCCTATGTCATGGATGTGCTGCTGATCTGGCGCAGCCATGGCCCGGTCCTGCGCGTCGAGCATATGCTGGCCGACAAGGGCGAGGCCGGCTTCGTCGAGGCGCGGATCCGCCGACTGCGCCGGGTCCACCTGTCTCTGGAACGCCGCATCGCCGTGGCCCACGCGACCGGCTACCATGCGGCAGGCCTCGATCCGCGCCTGACCTCCTATGAGGTCGCCAACCTGGTAGAATCGGTCGCCGCCGGCTTCGACCTGATGCGACGCGGCGACACCCCGCCCGACGCCATCATCGACACCACGGCCCATATTGTCGTCAAACTGGTGACGGGGCGCTAAAGGCCAAGCGGCCCGTAGAGCCAGGTCAGCCAGATCCCGATCGCCAGAAACGTCCCGAACGGCAGCTTCCGGGTCATCTCCACCGTCCTGCGCGTGATCAACAACGTAAGCACGATGCTGAACCCGGCCGCACAGGCCCACAGCAGCACGGTCGGCAACCCCGTCCATCCAACCCAGGCACCCGCTCCGGCGAACAGGATCGGGTCACCCCCGCCGAGCCCTTCCCTGCCCCGCACCCGGCGATAAACCTCGGCCAGAAGCCACAACAGGCCGAACCCGGCCACCGCGCCGATCAGCTGCAGGATCGGCCAGCCCCGGGCCAGCCATGCCGCTGCGACCAGCCCCGTCCCGATCAAAGGCAGGGTCAGCTCGTCCGGCAGCCAGAAATTCTCTGCGTCGATCAGGGCGATGAGCAAGAGCTGCCACCCGAGAGCCGCCGTCGCAGCGACCAGCAGCCAGCCACCGTCATAGCCCCACAGCGCGGCCCAGACCCCGATGGCCGCCGCCCCGCATTCGATCAGGATATAGCGCGGCGACACCGCCGCACCGCACAGGGCGCACCTGCCGCGCTGGACCAGCCAGCTGATCACCGGAACCAGCTGCCACGGCTTGAGCGTCTCGCCGCAGCTCATGCAGTGCGACGGCGTCAGGACGATCTCCTCGTCCCTCGGCAGGCGCACCGTCACCGCGGCGATGAAGCTTCCGAAGATCAGGCCCAGCAGGCCCATGACGATGGCGAAGACGACGGGGGTCATGGTCCACCCTTACCCCTCAGCCCCCTCCGAGCGCCACCGCGAGCCGATACGTCACGAACGACGCCAGATAGGCCAGAGCGAACATGTAGACGACCATGACCCACATCCACTTCCAGCTGTTCAGCTCCCGCTTCACGACGCCGAGGGTCGCCACGCATTGCGGCGCAAAGACATACCAGGCGAGGAAGCTGAGCCCTGTCGCCAGCGACCACTGCGCCGCCAGGGTCGCGCCCAGAAGGCTGCCCGCGCTCTCGGCGTCGGCGATCGCATAGACGGTGCCGAGCGCCGCGACCGCGACCTCACGCGCCGCCATCCCCGGCACCAGGGCCACGACCATCTGCCAGTTGAAGCCGATGGGCGCGAAGATCGGCTCCAGCGCATGCCCGATCATTCCGGCGAAGGAATAGTCGATGGCCGGCTGTGTCGCCCCATCCGGCGGATAGGGGAAGGTCGAGGCGGCCCAGACGACGATCATCAGCGGCAGGATGATCCTCGCTGCGCGCTCCATGAAGATTCTGGCGCGAAGCCATAGATTGAAAAGGATATTTTTCGCGTCCGGCAGCTTGTAGGCCGGCAGTTCCATCATGAAGGGCTCCACCGCCCCCCGCCAGAAGATCTTGCGGATCACGAAGGAGACCAGCAGCGCCGACACGATGCCCGCCGCATAGAGGCCGAACATCACCAGCCCCTGCAGATTGGCGAAACCCCAGACCGTCTGCTGCGGAATGAAGGCGCCGATGATCAATGTGTAGACCGGAATCCGCGCCGAACAGGTCATCAGGGGCGCGACCATGATGGTCGTCAGCCGGTCCCGCTTGGCGTCGATCACCCGCGCCGCCATCACGCCCGGAATGGCGCAGGCGAAGCTGGACAATAGCGGAATGAAGGCCCGCCCGTGCAGCCCCGCCCCGCCCATGATCCGGTCCATCAGGAAGGCCGCCCGGGCCATATAGCCGAAGTCTTCCAGCAGGATGATGAAGGCGAACAGGATCACGATCTGCGGCAGGAAGACCAACACCCCGCCGACGCCCGCGATGACCCCATCGACGATCAGGCTCTGCACCAGCGGCCACACCGGCCCGCTGTCGGGCATGACGGCGCTGACGCCGGCCCCCAGAAATCCGAAGCCCGCCTCGATCCCGTCCATCGCCGGCGTCGCCCAGGCGAACACCGCCTGGAACATGACGAACAGCAGGGCCATCAGGATGACCAGGCCGACCACCGGGTGCAGCAGGACGCTGTCGATCTTGCCGGTCAATGTGTCCGGGCGCTCCGGCGCGCGCACCGCCGCCCGCATGATCTGCTCGGCCCGCCTGTGTGCGCCACGAATGGCTTCGGCATCCGGCACGGTCCAGGTCTCAGCCCCGGAGCTCCACCCCGGTCCGGCAGCCGTCTCGATCTCGCCGACCAGCTCCTCAATGCCGCGCCTGCGCGTCGCCACCGTGGTCACGATCGGCACGCCCAGTTCAGTCCGCAGCGTCTCCAGATCGATCCGCAGACCCTGCCGCTGGGCGATGTCGTACATGTTCAGGGCCAGCACCATGGGACGGCCCACGGCCTTCAGCTCGAGGATCAGCCGCAGCACCAGCCGCAGGTTGGTCGCATCGGCCACGGCCACGATCACATCAGGCACAGCCTCGCCCTGAAGCCGACCGAGGACCGTGTCACGGGTGACTTCCTCGTCGGGGCTGCGGGCCCGCAGGGAGTAGGTGCCCGGAAGGTCCAGCACCGAGATCGACCGGCCCGAGGCGGACTGGATGCGACCCTCCTTACGCTCGACGGTGACGCCGGCGTAGTTGGCCACCTTCTGATGGGCGCCGGTCAGGGCGTTGACGAGGGCGGTCTTGCCCGAGTTGGGGTTGCCGACCAGGGCGACCCGGACGGGCCGAACAGCGACATCCATCTATTCAGCGGCTTCCGCGAACAGCTCGACCGTCAGGCCGCGCGCCTCATGCCGACGCAGGGCGACACGCATGTCATCGACCTTGAGGGCCATGGGATCACGGCCGAACAGGCCCTGGTGAAGAAGCTGGACGCGCGCGCCCTCGACGAGGCCCAGTTCCAGCAGGCGGCGCTCCAGTTCAGCGCCGTGCTCGTCTCCGCCGACAGATCCGACCCGGGTGATGACACCCCGGTCGCCCAGCCGCGCGTCGCTCAGGGAAATGACGTTGCTCATTGCGAACGCTTATCATGAGCGACCAGAAAGTCCAGCGGCGACACGACACACCTTCCCGTCCCCCTTGTCGGGCCGGAGAAGCCTCGGGACCTATTCTACGGCCGCCGGGATCGAATCATTGGCGGTCGCTTCCTGGGCCTCCCACGCCTCGATCTTGCGGGCCGTATACTCGGGCGACCGGGTGAACCGGGCGAGCGCCCCATAGATCACAGGCACCACAAACAGGGTCAGCATGGTGGAGAACATGGCCCCGGCGAAGATCACCACGCCGATGGTCTGGCGGCTCCCCGCCCCCGCGCCCGACCACAACACCAGCGGCAGGGCGCCGAAGGCGGTCGCGATCGAGGTCATGATGATCGGGCGCAGGCGCAGCGCCGAGCTCTCGACGATCGCCTCCTTGATGGAGCGTCCCTGATCCCGCAGCTGGTTGGCGAACTCCACGATCAGGATACCGTTCTTGGCCGCGACCCCGATCAGGATGATCAGCCCGATCTGCGAATAGATGTTCAGGCTAGACCCCGCCATCAACAGGCCGAACAGACCCCCGGCCGCCGCCAGAGGCACGGTCAGCATGATCACAGCCGGGGTGATCCAGCTCTCGAACTGGGCCGCCAGCACCAGGAAGACCAGCAGCAGCGCCAGGCCGAAGGCCCAGGCTACGGCACCGCCGGCCTCCTGCTGGTCGCGCGCCGCGCCGCCGTACTGGATGCTCACAACGCCCTGTGGCTGTTTGGCCATCTCCGCCTCCATGAAGGCGACGGCATCGGCGATGGTCGTGCCCGGGTTCAGGTCGGCGCTGATCGTGATGGCCCGCTGCCGATCCAGGCGTCGCCGGTCCGGCGTGTCGCCGGAGGTCTCGGTCGTCACCACCGAAGACAACGGCACCAGCGCCCCCGAACCCGCTCCGACATAGAGCTGCTCAAGGTCGGCGATCGACGTCCGGTCGGCGCGATCCGTCTGCAGGATCACGTCATACTCCTGCCCGCCACGGATATAGGTCGTGGCCCGTCGAGAGCCGAACATTGTCTCAAGCGTCCGCCCGATCTCCTGCGACGACACCCCGAGCGCTGCGGCCTTCTCCGGGTCGACATCAACCAGCAGGCGCGGCGCATTCGGCTCATAGTTCAGACGCGGACGCGAGAAGCCCGGGTTCTCCTGCGCCGCCGCTAGGATCGGCTGCAGCCAGTTGTAGATTTCCTCATACTCCTGACCCGTCGCGATCACCTCGATCGAGTTTCCGCTGCCGCCCCCGCCGCCACCGCCGCGCTGGAAGGCCCCGGGGACCGAGGCGCTGACCTGGGCACCTGTCTGGGTGCGCAGCTTGCCGTTCAGCTCCTGGGCGATCTCGTCGGCTGTGCGATCACGCTCGGACCAGTCCTTCAGGATCAGGGAAGCGTTGCCGGAGTTGAAGCTGCCGCCGCCGAAGCCGGGCGCGGCCACCAGGAAGCTGTCGACCTCACCCTTCTCGCGGTACTCGGCCAGGATGGGCTCAAGGCCCATCATGATCTGGCGCGTGTAATCGAACCCGGCCCCTTCAGGCCCGGCCACACGAACCTGCACCCGGCCCCGATCTTCCGGCGGCACCAGTTCGTCGGGCAGGGTCAGGAACATACCGGCGGCTCCCGCACCGACCAGCAGAATCAGCAGGGAGACCCCGACCACGGCGATCCGCTTGCCGACCATGGCGTCCAGCGAGTGAGCGTAGGAGCGCTTCAGCCCGTCCATCGCCTTGTCGACGTTGCGCGCCAGCCAGCCGGAGCCGGCGGCAGGCTTGAGGATCTTGGACGCCAGCATCGGCGACAGACTCAGCGCCAGGAAGGCCGAGAAGGCCACGGCCGCAGCGATGGCCGCCGCCAGCTCTACGAACAACCGCCCGACATACCCGGGCAGGAACAGCAGCGGCGCGAACACGGCCAGCAGGGTCACGGTCGTGGCGATGACGGCGAAGAAGACCTGACGCGTGCCACGCTCTGCGGCCACCAGCGGCGGTTCGCCGTGGTCGAGGCGACGCTGGATGTTCTCGGTCACGACGATGGCGTCGTCGACGACCAGCCCGATGGCCAGAACCAGGGCGAGAAGGGTCAACAGGTTCAGCGAGAAGCCCAACGGGGCCAGGACGATGAAGGTCGCCAGGAGGCAGATCGGGGCCACGATCGACGGAATCAACGCTGCCCGGAAGCTGCCGAGGAAGATGAAGTTCACCAGGGCCACCAGCACCATGGAAATGCCGATCGTGATCCAGACCTCGTCGATGGCGTGGGAGGTGAAGATAGAGTTGTCCGAACCCACGACCAGTTCGGTTCCCGGCGGCAGGGTGCCCTGCAACTCCTCGACCAGGGCTGTGACACCCTTGGAGATTTCGAGGTCGTTGGACTGGGCCTGACGGGTGACGGCCAGACCGATCTGATCGAGGCCGTTGCCGCGGAACAGGCGACGCACCTCGGCGGGGCCTTCCTCGACGCGGGCAATGTCGCCCAGACGCGTCACATAGGTGGCGCGCGTCTGCAGGGCGCCGGTCGCTCCCGAGCCGTTGGGAATGGACCCGGTCGATACCGAGCCGGAGGCGCCGCTGGACCCGATCGACGCCGAACCAGCCGTCCCGATCGGCAGTTGGGCGAAATCCTGCGGCCGGGCATAGGTGCGAGCCACGCGGACGGTGTAATCCTTGTCGGTCGATTCCAGCGCGCCGGCCGGCAATTCGACGTTCTGGCTCGTCAGGGCCTGTTCGACATCCGAGACGGTCAGGCCGCGCGCGCCCATGGCGGCGGCGTCGAGCCAGATCCGCATCGCGTAGCGCTGCTCGCCATAGATCTGGGCCTGGGCGACGCCCGGCACGGTGGCCAGACGATCCAGCAGGTTGCGGTCGGCGTAGTCCGTCAGTTCCAGCCGGTCCATCGACGACGACCGCAGGAAAAGGATCATGATGGGGGCGCTGTCGGAATCCGCCTTGGAAACTTCGGGCGGCTGGGCCTGATCCGGCAGGCGGCCCTGCACCCGGCTGACCCGGTCGCGCACGTCGGAGGCCGCGACGTCGATGTCGCGGTTCAGGGCGAACTCGATGGTCACGTTGGAGCGGCCGTCACGGCTGGACGAGGTGATCCGTTCGACGCCCTGGATGCCTGCGACCTGCTGCTCGATCGGCTCGGTGATCCGGTTCTCGATGACCTCGGCCGAGGCGCCCGCATAGGCGGTCGAGACCGAGACGATCGGCGGATCCACGTCCGGCAGTTCCCGCACGGGCAGGAAGAAGAACGCCGCCGCTCCGATCACGCACAGGACGATCGCGGCCACTGCCGCGAACACCGGCCGCCGGACCGAGACGTCGGACAGCATCATCGCGCGGCCGCCGGGGTCTGGGCATTGCCCTGGGCCGCGCCGCCGCCTTGACCACCGCCCGCAACCGTCACCGGCGCATTCGGCTGTATGCGGTTCAGGCCGGAGCCGACAACGCGATCGTTTGCGGACAGACCGGAGATGATCTCGACGAAGCCGTTCTCGACCGCTCCGGTCTCGACGGTCACCCGCTGGGCGGTCGAGCCGCGCTCGCCGGCCGCGATGCGATAGACGAAAGCGCCGTCGCCCTCATACTGGATCGCGGATTCAGGCACCGACGGCGTCTGCCGCTGGCCCTGCTGGATGCCGACGCGCATCAGCATGCCCGGCCGGATACGCCCGCCGGGATTGGGGAATTCGGCGCGGGCGGTCACCGCGCGGGTCGTCTCGTTGATCCGCGTGTCGATCAGGGCGATCCGGCCCGAGAACTGTTCCGCCCCGTAGGCGTCGGCCGTGGCGACGATCGGCAGACCCTGTCGCAGCACGGCGAGATAGCGTTCCGGCACCGGGAAATCGACGCGGATGACCGAGGTGTCGTCCAGCGTCGCGATCACAGCCCCGGGGCTGATCAGCGTGCCGGCCGTGACGGTCGAAAGACCCAGGGTTCCCGCGAACGGGGCCCGGATCATCCGGTCGCCGCGACGCGCCTCGGCGGCGGACAGCGAGGCCTGGGCCGTTTCCAGCGCGGTCTCGGCGTCTTCGGCCGAAACCCGGGGGGCGACCCCCCGCTCGGCCAGTTCCTTGAACCGGTCGTATTCGCGCTGGGCCTGCGCCACCTGGGCACGGGCCTGAATGATGCTGGCGTCTTCCTCGCGCGCCTGCAACTGGACCAGAGGGGTCCCCGCCGCCACGCGCTGCCCGTCACTGAACAGGACGGCGGTGATCAGCTCCGAGGTGCTGGAGGTGACGTTCACCGAGCGTCGCCCGCGCGCCACGCCGAGCACATTGATCTGGTCGCTGAAGGGCCTCAGCGTGACCACGGCTTCCGAAACGGTCTGGCCGCGTCCGCCGCCGGGCCCGCCCCGACCTCCGCCCGGTCCGCCCGCGCCGCCTTCGTCACCGGCGAAGGCCACCCGCAGAACCGCCGCGACGATCATCAGACCGAGCACGGCGGCGGCGATGATGAGGAACAAATGACGTCTGATCACGCGGCGCAGTCTCTGTAAGCAAGCGGGCGGGCCCGGAATAGCCGTTCCGCCCCCCGAGGCAACCTGAAAGAGCTTGTAACGTCCGCTGTTCCGGTTTCCGTCGCGCCAATAGGTCGCGGATCAGAATCTTCGCCACAGCGCGATGACCGCGCCTTCCGCGAGCGGCGTCTCCCGTCCCGCGACGGTCCGTCGCCACCCGGCCTGCAGGCTCCACTGGCCGAGATTGCGCACCACCGAGGTCTCGACCGACAGCCAGCGCGCGCCACTACCGTCCGTCATCCCGCCGAACGCCTGACCCAGCACCATCCAGCCTTCGCCGAAGTGGCTCCCGATCGTGAAGTCCGCCCGCGTCTCGTCCGGCAGGCCGTCGCGCATCCGCCTGGCCGCCTCGATTTCCACAAACGACCGGTCCGGCCCCCATCCACCCGCCAGCCCTCGGCCCGGCCCGCCGAGCGACCGGCCGGCGGACACACGGACCTCCCAGTCCTGTTCGCCCACGCCCGGCGCGGCGTAGCCCGCGTTGCGCCCGTCGCCCGATATCGAATAGCCGGCGTAGAGGCTGACGGCGTTGCGGTCATCGCGGTACGCCTGCCACGTCAGGCCCAGTTCCAGCGGCCCCCGCCCGTCATAGTCGACGAACGCGTCCTGTCCCTGCTGCCAGTCGCCCTTGAACTGGACGGTCAGCGTCCCGGTCAGCCCGTATTCGGCCAAGATCCCCAGCGACCGATCCTCGCGCACAGCCGGCAAGGGCTGAACGACGCCGGTCGGATCGTAACCCTCCTTCGCGCGCATCGCCTCCGCCTTGACGATCACCTGTCCCTTGCCCCTGGGCTGGGTCCAGGCGTTGGCCGAAGCCGAGGTCGCCGCCGTCGCGAGCAAGAGGCCAGCGAGGCAGCGAGGCAGCATCAGGCGTCGTAACCGGGTGATTTCCGATCCAGCAGACGCAGGGCACCCGGCCAGGCGAGGGCGGAGATGAAGCCGATCCCCCGGCCCTGCTCCTTCGTCTCGGCCTGGGCCGCGTCAGGCGCCATCAGCACATGCTCGCGTCCGCCCGAAAGCGCCGCGACCTGCTGGGCGCAGGCCCGCTCCAGGAAGAACATCCCGACCCAGGCCGCCGCCGCGGTCTGACCGACCGCCAGCGTCCCATGGTTCCGCAGCAGCATCAGCGACTTGTCGCCCAGATCCGCCACCAGACGCTCGCGCTCGTCGTGGTTCAGCGCCAGTCCCTCGTAGCCATGGTAGGCGACCTGATGCTGCAGCAGACAGGCGTTCTGGCCGATCGGCAGCAGGCCCTCCTGCTGCGCCGCCACGCCGACCCCGGCCACGGTGTGCAGGTGGATGACGAAATGTGCATCCTCCCGCGCCGCATGGATCGCCGAATGGATGGTGAAGCCGGCCGGATTGATGAAGCTCTGCGTCTCCTGGACGATGTTCCCTTCCAGATCGACCTTCACCAGCGACGAGGCCGTAATTTCCTCGAAATAGTAGCCGTAGGGGTTGATCAGGAAGTGGTGTTCCGGCCCCGGAACCCGCGCCGAGACATGGGTGAAGATCATGTCGTCCCAACCGTGCAGGGCGACCAGCCGGTACAGGGCAGCCAGATCGACCCGCGCCTGCCACTCCTCGGCGGACACTCGCGATTTCAGGGACTGGGCGGCACCGTCGGCCATACTAACTCCTCCATCGCCGCTTGCCGGGCGAGGCGGCCACCGTCGCGCCAACGTCCGGTCGGGTCAAGGTTAACGACATTCAAGGTTGATTAACCGAGTTTTCACCACCGTCGACCAAGGTGGAAGAGTCGGATGCCAAAATCCGGCCGGAGTTCGCCGTGACCGCAGTCATCCAGCTTGAGCCCCATCGTTCTTCGGAGGCGGAGACCCTGTCTTCCGCGCAACATCTGCTTGAGCTGGCGCACGGCAAGGGTGTGGACGATCGTCGCCGTTTGCTGCTCGGCATCGCCGCCCTGTGCGACGCGACTCCGCCGGGCGCCGAGGCCTCCCCCATCCTCGGCGAGATCTTCATGGTCATCGCCCGTCAGGCCGAGCGCGAGATCCGCATGGCCCTGTCAGACAGCCTCGCTGCCGCCGAATGGGCCCCGCCCGCCCTGATCGCCATGCTGGCCCTCGACGAGATCGAGATCGCCCGCCCTGTCATCGCCCGGAGCCCGCTCCTCAAGGATCAGGACCTCCTGCGCGTGCTGGTCGAGGCCACCATCGAGCATCAGATCGAGGTCGCCCGTCGTCCCCACATCAGCGGCCGCGTCGCTGACGCCATCATCGACCGCGGCGAACCGGCCAGCCTGACGGCACTTGCAGGCAACAAGACCGCAGAGGTCAGCGAAGACGCTCTCGGCCGCCTGATCGAACAGTCGCGGCGCGTCGCCGCCCTGCGCGCGCCACTGACCCGCCACCCGCGTTTGAACGACGCCCTGGCGACGCAACTCTATCAATGGGTCGGCCAGTCCCTGCGCGAAGCCATCGGCGAGCGTTTCCGCGTCGACGAAAGCGCGCTCGCGGACGCCATAGACGCTGTGGTCCGTCCCGCTCCTCCGGCGGCAGCCGAGCCGATCGGCATAGCGGCCGCCGAAGTCTCCGATCCGGAGGAAATGGAACGCCGTCTCGTCGCCAAGCTGCAGAGCGCCGGCCAGCTGCGTGCCGGATTCCTGATCCGCGCCGTCCGCGAGCAACGCCTGAGCCTGTTCGAACACGGCATCGCGGCCCTCGGCGGCTTCCCGATCAGCCATATCCGCGCCGCGATCGTGCGCCCCAGCCCGGACGCCCTGTTCCTGGCCTGCGCCGCCGTCGGCATCGACCGCGCCGTCTTCCCGGCCGTGCTCGATGAGATTCGCAAGTTGAACGGCGGCTGGCCTGGCGACGGCGACGAAGGCTATGCGGGTCGTATGACCCTGCCGCCGTCCGCAGCGATGCGCGAGTTCCGCGCCTTGATGGGTCACATCGGGTCCTGATCGACCGCGTCGCATTTGACTTCCCCGCCCGGCTCGGCTTCTCGTGACCGGGTGAGCGTTGACCCTTCCTCTCTCAGGATCGCCTTTTGCGCCAGCGACCGGCCCGAGGCCACGCAGGCCCGCGAACGGCTGTCCGAACGCTACCAAGGGGTTCCCGAGGCCGAGGCCGATGTCATCGTGGCCCTGGGCGGCGACGGCTTCATGCTTGAGACGATGCACGCCAACCTGATGCGCAAGATTCCGGTCTACGGCATGAACAGGGGATCGGTCGGCTTCCTGATGAACGACTACGACGAGGACGATCTGCCTGAACGGATCGCCGCCGCCGGCCGCGCACTCATTCATCCGCTGCAGATGGACGCAGTGACCGTGACTGGCGAGATGCACACGGGCCTGGCCATCAATGAGGTCTCCCTGCTGCGCCAGACCCGTCAGTCAGCCAAGCTGAAGATCAGCGTCGACGGCAAGGTCCGGCTGGAGGAACTGACTTGCGATGGCTGCATGGTGGCCACTCCCGCCGGCTCCACCGCCTACAATCTTTCGGCTCACGGCCCGATCATCCCGCTGAACGCAAGGATGTTGGCGCTCACGCCGATCAGCGCCTTCCGCCCCCGACGCTGGCGCGGTGCCCTCCTTTCCCACCGCGCCAGGGTGGAGTTCGAGGTGCTGGAAGCCGACAAACGCCCCGTCAGTGCCGTGGCGGACGGGCTGGAGATCCGGCAGGTCATGAAGGTCGCGGTCAAGGAACGCCGCGACGTCGGCCTGACCATGCTGTTCGACGCCGGCCGCTCCTTTGAAGAACGCGTGCTGGCGGAACAGTTCACGGGGTAAGGCCCGATCCGGAACAGTGTAATCGGTTTTCCGGTCGGATCTTGGCATTTGAATCGAGTCACGGGTTCTTAAGGGCCACCGTGCATCTTGTGCGAGTTCGTTCTCAGGAGTCGTCGTGAGCAACCCGGCCCAGGTCATCCGCCCGCCCAACCTGCTGCGCGCCAAGGTCGGCGGCGGCTTCGGAGGTATCAACGCCGACGCCATCGCCAAGGCCGAAGAGGCCCTGAAGGCGATGTCCGGCCAATTCGGCCAGTGGCTCCAGGACGAGATCACCAAGCTCGACGCGGCCCAGGCCGCGATTCGCGCCGAGGGTTACAACGCCCGGACCGCCGAGGGCCTGTATTTCCGCGCCCACGACCTGAAGGGTCTCGGCGCCACCTACCAGTATCCGCTGGTCACCCGCCTCGCCGGCTCGCTGTGCAAGCTGATGGACGATCCCATCAAGCGGTTGGAAGCCCCGATGATGCTGATCGACGCCCACATCGACGCCATCCGCGCCGTCGTCCGCGACCAGATCCAGACCGACGACCACCCCACGGGCCGCGTCCTGTCGGAAACACTCGAAGGCAAGGTTGCTGCGCACAGGGCTGGCTGACCGATTCCCTTCTCCCCCTGCGGGAGAAGGTGGCCGAGCGCAGCGAGGTCGGATGAGGGGTCACGCTGACTCCTGAAGTCAGCGCTCGATCTCCTCACTTCAGCCGCCTGCACGACCCCTCATCCGTCAGCCTTCGGCTGCCACCTTCTCCCGCAAGGGGGAGAAGGGAACGAGGGGGATCTGAGCGGAATTTATTCTTATGAGGGCCTTGATTGTCATCTTGGCGACACCCACGTCCACGCCCGGGCCTTTGACAACTCAGCCCCACGCCGCGAGAAAAATCGTCCGAACAAGATACCCCGACAAACGCTTTAGGTTAAGTCTCTGATTTTCCTCAAACGACTAGTCGTTTCGTCCGTTTCGTCAGGGTGTTTTTCGTCCGGACTCCACGGACCAAAGCCTCAGGCTGCGTTGGCCGCCGTCGTTCGAGCGGGGGCCGCGGCCGGCTGATCCAGCCGCTCCATCAGATAGGCCAGGTCGTCCCTCGGTGCGTTCGGGCGCTGGGTCAGGAACCGCTCCAGCATCCGTTCACGGAACGCCTCGCCCGAGGTATCCGCCCCTTCGGCCGACAACTGGCGCCAGGTGTCGACGCCTGCCCGGAAGGCCTGGAACAGGCGCGGCGGCAGGCCGGCCCGGTCATAGATCGCCTTCAGTCCCAAAGGCCCGGCATCGTGCACCATCAGCCAGGCGCGCTGGTGCGGCGTGGACGACAACTCCGCCACTCCGTGCTCGAACAGGGTCATCTTGCCCCGAGCGAGGGCTCGCAACAGCAGAGATGCCGTCAGGGCCTTGCGCGCATTCAGCTGTGACACGAAGGTCGCCAGATCGGCGCTGGCGCCCGCCTGGTCGATCAGATCCACGGTGGCGCGTTCGCGGGCGAAGCTGGACAGGCGGATCGCGGTCTCGGGTGCCACGGCGTGGCGGGTGATCAGATGCTCTCGCACCGCATCCGACGCCAGGGCCACCAGCCGTTCGGTGATGTCCAGCGGCAGGACCTGGCGATAGGCGAGGGCGGCCACGACCTCGGGCGTCTGGCCGAACCGGTCGACCACCTTGCCCATCGCGCCTTCGGAAATGTCGGCGTTGTCGTTGGACGCCAGGGTCCGCACGGCAGTCTCGCAACCGTCGGAGCTCAGCACATCGGCCACGTCGCGCGATACGGTCGGACGCGCCGCGATCGCGACCTGCCGCACGGCCGAGCCGGCCCGAACGATCTCGATGAGGTCCTCGTCGCTGAACACAGGCGACGATCCGATGATCGGCAGGGCGATGGAATCCACATCGGCGGCCAGGATCCGGGCCACGTCGCGCGGCAGGAGATCAGAGCTCTTCAGCGTCACGGCCAGGGCCCGACGCACCAGTTCGGCGGCGTCGTTGGCCAGGACACGCATGATCTTCTGCGCGGCCTCGCGGTCATCATCGGTCAGATCGGCCCTGTCCATGCTGCGGCACAGCTTGTGCGCGGCCGAGGCGCGTTCGTCATCGTCGGTGGCCTTGATCAGGCGGCGGATGTCTAACTCGGTCAGGCGGGCGCGGTGGGCGGTCATGGGATTCTTCTGGCGAGTCGCGGTCGGACGACCTCAGGGTGAACCTGCAGGCTTAACGCCCGGTTTACTATGGGCTCAGACGCCGGATTTGGCTTCGGGCGAGAACGCCCCGCCGAAGCCGCCGGCCTTCCCGTCGCCGTCCTGGCCCAGCAGCAGCGCCAGCAGGCTCTGGTCCTGCTTCAACCGGTCCAGTCGTGCCGCCAGGGCCTGGTCCTGCTCGCTCAGCAAAGGAACCGATGGACCGGCCGGAGCCACGACCGATCCCTCTCCCGCCGACCGCTGCAGGTTGGCGTGAACCTCGGCCACCGTCGCCGCTCGCCCGTCACGATAGAAGATCGACCGGTTGGCCGCTGCGGCCTGCGGGAACATGGCGACGGCGCTCGACCCGGGCCGCGTGGCCATGGCCTCCATGATCTGGGCCGCGCCCGCCGGTCCGAGGAAATGGGCGGCGTAGAGGTCGCCCGCACCCGGCTCCCGCCCCGTCCGGCCGCGCAGATAGGCGGCGTTCGAGGCCGTCAGTTCCCCCGCCATGGTCGAGGCGGCTTGTGGATCGAAGCGCAGGTCCAGCACCACGTTCCGCGCCGAGCCTTCGACGCGCCAGCGCCCGTCCGATCCCCGTTGGATCAGGTCGGCGTACTGGCCGTATCCATGCTTGGCCCCGTGCTGCTTGACCGTCGCCAGCCAGGTCTGTTCGATGAACTGGAACAGGCCCGAAGCCGAGGACGTCGGAGCCCGCGCATTCGGGTTGAACGAACTCTCCCGCCGCGCCGTGCGCATCAGGAAGTCGTAGTCCACGCCGGTCGAGTTCGAGGCGCGACGGATCGCGGCCTCCACCCCTCCCGACGCTGGAATCGCTCTGACGCTCATGGGGGTCTAGGCTCGGAGATCATGGTTAACCGAGCGTTAATGTCCGTTAACGGCCCCGCTTCCGCCCCCACGGCTGACTGATCGATCTTCAATCAGAAACGGTGATTTCGGCCGCCCCAATCCCGCCATCAGCCGCGCGCGTCATGCTCCCATGGGTTGCTGGGGAGCGGCACTGAGAGGGAAGTGACGGCCATGATGATACAAACCGCGGGCGGCCCCGGACTGGTCAGCCCCATCGATTTCGCCGAGCGGCGCAAGCCCCTGCCGCGTTCAACGTGGATCGCGATCAGCGTCGTCGCCCTTGCCCATGTCGGCGTCGGGACGGCGCTCTACTATCAGCGGTTCGAACTCAAGACTCTGCCCGATCGCAGCGAGCCGCGGGTCATCGCCGGCAGCGTGATCGTGCTCCACCGCGAGCCTCCGCCGCCCGTCGTCACCACGACGCCTCTCGCCCCGAACCCGCCGGTGCACCGTCCGGAGACGCCTCCCGCGAACGTCGAGACCCTGACCACGGTCATCCCCGACATCCCGGCGGCCGCGACCGGCACGGTGATCAACACGACCGTCCTCATCGATCCGACGACCGCGACCGGCACGGCCAGCGAACCCGCCGTTGAAGCGCCTCGCGGTCCTCCGGTCATCCGCTCGCCGCAATGGATCAGCCGCCCGAACGGCGAACAGTTGACCCGCGCCTACCCCTCGCGGGCTCTCGGCGCCGAGGTTGCGGGCTCGGCCACCCTCAGCTGCCGCGTTCAGGCGGCCGGCACGGTCACGGGCTGCAAAATCGTGTCGGAAACGCCGGCAGGCTACGGCTTCGGTCGCTCCGCCCAGCAGCTCTCGCGCTACTTCCGCATGAGCCCGCAGACGGTGGACGGCCAGGCCGTTGACGGTGCGCAGGTCAGCATCGGCATCCGCTTCACCCTGCCTGAGGGCTGAACCGCAACGGATCGAGGGCGGCCGCGTGCGATCCGCGTGGCCGCCCTTCGACCCCGTCCGCCACGGTCCGCCCGACGAGCGGCCCCAGCAGCCAGCCGTTCCGCCTCGGTGCCAGGGCGAGATGAAGTCCTGCGCCCACCGGCCCCGCCAGCGGCAGGCCATCGACCGCCGCCCCGCGCACGCCTGTCCGCCAGTCCACCGTCCCGGGTGCTGCGCCCCCGGACAGCCGCATGGCGATCTCGATCAGCCTCGCCGCAGCCGCAGGATCGGACACGGTTTCCCTGCTGCCGTGGACCATCGTCGCCCCGATCAGGGACCCTGCCGCCCCCGGCACGACATAGCCCCCGACGCCACGCACCACCCGATCGGTCAGAGAGGCTTCGGTGCGACCGATCTGGCCGGCGATCGGCTCGATCCCGTTGATGATGTCCGTGACCGCTTGCGGCAGTCCCGGCAGGGCGGCGGCGATCCCGGTGGCGACGATCAATTGGCGAGCGTCGATCCAGCCAGCCGTCGTCCTGACACGCCAACCCTCGGGACTCCGCTCGACGACCCGCGCCTCAGCGACGACGAAGGACTCGCCCAGGTCTGCCCGCAGCGTTTCAAGCGCGGTCTCCGCATCGATGCGGCCGTCGGTTCCGGCCCTGACGACATCGGCCTCTGATCTTACCGGGAAACCCAGACGGCTGAGTGCTGCCGCGACCTTGCCCGCATCCGACCCGCGCCACTCCGCCGGTGTCATGTCCAGCGCCAGTCCCGACCGTTCGGCGAAGGCCGGCCACATCGCCGCCGCGTCCCGCAGCAACGCCGCCCGCTCTGCACCAACACCGTCCAGCAGGCTCTCGAACGCCGGTGCGATCATGCCCGCCGCGACCGATGAGGTGTTCGGCAAGCCCGGATCGACCAACCGGACATCATGCCCGCGCGCGGCCAGCTCGGCGGCGACCGACAGGCCCAGCACGCCGGCCCCGATCACCAGGATGTCAGAGGAGAGATCCGCCACGGCCGGTCCTTCGACCGCCCGGGCGGGGATTTCAAGCCTCAGACTGCGCTTGTCCTATTCCGCGGCCAGCTCTGCCGCCTCGCGTTCGTCCTTTGCCTCGTCCAGCCGGTCAACCAGGGCGTCGTGCTGACGCCACAGGGCGGTCGGCAGGCGCTCGGCGAACAGGGCGTAGAACTCCGGGATCAGCGCGGCCTCCTCGGACCAGACGTCGACATCGACATCCAGCAGGGTCGCCAGGGCGGCGTCCGTCAGCGAGAGGCCTTCGAGGTCCAGTGCTGCCCGTGTCGGCACCCGGCCGACCGCCGTGTCCAGCGCCTCGGCCTTGCCGTCCAGGCGCTCGGAAATCCACTTCAGGACGCGGGCGTTGTCGCCGAAGCCCGGCCAGACGAAACGGCCGTCCTCGTCCTTGCGGAACCAGTTGACGAAATAGATGCCCGGCAGCCTGGCCGGATCAGCCTTTTCGCCCAGCGCCAGCCAATGCGCGAAATAGTCGCCCATGTTGTAGCCGCAGAAGGGCAGCATCGCGAACGGGTCGCGACGCAGGGTCCCGATGGCGTTCTCCGCCGCCGCCGTTCCTTCGGACGCGACAGTCGAGCCCAGGAAGACCCCGTGTTCCCAGTCAAAGGCCTCGGTCACCAGAGGCACGGCCGAGGCGCGACGACCACCGAACAGGATGGCGTCGATCGGCACGCCCTTCGGGTCTTCCCATTCCGGCGCGATGGTCGGGCACTGGGAGGCCGGCGCGGCGAAGCGGGCGTTGGGGTGAGCCGCCGGCTCTCCGGACGCCGGATCGTGCGGCTGACCCTTCCAGTTGGTCATGCCATCGGGCGCGACCTTGGTCAGGCCTTCCCACCAGACATCGCCGTCGGCCGTCAGGGCCGTGTTGGTGAAGACGGTGTTGGTCGCCAGGGTCGCCAGGGCGTTCTGGTTGGTGTTCCGGCTCGTGCCCGGCGCCACACCGAAGAAGCCGGCCTCCGGGTTCACGGCGTACAGACGCCCGTCATCGCCGAAGCGCATCCAGGCGATGTCGTCGCCGATGGTCTCGGCCTTCCAGCCCGGTATGGACGGCTGCAGCATGGCCAGGTTGGTCTTGCCGCAGGCGCTGGGGAAGGCGGCGGCCATGTATTTGGCCTGGCCCTCGGGACTGGTCAGTTTGAGGATCAGCATATGCTCGGCCAGCCAGCCCTCGTCGCGGGCCATGACCGAGGCGATCCTCAAGGCGTAGCATTTCTTGCCCAGCAGGGCGTTGCCGCCGTAGCCGGAGCCATAGGACCAGATCTCGCGCGTCTCGGGATAATGGACGATCCACTTGTCGGCGTTGCAGGGCCAGGGCACGTCGGCCTCGCCCTCGGCCAGCGGAGCACCGAGCGTGTGCACGGCGGGGACGAAGACCCCGTCCTCGCCCAGCACGTCCAGGGCCTGCTGACCCATCCGGGTCATGATCCCCATCGACACGGCGACGTAGCCGCTGTCCGTGATCTCGACGCCCAGGGCACTGATCGTCGAGCCCAGCGGGCCCATCGAGAAGGGCACCACGTACATCGTGCGACCGGCCATGCAGCCGTCGAACAGGCCGTTCATGCGGGCGCGCATCTCGACCGGGTCGGACCAGTTGTTGGTCGGGCCGGCGTCCTGTTCCTGCTCGGAGCAGATGAAGGTTCGGCTCTCGACCCGGGCCACGTCACGGGGGTCGGAGGCGGCGTAGTAGCCGCCGGGCCGTTTGGTCTGATCCAGCGCTTTCAGCGTGCCCTTGTCGATCAGGTCGGCGACGATCGCGGCCTTCTCGGCCTCCGAGCCGTCGCACCAGTGGACCCGCGCCGGCTTGGTCAGTGCGGCGATCTGTTCGACCCAGGCGATAAGCCCCTGGTGACGGGTTCGGGCCGGGCGAAGGCCCGGTACGGCGGTGCTGGAATCCACGCGAACTCTCCTGATGCGTCGGCCCGGCTGGTCTGTCGCCGCCGTGGCCTCTCCCAATGTTACAAGACCTCACGGGCTGTAACGCCGCAAAGACACCCGACGCGACGTTACGTCAACCGTCGCAAGATTTTGCCCCCCTCGCGCCGCCATGCACGTCCGCAGGCCGAATCCGGTCGCGCGACGGCGTCGGCGGCTGTATCTGCCTTCTGTGCAGACGCTCGATTCCGTCCAGACCGCCGCTCCGCAAGGTGCCCTCGCCTCCCCGGCCGTGGCCCGCAACGCCGCGCCGATCCTTCAGGTGCTGCGCGCCCATCTGCCGGCCCGCGCCGGCGTGCTGGAGATCGCGTCCGGCTCGGGCGAGCACGCGATCGCGTTCGCCCGCGCCCTCCCCGCCACGACCTGGACGCCCAGCGACCCGTCGCCGGAGGCCCGCGCCAGCATCGCCGCCTGGACCGCAGAGGCCGCCCTGCCGAACGTCGCTCCGGCACTGACGCTGGACGCCGCCGATCCGGACGGCTGGCCAGAGGTCGATGCGCAGGTCATCTTCTGCGCCAACATGATCCACATCAGCCCGTGGGTCGCGACCGAGGGGCTGATGGCCGGCGCCGGCCGCGTCCTGCCGGATCCCGGCGGACTGCTGGTCCTCTATGGCCCCTACCGCGAGACCGATGTCCCGATGGCAACGTCCAACGCCGCCTTCGACGACAGCCTGAAGGCCCGCGATCCGGCCTGGGGCCTCCGGGAGTTGGACGATGTCGTCGCCCTGGCCAGGCCCCACCGCCTGCATCTGACCCGCCGGGTCGAGATGCCCGCCAACAACCTGATGCTTCTTTTCCGCCGCGCCTGACCGGAGTTTCGACCATGAAAGCCCTGATCCTCGCCCTGGCCCTAACAGCCGTTGCGCCCGCCGCGATGGCCCAGACGACGCCCGGGATCTCCAAACAGGCCAGCCCTCCGTCCTACGGCGCGCCGATCTCGATCGCCGCCGCCGAAACCCTGATCGACCGTGCGATCACGGCCGCCCGCGCGGCGGGCCACCGCATGGCCGTCGCCGTCGTCGAGCCCAACGGCGAGTTGGTCGCCTTCGCCCGGATGGACGATACCCAGTACGGCTCGATCCGCGTCGCCCAGCGCAAGGCCTGGACCGCCGCCCGCTATCGACTGGCCACCTCGACAATGGAGGAGCGGACCCTGGCCGGCCGGACGGTGATCCTGGCCAATGACGACTCCCTGCCGATCGCCGGCGGCATTCCGATCGTCATCGACGGCCGCATCGTCGGTGCCATCGGCGTGTCGGGGGCCTCGGCCGCCGAAGACGCTGCCGTCGCCACTGCCGCGCTCGCGGAAGACTGAGCACGCCTTGGCCTTCTCGCGGATCTATGACGGCGCCGAGCCCAGCCGGATCAACAAATGGCTGGGCCAGTCGGGCGTCTGTTCGCGGCGCGAGGCTGATGCCCTGATCGCCGACGGCCTGGTCTCCATCGACGGAGAGGTGGTCACCGACGCAGGGCGCAAGATCGAGGCGGGCCAGACCCTGACCCTGTCCGACCATGCGACGACGGCGCTGGCGGCCGGAGTGACCATCGTGATGCACAAGCCGCTCGGCTATGTCTCCGGCCAGCCCGAGCCCGACAAGATTCCGGCGGTGCGCCTCCTGACCGACGCCAACCGGATCGGCGAGGGCCTTACGCCCGCCGCCGACGCCTCACTGCCTCCGATCGGTCGCCTCGACGAAGATTCGCGGGGGCTGTTGATGCTGTCCTCGGACGGGGTGGTGGCCAAGGCGGTGATCGGGCCGGGGTCGCGGCTCGACAAGGAATACCTCGTCCGTGTCGCCGGAGACGTGACCGAGAAGAAGCTCAATCTGCTCCGCCACGGCATCATGCTGGACGGGCGCCAGTTGAAACACGCGCGGGTGTCACGGATGGAGCAGCAGCGGTTGCGCTTCATCCTGACCGAGGGGCGGAACCGCCAGATCCGGCGCATGTGCGAGCATGCGGATCTGGATGTTGTTGATTTGCTCCGTGTGCGGATCGGGCCGATCCATCTGAACAATCTGCCCGAGGGCACCTGGCGAATGCTGACCGCCGAGGAGCGGGCGGCGCTGGTCGGTTAAGCGTTCAGACTCCGGAATTCAGAGTCCAGATAGTCCGTAGAGTCTCGTCGGGGACGCCCCCCGGGCTCCAGAACACAGTCCGAAGCGTCCGAAGAGACCGAAGCGGCCGGAGCGGCCTCACGACGGCGCGACGAGGACTAGACCTTTCAAAGACCGGTTCCGGCAAATGGCGACCGCGTGGCGGGACTGCAAGACATTCTTCGGAATAAATTCCCTTGCGCCGCCCCTGACCCTGACGGAGCCGGCCCGACCCGACCCTCCGACGTGGCGGGTTTACCCCTCGCCGGGGCGGGTCAAGGTGTAGGGCTTGTAGACCGAGGCGAAGGCCGGCATCGCCTCGCAGGCGTCGGCATGGGCGGTCAGTGCCCCGTGGCCCGCCATGTCGAACGCCCCCTCCAGCGCCTCGGTCATGAACCGATAGACGGTGGCGAGGATGACGTCGGCGTGGCTCAGGGTGTCGCCGAACAGCCAGGGCGTGGTCCGCGCCGCCCGCTCCCCCTCCAGCACAGCCAGGGTGTCACCGACCTGACTGCGACAGCGCGCGACCCACATGTCCAGGGCCGTCTCGCGGAAGGCCCGCTCGTAGAGCAGGCTGACCCCCTTGTCGGCGACACCGGCGGTCAGGGCCGCGAGCCGCAACATCTCGCGACGCTCCGGCCAGGCCCGGTCGAGTGTGGCAGCGTCGGGTCCGACCATCCGGTCAATGGCTTCAACGATGACCATGCTGTCGGTCAGGGCCACGCCGTCGTCCATGACGAGCACCGGAACCCGCCGTAGCGGATTATACAGCGCGATGGCCTCTGCATCGCCGAAGGTCGACAGCGGGGCATTCTCGCAAGAGACGCCGTAAAGATTCAGCGTCACCGCCACCCGCCTCACGAACGGCGAGTCGTATTGACCGATCAGCAGCATCCATCCCTCCCGAGACCACTGCGTTCGGCGTAGCGAGAGCAGGCGACCGGGTCCAGCCCGGCCGCCCGCCGGTCACTCAGACGCCGTTGGCGCGGGCGGCCAGTTCGTCGGCGCGCCGGTCCATCTCTGCGGCCTGGCCGGGCATTCTGCGGGCTGCGGCTTGCAGTTCGGCATCCGTGACGGTGTTGCCGCGCGCCGCGTTCTGGCGGATCTGTTGGGCGCGGTAGGCCGGATCGGCAAGGCGACGGCTTTCCTGCCTGAGTTGGTCAGCGCCGCGACGCATGTTTTCTGCGCCCGTTCGCATGTTGACGCGGGCGTTGGCCCGGGCCTGGTGCGCACCTTCCACGGCCACACGGGCCTGGGCCTGGGCCTGCTCTGCGGCGCGACGACCGTCGGCGGCATGGGCGAGGCCGATCTGGCGTGCCTGTTCGCCGGCGGCGCGGGCGTGGTCAGCGGCGATGCGGGCGGAAGCCGCCTGTGCCCGGGCGGCGTCAGCCAAGCCGCGTTCGACACCGGCCTGACGACGGGCGGCAAAGGCCGCCTCGCGGTCACGTCCGGCCTGGATACGGGCCTCGGCGGCGGCCTGACGGGCTTCGACGGCGGACTGCCGCGCTTCCTCGACGTGAGCCCGCTCCTCGGGGGTCAGGTCGGACCAGTTGCGGAAGATATGGACTGCGCGCCCGTCCTGCGGCGGGGCCGGGGCCGGGGGCGCAGGTGGCGCAGGCGGAGCCGGCGGCGCGGCAGGCGCGTTCAGGGCCCACCCGGACAGCGCCGGCGGTGCAGGCGGTGCCGGCGGACGCGGAGGACGCGGCGGAAGCGGCGGCACGGCCATGAAGCCGTCGCTAGAGACCTGGATCGCCCGGGAATGCAGCTCCAGCGCCGCGATGGGGGTGGCCACGGCGGCGAGAACGGCGACGGCGGTCAGGATGACGGCGGGCCGGCGGGCGGGTGTCTTGTCGGTCATGAGGGTTGCGATCCTTCGTTTCAGGGAGCGGCCGTCGCCCGCCATCGCGGTCGCGGCCAAAGACGTGGTCAGCGGCCCCGGAGCGGCGGCGAGGCCGATCAGGGCGCGGGCGTAGGCGTGACGATCCACCTGTCCGACGGCGACGGCGTCGGCCGCCTCCTCGGAGCGTTCGATCAGGCTGCGATGCAGCATCCAGATCAGGGGGTTGAACCAGAACAACGCGAGAGCCAGCCGCGACAGGACCAGAAACAGCCAGTCGCGACGGCGGATATGGGCCATCTCGTGGGCCATGACGGCGGCGGCCATCCCGGGTCGCGAGAGGGTGGCGGGGTCGATCAGGACGGCGCCCGGGGGCAGGCCCCAGCTCAGCGGGCTGGTGATCCGGTCGCTGGACTTCAGTTGCGGACGGGTGGCGGGCGCGAGGGTGCTCAGGGTCTCGACCCAGACCTCGGCCTTCACGGGCTTGCCGGCCCCGGTCCAGCGCGACAGGGTCCAGACCCCCGCCGCGAACCGGCCGGCGACGAGCAGGGCCCCGACGGTCCAGACGAGGGCCAGTGTCTGTCCCGCCGACGGCAGCAGCAGGGCACCGGAGACTGTCACCCCCTCGATCGGCTGCAGGTCACCGCTCCACAGCAAGGGCGACGGCGCGGCCGGAGCGATGGCCGGCAGCAGGGCGAAGCTCAGCGCCGGACCGAAGGCCATCAGCACCGGCAGGGCCAGGAGGATACAGACCGTGGCGCGCAGCACGTCGACCCGGTCGACGGCGCCGCGGGCCACGATTGCGGACAGGGCCAGACCCAGGCCGGCGACGACCGACGACTTGGCCAGAAGGGCGATTATGAGGGCGGCGCTCACTGGTCCCGCTCCCGGGCGGCGTCGAGCAGCTTCTCAAGCGCCCTGATCTCGTCGGGCTTCAGCGGCTCGCCCATGCCCAGAAGGGCGGTGGCGGCGCTGGCGGCCGAACCGGCGAAGAAGGTGTCGACCATCCGCTTCAGGGCGCCTGCGGCGACGGTCTCGGTGCGGGGAACGGGCCGATAATCGAACCCGTCCCCGCCCGCCGCCCGCGACACCAGCCCGCGATCTTCGAGTCGCTTCAGCAGGGTTCGCACGGCGGAGTCGCTCAGCGTGTCAGGCAGGGCCGCGCGCACGGCGGCGGCGGTCGCCACCTCCAGGCGACAGAGGAGTTCGAACACCTCTCGCTCCCGCCTCGGCAAGCCTTCGATCATGGCACCCTCTCCCGACCCGGTCCGCTACATTTGTAGCGTTACATATGTAGCGGAATGGGGCGGGATTGGGGCGACGAAGATGAAGCTTTTGACAGGTGCAGAAGTCAGGCGGCCAGGGCGTCCAGCGTCGCCATGTCGATGACGAACCGGTAGCGGACGTCGGACTTCTCCATCCGTTCGAAGGCGTGGTTGATCTCGTCCATACGGATCATCTCGACGTCGGGATGGATGCCCTTCTCGGCGCAGAAATCGAGCATCTCCTGGGTCTCGCGGATGCCGCCGATGGGCGAGCCAGAGACGCGGCGACGGCCCACCAGCAGCGGCAGGGTCGACATTTCCTCCATCGGACCCAGCTGGCCGACGATGACCAGGGTGCCGTCGATGTCGAGCAGCGGCATATAGGGGTTGAGGTCGTGCTTCGCCGGCACGGTGTCGATGATCAGGTCGAGGCTGTTGGCCGCCGCCTTCATGGCCGCCCGGTCGCTCGAGACCAGCAGCTCATGCGCGCCCAGTTCCTTTGCGTCGGCCTCCTTGTCGGCGGAACGGCTCAGCACGGTGACGCGGGCACCCAGACCGGCCGCCAGCTTGACCGCCATGTGGCCGAGGCCGCCCAGGCCGATGACGCCGACGCGGGTGCCTTCCTTGACCCCCCAGGTCTTGAGCGGCGACCAGGTGGTGATGCCGGCGCACAGCAGGGGCGCGGCCTTCGACATGTCCAGCGCGTCGGGCACCGACAGGACGAACTCCTGGCGCACCACCAGATGTCTGGAATAGCCGCCGTAGGTCGGCTCGCCCGTGACACGGTCCCTGCCGTTATAGGTCTGGGTGTTGCCGTTGCGGCAGAGCTGCTCCTCGCCCTTGTCGCACTGGTCGCAGTGCTGGCAGGAGTCGACCATACAGCCGACGGCGACGCGATCGCCTTCCTTGAACCTCGTCACCTCGGGACCGACGGCGGTGACGACGCCGACGATCTCGTGGCCGGGCACGACCGGATAGGACGACCAGCCCCAGTCGTTGCGCGCCTGGTGCAGGTCGGAGTGGCAGACCCCGCAATACTGGATCTCAAGGGCCACGTCATTGCCGCGCAGGTCGCGGCGGTCGAACGCCCACGGCACCAGCGGCGAGGTGGTGGACTGGGCGGCATAACCGATGGTCTTCATGGGAGCGGTCCTTGAAACGGCGGACGCGATCCGGCGCCCCATGTCCGGAACGCGCCGACCCTGTCGATCGATCCAGAACAGGCCGCGATTGCGCATCCGGTTACCCGCCATAATCGGCATGATCCTGTGAATGGCAATCATGAATGAAGCGGGAGGAGCCGGGCGACCTCGCCGCCGTCCTGGCCGTGGCCGGGGAGCGCCGCTTCACATGGGCCGCCGACAGCTGAGGCCCGCGTTTACGGCCCTGATCGACGCCTTGCGGTATCGATGGCCGTAAGGCGTGCCTAGTGGTGGGTGGTCAGGACCACGCCGACGAGCACGGCCGCCCAGTGCACACTGGCCGCGGCCACGACATGGCCGTGCCAGATGGCCCGGAACCACTTCAGCTTCTTGCGCACATAGAAGACGGCCCCGGTCATGTAGAGGACCCCGCCGATCGCCAGCAGAACCAGGGCGATCCACGAACCGTGGGCGACCATCGGCTGAAACGCGATCACCACCAGCCAGCCCAGGGCGATATAGACCCCGACCCAGAACCCCTTGCCGATGCCGGGCAGGAACAGCTTGCCGAGGGCACCGAGCGTCGCCAGCCCCCAGACCGCGCCGGTCATCGCCCAGGCCCAGGCGCCTTCCAGGTTGTGGGTCGTGAACGGCGTGTAGGAGCCCGCGATCATGAGGAAGATGCCGGCGTGATCCAGACGGCGCAGAAGGGGCCGCCACTGGGGCTTGGCGAAATTATAGGCGGTCGAAAAACCGAGCATCGCCAGCATCCCGATCGCATAGACCCCGACCGCGAGCACCAGACCGAGATCGCCCCGCGCCACCGAAAGACCCAGCAGGACCCCGCCGCCGAACAGGGCGAAGGCCAGTCCCGACAGATGGACCACAAGGTCCGCGCATTTCGCGCGTGGCGTCGGATAGTGCCGGGGCGGAAGAGGCGTCGGTGTCATGGCGTCAGCCTAGCAGAAGACGATCCCTGTCGCCTGTTCTTCTCTATACATGACCGGCCCCGGTGCTCGAAATGGGGCGCGGCGGCCCGACAGGCCACGACGTTTTGTGAGCGCGCCGCCGACGATGGGGTTAGGAAGCATCGAACCAGCGGACGCGAGACGCCATGACCGACTTCGATTCTGTCTATGCCTCCCGCCTCATGCCGCCGGCCGAAGCCGCCGCCCTGATCCCCGCCGGCGCCAGGATCGTCATGTCGCTCGGCGTCGGCCAGCCGCCCGCCATCCTCAAGGCCATCGCCGACCGGGCCGGGGCGGGACAGGTGGAGGACCTTCGCTTCTACTACCTGCTGTCCACCGCCATCGCCGGCGAGACGGTGCTGCGCTACGACCTGATGGACCGGATCCGTCCCTGCAGCCTGTTCCACAGCGCCATCGAGCGCCGCCTGGACGCTCGCGCCCTCGCCGAGGGTCGCCCGCCCGTGGTCGAGTTCATCCCGACCGGTTTCCAGCAGACCCCGCGGGTCCTGTGCCAGGAGATCGGCGTCGACACCCTCGTCGCCACAGTCTCGCCGATGGATGCAGACGGCAACTTCAGTTTCGGGACCAATACGGACTACGCCGAGCCGGTGTCGAAGACGGCGAAACGGCTGATCCTCGAGGTCAACCCTCACATGCCGCGCGTCTTCGGCCAGTCGACCGTCCACGTCTCGCGTGTCACGGCCGTGGTCGAGAACGCGGTCCCGCTGCTGGAAATCCCCAAGGCCGCGCCGCAACCGGCCGACACCGTCATTGGCGGCCTGATCGCGGCCCTGATCGAGGACGGAGCCACGCTCCAGATGGGGATCGGCGCCCTGCCCGACGCCGTCTGCGCGGCCCTGACGGGCCATAGGGACCTCGGCATCCACACCGAGATGCTGACACCCGGTCTGGTCGAGCTGATGAAGGCCGGGGTCGTGACCAACGCCCGCAAGACCCTGCATCCGGGCGTTACCGCCTTCGCCTTCTGCATGGGCGACCGTTCGACCTATGCCTATCTGCACGAGAACCCGGCGATCGAGGCCTACCCGGTCTCCTACATCAACGATGTGTCTGTCATCGCGCAGAATGACCGGATGGTTTCGGTCAATGCGACGCTGGAAATCGACCTCAACGGCGCCTGCTGTTCCGAGCACCTGAACGGCCTGCAGTTCACAGGGTCGGGCGGCCAGCTCGACTTCGTCCGCGGCGCCTATGCCTCAGCCGGAGGCCAGTCGATCATCGCCTGTCATGCCACGGCGAAGTCGGGGACCCTGTCGCGCATCGTGTCGAAACTCAGCGGGCCGGTGACCACGCCACGCAACGACGTGCACAAGGTCGTCACGGAATACGGCGTCGCCAATCTGAAGGGGCTCAGCACCTCGGAGCGCGCCCACGCCCTGATCGCCCTGGCCGCGCCCCGGTTCCGCGAGGAGCTGACGGCGCAGGCGAAGGCGATGGCCCTGATCGGCCAGGCGCAGACCTAAGGGACGCCCCCTACTCCCACTCGATCGTGCCCGGGGGCTTCGACGTCACGTCATAGACCACGCGGTTGACGCCCCGGACCTCGTTGACGATCCGGGTGGCGCACTTGCCCAGCACGTCCCAGGGGAACTCGAAGAAGTCGGCGGTCATGCCGTCGGTGGACGAGACCGCGCGCAGGGCCAGGACCTTTTCGTAGGTGCGGGCGTCGCCCATGACGCCGACGGTCCTGACCGGCAGCAGGACGGCGAAGGCCTGCCAGATCTTGTCGTAGAGACCGGCCTTGCGGATCTCTTCCAGATAGATGGCGTCGGCCTGCTGCAGGGTCTCGACGGCCTCGGGCGTGATCTCGCCGGGGATACGGATGGCCAGGCCCGGTCCGGGGAAGGGGTGGCGACCCACGAAGGCGTCGGTCAGACCCAGCTCGCGCCCGAGAGCCCGGACCTCGTCCTTGAACAGTTCGCGCAGGGGCTCGACCAGTTTGAGCTTCATATAGTCGGGCAGGCCGCCGACGTTGTGGTGGCTCTTGATCACATGGGCCTTGCCGCTGGACGACGAGACGCTCTCGATCACGTCGGGATAGAGGGTGCCCTGGGCGAGGAATTCGGCGCCGTCGATCTTGTTCGCCTCGCGGTCGAAGATCTCGATGAAGACGCGGCCGATGGTCTTGCGCTTGGTCTCAGGGTCCGATTGCCCGGCCAGTGCGCCGAGGAATTCTTTCGACGCATCAACGTGGATCAGCGGGATGTTGTAGTGATCGCGGAACAGGGTGGTGACCTGGGTGGCCTCGTCCTTGCGCAACAGGCCGGTGTCGACGAACACACAGGTCAGCTGGTCGCCGATCGCCTCGTGGATCAGGACGGCGGCAACCGAGCTGTCGACCCCGCCGGACAGGCCGCAGATCACCTTGGCCGAGCCGACCTGTTCGCGGATCTGGGCGATCTTCTCATCGCGATAGGCCGCCATGGTCCAGTCGCCCTTCAGCCCGGCGATGCCGTGGGTGAAGTTCTTCAGCATGGTCGCACCGCGCGGAGTGTGCATGACCTCGGGGTGGAACTGGACGCCGTAGAAGCGGCGGGTCTCGTCGGCGATGACGGCATAGGGCGAGCCCGCCGAGGTCGCGACGACGTCGAAGCCCTCCGGGATAGCGACGATCTTGTCGCCGTGGCTCATCCAGACGGTCTCGTCCTCGCCCACCGGGGCCAGACCGGCCAGCAGGGGCGAGGATTTTGCCACGGTGATCCCGGCGCGGCCGAACTCGCGGGTGTGGCCGCCCTCGACCTTGCCGCCCAGCTGCTCGCACATGGTCATCTCGCCGTAGCAGATGCCCAGCACCGGCACTCCGGCCTCGAACACGGCCTGGGGCGCACGTGGGCTGCCCTCTTCGTGCACGCTCTCGGGGCCGCCCGACAGGATGATCGCCGCCGGGCTCAGGGCCGCCAGAGCGGCCTCGGCCTTCGCATAGGGATGGATCTCGCAATAGACGCTGGCTTCGCGCAGGCGGCGTGCGATCAGCTGCGTCACCTGGCTGCCGAAATCGACGATGAGGACCTTCTGGTGATCAGTCGCGGCGGTCATGCGGGCTCCATGGGATCGGCGGTCAGGCGTTCGAATTCGGCTTTGAGCAGGTCCAGCGCCCCGGCCAGTCCCTCGTCGATCACCGACAGGGTGTCGGTCCAGTCGGACAGGCCGGTCAGGTCGGCCCTGCCGTCCGAGATGCCGCGCAGGCCCATGACCGGCACGCCGAACTTCGCAGCGGCGCGGACCACGGCATAGGTCTCCATGTCGACCATGTCGGCGTCGATGTCGTCATAGGCCTCGCCGGTGACGACGCTGCCGCCGGTCGCCAGCCGCGCATAGGGTTGCCCCGCCGGGCCGCTGGCCAGGGTCAGGCTGGCGGGCTCGTCGAGGAAGGGGGTGACGCCTTTGGGAAAGCCGAGCGCCGAGGCATCCATGTCGCGATAGGCGACCTCATCCACCCAGTAGACGCGGGCGTGTTCCAGCTTCTGCGAGCCGGCCGAGCCGAGCGAGATCAGGACGTCCGGCAGCCGGTCCTCGGCCGCCAGCCGGGCCAGCGCCGCCGTCGTCTCAACGGCCGCCTCGACCGGCCCGACGCCGGTGAACAATGGCTTGATGCGCGCCCTCAGGTCCGGGCCGTATTCGGCATGGGCCGCCATGACGCACAGCACCGTCAGCGGCCCGAAGGTCGTCAGTTCGAAGGTCTCGCTCACGCCTGCCGCTCATAGACGGCGGCGAAGAAGCCGTCGGTATCGGCCGTAGCCGGGGAAAGACGCAGGCGATGCCCGCCGGCGGCCAGCTCGGCCAGTTTGTTGCGGCCGGCGTCGGTGAAGCCGGACGACGACAAGGCGTCGGCGATAGCGACCGGCTCGAAGGATGGATGATCCTCCTCGAAGTGGTCCAGGGTGGCCTCGTTCTCGACCCGCAGCATCGAGCAGGTCACATAGACCAGTCGCCCGCCCGGCTTCACCAGCTTTGCCGCCCGCGCCAGGATGGCCATCTGCAGCGAGTGCATGCGGTCGACCTCTTCAGGCTTCAGACGCCAGGCGTCCTCGGGCCGACGGCGCCAGGTGCCCGAGCCTGTGCAGGGGGCGTCGACAAAGACGACATCGGCGATGCCGACGATGTCCTCGACTCCGCCGCCGTTGGGACCGAGGTGGATCAGCTCCGCCTCCACGCCGGCGCGCGCCAGCCGGGGCCGGATGTTGTCGAGCCGCTTCTGCACGACGTCGCAGGCGATCAGACGGCCCTCGGCCTGGGCAATGGTCGCCGGTTTGGGCTTCGACTTCGGCGCATCGACCCAGCCGGTCGGGGTCCAGATCCGTTCGGGCTCGGCAGGCGCGGCCTCGACGCGCGAGGCGCCGACGGCCAGGCCCTGCATCGCCAGGCCCAGGGTCTTGCCCCCGCCCCCGGCGCAATAGTCGACGACGGTCATGCCGGGCTCGACTCCGGCCAGCCAGCAGACGATCTGGCTGCCCTCGTCCTGGATCTCGATACGGCCCTGTTTGAAGGCTTCCAGCGCCTGGACGTTGGGCGGCGGCTCGGCCGAAAGACGCAGGCCCCAGGCCGACCAGGGTGTGCGTTCCGGCGACAGGCCGGCCTCGCGAAGTTCGGCCACGACCTCGTCGACCGTGGCCCTGGCGGCGTTGACGCGCAGGTCGATCGGCGCGCGCGGCACCATCAGGCCTGCGGCCTCCTCGGCCCAGCGGTCGCCGAAGGTGTTCCTGAAATCCTCGACCACGAACTCGGGCAGGCCGGCCGCGACCCAGCCCGGCACCTCGTCGTCGGTCAGGCTGATGCGGCTGCGTTCCTGTTTGGACAGGGGCTTGGGACCGTATCCGTCGCCGTTGTGCAGGGCCTCGATCTCCTCGACCGACAGGCCGTCGATCAGGCTCAGGGCGCCGATGACCAGGGCACGGCCGTCCTCGCGCCCGCCCATGGCCCAGACCAGACGACCACGCGCGCGGATGACCTTGTAGACCTGATCGGCGATGGCCCGGCGGTCCCTGGAACCGGCGTAGCGGTTCTCGGTCCCCCAGGTCTTCAGGACGGCCTCGGCCGGAGCCTTGCCCGCACTGATGCGGTCGATGATGGCGGCGGCGGAGGCGAGGCGAGCGGCTGGGGTCACTTAAACTTTCAGATGAACAGGGCGGCGACGATCATCAGGAGACCGGCGAGCGATGTAAGGAAGGCCAGGCTGCGCACGCCCGTCACGCCGAAAGCGTACAGCGGCACATAGACGACGCGGGCCCAGAAATAGAGCGTAGCGCCCCAGTGCGTCAGAAATCCGTCCTCGCCCGCGACATGGGCGATCAGCACGGCACCGAGGAACAGAGGCAGGGTCTCGTACAGATTGGCCTGGGCCCGTTCGAGACGTCCGGTGATGACGGTGGACGGCGGGACGGCGGCGTCGCGCGACCCGGCGTTCCACTTCGGCCCATGCTGGAACGTCCGGCCGGTGGCGGGCAGGAAGATCTGCACCACCGCCAGCAGGATGCTCAGAGCCGCATAGGTCAGTTCGGGCGTCATGTTGAACATCTGCTACCCCTGCCGATAGTTCGGTGCCTCGCGGGTGATCATCACGTCGTGGACATGGCTTTCGCGCAGGCCCGCGCCGGTGATCCGGACGAACCGGGCCCGCTCCTGGAAGTCGGCGATGGTGGCGGCCCCGACATAGCCCATGGCGGCGCGCAGCCCCCCGACCATCTGGTGCAGCACCGGCGCGATCGGCCCCTTGTGCGGCGTCTGGCCTTCAATGCCTTCGGGCACCAGCTTCTGGGTGTCCTCGACGTCCTTTTGGAAATAGCGGTCAGCCGAACCGGCCCCCATCGCGCCCACCGAGCCCATGCCGCGATACGACTTGTAGCTTCGGCCCTGGTACAGGAAGACCTCGCCCGGGCTCTCGTCGGTTCCGGCGAACATCGAGCCCATCATGGCGACCGAGGCGCCTGCCGCGATGGCCTTGGCCAGGTCGCCGGAATATTTGATCCCGCCGTCGGCGATGACGGGCACGCCGGAGTCCTTCGCCGCCCTGACCGCGTCGATGATAGCGGTCAGCTGCGGCACGCCCACGCCGGCGACGATACGGGTGGTGCAGATGCTGCCGGGGCCGATACCGACCTTCACCGCGTCCGCGCCCGCGTCGATCAGGGCCCTGGCGGCGTCATAGGTGGCGATATTGCCGGCGATGATCTGCAGGCGGTTGTTCTCGCGCTTGATGCGCTCGACGACGCGCGCGACCTGGACCGAGTGGCCGTGGGCGGTGTCGATGACGACGACGTCGCAACCGGCGTCGGCCAGGGCCATGGCCCGCTCGTAGCCGGCGTCGCCGACGGTCGAGGCCGCGCCGACCAACAGGCGACCCTGTTCGTCCTTGGCCGCGTGCGGGTGGGCCTGGGCCTTCTCGATGTCCTTCATCGTGATCAGGCCGGTGGCGCGATAGTCCTCGTCGACGACGATGACCCGCTCGATCTTGCGCGTGCGAAGAAGCTCGCGCGCCTCTTCCCTGGACGCGCCCTCGCGAACCGTGACCAGGTCGCCCGTGGTCATCAGCTGGGCGGCGGTGTGGCCGGGGTCCCGGTCAAACCGCATGTCGCGATTGGTCAGGATACCGACCAGCTTGCCGCCGGCGTCCACCACCGGGAAACCACTGATCTTGCGGGCCGCCACGATCGCGCGAACCTCGCCGAGCGTGGTCTCGGGGCGGATCGTCACCGGATTGATGACCATGCCGCTCTCGAACCGCTTCACCTCGCGGACCTGATCGGCCTGCTGTTGCACCGTCATGTTGCGGTGGACGATGCCCAGACCGCCGGCCTGGGCCATGGCGATGGCCAGCCGGCTTTCGGTGACCGTGTCCATGGCGGACGAGGTCAGCGGGATGTTCAGCCTGATGTCGCGAGTGAGCCGGGTCGAGACGTCCGCGTCTGCGGGCATGATCTCTGACGGACCGGGTTCAAGCAAAACATCGTCGAAGGTGAGACCTTCGCGAATCTCCATGGGAGTCTCCGTTTTGCGGGCCGCCTATCCTCTTTCGCGGGTGCGAAGTCAACCGCGACAGGCCTCCCCGGCCGTCATGAGACTTTTTCAGCCCCACTTGAAACTTTCAGCCTGAGCTAACATTCTATCCTCCAGATGGTCGTCAATCTTGCCAGATCCGTGCGGAGCCTCGCGCTCAAGATCGCCAGCTACGGCGTGATGCACCTCGTCGTCGCCATGCTGGTGGCCTTCGCCATTACCCGCGACTGGCGCATGGCCCTGGCCATCGGGGTGATCGAACCCTTCTTCCAGACCATCGCCTACTCCTTCCACGACCGGATCTGGCACCGGATCGAGCGCCGCCGGATGCGCAGCGGCATGGAAGAGACCGCCGAGGCCTTCACCGCCCGCCTCGACGTCATGAACGCCGGGGAACAGTCCCGCGCCCACGGCCATTACGGCCACAGCCACGCCCTGCCTTCGCTGAAGAACATCGCGCTGAAGACGGTCACCTATGGCGTGATGCATTTCGTGGTCGCGGTGGCGGTGGCCTTTGCCATCACCCGGGACTGGCGCATCGCCCTGACGGTCGGAGTTATCGAGCCGCTGGTCCAGATGGTCTTCTTCGCTATCCACGACGGGGTCTGGCGCCGAACCGAGGCAAGGAAAGCCGCTCGATCAACGGGGATGGCCTCCGCCTGATCAGGGCAACAGGAACCCCGTCGTCGAACAGCCGGGACGTGCGTTCGTCGACCGGTTTTCCGAATCCCTGCAAATCAGGGACCTGAGGCCGGTCTGGTCAGCCGCTTCACGCTCGACCTTCCAGAGCACAGTCCGGTCGCGCACTCCCAGCAGACCGACCTTCGCCACCGTGTCTGTACCGGATCCGAGCCTGATCGCGATGATTGCAAATTCCGGAGCGGCCGGATCACGATAGACCCTTGTACCGCGCACCCGGCCGACCCAAACTTCGGCCGGCATGTCGAGGTCAGCCCCCGCCGTCACGGAGGCCAGCAGGGCTCCGCCCTCCCGATCAGCGCGTGCGTCCTCGGCCCGATGGAATGGCAGGGCAGGCAAGGCAGCCAGACCGACGAGTCCCCAGATAAGGTCCATGCCCGGATCGCTGCGGTAGGTCGATGCCGGGAGTGTTCTGCAGAGGCTGACAAGTGTGGAGCCGACGGGAGATGGCTCAAGGCGCCCCAGCACCGCCGCTCCATCGGAAAGCGGCAAACGACCCGGACCGACCGCCAGCGCCGAAGGTGGTCGCGGCTGGCGCAACTGCTCCCGCAGGGCGGTTACCGTGCCCGGAGGGCGGGTGAATGACAGTGGGGACGGCGGCCGATCCCGATAGACGCCTGACAGCCGACCATTCTCGAACGCAAGCAGGCCGGCGGCACTGGTCGCCAAACTGCGGCTCCGTTCGACGGGATCGTCCCCGGGCGGCCCTTCCTCGAAGCCGGTCAGGCAACCCTCATCCTCGCGGGTCGGTTGTCGCCAGAATCGACGCAGCGGATAGAGGTCGAGAGTTCGGCCGCCTTCGACAATCCTTATGGCGTCTCGCGGCACTGCGCCCGGTGCAGCCCCCATGCGTGCCTCGACCTCGGCAACAGTGAGGCCAGTGAGGTCGTCCAGAGGGACCCGCGTTTCTTCAGGCGTCCCCTGAAGGGCGACAGCGAGAAGGACGACCATCAGGATCATCGCTTGTTCAACGCCACCAGATAGACCTCCGACGAGCCCTTCCGGCTGGCGGCGGGCTTGACGTATTTGACGTCCTGGAAGTTGGCGCGCAGGTCGGCCAGCACGTGGCCCGCGTCGCCGCCCTGGAAATTCTTCGTCACGAAATGTCCGCCGGGCCTCAGCGTCCGGATCGCGAACTCCGAGGCGATCTCGATCAGGGCGATGATCTTCAGATGGTCGGTCTGGCGATGTCCGACGGTGTTGTGCGCCATGTCCGACAGCACCAGGTCCGGCGGCCCGCCCAGGGCCTCGATCAGTTGCCGGTCAACGCCGGGCTCGGTGAAATCGGCCTGGATCAGGATCGACCCGGGGATCGGCTCGATCGGCAGCAGGTCGACGCCGACCACCGAGGTCGCGCCGCGATTGACGCAGACCTGGATCCAGCCGCCGGGCGCCGCGCCCAGATCGATGACCCGCGACCCCTTCTTCACCAGGCGGAAGCGGTCGTCGATCTCGCTGAACTTGAAGGCCGCCCGGCTACGCCAGCCCTCGGCACGCGCCTTCTCGGACCAGGGATCGGCCAGCTGGCGCTTGATCCATTCGATGGAGGAGATCGACTTCTTCTCGGCCGTCTTGATCTTGCCGCCCATGCCCCGGCCGGCCGCCGTGCCGCCGGTCGGCGGACGGACCATGCGACGGCGCGCAGGCTCTACAGGCGGGGATGTGGGCTTTTCGTCGTCACTCATCGCTCCCACATAGCGCCCGCGGCCCTCAGCGGCTATGACCCCCGCCAATCATCCGAAAATGGAGCGCCACATGGCCGACCAGACCCTGACCCTGACCCTCGACACCGGTGACGTCGTCATCAAGCTGCGCCCCGACCTGGCACCCGGCCACGTCGCCCGCATCACTGAGCTGGCCGGCGAAGGCTTCTATGACGGGGTCGTCTTCCACCGCGTGATCCCGGGCTTCATGGCCCAGGGCGGCGATCCGACCGGCACCGGCACCTCGGGCTCCAAGAAGCCGAACCTCAAGGCCGAGTTCTCGTCGGAGCCGCACGTGCGCGGCGTCTGCTCGATGGCCCGCACCAACCAGCCCGACACTGCCAACTCCCAGTTCTTCATCTGCCTGGACGACGCCACCTTCCTCGACCGCCAGTACACGGTCTGGGGTGAAGTGATCGAAGGCATGGACCACGTCGACGCCCTGCCCAAGGGCGAGCCGCCCCGCGCGCCGGGCAAGATCGTCAAGGCGACGGTCAACTAGAACCGGTCCCGCCCTTCCACGCGATCGGGGAAGGGCGGTCGTCTTCAGTTCGGGTTGAAGTTGTTCCAGCCGAAGGTCACGCCCGGATAGGCCTTGCCGCCCAGCGTCAGGGTGCCCGTCATCACCGTCATCCCGGCATTATCAACCGCCTGACTCTGGTCGAGGGCAGCGGGATCTACGGCTCCCTCGAACAGGATTTCACCTGTCGCCGGACTCGTTCCCGCGAACGACACCGTGTTGCCGACGACAGCGTACCGGCTGGGCGCCACGGTGATGATGGCCGCATCCGGATACGGTCCATCCGCGTAGCCGACCATGGCCGGCGACTGTTCGTCGAGAATCTGCAGGGCGATCGGCGGCGGGCCCGAGCGGTCGCCACCCTCCCAGGCACCGAACGCGCGCCGCTCCTGGATGGACAGCCCCATGAACACGAACCGGCCGGCGTCGACGCCGGTCGGCGTGTTGACCGAATACTCCCCGTGCAACGCAGGCGTTGGAGTCGCAGCGGCCGCGACGGGCGCTTCCGGCGGTGCCTTGTCGGCCGGCTGACAACCGGCGAGGCCCAGGGTCGCCATCAGGGCGAGGGCGGAGAGCCTTGTAACGTTCATTGTGTTTCTTCCCCGGCCGTGTGGCCGCAATCCCGGCCTCGACGATCAGTCGCCGCCGTACCAGTTCAATTTGACCCCGGACCAGCTCTGGTCGCCGATCCGGATCGTCGCGGTGACGGCCGGCTCCTCGGAGCCGCCCAGATTGCGCCGCGCGGTCGCCAGGGTCCCGGCGTTCAACTGGCCGTCGAAGGTGATGCGGTCGCCGTTCGAACTGGTCCCGGTCATGCGGATACGACCGTCGCTGACGGAATAGGAGTCGGGCAAAACCTGCTCGCTCGTCTCGCCGGGAACCTGGAATTCCAGCATCACCGGGGCGAAGGTCGCGGACCGCTTGCCCGCCTCCCAGTCGGTGAACGCCTGCGCCTGGCCGACGAACAGGTGGATCAGGTAGAAATCCCCCGGGCCGACCTGGGCGTCGCCGACCTGGTAGTAGCCGGACAGGTCTTCGCCCTGGCTGTGGGCGAAGTTTCCGCCGCTGGCGGGTGCGGTCGCCGGCGTATCGCCGCCGGGACCGGCGGGCTTTGACGGCGTGTTGAACAGGTCGCATCCGGCCAGCGTCAGGCCCACGGCGGTCAACAGGATTGCGGTGCGCATGGCGGTTGTCCTCAGGGCAGAAGCAGCAGAACCGGCAGCCAGCCGGCGGCCTGGGCCATATCGACGCCTTCAAAGATCGGAATGGCCAGCAGGAAGACAAGCCCGTCGCGGATCGTCGTCAGGAAGAAGCGCGGCTTGATGCTGAGATCCTCCTGGTCGCGCCATTTCGAGAAGTCGGGCCCGATGCGCGGCGTCCGCGCCGTATAGGCCCTGTAGGTGTCGCCGAATTCGGCGGTCAGCCAGGCCTCCTCCTTCTCGATCGTGAAGTGGAAGACGACGACGGCGATCAGCACGAACAGGCCGGTGATGACCATACTGCCCGTCTGGGCGCCGACGCCGAAGGCTCCGGCATAGCTGAACAGATAGAGCGGATTGCGGGACAGCGAATAGGGACCGGCCGAGACCACCTCCGCCTTCTTGCGCCCGCCGATATAGAGCGAGCACCAGGCGCGTCCGACGATGCTCAGAACGATCGCGGCGAGACCCACGGACTCCACCGCCTCATGGGTCGGGCCGTCGCCCCACCAGGTGGCGCTGAACATGGCCAGCACGACAGCCACCAGCAGGGACAGGCCGATGGCCCATTTCCGGATCCTCTGGATTCGCTGAAGATCGAACGCGTCGGTACTCACCGTCGTCATAGCCGCTTCCAAGCCCCCGCTTTTTTTATCAGGAGATCGAAGCGCCGATGCGCCAGTCCGCGCAAGGACTATCTTTGCAAGTGAAAATCGCCTGCGATCAACGGTCCAGACCCTGATCCAGCGCCCGGAACGCAGACCAGGACAGTTCGACCGCGCTCTGGAACACCGACGGGTTGATCCGCTCGAAATCGTCGGACGGGCGATGATAATCGGCATGGTAGTTCACGCCCAGATACAGGAAGGGCACCTGGGCGTTGAAGAACGCGCCCTGGTCCGAGGCCTCGACCCAGTTGTCTTCGCCGGTGTCCTGCGGCGTGTCCTTGCCGAAGGCGAGCGACACCGCGCCGTTCGCCGGGATCCCCTCCAGAAGCGGCCGGAAGGTCGGGTGCTGATAGGTTCCCGTGACCCACAGGAATCCATCCGTCTCGGCCCGCGCGATCATGTCGAAGTTCAGGTTCATGGCGATGGACGACAGCGGCACCGGCGGCGCCTGGACGAAATGTTCGGCACCCAGAAGGCCACGTTCCTCACCGTCGAAGGCGACGAAGATCACGCTGTGCTCGGGCCTGGTGGCCTTCAGGCGTTGGGCGATCTCAAGCATGGTCGCAACGCCCGAAGCATTGTCGTCGGCACCGTTGTAGATCTGGCCGCCGTTCGAACCGACGTGGTCATAGTGGGCGGTGATGACGATGTAGCGATCCGGCGCGCGCGTACCCTCGATCAACCCGAGGACATTGACTCCGTTAAAGGTCCTGGGCCCCTCGCGCGTGCGGCCCTGGGCCTCGAACGGCTGCAGTCGGCCCATGGGCGGGGCGGCGACGCCGAGCGCCTCCAGCCGAGAAACGATATAGGCCCGCGCCCGCTCGCCGCCCGGAGCGCCCGTGTCACGGCCCTCCATGTCATCGGCCGAAAGGATGCGCACATCGGCCATGAGCTGATCGTAGTTGACGGACGCCGCTGTGGAAGCCTCGACCGGCGCTTCGGCCGCAGGCGGGGTCTCTGTCATGCCCGCACAGCCGGACAGGATCAGGGTGGCGACGGAGGCCAGGGCGGCGGCGCGAAGGAATCGGGACATGGAGGCTCTCTGGATACGTCCTTTCCGGAATAGCCCCACCCGACCGCCGCGTCCGCTTAAATTCGTGTCATCCACCCGGCTGGCCGCGACCGCGCGCGGTGCTAAACCGACACCATGACCGAACCGTCCGTCGAATCCCTGAGCGAAGCCGAAGCCAGGGCCGAGCTGGCCCGGCTCGCCGCCGGGATGGCGCGCCACGACGCCCTCTACGCCGAGGCCGCGCCCGAGATTTCCGACGCCGACTACGACGCCCTGCGCGCGCGAAACCTCGCCATCGAGGCGCGTTTCCCCGCCCTGGTCTGCGAGGATTCGCCGTCGAGGAAGGTCGGCGCACCGGTCTCCAGCCAGTTCGCCGAAGTGCGCCACGGCGTGCCCATGCTGTCGCTTGACAACGCCTTCGACGATGGCGACGTGACCGATTTCGTCGCCCGCATCCGGCGGTTCCTGAACCTGCCGTCGGACGAGGTGATCGCGCTCGTCGCCGAACCCAAGATCGACGGTCTCAGCGCCAACCTTCTCTATGTCGACGGGGAGCTGGCGGTCGGAGCCACTCGCGGCGACGGACGGACCGGTGAGGACGTAACCGCCAACCTGATAACCTTGGGTGAGCGCAATATCCCGCGTCGTCTGCACGGTTCCGGCTGGCCCGCGCGGCTCGAAGTGCGCGGTGAAGTCTACGCTCCCAACGACGGATTTGCCCGATTCAACGCCGAGGCTGAAGCAAAGGGCGAGCGGACATACGCCAACCCTCGCAACTTTGCCGCAGGGTCGTTGCGCCAGAAGAACCCCGAGGTGACAGCGGAGCGTCCACTCGAGTTCTTCGCCTATGCCTGGGGTGAGCCGGTCGAGGGCTTCAGCGAGACACAGTCTGGCGCTCTCGACAAGCTCAAGGACTGGGGTTTCCCCACCAATCCGCGCTCTGTCCGAGTCGAAGGCGCCGAGGCGTTGATCGGCGTCTACCACGGTCTCGAAACCGACCGCGCCGGGCTCGGCTACGACATCGACGGTGTCGTTTACAAGGTCGACCGGCTGGACTGGCAGGCCCGCCTCGGCTTCGTCTCTCGCAGCCCGCGCTGGGCCATCGCGCACAAATTCCCGGCGCAGCAGGCGACCACCGTGCTGGAGGGCATCGACATCCAGGTCGGCCGCACCGGCTCACTGACCCCGGTCGCCCGCCTCGCCCCCGTCACCGTCGGCGGCGTGGTGGTGCGCAACGCCACCCTGCACAACGAGGACGAGATCGCGCGCAAGGACGTCCGCATCGGCGACACCGTCGTCCTGCAACGCGCCGGCGACGTCATCCCCCAGATCGTCTCGGTGGTCGCCGACAGACGCCCGGCTGACGCCGTTTCCTACGTCTTCCCCACCCACTGCCCGGTCTGCGGTTCCGAGGCTGTCCGACCCGAGGGCGAGGTCCGGCGGCGCTGCACCGGCGGCCTGATCTGCGCGGCCCAGCTGGTCGAGCGGCTCAAACATTTCGTCTCGCGCCGTGCGTTCGACATCGAGGGTCTGGGCGAGAAACAGCTGATCGCCTTCCACGAGCGCGGCTGGATTCACGAGCCTGCCGATATCTTCCGCCTCGCCCGCGACGCGGAGACGCTGGACGCCCTGCGCTCCGAGGACGGCTACGGCGAGCTGAGCGTGAAGAACCTCGTCGCCGGTATCGACGCCCGCCGCACCATCGCTCTGGAAAGGCTGTTGTTCGGCCTCGGCATCCGCGACATCGGCGACCAGACCTCCCTGCTGCTGGCCCGCCATTTCGGCGACTGGAAGACATTCCACGCCGCCGCGCTCGAAGCCGCATCCGGCATGCCCTCGTCCGAATGGACGCAACTGGCCGAGGGCCACGGCGTCTCCGCCCGCACCCTTTCGGTCATAGCCGCTGCCGAACTGTCGCCTGCCGATCCCTGGCCCGAGGCGCCGCTGGACCAGAAGCTGGCCCTGGCCTTCCCCGGCGTCGCCGCCCCCGCCCGTCGCGCCCTGGCCGGGCTGACGACCGATTGGCCGAGCATCGTCGAGCTGGCCCGCGTCGCCCGCGTGGAAGGCCCGTCGATGACGCTGGGCGAGATCGCGGGCATCGCCGGTGTCGGCCCCGTCGCCGCCCGCGCCGTCGCCGAATTCTTCCACGAGCCGCACAATCGCGAGGTCGTCTCCGCCCTGGTCGGACAGCTCGACCGAATCGAGGACGCCGAACGGCCCAAGGCCGACACCCCCGTCGCCGGCAAGACCGTGGTCTTCACCGGCTCGCTCGAACGGTTCACCCGCGACGAGGCCAAGGCCCGCGCCGAAAGCCTCGGCGCCAAGGTCTCCGGATCGGTGTCGAAGAAGACCGACTACCTCGTCGCCGGGCCCGGCGCGGGTTCCAAACTGGCCGAGGCCCAGAAACACGGCGTCACGGTGCTGACCGAGGACGAGTGGCTGGCGTTGATTGGCTAATCCTCCCCCGACGGGGGAGGTGGCTCGAAGCGTAGCGAAGAGACGGAGGGGGGCTCACCCCACACCCGGGGTCCGCCGCTGGCCCCCTCCACCGCTTCGCGGTCCCCCTCCCCCGTCGGGGGAGGATTACGAGCTACCGGTTCAGCGCACTGCGGGCCGCCTCCGCATAACGGTGGCCGGAGGCGGCGTCCTTCGGGAAGACCGCCTCGATCGCCTCGAGGTCCGCGGCCGTCAGGGTGATGTCCGCGGCAGCGGCATTGTCCTCCAGCGTCGCGATCCGGCGCGTGCCCGGGATCGGGACCAGATCGTCGCCCTGGGCCAGCACCCAGGCGAGCGCCAGCTGGGCGGCCGTGACGCCGCGAGTCTCGGCGATGCCCTTGACCGCCTCGACGAGGTTCAGGTTCTTCTGGAAATTCTCGCCCTGGAAGCGCGGGTTGGACAGGCGGAAGTCGCCCGGCTCGAGGTCGGCGATCGACTTGATGTCGCCGGACAGGAAGCCGCGTCCCAGCGGGCTGTAGGGTACGAAGCCGATGCCGAGCTCACGCACGGTCGACAGGATCTCGTCCTCCGGCTCGCGGCTCCACAGCGAATACTCCGTCTGCAGCGCCGTGATCGGGTGGGTCGCATGGGCTCGACGGATCGTCTCCGGCGCCGCCTCCGACAGGCCGAGGAAACGGACCTTGCCCTCGGTCACCAGCTCGGCCATCGCGCCCACCGTCTCCTCGATCGGCGTGTCCGCATCGACCCGATGGAGGTAGTAAAGATCGACGTGGTCCATCCCGAGGCGCGTCAGACTGCCCTCGATGGCGCGGCGGACGTTGGCCGGCGACCCGTCGATCTTCAAGGCCGTGCGGTCAGCGTTGTAGCCGATGCCGAACTTGGTCGCGACGAAGGCCTTGTCGCGCCGGTCGGCCAGCGCCTTGCCGATCTGGATCTCGTTGGTGTGCGGCCCGTACATCTCGGCCGTGTCGAAGAAGGTGATCCCCAGCTCCAGCGCGCGGTGGATCACCGCCGTCGCCTGGGTCTCGTCCGACGGCGTGCCGTAGAAGGACGCCATCCCCATACAGCCCAGGCCGATGGCCGAAACTTCGGGACCGTTCGGTCCGAGACGACGGGTCTTCATGGGGCGATCTCCTTGGGGCTGGGCCGAGACCGGAACGTCGGTGCCGCCCGACCGGTCCGCAAGGTCAGACCGCCGAAACGATATCCGTTTGAGAGAAGTCGTCACCCTTGAACAGCAGGGGCTCGCCGGTCTGTCTGGCCAGGGCGTAGGCGAAGCAGTCGCCGAAATTCAGGCGGGCGGGATGGAAGCCCTTTCCATAGCGCTGGTTCGCCAGTCTCGCTTCAGCCGCTGTTTCAGGACTCACATCGACGATTTCAAGCCGCAAGAGCTGGATAAGCCGGTCCGTCGCCGTGGAGAGTTCCGGGTCTCGCAGCCGATCGATCACGAGCATCAACTCGAAGAGCGTCGCCGCGCCAATGGCCAGTCGCTCCCCACGACGATCTGCGGCGGCAAGAGCGGCGACATAGCGATCAGCGTCCTCTTCCCGTCGCAAGATGGCGACGAGCGCTGAGGTATCGACGATCAAGCGGGCAATCCGGTTTCGGGATCGTAGAGATCGGCCGTAGGATCGGGATCATCCAGGAACGACTGCGGAAGCCGAGCGCGGATTTCCCGCGTCAACGCCTCGATCTTCTCCAGGTCCAGGGGTTCGCGTTTCGGTTTTACCCGATCCAGCCGTTCCTGAAGAGAATGGATCACAGCGTCAGTCAGACTCTCGCCGGTGACTGCCGCCACCTCGACCGCCAGAGTGTGCGCGCGCGGGTTCTTGATGTTCAGCATGGTAGAACTGCGTCTACCACAGGCGCGCTGCCTCTCAAAGTCTCGCGCACTGCCCTTCCAGCCACGCCCGCACCGTCTCGTCCAGCAACGGCCCCACCTTCGCCAGCGTCTCCGCATGATAGGCGTCGACATAGGCCCGCTCGTCGGCGCTCAGGGCCGTGACATCGATCAGCTTGCGGTCCAGCGGGGCGAAGGTCAGCTGTTCGAACCCGTGCATCGGTCGCTCGCCGCCGGGGATCGGCTCGGGCGCCGTCACGACCTGCAGGGTCTCGATGCGGATGCCCCAGTGGCCTTCGCGATAGTAGCCGGGCTCGTTCGACAGGATCATGCCGGTCAGCAGGGGCTGCGAGTTCACCGCCTTGGCGATCCGCTGCGGCCCTTCATGCACGCCCAGATAGGAGCCGACACCATGGCCGGTGCCGTGATCATAGTCATGGCCCGCCATCCACATCGGCGCCCTCGCGAGTGCGTCCAGCTGATGCCCGCTGGTCCCGACCGGGAAGCGGATCACGGCCATGGCGATATGCGCCTTCAGGACCAGGGTGAACATCCGGCGCTGGTCGGCCGAGGGGTCGCCGATGGCCATGGTCCGGGTCACGTCGGTGGTGCCGTCCAGATACTGGCCGCCGCCGTCGACAAGCAGCAGTGAGCCCGGCTCCATCTTGCGGATCGTGCGGGTGACGGGCTTGTAGTGCGGCAGGGCCCCGTTCGGCCCGACCCCGGCGATGGTGTCGAAGCTGAGGTCCCTGAGCGCCCCGGTCTCCTCGCGGAACCGCTCCAGAGCCTCGACCACACCGCGCTCGTCGGGCAGTTCGACCTGGGCGACCGTATCGACCCAGTGCAGGAACCGGGCGAGGGCCGCGCCGTCGCGGATATGGGCCTGACGCGAGCCCTCGATCTCGACCGCGTTCTTGGCCGCCCGCGGCAGGGCGCAGGGGTCCATGCCCCGCACGACGGTGGCCCCGACCAGATCCAGCCGATCGAAATACCAGGCCGAGGACTGGGCCGGATCGATCAGGACCTTGAACCCCTTCATCCCCTCCAGCGCCTGCGGCAGGGCGTCCGGGGTCATCAGGGTCACGTCGTCCCCGAGCCAGCCGGGGAGTTCGTTGGTCAACTTGGCCGGATCAAGGAACAGCATTGCCGTCCCGTTGGCTGCGACGATGGCCTGGGCCAGCGGCAGGGGCGAACGGATCACGTCCCCTCCCCGCACATTGAACAGCCAGGCGATCGACGACGGCGCGGTCAGGACGACGGCCTCGGCGCCGGCGGCGGCCACGGCTTCGCCGATGCGCTTGCGCTTGGATGCGCTGCTCTCGCCCGAATAGCGGTCCTCGTGCGGCACGACCGGCGCCTGCGGCTGGGCAGGGCGGGCCTCGGCCCAGGCGGCATCAACCGGATTGCTGTCGACGGGCGTCAGGCTGGCACCGGCCTTCGCCGCCGCGCGCTTCAGCGTCGCCAGGGCGTCGGGGCTGTGCAGGCGCGGATCGTAGCCGATCACGGCCCCTTTCGGCGCGCGTTCAAGGTATGCGGGCACCCCGCCCTCGACGAGATCGAGGATCTCGAACTGGCCCGCATCGACCTGGGCCCGGACCTGCACCGTATAGCGGCCGTCGGCGAACACCGCCGCCCCGTCCTTCATCACCACGCCCGCGCCGGCCGAGCCGGTGAAGCCGGTCAGCCAGGCCAGCCGGTCATTGGCGGCGGGCAGGTATTCGTTCTGATGCTCGTCCTCGTGCGGGACGAGGAACCCGTCCAGCCCCTGCCGGGCCATGGCGGCGCGTACGAGCGGAAGATGTTTCGCCCCGAAGGACGGCGAGGTGGTTTCATCGAAGGACTGGCGCATGCCGCACGCATAGCGCCCCCTCCCGCTTTTGGGGAAGGGGCGAACGCCCAGGGTCAGTTCTGCGGCGAGGGGCTCGTGATCTTCGACGGGTCGTCTGAGGGCTGCGCCGGGGCGGCCGGGACGGTGATGATGACCGGGGCCGGCTGAACGGCCGCGCGGGCGATCTCGGCACGGGCCTGACTGGTCGCACGAGCCGCGTCGGCCTGGGCGCGGGCGGCGTCCATCCTGGCGATGTCCACGTTCTGTTGCGCCCCGGTGATCTGTCCCTGCAGCACCGCCTGGTCGGCCTGGGCCTGAGCGGCCACGGCGTCCGCCTGGGCCTCGGCCAGCAGGGCGTCGGTTTCGTCATCCCGCCCGCCCGTTGCCAGGATCCACAGCACGGCGATCAGGACCGCGGCGGCCAGACCGCCCGCGATCCACCATCCGGTGCTCGACTCGCGCTGAACGATCACCGTCTCGGGATAGATCGGATCGCGCACGACGGGATCGGGCGGCAGGTTGGGGTCATAGGTCACGGGGCAGTCTCTCCAATCAAGCTGGAGGAACGGCGCCGCTTGCCGGTTGTTCCGCCTACGCCATCCGCCTCAGCACCAGAGCGCTCCACGCATCCCGATGGATCCGCCGTTCCAGCCTGAAGCCACGCGACAGATAGGCCGCCGACACGCGCCGTTCCTGCGTCCGCAGCAGACCCGACAGGATCGCCACTCCGCCGATGCGCAGGCTCATCTTGATGTCCTGCGACAGGGCGACCAGAGGCGGGGCCAGGATATTGGCGAACACCAGATCATAGGGCGCGCCGGCCCGCACCTTGATGTCGTTCAGGCCCGAGGCGTGGACGAAGCGCGCATTGGCCTGGTTCAGCCTGGCGTTCTCGTTGGCGATCCGCACCGAGGGCGCATCGATATCGGTCCCGACGGCCAGGGCCGCCCCCGTCCGCGCCGCCGCAATGGCCAGGACGCCCGTGCCGCAGCCGACGTCCAGCACCTTTTCGAACCGTTCGCGCTTCAGCAGTTCATCATAGGCCACCAGACAGCCGACCGTCGTCCCGTGGTGCCCCGTCCCGAAGGCGGCGCCCGCGTCGATCTTCAGGTTCACCGCATTGGGCGGCACCCGTCCCTGGTCGTGGGCGCCGTAGACGAAGAACCGTCCCGCCCGCACCGGCGGCAGGCCCGACAAGGACATAGCCAGCCAGTCGGCGTCGGCCAGGGGCTCGACCTTCACCGTCACGCCCGGATGTTCGGCCAGACGGGTCGTCAGCGCCTCGACCTCTTCCTCGGACGTCGGGAAGGCGTCGATGCGCCAGATGTCACGATCCTCGTCTTCCTCGAGGATCGAATAGGTCGCACCTTCCAGCAGGATGTCGGAATCGATGGCTTCGGCGGCCACTTCGGCAGCGGCGCGAGTGCCGCGCGCGATTATCTGGACAGGGTTGTGGGACATTTATTCAAACACCGGTATCATTGCGAATCGATACTATTGAGTTTGCGCCCATGCTCTCCCGCATCGGTCGCGATCGTTCCAACCGAGGGGTCGGGGAATACATGGCCAAGTCACCGTCTACTGCGTCGCCTAAAGCGTCCGCCGCTTCCAAGCCTAAAGCAGCCGCGAAGTCGACTGCGAAAACGGCCAAGCCCGCTGCAGCAAAGCCCGCCGTCGCCGCCAAGCCCGTAGCGGTGAAGGCCGCCCCGGCCGCCAAGGTCACTGCGAAACCGGCCGCAAAGCCGGCTCCGAAGGCCGCTGCGAAGCCCGCCGCCAAGGCCGCTGCTCCCAAGACCACAGCGAAGGCCGCCGCCAAGCCCGCCACCACGAAGACGCCGGCCAAGGCTGCTCCGAAGGCCGCCGCGAAGACGCCGGCCGAGAAACCCGCAGCGAAGGCTGCTCCGGCCGCCAGGCCTGCTGCCGCCGCCGCCCCGGTTGCGAAGCCCGCCGCCGCCCCTGCTGCAAAGCCCGCCGCGCCCGAGCCGAAGAAGGGCTTCTTCGACAAGCTGGCCGACGCGATCTTCGGCAAGCGCTGAACCCGGCGGCCTGAAACGACAAACGCCGGGCGTTTCGCACCGCCCGGCGTTTTCGTGTCTGGTATCCTGCGCCGGATCAGTCGGCGGGCAGATCCTCGGCCAGGATCGCCATCTCGAACATGAAGCTGCCGTCCTCGTCCTCGTCGTCGAAGACGATGCCGATGAACTCGTCACCGACATAGACCTCGGCCGAATCGTTCACCTTGGCGCGCGCTTTCACGATGATGCCGCCGGTATTGAAGGTGCGCTTCAGGTGCGTCTCGATACGCTTCATATCTGCTTCGTTCACGGCGGGCCTCGGTGGTCTGGATGGAAGGCGCGGACCCTAGAGAAGCCGGATCGGCCTGTCACGTCTCCTCCCGGTTCGCGTAGCGAATGGGGGGACACCCGGCTCAGATCACGAAATCATAGACGGCGTCGGCCAGCGTATGGTCCATCGTCCGGGCGGGCGTCGCGTCCGTCGGACAGTTGACCAGCCGCGCCGGCACGCCCGCCACGGTGCATCCGGCCGGCACCGGCTTCAGCACCACCGAACCCGAGGCCACCTTGGCGTAGTCGCCGACCACGATATTGCCCAGCACCTTGGCACCTGCGCCCAGCAGGACGCCCCGGCCGATCTTCGGATGCCGGTCGCCGCGCTCGGCCCCCGTGCCGCCCAGGGTCACATTGTGCAGCATCGACACCTCGTCGCCGACCACCGCCGTCTCGCCGATGACGATGCCGGTGCCGTGGTCGAGGAACAGGCCCGAGCCCAGACGCGCGCCCGGGTGGATGTCGATCTGGAACAGTTCGGAGATCCGGCTCTGGAAGTGGAAGGCCAGGGTCTCGCGCCCCTGGGTCCACAGCCAGTGGGCCACCCGCGACGCCTGCAGCGCCTGGAAGCCCTTGAAGTAGAGGAACGGCTGCAACAGCGTCTTGATCGCCGGATCGCGTTCGGCCACCGCCTGTAGATCGGCCTCCGCCGCCACCACGATGGTCGGGTCCGACCAGTAGGCGAAGGCGCAGACCTCGCGCACGCTCATGGGTGCCAGTTCGGCGTCGCCGATCTTGCGCGCGATCTGGAAGCTCAGGGCATTGGCCAGGTCGTTGTGCGACAGGATGGTCGCGTTCATCAGCGACCCCAGATGCGGCTCGCTGCGCGCGGCGTCCTCTGCGGAGGCCCGCAACTGGGTCCACACGCCGTCCTGCGAGGCGACGACTTCAAGCTTGGGCATCAGGGGCTCCATAGGTCATCATACCCGCGTCAGCATGGCGTGCGCCAGCCAGCCCGGGATCAGCGCCTCCCTGGCCATATGGTAGGCCCTCAGGGCTGTAACCACCGTAAAGGTGTCACGCACCGCGCCCCGGTCGATCTCGCGCATCAGGGTCATGAAGGGCACGCGCGCCAGTTCGATCACCTCGGTCGGATCCGGCGCCTTTTCGACCTCCGACAGGTCCCAGGCCAGCCAGGCGATGGCCCGTTCGTCGGTGATGGAGTTCGACATCTCCATCCGCAGCACCTCGCGCCAGGATCTCGCCGCCAGGCCGGCCTCCTCGGCCAGCTCCCGCCTGACCCCGTCCAGCGGGTCCTCATCATAGGGTGCCCCGCCCTCCGGCATCTCCCAGGAATAGTTGGCCAGGGCGAACCGGGCCTGACCGACCAGGGTCACCGTCCCGTCCGAATGGATCGGCAGCACCCCGACCGACAGGTTCTTCGGCCGCATCACGACATAGGTCGCCTCGGCCCCCGTGGGCGCCGTCGCCGGATGCGACGTCAGCCTCATCCACGGGTTCTCGAACACCGTCGCCTCGCCGTCGCTCTTCCACGCCGGCCGCGCGGGCGGGTCCACGTCCCAGGAGGGCATGGGTCGGTCTGCGTCGAAGTCGTCGCGGGAGTCGCTCATCCCCGCGCATATGGCGCCGCACCGGCCGAACGCCTAGCTAGTCGCCATGTCCCTGCCTCCTCCCGTCGATCTCGGCGCACCCCTGCCCTCGCCGACGCCGTCGCCCGAGATGCTGGTCCGGCTGGCCACCCGCCGCTCGGCCCCGGCCCAGGCCCTGACGGTCCCCGGCCCCGACGCGGCGCAGATCACCGACATCCTGACCCTCGCCGCCCGCTCGCCCGACCATGGCAAACTCTTCCCCTGGCGGTTCGTCGTCATGGGTCCGGCCAGCCGCGCCGCGATCGCGGAGACGCTCGCCGCCCTGGCCGTCGACAAGGGTCTGCCATCCAAGGCCCGGGCCGTCCTCGCCAAACTGACCGCAGCCCCCACCACCGTCCTGGTGATCTCCACGGCAGCGCCTGGATCGAAGCCGGTCTGGGAACAGCAGCTGAGCGCCGGTGCCGTCTGCATGAACCTGGAGCACGCGGCCTCCGCCTTCGGCTTCGCCTCCAGCTGGATCACCGACTGGTACAGCTATGACACCGACGCCCTGCCCCTGTTCGGCGTGGGCGAAGGCGAGCAGGTCGCCGGCTTCATCCACCTCGGCACGGTGGTCGAGCCGCTGCTGGAACGGGACCGGCCGAACGTCGCGAGCCTGACGACCACCCTTCCCTAGACCTTCGTCCACTCCATCATCATGAACCAGGGCACGCGGTTATAGCCCGCCTGCCGGACCGGATCGCCGCCGTGCGCGGGCGGCTCGGCGAAATGGGTCAGGGTCAGCCCCTGATCGAGCAGCAGGGTCATGTAGGTGCTCAGGGGCCGGTGCCAGTTCTGGATGCGGATGCCCTTCCAGGCGATCCAGCCGACCTTCTCCTCCAGATAGTGGTCCATCGCATGGGCCCGCCGCCCGTCCGGCAGGGTGACCCACCCCAGGTCGTTGGCGTCTGCAGCCGAGTTGTACCCCGCCAGATTGGCGATCAGCAGGCGGCCGCCCGGTGCCAGCACTCGCGCCATCTCGGCGATCGCGGCCCGCACATCCGGGATATCGATCAACGACAGATAACTGACCACAAGGTCGAACGCCGCGTCCTCGAACCCCAGGGCCTCGGCCGCCTCCACCCGATAGTCGCCCCCGGGGTCCAGCCGACGCGCATGGTCGATCAGGGCCACGGTCGGATCGATCCCGACCGCCGCCACCCCCTCGGCCCTCAGCATCCGGCAGAACCGCCCCTCGCCGCAGCCGACGTCCAGCGCGCGGGAAAACGGCCTCAGCCGCACCCGCTCCAGCATCGGCGCATCCATGACCCAGCGCCGCCCGAAGTCGCCCTCGTCCCCCTGGGACGCGACCCAGGCGTCGGCCGATTCCGCCCATCCATCGCTCATCGCGGTTCCTCCTCCGGCCGGTGGACCAGCGACACCATCACCACCGATATGATCATCAACAGGAACCAGCTGCCCAGCTTGGCCAGCGAGACCATCTCCCACCCCGCCTCCTGCCCCGGATAGACCCAGGCCCGCCCGAGGGTGCCCAGGTTCTCCGCGAACCAGATGAACAGGGCGACCAGGAAATACCCCACCAGCAACGGCATCTTCAGCCGCGTCCGGTTCGCCGTGAACCAGAACCATCCCTGCCCGAACAGCAGGGCCGTCGCCACGAACAATCCGAGCCGAATGTCCGGCAGCCAGTGATGGGCGAAGAAGTTGATGTAGATCGCCGCCGCCAGCACCCAGGTCGTCCACACCGGCGGATAGTTCCGCACCCGGATGTGAAAGATCCGCTGCACCCGCGCGATATAGGAGCCCACCGCCGCATACATGAAGCCCGAGAACAGCGGCACCGCACCGATCCTGAGCACCGAGTCCTCCGGATAGAGCCACGACCCGTGCGCCGTCTTGAACAGCTCCATGATCGTCCCGGCGATGTGGAACAGCAGGATCACCCGCGCCTCGGCCCAGGTCTCCAGCTTCAACCCCAGCATCGCCGCCTGGATCAGCACCGCCCCGACCACCAGAAAGTCATAGCGCGACACCGGGCTGTCGTCCGGCCAGACCAGGAAGGTAAGCAGGATCAGCCCCAGCATCGCCCCGCCGAACAGACAAGCATACGCCTGTTTCAGCCCGAACATCAGGAAGGCGAAGGCGAAGCGGGTGAGCGGTGTGCGGTCGGAAGCGGTCTGGACACTTTCGAGCAAATGCCTGCCCCAAACCTCAAGCGGAAGGCGGGCGGGCTCGATCATGTCGGCGAGAGGGTCACTGGACCACGAGCGCCTGAAGATCATGAACGACGTGCTCAGCGATCTCGACAACCGTCGCAAAGTCACAAACAATTTGAACGTGGAAGCGAACTGGGCGGGCACCCTCTCCGAACGAATGCATCATCATAGGTTCAAAGGTGCCCAATTGGCGCTGTGCGGCAAGGATTTCCGGCCACCCTGCTGGGTCCCAGCCCAATGCTTCAGCCTGAGCCTCTAATCTTCTGAATTCCGCCGCCTCCGCTTCGTCTACAGTCTTTGGAGGGATGTAGAGTGGAATTCTATGAGCCAGAGCGTGCCGGTAGCCTTCGAGATATCCAAACCACTCGTCGGTTCCTTGAAGGTAGTCCCGTGTTCGCTGGGAAACACTGTCGCGCAACAAGTGGTGGTCCGGCGTGAAACCGATCCTGCCGCCCCTTGGCCGTAGCCCTCGATTGTCACGAACATCGGCTTCACAAGCCCAAATCCAGGCCAGATTATCGATCGCCCCAAATGTATTGATCACGAAGGCTTGGAGGAAAGCCGTGGTATCTCGCAGGTCTCGCTGGGTGGGCACTACCGCATCAGCAGGCAATATCTCGAAGACCCGCTCAAGCCCGTGTTTTAGGTCGGCTATCCTGCGACTAAGCCCGTGCTGCATAATCTCGCGAGCACGAGCGTCGCGAAAGCGATATGCGAATAGGGCACGTGACAAAGCGTTTTCGCGCTCTCGCCACTCGTCGAGCATTTGCTCGATCTGCTCAATCTGCTCGCGCGTGTAGGGCACCATATCCCCTCTGAATGCCTACCCTATCGCTGACCGACTCATCCTCGCCCGCGATAGGTCGGCACGCCCTGGTCCGGTAGCCACAACCCCTCCGGCGCCACGCCCGTCTGCCAGAAGACATCGATCGGGATGCCCCCGCGCGGGTACCAGTAGCCGCCGATGCGCAGCCATTTCGGGGCCAGCAGGTCGGCGATCCGCTTGCCGATGGCGACGGTGCAGTCCTCGTGGAAGGCCCCGTGGTTCCTGAACGCGGTCAGGTACATCTTCAGCGACTTGGACTCGACCAGCCAGTCGCCCGGCGCATAGTCGATGACGATATGGGCGAAGTCCGGCTGGGCCGTCACGGGGCACAGGCTGGTGAACTCCGGCACGGTGAACCGCGCCAGGTACAGGGCGTCGGGATGGGGGTTGGGCACGCGCTCCAGCACAGCCGATTCCGGCGTGGCGGGCTGGACGATATGCTGGCCGAGCTGTGAGAGGCCTGAAGTGTCGGTGGTCATGGGTGTCAGATAGCGTCGCCCGGTTATCCTGTCTCCTCCCTGTCGCGTAGCGATGGGGAGGTGGCACGCAGCGCAGAGGAGTGACGGAGGGGTTCTTGCCGCACGAAGAGCCCCTCCGTCTGCTCGCAAGGGCTCGCAGCCACCTCCCCATCGCCTGCGGCGGCGGGGAGGAGACGTTGCACATTTGCCTTCCCCCGCGACACCCGGCTAAGCGTAGTCAAACAAGACGCACAGGAAACGCCATGGCCATCCCCGCCTCCCTCCAGAAGGGTCTCAAACTGCCGGTCATCGAGGCGCCGATGTTCCTCGTCTCCGGGCCGGACCTGGTGGTCGAGTGCTGCAACGCCGGTGTGATCGGCACCTTCCCGTCCCTGAACGCCCGCACGACCGAGGGCTATGCCGAGTGGCTGGTCGAGATCAAATCCCGCCTGAACCCCGACGCCGCCGCCTATGGCGTCAACCACATCGTCCATCCGACCAACCCGCGCCTGATGGCCGACATGATGGTCTCGGTGGAGCATCAGGTGCCGCTGATCATCACCTCCCTGGGTGCCGTGCGCGACGTGGTCGATGCGGTCCACGGCTATGGCGGGGTGGTCTTCCACGACATCGCCAACGTCCGCCACGCCCGCAAGGCGGCCGAGAGCGGCGTCGACGGCCTGATCCTCGTCGCCAACGGCGCCGGCGGTCACGCGGGCATCATCAACCCCTTCGCCCTGGTCAATGAGGTCCGCAGCTTCTTCGAGGGCACGATCATCCTGTCCGGCTGCCTGTCGAACGGCCAGGACGTCGCCGCCGCCCTGATGCTGGGGGCCGACTTCGCCTATATGGGCACCCGGTTCATCAACACGACCGAGGCCATGGCCCCCGACGCCTACAAGGAGATGATCATCGAGAGCGGGGCCACGGACATCGTCCACACCGCCGCCGTCTCCGGCATCCCCGCCAACTTCATGACCAGGTCCCTGCAGGCCAACGGCATCGACCCGAAGGTCCTGCCCGATCACAAGCTCGACATGGGCGACGAGGCCAAGGCCTGGAAGACCGTCTGGTCCGCCGGCCAGGGCGCGGGCGCGATCCACGACGTCATTCCGGCGGCGGAACTGGTTCAGCGCCTGCGCGACGAATATGCACAGGCGACGGATCAATTCGCCGCCAAGGCGATCGTCCGCTAAGGGAGAGGCTCCCTTTCCCGGAGCCTCGATGCGTCTCGTTCTGTCCGCCCTGACCGCCCTCCTGTGGGCTGCGGCTCCGGCGATGGCGCAGGACCGGGACGACCCGCGCTACAGCGCCGAACGGCCCTCCCACTGGTCGTTCGAGGCCGGGGCGGGCACCGACAACCGCTCCAAGGGCGCAACCAAGAGCGGCGACGCCCCCTATGTCTTCGGTGAAGTCGAGTGGGCCACCGCCGGCTTCTATGCGGATGTGGAGTTCGAGACCATCGACTCCTCCGGCTCACGCCTCGAGACCGAACTGGAAGCCGGCTGGCAGTTCGCGGCGGCCGGCCTGGACTTCGACGCCTCCGTCTCGCGCAAATGGCGGCTCGGGGCCGACGCCGGCACCGATGACGAGGCCTGGGAGTACCAGTTCGACATCCTGCGCGACTTCGGTCCCGTCGACACCCGGCTGCGGCTTGAGCATTCGCCTGACGGCCTCGGCTCGACCCGCGCCACGACCTGGGTCGAGGCCCGGCTGCGCTGGCCGCTGGCCGACCGGCTGAGAGCCAGCCTTACCCTCGGGCGGCGTGAGCAGGACAATGCCCCGGACTATACGGGCGGCAATGCGGGCGTCGCCTGGGCCGTCACCGACACCACCGCCCTCGACCTGCGCTGGCACGCTACCGATGCGTCGGATCAGGGTCGGCAGTATGAATCCGCCCTGGTCGCGAGTGTGCTGGTCGCCTTCTAGACCCGACGCGCCGACGGCCGTCCAACGCACTTGACCCTTCACCCCGGTCGGCGGCATTTCGTCTCTGCGCAACGGGAGACGACCATGGGTTTGCGATTTCCGATAATCACGGTCCTCTGCCTCCTGGCAGGGGCGGCCCATGCCCAGACCCCCTCGCCCTGGTCCGGCAGCCTCGGCCTGACCACCGACTACGTCAGGCGCGGCGCCGTGAGGGGCCAGGAGGACGTCGAGGCGACCGCCAGCCTCCAATACACCCAAGGCTCCATCTATGCCGGCGCGGCCGCCAACACCGCCGCCGTCGGCGACAGCGATTACGAGGTCGATCTCTATGTCGGCTACCAGCCGACCTGGGCCGGCTGGGATTGGGATCTGAACGCCAAACGGGTCAGCTATTTCGGCGGATCCGGGGACGTCGACCACTGGGAATTCTACGCCCAGGCCACCCGTTCCATCGGCCCCCTCACCGCCGTCGCCCTGATCGGCGGCTCCCCCGACTACGAGGGCGCGGCCGAGGACGCGGTGTGGGCCAACACCAATCTCGCCTGGGCTCTGACGCCGAAGCTGTCGGCCGATATCGGCGGCGGCTTCCAGGATCAGCAGGGCGCGCCCGACTACGGCTGGTGGCAGGCGGGAATCACCTATGCCTTCACCTCGTCGATCAGCGGCGACCTGCACTGGTACGACACCGATAACGCCGCGGCCTTGGGCGAAAGCGGCGACGGTCAGCTGGTGGCGGCCGTCAGCTGGGCCTTCTGATCGACTCGACCAGCGGCCAGATGCCGCACGTCGTTCTGCTCCGCATCCGGGGGTGCCGAAACTTCGTTCCTGTCTGCGATCGCACCCACGCGATCCGCCCAGGAACCTCCTCATGAAGCTCTCCGCCCTCGCCGGTGCTGTCTCGGCCGCCGCCCTGCTCGCCGCCGCCCCGGCCGCCTTCGCCGACCATCATGGTGGTGGCCACAGCCAGTCCGTCACGGTCGGTGGCGCTGCCATGTACGCCAACAAGTCCATCGTCGAGAACGCCGTCGCCTCGCCGATCCACACTACCCTCGTGGCCGCCGTCGTGGCCGCCGGTCTGGTCGAGACCCTGTCGGGCCCGGGTCCCTTCACCGTCTTCGCGCCGACGGACGCCGCCTTCGCCGCCCTGCCCGCCGGCACGGTCGAGACCCTGGTCCAGCCCGCCAACAAGGCGATGCTGACCAGGATCCTGACCTATCACGTCGTCGCCGGCCGCGTGGCCGCCGCCGACGTCATCGCCATGATCCAGGCCGGCGGCGGATCCGCCGCCATCACCACCGTCTCGGGCGACACGCTGACGGCTTCGCTGCGCGGCGGCTCGGTCATCCTGACCGACGAGAACGGCGGCGTCGCCACCGTGACCCAGGCCGACGTGTTCCAGTCGAACGGCGTGATCCACGTCACCGACGCCGTCTCGATCCCGCAGTAGCTCGACGCATTCACGGAGGGGGTTCGCCCCCTCCGTCTTCGGCTACCCCAGCGCCTGATTCAGATCAGCGATCAGGTCGTCGAGGTCCTCGACCCCGACCGACAGCCGGATCAGGTTCTCGGTCACCCCGCCCGCCTCGCGCAGCTCTTTCGGCACAGAGGCGTGGGTCATGATGGCCGGGTGGTTGACCAGGCTTTCGACCCCGCCCAGCGACTCCGCCAGGGTGAAGACCTGCACCCGTTCCAGCACCTGTTTCGTGCGCGCCAGGTCGCCGTCGATGATCATCGTGACCATGCCGCCGTAGCGACCGTTCATCTGATGCGTCGCCAGCTCATGCTGGGGGTGGCTGATCAGGCCCGGATAGATGACCCTCGCCACGCCGCCGCCCGGCCTGCCGATGCGATCTTCCAGCCAGCGGGCGATGGCCAAGGCGTTCTCGTTGTGCGCCTTCATGCGCAGCCCCAAGGTCTTCAGCCCCCGGTTGGCCAGGAAGGCGTCGAACGGCCCCATCACCCCGCCGATCGAATTCTGGAGGAACTTCAGCTCCTTCGCGACCTCCTCAGACCCCGCCACCAGAACCCCGCCGATGATGTCGGAATGGCCGTTCAGGTATTTGGTCGCCGAGTGCATGACGACGTCGGCGCCCAGCGCCAGCGGCCGCTGGCTCCACGGTGTGGCGAAGGTGTTGTCCACCACCAGCAGCAGGCCGTGCGTCTTCGCGATCGCCGACAGCCCCGCGATGTCCGCCAGCTTCATCAGCGGATTGGTCGGGGTCTCGGCCCAGATCATCTTCGTCTTCGGCGTGATCGCCGCCTCGACGGCCGACAGATCCGCCATGTCGACATAGGCGAAATCCAGCCCCATCGAGCGCCGCCGGACCCGCTCGAACAGCCGCCACGAGCCGCCGTAAAGGTCGTCGCCGGTGATGATATGCGCGCCAGCGTCCAGCAGCTCGAGCGCCGTCGAGGTCGCCGCCATACCGCTGCCGAAGCCGAAGGCCTGAACCCCGCCCTCAAGGTCGTTGATACAGGCCTCAAACGCCTCGCGCGTCGGGTTCTTGCCCCGCGCATACTCATAGCCCTTGTTCACGCCCGGACTCTCCTGGGCGTAGGTCGAGGTAGCGTAGATCGGCGTCATCACCGCGCCTGTCGTCGGGTCCGGCCGCTGGCCCGCATGGATGGCGCGGGTCGAGAAGCCCTGGCTGTTCTTGATAGAGGTCATGGAGATCCTGTGCCTAGTCGATACGGCCGATGTTGCCGTTGAAGAAGGTCGCCGCGACCTCGTGGACCTCGGCCCATTTCTCGGGTGTGAACAGGTGGTCGGAGTCCCCGATAACCCGCACCCTGACATCGATCCCGTTGTCCCGAAGAAACTCCACCCACAGCGCCGTGTTCCTCGGAAGAACGTGGGTATCATGCTCCGCACGAATTATCAGGACCGGTATGCGTCGCCGCGGGATGCGAGGCGGATAGACATCCACGCCCCCGGCCAGTCCCACCGCGACGGCGGCACGACCCTGCCCCAATGCGCCGTCCACCGCCACATAGGATCCCAGCGAGTAGCCGAACAGGCCTGTGCGTTCGGGCGCGTAGCCCTCAGCGATCAACGCGTCGATGGCGTCATTGCCGACGTTTCTCCACCGGGTCATCATCTGTGGCGGCCGAAATCCGTTGTCCTCCATCGCATCTGTGAAGAGCGGCGTCAGCACGCGATAGCCATCCTGGGCGAAACGGACGGCCAGGGTGTGCCACGGGCCGCGGTTGGTGATCCGACCGCCGGAGCCATGCATCATCACGATCGCGGCCCGGCGTCCTTCGCCGGCGGGCCGATAGTCGATGGCCCGGATGGTGCGCCCGCCGCTATCGAAGGTGATCCCCTCGTAGCTTGCCTCAACCGGAGCTGGGTCCTCCTGGCTTCGAGCTGCAGCAGGGCAGGCGACCACCGAGGCGAGGCCGAACACCACCATCCGCCGTCTCGCCCAAGCGCGTCCGGCCATGGTCCTACCGGTTCAGACTCAGGTGGTTGATCAGGTCGACCCGCGCGATCAGCCCGACGAACTTCTCGCCGTCCAGCACGATCGCCACCCGGTCGCGGTCGAACAGGGGGATCAGGGCGTCCAGAGGCTCGGAAACCTGGACCGTGTCGAGATCGCGCGTCATGGCCGAGGACACCGGCTTGGCGAACCGCTCCTTGCGGGTGATCTCGTCGGTGTTCATCACATGGACCAGATCGCTCTCGTCCAGAATACCGACCAGGCGGCCGTCCTGGATGATCGGCAGCTGTGACACATCGGCGCCGCGCATCCGCTTGAAGACGGTGTCCAGGGTGTCGTCAGGCCCGGCCGTGACCACGTCGCCCTTCTCGTATTTGCGCGAGATCAGGTCCGACAGGTCGCCATGCAGCTCTTGCGCGCCCAGCCCCTGATCCGCCAGCCAGGCGTCATTGTAGACCTTGGACAGATATTTGGCCCCGGTGTCGCAGACGAAGGTCACGCAGCGTTTCGGCTCGGTCTGCTCCCGGCACCAGCGCAGGGCCGCGGCGATCAGCGTGCCCGACGAAGACCCGGCCAGGATGCCTTCTTTCAGCAGCAGCTCGCGCACCGTCGCTACGGCCTCGGCGTCCGGGATCGAATAGGCCTTGTCGATCAGGCTCATGTCCGCCGTCTCGGGCACGAAATTCTGGCCGATACCCTCGACGGTGTAGCTGCCCTCGGGGCTCGGCACGCCGGTGTTGACGATCCCTGCGAGCACCGATCCGACCGGATCGGCCAGGATGATCTGCGCCTTCGAGCCCTGGCTCTTCAGATACTGGGCCACGCCCGTGATCGTCCCGCCCGAGCCGATGCCCGCCACATAGGCGTCGACGTCGTGGCCCATCTGGTCCCAGATCTCCGGGCCGGTCGTCCGGACGTGAGCTTCGGAGTTGGAAGCGTTGGCGAACTGGTTGACGAAATAGCCGCCTGGAATCTGCTGCGCCAGCCGTTCCGCCATGTCGGTGTAGTACTCGGGATGACCGTGCCCGACATCCGACCGCGTCAGGCGAACATCGGCCCCCATGGCCCGCAGATGCTGGATTTTTTCCTTGGACATCTTGTCCGGGATGACCAGCAACACCTTGTATCCCTTGGCCTGACCGACGAGCGTCAGCGCCAGGCCCGTGTTTCCGGCCGTCGCCTCGACGATGGTTCCGCCGGGCTTCAGGTATCCCTCCGCCTCCGCCGCCGCGATCATCGACAGGGCGATGCGGTCCTTGATCGACCCGCCCGGGTTCTGCGCCTCGAGCTTCAGGAACAGTCGGCAAGGCCCGGTGTCAATTTTCGAGACCTCAACCATCGGCGTCTTGCCGATCAGGTCCAGCAACGAGCCGGTGGGCGCGCTCAGGGTCGGGTGGGCGGACAGGGACATGTGACAGAGCTCCGGATTCGAGGGCGGAAGCTAGGCGTGCCGCCCGGCCCGGACAACCCACCGTGGGGCTGTTGCCGTCGGCGCGATTTATGGCTATATTTATGGCCATAATTCCTGAGGGCGCACATGGCCAGCTACGGCGTCGCCGAAGCCAAGAACAACTTCACCCACCTGCTGGACCGGGTGCAGGCGGGCGAAAGCATCACCATCACCCGCCACGGCAAGCCGATCGCGGAGCTGCGTGGGACGCCTGTACCATCCCCAAAGCTCAGCGGCGCGGAACGGCAGGCCTGGTACGACGCATTCGTCAAGAGACGTGAAGCCCGGCCGATGGCGTCGATCGACGCTGTTGAATTGGTCACGGCCATGAGAGACGGCGTTCCTGAGTGACGCTCTACGCCGATGCGAGCGTGATCGTCGCGTCTGTCGCGAGACAAGAAGCCAGCCGACTGACTGACACTTTTGCGCGCAGTCCTTCGCAGACCCTGCTCGCAAGCGACTTCGCCCTGGCGGAAAGTGCGGCCGCATTGGCAAAGCTCGGCCGGATCGAGCGATGGTCCTTCGACCAGGCCACGACCCTCTTCGAGGAACTCGACGCCTGGGCGAGATTGCTGACTGACGCCGTTGAAATCGAACCGTCCGATATCGCCAGGGCAAGTCTTCTTGTTCGAACGCCGGCGCTTTCTCTCCGGGTGCCCGACGCAATCCACATCGCCGCCGCCCACCGCCTCGGTGCCACCCTCCTCACGCTCGATCGCGGTATGGCGCGCGCCGCCGCCTCACTGGGCGTATCCTGTTTCAATCCCGCCGAGGCCGACACGCCCGGTGAACCGAAAGACTGAATGACGAAAACACCCGGAAAACCCGCCGCCGGATTGCCGGACGAGGCCACTCTGCTGGCCTTCCTGCGCGATGCCGGAAGTGCGGAAAAGGGCGATATCGCCCGCCACTTCGGCCTCAAGGGCGAAGATCGACGTCGTCTGCGCGAAATGATCCGAGGCCTCGAATCGGACGGCAAGCTCGGCAAACGGGGCAGAAAGGGCTTCTCCGAAGCCGGGGCCCTGCCCCCCGTCGGCGTCGCCGACGTAGTTGAAAAGGACATCGACGGCGAACTCTACGTCCGTATGGTCGAGGCCTCGGCCGACGCGCCCAAGGCCCTGCTCGTCCCGGACAGGGGCAAGCCCGGCCCGGCCCCCGGCCTCGGCGACCGCGTCCTGGCCAGGTTCGAACACGGTCCGAACGGCTGGGAAGCCCGGCTGATCAAGAAACTGGACACCAACAACAACCGCGTCCTCGGCGTCATCCGCAAGTCCAACAAGGAGACCCGTGTCGAGCCCGTCGACCGACGCTCGAAGGACGTCCTGATCATTCCGCAGATCCTCTCTGGCGATCTGCGGGACGGCGATCTCGTGCTCGCCGCTATCGAGAAGTCCGACCAGCGCTACGGTCACAAGCGCGGCAAGATCCTCGAGACCGTCGGCCGCGAGGACGACCCCCGCGCCGCCTCCCTGATCGCCATCCACACCCACGGCGTCCCCATGGGCTTCTCGGAAGCCGTGGAACAGGAGGCCGAAAACCAGGACCTGCCGACCCTCAAGGGCCGCGACGACCTGCGCGACATCCCCTTCGTCACCATCGACCCCGCCGACGCCCGCGACCACGACGACGCCGTCTTCGCCCAGCGCGACGACGATCCGAAGAACGAGGGCGGCTGGATCGTCTGGGTCGCCATCGCCGACGTCGCCGCCTACGTCCGCCCCAACACCAGCCTCGACCGCGAGGCCCGCGCCAAGGGCAACTCCACCTATTTCCCCGACCGCGTCGAGCCCATGCTGCCCGAGCGGCTGTCGAACGGCCTGTGCAGCCTCAAGGAGGGCGAGAACCGCGCAACGCTGGCCGTGCGCATGGTCTTCGACAGGGACGGCCGCAAACTGGGGCACAAATTCCATCGCGGCCTGATGCGCAGCCACGCCAAACTCTCTTACGAGCAGGCCCAGGCGGCCATCGACGGCGTTGAAAAGGGTGGCGGGACCGACGACGCGACCGGCCCGATCATGGACACGATCCTGTATCCGCTGTGGAACGCCTACCACACGATGCTGAAGGGGCGCCTCAAGCGCGCGCCCCTGCAGATCGACAGCGCCGAACGCCGTATCCGCATGTCCCCCGACGGCGGCATCGCCTCGATCGAGAGGCGCGTCAGCCTCGAGGCCCATCGCCTGATCGAGGAGATGATGGTCCAGGCCAATGTCTGCGCCGCCGAGACCCTGGAGCAGAAAAAGACGCCGCTGATCTTCCGCGTCCACGACACGCCGAGCCAGGAGAAGGTCTTCAACCTGGCCGACTTCCTCTCGACCATCGGCAAGCCGTGGAACAAGGGCGAGGCCCCGACGACCAAACGGTTCAACAAGCTGCTGGACGAGACCCGCGACGGCCCCCACGCCGAGGTCGTCAACGAGGTCGTCCTGCGCTCCCAGATGCAGGCCATCTACTCGCCGGACAACGTCGGCCATTTCGGCCTGAACCTCGACCGCTACGCCCACTTCACCTCGCCGATCCGCCGCTACTCGGACCTGATCGTCCACCGGGGCCTGATCCGCGCCCTGAACCTCGGCAGTGACGGCCTGACCGACCGCGAGATCGCCGAACTGCCGGCCATCGCCGATCAGGTGACCCTGACCGAGCGCCGCTCGATGGCCGCCGAGCGCGACGCCATGGACCGCTATGTCGCCGCCTTCCTGCAGGATCGCGTCGGCGCGACCTTCACCGGCCGGATCACCGGGGTGACCCGGTTCGGCCTGTTCGTCCGCCTCGACGAGACCGGGGCCGACGGCCTCGTGCCCGTCTCGTCACTGGGCAACGAGTATTTCACCCACGACGACCGCGCCCACGCCCTCGTCGGCGAACGCTCGGGCCAGCGCTACACCCTGGGCCGCACGGTCGAGGTCAAGCTCAAGGAGGCCACCCCGATCACCGGCGGCCTCCTGTTCGAGATGCTCAGTGACGCCGAACCCCGCGACCCCAACGCCACCGCCCCCCGCCTCGGCCTCCGGGGTCGAGGCCCCGGCACAGGCGGAAACGGTCCGCCCAAACGCGGCCTCGGCCGCCCCGGCGGTCCCAAACCCCCGCGCGGCGGCACACCCAAGGGCGTCCGCAAGGGCAAGCGGCGTTAGAGGCCGGTCTCGGACGCCCGCCGCAGCGGACGCCCCCGCCTGCCCGGCGTCATCCCGTCGGTCCAGCATGGCGCATGACCACGAGCCAGCCGCCAACGATTCCGGAGACCGACAGCGCCCTCGACCGGCTGAACGCCGTAGAGCGTGATCTGCTGGGCCTTCTGGGCCGTGGCCACACGGCAAAATCGATCGCGACGCTCCGGTCGGTCTCGGAGGCGGCCGTCAACGAGCGCTTCCGCTCCGCCCGCCGCAAGACCGGAATCGGCTCCAGCCGCGAGATCGCCCGCCTGATCGTGGCCCGAGAAAATCGTCACGACTTTATCGATCTCGCCCGCCCCGCCGCGACACCGCCAGAACTCCCTCGTCCCGACGCACACCGACGTGCGTCCCAACGATGGAGACTTCCCATGGCCGCCGCCGTCCTTCTCGCCGCCGCGATCCTCGCCCAGCAGACCGCCGTCCCGCTCGCCTCACCTGGCCAGAGCGTCGATAGTTCCCATTCCGTGTTCACGACGGACGCGCCCCGATCCGATTGGGCCGCCCTTGCAGAAGATGTCCCACCCGGACCCTATTTGGCCGCCGTTGCCGCTGAGGTCGCGGCCCGACCCGATTGGGCCGCCCTTGCCGACGAGGTCGCGGCCGGAAGGAGGGACCCGGCATGGTCATCGACCACGGAGGCGGGCCTGCTGACCGCCTATCGCGCCCATCCGTGGTTCGCCGAAGGCGCGGACTCCTTACAGGCCCGTTGCAGCGCCACGCTCTGCGAGGTCACGGGTATCAGCCCTCTCGCCCTCGACGAAGATTTGATGGCTGAGCTGCGCTTCTTGACGCTGACCGGCAACGCTCTCGGCCTTGACCTGGAACGCACCCTTACTCGAACGATGACGGATACGGCGCAGACGGTCATCCTCGTCACCTATTGGCGACGTAGCACCGATTGAAGCCTGCTGAACGGCGATCAGCGTCCCTCGGCCAGCCTGCGCGCCAGCACCTCCGGCTCGCACGGTGCCTCTCCACTCAACCATATCCGCAGCAGGGCCAGCTGGGCGGCGGCTGAGGCGGCGGCGGTCATGGCCGCCGGTATGCCGTCGCTCCCCTCCCCCAGCCGCGCCTCGATCATCGCCGCCAGTTTCCTGTGCATCTTCGGCGACAGCGGCGGCTCGAACATCACCCGCGCCAGCGCCCGGCGTTCCCACAGATGGTCCAGCACGAGACCAAGTCGGGGCAGGCTCGCCTGACCGGCCGCCGCCTCGGCCAGGGGCGCAAAGATCGGGTCAATGGCCCAGACCATCACGTCGTCCTTGTTGCGGAAATGCTCGTAGAAGGTCGAGCGCCCGACGCCCGCCGCCTCGATCAGGTCCGACGTCCGGATCGCGCTGTAGCGACGCGAGAAGACCAGGCGCGTGAAGGCGTCGAACACCGCCTTGCGGGTTCTCTGGCTGCGCCGGTCCAGGTCCTCGACGGCCTCGGTCATGACCGGACTCTAGCCGATCCCCCGCCGGGGTTCAGCCCGAAGCCGACCCTGGTTCCGGACTTTTGCCCGTATTCGTCCGTTACCGGACTCCGCCCGCCTTCGCCCGTCGCCCGGTTTGCGCCCTACCGGCACAGAGAGCCTCTGAAACAGGGAACTCTCATGACCACCAACCAGACCCGCGCCGACGGCGCCGTCATCGCCGCAGCGACCGGACTCGCCCTCGTCCTGATGCTGCACCATCCGACCTCACTCTCGACCACACACGACGACGGACAGTTCCTCAGCGACTGGAGCAATGGCTTCGTTCACGCCGCCATGATCGGCTGCCTCCTCGCCCTCGCCATCGGGTTCGATGGCGTAAAACGGCGGCTGGACCAGACCCGCATCCTGACCCGGACCGGCGCGCTCCTGCTCGGCGCGGGCTTCCTCGCCCTGGCCGGCGCGGCCTTGGTCAACGGATTCGCGACCGGGCGACTGCTGGCCTCGACCTCCGACCCCGTCATCCGCGAAGCCGGCGGACGAGCGTTCTGGGCGCTCAACCAGAGCCTCACCGCCCTCGGCACGGTCTTGCTCGCAGTTGGTGCCGCCTCGTGGTCTCCCGGGCTCTGGCACCTGTCCAATGCGGGCCGTGTTGCGGCGGTATTGGGTATCGCGCTGTTGGGCCTGGCCCTCTGGCACACGACCACGGACGGCGGCTTCGGCCTGCAGGTGGCGGTCGCCGCCATGGCCGCCTTCGCCGTCTGGTCGCTGGCCGTCGCCGCGACCATGATTCTCGCCCGCCGCGACACAGAGATCGAATGACGGAACAGCATCACGCGGCGGCCATCCTCCCCGCCCTCGACATCGGCGCCGGCGGAAGGCTCGTCCGCGTCGGCCGCGTTCGCGGCTGACCGCGCGGCGGTCCCGCTTTCATTGCCGGGGTCGCCGTGGCATCCGTTTCCGATGCCGTCGCCCCTCCAGCCCTTCGACGCCGCCCAGGACCTCCGCGACGCCCCCCGGGCGTCAGGCCCACGCCAGCGCCCCAAGGACGCCGCCACCCTGATCCTCGTCCGCGAGGGCAAGACCCCCGACGTGCTGATGGGCCGGCGCGCGCCGGGCCATGTCTTCATGGCGTCGAAATGGGTCTTCCCCGGCGGCCGCATTGACCGCGCCGACTTCGCCGCCGCCTCGGCGACCGACCCGACCGGCCCGACCCGCGCCCGGCTGGAGGCCGAACTGCCGCCGCATCGCGCCCGCGCCCTGTGCCTGACGGCCGTGCGCGAGACATTCGAGGAGACCGGCCTGATCCTCGGTCACGCCGCGCCTGCCGCCTCCGTCGCCGGACCGTGGCGGGAGTTCCGTCAGGCCGGTGCCCTACCCGACCTCGCCGCCCTGTCCTACATCGCCCGCGCTATCACCCCGCCCGGCCGCACCCGCCGCTTCGACGCCCGCTTCTTCATGGCCGACGCCTCGGCGCTGCTGACCCCAGAACCGACCGCCGGATCGGGCGAACTGGACGAGATCGCCTGGCTGCCCCTCGAAGAGGCCCGCGCCCTCGACCTGCCCGCGATCACCCGCTTCGTCCTGGCCGAGGTGGCCGAACGGATTGTCATCCCGGACGGCGCAGAGCGACGAGCCGGGAAGGACCGCCCCCTGCCCTTCGTCCGCATGGTGCGCGGGGCCCATCTGGTGAGCCATGACTGAGACCGTCACCCTGCGCCTGACCATCGCCGATCCGGTGCCCGGCCTGCACTACTGGCGCCAGGACGCCAAGAACGCGCCTCACGACATCCGCCTGTCGACCGAGGCGCCCCTGACCTTCGACATGCCCGTCGACCTGCGCCCCGACGGCAGGCTGGGCGGGACCTTCGTGCGGCGAGAGGGCAAGGAACGCCGCTTCGTCTATATCGCCATCGGCGGGTCGATGGCGGGGCTGGCTGTCGTCAGCCGCCGCGCCAAGATCGACGTCCACGACATCCCCGCCGACCTGCTGAAACCCGGTGCCGTGATCGCGACCACCCTCCCCGGCCGCGGCAGGGACGGCACCCCCGCCTGCGCGACCGTGCGTCCGCTCTCTCCATGGCGTGCTATCGACTGATTGCGGCCCTGTTCCGGCCACGGTCCGCCGTCAGCGTGGCGTGACCGACGGGGAGGATCTGTGTCGAACGCCGGCCTGAGTATCGCGTCCTGGCGCTCACCTGCAGATCGCCGCCGCGCGGCGATTTTTGCGGGCTCGATCCTGCTTCACGCGGCCGTGCTGACGCCGCTGGCCATCGGCCTGTTCGCGGGCGATCCCCCGGTCTTCACCGAGACCCCTGACCTCCCGATCTTCGTCGAGATGGAGCCGCGCCCTCTGCTGCAAGGCGAGACCGCCCGCGAGCCCGCGCCCGCCAGCGCCGCGGCCCGCGAGACCGTCCCGGTGCTCGGCGAAGTCGTCCCCTCCGTCACGCGCGACCGCACGCGTGAGGAGGACGAGGAAGACCGTCCCACCCCCCCGGCTCCGCGGATCGGTGCCAGCCCCCTTGTCGGTCCTCCCCCGGCGTCCGTCGATCCCTGGCGGGTGACGCCCGAGGGAATGGCCGCCGCAGTCGGCCGTTCGATGCGCCTCGGCGCCGGCGGCTGCCGGACCATGGACGGCCGCCTGTCCGCCTCGGAACAGCAACTCTGCGACGACCGGTTCAACGCGGCTGCCGGCCGCGCCGGTCCACTCGGCCCGCGCACCCTGACGGCCTCCGAACAGCGCCGCGACGCCCAATTCGCACGTGACGGCGCCGCCGCCCTGGCCGCCCATGATGCCCTGCGCGAAAACCGCTCCGGCGTCGGCATCGTCATGTCCAGCCCCGACTGCCCGGGCGGCAACCTGCGCAGTACCTGTGCCGGTGCCCACCTGCGGCCCGGGTTCGAGATGACCGACGAACGCCTGCGCAACAACCGCAAGATGGAATAGGCGGAGGACCTGTGTCGAACGCCGGCCCGGGTATCGCGTCCTGGCGCTCACCCGCCGACCCTCGCCGCGCGGCGGTCCTGGCGGGCTCGATCGTCCTGCATACGGCAGTGCTGACGCCGCTGGCCCCGGGGTCTGTTCGCCGACCACCTGCGGGTCTTCACCGGCGCCGCCTCCGCTCCGATCTTCGTCGAGATGGAGCCCCGCCCCCCCCTGGAAGGCGAGACCGCGCGCGAGCCCATGCCCGCCAGCGCCGCCGCTCGTGAGGCGGCTCCGGTCCTGGGCGAAACCATCCCGTCCCTGACCCACGACCGCACGCGCGAGGAGGACGACGACGACCGGCCCAGCGTCCCGGTTCCGCGCATGGGTGCCAGTCCTCCCGTCGGACCTCCCCCGACCTCCGCAGACCCCTGGCAGGTGACGCCCGGTTCGCCCGCGACGGCGCACAGGCCCTGGCCCAGTACGAGGCGCGTCGTCGCGGGCTTGCCGGGGGCGTCAGCATCATCGGCTCCGGCGATTGTCCCGGCTCAAACCTCGGTGTCGGCTGCGCGGGCGCTCATCTGGATCCCGCCATCCGTCAGGGTGCCAGGACCGTGGGCAACACGGGCATGCGTCAGGAAAGGCCCGACGCCATGCGGCCCGTTCCGGGACAGCAATAGTCGCGTGCAGGCCGCGAAGCCTATGCGAGCCGAGAGTTGGCGCAAATTTCCACGCTCAACCAGCGCGCCGCCGCGTGCCGCGCGGTAGTGTCTTAGGCAGACCCGTCAGAGGCCCAGCCGTGCTCCGGACAGAAGGCGTCGTGGTGAGCGGCGCCGAGATCCAGCGCATAGCTGTTCGCAGCGATATAGAGGAACCCGGCGGCGATGACGCCGCAGGCGATCCAGGCACCCGTCCCCATCCGTGTCTCGCGGCGCGTACCGGTCATCAAACAGCCCAGCCGTGCTCGGGGCAGTAGGCGTCGTGGGCCATCTCGCCCATCTGCATCGCCCCGGTCGCCAGAACGATGAAGGCGAACCCTGCCATGATGACGGCATAGGTGATCCACGCGGCGCGATCCGCCGACGACTTCGAGTTCTGCGTCCTGATCATGAACCGCACCGTTTGAACTGAGCGTCGAGACTGTCCGGTTGTCTGGGCGACGTCAATAGCGCGGACAGGTTGCAGGTATCGGCGCTCGAGCGCGAGGCGTCCCGCGGCGAACCCGCCTGTCACCGACCCGCCTCTCTGGTCCCAAGGTCCAGATAGCTGCCCGGCAGGAAGCGCAACGCCATCGGCTCTCCAGCATCGGCGATCGACTCGTCGCTGACGTCACGACCGGTGCCGTAGTTGATCTGGACCTCGGGCCGGAAGGGCACGCCGACCAGGGCGACGATCCGGCTGCCGGGGGCCAGTCGAATCCCCGCTACCGTCTCGCTTTCAAACTCGAGCCGGTGCGGTTCTCCGGGCGTCAGAAGCCTGCGTGTCCGCCGGTCGCCCATATAGCTGGCGCGGCCCAGAAAGGAGGCCAGCCGGAAATAACCGCCGTCCGCCCGATGCTCGAACAGGATCACCTCCAGATCCAGGTCGCGCTTGTTGACCACGACATCGAGCCGTCCGAGGAAGGCCCCGTCCACCTCCAGCCCCTCCGGGAAGGGCTCGGTCTCGAACATCAGGGTCGCCGTCGTGTCCAGTTGGCCCGGGGGTATTTCCGCATCCAGCCCGCTGCGGTCCGCCATATCCACCTCCAGATCGATCACGACGGCCGCGTCCGGCGCGGTTCGTGACAGGGCATGGCCTCCGCCCTCCCCGACCGGACCCAGGAAGAGCCGCAACCGGTCCTCCGCCATCGCCTCCAGGGTCGGAACATGACGCCAGATGTCGGCGCCCATGACCTGGAAATTCACCCGGTCGCCAAGGACCTCGGGCAAGGGCGCACCGCGGAACACATGGTCGAACCACTGCAGGCGGGTCTCCGTCAAGTCGATCATGGCGCTGCGATCCAGATCATAGCCGTTGATCGACGGCAGGACCCCGGACTGCTGGGCCGTATGATGATAGGGGCCGATGATCATCCGGTGATCCGCATCGGGCCGATGGCGAGTGTGCTCCCTGAAATAGTGCAGGGCCCCGACCATGCCTCCGTCAAAATAGCCCGTCTGGACATAGACGGGGATGTCGATGTCGGCGAACTCCGCTCCCTGCGGCGTCATCGCCTGCCAGAAATCGTCATAGTCCGGGTGATCCAGCCAGGAGGCGAACACCGGATTGGCGCGCCCGTCGATCCTGGGCAGGTCACGATACGGACGGCCGCTCAGGAACCATTCGCGGTTCAGCCGCTGCCAGCGGTCGTTGTCGGAATAGGTCGTCTCATCCAGGGCCGAGCCGCTGGCCGCGTACAGGGGCCAAGGGTAGCTGAAGTTCTGGAACACGCCGCCCTGCATCGGAAAGTCTATCCCCGGTGCACTCGAGGCATTGGTGGCGATGGCGCGCAACGCCTTTGGCCGGTGCTTCAGGGCGGCCCATTGGGTAAACGCGTTGTAGCTGCCGCTGAACATCCCGACCCGGCCGTCGCTCCAGTCCTGCGCCGCCAGCCAGTCGATCACAGTCGCTGCGTCAGCTCCATCGTTCACATAGGGGAGCGGCTCTCCAGTGCTCCGGCCCTTCCCACGCGAATAGGCGACCACGCCCGCATAGCCCCTGGCCGCCATCTGCACGGCATCGGCGAAGCTCCAGTCGTCGCGATTGTAGATGGTGAAACTCATCAGGGTCGTCAGCCGCTCGCCGCCTGCCGATCGCGGTCGAACCAGCAGCACGGCGATCCCCGCGCCGTCGGCGACCGGGACCAATAGTCCGTCGTCGACAACGAAGCGACGCTCCGCGTCCGCTCGGATCAGGGGTTCTGACGCCGGTACCAGATAGCTCCAGGCCTCCAGCGTCGCCTGGGCCGCCACGGCCTGGGCGGCAGTCTCGCAGTCGATCAGAACCACGCCCACGCAGGCGGCGGCGGTCTGGATCGCCCGCTCGCGCATCGGCTCCAGGTTGGCGCCATAGGTCGGCAACACCGCCGACATCTCCCGGTCCGGCAGCCGGGCGTAGAGTTCGTCAAACGCCCGGGCCAGGGCCGCCGTCCGATCCGCGCCCCGGGTCTCGTACAGCCGCGCCCGGGCATAGATGCGCCACGGCGTCAGGCCGGCGGCACGCCCCGGCTGCTGCGGCCGCAACTGGTCGGCCAGCCGCAACGCCGTCTCTTCGGCCTCGGCGTAGCGCCCTGCGGCCAGCTGCAGCCGCATCCGCTGGCTCGTCGGCGCCGGGGCAGCGGACCGATCGAGCAACTGCCCGGCGGCGAGCCTGAAGCGCGCGGCGGACGGATCGGCCGTTTGGGCGGCGGCTGCAGGACACAGGCCCGTCGCCAGCAGGAAGGCCAGGCCGAGTGCGGAAAGACGGATCATCAACGGGAAACCTCCATGGCTGACCGCTGGATAGCGTCGGCACGGGAACCCGGGCCGGAAAGCGGCGGTTCGACATCCGGTGTCGGTGAACGAACCGCCTGCGGCGGTTAGAGAACCCGGTCGCGGACCCGCTTCGAACCCGCACGGCTGGTCTGGATCAGGTCGCCGTCCTCCATGTGGAGCAACAGCCGGCCGTTCCCCGCCGGCTCGGCCCGCACGATGCGATCCAGGTTGACGATGCGCGACCGGTGCACCCGGGCGAAGCGATCCGGATCCAGCGCCGCCTCGAACTCCGCCAGGGTCATGCGGGCCAGATGACGACCGTTGACGGTCCTGACCTCGGCATAGTCGTCGGCTCCGGCGATGCTCACGATGCCGGCGACGTCGATCGGGCGGATGTCCTCTCCGCTGCGGATGAAATAGCGCGACAGATCGCCCGTTCCAGGGTCGGCCGCCTTTGCGACCTGAAGCTCCTCCGCGGCGACATCCCCCGCCGGCCGCATCTCCAGATGCGTCAGCGCCGCGATCAAGCCGTAGATCGTCACATTCTGCAGCGACTGCCAGGCCATGGCGCGTTGATCAAAGGGACGGACATCGAACTCTGTCGCCGAGACGCCGTTGATCAGACCCAGCAGCACCAGCAGCGACCAATAGGTCATCACCACGAACAGCAAACCCACGACCACATGACCGAAGACGGTCTGCATCGGCGACCGGCCCGCCACGTGGCGAATGATCAGGCTTCGCGCCGCCAGTCCCAGCAGAACGGTGGGAATGGTGTTGGCCACGCCTCCGGCCACCGTTTCGAGAAAGCCCCCGCCGCGTGCGACCAGCAACACGACCGTATAGGCGGCGAACACCAGACCGGCCGCCAGCGTCACCCGACGGATCGAAAGCGGCGGAATACGCTCCCTCGAACTGGTGCTCCGGTCGTTCATCCGCCCCCCGTTTCCCTCGACAGACCTTACGCCAACAATCCGGCCCGTCGATGCGCGTCCGGACACGCCAACGAAAAAGGGCGGCCCCGCTGCCGGAACCGCCCTCTTCAGTCTTCAGCTGGTGAAAGCGACTACTCGCTCTCGGCCAGCTCCAGTTGCAGATCGGCCGGCAGGGGCTCGACCGCCGCTTCGCGGTTGTTGGTCAGGACCGCGTCGCGCTCGTTGGCGATCTTCTGCAGAGCGCGCAGGTAGGCACCCGTACCGGCCGGGATCAGTCGGCCGACGATGACGTTTTCCTTGAGGCCTTCCAGCATGTCCTTCTTGCCGTGGACCGACGCGTCGGTGAGGACGCGGGTGGTTTCCTGGAAGGAGGCCGCCGAGATGAAGCTGCGGGTCTGCAGCGACGCCTTGGTGATGCCGAGCAGGACGGGCTGGGTGGTGGCGATCCGGCCGCCACGCTTCTCGACCTTCTCGTTCTCAAGCACGGCCTCGGCCACTTCGACCGTGTCGCCACGGATCAGGGTGGTTTCGCCCGAGTCGAGGATCTCGACCTTCTGCAGCATCTGGCGAACGATCACCTCGATGTGCTTGTCGTTGATCGGCACGCCCTGCAGTCGATAGACCTCCTGCACTTCGTTCACGAGATACTCGGCCAGCGCCTCGACGCCCTGGATGCGCAGCAGATCGTGCGGATCGGGGTTGCCGTCGATGATGTAGTCGCCCTTCTGGATCAGATCGCCGTCGTGGACGGAGATGTGTTTGCCCTTGGGGATCAGGAACTCGACCGGTTCGCCCTGGTTGCCATCGGCATCCGGCTCCGGCGTGATCTTGATGCGGCGCTTGTTCTTGTAGTCGCGACCGAATTCGACGCGGCCGTCCATCTCGGCGATGACCGCGCAGTCCTTGGGACGACGGGCTTCGAACAGCTCGGCCACCCGCGGCAGACCGCCGGTGATGTCGCGCGTCTTGGCGCCTTCGGTCGGGATACGGGCCAGGATCTCGCCGGGCTTCACCTCGTCGCCGTTGGCGACCGACAGGATAGCGCCGACGGGCAGCAGGTAACGGGCGTCGGAGCCCGAGGCCAGCTTGGCGAACTCATCGCCCCTGGTGATGCCCATGGCCGGACGCAGGTCCGAACCCCGCGGCGAGGCGCGCCAGTCGATGACGACGCGCTGGGCGATACCCGTCGCTTCGTCGGTTTCCTCGCGGAACGACAGGCCCTCGGTCAGATCCTCGAAGCGGACGATGCCGCCGACTTCGGTGATGATCGGGGTGGTGTAGGGGTCCCACTCGGCCAGACGCTGGTTCTTCTTGGTTTCGTCGCCTTCCTTGACGCGCAGACGGCCGCCGTACGGGATCTTGTACGACTCGCGGTCCTTGCCATCGACCATGACGGTGACGACGACGTTGCGGCTCATCGACACCAGGTCTCCCGTGGTGCCGGTGACGGTGGGGCCGACGATCTTGACCGTGCCGGCGTTGGTCGCCTCGTAGAACGAGGTTTCCGCCACCTGGGCCGTGCCGCCGATGTGGAAGGTCCGCATCGTCAGCTGGGTGCCCGGCTCGCCGATCGACTGGGCGGCGATAACGCCCACCGCTTCGCCGATGTTGACGTTGGTGCCGCGGGCCAGGTCACGACCGTAGCACATGCCGCAGATGCCGGCTTCGGCTTCACAGGTCAGGGCCGAACGGACCTTGACCGACTGCACGCCCTCGCGGTCGATGACCTCGACCACGTCCTCCACCAGATAGGTGTCGGCGGGGAACAGCACGTTCTCGGTGCCCGGCTCCTTGATGTCCTCGGCGTTGTAGCGGCCCAGGACGCGTTGACCCAGGGAGACCAGGACGTCGCCGCCCTCGACCACGGCGCGCAGGGTGATGCCCCGCGTGGAACCGCAATCTTCCTCGGTGACGATCGAGTCCTGCGCCACGTCCACCAGACGGCGGGTCAGGTAACCCGAGTTGGCGGTCTTCAGCGCGGTGTCGGCCAGACCCTTACGGGCACCGTGGGTGGAGTTGAAGTATTCGAGGACGGTCAGGCCTTCCTTGAAGTTCGACACGATCGGGGTCTCGATGATCTCGCCGGACGGCTTGGCCATCAGGCCGCGCATCCCGCCGAGCTGCTTCATCTGGGCCTGCGAACCCCGGGCACCGGAGTTGGCCATCATGTAGACCGAGTTGATCTCGGCGGTACGACCCGAGGCCAGGACGCGCGGTTGCGCGATCTCGCCCATCATCTCGTCGGCGACCCGGTCCGTGGCCTTGGCCCAGGCGTCGACGACCTTGTTGTATTTCTCGCCCTTGGTGATCAGGCCGTCGGCGTACTGCTGCTCATATTCCTCGACCAGGGTGCGCGTGGCGGCGACGATCTCGACCTTCTTGGCCGGGATCACGATATCGTCCTTGCCGAACGAAATGCCGGCCTTGGCCGCTTCCTTGAAGCCCAGGCCCATCATCTGGTCGGCGAAGATCACCGTCGCCTTCTGACCGCAGTGGCGATAGACCACGTCGATCAGGTTGCCGATTTCCTTCTTGGTGAGGTTCTTCTCCAGCAGGCGGTAGCCGACCTGCGGGTTCTTCGGCAGCAGGGCACCCAGCTTCATCCGGCCCGGGGTCGAGTCGATGACCTTGGTCACCTCGTTGCCTTCGGCGTCCTGTTCAGTCCAGCGCGCCTTGATGCGGGTGTGCAGGGTCACCACGGCGGCGTCGAGCGCGGCGTCGATCTCGCCCATGTTGGCGAACAGCTTGCCTTCGCCCGGCTCACCGTCCTTGACCAGCGAGATGTAGTAGAGCCCCAGGACGATGTCCTGCGACGGCACGATGATCGGCTTGCCGTTGGCGGGCGACAGGATGTTGTTGGTCGACATCATCAGGACGCGCGCCTCGAGTTGCGCCTCCAGCGACAGCGGCACGTGGACGGCCATCTGGTCGCCGTCGAAGTCGGCGTTGAAGGCGGCGCAGACCAGCGGGTGCAGCTGGATGGCCTTGCCCTCGATCAGCTTGGGCTCGAACGCCTGGATGCCCAGACGGTGAAGCGTCGGCGCGCGGTTCAGCATCACCGGGTGTTCGCGGATCACCTCTTCGAGGATGTCCCACACCTGGGGCTGTTCGCGCTCGACCATGCGCTTGGACTGTTTGACGGTGCCCGACAGGCCCTTGGCGTCCAGACGCGCATAGATGAACGGCTTGAACAGCTCGAGCGCCATCTTCTTGGGCAGGCCACACTCGTGCAGCTTCAGATCCGGGCCCACGACGATGACCGAACGACCCGAGTAGTCGACGCGCTTGCCGAGCAGGTTCTGACGGAAGCGACCCTGCTTGCCCTTCAGCATGTCGGCCAGCGACTTCAGCGGACGCTTGTTGGCGCCCGTGATGACGCGGCCGCGACGGCCGTTGTCGAACAGGGCGTCGACCGACTCCTGCAGCATCCGCTTTTCGTTGCGGATGATGATGTCCGGCGCGCGCAGCTCGATCAGGCGCTTGAGGCGGTTGTTGCGGTTGATGACCCGGCGATACAGGTCGTTCAGGTCGGAGGTGGCGAAGCGCCCGCCGTCCAGCGGCACCAGCGGACGCAGTTCCGGCGGGATGACCGGCACGACCGTCAGGATCATCCACTCGGGCTTGTTGCCGCTTTCGAGGAAGGCCTCGATCAGCTTCAGACGCTTGGAGGCCTTCTTGGCCTTCATTTCCGAGGGGCTGTCGGCCAGTTCACCGCGGTGGCGCTCGGCCTCCGAATGCAGGTCGATGCCCATCAACAGGTTGCGCACGGCCTCGGCACCGATCTCGGCGGTGAAGCCGTCATCGCCGAACTCGTCCTGATAGCGATAGAACTCGTCTTCCGTCAGCAGCTGGTTCTGCTTCAGCGGGGTCAGGCCCGGCTCGGTGACGATGTAGTTCTCGAAGTAGAGCACCCGCTCCACGTCCTTCAGCGCCATGTCCAGCATCAGCGAGATGCGCGACGGCAGCGACTTCAGGAACCAGATGTGGGCGACCGGCGAGGCCAGTTCGATGTGGCCCATCCGCTCGCGCCGAACGCGGGCCAGGGTGACCTCAACGCCGCACTTCTCGCAGATGATGCCCTTGTATTTCATGCGCTTGTACTTGCCGCACAGGCATTCGTAGTCCTTGGTCGGGCCAAAGATCCGGGCGCAGAACAGGCCATCACGCTCGGGCTTGAACGTGCGGTAGTTGATGGTCTCGGGCTTCTTGATCTCGCCGAACGACCACGAGCGGATCTTTTCGGGCGAGGCCAGGGCGATCTTGATCTGGTCGAAGGTCGGGGTGACCGGGACCGCGTTGAAGATGTTCAGGACTTCCTGGTTCATCTTGAGTTCCTTGCTGCGGCGGGGGCCGCGAAATAGTGAGGGAGTGGCGAGTAGCGAGTGGTTAGTGGCGAGTGATCACCGGGCGGGAGGAGCGATTTCTCGCCACTCGCCACTCGTCACTCGCCACTTCAACCTCAGCTGTTCTCCAGCTCCACGTTCAGACCCAGCGAACGCATTTCCTTGATGAGAACGTTGAAGCTCTCGGGAATGCCGGCCTCGAAGCTGTCGTCGCCGCGGACGATGGCCTCGTAGACCTTGGTCCGGCCGGCCACGTCGTCGGACTTCACCGTCAGCATCTCCTGCAGGGTGTAGGCGGCGCCGTAGGCTTCCAGAGCCCAGACCTCCATCTCCCCGAAGCGCTGACCACCGAACTGCGCCTTGCCGCCCAGCGGCTGCTGGGTGACCAGCGAGTAGGGGCCGATCGAGCGGGCGTGGATCTTGTCGTCGACCAGGTGGTGCAGCTTCAGCATGTAGATGTAGCCGACCGTGACCGGACGCTTGAACTGCTCGCCGGTCTGACCGTCATAGACGATCGACTGACCGGAGCGCTCCAGGCCTGCCTTCTCCAGAAGGTCCTCGATGTCCGAGATGTGCGCGCCGTCGAACACCGGGGTGGCGAACGGAACGCCCTTGGACAGGTTCTGCGCCAGCTCGACCAGCTCGTGCTCTTCCTGCGGCAGAGGGGTGTCCTCGCCGTAGATGCCGGTCAGGTGATCGATCAGCGCCTGCTTCTGGCCGCCGCCCTGCCAGGCTTCCAGCAGACCCTGGATCTGCTTGCCCAGGCCCGCCGACGCCCAGCCGAGGTGGGTTTCGAAGATCTGGCCGATGTTCATGCGCGACGGCACGCCCAGCGGGTTCAGAACGACGTCGACCGAGGTCCCGTCTGCCAGGTGCGGCATGTCCTCGATCGGCAGGATCTTGGAGATGACGCCCTTGTTGCCGTGACGGCCGGCCATCTTGTCGCCGGGCTGAAGCTTGCGCTTCACGGCCACGAAGACCTTGACCATCTTCATCACGCCCGGGGGCAGTTCGTCGCCGCGTTGCAGCTTCTCGACCTTGTCCTCGAAGCGACGGTCCAGTGCCTTGCGCTGGTCCTCGAAGGCCTTCTTCATGGCCTCCAGCTCGCCCATGGCCTTCTCGTCGTCGAGGGCGATCTGCCACCACAGGCCGCGCGACAGTTCGCCCAGCTTGGCTTCGGTGACTTCACCACGCCCCAGGCCCTTCGGACCCGAGACGGCGTTCTTGCCGGTCAGCAGCGGACGCAGGCGGCCGTAGACGTTGCGTTCCAGGATCGCGAGCTCGTCGTCGCGGTCCTTGCCCAGGCGTTCGATCTCGTCGCGCTCGATCGACATCGCGCGCTCGTCCTTGTCGACGCCGTGGCGGTTGAAGACCCGCACGTCCACGATCGTTCCGGCGACGCCGGGCGGCAGGCGCAGGGAGGTGTCGCGGACGTCCGAAGCCTTCTCGCCGAAGATGGCGCGCAGCAGCTTCTCTTCCGGGGTCATCGGGCTTTCGCCCTTGGGCGTCACCTTGCCGACCAGGATGTCGCCCGGCTGGACCTCGGCACCGATGGCCACGATGCCGGCCTCGTCGAGGTTGCGCAGGGCTTCCTCACCGACGTTCGGGATGTCCCGGGTGATTTCTTCCGGCCCGAGCTTCGTATCACGCGCCATCACTTCGAACTCTTCGAGGTGAATGGAGGTGAAGACGTCGTCGCGCACGATGCGCTCCGAGATCAGGATGGAGTCCTCGAAGTTGTAGCCGTTCCACGGCATGAAGGCGACGAGCGCGTTCCGGCCAAGGGCCAGTTCGCCCAGGTCCGTCGACGGGCCGTCGGCGATAACGTCGCCGACCTTCACTTCATCGCCCACGCGCACGATCGGGCGCTGGTTGATGCAGGTCGACTGGTTGGAACGCTGGAACTTCGACAGGCGGTAGATGTCGACGCCCGAACGGCCGGCGTCCTGCTCGTTCGTGGCGCGAACCACGATCCGGGTGCCGTCGATCTGCTCGACCACGCCGTCGCGGCGGGCCACGACCACGGCGCCGGAGTCACGGGCCACCACGGCTTCCATGCCCGTGCCGACCAGCGGCGCGTCGGATTGCACCAGCGGCACGGCCTGACGCTGCATGTTCGCGCCCATCAGTGCGCGGTTGGCGTCGTCGTTTTCCAGGAACGGGATCAGGGCGGCGGCGACCGAAACGACCTGTTTCGGCGACACGTCCATCATGTCGACGTCGGCCTTGATCAGCAGCTGGGATTCACCGTTGATCCGGCCGGGGACCAGATCGTCGACGATCTCGCCGTCTTTCAGCGCAATGTTGGCCTGGGCGATCGTGTATTTCGATTCCTCCATGGCCGAGATGTAGACCACCTCGTTCTGGGCCTTGCCGTCCTTCACGCGACGGTACGGGCTCTCGATGAAGCCGTATTTGTTCACGCGGGCGTGGGTGGCCAGCGAGTTGATCAGGCCGATGTTCGGGCCTTCCGGCGTTTCGATCGGGCAGATGCGGCCGTAGTGGGTCGGGTGAACGTCGCGGACTTCGAAGCCGGCGCGCTCGCGGGTCAGACCGCCCGGGCCAAGTGCCGAAAGGCGACGCTTGTGCGTGATTTCCGACAGCGGGTTCGTCTGGTCCATGAACTGCGACAGCTGCGACGAGCCGAAGAATTCACGCACCGAGGCGGCGGCCGGCTTGGCGTTGATCAGGTCGTGCGGCATCACCGTGTCGATATCGACCGACGACATACGCTCCTTGATCGCGCGTTCCATGCGCAGCAGGCCGACGCGGTACTGGTTTTCCAGCAGTTCGCCGACCGAGCGGACCCGGCGGTTGCCGAGGTTGTCGATGTCGTCGATCTCGCCGCGGCCGTCCTTCAGGCCGACGAGGATCTGCAGGACCTTCAGCACGTCATCCTTCTGCAGGACGCGGATCTCGTCGGACACTTCCGGCGTTTCCAGACGCATGTTCATCTTGACCCGGCCGACGGCCGACAGGTCGTAGCGTTCGCTGTCGAAGAAGAGCGAGTTGAACATGGCTTCGGCGGCCTCCGGGGTCGGCGGCTCGCCCGGACGCATCACGCGATAGACGTCGAACAGAGCGTCCTCGCGGCCGGTGCTCTTGTCGACGCGCAGGGTGTTACGCATGTAGGCACCGACCGTGACATGGTCGATGTCCAGCACGTCGATGGTGGTGAAGCCCTTGCCTTCCAGCAGTTCGATGGTCGGCGCGTCCAGCTCGTCGCCGGCCTCGGCGTAGATCTCGCCGGTCTCGTAGTTGACGGCGTCGGCGGCCAGATAGCGGGTCACCAGGGCGTCGGCCGCCAGCGACAGCGACTTGGTCGTGTCGCCCAGTTTCTTGGCGGCGCGGGCCGAGATCTTCTGGCCGGCCGAGGCGACGACTTCACCGGTGTCGGCGTCAACCAGGTCGAACTCGGGCTTCACGCCCTTCCAGCGGTCCGCCTTGTAGGGGGTGACCCAGCCTTCGCCGCGCTTCTCGTAGGGAACGGTCTCGTAGAAGGTGCGCAGGATCTCTTCGCCGTCCATGCCCAGGGCATAGAGGAAGGTGGTCGCCGGCAGCTTGCGGCGACGGTCGATACGCACGAACACCACGTCCTTGGCGTCGAACTCGAAGTCCAGCCACGAACCGCGGTACGGGATCACCCGGGCGGCGAACAGCAGCTTGCCCGACGAGTGGGTCTTGCCCTTGTCGTGGTCGAAGAAGACGCCTGGCGAGCGGTGCATCTGCGAAACGATCACCCGCTCGGTGCCGTTGACGATGAAGGTCCCCTTGTCCGTCATCAGGGGGATGTCCCCCATATAGACGTCCTGTTCCTTGATGTCCTTAACCGAGCGCGCGCCCGTTTCTTCGTCCGCCTCGAACACGATCAGGCGCAGCTTGACCTTCAGCGGCGCGGCATAGGTCATGTCGCGCTGGATGCACTCCTCGACGTCGTATTTCGGGTTCTCGAACTCGTAGGAGACGTACTCCAGCACGGCGCGTTCGTTGAAGTCCTTGATCGGGAAGACCGACTTGAAGACCGCCTCGATACCCTGTTCCTTGCGGACGTTCGGACGAACCTCGCGCTGCAGGAACTGCTCGTAGGAGGCGCGTTGAACCTCGATCAGGTTCGGCATCGCCACCGCTTCGGGGATACGCCCGAAGGATTTGCGGATGCGCTTCTTTCCGGTGAAGGTCGTGGCCGATGCGATCTGACCATTGATGGTGAGACCGTTCAGGACGTCAGTCATTCTGTTTTCCCATTCGCGGATCCGGGGGAGACCACGCGCAAAATGCAGTAGCCACGGCGATGCGAGCGGGCATGCCGTGACAATCGGTTTCGGCCTCCACCCTCGATCCCTGCAGGATCAGGAGGCCTGAAATCTGAGAAGCTCCCTGGGGGAAGGAGCCACGCCTTCGCTCGGTCGGAGGGCAACGGACCGGGCCTCGGCGCTTTCGCGCAGACTCATGGGGAGTGATGCGGAACCGGGACGTATACTCGCTTTCCCGACGAAATAAAGGCCGTCACACCGATTTTCGCCGGCTTCGCAAGCGCAATCCTGGCTGCTAGCGTCCGGGCATGAAATTCATCCCCATCTTCGCTGCCGCTACCGCCCTCGCCGCCTGCGCCACCGCGCCCGAACCGGTCGCGGTCGACGCCCCGGTCGCCCACTCGACCCCGGCGGAATACACCGCCGGCCAGGCCGCCTACCTCGCCTGGAACGGTGCCCGTCGCGGCTGGACCACCACGGCTTCGGGCCTCCAGTACCGCCGCGAAGGCGCCGCCCACCCCGAGGGCGCGCAGCCGACCGAAACCTCGACCGTCCGCGTCCATTACGAGGGGACCTTCATCGACGGCCGCAAGTTCGACAGCTCCTACGACCGCGGCGAACCGGCCGAGTTCCCGCTGAACCGCGTCATCAAGGGCTGGACCGAGGGCGTCGCCCTGATGCGCGTCGGCGAGACCTTCTATTTCGCTATCCCCGCTTCGCTCGGCTACGGCGACCGCTGGGTCGGCGGCGACGAGCTCCCGCCGAACTCGACCCTGCTGTTCAAGGTCGAACTGCTGGAAGTGAAGTAGCGCAATCGGTTCCCTCTCCCGCCGGGAGAGGGAACTCCCCCTTGCCCCTCCCCCCGAACCGCCGCTAATCCAGATCAGCCGGCCGGGCATTGACCGGCCGCCAGCAGCGGTGACATGCGATCATGGCCCATTCCCGCCACGACAATCTCGAAGCGGCGCTGGCGCGGGTCTTCGAGGATCAGAACACAAAGGCAAGCTGGTTCGCCCTGACCGGCGGAGAGCTTCTGTTCTCGGCCGGGGACGAACCCGACAGCCTCTATCTGGTCCGCTCCGGCCGCCTCGGCGTCTTCCGTCAGGAGGACGACCAGCCGCCCCAGTTCCTGGGCGTCATCAAGCCCGGCGAGCCCGTGGGCGAAATGGCCCTGATCGCCGGCAGGCCGCACTCCGCCAGCGTCGTGGCCCTGCGCGACTCCGAGATCCTGGCCCTGCCGCGCGAGGTCTTCTTCGAGGCCGTGCGCACCCAGCCCGAGGTCATGATCGAGCTGTCGCGCCTGATGCTGCACCGGGCCCGTGAACGCGCGCCGGGCGTCACCGAGCCCAGCGTCTTCGGCTTCATCTCGGTGCGCGGGCGGCCGATCCGCCCCTTCGTCGATCGCGTCGCCGCGGCCGTGGAGGCCCAGGGCAGGACCTGTCAGGTCATCGACCATTCGGCCCTGTCGTCCGTTTCCGAGTGGTTCTCGCGCATGGAGGACAGCCACGACTTCGTCCTCTATGTCGCCGAACTGGACGAGCCGTCCTGGGCCAACCTCTGCGCCCGCCAGGTCGACCGGCTGTTCCTCGTCGGAGACGCCCTGACCGCGCCGCCGTCGAACATCCCGATCCGCACGGCCCATGGGCTGCAGCAGTTCACCGACCTGATCCTGCTGCGCGACCCGCGCATGCGCCGCCCGGCCAATACCTCGGTCTGGCTGGACGCGATCAACCCCGGTCGCTGGTTCCACGCCATCGAGGGCGACGCCGCCGATGCAGCCCGTATCGCCCGGATCGTGACCGGCACGGCCGTCGGCCTGGTCCTCTCCGGCGGCGGTGCCCGCGCCTACGCCCATATCGGCGCCGTGCGCGCCCTGCACGAAGCCGGAGTCCGGTTCGACTTCCTCGGCGGCTCCTCCATGGGGGCCGTCATCGCTGCCGGCCCGGCCATGGGCTGGAACGATGAGGAGCTGGACGCCCGCATCCGCACCGCCTTCGTCCGCTCCGATCCGCTGTCGGACCTCGCCTTCCCGATCATCGCCATGACCCGCGCCGGCAAGGTCGCGCGCCTGCTTCAGGAGGCCTATGGCGAGATCGACATCGCCGACATGCCCCTGCCCTTCTTCGCCGTCTCGTCAAACCTGACCAGCGGCCGGATCGAGGTGCACCGCCGGGGCCTGCTGCGCCGGGCCATGCGCGCCTCGATCTCGATTCCCGGCGTCATGCCGCCGGTCGTGATCGACGGCCAGGTGCTGGTGGACGGCGCGGTGATCAAGAACTTCCCCACGGACGTCATGCGCCAGCTGAACGCCGGTCCCATTGTCGGCGTCGACATGTCCCAGATGCGCGGCGTGGATCCCGCCACCCTCGCCAATCCGCCGTCCTGGTGGCGCTGGATCGTCTCGGGCGCCTGGAAGGAGGGGCCGCCGATCGTCGCGGTGCTGATGCGCGCAGCCACCATCACCACGGACGCGGACATGGAGAGTTCCCGGGCAGAGGCCGACCTCCTGATCCTGCCCGAGCCCGAGGGCTCCGACATCCGCGACTGGAGGGTCTACGAACCCGTGGTCGCGGCCGGCCACGCTGCGGCGGTCGAGGCGTTGGAAAGCCTCGACCGGCCGATCTCGGACCTGAAACGTCGACGGCCGGATGCGACACTTGACTCCCTCTCCCTTGGGGAGAGGGCTTGAGGCTCGCAGAGCGAAGCGATGCGTCAAGCCGAAAGGGTGAGGGGCTCGCCCCCAACGGTTGGCGCTGTCCCCTCACCCTTTCGCGCAAGGACGACGCCGGGCGTCGTGCGCTCAAGCCCTCTCCCGCCAGGAGAGGGATCAGGATGAAAAGGAAAGGATGGTACCGCCTCTCAGGCTTGAACTGAGGACCTCCGGTTCCACAAACCGGCGCTCTAACCAACTGAGCTAAGGCGGCGCAGCGACCCCGTAGGGCGACGCGAGCCGCGTTCTCTAGCGGCGCCGCATCCGTCGATCAAGGCCAGTCTGGGCCGTGCAGCCCCAACAGACGAAGAAAAACACAGCTCACTCCAGGGGGCATGCCCGAACACCCGGCCGGCCGACTCCGGTGATCGATCACACGGCGGCCAGCGCTTGAAGGCCGGAACACGGTTAACGGGGCCCGACGCGAGCCTGAAACGAAGAACGCCCCGAGGTTTCCCTAGGGGCGCCTTCCGAAGTCGGCCGTTCCGCGCAACGCTTAGTGGCAGGTTGTCCCTTGGAATATCGTTTCGCCCGTTTTGCGATCGACAGTGTAGTGGTGAACCGTCTGCTGGCCATTTTCGCATACCCTGCCAATTTCAGGCACCTGCTCGGGCACCTCTTGGGCCACCACCATGCTGGCGGAGAACGCAAGGCAGGACACGCCGAGAAGGGCAACGACTGAACGCACAAATTTTTTCATAGGCTTGCTCCCGTGCTAACTATTTAGCTTGCCGAGCTTAGCCGCCTCGCCCCCCCCCCAACGCAACCATCAGGGGTGTCGAAATCGCTATTGGTGTATTTTTCCTTCCGCCAACCAAACGAAAAACGCCCCGGGGTTTCCCCCGGGGCGTCTTCCCTGGTCCGTTTCCGGGCCATGTCCTAGTCCGGCAGGTTGAACCTGACGGTGAAGCGAACCGTACCCCCGGTGGCCACGCCGTCGACCGAACGGGGCGACAGACGGGCGCTGCGGGCTGCGGCCATGGCGGCCCGGCCGAAGCCGGCACCCGACGGCGTTTCCGAAACAATCGAACAACCGCTGACGCTGCCGTTCGGGTTGACGGTGCAGCTCAGATCGGCGCTGCCCGAAATCCCACGCTCGAGAGCACGATCCGGGTAGGCCGGGCGAGGCGCACTTGCCCAACTCGGGTTGACGATCATCGGCGGGCGAACCGGAGCCGGCGGGGCCGGCGGCGGCGGAGGTCCGGGGACGATCACGGGGGGACCCCGATATTCGACCCGGTCTTCCTTCTTCGTCGGCTCGATCGGAAGCGTGATCGGCGGCGGAGGCGCGTTGGTGTTCAACACCGGCGGACGAACCTGCAGCTTGGGCGGCGGCGGGGCGTCCGGCGGAGGCGGAGGCGGCGGAGGCGGCGGGGGCGGCGGGATCGGTTCAACGATCTCGACGTCCACGGCATCGTCCGAATACTCCTGGATGCGAAGCTCGAACTTGGTCTTCTGCAGGTAGAAGATCATGATCGCAAACAGAACGGTGACCGTTCCGAGAGAGATCAACCAAATCCCGGGCGAGACCCCCATGAAACCCTTCTTGCGAGGGGCGTCATAGCGACTGCGATGATATTCAACGGGAGCGTCTGTCATCCTTAGTCTCCCGTCGACGTAGGCGAGTTGTCTTCGCCGACCAGGGCGACGGAGTAGAAGCCGTTGTCCTGCAAGGCGTTCATGACCTGCATGAAGTCGCCGTAGCGGGTCTGCTGGTCGCCGCGGATGAAGATACGCTCCTCTTCCGGATTGCGCGTCCGGATCAGGAGCCGCAGGTCGTCCCCGAGCTGTTCGGGGCTGCTGCGTCCGTCGCCGATGAAGACATCGCCATCGCTCTGGATGGAGATGAACACCGGCTTGGGCGGATTCTCCTGCGGCGGGGCCACGGCGGTGGGCAGTTTCACCTCCACCGACACGGTGGCTAGCGGAGCCGCCACCATGAAGATGATGAGGAGGACCAGCATGATATCAACGAAAGGCGTGACGTTGATTTCGCTGTTCTGCTCGACGTGATACTTGCCGCCGCCGCCGCCTGAAAGTTTGGCGGCCATCCGTCTTACGCTCCCTTGTCGAGTTGACGCGAGATGGCGTTGATCAGTTCGGCGTTGAAGCCGTCCGAACGGGTGCCATACGCCGAGATGCGGGTGTTGAAGTAGTTATAGAAGATAACCGCCGGGATAGCGGCGAACAGGCCGATACCGGTGGCGAGCAGGGCCTCGGCGATACCGGGGGCGACGACGGCCAGGTTGGTCGTGTTGGACTGGGCGATACCGATGAAGGAGTTCATGATCCCGTAAACGGTGCCGAACAGACCCACGAACGGACCGGTCGATCCGGTCGAGGCCATGAACTGCTGACCACCCGAGAGGCGGGCGGCGAGACCGGCTTGCACGGCGGCGACGGCTTGCTGAGCGCGCAGCAGGGCCGAGTCGCTGTGGTCGCCGTGGACGTTCAGGCCGGCCTGGCGGGACAGTTCGATTTCTTCGGTCGCCGCAGCGGCCATGTCGGCCAGCGGGTTGCCGTCGAACTCGTCGGCGGTGGCGACACGACGCATGTCAGCGATCGTGCGGGTGCCACGGAAGGCTTCCAGGAACTGGTCGGTCTTGCGGTTCAGGCCGCCGAACTCGATCAGTTTGATGAGCAGCAGGGTCCAGGTGAAGATCGAGGCCAGCAGCAGGCCGATCATGACGATCTTAACGACGATACCCGATTCCAGGAACATCGAGATCGGCGTGATGCCTTCCGAACCGTGACCGCCCGAAACGGCGTCGCCGACGGATTCCGGATCGGCTTCAGCGGCCGGAGCGGCCGGAGCCGGGGCGGCGGTGGCCGGAGCGGCGGTAGCGGCAGCGGCGGTAGCCGCGGACGCATCAGGGGCTGCCGGGGCTTGCGCCAGAGCCGGCGAGCCCGCCATCAGGACGGCGGCGCCGGCCAGGGCGAGAAGGGTGTTGGTCTTAATCATGTGTCGCCAGTTCCTGCTTTTTTGGTCTGACTCGTGGAACCCAAGGATCGGAGCGCGTCAGGGGCGCTCCGCCCTCTATGAAAACGGTTGTGTCCCGCCGTCCGGCCGGAATGGCCAACAGCGGAACGCCTTCTGTCGCATCCGGTTGCCCGAGGGCACCCATAGGCGGGTTGGTCGAAGCCTTCGAGCACGGTGCTCACGGGGCGTTCGGCCGCTCACGCAAAGAAAGCGGTCAAGCTCCTTTGGCGAACCGATAACAGAGCGTCAAGGCTTCAGAGGTGCTTTTCGCCCCGCAGGCGAGCCCCCGACCCGAAACCCCGCAATGTCTTACCAGTGCTGCATTTCGGCGTTAGGTTAATCGACCCCGCCGATGCCGAACGGGCCTTGCAGGCTTACGTTGCGGAACGGGGCCGCCCCGATCCGGATTCCATCGTCCCGGCGACCCTGTTCGCGCGACGATACCGTCCCGCGCGGCCGGGCGGCTCCGGTCGGGCGACCATCTATCCTGAGGGACAAGGGAAGTGGTGCCTGGAGGCGGGTTCGAACCACCGACACATGGATTTTCAATCCATTGCTCTACCAGCTGAGCTATCCAGGCGCCCGCGCGAAAACGCGAGAGGCGGGTCTATAGGCGAGCCGAAACGGGGTGTCCAGAGCCGGATCGAGTGGGGATCAGTCTTCGTTTTCAGGATCGGCGTCGGGGATGCCCTCGTCCGTGTCGGGCAGGACATAGGAGCCCACCAGCCAGCGCTGCAAGTCGACATCGGCGCACCGTTTCGAACAGAAGGGCCTGTAGGCCTCGACGGTCGGATTCTTGCGGCAGATCGGACAGGTCGCCATGCGTTCAGCCCTCCTCGACCGTGAATCGCCCGGGCGCGGCCGTCGGGTCCGCCTTCACCGCCGCGCGGGGGCCGAGCCGGGCGACCAGCGGCACGGCGGCCGTCGCATCATCGGGCGCGCAGCGGGCGGTGAAGCGCGGCGTCGCGGTGTCGGACAGCATACTGTGCCTCAGGGACCGCGCGACATCGATCGCCCGCGTCGTCAGGGACCGACGCCGGCCGGTCTCCAGCAGAATCTCCTCCACCGGCCGCGTCTGCCACGGCAGGGCCAGTTGCAGCAGGCCGAACCGGCTCAGGGGCCCCAGGGTCGCGTCATCGCCGGCGAAGGCCGTCTTCGCCATCTCCGTCACCCGGGCCGGATCCAGCGTCGTCCCGACCAGGTCGACGGCGACCAGCCCGCCCCAGCCCCTCAGCCGGATCATCCGCGCGGCGTGAATCAGACCCTGTCGATTGGCCTGCGCCCTGCCCTTGCGTGCATCGCGCCCCGGCAGGTGCGCATAGTCTATGTCCACGGCGATCAGGGCCCGGGTCCGCTGCACCGCCAGGTCCAGCGCCCACCCGGCGAAGACCTCGCCCGGATCCAGCGCCTCCGCCTCGGCGTCCCGGCTCGCCTGGATCGCCTCTATGCCGGTGATCGGCACCACACCCGGCGCGAGGAGTCGCAGCCGTTCGGCGACATCAGGCCCGGCAGCGATGAGACGGGGCCTGCCCTCTCCCGCCCCCAGACGCTTCAGCGCCGGCCCCTTGGCCTCGCGCCGTTCGGCCGTCACCTCGACCTCGACGATCTCGCCCGCCCGCAGGCTCTCGCCCTTGCCCAGCGGCAGGAAGCCCGAAGGCCCGTCGCAGCCCAGATCGACGAAGACGGCCCGGAAGGCGGCGTCGGCCTCGATCACCCGACCGACGCTGCGCGCGCCCAGCCGGTGCTGCGGCGGATCGTCGTCCCTGTGGATGATCAGCCGTTCGAATCGTCCGTCGCGGACGAGGACCCCCCGGATCTCGCCGGGCGTGTCGTCCAGGAAGATCTCGACCTCGCTCATTTGCGCCAGCCGGCGCCCGCCAGCAGGTTGACGGTCTCGGGCAGAGGCAGGCCCATCACGGCCGGATGACTGCCGATGATCCTGAGCACGAAGGCCGCTGCGGGCCCCTGGATGCCATAGCCCCCGGCCTTGCCCTTCCAGTCGCCGCCGGCGACGTAGTCGGCGATCTCGGCGTCCGACAGCCGCTTGATGGCGACGCGGGTGTCCACGACCCGATGCCTCACGGTCTGGCCCGTCGCGACGGCCACCGCGGTGAAGACCCGGTGGTTCCGGCCCGACAGCAGACGCAGGAATTTCTCGGCCTCCGCCGCATCGGCAGGCTTCTCCAGCAGCCGGCGTCCCACGGCCACCACCGTATCGGCCGCCAGAACGACGGCATCCGGCGCCCGCGCGGCGACCGCCTGCGCCTTGGTCCGGGCCAGCCGCACGGCCAGCCGCGAGGGCGTCTCGTCCTTCAGCGGGGTCTCGTCGATGTCTGCGGGATCGATACGATCAGGGGTGATCCCGATCAGCGCCAGCAGTTCGATGCGGCGCGGGCTGGCCGAGGCCAGCACCAGTTCAGGACGGCTCATTGCGAGCCCGTCCTTACTTGAAGCGATAGGTGATGCGGCCCTTGGTCAGGTCATAGGGCGTCATCTCGACCAGCACCTTGTCCCCCGCCAGCACGCGGATGCGGTTCTTGCGCATCTTGCCGGCGGTGTGGGCGATGATCTCGTGATCGTTCTCGAGCGTCACGCGGAACGTGGCGTTCGGCAGCAGTTCGCTGACCGTACCGGGAAACTCGAGCAGTTCTTCCTTAGCCATGCGGCCTCTCGCGCCCTTGAATACGAATCAAGGCCCGCGCCGGACGAAAGCGCGAGCCGTAAGAAGTCGGCGCTAATGCACCAAAACCGGCGGCTAGTCGAGTTCTCCTCCCCGTGCGCAGCATGGGGAGGTGGCGCGGCGCCCCTTAGCGCCGTGACGGAGGGGGCGACGCGATATCAAAGAGAGGGGTTTATCCGCGCTTCGGCCTCTCGCCGAATATACTCTAGGATCCCATTCAGCTCGTCACGGACGTCCAGCGCTCGAACCCGAATGACCCGGATGCCTTTCCCCACGAGCCAGACCGTTCGCCTCGCATCGTGCGCCATCTGGTCGGGTTGATCGTGGGTCGCACCGTCCACCTCAACCGCCAGCTTCGCGGCCGCGCAGTAGAAATCCAGAATGTACGGCCCGACTGGATGTTGTTTGCGAAAACCCAGCCCGCCGAGTTGGTCGCCCTTCAGGCAGCGCCACAGCCGCGCTTCGGGCGGCGTAAGCGCCCTTCTGAAAGCGCGTGCGCGTTGATAGCTGATCCCGTCCGCCACCCGGTCGCCCCCTCCGTCACGGCGCTGAAGAAGCGCCGTGCCACCTCCCCATCGCTTCGCGACAGGGAGGAGAAAACTACCCCCGCCGGTACAACGCACACACCAGCGTAAACAGCCGCCGCGCCGTCTCGTGGTCGATCCGGACCTTGCCGTCCAGCCGCGCCCTCAGCAGTTCGGCCCCTTCGTTGTGCAGCCCGCGCCGGCCCATGTCGACGGCTTCGATCTGGGTCGCCGACGACCCGCGCAGCGCCTCATAGTAGCTGTCGCAGATCATCAGATAGTCCTTCAGCACGCTCTTCAGCGGCGTCAGGCTCAGGGCATAGGTCCGGGTGTAGTCGACGCCGGTGATGTCGAAGACCAGCCGGTTGTCCTGCAGCGACAGTTTCAAGCCGTAGGGTCCGCCCTCCGACCCTTCCGGCTCGAAGACGTTCTTCTCGATCAGGTCGAAAATGGCGACCCGGCGCTCGTGCTCGATCTCGGCCGTGGCCGACGGCAGGGTCGCCTCATCCAGATCGACAGAGGCGAGCCGGTGATTGCTCACGCCTCAGCCCCATCGGGAGGAGTATCCAGATGCGTCGGCGCAACCCGGGCGGGCCAGCGTTCCGACAGGTCCGTCACCACCGCGTCCAGGCATTCGACGTCGACCCTCAGGTCCCCGCCGCCCGCGAACATCAGGATCGCCCGCCCGCCCGGCGCCTCGCCTTCGAAGAAATGGATGGCCAGCAGTTCCAGCGGCGCGTCGGGCAGCCTCGGCAAGCCCCGGCTCTTGACCGCCAGCACGTCGCCGAACTGCATCGCGGCCCTGACGCGCGTCCCGCCGCACTCCCAGCAGAACCGGCTCAGCTCGATGGTCAGCCGCCGGGCACCCTTCTCCCAGACGATGTCCGCGGGCCTCAGGATCGCGTCCTGCAAGGCGGCCGAGATGATGGCCAGATCCTCGCCGTCCTCGGCCAGCAGGCGCAGGGGCTCGTTCGCCCCGCCGCTGTTCGCAGCCCGGATCGCCTCCTGTTCGTCTCTTTCGACCGCCTCAGTGGTCATCACCCGGTCCTTCAACGGGCGGGCCTTTGACCCGCCGGATATCCGCCCCGCACGCGCCGAGCTTCTCTTCCAAACGCTCGAAACCGCGATCCAGATGATAGACCCGGCCGATATTGGTCTCACCCTCGGCGACCAGACCCGCGATCACCAGGCTGACGGAGGCCCGCAGGTCCGTCGCCATCACCGGCGCGCCCTTCAGCCGCTCGACCCCGGTGACCCGCGCCTCGCCCGCATGGACCGAGATATCGGCCCCCAGCCGCGCCAGCTCCGGTGCGTGCATGAACCGGTTCTCGAAGATGTTCTCATGGATCACGCTGACCCCGTCGGCGGTGGTCATCAACGCCATGAACTGGGCCTGCAGGTCGGTGGCGAACCCGGGATAGACCTCGGTCGCCACATTGACGGCCTTCAGACGCTGTGAGGGGTCGCGCTTTACGATCACCCCGTCTTCGGTCGGGATGATCTCGACGCCCGCCTCGACCAGCCGGTCGGTCAGGGCGGTGATCAGCCCGGCCCGGCTGTTGGTCAGCCGCACCTCGCCCCCCGCCATGGCGGCGGCGCAGGCATAGGAGCCCATCTCGATCCGGTCCGGGATCACCGACCACTCTCCCCCGTTCAGCGAGGTCACGCCCTCGATCACCAGGGTGTCGGTGTCGATCCCCTCGATCCTGGCACCCATCATCACCAGACAGCGGGCCAGGTCGCCGATCTCGGGCTCCCGCGCGGCCCGCCTCAGCACCGTCGTGCCCCGCGCCAGCGTCGCGGCCATCAAGGTGTGTTCGGTGGCCCCGACCGAGACGAACGGAAACTCGATCTCGGCCCCGATCAGCCCCTTCGGCGCCGTGGCGGAGACATAGCCCTCGTCCAGCTCGATCAGCGCCCCCAGACGCGTCAGGGCGTCGATGTGCAGGTCCACCGGCCGCGCCCCGATGGTGCAACCGCCCGGCAGCGACACCTTGGCGTGCCCGGTCCGCGCCAGCAGAGGTCCCAGCACGTTGAAGCTGGCCCGCATCTGACGCACCAAGTCATAGGGGGCGAAGGTCGATCTAATTACTTTGGCGTCGAACAGGGTCTCCTGCCCGGCGCCGTGCCCGTTCTCGGTCACTGCGATGCCGAACTGCTGCAGCAACCGGCCCAGAAACTTCGTATCCGCCAGCCGCGGCATATTGGTCAGCAGCAGCGTCTGGTCGGTCAGGATCGACGCCGCCATCAGCTTGATGGCCGAGTTTTTGGCCCCGCTGACCGGAATCGATCCGTGAAGCGGGCCGTTGCCGTGAACCGTGATGCTGTCCATGTCGTCCTTGAAGCCGCAAGGATCGACTGTCCCGGCGAGCCGGCTATCTAGCGCGGTCGCCCCACGTCGCGAAAGGGCCGCCGACGTTCACGTTGGGTGACGACAATTTCTCCCTCCCCCTCGGGGGAGGGAGAATCAGTTCTCCGGCCTGTCACGCTTCGGCTGAACCGCCTTGCGCCGCCTCAGATTGTCCCGCAGCGCCCTGGCGAGCCGTACCGTGCGTTCGGCCCGTTCGATCTCTGCCGGCGTCCGGGGCGCGGGCGGCGTCGCATCGGCGGACGTCGGCGTCGGGGACTCGGGCGGCTTGGTCATGACTTCACTCAGCCCCGGGAAAAGTTTCGGGGCAAGGGAAAATGGGCTTCCCCCCCGACGGTGGAGTGGCTATACGGCCGCTTCCTCGGAACAGGCCGCCGTAGCTCAGTGGTAGAGCGCATCCTTGGTAAGGCTGAGGTCGTGGGTTCGATTCCCCCCGGCGGCACCATTCCGAAACGACAAGGCCCGGTCGCGAGACCGGGCCTTTTTGCTTTCACCTCGACCGTGAAATTTCTAGTCCTCAGCAGTGATCAACGGCGTCCGCTCGCGCCGCTCCTTGTCCTCATCCCAGCTGAAGCCCACCGACATCGACCGCGACCGACCGGGCGCGCCATAGAGCGAATCGTAGGAGCCATAGGGCCGTATCCGCGCGCCGTAGCCGACGTCGCCAAACCCGTACCCGCCCGGATAACCCCAGGCCCCGTAACCGTAGCCGTAGCCCGGATAGCCGTAGCCGTTCTTGGTCTGGCTGTAGGCCAGGTCCAGCCGACCGTTCTCGCCGATCGGCAGGGAGACGCCGACCGACACCGACGAATAATCGTTCGTCCCGATCGAACCGCTGACGAAGCCGTGCATCTGGCGGTCGTCGCGCGGCCCGGCCTCTTCGGCGAACGGCTCGGATTCGGGCGCACGGGCGGCGACCCAGCGGCTGATCTGTTCGCGGGTGGTCAGGTTGTGCGGCGTCACCGCGACCACCTGGGCCGCGTCGGGCCGGGCTTCGGTCGTGGGAGCCTCGGCCCCCACCATCACCGCGCCGTCGCCGTGCCGCGCGGTCGTGACCACGCCGTCCGGGTCCTCCGAACCCAACAGGGTGGCCAGGGCGAGGGCGGTCAGCATGGGCGGGACTCCGGACTGACGACCATCCTAACCCGGATTGAGGCCGGACCGTGATGGCGAAGATTCAATCGCGTCACGCCACCCCGTCGCCGCGCCCCAGCGGATCGGGCAGAGGCCGGCCCTCCTCCACGAATGACAGGGCCACGGAGTTGATGCAGTAGCGCAGACCCGTAGGCGGCGGCCCGTCCGGGAAGACATGGCCCTGATGGCTGCCGCAGCGGGCGCAGGTCGTCTCGACGCGCACCATGCCATAGGCGCGGTCCTCGATGGCCGTGACGTGGTCCTCGCTGACCGGCTGGGTGAAGCTGGGCCAACCCGTGCCGCTCTCGAACTTGGTCGTCGCCTTGAACAGCGGCAGGCCGCACTGACGGCAGACGAACACCCCTGCCCGCTTCTCGCCCAGCAGCACGCCGCAGAACGGCGCCTCGGTGCCGTGCGACAGCAGGACCCGCTTCTCCTCGGCGTTCAGATCCGCCTCCAGCGCCACGCGCTGACCTTCGGACGGCGGCGTCAGGTCATAGCCGGCGGCGGACAGGTTCGGGCGGGTGTCGGTGATGTCGGTCATGGTCGGGAAATGGGAACCGTCACCCATGGTTCCAAGAGGCCCCGATCTTCTCCCTCCCCCTCGGGGGAAGGAGAGCGGCGACAGGTGGTCCGGGTGGGGAACGCCCGTCAGCGATCCGCCGCCGGTGTGAATCGCCCTCTCTTCCAGGCCAGGCCGAGCAGGCTCAAACTGGCCAGCAGCGATATGATCAGCGCCGCCATCGAGGACTCGGGGCCAAAGCCGCCCCCACTCAGCGTCGCGGCGATACCCTCGACCGGACGGGTCAGCAGCGGGCCCCCGGCGAAAACATCCAGCCCCGAAACCGCGCCGCCGAAGAGCCAGCCCTGGGCGAAATTCCAGCCCGCGTGCATGCCGATCGACATCCAGACCCGGCCAGTCAGCAGGTAAAGTCCCGCGCCGGTCCCCTCTCCGGCGAGCAAGCACAAGGCCGAAAACACGGTCGCATCAGGATTCGACAGGTGGAGACCGGAAAACAGCAATGCGGTGACGATCAGGGCGGGCAGCACGCCCACGGCGCGCCAAAGCAGGCGGAACACGATGATCCGCATCAGAACTTCCTCGATCACTCCGGACTGCACCGACTGTTTGAGGGACTCGGCGATCTCGGTCATCGGCGTGGAGGCCACAGTAACCCAGCCGGCGGCCCACAGAACGCCGATGATCGCAGCGATGAGCAGCCCGCCCATGACTGTGCCGGCCGCGAGATCGGGAAGCACGCGACGCAGTCCGAGCTCTGGGATCCGGCGGCGCTCGACCAGGCCGACGGACAAGGCATAGATCGCCAGCATCCCGATCGAGCCGATGATGACGGCGAGCAACCGCGCGCCGGTCGGCGCCTCGGCGCGCGAGGTGAACACGTCGCCCGAAGCCATGGCCGAGAGGCGCAGGGTGGCGTCGGCCGCGACATTGAACGCCAGGATGCACAGGACCGCCAGAACCAGCATCCAGCTGATGGCTTTCAGCCAGCGGAGCCGGCCCGGCGCCAACCATCCGGCATTCCCCAAAACGATGTCCGTCGCCATTGCCCGCCTCCGTGAAACTCTGGCAAGATATCTTCATGTGAAGATTTCTGTGTCAATAACTGTCTTCACATGAAGATAATTTAACCTGCCGCAAGCCCCCCGGGGCCGGGTCGGATGGAGCGCGCCAATGAAGAAGACTATCGCCACTGATCGGGTCGATGCGCTGGTCGCAGACTGGAGGCGGGAGAATCCCGCTCTGTGCGCCGACGCCATGCAGGTTGTGGGCCGCATCATCCGGCTCGGTCGCGCCTATCAGGACGATGTTTCGACCATGCTTCGGCCCTGGGGATTGTCCTATTCCGACTTTGACGTGATCGCGACGCTCCGCCGCTCGGGTCCGCCCTATGCGCGGACGCCCACGCAGTTGCAGCAGAGCGTCCTGCTGACGTCCGGCGCGATGACCGCCTGTCTCGGACGCCTTGAGCGACAATCGCTGATCAGCCGCTCGGAGGACGCGGACGACCGGCGGCGCTCGGCGGCGACGCTGACCCAAAAGGGTCTGGACATGGTCGACCAACTGATATCGCGCCGCTTCGCCCTTGCCGAAGACTCGCTGGATGGCCTCAGCGGAAAGCAGACAGATGATCTGATCGCGCTCCTGCGACGACTTGATCGTGAGTCGGGGCCGAAGCTCGCCCCTGCCCGAACGGCAGCTTCCTGACCTGAATTTTTGTCCAGATCGGCTCAAACAACGGAGGCCGGCCAGGGTTTCCCCTGACCGGCCCGATGGTCGTCTTTGGTTGCGACCGGATCAGCCGCCGAACAGCGTCCCGACCCAGGTCCGGACGGCATTCTCGTCCGCCGGGTTGCCCGTGTAGGCCAGGCCCTGCGCCGGGGTGAAGGGCGCGTTGTTCGGGCGTTCGCGGCTGGTCCAGGCCTTGTGGCCGTAGCTCAGGTCCGAATAGTTCGACGGCAGGCGGGCCTGCGTCGGCTCGATGAAGATGGTGTCGGTCGCCGTCGTCGACCCGGCGATGCGCACGTTCGGCAGCTTGGACAGCAGGTCGAGCGTGTCCAGGCAGCCACCCGAGCAGCCCGCGTCCACCAGAACCACGACCGGACCCTGAACCGGGTTGGCCGCGCCCGTGTCGCCGACGGCAGCACGTCCCGGCAGGGTGAAGGTCTGCCGGCCCGAGGCGAGGGCCGCGTCGAAGGCCGCCACGACTTCCTGGGTCTGGACGATCACCGAACCGGCTTCCTGGACGAAGCGCGGGTCGGCCTGCATCCGGCCGAGCGTGTCATTGTACCAGGTGCGGTTGCCCGGGGTGGCGCGATAGGTGATGGCCCCGGCGGCCGGCTGGCGGCTGACGGTGAACTCAGGGGTCCAGATGCGGTTGGCCAGGCCATAGCCGCGCGCGGTGGAGGTGTAGGCCGAGGCCCCCGAGGCGGCGCGCAGGTCCAGCACGAAGCCTTGCGGTCCGCGCAGGGCCGCGGCCTGGCCTTCGACCAGCGAGTTGAAGGCGTCCCAGCCCGCGCTGTCGGCGAACGAGTGGACATGGACCCACGGACGGCCGTTGACCGTCTCGACGTTCAGCGGCGTCACCGGCGGCATATAGACGGTGGCGCGATACGCGGCTTCCAGATCACCGGCGACCAGCGGCACGGGGCGCAGTTCCACGGCCCGGGGCCGGGCGCGGGCGTCGCGCTTGAACTCGCAGGTCGAGGGCGTGCCGGCGGCGAACGGGTTGTTGCGGTTCCACAGCAGATACGGGGCCGAGGTGACGCGGCCGGCCTCGGTGTCGAGGTTGCCCTCCCACTTGTCGAGCTTGGCGCGGGCATACTGTTCGATCGGCGTCAGGTTGCAGCTGACCACGATCTCGCCGAGGCGCGGCGCGTTGCGCGTGCCCGGCTTCACATAGGTCACGACATAGTGGCCGTTGCGCCAGCCGGTGGTGATCCCGGGCCAGCTGATACCGAAATAGGGCCCCAGGCCTTCGAACGACGGGGTGATGGCGATGTTCGAATCGCGGAAGCCGCCGGCGTAGTAGCGCATCAGATAGGCGTGGGCGTCGCCCGAATTGACCTGGCCGATGCGGCCGTTGGCGTCCGCCAGACCGGCGTCCAGCCAGCTGCGGAAGGTGTCGCCGGGCGCGCCGGGGATGGCGGCGGCGGGGTGATTGTCGCGGAGCGCGTCATGCGCGGCCTGCAGGTCCGTGCGCGCCAGGGCGCGGAAGTCCTGCGCGACAGCGGCGGTCGCCGACAGCATGCAGGCGGCCGCCGAAACTGCGGTCAAAAAGCGGATCATAACGAACTCCAGGCGGGGGATGCGGATGGCTCGGCCGCGAGTTAAAGCCGATGAGGCCTCATCTTGCCAAGTGAGAACGGCGCCCGTGTGACGGTTCGTCCATTGGGCGAGCGAATGCGGCCCCCGTTTACAGGCTCGCGAGGCCCGCCTACGGATCGCCGCATGTTCTCAAAGATCCTGATCGCGAACCGGGGCGAGATCGCCGTCCGTATCATCAAGACGGCCCGCCGCATGGGCATATCGACCGTCGTGGTCCACTCCGACGCCGACGCCGGCTCGATGGCCGTGGAGATGGCCGACGAGGCCATCCATATCGGCCCCTCGCCCGCCGCCGAGAGCTACCTGCTCCAGGACAGGATCGTCGAGGCCGTGCGCCGCTCGGGCGCCGAGGCCGTCCATCCGGGCTTCGGCTTCCTGTCGGAGAACCCCGTCTTCGCCCGCAGGCTGGAGGCCGAGGGCATCACCTTCATCGGCCCCAACCCCCACGCCATCGAGGCCATGGGCGACAAGATCACCTCCAAGAAGTTTGCGGCAGCAGCCGGGGTCTCCACCGTCCCCGGCTATATGGGCCTGATCGAATCCGACGAACACGCCATCCAGATCGCCAACGAGATCGGCTATCCGGTCATGATCAAGGCCTCGGCCGGCGGCGGCGGCAAGGGCATCCGCGTCGCCCACTCCGACGCCGACATGGCCGAGGGCTTCTCCGCCGTGAAGGCCGAGGCCCTGACCGCCTTCGGCGACGACCGGGTCTTCCTGGAAAAGTTCATCATCGACCCGCGCCACATCGAGATCCAGGTGCTGGGCGACAAGCACGGCAACATCGTCTCCCTGTTCGACCGTGAGTGCTCGATCCAGCGGCGGAACCAGAAGGTCATCGAGGAGGCGCCCTCCCCGCTTCTGGACGACGCCACCCGCAAGGCCATGTCCGAACAGGCCATCGCCCTCGCCCGCGCTGTGAATTACGACTCGGCCGGCACGGTCGAGTTCGTCGCCGGTCAGGACCGCAGCTTCTTCTTCCTCGAGATGAACACCCGGCTCCAGGTCGAACACCCGGTCACCGAACTGATCACCGGCGTCGACCTGGTCGAACAGATGATCCGCAGCGCCGCCGGAGAGCGGATGGCCTTCGGTCAGGACGACCTGAAGATCAACGGCTGGGCCATCGAGAGCCGCATCTATGCCGAGGACCCCTATCGCGGCTTCCTGCCCTCCATCGGCCGCCTCGTCCGCTACGACCAGCCCGAAGAGGGCCAGCACGACGGCTACACGGTCCGGAACGATTCCGGCGTCCGCGAGGGCGACGAAATTTCAATGTTCTACGATCCCATGATCGCCAAGCTGAACACCTGGGCCCCGACTCGCATCGCCGCCATCGACGGGATGAAACGGGCGCTCGAGGACACCCACCTGCAGGGCGTCGGCCACAACGTCCCCTTCCTCGCCGCCGTCATGGATCAGGAGCGGTTCCGCTCCGGTGCCCTGTCGACCTCCTATATCAAGGACGAGTTCCCCGACGGCTTCAAAGGCGCAGCCCCCGACCGTCGCCGCACCGACATCCTGATCGCCACGGCCGCCGCGATGAACGAGATCATCACCGAACAGTCCGGCGACCCGTCCGACCGCACCGACTGGATCGTCCTGATCGAACGCGACGCGCACGGCGTCTCTCTCGGCTACGACGAGGAGGAGGCCCTGACCCTCGATCTCGCCGGCGAGGACCGCTCGTTGCACCTCTCCGACATCGACTGGCGCCCCGGCCTGGCCCAGTTCCGCGCCGTTCTGGATCACGAGCCCTTCACCGCCGAGGTCGCCCGCATCGCCGACGGCTTCAACATCCGCACCGGCGCGACCCGCGCCCGCGTCCGCGTCCTCACCCCGCGCATGGCCGAGCTGTTCGCCCGCCTGCCCGAGAAACAGGCGGCCGACACCTCGAAGCTGATCCAGTCCCCCATGCCCGGCCTCGTCGTCTCCATCGCCGTGACGGTCGGCCAGGAGGTCAAGGCCGGCGAGACCGTCGCCGTCATCGAGGCCATGAAGATGCAGAACATCCTCAAGGCCGAGCGGGATGGGGTGGTGAAGACTGTGGGGGCGAAGGCCGGCGATCCGGTGGCCGCGGATGATGTGCTGGTGGAGTTCGCCTAGAACCTTCCTTCCTTTCGTCATTCCGGGCGAAGGCGCTCTTGCGCCGCAGACCCGGAACAAGGCGGTGCTGAAGCGAAGCGGAGGCGATGGGTCAGCCGATTGTGTCCGCGACAGTTTCGCGCTCACGCGAGCCGCCCGCCGGTCCGAGCTCCGCTCGGCCGGAGGATGACGAATGTTCCGGGTCTGCGAGGCTTTGCCTCTCCGCTCGGAATGACGAAAGATAGGTCAGGTACGCGGAGTAGGTCCGAAGACAGCCGTGCTGATTGACCCGGCCGTTTCATCCCAAGCTCGGTTGCTCTTGAACTGAAGAAATACTACCCCTACGTGCATGAACGTCGTCGAGATCAAAACCGCCAAGACGCATCTCTCGCGCCTTCTCAAGCGCGTCGAGCAGGGCGAGACCATCATCATCACCCGCGACGGCAAGCCGGTCGCCAGACTGACCCCGCTCGCAGCTGAGGACACCGCCCGTGTGGCCCCGAAGCGCCGCCTCGGCTTCCTGCAAGGTCAGATGACCATCCCCGACGACTTCAACGAAATGGGCCGCGAAGAGATCGAACGGATGTTCAACGGCGACGACGACCCGCCCACCTAAGCCGCCACCCCGCCCGGACTCGCCCCCTCCAGCGCATCCCTTACCGCCGGCAGCCGGTTCCGGCTGATCGGCAGCGGCGCGCCCTCGCCCATCAGCAGCCGGCCCCGGCCGCCGTCGCGCTCATAGCCCTGCACATGGGCCAGGTTGGCGATCACCGACCGGTGCACCCGCAGGAAGCCGGCGGGCAGTTCCGTCTCCAGCCGGTCAAGCCGCGCCGCGTGCAGCAGCCTGCGCCCGTCCGCCAGCCTCAGCTCGACATAGTCGTCCGCCCCGACCACGGCGGTGATCTCCGCCAGCGGCACGCGCAGCACCCCGCGTGCCGACGCCACCGTCAGACAGTTCGGCCGGGCCGCAGCGCGGGTCAGGGCGACCTCCCGCCCCCGATCGTCCCGCCCCAGCCGCACCACCTCGGTCATCAGCAGCGGCAGCACCAGACCGGCCGCGAACACGAAATAGGACAGGTCAATCAGCCAGCGCGGCAGCGCCACCCCCACCGCCACAAAGGCCAACAGATAGGCCAGGGTCAGCCGCGCCCCCGTCTCGCCCCGCCGCACCGCCACACCCGCCGCCACTGCCGACAGCCCGACCCCGACCGTCAGGGCGGCGATCGTCTTCAGATCGAACCCCGGAATCAGCAGGCTCGCTGCGGCCCCCGCCACCGCCACCCCGATCAGGCCCCGCCGCGCCCCCGGCCAGAACCGACCCGCCACCCAGGCCACCAGCAGCACCGCAAAGACCGCCGTCAGCCCCCAGATCCCGACCAGCCGCCAGACGTGCAGCGGATAGGCATAGTTCACCAGCGTCCTCAGGGTCTCCAGCACCGCCTGGGCCCCCGCAACCCCCGCCATCCCCGTCAGGATCAGGCTGGACCCTGTCTGCCGCAACGCGTGGATGACCCCGAACCCGAACGCCGCCGCAAACAGGGCACCGGCAATCAGGAAAGTCAGGGCCAGCGGCCCCGCCCGCGAGGGTGCAGGCCATCCTGCCACCCCCATCCCCGCGACCGGCCCGTCCAGCCTCAGCCCCCCGTGGAAGGACGACATCCGCACCACCAGCACATTGCCGGTGGTGCGCCACGCCGACGTCCCGACCGGAAAAGCGGCCTCGTAGCGCCCCGGCGTCTCCGCCGCCGACGTTCCGCCGGGCTGTCCGTTGGCCCCCAGTCTCACCCCGTTCAGCCAGACCTCGGACGAGGCGATGCCCCCGATATAGAAGGCCTGCGGCTCCGCCCCCGTGGGCCGGCCGATGACGGCCTTCAGCCACAGTTCGCGTCCCTGCGGATCGATCACGCCCTTGATCGGACGACAGTCGCTCAGCACCGGCCCCGATGCGCCGGTCGCCCCGCGACAGGCCTCCCAGTCCTGCGCCCCCGCCACCCCGGGTAGCCAGATCAGAAACAGGGTGAAAAGAAGCGCGCGAACCATTCCGACACCCTACCGCGCCGTTCACCGGAATTCGCCACCGCTCACCGATCCAGCGGCACCGTTCGCCGAAGCGGGGCTGCAAAGCCCGCCGGGCCGGGGCTGGGTATCGCCATGACCCACATCGCCCTGAACCGCCGCTCCCTCCTCGCCGCCGGCCTCGCGCTCCCGGCCCTCGGCCTCGCCGGCCGCACCCTGGCCCAGACCCGGACCGAGACCCCGGCCGGGCCCTTCACCTTCACCAGCCGCGCGGGCGAGACCACCCCGGCCGAACGCGGCTTCTTCGACGTGCCCGAGGATCGCCGCGATCCGCGCTCGCGCTGGATCCGTCTCGGCTACGTCCGTTTCCCCTCGACCTCGCCCAATCCCGGCCCGCCGATCGTCTATCTGGCCGGCGGCCCGGGCGGCAGCGGCGCGGACGCGGCGACCGGCCCCCGCTTCCCCATCTTCATGGCCCTGCGCGCCGTCGCTGACGTCATCGCCTTCGACCAGCGCGGCACAGGTCTGTCCGCCCATATCCCTGCGCGCCCTGACCCGACCGGCCCCTTCCCCGACCTGACCCGCGCGGGCCTGACCGGCTACTATCGCGACGACATCCAGAAGGCCTGGGTCGACTGGACCCGGTCCGGCGTCGCCATGGCCGGCTACACCACCGAACAGAACGCCGACGACATCGAGGATCTGCGCCGCCATCTGGGCGTCGACCGGATCAATCTGTGGGGCATCAGCTACGGCACCCATCTGGCCCTGTCGGTGCTGAAGCGGCATCCGGACTCGATCGGCCGCGTCGCCCTCGCCAGCCTCGAGGGTCAGGACCAGACAGTCAAACGCCCGGCCCATATCGACGCCTTCCTCGACCGGGTCGACGCCGTGCTGGGTCAGGATCCGGTCGCCCGCGCCGCCGTCCCCGACCTGCCCGCCCTGATGCGCCGCGTCCATGCCCGGCTGGAGGCCGACCCAGCCCCGATCACCCTCGCCTCCCCCGCCGGCCCGGTCGCGCTGAAGCTCGGAGGATTCGGGGTCCAGCTGATCAGCGCCGCCATGGTCGCCAATCCCCCGACCCTCGCCCGCCTCCCCGGCCTGTATCTGGCCCTCGACGCCGGTCAGACGGACGGTGCCGCGGCATACTTCGGGGGTGTCTCGCGCGTGTTCGGCGTCTCGGGCATGAACGAGGCGATGGACATGGCCTCGGGCATCTCCCCGGCCCGCCTCGCCCTGGTCGAACAGGAGGCGCGCACCGCCGTCATGGGTGACGCCCATAACTACCCCATGCCCCATCTGCTGGGGGCCATTCCCGGCCTCGATCTGGGCAAGGACTTCCGCCGCCCGATCGTCATCGACACCCCGGCCCTGCTCGTCGCGGGTTCCCTCGACGGCCGCACCCCGCTGGAGGAACAGGCCGAGATCATCGCCCAGTTCCACAACAAGTCCCAGATTCACGTCGAGAACGCCGGCCACAACGTCTTCGAGTCCCACCCCGACGTCTCGCCCCTGCTGGTCCGCTTCTTCGGCGGAGAGACCGCCGCCGACACCCGCCTGACCCTCCCGCCCCCGACCTTCGTCCTGTCCTAGAGCATCCGGATCCTCGGCCCCTCGCCCGCCCCGTTCAGCATCAGGGCCGTCACCGCCCACACCAGGGCATCGGCCCGGTCGAGCGACAGGCCCCCGTCGTCCTCCGCCCCGACCGCCATCAACTCCTCCTCCAGCGCCCCGAACACCGCCGCGTGCGTCACCCTGCCCTGTTCGTAGAGTGACGCCACCGGCTCGGCCCGCGCCCGCTTGCCGACCTTGGCCCGCACGTCGATCACCGGGGTCCGACAGCCCACGGCCTGAAACACCGCCCGGACCATCTCCCCGCCCTGGTTGACCTCCGCCACGATGGCCTGGGCGCCCCAGGCCTCGGCCGCTGCCCGCGCCCGCCGCGCCCAGCCGTCCGGCGACAGCCCCCTGACCGACCGGTCCGCCAGCACCACCGCCCGCGTCACCCCGTCGACCCGCCGACGCCCCACCACCACAATGCCACAGGCGTCGCCGCCCGCCGTCGTTGTCGGGTCCACCCCCACGACCACCCGTTCGAACCCGGCGGGCAGGGAGCCGCCCTCGGCCGCGCTCCGCGCCCCCAGCGTCCCCCACGGCCGGAAGTCCTCCTCCACCCGGCACCCCGCCATCATCTCCGCGGTGAACAGGGCTCCGTCGATCTCCACGACCCGCCCCTCCAGTTCCTGCGCCGCCCGCCGCGTCCCGCCATAGCGGGCCGTCAGCTCCTCCAGGAAGCCGGGTGACAGATGCGCTGCGTTCTCCGCCGTCGTCGCATGGGTGGTCACGCAGGACCCCTCGTCCCGCAACCCGATCAGCGCCCGCGTCGGTCGAGGCGTCGTCGTGACCAGCAATCGTGGGGCGCTACCGCTCCCGGCGCGGCCGCTCGCTGCTTGAGCGCGGTCCGGCGCATGAGGCAGCCTCAACCCCATCCGCAGCAGGGCCAGGGTCTCCCCCGCCCCGCGCGCACCCGCCGCCGGCCAGGCGCAGAACTCGTCCGCCCAGGCCGCCGAGAACTGCGGCCCTCTCAGACTGTCCGGGTCCTCCGCCGAAAAGGTCTGGGCCACCGCCCCGTTCGAGAACAGCAGTCTGCGCCGCGACGCCTCGAACCGGGGCCGGTCCGACCGGCTCCAGCGCGCCAGCGACCGGATCCCCGACACACCCTCGATCATCACCTCGCGTACGTCGTGCAGGGTCTGGCCGATCAGCGCCAGCCGGCCTCCCGCACCCTCCATCGCCCGGTCGCTCAGCCACATCGCCCCGGCCAGGGTCTTGCCCGCCCCGCGCCCGCCCAGGAACAGCCAGGTGGCCCAGTCGCCCCCGTCAGGAAGTTTGTCGGGCGGCTTTTGCGCCGTCCTCAGCTCCACCGGCACCGCGACCGCTTTCGGAACCTCGTCCTCCGGCGGCTCCCCGATCCAGCGCAGCCTCGGCTTCCGGCACCCGCGCTCCATCAGGTCCAGCACCCCCTTGCCCAGGGTCACCAGTCCCCGCCCGTCGGCGATCCGCCCCTCCGCGACCGCGTCGGACACACTGTCCAGAACCGCCTCGCACGTCGCCCCGGGATCGCGTCGGTCGATGATCATGGCCAGGTCGCCACAGGTCATCCGCACCGAGCCGTCCGCCCGCGCCTCGGCCACCGCCGGTGCCGGTCCCTTGGGCCGCCGCACGGCGTCCGGCTGATCCTTTTTGCGCCGGCCCAGCACACAGGCGTTGCGATGGATGGAGGTCGGCCTGACCCCGTATTCGACCGCCAGAGCCCCCGTCGCCTCCCCCGCCAGCCAGCGGTCGAGCAGCTCATGCCACTGCTTCGGCGACATGCCCGACGGGCTCTGTTTCAGCGGCCGGTCGTCTTCCCTGTCGTGCAGTCTCCCCATGCCGACAGTATCGGGGCACGGGATGGCAGGGCGCGCTTAAAGGCTCTGGTTAGAGCCGGATATTGAATTCATTGGGGTCCTGGGCCGATCCGTTGATGGGTATCGGCGGATGGGCGCAACGCCGACCCTCACGCTTCGCCGCAGGTGCAGCGTCCGAACACGGACCCGGACCTGACGTCGGCTCCCGACCCCTGGCCGGAATTCGGCGCGTCAACGTTCGCGCACCCGGATGGCCGTCCGGTTCCGGGCGGACCATCGATGTTCTGTCCGGCCGCCGGGCGGCCATGCAGATTTCAGGAAACGGTCGGGCGGGGCCGAGACCCCGCCCTTCCATCTATGCCTATCGGAACAGGCCGAGCAGGATCGAAGACGACTGGTTGGCGATCGACAGAGCCTGCACACCCAGCTGTTGCTTGGTTTGCAGCGACTGCAGTCGTGCGCTTTCCTTGGCCAGATCCGCATCGACCAGGTTGCCGATGCCGTTTTCCAGCGCGTCCGACAGCTTGCCGACGAACGAGGCGTGGGTATCGAGCGCCTTGGCGCCGGTTCCCAGACGCGCCAGGGAGGCCGACACGTTGTTGATCGAGGCATTGACCAGACCCAGGGCCGTGGTGGCCAGGGTCGAGGTGCCGATCGTGGTCGCGGCGGCCACGGTCACGTTGGCGCCGCCCAGCGACAGGTTCTCACCCGCCACCTTGATGGTGGAGCCGGTCGTGTTCGAGAGGGCCTTGTAGCCACCCGTGCCGGTCGAGTTGTCCAGCAGGTTGACGCCGTTGAACTTGGCGTTGGAGACCACGGTCGTGACCTGGTCGCGGATCGCCTTGAAGTCTTCGTTCAGGGCGCTGCGAGCCGCGGTGGTCAGCGACTTGTCGGTCGCGGACAGGGCCTTTTCCTTCAGTTGCAGGAGCAGATCGGAGACCGATTCGCCCGCGGCAATCGAAACGTCGACGGCCGAAGAGCCGCGCGCCAGGCTGTCCTTGACGGCACCCAGGGCGGTGACTTCCGAACGCTGGCCCTGGGCGATAGCCCAGACAGCACCGTTGTCCTTGGCGGAGTTGACCTTCTTGCCGGTGTTGATGCGGCTCTGGGTGGTCGCCAGTTCGGTGTTGGTGGATTGCAGGTTCTGCAGGGCGACGAGGGCGCCCGAGTTCGTGTTCACGCTGTTCAAAGCCATGACAGGTAGTCCTTGTTTCAAGGTGTCCGGAGATCATTTTGACCCCGTGAGCGTTTTGCCCTCTGACAGACTATCCACGACCAGCTAACCAACTGAGAACAAGAACTGAACAGAATGTAAAATTGAGGCTTTAATCTTTCAGTAATCACGATATCTGGACGATCGGTTATCGTAAATATACTGTAAAACTGTTTAACTCTGGCATTTTTTCCTTAGCTGTTATTCAGGTCGAGGCTGGACATCCCTGGAACCAGGCTGATCAAGACCGACAATCGACCCTGCGTCAGGCGCGAGGCTCGTCCGTCCGCTGTCGGACCCGGTCCTTTCGACCGGCCCCGACCCGTTGCGGTCATGCCGCTGCTCGCGGACCGGATTGCAGACGGGGCCGGCCGCGAGGTGGATGCGGCGTTCTTCGAGCTGTTGACCGGATATCTTGCTTCAACTGTCTTCGGTGTCGCTGCGGCCCGGTCGAAAGGTTGTTGCGAAATCAAACCCGTCAGAACAACCGACTGACCCTGAAGAAATTTTCAGCTCCGGCAGGGATCTTGTCTTTGACCGTCAGGATTCGACAGGCAAGCGTGGCCATATGTCCATTGCCGTAGTCACCGGCCCGCTGTTACGGATTATCGTCCAACAGGGACGGGAGGTTGTCATGAGAATTTCGGGATTTGTTCTCGGTCTTGCAGGAGCACTGGCGCTGACGGCGGGTCCGTCCCTCGCCGTATCGCCGGCTCCGATGCGGGTGGACAATCCGATCGATGTCCAGGCGTACTGCGAGTATAACCACAATACGAACGCCGAACTCTATGATCGCGCAGACGCCTATTCCTGGCGTTGCTCGGGTGACGTCGATGTCTCGATGGACCTCGCCTGCCAGCAACAGTACGCCGAGGACTGGGCCTCTGCGGTCGAGGACCGGTACGACGCCTATTCCTGGTACTGCTACTGGCAGGGCGGCTGATCCCTCGCGTTCGGGGGCTGGAGTCCAGCCCCCGAAACCGCGTCCGCCGGCCCGGTCGCGGTCCCGGCCGGCAGGCTCGCCGCCGACGCCTGGACTCCAGGCGGAACCAACGCTGTCTGCTGTTGGAGCTGACACACCACGGGTCGCGGGCCGCGTGGACGGGTATTCAGCGTCGCTCGATGGTCGCCCCGCTGATTTCGATCGTGGAGAGCCGGGCGCGGGCCGCTGCGTCACCCAGAGCTTCCGCCCGGATAAAGCTGGCCGTCAGGTCAACCACCGCGGAAAACGTCGCATCGTCGGCGCTGACAACCAGGTTGTGATCGGCCTCCGCAACGGTCACCAGCGCGCTGCCTGGCACTGAACTGTGATCGTACAGGGCGCGGTGACTGCGCCAGTCCGCAACGACGCCCGGAACGACATCCTGTTCGCCCGTCACCACCAGCACCGGTGCGCTGAGGTTTCGATAGGTCTCCGGGCTCATCAGCCCCGGAATGATGCCGGGGCTGGAGAAGGCGACAAGCGCCTTTACGCCGGGATCGCCCTGGGCACCGACGGGCGTCGACGCGCCGATGGCCAGTGAGGACATCAGGCTGCCGAACGAATGGCCCATCACGACAAGCGGCAGTCCGGCATAGGCCGACCGGGCATAGCCACGGGTGATCGCAAGGTCTTCCAGTCGGGCCATGAAGCTCGTCGGTCCGCCTGAACCGGAGATATCACCCCGCGCCAGGGCGTCATCATGAACCGGTGCGATCACCGTAAATCCTTCCCGTGCCAGGGCTCGCATCATCCGCTCATAGGCAGCAGGCTGACCGCCGCCCCCGGGGCTGAACACGACGACGACGCCCGGGTTGCTGGCAGGCCAGACCCTGACTTCCAGTTCGCGGCCGGCTGAGGCCGGAAGACGCACGACCTGCCCGGCCGCAACGCCTTGGGCCAGACCCTGCGCCGACGCCGGCGCGCAGCCGACCAGCAACAGGGCCGCGACCGTTCCGATCAGGTTCAGACGAATAGTCATGTATTTCCCCTCGCTTCGTTGTGCCTATCCTCACGCCTCCCTCGTCTTGTGCACCCCGATTTGCGCCACCGGCCACTGGCCGTGCGTGTATGAACACATCGCCTTCTGTCCCATCGAGAGTCGTGGCCGGCGGCTCTCCTTGAATGTGGCCATGTCCGTTTCCCCCGTTCAGCGGCACCGAAACGTTTTGCGCGGTCTTGTTTGAGCGTCATCGTCCGGATTTCGATCGGCCTGTTTTCCGACCAGACCCTTTCATCCCTGTCGGGCCTGACCGGGCTGTTCTGGCCCGTAGCGTCGCATGAACGCAGCGGACGGCACCGCCGGCGACGGCGGGGCCGTCATTGTGTCCGCTCCCCGCCCCGACCCGCCTTTCGGCGCGTCTGGCTTGTGGCGGATATCCCAACGTCTGGTTTGGGGCAGATCGCCAACCGCTGGGTCCAACCCATTGCGGCGGTTGGGAGTGTCCGCTCCCGGTAGTGAACGACTGGATGTTAGCCACCCGCATCGACCCGGCCGGCTTCGGGAGCACATTCGGGCCGAGAACTCCCACCTCCCGATCCGACGACGAGAACGTCAGTAGCAGCGGTTCAAATCCCAAGCCTGAGCCCAGAGATTCCTCACCACCCACGCGGCGATCTACAACACCTTCAACATCCAACGGCATCTGATCAGCAGACCCAAACGTCGCCGCTTCCGCGCCCAAGCCGACGCCGCTTGCGCGGCCGCCGTTGCCTGATTTCAGGCAGGTTGGGAAGCCCTTCGACCTGGCGAAGCTACCCTGACAGAACCTCAGCCGCCGGTGAACATGGCCCGGTCGGCCCTGACCGCCTCGACGATCATCGCCGTTACGGCCCGGATCCGGGCCAGCGGCTTGAGATCGGCATGGGTGACCAGCCACAGGCTGCGGTCCAGATGCACGGCGTCGGGCAGCACGCGCAGTAGGCCGCTCTCTCGCGCGGCGATGAAGTCGGGCAGGACGCACAGGCCGGCACCGGCGAGCGTGGCCTGAAGCTGGGCGATCAGGTTGGAGCTCTGCAGGGCGACATGGATGTCGACGTCGGGCGCCTGCATATAGTCGAGCTCGGGCGCATAGAGCAGGTCGCCGATATAGCCGATGAAGCGCTGCCCGGCCATGTCGGCGCGGGTCCGGATCCCCGGGTGGGTGTCGAGATAGGCGGGGGCCGCGTAGAGGCTGAGGCCATAGTCGGTCAGTTTCCGCGAGATCAGCCGGCCCTCGCGCGGCGCACTCAGGGTCACGGCGATGTCGGCCTCGCGCTTTGACAGGCTGAGGACGCCCGAAATGGCCACCAGTTGGATATCCAGTCCGGGATGCCGGTCGGCCAGTTTCGCCATCAGGGGGGCGAGGACATAGCTGCCGAAGCCTTCGGGGGCCCCGATCCGCACCGTGCCGGACAGGGCCTGGTCAGCCTCGCCCAGTTCATTGGCGGCCAGCAGGGTCAGGCTCTCGATCTTTTCGGCGGTGGGCATAAGGCGCTCGCCATGCGGGGTCAGGGCGTAGCCCTGGGGGCTGCGGTCGAACAGGCGGGCGCCCAGACCGTCCTCCAGCGCGGCGATACGCCGGGCCACGGTGGTGTGGTCCATGCCGACCCGCGCCGCCGCCATGGTCAGGCGGCCGGTGCGGGCTACGGCCAGAAAGGCGCGCAGGTCGTTCCAGTTGAAATCGGCCACGATCCGCTCCTGTGCAAAAATGCACAATGATTGCTCAGATCGTGGCATCGTAAGAACAGAAAAGCCATGACATAACGACGACATCCGAACGTCTCCGTTCCGAGGACACTGTCATGGCCTTCGACGCCGCCGCCTATACGCCCGCCGCCCGGACCGCTATTCCGACGCCGACAGCCGCGCTGATCGACGCGTTTGACGCTCCTTGCCCGATCTGGGCGGCCGAGAATCCGGATCGCGCCCTGGCGTTGCTGTTCGTGGCCCCGCGCGATTGCGTGGCCGTCGATGTCCTCGTCTCGCTGTAAGCGGAAAGCCTGCCCATGACCGTCTCCCAGCCGCGGGTTCCCCAGCTGCCCGATCCGACCGTCGTGGCCGAGACCCTGACCACCCTGATGCAGAACGCCGCCGCGGCGGTGCGCACCACCATGGTCCAGGCCGCCACGCCCCGGGCGCTGCCCTATGATCCGACGACGCTGACGCGGGCGATGATCGATTTCAACACCGCCGTGATGATCCGGCCGGCAGCGCTGTTCGAGGCCCAGGCCAAGAACTGGAGCGACTGGACCGCCCTGTGGCGCACCATGGGCCAGCGGGCCACGGGTCAGGAGACCGCCCCCATCGCGGCCCCCGCCAAGGGTGACCGCCGCTTCGTCGATCCGGCCTGGAGCGACGAGCCGGTCTATGACTACCTGAAACAGGCCTATCTGCTGGCCGCGCGCCAGTTGCAGGATTTTGTCGCCGCCGCGCCGGTCGATGACGCGACCCGTGCCCAGGTCGACTTCGCCAGCCGGCAGATGATGAATGCGCTGGCACCGACCAACTTCCCTCACACCAATCCGCAGGTCGCGCGTCGCACCATCGAGAGCGGCGGCCTGAACCTGATGACCGGGCTGTCGAACCTCCTGGAAGATATCGGCACGGGGCAGGGGCTGGTCAGCCGCCGCGCGCCGAATGATTTCGAACTGGGCGTCAATGTCGCCGCGACGCCGGGCGCGGTGGTGTTCCAGAACGACCTGATGGAGCTGATCCAGTATGCGCCGACGACCGATCAGGTCTATCGTCGCCCGCTGCTGTTCGTGCCGCCGCTGGTGAACAAATACTACCTCTTCGACCTGACGCCCAAGGCCAGCTATCTGAAATGGCTGGTGGATCAGGGTCACACCGTCTTCGTCATCTCCTGGGCCAACCCGAACGAGAGCCACGCCGACATCGGCATGGACTCCTATGTGAAGGACGGCGTTATCGCGGCGCTGGACGCCGTCGAGGCGGCCACGGGCGAGCCGGACGCGGATCTGGTCTCCTACTGTCTCGGCGGCACCCTGTCGGCCATGTCCTTGGCATACCTCGCCCAGATGGGCCGGGCGGACCGTATCGCTTCGGCGACGCTCATCGCGACCCTCGTCGACTTCGGCGACATGGGCGAATGGTCGGTTTTCACCGGCGAGGATGACCTGAAGGCCTTCGACCGCTATCTTGACGAGAAGGGCTATGTCGAGGCGCACGACCTGACCAAGCTGTTCTCGGCGGTGCGCGCCAACGACCTGATCTGGTCGTCGGTGGTGAACCACTATCTGCTGGGCGACGAGGCCCGCGCCTCGGATCTGCTGTGGTGGTTCGACGACGGCTCGCGCATCCCGGCGCGGATGCTCAAGGAATACGGCCGCCAGATCCTGCGCGGCAACCAGCTCAAGGACGGCGGCGTCCAGATCGACGGCGTGACGCTGGACCTCAAGGCCATCGAGACCCCGATCATGTTCGTGGCCCTGAAGGACGATCATGTCTCGGCCTGGAAGAACACCTATGCCGGTCGCCAGTTCTTCGGCGGGCCGACGCGCTTCCTGCTGGGCGGTTCAGGCCACAACGCCGGGATGATCAATCCGCCGGCGGCCAACAAGCACGGCTACTGGACCAATGACGACGCCCCGGCCGATGCCGAGGCCTGGCTGGCCGGTGCCGAGCAGAAGCCCGGCTCCTGGTGGCCGGAATGGCAGGGCTGGCTCGACGCCGCCGCAGAGGACGACAAGGTCAAGGCGCGCAAGGTCGGCTCAGGCAAGCTCAAGGCCGGCGTGGCCGCTCCGGGCGACTATGTCCGCGTTCGCCACTAGGCCTTCGTGATATCTCCCTTGCTCGCGGTCCGCAGCAGCGGGGCGACGGCGTAGAGGACCACCACCACGACCGCCCGGCGCAACGGCTCGATCGGCATTTCCTTGACCAGGACGGCGGCGACCAGGACGGCCGGAATGCCGCCGAGGGCGATGCCAATCACGATCCTCAGGTCGATCCGTTCGGCATTGATGTAGCGGAAGCCCGTGGTCGGCATCAGGAAGGCGCAGGCGCTGGCCATGATCGGGAAGGCCAGGCGCGGAGGAGCCAGTCAGCCAGCTCGCCGTGCTGTTTCGCGGAATGGAGCTTAGGCGCAAGGCGGGCGGGCCGGGGATGACCAGGTCCCACCCCGAACAGACCCTCACAGGGTCCGCTTTCGTCGCCCCTATTCCACCACCGCCTGGGCGATCCCGGCCAGCAAACTGGCCGCCGTCACCGGCTTGGCGACGTGCAGGTCGGCCCCGGCCGCCAGGGCCTCGTAGCGGTGCTCGGCCATGGCGTTGGCGCTCAGCATGATGATCGGGGTGCGCGGCCCGCCGCGCTCGGCCGTGCGGATCGCGCGGGTGGCGGTGAGGCCGTCCATGACGGGCATCTGCATGTCCATCAGGATGACGTCGAAGCGTGACCGGCCCACGGCCTCGACGGCCAGGGCGCCGTTCTCGACGGTGACGACCTGGGCCCCCGCCGCGCCCAGGATCAGCTGGACCACGCGCTGATTGGTCGGATGGTCCTCGGCCAGCAGGACCCGCAGCGACCGCTCGGGCATGAAGATCGGGACCGGCCCCATGGCCGCCGGCGCGGCCAGGCCGTCGTATTCCTCCAGCGCCACCACCCGCTGCAGCGGCAGGGTCAGGGTGAAGGTCGAGCCCTCGCCGGGGCAGGACCGCGCCTCGACCTTCCCGCCCATCAGCTCGGCCAGGGACCGGCAGATCGAGAGGCCCAGGCCCGTGCCTCCGAAGCGGCGGGTGATCGAGGTGTCGGCCTGGTTGAACCGCTGGAACAGGGTCGCGCCCGTGGCGGCGTCGAAGCCGACCCCGGTGTCGGACACGGCGAGGGTCAGGACGCCCTCGCCGACCTCGTCGCCGCTCACGTCCCAGTCGACCGAGACCTTGCCTTCGCTCGTGAACTTGACCGCATTGGACAACAGGTTGTTGACGATCTGGCCGATCCGGGTGCTGTCGCCCATGAAGACGCCGCGCGCGCCCGAGCCCTGACGGTCCTCGAACATCAGCCCCTTTTCGGCGGCGCGGCTGTGCGACAGGTCGATGATGCCGGCCAGGGCCTCGCCGAGGTCGAACTGGCGGGACTCGAAGTCGAGCCGCCCGGCCTCGATCTTGGACACGTCGAGGATGTCGGAGACCAGCCGCTCCAGCGTGACCCCGGCGCCCTGGATCAGATCGACCATCTCGCGCTGTTCTGGGTCCAGCGCGGTGCGACGCAGGGAATCGACGATGCCGATGACCCCGTTCAGGGGGGTGCGGATCTCGTGGCTCATATTGGCCAGGAAGTCGGTCTTGGCCAGGCTGGCCGCCTCGGCCGCCGCCTTGGCGTTGATGAGCGCCTGGTCGGCCGCGACCCGGTCGGTCACGTCGCGCCCGACGCCGTAGATGCGGTCGCCGAACCGGTGGGCCCGCCATTCCAGGGTGCGGTAGGAGCCGTCGCGATGCCGATAGCGGTTGATCTGGCCCAGGATCGGGTCGCCGGGCCAGCGTGCCTCAACCTCGGTCGCGCTCCGTTCGGTCGCGGCCCTGTCGTCGGGATGGACCAGACGCAGCAGCCGCGTCCCCTCCAGCTCGTCGGTCCGCCAGCCTAGCTGGGTCTCCCACGAGCGGCTGACCTTGAGGATGGTGCCGTCCAGATCGCGGATGACCAGCATGTCCAGGCTGACGTCGAAGAAGGTCGACATGTCGGCGGGAGCGATCGAGGCGGGGGCCTCGAGCCTCTGTGCCGTTGTCGCTCCGTCCATCGCACGCACCTTTGATACAACCGTGACGTCCGCAGCCGTACACCCCAGCGGTTAAGCCCGTGTTTCGTCTGGCGAGGAATTTCCCACGGCGCCAAAAACCCGCACGAAACTGGCCTTCAGGGCCGCGTCAGCCTCGTCCATCGTCGCGGTGACGCCCAGGTCCAGCAGGCTGGTCACACCGTGCCCGACGATACCGCACGGCACGATGCCGCCGAAATGATCCAGATCCGGTTCGACGTTCAGGCTGATCCCGTGGAAGCTGACCCATTTCCGGACCTTGACCCCGATGGCGGCGATCTTGTCTTCTCTCCCCCCGCTCGCGGGGGGAGTGTCGGCGAAGCCGACGAGGGGGGGCCTATCCGGGACAGGGCCGGTCGTCATCTTCCGGCCGAGCGGTGCCCGGACCGGGGGACGCTCCACCCAGACCCCGACCCGGCCCTCGCGCACATCGGCCTTCACCCCGAGTTCGCCCAGCGCCCCGATCAGCCACTGTTCCAGACCCCGCACGAAGCCGCGCACGTCCCTGCCCCTCTGGTTCAGGTCCAGCATCACATAGGCCACCCTCTGGCCGGGCCCGTGATAGGTGAACTGCCCGCCCCGCCCCGTCCGGTGGACCGGGAACCGGCCGGCGTCGATCAGGTCCTCGTCCCTGGCCGAAATCCCGGCGGTGTAGAGCGGCGGATGCTCCAGCAGCCAGACCCGTTCCGGCGCCTCTCCGGCCGCGATCAGGGCGACCCGCGCCTCCATCCCGGCGACGGCGTCCTCATAGGGAACAGGGCCGGGCGCAGTGACCCATTCGACGGCGCGGCCATCGGGGCGAATCAGCGATGAAACAGCGGGGCTTAACGGCTCGGCAAGCATGATGCCCCCAATGTGAGGCCGAGGGCCGTCAATGCAAGTTTTGCCGCCAGTACCCTCCAGCGTATCCGGAGATTCCTTGAGCCAGATCGAAGCCGTCGACGTCGAACTGTCCATCGTACTGGGCCGTTCCGTGCTGCCTATGTCCCAGCTGCTGAAAATGGGTCGGGGCGCGGTGATTCCGCTCGATGCGTCCGAACACGACGAGGTCTGGATCCTGGCCAACAACCACCCGGTGGCGCGTGGCCAGATCGAGATCCACGACGACCGGATCGCCATCACCGTGACCCGCCCCGCCGATGTCTACGACTTCATGGCCGGCGCGGCCTAGACGCCGCCGACTCTCTCCGCTATCAGCCCCCCTCCGATGCGAGCGGTCGTGGCGGAATTGGTAGACGCGCAGCGTTGAGGTCGCTGTGGGGCAACCCGTGGAAGTTCGAGTCTTCTCGACCGCACCATCAGACTAGGGACTAAGAATCCGGCACTACCAGGCTGATTCACATCGAGAGAGGGAGGCCCCCGCGTGAGCGAACGAACCGCCACTCTCGATCCCGACGTCAACGAAGACCACGAGGCGCTGGACGAGGACTATGTCCTGACGGCGTCCTTCGTGGAGAAGGTGGTCGACGCCGCCGACGACGGCGACGGGATGCGGCTGCGCTCCCTGCTGGAAGATCTGCACCCCGCCGACGTCGCGGACCTGATGGGTTTCCTGACCGCCGAGCATCGCGGCGTGGTGGTCCTGTGGCTGCCGCCCGAACTGCTGGCCGAGACCTTGCCGGAGCTCGACGACGGCATCCGTGAGGAGGTGCTGGAACGCGTCGCCCCGGGCACGCTGGCCGAAGCCCTGCAGGAACTGGATTCCGACGACGCCGCCGCCGTCGTCGAGGACCTGGAGGACGACCAGCGCGAGAAGGTGCTGGCCGCCATGCCGGCGACCGATCGCGCCGCGATCGAAAGCTCGCTGGGCTATGCAGAGGACTCCGCCGGCCGTCTGATGCAGCGCGAGGTGATGGCTGCGCCCCTGTTCTGGAGCGTCGGCGATACCATCGACCACGTCCGGGCCCAGGGCGAGGACCTGCCGGAGTTGTTTTTCGACATCTATGTCGTCGATCCGCACAACAAGCCGGTCGGCGGCATTCCGATCAGCGGCCTGCTGCGCGCCGCGCGGACGGTCAAGCTGTCCGACCTGATGGAGCCGGTGAACGCCATCGCCTCCGACACAGATCAGGAAGAAGTCGCCTACGTCTTCGAGAAATACCACCTGATCTCGGCACCCGTGATCGATGCGGCCGGCCGGCTGGTTGGCCAGATCACTGTCGATGACATCGTCAACATCATTCAGGAGGAGAACCGGGAGGACATTCTCCGCCTGGCCGGCGTGTCCGACGAGGATCGCGGCTCCAGCGTGTTCGAGATCGTCCGCAGCCGCGTACCCTGGCTGACCATCAACCTGGCGACGGCGGTTCTGGGTGCCAGTGTCATCTCGGTCTTCGAGGCCACGATCCAGCAGATCGTGGCCCTCGCCGTCCTGATGCCTATCGTTTCTGCCATCGGCGGCAACGCCGGCACCCAGGCCCTGACGGTTACGGTCCGGGCGCTGGCCACGCGCGAACTGAACAGCTCCAACGCCCCCCGGACCTTCTGGCGCGAGTTCGTCGTCGGCGGGGCGAACGGGTTCGTCCTGGCCCCTCTCATCGGCGTGGCCGCCGGCCTGTGGTCGGGAGACTGGCGGCTGGGCGGCGTCATCGCCTCCGCCATGATCCTGAACCTGATGGTCGCCGCCACCGTCGGGGTGCTGACCCCGCTGACGCTGTCCAAGCTGAAGTTCGACCCTGCGGTCTCGTCAGCCGTCTTTGTCACCGCGACCACGGATTTCTTCGGCTTCCTTATCTTCCTCGGCCTTGCGACGATCGTCCTGCTGTAGAGACGCCATCGAACGGCGCGACCTTTGCTCTCTCCCCCATGGGGCGATCGCGCCCTGTCTCGATTTGGGTCAAATCCGGTGTCCGACGCGTCCAGGCAAACTCTGAAGGTCTCCCGCGAGGGGATCGTGCTGATCAAGAGCTTCGAGGGTTTCAGGCCCCGGGCGATCCGGCGCGAGGACGGCGGCTGGATCATCGGCTACGGCCACACCCTGTCCGCCCGCGAAGGCGCGACGGTGTCGGAAGCCGACGCCGAGCTGCTGCTCCGCTACGATCTCCTTCCGGTGGAGATGACGGTAAATGACACCGTCCCCGGCGATCTGAACCAACACCAGTTCGACGCCCTCGTCAGCTTCGCCTTCTCCGTCGGCATTGACCGGTTCGCCGGCTCCGACGTCCGCCAGCGCCTGAATGCCGGTTCGCCCAGGGAGGCCGCGGACGCCATGATGGGATGGCCTGAGCCAGCCCTGCCCGAAACCGCCCTTCGCCGCCGAGCCGCCGAGCGCGCCCTGTTCGTGGCCAACCCTTTGGCACCGGTCGCCCTGTCCGACCTGCTGTCTGCTCCCCTGCCTCCGCCCGCTGTCTCAGCGCCACCGGCAGAGGTTGAGGTCGAGATCCCGGCAGAGACCGTGACGACGACCGACACTGTTCCGGCCCAGGACGTGGAGATCGCCACCGCGATCGACCCGCGAAGCGCCGCCGTCGCAGCCCTGCTGGGCGAGCCGACCGCCGGTCTGGTCGAGGTCGACGAGCCGCCGGCACTCTCCAACGACAATCCTCCGGCCGATACCCCGTACGAAGTTCAAGCCGTCCCGCCGGAACCCGCAGAAGAACATTCGAGCGACGAGCCATACGCCCCTGACCCAGTGGCTGACGCCCCGGCCGAGGTCGAACCCGCCCGGGAGCCGACTCCCGCTCCTGCCCCGGTCCTTGATCCCGTCGTCCTGACTGCGACCCGCTACGCGCCCTACAGCGCGGCAATGGTCGGCCCCCTGCCCTTCCTCCAGCCGGCGACACCGCGCGAAGCGCCCGTCGAGCCCGAGGTTCGCACGATCGCCCGTTCGGTGGTCGAAGTCCCCGCGCCAGAGTTGACCGACAGCAGGCCCGACGCCGATCGGTCCGCGCCTGTCGTCATCGAGACACAGTCGGTTGCGGTAGAACCGGCCGCCGTCGATCCCGCACCGATCCCCCAACTGATCCTGATCGCGCCCGAGCAGACCCCGGAGCCCGTTCTGGCACCGTCGACTCCGGTCGAACTGGTCCTGACCCCGTCGGAGGACGCCCCGGAGCCCGCCATCGAGCGCCCGTTGTGGACGCCCGAGGAACGCGACGCACCGGACGCCTCAGAGACCAATCTATTCGGCGAGGACCTCGCTCTGACCCAGGGTGGGTCGATCCTGCGCAACGACATCGAGTTCGAGCCGCCCGCACGTTTCGACTGGAGCGAGACCGGCCCCTTCATCTTCATGGGCGGCGTGGGTCTGGTGTCCTTCGGCGCCTCGATGGCGGCCTTCCGGCGCGCGGCGGAGCAATCCGGGGGCAATGAGCTGACCCTGATCGGCTGGGTCCTGGCCCTGATCGGCCTGGCCTGTGTCGGCGTCTCGTCGATCAACCTTTACCGTCGCTTCGGTCTGCCGGGCGGAGACTGACCCCCGCTCTGCACCCCCCTCCCCTCGTCACGCGGGATCGTGCTACCCCGCTCGCATGAGCATTCCGAACGCACCCCAATCGATGGAATTCGGCCTCGGCGAGAACGCCGACATGATCCGCGAGACCACCGCCCGCTGGGCCGCCGACCGCCTGGCGCCCCGCGCCGCCGAGATCGACGAGACCAATACCTTCGCCCGCGACCTTTGGCCCGAGATGGGCGAGCTGGGCCTGCATGGGATCACCGTGCCCGAAGAGGACGGCGGCCTCGGCATGGGCTACCTTGAGCACGTCGTGGCGATGGAGGAAGTCTCCCGCGCCTCCGCCTCGATCGGCCTCAGCTACGGTGCCCACTCCAACCTGTGCGTCAATCAGATCCGCCGCTGGGGCAACGCCGAACAGAAAGCGAAATACCTGCCCGGGCTGATCTCCGGCCAACATCTGGGGTCGCTGGCCATGTCGGAGGCGGGCTCCGGCTCCGACGTCATGTCGATGCGGACCAGGGCGGAAAAGAAGGGCGACCGTTACGTCCTGAACGGGACCAAATTCTGGATCACCAACTCCCCGACAGCCGACACCCTGGTCGTCTATGCCCGCACAGGCGACGGCAACGGCGGCGTCACAACCTTCCTGATCGAGAAGGGGATGAAGGGATTCAGCGTCTCGAAGAAGCTGGACAAGATGGGTATGCGCGGCTCCGACACCGCAGAACTGGTGTTCGAGGACTGCGAGGTCCCGGAAGAGAACGTCATGGGCCCGATCGGCGGCGGCGCCGGCATTCTGATGAGCGGTCTGGACTATGAGCGCGCCGTCCTGGCGGGCGGACCTCTGGGGATCATGCAGGCTGCGCTGGACGTCGTCCTGCCCTACGTCCGCGAGCGCAAACAGTTCGGCAAGGCCATCGGCTCGTTCCAGCTGATGCAGGCCAAGGTCGCCGACATGTACGTCGCCCTGAACTCGGCCCGGACCTATGTCTATGCTGTCGCCCGCGCCTGCGATCAGGGCAAGACAACGCGCTATGACGCCGCCGGCGCCATCCTGCTGGCCTCCGAGAACGCGGTGAAGGTTTCGCTTGAGGCCGTCCAGGCCCTGGGCGGCGCCGGCTACACCAAAGAATGGCCGGTCGAGCGGCTGGTCCGTGACGCCAAACTCTACGACATCGGCGCGGGGACGAACGAGATCCGGCGGTTCCTGATCGGGCGGGAGCTGCTGGGGTAGCCATTTCATATTCAACTCAACGATGTTATCTTTCGCCTATGAGCAAATCGGCCAACCACTATTCAGGATGGGTGAAGCGCAGTGCCGTTTCAGGACAGTTCACCGGTCCTATCGGCCAAACAACCACGGGCACAGGCTTTAGGATTGTTGAGTTTGCTCCCCCCAAAGGCGTAAAAGAAACGCGTTTGGCAGCCACGCTCGCGAAGAAGAAGTAGCACGTTCGTGGCGAGAGCGCCGAACGGCTATCGCAAGTCTGTCTTCATCAATGCCCCGTTCACTCCGGATCGCCGGGACCTATTCAACGCCATTGTGTTCACGGTTCAGGCTTGCGGTTTTGCGCCTAGGTGCGCCCGGGAACTAGATGATGCGGGCCAAGCTCGAATGGACAAGATTGCGGACCTGATCCGCGACTGTCGTTTGGGCGTTCACGACATCTCGTTCATGGAGTTGGACAACGGCTTGCCACGCTTCAACATGCCGTTTGAACTTGGGTTGTTCCTTGGCGCGCAGCGCTTCGGTGAAGGTTGGAGCAGCAAGAAGGCATGTACGATCTTTGATCGCGAAGCGTTTCGTTACCAGCGGGCCTTGTCGGACATCGCCGGGCAAGACATCCGAGCCCATGATTGCAGTCCACAGCTGGCGTCCAACCAGACGCGCGCTTGGCTTTCCCATCAAGTAAGGCGTGGGCAGTTGATACCCGGCGAAGCTGCAATCTGGGCGCTTTACCAACGCTTCTGTGAAGATCTGCCCGAACTGGCTGCTGCAGCGTTGCAAGACGGTGATAACCTGACCTTCAATGAACGACGCTACTTTGCCGCTGAGTGGCTACAGGCAAACTTGGGGTGAAGGAACACGGCCGCCCGTCTTGCCGTTGAAGGCTCAAGAGAACGAGCCTGTCATGCCCGGCAGAAGGCCCCGTCGCCGTCCCGAAGGCGATACTCCGAAGTCGAATGGAGGCGTCCACGCCCGAGACACAGCTCAAGGGTTTCGCCCAAACGAAGCGCGATGCCAAACCCGTGCAAGTCGATGACTGAAGGCGGCGATTGACCGGCTCGCAACCGTCGCCTCCCGGCCCTAGGGTCATTCCATGAGCCTGACGGAGACCTCGACCGGCCGCCCCCGCCGTTTCTCCGACACTCTGGAGCGGCTGGGCGCCCATGGGGGCGAGAAGCTGTTCCTCGGCGAGATCGTCGAGGCGTTCGGCGAGCGAGCGTTCGGCGCGGTCATGCTGCTGTTCGCCATCGTCAACATGCTGCCCTGGCCGCCCGGCGGCACCACCCTGACCGGCGCGCCGTTGCTGTTCCTGTCGGCCGAACTCGCCTGGGGCCGGGATCGCCTCTGGCTGCCCAAATGGCTCGCCCACGCCTCGGTGAAACGCGAGACCTTCAAGACCCTCAGCGGCCGCCTGATGAAGATCATCCGCTTCTCGGAGGCTCTGTCACGGCCGCGGCTGTATGTCCTGACCGGCCGACTGGGTCAGGGCCTGATCGGCCTGGCCTGTCTGGCCCTGGCCGCCATTCTCGTCCTGCCGGTCTTCGGCGGAAACCTGATCCCGGCCGTGGCCATCGGCTTCTTCGCACTGGGCGTCATGCAGAGGGACGGCCTGGCGGTTTTGCTGGGCTGGGTCATGACCGGCGTGACGGCCGCCGTCCTGTTCATCGCCTGGCATCTCGTCCTCGCCGGTTTCCGCGCCGGATTCGACTGGTTCGGTCAGGTTTTGTAGTTCTGTAAGAATGTTAAGTGGCGACGCGGCATGGTCGCGCCTAGATCGTCGTCATCCCCCGCCGAGCCCGTTCCTGATGCCAGACTACGACTATCAGAGCGACCACAGGCCCTTCTCGCGGGTGCTCGACGACATCGGGGCCAAGGACGATCCGAAACTCTATCTCGGCGAGCTGGTGAATGCCTTTGGAGAGCGCGGCTTCGGCGCCCTGATGGTTTTCTTCGGCCTGATCAACGCCATCGCGTCCCCCATCCCCGGCTCGACCACGATCCTGGGTGCCCCCATGCTGCTGATCTGCCTGCAGCTGCTGATCCGCCGCGACCAGCTGTGGATGCCGAAATGGGCGCTGAGGTCCAGCCTGCCGCGCGACAACTACCGCGCCACCATCGACAAGGTGCGCAAGCCGCTTCTGTTCGTCGAGAAACTGTCGAGGCCGCGCCTCGGCATCATGAGCAGCGAGGTGGCCGAGGTCCTGATCGGCCTGGTCACGACGCTGCTGAGCATCATCGTCATGCTTCCGCTCTTCGGCGGAAATCTGTTCCCGTCGCTGTTCGTGGCCCTGTTCGGCTTCGGCCTGATGCAGCGCGACGGCCTCCTGATCGGCGCGGCCTGGTTCGGCGTCGCCGGCTTCTGCGTCTTCGTCTGGGCGGCCTGGGCGCTGATTTCCAGCCTGTTCCTCGCCAGCGCCGGCTGGTTCCTCGAAGCCTGGCAGTGGATCCAGGGGTTGTTCGCCTGATCACCAACAAAAAGGCCCGCCGGATCGCTCCGGCAGGCCTCATTGTCTGACCGCGTGACGGCCTGACCGATACTCAGCCTGACTCTGCGCTCAAGCCGCCCAAGGGGCGTTGGCGCGCAAAGGAAGTCATCAGGCCCGGACCTCGCGACAGGACCAGGCTTCGGTCACCGTACGGGTTTGGGACAATGAGATCACTTGATCACCTCCTTTCGACTGTTGAACAGGACCTACAAGTTGGGGGGTGTCTGGCTGCTCGTCAATCATCGGCGGCCAGCGGCGTCAGAAGGATCTTCACGCCTTCGAACATGACGCCATCGGGGCCTTCCTGACCGACCTCGATGGTGAAGTCGCCGCCGCGTTTGAGGGTCAGGTTCTGTTCGAAGGGTTGAGCGTCGCCGTCAATGATCGAGACCGTCAGGGCCAGGGTGTCGTCGTCGCCGTCGCCTTGCACCGGCGACAGCTGGGCGTTCATCTCGAACAGGCCGACCGCGTCCTGTACGGTGACATTGGCGGAACTGTCCTCGACCAGCACTGTGCGCGCCCCCACGGTCTGCACGCCTGCATGGATCACGGTCAGTTCGAGCGAATAGCGATCGAGCGCTTCATCGGTCTGGAGGGGCACCGCGGCAACGAGGGCGAAGGCGACGGCGAGAGCGTTCAGAATCGGACATCTCCAGATTGAAAGAGGCCAAGGTTCGCGAATTCAGTTACCTAAAGGTTAAAGAGTCGTCGCGTCCGCGCTCAAGCAGCGAGACGCCGCGCGTCGAGCGATAGTGCCCCGGCCAACGCGCTCAAGCAGCGAGCGATAGTGCCCCACAAAGAAAGACGCCCGGGGCGAACCCCGGGCGTCCTGCACCTAGTTCCTGAACAGCGACAGGAGAACTTGCGGGCCCTGGTTGGCGATGCCCAGCGCCTGGACGCCCAGTTGCTGCTTCGTCTGCAGCGACTGGAGCTTGGCGCTTTCTTTCGCCAGATCGGCGTCCACCAGATTGCCGACACCGGATTCCAGCGAGTCCGTCAGTTTCCCGACGAAGGTGCGATGGGTATCCAGGGCCTTCGACTTCGTACCCAGACGCGCAAGAGCGGCCGAGACGTTGTTGATCGAGGCGTTCACCAGACCCAGGGCCGTGGTGGCCAGGGTCGAGGTGCCGATGGTCGTGGTCGTCGTGACGGTGACGCTCGTCGACCCCAGCGCCAGCACCTCGGGGGCGACTGTCAACGTGGCCGAGCCCGCCGCGTTGGCCAGAGCAGCGAAGCCGGTCGCGCCGGTCTTCAAAAGGTTGATCCCGTTGAAGTCGGCGTTATTGGCAACGGTGTTGATCTGGTCGCGGATGGCCTTGAAGTCCTCGTTCAGGGCGGCCCTCGATGCCGTCTGCAGCGACCGGTCCGTCGCCGCCAGTGCCTTCTCCTTCAGTTGCAGCAAGAGATCAGAGATGCTCTCGCCGGCCGCCAGTCCCACGTCCACCGCCGATACGCCGCGGTCGAGCGAGGATTTGACCGCCCCCAGGGCGCCGATATCGGCCCGTTGGCCCTGGGCGATCGCCCAGATGGCCCCGTTGTCCTTGGCGTTGGCGACCTTCTTGCCGGTGTTGATCCGGGATTGGGTCGCCGACAGTTCGACGTTGGTGGCGTTCAGGTTTTGCAGCGCGATCATCGCGCCAAGGTTGGTGTTGACCGAGTTGGCCATGGGTAGAGTCCTTCCATTCTGGTCGGGGGAGCGGCCTTCTGGCCGTTGAACCGGTTCTGGTCCTGCGCGCGGTCTCGCAAGGACCGCGCCGGGCCGATCAGATTGAAAGGATTGGGAAAATTATCCGGCAGTTCCGGCGCTCGGCAATTTCTCGCCGGTCAGCGCCGTACTTTGCCCACCCGAACGGGGCTTAAGCCGCCGGCGAACCCTGCGGGGCCAGGCCCTGCATGATCGAACGATTGATGTCGATCAGCGGCTCAAAATCCTCCTCGCCGCGCATGACGGCCGAGGAATGGCGTCCAACGAACAGACTGATCGAGATGATCTGGGCCTTGAGAGGATTGTTCAGCTGATTGTCGCTGTCGGAGCAGTCGGTGGCCAGGACGGACCAGAGACGCCGGTTCCAGTCGAGGGCGTCGATGCGGGTCTTCACGTCGCTTTTGTCGACCGTCGCGGCGTGCATCAGGGCGCGCGTAACCTGGCCGAACAGGCGATACTCCATCTCGCGCGGAGTCTCCGTGCGGTTCGAAGCCTGGGCGTAAGCCTTCAACATCAGATCAGGCTTTCCTCGTAGTCGACGATCTTCCGCGCGCTCATCAGAGCCTTGTAATACTCGCGCGCCATCACGTGTTTCGACGTCGAGACGCATTCGGCCATGATTTCGGGATTTCGCGTCGCACTCATGAACTCGGTCAGGCGGGTGACGAACTCGTCATAGACCTTGGATGCGGAGCTTTCGTCCAGGTACATCATCATGACCGGGAAATAGATGCGCTTGGCAGGCGTGGTGACTTCCTCCAGCTGCATGATGTCCTTCTCGCGCAGGACGGATGCCTTGTTCTGCAGGATCAGCACGCCGCGACGATCGCCGTTCTGCACGACGGCTCCGTTCAGAACGAACTTCTCCCCCGGCTTCAAAGACAGCTTCAACGGCATGGATGCCCTCCTTGCGTCCGCGAGGCTCTCACATAGCCGGGCGATAACTGACGCAGGCTAAACAGCCGGGGTTAACCATGTGTTCCAGGTGTTTGGTCCCAGCCTCTGGCGGATCGGGTCAACCCTGAATCGCCCACAGCTTTTTTCCTCAGTTTGCGGATGAACTCGCAGGGGGCAGGCCCTTCAAGGTCGTCCGGCGTCGCCCGTAGTTGCAGGCGTCGATGAAGACGGCTGACCTGTCTCTGAATCATGCTCTCGTTTGGATCCGGGGCCTGATTCACGGACGAACAGCACCGCGCTACTCCTGACCAACTCCGCCGCAGATCGCCGACTCTTCCGTCCACGGCCCAAGCGTCACAGGCGCATCACCGCCCCGTCGCACAGGCGCTGCCAAGCGAGGCTAGAGGCGTGACAGAAACAGGGGCTGCTCATGTTCAATCGCACTCACACCTGGACCATTCTCATGGGCTGCGCCGCCGCGTGCGCGCTCGCCACCTCGGCCAATGCCCAGGTGTCAGACAACCAGACGTCCCAGCTGGAAGAGGTGATCGTCACCGCCCAGCTGCGCGCCCAGGATCCGATCGAGGTTCCGTTCGCCTTGACCGCCTACAGCGGCGAGTTCCTGGACGGGCTCGGCGTTCAGGACTTCGAGGAACTGTCGGCCTTTGTCCCTGGCCTGCTGGTACAGAACCAGTCGCCGAACAATCCGGGCTTCGTGATCCGCGGCCTGACCTCGGATTCGACCGGTGCCTCGGACGAGCCGCGCGTGTCGATCTACCAGGACGGCGTCTCCATCTCGCGCGCGCCCGGTGCCTTCGTCGAACTGTTCGACGTCCAGCGTGTCGAGGTCTCCAAGGGCCCGCAGTCGACCCTGTACGGACGCGGCGCCCTGATCGGCGCGATCAACGTGATCCAGAACAAGGCCGACATCGACGGCATCGAGGCCGAAGGCCGCGCCGCCATCGGCAACTACGACTACCGCATGGTCGAGCTGATGCTGAACGCGCCGCTCGGCGACACGGCCGCGGTCCGCTTCGCCACCCGACTGAAGACCCGCGACGGCTATGTCGACAACCGTCTCGGCGGCCGTGACTACAATGGCGTCGACACCCAGGCCTTCCGCGCCCTGGCGGCCTTCGAGCCTTCGGACGCCCTGCGCTTCGACGTGATCGCCAACTACCAGCAGGACAATCCTTCGGGCGTCAGCTTCCGTTCGATCTATTACAACCCGCAGGATCCGAACACAGGCGCGGTCCTGAGCACGGACCGCCAGGCCGGTTCCGGCGCCGCCCTGACCCCGGGTTCGACCATCCCGGGCGGCAGCGAGCTGGGCATCGACCGCGAAGTCTGGGGCGTCACCGGTCTGGTCCGTTATGACCTGTCGGACAGCCTGACCCTGAACTCGGTCAGCGCCTACCGCACCTTCGAGACGGCCGAGACCTTTGATCCGGACGGCATCTCCCTGCCGATCCTGACCGGCATCGGCATCTCCGACGGCGAGCAGTGGAGCCAGGAGCTCCGCGTGAACTGGGACAACGGCGGCGCCTTCTCGGGCTTCGTCGGGGCCAGCTACTTCCGCGAAGAAAACCAGTCGTCCTCGCCGATCGAGATCGACGAGCGTCTGGCCCTGGCCCAGCTGGCAGGCATCCTGGACGGCACGCCGCTGGCCGTCCTGCCGACCGCCCTGCCCCGCTCGGTCTATGCGTCGCAGGCCTTCCTGCAGCCGCTGCTGGCCGGCCTCGGCATCCCGACCGCGGCCCGCGCCGGCATCGCGAACAACCTGAAGGCCAGCCACATCGAGACGGCCGCTACCAGCACCGAGCTGCAGTCGTTCGACGTCTTCGGCGACCTGACCTGGAAGCCCACCGACCGGCTCGAGTTCGCCGCCGGCATTCGCTACACCTCTGATGAGAAGACCACGGAGTTCGGCTCCTCGGTCCTGAACGGCCGCTCCATCGCCGGCGGCCTGCTGGCAGTGCAGCAGCTGCAGGGCCAGATCAACGCCCTGATCAGGGTCGGCACACCGGCCGCCCTGGCCCAGGCCGCCGGGCTCGGGGCCTTCACCAACGGCCTGGTGGTCCAGCTGGCCACGCCGGGTGCCGCCAACGCGCCCGCGTCCGCCGCCTTCCCGCTGTTCGGCCTGACCTTCCAGCCCACGGCCGGCAACGGCGGGGTGACGGCCCGTGACCTGGAAGACGACGGCCTGACCTATCGTCTGACCGGCCGCTACGCCGTGTCAGACGACGCCAGCCTCTACGCCACCTACGCCCGCGGCCGCCGTCCGGCGGTGCTGGCCGTGACCGTGCCGTCCACGCCCTTCGGCGCGCCGATCTTCACCGAGGTCCCGGCCGAGACGGTGGACAGCTACGAGGTCGGCTTCAAGTCGGCGATGATGGACCGCCGCCTGCGGGTGGACGGTGCCGTCTATGCCTACCAGTACGAGAATTTCCAGACGACGGAACAGGTCGGCACCCAGTTCATCACCACCAACGCGGGTGAGGCCGAGGCCTACGGCTTCGAGGGTCAGGTCAACTACGCCGCCGCCGACTGGCTCGATCTGTTCGCCACCTACGGCTACAACCACGCGCGATTCACGACGGGTGCCCGCGACGGCAATCGCTTCCGTCTGTCGCCCGACCACCGCGTCTCGGTCGGTGCCCTGGTGATCGTGCCTGTCACGGGCGGCGCCTTCGAAATCCAGCCGACCTACAGCTGGCAGTCGCAGGTCTTCTTCGACGACAACAACGACCGGACCAACCTGCAGACCACCGGCTTCGTGCCGGACCGGATCGTCGACGAGTTCCAGGACAGCTACGGCCTGCTGAACCTGCGCGTTCGCTATGTCCCGACCGACGCCAACTGGTCGATCGAGGCGTTCGGCGACAACCTGCTGGACGAAGCGTTCATCAAGGACGCCGGCAACACCGGCGACAGCCTGGGCCTGCCCACCTTCATCGCCGGCGAGCCCCGGACCTACGGCGCGACCGTCAGCGTCCGGTACTAGACTACGCCTGTCTCGACGGCGCCCCGGTTCGCCGGGGTGCCGTTTCCTGTTTCCGCCGGAGCCCGCCATGAGCATCGACCGCCGCAGTCTTCTGGGCCTGATCGGGGCCGGCTCCGTTGCAGCGCCCGCCTTCGCCGCCCCGACCCAGGCCCCGGCGATCGCCTTCCTGCACGGGGTCGCCTCCGGCGATCCGACGCCGACCGGCGCGATCTTCTGGACCCGGGTAACCCCCGCAGACGCCTCGGGCGCCGACATCGACGTGACGCTGGAGATCGCGCGCGACGCCGGCTTCGCCGACAAGGTCCGCACCTCGTCCGGCCTGTGCGCCCGTGCCACCCGCGACTTCACCGTCAAACATGACCTCGACGGCCAGGGGCTGGAGGCCGGCTCAGAGTATTTCTACCGCTTCATCGCCGGGGACGTGGTCTCGCCCGTCGGCCGGGTGCGCACCCTGCCCGTCGGCGCGATCGCCGATGTCGTCCTGGGCGTGGCCTCCTGCCAGCTCTACCCGGGCGGCCTGTTCAACGCCTATGACGCCCTCTCGAAAGAGCCGCGCCTCGACGCCGTCGTGCACCTGGGCGACTATATCTACGAATACGGTGCAGCGCCCGACGACTACGGCCTGTCCACCGGCGCGGCCCTGAGCCGCATCCCGCAGCCGCCGCATGAGATTCTGACGCTCGAGGACTATCGACTGCGTCACGCCCAGTACAAATCGGATCCGGACCTGCAGGCCGCCCATGCCCGCGCCGCCTTCATCTGCGTCTGGGACGACCATGAGGTCGCCAACGACGCCTGGTCCATGGGCGCCGAAAACCACACCGATGCGACCGAGGGCGACTACGCCGCCCGCAAGGCCATCGCCCTGCGCGCCTACTACGAATGGATGCCGATCCGTGAGCCGCGCGCCGGACTGGGTCTGGACGCCATCAACCGCAGCTTCGAGTTCGGCGACCTGGCGACCCTGGCCATGGTCGAGACACGCCTGATGGCCCGCAACAAGCAACTCGACTACGCCACAGACATGCCGATGGTCGGCGGCGTGCCCGACCTCGTCGCCTTCAATGCGACGCTGAACGCCCCGGACCGAGACCTGCTGGGCGATGCGCAACGCAACTGGCTGAAGGGCGTGCTGGCGGCGTCGAAGTCGGCGAACAAACCGTGGCAGGTGCTCGGTAATCAGGTCGTGATGGCCCGGGTTATGGGTCCGGACGTCACGAAGATCGCGTCGGAAGCCCAGATCGAGGGCATGATCGGCGGTCTGCCGGAGGAGGTCCGCGCCGGGCTTCGCCAGATGATCCAGCTCTACAGGCTGGGCGTGCCCTTCAGCCTCGACAGCTGGGACGGCTATCCGGCCGGGCGCGAGCGTCTCTATGCGGCCTTCAAGGAGGCGGGCGTCCAGCCGATCGTCCTGGCCGGCGACAGCCACGCCTACTGGGTCAACGACCTGAAGGACGCGGCCGGGGACCGTCGCGCGGTCGAGTTCGGAACCTCGGCGATCTCCAGCCCGTCGCCCGGCGACGCGGTCGCGCCCCTGCCGCTGGGGCCGCTTCTGTCTGCGAATAACGAGGAGGTCGTGTTCTGCGACCAGACGGCCAAGGGTTATGTCCTGCTGACCCTGACGCCCGAGCGAGCCGAGGCGAAGCTTCAGACCGTCTCGACCATCCTGGCCAGGCCCTATGTCGCCAGCACCCTGTCGACCTGGGTCGTCGCACGCGATAGCGCCGGGATCCTTTCACCCGTGCGGGGCTGACGGATCGGCGGGTTTCTGTATCACATGAATGGGTCCTGAGCATGATCCTGCTTCGGCAGATTGGCCCGGACGACACCGAGAAAGGCATCAGCGAGGCGATCCGGCCCAGAGTTGGCGGAGGTCGCGAAGCCGTACTCATGGCGAATACCGGGCGTGAATCTCCTGAGGACCGTGCCGTCCCGGACATAGGCCTTCGCCAGCCGCTCATTGACGATGGCTACGCCTACGCCGCGCGACGCGAGCGCACAGGCCGAGGCGATCGTATGGGTCTCGACCTTCACCCGCGGCACCACGCCTGCGTCCGCGAAGGCGGCCTCGACCTGGGCGCGAAACCGTTGCCCCTGACCCAGCAGGATCAGCGGGATGCCGCGCATGTCCGCCGCCGCGATCGTCTCCTGTGACGCCAGCGGATGACTGGACGGCAGGACGCAGGCGCTCTCGCTGACCAGCACTGTCTCGGTCCGAAGATCCGCCCGATTGTGCGGCAATTTGACGAACCCGGCGTTCACCGCCCGCGACGCGATCATCGCCTTGGCGACCTCGACCCCGTGGGAGTCGATCGACAGATGCACCTGCGGGTATTGTTCCAGAAAGCGCTGGATCATGTCCGGCAGGATCGCTTCCAGAATGCTGGGCGGTGCGACAAGGCGCAGGTGACCGACCCGGAAGTCCGAAATGTCGCGGGCCAGCGACTGGACGCGGTCGACGTTATCGAGCGCACGTTCCACCTCCTGGTGGAGCAACAGGCCGTCGGCCGTCAGCAGAAGCCGTCCCCGGTCGCGGTGGAACAGTTCGAATCCCACGTCACGCTCGAGCTGCGCCAGCAACCGGCTCGCGGCCGGCTGGCTCAGGTCCTGCGAGCGGGCGGCGCTTGTCACGGAGCCCAGCCGGACGATCGCGTGGAAGATCCGGAGCGCCCTGAGGCGGATCGTCTGACGGCCGTCGGCGTCCGGCGTCATGGCCTGACCCTAGGCGCCGGACCGGATGGGCAGAACCACATGCGACGGCGTATCGGGCCCAAAGTGCACAGCGCAGATCGCGATGACGGGCTCGCTCGGTTCTCCGGCCGGAATGCCCGTGCCCGGGTTGACGTCGAAATGCGGGAAGTTGCTCGCCGATACGTCCAGCCGGATCCGATGGCCGGCCACGAACAGATTCGAAGTCGGGAAGGCCTTGATGTCGATGCCATACACTTCCCCCGGCCGCATCGGGTGCGCGGCCTCGAACCCGTCACGGAAGCGTAGGCGCAGCACGCCATGGGTCAAGTTCAGCGCATAGCCATCGGCGTAGTCGGCATTGGGCGGATAGACATCGACCAGCTTGATCATGACGTCGCAATCCAGCGCGCTGGCCGAAATCCACAGCCGCGCCGACACGGGACCGGTAACCTCCACGGCTTCGGTCAGGACTTCGGTCTGGAAGGTGATCACGTCGTCGCGGTCGACGAGCGCCCTGCCCGGCACAGAACCGCCGTAGAGATTGAAGCGCTCCCGTTGGTCGAATCCGCCTGCCACCATCAGGGGCGCGCCCGAGGCAATGGCGCCGCCGATCGTGGGTACGGGATTGCCCGGATCGTGCCGCCAGGTGCGTTGCCCGGTCTCGGGAACGACGCGCGACAGTCCCCCGTCGCTGGACAGGTGGAAGGTCGTGGCTTCCGCCTCGGGCGGCGGCCAGTCCGGCTCGTCGCGCCAGCGCCCGCCGTGATCGAGCCGACCCTCGGCCGTCCGACGACCGCTGCCTCCGCCCATGATGAACAGCCTGACCGGCGACAGGAGCGGATCGGACGCGGCCGGATCCCGGCGCAGATATCGGTCGAACCAGTCCAGCCGCAGGCGCAGGTAGTCGTCCGCCACGTGGCCGTCCAGGGTGGCTTCCGGTCCAAAGTCAGCGTCTCCGGCCCATGTCACGGAGCGCTGCCCATGGGTCCACGGCCCCATCACCAGACGCACCGGCCCAGCCTTCATCCGGCTGAGCGCGGCGAAATTCTCGGTCGCCGCCAGCGCATAGGGATCGTACCAGCTGCTCATGAACACCATTGGCGCGTCCGTGAACCGCGCGTAGTGGGCGGAGGCGCACAGGTCGGGCTGGGTCCAGAAGGGTCCGAAGGTCTCGCGCGCCCATAGCCGCACTATGAAGTCTTCGTATTCCGGCGCGGCGACCAGCGGCGAATAGCCGCGCAGCCAGGGGTTCACCCGCATCCACGCGCCGATGTCCTCGGCCTCCAGCGCAGCGCGCCGCGCGGGATCGACGGAGGTCGCAGGCGCCTGAAGCGCGTGCTTGTAGGCCCATGTCAGCTGCTTCAGCTCGAAGGCACCGCCCTGACGGATGCCGCTGTGGTAGCCGCTGGAGAAGCCTCCGGAATCCATGAACATCGCTGCCAGAGCGGGATGCCCCAGCGCCGCCACGGCCGCCTGGACATGGGCAGAATAGGACAGGCCCGTCATACCGATCCGCCCGTCACACCAGGGCTGATCCGCGATCCAGCTGAGGGTGTCGTAGCCGTCGTCGGCCTCGTTCAGATATTTGGAGAAGACGCCTTCGGAGGCCGAACGCCCCCGGCAATCCTGCAGGACGTAGCCGTATCCCGCGCGCGCAAAATCGGCGGCGACCTCGGGCTTGGAACGAAGGGTCGGATCGGCGGCCGTGCGGTCAGCGTGGTTCGTGCCCCGCTTGTCGTAAGGCGTCCGCTCAAGGATGACGCTGAACGGACCCGGACCGACCGGCAGATAGATGTCGGCCGCCAGACGCACACCGTCGCGCATCGCAGCCATGATATCGCGCAGGACCACGATGTCGTCGCCTGGCCTCGAATGGGGGACGGCGCTCATGGGATCGCCGGCGCGGCAATGGCGATCGGCGGCAACCTGTAGGTTGCCGGCGCGCCCGGACCGACCGGCAGGGACAGCGACACCCAAAGCGTCACCAGCGCGATCCCTGCCAGACCGAAGGCGATACTGTAGGGCAGCATCAGGGCGATCATCGATCCGATGCCGAAATCGGGCTTCCACCTCTGGCTTATGATAAGCACCAGCGGGAAGTTGCTGGCCAGCGGCGTGACGATGTTGAAGATCGAGTCGCCCATCCGGAAAGCGGCCGTGGTCATCTCAGGCGAGACGCCCAGCAGCATCATCATCGGCACAACGACCGGCGCCATCGCGCTCCATTTGGCCGAGGCCGAACCGATGACCAGATCCAGACCGGACGAAATGCCCAGCAGGGACACCAGCAAAAGCGGCTTGGGCATGGACAGGGCGGTCAGCGCCTCGGCGCCCTTCACAGCCAGTACGGGCCCCAGGTTCGACCAGGAGAACATGGCGACGAAGTGGGCGGCGAAGAAGGCCAGCACGATATAGGGAGCGATGTCGCGCATCCCCTCTCCCATCATCCGGACGAGGGTCCGGTGGCTGGTGACCGTCCCGGCTGCCGCGCCATAGGCCCAGCCGCAGCCGAGGAACAACAGCATGAAAGCCGCAACCAGGGCTCCGTAGAAGGGTGCCAGCCGCTTCGGCCCGACCGCCTCCGCATCGATCAGCGGCGCTCCGGGCCACAGCGTCAATGCAGCGAACAGGCCCACTATCGCCAGCGCCACCATACCGGCCAGCATCAGGCCTTTTCGCTGGCGCGCATCGAGCACGCCCATGTCGTCGGTCTCGGCCACGCCTTCCGGAAACTGCCCTGACCATTTGCCGAGGCGCGGCTCGATGATCCGGTCCGTCACGAACCAGGCGATGGGGGTGAACAGGACACCGATGGCCAGGGTGAACCACCAGTTCCCCAGCGGATTCACGCCATAACCCGGGTCGATCAGCTGCGCGGCCGGCGCCGTAATGCCCAGCATCAGCAGGTCGAACTGGCCGGGGATGATATTCCCCGCGAAGGCTCCCGAGATGCCCGCATAGGCGATCGCCACGCCCGCCAGGGGATGCCGCCCCGCCCTCGCGAACACCAGTGCCGTCAGGGGGATCAGAACCACATAGGCCGCGTCCGCCGCATGGTGCGAGAAAAGGCCGATGACGAAGACCGCAGGGCTCAGGAACCGCGTCGGCAACCGACGAACGCCTCCGCCCAGCAGCGCCGCGAACAGCCCCGATCGCTCGGCCACCGCCGCGCCCAGCATGACGACCAGCACCAGCCCCAGCGGCGGGAATCGCGTCAGCGTTTCCGGCATGTCGACCAGCAGTTTGGCGACGTTCTCCGGCGACAGCAGACTCTGTGTGACAAGCCGCTCGCCCGTCGCCGGATTGACCGCGCTCCAGCCGGCGCCCGCTGCGATGACGGACACGATGACCAGCACGCCGACACATCCCGCCAGGATGAAGACCGGGTCGGGCAAGGCGTTGCCCAGCCGCTCCACCCGGTCCAGCCATCCCCGTCGCGCGGTCGGGGATGGGCCATTCACGTCCGTCATGCCGGAACCTGGATCCTAGAACTGCAATCCGACGCGAACGTAGGCGCTGCGACCCCGGGCATCATAGGTGTAGATGTCGTAGTTGATCGGCGCGTTTGCATAGGAAGCGGGCGGCTGTTCGTCGAACAGGTTGTTCACCCCGACTGAGACCGTCGCATCGTACATGTTGAAGGCGTAGCTAGCCTCCAGATCGTTGTAGAAGATGGCGTCGGTCGTCGCGTCCTTGACGGTGTTCACGATGTCGGTGCTCTCGCCGATATAGCGGCCGCGCCAGAGGGCGCTCCACGACCCGTTGTTCCAGCGCAGCGAGCTCTGTCCCTTCCAGTGCGGATAGGTCGAGCGTGCCCGGTCGCCCTTGCCGGCCCGCTCATCGAGGATGTCCGCGCCGCCGGCCGGGTCCGGGCTGACCGTCGTGAACTCGTCCAGGTAGGAGGCGTCCAGCACGGCGGCAAACTGGCCGATGCCGGTTTCGAACTCGTAGCGCGCCGTCGCGTCAATGCCTGAGGTCCGGATCTCCGACAGGTTCTGCGAGCCCTGGATCAGGCGGCTGACGGCACCCGTCGACGGATCGCGGATGACCAGACCGCAGTATACCCCGCCCCGGGCTGCGCACAGTCCGAGGATCTGCGCCGCTGCCTGGGCCGCGATCGCGTCCTTGATCTTGATGTCGTACCAGTCGACCGTCAGCGTGAAGCCCGGAATAGCCTCCGGCTGGAAGGCGAAACCGGCGCTGTAGGTGTCCGCCGTCTCCGGCTGCAGGTTTCGGTTGCCCGAGGTGACGCCCGGGATCAGGCCGTTCAGGTTGAAGTTGGCCTGGTTGTAGTTGGCGGGGATTCCGGCGCAGCCCGGCAGCGTCGGGCGCGCCGCCGCGCCGCCGTTGCAGGGATCGATCGCCTGGACGCTGACCTCGCGCCCGCCCTGGAACAGTTCCAGGATCGACGGCGCCCGGAAGCCCTGGGAATAGGTGCCGCGCAACAGCAATTGTTCCACCGGACGCCAACCGACACCGGCCTTGATCGTCGTCGCGTCGCCGACGGTGTCATAGTTCGAATAGCGAGCCGCCAGGCTCAGATCGAGGCTGTGCGCCAGCGGCATGTCGGCCAGCAGCGGAATGGCGAACTCCACATAGCCTTCGTGCAGATTGTATTCGCCGACCGTCGGCACCCGCGTCTGGGCCGTCGTCGTGGTGTAGACGTTCGACAGGAAGACTGGCGTGGAGTTGGCGTAGGCGTCCGGCGTGTCGGTCGCCTTGTTCTGGCGATACTCGTAACCCGCCGCCACCGACAGCGGCCCGGCCGGCAGCCGGAACAGTTCACCCGTGATATTGTAGGTCAGGTCGAACAGCTCGGTCGAGTTGGACTCCCGTGTGGTGAAGCGGATGGAGTTGGCCATATCGGCCGTCATGGGGCCGAACAGGTTGATCGGTACGCACCCGGCCGAGGCCAGGCAGTTGGCCGGATCGCCCAGCCCCCGGAAGAGCCGCTCGTAGTTGACCCCATTCAGGGCCGAGGACTGGATTTCATTCCTCGACCAGCTACCGTTCAGATCCCAGGACCAGTCGCGACCCAGGCCGCTAAACGTACCCTCCGCCCCGGCGGCGATGCGCCAGGTCTCGACGTCCTGGATGTTGTCGCGGTTGCCGATGTCCGTCATCACCTTGCGCACCCGCCAGGCCGAGGTCGCAGCGAAGGCGAGCGCATTGGCCGTCGGCACGCCGTTGGCCGTGCCGAACGGGTTGAACGGATGGTTGTTGGCAACCGAGAAGCCCCGGATGGTCCCGGCCGTGCCGCCGATATCCAGAAGCACCGGCGAGAACAGTTGGTTCGACTGACGCCGGTTGTAGAGCCCCTCGAGGTGGAACGAGACATTTTCAGACAGGTCGGCGCGGACCCGCCCGTACAGGCCGTACCGCTCGCTCGGCCCCGCCGAATAGATGCCCTGGGCCTGGGTGTTGTAGAAGTCCTCTGCCAGTGTCGCTGTCCGGAAGCTGTTGTCCGCCAGAGTTCCCGCACCGTAGCCGCCGAGGGTGATCTGGGTCACCGGCGTCGCCGCCGCCCCGAAGCCGGTCGGGGTGCCGAAATAGGCGTTGTTGGACAGGCCGGGCAGGATGAACAGACCGCGCGGACTGGTGCCCGGCGCGGCCAGGGGTACGAGGCTCAGCGTCGTGAGATCGCGGTCCGAAGTGAGGATCTCGTCTTCACGCGCATAGCTGGCCGACAGGACCACCGAACTGTTCTCGAACCGGCGGCCCCAGTTGGCGACGGCCGAATACTGCTCGCCGTCGCCCTCGGACGTGATGCCCGCACGGGTGTTCAGGCGCAGACCGTCGAAGTCGCGGATGGTGCGGATGTTGACCACCCCGGCGATCGCATCGGCCCCGTAAATGGCCGAGGCGCCGTCCTTCAGCACCTCGATCCCGTCGATCATGCCCAGCGGAATGGTGTTTAGATCGACGAAGTCGCGGAAGCCGCGCTGGCCTACGCCGTCGACCCAGCGGTGCCCGTCGACAAGCACCAGCACCCGGTTGCCGCTCCCCTCGGCCCCGCCGAGGTAGCGCAGGTTGATCGAGGACGCGCCATAGGAGGTCCCTTGCGTCCCGTTGCTGTTCAGGCTGACGCCGGCGGACGGCAGACGCTGCAGCAGGTCGCCGACCGATACGGCACCGGAGTTCTTGATGTCCTCGGCGGTCAGTGTCAGCAGCGGCCCGACAGAGTCGGCGTCGCGACGCTGGATGCGTGACCCGGTCACGATAATCTCGTCGACCGACGACGTATCGTCCTGTGGTGTCGCGGGCGTCTGGGCCGCGGCCGGCGATGCCAGCAGGCCCAGCGTCAGCGCGGCCAGCGCCGAGCCGGTCAAACACAGTGTCCGGATGGAAGTCGTCGTCACCATGGTCATGGTCCCCTTGTCCGTGCCGGTCCTCGATCGCGGATCGGCCCCCTCGTCAACAGTCGCAGCGGGTCCGCCGTATCCGCAATAATATGGCGATTTCGTATCACACCATGCGCTGGGCGCATGGTCTATCAACCTTCGATCCGCGAAACGTATGGTCGGGTCCGGAGGCGTACAGGATGATGGATCGGCGGCAATTCGTCTCGGGCATCGGCGCAATGGTGACCCTGTCTGGGCACCGGGCCACACGAGGTGCCGCGAGTCTGCGCATCGACCTTCTCGGTCAGGCCCTGATCGAACATGCGCCAATGCCGGCTGAATGGCCCGGACGCGCCGGCGTGGTCGGCGTGCTGGAGGGGGCCGACGCCGTCTTCACCAATCTGGAGACGGTCATCCGGGGCCCCCGCGCCGAGGCTCCCACGCGGGAGCTGCTGACCCTGCACGCGGCGGGGCCGGACATTCTGGGGACCCTGAAGGACGCCGGTGTCGACCTGCTCACGACGGCGAACAACCACGCTTTCGACCTCGGGAGCGGAGGCATACTGGACACTCTGGACGCCATTGAGGCGGCGCGTCTTCGCACGACGGGCAGCGGCGCGGACCTGACTCGGGCGACCGCACCCGCCACCGTCGAGACGCCCGCCGGCAAGGTCTCGGCGATCGGCTTCGCCACGGGCAAGGTTCGCCCGGGCGGGGCCGCTGCTCCCGGGCATCCGGGCGTCAACGAGCTACGGCGCGATGCGACGGGCGAACCACTCGCGGAGGACGAGGCGCGGATCCTGACCGCGATCCGACAGGCCGCATCCAGCTCAGACGCTGTCATCGCCTGCCATCACAATCACGACTGGGAACCGGACAACAGTCAGGTCCCCGGCTGGCAACAGGCCTTCGCCAGGCGCTGCATCGATGCGGGCGCGACGGTATTTGCAGGCCACGGTTCACCTGTGCTGCAGGGCATGGCGACACACTGCGGTCGCCCCCTCATCTTCGGCCTCGGCAACTTCATCTTCCAGACCGAGAAGCCGCAGGGTGCCTATCCGCCCCCTGCATGGCAGGGCGTCATCGCCTCGATCACCATCGACGGCGACCGGCCCATCCGGGTCGAACTCACCCCTCTTGTCCTCAACGAAGTCGGATTGAACGGCTCCGAAGACCAGGCCACGCGGGGCTTCCCGACCCTGGCCGGAGACCGTGAGGCCGCAGGCATTCTGTCGCGCCTGGCAGCGCAATCGACCGTAGTTGGCGGCCGGGTCGAGGTTCGCGGAAGCCGCGGTATTCTTGAGATGATCTGACGACAGCCCCACCCCGTCCGTTCATGCCTCTGCTCAGACACATCCTTCCGAAACGAGCCGCAGGAATCAGCCGTCGAGCCGATATCCCACTCCTGCCTCGGTCAGCAGCAGGGCCGGATGTGCCGGATCAGGCTCGATCTTGTGGCACAACTACCCGATGACAACCCGCAGGTACTGCAGGTCATCCGCATGGGTCAGCCCCAGATGGCGGTCAGCAAATCGGTGTGGGTGACGACCTTGCCGGCGTTGCGGGCGAGACAGGTCAGGGAAGCGCGTGGCCGGGTCAGGCGGACGGCTCGCCGGCGAGCGAACGCGCCAGCGCGACGACAATGCGGCGCTGATCCGGAGTTTCGATTCGCCCGTAGGCCTCAAGCAGGGCCTTAGATCCGCTGACGGCGAACAGGCCCAGACCATCGTTGGCACCCGGCTCCTCCGCTTCGAAGAAGGCGCTCACCGGCTGTCCGAGCGCATGCGAAATGAGCATCAGACGCGAGGCCGACACGCGGTTCGTGCCCCGTTCGTATTTCTGTATCTGCTGGAAGGTCACGCCCGTGGCCTTGGCCAGGTCGGTTTGAGTCAGGCCGCGAAGCTCGCGCATGGCGCGAACACGCTGGCCCACGGCGATGTCGATCGGATTAGGCGTCGAGGAGCTCATTTGTGGGAAGCTAGAACATTCTGCTCGGAAGACGCAACCCGCGCGCGCGCATCGCGCCGCCGCCCCTCCCAGATTCCGACCGCCAGGGCGATCATCAGGCCGTAAAACATCAGGTACAGAGTGGAGATATAGGCCCACGACATGATGCTCGGGTCGATCAGCATGCCGAGATGGCTCAGGACGGCCAGGAGTTGGAACGCACATCCGAAAAGGAGCCAGACCCGGTGGGTCCTGACGAGCAGATAGAGAAACACCCCGAGATTCGCGGCGTCGATGATCAGGATGTTCCACTGCGGCGACGTCCAGTCGGTCCAGTTCTGGACCAGGGGCGAGAGGATTGAGGCGACCACGATCGAAATGGCTGCGACCCGCTCCGTATGCGCACCTTTCCAGATGGCCGCGCCGCACACGAGGATGTTCAGGATCACCCCGCCGATCTGGGCGGCCGTGGCCAGGAACAGGACATCGTCTGTGAACATGCGGACGCTCGCGACGCGCCGCCGGGGCGCACCGCGAGCATAGCATCAGGCGGCGACTTTGAGACCCGTCGGACGCGGCATCGACTCGCCAGGCTTGCCGACGCCCGTGCCCTGCATCACGACATTGCCGAGTCCGACCTGCGGAGCAGCGGTCTGAAGTGCATGGTGGGCCGAGACGATCTGCTCCCGGGCTTCACCCAGCGCACGCACCGACCCGGTGACGCCGGTCATGGCGTGGCTGCCGAGCACGGCCGACAGACCGTTCTCGCGGCGAACCGAAGACATCGCGGCGATCAGGTGGGCGGCCTTTTCCAGGGCCGCATCGATGGCGTCCTCGGCCTCGAAGAGGGCCGTCGCCAGCTTCTGTCCATATTCGCGTCGTTGCATGGGGGCTCCTTCTCCCGCCGGGCGGGGGTTGTGGTGGGCTTTGCTTTCGAGAAGTCGGGTCAGCCCAGGCGCTGGGCCGGATCCGCCGTTTGCAGAAGGTGCTGGATCATCAGCATCGCGCCGATGGCTCCCGCGAGCAGAAAGGCGATGCCGCACGTCAAGGCGATCACCATCAACAGGTCCCGCCCGACGCGGCGGTACTCGACGATCGAAGATTGGCCATGTTCGGCGGCCGATCGTGCTCGGGCAACAGTACGAGCGCGATGCAGATAATCTCGCGCAGCAGATCGAGCTTCGAGAGATAAGGGCTCATCTCCCGGGTCACGGAGACCAGGTGCAGGACGCCGGCCTTCTCCGCCGGAGTCTGCGCCAGGTCCTCGAAGACGGTCTCGAGATAGTCCCAGGTCCATTTCGGAAGTGTGAGGGTCAATGGGGTCTCCTTTCGTATGAAAGAAGGCATCGCTGGAGGCCGTTTCGGCTACTCGGGACGGTTCCCCTACGGGTTCATTCCGTAGTCCGGCGTTGAGCAACAGAAGCGCGGCGTCACGGCGTGAGCCGACGCCCAGCCGCTTGCACGCAGTCTCGATATGCTTATCGACTGTCTTTGAGGAGATGCCGAGATCGCGTGCGATCTCTTTCGACTGGCGGTGCTGCGCGACACCCACCAGGCACTGCCGTTCTCGGGTCGTGAGTTGCTCAAGGTTGTTCATCGGTTCGCCCCGCGACAACCAATAGGTTAACGCAAAGGAAGGCAATCCTGTGCGTTCGATTCGTCCCTTTTTGTACCGGCGGCGACCAATAGGTCGCAGCGGGATCGGGCCAGTGGACCGGCAGCGCACCCACGGGCGGCTGACATCCGCCCGTCATCGGCCCGGGGCTCAGGCGTGGATGTCCACGTCCTTGCCTTCCTTGACCAGCAGGAAGCCCAGCACCGCTGTCGCGACGGCAATGACGATCGGGTACCAGAGGCCGTAGTAGATGTTGCCCGTGGCGGCGACCATGGCGAAGGCCGTGGTCGGCAGGAAGCCGCCGAACCAGCCGTTGCCGATGTGATAGGGCAGCGACATCGAGGTGTAGCGGATATGGGTCGGGAACATCTCCACGAGCGCCGCCGCGATCGGCCCGTAGACCATGGTCACATAGAAGACGAGCACGAACAGGATTGCGATGACCAGCGGCTTGTTCACCAGGGCGCTGTCGGCCTTGGCCGGATAGCCGGCGGCGGCGAGCGCTTCGCCCAGGCCCTTGTCCCAATCGGCTTTTGCCGTCTTGAAGTCGGCGCTCGAAAGGGCTTCGCCCCGGAAGCTCTCGACGGTCGTCCCGCCGATGCGGACCTCGGCGACCGTCCCGGCCGGAGCGGTGACGTTGTCATAGGTGACGCCCGCCTTGGCCAGCCAGGACTTGGCCAGGTCGCAAGAGGTGTTGAACACCGTCTTGCCGATCGGATCGAACTGGAGCGAGCAGTCGGCGGGGTCCGCATAGACCGAAACCGGCGCCGAGGCTGTGGCCGCCGCCAGTTGCGGGTTGGCCGCGCCGGTCAGGGCGTGGAACAGCGGGAAGTAGGTCAGGGCCGCGATCAGGCAGCCGGCCAGGATGATCGGCTTCCTGCCGACCTTGTCGGACAGCCAGCCCCAGAAGACGAAGAAGGGCGTCGCCAGAAGCAAGGCCGCCGCGATCATCATACTGACGAGAGCGCCGTCGACCTTCAGCACCCGCTCCAGGAAGAACAGGGCGTAGAACTGGCCTGTGTACCAGACCACGGCCTGACCGGCCGCCAGACCGACCAGCGCGATCAGCACCAGCTTCAGATTGGGCCATTTGCCGAAGCTGTCCTTCAACGGCGTCGGCGATCCCTTGCCTTCGGCCTTCATCCTGGCGAAGGCGGGGCTCTCGGCCAGCTTCAGCCGGATCAGCAGCGACACGCCCAGCATCAGGATCGAGAGCAGGAAGGGGATGCGCCAGCCCCAGTCGAGGAAGGCTTCCTCGCCCACCGCGAACCGGACGCCGAGGATCACCAGCAGGGAGATCATCAGGCCTGCCGTGGCCGTGATCTGGATGAAAGAGGTGTAGAAACCGCGCTTTCCCGGCGGGGCGTGCTCGGCGACATAGGTGGCGGCCCCGCCGTATTCGCCGCCCAGGGCCAGACCCTGGATCAGCCGCATGAGCACCAGGATGATCGGCGCGGCGATGCCGATGGCGGCGTAGTTGGGCAAGAGACCGACGACGAAGGTCGACAGCCCCATCAGCAGCATGGTCACGAGGAAGGTGTTCTTCCTCCCCCACAGGTCGCCCAGCCGCCCGAAGACGATGGCCCCGAACGGTCGCACCGCGAACCCCGCAGCGAAGGCCATCAGGGCGAAGATATAGCCCGTCGTCTCGTTCACACCCGAGAAGAACTGGGCCGTGATGATCGCGGCCAGCGATCCGTACAGATAGAAGTCGTACCATTCGATCACGGTCCCGACCGACGAGGCAAGGATCACCAGCCGGTCGTCGCGGTCGACCGTGTGATCGGGATCCGCCGGCGTCTCGATGGTCGAGTCCGTCATCGTCTGTCCCCTCCCGGGCGGGTCGTTGTCGACCGCATCGGAACCACCCCCAGGGTGTCCGTTGCCCCCAAGGTGACAGCAACGACCCTGTCTTGTCAGCAGGGGTCAGACTGAAAGCTTCCGACCGCCGAGCGGCTGACGAAACGCCAGAGCGACCGGCTGGTGCTGTCGACCGAAGCGAACGGGCTGCCGCGGGGTTCGTCCGTCCGTCCGGACGAAAAACACCCTGACGAAACGGACGAAACGGACGAAATCCAACGCTCGCCGCCTCCGCGAACCGTGATTTCGAACTTTACACCCGCCGTGAACCAGGGCGCGTTCACAGGGACCGGGGGCCCACCGGGGCTGACCAGATCAGGATTTCAGCGTCGAACAAAAAGTTTTGTGCGACGTTGAGCGCCCTCACTCCGCCGACATCGAATACGGTCGCGCCTCGGCTCCTCCGCCCCCGGGTGCGGTTCGGCCCAGCGCCCATGACGAATTGCAGTTTGCCGCCGGCCTCGACCTCGTCATGGCCGGCGGGCTACGACGAGCGAACCCGGGTCGAGGCACTTGCAAATCATTCTCAGCTTTGGCACAGGCCGTGCGTGACCGACGCCGCCGAAAAACCTGCCGCCAAGTCCGTGCCGCGCGGGCGCGCGATGAACGGTGCCCGCGCCTTCTGGCTGAAGGAACTGCACCGCTGGCACTGGATCTCGGCGGGGCTTTCGCTGGCCGGGATGCTGCTGTTCGCCGTCACCGGCATCACCCTGAACCATGCGGCCCAGATTCCCGCCGAACCGGTGACCACTGAGCTGACGGCGACCCTGCCCGCGCCCTTGCTGGAACGGCTGTCAGACTTCCCGGACGAGACGACCGATGCGGTTCCGGACGCCATCGCCCGCTGGGTCTCCTCCGAACTGGACGTCCCGGTCGCGGGCAAGCCGACGGAGACCGCGCCTGATGAAATCTATATCGCTCTCAAGGGGCCCGGCTCCGACGGCTGGGTCACCATCGACCGCGCCACGGGCGAGGCCCTGCGCGAGACCACGACGCGCGGCTGGGTCGCCTATGTCAACGACCTCCACAAGGGTCGGGACACCGGCCCGGTCTGGTATTGGTTCATCGACGTCTTCGCGGTCGCCTGCATCATCTTCACCGTCACCGGCCTGACCCTGCTCTGGCTCCACGCCCGGACCCGCGCCTCGACCTGGCCCCTGGTCGGGCTGGGCGTCGCCATCCCGGTCATTATCGCGCTCATCTTCATTCACTGACGAGTTCTCCCCCATGTCATCGCGTATCCGCCCCCTGACCCTGATCCTCGCCGCCGGTGCCGCCTCGATCGCCGCCCCGGCCGTCGCCGCCGACCTGACTGTGACGGTGGAGGTGCCGACCGTCGCCACCGCCGCCTACCATCGCCCCTATGTCGCGATGTGGATCGAGCGCGCGGCCGATCAGGTGCCGATGCACACCATCGCCCTGTGGTACGAAGCCGGTGCGACGGCCCGCGGCGACGGCGACGGCGAACAGTATCTGAAGGACATCCGCACCTGGTGGCGCAAGGGTGGTCGCGCGACCACACTGCCGATCGACGGCGTGACCGGCCCCACCCGGGCACCGGGCCGCCAGACCATCACCGCACCGGCCGCCCGCATGTCCGCTCTACCGGCCGGCCAGTATGTCGTCGTCGTCGAAGCGGCCCGCGAACAGGGCGGCCGCGAGATTGTCCGCGTGCCCTTCACCTGGGGCGGGGCCGCCAACACCGCCTCCGCCGCCGGGACCTCCGAACTGGGCGCCGTGCGCGTCGCCGTCACGCGCTAAGGATCAGCCGCCATGAAGAAGTTTATCCTCCCCGCCCTGGCCGTCCTGGCCGCCGTGTCCGCCCCCATGTCCGCCCAGGCTCACCGCGGCTGGCTGATGCCGTCCTCGACCGTCCTGTCGGGTGACTCCGCCTGGGTCGCCTTCGATGCCGGTGCCTCGAACGGCGTCTTCATCGCCGACCACGCGCCGCTGCGCCTGTCGCCCCAGACCCTGTCGATCACCGCGCCCGACGGCTCGGCCGGTAGCGCCGCCAACCTGATGCAGGGTGCCTATCGCACCACATTCGACGTCGAGATCAACAAGCCGGGCACCTGGAAGATCGCCAACGCCTCGGCGGGCATGAATGCGGCCTGGATGCTGAACGGAACCCCCGGGCGCTGGCGCGGTCCGGAGGCCGAGATGGCTGCCAACATCCCGGCCGGCGCCACCGACGTCGTCTCAGCGTTCAGCGCCAACCGCCTGGAGACCTTCGTCACGCTGGGCAATCCGACCGAGACGGTCTTCGCTCCTGCTGGCGTCGGCATCGAAATGGTGCCGGTCACTCACCCCAACGACCTGGTCGCCGGCGAAGCCGGGACCTTCCAGTTCCTCAGGGACGGCCAGCCCTGGGCCAACGCCGACGTCATCGTGGCGCGCGGCGGCCTGCAGTACCGCGACAACCCGGAGGAACTGACCGTGAAGACCGACTCTGAAGGGAAGGTCTCCATCACCTGGCCGGAAGCCGGACTGTACTGGGTCAATACCTCGTGGCGCGATGCGTCGGCTCCGGCCGGCGGCGGCCGCAACGGTCCGCCGGTCGCTTCGGCCCAGTACACCGCAGTCCTGCAGGTCCTGCCCTGACCCTGGGCGGATCGCGCGGCGCGCCGCCGCCGCTCGATTTCCGCCAGGCGGACGAGCGGGGGGCGACCCGTGTCCTGATCCCGCCGATGAACACTCCGCCGTCCCGGCCCCCTGGCGATGAGGTCCGGCGGCTGGGCGGCGAGACCATGGGCACGACCTGGTCCGTCCGCGCCGTCGCTCCGGCCGAGATCGATGACGCGACCCTGACGGCCGCCGTCCGGACCGAGCTGGATGCGATCATTGCCGTCTTCAGCCCGTGGGACCGGTCCAGCGAGGTCTCCCGTTTCAACGCCGCGCCGGCCGGCGTCTGGGCCCTGTCCCAGATGTTCTGGACCGTGCTCGAGGCCTCGATGAATCTCGCCGACGACACCGACGGCGCGGTCGATCCGACCCTGGGGGCCCTCGTCGACCTGTGGGGCTTCGGCCCGCCCGGACCACGCACCGGCCCGGCGACCCCCTCCGACGAGGAAATCGCACAGGCCCTGACCGTCAGCGGCTGGCAGAAGCTGCGGCTGAACCACGACGCGCGCGGGGCGATGCAGCCCGGCGGAATGAAACTGGACTTCTCCGGCATCGCCAAGGGTCATGCCGTGGACCGCGTCTGTGATGCCCTGACCCGGCTCGGCGCGACCTCCCACCTCGTCGAGATCGGCGGGGAGATGCGCGGTGCGGGCGTGAAGCCCGACGGCCAGCCGTGGTGGATCGGGCTGGAGGAGCCGCCGGGCGCGCCGTCCTCGCGCACCGTCGCCGCGCTGGTGGACATCGCCGTCGCCACCTCCGGCGACTGGCACCGCGCCTTCGAACATGAGGGCCGCGTCTATCCCCACACCCTCGACGGCAAGACCGGCCGGCCGATCGCCAACGGCGTGACCTCGGTCACCGTCTTCCATGCCAGCGCCATGATCGCCGACGCCTGGGCCACCGCCCTGACCGTGATGGGTCCGGACGAAGGTCCCGGCCTCGCCGAGGCTTACGGCCTCGCCGCCCAGATGGTGGTCCGCACAACCGACGGCGTCATCGAACACCTGACCCCCGCCTTCGTCGCCATGATGGATGAGGACGAAGCCGCGTGAGCGACGACCCCGTCCGCTGGCTGTGCGCGGTCGCGACCGTCTTCGTCTGGCTGGTCTTCACGGGCTGGACCGTCTGGCGGTTTCGCAGGAAGACGGCCGCCGCCACCCCGGCGGGCGCCACGCTGATCGCCGTCGCCAGCCAGACCGGCTTCGGCGATGAACTGGCCGGGATGACGCGAAAGGCCTTCGCCGACGCGGGCCAGCCGGCCCGGGTGAAGGCCTTCGCCGACATCGAGCCCGCTGACCTGACGACCGCAGCGCGCGTCCTGTTCATCGCCTCGACCACCGGCGAGGGCGACGCACCCGACAGCGCCTCCGGCTTCGTCCGCAAGGTCATGACGGGCCAGACCGATCTGGCGGGCGTCAGCTATGGTCTGCTGTCCCTCGGCGACCACACCTATACAGAGTTCTGCGGGTTCGGCCGGGCGCTGGACGGCTGGCTGCACGCCGCGGGTGCGCGGCCCCTGTTCGACGCGGTCGAGGTCGACAACGGCGACGCCGCCGCGATCCGTCACTGGCAGGCCGAACTCGGCCGACTGACCGGCAGCTTGGCCGTGCCGGACTGGGCCCCGCCCGCCTATGCCGACTGGCGGCTGGTCGAGCGGCGGCTGTTGAACCCCGGCAGCCCCGGCGAAGGGGCATGGCATCTGGCGTTCGAGCCCGTCGACGGCGTTCTGCAATGGGTCGCCGGCGACATCGCCGAGGTCGGGGTCCCCTCGCCCGAGGGGCGCCTCGCCCCCCGCGAATACTCCGTCGCCTCCTTGCCTGCTGACGGTCGCGCCGAGTTCCTTGTCCGCCTGATGCGCCGTCCTGACGGAACACCCGGCCTCGGCTCCGGCTGGCTGACCGGGACGCTGCAAATTGGGGAAGTCGCCCCGATGCGTATCCGCGCCAACCGCGCCTTCCACGGCCCCGACGCCGCCACGCCGATGATCCTGATCGGCAACGGAACGGGCCTCGCCGGGCTTCGGTCGCACCTCAAGGCCCGCGCCGCCGAGCAGGCGACCGGCAGCACCTGGCTGATGTTCGGCGAGCGTACTGCCGCCCATGACAGCTTCCATGACGCCGAGCTGCAGGGCTGGCTGGCCGACGGAACCCTGACCCGACTCGATCGCACCTTCTCCCGTGATGCCGACGACGGTCGCTACGTCCAGGCGGTGATCGGGGCCGAGGCCGAAGCCGTTCGCCACTGGGTCGGGCGCGGCGCTGCCCTCTACGTCTGCGGCAGCCTCGAAGGCATGGCCGGAGGGGTGAACGCGGCGCTGGAAGCTGTCCTCGGCGTCGAGGCCCTGCGCGACCTCGTCGAAACCGGCCGCTATCGCCGGGACGTCTACTAGCCGCTGACGCCGACGCCGGTGTAGCCTGCTGGCGGAAAAGGAGACGACGATGACGAACTTCAGGGCGGCGACGCGCGACTGGCTGCTGACGCCGGTCATGATGCTCCTGGCCGCCCTGACGCTGGGCCTGGCAGGCTGTTCCACCGTGGCTGCGCCCACGACCTATGCCGCCCCCGCTCCGGCCGTCCTCGTCGAGGCCTGGGCCGGACCGGTCGAGGAGGTCCGCACCGACCGCGTCATGACCTTCTACCGGGCGTACGGGGGCGGCGCGAACCGCCTCGGGGCCTGGCTGTCGCCGGTTCAGCCGACGTCTTCGCAAAACGTACGCGAGGCCATGGCCCTGCCGCCCGCCAACACCGCCGAGTTCTACTCCGTCGTCACGGTCCCCGCGGGCACCCTGATGAAGGTCGGCATCGCCGCCCCCGCCTTCGACCAACCCGGCGGCGGCCGGCAGGTCCAGCTCCTCGAACTGATCCCGGCCGAGAGCTTCTCCGACCCGATCCCTCTGCCATGATGCAGATCGAACTGCCTGACGGCGACCGCCTGGTCCTTCACGGCCTGTCCGCGCCCGAAGACGAGCGCGGCGCCGTCGTCCGCCTGCATTCGACCGGGCGCCGTCGCTGGATCGCCCACCCGCAGAAGGGCGAGGGTCAGGACGCCTTCATCACCATGCGGCTGGAGGACGGGACGTTACTCGCTGACAGCTTCCAGGGCCTGAGCTTCCACATCGACCTCGCCACCGGGGCGGTTCGAGCGAGCGCCTTCCTCAAATAGCGGGCGGCCGATAGCCGAGCCGCACCCAGGCCGCGAAGCCGGTCATCACCGCAGCCAGAAGGCTCAACCACATCGGCCCGATCACGCTCCACAGCAGATAGACGTTCAGCGAGGCGATCACCGCGCAGATCGAATAGCCGATGACCTGCACCACCCGCCCGTTGGCGAACTGGCCCATCTTCGCCTTGTCGGAAGTCAGCATCATCAGGGGGAAGATGGCGAACGGCAGCTGCATCGACAGCACCACCTGGCTGATCACCAGCAGTTGGACCGTGTCCCGACCGCCGGTCGCCGAGACGATCACCAGGGCCGGAACGATGGCGATACTCCGCGTGACCAGCCGCCGGATCCACGGCTTGATGCGGATCTTGAGAAAGCCCTCCATCACGATCTGACCCGCCAGGGTGCCGGTGATGGTCGAGGACTGGCCCGAGCAGAGCAGGGCCACCGCGAAGGCCGTCGCCGCCGCTCCGCCGAGGGCGGGTTTCAGCAGTTCGTGCGCCTGACGCAGATCGTCGACCTCGACACCCGCCTTCCAGAACACCGCCGCCGCCAGCACCAGGATCGCTGCGTTGACGAAAAAGGCGGCACCGAGGGCCACAATCGTGTCGACCGTGTTGTGCCCGATGGCCGCCCTCAGGTCGGCGATTCCCCGCCCGTGCGCCCGCGTCTGCACGATCGACGAATGCAGATAGAGGTTATGCGGCATCACCGTCGCACCGAGGATGCCCAGTGAGATCAGCAGCGCTCCGCCGCCCGGAAGGCTCGGTACGAAGGCGCCGTGCGCAGCGGCCGCCCAGTCAGGCTGGGCCAGAAAGATCGACCAGGCGAAACAGACGCCGATGGTCGTGACCAGGGCGATGACGATGGCTTCCAGCCAGCGGAACCCGAAATTGACCAGCATCAGCAGGATCAGCACGTCGAACCCGGTGATCAGGACGCCCCACATCAGCGGGATGCCGAACAACAGGTTCAGCGCCACCGCCGCTCCGACCAGTTCGGCCAGGTCGCAGGCGATGATCGCAATCTCGCACAGCAGCCAGAGCGCGATCGACGTCGGTCTGGAATAGGAGTCACGGCAGGCCTGTGCCAGGTCCTGGCCCCGCACCAGTCCCAGCTTCGCGCAGAGGACTTGCAGGAACATCGCCATCAGATTGGACGCCAGGATGACCCACAGCAGGGCGTAACCGAACTGGCTGCCGCCCGCGAGATCGGTGCCCCAGTTGCCGGGGTCCATATAGCCGACCGCAACCATGAAGCCGGGGCCGGAGAAGGCCAGCATCCGCCTCCACCACGGCCGCGCCACACTGCCCTGGGTCCACACCGGAATGGTCCGGTAAGCCTCCGGCAGGGAGCGATTGTAGTCGTCTTCAATCGGAGCGGTCATCGCTGTTCCCGTGCCCGGCGGGAATTCAGCCGAGGCTGAATCTCTATACGCGACAATTTGCCGCCGGGTGCGAGCGAAATCAGCCGGCGTCGCGCAGCCGCTTCGTCATGCCTTCGAACAGGGCGAGGGTCTCGGGGCTGACGTGGTGCTCGATCCCCTCGGCATCAGCCTCGGCGGTCTCTCCGGTGACGCCGAGCGCGATCAGGAACGCATGCACGATCCGGTGCCGCTCACGCGACGCGGCCGCCATCGTCTCGCCCGCAGGCGTCAGGGTGATCGAGCGATAGGGCCTTGTCTCCACCAGTCCATCGCGCTGCAGACGCTGCAGGGCCTTGGCGGCCGTCGCCGGGGCCACCCCGAGGCAGTCCGCCAGATCCGTCAACCGCGCCGACCCCGTCTCGGCGATCAGATCGCCGACCAGTTCGACATAGTCCTCCGCCACCTCGCTGGAGCGGGCATCGCGCATTCGGCGGAAGGCGGCTGCGCGCCGGGCGGCACCGGGAATCTGGACCACGGGGGTCTCCTGAATCGCACTGCGGGGTGCGCCGTCACCCTAGACGAGGCGGCGAGCGATTTCATCGTCCTGTCGTCCTATGTCCGCATGAGACCGGCATGGTATCGAGACTTCCGATGCGTCTGCTCCGCCCCGCCCTTCTGGCCTTGCTGCTGGTCGCCGCCCCGGCGCTCGCCCAGGCCCCTGCGACCGCCTCGATCCCGGCCGCCGCTGAGCCGCTGCAGTTCTATGTCTTCAGCTTCACCGACACCCCCGTCGCGGAGGCGGCGCAGGACATTGTCGGCGGGGCCCTCGCCTGGGACGTCACGATCGATCCCGCAGTGGACGGCGTCGTCACCTTCCGCGCCGACGGCTGGTATTCCTCGGACGCCCTGCTGAAGGACTTCGGCTCGGCCCTGCTGGATCAGGACATCGCTATGATGCGAACAGGTCCCGGAGCCTATGCCGTCGTCCCACGCGCCAATGTGCCCATGATGCTGGCGCGCGGCGGAAGCCTGATGACCCTGGCGGAGCCGGCCACGGCCAGACCCCCTATTCCCGCCGCGACCACTGCTGCGCCGACTGCCGTCTATGGCAAGGACCGCTGGTGGGACGGGGCCTTCACCGCCCTGCTGATCTTCTTCGGCGGAGCGCTGGCGGGCGCCGCGGCCCTGTTCGGCGGCCAGACCGTCTATCGCCGCGCGGAAGAGCGCGCACAGATCGCCGCGCCCTTGCTGCGGCTGACCGACCAGCGTCCGTCCGCCGCGCACCCGCCGGAAGGCGTCGAGGCCGACCCCGACCTCGTTATCCCCCGGTTCAACGACCCCCGAAGCTAGAAAACCTCACCCACTTCCGGAACCAGCCGGGGATCGCGGCCGATGGCTTCCGGCCGCGTCGGATCGATCCGCACAGGCTCCGAACGGCGCAGCCGGTCGTAGGCTTCCCGCGCATCGGCCGCGACCGAGGCGCTGTCACGCAGGATCGTCGGCTTCAGGAAGATGAACAGGGTCCGTCGCGTCTGGCTGTCGCGGCGCGACCGGAAGGCGGCGCCGATCAGCGGCAGGCTGCCCAGGCCCGGCACGCTGCTGTTGGCCGTCTGGCGGTCGTCTGTGACCAGACCGCCCAGCACGATGGTCTCGCCGTCGTCGGCCAGGGCCGAGGTCTGCAGACTGCGGCGATTGGTGATCAGGTCGGCCGCGCCGATCACGGCGGTCGGGACCAGTGAAGAAATCTCCTGCGACACCTCCAGCCGCACCACCCCGCCCTCATGCACGCGCGGCACGACCCTCAGGGTCAGACCCACGTCCTCGCGGCTGATTGTGGTGAAGGGGTTGGTCGAGTTCCCGTCGGTGGCGAAACTGCCGGTGCGGAACGGAACGTTCTGGCCGACCACGATCTCCGCGGCCTCGTTGTCCAGCACCGTGATGCTGGGCGAGGACAGCAGATTCGCCGCGTTATTGGTGCCCACGGCCTGCAGCAGCAGGCCGAAATCGCCTTCAGACCCGGCAGCCAGCGACAGGCCCGCGCCCAGCAGACGCCCGGCCGGATAGCCCAGAGCCGACAGCACAGTGCCCAGGTCCGAGCCCGCATTGGAGAAGCCCGTGCCGCCGATGACACCATCGTCCGGAACCGCTCCGCCCAGGCCCAGCTGCACCCCGATCTGTTCGCCCAGCTCGCCGGTGATCTCGACGATGGCCACCTCGATTTTCACCTGGGCGCGACGCAGGTCGAGCTGGCTGATCACGTCTTCCAGCATGTCCACCGTCGCGGGCGGGCCGCGCATGACCACGGCGTTCAACTCGGGCGAGGCCTGAACCGTCACACCTTCCAGGGTGAAGCCTTCGGCGCGGGCCGGCGAACCGGATGCGGGCAATGAAGCCGCCGCGCCATCGCCCGACGACGAGATCGCGCTGGCCGCCATGGCCGCCGTGTCGCGGTTCGAGGCACTCAGGCTCGCCAGTCCCGTCGTGTTGCGTAGCGACCGCGCCACCGGGTTGGTCGCCGACGGTTCGCCGCCCAGCAGGCCGCGCACGATATCGGTGATCGACTCGGCATCGGAGTTCCGCAGGCGCACGACACGCGTCACGGGCGTCGCTCCGCCGGGCGTGTCCAGGGCCTCTACGATCGACCGGGCCTGCGCCAGGTCGGCCGCGTCACCCCGGATCAGCAGCACATTGGAGCGCTCGTCCGCCGTCACGCGCGGGCCGCCGGCGTCCGAGCCCAGCAGGGCGCTGACCGACGCCGCCACCTCGGTCGCCGAGGCGTAGCGCAGTGCGATACTGTCGAACGATGTCCCGCCGCCCTCATCGAGCGTCGCGGCCAGTTGCTGCACCCGGCGGATGTTCTCGGCATAGTCGGTGACCACGACGCCGTTCGGCTCCGTCAGGGCCTCGATGGCACCGAAGGAGGACACCAGGGGACGCAACGCCCGCACGGCCTGGTCGCTGGGCAGGTTCCGCAAGCGGATCAGGCGGGTCACGATCTGCTGATTGGAACTGGCCACGCCGGTCTCCGAGGCACCGCTCTGGACCACGGTGGCCTGGGGAACGACGCGCCAGACATTGCCGCTGCGCACGGCGGCAAAGCCCGAGGTCCGCAGCACCGACAGGAAGAGCTCCCATACCCCGTTGCGGCTCAGCGGCTCGGCCGAGACGACGTTGACCTGGCCCTGCACCTGCGGGTCCAGAACGAGCGTCCGGCCGGTGATACGGCTGACCTGTTCGGCGACGTCCTTGATGTCGGCGCCGCGCATGTTGATGACCACGTCCTGCATGGCGACCGGCGCGGGCGCGACGGTCTGCGCGAACGAGGCCGATCCCACGGGGCCGGCGGCGAGGCTGAGGGCCAGCACGCTGGTTGTTGTCAGGCGGAGAAACTTCGTCACGCCGGGCTCCTAGCGAAGGGGAAAGTTGAGGGTCAGACGGCGTCCGTCACGGACGACCACCACGCGCGCCTGTCCGGCGGACCGGGCGCGTTCGAAAAGCTGCTGATCCGAGCCCGCATCGCCGACCGCCTGGCCGTTCAACGTCTCGATCACATCGCCGGGCTGCAGGCCGAAGCGGCGCAGTTCGGGCGACGGATTGGGGCCTATGCGATAGCCGGACGCCGTCGCAGTCACGCCTGCAGCGCCGGCTGCAGCGGCGACATCGGGGGTCGCGCCCGGATCGGCGACGCGGGGCGCGGGCTGAGCCGCTGCGGCCGCGCCGGCCACGGGCGAAGACATCGCCGGTGCCGCCGCCGTTTGCACCGGCTGGACGGGAGTCACAGTGATTCCGGCGCCCGGCGTCGCGCCGGAAACGGTGGCAGGATCGATCGCGACCGGTGCGGGGAAGTCCAGTCGCTGGCGAGCGCCGCCGGAGGACAGGATCACATGATCAACCTCTATGGACTCGATGACCGCATCGCCCACCGGCGTCTGGCCCACCCCATAGATGGCCGCCGGTCCCTCACCGACCGCGATCAGGGCCGTCGAGGCGCTGGGCGGCGAGGCCATCAGGATGCCCTTCAGCACCAGACCCAGGGTCGAGGCCGACAGGCCTCCCGCCGCCGTTGCGCCGCCGAACGGGGCCAGCGACACGATCCGCGCCACGTCGGTGTCCGCGCCAGGCGCAGCGCCCCCGCCGAGCGGCACAAGACTGTCCGCCACGGCCACCTGGTCACGCCCGTCGTCCCAGCCGGTCAGCCGCCATGTCAGTCCCGCCAGCGCCAGGGCCAGCGATCCCGTGACCACGACGCTGACCAGCCTCAGCGCGATTTCGTCCCTGCGCTCCGGCGTCATGCCGTCGCTCCCCGGTCAACGAAGCCCGACAGCCGTACGGCCTCGCGACCGCCCGCAGGCGACACGGCCACATCCACGGCGACCAGATCCGGATCGTCGGTGTTCCGGCGCGCGACCCGCACGTCCCAGTCGCGGTCCATCATGCGAACCACCGAGACGTCCGGCGTCTGCACGGGGCCTTCCAGGTTGAGTTCAACCAGCCGGTTCTCCGCCACCCACTGGGCCACGACCCGCTGTTCGAGCCCGCGCACGCCGTCGACATGGGCCTGTGTCGCGCGCGTCAGCCCGACCGTGGCGATGGCCAGGATGAACAGGGCGACCAGCGCCTCCATCAGGGAATATCCGTCGCGCCTCATACCGGCGCCTCTTCGGCGACCGGCTCGGCCAAGGCGTTCAGTCCGTCGAAAGTCACACGCCAGCGCCTGTCCCCCTTGGCCAGGCCGAAAGCCGCAACCGGCTGCGCGCCGTCAGGGTCGATCGACACGGGCGAAGATACGCCCAGTCCGACCATCCGGACGCCGTCCGGCAGGGCGTGCCTCTCGGCCAGCGCATCCACCACGCCCGCTGCACCGGCATCGCTGCGCACGAAAACATAGCCCTCGCCGTCGAAGGCGAGGGACAGGGGCCGGCGGGTCACCATCACGTCGTCGGCGGCCAGTCTCAGCCGGTCGGCCAGCCGGTTGGCCTCGGTCTCGACGCCCATGCCCCGATCGGCGGCACCGACGCCCAGGGTGACGACGCCCGCCATCACCCCGACAATGACCAGGACCACGAGAATCTCGACCAGGGTCATGCCCGACCGACGCTTCAGACTGTGTCCCCCGACAGCCCTCATCAGCGCGTTCGTTCGTTCAGGTCGGCGTCCAGCTTCTCGCCGCCCTCCTCGCCGTCCTTGCCAAAGGACAACAGGTCATAGGGGCCGGTCAGGCCGGGGCTGCGGTAGACATACGCCTTGCCCCACGGATCGGTGGGCACCTCGGTCAGATAGGGTTCGGCCGGATAGGCGCGCGGCTCCGGCGGTGATGTCGGTCGTCCTGCCAGCGCGGCCAGTCCCTGCTGCGTCGTCGGATAGTCGCCGTTGTCGAGCCGGTACATGCGCAGGGCGGTGGCAATGGTCTTGAGGTCGGTCTTGGCCACTGTCACGCGCGCCTCGTCCGGGCGGCCGATCACGTTCGGCACGATCAGCACGGCGACCACCGCGATGATGGCCAGAACCACGATCATCTCGACCAGAGTCAGCCCGGCACGCCGCGCATCAAGACGACGACAAAGCTTGTGACGCTGGGACAAAGTAATCATGACACTTTTTCTCGACGGCGCAGCCAGTGGCGACAGGCTTGTTTTCGCTGCTATAGACCGGGTCAACGCCTCCGACCACGCCATTCTATTGAGTCCCGCCAATGCTCGGTCGACCCGCCAGATCGAACCTGCCGAGCCGAGGCTTATGGCGCATCGTCGATGACAGAATCATAGCAGTCGATCGGTCCTATGCCGGTCCGACGACGGTTCTGGTCCCCTCGGAAGACGTCCTGACCCTGACGGTCGATCTGCCCTTCCCGACGCGAGCCCAGCGCCTGTCGAACCTGGCCTATGCGCTCGAGGACGCTGTCGGCGAACCGCTGGCCACCCTGCATTTCGCCCTCGGCACGGAGATCACCCCACGCCGCCACATCGCCGGGGTCGTCCGCCACGCCCGGATGCAGTCGTGGATCGCCCTGCTGACCGAGGCAGAGCTCGACTCGTCGATCCTCCTGCCGGACGCCCTGACCCTGCCCCTGCCGGCACCGGGCGCATGGGTGGTCAAGGCCGAGGCTGACCGCGCCCTCGTCCGCACCGACAACGGCGCGGGGTTCGCCCTGCCCCTGTCGGCCATCGACGCGGCCTGGAACGCCGCCGGCAAGCCCCGCCTCCATTCCGTCGGCGATCCCCTTCCCCAGGCCCTGGCCCACGGCGTCGAGCACGAGGCCGGCCTGCTCGGCGCGATGGGAGAGACGGTCGCGGTCCTGCCGCCGCTCGACCTGCGCCAGGGGACCTGGGCCGCTACCCGCTCCAGCGGCCAGAGCGCGGCCCGCACCCTCGCCCTGGTCGCCGGGATCGGCGTCCTTGCCCACATCGCCATCCTCGGGATCGACACCGTCATGTTGCACACCATGGCGGAGAAGAAGGAGGCGGAGGTCCGCGCCCTGCTCCAGGCCGTCGCGCCCCAGATCGCGGCCGAGGACGATCTGATCGCCGCCACCGACCGCATCCTGCCCTCGGCCGGCGGCGGCGTCCGTCCCTTCACCCGCCTGCTGGCCCAGACCTCGGGCGCCCTGCCGGGCGCGGGCGCCGTGGCCTTCAACTCGGCCGCCTACGCCCCCGGCTCGCTCGATCTCGGCGTCGCGGTCTCCGACATCGCCAGCCTGGACCGGGCCGTCGCCGCCCTGAACGCCTCGGGCCTGACCGCGACCGGCGCGCCCGCCGCCGTCGATGCGACCCAGGCCACCAACGGCCTCAACGCCACGATTCAGATCACGCCGGGAGGCGCCGGATGAGGTCGCCCGCCCTCGACACCGCCGCTGCCTGGATGGCGTCCCGATCGCGCCGGGAACAGGTGATGATCGCCGTCCTCGGCGGCGTTCTGGTAATCGCCATCGTCTGGCTGGCCGGCCTGCGCCCCCTGCTTGATGCCCGCGCCACGGCCATCGGCCGGATCACCGCCTATGAGCAGGTCATGGTCGATGTCCGCGCGGCCGGCGGTGCCGTTTCGACTTCGACAGCCGCCCTGTCGGGCCCGCTGCAGGAGGCCATCCCGGTCCAGGCCGCGACCTTCGGCATCGTCCCCACCGTCACAGGCGCCGACGGGTCAGCCGAGGTCAACGTAACCGGCGCCCGCTACGACGCCGTCATCCCCTGGCTGGCGGCTCTGGAAGCCTCCGGCGCGACCCTGTCCTCCGTGAACATCCGGCGCGGTGCCTCCGAAGGCGTCGTCGACGTCACCCTGCGCGTAGTTCAACCATGAGCCTCGCCGAAGACACCGCCTCCGCCCCTGCCGCCAGCCTCGCCTACGGTTTCGCCCGTCGGCGCGGAGCCATGATCCTGCGGCCGTCAGGAGAGGAGGGCGACCGCCCCGTCTGCCTGCACCGCCGCTCTGCGACGCTTGAGACCCTGCTGGAAGTCCGGCGCGTCAACGGCGCCGACATCGCCTTCGAGGCTGTGGATGACGACCGTTTCGACGCCATCCTGCGCGAACAGACCGGAGGCGAGGCCGCGCCCGCAGCCGACTATGCCGCCTCCGAGGACGACCTCGCCGCCCTGGCCGAGGACGCCGCCGCCGTCGACGACCTGCTGGACAGCCGCGACGACGCGCCAGTCGTGCGTCTGATCAACGCCCTGCTGCTTCAGGCCATCCGCGACGGCGCGTCGGACATCCATATCGAGGCCGAGGAAAAGCGGCTGGTCGTCCGCTTCCGCATCGACGGCGTCCTGCGCGAGGTGCTTCAGCCCGCCCGCGCCCTCGCCCCGCTCCTGGTCAGCCGCATCAAGGTCATGGCCCGGCTGGACATCGCCGAAAAACGCGTACCCCACGACGGCCGCGTGACCCTGCGCATCGGCGGTCTCGACGTCGACGTCCGCGTCTCGACCATCCCGTCCCAGCACGGCGAGCGGGTGGTCCTGCGCCTGCTCGACCGGGGCTCGACCTCGCTCGATCTCGCCCAGCTGGGCATGAGCGACCGCGACCTCGAGACCTTCGAGCGGATGATCACCCGACCTCACGGCGTCATCCTGGTCACCGGTCCGACGGGCTCCGGCAAGACCACGACCCTCTATTCGGCCCTGACGCGCCTGAACGACCGCCGCCGCAACATCATGACGGTCGAGGACCCGATCGAATACGCGCTCGACGGCATCGGCCAGATGCAGGTCAATGCCCGCATCGACCTGACCTTCGCCCGGGGCCTGCGCGCGATCCTGCGTCAGGACCCGGACGTCATCATGGTCGGCGAGATCCGCGACCACGAAACGGCCGAGGTCGCCGTCCGCGCCTCCATGACCGGCCACCTGATGCTGTCGACCCTGCACACCAATACGGCGGTGGGCAGCGTCACCCGGCTGATCGACATGGGTGTCGAACGCTATCTGCTGGCCCCCATGCTGTCGGGCCTGATCGCCCAGCGTCTGGTCCGCCGCCTCTGCCCCCACTGCAAGTCGCCCGCCGAAGCCACACAGGCCGACAGCGAGATGACCGGCGGCGTGGTCCCGGTCGGGGCCCGCATCTTCCGCCCCGTCGGCTGCCCCGAGTGCCGGGGCGAAGGCTTCAAGGGCCGGCTCGGCGTCTATGAGGTCATCGAGATCGACGGCGAGATGCAGCAGGCCATCCACGACGGCGCGGCCGAGGCCGACCTGATCCGACTCGCCCGCCAGCGCGGTCCGGGCCTTCTGGAAGACGGTGCCGCCAAGGCCCTGGCCGGCGAGACCTCCGTGCAGGAAGTCGCCCGCGTGGTGCGGGAAGACGTCTGATGCCCGTCTTCGCCTTCCAGGCGGTCGACGCGGAGGGCAAGCCGCACAAGGGCACCATCGAGGCCGCCTCCGACGTCGGCGCACGCCAGCTGGTCCGCGACCGGGGCCTGCTGCCCACCGCCGTCGCCCTCGCCGGAGAGCGTCGCAAGACCGACCTGTCCAAGGGCATCGTCATCTTCCAGCAGGGCATCAGCTCCAAAACCCTGTCGGCCGTCACCCGCCAGCTCTCGACCCTGATCGGCTCGGACATCCGCATCGAGGAGGCGCTGCGCATCGCCGCCCAGCAGACCGAGGGCCAGCCCGTCGGCGTCGTCCTGACCGACGTCCGCTCCGCCATTCTGGAAGGCCGCAGCTTCGCCGCCGCCCTCGCCCGTCACCCCAGGGTCTTCCCGGAATTCTACCGCGCCTCGATCGCCGCGGGTGAACAGTCAGGCAAGCTCTCGACCGTGCTGGCCCATCTGACCGAGTTCGTCGGCAATCAGGAAAAGGCGCGCCGCAAGGTCCAGCTGGCCCTGCTCTATCCGGCCCTGCTGGCCGGCGTGTCCCTGCTGATGATCACCCTGATGATGATCTACGTCGTGCCGGACATCGTGAAGGTGTTCGTCTCGCGCGGCGCCGAACTGCCTTTCCTGACGAGGGCCCTGATCGCACTGTCGGCCTTCGTCCAGACCTTCGGCGTCTATGTACTGATCGCGCTCGTCATCGCCGGGATCGCCTGGAACCGCTGGCTGGCCGTGCCCGCGAACGCCCGCCGCTTCGCCGAATTCCTGCTGAAGACCCCGCCCTTTGCCGGCTTCGTCCAGCACCTGAACGCCGCCCGGTTCGCCGGTTCGCTGGCCACCCTCGTCCGCTCCGACGTGCCCCTGGTCGAGGCGCTTCAGGCGTCGGCCGCCGTCACCCCCAATCGCTTCGCCCGCGAGCGCGCCTTCCTGGTCGCCGCCCGTGTTCGCGAGGGATCGTCCCTGCGCCGCGCCATGGCCGAGGCCGAGATCTTCCCGCCGCTTCTCCTGGCCATCGTCGCGGCCGGCGAACAGTCCGGCAAGCTGGGCCACGGCCTCGAACGCGCCGCCCAGGATCTGGAGCAGGAGCTGGACTCCCTCGTCCAGGCCCTCGTCTCGCTGGTCGAGCCCGGCGTGCTTCTGGTGATGGGCGGCATCGTCCTGCTGATGGTCCTCGCCATCCTCATGCCGATCGTGAACCTCAACAACCTCGCCGGGCTGTGACCCGGGCCGCCTACAGCGTGGTCTCGATCGACACCGGTGCCCCGACGCCGGGGATCAGGCCGACGCCGCCGGGCTCGATCGAGGCCGTCAGTCCGCCGTCCGGCTGCACGCGTGCCTTCATGACCTCGGCCGCCGAGTCCGCCCGCGCAAAGGCCACGGTCGTCCCGGCCCCGTCCGCCGAGATCGTCCCGTTCAGCCCCGGGATGGGCGTCGCAGGCCCGCCCATCGTCGGCGCGCATGCGGCCGGGCCGCTCGTCATCGTCCCCGTCCCCTCCGGCGACCCGCGCAGCGACAACTCCGCCACGTCCAGCCTGAGCACGGACGAGCAGGCGAACGGCAGGCCCGGTGCCACGGCGTTCAGGATCCGCAGGGACGCCGTCCCCTCCAGGTCGCGCACCAGCACCCGCCCGGGCCGTGCGAGCACCTGGCCCGCGGCCGCGGTGTCCGGCCCCCGCAGACCCAGCCTCAAAGCTCCCGACAGATGCAGGATCGAAGAAAAGGGCATCACCGCCCAGCGCGCGCCGAACCCGCCTGGCAAGGCCCGTTCGCCGGCCCAGACGGTCCCGACCGCCTGCCGCTCTCCGTTTGAGGATTTCGCCACGATGATCTCGGACGGCGCCATGGCGATCAGGCCCAGCGCATATGCTCCGGCCCCGACGCCGGCCAGGACCACGCGCCAGCGCGTCACCTTCACCGTCAGCCGCTCGAACTGAAATGCGCCCGCAGCCCGGCCGCCTTCGCCCTCTCGCGTTCTCCAGACCTTCAGCATCGTCGCGCCTCCCGTTCCGCGCCGCAGATACCACGCGTGCGGACGAAGCGAAGCGCCGTCGCAAAGGTTTCACCCTGATCGAGGTGCTGATCGCCATGGCCCTGTTCGCCCTGATCGGCGTCGCCGGCTTCACCCTGCTGAACAGCGTCCTGCGGACCCAGGACGCGACCGATACCCGCCTCGGCCGGATGGCGGAGATCCAGCGCGCCATGCTGGTCGTCTCCTCGGACCTCGACCAGATCACCGGCTCGCTGGGCGGCGGCGCGACCTCCCTGTCGCTGCAGAAGGCCGACATCACCGGCGGCATCGTCAACGTCCGTTACGACCTCGACGGCGACACCCTGACCCGCACGGTCACCGGCGCGGGGGGCGAGCGGGTCCAGACCCTGCTGACCCGGGTCTCGACCGTTCGCTGGACCTTCCACCGTCGTCGCGGCGACTGGCTCGATGCCTGGCCCCAGCCTCAGCAGCCCGCCCTTCCCCTGATCGGCCCCGACGGCCGGCTCCTGTCGACCAGCCCCGCCCCTGACGACGGCGTCACCGCCGTGGCGCTCGACCTGAGCCTGACCGGTGTCGATGGCCAGCCGACCGCTACCCTGCGTCGCGTCGCCTCCATCCCGCTGATGGAGCCGGCTCCGCCGGTCGTCGCGCCATGAGGCCCCGGCTCACCCGACGCGAGGGCATGATCCTTCTCAACGTCCTGCTCGTCCTCGCCGTGGCCAGCGTCGCGGTCCTGATCATGGTCTCGACCCAGGACATCGAGGTCCAGCGCTCCACCCGTCTGCGCGACGCGGCCCAGGCCAACGCCTACGCCCGCGCGGGCGAACTATCGGCCGTCACCATCCTGCGCCGTGACGCCCTGGTCGCCGCCGGTACCGACAACCTCTCCGAACCCTGGGCGCAGCTGGGCCAGCAGGCCATCTCCGTTCCCGGCGGCCGCTTCGCCCTGGCCATCGAGGACGAGCAGTCCCGCTTCAACCTCAACGCCCTGAACTCCGGCGAGGCCGCCCCCATCGCCCTGTTCCAGGCCATCGGAGCCTCGCTCAACATCGATCCGGCGTCCCTGATCCGCATCGCCTCGGTCGTCCGCGTCGCCGGCCCCCTGACCGACGACAGCCTGATCGTCGCCGCCGGCGTGCCCCGCGCCGACCTCGACAGTCTGGCCCCCTATGTCGTCATCCTGCCCAAGGACGCGACCGTCAACCTGAACACCGTCGGCCTGCCCCTTCTGTCCCTGATGACGAACGACGCCGAGGTCGCCGGCAAACTGCTGGCGGTCCGGGCCCGCCACGGCCTGCTGAATCCCGCCGACCTCTCAACCGAAGGCGCCCCGTCCCTGCCCGGGACCGGGTTTACCTCGAACCACTACCGCGTGATCACCACGGTCACGGTCGGCGACGTCACCCAGGCGCTCGACAGCCGCATCGCCCGCATCCGCCGCGACCGTGCCGTCGACGTGGTGGTGACCGGGCGCCGGCGCAGGGCTGGATAGGACAGCCGGACAGGGGGCTCGGCGTCGGCCGCCGATCAGGGCTCCGCAACGAACGGGGCGAGCACCGATGAGAACTCCGGCAGTTCGTCTATGGAGCGGCGCAGGGTCGCCGGCCGGTAGGCCCGGGTCGCCTGTTCGAAGGCGTAGCCCAGGGACAGGATGCGCGCATCGTCCCACTTCGCCCCGATGAAGCTCAGCCCCACCGGCAGCCCCTGCACGAACCCCATCGGCACGGTCAGATGCGGATAGCCCGCGACGGCCGGCAGCGTCGACGCGGCACCCAGATAGTGGTCGCCATTGACCACATCGATCGACCAGGCCGGCCCCACGGTCGGCGCGATCAGGGCGACGACCCTGTTCTCCGCCAGAAGCCGGTCGATCCCGTCGACCCCCGCCAGTCTCAGCGAGGTCGCGCGCGCTGCGATGTACCCGGGATCGTCCAGACCCCGCGTCGCCTCGGCCCTGATGAAGGTCTCCTGCCCGAACAGGGCCATCTCGCGCGGCGTCGCTTCGTTGAAGGCGATAACGTCGGCCAGGGTCCGGGTGCGCACCTGCGCCGGATCAGTCGAGGCCAGATAGGCGTTCAGGTCGGCCTTCAGCTCATGGTGCAGCACCGTCGTCTCGGCCTCGCCGATGGCCTCCATGTCGGGCCCTTCGGTGATCTCGACCAGCACCGCCCCGGCCTCGCGCAGAGCCTGCAGCGTTTGTTCGAACACCACGTCCGTGCCGGGCGAATAGCCGGTCAGGAACCGCGCTACCCCGATCCGGGCACCGCGCAGCGAACCGGCGTCGAGGGCCGCCCGGAAGTCGGTCTTCCGCGCATCCGCCTCGGCCGTCGCCGGGTCGGCGGGATCGCTGCCGGCGATGACCGACAGCAGGATGGCCGCGTCCTCGACCGTGCGGGTCATCGGCCCTGCCGTGTCCTGCGAATGGCTGATCGGCACGATATGGGTGCGGCTGACCATGCCGACCGTGGGCTTGAAGCCGACGATGCCGTTGATCGCGGCCGGACAGACGATCGACCCGTCCGTCTCCGTCCCGATCGCCGCCGGGGCCAGTCCCGCAGCCACCGCCGCACCCGATCCGGACGATGAGCCGCAGGTGTTGCGATCCAGCGCATGCGGATTGCGCGTCAGTCCGCCCACCGCGCTCCACCCCGACACCGAAGCCGACGAGCGAATGTTGGCCCACTCCGACAGGTTGGTCTTGCCCAGGATGACCGCGCCTGCCTCCCGCAGCCGCGCGACCAGAGGCGCGTCCCGCCCCGGCGCGTTGCCGAGCAGCGCCATCGAGCCGGCGGTCGTCGGCATGTCGGCCGTCTCGATATTGTCCTTGAGCAGGATCGGCACGCCGGACAGGGGGCCCGGCGCGAAAACGCCCGGCTCCATCCCTCCGAGATCGCTGACCGTGATCACCGCATTGATCGGCTGATCTGACCCGACCCCGGTCGAGGCGATCAGCGCCATCGAGGCGTTCAGAGCCCCGGGGGCCAGCGTCGGATCAGCGATCAGGGCGGCCACGGTCGGCGGCTGGTATCGGGGAACGTCTTCGCCCAGGTCCCAGCTGCCGTCGCCATTGGGCGTAGCGCACCCCGCCAGCGTCAGGGCAGCCAGGGTCAGACCGAGAAGCGTTCCGCGCCGGATCATCACTGTGCGTCCTGACCGGCGCGGACCCGTTCGCCCGGCGCCACCCGCGCCATCGTCTTCTGCTCGAAGGCATAGCCCAGCGACAGCACCGTCGCGTCCTGCCACTGGCCGGCCATGAAGCTGATCCCGACCGGCATGCCGCGATCCATCCCCATAGGGACGGTCAGGTGCGGATAGCCGGCCACGGCGGCGAGCGTGCTGGCCGATCCCTGCCCGTTATCCTCGTCGTCCCGGTCGTTGGTCCAGGCCCGCGAAGTGGTCGGCGAGACCAGGGCCACGACCCGGTTCTCCGCCATCATCCGGTCGATCCCCTCGACGCCCGAAAGCCTCAGCGAGGTTTCCCGCGCCGTCACATAGGCCGGATCTTCCAGCCCCCCGGTCGCCTCAGCGCGTTCGAACAATTCCTGGCCGAACAGAACGGTCTCGCGCGGTTCGGCGGCGTTGAAGGCGATGATCTCGGCCAGGGTCCGCGTCGGCACCTGTTCCGGGTCGGTCGAGGCCAGATAGGCGTTCAGATCGACCTTCAGCTCGGTCAGCAGAACGGTCAGCTGCGCCCCGCCGATGGCCCGCATGTCCGGCCCCTCGGTGATCTCGACCAGCTCGGCGCCGGCGTCGCGCATGGCCTGCAGCGACCGCTCGAACGCCGCCCTGGTGTCGTCCGAGAAGTTGTTCGCCATGAACCGCAGCACCCCGATCCGCGCGCCGCGCAGGGAGTCCGCATCGAGGGCGGCGACATAGTCGACCTTGCGCGCATCCGCCTCGGCGGTCGCCGCATCCAGCGGGTCCGATCCGGCGATGGCGGTCAGGACGAGGGCCGCGTCATGCACCGTCGTGGCGATCGGTCCGGCGGTGTCCTGCGAATGGCTGATCGGCACGATATGGGTGCGGCTGACCAGACCCACGGTCGGCTTGAACCCGACGACGCCGTTGACCGAAGCCGGGCAGACGATGGAGCCGTTCGTCTCTGTCCCGATGGCCACGGGGGCCAGGCCGACAGCCACAGCCACGGCGCTGCCCGACGACGAACCGCAGGCCGTCCGCGTCGCGTCATAGGGGTTGGGCGTCAGCCCTCCGACCGCGCTCCAGCCGCTGATCGAACGGGTCGAACGGATGTTGGCCCACTCCGACAGATTGGTCTTGCCGAGGATGAAGAACCCGGCCTCGCGCAGCCGCGTCACCAGGGGCGCATCCCGGCCCGGCGCATTGTTCGCCAGCGCCAGCGACCCTGCGGTGGTCGGCATGTTCGCCGTCTCGATATTGTCCTTCAGCAGGATCGGCAGGCCCGCCGCCTCGCTGGCGCCGTAGGCGACCGCATCCGCCGTGGGCGCCCAGCGGATCACCGCATGCGAGGTCATCGCGTCCCGCTGACACGCTGAGATCACCAGCCCCGCCGCGACCCCGGCTTCGCCGCCGTCGAGCGGCGTCAGGCCGGCGCACTGCGCCTCCGCCTCCGCCGCCTGCGCGGCCAGGATCGGCGCCGTGTCCTGCGCGAACGCCGGCGCCGCGAACCCGGCGAGGATCAGTCCGCCAAGGGCGCCCGCGATCCGATCGTGCGATCGAGGAAGTCGAGATACGTGCGCCATTGCTGCAGCTGCCTTTCGTTGCCCCGAACGCCATGCCGCTGCCCCGGATAGAGCATCAGTTCGAACGGAATGGATTTCGCCTGAAGCGCGTCGATGACGCGCGTCGAGTTCTCGAGAATGACGTTGTCGTCGGCCATGCCGTGCATCAGCAAAAGGCGACCGGTGAGATTGTCGAGGCGCGGAATGGCGTCCGAGGCGGCATAGCCTTCCGTGTTCGCTTCCGGCGTCGACATGAACCGCTCGGTGTAGTGGGTGTCATAGAGGCTCCACTCCGTCGGCGGCGCCCCGGCGATGGCCGACGCCAGCCCCATCTCGGGCTCGGTCAGCGCCATCAGGCTCATGAACCCGCCATAGGACCAGCCCATCATGGCGATCCGAACATCATCGACGTAAGGCAACGATCTCAGATAGTTGGCACCAAGAACCTGATCTTCGATCTCAGGCTGGCCCATCTTCAGATACAGGGCCTCCTTGAACGCCGCCGACCGGTCGCCCTCCCCGCGATTGTCGAGGCGGAAGACGATATACCCAGCCTCGGTCAACAGTTGAGTGGTCGCCGGCAGCCAGCCGCGTTTGACCCCGCCGCCGCCCGGCCCGCCATAGACCTGCATCACCACCGGCCAGGTCCGCGAGGGATCGAAATCGACCGGCTTCGACATCTGCCAGACCAGGGTCTCGCCGTGGCTCTCCAGGGTGCCGAACTCCGTCACCGGACGGCGCGAAACGTAGGGGGCGAACGGATGATCCGCGTCCAGCGCATTCTCCTCGATCCAGCGCACGAAGGTTCCGTCCGCCTGATACAGGCCCGACCGCATCGGCGTGGTCAGGTCGGTGTAGTTGCCGACATAGGCCGTGCCGGTCCGGTTCATGCTGGCGGACCACCATCCGCCCTGCGGCGTCACCGCCACCGGATCGACGGTGCTGTTCAGGCTGGCCCGGAACAACTGCTGCTCGATCGGATATTCCTCGCCGTCGCGCATCGAGGCGGTGAAATAGACGTCTCCCGTCTCGGCGTTGACGCCGCTCAGGCCCTTGATCGCATAGTCGCCGCGGGTGATCGGGCGGATCTGGCGACCGTCGGCCCCGTACAGATACAGATGCCGCCAGCCGCTCTCCTGCGACGACCAGATGAAGGTCCCGTCCTTCAGGGCCTTGAAGTCGTTGTTCAGCGAAACCCAGGCGTCCGACCGCTGGGTCGAGATCACGCGCGACGCGCCGGTCGACGGATCGACGGCCAGCAGGTCCAACGTCTTCTGATCCCGCGACTGGCGCTGGACATACAGGGTTCCGCCGTCCTTCGACCAGTTCACGCGCGCCAGATAGATGTCGGTGTTCGCGCCCAGGTCGACCTTGACCCGCCGGTTCGCCGCCACGTCCTGCACATACAGTTCGACCACGGCGTTCGGCCGTCCGGCGCGGGGATAGCGCTGCTCGACCACGCTGGCACCGCCGCCGGTGATGTCGAGGCGTGGCACGACATCGACGGTCGACTCGTCCGTCCGCTGCAGGGCGATGAATCTCTCGTCCGGGCTCCACCAGTAGCCGGTGTCGCGATCCATCTCTTCCTGGGCGATGAACTCGGCCGTTGCCCAGGTGATCAGACCGTCCCCGTCCGTGGTCACCTCGGTCTCGTCGCCCGAGGCCAGGTTCAGCACCACAAGGTCCTGGTCGCGCACAAAGGAGACATAGTTCCCCTCCGGCGACACCTTGGCGTCAATCTCGTCGGCTTCCGTCTCGGTCAGACGACGGATGTCTCCGCCCTCCCGGCTGGCCAGGAAGATGTCGCCTTCCAGCGGCGCGAGGATGTAGCGCCCCTGTTCGTCCCACGAATACTCGACCACGCCGCGCTGCGAGATCCGCATCCGCTCGCGCCGCGCCTTCTCGGCCTCGGACAGTTCGCCGGCGTCAGGCACCAGGGCCCGCGCGTCGATCAGCTTGAACGGCTCGCCCGCTCCGGTCGGCGCCGCCCACAGGTCGAGCACCGAGACATCGTCCTCACGCGCCCGCAGGAAGGCGACCAGTTCGCCGTCGGGCGAAAGGCTGACCCCCTGGGCGACCGGGCCGTTCAGGCTGGGGTTGGCGAACACCCGCTCCGGCGTCAGCACGGCGGGGTTTGCGGACTGCGCCATGGCCGATCCGGCGGTCAGGGCGAGGGCGGAAACAAGAAGAACTATGCGCATGGGCGCGGACGCTAGTCGCAGAACTCAGCCGCGTCATCCCCTTGCTTCTCTCTCTCGCCGGGGGAGGGTTTGAGCCTCCGGGAGCGTACCGATCGGCTAGGGCGACAAGGCGAGGGTCGGGCCTCACCGGCGAGACCCGACCCTCATCCGTCTCGCTGCGCGAGCCACCTTCTCCTGCCGGGAGAAGGAAGATGAAGCGCGACACCCCGCGACCTTTCGCCAGCCCCTCCAACCGCCTAATAGACCCCGCAATGACCGACGCCGCCCTGTCCCCGCCGCCGCCCAAGCCCTCCGCCTTCCACGAGCTTGAGGTGCAGTGGGTCCATCACTGGACCGACCAGCTGTTCAGCTTCCGCGTGGCCCGGCCCGAGGATTTCCGCTTCCGCTCCGGCGAGTTCGTCATGATCGGCCTGCCGGGTGCCGACGGCGGCAAGCCCGTCTTGCGCGCCTATTCGATCGCCAGCCCCGCCTGGGACGAGCAGCTGGAGTTCCTCTCCATCGCCGTGCCCGACGGTCCCCTGACCTCGCGCCTGGTCAACATCAAGCCGGGCGACACCGTCCTGATGGGCAAGAAGCCGACCGGGACTCTCGTGCTGGACGCCCTGACCGGCGGGCAGACCCTGTGGCTGATCGGGACCGGGACGGGCCTGGCCCCCTGGCTCAGCGTCGCCCGCGATCCCGACACCTACAGCCGCTTTGGCCGCGTCATCGTCTGCCACACGGTCCGCAACGTCGCCGACCTGTCCTACCGGGACCTCCTGACCACGGGCATCCACGAGGATCCCCTGATCGGCGACGAGGCCAGGGCCCAGCTGACCTACTACCCGACCGTGACGCGGGAGAAGTTCGAAACGCCCGGCCGCATCACCGACCGGATTGCCTCGGGCGCGATCTTCAACGACCTCGGCCTGCCCCACGGCTTCTCGCCCGAGCGCGACCGCGTGATGCTGTGCGGCTCCATGGCCATGATCAAGGAAACCGCCGCGCTGCTCGAAGGCTTCGGCATGAAGGAGGGCTCGAACGCTGAGCCCGGCGACTATGTTCTGGAGCGCGCCTTTGTCGGCTGAACACCATCCGCAGATCGTGGCCGTGGATGCACGAGTGGATCCCGCAGCCTGCCAGTCGATGACCGAGGTCCGTCAGGGCGTCGACGCTCTCGACCGCGCCCTCGTCGCCCTGCTCGCCGAGCGCCAGCGCTACATGGACGCCGCCGCCCGCATCAAGCCGGACCGCGACGCCGTCCACGACGACGCCCGCATTGAGGACGTCGTCTCCAAGGTCCTGACCAGCGCCGAGGCCCACCACCTGTCGCCCGACATCGCCGAGCCGGTCTGGCGCCTGCTGATCGACCGCTGCATCGCCCACGAGTTCTCGACCTACGACCGCACCCGCAGCTGATCCGGAGCCCGCCATGACGTCCAAGGCCTTTGAAATCCACGAAATCGTGGTCTCTGACGCGGAGGCCTACGCCGAATACGCCAGCCTCGCCGCCCCCACCGTCGCGGCCTACGGCGGTCGCTATATCGTGCGTGGCGGCGCGGGCTCGGCCATCGCCGGAGAGGCCCCGGCCGCCCGCGTCGTCGTTCTGGAATTCCCTGATCGCGACACCGCCATCGCCTGGCGCGCCTCGCCCGAGTACCAGGCCGCGCTGAAGATCCGCGAAGCCGCCTCGACCTCGCGCGTCTACATCGTCGACGGCGTCGCGCCCTAACCCTTCAGCGACCTCAGCATCAACTCGTGACGCCAGGCCGCGACGTCAGCCAGGGCCTCGTTGAGAGCGTCGCGGACGAAGTCCAGCCGGGCCGGGACCACGTCCCTATCGGCGGCCTCCGCCTGCGCGCAGACCGCGGCAAGAGCGCCCGCCCCGATCCCTGCCGCCGCGCCCCGGATCGTGTGCACGGCGTCGCGCCAGCCCTCGATCCGGGCGTCCAGCATCTGGGACCACATTTCGGCCTGCTGCACGAACAGGCCGAGGACCTCCTCCGCCACACCGTCGTCGCCGCCCGTGACGCTGTCCAGCACCGAGAAGTCGACGGCACCGGACAGGTCGCGGCGGGACATCAGGCCGCCTGGTCGGGGTTCTTCGCCAGTCGGGCGTTCCGCGCCGACCACAGGAAGTAGATCACCAGACCGACCGCGTTCCAGATCACAAACCAGAACTGCGTCCGCGGCTGCAGGCTGAAGAAGAACAGAACACAGCCCACAATGGTGATCGCTCCCACCAGCCACCACAGTGGTGCCCGGAACTTCCGTACCCGGTTCGGATCGCGCAGCCTCAGCACGATCAGGCAGACTCCGACTGCCGCGAACGCCGCCAGGGTGCCCGCATTGGCCAGCGACGCCAGCTCATCCAGCCGCATGACACCCGCAAGGGCCGCCACCACGATGGCGGTGAACACGGTCACCACCGCCGGCACGCCCCGGCTGGAGATCTTCGCCAGCGAATTCGGCAGCAGGCCATCCCGTGCCATGCCCAGGAAGATGCGGCTCTGTCCGAACAGGAAGGCCAGCAGGACGGTGGGAAGCGCGATGACGGCCGAGGCCGCGATCCACTGCGCCGCCGTCCCCTGCCCCATCTCGCGCAGGATCAGGGCCAGAGGCTCGGGGCTGGCCGCGAAGCTCGCCACCGGCCGCGCGCCGATCGCCGCGGCCGCCACGACCAGATACAGAACCGTGCAGATCAGCATCGAGCCGACGATACCGATGGCCAGATCGCGCTCGGGCTTCTTGGTCTCTTCAGCCGCCGTCGAGATGGCGTCGAAGCCGTAGAAGGCGAAGAAGATGATCGCCGCCGCCGCCATGACCCCGGTCTGCACAGCCGGCTGTCCGGTGATCAACTCTCCGAACGGCAGGGCGGGCGAGCCGAAGCCATTCGGCATGAATGGGGTGAAGTTGGCCGCATCGAAGGCCGGCAAGGCGATGGCCACGAAGGCGATCAAGGCCACGACCTTGATGACCACCAGGATGGCGTTCAACGTCGCGCTCTCACGCGTGCCCAGCAGCAACAAGCCCGTGACCACGCCGATGATCGCGACGGCCGGCAGGTTGACCAGCCCGCCCGCGACATGGGGCCCCACCGTCAGGGCGGTCGGCAGGTCTATGCCCAGACCCGTCAGGAAGCCCACGGCGTATCCCGACCAGCCCACGGCTACGGCCGAGACGACCAGCGAATATTCGAGGATCAGGCTCCAGCCCACGATCCAGGCGATCAACTCGCCCAGCACGGCATAGGAGTAGGTATAGGCGCTGCCGGCCTGCGGCATCATGGTCGACAGCTCGGCATAGGCCAGGGCCGCGCAGGCGCAGACCAGTCCCGCCAGGGCGAAGCTGATCATCACCGCCGGGCCAGCCAGCCCCGCCCCGACCCCGATCAGGGTCAGGATGCCGGTGCCGACGATGGCCCCGACGCCCAGCGCCAGCAGGTGCGGCCAGCTGAGGGTCGCCTTCAGCCTGGGTCCGTCCGATGCCTGGTGCATCGCATCGATCGACTTGCGCCGGTTCCAGAACGCCATTCGCTTAACTCCCCCGATGGTCCTTGCCGGACCGATTCCGCCGGGATGCTAGACCGCCCTGCGGCGAACCGAAACACCCGGCTGAAATCCCTTGCATCCCCGGGCCGATGTCTCTATTTCCGCCCCCTCCGCCGGACGTCCCCGACGACGGCGCGACGATGGTATGGGTGATTAGCTCAGTTGGTAGAGCAGCTGACTCTTAATCAGCGGGTCGTAGGTTCGAACCCTACATCACCCACCATTGTTTTCCCTTTGGAGACAACCCACTAAGCCGCCGAGTAACCGCGCACGGCAGGGGCACGCGCCATGCTGGGGCACGTATGGGGCACACAGTGACAGAACCGGCCCTGATTGCGGGCAAAGAAAAGGGCCGCTCCGATCTCTCGGGCGGCCCTGCTTTGGGATGGGCTGGCGGCTAGACGGCGGAGGCCGGAACCAACATCCGGATCAGCTCCGCTCCGCGCCGTCGCGCCTCTGTCCGGGGTGCGAGCGCCCGGTCCCTTTTCGTCCACGCGTCCTCGATAGCGGAGGCCAGCGAGTCCGGGCTGGGCGACAGGCCCTGGGCGACCGGAGGGGCCGAACGCAACAGGTGGATCAACGCGGCGATAGAGGCGTCATCCGAAAGCCCGCGTCGATATTCTACGATTAGGTTGAACAGCTTCAGTGGGGCGTCAGTGGTGCCGGCGCCCGGCTCGGTTCTGGCGGAGATATACCACTCGCACAGCGCGCCGTTGTCTGGTTCCGCAAGAATGGCGTCCTGCATCGCTGTCAGCATGGCCTCGGCGCTGATCCGAGCCATTGCCGCCGCGATGGCATCCGGGCTCGCCGGGGTGAACGGAAGAGCGCGGCGACTTAGATCAACCCAACCGTCAATCAATGCGTCGCGGGCTGCCATGTCTTTCTGCGGGTCGCCTACCTCCGCTCGAACAAGCGCGGCGAAGTCGGCCATGAGCAGCAGGGCTTCGGCTACGCCGCCGCCGCCAAGCCTCCCCTGTAGATCCGCGCGTCCGTCCCTCGCTGCGTCCAGCCAGCGCTCCGCGACCTGGGAGAGAGACCGGCCCTGACGGGCAGCTTCGGCCTCCATTGATTCTTTCGTCTCGCGGGTCAGCCGAACCGTGATGCTCGCCTCTTTGCGCATCCGTTTGGCAGCGCCGGGGCTCTCTTCTGTGGACATATCCAGCCTTTTTGATTGCAGGAGGTTTCATCACCCGTAATCCGACGCTCTATGCGTTGCAACACATTTCGAACGGGCGCATGTAAGTCATATCGCTTCGGTTCTGCATCCCGCTGGCCGAATGTGTGACTTAAGGAGAGAGCGCTTGAACGCGACCGCGACCCTGAGTGACCCAGATCGGATCATCTCGCCTTCGCAGTATTGTCAGCTTGTCGGGATCAGCGAGACGACCCGCTGGCGTCAGCAGCGCAACGGCGAAGGCCCCAAGGCTATTCGCATCAGCCCGCGCCGGATCGGCTATCGCGCCGCTGACATCGCGTCATGGCTAGAGTCCCGCAATGCGGAGGCCGCCGCATAGCCATGACCGACGCAAAAAACCCAGCCGTCGCGACAACGGCCGGGCTTTCCAATGTAGTCATGCTGGCAGGCAGGACGCAGGTTAGCCCCAAAATCGCGAAACTTCAACGCCGCGATCTCGCCGCGCCGGGTCTCGTCAGCCGAGACGAGGCGATCCGCGCTCTGCTCGAAACCTCCAGAGCGACTGACCGGATACTGGCCGAGGCCCGCGACCACACCGGCGCCACGGCTATCGCCTGCCGCGCACTGGCGAACGTCTATCACACCCGGGCCGTCCATCTGTCGGCGCTCGTCCAGTCCCTTCCGGCGCAGGCGGTCTCGGCATGAGCGTGTTCGATCCTGAGACCATGACCCCGCGCGCCCGCACCGGCTCGGCTCATACCGCCGTTGCTGCCGCGATCGATGCCACGAAGCCGGCTCCAACGATGATTGATCGGATCTGGGAAATCTACCTGACCGGACCCCACACTCCCGAAGAAGTCCATGAGAAGCTGTCCCGTGAGGGCCGCCTTCTCCTGACGTCCGTCCGCGCGCGAATCTGCCAGCTCCACAAGGCCGGGCGCCTGATTGCATCGGGTGAGAAGGGCCTGGGGGAATCGCGCCGGTCAAAGGTCATCCGGTGGCGCATCGCGACCCCGACCGAACTTTCCGAGGCCATCGCCAAGCGGGAGGCCCAATGACCGACCGCACCATTGGAACAATCGACGTCGGCCCCGACCGTCAAATCCGCCTGACCCTCACCACGGAACGCGACGGCGCGCGCGTCATAGACGTTCGTTCGTTCGACCGCTTCGCCGGGGTCTGGATGCCCGGAAAGGCCGGATGCCCGGTCCCCGTTCAGCACGGCGAGGCTTTCGCGCGGCTGGCGGTAGAGGCTGTTGCGGCAGGGGGTGGCGCATGAGCGCCCCCCTCACCCCCCCAAGCTGCGATCTGCGGGGCCTCGGCTTCATGCCGATGGACGTGCAGCGGGTGCTGGACAGCGAAACCGTAGCCCTAACCACGGGCGACGAGTTCAAGGCCGCGCTTCTGCTGTGGATGCGGGCTTGGAGTCAGGTTCCGGCCGCCTCGATTCCCTCTGATCCGCGATTGGTCGCGCGCATGGCCGGCGTCCACCTCAGCGAGTGGCCCACGCTGGCCCCTATGGTCCTGCGGGGCTGGGTCGAGTGCGATGACGGCAGGCTCTATCACCCCGTGGTCGCAGAGAAGGCGCTGCGGGCGTGGGTCGAACGCCTCAAATATCAGGACCGTTCGGCCAAGGCCCAGGCGGCGCGCCATGAAAGCTTCGTCTATCAGCCGGAAGAGTTCGCTTCTCTGCGCCGACAGGCCGCAATCTGCCTTGAAAGGCTGGTCCCCGGATCGGCGTTGGCAATGGGCATCGTCCTACAAGGAGGCGATCAGGCTCCTTCGGGGAGTCCGTCAAGGAACGATTTAGGCTCCGAAGAGAGAGAGAAGGGAGAGGATAGGGATAGTGAAGGGATAGGAGAGGAAAAGGCTCTTGTCGTTTCGCCGGGCGAACCGACGCCAACGCAACAGGCCTTCGCGGATTTCCTCAATCTGGCGGACGATCTAGGTCTAGCGAAACCCCGTAAGCTGGATACTGACCGCGCCGCCAAGCTGACGCTTCGGCTTGCTGAACATGGCGGACTTGAAGGCTGGGCGACTATCCTCGATCTGATCCGCTGCTCGCCGCACCTACAGGGCAAGAATGATCGCGGCTGGAAAGCGACGTTCGACTGGCTCTTGAGCCCGGCCAACCTCCGCAAGGTGGCGGAGGGCAACTACGTCCGAGACGACGCCCCGCGCACAGGCGGAGGCGGAAGCTATCTCGATATCGCAATGGAAGGGTTGGCAGCGTGACGGCCGTATCCGTGCGGGCGCCACAGCCCCCCTCCGCCGCGACCTCCCGCGCCGCCAAGATCGGAGACGCGCTGGCCAACAGCCGCGACGTGTTGGAGGCCCCTTTCCGGCTCATTGAAGGGGCCTACGAGGTAAAGGGTCCGACGCAACGTGATACCCTCTGGGAGACGGGTAGTCCGTTCGTTCTCGCCAGGGCGAGGGAGTGGCTGGCGGAGCAAAGGCCCCGCGCCGAAGTTCAGGCGCTCTACGACACGTTGGCGACGGCACTCAACGCCCCGGTCGATCAGGCCTCAGCCCGCATGACGCTTGGCCTGTTGCTGGAAGGCTACCCCAACACGGGCAAGGAAGTTCGGGAGGGGTATTTCGCCACCCTTCTGCATGACGTGCAGGATGAACGTGTTGGCCCCTACCTGTTGGCGGAGGCGTGCAAAATCACCCGTCGAAAGCTGAAGTTTCTTCCGACTGTCAGCGAACTTCTCGGGTCAATCGGAGAGGTGTCTTACCGCCTTCGGTCGGCTGTCGAATATCTGGCGCGGGTGCTGGAGTGTTTCGACCGTTGCGAGGCGGTTGTCGCGGCCCACAATGTTCCGCCGGCCGAATGGTCCGATGAGATGTGGCTGGACGCGCTCAACGCATGGGGCCGCAACCATGATGGCATCTGGGCTGACCACCTAGGGCCGGAACCGGGGGCGCCCGGCTGTCTGGCGTCGAAGGCAGCGGTTGAGTCCTACCGGAGGCAGCGAACCTACGGCCTACGGAGGGGCCTGTGAGCAGGCTTGTCTTCCCCGCTTCGCGGCTGGTGAGGTTCGGGGGCGATGATAGGCCGAACCCGCCAGAAGCCGCCTGCCCGTCATATCTGTGGATAGGCCATGCGCCGCGCGTTCAGGGCGAGACGACGTCCGTGCAATGGCCCGGCCTCTATCGCGCGTCAGACGTCGAATGGTGGGAGCGCTGGCAGAACTACACGGGCGCGTCGAAAGCCGCCTTCACGGCTCGGGCGCACGAGGATTTCATTCGCACGCTGCACGCCAATCTGAGGTCGCAAGCCGCTTGATGAAACAGGGCGGAAACAGAGTGGTGGCGGGCGTTTCTTATACAAGATTGGCCCGGCCGGCGGCCCTAATCTGCCACCATGACCGAAGCTTTCCGCCCCGATCCGAAGACCATTCGCCAAGGTTTCCTGTCGCAGTTCGGCGAGGCCGGCGCAGAGCGTTGGGATCGATGTGTCGCGGCGCTGCCGATCCCGGAAGCCCCTTCGGACGATGACCTCGGGCTGGCCCTCGTGGTCTGGGCCACGAACCAAGACGATTACGCCCACGTCCGGGCGGTCCTCGACACCTTCACCCTTCAGCGCGTGCACGTCATCGGCGCTGGCGAAACCCTGACCCTGACGGCCTCGGAAGCGCTGGCCTATCCGGTCCTTCGGGCCTTCGTCCAGCGCACCCTGACCCAGGCGGCCGGGAAGTGCCTGTCCAGCCCGGATCACTGGAACGCCCTGCAAAACCTCGCCGTCCGCGATGACGACACTGGATCCTCCGGGGTGGACCTCGCCTATGCGCGCGACGGCCTGTCAATCACCGTCAACTATGGCGACCCGATCCAAACCGCCCGCATCGTAAATCTGCGGATGATCTCGGCCGACGCCCTTCGCGACATCTGCCAGGGCGACCCGCCAGCCGTCGAGCCTGACCAAGCCCAACCCCTCCCGGCCGCCCCCTTCCCGGTCGGCGCGACCGGCCCTGTCCTCACGGCGGCAGCATGAGCTACGGAGTTCTCAGTGGGGCGGAAGTCAGCGCCAGCGACTTCGAAAAGCTGGGCGGATTCCGCCAGCCTGCCTTCCTCAAGATGGTGTTCGCCATGTTCGGGGAGGAAGTCGGTTGCCGCATGGCCGACGCGATGGCGGCCGAGTTCGAAAGCCCGACCCGCGTTGATCGGGTCATCGGTCTCAGCGAGGCCGCCTCGTTCATCGCATGGGCGCTCTGTGGACAGGCTCACGCTGGCGAACTTCCGCTGGCAGCGGTCGAGGTGTTTCGGCCTGAGGGCTATCGTCTGATCCGGCAGGAGGACAACGACCCCATGTGGCCCGCCATGTCGGCGAGCCTCGGGGCCTATCTCTGGGAATCGCTGCGGATCGGGAGCGGTCTGGCGCCCGAAGGAATCGACCTGACCGAACGCCTTACCGTGGCGGTCGGCGGGTTCTCCTGCGGCGCTTCGGTCGCCATGACCGTTGATAGCGCAACCCTCGCCCTGCACTTCGGCGGCCTTCTCGCCGGGGATACGCGCCTCGCCCTGATCGACACCGGCATCAACGCGGTTCGCTCTATTGCCGCCGACACTCGCGCCCTGTCCGTCCCGTCCCTTCCGGGGAGCCTTGCAGAACAGGTGCAAATCGCCCTCGCCAAGGACGAAGCCAAGCTGGGGGTTCTGCATTGATCGCCCCCGAGGTCCGCGCTGTGATCCTGTCAGAGCTGCACCGCTGCCGCCCCTTCATTGAGGCGTCGCTGGCTCGTCAGCCGATCGATACCTGGGATGACGTGGTTGCTGCGGTCGAGCAGGACCGCGCGCAACTGTGGCCCGGCAAGGCCTCGGCCCTCGTTACGACCCTCGGCTGGTCTGAGGGCGGTCACCGTCTGATCGAAGTCTGGCAGGCCGGCGGCGATGGCGACGAGATCGTCAACGTCCTGACTCCGCAGATTGAAGCGGAGGCGCGCGGCTGGGGCTGTGAGTTCGCCATCGTTACTGGCGGTCGCTTGGGGTGGGAGCGGAAGCTGGCCCCGTCAGGATATCGCGCCGCGCGCGTCGTCCTCGTCAAACCACTTATCGATCCGGTGAGCCCGGCCAATCAGGAAAGAGCCGCAGCATGAGCATCGGAGCGAAGAAGAGCAAAGAGAAGTCAACGAACGTCACGACTCCGACGAACCCGGAGTGGGCGACCAGCCTCGTTCAGGATCAAGCGGGCCGCATCCAGCAGTTGAGCGGCGTCGATCCCTATTCGCTCGTTCCGGGGGCCTCGCCGCTCCAGCAGCAATCGTTCGGCGGGGCCGCAAACCTCGGCCAGCCTACCGCCTATATGGGCGGAGGCAGCAAAGGCTACTCGGACGGTCGTCAGGTCAACGGTGGATCTGGCGACGGCTACACGCCCCCCGCTGCGACGGGCGACGGTTTCGACCTGGCGTCGGCGCTGGCGTTTGGAACGGCGCGGGCTGGAGCCAACACGGCGCAAACCTCGCTCGCCGGGGCCACGGGCTACAACGCCGCAGGAGAGGCCGCCTCGAACGGCTACACGGCATCCAGCCCCGCGGCGGCAAACGGCTACATGTCGCAGGGCTACACGGCAGCGCAGGCAGGCCCGGTCAGCATTGCGCCGACCTTCATGGCGAACGCGGCGCAGGCCCAAAACAGGAATCTGACCGACGTCGATTTGAACGGCTACATGAACCCGTATCTCGACAGCGTCGTGAACACGACCCTTGCGGACTACGACGCCAACGCCGGAGTCACTCGCGCCCGTCAATCCGCCCAACAGGCCGCAAACGGGGGGATGCGGAACTCGAACAACGCCGTCCTGTCCGCCCTGACCGAAGGCGAGCTTTCCAGAGGGCGCGCGACGACAGACGCCAATCTACGCAGCGGCGGCTACGACCGCTCGACCGGCCTGGCTCAAACCGACCTCGCGCGGGAGACGTCAACGAACGTTTTCAACGCTGGCGAAGTCAACAAAATGAATATGACGAAGGCGCAACTGGACGCCCAGCGTCGCCAGACGGAAGCCCAGCTTCAACAGGCCGGGCTTCTGGCAAACATGGACGCGAGCAACACGGCTTCGCAGTTCGGGGCCAGCGCCTACAACCAGTCGGCTCTCTACAATGCCGGGGCGCGCAACGCGTCGGCTCTCGACTACGCGGGTCGGGCCGACACGGCGGGCCAGTTTGGAGCGAACGCTGGCAACACGGCCGCACTGGATTACGCGGGCCGCGCCGACACGGCGGGGCAGTTCGGGGCCAACGCCTTCAACAACATGTCGCAGTTCAACGCGGGGTCGCTGAACAACGGCTTCCAGTTCAACGCCTCGCAGCAGGACGCGGCGCTCCAACGAGCGTTGCAGGCCGCTGGCCTGATTGGGGACCTGACCTCATCCCAGGGGACGAACACCCGTGCGAACCTTCAACTGCAGAACGACTTCGGTCAGCAGCAGCGGGAAATCGAGCGGCAATACCGGGCCGCCCCCTACGACCTCATGAGCATCCAGAACCAGCTGACCGGCGGTCTGCCGCTCAACCTGTTCAACGGGTCAAGCTCGGTCGGGACCGGCAGTAGCAGTTCGATGGGCTTCGAGGCCAATCTGATGAAGCTGATCCAAGCCGGAGCGACGGCCGCCGGCATCTCGGACGTCCGCCTGAAGGAGGACATCACGCCGATGGGCCAAGGCCCGTCCGGCGATAACCTCTACGAGTTCGGCTACAAGGGCGATCCTTCGGGCGAACGCTATGTTGGGCCGATGGCTCAAGAGGTGGCGTTCACTCACCCCGGCGCGGTCTCTCAGGAGCCGGGCGGCCCGATGATGGTCGATTACAACGCCCTCGGCATCAAGTCGCCACAGCAGCAGGCGGGCGGGGAGGGCTCGTTCCTCCAAGGCCTCCCCGACATGGCCCCGGATACCAACCCCTTGGATTTCGACCCCGTTCCGGGTGGGCCGGACCTGTCGGGCATCATGGGCCAGACGCGGGACCAGGCCGCCGCACAAATCCGCTCGGCTCGCGCAGCCGCTTCGCCAACTCGCCGTCCCGCTCGCCGGGGCCTGTTCGGCGGCCGAATGGTCGGTTGAGGACACAGGACATGATCGTTTCCCCCAAGAGAACCCCCCGCGAAATCACCCGCGATCTGAACATGTCAGGCCCACAGGCTGACGTGATCGGCGATCTGATACGCCGGATGGAAGGCCCCCCGAAGCGGACGCGACGCGGGCTTTTCGGTGGATCGGCGTCAGTCCAACCGGTGTCACAGGACGTGATGGCGCAAGCTTTCCCGCAGGAGCGGGGCTATGGCATCCTTGACCGGATCCATGATTTCGCCGCGACCTACAACGGCGAGCCGACGCGGCGTGCAGAACTTGAGGGGCGCCGCGAAGCGGACGCGTTCGGGTCCACGTTCGGCGGCCTGCTCAGTGACAGCTCGCCGGGGATGCGGGAACAGAACCTTGCCGGGATGCAACGCCTTATCGCGGCGCGGGCGGCGCGCGGCGGCGATGTGTCTTCCTTCACCGCTCAAGCCGACGCCTACCGGGACAACGGCTATCGGAACGACCTCGCCTCGTCGCTCCCCGGCCCGCTACGGTCGGCGGCTCGGGTGGCTCCGCAGATGGGGGCCGCTTACGGGTTCGATCAGAACTCGAACGACATCTACCCCGGCGTTGATGGGGATTATGTGCGCGGCATGAAGGGTGGAGGCGAGTTCCAATCCGCCTATGACGCCCCGCTGCCTACGCCTCAGGGCTTCATGCAGGACCCTCAGAACCCGCAGGGTCTCGCGCCTCGCCCCGGCGGCCCGATGGACCCCAAGTATCAATACTCGTCGGAGTTCCAGGGCACGTCCGGCCGCGTCGCTGCCACCCCGCGCGATCCGGTCCCCATGCCGACAGAGTCGAACGTCATCGCGATAGTGATGCAAAAGGCGATGAGCGGTCAGCCGCTGAACGAGGCCGAACAGGCGATCCTCGACCGGCAAACCGCGATCCCGCAGGCGGCCAATCCATACGCTATGTTCGGGATGCCTGGCATGATGCCCGGCGCTCCGGGCGGGGCTCCGTCGCCCTACAGCGGCCAGCCCCAGACCGCGCCACAGCAGCAACCCGGCGGCGGTGCAGGCGGTCAACCCTACCAGCCTCGGGACGCTGCGGACCTTCAGGCAAACGTGCCGGTCGGCGGGCGCTACATCAACCCGGCCGATGGTCGGGTCATGACGCGGACGCAGTAGCGCCTTGCCGATCACCCAGCGCCAGAGACGCCCCGACCTGTCGGCCTACGGCTCGGCAGGCCCGGACCTGTCGTCCTTCTCGCAGGGCGGCCCCGATCTGTCTTCGTTCAGCGGTCCCGTTGGCCCGTCGCAGCTCGGTGACGGCTCGATGGCTGGCCCGAGTCAGCGCAGCCTCGGGGAGCGCTTCACCTCCGTTGTAGAGGATGCGGCCCGCAGAAACTCCCTGATCGCCATAGCGCGAGCGACGACTGACGCCCGGCCGGTCTGGCGGGGCGGCCTTCTCCCGGAGTGGGAAGACAAGCCCCTGACGGTGCGCGACCCCGGCACGGGTGAGGCCCTGAACTATTCCAGCATCGGCCAGCAGATGCGGGCTGACGAACGCGAGCGCCGCACGAGCTATCAACAGCAGGCCGACGCGGACGGCTGGCGTCAGGCGCGGGGCGGCCTGCCCGGCCAACTGGCTGCGGGGGCGACGAACGTGACCGGTGCGCTGGTCGGCGCGATGGCTGACCCGGTCAACATGATCTCGCCCGGAAGGACGGCCCTTGGGCGCATCATCGGCGGCGTTGGCGTCAACGCAGCGGGTGATGTGGTCACTCAGGGCGCTGACATGGCGGGCCACCTTCAGGAGAAATACAGCCCGTGGCAGACGGCGACGGCAGGCGCCCTCGGTGGCGTGATCCAGGGCGGGTTCGAGGTCGCGCCCCGCATCCCCGGCGCTGTCCGAGCGGCAGGCGAACGGATCGCTCCTGTAGCCACTCGGGTCGCCGAAGCTATCAGCCCCCGTCCGCGAATGACCGGAGCCGCTGTAGATGCGGCGTTCCCGGATGCACCGGCAGTTTCGGCGGCAGTACGCGCGCGCACGCGAGGCCCGGCTGCGCCGGTCGCGCCGCCTGCCATTGCTGCGATCATCGCCGATACCTCGACGCGCTACGGCGTCTCGCCGTCCTACCTGACCAACCTTGCTTCCCGCGAAAGCGCCTTTAACCCCTCGGCACGGGCGGGCACGTCCTCGGCAACTGGCCTGTTCCAGTTCACGGACGATACCTGGCTGAACACCCTTCGCCAGCATGGCCCGGCCCTCGGGATGCCGGACGCTGCGGCCCGCATCCAAGCCAGCCCCGCCTCTGTCCTCGCGATGCGGACCGATCCGGCGCTGAACGCCCGCGCTGCCGCCCTGCTGACGGCGGACAACGCTCGCGCCCTCCGGGGTGTGCTGGGCCGGGAACCCACGGACGGGGAGCTTTACGCAGGCCACTTCCTCGGGGAGGGCCGCGCTCGCCAGCTCATGACGGCCGACCCCAATGCGGCGGCCGCTGCGCTCTTCCCCGATGCCGCCCGCGCCAATCGATCGATCTTCTACGAAGGCCGGGGCCGAAACGCTCGCCCGCGCACCGTGGCGGAAATCCTCGCCAACTTCGACGCCTCGTTCAGCGGCGGCGCTGCCTCGTCCGCAAGGGGCGGGCCTGTCGCCCCGTTAACCCCTGAAACCCCGATCACCCCGGAGTTTCGCGACCAATACGCGCCCGCGCGCGAGGGACAACCTGCCGGACCCGTGCAGCCGCTCGGCAATCGCCCTGACTACTACGGCCTTGCCAACCAAGATCTGACGGGGGCCGCACGGCCTGACGCCCTCACCGCGCCGCGTCGCAGCGGCCCGGACCTCTCGTCCTTCGGTAGAGCAGCCGAAGGCGGGCCGGACCTGTCCTCGTATGGGGCTCCCACTCGGGAGGCCCTGCCCGGTTTCGATCCCATGCTGAACGAGGCTCCCGACTTCAGCCTTTCTCGTGGCTCCGCCCCTGAGGCAGGGCGACCCATGTTCAGGGCGGAGGACACCCCGAACGGCTACCGTGTGTTCGAGACCGGCCGCCTGCAAGATCGCCCGATGTTGTGGGGAGAACGCCAAGGCCAGGACGTGCGGATTGAAAGCACCGCCCTTCCGCAGGACATGCGGGGCCGTGGCCTCGGACTGGACGTCTACCGCCGGGCCGCCGACGATATCGCAGACGGTGGCGGGTCGATGCGCTCGGACGGCATTGTCAGCGCAGATGCGGCCCGCATGTATGAGGCGCTTGGGCGCCGGGGCTTTGATGTCACCCGCTCGCCACGGGCGATTGAGTCGCGCGGCGGATGGGAAACCCCGGACGGTAGCCCGGTCTTCACCGTCGCCCGCCGCGAACTGTCTCAACCGATGCGCGGCCCTGAGGGGATGGGCTACCAAGCCCGTGCGCCCTTCTCCGCCGGTCCCGATCTGGCCGCCTTCGGTCGCCCTGTGAATGATGCAGCCGGCGTCTCCGCTCCCGTTCAACCCTTCTCCCCCGCGCCCTCCGATGGGATGCCCGCCCCCTCGGCGTTCACTTCCGCTCCATTTGCCCCGCCAGAGGGCCGCCTAGGCTTGGGAGCCAGCGCCGCGCCGTCTGGGCGTCTCCCGGTGGACTTGTCCGCCTACGGCTCACAAATCGGCTCCCCTGTCCCGTCGCGCGGTCAGGACATCAACGGCCTCCGCGAAGCCCCCCGCCCCGGCCCGGTGCCTCGGGGTCAGGGCGTCGCCTATGAGGGCCAGACCGTGTCGGGGCTGGCTCGCGATCTTCGCAATGCGCTGGGTCTCACGGCCCGCCAAGGGCGGGTCATGCCTCGGGCTGAAGGACAATATGACACCGGCTCGGCTGTCGTCCGGACCAAGGCCGTTCAGGAGTTGGACGTGCTGGCCCACGAGGCGACCCACGCCCTCGAATATCAGCGCAACAACCCGACCCTACAGGCCGCGCTCCTCGCCCATGCGAAAGAGCTTGAGCCGCTGGCCTATCCCGGCGCTGCCCGCAATGCGATCCGGCAGGAGGGCTTCGCAGAGTTCGGCCGCTGGTATCTGACCAACCCGGAACAGGCCCGCCGCGCCGCCCCCAACTTCTACGATGCGTTCGAGCGGGCGCTTGCCCAGGACGCCCCGGCTGTGGGTCAGAACCTAAAGGCCATCCAGTCCGCCTATCAGGGCTTGCTGCAGTCAGACAGCATCGCGGTAGCCAAGGGCTCGCTTGCCTACACCGGACGCAAGGGGCCGATCTCCGATCTGGTCCGGGAGTTCCGGGAGCAGGGGCCAAAGTCCACGATCGGTCGGCTGGCGAACAGCCTCTACACCTCGTTCATTGACGATCTGCACCCGCTGTCGCAGGCCGTCGATAAGCTGGCGGCCATCTACAACGAGAACACCGGCCGCAAGCTGAACCTCACCCGAGCGAAGAACCCCTATGCGCTGGCCCGCCTCTCTCGCGAAGCCTACGCCGCCGGGCATAGCGACATCGTCTATGGCGTGACGCCCTATCAGGGGCTCGACCCGGAAGGCCCGTCGCTGGCCGACGCGCTGAAGGTGGCGGACATCGACATCGTCGGCCTGTCGGACCTCAACAACCCGGCCAACCTGACAAGGCAGGGTCAGTTCAAGTTGGACGATCTGGCGGAGTTCGACGCCTACCTGATCTCGCGCCGCATGGTGCACGAGTGGGACCGCTTCTCCGCTGGCGAACTGCCCCGTCCGCCGGATCGCAATACCCGCGCCTTCCATGAACAGGTGATCGCCGATGTGGACGCGAAGCACCCGACCTGGGCGCAAGCTGCGGGCACGGTCTATGACTGGCTCGGCAACCTGTGGCGCAAAGAATGGCAGTCCGGGATGATCTCGGAGGAGTCCTACCGCAACGGCCTGAACAATCACCCTGACTATGTGCCCCTCATGCGGGACGTGTCGGACAAGGGACCGGGCGGCGCTGGCAAGCCCCGCGGTGCGCTCCAGTTTGCGGGCGGGGTGAAGGCTTTCGAGGGTTCGACGCGGGATAATCTGTCGCCGCTCTCGACCATGATGCGCCGCTCCTACGAGCTGAACGCCATCATCAAACGAAACAATGTTCTCAAGACGCTGGACGATCTGGCGGACCAAGCGGGGCCGGGCGCCGGCGCTATCGTTGAACGCCTCCCGCCGGATCAGGTGGAAGCGTGGACCACGGACGCCGCAACGGTCCTGAACAAGACGGCCGAAGACCTCGGGCTGACCGGCCGCGACCTCTCGACCATCCAGAAGATCGCCGACGATTCCCAAGGCGAGAGCGTGACCCTGTTCCGTCGCGGCTCCTTCTCCCCGAAGAAGGGGGAACAGGTCGTGTTCGTCTGGCGCGACGGCAAGAAGACCCCGCTGCTGCTGCCGGATGGGGCGTTCGGCAAGGAGTTGTTCGACGGCATCACCGGCCTGACCCGCGATCAGCGCAATGCGTTCGTGGATCTGGTCGCAGCCCCTACGCAGATGCTGCGCATGGGCATCACCCTCTCGCCGGAGTTCATGGCCGCCAACCTCATCCGCGATCAGGTGGCGACGTGGATCAACACAGATGTTGGGTTCCGGCCGGTTGTGGATACGATCAGGGGCGGCAAGTCCGAGCTGTCGCAAGACCAATGGGCCAAGCGCTATGCAACGGTCGGCGGGCTGCGGGGCGGGCAGAACGTGGCCGCGACCGCCAAGCCCTTCCCCCAGAACGATGCGGAGGCCCGCGCCCAACTGCAGAACCTTCAGCTCAAGGGGATGCAGGTTCGTCGCTTCGCCTCGTGGCGCGGACTGGCGGAGGCGACTGACCTCTCGGAAACATCGACCCGGCTCGGCGTGTTCCGCCGCTCGTTTGAGCAAGCCAAGCGCCAGGGCATGGACGATTACGAGGCGATGGTTGAAGCGGGCTACACCTCGCGGGACTATCTGGACTTCGGCCGGCGCGGATCGAAGATGATCGCAGCGGCCCGGCTGGTCACCTTCCTCAACGCCGCTATCCAAGGCCTCGACAAGACGGCTCGCGTCCTGTCGGCGGGCGGCAACCTGCAAAGGACATTGGCCCCCCTGTTCGGCGGCGAAGCTGCAACCCCTGCCCAACAGGCGGCGATCAACCACGCTTGGAAGGCGTGGGCCAAGGTCTCGATGTTGGGTGCGGTCGGTCTCGGCCTGCGGATGCTCTATCAGGATGATCCCGAATATCAGGAGATCGGCGACCAACTGCGGGCTACCCATTGGGTCTTCAAAATGGACGGACGCTGGACGTTCGTTCCCAAGCCTTTCGAACTAGCGACGATCTCCAACATTCTCGAGCGGGGATATGAAGGCCTGATCCTGAAAGACCCGACCGCTGGCGAGCGCTTCCTGTCGGACGTGAAGAACACGATCATCCCGCCGTATGAGCTGCCCGCCGTCAACGTCCCGCTCCAGATTGCAGGAAACCGGGATGGCCTCGGCCGCCCGATCATCCCCGATCACCTCCGGGGGACTGTGGATCCGGCGCAGCAATTCAACGCCTACACCTCCCAGCTTGGCCGCCTGATCGGAAAGACGCTCAACGTCTCGCCCGCCGTGGTCGATCACATCATCACCGGGTTTGGCGGGACGCTCGGCCGCTACGCACTCCAGGGCACGAACGCCGCCTATGAGGCCGCGACCGGCGCCCCTCGAACCGCTGCCGGGCCAGAGGACATGTTCCTCGCCCGCCGGTTCGTCCGGGACATCAACCGGGGCTCGACCTCGCAGAAAGAGTTCTGGGATCAGGTGAGCCAGAGCGACGGCGACCTGACCCAACGCCTCGGCACGTTCCGTCAGTTCGCCAATGAGGCCAACGACGCGGGGGCTATGGCCTACCTGAACCACATGGACCCGTCAGAGCGGGGCTACGTGAAGGCCTCGTTCTTCACACAGGACGGCAGCGCCAAGCTTCACCCCCTCGTCAGAGCTCGGGAGTCGTTGGGCGTGCTGGGCGATCTGCGCCGCACGGTTCGCGACGGGTCGTTGATGGATAACTCCGGGGTCGTCGTCCCCCTGACGCCAGACCAGCGCCGCCTTGTGGATGATACGATTTCGGAGATGGGCAATATCGAGATGCGAAACGCCCTGATCGCGACGGGCGTCCGTGGCTGGGCTCAAAAGACCTACATGGATCACCGCGTTGCGGAGGCCCGGCTACAGCGTGCCAGCCCTGCCGTCGCCGCCGCCCTCGCTCAGTCGATGATGCTGAACAAGGTTCCGGGTGAGGCCCAGGTGCTGACCATGTGGCCGCAGTTCCGGGCGATGGCTGAAGCGCCGGTTCCGGTTGAACAGGGCGTGACCTTGCTTCGGGCTCGCCGGATGCAAGGCGACATGCCGGGCCGCGTCCTCGAAATGCAGCGGTTCAGAGCGACACAGAGAGGGACTGCACAATGACCAAGGCCAAAGCCGTCGCTAAGACCCCGACGAAGCGCCAGCCCACGGCTGATGAAGCCGCCAGCATCGCTGTTGCCAAGGAGGCCAGGGCCAAGCGCCCGGACAGGATCAGGCCCCCTACCCCTGAGGTGATCTTTCAGGGACCGAACAGCATCGGACTTACGGTTCCCCACGACGACGGCGAAGGCTGGGGGGTCCAAATGCTGGAGTCCCTTGGCGTCGATTCCTATGCAGTGGTCGAGCGCCTGATGACAGGAGCGGGGCAGATTGCCGCGCAAAGGCCGGTGACCAATCAGGAGGAGGCCGAAGCCTCACAGAAACGCAACAACAACGCGGTCTCCTTCATCGCGTCCATTGGACCCAAGTCCACCCTAGAAGCGACCTTGGCGCTCCAGATGCTCGCTGCCCACGAGGCCGCAATGCTCATGTCAGCCAACCTGCACAACGCCACGATGCGGGACTCGCTGTCCGACTACAGCCGAATGATGAACCAGACCATGCGGACGTTTACGGCCCAGGTCGAAGCCCTCGCCAAGCTGCGGACGGGCGGAAAGCAACAAGTCGAGGTGCGCTATGTCTATGTGGACGCCAGAACCCAAACCGTCGTCAACGAGGGGGGCGGAGGGGGTGTGCCCCTCGGAAACCACGATCAACCCCATGCACCCGGAACCGCTCGTCTCCCGTTTGCGCCGGGCCAGCCGGTGTGGAGCGAAGACCCGAGCGGGGTCGCCATGCCAGTCGCCGGCCGTCAGGGGGCGGAAGCGATGCCGGATGCACGGGGGCCGCAGCCCCGGCGCGCCGAAGGGAGAAGCGAACGGCAACTACGCCTCAGGACGCTGGACGGGCGAGACCATCAAGGCGAGGGCGACTGTGCGAGCCCTCGTGAAACTCTGTCGGAGAACGCTGCATGACCTCGCCTAGCTTGGAAGAAATCGAGGCGATGGAGCCGGAAGAAATGAAGGCCGCGATCGATCAGCTTCGCCGTTGCGACCCCGGCGCTTTCCTTGAGGCCATCGCCGCTATCGTGGGACGCGACGACTGATCCCGAGTTTTGCGAGTCCCTAAAGGTGGGGGCTCCCCTGCCAGGGCGAGACGTTGGCTTGAGAGCTTCGACTGCGTCGGTGCACCTAGGGCGCGGACGAGGAAAGGGCGGCCCGAGTGACCGGGCCGCCCTTAGTTTTCCCGCACGATAAAAAAGGGGCCGCCCCGGTGAAGGAAGCGGCCCTAGGTTCATCGAGTCATGGAGGCTGGCTAGGCCCCGTAGATCGCCCTGTCGTGCGCCTCCGCGATGATAGCGCCCCAATCGATCAGGGCTGTGGGGATGATGTCGGTCTCGGCCGGGTAGATGACGGCGAAGGACTGGCCGTCGCTGATAACCTTCCCGCCGATCGCCTCGAACTCCCGGAGGAACCCGCGAGCGTCGAAGGCCTGAGCTGTGCCGATCACGCGACGCCTCCCGTCATGCTGGCGAGGTGTTCAGCGTCGAGGCGGTAGGCGTGGCCCAGGTCGTAGCGGGCCGCTGCCGTTTCTTCCTCTGCCAGTGCCGCAGCCTTCGCCGCCAAGTCGCGCAATGAGGCGGGGCGATAGTCGATCAGCGCGCGAAGGGCGGCGTCGTAGTTGTCCCGCGCCGTGGCGTATGTGGCCTCGTCAGCGTCGGTGACCTCCCGGCCCTCTTCCCTAGCCTTCACAGGATCGGTGCAGTCGCAGACCTCCTCGAACGCGGTTAGGGCCGCCGTCACCGCGCTAATCACGTCCTGCAATGCGGGCGACGGGCTGGCCGGCGCGAGGCGGGCGTTGATCGCGTCGCGTTCGTCCTGGGGGAAGGTGTTCAGGTAGCCGTGCAGGAACAGCGCCCGGATTTCCTCGGGAGGCGTCGGCGGTGAGGGGACGTAGGCTGGCGGTGCGTGGTAGCGGTGGCGCAGCAGGTAGCTTGAGACCTTCTGTCCATGGAAGAAGGACAGCGCCTCGTTCGCCGCGATAGCTCCGGGAAGGTCAGCACCGCCCCGGCTTGCCGTGAAGATCAGGCTCATACCGTTGGACACAATGTGCGCGCCGGTCGCGGCCTCAACCTCGGCAAGCCACGCCTCCGCGTCGAACGGGTCAGGGCGGGCCATCAAGAGAGGCCCGCTATCACCCGCCAGCGCCAAGGCGTCCTGATAGGCAGAGGCCACGGCCGATTCCACCGGGTCATCCGCCAGCATCCGGGAGATCGTGGCGGGGTTCGTAGAGCTGTCGCCTACTGCATCGGTGAACTGGTCCTCGATCAGGCGAGCGAGCTTGCAGGCCAGAGCCTTTGCGTTCGGGGCGCGGGTGGATAGCAGCGCTTCCCGCGAGGTGCGCCACGCTGCGACCTGTTCCTCGGTCGGATCGTCTTCAGCCGACCAGACGGCGTTTGCCGCATCGTATCGCGCGAGGATCTGATCCCACTCGGGATGATAGGCCTGCGCGATGTAGTCGGCGCGACTGTGGGCGAGGTCCAGATAGATCGCCAGCAACCCTTTGGCTGCGTCGTCGCCGCGTTGGGCGATGTGGCGCTGGGCCTCGGGGTTGGAGAGGGGCCGGGCCGCATGGTTGTGAAGCCACGCATAGGCGGACACCTTCTCTGCGATGTCAGCCGGGGAGCTGGCCGGGACGCCCAGCAGGCGGTCGGCTAGTTCGGCGATCACGTCACCGGCTGCGCTGGCCTCGGCCTCGTTGCACGGCGAGAGGGCCAGGGCGCGATTGAAGGCCTGAGACGCGGCGGCGAAGTCCAGGGAGGACAGCGCGTCTGCGGGCTGCGGGGGGATGAACCCCCGCTTCGTGGTGCCCTTGGTCATTAGAAGGCCCTCCCGATCACGGCACGGAGGGCGGCGGCGCGGACAAGGCGCTCCGTCCGCTGGGCTTCGCTGGTGCGGGCCTGCTCCCTGCGGCTCTGGAAGCCACGGAGCGGCGTCACGTTCGGCGGCAGGCGGCAACCTTCCCACGTCTCTAGCTTGACCGCGTAGGCCTCCAGTGCGGCCTTGGCCTTGGCGACGCCCTTGGGCTTCATGTTGTCGCGGAGGCGGAAGAAGACCTCATTCAACGCCGCCTCGGTGGCTTCGTCTTGAGGGTCAATGATGGCGGGCCTATCTGTCAGTGTGCTCATTCGCGTGAGCCTTTCTTCGGAAAGGGGGCGGCGGTTCTTTCCGGGATAGCCGCCCCGACCGCTTCAGCGGATTGCTGAAACTGATACGGTGATAACAGATTGGGGCGTTCGTTGCAACCATACTGTTATGGTGGTATCAGTTATTCATGAGCGATGACCATCCCAAACTGACGCCAGAGGCCTGCCGAGCGGGCCGCGCGCTGCTGATGCTGACGACGCAGGAACTCGCGTCCCGCCTCGGGGTCAGTCCCACCACCATCAACAAGTTTGAGACGGGCGGTGATCTGCGTGCCAGCACGGCGGCCCGGATCGTCAAAGGATTTGCAGTCCTTGGCGTTGAGATACTGAACGGGGACAGCCCCGGTGCCCGGCTGCTTGTGCGACCTTAGGCCTATTGATTGATCGCTGTTCGCTAACGTGTAGGCTGGTGTTCCACGACCTAGGAACGGCGATGCTGAAATATCTCGCGATGGCCACGCTGATCTTGTGCGGCGGATCAGCGCCCATGCAAAACGCCCAACAGTGCCAGTACGCGATCGACAGTTACAATCAGGCTGTTGATGGTCAAGCAACCTATCTTCGTCGCTACTCCACTTGCTTGGCCAACAGCCAGGCCAACGACGATTGCTCGTCAGAGTTTCGACGCCTTCGGAACGGACAGTCGGATTTCGAGAGCGCCATTTCAGGTTATCGTAGCTACTGCCAGTAGCCACACCCGCGAGTTACCGAGCGCACGCCCCCGATCTCACTGGCCCGCGATTTGGTCGGCCAGCCCCTTGCCCGAATGACAAGGCCGACACAGCCGGCAAGTCCGGATGCTGGAGGCCCGTTCGCTGCGGTCTCAGTCGTCGTCATCATCCGAGGCGTAATCTTCGTAGCCGTCGCAGTTGGCCTCGGGGTCTAGCACGGCCGTGTTCAGCATCCGCCAGATCCAGCCCTTTGATCCTGCCCATCCGGGCAGCGCCCGCAGGCCTAGAAGTCTGTCGTAGTGGCGCAGCATGGCGGCTTGCCTTCGGCGGAAGCCAACTCTCGCCGGACAGGGTCCGGGTAGATTACCCGCGTATTGGGTCGGAAAGGCCTGGGCGAACATGCCGGCGCTCGTCCTAAAGAGGAAAGGTAGCGAAGCCTCGAGTGTGAGAGCCCAAATCGGACGCCTCGCGTCGGGCGGGCTCCAAGCGAAATCGATGAGCAGCAGGTTGCCGTAGTCTGTGAGGTCTTCGAACGGAGAGACCCAACACGAGAGAACGACCTCAGCGAGCCGTTGCGCCTCGTCGCTCTCAGCATCCATCAGCGAGAAGAAATCAAACCTTTCCAGCGCGAACGGCTCGGTACGAAACTCCCAAGCCTGAACATGGGAAATCAGCCGGCCCCGGTCGTGAACCCGCAGTTCGGTAGCGCGCTGCTTGATGACCGGTTCACCCCCGACATAGCGCCAGCCGGTTCGAGCCACGGACACCGGACAATCGATGCCCAGGTCCATCAATTTCGCCTGACGGTCGGCAGTTTCGGACCAAGGGCTTGGCGGCTCGGAAGCGCGGGAGATTCTACGCTGATGCGACGCCTCCGTGACTATTCTGACAGACCGAAGTGACCTTCTGGCTTTGGCTGTGTGCTCTTCCATGCAGCTACATCTGACTGACCAGGTGTCGGTAGAACTCGCTGCACACGATCGCAAACTGATGGCGAGGAGCAAACGCGGGAGCAAAGTATCCTGCCCAACTGGTGACGGGGTGCACCCATAGGCCTGATGTGGCTTCCTTGACGGCGGGATGGCTGAAGCCTGTCGGCGTCAGTGCATGGGCGAAGACGTTTCTGATCTGCCGGATTTTCTGGAGCTCAACCGTCTGCTCGGCGCTGACGAGCGCTAGGTCCAGAGCCCGATCAATCCGGTTTGCGAAGCCCTTTGGGGCTGAGCCAGTCCGTCGCTCAATAGCCAGCCGTAGACCTTCATCGACTGCTCCGCCGGCTACGAGGGCGGTGTACCGATCTTTGGACAGTTCGTCGTTCGCTGGATCGTCCAAGCTGCCAAGCAAACGGCGCAGCTCAGAGTCAGAGGGCATCTCATTTGTTAGCGCGCTTAGCCTCGCAAGTAGGCCATCGCCGCTCGCGGGGGTTTGTCTGCCGGCCATTCACACAGCCTATCTTGCGCACTTCCGCTAGTGCAACGGCGTCGTCTGGTCCAACTGCTCCTGCAGCGCGGCGATAAGACCGGCCGCGACCGCTGGCGTCATCACCACCTGCTCCACATCGCCCTCAGTCCTCCCGGCGAGCTGATCCTGAGACCGAGACAGGTCTAGCCGAACGGCAATGGCGCCGTCTGTCGTGGCGATCTGGAAGCCAGTGATCACTGCCAGGTCGATCGAGCCATCAGGGCGGGTGCGCCAGGTCATGTCAGGGCCAAGCGATGAAGCCGAGTTGAGCGGCGGTGCCTATGGCTAAGATCCCCATCAGGATGAACCCGAAGCAGCCGCGCTCTCTCATGCCGCTTGGTCCAGGACAATCAGTGTCCCGTCCGGCAACGCCCGCTGAAGCGCCTTTGCCTCATCCCACGGAGCGCGCATCCAGACGTCGCGCTCCTCCTCGGTCGTCAGGATCACAGGCATGGCTTTGGGGTGGACCGACTTCACCGGCTCGCTCGGTTCGGTCGTCAGGAAAGCGAAGACGTCGGCGGTCTCGACGCCGGTCTTGATCTTGCGAACACTGGTCCAGTCGCGAACGTGGACGCCCGCGAAGAAGGCCAGCGGGTTGTCGCCCGGCAGGGAGAACCACACCGGCTTATAGACGCCGTTCTCGCGGCCCGGTTCGCTGAAGGCGGTGAAAGGGACCAAGCAGCGGTTGGCGGGGGAGAGCCACGGCTTCCAGTGGCTGCTGTTCGTGTTGCGAACGTTGGTCGTGCCACTGTCCGGCTCCAGCTCCAGGAGCTTGGGAAAATCGACGTCCTTGCCCTTGGCCCGCAGCTTGTCCGCCCGCTTCGTCGCGGCGTCGAATAGCGCCTTCTTGGATGACGGAAGGCCCCAACGTGCGAGTGTCAGAATCCGCTCTCCGTTGTCGTCGTGCCGAACGATCGGAGCCGGGTAGTCTGGGTAGGTGTCGCGCGGCTCCAGATTGCCAACGTCGCTGCGCATCGCACGCGTAATGGCGAGGATGTCGCCGGGGCCGGAGCGCGAGCGGTAGAGGTTGCACATGGCCGGAACCTGACACGCGGATCGGCGGTTGTGGAGTCAGAGCAGGCTGGTGCGAGGGGTGGCCCGGCAATATGCGCCCCTCCGTTATCCCTGTTCCAACCTTGGCCCTCGGCTCGCGCCGGGGGCTTTTTGCAGTCAGGGCTCCATCCACCTGATCTCCCACCAGGCCTCCGGGTCGGTGCTGATTTCCCGCGACATCCACAGCCACTCGACCTTCATGGGCAGGAAGGGCGTCCCCGAACCTCGACTCCACATCAGGAAGCTTGGGGCGCCGCAGCGGCGACAGATGTCGATCTGGTTCAGCATTGAATATCGAGGCCCGCATCGGGCCAGCCATTCGGCAAGGTCAGCGGGCTCCATGCGATCGCAGCCGCAGCAGAGCCAGCTGTAGAGCGAGCCTGCCAACCGGTCTTTGACCATCGACCCGAGGTGTCCCTTGGCGTCGCCATAGTCGCGAATGATGCCGCGCGTTCGGCTGAAGACCACGGCTAGGCCCTCTCGCGCAGCACCGCATGACCGGCGTTCGGGGTGACGATCTGGATCTCCATGCGCCCGCCGCACGGTGGCTGTCGTTTGTCCCTTCCGGTGTCGGTGCAGCGCAGGCGCGGCTCGATCACCCGGAAATGCTGGTCTCGCACAGCGGCCGGAAGGTTGCAGGCCGAGAAGTGGCGCGAAGCGTGGCATGTCCGGCACATGGCCAGGACGCCAACGGCCGGATGAAGATCGGCGAACCCGAAAGCGAGCCTTTTCGGCAGGGTCAGATCGCCAGCGTGTTCGCCAGCGGGCAGGGATCGGCCATCCATTCGTACTCTCCGGTTTGCCGACCCGGGGCGCTTGTGACTCCGCTACGGCAGCGGGCGCAAGAAGGCGTTCGCGATTTGTTCTTTTCTTCTGTGGACGCCTATTGCTGGCGCCGCCTTATCCGATAAGCATGGCTCAGGGGATGCAGAGGCGATCTGCGCCAGCGGCATGATGGCTGGATAGCCGAAGCGAGACCTGACAGCGTGGATACGCGGCTAGAAGCGATGGTTGATTTAGGCATGACCCACACCGACCAATTTCGGGCCGAGCATTTCATGTTTCGGCTGGGTGAGAACCGGTTTCACCGACAGGCTTGGCAGTGTGCTACCTATTTGGCCGCGATTAACCCACGCCCTGACCGTCAGGGGGAAATCTGGGTCTCATTTCAAGGAAACACGGTCGGGTTTGACGTCGCGATCGAAGTCGCGGGTGTGATGGTCAATGCGGTCCAGAACCGCATTGCAGCGGAGGTGCAATTTGGCGCTAGGCCCCGCCAGAACCCAAGACGCAAAGCAAGCTACTTCGATTTCGGATTGGGAGAGCTGGCCCACGTGTTGTTCTGTGGCGCGTTTTCTATGGCGGTCGATCCATTTCTTGATTGGATGAGACAACAAGGCGTGAATCATCGGGATTGGCCGCCGGTTCTAAACTTCTCTCGCGTTCTGAGGAACGCCATCGCTCATGGCGGGACTTTCAACATCTCGAACCCTGAAGCTGTCCGGGTCGATTGGCGAGGTTGCAGTGTGTCCCACGCCGACGACGGAAAGCCGTTCGGGAACTCCATAACGACAGGCGATATCGTCGTGCTGCTACACGATCTCGACGCCGAACTTCAGGGTTTGGGTGCCCCCCTGAACCTCGGCTGGCAAACCATTGTGAGAGCGGAGGATGGCTCAGGGCTTCTGACCTACAGCACGCCCGCTTTGTAGGCCCAACCCAGTAGTATCCGCCTGCTTAATGTCGCCATGTGCCCGACCTCCTCATCACTCTCTGGTCGGACCACTTTTCCGGAAATCAGGTCGGATCTGGCCCTGGTGTCCAAGGCGGGATCCGGCCATCCGGGCCAGGGGCCATTGTCGAGACATATGCCATCCCAACGACGGCGATGGTCAGCAGCTGCAGTGCCCGCGTCGTTTCGCGCAAGAGAGTTGCCGCCGCTACGACAGCAGCTGGTTCAAGGCTCGGCGGGCGGAATAGACGTTCGTTGAGCTCGCGCTTTTTCTTGGCGTAAGTCTCGTGCTTGATGTTCCCCGCTGCTAGGTCGGCCCGAAGACGCTCGTCCTGCTGATCCCTCTCCGCGTCAGCCTTGAGCGAGTGGAGCCGGATACGGCCTTCGTGGTCCCATGTCGTTGTCGAGTGGGCGACCTGGTGCCGCATAGCCGCTGCTGGTCCGGCCTCTTTCAAGATCTTGTTCAGGTCCTCTCGCTGCTGATGCGTAGCGCCGGCCCGCTTGAACGCAGTGCGGACAAAACTGGCGCGCGTCCGCTCGTCCTTCATCTTCAAGAGTTCGAAACCAGCGATTGGCTGAAGAGGTTCGGAGCCCAACTCGCTCGCCAAGGGGCGCAGCGTGACCAGCGTTCTTCGCATCATCGAGAGATCGAATGTGGCCCTGTACAGCGCTTGATCGTAGGCGGCCCAGGCGCGCGTCAATCCTCCGACAAGGGCATCAAGGACCTCATCGGGCGGCGAGTAGATGATTCTGGTCATGACAGGCGATCATAATCGGCACCCCCAGACATGTCTGCGAACGTACCGCGAACACTTCTCAGAACGGCGTGTGGTGTTATGGTCAGGCTATGCGCCTCGCCCCACTCGCTGCTGTCCTCATAACCGCCTGCACTTCAGCCCCTGCTGCAGTCCCCGTTTATCCGGAGCCGGCATCCGTCCGCGTCATCGACGGCGACACGTTCGAACTGAATGGCGAAACGATCCGCATCGCCAACATAGACGCGCCCGAAACCATGCCCCGCTCCCGGTGCTGGGCGGAGGCTCGCTTATCGAGAGAGGCGACGTTCGCTCTGGAAGTCGAGGCTGCGAGCTGGGCCGCGCTCCCCCCTGTGATCGATCGCACGGGCCGCGACCGATACGGCCGGACTCTCGGCACGATCCGCCGGACGGACGGTCAGGACGTGGGCGCCATGTTGATTGAAAGCGGGCTGGCTGTTCCTTGGACGGGTCGGCGCTGGGATTGGTGCGGACCCGTGACCGATGCTGCCGCTGGCGTTGATCTGCTGCGCGCCAAGCCTTCGCCCCTCGCAATGCTGACAGAGGCCCCATGACCCGCCCCGCTAACATCGCTGTCATTGCCGCCTCGGCCTGCGTCGCGGTCGCTGCCCTGATTTTCGCATGGTCCCACACCTCGCGCTCAACGGCACTGGTCGGCGTGGGTATCTACCGGGAAAACCTCATCACGGGCGAGGATCAGTTCTGCGGGGTGGCCCCGGATGGCGGAGGCTGTATCCCGGTGCGAGACGCCCCGAAGTCGGCCCCTACGCCGCAAGCGTAGCCAGCAACCCGGCCCATGCTTCCAGCGCGGCCCGCTTCTCCGCAGCGTAGTCGTAAAGGCTGTAGTGCTTCGCCGTGATCGCGGCCCCGCCAGACGACAGCGTATGGTTCAGGATGCGGGAGATAACGACCGGCGAGACCTTCAGCCGCTCCGACGCCATGACCGTTGCGCCCGTTCGCCTCAGGTCGTGCATCGTGGCGCCCTCGATGCCTAGCCCAGCGTAGATGTCCACTAAGGCGTGCGTCAGGGACCCAGCGGCGACAGGGGTCGTTAGCTTCTTCCAGGGCGACAGGAAGACGAAGGGCGACGCCGCGTCGGTTCGCAGAGCCAAGGCCTCCCGGATCGCCGCAACCGCCTCCGGAACGAGGGGCACGAAATGGGGCACACCGTTTTTCGTCCTGTCGCCGCTAAGGGTCCATGACCCTTCATCTAGCCGCAGCTCGTCAACCCTCATCCCGGCGACCTCGCCCCGGCGCTGAAGGGTGAGGAGCGCGACACGCAATGCCAGGGCGACAGACCGGCTTACGTGCACGTCAGCAGACGGCTGGCCTTCTCGTTCGATCTGCAACGCGGACGGATCGGCCATCCCCCGCAGGACCGCAGTGATTTCGGCATCTGTCAGAACGCGGTCGCGCGCCCTCTCGGTCCCTTGCGCGGCGACGCCGGCCACAGGGTTGACCGTCACCCGCTCCTCACTGATCGCATAGGAGAACATGACGCGGAGCAACGCGCGTGCGCGGTTGGACTGGATGGGAGCGGTTTCGGCGATCTTCTCCAGTGCGGCTTTGACCTGACGCCGCGAGAGGTCATCAATCCGGGTGGAGCCCACAGCAGGCTTGAGCCTGAAACGCCACAGGCGACGCTCGGCCGTGATCGTTGCGGCCTTCTTCCCGCGCTTCGTCGCCTTGAACCTGCCGGACTCGACGGCCTTGAAATAGGCTTGGGCCAGGTCGTCCACAGTGCGGAGGGGTTCGGCCTTGGCAGCGCTGATCGCCGCCTTCCGCATGGCGGCCGGGTCTTTCCCGTCACGGGCCGCGCGCTTCGCATCGGTCGCCGCGTCCCTCGCCTCGGCAAGCTTCATTGCAGGGTAGGTTCCGAGCGTGAAGCGCGGCTGACGTCCGTCTAATGTGCGATAGCGGACAACCCACGTCTTCAACCCGCGATCCGTCACCCGCAGGCACAGACCCGGAGCCTTCGCGTCCCATAGCTCTAGGCGCTGACCGGTCTCCGCCTTGGCGGCGCTCACCTCCCGGTCGGTCAAAGTCGTCGCTGCCATCACACCCCCTACCCTCGGGGCACACCGGGGGCACAAAAAACTGAAAGCAGGTGAAGGCTCCCGGAAGCCCAAGGGGCGCAAGGGCCTTGATCCACAGGGACTTGCGGACCTGTCTGCAAACTAGTGAAAGCTGGGGAAAGGTAAAGGCCCGGCGACTCTTAATCAGCGGGTCGTTGGTTCGAACCCAACATCACCCACCAATCGTATCTCGTGTTTTCAACGAGTTGATCTACACTTCTCCCTTCGTGATCGGGACTGCCCTGCCTGGGTATCGTTGCGGGTAACAGCATTGGCACCGATTGCCTGCTGCCGGGTTCGAGACGAAAACCCGCCGATCGACCGATCGCAAGCATCTATGTCGTCGTCGAGGGGTCCGGCACGGCGTCTCTGGACGACAAGCCCATGGCCCTGGCCCCGCGCGACGTGCTGGTCGTGCCGTCGTGGACGGCGCTTCGATTCAAGGCCGAAGACACTGTCGTTCTGTTCGGCTACTCCGACCGGGCCTGCCAGGAAAAGCTGAACCTCTACAGGGAAGAAAACGCGTGACCTTGACCTTCGAGCCGGCCCCCACCGTTCTGGCACCGACCACCAACGGCGAAAGCTACCCTGTCCGTCGACTTTTCTGCATCGGCCGCAACTATGCCGCTCACGCCCGCGAAATGGGCAAGGATCCCGACCGCGAACCGCCATTCTTCTTCACGAGCTGGGCCGAGACGGTGGTCCCGGACGGCAGCATCATCGCCTACCCCCAATCCACGTCCGACTATCAGCACGAGATCGAGCTGGTCATCGCCATCGGCAAGTCGGGCCGCGAGGTCTCCGAGGCAGATGCGCTGGACCTGGTCTATGGTTACGCCGTCGGCCTCGACATGACCCGCCGCGACCTGCAGTTCATGGCCCGCGACGCCGGCCGCCCCTGGGATGCCAGCAAGAACGTCGAGCAATCCAAGCCGCTGGGGCCGATCCATCCGGCGGCCGGGTTCGATGAATCGAAGGGTGCCATCACCCTGACCGTCAATGGCGTGACAAGGCAGACCGGCGACCTGGCCGACATGATCTGGTCGGTGCGAGAGGTGATCGCCCACCTGTCCAGATTCTATCGCCTCGAGCCCGGTGACCTGATCTATACAGGCACACCGGCAGGGGTCGGGCCCGTGGTTCAGGGCGATATCCTGGTCGGCGCGATCGACGGGCTGGGCACGCTCACGGTCACCGTCGGCCCGTCCGCCCACTGAGACCCTGACCATGATCCTGCACGGCTATTTCCGTTCCTCGGCGGCCTGGCGGGTCCGCATCGCGCTGCATCTCAAGGGTCTGACCGTCGAGAACCGCTATCAGCACCTGCGCAAGGGCGAGCAGCTGTCGCCCGAGTATCTGGCCGTCAATCCCCAGGGGCTGCTGCCGAGTCTGATCCTGGACGACGGCGTGGTCCTGACCCAGTCGCTGGCCATTTGCGAATATCTGGACGAGCAGTATCCCGATCCGGCCCTGCTACCCTCCGACACCGTCACACGCGCCAGGGTTCGCGCCTTTGCGCAGGTCATCGCCTGCGACATTCACCCGGTGCAGAACCTGCGTGTGCTGAAGGCCCTTCAGGCGCGTGGCCAGTCGCCGGACGATACCGACGGCTGGGCCCGGAACGTGATCGGCAACGGCTTCGACGCGCTGGAGACGCTCGTCGCCGACCAGTCTCGACCTTATGCGTTCGGGGAAACGCCCACCCTGGCCGACATCTGCCTGGTGCCCCAGATGGCCAACGCCAGGCGCTTTGGCGTGGAACTGCGCTGGCCCCGACTTGCGGCGATCGAGGCCGCCTGCCTGGCCCTGCCCGCCTTCGCCGAGACCCGCCCCGACCTGCAACCGGACGCGGAATAGGGCCGCCACCATGAAGGTCGTCATCGTCGGAGCCGGACAGGCGGGTGGGTCCGTCGCGTCCCTGTTGACGGCTTCCGCGTTCGAAGGCGAGATCGTCCTGATTGGCGCAGAACCGGTCGCCCCCTATCAGCGCCCGCCCCTGTCCTAGGCCTGGCTGAAGGGCGAAGCAGACCTCGACTCCCTGTTTCTGCGACCCGCAGCCTACTCAGATTGAGGGACATAGCCCGGAAACGTCCGGACGAAAATGGACAACTAAATGTTTAAAGACAAGGCTTTGGAGATGATTCCAGATCGCACTGAACGGGATAAAAAGTAGCTCATAGTCAGCGGGTCGTGGGTTCGAACCCAATATCACCCACCATTCTTTCGCTTTTCGATCACGATGCGATTGCGGCTCGCCGTGCGGAAGGCGCGGGGTGTCGTTCCCACCTGATCCCTGAAGGCCCGGTTGAACGGTCCGATCGAGCCGAAGCCGCAGTCGAAGGCGATCTCGAGGATCGAGGTGTCATCGGTGACGTCCGCCAGTCGCGCCTTCGCCCGCTCGATCCGGTGGTGATTGATCAGTCGGTTGAAGTTCGGGAATCCCATCGCCGCGCTGATGCATTGCGACACCCGGTATTCGGGCTCCCCCAGCCGGGCCGCGACGTCGCCGATCCGCAGGTCGGGATCGCTGTCGATTTCCTCCTCCTTCAGCAACCGGATCAGCCGCCCGGCCAAACGCGCGTCCTCTGCCGTTGCCGCACGACGGACCGGCGCCGGCTCCGTCAGCGGATGCCGTAGACGGAACCAGGCCGCCGCCATCGCCGCACCGAGCCCGGCGACTGCACAGGCGCCCCTGACCAGATTGTCCCAGTGCGGGTCCGCCTCGGCCGAGGCCCGAAGTCCCAGAACGGAGGCCCCGACCAGCACGGCGTAGAGCGCGAGGAAGGTGAGGCGGAACCGCTTCTCGGCGCTCGCCAGTTCTCGCCGATAGTTATGGAACGGCTCGACGAAGGTAAGCAACAGGGCCGCCGATCCGCTGACCGTATAAAGGTTCTCGGCCACCCGGGAGGTCACGCCGTCCGGCACCATCACGGCCGACGCGCCGCTCGCCGCCACGATAAAGGCAACGATCCGCGGCCACCAGGCGTCGCGTGGGAGCGGATCGAACAGGGCCCGGGTCAAAAGCCACGCCCAGCCGCACGCCCCTGCGCCGACGGCCGCGAAGACCGTCGAGGCGTCCCCGCCCGGCAGCCGGCCGAGGATGTAGCTGAAGAAAGACGTCGCCGCGATTACGGCATAGGTCTTGAGCCGGCCCGGCCTCCGTGGCCGGAGATCGCGCGCGCCGAGGGCCGTTGACCGGGCGAATGCTGCTGTCGTGGACATCAGTCCTCCCCGGGCTGCCTCCAATTCATGACCGGGACGCCCGGGCCTGTCCAGCCGCCGTCACGATCGGTATGGCGAAAAATCTCTCGCCGAATTCCAAATCGGCGAGACCCCGCGCGGCGGCGCCCGCACTTTTGCCGACGACCTCGATCGGAGGCCTCGGGAGATTTCATGTCGACGACTGTTTCACCGCCGCCCGCGCGCGGCCTCGCCTCGAAAGCGCTGCGCTGGTCGGGCATGCTCTGGTTCATCGTAGCCGCCGTCGGTCAGACGGCCTTCATCGGCTTCATCATCGCCTTCTACGGGGTGCGGACCGCCACGGGCGACTTCGCCGGCTGGAACGACAAGCCCTTGATCGACGGCTATATCGAGGGCGACGACACGGGCAATCTGGTGTTCGCCGCCCATGTCCTGCTGGCCGCCGTGGTGACACTGGGAGGGCTGATGCAGCTGATCCCCGTGATCCGCCGCAGATTGCCCGGCCTGCACCGCTGGACCGGCCGGACCTTCCTGGTCATCGCGGGCTTCATGGCCTTGAGCGGCATCTGGCTTGCCCTGGTGCGCGGCACCTATCTCTCGGTTATCTCCAACGTCGCCATCCTGATTGACGCGGTACTCATCCTGATTTTTGCCGGGTTCGCCTGGCGCAATGCGATCAAGCGACGCTTCGACCAGCACCGGATGTGGGCGATGCGGACCTTCATGGTGGTCAGCGGCGTCTGGTTCCTGCGCGTGGGTCTGATGGGCTGGGTCATCGTCAACCAGGGGCCCGGAGGCCTGACGAAAGACATGAGCGGCCCGATCGACAGCCTCATGACCTTCGGCAGCTACCTGATCCCCCTGACACTGCTCGAACTTTACTTCGCAGCTCAGCGCAGCAGCGGCGGCGCTCTGAAGATCCTCGCTGCCCTCGTGGTGGTCGCGGCCGCCGCCTATACGGCTCTGGGCGTCATCGGGACAGTCGCCTTCATGTGGGGGCCGTATCTCTAGTCGACCGCCAACGTTCGCCGCCTCAGCGCGCCCACCTCAATCGTCCCTGGCTACGAGCCGTTTGCGGGTCAGTCCCCGCCGTGCCCATGTCCTTCGGCGTCGGTCGCCCCGACCGCGAAGCCCTGGTCGCCCTCGTTCTCGAACCAGAAGGGCGCACGCGCCCGGGTCCGCAGCCCGACCTCGTTCATTTGGTCGTCATACAGCCGCCCGTTGGCGAGGGTGTAGCGGATCGAGGTGCTGTTGCGGATGTTCTCCAGCGGGTTGGAGTCCAGCACCACAAGATCGGCCAGCTTGCCCACCTCCAGCGAGCCGATGTCGCGATCCAGACCCAGGGCCCGTGCGCCGTTGAGGGTCCCGGCCCTCAGCGCCTCCATGGGCGTAAAGCCGCCCTGGGCCAGCATCCACATCTCCCAGTGTGCCCCCAGACCTTCGCGCTGACCGTGGGCGCCGATCTCGACGACGACGCCGAGGTCGTTCAGCGCCTTGGCCTGTTCGGCGATCTGGATGTGGTTCCACTCATTGGCCGGCTGGGTCACCGGACGGCGGGCGCGCGCGTCGAGCAGACGACGCGGCACGTACTGCGTCAGGATCGGGTGGTTCCAGACCTCGCTCTCCTGATACCAGTAGTTCTCGCCGGACGATCCGCCATAGGACACGACGAGGGTCGGGTTGTAGGCCGTGTCCGACTGACGCCACAGGTCATGGACGTCGTCATACATCCGGGCCAGCGGGATCGAGTGCTCGATCGTGGTGTGGCCGTCTACGATCATCGTCATGTTGTGCTGAAACAGGGACCCGCCCTCCGGTACGACGTTCATGCCCAGCTGGCGCGCGGCCTCGATGATCTGCTGGCGCTGGTCGCGGCGCGGCTGGTTGTAACTCTTGACGCTCCAGGCCCCGACGGCCTGCATCCGCCGCAGGGTCGACAGGGCGTCGTCCAGATTGTTGACCACCGCCGTGAAGTTAGTGTTCGCGCCGTACAGGATCGTGCCCGTCGAGAAGATCCGGGGACCGACCACCCGGCCGGCCCGGGCCAACTCCGAATGGGCAAATATCTCCGACGTGTCGTTCGACGGATCGTGGATCGTGGTCACACCGAAGGCCAGCGCCGCATAGTTCACCCAGCTCTGCTGCGGAATGATTTCGTCCGACCCCATCGAGCCGTGCCAGTGCGCGTCGATGATGCCGGGGATGATCGTCTTGCCTGCCACGTCCACGACTACGGCTCCGGCCGGAACGGTGACTTCGCCGCGCGCGCCGATGGCCTCGATGCGGTTGCCGTTGGTGACGATGACCCCGTCCTCGATGACACGGTCGCCGTTCATGGTGACGATCCGGGCACCGGTCAGGGCCAGACGCCCTTCAGGGCGGTCGGCCGCCTGCTGGAAGCCCAGGTTGATGCCCGTCTCCGGCGGTTTGGGCAGTTCGTCCGGCGCGCCCTCGACGAAGGCGAAGCCCTGGTTCAGCTCCCGGCTGAACAGCTGCGGCCCAAGCGACCAGCTCAGGCTGTTGCTGTCTCCCGACCAGGTCAGCCAGTCGCCCGCATCGCGGGTGAACCGCGTCTGCGGCAGCGCCTTGCCGTCCGACGACAGGGTCACCGGCCGCCCGGTCCGCGTGAACGGGGCCACGAAGGCGTTGAAGCGCTCGGTCCAGGCGATCCAGCGCTCGTCGGGCGAGAGGACGTAGTCCGCCGCCCATTCCGAGGTCAGATGAACCCGCTCGTCGTGGCCGTTGAGGTCAACCGACTTCAGCGCGGAGTTCCGCTCGACCCGGCCGGTGAAGTAGATGCGGTCGTTCGAGGCCCCGAACTGGGGCGCGGCTCCGTCGTCGGTGACGAAGGTCGGATCGCCTCCCGCCGTCGGGATACGATAGATGCCGGGCTCGCGGCTCCACAGGCCGGATGTCAGGGTGCCGTCGGCCACTTTGCGATAGACGATCGTCCGTCCGTCCGGAGAGAAGGTCGGCTCGATGTAGTGGCCCGGGTTGGTGGTCACGACCCGCCCCTCGCCGCCGCCGGCCGGGATCACGCGAAGGGTCCCCAGCGCCTCGTCGTCCCAGGTCGTGTAGACGATCGACCGGCCGTCCCGCGACCAGTTGGGATAGAGCTCGAAATGGTCGGTCTGGCGCGTCAGGCGACGCGGCGTCCCATTGGGCAGATCCTTGATCCACAGATTGCCCAGCGCCTCAAAGACCACGCGCGACCCGTCCGGCGACGTCCGCGCCCAGCGGATCATCTTCACATCGAATGTGTCGGGCGCGACCTCAACGGGGAAGCGAACGGCCTCCTCGACGCGACGGGTGTCGGCGACGTGGAACGGGATGTCAGCGACCTCGCGCGAGGCCACGTCGATGCGACGGATCTGGCCGCCGGCCCAGAAGACGATCGCCGAATTGTCCGGCGTCCAGCTCATGGCCGGATAGACGCCGTGGACGGCCCAGGTCTCCTGCATGTCGCGGTCGAGACCGGAGTAGATTGCCGTTTCGCGCCCGCTCTCGATGTCCATCACGAACAGGGTCGACTGGTAGCGAACCCGCCGGATGAAGGCCAGGCTCCTGCCGTCTGGCGACGGCGTCGGCCGGATCGACCCGCCCGGTCCGCCCAGGAACTCCCCGACCTCGCCCGTTTCGCGGTCCAGCCGCTGGATCACATAGATCTCGGTGTTGACGTCCTTGGAGTACTGGAAGGTCTCGCCCGGCGTGTTGTCGTCCGAGAAATACAGATAGCGGCCATCGGGCGAGAAGGCGGGTTCGCCCGAGTCCTTCTGCTGCGTCCGCCGTTCGGTCAGTTGCACCCCGCCGCCGCCCGAGCGGTGATACATCCACATCTCGCCGGCCCCCAGGGACCGGGCCGAGGTGAAGTGTTTCCTCGCCACGATGAACTCACCGTCCGGCGACCAGTCGGGCGAGTTCAGCAGGCGGAAGCTCTCGTCCGACACCTGGGCAGGGTTCGAGCCGTCTCGGTCCATGACCCAGATGTTGTCGCCGCCGTCGCGGTCCGAGGTGAAGGCGATCTTCGTCCCGTCCGGGGAGTATTTCGGCTGCATGTCCCAGGCGACTCCTGAAGCGATGGCCCGGGCCTCGCCGCCGCCGATCGGCATGACATAGATGTCGCCGAGTAGGTCGAAGACGATCTCACGGCCATCCGGGCTGACGTCCAGCGCCATCCAGGTGCCTTCGGTGACGTCGATGGCGGCATCGTTGGCCGGCCCCGGCGGGTTCTGCACGTCCCACTTCGGCGTTTCGGCCTCGACGTCCTCCGCCAGCGGAGCAGCCTGTGCGATCGCGGGTGCAGGCGTCGCCGTCTGGGCCCACGACGTATTGGCCACGGACAGCGCCACTACGGCGCTCAGCACGATACGCATCAGCATAGGTCGGTTCCCCCAAACGCTTGTTCCCGCATCTGTAGGACAGGCTGCCAGCCTTTGGCGAGAGGCCCGTTAACCCCCAAGGCTGTGCACGAAGACGTGAAGGCGCTATATGGGAACAATTCACCGTGTCAGTGTAGTCCAGTCAGAAATCGTCGCTTTACTTTCAATGTTGTGACGCTGGTCGGGGGACCGTTCTTGCCCGAATTTGTATGGAAGAGCCTGCGAGCCGGCGCATTGTCCGCGCTGCTGCTGGTCGGGCTGGCCTCGTGCGGCGATGGTGGGGCGTTCTCCGTCTTTGGCGACGCCCGCGAAAGTACGACGCCGGCCGAGAATGACTCGGTCACGGCCAAATCGGCGGCGCGTTTCCTGACCCAGGTCACGTTCGGACCGACCGACGACGAAATCCAGACGGTCATTGCCAAGGGCTATGGTGCCTATCTGGAAGGCCAGCTCAACGCGGTCTCGTCGTCCCATATGGCATATGTGGACAATCGCCTGGCCCAGATCCGGCTGACCAATCCCACGGCCACGCTCAGCGCAAACCAGTTCTACGAAAGCTACTGGCTCTACGCCGCAACCAGCCCGGCCCAGCTGCGCGAACGGATGAAGCTGGCCCTGTCGGAGATCTTCGTCATCTCCCTGCTGGACAGCGCGATCGATGTCCGCGGTGCGGCCTCCTACTACGACATGCTGGGCACCAACGCCTTCGGCAACTACCGCACACTGCTGGAGCAGGTGTCGCTGCACCCGATGATGGGTCGCTACCTCACTCATCTGGCGAATCAGAAGGAAGACACGACGTCAGGCCGCACGCCGGATGAGAACTTCGCCCGCGAAGTCCTCCAGCTCATGTCCATCGGCACCTACCAGATGAACAACGACGGCACGCCACGCCGGGACGGCGCCGGCGCAACCATCCCGACCTACACTGCGGACGACGTCTCCAACCTCGCCAAGGTGTTCACCGGTTACAGCTGGTACAGCCCGGCGCCGACGAACACCACCTTCGCTGGTGGGTCGCGCAACGTCGACGCCTCGGTGCGGCCGATGATCTTCTATGCGAACTTTCATTCGATCTCGGCCAAGACCTTCCTTGGGACCACGATCCCGGCCGGTGCCGCAAGCGCAAACGACCTGACGGTCGCGCTCGACACCATCTTCAACCACGCGAACGTTCCACCGTTCATGTGCCACCGCATCATCCAGCGGCTGGTCACCTCCAACCCGACACCGGCCTATGTCGGGCGTTGCTCGGCGGTGTTCATCAACAACGGCTCGGGCGTGCGCGGCGACCTCAAGGCCGTCATCCGGGCGATCCTGATGGATCCAGAGGCGCGCAGTACGTCCCTCGCCGCCACCCCGAGCTTCGGCAAGGTGCGCGAGCCGATCATTCGCCTGACCAACTGGATGCGCGCCTTCGGGGCCACCTCGATCAGCGGCAACTATCTGATCACTTCGACCAGCGCGAACACCTCCCTGGGTCAGTCGGCGCTCAGTTCGCCCTCGGTCTTCAACTTCTACCGGCCGGGCTATGTCCCGCCCAACACCCGCCTGGGGGCCCAGGGCCTGACCGCGCCTGAGTTCCAGATCGTCGACGAGGTCACGGTCGCAGGCTACGCCAACACGATGCAGACCACGATCGGCACGGGCATCGGCTCCGGCTCGGATGTCCGCTCGGCCTATGTCAACGAGATCACCCTCGCCGAGGACGCCGACGCCCTGGTCGACCGCATGGATCGGATGCTTCTCTATGGACAGATGAGCCCCACCCTGCGCGCACGCCTGATCGAGAGCGTGAACAGCATTGTGATCCCCGCGCCCACCGCCAACAACGCGGCGACCATCGCCACAGCCAAACTCAACCGGGCCAAGCTCGCGGTCTACATGACGATGGTTTCGCCTGAGTATCTGGTGCAGCGATGAGCCACGGAATCCACACCCGCCGTCAGTTGCTGCGTGTCGGCGGCGGCCTGTCCATCCTGGGCGCTGCGGCGCCGTTCGCGGCCCAGCTCGCCGCCGCCGGAGCCGCCGTTAGCCAGAGCGCGCCCGACTACAAGGCCCTCGTCTGCGTCTTCATGTTCGGCGGCAATGATGCGAACAACATGGTGCTGGCGACCGACCGGGATTCCTGGACCCGCTATTTCACCGCCCGCAACACCGGCGCCGATCCCATCGCCCTGATGCCGGTCGGGACAGCCCCTACGGCGATTGGGGCGACCAATCCGCTGACCGGACGCGTGGCGACTGCGGCCTCGCCCGACGCCTGGGGCGGGGTCCTGCCCATCGTCCCACGCACCATTCAGACCGTTCCCGTCGGCGCAGGCGGGACCCGGACCTTCGCCTTGCACCCCTTCATGGGCCCTGTGAAGACCTTGTTCGACGCCGGTCGCATGGCCGTCGTCGCCAACATCGGCACCCTGGTCCGCCCGGTCACCCGAGCCCAGTTCGAGGCGCGCAGCGTCACCCTGCCGACCAACCTCTTCTCGCACAACGACCAGCAGTCCACCTGGCAGGCAGGCCGCACTGAGGGCGCGCAGCTGGGTTGGGGCGGTGCGTTCAGCGACCTTCTCACGGGCATGAACGGCACGAACGCCCTGTTCAGCGCCGTCTCCACGGCCGGCAACGCCGTCTTCCTGTCGGGCAATGACGTCGTCCAGTACCAGATAAGCACGGGGGCCCAGCCGGCCGTCGTCATCAATGGCCAGTCGGGAACCAGCCTGTTCGGCTCAACCGTCGCGCCCGGCCGTGTGCGAGAGGTTATCCGGGACACTTCAACCGCCAGCCTGTTCGCCGCCGACTATGCCACCACAACCGACCGTTCCATCAGCGCGGCGACGGCCCTGAACACCACCTTCGCCTCGTCCGCCGTCACCGGAGTGATGGCGGTGCCCACCTATCGCAACCCGATCAGCGGGGCGACCGAGACCAACTCCCTGACGGTCCAGCTCCAGACCGTCGCCCGGATGATCGCTGCCGCCCCGACCCTGGGCTTGAAGCGCCAGGTCTTCTTCGTCAGCATCGGCGGCTGGGACAACCACGATGTCCAGAACACAGCCCAACCCAACAACCTGTCGAAGGTCGCCTCCGCCCTCGCCTATTTCGACGAGGCGCTCGGCAACATCGGCGGCGTGAACATGCGCGAGGCCGTCACGACTTTCACCGCCTCGGACTTCTCGCGGACCTTCAACACCAACGGCGACGGCACCGACCACGCCTGGGGCGGTCACCATCTGGTGATGGGCGGGGCGGTCAGGGGTGGCGACATCTATGGCCAGTTCCCGACCATCGGCAGGGATGAGGGCTCGGCCTTCCGCAACCCGGATATGACCTCGTCCTACATAATACCCACCACCTCGGTGGATCAGTACGCCGCCACCTTCGGCCGCTGGATGGGGGTGTCGGAAACCAACCTCGACCTGATCTTCCCGAACCTCCGGAACATGGTCACCCGGGGCCTGGGCTTCCTCTAGAGTCCGGGCGTCCCGCCCACTCCGCATCCCGCGCCGCCTCGTAGCCGTCCCGCACGGCCTGTCTCGGCTGATCCGCGCCCAGCTGGGCGATCTGTTCCGCCCAGACATCGGCCAGACGCCGCGCCGTCGTCGTCACCCAGCCCGGTGCCTGCTGGCGCGACCAGTTCTGGATCGAGACGGCGTTGAAGGTCAGCAGGAAGACGGTCGCCAGCACGATGATCCGGCTGGTCCAGCGGCGTTCGCGCGCGGCGACGCCTTCCTCGTCCGGCGGCTCTCCCGGCGGGAAGGCGAACCGACCCAGCGCCAACAGCGGATTGACCGGCTCCGGCGCGGTCGCCCGGTCATGCGCGTCCGCCGTTTCTATCCAGTCGCTCCCTGAATCGGGAATGAGCGGATGCTGCCCGACGTCCTCGGCGGGATCGTCCAGGTAAGGCTCCGTATCACCCTCCAGCGGCGGAAAGGGATTGGCCGGGATCGCCCTCGGGAAGGGCGCCAGCGGGATTTCAGGATCCTCGGGATGGTCGCTCATGTCGCCCCCCTCAGAACTGGAAATAGATGAAGGGGGCCACGCCGTCCGGGCGCACCGCCTCGACCAGCAGGATGGCCGCGCCGACCAGCAGACCCATCGTCACGGAAGGCGCAGGCTTCAGCCAGGTCGCGATCCCCTCGGCCGCCCGGGGCGGCAGCCAGTGCATGGCGAGGCCGCCGACGATCAGGGTCAGAAGGAAGGGCGTCACCAGGGTGGCGGGCTCGAAACGACCCAGTCCTTTCAGAACTTCCACCGCCATCGGGAAGGTCTCCGCCCGGAACAGGATCCAGCCCAGACAAACGATGTGGAAGGTGACCAGCACCCCCAGCCAGGCCGGCGGTCCCCTGCCCTCTCCGATCACCTCCCGACCCAGGCGCTCGACCACCTGCACTCCGCCGTGCAGCGCGCCCCAGGCCACGAACGTCCAGGCCGCCCCATGCCACAGCCCGCCCAGCAGCATGGTGATGAAGACGTTCAGGCACGACCGGACCAGCCCCTTCTTGCCGCCGCCCAGCGGCACATAGAGGTAGTCCCTCAGCCAGCTCGACAAGCTGATATGCCACCGCCGCCAGAAGTCCTGCATCGAACTGGCCCGATACGGTTGGTCGAAATTGCGCGGGAAGGAATAGCCCAACAGGGCCGCGATCCCGATCGCCATGTCCGAATAGGCCGAGAAGTCGCAATAGATCTGGACCGCATAGCCATAGACCGCCGCCATCAGGTCCAGCGTCCCATAGGCCGCCGGATCGAAGAAGACCGGATCGACCAGTCGCACCGACAGTTCCGACGCGATCACCGTCTTCTTGAACAACCCCCAGCAGATCAGCAGCAGTCCGTGCGTCGCCATCTCCCGCGTCAGCCGTGGCGCGCGGTCGAATTGGGGCAACAGGTCCGACGCCCGTACGATGGGTCCGGCGACCAGATGCGGGAAGAAACTCATCAACAGCATGACGTCGAGCAGCGACTTCGCCACCGGCGTCTTCCCGCGATGCACATCCACGACATAGGAAATGCCCTGGAAGGTGAAGAAGGAAATTCCCACCGGCAACACGATCTGCAGCAGCGGCAAGTCCCGCTCCCACCCGAACCGCGTCAGCAGGTCGCCCGCCTGTTCGACGAAGAAGCCGTAATATTTGAAGAAGCCGAGGATCAGCAGGTTGCAGGCGACGCCCAGCGCGATCAGCCACTTCCTGCGCCCACCCTCGTCGGACCGTGCGATCAGAACCGCGACGCCCCAGTTCAGGATGGCGGAGGCAATCAGCAGGGCGACGAACCGCCAGTCCCACTGGGCGTAGAAGAACCAGCTGGCCAGCAACAGGAACAGCTTCCGCCGCCCGTTGTCGCGGTCCAGCGACCAGGCGGTGAAATAGACGAACAGGAAGAACACGCCGAACGCCAGCGTCGGGAACAGCACCCTACCACCCCCCCCGGCGTCGGTCGTATGCGGCCAGAACATCGGCGGCCAGCAAGGACCCGATCCAGTCGCCGCCCGTCCCGGTGAAATGCACATGGTCGCCGCGCATCAGGGGTGTCTCCCCCCGGGTCAGGGCGAAGGCCGAACAGTCTCCTCCCATACGGCCCCTCCAGTCCCAGAACGCGACGCCCGTCGACGCCGCGACCCGATGCTGCACGTCCCGCACCACCGACAACATTTCGGGTGCCTTCCAGCGATGATCCGTATCGCCGGGGCAGCGCCCGCCTCCGTCTCCGCGCATTGCCTCGGGCGCGCCCAGGATCAGGATGGCCGTTCCCGGCGACGTCTCCAGCACCCGCTCGATCTGGCCCCGCAGCAGCCGCTCATAGGCGCGCGGGTCGAGCAGTTCGTCGAACCCCTCGTTGGTACCATAGGCGATGATGACCAGATCCGGCCCCGCCTCGCCGTCGTTGAACAGGTGTTCGCGCCCGGCCATCCCGCTCAGCGTCGCCCCGACCACGCCATGAGCATGAAGCCGGATCGGCACGCCCTGGAACCGCGTCTGCAGCCGCCACAACAGCGACCGGGTGATGTCGCCGCCCGCCGTGTGGCTGTCGCCGAACTGGACGATGTTCACCGGCCGGCGCTGGCTGAAGGCGGCGAAGACCGCGATCAGCCCCTCGGGCTGACACAGCCCGCCGGGGCAGGTCGCGCTGACCGGCGAAGGCATAGGCGTATAAGGGCGTTCCTGCGCCACGGCCGATCCCGCCAGCGCCAGTCCGGCAACCAGGGCCAGAGCCCGGATCACGCCGCCGGTTCTGCGACCGGGCTCGACAGCCCCGCGTCCCGCTTCAGCCGCGCGGCGACCGGCTCGGTTATGCGCAGATAGCCGGCCATCGACATATGGATCCCGTCGTTCGCCCGCATCAGCCGCCGCCGGCCGGTGCCGGTCTCCGGCAGATAGGCGTCGTATTCGCCCTCCGCGTTCTGCGTAATGCTCCCGGTTTCGAGCCAGGGCACCCCGAGGGCCTGCATCCGCGCCGACACGACCGCGTTGATCAGCATCATCCTGGCGTCGAAACTGGCGCGCTTCATCGTCGGCAACCCGACCCAGTAGACGGCGACGTTCTGGCCCCGCAGCATCGCCACCAGATCGTCGACCCGCTTCGCATAGGCGGCCTTCCAGCCGTCGGTGCCGAAGTCGTGGATCTCTCCGTCGACGCTGATGCCCTGGGCGTCGTTGGTGCCGAACAGGATCACCGCCGCGTCGATTGGCTGCTCGGCGATCTGGCGAGCCGTCTTGGCCTGGATGTCGACGTAGTCGTAGCGGCTCAGACCCGTGGAGACCTCACTGAACTTGGTCACCGTCACGCCCGGCTGGTCGCGCATCTCGCGATAGAGGCCGGTCCACAGGCCGTCAGCCATGGAATCTCCGAACACCCCGATTCTCAGACGTCCGCTCGCGGCCCGCACGGCCAGAGGCGTCAGGACGGGCGCCATCGAAGCAACCGGCAGGGCTGCGGGCGAAACCGTCGTCGTCGGGGGGCCGGCTGAGGCGCTGGCCGCTCCGCCCAGCATCAGGGTCGGACGGCGCAGCCAGCCGCGACCGTCCGGCGTCAACGCCAGTCCGATCAGGACCCCGACAACCAGGGCCGCCGTCACTGCATTTATACCCGCGCGCAAACGCCCCACCTCGACCGGGAAACTCAGGTCTTGCTTATAGCGCGGCTATTGGCGACGTCGCCATGCCGCACGCGCCACGCACGAGCAGGAAGGCTAACGCCCCAGTTCGGTGACGAACAGCTGGCCCGAGACGCTGTTGCCGCCATAGGCCCCGACCCAGACGTCATAGACGCCCGATTGCGGACGGCGGAACGTCACTTCGGGATCGGCCTGGCCGCCGGAATCGTCGTCGCAATACCAGCGCCCATCCGGTCCATTGATCACCAGGGTCGTGTCGCCCCCGGCCGTTACGCCGAACGTCAGCGGCAGGTTGCCGGCCTCATAGGTCAGCTGGAAGTCGGGCGCTTGGGAGATCTGCCCGACGCACTGGCCGCCGAGGCTGGAAGCGTCGATGCTACCGCCCGAATAGATCTGCACCTGGCGGGGATCGCCGTTGAACCCGGCCCTCAGGTTCAGCTCGCCGAAGTTCGCGGGCAACGACGAGTCTGGCGCATCCCCGCCCGAGAACCGATCGCCGCGGCTGTAGCTGCCGCCGTTGTCATACATCCCGCGACTGCCGCCGTTGCGATCCCTGCTGTTGTAATCGCCGTTGTAATCGCCGTTGTAATCGCCACCGTTGTAATAGTCGCCGCCCAGCTCCGTGATCGTCAGGTCAGCCGATCCGCCATTGCCGCCGAAAGCCCCGACCCAGACGTCATAGACGCCCGACTGCGGCCGGCGGTAGGTCACCAGCGGATTGTTGCTGCCGCCCGAATCATCGTCGCAGCTCCAGGATCCGTCCGGCCCGTTAATCAGCAGGGTCGTATCGCTGCGGCTGTTGACGCCGAAACTCAGCGGCAGGCTGCCGCCCTCATAGGTCAGCTGGAAATCCGGGGCCTGCGACACCATCCCGACGCAGCCCGACGACACGTTGGAGGCATCGACGTTGCCACCGGAATAGACCGACACCCGAAACGGATCGGGGGTGAACCCAGAATCCAGATACTCCTCACCATAGGTTGCGCTGGCGCTCGGGTCGACCCCCTGCTGGCGATAGCGTCCTTGCGGCTCGGCCGCCGCCGCACCTGCCGCCAGAAGAACAATCCCGGCTACGCTGAGTATGAGTGAGTTGCGCATGGTTTCCGTCCCGCAGGACCCCTCCGGTCCTTGACCTGAGAAGATATCATCGCCCGCCATATAGCAACGACCGAGGAGGCAATCGTCAGGACAGGTCAGACTGGTTGGCGCTCAGTTCAGCTCGGTGATGAACAGTTCGGCGTCTCCGCCGTTACCGCCGAACGCGCCGACCCAGACGTCGTAAACACCCGACTGCGGCCGATAGAAGCTGACTTCCGGATCGGTCCCGCCGCCGGAATCGTCGTCGCAGTACCAGCTGCCGTCCGGACCGTTGATGACCAGGGTCGCATCCTGGTAACTCGACACCCCGAACGTCAACGGCAGGCTGCCGGCGTCATAGGTCAGCTGGAAGTCCGGTGCCCGGGAAATCATGCCCACGCACTCTCCCCCCAGGCTCGACGCATCCAGCTCGCCGCCGGATGTCACCTGAACCGTATAGGGATCGTCGTCGAACCCGGATTCCAGATACTCTTCGCCGAAGTTGGCTCGCGCGCTCGGGTCCGGCGCGCCATTGCCACCGCCATAGCTTCCGCTGTCGTAGCTCCCGCCGCCATAGGCGGGTCCCGGCCCGTAGCCGCCATAGCCGTAGGGATCCTCAGCGCAACCCGACAGGCCGATGATCGCCAGTGCGCCCAGCGCCAGAATGATCCGCATTACAGCTTCCCCCGGAGCCCCTCGCCCCCCGGCCCATCAAAGATCATTGATCCGCTGACCACAACCACGCGCAAGACGCGCGTCGGAAATCGTCAGGGTGCCCCCAGGCCCGCTTACCGTTGGCGCTCGACGCCGCACCTCGCTACCTTGCCCCCGCGCCCCGACCGCCGTATGGAGCGTGAAAGCCACCGATATTCATCTATCGGTGAAATAAATGAGGAAGCGATGCGCAAGATCTTCACCGACGCCGCTGCGGCGCTCGAGGGCCTGACGTTTGACGGCATGACCGTCATGTCCGGCGGCTTCGGCCTTTGCGGCATCCCCGAGAACCTGATCGCCGGTCTGCGCGACATCGGCGTCAAGGGTCTGACCGTGATCTCCAACAACGCCGGCGTCGACGGCTTCGGCCTGGGCCAGCTTCTGGAGACGCGACAGATCTCCAGGATGATCTCTTCCTACGTCGGCGAAAACAAGGAGTTCGAGCGCCAGTATCTGGCCGGCGAGCTGCAGCTGGAGTTCAACCCGCAGGGCACCCTGGCCGAGCGCATTCGTGCAGGCGGCGCCGGCATCCCGGCCTTCTTCACCGCCACCGGCGTCGGCACCCTGGTCGCCGAGGGCAAGGAGGTCCGCAACTTCGACGGTCGCGATTACGTCATGGAAACCGGGCTCGTCGCCGACCTGGCCATCATCAAGGCGTGGAAGGCGGATGCGGCCGGCAATCTGGTGTTCCGCAAGACCGCGCGCAACTTCAACCCGATGATGGCCACGGCCGGCAAGATGTGCGTCGTCGAGGTCGAACACATCGTCCCGACCGGCACCCTGGATCCCGACCACATCCACACCCCCGGCATCTATGTCGACCGGTTGATCCTCGGCACCTTCGAAAAGCGCATCGAACAGCGCACCGTGCGCCAGCATGCAGATGCCTGACGCCGAACGCGCCGAACGCGGCGCGGTCTATATGGCGACCCTGGATCCGGGGCTCGAAGCGGCCCTGCGCAAGGGCATGGCTCCCATCGCCCCCGATTTCGCCGACATGATGGTGGAGTTCGGCTACGGCGAGATGATGAGCCGACCGGGCCTCGATCCGAAGAGCCGCCAGTTCGTCACCCTCGGCATCCTCGCCGGCCTCGGCCATCCGGTCGACCAGCTGAAGGGCCACATCAACGGCGCTCTCTCGGTCGGGATCACACCGCGCGAGATCGTCGAGGCCCTGATGCAGGTCGCGGTCTATGCCGGCTTCCCCGCCGCCACCAATGCCCTGCGCGTCGCCAAACGCGTCTTCGCCGACCGGGGCGTCAGCCCCCTGCCCCAATCCCCTTCGGAGTAATCTGAGATGCCCCGCACCCGCGACCAGCTCGCCGCCCGCGCCGCCCGCGAACTTCAGGACGGCTTCTATGTGAACCTCGGCATCGGTATCCCGACGCTGGTGGCCAACTACATCCCGGTCGGGATCGAGGTCACCTTGCAGTCCGAAAACGGCATGCTCGGCATGGGGCCCTTCCCCTATGAGGACGAGGTCGATGCGGACCTGATCAACGCCGGCAAACAGACCATCACCGAGATCCCCGAGAGCAGCTATTTCTCGTCGGCCGACAGCTTCGCCATGATCCGGGGCGGCCACATCAACCTGTCCATCCTGGGCGCGATGGAGGTGGCCCAGAACGGCGACATCGCCAACTGGATGATCCCGGGAAAGCTGGTGAAGGGAATGGGCGGTGCCATGGATCTGGTCGCGGGCGTCAAGCGCGTCGTGGTCGTCATGGAACACGCCAACAAACACGGCCAGTCCAAGGTTCTGAAGGCCTGCACCCTGCCGCTGACCGGCACGGGCGTGGTCAGCCGCATCATCACCGACCTCGCCGTCTTCGACGTGAAACCGGACGGCGCGGGCCTTGAGCTGATCGAACTGGCCGACGGTGTCACGCTCGAGGAAGTCGAGAGCAAGACCGAGGCCAGCTACACGATCGCCCCCGGCGTCGGCTGACCGGCCGAACCGCAAGGGAGATCAGGCCGCGAAACCACCAGCGATCGCAATGCGGTTCCATGCGTTGATCGCGGCAATGACGTAGATCAGGACCGCGACCTGTCGGGGTGAAAAGTGCTCGCCCACTTCGCGGGCCGCCTCGGTCACGGTCCGCGCGTCGATTGCGCCTGTCAATGCACCAGCCAACCGAAGCGCCGCCAACTCGCCGGCCGAAAGTGCCCTGGGCAGTTCGCCGTTTGCCAAGCGATCCACGGAGTCCAACTCCACACCACAAACGATGGCGGCGCTCCGGTGCATCGCTACGCAGAACCCGCAGCCGTTCCGAACCGAGCACCAGAGCCTGACCAATTCCAGAAGTCGTTCCGGAACCGCTTCTTCGTCACAGACGACATCCACCGCCATCATTGCCTTGCGACCTTCCGGCCAGATGCCCAGGATATCGAACTGCGGTGCCGGCGAAGCCATGGCGGTCATTCAGAGGTGGCGAAGCTCGGTTCGCCGATCTGAGCCATTATGTTGTTAAGATCGTAGAAGAATTTTTCTCCAGACAGGAGTCCGTCCCGGAAGCGCACAACGACCATGAAAGGAAAACGGATCGTCCTGCCGGTCGGAGCTATTCCAAGAAAATTGCCTGTATGGGCACCCACGAAATCGGCTTCGCCGATAACCAGGTCGTCAGCGACCCAATGCAAGCTGCCTCCGTCTGTCTGCAGGCCGAATGCGTTCCACCAGAGCTCGTAGTGTCTGGCCACCGCGCTACGCCCGTTGAGCACCAGCCCAACAGGCTGATCCTCGAACAGGGCGTCGGGATGCACCGTCGCCAACGTGCCGTCGAGGTCGTGCGCCGCTTCAGCGATCATGTGCTGGCGGAGAATCCTCGCATTGATTTCGCGATCGCTCACAAGATGGTTCCTTTGCTCTGATTTCGGGAATGATCGGCGATCCAGTCGCCTGTCATGGCCAACACCGCGTCCGGCGCTTCTGTGGCTGCGATACCCATGAGGTCGGCAATCGAGGTCGCGGCAAGGCTGTCACGCCAGGCCTGCTGCGCCCCATGCATGGTGCGGGCAATCACGCATTGAGGCGAGTAGAGGCCAGCTACGCCGGAGCAAGGCCCCTTCCGTCGAATCTCATGGCATTGAAAACGCGGCTCCACCCCGTCTATCGCATCGGCCACGTCATAGACGCTGATCGCGGTCGCCAACCGCGCCAGGCGATAGCCACCGTAGCGACCGGCCGATCCCGAAACGAGGCCTTTGCCAGACAGTTGCTGCAGCACTTTGGCTGTGGTCGTCGGCGACAACTCATGAAAAGCGGCGAGGTCTCCGGCGGCAACCTCTCTGCCCTTCGGCAAGGCGGCGAGGAGCAGCATGATGTGCAGTGCAGCTTCGAGGGTGCTGTTCGTTTTCATAATTCGGATTTATTTATTCCGAATTAAATCGTCAAGCAGATTCTCTGGTCCTTGGCTCGGCAAACCGGACAAGCCAGCTCATCTCAGCATCCCGGCTCGTTCGTTTGGGCACTGACGCCGGGGCGCTCGACGCCGTGCCGGCAAAAACCGGGCCTACGACACCGTTTCCCAATCCCTCAAAGCTGCGGCATAGTTCTCGCCGACCGGCACGAAGAGGCCGGATGGTGGAGGGTGACATGGGTATTGCGGGGTCGATCAGTCCGCCGGGCGGCGCGCCGAAGCCGGATCCCGCACGCGTGGCCACGATCCGCTACACCATTGTCGACGAGCCCGAGACTTGCGCTGCGTTCGGCGAGACCGCACGCGCCACCCTCGCCTCGCTGAATGAGCGTGCCCTGGCCGAGACACGCAACGGCGACCTCGGCGAATGCAGCCTGCTGCTGGGCCACGTCCGCGACCGGGTCGCCGGCCTCGACCCCGCCCGACTGGTTCCCCGCGGAGGCCTCGCCGGCCTGTTCGACAGCCGGAACAAGCGGCTGAAGACCTTCCGCGCCGGCTACGCGTCCGCCGCGTCCGCCGTCACCCAATCCGCCACCGAAATCGGCGACCGCGCTGCCGCCCTCGCCCGCAAGGAGACAGCGCTGGAAAGCCTCTGGTCCGAGACACGCGACGCCATCGCGGAACTGGACGCTCACATCGGTGCCGCCCGCGGCTGGCTGGCCGACGAGGCTGTCGCGCCGGTCGCCGAAACCATCGCCCCGGTCGAGGCGATCGCCGCGCCCGCCGCTGTCGAAGCGGCTCACGAAACGGTCGAGGCCCAGGCCGACGCCGAAGCGCTGCAGGCCCACGCCGAAAACGGGGCCGACGAGCGCCCGGAGGCCGCGACCTCCGACGATGAACCCGAGGCCGAACGGGACCTCCCCGCGCCGGTCTTTTCAGAAGCGGTCGCGCCATCCGAAGTCGCCGTCCCGACGGAAATCGCCGGACCCGTCGGGGTCTCCGAACCATCGGAGATCACGGCCGAATCCTCCGCCGAGCCAGAGCCCGAAACCACGCCCGAGCCTGAGGCCGAACTTCAGAGTGACCCTGAGCCGGAACACGTCCACGCGCCGGCGCCCGTCACGTCACTGCCTCATCCGCTGGAAACCCGGCTGGCCGCGCTCGAAGCCATTCGAGCCACCGCCATCGGCCGCCTGCCCCTGCTTCGCGCGGCCCAGAATGCCGACTGCCGGACGCCTGCCGTGCTCAAACAGGTCTGTGACGGCGTGGAAGTCTGGCGCGCCGATTGGCAGGATGCCCTCGGTCTCGCGGGCAAACGACCGAAGAAGGTCACACCGGACCGGGTCCGCCTGACGAACGCCACGTCCGCCCTGACCGACCGGATCGAGGCCGCCGGTCGCGAGCTTTCTGCCGCCCAGGGCCGCCGCGCCGAACTCGACGCCCGCTCGGCTCCGGCTCGGCCGACAGCCGCTCTCGCCGCCTGAATCCAGGGCCGACTAATTGATCGCCGCGTTGGCGTCGGTCCAGACAACGATCTGCGTGTTCAGGTCCCGCGTCGCCACATCATAGGCCTCGACGATCGCGGACACCCGATTCTCGCTTGCAGGCTGGCTGACGGTGAAGGCTTGCTCCGACACCACGGTCCGTTCGGGGAAGCGCAGCAGGCGCGCCCGCGCCGTGATCACCACCGTCGGCATCCCCTCCGCATACTCATAGCGCGTCTCGAACACACGGACGTCGATATCCAGCAGCCGCGTCGTCGGCGTCAGCTCGCCTCGCCCGATAAGCCGCACCGCCCGCGCCTGCGAAGCGAACGACGCCTCCAGCGCGTCGCCATACAGCATCAACGCCGGCGACACCCACCGCGCGCCGCCGATATAGGCGGCCTGCGACCCGGTCACCCCCAGCAGCCGGTCGCCCTCGGCCGCCTGGGGCATTTCCAGGGTCCTCAGCTTGACCTGAACGGGCGAGGCGGCGGAGGTCGTCAAAGCCCCTCCGGCGTCGCCGAAGCGATAGAGCTGCACCGGGTCCGGCGTGGACAGCAGCGCGCACCCGGACAGGGAAAGGGCGGCGACGGCCGCGAGAGCGAGGGTGCGGATCACGGCTGGACCTCCAATTCCTGGGACGGCGGGCGGGAGATGAAGTCACGCGGGCTGGACCGGACGTCATCCACCAGTCCCTGCAGGGATTCCGTCGCGTCCTGCAGGCCCTGGATCGCTTCCAGCAGCTGCGGCACACCGGTCGTCACGAGTTCTCCGGCCGGTCCCTCGATGGCGTTGGCCGTGCGGTTGATCGAGGCGATCGCGTCGCGCGCATCTGCTGTGGCGGCGTTGATGTTCCCGACCGCCTCCCGGCCGTCCTCGTTGATCAGGCGGCGAGCGTCGGCACCCAGGGCCTGGTATTCCGCGACCGCGGCATTTGCGTTCTCCAGCGCCTTCTCCAGGTCCTCGAGCATCCCCTTGCGGGCCTCGAACTCGGTCGAGATCGCCTCGACGTTCTTCAGACTGGTCGAGAAGCTGCGGATATTGTCGTCGGACAGGACACGATTGATCCGGTTCAGCGCATCCACAGTCTGGGCCAGCACCGTGCCCGAGCCCGACAGCAATTCAGCGATCGGCGACGGCTGCGACTGGATCACCGGCACGACATTGTCCGGATACTGGGTCTTCAACAGGGCGCTGCCATCCGTACCGGCCGTGATCTGGATGTAGTTCAGACCCGTGATGCCCTGCGGCTCGAGCTGGGCGCGCGAGGTGACCCGCACCGGCGTCGTGGCGTCCAGCCGGACCCGTGCGATGACCTGGTCGCCCTTTTCAGGATCCAGATTCAGGTCGGTGACCTCTCCGACGCGAATGCCGTTGAAATGCACCTCGCCGCCTTCAGACAGCCCGCGCACCGGTCCGTAGAAGACGATGTCGTAGATGTCGTAGTCGTCGTTGAACTGCAGCCTGGCCAGCCAGATGGCGAACACCGCCAGCGCCGCCAGCAGGGCGACGGTGGCTATGCCGACGGCGGCGTAATGTGCGTCTCGTTCCATCTCGGTCCTCTAGGCAGCCTTGGTGGCGGCACGCCCTCGCGGCCCCAGGAAATATTCCTTGATCCACGGGTGGTCGGATTTCTCCAGCTCCTGCACCGTGGTCTTTTCAATCACCCGCTTGTCCGCCAGCACCGCCACCTTGTCGCAGATGGCGTAGAGGCTATCGAGATCGTGGGTGATCATGAAGACGGTCAGACCCAGGTCGTCCGACAGCTTCCTGATCAGCTCGTCGAACGCCGCCGCCCCGATCGGGTCCAGCCCGGCGGTCGGTTCGTCCAGGAAGATCAGCTCCGGATCCAGCGACAGGGCACGGGCCAGGCCGACGCGCTTCTTCATCCCGCCCGACAGCTCGGCCGGTTTCTGGTGGTGGCTCTCGGGTTTGAGGCCGACCATGGCGATCTTCATCTCGGCCAGCTCGCGGATCGTGTCCTTGGGCAGCTTCGTGTGCTCAACCATCGGCGACGAGACATTCTCGAGGACGGTCAGCGACGAGAACAGCGCCCCCTGCTGAAACAGCACGCCCGTGCGCCGCTCGATGTCGGCGCTCTGGGCCGACGTCAGGTCGCCGGTGTCGTGGCCGAACATGCGGATGGTCCCGCCCTCGGGCTCCTTGAGGCCGATGATGGAGTTCAGCAGCACCGTCTTGCCGGTGCCGGACCCGCCGACCACGCCCAGCACCTCGCCCCGCACGACGTCCAGATCGAGGTCGCGATGGATCACCTGATCGCCGAACTGGCTCAGCAGGCCGCGCACCTCGATGAGGTTCTCCGGCTTCTTCGCGCTGGTGGCGTCAGTGGCCGCGTTTCCTGTCGTCCGGGTCGCCTTCACAGGTTCAGCTCCAGGAAGATCAGGGCGAAGACGGCGTCGAGGGCGATAATCGCGAAGATCGCCTGCACCACCGCCGCCGTCACCCGTCGGCCCAGGCTCTCCACGTCACCGGCCACCGCCATGCCCTGACGGCAGCCGATGGCAGCGATCACCACGGCGAAAACCGGTGCCTTGACCAGACCGACCATGAGGTGGGTTCCCATGTTCGGGTCTTCGCTGACGCGCTGAATGAAAAAGGCCGGGCCGTAGTCGAGCTGGCTCCACACCACCAGCAGTCCGCCGAGGAAGCCCGACACCATGCCGATGAAGGTCAGCAGCGGCATCATCACCAGCATGGCCGCCAGCCTCGGGATGACCAGGGCCTGGAACGGATTGACGCCCATGACCTGCATCGCGTCGACTTCCTGGTTCATCCGCATCGAACCGATCTCGGCCGCGAACGACGAGGCGGACCGGCCGGCCAGAAGGATGGCGGTGATCAGGACCGCCAGTTCCCGCAGCACGGCCACGGCGACCAGTTGGACCGTGAAGACCCCGGCCCCGAACTGGGTCAACAGATTGGCCCCGAGGAAGGCGATGACGGAGCCGATGAAGAAGTTCGTCACCGCGACGATCGGCAGGGCGTCCAGGCCCGATCGCTCCGCCTGGCTGACCCAGGCCGGCCAGCGGATGGCGACGGGATGACGGAAGGCCGAGCCCGCCGCCCCCATCAACCGGCCGAGGAAGGCCATCGACAGCAGAATCTCGGCTGCGGCGTCGTGCACGCCATGGCCGATCTTGGAGAAGATGCGCACCAGCGATGCGGTGCGTTTCGGCGGTTCGGCGCTCTGGCGTTCCAGCGCCTCGACCATGGCATAGATGCGACCCGCCTCCGGCCGTGTGTCGAAGGCTTTGGCGGGCATGGCGAAATTGGACGCCTGCACCAGGGCCAGGGCCCCGGCCGTGTCGAACCGGCCCAGTTCGCTCAGATCGACGTGTTCGATACTGACCCCTTCCAGGCTGTCGCCCAGGCGGATGGCGGCCTGGTTGATCCCCATGGTCGTCCAGTCGCCCGTCAGCTTGAGCACGGTTGCCCCGCCCCTGGCGTCCTCGATGTGGAAATCGGCCGTCCTCATAGGACCACCCTTAGACGAGACCGGGCGAATCGCCCATGCTCGAACGCCGCGTCCAGACCGGATGAAGGACGGGACGTAGTCGTTCGGCAACAGCCGTTCTGCGGCCTCCCGGAAGTTCGCGCACGGCCTTCAGATCCCGCACCAGAGCCGCCCGCTCGCGCACCCCGGCGCTGGCATCGGGAACGCCGTCCAGCGTAGCGTTATGGGAGTCGGGTCTCCGACTTATCTCAGGAAATTCAATAACGAGACTTCGCTGAGCTGCGAGACCACCTGGGCCGAGGCCTGCACCGCCACCTGCGACAATTGCAAATCCGTCACGGCCTTCAGCGGGTCGGCGTCCGTGCGGCTGGACACCAGCCTCTCCAGCGACAGCTGCTGCGCCTCATGGCTGGTCTTGATCTGGTCCAGCCGATTGGCCAGCGATCCATTCTTCGCCGCCGCATCGATGGTCGCGGTCGAGGCGCTGGCCAGCCGCTGGAGCTGGGTGGTCAGGAAGGTCTTCTGCGCCTCGGTCGGCTTACCGGTCAGCGGTCCCGTCGCCGGGTTGTCATTGTAAGCCTTGATGTCCCGGAAGATCTGGAAGATGTGGCTCTGGGTGACCCCGTCCGCCTCGGTAAAGTTGAAACCGTCAGCGAGGTAGCCGGTCTCCACCGAGGTGTTCTCGGCTATGCGCGACACCTGTTTGATCTGGTCGTTGCCCAGGGTCGAGGCCACGGTCGGTGCGGCGGCGAGGTCGGTCAGGCTCGACACCCCGACCGGGGCATTGGTCGTGTCGGCACCCGCGAACAGATAGCCGCCCTGGTGGCGATAGTTCAGCCCGTTGGACACCGATTGAAACTGACCTTCGAGGTCCAGCATCAGGGTCGCCAGCGAATCCGAGGCCAGAACGCTTCCGATCGCCTGGCGGGCCGCGCCCAGCGCATCGGCCACCTGGTTGAGGGCCAGGTCCTGGGCCTCCAGCCGCGCGGCGACGGCCTCGCCGGTGTCGAGGAAACCCTGCACCCGCGCCGCAGCGCCCTTTAACGCCGTCAGGGTCTCGGACCCGCGGCCAAAGCCCTCCATGTCGGTGGCGTTCTTGCGTGTCTGGACCTTTTCGCCCGCGTCGTTCTGGGCCTGCTGCGCCTGCATCAGGTTCAGCAGCGCCGACTGATAGTTTCCGTTCGTCGAAACCCGGCTCATCAGATCATCCCCAGAAGCGTGTCGTACATGTCCTTGGCGGCCTGGATCATCCGGGCCGAGGCGTTGAAGGCCTGCTGATAGGTCGTCATGAGTACCAGTTCTTCATCCAGGTTCACGCCTTCATGGTTGGACTGACGCGCGTCGGCCTCGGTGGCCAACGCCTGGGCGCTCGCCTGACGGCTCTTGGCCGCCTGGGCCTTGCCGCCGATCTCGCCGGACAGCTCGGATGCATAGCGCGAGACCGACAGATTGCCGCCCGGGCTGTCCCCGGCGGCCGAGAACCTCACTGTCCTCTGACCCGCATCGGCGAGGGTCAGAGCCCCACGTCCGTCGCCCGAACTGAGCGCCGCCGTCCCCGCCGTGGCAGACAGGTTCAGCTGTGCCAGCGCCAGTCTCGACGGGCTTTGCTGAATGTCGGTCCGCACCTTGAAGCCGTCCGCGCGCGACGCCCGCACCCCGCCGCCCAGGCCGAACAACTCAGAGGCCGAAACGCCGGAGGGAACCTGGGTCGTGGTGTCTTCCAGCACACTCATGCGCGGTGCCGGATCGCCCAGCGGCGTGAACTTCATCTCGCCGGACGCATCCAGAGCGAAGCTGCCGTAGCGGCCTACCCCGGTCACTGTGCTGTTCAGCGCGGTCAGCAGATCGCCCACCGTCCCGCCGGCCGGTACCGACACCTGAATGTCGCGCACCCTGGAGCCGCTCTCGGCAGTGAAGCGGAAGCTCAGGGTCTCGCCCGCGGTGAAGCCGTGGGCGGACGTCGCCGTCATCCCCATGTCGTAGAGCGCCGGCCGCTCGGTCGAGATCAGGTCGTTCATCCCGAAATAGTGGGAGAAGCCCCGCCCGGCCTTCGCGCTCGGCGTCGTCGCGCTGTCGGCGATGGCGACACCATTGGAGCCGGCTGCGGTGATGCTCAGCTTGCCGCCGGCGAAGCTCGCCGTCGCCGCTGCGCCCAGCGTCGTGTTGAGGCTGGTCAGGAAATTGGCGATCGGCGTGGCCGCGCCGCCGTTGATGGTGAAGGTCGCACCCGAGAAGACGATGTCCGCACGTGTGGCGATCGCGCCCGTCGTCGGATTGACGACCGCGATCGTCGTCCCGCCCGTAAACCCCGTCAGGGCCGTCGTCAGGTCCTGCCCTACGTTCTTGCCGGTCAGGGTCACGGGCGGTGGCACCGCCGAGTTGGCGTTGTGCGCCCGGTTCAGTTCGTCGGCGACGTGGGTGACCAGTTCGGCCAGCCGCTCGGCCGTCTGCGGCGCGTCGACGTCGCGCAGTTCCAGCAGCCCCTTTATCTCGCCGCTTTTCAATCCTTCGGCGAAGGCGCGCTTGCTCCCGCCCGGTTCGGTCACCCAGATCTCGTTGAAGCTGGTTTCGGCATTGACCGTCCCCGCGCGATCATACTGCAGCGTCGCTGCGCCGGCCCCGGCCAGAAGGATGCCGGCTCCGGTGCGGATCGACACCCCGCCCACCGACCGCTGCGACACCTGTACGTCCATCAGGCTGGACAGTTCGTCGACCAGCCGCGCCTGCTGTGTCTGGGCACCGGAGGCGTCGCCGTCCAGTACGGTGGCCCTGGCGATATCGGCATTGAGCGTCTCGATCTGTTGCAGCAGACCGTTGGCCCTCTCGATGGCGCTCCGGATCCGGCCGTCGGCGTCCTCGCGCACCGCCTGGATCTGGCCGGATATCCGGCCCGCCTCGTCGAAGATCGCCTGGGACTTGAACAGGGCGTCCTGGCGCCGCGGCGCCGACACCGCGTCCTCGGCCGCCACGGCAAAGGCCGAGAAGACGTCGTCGATCTGGGAGAAGAACCCGGTGTCCCCGCCCGGGTCGCCGAACAGCGACTGGATGCGGTCGTACAACTCATAGCGCACGCCCTGACGGCTGGCATCGGCGCCGGCGTTCAGCGACGCAGCCTGCAGGAACCGGTCGGTGGCGATGCGGACGCGCGCCACCTCGACGCCGGACCCGACGCCCTGGGTCGTCAGCGATACCTGGTCTGCGATCTTGCGGACGTATCCGGGCGTGTTGACGTTGGAGACGTTGTCCGAGACCACGCGCAACTGCGTCTGGGCCGTCTGCAGGCCCGAGTTGGCGATGTTCAGGATGGTGTTCAGGCTCATCCGATTGACCCTCCGCCCGGCAAGCCCTGCCCGGCAGGTTGCGTGTCTTGCCCAGCCGTGCGCGCATGCGGCGCGAGCAACACCTTGATTTTTTTGGACATCACTGGACGCGACTGGCTCATGCCAATTCAGGTCGCAAACATCGGGCCAACGCCGTGGAAGCAAGGTCCCCACCCGGAAAGGTCTTGGAAAGGCGCCGGGCAAAAAGCGACTTTTGCGCGGCAAGAATGGTCGTCATCACCTTGCCGACGCCGGCACCATCCGGAGTATTTTTCTATCAATTACAGATCTCTGACCCTTTCGGTGAGGCTTGGCCCGGCCCTTGCGACGGCTCATCCGAATGTTCCGGCGCAGCAGGCGCCCCCGTCCTCCAGTCCTGAATTGCCTGCCGCCCCATGTCCGCGCCCAGCCTCGCCATTCCTGCCGCGCCCTCCACGGGCCAAGCCGCCGCTTCAAAGCGTGGCGGTGTGGCCCCGGACGCCGACTTCGCCGCGATCCTGGACGAGACCGCCCCGTCGGACATCCCCGCCAGAGCGACTGCTCCCGCCGCCCCGAAGACTGGGATGGAAGCCGGGCCGGTTGCAGAAGCCGTTGCCGACGCCGCTCCCGAAGCCGCTCCCGAAGCCGTCACCGATGCCATTCCCGGAACGAACGACGCGATCACCGCCGCCCCGGTCCCGCTAGCGATCGCCGCGCCTCCTGTCCCCGGCGAGGCGACCAGGACGGAAGCCGCTCCTGCCCCCCTGGCGGAGCAGCCGCCTGCCGCGTCCGACGACATCGCCCCTCCCGCGCCCATGCCGACCGACCCCGCCGACACAGCGGTCGGAACGGCCCCGGCACCCACGCCGGCCGATGTGCCGGATCTCGCCGGCCTTGAGACGGAGCAGGCCAGGGCCGCCGCGCCGGCTCCGGCATCGACGCCCGCCGCGCCGCCAACCCCTTCTGCCGCTCCCGTCGCTGCTGCCGTGGCACCGCAGGCTCCGCGCCCTGCCAGACCCACAACGGACGCCTCGGCCTCCGGCGACGCCGCCCCGGCCGAAGACGCCCCGGTCGCAGCCCCTGACGCAACGCTCGAGGGTCGCCCCGCCCCGGTCGATACGCCCCGTATCCGTGACGTGATCGAGCGTACCCAGCCCGCCCGCGCCGAAGCCCGGGCCGCACCGGCCTCTGATCAGGACGCTACGCCCTCGCCGGACGCTGCCGACGCCGCCGGTGCGGCCGCGATCCCGACCGCCTCGGCCCGCCCCGCTCCGGCCGTCGCACCCGCCGTGGTTCCGGTCCTCGTCAGCGCCGACACAGCCGCGATGACCCCGCTCGGTACGACGACCCAGTCCACGGAGGCGCGACCTGCCGAGACGGCCGTGTCTGCGGCACTCTCCACCCTCTCCCACGCCTCTATCGAAACAACGGCCCAGATCGCCGCCCAGATCGTGCGCAAGCTGGAAGGCCGCTCGACCCGGTTCGAGATGGCGCTGACGCCCGAAGGCCTCGGCCAGGTCGACGTCAGCCTCGACATCGACGCCGACGGCAAGCTGGTCGCCCGTATGGCCTTCGACAATCCGTTGGCCGCGACCGAGCTCCGCGGTCGGGCCGACGAACTGCGACGCCAGCTTCAGGACGCCGGTTTCACGGTCGCCGATGATGCCCTGTCGTTTGCCGAGCGCGACACCTCGGCCGGTCAACAGGGCGGCTCGGCGTTCGATCGCCGGCCCGACCCGCGCAATGCCCGCGCCTTCGGTGCCGCCTCGCGCCTCGAGGCTGACGCCGACCGTATGGCGACGCCAGCCGCCTGGATCCCTCTCGCCCTGACGCCTGACCGCGTCGATATGAAGGTCTGACCCGATGGTCGACGCGATCACCGCCAACGAAGCCGTCAGTCGCACCGGTACCAGCCGCGCCAGCCTGGTCTCGAACTTCGAGACCTTCCTGCAGTTGCTGACCGCCCAGCTGAAGAACCAGGACCCGCTTTCGCCGCTCGATTCGAACGAGTTCACGGCTCAGTTGACCCAGATGACGGGCGTCGAGCAGCAGCTTCTGACCAACGACCTGCTCACCAGCCTGCTGGAGGCCCAGCAGGGCGGCGGTCTGGGCGGTGCATCCAACTATATCGGCAAGGACGCCACGGCGGCCTGGGCTGTCACCAAGCTGGACGAAGGCTCGGCCACCTGGGCCTACGAACTCGGAGCGGCGGCGTCGGAAGCGACCCTCCAGGTCCTGGACTCGACCGGCAAGGTCGTCTGGACCGGCCCTGCGCCGGACCGCACCACCGGAACCCACGATTTCGTCTGGAACGGCAAGACAACAGCCGGGGGACAGCTGCCGGACGGCGGCGTTTACTCGCTGAAGGTCATCGCCAGGAACGGTACGAACACCGTCGACTCCCAGGTCCTGACCCGCGGCCGCGTCACCGGCGTCGAGATGTCCGACGGCGTCCCCTACCTCACCATCGGCAACTCGATCGTGCCTGTCTCCAGCGTCTTCGGACTGCAGGATCACGTCGCCGCAGACGCTGCCATCAATGGCGCTGACGACGGCGAGGCCAGCCTCGCCGCCCGTATCGCCTCCGCCCTGAACCCCCTCAAGTTGCTTTCCTAAGGAGCCCACGTCGTGAGCATCAACTCTGCCCTTCTGGCCGGCGTGTCCGGTCTGAACGCCAACTCCGCAGCTTTGGCCGCCATCTCGCAGAACATCGCGAACGTGAACACCGTCGGCTACAAGCGCACGGCCGTCGAATTCTCGACCGTGATCAACGCCCAGAATCAGGGTGCCGGCTACTCCGCCGGCGGAGTCCTAGGCTCGACCCGCAACTACATCTCCCAGGCCGGTCAGCTTCAGCGCACGACCTCCTCGACGGACCTGGGCATCGCCGGTCCGGGCTTCTTCGTCGCGACAGAAAAATCCGAGGGCCTGGACCCCACCGACGCCCGCCTGTTCACCCGCGCCGGCGCCTTCCGCGTCGACGAGTTCGGTTATCTGAAGAACACCGCCAGCCTCTATCTGCAAGGCTGGCCGGTCGACTCCGAGGGCGGAATCGTGCGCGACCCGTCGGACCTGAACAAGCTGAAGTCCATCAACGTCGGCTCGGTCGGCGGTACGGCCGAGGCCACCACCCGCGCCCAGTTGAACGCCAATCTGAAGTCCAGCCAAACGGTTTCGCCTGACATCGCGACCTATCTGATCGCGCCCGGCGCCACCAACAACTCGATGTCCGTCTATGACGCCGAGACCGGAACGGGCTTCAAACCCGACTTCCAGATCACCGTTCCCGCCTCGGACTCCAAGGGCGGCCAGCGCTCCATCGCCTATTCGTTCCTCAAGACCGCCAACCCCAACGAATGGCGCGCCGAGGTCCACGTGATCCCCGCCTCGGACATCGAGAACGGCTCCGTTCCTGCCAACGGTATCCTGAAGTCGGGCATCGTCCTGTTCACGCAGGACGGGCGTCTTGACGTTGACGGCATGAAGGCCGCGGAACTCGCCGCGCCGGGTACGATGCTGTTCGCCGATCCGTCCGCCGCCACGGTGACCCTGGGCGCCTCCGACCCGGCTACCGTGGGCACCGCCGTGGCCCCGCAGTGGAAAGACTCGCTCGGTATCGACGACCAGACGATCAGCTTCGACCTGTCGGCCTCGGCCGGCGGCCTGACCCAGTACGACTCGGACTCGATCGTCCAGGCGGTGACCACCAACGGCACGGCCTTCGGCAACCTGTCGAACATCGAGATCGACGACGAGGGCTATGTCACCGCCATCTTCGACAACGGCGTCACCCGTCGCGTCGCCCAGGTCGCCCTGGCCACCTTCACCAGCCCCGACAGCCTGGCCAGCGTCAACGCCAACGCCTATCGGGTCAGCCAGGGCTCAGGCACCTTCAACCTGAAAGCCCCCGGCAGCGGCGGCGCGGGCCTCATCGGAGCGTCCCAGCTGGAGGCCTCCACGGTCGACCTGTCATTGGAGTTCACGGGACTGATCACCACGCAGCGCGCCTATTCCGCCTCGTCCAAGATCATCACCACCGCAGATGAGATGTTGGCAGAGCTCATCAGCATCAAACGCTGATCTTCAGGTAACACGGCGTTCAACTAGATGAAGATTTACTCAACATCAGGCCAAAACGGCGTTCGGGGACGGATCGGATTTTATCCATTCCTTCACCACGACGCTAAACCCGGCCTTAGCGGCGCCACGCTAACTTCACGATCAATTGGTGGTGGTGAATGAGGCAAAAGCCCATGTTGCAAGAGCGACGAGTGAACAAGCAGGGCGAACAGTATGTCGTCGGTCCGACGGGCACGCCGCTGACGATGCGTGACCTGCCGCCCGAGAATACCGACCGGTGGGTCATCCGACGCAAGGCGGAAGTGGTCGCGGCCGTTCGCGGCGGCCTGCTCAGCCTGGACGACGCGCTTCTGCGCTACCGTCTGACGGCCGAGGAATTCCTCGCCTGGCAGAAGGCGATCGACAAATGGGGCATGCAGGGCCTGCGCACGACGCGGATCCAGAACTACCGCTCTTAAGATTTTCTCCCCCGAACGAAGCGACGGCCGCTCCCGGCGACGGGGGCGGCCGTCATCGTTTGAGCCACCCGGACCCTTACCGCGAATTCATGGGAACCGGCCCGGCATCGCGTTGACAGCATCGATTACACATGTGATCAATCTTGACGATTACAGGTGCAATCGAATGCGAATTAGCTCTGCTGAAAGTCTGATCATGGAGGCCCTCTGGCGCGACAGTCCGCTGTCGGCCGAGCAGGTCATGGCCCGGGTGTCCGAGGATCAGGGGTGGACGCCCGCCACGGTCAAAAGCCTGCTGAACCGGTTGCTGACCAAGGGTGCCGTGGCGGCGGAGGCCCAGGGGCGGCGTTACCTCTATCGGCCGCTGATCGCCCGTAACGACTATGTCCACACGGAGAGCCGGGGGCTGATCGACCGTCTTTTCGACGGGCGGCTGGCTCCGATGGTGGCGCACTTCTCCCAGCGCGAGAGGCTGAGCCCTGACGACGTTGCCGAACTGAAACGTCTGATCGCGGAGATCGACGATGGCCGGTGAGCTCCTGGAGCAGGGTGTCGAAATCGTCGTCGCCCTCACAGTCGGCCTGGTGGCGGTGATGCTGCTGCGCCGGCCGGTTCGTGCGCTGTTCGGCGCCCGCGCGGCCTACGGCCTGTGGCTGTTGGTCCCCGTCGTCGCCCTGGCCGTCCTCCTTCCAGGGCCGCCCCACGCCCCGGAACCGACCCTGTCCGCGCCGGCCCGGATCACGGACGCCCCGGTCGCGGCCCCGTCTCCGCTGGCGGCCGTGCGGATCGCCGTGGTCGAGATGACACCGACACGACCCGCGGCGATCCCGAACCCGAGCGATTTCGCCGTTCCCCTGAGCGTGGTCTGGTTGCTGGGCGTGATGGTCTTCGCGGGTCTGCTGGTCCTGCGTCAGGGGCGCTTCCTCTCCGGCATCGGTCCCCTGCGCGTCGAGCACCGCAGCGATGGACGGGTCTATCATGCGACGCGTCCCGGGGTCGGCCCGGCCCTGGTCGGAGCCTTCCTGCCCCGCGTGATCCTGCCGGGCGATTTCGTGGAGCGTTTCAGCCCCGAGGAACAGACGATCGTCGTCGCCCACGAGCGCGCTCACCTGACCGGCGGTGACGCCCAGATCAACCTCGTCGCCTCGGGCCTGCAGGCGCTGTTCTGGTTCCATCCCCTGGTGCATCTCGGTGCCCGGCTGATGCGGATCGATCAGGAGCTGGCCTGCGACGAGACCGTCGTGGCCCGCTTCCCCGGTGCGCGGCGCCTGTACGCCGAGGCGATGCTGAAAGTTCAGATGGAGGCCGCACCCCTGCCCCTGGGATGCCACTGGCCGGCGGGCGGGGTCTCGGCGCTGCGTCACCGCATCGCCCGGCTGAACCTGCGGCCCAGCGGCCTGCGGCGCGCGCTCGGCCTGATACTGGCCGCCGGCCTGGCGGCGGGCGGCGGGGTCACTGCCTGGGCGGCCCAGCCCGCCGGGCCCTCGGACACCCCTGCCCGCGCATCGGTCGGCTCCCGGCCCTTGGTCCAAGCGATCCGGCAGGGCGACAACCCGCGCGCCGCCGCCCTGATCCGCGCCGGCGCCGATGTCAGCGGCGAGGTCCGCGGCGAAGGCTTCCCCCTCCTCCTGGCAGTGCGTGATGGCCAGCTGGCCCTGGTCCGCCTGCTGCTTGAGGCCGGCGCCGATCCCGACCAGACCAGCCTCGGCGACGGTGCCGCCCTGATCGTTGCCGCCGACAACGGTGACATGGCCATGGTCGGCCTGCTGCTGGGCGCAGGAGCCGATCCCGACATCGCCGTGCGGGGCGACGGCAGTCCGCTGATCGCCGCCGCCGCCGCCGGCAATCTGTCCGTCGTCGACCGCCTGCTGTCGGCGGGAGCCACGGTCGACGCTGCGGTTCCGGGCGACGAGACCGCCCTGATTAACGCCGCCCGCTTCGGACACCTGCCGGTGATCCGCCGGCTGGTGGAGGCCGGGGCCGACGTCAATCTCGCGGTCGGCGCTCCCCGCGCCGGCCGGCCGCCCGAACGACGATCGCCGCTCGGCATGGCCCGGAGGGCCGGCCGGGCGGACATCGTGGACTATCTGACGGCCCGCGGTGCCCGCGCCTGATTCCTTCCTGATTTCCCCAAACCCTCGTCAACGGAGAAGGCCATGCCTGTCACCGACGCTCGAACCTTGCCTGACGCCAGCCAGATCGAAGCCGATATCGTCATCATCGGCGGCGGCATGGCGGGCCTGACCCTCGCCCATGAATTCGCCGGGACCTCGACCCGGGTCGTGATCCTCGAAAGCGGTGGCCCCGACCCCGATGAAGAGATCCAGGCGCTTTACCAGGGGCCCGGCACGATGTCCGGCCCCGGCAATCCCGACCTGCCGATCAACGACTATCTGGCCCAGTCCCGCCTCCGGGCCCTGGGCGGGTCCGGGCACGTCTGGGGCGGAAAGTGCGGCCCGCTGGACGCGGTCGACTTCGCGGCCCGCCCGTGGTTGGCGCTCAGCGGCTGGCCGTTCGGCCGGCACGAGCTGAAGCCCTTCTACGACCGCGCCTGCGACCGGCTGAAACTGCCGCGCTTCCCCGAGGATGACGGACTGCCGCCGGCATCGCCGGCGCCCGTGACCGATCATTCCGCCCCCCTGCGCTCGTCGCCCCGCGCCTACAGCCCCGTGTCCGGCCGCGTCGACCCCGGCCAGTTCGCCGCCTTCCGTGACGCCCCCGGCCAGTCCGCCAACATCCACGTCCACACCCACATCAACTGCACCGCCATCCGTCTCGGCGATGACGGTGCCGTGGACCGGCTGGAACTCCGCTGCCTGACGGGGACACGGCACATCGCCAGGTCGCCGGTCTATATCCTGGCCACCGGCGGGATCGAGAACGCCCGCCTGATGCTGGCCTCCCGCGCGGACCGTCCCGAGGGCGTCGGCAACGGCTCGGACTGGGTCGGCCGCTGCTTCCAGGGCCACTGCACCCTCTCGACGGGTGAGAGCGATCCACGCGGCGAGGCCGAGGTCTCCTTCACCACCGACGCCGACCTGTCCCTCTACGACAGCCAGCAGCGCGACCGGCCCCACGCTGTCTTCGTGCTCAGCCCGGAGGCGCAGCAGGATCTGGGGATCGGCAACTGCACCCTGACCCTGGCTATCCAGCCCAAGGCCGCGGCGGCCCCGGGCACGATCCTGGCCGCCGTCGATCAGATGGCTACGGCCATCGAAGGCCCCTCCGCCCGACGGCTCGACTATTTCTTCATGTCCGAAGAGGCGCCCAACCGCGATAGCCGCATCACCCTCTCGGATCAGACCGACGCCCTGGGCCAGCCCCGCGCCCGCCTTGACTGGCGCTACACCCAGGAGGATTGGGACAGCCTGTCCGGGTCAGCGGCGGGCTTCGCCCGCGCGCTCGGAGCCCAAGGGTTGGGCCGGCTGTGCTGGCCGATCGAGAGCGACGCCATCGTCGAGGGCCTCCGCCCCTCACGGCACCACATGGGAACGACCCGGATGGCGACCGACCCGGCCCAGGGCGTCGTCGATGTCGATTGCAGGGTGCACGACACGCCGAACCTCTATGTCGCCGGCAGTTCGGTCTTCCCGACCTCGGGCCTGGTCAATCCGACCCTGACCCTGACCGCCCTGGCCATTCGACTGGCCGATCATTTGAAGACCACGACGGGGATCGCCTGATGACCATGCTCAGCAAACGCGGCCTGCTTCAGGCCCTGGCCGGGATCGCCGTGGCTTCCGCAGCTGGAGCCACGCACGCCCGCACCCCCGGCATCGCCGCCATCGACGCGGCCGGTGCTTCTGACATCGGCCGGGCCTGGCTGGCCGTGCACCCGAGCGACGCCGCGACCCTCCGCGCCGATCTCGTCCCCACCGACGACAGCCCGGTCGGCCGGCTGAAAACCCGCGTTCACGATGACTATCGGGCCGGGCGGCTGTTCGTTCACAGGGGCTGGTTCCTGTCAGAAACCGAAGCCCGCCTCTGTGCCCTGATCTCGCTGATCTGAGACGAGCGAGGCTCCGGCCTCGAAATCGTCCCCCATCGGCTCTATATGCGCGCCATGACGCTCCCATCCCTGCTCCTGGGCGAGCCCGTTTGCGCGATCCCCGACATCGCCCCCCTGTCGTCTCCGGCCGAGCTGGAGGCGGCGGTCGAGAGCGCGCGTCTGGCGGTCGGCCTGCCGGTCGGGTCGCGGGTTGTCGCGGCCATGTCGGGCGGGGTGGATTCCACCGTCGTCGCCGCCCTGCTGCACAAGGCCGGTTATGATGTCGTCGGCGTCACCCTGCAGCTCTACGACCACGGCGCGGCCCTGAAGAAGAAGGGGGCCTGCTGCGCCGGTCAGGACATCCACGACGCCCGTCTGGCCGCCGGGATGCTGGGCATCCCCCACTATGTCCTCGACTACGAGAGCCGCTTCCGCGACGCGGTGATCGACCAGTTCGCCGACGACTATCTGCAGGGCCGCACCCCGGTCCCCTGCATCCGCTGCAATCAGACGGTCAAGTTCCGCGACCTGCTGGATGTCGCCCGGGACCTGGGCGCCGCCGCCATGGCCACCGGCCACTACGTCGGCCGCGCCGTCACCCCTGACGGCCAGACCCAGATGCGCAAGGCGATCGACCCCTCGCGCGACCAGTCCTATTTCCTGTTCGCCACCACCCGCGACCAGCTCGACTATCTGCGCTTCCCGCTCGCCGGTCTGGAAAAGCCCGCCGTGCGCGGCGTCGCCCAGTCGCTGGGCCTCAAGATCGCGTCCAAGCCCGACAGCCAGGACATCTGTTTCGTCCCGTCGGGCGACTACCGCACCCTGATCGACCGACTGCGCCCCCAGGGCCGCGAGGCCGGGGAGATCGTGCACATGGACGGCCGGGTCCTCGGCACCCACGCCGGTATCACCGACTACACCATCGGCCAGCGCCGCGGCCTGAACGTCGCCGTCGGCGAGCCCCTGTTCGTGACGAAGCTGGACCCCGAGAACCGCCGCGTCATCGTCGGCCCGCGCGAGGCCCTGCTGACCGCCTCCCTGACGCTGGGCGAGACCAACTGGCTGGGTGACGAACCCTCCATCGAAGCCGCCGCCGCCGCGAACGCGCCGGTCCTCGCCCGGGTCCGCTCGACCCGCCCGCCGTCGCCCGCCCGGCTGACGCTGCAGGACGGCGCGATCTCGATCGTCTTCGAGACCGGCGAAGAGGGTGTCGCCCCCGGCCAGGCCTGCGCCCTGTACGACCCCGCCGATCCCGACCGCCTGCTGGGCGGCGGCTTCATCGCGACCACGACCGCCTGCGTTGTCTGACGACCTCTCGACCCGTGAGGGCCTGCCCGAACCGTACCGCTACCTGCTCGACAGCCTCCCCCGCGACCGCTGGCACGGCAATGAAGTCACCGCCATGGCCCGCTTCTGGCTGCAGATGCACTCCGGCTTCCGCCGCGAGGTCGCGCAGATGGACGCCCTGACCGGCCAGTGGCGCGCGGGTCAGATCGCCCTGCCCGACCTGCACCGCCGGCTCATCCCCACGCTGCAGGCGTTCCTCCAGCACCTGGATGGCCACCACGATATCGAGACCCACCACTATTTTCCGACCATGCGTCAGGTGGAGCCCCGCATCGGCGCCGGCATCGATCTTCTGGATCGCGACCATGACGTCATCCACGGCCAGCTCGAGACCCTGTTCCAGACCGGCCTCGCCTTTCACCAGGGAGTCACGAACCGATCGCCCGAGGCCGCCGACACGGCCGCCCGCCTGTCTGACCTTCTTGAGCAGATCTCGCCGCCGCTCCTACGTCATCTGGAGGACGAGGAAGACATCGTCATCCCGCTGATCACCCGACACGCGGGCACCTTCGGCGGCGGAGCCAGTCGGCCGATCACATCTGCTTGAGAGCATGACTTCCAAATCAACCAAAGATTGCTCGGATACGGAGTGTTTTGGCTCCGGTAGCGCCATGTTTCGACTATGAAAACCCCTTGCCACAGGCTTGTTCTCGATCATCGGCCGGGGATTTGGCTTCGAGACCCCCTCATTGACCCCCCCCATTTCGAGCGAGGGTTGCGTGCGGGCTTGTCCGCCAGGAGGATATGAAATGTTGAAGCTTAAATTGATCGCCGCTTCCGTCGCGTCCCTGACCCTGATCGCCCTGACCCCGATCAACGCCTGGGCCGGCAGCCCGACCTGCAACGCTTGCTACGGCTCTTGCATCGACAACTACGGAGGCGACGAGTATCTCCTCGGTGAATGCGTCAGCTCTTGTCTCGATAGCGACGGGACACTCTGCCAAGTCGGCGCTCCAGGCTAGGTCGGGACAATACTTATCCAGTCTCAGGGCGGCCGATGATGCGAAATGGTTATCCGCAACTGTTGGCCGCCATACTTCTGCAGTCGGGGTCCGCGCCGATTGGTGAACCTGATCCCGTCGCCATGTTTGATCGTTATTGCATGGGGCCCGACGGTGATCACAGGGCGACTTGGCAACTTTCGGAGTCGGATGGTTTCCAGGCCGCGCCGCAGGCGGAACTGGACGCGCTCCGACTTCCCGGCGTGATTGACGCGAGCGTGAGAATCTTGCGCCGAGGCGAGGAGAGGGGTCAGGTTGCCGTGATAATGGCTGCGACTTGGGTTCGTGTTCCAGATCAAGGCCGCACCTTCTATCGATGGTGCTGGGTGTCCGCGCCCAGTGACCTGGGTCAGGTAGACGCACAACTGAGCAGAATTCTGGGTGTAAGCAGCTTCCGCGTGGTCCGCGGCACCCGTCTATTCGCTTGGATCCCTCGCCCCGGGGGTGCCAACGAAGCTTTGTCGCGGCGGGAGTTCTTTCGGTCAGGCCATCGTCTCGCCAGAGAACAGGGACTTCGGCAAGTGACGATCCGAAGCCTGGATGGTCGTGTATTCCTTGGTTATGGGAGCCCCCGCGACGAGACGACATATCTGGGTTTCGACTGGTCTGGCCCGGAGCCGGTGCCGAGACCTTGAATGCTGTTGAGCAAAGATATCCGGCCATGGAGGGCGGATCGCCGTATCGGCGCGGGCATCGCCCTGCTGGACAAGGCCGGCCGGCGCTGGCCCGCCATCTGGAGGACGAAGAGGACATCGTCGTCCCCCTGATCACCCGACACGCGGACGTTTTCAAAGGCTAGGTCGGCGACATCGGCCCGCGCATGGCCCGCCCGCCGTCGTGCGACCGTTCCGCCAGGACAATGCCGTGCTCGGCCATCATCCCCGGCTGGTCCGCCACCTTCGTCGTCATGAAGGCCATCGCCACGTCGTTGAGCGCCTTCATCGGGGTTTCGGTCTCGACCCGCCCCAGCCATCCGGCCAACCTGGGCCAGCGCACTGCATCCACCTCGACCCCGACCACCCGTGCGTTCAGAAACGCCGGTGCCAGGCTGAAATCCGCCAGTCCCGCCGCGTCCCCGAACAGGAAGCCGCGCTCCGGCATCACCGTCTCGAGATAGTCGAACGTCTCGGGGATCTCGACCGTCCGGGCCCGCTCGACCAGATCGCTGTCGGTCTCTTCCTTCAGCACCCGGGGCTTGATCGCCAGCTGGAAGAACAGCTTCCAGCCCAGCACGTCGAACAGTCGGGTGTCGGCGTATTCCTCGATCCAGCGCGCCCTCGCCCGGTCCTTCGGATCGGCCGGCAGGAGCGACGGCGTGGGCCGCGTGTCCTCGATATACTGGGCGATGATACTGGAGTCGCACAGCGTCAGATCGCCCTCGATCCACACCGGGATGCGCCTCAGCGGGCTGATCTTCGAAAAGGTCTCGTCGCCCCGGAACGGGGTGATCGGATCGACGGCGACCTCGATCCCCTTGACCGCGCAGATCGCCAGTATCTTGCGCACATAGGGCGAGACCGGATTGCCGATCAGGGTGACCGGCGGCTGGCTCACGCCGCCTCTTCCGTCGCGGCTTCCTTGGGCATGATTTCGGCGACCGTCGGCCGGTTGGCGTGGAAATGGATTTCGGTGTCCCGCCGCTTCACGATCTCGCCGCAACCGCCGCAGGCGACGCGAGGTTTCAGCTCGGCCCCGCAGGTCTTGTGGGTGAAGCTGACGCCGGAATCGGCCTCGCCATACAGGTGCTGGGAGCCCCAGCCGTGCATGACGATCAACACGTCGGACAGGGCCAGGCCCTTGGCCGTCAGGACATATTCGTTCCGGGGCGGTCGTTCGGAATAGAGCTTCGGCTCCAGAACCCCGTGCTGCACCAGGGTCTTCAGCCGCGCGGCGAGCACGTTGCGGGCGACGCCCAGCCGCTCCTGCCACTGTTCGAACCGTTTCACGCCCTGGAAGGCGTCGCGAATGACCAGCAGTGTCCACGGATCGCCGATGACTTCCAGCGTCGCAGCGATCGAACAGCTTTGCTTTGAGTAGTCTGCGGTGCGTCCCATAGGCGTCGTCCGGAAAAGTGTGGGCGGTTTTCCGAAAAAATGACGCCCTACCAAGAAAAGGAAAGTGACCCTGCGTCAGAGGTTTGGCAAGAGGGTTGCCAAAAGGAACGCAGTAAGTCAGTCTTGTTTCGCTACGGACACGGCGAGCAGCCCTCGCTGCGTTCCTGCATTCCCGACTGCCCGGGCGGCGGCTTGTCCGCCGCCCGTTCTTTCCAGGCGTTCTGGCGGCGGCTTGTCCGCCGCCCGTTCTTTCCAGGTTGCGGCAAGATGTTTGCCACCCGTTCTTTTCACGAGCTACGACGCGCGCATGCCCGAACAGACGATCGCTGAAGCCCTGACCCTCACGCCCGACGCGGACGGCGTGCTGTCGGCCGACCTGCATGGCGACTTTTCCAACAGCCGGCTCAACGCTCCGCCCGAGACCGGCTTTCCGTTCGGCGGTCTGCTCGCTGCCCTGTGCGCCTCCTCGATGCAGACCGGCCTCGGCCTCACCGCTCCCCTGCGCAGTCTGTCGGTCCAGTACATGACCCCGGCCCGCTTCGGTCACCCGATCCATTTCACGCCGCGCCTGCTGCGTGGCGGTCGCAGCGCCGCCTTCGCCCAGGTCGACGTCACCCAGAAGGACAATGAGGGTCATGACCGCCTGACCAACCACGCCAGCGCCACCTTCGGCGACGATGTTCCCGGTCTGACCATGACGCCGCTTGCCGCCCCGCCCCCGCTCGGCGCGCTCCAGACCGGCCGCGACCTCAAGGGCCCCATGGCCCCGCACTTTTCCCAGCACGTCGACTATCGCTTCGAGACCGGCCCCCACATCCTTCAGCCGGTCCCGGGCCGCCCGATCATCGAGCGCTGCTGGATGAAGATCCGGGACGGCGGACCGCTCGACGCCATCGGCCTGTGTTACCTTCTGGACGCCCTCTACCCCCCGGTCTGGACCGCGCTGGACAGGCCGCTGGGCATGGCCACGGTCGATCTCCGCTACGACATCCTGACCGACCCGACGCCTGAACACTGCCCCGACGGCTGGGCCTTCTTCGAGTTCCGCATGCTCGACTTCGGCTCCGGCTGGACCGTCGACGACGCCACCGCCTGGGCCGCCGACGGCACGCCCCTGGCGCTGTCGCGACAGCGCCGGAAACTGGCACCGGTCCGGCCGCCACGCCCCTAGCGTCCCTCTCCCCTTGCGGGAGAGGGAGATCGCGCACGGCGGCACAGCCGTCGTTCTGGCGCGGTCGGGTGAGGGGTGACACCGACGTCAGACATCATCCCTGTCGCCAATACTCCGAGGGTCCGGGTGACCCCTCATCCGTCAGCCTTCGGCTGCCACCTTCTCCCGCAAGGGGAGAAGGAATGGCCCCATACCCATCAGCGGATCCCCCGAATCCGCCTTTCAAAACAACGTCCGGCCCTGACGAGAGCCTTTATCGCAGGCGCCCCTCAAAACCGTGCGACACTGCGCCCGATCTTTGACATCGCCGCCCCAGACCCCATCCCCGGATGTAGACTCTGTGGACTATGTGGACTCCAATTTCAGAGTCCCGCCGACCCGGACGCTCCGGACGCTTCGGACGGTGTTTTCAAGTCCGGAACCCCGCCTTCCCAAGGCCACGCCCCCGCTCTAAGACGCGCCTCCCCTCATCGAGAACCCGCCCTTGCCCTTCCCGTTCGACATTTCCGCCACCGAAGGCCGCGCCCGCACCGGGGTCCTGAAGACCCCGCGCGGCGACATCCGCACGCCCGCCTTCATGCCGGTCGGCACCGCCGCCACGGTCAAGGCGATGACGGTGGATCAGGTGAAGGCGACCGGCGCCGACATCATCCTGGGCAACACCTATCACCTGATGCTGCGCCCCGGCCCCGAGCGGATGGAGCGGCTCGGCGGCCTCCACAGATTCATGGGCTGGGACAGGCCGATCCTGACCGACTCGGGCGGCTTCCAGGTCATGTCCCTGGCCGGTATCTCGAAGGTCAAGGAAGACGCCGTCACCTTCGCCAGCCATATCGACGGCTCCAAACACGTCCTGTCGCCCGAGCGGTCGATCGAGATCCAGGCCGACCGCATCGGTGCCGACATCTCGATGCAGCTCGACCAGTGCGTGGCCTGGCCGGCCGAGAAACCCGCCGCGAAGGCCGCGATGGAACTCTCTGTCCGCTGGGGAGCCCGATCGAAAGCCGCCTTCGGAACCCGCGAAACCCAGGCCCTGTTCGGCATCCAGCAGGGTTCGACGTTCGAGGACCTGCGCCGGCAGTCGTCGGACCAGCTCCAGGAGATCGGCTTCGACGGCTACGCCATCGGCGGGCTTGCGGTGGGTGAGGGCCACACGGCCATGTGCGAGGTCCTCGACTACGCCCCCGACATGCTGCCCGCCGACCGCCCCCGCTATCTGATGGGCGTCGGCAAGCCGATCGATCTGGTGGAGGCGGTCTGGCGCGGCGTCGACATGTTCGACTGCGTCCTGCCCACACGGGCCGGCCGCCACGGCCAGGCCTGGACCTGGGACGGGCCGATGAACCTCAAGAACGCCCGCTTCGCCGAGGATCAGGATCCGCTGGACCCCACGATCGACGGCCCATCCTCGCGATATTCAAAGGCCTATCTGCATCACCTGATCCGGGCCGACGAAATCCTCGGCAAGATCCTGCTCAGTTGGCACAATATCGCCTTCTTCCAGGCCCTGACCGCCGCCATGCGCGACGCCATCCAGCACGGCCGCTTCGAAGCCTTCCGCCGCGACTTCCACGCCCGGCGTACGTCGAACTGATCATGCGCATCGAGAAGTCCGGCTTCCACGCCTACAACACCTATCTGGAAGAACCGCCCCGCGACGAGGGCAACGAGACGGCGCTGCATCGCCACGTCGTCATCATCGGCGGCGACAAATATTCCTTCTTCGCCCACTGGTCCGGCAAGTTCGCGCACAAGGGCGAGCGCATCTCCTTCGACTGGGACTGGGACCGGACCGGCGAGTTCCGCAACATCGACAAGCCGTCGTTCGAGGCTTTTGCGAAGGACGGCACGGTGCAGATCAGAGGAGACCGAAGCGAGAAGCGCCGTCCGGGTGGCCGCTGACGGCGATCCATCCTCCCCCATTGGGGGAGGTGGCGCGGCGCATCTTCGCGCCGTGACGGAGGGGACCCGACGCAAGCGACAGCGTCTGGGGTTAGCCCCCTCCACCGCTTCGCGGTCCCCCTCCCCCAGCGGGGGAGGAACAAGACTACCGTTGCGACCGCCCCGTCGGCCGGAACCAGGCGGGGGAAGCCGGCGGCGAACAGTTGGCCCGCATGCCCAGTCCCTTCAGGAAGGCCCGCCTCAGCCGCCCCGCCTCGACCGCGTCCTGAACCGTCTTCGAGCGCGCCTGGGCCCCGGTCAGTTGCCGAACCCAGCTGCGATACGGAATGAAGTCCGTCGCCGCGTTCCTGATCGCGTCCAGCATGGCCTCGGCCAAAGCGTCCTGGGCCCGTTCGTTCAGGGTCGGGCTGTCCGGCGCAGTCGGCTCGTCGCGGTCCGGCCCCAGCGCCTCGTCCAGCCGCGCCACCTCGGCACCGATGGTCGTGCACTGGCTGAGATTGCGCCGGTCATACGGATTGGCCTGGGCCTGTAGCAGGACGGTCGGGATCTGGTCCCGACGCACGTTCAGATCGACCAGCGGCTGGGTCGCCGCATCGCCGAACCCCGCCCCGACCTGCCGCGCGGCCGAACAGCCGCCCAGCAGGACGAGTACCGAGATCGACAGGAGGAGGCCACGCCACTGCACCAGAGCCTAGCCCGCGTTCAGCGGGCGAATCGAGGCGGCCTCGAACGGCTGGATCTCGCTGCCGAAGTTGACCCACAGCACCGTCGTCGGGTCGCCGTCCAGCACATAGAAGACGTGGTCACCCGACATCTGCTCGCCCAGATCGCCGCACGGCGGCTCCATCGGCTCCGCGTCGCCCTCGCCGGAGGAGAAGGCCTCCCATTGCGCCTTGACCGGAGCCGGCGGAACGAGGTGGTAGATGCCTTCGGCGACGCCGTCATAGGTCGGGCGCGCCAGCACGCACTGGGCCGTGTGCGGCCCCGGCGACTTGGTCCGGATCTCGGCCAGGACGGCGTCGATCGGCGCGTCGGCGGCCTTCTTGAACACGATAATCGTCGGGCTGCGCGACGTCTGGCCGTCATAGGTCCCTTCGAGCGCGAAGCCCGGCAGGCTCGCGTCATGGACCATGTGGGTATTGCCGGCCTGCGGACAGGCATAGCTCCAGACCGACAGCCCGGAGCCCTGGGTCTCGCCCCAGGTGCAGTCGACGAAGGTCTCCTGCATCATCTGGCTGGGCTGCGGCGCGGCCTGCGCCACGGCCGGGGCGGCGTCCGCCTTGCCCTCGGTCTGGTTGCAGCCCGCAAGGCCGATGAGCGCGACAGAAGCCGCCATGAATCCGAAACCGCGCATGCCCGTCCATCCCCTTTTGATGGCGCACAATACCGGGCGCGGGACCGGAGTCCACGAAGCCAAAAGACATCATCAGAAAAGGAAGACGGCCTACAGCCCTTGACCCGACCGGCGCGATGAACCAGAAGGCGCAACCGCGAAACGGCCCAGCCGTTCTGCGACCACGATGTGCGTCCTTAGCTCAGTTGGTTAGAGCATCTGACTTTTAATCAGAGGGTCCTCGGTTCGAGCCCGAGAGGACGTACCATCGTTTCTCCGCCGTCAACGGCCCGAGAAAGCCTCTGCCGCTTCCCTTGCGTGAACTCGACCGGGCTCCCAGCTGCCGCTAGCAAGCGAGGATGAAACCTCTTTCCGGCGTCCGTATCATCGAGTTCGACGGCCTCGGTCCCGTGACCTTCGCCGGCATGGTCCTGGCCGACCTGGGGGCCGACGTCCTGCGCCTATGCCGCGCGGAGGCCGGGGCCTTCGGCGATGTCGGCAACGACGTCATGCACCGGGCCCGCAACGCCGTCGTGGTCGATCTGAAGTCACCCGGCGACCGCGACCGCGTCCTCGACCTGATCGCCGGCGCCGACGCCGTGATCGAGGGCTTCCGCCCCGGCGTACTGGAACGCCTCGGCCTCGGGCCCGAGGACTGCGCCGCGCGCAACCCGAGACTCGTCTTCGGCCGCGTCACCGGCTGGGGCCAGACCGGGCCATTGGCCCGGACCGTCGGCCACGACATCAACTACATCGGCCTGACCGGCGCGCTCCACGCCATGGGCGAGGCAGGTTCCCCGCCCGTGCCGCCGCTGAACCTCGTCGGAGACTATGGCGGCGGGGCCATGCTGCTTGTCACGGGGGTCCTCGCCGCCATCATCGAATCGCGGACCACCGGCCAGGGGCGGGTCGTCGACGCCGCCATGACCGACGGCACGGCGCTGCTCTCCTCACTGTTCTTCTCGATGACGGCGAGCGGTCACTGGTCGGGCGACCGTGGCTCGAACCTGCTGGACGGAGCCGCGCCCTTCTACCGCTGCTACGCCTGCGCCGATGGCAGGTTCGTCGCGGTCGGCGCGCTGGAGCCGCGTTTCTACGCCGCCCTGCTCGCCGGACTGGATCTCGACCCCGCCGAAGCGCCGCAGTTCCCGGTCAGCGGCTGGCTCACGCTCGAAGCGACATTCGGAGCCCTGTTCGCCACTCGAAACCGGGACGAATGGGCCGCGCATTTCGCTGGAACCGAAGCCTGCGTCACGCCGGTCCTGACGTTCGCTGAGGCTGCCGATCATCCGCACAACAAGGCGCGCCAGACCCTCGCCGGGTCACCGCCCCAACCCTCTCCAGCCCCTCGTTTCGATGGTCAGGTCGCACAGATCGAGCCCGCGGGCGCGATCTCCCTGGCGGATGCCCTCGCTCGCTGGGGCTAGGCTATCCGGGCTTCGTCCTCGTCGACGGCCTCGGCGCAGGCCTCGGCGAGGGTCGCAGCCAACAGCGCAGGGTCTATCGGCTTGGTCAGGAAGGCGTGGACGCCGGTCGCATCCCAGGCGGCGCGGTGCACATCCATGGCATTGGCGGTCAGGGCGATCAGCGGCGTGCGTCGGTTCAGGCCGCCGGCCCGGATCTGCGCAGAGGCCTCCAGCCCGTCCATCACCGGCATCTGCATGTCCATCAGGATGGCGTCGAACCGCTGGGTCTTCGCCGCCTCCACCGCCTCTGCCCCGTTCTCGACCAGCAGGATCGTGCAGCCGTGCGGCTCCAGCAACAGGGACAGGATGCGGCGGTTCACCGCGTGGTCGTCCGCCGCCAGGATGACCTTGCCCCGCAGCCCCGTCTGTTCGGCCACGCGACGGCGCGTCTCGGGTGCCGGCTTGGCCACGGCCTGCATCGGCAAACTCAGGACGAAGGTCGACCCCTCGCCCTCGACGCTCTCGGCGGTCAGCCGACCGCCCATGATTTCGGCAAGGCGACGGCTGATCGCTAGGCCCAGACCGGTGCCGCCGTATTTCCGCGTCGTGCCGGCGTCGGCCTGCTCGAAACTGTCGAAGATGGTCGCCAGCCGGTCCGTCGGAATGCCGACGCCGGTGTCGGCCACCGCGATGATCAAGCGGTTGTCTTCCGCACGCCAGTCGATCGAAACGACGATCGAACCCTCATCGGTGAACTTCACCGCGTTGGACAGCAGGTTGAACAGCATCTGCTGCAGACGCAGGGGATCGGTCCGGACACAGTCGGGAACGCCGGGCTCGATCTCGATCTTCAGGCGCACGCCGTTGGCCTCGGCCTTGGGCCCCCAGAGCCGGCCCAGCGATCCCAGTTTCTCGCGCAGGTCCATCACCGAGGATTCCAGCGTCATCTTGCCCGCCTCGATCTTGGACAGGTCGAGCACGTCGTTCAGCAGGCCGACCAGCACGTCGCCAGCGTCCAGCAGCATCGACACATGTTCGCGTTGCTCCCGGTCCAGCCGAGTCCGGCGCAGCAGGTTGGCCGCCGAGATGACGGCGTTCATGGGCGTGCGAATCTCGTGGCTGATCACGGCGAGGAAGTCGGACTTGGCGGCGCTCGCGACCTCGGCCTTCTGGCGTTCCATACGGGCCTCGGCGTTCGCGGTCTGCAGGGCCGTCGTGGTCATGGAACTCTGCCGCACAGCGACCACCAGGTGCATCATGTACAGGAGCCCCCCTATGGCGATCAGCATTTCCTGCGGCTTGCCGTCGACGAGCGCCCCGACGATGGGCATGCCGAGGAAATATAGGCTGTGGGGAATGACCGCCGAGAACAGCAGCGGCCGCACGTGGTGCATGTGCAGGCTGACGTGCAGCAGGCCGCCCGCGACCTGGACGGTGGCGAACAGCCGGCCCACATCCCCGCCGGCGGCCCACAGATAGGCGGCGATACCGGAATAGACGATCACATTGACCGAAGCTGTGGCGCACATGGCGATCTTGTAGCCCCGCGACGGCTCGACGTCGGGACGCTGGCGCAATGGCCGAAACACGATCCAGTCCAGCGCCTGCGTCGCCACGACGGCCCCGAACCAGACGGCTGGCCAGAAGGTGTGCGTCAGGAACCAGGCGGTCACAGCGATGAACGCCGCCAGGCCGATCCGCGTCCTCAGTTCGCGGAAACGCACCTGGGCGATCATGGCATAGCCGTTCGCCGTCATTCTTGAGCCCTCTCCCGTTCAGCGGAGTGTCGCGCCAATAGACGAAGGATTGGTTGCCACAACGCCGTTGATCCGGCGTGACCGGGAACGACGGACAGGCTATGGAACCGGCCTGTTCACGGCGCGTTTTTACGCCGCACTCCGGGGGAGATTTGAAATGAAGCGTTTGATGTTGCTCGCGGCCCTGGGCGTCGCCGGCCTGGCTGTCGCCGGCTGCGAAGACCCCGCGTCCCGGCAGGCCGAGACCGCACCGCCGCCGATCGAGGCGCCCGTGGTGCCAGCGGCGACCGATCAAGGCGTCGCCGCCGCAGACACCACGGTGCCGACCGACGTTCCGCCGACCTCAACCCTGCCGCCCGAACAGCGCTCTTCGGAGGAGACAGTTAAGCCAGAGAGCGAAACCCTGTTCTATTGATCGGCCCCCAGGTCGTCCCGATTCGCTGATTGAGGGGGGCCTCTGGCGAGCCTGGTCCGGTCCGGAACAGGTCGCCGAACAGGGTTGCATATTGAAGTCGAGGTCTTCTTCCTTTCCCCGAATCTCTGCCGTGCTCGTCTCGGCGGTGCTGGGCTTGGGTGCTCCGGGCATCGCGGGCGCGGCTTCCGCTGATCCGCGCGCCCAGATTCGCGGCGAATTCGATGTCGAACTGCGCGCGGCCCTGGTCCGTGCCATCGGCGAGACCGACGGGCCGCCTACAAACGGCTTCGACGCCCGTCGACGGGCCAGAGCCGCCATGGCCTCGGCCGAGGCCCTCTTGCGGTCTGAAGGCTACTACCAGCCTGTTCTGGCGGATGTCGTCGAAGGCGAGGACAATCCGGTGGCGATCGTCGAGATCATGCCAGGCCCGCGTTTCGTGCTCACGGATCCGGCGATCCGATGGGTCGCACCCGAACCGCAACCCGAAGTCATCCGCACTGCCCAGGCGGAGATCGGGCTGGAACCCGGAAATCCAGGCCGGGCCGCCGACGTCATCGCCGGTGAAGGCCGGATCATCGCCCGCCTGGCGCGGGACGGCTACCCCGACGCCGTGACGGAACCGCGCCGCGTTGTCGTCGACCACGCCGCACTGACTGTCGCTCCGACCTTCAGTATCAACTCGGGGCCCCTGGTTCGCCTCGACGGCGTGCGGGTCGAGACGAGGGGGCCGACGAATCCGGACTGGGTCACGGGTCTCGCGCCCTGGAACGAGGGCCAGCGCTATGATCCCGAACTGGTCGCCGAACTCGAGCGGCGGTTGTTGGAGACCGGGGTCTATGACGGAGTCGCGGTGGCCCTGACGGCGGCTGACCAGACGACGCCGGAAGGCAACCGTCCGGTGGTGATCACCCTGACAGACCGGCCGCGCCGCATCCTTGAGGCGGGTGCCACCTTCTCCACCGCCGATGGCTCGGGCGTGGAGGGACTTTGGACCTGGTACAACCGCTTCGGACGCGCTGACACCCTGCGGTTCCAGGCCCGGATCGCCAATATCGACAGTCGCATCGGCGCCGACCTCAGCCTGCCGCACTGGCGGACGCCGGGCGAGGCCCTGGCCCTGTCCGCCGCCGTGGTGAACGAGGACACCGACGCCTATCGCCGGACCGCCGCTGTCCTGTCCGCCGACCTGCGCCAGCGAATCGGCAAGACCTCGTATTACAGCTACGGCGTCGGTCTGGATGCCGGTCGATATAGCGAGAACCGGTTCGATCCCGTCACCCAGGCGCCGATCAGCTTCGACCGCGATCTCGCCATCCTGACCGGCCGCGGAAGCGCCTATATCGACGAGTCGAACGACCCGCTGAACCCCACAAACGGCTGGCGCATGACGCTGAACGTCCAGCCCACCGCAGTCACGGGCGAGGACGCCGTCCTGTTCCTGCGCACCGAGGCCCAGCTTACGGCCTATTTGCCGGTGCAGGACAACGCCCGCACCGTCCTCGCCGGCCGCACGCGGCTGGGATCGATCATCGGCGGCAGCGAACTCAGCGTGCCTTCGGACCGGCTGTTCTATTCCGGCGGCGGCGGTTCGGTGCGCGGCTATGAGTATCAGGGTGTCGGTCCGCGCCTTCCCGACAACACACCGCGCGGCGGCATCTCCCTGTTCGAGTTCTCGGCCGAGGTCCGTCACGACCTGGGCAAGGGATTTGGCGTCGTCGGCTTCGTGGACGCCGGCGCCATCGGTTTCGAGGAAACGCCCGACTTCTCGAATCTGCGCTACGCCGTCGGCATCGGCGCCCGCTACAATCTGTCCTTCGGCCCGATCCGCGCCGACATCGCCTTCCCGCTGGACAAGCGCGAAGGCGACGCAGGCTTCCAGGTCTATTTCAGCATCGGTCAGGCGTTTTGAACGATCCGACCCCCGAGCCCCCTCGTCGCCCGCCGACCCCGCGCAAGAAGCGAGCAGTCGAAGCGGTTGCGCCGGAAACGACCGTCGAAGCCCCGGCCAAGGCTGAGAAGCGGCGCCGCACCCGACTTCAGGCCATCGCCTTCTTCGGCGGGTTCGCTCTCATGGGCCTGCTTGTCCTGACCCTGGTTCTGGTCTTCGGCGGCCGTATGTATCTGGTGTCCGGACCGGGGCGGGACCTGGTCACCAGCTTTGTCGCCGGCAAGAAAATCTCCCGGTATGGCCGGATCAATGTGGAGGGTCTGCAAGGCGACCTGTTCGACGACTTCACCCTGGCTCGCGTCACCATCACCGATGAGAAGGGCGTCTGGCTGGAGGCCCGCGATGTCCGCGTGGACTGGAGCTACTGGCCACTGGTCACTCGCCGATTCCACGCCACGGACATCACGGCGAAGACGATCCGGCTGTTGCGTCGGCCGGAGCTGGACCCGCCGGACGGCAAGCCCCCACAGCCGATGCCGATCAGCGTCGATATCGACAGGTTCACCGCCGACATCGAACTGCTGGAAGGGTTCTCGCAGGAGTATGGTCGCTGGCGGCTGACCGGCGACGCCCTGGTCCCGCGCGCCGGAGACAAGGTCGCGAACGTCGCCGCCTACAGCCTGAACAGACCGGGCGACTTCCTGCGGGTCGCCGCCACGCTCGGCGCCAAGCCCGAGGATCTGCGCCTGACCCTGCGGGCGAGCGAGGCCCAGGGCGGGCCGCTGGCCGGATCCCTCGGCTATTCGCCGGATGAACCCTTCTTCGCCTCGGCCCTGATCAACGGCGACATCGTCAACGCCACAGTCCGGACCGGCGACTTCACTCCCCTCACCGTTCGCGGCCGCTATGGCCCGGAGGGGTCGCGAATCTCGGGCTATTTCGACTTCAGCGGCTCGGACCTGCTGGCGCCGTTCGTGGCGCGGATCGGTCGCACGGCCCGCTTCGGCTTCGCCTCCGTGCCGGACGCGAGCGACGAGGCCCTTCAGGGCATGGCCTGGCGGCTGACATCGGAGAACCTTCAATCAAGCGCCCGGGGCATGATCCGCCTCGGCGACCGCAGCGCGCCGGACGGCGTGGCGCTGACGGTCTCGACCGAATCGGTGACCCGGCTCGTCGGCGCGACGAGCGGCGGGGCGGCCACCTACACCGGCGTCTTCACGGGCGACGCCGCACGCTGGACACTGGACGGGAATCTCCGCCTCGCGGACGCCGACCTCGCCAGCTACGCGGCCCGGACGATCGCGGGCCCGCTCGACATTTCCGCCGACAACGGCCGTATCGGCCTGACCGGTGACCTGGCCGTCGCGGGGGGCCGCAGCCTGGGCATCGTCGGAGCCCTGCTCGGCGCGACGCCGCGCCTGTCATTCGAGGCCGCTCGGCTCGCCGACGGGGCCATCCTGCTTCAGAAGGTCGATGTGCGTGGTCAGGCCCTCACCGTGACCGGTTCGGGCGGGCGCGGATTGACCGGCGGGCTGGGCTTCCGGGGGCGTGCCGATATCACTGACGTCAGCCGCATCCGGACCGGTGCCCGGGGAACCTTCGGCGGGCCGATCCAGGCGTCCTCAGCCCGCAGCGGCGCGCCCTGGATCCTGACCTTCGACGGTCGAGGCGGACGCCTGACCACCGGCATGGCCGAACTGGATCGCCTTCTGGGTGCGACGCCCCGGCTGCAACTGGCCGGCAATCTCGACGACGGCCGCATCGCCGTCGAACAGGGCGTCCTGACCGGAGCGGCGGGCACAGCCTCGGCCCGAGGCCTGATCGAGCCGCAGGGCAGGCTGCGTCTTGCCCTGAACTGGAACGCGCAGGGCCCCTTCGGCGTCGGACCCGTCGCCATCGATGGGGCGATGACGGGCGAGGGTGCCCTGACCGGCACCCTCGCCCAGCCACGCGTCGACCTGACCGCCGCCTTCGGCAGTCTCGCGGCCGGTCCCCTGACCCTGACCGAGGCCGACATGGTGTTGAGTTTCCGGCAGGGCGCGGATGCCTCCGATGGTCGCATCGTGATGACGGCCGGATCGAACTACGGGCCGGCGAGAGCGGCCGGGACCTTCTTCCTCGGCGGCAATCGCATCCGCCTGACCGATGTCGACCTGAATGCCGGCGGTATAACGGCCCAGGGGGCCATTTCCCTGGCCAACAACACGCCGTCGAGCGCGGACCTGACATTCACGGCCCGCCCCGGTGCCTTCCTGGCCTCCGGAACGGCGGACGGTCGCATTCGTCTGACCGAGGGGGCGGGCGACGACACCGCCATCCTCGACGTCACGGGCTCCAACGTTCGCCTCGCCGGTTCGACCTATGTGATCCGTTCGCTGGAGCTGGACGGACGCGGCACCTTGAACCGACTGCCTTTCACCCTGAAGGCCGATGTCGGGGGCGGCACGCCGGTCTCCTTCGACGGGTCGGGCGTCTATTCGCGGCAGGGTGAGGCGCAGAGCGTCACGCTGAGCGGATCAGGCAGGGTGCGCGACGTCGCCTTCTCGACGCGCAATCCCGCCGTGGTCGCCCTGGCCGGAGACGGCCGCGTGGCCCGGGTCGACCTGTCGATCGGAGGCGGCATCCTGCTCGGCGAACTGCGTCAGGACTCGGATGCCGTCGTGGTCCAGGCCGACCTGACCAGTGTCGAACTGGGTTCCATTGCGCCGGATCTGCGGGGCCGGGTCACAGGCCGAGTCTCCCTGCGCGGGGCCGGCGACGACCTGTCGGGGTCCGCCAACGTCACACTGGCCCAGCTCCGCAGCGTGGATGCGCCCCGGGGACTGTCGGTCGACGGCGCGGTGAATGCGACTCTGGTCAATGACATCCTGCGCATCCAGGCCAATGCGGCCGGAACCGACGCCGTCCGCGCCACCGCCGACATCACCCTGCCGGTCGAGGCTTCGGCCGCGCCGCTGCGTCTGGCCATCGCCCGGACCCGACCCATGTCCGGCGAGGTCATGGTCCGGGGGCAGATCCAGCCGATCTGGGACGTCTTCTTCGGCGGCGAACGGACCCTGGCCGGTCAGGTGGATGGCCGCGCCCTGTTGAACGGCACGCTCGCAGCGCCGCTGATCACCGGCCGACTGAACCTGCAGAACGGCCGCTTCCGCGACAACGGCATCGGCCTGACGCTCGACGCCATCACCCTGGCCAGCCGGTTCGATGACACGACCGCCCTGATCCAGACCTTCACGGCCAACGACGGTGCCGGCGGGACGGTCTCCGGCGACGGCCGCATCGGCCTGCGGGAAGGCTCGGGGTCCAATTTCGAACTGGCCCTGACCCGGTTCAGGATCATCGACAACGAGATCGCCGAGGGTCGCGCCTCGGGTCCCTTGACCGTCGTCCGGGCGGCCGACGGCAATATCACCCTGGCAGGGGAGATCAACATCGACGAGGCGCGGATCGAGGCCAATCCGCCGGGTTCCAGTGGCATCGTCGGTATGGATGTGGTCGAGATCAACCGCCCCGGCGGCGATCCGGTCGAGGCCGAGGACGGCCCCAGCCGGGGGCCCCAGATCGGCATGAACATCCGTCTGCGCTCGCGCGGCGGCATCGTCCGGGTGGCGGGTCGAGGCCTGAACGTCCTGCTCAGCGTCAACGCCCGCGTGCGCGGTACCGTCTCCCAGCCGGTTCTGACCGGAGGGGCGGCCGTCGTGCGCGGCGACTATGATTTCGCGGGCAAGCGGTTCGTCTTCGACGACCGGGGCTCGGTCTCCCTGTCCACTGATCCGGCGCGCATCCGCCTGAACCTGTCGGCGGTACGCGAGGACCCGGCCCTGACCGCGACGATCCGGGTCACCGGGACGGCGGCGCGGCCCGAGATCCTGCTGACCTCGGCCCCGGCCCTGCCCCAGGACGAAATCCTTTCGCAGGTCCTGTTCGGCCGGTCGGCATCGCAGCTGTCGCCGTTCGAGGCGGCCCAGCTGGCGGCGGGTGTCGCCTCCCTGGCGGGCGGCGGCGGGTTCGATGTGATCGGCAACCTGAGGGAACTGGCCGGGCTGGACCGACTGTCCTTCGGCGGCGAGGCCTCGGCCCTGACCGTAGCGGGCGGGCGCTACATCACCGACGACGTCTATCTGGAGATCATCGGCGGCGGCGAAGGCGGGGCGGCGGTCAACGTCGAATGGCAGGTGCGCAGGAACCTGGCCATCAGCTCCGAGTTCGGTGGACAGGGCGACGCGACCCTGTCCATCCGCTGGCGCCGCCAGTCCCAGGTTCCGGGAACCGGAGCCGAGGACCGACGGCCCAACAGTTCAGCGGACGCGGATTAGCGCGACTGCTCCATCTGGATCCGGTCCCGCTGTTTGATACCCTTGAGGCCGGTGATGTGGAGCACGAGCTGGACGACCATGATCACGACCGAAAGGCCGATCTGCCACAGGGGCGTGACCGGCACGTTCGGCATGGAGGCCGTCATCAGGGGCGAGGCGAGCGACATGGCTATGCCGAGGGCGATCAGGACGATGAACAGGACGGCGATAAACTTGCCCGGATTGCGCCACTGGACGACGCCGAGGATCAACTGGACGGCGACCAGCCCGCCCGCCATCCAGAGACCGGCCTGAAGCGAGGCGTTGGCCATGGCCTCGGCCGCCGCGTCTCCCTGGGATGCCGTCGCGACGGCGTCCTGCATCGTGGCCGGATTGGCAATCGTCCAGGCCAGGCTGACCAGTCCGACCACCACGCCGATGAAGATCGCGATCGCGCTGGCCCTGGCCGCGCGTTCGGCCTCCGCCTCGGTCGTGATCGGGCTCGCGGGGTTCATCGCCTTCAGCCAGTCGCTCATATGTCTTTCCTCCAAAATGACAAGCACGTTTTACATGATGGCGGCGGGGTGCGCAATATCGTCGATTCGATCCTGTCTCCTCCCTGTTCGCCGCCCGGCGACACTGACGAGGTGGCGCGGCCCCGTTTGGGGGCGTGACAGAGGGGGCGACCGGGTTTCACCGGACGAACACCGGCCGCCCTCACTCCAATCGCCGTGTCGCCCCCTCCGTCAGCTCGCGAAAAGGCTCGCTGCCACCTCCCCATCCTTCGGACGGGGAGGAGACGTGATTCATCGCTCTTCCGCTGTGAACGGGGCGGGGAAGCGGCGGAGCCGTGGGCGATCTCGCCCGGGACCGTGGCGGACGCCGTCGCCGACGTCAGCCTGTGTGTAGAGTTTCGGCGTGGTCGCCTCGGCTCCGCTCGACCGGTTTTCGCAAGCGTGCGGGGGTGGGAAGCTTATTCCACCGGCAACCTCGGGTTCCTCTTCCCGAGGTCCTGGTCAGTCCGGTTCGTCCTCAACCCGCTTGAAGCCCACGACGGGCGACGGCACCCAGTGCGCCGCCGGACCCGGGGTTTCGCCCCGGCATGCCCCGCGATCGACCCCGTCGCACGTCCGGGTCCTGGGCCCAGGACGCCTTCCCCACGCGACGGGACGGACACAGTGTACGCGCGGTTCGGGAGGGGGCGCACATAAAGGCTCTAAATCGGCCCGGGCATTGAAATCGTTGGGGTCCTGGGCGGATGTGTTGATGGGTCTGGGGGGCTGAACCCTCTCCCGGCGGGAGAGGGCTTGAGCGTCCAGGAGCGCCAGCGATTGGAAACGCGAAAGGGTGAGGGGCTGGCGCTCACCGGTGAGGGGGTGCCCCTCACCCTTTCGGCCAAGACGCATCGCTACGCTCTGCGAGCCTCAAGCCCTCTCCCGCCGGGAGAGGGAACACCCATGACTTCACCTTTCTCTCTGCCCCGGCTAGAAGACCCGGCATGCGGATTCTCCCACAGGATCAGGCCGCCCTCGACCTGGTCGGGCGGGGCGAGGCCGATCTGATCGACCGCGCGGTTCGATGGGCGAACGTCAACTCCGGCAGCGATCATGCAGAAGGTCTGAATGCGACCCTCGCTCTGCTGGAAGCGGTGGCGGCGCGACTGCCGGCAGAGGGCGAGCGCATCCCGACCCGGGGCTTCTCCACGGTCAGCGATGACGGGACGGTGCGACCGCAGGCGCAGGCGGACGCACTGAAGATCGTCGCGCGACCGGAGGCGCCGATCCAGGTCGTGCTGACCGGCCATTATGACACCGTCTATCCGGCCGACAGCGCGTTCCAGAGCGTCGTCACGCGTCCCGATGGCGCGCTGAACGGGCCGGGCATCGCCGACATGAAGGGCGGAATCTCCGTCATGCTGGGCGCGCTGGCGGCCTTCGAGACCCACCCCGGGCGCGAACGGGTCGGCTGGACCGTCCTGTTGTCGCCCGACGAGGAGATCGGCTCGCCGGCCTCGGCGCCGCTGCTGGCCGAGCTCGGCGCGCGCGGGCATGTCGGCATGACCTATGAACCGGCGCTGGCGGACGGGACGCTGGCGGGGGCACGCAAGGGCAGCGGCAATTACCACCTGATCGTCACCGGCAAGGCGGCCCATGCCGGTCGCGCCTTCCACGAGGGCGCCAACGCCGTGGCCGGAGCGGCCATGATCGCGGCGGCCCTGCATGGACTGAACGGGCGGCGCGAGGGGGTGACGGTCAATGTCGCGCGCATCTCCGGCGGCGGGGCGTTGAACGTCGTGGCCGACAATGCCGTGGTGCGGTTCAATGTGCGTGTGCCGGATACGCAGGCCTCGGCCTGGATCACCGATGCGATCGGCGAGATCGTTTCGACGCCGCCGTTCGGGGGGCTGACGCTGGACCTTCACGGCGGGATGACGCGGGCACCCAAGCCGATGGATGCCTCCCAGACCGCCCTGTTCGAAGCGGTGCGCGAGACCGGTGCCCTGCTGGGCCAGGCCATAGCGTGGTCGCCGTCGGGCGGGGTGTGCGAGGGCAACAACCTGCATGCGGCCGGCCTGCCGAACATCGACACCCTCGGTGTGCGCGGCGGGCTGATCCATTCATCCGAGGAGTTCGCCTGGCCCGACAGTTTCGTCGAGCGGGCGCAGCTGTCGACCCTGATGCTGTGCAAGATCGCCTCCGGCGAGATCGATGCGCTGAAGTTGAAGCAGTTGCGTTTGGAGACGATGTGATGAGGCTGTCGAGAACTAATCCTCCCCCGTCGGGGGAGGTGGCTCGGAGCGCAGCGGAGAGACGGAGGGGGCTCACCGCGCGCTCGGTGTCCGCGGCCAGCCCCCTCCACCGCTTCGCGGTCCCGTCGTCGGATCACATGCGATCCTTCCTCCACCCCAGACGGGGGAGGATTTAAGATGCTCGTCGTCCGTCCCGCCGGGCCCGCCGACCTCGATCACCTGCTGGAACTGGCCATACTGTCGGGTCCGGGCTTCACCAGCCTGCCCGAAGATCCCGACCAGCTGTCGGACCGGCTGGATGTCAGCCGTGACAGCTTCACCGGTGCCATTCCCGTGCCCGACCGCTGGTTCACCCTGATGATGGAGGAGACCGACACCGGCGACGTTGACGGCATCGCCAGCGTCAAGGCGACGGTCGGGATGAAGCGGCCGTTCTTCTCGTTCCGCATCTCCAACACTCCGGCCCAGTCGCCGTCCCTGGGCATCCGGCTGGACCACCAGACCCTGACCCTGGTCCACGAATGCAAGGGCTGGACCGAGGTCGGGTCGCTGTTCCTGAAGGCGGATCGGCGCAAGGGCGGTGCCGGGCGGTTGCTGAGCCAGTCGCGCTATATGTTGATCGGGGCCCAGCCGGAGCTGTTCGCAGAGACGATTCTGGCCGAACTCCGCGGGGTGTTCACACCCGACGGGGCCTGCCCCTTCTGGGACCATGTGGCGCATAAATTCTTCCCCATGCCGTTCGACCAGGCCGACATGATGACGGGATCGACGGACAAGCAATTCATCCTCGACCTGGCACCGCGCCATCCGATCTATGTCGACCTGTTGCCCGAACCGGCCCGGGCGGTGATCGGCAAAGTGCATCCGCAGGGCGTGGCGGCGATGGCCCTGCTGGAAAGCGAAGGGTTCCGGCCGAACGGGCTGGTGGATATCTTTGATGCGGGGCCGACGGTGACCTGTCCGAGGGATCATATCCGCACGGTGCGGGACGCGCGGAGACAGTCGGTCGTGGTGTCGGAGGAGTTCGAGGCCGAACTGCCGGCCCTGGTCTCGACCGACAGCGTCGAGGCCTTCCGGGCCGTGCGGGCGCGGGCAGCGATCGAGGGCGACACGGTCCGCGTGACGGCAGAGACGGCGGCGGCGCTGAAGGTGCGCGCTGGCGACATCGTGAGGGTAAAATCATGACCGACGGCAAACTGTATCTGAACGGCGCCTGGGCCGAGGGCGCCGGCGACGGCTTCGCCTCGTTCGACCCGGCGACGGAGGCGCGGGTCTGGCGCGGCAACGAGGCGTCGGGTGCCCAGGTCGGGGCGGCCGTCGAGGCGGCGCGGGCAGCCTTCCCGGACTGGGCCGACCGGCCACGTGACGAGCGGGTCGCGGCGATGAAACGCTATCAGGCGGCGCTGAAGGCGCGGGCACCGGGCTTTGCCGAGGCGATCTCGCGCGAGACCGGCAAGGCGTCTTGGGAGACCACCGCCGAGCTGGGATCGATGGCGGGGAAGGTCGATCTCTCGATCCGCGCCTATGACGAACGGACGGGCGAGCGGACGGCGGAAACCGCGTTCGGGACGGCGACCTTGCGGCATCGGCCGCATGGGGTCGCGGCGGTGCTGGGGCCGTTCAACTTCCCGGGCCATCTGCCGAACGGCCATATCGTGCCGGCCCTGCTGGCGGGGGACACCGTGGTGTTCAAGCCGTCGGAGGAGACGCCGCACGCCGGGCAGTTGATCTCCGAATGCCTCGAGGAGGCCGACCTGCCGGCCGGGGTGTTCAACCTGGTGCAGGGCGGGCGCGACGTGGGGGCGGCCCTGCTGGACCAGCCGATCGACGCCCTGATGTTCACCGGCTCGGGCGCGGCGGGGGCGCATTTCCGCAAGAAATTCGCCGACGATCCGCATGTGATTCTGGCCCTGGAGCTGGGCGGCAACAATCCGCTGGTGGTCTGGGATGCGGCGGATGCGGAGGCCGTGGCCGGCATCGTGGTGCAGTCGGCCTTCGTGACGACCGGGCAGCGGTGTTCCTGCGCGCGGCGGCTGATCTTGCCGGAGGGGTCGCAGGGCGATGCGATCGTCGAGGCGGTCAAAGCCCTGGTCGAACGGCTGATCTTTGCGCCGTGGGATTCGACGCCGGAACCCTATGCCGGGCCGCTGATCTCGCAGCGGGCGGCGGAGCAGGCCCTGGCGGCCTTGCAACAGCGGATCGATCTGGGCGCGCGGGTGATCCGGGCGTCGGGTCCGGTCGACAACCTGCCGGGCGCCTTCGTGAAGCCGGCGATCCTCGACGTGACCGGGGTCGATGTGCCGGACGAGGAGATGTTCGCGCCCTTCCTGTCGGTGACCCGCGTGGCCTCGTTCGAGGCGGCGATCGCGGCGGCCAATGCGACGCGATACGGGCTGTCGGCGGGGCTGGTGTCGGACGATCCGGCGAACTGGGACCGGTTCATCCGGCGCATCCGGGCGGGGGTGGTCAACTTCAACCGGCCGACCACCGGCGCCGCGGGCGACATGCCGTTCGGCGGGCTCGGAGCGTCGGGCAACCACCGGCCGTCGGCCTACTATGCCGCCGACTACTGCGCCTATCCGGTGGCCAGTTTCGAGGCCGGGGCGGTGAAGAACATCGAAGGCGAAATCAGGGGGCTGCGTTGACTGTCGCGATCGAGGCCAATGCCGACGGGCTGATCGGACCGACCCATTCCTATGCGGGTCTGAGCCCCGGCAACCTGGCCTCCGGACTCAACAAGGGTGAGGCGTCGAACCCCCGGGCCGCCGTCCTGCAGGGCCTCGACAAGATGATGCGGCTCGCCGACCTCGGCCTGCCGCAGTTCGTGCTGCCCCCGCACGAGCGGCCCGATATCCCCTTCCTGCGCTCGCTGGGCTTCACCGGCACCGACGCGCGGGTGCTGGAGCAGGCGTGGAAGGACGCGCCCGCCTTCGCCGCCGCCGCCTGTTCGGCCAGCCCGATGTGGGCCGCCAATGCGGCGACGGTGACGCCGGGCGCGGACGCTGCCGACGGGCGGGTCCATTTCACCCCGGCCAACCTGCACACCAATCTGCATCGCTCGCTGGAGCATGCGCAGACGAAACGGGCGCTGGACGCCCTGTTCCCCGATCCGGCGCGGTTCGCGGTGCACGACGCCCTGCCCGCTGTCGGCCATCTGTCCGACGAGGGGGCGGCGAACCATGTGCGGCTGTGCGCCGATCATGGGGCGCCGGGGGTGAACCTGCTGGTCTGGGGGCGGGACGCGTTCGAGCACTGGGACGGGCCCTACCCTGCCCGGCAGACGCGGCAGGCGTCGGAGGCCGTGGCGCGGCGGCATGGAGCCTCGGGCGCGGTGCTGGCGCAGCAGTCGCGGGCGGCGATCGCGGGCGGCACCTTCCACAACGACGTGGTCTGCGTCGGAGCGCTGGACACCCTGTTCCACCATGAGCTGGCGTTCGAGGACACGGCCGGGACCCATGCCGCGATCCGGGCGGCGGCGACCGGGTTCGAGCCGGTGTTCGTGGAGGTGTCCTCGGCGGACCTGCCGCTGGCCGACGCCATCTCGTCGTATCTGTTCAACTCGATGCTGGTCTCCCTGCCCGGCGAGGATCGGCTGACCCTGATCTGTCCGACCGAGACGCGCGACAATGCGCGGGCGCATGCGGTGGCGCAGGGGCTGGTCGCCTCCAACGGGCCGATCGGGCGGGTGGAATATGTCGATGTGCGCCAGTCGATGCGGAACGGCGGCGGGCCCGCGTGCCTGAGGCTGCGGGTGGCGCTGAACGAGGCGGAGCTGGCGGCGACAAACCCGGCGATGCGACTGACCGGGGACCTGCATGGGCGTCTGGCCGCCTGGGCCGGCCGCTGGTACCGGGACACCCTGGCACCCGCCGACCTCGCCGACCCGGCCCTGATCGAGGAGAGCCGGGGCGCACTGGACGAACTGACGACCCTGCTCGGGCTGGGCGGCGACTTCTATCCCTTCCAACGGACCTGACCGGAACCGAAAATGCAGAACCCCGTCCTGATTGTCGGTGGCGGTCTGAGCGCCGCGGCGTCGCTGTTGCATCTGGCGGTGATCGCGGGCGGGCCGTCCTGGTACCGGTTCTTCGGTGCCGGCGAGGGGATGGCCCGGATGGCCGAACAGGGCGCGCTGACGCCGACCCTGGTCACCATCGGGATCGCGACCGTGCTGGCGGTGTGGGCAGCCTACGCCTTCGCCGGAGCAGGACTGATTCCGCGCCTGCCGCTGATGCGGACGGCCCTGGTGCTGATCTCGGCGGTCTATCTGCTGCGAGGTCTGGTGCTGATCCCGGTCCTGATCGTCAACCCGGGCGGCGTCCTGCCGTTCGTGTTGTGGAGCTCGCTGATCGTGCTGGTCTATGGCGTCTGCTACGCCGTCGGCACCTGGATCGCCTGGCCGGCGCTGTCGGGGCGATGAGCCTGACGCACCGTATCGCCACCGAGGCCGACATCCCGGCCCTGCATGGGCTGATGGACGCGGCCATCTCGGGGCCGCTGGCGGACTTCCTGACGCCTGACCAGATCGCGGCCAGCCGGATGATCATGGGCGTGGACAGCCAACTGGTGACCGACCGCACCTATTTCATCATCGAGGCGGATGGGGTCGCGGCGGCGTGCGGGGGATGGAGCCGGAGGATCACCGCCTATGGCGGTGACCACACACCGGGCCGGGAGCCCGCGCTTCTGACGCCAGGCGTCGACGCGGCGCGGGTGCGGGCCATGTACACCCATCCCGACTTCGTCCGGCGCGGCATCGGGCGGATGATCCTGAATCTGTGCGAGGCGGCCGCCCACGCCGAGGGCTATGACCGGGTCGAACTGATCGCCACCCTCGGCGGCGAGCCGCTGTATCTGGCCGCCGGTTATCGCGAGATCGAACGGTTCGAAGACGATCGCGGCGGGGTGCCCGTGCCTCTGGTCAGGATGGGCAAATCCTTGAAGGATGGTGCCGCAGACTTCGGGGAAAAGTGATCTTGCGCCAACTCGCCTTCGCCTTTGCAATCCTGAGCCTGGCCATCCTCGCGGTAGCTGCGATCTCGGCCGGTTTCGCCTATCCGGGCTACGACCATCTGCGCCAGTACATCAGCGAACTCGGCGCGACCGGCGCGAGTACGGGGCCGGGCGTCAGCTATGCCTTCATGGCCTCGGGCGTCCTGCTGGCCGCCTTCTGGCTGATGTGTATTCCGCTGTTTCCACGCGGCCCGCTGGCGATGATCGGCTTCGGCCTGAGCGCGCTGAACGGGCTCGGCCTGATGTTCGGCGGCGTCTTTCCCTGCGATTTCCAATGCTCGCTGGCGAGCCCGAGCCCGGCCGCGGTCCTGCATGAGGTGCTGGGAGGCATCGGCTATCTGTGCGGGCTGGCCGGACTGGGCCTGGTCGGACTGGCGGCGAAGTCCTGGCCCAGAGGGCGCGACCTGTTCCATCTGGCCATCGTCTGCGGGGCGCCCGCCGCCGGCGCCATCTGGCTGATCCACCCCGGGTTCGAATTCTACGGCGGAGCCCAGCGGGTGCTCGAGATCGCTCTTGCCGCCTGGACGGTCGGCGTCGCCCTGGCCGTCCGCCGGCCCATGGAAACAGCCGCATGATGCAGGTTCCTATGACGCCCGCCCGTCGCCTGAAGAACATCATCGGCGGATCGGCCGGCAATCTGGTCGAATGGTTCGACTGGTTCGCCTATGCGGCCTTCACCGTCTATTTCGCCCCGGTCTTCTTCCCCAAGGGCGACTCGACAGCGCAGCTTCTCGCCACTGCGGCCATCTTCGCCGTCGGCTTCCTGATGCGACCCGTCGGGGCCTGGGTCATGGGCGTCTATGCGGACCGCAAGGGGCGCAAGGCGGGCCTGACCCTGTCGGTCAGCCTGATGTGCGCGGGGTCGCTGCTGATCGCCTGCACACCCGGCCATGCGACCATCGGTATCGCGGCCCCCGCCCTGTTGCTGATCGCGCGGATGATGCAGGGCTTGAGCGTCGGCGGCGAATACGGATCCAGCGCCACCTATCTGTCGGAGATGGCCACGGCGAAGCATCGCGGCTTCTGGTCCAGCTTCCAGTATGTGACGCTGATCTCGGGGCAGCTTCTCGCCCTGGCATTGCTGATCGTCCTGCAGCGGACACTGGGCGAGGAGGCGCTGACAGCATGGGCGTGGCGCATCCCGTTCTTCGTCGGGGCCGCGCTGGCGGTCGTCGTCTTCTGGCTGCGTCGCGGGCTGGACGAGACCCGCGCCTTCCAGTCGGAGGAGACGCGGTCGGCGCCGAAATCAAGCGCCCTGGAGCTGGTGCTGCGTCACCCGAAGGAGGCGCTGATCGTCATCGGCCTGACCGCCGGGGGGACTCTCGCCTTCTATACCTACACCACCTATCTGCAGAAATTCCTGACCAACACCTCGGGCTTCTCCAAGGCCCAGGCGACCGAGATCAGCGCTGCGGCCCTGCTGATCTTCATGCTGATCCAGCCGCTGGTCGGGGCCCTGTCGGACCGGATCGGGCGCAAGCCCGTGATGATCGCCTTCGGGGTGCTGGGCCTGTTCTGCACTGTGCCGATCATGAGCACCCTGGCCGTCACCACCGATGCGTTCGCGGCCTTCGCCCTGTCGCTGGCGGCCCTGGTGATCGTGTCCGGCTATACGGCCATCAACGCCGTGGTGAAGGCCGAGTTGTTCCCCGCACACATCCGCGCCCTGGGCGTCGCCCTGCCCTACGCCATCGCCAATGCGGTGTTCGGCGGCACGGCTGAATACGTCGCGCTCTGGTTCAAGCTGGACGGGCGCGAGAGCCTGTATTTCTGGTACGTCACCGGGATGATCGGTCTGTCGCTGATCACCTATGTCCTGATGCGGGATACCAGGGCGAAGAGCCTGATCGCGGAGGACTGAAATTCATCCGTGCACCCCGGCCTTCGCCGGGGTGCACGGTGATTTATTGAGCGGGTATGCTGGTGGGCTCTCGCGGCGGGACCGGCGCAGTTTCAGGCGCAGGCGCAGGCGCGGTCGCAGCCTCCTCGCCCTCGGCCCGATAGACCACGCGGCACTCGCCGTCGATCGTGGTGTAGCGGCCGTTGGCGGCGTCGACGAAGGCAATGCGGCCGCCGTCATTGTACTCGACCTTGCCGGTCGACTGCCCGGCGAAGGTCTCGGTGCCATAGGTCCAGCAGGTGATGTCCGCCGGCTGGTCACTGAAGGTGGCGGCATTCCGGGCCCGCCTCGACTCGGTGCAGGCGGCCGTGGCGACGGCCAGGCCGGCGACGAGAAGGATGGTGGTCGTGCGCTTCATGCCGCGAATCTCCCGCCCTTGTGGGCATAGGCCTGCGTACCGCGGGTGATCACCCGGTCATAGGGCTGGATCGCCTCGATACCGATCTCCGACGCGCCCTTCAGACGGTCGTAGATGGGTCCGAAGTCCTCGAGCGTCGCGTCGTTGAGGGCCTCGATCGAGGGGATGACGAAATAGACCTGCTGGAAGTCGTCGATGCGGTAGTCGGTCCGCATGATCCGCTCCAGGTCGAAGGCGATGCGGTTCGGCGACGGGTCGTCCAGGGCGAAGACGCTTTCCGATGCCGAAGAGACGATGCCGGCACCGTAGATGCGCAGGCCCGAGCCCTCGTCCATCAGGCCGAACTCGACCGTGTACCAGTAGAGGCGGGCCAGGTTTTTCAGCATGCCGAGGCCCTGCGCCCGCTGGCCGCCCTTGCCATAGGCCTGCATGTAGTCGGCGAAATTCGGGTCGGTCAGCATGGGGACGTGGCCGAACACGTCGTGGAAGATGTCCGGCTCCTGGAGGTAGTCCAGCTGGTCGGGCTTGCGGATGAACTGGCCCGACGGGAAGCGGCGGTTGGCCAGGTGATCGAAGAAGACGTCGTCGGGCACGAGGCCCGGCACGCAGACGACGGTCCAGCCGGTCAGGGCCTTCAGCTTCGGGTTCATGAGGCCGAAGTCGGGGATGCCGCCGGTGTTCAGGTCCAGCGCCGTCAACCCCTTCAGGAAGGCGTCGGAGGCACGGCCCGGCAGGATCTCCATCTGGCGGGCGTAGAGGGTGTCCCATGTGTCATGCTCGACCTGGGTATAGGCGCGCCAATTCTGCGAAATCGTCCAGTCCGCATCCGCGCCTTCGGGCGGGGTTTGAAAGACATGTTCGAAATCAGCCATCACGCGCTCCTTGAAGCGCCAGTCTATAACCCCGGCGGCCAAGAGCCAACGCCCGGATCAGGCCGGATCAGTGAATCGGCTGCGCCCGGGGCGCAATGTGACCGTTGTGGTCCATGGTGAACCAATGGGCCTGATCAGCCGCCGACAGGGGCGCGACGTCGGGGTCTTGCTCCAGCACATTCTCGGCGGCGTAGATCAGCAAGCCCGCGCCCTCGCCCATGGCCAGGACGCGATAGAAGGGCTGGTCGCGGTCGACCGGCCCCGGCTCACCGGCCGGTCCCGCATAGGTGGCGTCGACATCGACGACCACGCCACGAAAGGATGCCTCGCGGTGACGCACGATCTGGCCGAGGCCGAATTTGGCAGTCAGGGACCGGGTCATGATGCACGGATAGGACCCTGCGCCTGAGCGGGATGCCGTTCGCGTCGTTCATCTTCGCGTCAGATAGGCTTGGCGCGGACGGGTCGGCGGGGCTAGGTTGATCCGGACGGGTGCCCGGTTCGGTTGCGCCCACATGAAAGTTCGGCCCATGCCGGAACCCGACGGCGCGCCGCGAAGGCGCGACGAGCGGTCCCGGGTCCAACGGGCGTCGATGCGGGATTCGTCGGATCGCGACGGTCCCGTGTTCGGTGCTCTCGATCTGGGGACCAACAATTGTCGCCTGCTGATCGCGCGTCCGGCGCGGACCAGCTTTCGCGTGGTCGACAGCTTCAGCCGCATCGTTCGCCTCGGCGAAGGCCTGTCGCGGACCGGTCGTCTCGGCGACGCCGCAATGGACCGGGCCTATGACGCCCTGGCCCTGTGCGCCGAGCGGGTCGTGCGGCGCGGTGTGGACTCTGCCCGTTTGAGCGCCGTCGCGACCCAGGCCTGCCGTCAGGCGGAGAACGGCGAGGAATTCATCGACCGCGTCCGACGCGGGACGGGCCTGAAGCTGCGCATCATCGATCCAGCCGAGGAGGCCCGGCTGTCGGTCGAGGGATGCCTCAACCTGTTCGACCCAGGGGCCGAAGCCGTGCTGGTCATCGACGTCGGCGGGGGATCTACCGAACTGTCCTGGCTGAGGAAATCGGGCGCGGATATGAAGACCGTTGCCTGGATGTCTGCGCCGCTGGGCGTCGTCACCCTCGCCGAGCGGCACCCGGAGCCGGAGGGGTCAGGCGAGGCCTGGTACGAGGCCATGGTCGGCGACATGGGCGCGGCCCTGGCGGTCGGTGAGTTCGACGACGCGGAATTCCGGCGGCTGTTCGCCACGGGCCGGGGGCATCTGGTCGGTACGTCGGGGGCGATCACCAGTCTGGCGGGCGTGCATCTGAACCTGCGGCGCTACCAGCGCGACCGGGTCGACGGCCTGTGGATGACGCGGACGGAATGCGACGCGGCTGCCGACAAGCTGAAGGCCCTGGGTCCGAAGGGTCGGGCGGCGGAAGCCTGCATCGGGCCGGACCGGGCCGACCTGGTTCTGGCGGGGGCTGCGATCCTGGACGCCGTGCAGCGCGCATGGCCGAGCGAGCGCGTGCGGGTCGCCGACCGGGGCCTGCGCGAAGGCCTGTTGCTGCAGCAGATGCGCGAGGCCCGGAAGCCCCCGCGACGGCGTCGCGGCCGGGGACGCGGGGGTCAAACCGCCGGGACTGCTGCGCCGGAGACCTGAACCGGAAGAACGATGTCGCAGATCGAGAAGTCCGCCCCGCGGCCCGTTCGCACACCGTCGGCCAGGGTCCGGAAGGCGGCCGAGGCCGTGTCCAGCACCTGAACCACCGGCCGCTCGGCCTCGGGCAGGTCCGAGGCGATGCGGACCCGGATCATGCGATCGGGCGCGTCGGTAACTGCGCCATTGTCACCGTCGCCGACCTTGATGGCCCGCACGATGTCGAGGCCCGAAACGACATTGCCCCAGACGGTGTAGCGCTTGTCCAGCGCCGGATAGGGCTGGCGCATCAGGAAGAACTGGCTGTTGGCGCTATCCGGGGCATCGTCTCGCGCCATGCCCGCGACGCCGGGGCAGTAGGCGCCCCAGCCGTGGACCTTGCCGTCGCCGGTCGTGGCCATCAACGCGGTCGGTTGGGTCTGGATCGGCAAACTGTTGAGGAAGCCCAGCATGGCGCCGGCCGGAGAGGCGACCGGGGTGAAGGGCGTCTCCGGTCCCCGGCGGAAGGTGAACTCACCCTTGATGTCGGGGTAAGGGCTTTGGCCCTCTCCGTTGCCGAGCGGATCGCCGGTCTGGGCCATGAAGCCGTCGATGACACGGTGGAAGACGATGCCGTCAAAGAAGGACCGGCGGGTCAGAAGCCGCATGCGCTCGACGTGCAAAGGCGCGGCCTCCGGCGCCAGCTCCACCAGAATCCGCCCCCGATTGGTGTCGATGATCATCAGGTTGTCGGCGGGCACCGTGCGCCAGTCCGTCGGAGCGGAGGCCGACTGTGACGGAGCGGTCACCGCTGTTTCCTGCGCCGTTGCCGCGGACGCGCCCGCCAGAACAAGACCGATCGCCAGAGCCGTCAATCGCATCTTCATCCCCCGGAAATTTCCGCCACCGGCTGCACGTCGCAAACCGTAAACTGAGCCCCGCGCGCCGCGCGAACCTCTTCGACATGGGCCCGGAACGCGGCTGAGCGCGCCTCCAGCACGCGCACGGCCGGACGCTGACCCTCCGGCATCGAAGCGGCGGTGCGGACACGGGTCATGGTGTCCGGATTGTCGGTCACCGCGCCGTCGGCGCTCTCCGGACCGGCCTTGAGCAGGCTGACGACCTCCAGCCCCGACACGATTCGACCGAAGGCCGTGTAGTTTCCGTTCAGCACCGGATTGGTCGCCATCATCAGATAGAACTGGCTGTTGGCGCTGTCGGGCGAGCCGGAGCGGGCCATGCCGGCGACGCCGGTGCAGAACAGGCCGCTCGCGTCGGTCTTGAAGTCGGCGGTCACCATCATCTGGGCGTCCGGCTGGGTCACCACCGGCAGGGAGCCGACCAGGCCCACAATGCCCGCCGGAGCGCCGCCCTCGATCGGGGCGAACCGGGCGTCACGGCCGCGGCGGAAGGTGAACTCTGCGGCGATGTCCGGCAGCTCCGAACCGCCCGCGCCGGTGCCCAGAGGATCGCCCGTCTGGGCCATGAAGCCGGTGATGACGCGATGGAACTTCAGTCCGTCGTAGAAGCCCTGATCGGCCAGGGTGCGGAGGCGCTCGACATGACGCGGCGTGGCGCGCGGCTCAAGCTCGACCAGGATCCGGCCCTTCGACGTATCGATGACCAGCAGATTCTCCGACGCGATCGTGCGCCAGTCGTCAGCGGCGGGGACCGGAGCCGTCTGGGCCATCGAGGCGACGGGCGCGAGGGCCGACAGGGCGGCGGCGAGGACGTAGGGCGTGATCTTCAACTGATAGTCCGGTTCTAGCGTTTGACGCGGTCGCGCACGGCGGCGGCGACGGCGGGGCTGACGAAGCTGTCGATGTTTCCGTCCAGCCGGGCGATTTCCTTGACCAGTCGGGAGGCGATGGCCTGGTGGCGCGGATCGGCCATCAGGAACACGGTCTCGATGTCGTCATTGAGGCGCTGGTTCATGGCCGTCATCTGGAACTCGTACTCGAAGTCCGCGACGGCGCGCAGGCCGCGCACGATGACGTTGGCGTCCAGATGCTCGGCGAAATGCATCAGCAGGGTCGAGAAGGGACGGACCTCGATGTCCGCGTCGAGCCGGGCGACCTCGGCCTTGACCATCTCGACGCGTTCGGCGGTCGAGAACATCGGGCCCTTGTCGTCGTTCCGGGCGACGCCGATGACCAGCCTGTCGACCAGCTTCACAGCCCGGCCGATGATGTCCATATGGCCGTTGGTGACGGGGTCGAAGGTCCCCGGGTAGAGCCCGATCCGCATGCCTGTTCTCCCCGCCGCAAGGCCTGATTAGCAGGCGTCGCGGGTCCGGCCTAGATCGGCTGAGGTGCGTTCGACGACCAGGCGAGTGCGAGCCGTTCGATCCGCTCCGGCGCGACGCCGAACACCTGGTCGCCGATGGCCGTGAGCGGACAGGCGGGGGTGGCGCTGTTGCAGAGGAAGGCGCCGTCGAAGGCGTCGAGATCGCGGACGAAGACAGGCCGGGTCGATCCGCTCATGCCGACCTGCCGGAGGTTCGCCCGGATCAGACTCTGGGCCACCCCGTCCAGCATGGGCGCCTCGGGCCAGATGACCGTTTCGCCCGCGAGGAAGCCGATATTCCAGGTGGCCCCTTCGGAGATAAGGCCGTCGGCGTCGGCGAACAGGACGTCGTCGAAGCCGGCCTGTCGCGCCAGCCGGCGGGCGTGGATGAGGGGAAAGATGGCCGTGTGCTTGATGTGGGCGTCGGTGCGGACATAGGTCCGGAGCTGGGCGCGCACCGAGGTCGCGAGCGGAGCCGGCGGGGCGGAGGCCGTCGTCATGACCCTTGGTCGGACCTTCGCCGAGGGGCTGCGGGGCAGGATCTCCGGAGCGAACAGGCTGACGCGGAGCCAGGCGTCCCGCCGGTCGACGACCGCGATGCGAATCAGGTCGCGCAGACGGGCCTCGCCCACCGGTTCTCCGAACAGTTCGATCGCCGAGGCGTCCAGTCGGGCGAGGTGCAGATCGAGACCGCGCACGCCGCCATCCTCCAAGCGGAAGGAGGTGTAGGCGCCGTAGTTGACGATGGCGAGGTAGCGGAGGTCGGCCTCGGTCGGGGGAAGGCCGTCGATGAGGAAGTCGGTCGTCATGCTGCCCTCTCCCGGGGGGAGAGGGCTTGAGCGCCTGAGAGCCGCAAGGCGATCAGACTTGCGCGAAAGGGTGAGGGGTTACGGTGCGAACCGGTATGGGCGTAACCCCTCACCCTTTCGGCCAGGGCGCATCGCTGCGCTCTGCGAGCCTCAAGCCCTCTCCCTCCGGGAGAGGGATCAGTCCTCGCCGTCACCCTCGACCTCGGGTTCGTCCCCGCCGCTGTCGGCCAGTCGTTCGACGGACACGACCTTTTCGCCATCCGCCGTGCGGAAAATGGTCACACCCTGGCTGGAGCGGCCGACGATGCGGACCTGACCCACGCGGGTGCGGATCATCTGGCCGCTGGAGGTGACCAGCAGCAGGTCGTCAGTGTCCTCGACCGGGAAGGCGGCCGCGAGGCGCGTGCCGGCACGACCGCCGAGGCCGTGAGCCGTCAGCCCCTGCCCGCCCCGACCTGTGCGGCGATACTCGTAGGCCGAAGAGCGCTTGCCGAAGCCGGTCTCGGTGACGGTCAGGATGAACTGTTCGGCGGCGCCCAGTTCGGCGATGCGTTCGACGGACAGGGCGGCGTCGCCCGAGCCTTCGGCTTCATCATCGACCTCGACCACGGCCGTGTCGTCCTCACCGTCGGTGGCGCGGCGCATCGCGTTGGCGTGTTTGACGTAGGCGGCGCGTTCGTCCGGCGTGGCGTCGACACGACCCAGAACGGCCATGGAGATCACCGCGTCGTCGCCCTGGAGGCGGACGCCGCGCACGCCGGTCGAATCCCGGCCCTTGAAGACGCGGACGTCGTCGGCCTTGAAGCGGATCGCGCGGCCGCCGGCGGTGGTCAGCAGGACGTCGTCCTCGGCCGTGCACAAGGCCACGCCGACCATGTGGTCGCCGTCTTCCAGCTTCATGGCGATCTTGCCGGCGCGATTGACCGTGGCGAAGTCCGACAGTTTGTTCCGGCGCACGTCGCCCGAACGGGTGGCGAACATGATGTCGTAGTCGCCCCAGGTCGTCTCGTCCTCGGGCAACGGCAGGACGTTCATGATCGAATCGCCCGGCTCGATCGGCAGCAGATTGACGAAGGCCTTGCCGCGCGACGTCGGGGCGCCGAGCGGCAGGCGCCAGACCTTCAGCTTGTAGGCCTTGCCGTTGGTGGCGAAGAACAGGACGGGCGTGTGGGTCGAGGCGGAGAAGACGCCGACGACGGCGTCCTCGTCCTTCATCGTCATGCCGGACTTGCCCTTGCCGCCGCGATGCTGGGTCCGATAGGCGTTCAGGGCGACCCGCTTGACGTAGCCGCCGTGGGTCACGGTGACGACCATGTCCTCACGCGGGATCAGGTCCTCGTCTTCCAGCTCGAAGTCGCCCTCGCCGATGGTCGTGCGGCGCGGGACGGCGAATTCGTCCCTCACTTTCAGAAGATCCTCGCGGATGATGGCGATGATGTTCTTGCGGTCCGACAGGATCGTCAGGTGGCCCTGGATGGTGTCGGCCAGGCCGCGGGCCTCGCCGAAGATGTCGTCGCGGCCGAGGCCGGTCAGGCGGCTGAGCGTCAGGCCCAGGATGGCGCGGGCCTGTTCGTCGGTCAGCTTCAGGCTGTCGCCATCGATCAGCACCGAGCGCGGGTCTGCGATCAGCTCGACCAGGGCGATCATGTCGCCGACCGGCCAGGCCCTGGCCTGCAGCCGCTCGCGCGCCTCCGCCGGATCGGCCGACGAGCGGATGATGTGGATGACCTCGTCGATATTGGCCACGGCCACGGCCAGACCGACCAGGACGTGGCCGCGGTCGCGGGCCTTGGCCAGCTCGAACTTGACGCGGCGGACCACGACCTCCTCGCGGAACTCGAGGAAGACCTCGAGCATCTTGCGCAGGCCCATCTGTTCCGGGCGGCCGTGGTTCAGGGCCAGCATGTTGACGCCGAACGACGACTGCATGGCGGTGTAGCGCCACAGCTGGTTCAGGATCACGTCGCCGGACGCATCGCGCTTCAGCTCGATGACGATCCGCATGCCCTGGCGGTCCGATTCGTCGCGGACGTCGGAGATGCCTTCGAGGCGTTTCTCGCGGACCATCTCCGCGATGCGCTCGATCAGGGTCTGTTTGTTGACCTGGAACGGCAGCTCCGTGACCACGATCGCTTCACGGTCCTTGCGGATGGTCTCGACCGAGGCGACCCCGCGGACGATGACCGAGCCGCGGCCCTCGCGCAGGGCGTTGCGAGGCGCCGTGCGGCCCAGGATCTCGCCGCCCGTGGGGAAGTCGGGGCCCGGCACGATATCAAGGATGGCGTCGTCGGAGATGTCCGGATCGTCCAGCAAGGCCACGGCCGCATCGACGATCTCGCCCAGATTATGCGGCGGGATGTTGGTCGCCATGCCGACGGCGATGCCGCCCGCGCCGTTGACCAGCAGGTTCGGGATCCGCGCCGGCAGGACGACGGGCTCCAGCTCCTTCTCGTCATAGTTCGGCTGGAAATCGACGGTGTCCTTGTCGATATCGGCCAGCAGGGCGCTGGCGGCCGGGGCCATGCGGGCCTCGGTGTATCGCATCGAGGCCGGCATATCGCCGTCGACCGAGCCGAAATTGCCCTGGCCGTCGATCAGCATCAGACCCATCGAGAAGGGCTGGGCCATCCGGACCAGGGCCATATAGACCGAGGCGTCGCCGTGCGGGTGGAAGCGGCCGAGGACGTCGCCGACGACGCGGGCGCACTTCGAATAGGACCGCTCCGGCGTCATGTTCAGGTCGTGCATCGAGTAGAGGATGCGCCTGTGCACCGGCTTCAGGCCGTCGCGGGCGTCCGGCAGCGCGCGGCTGACGATCACGCTCATGGCGTAGTCGAGGTAGGAGCGTTTCAGCTCGGCCTCGATCGAGATGATGGAAATGTCCGAGCCGCCGACCGGGGGCGGTGCGGCGTTTTCGTAGCTGTCGTCGGTCAAGGATTTTGGGCTTTAGCTGGCCGGAATCGGAACGTGATCCGCTATAATGATTTCTATCACCCGAGGGCCTGAGAGGCAAAGTTTCGCGTCCCTTTTCGCAGGCTCGCGGCCCATCCGTGAAAGGACCAAATCGATGCGCACCATCGCCCTCGCCGCCGCCCTCCTCGCTGCGCCGCTCGGAGCCTGCGTGAGCGTGACCACCAACGATTACGGCGATCACCCGATGATGCGGGCGCCCCCGGGTGATTTCGGTGAAGCGACCCTCGTCAACGCTTCGGGCGCACGAATCGGCCGGGCCGTGCTGACGCAGGGCGCGACGGGCCTGCTGATCCGGATCGAGGCGACCGGCCTGACGCCGGGCTGGCACGGGGTGCATATCCACGCCGTCGGCGAATGCGCCGCGCCCTTCACCTCGGCCGGAGCCCATGTGAACCACGGCGAACCGAAGGCCCCGCACGGCCTGATGAACGCAGAAGGGCCCGATGACGGGGATCTGCCCAACATCTTCGCGGCGCCCGACGGCGCGGTCTCGGCGGAGCTGTTCACCAGCCGCGCCCGGATCGCCGATGAAGGCCCGGGTCAGTGGCTGTGGGATGCGGACGGCTCGGCCATCGTCATCCACGCCAAGGTCGATGACCATGTCAGCCAGCCGATCGGCGGCGCCGGCGACCGGGTAGCCTGTGGCGTGATGGCGGCGGGCTAGAGCCTGATCGTTTGAGACGGAAGCGCTTCGCGCTTCTGTCGAAAGCGTGAATCAGGCTCTCGCTGGTATCTGGAGCAGGAGTCACGGCATCAGCGGAATCGCGAAGCGATTCCTCCTCAGCCGATCCTGCTCTAGGCCTTCGCCGCGCCTGCCCGCAGGCCCCGCTCCGCGAGCGCGACCACAGCCACGCCGCCCATGGTCAGGGCCGCCCCGGTCAGAATCTGGAGCGTCAGGACATCGCCGAGGAAACCCCATCCGATGGCGATCGAGACCACGGGCGTGGCGAGGAAATAGGGCGTCACCCGTCCGGCTTCGCGTTTCTGAACCAGCCAGAACACCATACTGGTGGCAAAGACCGACGAGATGATCCCGGCCCACAGCATACAGACCCAGATCAGCGGGGTCGCGGCCCGGACAGCCTCGACCTGACCGGTCTCGAACATGGCTGAGCCGAACGCGAGCGTCGGCAGGGCCACGAAGGCCAGGAGGCCCTGCATCTTCAGCGGCGGAATTGACGTCGTGCGACGCGCGATTACCGTGGTGATCCCCCAGCAGGCGGTGGCTCCGACGATCACGAGGATCGCGGGCCAGTCGTGCAGGGCATGAGGATCGGCGGACATCCAGGCGACGCCGATCAGTGACACGGCCATGCCGACCATGGCGTGGATCGACAGACGCTCCCCCAGCAGCAGGAAGGCGAACAGGCTGGTGAAGGGGATCCAGAGCTGTGACGCCACCGAGACTGGACTGAGGTCCTCCGCCAGGGAGAAGCCGAGGTAGAGAAGGCCGTAGTGCAAGGGGCCGCCCAGGATGACGATCAGCAGCAGGCTTTTCCAGTTGGGGAAGGGCGGCCGCACGAAGGGGATCAGGCAGATCGCGGCGATGGCGAAGCGCAGGGTCCCGACCAGAAGCGGCGGCATGACCTCCGTCGCCACCTTGGCCGCGGCGTTGTTCGCGCCCCAGATCACCACGATGGCGGCGATCGCGCCGATCTCCAGCAGGGTCAGGGGGCTGTGAGGCTTGTCGGGAGTTACGGGCACGGACGGCCTATCGCATGCCCAAACAAAAACGTCGGCTCACAATGCATGAGCCGACGTTTCGATCGTGGTGAACCGGTCTCTGTCCGGAACGGCCCCTGCTAGAACGGAATGTCGTCGTTCAGGTCGTAGCTCTCGCGCGGGCCGGAAGGCTTGTTGGCGCCGCCGGTGGAGAAGCCCGAGGAGTAGTCGTCGTCATTGCCGCGACCGCCCGAACCCTGACCGCCGCCTTGCGAAGCGCCCCCGCCGTCACGGCCGCCCAGCATGGTCAACTGGCCGTTGAAGCGGCCGACGATGACCTCGGTCGTGTACTTTTCGACGCCGTCCTTGTCGGTCCATTTGCGGGTCTGCAGCGAGCCTTCGACATAGACTGTCGAGCCCTTTTTCACATAGTTTTCAACGACCTTGACGATGTTGTCATTGAAGATCGAGACCCGGTGCCACTCGGTCTTTTCCTTGCGCTCGCCCGACGACTTGTCGCGCCAGGTTTCGGAGGTCGCCAGCGAGAAGTTGGCGATACGGTCGCCGTTCGGCATGGAGCGAATCTCGGGATCACGACCCAGATTGCCGATGAGGATGACCTTGTTGACGCTTCCCGCCATGATGAAATTCTTTCCCTGATCGCTCCGGGCCGCCATTCGCGACCGGGGCCTGAAATTCTCGGCCCGCAGGCTGGGCCTGCGGAACCGTTAACACGTGTTCCGAGTTTGTTCTACTGTCCCGGGAACGAAGGCGCGGCGCGTTCCTCGACCACCACGCCCAGTTCTGTGACGTCCCGCTCGATGGCACCGGGCACCGCCAGACGACCGTCGCCGGTTCTGGCCAGGGCGAAGAATCGCGACCCTTCCAGCGTCCGGCCGAAAGAGACCCCGCGACGATCGACGAAGACGAACTGGCCCTGGTAGGCACCGGTGATCTCCTGACGCGTGCTGCCCATGCTGCGGAACCGGAGCCGCATCTCTTCCAGACGCGCGGCGCACATTTCGATCTGCACCTGGTCGCGCGCGACGACGTTGAAGACCGGCTCTCCGTCCGGGGTTTCGATGGCGTAGCAGACGCCGACGTCGGTCGGGGCCTTCACCTGCCCCGTGCATCCGGCGATGACCGGGATCGCCAGGATCGATGCGATCAGGATGGGACGGATCATCCGTTCAGGCTCGGGAACTGGCAGCTGCGATCCTGATCGGCGAGGATGCGGAAGCGCGAGTTGTCGTTGGACTGCTCGACGCGCCTCGGAACCAGACGCAGGGTCAGATTGCCGTGGCGGCCGTACTGGGCGTCGCCGGGACGGACGCAGGTGCCGGCATAGAGCGCCTGGACGCACTGGTTGAGGCTCATGCGGCCCAGCTCACGCCAGTCAGAACCGGTGTAACGAAGGCAGGGCGTTCCGGAAGCGCGTTCCACGCGGGGTTCGGGCTGCGGGACCTGCGCCTCGGGCTTGCCGGGGACGCCGGTGTCATAGGGATCGGTCACGCCGACATCCGCCGTCTCGACCGCCGTCGGCAGGGTCGGGGGCGGAGAGAAGGAGGCGGTGGGGGCGGCGGCGAGGTTGCCACTCTCGTCCAGCCCCACGTCGAGGGCGTCGGTCGCCAGACCGTTACGACGGGCACAGTCGGCCAGGGTCGCCATGCCGACGAACTGACCATCGACGAAGCAACGCAGTTCGCGTGTCGGCTCCAGCGTAGGCGCATCTGCCAGATCGACCTGCAGTCCGCCGGGGCCTTCCTCGGTCCCGGGGGCCTTGGGCGCGGCCGGTTCGTGGCTGCCGCCGAAGACCAGGGCCAGCACGACCGCGGCCAGGACCGCAAGGCCTACGCCGATGGCGATGATGACGCGATTGTCTGTCGGAAATTGCATGAAGCGGAGCTCGCGGGGCATCGGGCCTTGAAGGCCTCAATAACCCCGCCCCGCCCCGTGGCGTCAACCGCCAAGCGAAAACGGCCCCCGGCTATCCGCCGAGGCGGGCGAGCGCGGCCCGGTAGTTGGCGAGCTGGTTGGTCAGATAGGCGGGCACGGGTCCGGAGCCGGACGCGCTCGCATCCTGCGGGGCCAGTCCGCGATAGGCGTCGCGGATGACCTTGAGCGCGCCCTGGACCTTCTCGCCGGCCGCCGTGATCGAGGCGGCGTTGTTGAGGGTCAGGTTGCCGGGCAGGCCAAGGCCGAAAGTCTTCACAGACTTGTCAGCCGCGGCGAGGCCGACGTAGCCCGCCGAGAGGCCGAGTCCCAGAAGGGCGTCCCGGCCCGTCTCGCCGGAGCTCAGGACGGCACCGGTCTTGCCGTCCTTGGCCACGATCGACAGGCGCTGGACGCCGCCGGTCGTGGTGGTGGTCTCGCCGTCCTTGCCGGTGACTGCGCCGCCCTCGGAGGCGACGGTGACCTTCAGCTTGCCGCCCGAAGCCACGCTGATCTTGCGGGCCAGGGTGGCGAGGGTGTCCTTGGCGTCGATGGTCACGGCCGCGGCCCGGCCGCCGTTGGCGGGGCTGATGTAGAAGCGGTCGCCGACCCGCAGGGCGGTGGCGTCGATCAGCTTTTTGGAATCGCTCTGGTCGATCTCGCCCTGGGGCAGGCCCAGCCGGTCCAGCACACTGGCGCCGCCGGAGGCGACCGCCAGGGTCATGGGCCTGGCCTGGTCACCGTCGCCGGACCAGGTACGGGTGTATTCGACCGCCCCGGTCAGGGGGTCGAGCCGGGTCAGATAGGCCCTGGTCGGGTCGGTTTCCTTGGCCGCAGGGTCGCGGTCGGCGATGCCGGTGATCCAGACCTTGCCGTCATGGACCTTCACATCGGCGGCCGTATCCTCGCCCGCGTCGCCGTACCAGCTGAGACGGTCGGTCCCGGCGGCGGTCAGATCGGTCGAGATGGCGGCGACGAAGACGTCCTTGCCGCCCGAATGGGTCGTGGTGGTCGTTCCGGCGCTGAGCCCGCTGTCGCGGCTGGTCCCGGTCAGGATGACCTTGCCGTTGGCGACCGCGATGCCGGCGATGTCGCCCGAGATGACGCCGAGATCGCGCGTCGAGGTCAGGGTCGGCACACCGGCCGAATCCAGGCTGAAGCGGCGCACCACGGCGCGACCGTCCTCGACTCCGGCGGTGTAAAGGCTGGAGCCGTCGATGGTCATGGCGTCAACGCTATCGTCACTGCCTGTGCCGAACTGGGTCTGGCCCACGGCCGTGGCGACGATGCCGGCCGTCGGATAGGGCTCACCCGCCTTGAAGGCCTGGACATAGCCGTCCCAGCCGCCGACCGCGACCGCGCCGGGAAGGGCCGATTTCGACCGGCCGCCGACATAGACCAGTCCGGCGTCGCCGAAGGAGACGCTGGTCGCCTCGTCGGCTGCGCGGGCGCCGCGACGCTGGGTCCATTGCTCCTCGCCGTCCTTGTTGAAGACGGTGACGAAACTGTCAGCGACGTTGTCGACTTCTCCGGCCTTGCCGGCGTCCGTGGTCGAGGTGTTCAGGGCGCCGGTGACTGATCCGGCGACGGCGACGTCGCCATTGTCGTCGATTGCGATCGCATAGCCGCTGGCCGACGAGGATGCGCCCAGGGTGCGTGTCGCGACCAGCCGTCCGGCGGAGTCATACTTCATCAGGGCGACGTCCTGGACGCCCTTGATCGGCTGGTGGGTCCCGCCTGTGGTCACGTCGCCGACGATCCAGAGAGAGCCGTCGGGACCGACGGCGCTGGCTCGCACGGCGGAGACGCCTTCGGGCATCTTCTCCTGCGAGATGCGGCCATTGACCCATTGGGTCTCGCCGACATTGCCGCCGGCAGGCTGGGCGGCCGTGCCGCCGTCGCTCTGGAACTTGAGGATCTGGTTGGTCGTCTTGGCCGCGACCGTCGTCTTTGTCGTCGTCACGCCATTGGTCGTGGTCGTCACGGTCGTCGCGGGGGAGCCTGCGGACTGGACGACATAGACGGCGTCGGATGTCTCTGCAGCGGTGAAACCGACGGTTTCCGCAGACGTTCCCCGGATCGCCAGCGCCCATCGATCGGGACCGGCCGGCAGGGTCACGGGCTTGCCCGCGACCTGAACGGTCTGGGGCGTCGCCTTGATCTGGTCGCGGCCGATACGGGTCTGGAAGCCTGCGGCCTCGAGCTTGCCGTTGATGAAGCCGGTGACGCTGTCCATCGTCCGCGGCGTCGCTCCCATCTGGCTGAGGTCGATCGGGACGGCCGTGGTCTGGGTGCCGAGGCCCGCCGGCACCTTGATGGTGATGTTGAACTTCGTGTCGCCTTCGAACGCCTTTACCGGAGCATCCAGGGAGCCCTCATGGACCGGCCCGGTGATGGAGTTGGAACTGTCGCGGGGAACAGCGGCCGTGGTCTTCGACGTCGAGGACGAGGTCCCCTGCACCAGGCGCAGGGCGTCGAAGTCGGCCTTGCCGATGTAGGAACTGATTTCGGCGAGGCCCGCGGCGAACCGCTTCTGGGTCAGGGCCAGATCGGTGGAGGTCAGACCTTTCACCGAGGCGCGGTTGGCCAGGGCGTTCAATGTCTCCAGCCCTTGATAGAGGGCGAACAGCTTCCTGTAGTCAGCCGAGGCGCCCTTCACGTCGAGCTGGGCAGCGTCCTCGTTGACAAAGGCGCGGCCGCCGAGCGCGGCGCGGACCAGGGCGTCAGGTTTGGGCGCGGTCGCCTGGGCCGAAGTGCTCCAGGGCGCAGTCGGCTGGGCTTTTTTCGTGATGAGGTTCGACAGGGCAGCCGATCTCGAGGGGTCGTAGGAACCGCCATACAAACCCATCAGATAGCTGTTGTTGACCGCCACTCGATCCTCCTCGTGCAAGGGTAGTCGAGCGGGCTCAATGCGAGATTAACGTCCGCGCAGGGAACGATGGAATGCGAATCGTGTTGTGATCCTGTCAGACAGGAGCGAGGCCATGATCTTCCCGAAGTCGCTTATCCAGTCCCTTCTGGCGTTGTACGGGTTCGGAGACAGGGCGCATTCGCCGCGCCGTCGCCCACCACACGTCGTGATCGGCCACCCGCCCGGCGGCCGCTTTTAACCGCCCTGGAACAGGCTGAGGATGATCTGCGGCGCCTGATTGGCGATGGACAGAGCCTGGGCCCCCAACTGCTGTTGCACCTGCAAGGCCTGCAGGCGCGCGCTTTCCTTGGCCAGGTCGGCATCAACCAGATTTCCGATGCCCGATTCGATCGTATCGGAGAGCTTCAACACGAAGGTGTTGTGGGCCGAAATCTGCTTGGCCTGGGCACCGACGTCGCCCAGCGACTTGTTCAGGTTGTTGATCGAGGCGTCGAGCTTGGTCAGGGCCGTGGTCGAGCCGGTCACCGTCAGCAGGCTGTCGGTCAGGCTCAGCGAAATGATCGCGCCGCTCAGCGAGAGGTTCTTGCCCGACAGGGTGATGAACTGGGTCGCGCCGGCGTTGGCCAGGAACCTCAGACCGTTGGTCAGGGTGCCGTTCAGGATGTTGCCGCCGTCGAAGGAGGCGTTGTCAACCGATGACTTGATGGCGCGCAGAAGGGCCTTGAAGTCGGCGTCCAGCAGCTGGCGCGACTGGGTCTTCAGCGACGCGTCCTTGGCCGCGACGACCTTCTCCTTCAGCTGGTTCAGCAGGTCGGAGATCGATTCGCCCGCCGCCATGGCGACGTCGGCGATGGAGGTGGCGCGGTCGAGGCTCTGCTTGACGGCGGAGAGGGCACCGAGGTCGGCGCGCTGGCCCTGGGCGATGGCCCAGACGGCGGCGTTGTCCTTGGCCCCCTGGACCTTCAGCCCGGTCGAGATCCGATTCTGGACTCCGGTCAGGTTGTCGTTGGTCCGGGACAGGTTCTGCAGCGCGACGGCGGCGGCGGCATTGGTGTGAACGCTGTTCGTCGTCATAGGTCTTCTAGCCCCGGGATGTTGCCGGCAGGCTAGGACTGCAACAGTCACCGTATGGTTAACGGCGGTAAACCACGACGATTAACCGCGTCGGGCTGGGCCGAGCGGTTCAGAAGGCTGGTCCGGCGTCCGAAGAATCAGGCGCTGGTGTCGATCAATCCCCCGGCGGAGTAGCCGCCGCTTTCCGCCATTCGCAGGACCTGCTCTCGCGGGAACTGGCGGACGACCTCGCCGGTCGCGCCGTCCAGGGTCTTGTAGATGAAGGTCCCTTTGGTGGGGCCTTCCTCGATGATCAGGCGGTACCGGGCGGTGTCCTCAGCCTGTTGCGAGGCGGGGTTCCGATCCGAGGTCTCGCCCGTATCGACCGAGACCGCGACGGGCGGGACGGCGACAGCCGGTTCCACGACGGCCGGGACGGCGACCACCGGAGTGACGCTTACGCTTAGCGGTTTTGCATTGGTGTCCATGGCTCCTCACGCCGCTTCTCCGGCGTCCCTGGGAACGGTCGGGCGGGGCCGAGACCCCGCCCTTCCATCTATGCTTATCGGAACAGGCCGAGCAGGATCGAAGACGACTGGTTGGCGATCGACAGAGCCTGCACACCCAGCTGTTGCTTGGTTTGCAGCGACTGCAGTCGTGCGCTTTCCTTGGCCAGATCCGCATCGACCAGGTTGCCGATGCCGTTTTCCAGCGCGTCCGACAGCTTGCCGACGAACGTCGCATGGGTATCGAGCGCCTTGGCACCGGTTCCCAGACGCGCCAGGGAGGCCGACACGTTGTTGATCGAGGTATTCACCAGACCCAGGGCCGTGGTGGCCAGGGTCGAGGTGCCGATGGTGGTGGCCGCGGCCACGGTCACGTTGGCCCCGCCCAGCGACAGGTTCTCACCCGCCACCTTGATGGTGGAGCCGGCCGTGTTCGACAGGGCCTTGTAGCCGCCGGTGCCGGTCGAGTTGTCCAGCAGGTTCACACCGTTGAACTTGGCGTTGGTGACCACGGTCGTGATCTGGTCGCGGATCGCCTTGAAGTCTTCGTTCAGGGCGCTGCGAGCAGCAGTCGTCAGCGACCTGTCGGTCGCGGACAGGGCCTTTTCCTTCAGTTGCAGGAGCAGATCGGAGACCGATTCGCCCGCGGCAATCGAAACGTCGACGGCCGAGGAGCCGCGCGCCAGGCTGTCCTTGACGGCGCCCAGGGCGGTGACTTCCGAACGCTGGCCCTGGGCGATAGCCCAGACAGCACCGTTGTCCTTGGCGGAGTTGACCTTCTTGCCGGTGTTGATGCGGCTCTGGGTGGTCGCCAGTTCGGCGTTCGTGGATTGCAGGTTCTGCAGGGCGACGAGGGCGCCCGAGTTCGTGTTCACGCTGTTCAGCGCCATGACGAAAGTCCTTGTTTCAAGGTGTTCGACCGTCATTTTGACCGTCGAGAGCATTTTGCTCAGGAGCCTCAGAAGCAATCGGCGGGCCAGCCGTCGCAATTCCGACAACGAGGCAACGCATTGAAATTACAATGGTACCTTGCCTTAACCACGCCTCTTGCCCGGCAGATTTTGCCGTTTCAGGGGCCGTCCGGCAGGAAATGCCGGGCACCCGGCAGGAAATGCCGGGTGCGTTGCACTGTTTCGGCCAAACCAGAGTGCAAGACAGTGCAACATCGGAGCGTCTTCACGGCGTTCGCGCCCTCTCCCCGGCGGTGCGTTCGGCCAGAAGTGTCTCCACAGCCAGCCGTCGGGCCGCATCGCAGTCGGCGATCTGGCGGCCGCGGGTCATATAGCCGGCCTCCAGATCACCCACGGTCGGAGCGTCCGGCAGGCGGTGCAACTCACACGGCCGGCTCGCGATCGTCGGCAGGGTCAGGCGGGGCGCGGCAACCGATGAGGTCGGCGGCGATCCGGCACAGCTCGCGGTCATGGTCGCGCAGGCGATCAACGCGATCGGCCGGCAGCGGAAGAGAGGCGTCATCGGCGGTTCTCGCAGTCTGGATGGATCGGATGGTGACGCGGTCCAGCGTCACGGCGGATTGAACGGCGGCGTCGAGGCGGGCGACCTGACCGGCCTGGCCGTGGGCCTCGGCCGACCGCGCGGCGGCCTCCTCGACAGCCGTGGCGGCGGACGCTTCGGCGCGGTCGAGGCGTCGGCGACCGAGGTCGAACGGATCCCAGCGGAAGCCGAGGCCGCCGAGGACAACGGCGGCCGCCGCGACGGCAGCGATGCCGATCGCCAGCCAACCCGGCGGTGTCAGGGTTCCGAGGACCGGAGGCCTCATGGAAACACCCTCCGATCCAGCTCGAAATGCGGACCGTCACGCAGGCGCGGCCAGTCACCGCCCCAGACCAGAGCCACGCCCCTGGCCTGAGCCGCCGCCTTGATGGCCTCGGCGATGCGCGGATAGAGCGGCCAATCCCAGCGGATCGCGCCGTCGACCCTCGCCGCGACGTCGACCGCATGGCCGGTGATGTGGCGCGAGCTCAGGGTGCGGCTGGCACCGGCGCGGACGAGGGCCGCCTGCCGCTCCTTCGTGCGCAGGCCCTCCGTGACCATGAAGTCGACCGGCGTGATCAGAATGGCCGCCTCGATGACCCCGGTCAGGGCAGGATGGACGCCCTTGAGCCGGGCGCGGGAGCGAGCGGACAGACGAAAGCTCATCGCGGCCCTCCGTCGGCAAGGCGCAGGCGCAGATTGACCAGCAGGGCGACCAGCTGCTGGGCCGTCGGCGCGACCAGATAGAGGACCAGGGTCAGGGCCAGCAGAGACATCAGGCCGGAAGCCACGGCCGGGAGGGCGGCGGGCTCGGTCCGGTGGACAACGGCGGACAGGGATCGCCACAGGGCAAAGCTGGCGGCGAAGACATAGAGCCGGCGCCACAGCCATCGCCCCTCGGCCAGGGGTGGAGCTGGGAGCTGGGACGGCGTTTGGGGGTTGTTCTCAATCATTGTGGGAGTCCTCGTCGAGGGTGGGATGGGTCCAGAACCAGTCGGGCCCGGCGGCGCGACGGCCTTCGTCGCGGGACAGGCGACGCGGGAAATCCAGCGCGTCGATATCCAGAAGCGGGCTGAGGCCGTCGAGGGCGGGGCCGTCGAAGAGGGGATCGACGTCGGGGCGCGGCATCGGCCTCATCCCTGGATCAGGATCTGGACGATCCCGCCGGACCCGGATCCGCCCGCGCCACCGGCAGAAACGCCTGCGCCGCCGCCTCCCCCGCCCGCGCCGTAGTTGCCGCCCGCGCCGCCCGTGAGGCCCGCGCCAGAGGTCGCCGCGCCTGCACCGCCGCCCCCGCCTCCGGCGGCTCCGAGGATCGAGGCGGGGGCCGATCCGGCCGCACCGGCCGCCGAGACCCCGCCCGCGCCGCCGTGGCCGGGGCAGGCCAGCACCCCGCCGGAGCCACCCGTACCGCCGGCCCGCGCCACGTTCGATGCGTCGAGCCCGCCACCGCCGCCGCCACCACCCGGGGCTCCGGCGCAGATCAGGCTCTGGCCCGCACCCGCCGTCGCGGTCGCCGAGGCCGCGCCGCCGCTATTGCCGCCGCTCACGCCGGGACCGGCCGCGCCCCCCGCCCCGCCCGAGGCGCCGGACTGGCCCGCGCCGCCGCCGCGCGCGGTCAGCAGGGTGACGCCGGACGACGTGATCCGGGTGTCGCCGCCCGATGCCCCGGATGCACCGTCCGCGCCGATCGTGATCGCCAGATCGCCGGGCAGATCCTCGACGCGCCAGATGGCCCGGGACAGGCCGCCGCCGCCCCCGCCGCCTCCGCCCTGACGGACTCCGCTGGTTCCGGACGCGCCCGCGCCTCCGCCGCCTCCGCCCCCCAACGCCGTGACGATGAGCAGCCGGGCCCAGGCGGGCGGGGTGAAGGCTCCGCCGGTCGTCAGACGGACGGTCTCGGCCCGGGTCGCGCCGTGGGCGAACCAGACGCGGGCGTCATCCTTGTCGATGCGGAGGGCCTCGTTCCAGGCCGAGCCGTCAGGGCTGACCTTCAGACGCAGGTCGTCGTCGCCGATCAGGCCCAGCTCGGCCCGGCCGCCGTAGCCGCTCTGGAACATCAGCGAGAGGACGTCGGCGGGGCCGTCCTTGTTGAAGGTGAAACGCAGGTCGCCGTCGCCGCCGTCGCCGGTGGACAGGGCCGTCCACAGCGCCTTGTTCAGCCTGGCCGCGAAAGGGTTGTCGGCATCCCCAGTGGTGTTCAGGCCGAACCGGCTGATGTCCTGAAGCCGGCCCGGGAACGGGCTCCAGCCATCCTCGCCGCGCATGACGAGGGTGCCCTCGTCCAGGACCACGGCCAGCGTCCCCGTCGGGGCCGGCACGCGCGTCCAGCCGCCGAGCTCCGCCCGGGCCAGATCGCCCTCTGACCACCCCGACCAGACAGGGCCGGTCGGGGTTGCGGGCAGGATGTAGAGGGTGCCGTCGTCAGGGTCGATGGGCTGGGCCGCGGCCGTGCGGCTGACCACCGCTGTCTGGGCCAGGACGTCGAGCCGGGTCAGGGCCTCGTTGACGGTGACGTGTTTCTGCTGCTGACCGGCCGCCAGATAGGGCAGGTCCAGTCGCGCACTGTGGTTCGAAGGCATTTCGATCTCCGTTGGAATGCGGAGATCAGTGTGCGGGCGCCCCCGAGGCCCGCGCGTTCAAAGGCTCTAAATAGAGCCGGCCCTTGAATTCATTGGGGTCCTGGGTCGATCCGTTGATGGGTATCACCGGAAACGGGCGTGCGGGGAGACCAATGGAGGGGCCGGGAGGCCTCCCCGCTGACCAGATCGCGGCTGTCAGGACCCACGGCATCGCGCAAGGCGGTGCCGATGCGACCCGGTCAGAAGACACTACGGACGGCCGGGGCCGCCGGATGCGGTTCAGAGAGACTGAAGCTCGCCGCTGGCGACGACGGGACCGTCGGGCTTGTCGCCGGCGGGGGTGTGGCCCGGCGTTTCCATGGAGATCGCGACGGCGACCGCCTGACCCGCCGTGGAGGCCAGGACGTCGGTCAGGTGGTGATGCGACGCGGCCGAACCGTCGATGGCGCCGATCAGCTGGACCCCCGCATCGCCCGGCTTGACCAGCCACAGGTGCGGCACCGCGCTGACGCCATCCATGGCCTGGGTGGGGGCGATGAACAGATTGCCGGTCGCACTGTCGTAGGCCAGGGCGACGACGGGTGCCCCGCCCTCGGTCATGGCGATGTTGGCGACGCGGGTCACGCCGCCGGCCGGAGCCGGCTGCACGATGGGCGCGGGGGCCGGGCGCGCGACCAGGATGGCGACGGCGACGAGGCTGGCGGCCAGCAGGCCGGTCGAGCCGACGGCCCAGGCCCGCCAGAAGCCGGCGCGGTTGTCGTTGGCCGCAGAGGGGGCGGCGGCAGGCGCGGCGATGCCGGCCTCGATGCGAGGCCAGACAAGGACAGAGGGCTGGACGGGCGAAATCCCGGCGCTGAATCCGGCCAGGTGCTCGTTCCAGACCTCGACATCGGCGGCGAAGGCGGGATCGGATGCCTCGCGGGCCCGGGCTGCGCGCTCCTCGGCGGGCGACAGGACGCGCAGGGCCAGTTCGCCGGCCAGGGCACGGTCTTCGTCTTGGGGAAGATCGGTCATGATTCGAGGCAGCTCCTCAGCCTCAGCAGCCCCCGGCGGATCCAGCTCTTCATCGTGCCCAGAGGCACGTTCTCGCGGCTGGCCAGGGCGTCATAGGTCACGCCTTCCATGAAGGCGGTGCGGATCACGTTGCGAACCTTGTCCTCGAGGGTGTCGAGACAGGCGTTCAGACGGCCCACTTCATCGGCCGTCTCGATCACGTCCGAGGCCAGGGGGGCGGAGTCCGCCAGGTCGTGAGCGTCCTCGACCGGGGCGGTACGGCGCATCGGCGCGGCCGACCTCAGACGATCGATCGACCGGTTGCGCGCGATGGTCACCAGCCAGGTGATCGGGCTCGCGCGCGCGGGGTCGAAGGTCGAAGCCTTCCTCCAGACGGTGAGATAGGTGTCCTGCAAGACGTCCTCGGCCAATTGGCGGTCAGCCAAGATACGCAGGCACACGCCCAATAGCTTCGCGGAGGTCGCTTCATAAACGATCCTGAACGCGGCCCGGTCGCCGCCGCCCGCGTTGCCGAGCGCCACGGCCAGTTCGTCTCGCGTCAGCATCGGGGTCATTCAGGGCGTCCGGGGCGGTCTCGATCGTCGGGACTAGGGCTGGCCCCGACCGATCCGTCAAGCGAAACAGGGGCTTCAGTCGTGCAGATAGACGACACGCCGTTTTGCCGGATCGGCCCTCATCGTGGCGACGTGCCGGTCGTGGTCGCCGGAAGCGCGGGCGTCGCGCTCATTCGCCTCGACCCAGTGCGTCGACTCGATGTCCTTCTGCAGCGCCCTGGCCGCCATCAGGTGTCCGGGGAAGAAGAAGTCGACCACATCGGGGGCGAAGGGCACCGCCTCGCCCACCAGGGTGGTGGCGCTGTCGACGCCGAGATAGCCGATCATCCGCAGCAGGGTGCCGGGCGTGGCCCGGGCCCGCGCCGCCTGGATCAGCAGCCAGCCGCCGGCACCGACGCTGTAGACCGTGCCCACGATCGGGATCCAGGTCAGCAGGCCGTCCAGACCGATGCCGAAGGGACCGAAGCCGACAGCCCGGTCGGACAGTTTCTTGACGCCCTCGACATTGGACCAGATCTTCTCGATATCCCCGATGGATCGCTTCGCCATTTCGCCCTCCAAGCGACCGGTCAACGCGCCACATCGACCCGTGTTCACCATGGATAGCAAGTCTTCGTGACTGACAGAGTCCTTTCGCATGCACGGTTGGTCGCGGCCGTGGCACTTGGGCTGGCGCTGCTGGGCCCGCTCGGGATCGCGCTGGCGGGTCTGAGCGGGGTCGGGCACCGGTGGGTCGATATCCTGGCGCAGTTCACCGGACCGGCGCTGATCGCGGCGGTTGTCGGGCTGGCGGCCGCGGGACTTTTGCGGGGGCGCAGGCTGTTCGCAGCGGCGGTGATTGTCTGCCTGCTCGTTCTGGCGTCAGGATCTCGCCAGTGGGCGGCGCCGCGCGGAGAGCCTGAGGGCGGATCGCCGGACTTCACCCTCTATTCCGCCAACCTGCACGCGCTGAACACGGATGTGGAGGCGATCGCGACGTCCATCGCGGCGGCGGATGCCGACGTCGTGGTGCTGGTCGAGGTCGGCGATGCGCCGATGGCGGCCATCGACCGGGTGCTGGCCGGCTATCCGAACCGCGTCGCCACCGGACGGCTGGATCGACCCAGCGGGCCCGCCCTGTCGATGATCGCCTCGCGGCGGCCCTTGCGGGACATTCGGCTGAGAGTCCCCGCGCTCCACGTGGTGGGCGCCTTGGCGGAAACACCGCTCGGCCCGGTCACGATCGCGGGCGTGCACATGACCCGGCCCTGGCCCTATCAGATCCAGTGGGAGCAGATCCGTCAGGCGGAGGGGCTGTCGGCGTGGGCGCGGTCGATCAAGGGACCGGTGATCGCCGCGGGGGATTTCAACAGCGTTTCGAGCGGCCGGATCGGCAGGATCATCAAGGCCGACGGCGGGCTGATCCCGGCCCCGGGCTGGCCGGGGACCTGGCCGACGCGGCTGCCCGCCTTCGCCGGCATCACCATCGATCAGGTCTATCGCACGCCCGATCTCGCGCTGGTGGAGCGGAGGCTGGGACTGCCCACCGGATCGGACCACCGGCCGATCATCACCCGCTTCGTCCGGGATGCGTCAGCAGGCGGGTAAGCCGTTGCTGATGGCCGTCGGCGGGGAAGTCGTCGGCGATCCACCCGGCCTCGAAGGCTTTCAGGATGCGACCGTGCTCCGGGCCGGGTTCGACGCCCAGCCGGGCGAGATCCCGGCCGCCGACCGGCAGGCGAGGCACCGGCCAGGTCTCGATCAGGGCCAGCGGCGTCGCGGTGTCCGTGCCGGGCCGGATCGCCCCGCCGCGCCGGATGCGGTCACGGACGGCCTCCTTGCCGAGGCGGTAGGTCAGGGCGCGCAGTTCACGCTCGCCCGTCGCCGGATCGAGCGGTCCTTCGGCAGCGGCGGCCAGACGCATCTCCACGGCCCTGGGCAGACGCAGGCCCCGCGCGATTCCGGCCACGGCGGGAGGATCGTCCGGCAGCAGGGCTGACAGGCGCAGGACCGCGTCGTCGCCGGCCTCGCAGATGGCGTCGAAGGCCCCGAGATCATCGATGGCCGGGAACAGGCGGTTCAATACCCCGGCGTCGCGCATCGCATGGACGGCCGGGCGGGGGTCGGGCGCGGCGAGAAGCTTCACCAATTCCTTCGACACCCGCTCGGCCGAGAGCCGCGCCAACCCATCGGCATGGGCGGCGCAGGCGGCGAGACCTTCGGCGTCGGGCTCTGCGTGGCCGTACCAGGCGAAGAAGCGGAAGAATCGCAGGATGCGGAGATAGTCCTCCTCGATCCGGGTCTTCGGATCGCCGACGAAAACGACGCGACCGGCGAGGGCGTCTGCCACCCCCTGCCCGGTCGGATCGAAGATCGCGCCCGTGCGGTCGGCGTAGAGGGCATTCAGGCGGAAGTCGCGACGCGCGGCGTCCTCGGCCCAGTCGTCGGTGAAGGCGACCACGGCCCGACGGCCGTCGGTCTCGACGTCGCGACGCAGGGTGGTGATCTCGTAGGGCTTCTTCCCGGAGACGGCCGTGACCGTGCCGTGGGCGAGGCCGGTGGGCACGACCTTGATCCCGGCCTTCTTCAGCGCGGCCATGGAGTCCTGCGGCTTGAGCCGGGTAGCGATGTCGAAGTCATCGACCGGTCTTCCGACCAGGGCGTTGCGCACCGAGCCGCCGACGAAGCGCGCGCAGTCGGGGCCGCCCGCCGCCTCCAGCGCGTCGAACACGGCGACCGTGGCGGGGCTGGTCAGCCAGGGCTGTTTCTCCAGCCGGGTCATGCCGCGTCCTCGGCCGCCGCGGCGGGCAGGTTCGGCTCGTCGCCGTAGAGGCGCGCGCGCAGGCCCCGGATGATCCCGGCCGTCGCGCCCCAGATATACTGCTCGTTCCAGGTCATGGCCCAGAACCACCGTTTGACACCGGCGGGGGCCTCGAGATGGTCGCGGCTGTGGTTGACCGGGTCCATCAGGAAGTCCCAGGGGGCCTGGAAGATTTCGGCCACCTCGGCGGGCGAGGCGGTCAGGGGCGGCAGGGCGTCGATCCAGCCGATCACCGGAGTGATCAGATAGCCGGTACCGGTCTCATAGGCGTCGGACAGACCCAGCACGGTGACGGCGGCGGGATCGAGATCAATCTCCTCCCTCGCCTCGCGCAGGGCGGCCTCGACGGCGTTCTCACCCGGATCCAGCCGGCCGCCGGGGAAGGCGACCTGTCCGGTGTGTTTGCTCAGGCTGTCAGCGCGGCGGGTCAGGAGGACGCAGGCCCCTTCCCGATTGGCAATGATCGGGATCAGGACAGCGGCGGGCTTGAGCGGGCCGGGCGTCCAGCGCGAGGCACCGGGGTTGAGGTCGAAGTCGGAGCGGACGGCGCGCGTCTCCGCCCGCCAGCTCTCTACCGGCGCCAGTTTTTCGGCCAGCCGGTCCCTCAGCGTCGCATGGCTCATTCGACGCCGGCTCCAGGCGGGCCGAGCGGGAACCAGACTCCACCGGACTGGACCTGCAGCCGGCCGTCGCGTTCCTCGGCCATCTCGACCAGGTCGTAGAAGACGGTGCGGACGATGCGGGCTTCGAGGCCGGCGCGGACGTGGACGCGGGGCGCGGGCTCGCCGGTCGCCGGGTCGGTCTGGACGACGATAGGGTGGTCGGGGCCGGCGCGCGTCTCGTCGCCGACGTCGGTGGTGAAGACCAGGTCGTCGCCGTCACGCTGCATCGTCACGGCGCGGAACGGCAGGTCCTCAACCTCGATCCGCATCTTCTCGACCGGCGTGACCAGATGGTAGCCGTCCGGGTCACGGCGCAGGACGGTGGAGAACAGCCGCACCAGCTCGGCCCGGCCGATAGGCGAGTTTTCGTGCATCCAGGTGCCGTCAGCGCGGATGACGATATCGATGTCTCCGCAATGGTCGGGATGCCACAGATGCACCGGCGGCAGGCCGCGACCGGGGGCCTGCTTCGCCGCGGCCGTTACTCCGGCGAGACCCTGGGATGGTTCGGAAGCGCTCATTCATCTCACCGTGCACCCCTGCCCACGGGTCCGGCAATGCCGGCCCGAGGATAAACTAGGTCCGGGGTCCAGATGGAAAACTCCGGCGGCGACGATGCGGTCCGAACTTCCGTTACACCTCCCTTTCGTCATCCTCCGGCGCAGCGAAGCGGAGACCGGGGGACGCCTCGTCATCCTCCGGCCGATCGAAGATCGGACCGGGGGAGGCGCGCGCGAGCGCGAAACGGTCGCTAGGTTGAGCCGTTTTCCGACGTCGCGCTTGAACAGATCGCCTTCGGCGCCGCTGGGTCCCCCGGTCTGCGCCGCCAAGGGGCGGCTTGCCGGAGGATGACGAAAGAATGGGCGGGTCATGGTATACATGGCCCGCAACGACCTTCCGAGGGAACGCGCATTGATGGCCATCACCCTTCACTCCAGCTTCGCGGTTCATCCCGGAGCCTGGCTACGCGCCGAGATCATCGAGCCGCGCGGGATCAGCGTCACGGACCTGGCGGAACGGCTCGGCGTCACGCGTCAGGCGATGAGTGGTCTGTTGAACGAGCGCGCAGGCCTGTCGGCAGAAATGGCCATCCGGTTCGAGAAGGGCTTCGGCCTGAAGGCCGATACTCTGATGCGAATGCAGGCGGCGTATGACCTGATGCAGGCCAGAGCGCGGGCAGACCAGATCCACGTCGTGAGCTTCGCCGCCTAGATGTGGAGCCTCAACAGCTAGGCCGGAAGGGCGAGACCCGACGGAGCGGCGCTGGTGATCGATAGCCACAGGACCCGGCGCGGGTCGGCCGGCCCGGGCAGGCGGACGTCAGGCGCAGACTGGAAGCCGAAGCGCTGGAAATACGGAGGGTCGCCGACCAGCAGGACGCCGGCGACGTCCCGGCCCTGCGCCTCGCCGATACAGACGCCGACCAAATCGGCCCCGAGGCCGCCGCTGCGCGCAGCCTTCGCCACAGCGATGGGACCGAGGAACAGGGCGTCGAGGCCGTCCACTGTAATCGACCACAGGCGCACCGAGCCGATCAGCCGGCCGCCTTCCCGGGCCGTAAAGGCAGCGGCCAGATGCGCGGTCTCGCGGATACGCTCGGCGGTTTTGGCGAACCGCCCCGGGCCGAAGACAGCCATCACCAGGGCGTCGACCTCGTCACGGTCGGCGTCGGTTTCCGGCGTGATGCGGAGGCTGTTCGACAAGATGGGCTCGGCGCTCATGGCGCGCGCACCTAGGGGCAATGGGCGGCGGGATCAAGGCAAGCATCCGTCGTCCGCCCGGGTCCCCGCTTCTCTACAGGCCAATGAAGGAAGAGAGACGCGGGTGGCTCAGGCGGCTCAGGACGAACCATGCCCAACCTCAAAGGCCCGCCAGCAGCAAACGCATGCTCCCTTGCGCGTCTTTCTTGTCAAGGACCTCCAACCCGATGGTCATGGCATAGAGCGCACACGGCGCATCCGGGTCTTCAATTCCTGCGTCTCGGCACAGGCTGCCGAGGTAGGCAATGCGGCGTGCATCCATTCGGGCAATGGCCCGCGCCACATCCGGTGACCCCAGCCCCCAGGCGCGCAGCGCGGGTTCCAGTGCAGCACCTCCATAGGACGGATCACGAAATCCGACAGCCATAAAGCACAACTGTTCCAGCCGCGATCGAGGCGGGGCTGCCGGGTCGAGCTGCGCGATGACGCTGTCAAAAGCACGTTTTTCCCAGAGCCGGATCAAGCGGGTCAGATAATCGGGTAAATCCGTAAAGTGCCAGTAGAAGGACCCCTTTGTGGCACCGAGGTCGCGCGCCAGGGCCTCTGCCTTCAGGGCAGTGGGCCCGAGACGCGCCAAGGCCCGAAAACCGGCCATCAGCCAATCTTCAGGAGTCAGACGATGGCCGGAGCGTGGCGTCATGCCATTACCATACGGTAGCGTATTGACAGGCGCAAGCGGACCGCCTAGCCCATACGCAAGCGTATGGAGAATGAAATGATCTGGACTCGTCTTGCTGCCGCCCTGATGGGGCTGACCACTCTGCTTCATGTGTTCGGAGGCGGCCCCGAAGTTCACGACCCGCTGCAGGCGGCGTTGAGTGATCCATTTCTGGCGGCATTTGCAGCAGTCCTATGGCATATGATCACAATGGTCCTGGTGGTTCTGGCTGGCGGCCTGTGGGTGTTGGCCCAGCGCCATGATCCGGCCCTTGAGGCGATCCTGTCCGGCCTCCAGCTTGGCTTTGCAGCGCTCTTCGTCTTCTACGGCTTGACGCGTCTTGGAACGGTGTTGCCGATGAACCAGTGGATCATCTTTCTGGCCATTCCAGCGCTGACCCGGTTCGGTCAAAGCCGGAAGAAAAGCCAATGACCAGAGCGGCTTTCAACGCGCCTGCCAGAAAACCACGTCCTGGCTGATCCTGCTCTGGTTGTCGGAGGCCACAGCCGGGAGCCAAGGGACGGACCCGCCTGTCTCGACCCGATCCACGCCTCACAGGGTCGCGAGACCCGCCCTGGAGCCTGATCCGTAGAGGAGGAATCGCTACGGGACTCCGCCGATGCGGTGAATCGGGCTCCAGATATGAGCGAAAGCATGATTCACGCCTTCGCCAGAACCGCGAAGCGGTTCTGTCTCAAGCGATCATGCTCTAGCCGAAGCTCGGCGCCCGCTTCTGGGTGAAGGCCATGAAGGCCTCCATGGCTTCGGGGCTGGACATCTGGGAGCCGAAGGCCTCTCCCTCCCGCAGCATCAGGGCCCACAGGGCCTCGGCGTCACGCATCAACCGCTTGGTCTTGCGCAGCGAATTGGGCGCGCGGGCGACCAGTTTCGCGGCCAGGCCGTCGGCGACCTCATCAACCTCGGCGGCGGGAACGGCGCGGCTGGCGAGGCCCCAGGCCAGGGCCGTCCTGCCGTCGATGGGCTCGCCCAGGGCGAAGATCTCGAACGCGCGCTGGTGGCCGACGGCCAGCGGCAGCAGCAGGGACGAGGCCGCCTCGGGTGCCAGGGCCAGGTTGATGAAGGGCGCCGACAGAAGCGCATCCTCGGCCACGACGACCATGTCGCAATGGAGCAGCAGGGTCAGGCCGATGCCGACGGCCCGGCCGCGCACGGCGGCAACCACGGGCTTGTCCATCTCGACGAGAGATTTCAGGAACTGGAACACCGGCGCATCCACGACCTGCCCGCCGCCGCCCTGGGCACCGATGGCGATGAAGTCGGCGATGTCGTTGCCCGCCGAGAAGCTGTCGCCCTCGGCCTTGAACAACAGGACGCGGACGGCGTCGTCGGTGCGGGCGCGGTTGGTCGCCTCGGCCAGCAAGGCGTACATCGCCTGGGTGATGGCGTTCTTCTTCTCTGCCCGGGCAAAGGTGACGGTCAGGACGCCGTTGGACAGTTCGCTGCGGATGGGGTCGCTCATGCGGTCTCCGTTTGGGTGAGGCTCCACCAGTCGACGCCGTCGGCGTCGCGTTCGCGGCGCACGCGGCCCTGACCGGCCAGATAGTTGAGGTGGGCGATGGCCTCGCCCGTGGCCATGCCCAGCAGGCTGTCCCCGACCGGTCGAGCGAACAGGGAGGCGAAGACGTCGATGGCCCGCTTCGGCTCGCGCAGCGTCCGCTCCAGCCGTTTCAGCGACACGGTGTGGCCCCGTTTCAGGGCCTCGATGCGCGGCAGAACACCGGTGAACGGCTCTCCATGGCCGGGCAGGACGAGGGTCTCGGCCGGCAGCAGGTCGCCAAGCCTGTCCAGCGAGGTCATCCAGTCATGCAGCGGATCGGCCAGGGGCTCGGTGGGCCAGACCGAGATGTTCGACGAGATCCGCGGCAGAATCTGGTCGCCGGAGATCAAGACATTGTCCGACCGGCGCCACAGGCAGGCATGCTCGGGACTGTGGCCGTTGCCGATGACGATGGTCCAGTCCTCGTCGCCGATGGACAGGACCTGGCCCCCGGTCAGGCGCCGGTAGTCGGCGGGCATGGGGGCCACGCCCTTGGAGAACATGCCGTAGGTCTGACGATAGCGTTCGATACGATCCTCGTCCCAACCGGCGGCGCGCCAGAAGATCGCACCGGCCTCGGGCGCCGGGCCGTTGTCGGCGACCAGCATCCGACCGGTGACGTATTCCAGCTGGGTCATCAGCAAGGGCGCGTCGAACCGCTGACACAGCCAGCCCGCCAGGCCGATGTGGTCGGGATGCATGTGGGTGCAGATGACGCGGGTGACCGGCTTGCCGCCCAGGGGGCCGGTCAGGGCCGCCTCCCAGCCCGCGATGGAGTCCGGGGTGCGGATGCCGGTATCGACCACGGCCCAGCCGTCGCCGTCCTCGATCGCGTAAACATTGATGTGGTTGAGCTGCATCGGCAGGGGCAGACGCAGCCAGAGCACGCCGGGTGCCGCCTGTATCGCCTCCCCGGGGGCCGGTGGCGCGCCCAGCGGATAGGTCAGGCCCCGCAGACCCTCGCCGCCGGTCCCGGTCTCGCCTTCGCTGGTGATAACGCCGTCCGCCAAGTCCGTCTCCAATCGCAACGCGCCCAACATAGTCGCAAGCCGACGGCGGCGTCCAGCTTCGGCCGCATGTCGGTCTTGACCTCGCCCCGTGCCGTCGCCAAGGCTTCGCACGGAAGTCAAAGCGATCCAGGAGCCCCCTCGTGTTCAAGTCCACCTTCATGGCCGCGCTCGGCGCGGTGGTCGCCCTGGTCGCACTGACCGGCAGCCCGGCCCAGGCCCAGAACACCATGGCGCCCGGTGCCGACGGCCGCGCCATTCAGGACCAGAACCGTCGCACCTTTGGCGACCGGCGCCAGCCGAACCGCAGCAACCGGGCGGAGGCCGCGGCCCCGACGGCAGAAGAAACCCTCGCCGCCGCCCAGACACTGGCCGCTTCGGCAGGCCTGGCTTGCCAGGTGAGCCAGGCCAACCTGTTGTCGGTCATGTCCGCAGAGTCGCGGGTCTATGAGACCGCTTGTGCGGTGGGACCCGGCTATATTCTGATCGCCTCGACGCCGCCCCAGACATTTGATTGCGTGCTGCTGGCTGACGCCCTGGCCCGACAGCGCGCAGCCGCTGCCGGTGCCCCGGCCGCCCCGGCCGATCCCTCCGGAGCCACTGAGATTACCTGCGTGATGCCCCAGAACACCGACGTAATGCGGGTTATGGTGGACTACGGCCGCCAGGCCAACCTGCCCTGCGTGCCGAACCAGGGCGGCCCCACGGGCAAGCAGATCGGCGGCGAGGAGCTTTACGAGGTCGGCTGCGACGGGGTCGACGGATACGTCCTTCAGCGTCTGGCCACCGGCGGGTTCAAGACCACCGAATGCGCCCAGGTTTTGGACGCCACGCTGGCCTGCCAGTTCTCGACCGCCCAGGAGCAGGCCGCCTCGCTCAAGGCCCGCTTCGCCGCGAATGCCGAAGCCGCCGCCTGCGACGTGATACAGGCCCGCTACATGGGCGCGAACGCCAACGGTGGCTTCTGGGAAGCCAAATGCGGCGCGGGCAACGGCGTGATCGTGCGTTTCGACCCGCAGTACGCCGTACAGCAGGTCTATCCCTGCGAAATCGCCCAGCGCATCGGCGGCGGCTGCCGCCTGACCATCGTGCCGGAAGCCCCGGCTGCCGAAGTCCCGCCGACCCAGCCCTAGAGGCCGGCGCCGGAGACCGCCCGGCGGGCGTGTCCGCCTTGACCTCGTCCCGGTGGCCCGCCAAGGCTTTCGGGACAGTTCAGGGAGACCGCCATGTTCATGAAAACCTTGGCCGCCATCGGCGGAGCCGCACTGATGGTCGTGGCGATCGCATCGCCCGCCTCGGCCCAGGACCCGAACGACAGGGGCACGGGATACGGCACCGCGCCGACCGAGCCGGTCGTCACGGCCCCGACGGCGCGCGTGACTCCCTCGCGATCGCCGCGTCGGCAGCAGCAGCAAGCCCCGGCCGCCCCGACCCCGGAAGCGAATGCCGCTGCGGCCCAGCAGATCGCCTCCGCCGCCGGCGTCGCCTGCCAGGTGATCCAGGCCAATCTCCTGGGTCTGACGGCCGAACAGGCGGCGACTTATGAAGCGGCCTGCGCCACCGGACCGGGCTATATCCTGATCGGCTCGGCTCCACCCCAGGCCGTCGACTGCGTCCTGCTGGCCGGACAGGCTGAGATCGACCGCGCCCGCGATCCGCTCGCCGCCGTCGGCACCCAGTGCGTCCTGCCCCAGAACACGGACGTCATGCGGGTCCTCTCGGCCTATGCGCGCGAGGCCGGCGTCTCCTGCTCCGTCGACCAGGGTGCCTCCATCGGCAAGTCGAGCGAAGGCAATCTGATCTACGAGATCGGCTGCAACGGCGCCGACGGCTACTGGATCGAGAAGGCAGCGACCGGCTGGAAGACGACGGAATGCGCGGTCATATCGACGCAGAACGCGGCCTGCCGCTACACCACGCCCACCGAGGCTGCGGCGACCCTGAAGGCCCGTCTGGCCGGCAGCGAGGCCGCGCCCTGTGAGGTGACCGAGGGCCGCTACATGGGCGCGAATGCCAACGGTGCCTTCTATGAAGCCAAATGTGGCGCCGGCAACGGCCTGATCGTGCGCTTCAACCCACAGTACGCCGTGCAGCAGGTCTATCCCTGCGAAACCGCCCAGCGCATCGGCGGCGGCTGCCGTCTGACCATCGTGCCGGAAGCCCCGGCTGCAGAAGTCCCGCCGGCGACGCCGCAGTAATCGAGACCCGAACCGGCGGGCCGAAGCCCGCCGGTTCGGAATTCCGGCCTCAGGAGGCTTGACCAATCCCGAGCGCCGGACCAACGCTCGGCCTGCCGATCAGGAGCAGTAGCCGTGTCAAAGTTTTCCCCCATCGCAGCGTTCGGAGCCGCCCTCGCTGTCGCCCTGTCGACGCTGACCGCCCTCCCCGCCTCCGCTCAGGATACGGGATCATCGGGCATGCCCCAGGACCCCGGTGCCACGCCTGCGCCTTCTGAGGGCGCGCCCCGCGCCACCGCGCCGCTGGCGACCTCGGGGCCCGCCGCGGCCATGGCGGCCCAGCGCATCGCCAACGCCGCCGGCCTGACCTGCCGCGTCGTCGAGGCCAATGTGATCGGCCAGACCACCGACAGGCAACGCGTGACCTATGAGGCGGCCTGCGCCGCAGGGCCGGGCTATATCCTGGTCAACTCTATTCCCCCTGAGGCCCGTGATTGCGTGTTGCTGGCAGGACAGGCCGAGGCGGATCGCGCGGCCAATCCCAATGCCGAAGTCGGCGTCCAGTGCGTCATCGCCCAGAACAAGGACGTCGCCCGCGCCCTGGCCGGCTACGCCGCCGAAGCCGGGATCGCCTGCACCGTGGATGAGGGCGTCCCGCTCGGACGCACGGCCGAGAACACCCTGATCTACGAGATCGGTTGCGCCGGTCTGGACGGCTACCGGATCGAGAAGACAGCGACGGGCTGGGCCACCACCGAATGCGCGATCATCGCCAGCCAGAACTCGACCTGCCGCTTCTCGACACCCGAGGAGGCGGCCGCGACGCTGAAGGCGCGTCTGGTCGGCAGCCCGGCTTCGGAATGCGACGTGACCGGCAGCCGCTACATGGGCTCCGCCGGAGGCAACCGGGTCTATGAAGCCAAATGCGGTGCCGGCGGCGGCTATGTCGTGATCTTCTCGCCCCGGTTCGAGCCGCTGAACGTCTATCCCTGCGAACAGGCCCAGCGGATCGGCGGCGGTTGCCGGCTGACCACGGCGGCTGCGGCAGCGCCTCAGTAAGACAGATTACTTGCCGGGCCTTTTTAGATCGGCCCGGCTGGCGCGCGGCGCTTGCCGGGCCGGGCGACGCCGCTTAGCGTCCGGCCGATGCGTATCGCCACCTGGAACGTCAACTCGGTCAACGCCCGCCTGCCGACCGTGCTCGCATGGCTGGAGGCGGCGCAGCCGGACGTCGTCTGCTTCCAGGAGATCAAGACGGTCGACGAGAAATTCCCGAGGGAGCCGTTCGAAAGCCTGGGCTACAACGTCGAGGTCTATGGCCAGAAGTCGTACAACGGCGTCGCCCTGCTCTCGAAGTTTCCGGTCTCGGACGTGCGACGCGGCCTGCCCGGCCAGGACCTGCTGACCGAGGATGCGGAAGACCAGGCCCGCTACATCGAGGCGGTGATCGAGGCGCCCCGACCCGTTCGCGTCGGCGGCATCTACCTGCCCAACGGCAATCCGGTCGGGACCGAAAAGTTCGAGTTCAAGATGCGCTGGATGGCGCGGCTGAACGCCCATGCGCGGGACCTGCTGGCGCTGGAAGAGCCCTTCACCCTGTGCGGCGACTACAATGTCATCCCCACGCCAGAGGACGCGAAGACCCCGTCCGCCTGGGTCAACGACGCCCTGTTCCAGCCCGGGAGCCGCGCCGCTTTCCGGGCGCTGAAAGGGCTGGGGCTGTATGAGGCCGGGGAACTGGGCCGCCAGCCGCCGGGGACCTTCACCTTCTGGGACTACCAGGCCGGCGCCTGGCAGAGGGACAACGGAATCCGCATCGATTTCCACCTGCTGTCGCCCCAGGCCGCAGACCGGTTCGTCGGTGTCGAGACCCATCGCGACGTCCGCGACATGGAGAAGCCGTCCGACCACGTGCCGGTCGTGATCGAGCTCGCCGACTGATGGGCGAGGCCGAAAATGGGTGAGGCTTTGCGCGTCATCCTGCTGGTGTCGCTGGCCGCCGCCGCCCTGACCACCGCCGCCCTGACGCTGAACTGGTGGATGGAGCCGGAGCGTCGGCTGCGTCGGGCGATGCTGAAGTCCCTGGGCGCCGTCGCCGAGGCCGAGGCGATTTCGGCGAACGAGGGCCGCGCCGCCGGCCTGGATTTCCAGGGCGGCCAGATCGCCGTCCTGTGGGACCGTGGTGCGCACGGGCTGGTCTACAGTTTCGACGAGGTCGAGGGCGGCGAGGTCATCGTCGACGGCCATGTCGTGGCGCGCGTCCGCCGCGGCGAAGCGCGCAAGGCACTGGACATCATGGCCCCGGACGCGGAGCTGGTGACCCTGAGGCTGCTGTTTGCCGACGCCCGCTATCCGGAGTTCGAACTGGCCCTGTGGAACGCCATGGCGCCGGGCCACGCCGGGTCGCCGCCCGAGGCCATGAGGCTGGGCCGCCGCTGGCTGTCGCACATCGAGGCGCTGCTGAAAGGCTGATCGCCGGTCTCCTCCCCGTGCGCGCTTGCGCATGGGGAGGTGGCAGCGAGCCCTTGCGAGCTGACGGAGGGGTTCTTCGCGCGGAAAGAACCCCTCCGTCTCCTCCGCTTCGCTCCGGATCCACCTCCCCATTCGCCAAGCGGCGAACAGGGAGGAGACGAATGGCCCCCATTGCTGCGCAACGGGGAGGAGAGGTAGAAGCCCCAATCCTTCCGTTCGCGTATCCCAAAGGAGCCCGCCGTGGCCCGCCTGTTCGACGCCTATGTCATTGCCGACTGGACCGCCGCCGAAGGCAAGAAGCTGGGCGAGAACTCGGTCTGGATCGGCGTGGCCAAGCGCGACGTGCGCTTCCGCCTTTATACCGAGACCCACAATGTCGCGACGCGGGCCGAGGGCGAGGCCCTGCTGAAGTCCATCCTGGCGGACCACAGGAAGCGCGGCGACCGGGTCTTCGTCGGCTTCGACTTCTCGCTGGGTTACCCGGTCGGAACGGCCGCGCGCCTGAAGCTGACCGAGACGCCGGCGTGGTCCGCGATGTGGAAATTCATCGCCTCCAACATCGTCGACAAGGAAGACAACACCAACAACCGCTATCAGGTCGCGGCCAAGATGAACCGGCTGATGACCGACGAGGCCTGGCCCCTGTGGGGCGCGCCGGCCAAACAGGCGCAACGCTGGCTGACCACGACCAAGCCGCCGCAAGGGACCGGCGACATCCCTGAATTCCGCGCGACCGAGAACGCCGTGCGCAAGGGCAAGCTGCAGCCCAAGTCGAACTGGCAGATGCATGGGGCCGGCGCCGTGGGCGGCCAGACCCTGGTCGGCATTCCGATGGTGCGTCGCCTGCTGGAGAGCCTGGGGCCGTCGGGCGCCGTCTGGCCGCTGGGCACCGGCTGGCGGACGCTGGACCCCGCCGATGTGGAACCCCTGTCGGTCCTGGTCGCCGAGGTCTGGCCCTCGATGTGGCCGACCATCGCCGCCGAGGGCGAGTTCAAGGATCAGGCCCAGGTCCGCACCACCGCAGAGCATCTCGCCCTGATGGACGAGCGCGGCGAACTGTCGACCGCCTTCGGACCGAAAAAGGGAACCGACGAGGCCCTGATCGCCCAGGTGCAGGACGAAGAAGGCTGGATCCTGGGCGTCTGACGAAAGCCCTCGATGGTGTTTCGCGCTCTGGACCCACGGCCACGCTTCGGGAACAGTGGGCGTCGACTCGTTAGATGGGATCAGGGAGACACCACATGCGTCTGGCAATTCTGGCGGCCGCCGCCTTCGCGGCCCTCACCGTAACCGGCTGCAGCGAGGCCAAGGGTTCGGCCGACGCACCTTCCGCCAAGGCGGCGGAGGTCGAGCCGCCCGCGACAACCCCGGCCGCCAAGCCTGCTGCGCCGGTCGCGCCGGCATCCGCCCCGACCTCGGCCAAGTCGCCGACCCAGGCCGCCGCCTACACCCCCGTGCCGATCAGCGCCGAGGACAGCCCCGGCCGCGCGCGCCAGGTCCGCTGTCAGGTCGGGACCGACCCGGAAACGAACTGCACCTTCACCTCGCTGTTCGGCGACGGCAGCTTCCAGCTGGATGGCCCGGACATCGCCCTGCGCATGGTGATCTCGGACGGCGAAGGCGGGCTGTTCGAGGTGTTCGGCCCCGATGAGCGCGTCTCCATCGGGGGCACCTATCGTCGCGATCCTCGCGACCGCGCCTGCTGGATCGCCAACGAAGAGACTCCGGCGCCGTCGAAGGTCTGCGCGCGGTAGCCTGGGAGCCTCGCTGGCGAGCTTCAGACCCCCGCCGATCCGGGCCTAATCACCCCGGCCGGTCGCCGGGATCTGAAGATCCCGCGCCATAATGTTGCCGATCGCGCTCGCCGTATGGCTGGGACTGCGCCGGTTCAGTTCGGCAGTGTAGAGGCCGGTCAGCCAGGCCATGTCCCAGTCGGTCAGGCCCGCTGCTGCGCCCGGATCGTTGAAGACGTTCAGAACGCTCGGGAAGGCCCTCATGTCGGCGTCGGGGTCGATCTGGGCGAAGGCGGCCATGGCGACGTAGTCGGACAACTGCTCGAAGGTCACCCTGCCGGCGCGGGCGAAATCGACGATGATGATGGCGCGGCCGAGATCATTGCGGACCTCGGTCCTGAGCCGGCTCCCGCCGGGGATGAAGGGCGGACCCTCACCCGGCATGCGGACGGCGATTGCGCCGGTGTCGGCGATCACGGGCAGGGCGACATGCCACCAGCGGACGGGTGCCTCGTTCCGCTGGAAACGGGCAAGCTGAAGCGAACTGCGGGCCGCGCCTGAATAGCCGGGCCGGAAGATCGCCGGACGGTAGTCGACCATGGCCGTCGCCATCGCCGGACCGTCGTCCGTTCCGACGATCAGGATGTTGGCGCTGCAGCCCGGCTCCCCGATCTCCAAACCGATGTCGAGCGCGACCTGTGAGACCCGGTCGATGATTGCCTGCGCGGCATCGCGCTGCAGGTTGATGGCACCAACACAGACGAAGTCACGCCAGCGGGCCGGGTTCTGCTCCCGGGGCGGTGCGACGACGGTGTCGGTGAAGACATCGATCGCCTCTCGCAACGACCGGCCGCCGACGACCTCGATATCGCCCACGCGGGATTCGTCCGTCGGCGGCGGCACCGTCTGCTGGGTCGTTCCGATCAGGGCGAGGGCAGCGAAGGCGGCGGCGTAGGACATGACAACTCCCCAGCATGCGCAAACCCTAACACACGCTCGACGTGCGCCTAGGGGTCATCCGATCAAGGCCCGCGCCGCCGCCCGCGCCTCGTCTGTGATGGTCGCGCCCGACAGCATCCGGGCGATCTCCTCACGGCGTGCCCTATCGTCGAGGGTGTCGACAGTGGTGGTGGTAACGCCGGCGGCGTCTGCCTTGCGGACCTTCCAGTGGGCGTGGCCGCGCGCGGCGACCTGGGGGCTGTGGGTCACGACCAGAACCTGGGCGCCGTTGGAGAGGCGCTTCAGTCGCTGGCCGACGGCCTCGGCCACAGCGCCGCCGACACCCTGATCGACCTCGTCGAAGATCATGACCGGCTGGCGCTGGTCTTCGCGCCCCGCCAGCGCCGCCTTCATGGCCAGGGCGAAACGGGCCAGTTCGCCGCCCGAGGCAATGGCGTCCAGGGGGCCGAAGGGCGTGCCCGCGTTGGTGGCGATCTCGAACCTTGCGGTTTCGACGCCCAGCGGGCCCCGACGCCCCTCGGCGACGGGCTCCAGAGCCACGCGGAAGCGGGCGCGGTCCAGTTTCAGCGGGCCGAGTTCCTCCATCACCGCCCTGGCCAGCCGATCGGCGGCGGCCTCGCGGCCGGAGCTCAGGAGGCTGGCCGCGACGTCATAGGTTTCGCGCGCCACGGCGGCGTCGCGCGCGGCGTTGGTGATCGCCTCCGCTCCGTCCTCGATCAGCCGCAGCTGTTCTCGCAGCGAGATGCGCAGGGCCGGCAAGGCGTGGACGGTGGTGTTGAGCTTGCGGGCGGCGGCGCGCAGGGCGAACAGCCGCTCCTCGGCCTTGTCCAGCCGGCCGGGTTCGAAGTCGAAGGCGTTGGCGGCGGCGTCGACCTCGGCGATGGCTTCGGCGGCCTCGACCATGGTGCGGTCGATGGCTTCGGCGGCGGATGTCAGGCGGACGAGCACCGGATGATCGGCCTCGACACCCGCCTGGGTCGCCCGCTGGCGCGCATGTTCGACGGCGCGGAGGGCGGCGGACAGTTTCTGGCTCAGCTTGTCGCCGCCGAGATTGGCGCGGGCATCGGCGAGATCCGCCACGGCCTTTTCCGCCGCGCCCAGGACGGCGCGTTCGCCGGCCAGTTCCGTCTCCTCGTCCTCGCGCGGATCCAGCGCGTCGAGGTCGGAGAGGTTCAGTGCGATCTCTTCCGCCCGGGCGGCGGCATCGGCGGCGGCGGCGCGCAGGCCGTCCAGCTTCGCCTCGGCGGCCTTCAGCCGTTCAGACGCGGCGGCGACCCCGCCCAATTGCGGTGCCAGACCGCCATAGGCGTCCAGCAATCCGCGATGGGTCTTCCAGTCCAGCAGGCCGACGGTTTCATGCTGGCCATGCACCTCGACCAGACGCGCGCCGATTTCGCGCAGGGCCGCGACCCCCGCCGGCTGGTCGTTGACCCAGGCCCGGCTGCGGCCATCCGCGGACAGGACGCGACGCAGGATCAGCGCTTCGCCCGGGGGCACGTCGAAGCCCTTCTCCTGAATCAATTCGATCAGGTCAGCGTCGTCAGGCGCAGTGAAGACGGCGGTGGCCACGGCCTGTCTGGCGCCGGAGCGGACCAGGCCCGCCTCCCCTCGTCCGCCGAGCGCAAGACCCAGGGCGTCGAGGATGATCGACTTGCCGGCCCCGGTCTCGCCGGTCAGCACGGTCAGGCCCTCGTCGACCTCCAGATCGAGGACGTCGACCAGCACCACGTCGCGGATCGAAAGACTGGTCAGCATTTGGCGCAACGATTCGTCATCGCCGACAGTCTAGACCAGAACACTCCGGGAACGGTCAGCCCGGAATGATCCGGCGCAGCCAGCTTTCCCGCTCACCGGTCGGGGCCGTCTCAGGTTGGCGGCCGTCCTCGGTCAGCAGGGCATAGGCCTCGGCGTACCAGGGGCTGCCCGGATAGTTGAAGCCGAGCACGGCGCCGTTGCGTTCCGCCTCGTCCTTGAGACCGAGCGTCATATAGACCTCGACCAGACGGTACAGGGCTTCGGGCGTGTGGGAGGTGCGCTGGAAGGCCTCGTTGTCGATGACGGCCTTGTAGCGGCCGATGGCGGCCAGCGGCTGGTTGGCGCGCTGGTAGTAGCGGCCGATGTTCATTTCCTTGCCGGCCAGCTGATCGTTGACCATGTCGATCTTCACGGTCGCGTCGGTGGCGTAGGACGAGCCCGGATAGCGGCGGGCCACGTCGCGCAGACCGGCCAGGGCCTGTTCGGCCTGGTTCTGGTCGCGGCCCACGTCCACGATCTGCTCGAAGTGGCAGGTGGCGCGCATGTAGAAGGCGTAGGCGGCAGACGGACTGCCCGGGAACAGCTGGATAAACCGGTCCGAAGCGGCGATCGATTCCTCGTAATTGCCGTTCTGGTAGTAGGCGTAGATCTGCATCAGGATCGCGCGACGCGACCATTCCGAATAGGGGTGCTGGCGCTCCACTTCCTGGAAATAGTCGACCGCATCGGCCCAGCGGCTGCGCTGCAGACGCTCGTAGCCGGTGTTGTAGAGTAGTTCGACCGGCCGCTCCTCATAGGCAAGGCGCGGACGATTCTGACCGCCGTTGCACGCCGACAGCGTCAACACCGCCGCCAGGGCGATCAGGACAACGCCGACCGGGCGTGAAACGGACGAAGACTGGAAGGAAGTCGGCAACCTGGAACCTCATCACACGCCGCCCGGACGGGGCCTTAAGGCTCGCCGGGTCTCAAGATCGCGTTCTCTAACATCGGCGTTCGCAACGCGCCATGCGCCGGATAAGGCAATCACGGCTTGATACGGGCCGGCGCGCTGCTAAAGAGCGCGCAAGACGGAACTGACGTCATTGGCGGCCCGATGACGGCGAAAGGATGACCGGATGAAGCTGCTCGCTGGCAACTCGAACCGGTCGTTGGCCCAGGCCATCGCCGATCACCTCGATATGCCCCTCACCAAGGCCCAGGTGAAACGCTTCGCCGACAACGAGGTGTTCGCGGTCATCGAGGAAAACGTCCGGGGCGAAGACGTCTTCGTCATCCAGTCGACCTCCTATCCGGCCAACGACAACCTTATGGAGCTGTTGATCTGCATCGACGCCCTGGTTCGGGCCTCGGCGAGGCGGATCACGGCGGTCATGCCGTATTTCGGCTATGCCCGGCAGGACCGGAAGACCGGAGGCCGGACGCCGATCTCGGCCAAGCTGGTCGCCAACATGATCACCCGCGCCGGTGCCGACCGGGTCCTCACCATGGACCTTCACGCCGGCCAGATTCAGGGCTTCTTCGACATCCCGACCGACAATCTGGTCGCCACCCCCGTGCTCGCCCAGGACATCAGGGATCGCTACCCGCGCGGCAATCTGATGATCGTGTCGCCCGATGTCGGCGGCGTGGTGCGCGCCCGGTCGCTGGCCGAGCGCCTCAACGTCGACCTGGCCATCGTCGACAAGCGCCGTCCGAGGGCGGGCGAGAGCGAGGTCATGAACATCATCGGCGACGTCGCGGGCCGCGAGTGCATCCTGTTCGACGACATCGTCGATTCAGGCGGCACCCTGGTCAACGCCGCCAAGGCCCTGATCGCGGCCGGCGCAACAGAGGTCTCCGCCTACATCAGCCACGGCGTCCTCTCGGGCCCGGCGGTCCAGCGCGTCACCGACGGGCCGCTCAAGGAACTGGTCATCACCGATTCAATCGAGCAGCCGCACGAGGTGCTGTCCTGCTCCAAGATCCGCACGGTCCCGGTCGCGCCCCTGATCGGCGAGGCCATCCGTCGGATCGCCAACGAGGAATCCGTCTCCAAACTGTTCGATTGATCACGAAAACGTCGCTCGCCTTGCCTCAAAACCGCCGGACTGGAAGTTTCAGTCAAAGCAAGATTTCGGGGACTTCCAATGCGCCTTTCCTTCCTTAGCCAGGGCCGGACCCTTGCCGCCCTCGCCGTCGCGGGACTGCTGACGAGTTGCGGTCCCAGCCGGGCGGAACTGCAGGCCGAGGAAATGCGTGTCGCATCGATCGCGGCGGCACAGGAGGCCGCGGCCATCGCCGCCCGCCTGCCGCCTCCCGTCACCCTGAACGACAGCGTCGCCCGGTCGGCGGCGGTCTATCTGACCTTCACCCGCGACATGGCGACGATCCAGGCCGGCTTCGCGAGCCCCGCAGCGGTGCAGGCGGCGCTGCGTCGCGGCGCCTCCTACGACGCCAACCAGATTTCGCGAGGTCTGGTCGCCTACGCCTCCATCCTGGCGCTGCAGTCCCCCGAGTTCGTTTCAGGCGTCCGTCAGGCCGGGGCCGAGCCCTCGGCACGGCGCCAGATCATCGACCGCATCGTCGCCAGTCCCGAATACGCCTCGACCCTTCCCGGCGCGGAAGCCGCCGCCAGCCTGGTCATGTCGGTGCTGGAAGCCGACATCGTCGCGCTCAGTTCGGCCGCGGATTCGGTCGAGAGCGACGCCTACAACATCCAGTATGCGGGCGATCAGCGGAACGGCTGGGGCCGCGCCACGCCGGCGGACCGCGAGGGCCGGCTTCAGGCGATCAAGGACCTGTCCCGACCTGTCGCGCCGTCGGGCTCCGAGACCGCCCGCCTCTACGCCGCCTCCAACAGCGGATCGGGCCTGGGCGTGACGGCCGGACGCACGCGGCGCGCACCCTATGCCCCCTCGGTGACCAACGCCATCGCTATGGCCGCCCTCGCAGCCCTGGGGGCCGCCGGGGACAACGCGCGGGCCAACACCGACGCCCTGCAGTACGACCGCGCCAGCCAGGACTGTCTGGCCAGTTCCAAGCTGAACCTGTTCCAGTGTCTGGCCGCCGCCCGCCCGACCTATGAGGACATGTTCTGCCTGGGTCGCCATGTCATCCGTGACCTGTCGACCTGTGCGCGGGGTGCCGCCCTGCCGGCCGCGATCATCACCGTGGGCAACCCGACCCAGAGCGGCCGCAGCAGCCCCGCACCGTCGCGCTCGCCCGCGATCACGCCGGAGCCGCTTCAGCCCTCGACGCCTCCGGAGCCGACGATCGTTCCGACTCCGCTGCAGGCCGCACCGACGCCGGCGACCGCACCCCGGACTGCCCCGGTCGCCCCCCCGCCCGGGCAGTCCCCGACCCAGAGATTGAACGCCGGCCCGAACGGCTAGCCTGGCCTTGGGGCGCCGGAGAGTTGAACGATCGGTCGGGGATTAACGGTCGGAAAACCCTCGGGAAGGCTTATAAGGCGTCATGACTGCGGTGCCGGGAGAGCGCCGCTGCATTCTTGTGGGGAAAATCACCATGCGCCTGGCCCTTCCGCGTCGCGGCCTCGCTATCGCCGCTGCCGCTGCCGCCGCCATCCTGGCCTCGTGCAGCACGCCCGAACCTGTCGTCCCCCCGCCCCCGCCGCCGCCGCCACCGCCGCCGCCGCCGGCAGTGACCCTGAACGAGGGCGTGGCTCAGGCAGCATCGATCTATGTCACCTTCATCCGCGACGTCGGCACGATCCAGGCCGGCTTCCCTGACGCGGAGTCCATCCAGGCCGCCATGCGCAAAGGCGCGGCCTATGACCCGGCCACCCTGTCGCGCGGCATGATCGCCTACGCCTCGATCCTCGCGCTGCAGTCGCCGGAGTTCGTTGCGGGCGTGCGCACCTTCGCCAATGATCCGCAGCAGCGGGCCGACGTCATCGCCAACATCATCCGCGACCCCGCCTACGCCGCCAACCTGCCGGGTGCCGACGTGGCCGCCGGTCTGATCATCTCGACCCTGGGTCAGGACATCGCCGCCCTGACGGGCGTCGCCGACGCGATCGAGCAGGACGCCTATACGATCCAGGAGCGGAACGATCCGCGCCGCCGCTGGGCCGTTACACCGATCCCGAATCGCGAAGTCCGACTGGAGACCGCCAAGACTATCTCGGCCGGACAGATGCTGCCTTCGGCGGAAGAATCCGCGCGGCTGTTCACCGCGGCCAATAGCGGAACCGGTCTCAACCTGCCCGCCGCGACCCATGCGCCGCCCTACACCCCCGCCGTCGTCAACGCCCTGGCCATCGCGGCCCTGGCGGCCATGGGTGCGGCCGGCGACGACGCCCGCACCAACACCGAGGCCCTGTCGATCGAGAATAACGCCCAGTTCTGCCTGGACATGTCCAAGCTGAACCTTTTCCAGTGCCTGGCCGCCTCGCGCCCCAGCTACGAGGACATGTTCTGCGTCGGCCGCCACATCGTCCGCGACCTTGCGACCTGCACTACGGCGGCGACGATTCCCGTCCCCATCGACCCGACGATCGCCACCGCAGGCATCACCCCGGCCCCCACAGGCGTCGCTGTCGAGGCGACGACGGCCTCGCTTGCGGCGACCTCGCCCGCGCCTAACTGAGTCCACCGTTCAGACGCGGTTGCACACGCGGGCTCTTGCGTGTAATGACCCGCGCTCTTGAATTCGAGGGTCCATGACCCCGCCGCGCGGGCCGCAATGTCGGCGCAGGCGTTTTTGTTGTTGAGGCGAGCCAGATGGCCGAGATCATTCTGAACGTGGATGTCCGTGAGAACACCGGCACCGGCGGCGCGCGCGCAGCCCGTCGCTCGGGTGCCGTTCCGGGCATCCTGTACGGCGGCGGCAAGGCCCCCGTCGCCATCTCGGTCAACGAGAAGGACTTCCGCAAGAACCTGTACACCGGCAAGCTGCTGGGCCACCTGGTCACGCTGAAGTACGGCGACGAGAGCCAGCCGGTCATCGCCAAGGACGTGCAGTTCGACCCCGTGTCGGACCGCCCGCTGCACTTCGACCTGATGCGCGTCGACGAGAACGCCGACGTCAAGATCGAAGTCCAAGTCAACTTCATCAACGAAGACCAGTGCAAGGCCTTCCGTCAGGGCGGCTCGCTCGAGATCGTCCGTCACACGGTCGAGATCAAGGTTCCCGCCAACCACATCCCGGAAGACCTGGTCGTCGACCTGGCCGGTCACAAGCTGGGCGACACCATCCGCTGGTCGGATGTCAAGGTGCCCGCTGACGTCAAGCCGACCATCACGGACCGTGACTTCGTGATCGCCTCGATCAAGACCTCGTCGGCCGGCATCTCGGCCGCCCATGACGAAGGGACGATCGCTGAAGAGCAGGCCGCCGCCGAGGCTGCTGCTGATGACGTTCCCGCCACGGAAGAGGGCGAGACGTCGGAAGGCTGATCGACCGATCCACTCCTTCGGAAGCGGCCCCTCCGGCGACGGACGGGGCCGTTTTCATTTCCGGATACCGCCATGCTCATCATCGCCGGCCTGGGCAATCCGGGCACCAGATACGAAAAGAACCGCCACAACATCGGCTTCATGGCCGTGGACGAGATCGCGCGCCGGTGGCGGTTCGGCTCCGATCGGGCGAAGTTCCAGTCGGTGATCTCCGAGGGCGAGGTCGAGGGCCGGAAGATCCTGCTGATGAAGCCCCAGACCTTCATGAACAACTCGGGCAACGCGGTCGGGGAGGCAGCGCGCTTCTACAAGATACCCCCTGCTGACATCATCATCTTCCACGACGAGATCGACCTGGCCCCGGGCCGGTTCCGCATGAAAACCGGCGGCGGGGCGGCGGGCCAGAACGGCGTGCGTAGCCTGATCAGCCAGCTCGGCGCCGACTTCCGCCGCGCGCGTATGGGTGTCGGCCATCCGGGTGAGCCGTCGCTGGTCCACGGGCACGTCCTGAGCGACTTCCACAAGGCCGAACAGCCGTGGCTCGAAGGCCTGCTGAACGCTTGCGCCGATGCCCTGCCCTTCGCGATCAAGGGCGAAGATGAGCGCTATCAGGGCGAGGTCCTGCGCCTGGCCCCAGCGCCCAAGTTCAGCCCGCGCCAGGCGGCGCAGGCGACCAGGCAGGAGTAAATCCCGGTCTCCCCCCGTGACCCGTCAGCAGGCCGGATCCTGGTCGACAGCGCGCTCAATGGCCTTCCTGCCCGCGGCCTTCGCGCTGCTGCTCGCCGCCGCGACTGCTTCCGCCTTCGTCGGCCTCCGGTTCGCCCTGTGATGGCCGGCGTCGAAAGCCCGGGAACGGCTCCGGCCGCTCCCGTCGCGCCACACGGCCCGCGCGCCAGGGTCGCGGTTCTGGCTATCGTTCTCCCGCTCGCGATCCTGTATCCCCTGACCGGACTCAGCCTGGTCGCCGCCCTTGTGCTGGACCGGATCTTACGCGCCTTGAGACCCTACCCCGCCCCCCTATCGTGAAAGGACCCCAAAGAATGAACCGGCTCATCGCCCTCGCCGTCCTGCCGCTGCTGAGCCTGTCGGCCTGCGGCGAGCCCGCCAACATCGGCAACACCTATACGGACGCCGACGGGAACACGATCACCCAGATCATCATCAGCGACGAGGTCTGCCGGCCGACGCCCAACGGCCGCCCGGTCACCGCCTGCTACCTGAACCTCGTCGCCGCCGCGGATGACCGTCTGGTCTCCATCGAGAGCCCTGTCGCGCCCCTGGTCCAGATCCACGAGATGAAGATGGAGAGCAATATGATGATGATGCGGCCCATCGAGGGCGGCGTGCCGCTTACCGGAGGGCAGGTGATCAACTTCATCCCGGGGGGCAATCACATCATGCTGAACGGCGTCAGGGAACCCCTGGTGGAGGGCGACACCGTCGAACTGACCCTGAAATTCGAGAAGGCTCCGGACATCACGGTCACGGCGCGCGTGGGCCAGCCGACGGAGGCGAACGAAGGCTTTCCCAACGGCTGACCGGTTCCGGAGCGGCGAGCCTGACAAACCGGTTCGAACCGTCTAAAGGCTCGCCCCTTCTCTGAGGAATCCCATGGCCCTGAAAGTCGCGATCGTCGGCCTGCCCAATGTCGGCAAGTCCACCCTGTTCAACGCCCTGACCAAGACGGCGGCGGCCCAGGCGGCCAACTATCCGTTCTGCACCATCGAGCCGAACACCGGCGACGTCGCCGTGCCGGAGCCGCGTCTGGACGCCCTCGCCGAGATCGCGGGCTCGAAAGAGATCATCCCCTCGCGCATCACCTTCGTCGACATCGCCGGTCTGGTGCGTGGCGCGTCGAAGGGCGAGGGTCTGGGCAACCAGTTCCTGGCCAATATCCGCGACTGCGACGCCGTGGCCTTCGTGGCCCGCTGCTTCGTCGACGACGACATCACCCACGTCGAGAACCGCATCGACCCGATCAGTGACCTCGAGATCATCGAGACCGAACTGATGCTGGCCGATCTTGAAAGCCTCGAGAAGCGGGTCGTCAACGTCGAGAAGAAGGCCAAGGGCGGCGACAAGGAGGCCCAGACGACCCTGCGCCTGATCAATATGGCCCTGACCCCGCTGCGCGCCGGCAAGCCCGCCCGCGTCGTCGAGGTGTCCAAGGAGGACGAGAAGGCCTGGCACATGCTCCAGCTGCTGACCTCCCTGCCGGCCCTCTACGTCTCCAATGTCGACGAGGGCTCCGCCGACAAGGGCAATGAGCTGTCCGACCTGGTCGCCAAACGCGCCGCCGAGGACAACGCCAACTCGGTCGTCATCTCGGCCAAGATCGATTCCGAACTGGCCGTTCTCGACGCCGCCGAGCAGGCCGAGTTCCTGGAAAGCCTCGGCCTCGCCGAGCCGGGCCTGAACCGCCTGATCCGCGAAGCCTATTCGCTACTGGGCCTGCAGTCCTACTTCACCGTCGGACCCAAGGAAGCCCGCGCCTGGACCATCCACATCGGCGACACCGCGCCCCAGGCCGCCGGCGTCATCCACACCGACTTCGAGAAGGGCTTCATCCGCGCGGAGACCATCGCCTACGACGATTACATTGCGCTTCGCGGCGAAGCGAAGGCCCGCGAGGCCGGCAAGCTGCGCGCCGAGGGCAAGGCCTATGTCGTCAAAGACGGCGACGTGATGAATTTCCTGTTCAACTGACGGCGTCCGAAATGGGGACACCCCCATCTTCTCCACCCGCTGGATATCCTCTTCCACCCACCGCCGTGGCCGACAAAGCGGCGGATCGAGGTGAGGATACACACCATTTGCCGGGAAGAGTTGTGTGTCCCCCTTTCCGCTCAGCCAGGGGGCGCGTTAATCGACGGGCGCAAACGGGCGGCTTGCCGCCAGGCTTGCTCGGCAAGATCATACAAGGCGCCTTCAGCGCCGGACCGGTTGGTCAGGAGGACGAGGCCGTAACCCTCCTGAGGCCGGATTTCGATGTAGCTGCTCGAACCGAAGGTGCCCCCGGAGGCGCGCAGGACGAGGCCGCCATTCGGGGACCTCGACCTGAACCAGTTGAACCCCGCCATGGCATGCTCGCTGCCTGCGATCGGCTCCTGACTCAGTCTGATCGCGGCTTCGTCCGACTCCAGCAGGGCCTCAATGAAACGCGCCATATCCGCGCTGCTGTACCGCAGGCCTCCGGCTGAGCGGATGTAGGCCCCTTCGATCATCGGCATGGCCAGGCCGTCTGCGTTGAAGCCCGGCGTCGGGTCTCGCGTGCGGTCTCCTCCGCTGCCTCGGCCCATGCCGTAGGGCGTTTCGATGTAGCGGTGGATCAGGCGATCGTAAGGCTCCCCGTAGACGGTTTCCAGCACGTGTCCGAGGAGGCTCGCGGCGACGTTCGAATGCCGCGACGCCGCGCCGGGGCGATCGACGAGGGTGGCCGATTCCAGATCCACGAGAAGATCGGCGGTCGAATAGGTCTTCCATCGCTCCGAAATCAGAAGCGGCGCACCTTCCGCCCCGCCTTGCGCCAGAAAGGGTTGGAGGTCCGGAATATTGTCCGGGAGCCCTGAGCTCGTGTCCGCGAGATGAACGAGGCGAACCGGCGATCCATCCCGTTGAAGATTCGGATAGGGTCCGGGCAGGTAGCGCCGGACGTCGTCCTGGAGATCGACCCGGCCCTCGGTCAGCGCATGAGCGAGCAGAAGCGAGGTGAAAACCTTGCTGATCGACCCGATCTCATAGACCGTGTTCTCGTTCGGTGGGCGAACGACGGACGTCGAAGTCGTGCCGACGTTGAGGAACCGGATCTCCCCCCCGTCGATGATCGCGATGGAGAGGCTGTCCGCCCGGCCTGCGGTGATGAAGTCTTCACCGAGACGGCGCAGTTCCGGGTCCTGCGGGACGACAACCGCGCCGGCTGACACGGAGGCGACGGGGGTCGCGCAGGCCGCGACCAGACACACGACCACGAGGGCGAACACCCGTATCCACGCCCCGGGGTGCCGTCTGCCCGGGTGCCCCACAGCCCATGCCTCAGGGCCCAGCCATGATTTCATCATCCGTTCCTCAAATGCTTCCGAGCCTGAAGACATGGGGACGCACACTGTTTTCCCGCGCCGCCGCCAACGCCAGGCCGGTCATCATCCCGGCCCGGATCCGGTCCGGGGATGACCGGAGTCGCCCTACTGCCGCGCCGCGTCGCTGACGGCCCGGCGCGCGCCGAACTCCGAGGTCGGCTTCCAGGTGGGCCATTCGTCGCCGTTGGCCAGTTGCAGCCCAAGCCGGTACAGCAGCGTCAGGTTCTCGACCGCCGAACGCAGGTCCCAGTCCGCCGACCATTCGTCCGACGGCTGGTGATAGTCGGCGCCGAACCTGGCGTCCCAGTCCGCCTGACCGGCCGCCACGCCGCCCTCGTCCCAGTCGACGCCGTGCCAGGTCATCAGGGCCGGCACGCCCATGCGGACGAACGGGAAATGGTCCGAGCGGGTGTAGAAACCCTGCTCCGGCTGGCGATCGTCGGTGACCACACGACCCTCGGCCGCCGCCAGCACCGCCAGGTCGTCTTCCAGCGTATTCTGGCCCTTGCCGAAGATGGCCACGTCGCGGGTCGGTCCTGACAGGGGCAACATGTCGATGTTGATGTCGGCGACGGTCGTCTCCAGCGGATAGACCGGGTTGGCGGCGTAACCGTAGGAGCCCAGCAGACCCATCTCCTCGGCGGCCATATGGGCGAAGACGATGGTGCGCTCCGGACGCGGAGCCGCCTTGATCTGGCGCGCCATCTCGACGATCCCGGCCGTGCCGGACGCGTTGTCCCAGGCGCCGTTGTAGATGTTGTCCTCGGTGGTCGAGACCGGGCTGACGTGATCCGCGCCGACGCCGACGTGATCCCAGTGGGCCGAATAGATGATGGTCTCGTTCGGACGCTCCGTGCCCGGGATCCTGGCCAGCAGATTGTGGGTCGTCAGGGTGTTGAAGGTCTCTTCCTGGGCGACCGACAGGGTCACGCCGGTCAGGGCCACTGCCTTGAACGATCCGCTGTCCACGGTGGACAGGGTCGCTATGTCCAGACCCGCGGCCGTGGCCCAGGCCAGACCCACGTCGTGGTTGATGGCGCCGGAGAACTCCAGATCCGCGGCTCCGGGGGTCAGGATGCGCTCGCGGCCGGCGAACTGGGCCCCGCGCAGCCAGCCGGCGTCGGTCGCGGGGACCGTGGCCAGGGTGATCACGCCGATGGCGCCGCGCCGGAAGGCTTCGTCAGCTTTCGCAGCGCCGCTGTTGTAGGCGGTCGAATAGGCGCCGTTGAAACGCGCGGTGACGGCCTCGGCCGTCGGCTCGCCGCCCAACAGGACCACGACCTTGCCGCGCACATCGATGTCGCCGTAGTCGTTCCAGTCGCGCTCGGGCGCGTTGATGCCGTAGCCGGCGAAGACCAGGCCGGCATTCGCCACGTCCGCCTTGCCATCATTGGTCGCGGACCGCAGCAGGATGTCGGTGCCGACGCTCATCGGATGCACCGTCCCGTCCGGACCGGTCCAACTCGCCGAAGCGGCACCGGCGACGGGGGTAAAGCGCTTCAGCACCACGTCCTGCAGCCACTGTCCGTTCGGCCCACCCGGCTCCAGGCCCATTTCCTCATACTGCGCCTGCAACCAGGCCAGGGTCATCCGCTCGCCTTCAGTCCCCGGATAGCGGCCCTGGAAGTCATCTGACGAGATGTGGCGGATATCCTGCGAGATCCGCTCGGCCGAGAAGTCCTGTGCCGAGGCGAGACCCGCCGACAAAACCACGGCCATAGCGGTCGCACCGCCGAACAACGCACGCAACATCAGGGCTCTCCTCGCCATTTCGACGCGGACATTAGGGCGGAGCCCGTGGCGAGGCTCATTACGGTTTCGTCATGAACGGCTCAGTCACGCTCCGCCGCGCTCGTCGCCCGCGCGGGTCCAAACTCCGAACCTTCCTTCCACTGCGGCCAGTCGCGGCTGTTGGCCAGGGCTTGGCCAAGCGACCAGTAGACCTGCAGATCCTGGATCTGGCCGGCGTAGTCCCAGTCAGCCGACCACTCGTCGTCGGCCTGGTGATAGCGGTTCGCCCCGTATTCGCTGCGGGCCGTCTCACGCTCCGCGATCGGCTCATCGACGAAGGCCCCGGCCGACCTGGCGTAGGCCATGGGCACGCCGCGCTTGGCCAGCGGGAAATGGTCCGAGCGGAAATAGATCCCGGCGGCGACATTGGCGTCCGGCTGGACGGCCCTCCCCTGGGCCTCGGCGAGGGCACCCATCCGCTCATCGAAGTCCGACTGGCCATAGCCGACGATGCCGAACCCGGCCGTCCGCCCATAGACATTGGCCGAGTCCATGTTCACCCCGCCGACCGTGGTCGCCAGCGGATAGATCGGGTTGGCCGCATAGTATTCCGAGCCCAGCAGGCCGCTCTCCTCAGCCGAGAAGCCGATGAAGACGATGGACCGGTCCGGCCGCTCACCGGCTGCATAGGCCCGGGCCAACTCGATCAGACCTGCGATGCCCGAGGCGTTGTCGATCGCGCCGTTGAAGATGGCGTCGCCGTTCGCGTCCGGCGTCCCGACCCCGATGTGATCCCAGTGAGCCGTGTAGAGGAAAGTCTCGTCCGCGTGAGTCGTTCCCGGCAGGCGGCCGAGGATGTTGTGGGTCTCGATCCCCTGTGAGGCGACGTCGAACATCACGTCCATCCCGGCGCCCGCGAGAGTCACCGGCTGGAAGTCGCGGCTGCGCGCCTGGACCTTCAGGGCCTCGAAGTCGAGGCCGGCCTGCCGGAACAACTCGACTGCGATGTCGCGCTGGATCCAGCTCTCCATCGGCACCCGTTCATTGGCGTTCTGCCGCACGATATCGAAGTTCGGACCCGACCAGCTGTTCTTCACCGTGGTCCAGCCGTAGGAGGCCGGGTCAGTCTCGTGAACGATGATGACGCCCGCCGCGCCCTGACGGGCCGCCTCCTCGTACTTGTAGGTCCAGCGGCCGTAGTAGGTCATGGCGCGGCCGCCGAAGGTGTTCAACGCCGGATCCTCGAAGTCCGCGTCATTGACCAGGACGACCAGGATCTTGCCGGTCATGTCCTGGCCCTTGAAGTCGTCCCAGGACCGCTCCGGCGCATGGATGCCATAGCCGACGAAGACCAGCGGCGCGTCCATCAGCATCACGTGGCTCTCGCGCGGACGCCGGCTGGAGACGACGATCTGCTCGCCCTGGACCAGCGGCTGGGTCCAGTCGCCGACGGTCAGCCGGGCCTGCACCCCCGACGCCGTGAACCGGTTCAGGGCGACGGCCTGGGTCCAGCCGCCATTGTCGCCGCCGGGCTCCAGCCCCGCTGCCTCGAACTGGCCGGACAGGTAGTCGATGACCTTCTGTTCGGCAGGGGTCGCGATGCCGCGTCCCTCGAAGTCGTCAGCGGACAGGATGCGGATGTGTTCGGACAGACGGGCCCCGTCGAACGTCGGCTCCTGGGCGAATGACACGGACGACAGGGCGAGACCGGCGAGAAGCGCGGCAGCGGCGGTATGCAGACACATGGACGAACCTTCGGATGACTGTTGGTCGAAGGTTAGGTCGGGAAGGGATGGGTGTCGATGCGACTTCCTTCTCCCCTTGCGGGAGAAGGTGGCCGAGCACAGCGAGGTCGGATGAGGGATTTCGCTGACCTCGACGACTGGCGCCGGCCCTCTCACTTCCGTCGTCGGCACGACCCCTCATCCGTCAGCCTTCGGCTGCCACCTTCTCCCACAGGTGGAGAAGGTTCACTCCGGCGCCACCGCCCCCGCGGCCGGCCAGTCACTGTTGCCGATCCGGCGCAGGTCCATCTCGATATAGGGCAGCGGCGGCTGGCCATCGCGGACGAAGTGGCCGACCTCGTGCCAGCGACCGTCCTTGATCGTGGCGACATACTGGATGGTCGCGCCCGGTCCGGCCGGCGTCTGCCAGCGGAAGCCGTCCTCGGTCGCCTCGAACGGATAGTCCCCCTGATAGCCCTGGGCGTAGGTGTGGAAGGTATAGGCCTGTGTCCGCTCGTCCCAGCCGATGATGGCGAAGGCGTTGAACTGGGTCGTGCCATCGGCCGCGTAGCCACGCCCCTCGACCACGCGGATCGAGCCACCCAGATGCGGCCCGACCCGTTCGGTCTGGGTCAGGGTCGTGCGACCGCCGGGACCGTTGATCGCGGCCGTGCCGCGCCACTCGCCGTCCATGAAGTCCAGCCGCGCCATGGCGGCTCGCTGGGCCGGGGTGCCCGCGGGATTCTGCGCCTGGGCAAGGCCCGGCGACGGTAAGGCGAGAGTCAGAGCCAAGGCTGCAGTCGAAGCGGCGAACAGACGAGCGACGGACATAAGCAGTTCTCCCATTTGCTTTGTATTACAAAGTCCTTTTTTGCTCTGTTGTCAACGCATGAAAAAGCCCGCCGGGCGGACCCGGCGGGCTTCATGTCTTCGGCGCGAACAGGGGCGTGGTCCTAGTGGACGACGCCCTTCCAGATGCGACGGTAGCTGGCGTAGGTGAGGCCGGCGAAGATGGCGAGGAAGGCGAGGACGCCCACGCCCGACTGTTTCCGCTCGGTCGCCTTGGGATCCGACGCCCAGGCGATGAAGGCCGCGACGTCCTTGGACATCTGGTCGACCGTCGCCTCGGTGCCGTCGTCATAGGTGACCTGGCCGTTGGACAGCGGCGCGGCCATGGCGATGAAGCCGCCGGCAGGGACATGGTCCGGATCGCCGTCCCAGAACGGGGTCATGTCGCCCGCCATATACGGATTGTAATGCTGGGTCGCCGTCATCCGCAGTCCGGCTGGCGGCGCTTCATAGCCCGACAGCAGGGAGTAGATATAATCAGCGCCGCCGTGGCGGGCCTTGGCCATGACCGACAGGTCGGGCGGAGCCGCTCCGCCGTTCGCGGCACCCGCGGCCGTACGGTTCGGATAGGGGTTCGGGAATTTGTCGGCCGCAGTGGCGGGACGCATGATCGCCTCGCCGGTCTCGGTGTCGATATCCGCGACCTCGATCTCGGCGGCCAGGGCCCGCACGTAGCGGTTGGCAGCCGGGTTCTCGGCGTGCGGGTCATAGAAGGGACCACCGCGCTCGCCGAGGGTGCGGAAATGCATCAGGTCCATGCTGTGGCAGGCCGAGCAGACCTCGCGATAGACCTTGTAGCCCCGTTGCAGTTGGCCCTGATCGAAGGTGCCGAACGGACCGTCGAAGGTGAAGCCGCCCGAACGCGGGTGATGGGAACTGCCCTCGGCCAGCGCCGGAGAGGCCGCACCGACCGCCGCGATGGCCGCGATCGAGAGAGCCAGTTTGCGAATATCCATGGTGATTTTCTTGGCGGACATCGCGATCAGCCCTTCTTTTCGGCGTCGGCAGGAACGGCACCGCTCATCGCGACCGGCCCCGACAGGACCGGTTCGGAGATCGACGCGGGGATCTTCAGCGGCGTCTCCTTCAGGCCCACGAAGGGCATGATGACGAAGAAGAAGGCGAAGTAGTAGAGCGTGGCCAGACGGGTCAGCCACAGATAGCTGTTCAGCTGGCCGTCGATCAGGGTGAAGCTCGGCATGCCGGGAACCACCTGAGCGTCCGGCAGCTGGGCGCCGCACCAGCCCAGGATCAGACCGACCACCACGAAGATGACGAAGAAGATCTTCATCGTCGGGCGATAGCGCATCGAGCGCACCTTGGACGTGTCCAGCCAGGGCAGGATGAACAGCACGCCGATCGCGCCGAACATGGCGACGACGCCCCCGAACTTGTCCGGGATGGCCCGCAGGATCGCGTAGAACGGCAGCATGTACCATTCCGGCACGATGTGAGACGGCGTCACCAGCGGGTTGGCAGGAATGTAGTTGTCGGGGTGACCCAGGGCGTGCGGCATGAAGAAGATGAACACCGAGAACATCATCAGGAACACCAGCAGGGCGAAGCCGTCCTTGACCGTATAGTAGGGGTGGAACGGGATGGTGTCCTTGGCCTCGCGGTCCTTGGGGATCAGGATCCCGACCGGATTGTTCTGGCCGGCCGTGTGCAGGGCCCACAGATGCAGCACCACGACGCCGAAGATCACAAACGGCAGCAGATAGTGCAGCGAGAAGAAGCGGTTCAGCGTCGCATTGTCGATGGCCGGACCGCCGCGCAGCCAGATCAGCACCGGCTCGCCGATGACCGGGATCGCCCCGATCAGGTTGGTGATGACCTCGGCCCCCCAGTAGGACATCTGGCCCCACGGCAGGACGTAGCCCAGGAAGGCCGTGGCGATCATCAGGAAGAAGATCACGCAGCCCAGGATCCAGATCATCTCCCGCGGCGCCTTGTACGAGCCGTAGTAGAGGCCGCGCAGCATGTGGATATAGACGGCCACGAAGAACATCGAGGCACCGGTCTGGTGCACATAGCGGATCAGCCAGCCGCCGTTGACGTCGCGCATGATGCGTTCGACCGAGGCGAAGGCCATCGCCGTGTTCGGCTGGTAGTGCATGGCCAGAAAGATGCCGGTGGCGATCTGCGTGACCAGGCAAATGGTCAGGATCGCGCCGAACGTATACCAGTAGTTCAGGTTCTTCGGCGTCGGCAGCGACAAATAGTCAGCGCCGAAGCGCACGATCGGAAGCCGGGTGTCGAGCCACTTCTCGATACTGGTCTTGGGAACGTAGGTGGATTCGTGTCCGCTCATCTTGTTTGCTCTCAGCCGATCCGAATGGTGGAGCCGGCGGTGAATTCGTATTCCGGCACGACGAGGTTCTTCGGCGCCGGCCCCTTACGGATGCGGCCCGAGGCATCATAGTGCGAGCCGTGGCAGGGGCAGAACCAGCCGCCGAAATCGCCCGATCCGAAGGTCGGGATACAGCCGAGGTGTGTGCAGGACCCGACCACGATCAGCATCGGTTCGTGGCCGACCTTGGTGCGTTCCTGGTCCGTCTGCGGCTCCTTGAGATCCGAGGCGTCATTGTCGGCGATCACACGCTGCAGCTCGGCGGCGGTGCGGTTGCGCACGAACACCGGCTTGCCCTGCCAGGTGATGACGATCTGCATCCCCTCAGCGACCTTGGAGGTGTCGAACTCGACGGTCGACAGGGCCAGGGTGTCGGCGGCCGGGTTCATGGAGTTGACCAGCGGCCACGCCACCATCACGCCCGCGCCGGCGGCTGCGGCACCGGCCGCGATATGGATGAAGTCCCGGCGGGTGGCGTCACCTTCGGAATGTTCGTTCGTCACGACCGATTCGGCCACGTCTCACCTCTGTAAAACCCGGATCGCGGGCGGCCATGTGGCGACCCGCGTGCGAGGAAATGTCCTTAGCGCGGATGGGGGATTTCGACCCGGTCAGGCTTTGCGGCTCATCGCCGCAAGTCGCTGTGGTTACTTGAGAACCACTCGCAGAACTGACCGCGACAAGACCCCTGCCCGCGCGTATGAGGGCCTTAGAATGCGTCTCGCCCTTTTTCAACCGGCCATTCCCCAGAACGTGGGCGCCTGCATCAGGCTGTCGGCGTGTTTCGGGGTCGGGCTGCACATTATCGAGCCCACGGGCTTCCTGTTCGACGACCGGGCGATGAAGCGCGCGGCCCTCGACTACGGCCCGCTGTCCCTCATGACGCGCCATGCGAACTGGGAGGCATTCCAGTCCTGGCGGGACGTGGGGCGGCTGGTCCTGTTCACAACGAAGGGCGCGACGCCCCTGACCGACTTCGCTTTCCAGCCCGACGATACATTGCTGTTCGGCTCGGAGAGTTCGGGTGCGCCCGACTTCGTGCACGCCGCCGCCGACGCGCGCGTCTTCATACCCATCCGCCCGGAGGCCCGCTCGCTGAACCTGTCGGTCAGCGCAGGAATCGGCCTGTTCGAATCCCTGAGACAGACCGGCGGCGCCGATTCCGCGCCGCGCGGCTGAGTCCTACTCCGGCGCGCCGACCGCCGCGATCACCGCCAGGCTCGGCCGCTCGCCCGACATCGACGCGGCCACCGCCTCGACCGACCTCATCACCCGCAGCACGTTCTCGCCCGCCAGCTTGCGAATGTCCGCCTCTGTCCAGCCCGCCGCCATCAGGGCGGCGAGGATCCGCGGATAGGCGTCCACGCCCTGCACGTCGACCGGCAGGCTGGTGACGCCGTCGAAATCGCCGCCGATACCCACATGGCCGATCCCGGCCACGTCGCGGACGTGCTGAATGTGGGCGATGACGTCCGCAAGGCCCGCTGTCGGTTGCGGGTGAGCGGCGTCCCAGGCCGCCGTGCCCGCCGTCACCGCCGCCGGATCGCCCGGATTAAGCGCCAGCAGCCGCGCCGCCTCGGCCCCCCGGTCCGCGTTCCAGCTCCGGACCGCCTCGGAGATGAAGCCCGGCACGAAGGTCACCATCACCACCCCGCCGTCTTCCTCCATGGCGCGGAGCACGCTGTCGGGCACATTGCGGGGATGGCCGGTTACGGCCCGCGCCGAGGAGTGGGAGAAGATCACCGGTGCCCGGGACACCCGCATGGCGTCGATCATCGTCTCCTCCGAGACATGGCTCAGGTCGACCATCATGCCGATTCGGTTCATCTCGCGGACCACGTCCCCGCCGAACGGCGACAGTCCGCCCCATCTCGGCGCGTCGGTGGCGCTGTCGGCCCAGGTCGTCGTCTTCGAATGGGTCAGGGTGATGTAGCGCGCGCCCGCCTGATGAAACTCGCGCAGCAGGCCGAGCGAATCATCGATCGAATAGCCGCCCTCCATGCCGATCAGGGAGGCGATCCTGCCGGCCGCGTGGATGCGCTCGACGTCGTCGGCGGTCGTCGCCAGCTCGAACACGTCGGGATGGGCGGCGACGATGCGGCGCACAGTGTCGATCTGTTCGAAGGTCTCTCGCGCGGCCTCGGTCGGGGTCAGGGTCGCCGGCACATAGACCGACCAGAACTGGCCACCGACGCCCCCGGCCCTCAGGCGCGGGATGTCGGTGTGGAGCGCCGTCGAGGCGTCGAGGTTGGTCGACAGATCGACAGCGTGCGGATCGTTGCCATAGCCCTGCCGCAGCGCCCACGGCAGGTCGTTGTGGCCGTCGATCAGAGGCGTGGTCCGCAGGATCTCGCGCGCCCTCGCCTCTCCGTCCTGGGCCACCGCCGGCAGGGAAAGGGCGAGCGCGGACACGGCGAGAAGACAGGATCGGAACATGGCGACCTCCGGAAAACGATGACGGGCGCAGACTGGCAGACACCGGGGTCCGAGGGAAATCGGCGATCGGCCGCCCTGTCTATTCGCCGAGACTGAGTCGTCCGATCAGGACCGCCGCGCGCTGCGACTGGCGCACCAGACTGTCGAGATTGATCGCTTCTCCCACGGCATGGGCGCCCGACCCGGCCGTGCCGAGCCCGCCCAGCGTATCCACGTCCGCAGCGACGAAACCTGAGTCCGCCGCGCCGCGCCTGGCCGGGTCGTACGGTGCCATCTCCGGCAGGCCGAGGTCGCGGTTGACGGCGTTCAGCCGCTCCAGGAGGGCTGTGTTCCCCGGGGTCGGTGCCATCGGCGGATAGCCGTCCTCCGCGAACTCCAGTTCCGCCGTCGTCTTCGCCAGGTGATCATCGACGATCCCCTCCATCCGCTCGCGGACCCGGGCGTCCTGTTCCGGCGTCAGGGTGCGCAGGTCGCCGCGCGCGATCGCCGTCTCGGCCACGATATTGGTCTTACCCGAGGCCTGGACGCGGAAGCCGTCCGCATCGATCTCTGCCGGCGTCCCGCCCGCGATCACCCCGACGTTGTAGGTCAGGTTCGGCTCCGGCAACTCGCGCCGGAAGGTGTCGAGGATGCGCGCCATCTCGTAGATCGCGCCATAGCCCAGAGTCTCCCCGAACACGCCGCTGGAATGCCCCGTCCGGCCGCCGGTGGTCAGGGTCCAGCTGGACGAACTGCGCCGCGCGATGGTGCCGAACTCCTCGCCGTCCTCGATGGCCAGACCCTCGAACTCCAGGGCGAAGTCGGCGACCCGGCCCGCCTCGATCAGGTCCCGCCGCGCAACCGCCAGCGGCGAACCCGGCCGTTCCTCGTCGCCGGTCAGGACGATGGTGATGTTCGACCCCTCCAGCGTTCCGGCCGCCTGCATGGCCCGGAGCGCGGCGATGATGACCACCACACCGCCCTTGTCGTCACCGATGCCCGGCCCGGTCGCCTGCGAGCCATCCCGCACGAAGGTCTGGAACGGGCTGTCCACCTCGAACACCGTGTCGAGGTGACCGATCAGCAAGACGTTACGCCCGCCGCCGTCGTGGGTGGCGATCAGATGCCCGGCCCGCCCTGTCGCGGCCATGTCCACCCAGCGCACGTCGAAGCCCAGGGGCTCCAGCTCGGCGCGGACCATCTCGCCCACCGTCGTCACGCCCGCCAGATTCAGCGTGCCCGAGTTCACATTGACCAGCCGCTCCAGCAGATCGATGTGACGGTCATGCCCGGCGACCACTGCGGCCATGATCGTCCGCTCGGCCTCCGGCGTCTGGGCCATCGCGGGTGCGGCCAGGACGAGGCCGATCAGGGCAGGCAGGATCAGGCGCATGGAGGATACTCGCTGTTGAGCGGGGACCGTGGCCGACCCCGGGGGGCGAGTAAAGCGCCGCTGGCGGTGCCTACGTTCAACCGCCACCCCCCGTGACCTCGCGCGCCAGACGTGATTGAACGCGGCCCATGAGCCAGGCCCCCCTCCCCGAAGCCGATCCGCTGGACCTGAAGAAGGTCGAGACCCGCGCCTGGTTCGAGGCCCTGCGCGACCGCATCCACGCTCGCTTCGAGGCGCTGGAGGTTGCGGCCCCCGCCGATCTGTTTCCCGGCGAGCCAGGCCGGTTCGTCCGGACGCCCTGGGACCGGCCAGCCGGCGGCGGCGGGGTCATGGGCCTGATGCACGGCCGGCTGTTCGAAAAGGTCGGCGTCCACGTCTCCACCGTCCACGGCGAGTTCCCGGCCGACTATGCCAAGACGGTGCCCGGTGCCGCCGAAGACCCCCGCTTCTTCGCCACCGGCATCAGCCTGATCTGCCATCCGGTCAGCCCGCGGGTCCCGGCCGTGCACATGAACACACGCTTCATCGCCACGACCAGAAGCTGGTTCGGCGGCGGCGGCGACCTGACGCCGGTTCTGGACATCGACCGTCGTCAGGACGCCCCGGACACCGTCGCCTTCCACGCCGGAATGAAGGCCGCCTGCGACCGCCACGACCCGACCTGGCATGCGAAGTTCAAGGCCTGGTGCGATGACTATTTTTTCCTGCCGCACCGGAATGAGCCGCGCGGCACGGGCGGGATCTTCTACGACCACCATGACAGCGGCGACTACGAGAAGGATTTCGCCTTCACCCGCGACGTCGGCGAGACCTTCCTCGAGACCTACGCCGCCCTGGTCGAGCGCCGCATGACCGAGGCCTGGACGTCCGAAGAGCGCGAGGAACAGCTGGTCCGTCGCGGCCGCTACGTCGAGTTCAACCTGCTCTACGACCGCGGCACGATGTTCGGCCTCAAGACCGGCGGCAACGTCGAGTCGATCCTCAGTTCGATGCCGCCGGTGGTGAAGTGGCCTTAGGCTAGATCCCGCTCCCCTCGCCCTCAACGGGCGGCGGGGTGAGCATCAGGAAGGCCCGGATCCAGGCGGTCAGCACCGCCCGGTCGTTCGCCTTCGCCAGACTGGCCAGGGCCTCGTCGGCCAGCGCCTCGGGAATGCGCGTCCCCCGGCGGCTCTCGACCAGGGCCGCGGCGTATTGAGGCTGGAATTCCGGGTGGCACTGGAACGACATGGCCCCCATCCGGGCGTCCCCCCAGGCCAGGCCCGCGTAGGGTGTGAACTCACTGGAGGCGATCACACGCGCATCGGCGGGCGGGAACAGAACCTGATCCTGATGCGAGACCGGGATGGCGATCGAGGCTGCGCGCGGGAACATCCACGGCTCTTCCCCGACCACCGAATAGCGATGCAGGCCGACGCCCCAGCCCTTGTCCGACTTCTCCACGCGGCCGCCGAATGCGTGCGCCATGACCTGATGCCCGAAACAGATGCCGACCAGCCGCGTCCGGCCCCGCGCCGCCCTGAGCCAGTCGCTCAAGGGCGCGATCCACGGCAGGTCGTCATAGACCCCGGCCGACGACCCGGTGATGATCGCACCCTGAAACTCACCCGGGTCCTCCGGTAGCCGCCCGGCCTGGACGTCAAACCGCACCGTCGCCACGCCTTCGCCCAGCAGGGCCCGGAACCGCGCCGGATAGTCGTCGAACGCATCCTTCAGCGCCTCTGGCGGCTTGCCGGTCTCGAGGATCGCGATGGGTTTCATGACGCCATAGGGACCGGTCCGCGATGGCGGGACAAGGGCAAAGGCGCTACAGCCGCGATCATGACCGATCCGGACGCCGACATCGCCCCCGTGGTTCTGATCAATGTGTTCAAGGTCCAGCCCGAGAAGCAGGACGAACTGCTCGACATGCTGGCAGAACTGACCCGCGCCCAGGTCAACCTGCCCGGCTTCATCTCGGCCACCCTGCACCGCGGCCTGAACGGCAAGGCGGTGGCCAACCAGGCCGTCTGGCGCTCGGTCGAGGACTGGAAGGCGATGACGCGAAACGCCGCCGTCTCCGCCGCCATGTTGCCCATCATGGCCATCGCGACGTTCGAGCCCAACCTCTACGAGGCCGGCGAAGTCATCGAATAGGCCTGTGTCCGGATCTGGCGCAGCGGGGTGCTAGACGGCCCGTTGCTGGTCTTTGACATCGCCATCCAACATCGACTGTCCGACCGCTTCGGACGCTTCGGACGCTTCGGACGCTTCGGACGGTGTTTTGGAGTCCGGATCAGGCCTGCCAAACCTCGGCCTTCGCGCCCGCGTCGCCCAGATTGCCCGCCACCCAGCCGCAGATCTCCGCCGCCGCCGCATCCGCGCCCTCCGGCGGATTGACCACGACCATGGCGCAGCCGTTCATCTTCATCGGATTGGTCAGCGGCCTGAGCCGCGCCTCGGCCACCAGGGTCGGCGCACCCGTCCCCGACGCCAGCCGACGCAGGAAGCCGTCGAACGTCTCCAGATCCTTCAACGGCGTCCAGATCGCGACCATGGCCGTCGGGTCCGCCTTCACGATCGCCGCCGCCGTGTCCGCTGCGCGCAGATAGTCGTCGGGCCGCTCGAACGGCGGGTCGATCAGGACCAGCGACCCGCGCGCCTGACGCGCCTCGGCCAGCACCAGATCATAGCCGTCGCCGATCTCGCCCCGGGCGTTTGCGAAACCGGACAGGCTCTCGCGCAGCAGACCGGCTACCTCCTCCCGCAATTCGAACCCGACATAGGCGTCGGCCGGGTTCAGGCTTTGCGCCACCAGCACCGGCGACCCCGGATAGAAGCGCACCCCGCCCTCAGGGTTCAGCGCCGCGACCTCCGCCGCCAACGCCTCGATCAGGGTCGGACGGTCCGCCGCCGCCATCAGCCGCTCGACCCCGGCCTCGGCCTCGCGCGACCGCGTCGCGTCGCCGGTCAGGTCGTACAGACCCGCCCCGGCATGGGTGTCCAGTACGACCACCGGCCCCGCTGCCTGCCGCGTCTTCAGCAGCCAAAGGACGAGCGCGTGCTTGACCAGGTCGGCGAAGTTTCCGGCGTGGAAGCTGTGGCGATAGTTCATGTCGCTCCGTCCTCTGCCCACTGCTCCGGGTCAAGGGGAACCGGACGGTCCAAAGCCTAGGCCCGGGCCCAGAACCCCAGCGTCGGCTTGCCGATCGGCGAACCCGCCTCCTCCACCCGCGCCAGGATGAACGTCCGGAAGGCGTCGGCCAGTTCGTCGCCGCGCAGCAGGCGCAGCGACTTGATGATCCGGGTGATCCTCAGGTGGTTGTGGTCACTCGTCGTCAGCCAATGGCCGTTGCGCTGGTAGAAGACCGCCAGCCGGTCAGTCCCGGCCGCCAGCGAAGCCTGTGCTGCCGGCGACTCTCGAATCTCCTCGACCTCGTCATCCGTAAGTACCGGCGCGTTCGGATTGGCTCCGGACCGTTCCCTCAGCGGGAACAGCCACTGGATGAAGTCATGCCCCTGCTCGATAGCCGAATCGTCCATCGCAAGGACGTCGAAGATGTCCCGACCCGCGCCGTCAGTCCCGGCACCGGTCAGGAAGTCAACGACAGCGCTGCTCAAGCCGCCCCCATCAGGCAGCCTTGTCCCAGTTCAGGATAACCTTGCCCGACTGACCCGACCTCATGGCGTCGAAGCCTTCGCGGTAATCGGCATAGGACAGCCGGTGCGTGATCAGGGGCTCCAGGTCCAGCCCGGCCTTCAGCAGGCCCAGCATCTTGCGCCAGGTCGTGAACATCTCGCGACCGTAGACGCCCTTGATGGTCAGGGCCTTGAGGATGATCGCGCCCCAGTCGGTTTCCATCGGTTTTGACGGAATCCCCAGCAGGGCCATGCCCCCGCCCATGATCAATGTGTCGACGCACTGCTTGAACGCGATGGGGCTGCCCGACATCTCCAGCGCGACGTCGAACCCGACCTTGAGGCCCAGCTCCTTCATCACGTCCCGCAGGTCTTCCTTCGTCGTATTCACCGTCCGCACGCCAGGCGCGACCTTCCGGGCCAGCTCCAGCCGGAAGTCGTTGATGTCGGTCAGGACCACCGTCCGCGCCCCGGCATGCCGCGCCACCGCCGCCGCCATCATCCCGATAGGGCCGGCGCCGGTCACCAGCACATCCTCACCCAACAGGTCGAACTGTTGCGCCGTGTGCACAGCGTTGCCGAACGGGTCGAGCATCGCGGCGACCTCCCAGGAAACGTCGTCGGGCAGCTCGATCACGTTGAAGGCCGGTGCCACCACGAACTCGGCGAAGGCCCCCTGGCGGTTCACGCCGATCCCGCGCGTATGCGGGTCGAGGTGGAAATGGCCGGCGCGGGCGGCTTCGGAATTCAGGTCGATGACGTGCCCCTCGGCCGAGACGCGCTGGCCGATCTTCAGCGGCCGGTTCACGTCCGAGCCGATGGCGACGATCTCGCCGGAGAACTCGTGGCCGGTGATCATCGGCGTCGGGACGTTCTTCTGGGACCACTCGTCCCAGTTCCAGATGTGGATGTCCGTGCCGCAGACGGCCGTGCGGTGGACGCGGATCAGAACGTCCTCCGGGCCGGCGACGGGGATCGGCGCGTCAATCAGCTCAAGGCCGACCTCGGGTCGCATCTTGGCCAGGGCCTTCATGGTGTCGGTCATTTGATCACTCCTGCAATCTGATCCCCCTCTCCCATCGGGAGAGGGCTTGAGCCTCGCAGAGCGAAGCGATGCGCCTTCAGGCGAAAGGGTGAGGGGTATCCCCTCACCGGCTCCCACCGTAACCCCTCACCCTTTCGCGCCAGAACGACGGCTTCGCCGCCGTGCGCTCAAGCCCTCTCCCGCCGGGAGAGGGAGCCTAGATCACTCCCAATTCCTTGCCGGCCGTGGTGAACGCCGCGACCGCTTGATCGATATGGTCGAAGGTGTGCGCCGCCGACATCTGCGTCCGGATCCGCGCCGCACCGCGCGGCACCACCGGGAAGCTGAAGCCGATGACATAGACGTCGAGCTCCAGCATCCGCGCCGCCATCGTCTGGGCCAGTTTGGCGTCGCCCAGCATGACCGGGACGATCGGATGTTCACCGGGCAGGAGGTCGAAGCCGGCCTCGGCCATCGCGCCCCGGAAGCGGGCGGCGTTGGCGGTCAGCTGGGCGCGGAGCCTGTCGCCCTCTTCGCCTTGAGCGATGCGGATGGCTTCGAGCGAGGCCCCACAGATCGAGGGGGCCAGGGCGTTGGAGAACAGATAGGGGCGCGCCCGCTGCTTCAGCAGCTGGACCACCGCCGTCGTGGCGCAGATGAAACCGCCCATGGCGCCGCCCAGGGCCTTGCCGAAGGTGCCGGTGACGAAGTCGACCTTGACCCCGTGGTGGGCATAGGAGCCCCGCCCCTGCGGACCCAGGAAGCCGGTCGCGTGGCAATCGTCGACCATGATGAGGGCCCCATACTGGTCAGCCAGCGCCCGGATCTGGTCCAGCTTTGCGATATAGCCGTCCATCGAGAAGGCGCCGTCGGTGGCGATGATGATGTCGCGCACGCCGTCGGCTCGCGCCTGTTTCAGCTGGGCCTCCAGATCGGCCATGTCAGAGGTCGCGAACCGGTAGCGTCTGGCCTTGCACAGCCGCACCCCGTCGATGATCGAGGCATGGTTCAGGGCGTCCGAAACGATGGCGTCCTCGGCCCCGAAGAGGGGTTCGAACAGGCCGCCGTTGGCGTCGAAAGCGGCGGCGAACAGGATTGAGTCCTCGAACCCCAGATAGTCGGCGATGGCCCGTTCCAGCTCCTTGTGGATGTCGAGCGTGCCGCAGATGAACCTCACCGAGGCGGTTCCCGCGCCACGGGCCTTGGTCGCCGCATTGGCCGCCGCGACCACGCGGTCATCGCCGCCGAGACCCAGATAGTTGTTGGCGCAGAAGTTGAGGACCTTGCGGCCCCCGACCTGGATGACCGGTCCCTGGCGCGATTCGATGACCCGCTCGGGCTTGGTCAGCCCCTGGGCGTCGATGTCGGAAAGCTCGGCCGCGACGCGGTCATGAAAGCCTGTGGTTTGCATGGCGGGGTCTTACCCCCTCCCCCCGGCCGGGGGAAGGCGTCAGGTCGACGACGCGGCGCGGACAGGCTCCGGAGCCTGCCCTGGCTCGACACCGACCCGGAACGGGTTGACCCGAATCCGGCCGCCGCAGGGTGTGAAGGCCAGCGGGATGGCCAGGGCCGCAGAATCGCCCGGGATCAGGACCCGCACCCGCGTCACCGACGGACAGACCCGCTCTCCGGCGGCCTCGTTGGGCACGACGTTCCAGGCGATGTCGAAGAAGGCCTTTCCGCCGGCCGGGATACTGACCGGCGTCGCCGTGTTCGGGTTCTGGTCGGAACGGATCGTCGTCAGCACCCGGCCCTGTGCCTCCAGCAGGCTGACCGCCGGATAGCCCGACACGCTGCACGACGCGGTCCCGGCATTGGTGACGCCGAAGAAATTGACCCGGTTGCCCGCGCCCGCGTCGCCCGTTTCGCTGTTCAGGCGCAGTTGAGCGGCGCGGCACGGCGCAGAGACAGGCAGGACACCGCCCGGCGCGGGCCGGGGCGTTCCCGGGCCGGCGGGGACCGGAAGCGCGGGGTTTGCGGACGGGCGGCTGCACCGTTCCAGCACGGCGATCCCGACATCCTCATTCGGGCCGAGGCGGCTCAGGGTCGCACTCTCGGAGCCCTCGCGGGTGGCGATCCACCATTCCAGGCCCGAGCCGGAGTAACGGGCACCAGAGCCGGACGGGACCAGACGCATAGCGTAGGTCTGGCCCTTGTAGGCCACACTGGCCGTGGCCGTGTCCGGATACTGGACCGTGACCGTCTGGCCGCTCTCGCAGGCGTAACCGATCGGGGGCGCGGTCGGTGGCGCGGGCCGGGCTTCGGGCGGGGTCTGGTTGACCGGATCGGCGGGTGCTTCGCCCTCACGGCTGCAGGCGGAGACGGACATCGCGCCGACCACGGCGGCGACCAGAAGGTGGTTCAGGCTCATGTCGATCCCCGGTGAATGCTCAAGGTTAACTCCATTCTTCGAGATTGGCTCCCTGCCACCTTGGCGAGCCGCCCGCCGCCCCGCTAGGGTCCGGCTCAGGAGACTTCCATGACCGACCCTGACCTGTATCCCGTGTCCCCCGAATGGGCCCAACGCGCCCATATGGACGCCGCCGCCTATGAGGCCGCGCGGGTCGCGGCGCGGGAGACGCCCGAAGCGTTCTGGGCGGAACAGGCGAAGCGGCTGGACTGGATCACGGCACCCACGGTCATCAAGGACGTGTCCTTCGCAAAGGACGACTTCCGCATCCGCTGGTTCGCCGACGGAGTGCTGAACGTCGCATACAACTGCATCGACCGACACCTGGCCGAGCGGGCGGACCAGACGGCGATCCTGTGGGAGGGCGACGACCCGGCGCAGTCCGGCGGACTGACCTATGCGGAGCTGCATCGTCAGGTGTGCCGGATGGCCAATGTGCTCAAGGACCTCGGCGTCGTGAAGGGCGACCGGGTGACGATCTATCTGCCCATGATCCCGGCGGCGGCGGTGGCCATGCTGGCCTGCGCGCGCATCGGGGCGGTGCATTCGGTGGTGTTCGGCGGCTTCTCGCCGGACAGCATCGCCGGGCGGATCGAGGACTGCGGCTCGAAGTTCGTCATCACCGCCGACGAAGGCCTGCGCGCCGGCAAGCGTATCCCGCTGAAGGCCAATGTCGACGTCGCCCTGACCAAGGTCGCGGTCGACCGGGTTCTGGTCATCGGGCACACCGGGGCGGATGTGCCGATCGTCGAGGGCCGCGACGTGCGGTTCGAGGACGCCGTCGCGACCGTTTCCGACGACTGCCCGTGCGAACCGATGAACGCCGAGGACCCCCTGTTCATCCTCTACACCTCAGGATCGACCGGTAAGCCGAAGGGGGTGCTGCACACCACCGGGGGCTATCTGTTCTGGGTCAGCTATACCCACGAACTGGTGTTCGACTATCGACCGGGCGAGGTCTTCTGGTGCACGGCCGACGTGGGCTGGGTGACGGGCCACAGCTACGTCGTCTACGGCGCGCTCTGCAACGCGGCGACGACCCTGATGTTCGAGGGGGTCCCCAACTATCCGGACAACCGCCGCTTCTGGCAGGTGGTGGACAAGCATCAGGTCGAGATCTTCTACACCGCGCCGACGGCCCTTCGCGCCCTGATGCGCGACGGCGACGCGCCGGTGAAGGCGTCGAGCCGTAAATCCCTGCGCCTGCTCGGCACCGTGGGCGAGCCGATCAACCCCGAGGCCTGGCGCTGGTATCACGAGGTCGTCGGCGACGGTCGCCTGCCGATCATCGACACATGGTGGCAGACCGAGACGGGCGGTGCCCTGATCGCCCCCCTGCCCGGTGCGACGGACCTGAAACCGGGGTCCGCGACCAGGCCGTTGCCGGGGGTGGAGCTGCAGCTGGTGGATGCGGAGGGCGGGGTGCTGGAGGGGGCTGCGAGCGGCAACCTGTGCATCACCGACAGCTGGCCGGGTCAGATGCGGACCGTCTGGGGCGATCATCATCGGTTCTTCGAGACCTATTTCTCGACCTATCCCGGCAAGTATTTCACCGGCGACGGCTGCCGTCGGGACGAGGACGGCTACTACTGGATCACAGGGCGGGTCGATGACGTGATCAACGTTTCAGGCCACCGGATGGGCACGGCCGAGGTCGAGAGCGCCCTGGTCCTGCACGAGGACGTGGCCGAGGCCGCCGTCGTCGGCTTCCCGCACGACATCAAGGGTCAGGGCATCTACGCCTATGTCACCCTGAACAAGGGGATCGAGCCGACCGACGACCTGAAGAAGGCCCTCGTCGCCCAGGTGCGGCGCGAGATCGGGCCGATCGCGGCACCCGACGTGATCCAGTGGGCCCCCGGCCTGCCGAAGACCCGCTCGGGCAAGATCATGCGACGGATCCTGCGCAAGATCGCGGAGAACGACCTCGGGTCGCTCGGGGACACGTCGACGCTGGCGGATCCGTCGGTAGTCGATGACCTGGTGAACAACCGGAACTGATCTCCCTCTCCCGGAGGGAGAGCGACAGCTACAGGCTCGGCACGAAGTCCGGGTCGATCAGACACGGTTGCCCGTAGGCCTCCGCCCGCGACCGGCAGGCCTCCAGCACATCCTCCGCGTCCGGCTTCTCGCCCGTGTCGAGCCAGTGGGTCATGGCGATCAGGATGGCGGCATACTGGGGGACGCTGAGCTGGCTGTGCAGGGCCTCGGTGGTGAAGACCTGGCTCAGCAGGTCCGACCGACCGGCTTCGGCGACCGTGCGGGCGTAGACGGCCTCGTGCCCCACGAAGACCGTCGGGTCGTAGCGGGCGTGCAGCGTCAGGGTCGGCAGGACGATGTTCCCGGTCAGGTCGGCGTCATAGGCCAGGGCCGCGACCGCCGCCGGATCGGCCTCGAACCGCTCGACGCCCTGGTTCAGGGCGACGTCGTCGTCCGACCCCTGATAGGTCATGCCCGCGTTGGAGAAGGGGTTCGCCCCGTCCAGGCGGTTCCAGACCATGTCCTGGAACAGGCTGGTGCCCCAGGCCAGGTGGGCGACGAGGCTGTCCGCCGTCACCCCGACCACCGACAGGATGTTCCTCAGCGCGTCGGCCTGGGCGCCGGTGCGGGCTTCGGGCGCGAGACTGAGGCCCGTGCAGTCCTCGACCCGCGCGGCGATGTCGGCGCGGGGCATCGAAGCGCCCTTGGGAAGGCCCTGCCAGAGCGGATACTGCGTCTCGGTCGGGCGCGGGTGGTTGCGGCAGTAGAACTGATAGACGGCGCGCAGGTCGGCCCGGAAGCTGTATCCGCGCGTGCCGCCGGCCAGCAGGCCGCTGGTCAGGATGACACCATCATAGTTGCGCTCGCCGTTCGCCGAGACGGCATAGAGCTCCGCCGCCTTGGCCGCGACGTTTCCGCCCCAGGACTGGCCGTGAAGGAGGGTGCGTTTCGGCTTGCCGAACGAATCCCGAAAGATCTGACGCAGATCATCGGTGTCGCGCGCGGCCATACGGACGCCGTAGCCGCCCCGGCGATAGGTCGATCCCGCCCAGGCGTAGCCCTCGCTGACCATGACGGAGAACCGCTCGAGATCCTCGACCGGGTCGTCCCGCCGGGGCTCGGCCGTGCGCGGGCCGCCATGGGCGTGGACGATCAGGGTCCCGTTCCAGTCTCGCGGCCGGGCGATCCAGAACCAGGCCCCGTCTGCCGACCGGCCCGAGGAACAGGTCGTCCCTGCCGGCAGGTCTGCGGGACAGGTCGCGCGTTCCGGCGCAATGGCCTGGGCCGAGGCGGGCATGGCTCCCGTCCCGGTCCAGATCAGGCCTGCGACGGTGAGGAGCGTTAGATTTCGCATCGTCCCTCTCCGTCCAAGTGGCTCAGAACTCGCTGGAGAAGCTGACATACCAGTAGCGGCCGTAGGGCCGGTAGAGAGAGCCCAGATAGCCGGAGGAGGCCAGCGGCGGCGCCTCATTGGTGATGTTGCGCGCGCCCACCCGGAGGCGGCCGTTCGAGTCCAGGCCCGCAGTGTCCTCCCATTCATACTGGAGGTAGAGGTTGCCGGTCACCTGGCTTTCGACCTCCCAGGGATTGCCGGCAGCGTCAAGGAAGCCGGTCTCGTCAACAGCCGAGATATACTGGGTGAAGGCCCCGACCTGCCACGGCCCCTGTCTCCAGGTCAGGGACCCGGACAGCCGCCACTCCGGCCTCCCGTTCCGGGCCAGCAGATCGCTGGAATCCGGCAGCGGTGTCGCGGCATTGATCACCCCGGCCGTGCGTGCGTCATACAGGGCGTCAACGGCAGGACCGGCCTCGCGACCGAATTTGATCAGTTTGGCGGCGTCGATATTGACCCGGAAGCTGCCCAGTGGCGTGTTCCGCAGACGCCAGTTGAACCCGATGTCCATGCCCTCGACGTCCTGCGGCAGCAGGTTGACGAACCGGTCGCTGATCGATGTGATCACACCCGCCGGCGTCAGGCCCGTACCGGCGAACAGGGCGATGTCGTCGGCGTTGACCGCAGCGCGCGTCACGAGAGGGTTCGAACGACCCTGGACGCGCTCGGCGTAGTCGAGGACCACCGCGTTCGGGCCGCCGAACAGGCCGACGATCTTCTCCTGCTGGATGCGCCAGCGGTCGACCGTGAAGGTGAAGTCGCCCCACTCCTCCGGCAGGAACTGCGGCTGGAAGACCACGCCATAGGACTGGTTCTGGCTCTCTTCCGGCTCCAGGTCCGGGTTGCCGGAGACCAACAGGGAGGCGCCGATCGAGCGCGAGCAGGCCCCGAAGGTGGCGATGCGCCGGGCCCTCAGGTCCGCCTCGCAGCGGATATAGTCGGGGTTGGTGGACAGGCGACCGTAGGTGGCGGTGTTGACCTGTTCCAGGTTGGGGGCGCGGAAACCTTCCGAATAGGAGCCCCGGATGCGCAGACCGTCGAAGATGTCCCAGGCAGCCGCGACCTTGGGCTTGGCCACATCGCCGAAGTCCGAATAGTGCTCGGCCCGGCCGGCGATCTGGAACTCCAGATTATGAACCAGCGGGATGTTCATTTCCGGCGACACGACCGGCACCGCGAACTCGATATAGGCCGATGTGACGGTCCGTTCGCCGGATGTGTCGGGGTTCTGGCTGACGGCGATGACGTTCGACAGCTGGACCGCGCCGGTGACGGAATCGCGGAACGGGTTGGACCCGTCCAGGTTGGCGTCACGATTGTCCCGCTGGGTCTCGTTGCGCGCCTCGAAGCCGAAGGCCAGGCCGACGTTGCCGGCCGGCAGGCTGAACAGGTCCGGGCGCGAGACCTTGAAGTCGAACATGGACAGGGTGGTGCGCGATTCACGCTTCAGCCGGAAGGTGATGGCGTCGAGTGCGGTGCGGGAACTGGGGGTGCAGTCACCGAAGCTGGTCTGGTTCACGCAGCCGCCGTTGAACGGATTGTAAGCGTCCGTCGTGGACAGGGCGAGCGAGGCCTGAAGCGCCGTGGTATTGACCGCATCGGATTCATCGACTGCCTCGGCCTCCGAATAGACCAGGGCCGTTTCCCAGTCCCAGCCGCGCCACTCGCCCCGCAGTCCGGCCAGGGCCCGGGCCTGATAGTTGGCGACATCGACCGTCTGGTAGCCGGCATCGACGAAGCGATACTGGTTCAGGGTAATGGCCAGACCCGTGGTCGGAACATTGGTCAGTCCCGAGATGCGGTTCGGGTTCACCCGACCGTCGGCGAAGGTCACCGGACCGAACGGGTTCCAGTAGTTCTGGGCCGGAATGGTCAGGGTGTTCAGGTTGATCACCGGCGGCTGGATGCGCTGGGTGTCGGCGCTGTAGTAGCCCAGTTCTCCGAAGGCCGTGACACTGTCGCTGATGTCATAGTGGCCGGTCAGGAACAGGTTCAGGCGCTGGGTGTCGGGCAGGATCGTGGTGCCAGGCGCGGTGTCAAAGCGCAGGTCGCGCTGGACGCCGTTGAAGTTCAGGGCCCCCGACCCCAGGCAGATGTCGCCGGTGGGAACCAGACAGCCGGTCAGGGCCGTGGGCTGGATGTGGAAGGCTCCCGCCGCCGTGGTCAGGGAGGTCGTGCCGCGACGGATCGCCGTCGTTGCGCCGACCACCGCGAGGTTGGCCCATGCCCCGCGCGTGTTGCGGGCGTCCGGCGTCAGGCTGGACGAGAAGGCCGGATCGTTTTCGAACAGCGAGCGGAGATTGTCGGTCGCGGTGAACTGCTGGTCCTCTGCCCTCAGGGCGGTGCGGTTGGTGTAGTCGAAGAAGCCCGAGATGTTGCCGCGCTCGAAATCCTTGCCGGCGAAGACGCCGATGTTGAACTCGCGCAGGTTGGTGCCCTCGGCCCCGCCGTACTGGGCGTTCATTTTCAGGCCGTCGAAGTCGTCCTGCAGCACCGTATTGACGACGCCGGCCACGGCGTCGGCACCATAGATGGCGGCCGCGCCGTCCAGCAGGACTTCCAGACGTTCCAGCCCCGAGACCGGGATGGCGTTGGAGTTATAGCTGAGCACCGGCACGGTCCCCGTATCGGTCGTGCCCTGGCTGGTCGGGTGCTGGACGATGCGGCGGCCGTTCAGCAGGACCAGGGTGTTGCCGACGCCCAGCGAGCGCAGGTTGACCGAGTTGACGTCGCCCCGCGCCGCGTTGGAGGTCTGGGCGTTGTTGGCGGCGCTGAACAGCACGTCGCCCATCTGGGGGATGGACCGCAGCAGGTCGTCGCCGTTGACCGCGCCGGTGGCCAGGATCTGTTCCTCGCTCAGCACCGTAACCGGCAGGGCGGCGGTGACGTCGGCACCCCGGATCTGGGAGCCGACGACGACGATGTCGTCGACCGACGAGGCGTCTTCGCCGTTCTGGCTGGCCTGATCGGCGATTGACTGGGCCGCCTGCGACAGCTGGGTCGTCGAGGGTACCGGCGCAGGGTTTTGCTGCGTCGTCTGGGCCCAGACGGCAGGGGCGAAGGTCAGCAGGGCGGCTGCGGCGGTGGTCGCCAGCATCGCGGTCTTCGTCGAGTTCATCTCATTCTCCCAAAGTCTTTTTTGTTTTCAGGCACGGCAAGGTCAGTCGGCGGCGAGCACCGCATCATCTTCGGGTCCGGCACCCGGGGTGAACCGGCCGGGGCTTCTCGCAGGGCGTCACGGTCGAGTTCGCTTTCCCGCCGCGTGACGACAAGCGTCGCCACCGCCTTGCCCTGGTGCCGTCGCTCAGAATGATGCACGGGCTGTGACGTAGTAGTAGGCGCCGTTGAAACCGAACTGTCCGGCGTTGCGGGTGTAGGGCGTCTGGCCATCGGAATAGGACGCGGCCTGACCGACATTGCCGTCCGCCAGATTGTTCCACTTGTCGGGATAGACGTCGAAGACGTTGTTCGCGCCCGCCGTCAGGGTGACGCCGTTGTCGAACGCATAGGTCACGTTGAGGTCGACCAGCTGCCTGGCCTCGAACGTCTGGACGCAGCGGTTCACGGTGTTGCAGGCCACATTGCCGTCTGCGGCGTTCAGGCCATTGCTGTTGGCTTCAACCGTACCGAAATGGGTCGCATTGGCGCCAAAGGTCCAGGGCCCGTGGGTGTAGTTGCCGGACAACAGGATCTTCACGCGCGGCTGGGCCACCTCGATCAATTCGATGGCGGTCTCTCCCAGCAGCAGGCGGCTCTGGTTCGCAGCCGATGCACCGACCAGAATCTGCGGCGGCGTAGCGCGCTGCGAGACCACTTCGGTGCTCGCATTGGTGCCGGACAGAGTGATCCGCAGATCGTCCGATCCGATCGAGGTGCGATAGGTGACGACCGCGTCGATGCCGCGAGTCTCGGTGTCGATCTGGTTGGTGAAGAAACGGATCTCGCGCACGCCGGGGAACAGGGCCGCCACGGCCGGGAAGCTGGCGGTCAAAAGACCGTCGTTGATGGCGATGCGGTTCTCGATGTCGATGGCGAAGGCATCGAGCGTGAAGGAAACCTGACCTCCCAGAACGTCGGGGTAGTTCCCGGTCAGGCCGATGCTGAAGCTGTCGGACGTCTCGGCGATCGGATCTTCAATGCCCAGCGTCGCCAGCCGGGGATTGTCGCTGGAAATCTGCTGCGTCTGCAAAATCAGATTGTTCTGGACGGTCGAGGTCGTGACCCGGTTGCCGATCTGGGCGAGAGACGGCGCCCGGAAGCCCCGGTTGTAAGAGCCGCGCACGGCCAGTTCGTCGTTAAACTTGTAACGGGCCGCCAACTTGCCGGCGAGACTGCCCCCGAAGTCGCTGTATTCCTCGTAGCGCAGGGCTGTGGCGATCAGCAGGGCCTCACTGACGTCGGCCTCGACGTCGATGAAGGCACCCACGTTGGTGCGGGTGATGTCGATCTCGTCGGCGGGCGCATAGCCGGGACGACCGTTAGATCCTGGGCTCTTGCCCGTGATCGCCAGCGGACCCACCGCGTATGATTCCGGTGAGCCGCGCGACACCTCGAACCGGTCCTCGCGCCACTGGGCCCCCACAGCGACGTTCAGGTTCTGCAGGAAGCCGACCGGCCCGAAGTCGCGCGCCGCGGTGAAATCGACGATCTGTTGCTCGAAGGCCGTGCGCCCGACGTAGAAGTCACGCGGACTGGCGGCCCCCAGAGAGGCGTTGGTCGTATTGTTGGCCCACTGGTCCAGATGGTTGTGGCCAAAGCTGTAGGACAGATCCAGGTCCCAGCCGGCCCGTTCTCCCTTGATGCCGCCGACCCCCGAATAGTCGATGGCCTGGCCGGGCAGGACCGGGATGTATCCGTCCGGATAGATCGACAGGTTGGAGTTGGCGAAGGTCGCCGGTGCGCGGAAGAAGCCCGCCGCGATCACGTCCTTTTGTGAATAGCCGCCGAAGGCATAGAGGGTCCCGCCACCCGACAGGGGGAGTTCGGAGTTGATGAACGCCTGTTGGGTCTCGTTCTCGTTGGACCCGTAGGTTCCTATGACGAACGGCGTCGTTGGATAGACGCCACGATCCACCCGCGGGTTGGCGGTGGTGTAGGGGAAGGCGGCCGTGGGACCGGTCACGCCATAAGTGGCCGGCGTCGCTGGATACAGAATGCCCGTATAAGGGTCCGAACGGTTCGTCGGATCTGTGGAGAAATACTCCAGCGTATAGTTGAAGAAGCCGCCGTCGCTGCCCAGCGGCAGTCCCTGGTTCAGGGCGATCTTGCGGGTGAAACCATCGCCTTCGCCGTTGATGCCCAGGGTGCCGCTGACGTTCGTTTCACCAAAACCGCGGCGCAGCTGGATATTGACGATGCCGGCAATAGCGTCGGAGCCGTACTGGGCTGCAGCGCCGTCCCGCAGCACCTCGATCCGTTCGACGGCGGCGGAGGGGATACTGTTCAGATCCGATACGACCGTGCCCAGGCCAGGCGAGACGTTCAGGTTCAGGCCGGAGAACTGGTGGCGGCGATGCCCGTTGATCAGCAGCAGCACCTGGTCCGGCGAGAGGCCACGCAGCGACGCCGGATCGGCGAAATTGGTCGCGCCGTTGATCCCGAATTTGGTCGAGTTGAAGGACGGCGAAGTGAATTGAAGTTGCTGGCCCAGGTCCGTCTGGCCCGTCGACAACAGTTCCTCCGCGCCGACGACATCGACCGGCACCGGACGCTCGACATCGGTGCGGGGCCGGCCGCGCGAACCGACGACGACGATGTCATCGACGCTGCTGTCGGCCTCCTGGGGTGCGGCCGCGACATACGGTGTCTGGGCCTGGGCCTGGCTCGCCAGCAAGGCCAGCAGGGCGGTTGCGCCCAGAAGCGCGGTGCGTCTGAAGTTCCTCATGTTAGCCTCCCTCTCTGATTGTCCGGCGCCTGTTTCGACGCCTGGTTCCTTGGTCTAGTCGCGAGCGACCACGAGATCATCGCCGGGTCCGGCAGCCGGATCGGGTTCGGCGGCGAGCGGACGCGGCGAGCCATCCAGCGCCTCGCGCAGGGCGTCGCGATCAAGCTCGCCCTCCCAGCGCGCCACAACGAGGGTCGCCACGGCGTTGCCGATGAAGTTGGTCAGGGCCCGGCACTCGCTCATGAAGCGGTCGATGCCGAGGATGAGGGCCATGCCGGCGATCGGCACGGTCGGCACGACGGCCAGCGTCGCCGCCAGGGTGATGAAGCCGGCACCCGTGATGCCCGCCGCCCCCTTGGAGCTCAGCATCGCGACCAGCAAGAGCAGGATCTGGTCCTGCAGGCTGAGCTCGATATTCAGCGCCTGGGCGATGAACAGGGCCGCCATCGTCATATAGATGTTGGTGCCGTCCAGATTGAACGAATAGCCGGTGGGCACGACCAGTCCGACCACCGACTTCGACGCCCCGGCGCGTTCCATCTTTTCCAGCAGGCTGGGTAGAGCCGCTTCCGAAGAGGAGGTGCCGAGCACCAGCAGCAGCTCCTCCTTGAGGTATCGCATCAGTTTGAAGATCGAGAAGCCGTTGGCGATCCCGACCGCGCCTAGCACCCCGATCACAAAGATCGCAGCCGTCAGGTAGAAGGTGGCGACGAGGGCGATCAGATTGACGACGGAGGCTATACCATAGGCCCCGATCGTGAAGGCGAAGGCACCGAAGGCGCCGATCGGCGCGGCCTTCATCACGATCGCGACCAGTTTGAAGAAGGCGGCGCTGACCGACTCGAGGAAGGTCAGGACCGGCTTGCCGACGTCACCGATGGAGGCCAGGGCAATGCCGAACAGCACCGAGACGAACAGGACCTGCAGGATGTTGCCGGTCGAGAAGGCGCTGACTATCGTGTCGGGGATCACGCTCATCAGGAAGCCGATGATGGTCGTCTCGTGAGCGGCGGTCGAGTACTGGGCGACGGAGGCGGGATCGAGGCTCGCGGGATCGATGTTCAGGCCCCGGCCGGGCTGGACCACATTGCCGACCACCAGACCGACGATCAGGGCCAGGGTCGAGAAGACGAGGAAATAGGCGAAGGCCTTGGCGGCGACCCGGCCGACGCGGCCGAGGTCCCGCATGCCGGCAATGCCCGTGACGATGGTCAGGAAGATCACCGGGGCGATGACCATCTTCACCAGCTTGATGAAGGCGTCGCCCAGCGGCTTCAGGCTCTCGCCGAAGGCCGGCCAGAAGTGACCGATCAGCCCGCCGAGCAGGATCGCGCCCAGAACCTGGACATACATCTGCCGGTACCAGGCGCGATGTGCGCCAGACGCATGACCTTGATCGCTCGAAAGCTGCACTCGACCTCCCCCTGCGCTCATGGCGCTGTTTCCGCACGGTTTGACGCCGCGTCTCAAGGCCCCAGTTTGGCCGCGATTGGCCCGGCAGACAAACCGTCGCCGAACGGGTTCAAGCGACTGTTTTTCCTGATTTTACCCTCAGAACGCGAAGGTCTTGTCCGGAAATCCGGCCACTGATCTGGTATTTTCGTGCGGAATTCCGCATGCTTTGCCGATGTTAGCGTCACCGTTTGATCGGCTCCGCAATCTTGTTTCCACCCGGTCCTCCCGGCCGTGGCTGGTCCTCATGCTGTGCTGGGTGATCGCCTGCGCCCTGGCCATGACAGCCGCCGGAGAACTGGCCCGGCGCGACGCCCGGGCCGACCTCGCGCGCCAGGCCGACGCCGCCGCCGCCCTGCACGCCGCCGTCCTCCGGAGCGAGTTGGAGAAGCACCGCTCCCTTCCCGTCGTTCTGTCCCGGGATCCCGAAGTCGCAGGCCTCGTCGGCGGCACCGGGCGCCAGTCCGCCGACGCCGTCAGCGCCAAGCTGGAAACACTCGCCGCCCAGACCCGCGCCGCCGCCATCTATGTCCTCGACCAGGACGGCGTCGCCCGCGCGGCTAGCAACTGGCGTCAGCCGACCAGCTTCGTCGGCTCCGACTACGCCTTCCGCCCCTATTTCAGAGGCGCGATGCTGAACGGACAGGCGGAGTTCTTCGCCCTCGGCACCGTCAGCGGACGTCCCGGCCTGTACCTCGCCCGTCGCATCGGCACGGCCGCATCACCGATCGGCGTCGTGGTGGTGAAGGTCGAGTTCGATGCGCTCGAAGCCGACTGGCGCGGCTCGGGTGAGCCCGCCTATGTCACGGATTCCCGTGGCGTTGTCCTGATCACCAGCGTACCGGAATGGCGGTTCCGCCGCAGCCGCGACCTGACCGACGCCGAGCGCGAAGCCATCCTCGACGACCAGACCCTGACGGGACAGGCGCTCGCCCCCCTGCCCTTCGTAAGCGGGGCGACCGGCACGCACCGGATCGTCCGGGCCGCCGCCGGCGGACCCTCGAGCGAATGGATCCTCGCCCATACCGGAACCGATACCCCGGGCTGGACCCTGCATCTGCTCGACCCGATCGGCGGCGCCATCGTCGCGAATGTGCTCAGCGCACGGGCCGTCGCAGGCCTCCTCGTCACCCTGCTCGCCGTGGGTGCCGGCGTCCTGCTGCGTCGGCGACAGCAGGCGATGGCGCGCGCCGAGGCCGAGGAACAGGCCCGTGCCGAGCTGGAGCGCCGGATCGATGAACGCACCCGGGAGTTGCGCGCCGCCAACGGCCAGCTGAACCGCGAGATCGACGAACGCCGCCGCGCCGAGGCCAGCCGGGAGGTGCTCCGGGAAGAACTGGTTCAGGCCAACAAGCTGGCCACACTCGGCCAGATCGCCGCCGGCGTCGCGCACGAGATCAACCAGCCGGTCGCCGCCATCCGCACCCACGCCGACACCGCGGCGGCCTATCTGGACCGCGACGATCCCGAGGCCGCACGACGCTGCCTCGGCCGCGTGGCCGAACTGACCGGCCGCATCGGCGCCATCACCGACGAACTTCGCGCCTTCTCGCGCAAGAGCACCCAGGGCGTGGCCGCCGTCTCACCCGCCGCCGCAATCGACGGCGCGCTGTTGCTGATCGGAGGCCGGCTGCGTGAGGGCGACATCGAACTCGTCCGCACCGGGTCGACCGATCTGCAGGTTCAGGCCGAGCCGATCCGGCTGGAGCAGGTCATCGTCAACCTGATCCAGAACGCATTCGAGGCCATGACCGACGCGGGCACGCCGGCGCCCCGGCTGACCATCTCCGTGGCGCGCAAGTTACGGCGGGTCGAGATCGTCATCGGCGACAATGGCCCCGGCGTCGATCCGGCCATCGCCGCGACCCTGTTCACGCCCTTCGTCACCACCAAGTCCGCAGGACTGGGCCTCGGCCTCGTCATCTGCCGAGATATAGTCGCCGGGTTCGGCGGTGAACTGAGCCTGCGTCCGGCCAAGTCCGGGGCCCGGTTCGTGATTTCCCTGAAGGCCGCCGCGTGAACTTCTCCCGCCCCCGATGCGTCACCCTGATCGACGACGACGATGATTTCAGGGGCGCGCTGCTGGAGCGGCTCCAGCTCGAGGATCTGGACGTCCAGGCCTTTGCCTCGGCCGAAGCCGCGCTGAAGGTTCTCGGTGCCGACTATGCGGGCGTGGTCGTCTCCGATCTGCGCATGCCCGGTATGGATGGTCGGGGTTTGCTGGCGCGGCTTCAGGGGCTCGACGAGGGGCTGCCGGTCGTCATGATCACCGGCCACGGCGACATCGCCGACGCCGTCGATGCGCTGCGCAACGGTGCCTATGATTTTGTGGCCAAGCCGTTCGACTTCGGCCGCCTGGCCGACAGCCTTAACCGGGCGCTGGAGAAGCGGGGTCTGGTGCTCGACAACCGCGCCCTGGCGGCAGAGGTCGGCCGGGTGACCCCCGACCTGCCCCTGCTCGGGTCCAGTCCGACCATCGCCCGCTTGCGGACCGTCATCGAACAGGTCGCGGACGCCGGAATGGATGTCCTGATCGAGGGCGAGACGGGCGTCGGCAAGGAGGTCGTCGCCCGGGCCCTGCACAACAGCGGCCGGCGGCGGGTGCATGCGTTCGTTCCGGTGAACTGCGGCGCCCTGCCGGCCGGCCTGATCGAGAGCGAGATGTTCGGCCACGAGCCCGGTGCCTTTCCCGGCGCGGTCAGGCGGCGGGTCGGTCTGGTCGAACAAAGCCATCGCGGCACCCTGTTCCTCGACGAGATCGAGAGCATGCCGATGCCCGCCCAGGTCGCTCTGTTGCGGGTTGTGGAAGAGCGGGAGATCCAGCCTCTGGGCGGACCAGGGCCGCGCCAGCTGGATCTGCGGATCCTCGCGTCGTCCAAGGTAGACCTGAAACTCGCGGTCGAACGCGGCCAGTTCCGGGAGGACCTGTACTACCGGCTCAATGTCCTGAAGCTGCGCGTGCCGCCGCTGCGGGAACGTCGCGAGGATATACCGTTGCTGTTCGCCCACTTCCTGGCCCGCGCGTCGGGAGATCGTCAGCGCACGCCGCCGCCGATGAGCACTGCCGTGCGCCGAACGCTTCTGGAGCACGACTGGCCGGGCAATGTGCGGGAACTGGCGCATTTCGCCGATCAGGTCGCCCTGGATATCGACGCACCGACTGTCCCTGGATCGGCCGAGGAAACGGCATCCGGCCTGGTCGACAGGCTTGAGCGGTTCGAGAAGGCGGTGCTGGAGGAGGCGCTGCATCGGTACGCCGGGGACATCGTCGCCATGACCGACGCCCTGCGGATCCCGCGGAAGACCCTCTACGACAAATTCCGCCGGCACGGCCTGCGCCCGGGCGATTTCCGGGCACGGGCCCCCGGCTAGGGCCGCCTCAGAGCGGCGCTCCAGACATCAAAAAGCCCCGCAGCGGGGCTGACGGGGCTTTGAGATCTTGGGTGCGGGAGCAGGATTTGAACCTGCGACCTTCAGGTTATGAGCCTGACGAGCTACCGGGCTGCTCCATCCCGCGGCAAGAGCGGCTTTGTGAAGGAAGATGTTCGAGAAGACCCAGGCTCAAGCAGCGCAAAGCGCGTTAGCCCGGAAAACACGTCACAATCCACATATCCGCTTGGTAGACCCGGCGGCGACCTACTCTCCCATGCCTTGAGACATAGTACCATTGGCTCTGGAGGGCTTAACGACCGAGTTCGGGATGGGATCGGGTGGGGAACCTCCGACATAACCACCAGGTCAACCAAGCGGATATGTAGATTGTGACGAGAAGACATTGTCGTATTCGAAAAATCGAATGAGTTTTGCTGAGAAACGATCAAGCCGATCGGATTATTAGTACCAGTAAGCTTCACGCGTCGCCGCGCTTCCACACCTGGCCTATCAACGTGGTAGTCTTCCACGATCCTCAGCGAAGCCTTGTTTTGAGGTTAGTTTCCCGCTTAGATGCTTTCAGCGGTTATCTATTCCATACTTAGCTACCCTGCTGCACAACTGGCGTCATGACAGGTCCACCAGAGGTATGTCCATCCCGGTCCTCTCGTACTAGGGACAGATCCTCTCAAGCTTCGAACACCCACGGCAGATAGGGACCAAACTGTCTCACGACGTTCTGAACCCAGCTCACGTACCACTTTAATCGGCGAACAGCCGAACCCTTGGGACCTGCTCCAGCCCCAGGATGTGATGAGCCGACATCGAGGTGCCAAACTTTGCCGTCGATATGGACTCTTGGGCAAAATCAGCCTGTTATCCCTAGAGTACCTTTTATCCGTTGAGCGATGGCCCTTCCACGCGGGACCACCGGATCACTATGGCCGACTTTCGTCTCTGCTCGACTTGTCAGTCTCGCAGTCAGGCGGGCTTATGCCATTGCACTCGACGACCGATTTCCGACCGGTCTGAGCCCACCATCGCGCGCCTCCGTTACACTTTAGGAGGCGACCGCCCCAGTCAAACTACCCACCACGCCATGTCCCGGGACCGGATAACGGCCCTCGGTTAGACGTCAACGACAGTAAGGGTGGTATTTCAAGGATGGCTCCACCAGAGCTGGCGCCCCGGTTTCATAGCCTCCCACCTATCCTACACATACGGTCGCTAACGCCAAGGCGAAGCTATAGTAAAGGTTCATAGGGTCTTTCCGTCTGACCGCGGGAACCCCGCATCTTCACGGGGAATTCAATTTCACTGAGCCTGTGCTGGAGACAGTGGGGAAGTCGTTACGCCATTCGTGCAGGTCGGAACTTACCCGACAAGGAATTTCGCTACCTTAGGACCGTTATAGTTACGGCCGCCGTTTACCTGGGCTTCAGTTCGTCGCTTTCACAACTCCCTTTAACCTTCAGGCACCGGGCAGGCGTCAGACCCTATACGTCGCATTGCTGCTTCGCAGAGCCCTGTGTTTTTGCTAAACAGTCGCTACCCCCTGGCTTGTGCCACTCTGCAAAGGTTGCCCTAAGCAGAGTCACGCTTATTCCGAAGTTACGCGTGCAATTTGCCGAGTTCCTTCAGCACAGTTCTCTCAAGCGCCTTGGTATGCTCTACCTGACCACCTGTGTCGGTTTCGGGTACGGTCTCTGCCAGAGTTATTTCCAGGGACAACTTCCCTGCCAGGACAATCCAATAAGCCCTGACAAGTTACGCCATCCGTCACTTCTGGCTGGTGCAGGAATATTTACCTGCTTCCCATCGACTACGCTTTTCAGCCTCGCCTTAGGGGCCGACTAACCCTGCGCAGATTAGCTTTACGCAGGAACCCTTGGTCTTTCGGCGGGAGTGTCTCTCACACTCCTTATCGTTACTCATGTCAGCATTCTCACTTCCGATACCTCCAGCCAGGCTCACGCCTGTCCTTCACCGGCTTACGGAACGCTCCGCTACCGCTCACTTACGTGAACCCATATCTTCGGCGACTGGCTTGAGCCCCGTTACATTTTCCGCGCAGGATCGCTTGATCAGTGAGCTGTTACGCTTTCTTTAAAGGATGGCTGCTTCTAAGCCAACCTCCTGATTGTCAAAGCAATCCCACATCGTTTCCCACTTAGCCAGTACTTGGGGGCCTTAGATGATGGTTAGGGTTGTTTCCCTTTTCACGACGGACGTTAGCACCCGCCGTGTGTCTGCCCGATAGTTCTCTCAGGTATTCGGAGTTTGGTTAGTATTGGTACCACTCGCGCAGCCCGCAACCATCCAGTGCTCTACCCCCTGAGGAATTCGTCGGACGCTCTACCTAAATAGATTTCGCGGAGAACCAGCTATGTCTAGGTTTGATTGGCCTTTCACCCCTATCCACAAGTCATCCCAGAATTTTTCAACATTCACGGGTTCGGACCTCCAGTAAGTGTTACCTTACCTTCATCCTGCTCATGGATAGATCACCTAGTTTCGGGTCGTCATACGTCGAACTTAGCGCCCTGTTCAGACTCGCTTTCGCTGCGCCTACACCTAACGGCTTAAGCTTGCTCGACACATGAAGTCGCTGACCCATTATACAAAAGGTACGCCGTCACCCCGCTTGGGGGCTCCGACTGCTTGTAGGCTTCCGATTTCAGGATCTGTTTCACTCCCCTTGTCGGGGTGCTTTTCACCTTTCCCTCACGGTACTTGTTCACTATCGGTCGTAGAGGAGTACTTAGGCTTGGAGGGTGGTCCCCCCATGTTCAGACAGGATTTCACGTGTCCCGCCCTACTCGAGTCTCTTGCTATTTGACGCCTACGGGGCTTTCACCCGCTATGGCCGACCTTTCCAGATCGTTCGGCTTTATATCACAAGAGCACTGGCCTGGTCCCGGTTCGCTCGCCACTACTACGGGAGTCTCGGTTGATGTCCTTTCCTCCGGGTACTGAGATGTTTCAGTTCCCCGGGTTTGCTTAATGAACCCTATGTATTCAGGTCATTATACCTTTGAACAATCCGCCAATCCTCGCCCTCCCGAGGGAAAGCAAAGTTGGAAGACTGTAAAGGTGGGTTTCCCCATTCGGAAATAACCGGATCAAAGGGTGCTAGCGCCTCCCCGGTTCTTATCGCAGCTTGCCACGTCCTTCATCGCCTCTCTACGCCAAGGCATCCGTCAGAAGCCCTTCAACGCTTGATCGTTTCTCAGCAAAACTCATGCAGGGATGTTCCAGCCGACTGGAAAGAAATGCCGGCGGGTCCCTGCCTGATTTTTGTCAGACAATGTCTTCTCTCGAACAGGTCCTCAAAGCCTATGAGGGGCCGGACCAATTCTTCCTTCACAATATCAATGCC
>NZ_CM178740.1:0-625000 GCF_058681515.1 Brevundimonas sp. AVps5 | reverse complement strand
GGAGCGCAGAAAACCGTCAGGAGAAGCGAGAGGCTTCCCTCTGTTATCATGTTCGGCGATTCGATTGGAGCGCGGAGACTATGTGGAACCAGCCATGGAAGCAAGGAGTTTGTTGCCCCTTCTCTCCCTCCGGGTCCCTGGAGACTTGCGTCCCCGAGGCCCCGGCGGCCAGCCCGTCTCCGAGCGAGGGGGCGATATACGTAGGGCCCCCATTGTCCGCAAGCGGCATTTTCGTGGCGGTCGAAGTTTCTCGCGTGGTCCGGGTCGGCGAACTGCGTGACCGCCTGAGGTCCTAGCCCGCGGCTATGTAGGTGCGCAGGCTTTCCGCTTCCCGGGTGGCCTCGGCGATCTGGCATTTGACCACGTCGCCGATGGAGATCACGCCGCTGAGCCGACTGTCCTTAAGCACCGGCAGATGGCGGATCCGGCGGTCGGTCATTCGCTCCATGAGAATCGCCACCGTCTCGCCGGGCTCGGCGAAGATCACGTCCCGGGTCATATAGGCGGACACAGGCTTGCCGAGGCCGGCGGCTCCGTCCGCAGCGACAGCCTTGACCACATCCCTCTCGGAGATGACGCCGACGACCCGATCACCGTCACAGACGATCAGGGCACCGACCCGTCGCGTGTCAAGCTCGGCGCAGGCGGCGGAGAGGGTGATGTCGGGCGCGACGCTGAACACGTCACCCCCTTTGCCCTTGAGGATTTCAGCGACCAGCACAGTGCGGTTCCTTCCCTTGTGTTCCTGGGAACGGCCGCCGGCCCGAAGGACTTAAAGCCGCTTCAAGGCAAAGGATCGCCCAGACCGCCCGACGAATCAAACCTTTCCTCAGGCCGCGCGAACACCCGGGCCAGGGGCCCGATGGCGAGGATGCCGAACAGGAAACCGAAGGCGTGGGCCTCCCAGGCGATTCTCGCGCCCTCGACCCCCGGCGCGAAGCCGATCAGGCCGACGACGGCGTTGACGGCCATCCAGGCGATCGAGGTCGTGACGACGGCGCGACTGGTCAGCGGCAGGACCCGCCCTCGCCCGCCCAGCAGCCGGGTCGCCGCGCCGATCAGGCCGAAGACCGCACCGGAGGCGCCAACCAGCGGATCAGGGCTGCCGAGGTGGACCAGGCCATAGCCCAGGGTCGCAAAAACTCCGGCGCATATATAAAGGGCCAGGAACACCCCTGCGCCGACCGTGCCGCGGAACAGCCTGGCCAACGGCGCGCCGAAGGTCAGGGCCGCCACGGCGTTCATCAGGGCATGCACCCAGCCGCCGTGCACCAGCATCGAGGTGAACAGGCCGCCATATCGTCCATCGACGAGTTCGATCGGCGCGAAGGCCAGCCCCAGCCAGTTGTCGCGGGAGCGCTCCTGGAAAAAGTAGAGCGCCGGCATCGAGGCGGCCAGAAGCACCGCCAGGAGCGGGGCATTGAAGATGCGTTCCCTCGGGGGTGGACCGGCGAATCGGTCGGGCATGGGGTCCATCCGGCTCAAATGCGGAAAGGCCTAACCAATCTCAAGCGCTTCTTAATAACCATAACTCACTTTGGGAGCCGGACCGCGACCTTGCGGCCGTTAACCGTGTGCGCGTGGGATTGGCCGAAATGCCCTTCAAGAGGACATCCATCGCCCTGCTGACCGTCGCTCTGGCGGCTCCGGGCGTAGCCCTGGCCCAATCGAGCGGCTCGGCAGGCCTGTCGACATTCCAGAGCGGCTACGGCGGCGCGCGGCAGTCGGTGACCTCGGCCCAGACCGGATCGACCCGCGACCAGAACGGCAATCGCCTGATCGTCGATGGAATCATCCAGGCCGGTGCCTCGGCCTACTCCCGCCAGTCCGGCGGGGTGTCGAACACATACTCCGGCGGAGTCGGTCACTCGCAGGGCACGACGATCGCGGGCTCCACGGCCATCGGCAACAATCTGAACGTGGTGATCCAGGGCAGCCACAACACGGTCATCGTCAACTCGCGCCAGACCAATACGGGCAATGTCAGCGCCCGAACGGATCTGACCGGCACCCTGACAGGCTTCGAATGATCGCGCGCACGCTTCGTCCCCGGCTGAGGAGCGGCGTCGTCGCCGTCGCGGTCGCCGCACTGCTGTCCGCCTGCGTCAGTCCGGTGGCGGGGCCGAATGGCCTCTACGCCACGCCGATCGGCAATGCGCCGGTGACGTCGAACGCAACGCCCTACTCGACGGCGCTCTATTGTCTCGCCGACTATGCCCGGCGCTACAATCTGCCCTCGCCCCGTATGGCGGTGGGTCGGATCGCCGACTACACCGGTACTGTCTCGGCCGACGGCGGCCGCCAGATTACCCAGGGCGCGTCCTTGATGGCGATGTCGGCGCTGGGGAAGTCGGGTGCCCAGATGGTCGAGCGCTACGACACCTCGATCTCGGAGATGGAGCTCCGGTACGCCAACAATCGCCTTATCGGCGACCAGGGCGGCACGGCGGAGGAGCCAAACTATCGCCGCATCCTGGCGGGTCAGGTGCCGGGCTCTGATTTCTACATCATCGGCGGCATCACCGAGATGAATTACAATATCCGCTCGGCCGGCTTCGACGCCGCCGTGGGGGAGACCGACACCGACGTCCCCGGCTCGGGCATCATCCAGGGCAAGGTCTATGTCATGAACATCGCGATCGACCTGCGTCTCGTCCAGACGACGACACAGGAAGTGGTCGACGTCATCTCCTACCAGAAGCAGATCATCGGCCGCGAAATCTCCGCCGGGGTATTCGACTTCCTCAACGGCAACGTCTTCGACGTCTCGGCGGGCACGGGTGCCATGGAGCCTGTCGGCTTGGCGGTCCGCTCCCTGATCGAGCGCGCGACGCTGGAGATGATGGCGAATCTGTACGGCGCCCCGGGGCCGGAAGTCTGCCTGAACGCGTCGAATGATCCGTTGAACACGGTGGGAGCCACCGGCGGCTACTATCCGGCCTATGACAACACGGGAACGAACAATGGCCAGACTCGCGCCGATCCTTCTCGCTGGCATGACGGCCGCGACCGCGACGTGCGTAGGTCCAGATATTGAGAGTGGACGCCGAGGCATCCACTCTCATGAACGCGTTCCCCCGTTCGCAGTCTTCAAAGACTGAAAAGGACCTACTTGGTGGGCTTACAGCCAGTCGCGAACGAGCAGCCAATCACACAAGCTCTGTAAGCGTTATCATCGGTCGGATACTCTGCACTGCAGTCTTGAGCACACTCAACCAGGGCTTCATCATTGCAGCCCGCAGCGGCGTTGGCGGAAGCAGTTCCTACCAACATCATAACCGCCGAAAGAGCGACCAACACTCGTCTCATCATTTTCCTCCAAAGGCGCCAATCGCCCCCAAAGACCCTATACCGAGGATTGTATTTCTGCAACTCACGAGAGATTGGATCGTCTGTTGAGATTTAAACTCGTATCGCCCCTTTTGCTCGCGTCCTGCGTCTGGCTGCCTGGTCTCGCGAATGCGCAGTATTTACAGCCGGACCGTTCGATCGTCCTGAATCAGCAGCTTCAGCTCGGCGACGTCATCGCGGGCCAGACCCTGAACGTCGAGGACGCCGACGGAGAGGTGGGCGTCAACAACGCCGCCCAGGGCAACAGCCTGTCCGGATCGGTCGAGAACGACGCCCTCAGCCTCAGCTCGACCCAGACGATGCGCGGAAACACACGCGCCACCACCACAATGACCCTGACCGGCGACACCGAGGGTGCGGTCAATGCGACGACCCAGGCGCGCGGCAACTACCTGGCGGCCGGAGCCTACGGTGCCGATCTGACGATCGAGTCGACCCAGACGGTGGATCCGTCCGAGGTCACGGCCTCCTCCACGATCACGGGATCGTCCGCCCGCCTGATCGGCGGCGCCTCGATCGGGGTCACGGCCATCGCCAACACCACGGCCATCGGGGCGAGCCGCTCCCATGTCGAAGGCACGGTGATCCAGAACTCAGCCGCCGGCGTCCGCGCCGACAATTTCGCCGGCACGCAATACATCCCCGGGACCGGCGAGTTCATCAGCCAGTCGATCGGCAACTCGGTCCAGGTGAACTCCGGCCTCGCCTCCAGCCAGAACCTGACCCTGCGCCAACGTCAGGCCGGCGATCAGGTCACCGCCTCGACCAGCGCCAACGCCGGAAACGCCTGGGACCTGGCCGGCCGGGCCCGGGCCACGGGCAACCAGGCGGTGCTCTACAATCAGGGCGGATCGGCCGTCGTGACCACCGACCAGTCCAACCTGTCCCGGATCCAGACCGCCAGCCGCGTCACCAGCTACGATTTCGGCGCGGCGACCTCGAACGCCTACGGGACCGGCAACGAGGTCTCGATCGGCAACAACGATCGCTACCTCGAGATCGACAATTCCCAGGTGAACTCGGGTGGGGTCGAGGTCTCCTCCACCTTCGAAGGCACGAACGGCTACGACACCTATGTCGCGGCGGAGGCCGTGGGCAATTCGGTCACCGGCTATGCCTGCTCAGCCTGCGACGGCACGATGGACGTCACGAACGCCCAGACGAATTCCGGAAATGTCTCGGCCAGCGCCTCCACGACCATCCGGGGCAGCGGCCGTTCGGTGGCGACCGGAGCCAATGCCATAGGCAACAGCGCAACCTTCTACGTCTCGCGCCCCGGAACCTGACGTAAAGTTCCCTTGACACCCGCACCGGTTCGGGGCGAAGGTGACGACAACTGGCGGGCGCCGCCGGGGTCCCATCGTCATCTCTGTCCAGCCGTGCCTGCCCGGGGCGCGGCGACCGTTCCACCGGAGCCTGCATGTCCAACGCCCGTCGCCTTCTTCTCGTCGCCGCCTCCGGGCTGGCGCTCCTTACGGCTATGCCTGCCGTCGCCCAGACGGCCCAGCCTTCCGCCCCCTGGGCCCAGGCGGCCAGCGACATTCCCGCCGATTCGAACGTTCGCTTCGGTGTCCTGCCGAACGGCATGAAATATGCGATCCTGCGCAACGCCACGCCTCCGGGCCAGGCCTCGCTGCGCCTGCGCATCGCTGCCGGCTCACTGATGGAGAATGACGACCAGCAGGGCCTGGCACACTTCATGGAGCATATGGCCTTCAACGGGACGACCAACATCCCGGAGAACGACCTGCTGCGCATCCTCGAGCGTCTGGGTCTGGCCTTCGGCGCCGACACCAACGCCGCCACCAGCTTCGACCAGACCTTCTACCAACTGGAACTGCCGCGCACGAACGACGAGACGGTCGATACGGCCCTGCGGATCATGCGCGAACAGGTGTCCGAAGCCCTGATGGACGCCGACGCCGTCGACGACGAGCGTAACGTCATCGTCGGCGAGGAGCGGACACGGAACACGCCCGGCCTGCGCTCGGCCAAGGCCCAGTTCGCCCTGCTCGCCCCCGGTCAACGGATCTCGCAGCGGTTCCCGATCGGCGACCTGGATGTCATTCGCACCGCGCCCCGCGATCGCTTCGTCGAATTCTACAACGCCTACTACAGGCCCTCGCGCGCCACGATGCTGGCCGTGGGCGACTTCGATGTGGATCAGATGGAGGCCAAGATCCGCGGTGCCTTCGAGAGCTGGCAGCCCAAGGCGGCTGACGGTCCAGAGCCCGAACTGGGCACCGTGGCTCCGCGCGGACCCGAGACCCGCATCCTGGTCGAACCGGGTGTCCAGTCGTCGATCCAGCTGAACTGGACGCGCGGCCCAGACCTCGATGCCGACACCGTCGCCGAGCGCCAGTCGCGGATTGTGCGCAGCCTCGGCCTGGCGGTGCTGAACCGTCGCCTCGGCGAACTGGCGCGTGCCGACAATCCGCCGTTCATCGGCGCCGGCGCGTCGAGCTCCACCCTGTTCGACAGCGTCGACATCGGCGGGGTTCAGGCCAGCTTCAACCCAGGCGGCCTGCCGCGGGCGCTTCAGACTATCGAACAGGAAACCCGCCGCCTGCAGGAATTCGGCGTGACCGAGGCTGAGCTGCTGCGGGAGATCACTGACAATCGCACCAGCCTGGAGAACGCCGTCGCCGCCGCCGCGACCCGGACGACGCCTGCCCTGGTCAACGGCCTGCTGTTCGCGACCAATGACGACCGCGTCTTCTCCTCGCCCCAGACCAATCTCGACATCTTCAACGCCACCGTCGAGGGCCTGACGCCCGCAGCCGTCGATACTGCGGTCAAGGCAACCTTTGAAGGCCAGGGCCCGCTGGCCCTGGTGGTCACGCCGGAGCCGATCGAGGGCGGCGAGGCCGGGGTCACCGCCCTGCTTGAGGCCTCCCAGGCCACGCCGGTCACCGCCCGTGCGGTCCAGGCCGCTCTGGAATGGCCCTATGCCGAGTTCGGCGCTCCGGCCCAGCCGACGACGCGCCGTGAGATCGCCGAGGTCGGTGCCACCGTCGTCACCTTCGCCAACGGCACGACCCTGACGATCAAGCCGACCACCTTCCGCGACGAGCAGATCCTGGTCAGCGTCCGCACCGGGCTCGGCGAACGAGGTCTGCCCACCGACCGGCAGGACCCCCAGACGCTCGCGTCGTTCGTGTTCGCCCCCGGCGGCCTCGGCAAACTGACAGCCGATGAGCTGACCCGGGTGCTGAGCGGCCGGATCTATGGTGCCAACTTCTCGGTGGACGGCGACGCCTACCAGCTGTCGGGTGCCACCCGGCCCCAGGATCTGGCGCTCGAGATGCAGGTTCTGACCGCCTATCTGACCGACCCGGGCCTGCGTCCCGCCCCGTTCGAGCAGATCAAGGCCCTGTTCCCGCAGATCATCGCCCAGCAGATGGCCACACCGGCCGGAGCCTTCGGCATTCAGTCGTCGGGCCTCCTGGCGTCGGGCGACGCGCGCCAGACCTTCCCGACCGCCCAGGACATCGGCGGCTGGACCATGGACCAGCTCAAGGCCGGCCTGACCGCCGGCCTCGGACAGGGTCCGGTCGATGTCGTCATGGTCGGCGATGTCACCGTGGACGACGCCATTGCAGCGGTCGGCTCAACGATCGCCGCCCTGCCCGCGCGTCCGGCCCTGCCGACGCCGGCCGCCGGCGCCGATGTGCTACGCTTCCCGGCCGGGACGGTCACGCCGGTCGTGCTGACTCACACCGGGCCGGCGGAACAGGCGCTGGGCTATGTCGCCTGGCCCACGGTCGATGCCGTCAATGATCGCACCGAGGCGCGTCTCGCCAATCTGTTGGCGGCGGTCATGGAACTGCGGGTCCTCGACGAAATCCGTGAGAAGCAGGCCCTGGCCTATTCGCCGGGCGTCAGCGCCTCGTCTTCGGATGTCTACGCGGGTTACGGCTCCATCTCCGTCACCGCCCAGACGACGCCGGAGAACCAGGCCAAACTGTTCGAGGCGGTCGACGTCATCGCCGCCTCGCTGCGCGACACGCCGATCACCGAGGACGAGCTGACCCGGGCACGCGCGCCCCAGGTCGAGGCCCTGCGCCGCAGCCAGGCGGGTAACGAATACTGGCAGGGCCAGCTCAACGATGTGGCGAGCGATGCGGATTCCGTGACCCAGATCACGACCCACATCAGCGACATCGAGGGATTCACCCCCGCCGATATCCAGGCAGCCGCCCAGCGCTGGCTGGTCGACGCCAAGGCCTGGCGCGCGTCGGTGATCTCGACGAACGCCCCGGCGCAGTAGGAAGAAAAAAGGCCCCGGGGCTTTCGCTCCGGGGCCAAGTCTACACTCAGGATCGCCGGCGATGAACCGACGATCGAACACTAGGCCCCGGCAGATGCGCCCGGGCTGAACGGCGCGTTGTCCGCCGTTCAGGTGACGCGGACGATCTCTAGAAGACCCGTCCGCCGACACCACCGTCCAGCATCATGGTCGCGCCGACGATCGAAGCGCCCTGCGCCATCACGGTTTCCTCGCGGTATTCGGTGTAGATTTCCTCGCGGATCCAGGTGACCACCTTCACGCCTGCGCCGTAACGGCGCAGCAGCGAACGCTCGTTGCAGTCGCGTTCCTGACGCTGGACCCGGCAGATGATCGCGCCCGAGCGGTCGCGCCACAGGGCGTTGCCTTTCTCGCAGGCGAAGGTTTCGCCACCCAGGCCGCCGTGGCCGACCTGGCCCGACCACTCGGACCAGGTGACCTGGAGATGGGTGCCGGCGATGCAGCGGAACAGTTCGCCCTCATAGCTGTCGGCGATGTCCCGGTCCGGAATGACCTGGGACGCCGGATGCGGGATTTCGCGGTCATCGATGCAGAAGGCCTGGATGACGACGCGCTTTTCCCAGCGACGACGAGCCTCGTAGGGCACGCGCACGACCTGGGCGACCGCCCCGGCCTCGACGTTCAGATTCTGGATGACCGTGGGGTAGGGCTGTTCGACGCTGAAATAAGCCGAGCCGCCGCCACCGCCGCGCAGGTTGCCGTAGCCGCCGGCGCGGGCGTTGACCCCTGCGCGCGCCGCCGCCGACGCGTTGGAGTTGGCGTTCGCATTGATGTTGACGTTGATGTTGATGTCGCCCGGCGTCGGATAGTCGGGCGGCCCGGGATGGTCGCAGCAATCCGGCGGAGGCGGCGGCGGGGGCGGAGGAGGAGGCGGCTGGCAGCCCATGTCGCAGGGCGGCGGTGGAGGCGGCGGACAGCCGGCCGTGCACTGGGCCGAGCCGGCCGCGGTGGCCAGGCTCCAGAGGCCGGCGGCGCCGGCAAGGGCCGGCAGCCAGGTCTTGATCCGCACCCGCATGGGCTGGGCTCCTGCAAACAACAAGCGGCGTCGCACGGGGCGCGGGCCGGTTCAGCCTGACATCTGGCGGCAAAGGTCTTTCGTTTCCGTTAGTCACATCCTTTGCCCTACCGCTCGCGGCGCGGCCGCTCGCTGCCTGAGGGCGGCCCTTTGCCCTACCGCTCGCGGCGCGGCCGCTCGCTGCTTGAGGACGGCCTTTGCCCTACCGCTCGCGGCCTGAGGGCGGTTCGCGGCTGGCCCACGCCTTGCGCCGGACCTGTCGAAGGCGAGGACGATGTTCCATCCCGGCACGCAAAACCTGATCGACCACTGGGCGGCCCTGCCCGAGTCTGGCCGGATTCCCGCGCGCGCAGCGTTCGAGCCGATGCGAATGGGCGGGCTGGTCCCGCAACTGTTCACCGCCGACCGCGCCCCGGAGGGCGCGACCTTCCGCCTCGCCGGGGCCTGGATCGAGACCCTGCACGCCCGCCCGATGCGCGGCCTGTCGTGGCTGGAGTTGTGGGCCCCGGAAAGCCGGCCGCTGGTGGCCAGCGCCGTGGTCCAGACCTTCCGTGAAGCGCGTCCCGTGGTCATGGTCGCAGAGGCCGCGCGCCTGCGGGGCGTACTCGAGATCGTTATCGCGCCGATGCGCCAACCGGATGGAACGGCGGATCGCCTGATCGGCCTCTATCAACCCGTGGCCGAACAGGAGCGCCGCAGCGAGGCCATCGGGCCGCTGACCGCCCGCCTGTCGATCGGTGTCGGAACGCCGAGCCGTGCGCCGCTGACCCTGGCGGCGCTGGACGGACGCCGGATCGCGTAGTCGTGCCCCTCTCCCGCCGGGAGAGGGAAACTATTCGACCTCCTTCAGCTCCGCCGCATACCGCTTCCAGTTCTGCACATAATGCTGCGCCGAGGCCGTCAGGGCGGCGATCTGTCCCTCGTCCAGTTCGCGGACGACCTTGCCGGGCTGGCCCATGACCAGGGAGCCGTCCGGGATGACCTTGCCCTCGGGGATCAGGGCGTTGGCGCCGATGAGGCAGTTCTTTCCGATCCGGGCGCGGTTCAGGATCACAGCCCCGATGCCGATCAGACTGTTGTCGCCCACCGTGCACCCGTGAAGCATGACCTTGTGCCCCACGGTCACGTCGCGGCCGATGGTCAGGGGCGAGCCGGGGTCGGAATGCAGGACACTGCCGTCCTGGATGTTGGTGTTCTCGCCGATCGTGATCGGATCATTGTCGCCGCGGACGGTCGCCCCGAACCAGACACTGGCGCCCGAGCCGAGAATCACGTTCCCTAGGATGACAGCAGTGTCCGCGATCCAGTATTCGCCCTTCGGCGGCAGCTGCGGTTTCTTGTCCGCCAGCGAATAGATCGTCATCGAAACATCACCTTATTCTTAAGTAAATTAGGGCTTTAACCCTTCGCTAACCACGATAGCATCATTCTGTTGATGCGATTCGAGGTCGCCATTTCGGCCCCGAGTCCGAAGCCGGATCAATCCCGGTCCGGTCAGAGCCTTGGGGGCGTGCGTGACGCGTTCGGGTATGCGGCGGGTCTTCCCGCTGGATGTGGGATACATCTCCGACCCCGGATGCCGCTTCTGCGCCTCCCCTATCCTCCCCACCCTCGTTCGAGGCGATGCTTTCGCAGCATCGCCTTTTTTCATGCCCTGGAGGCACTGATGGCCAAGCGTGCAACCCTGAAGCGTCAAACCCGCGATGGAGGGGCCTTCGACGGACCCGACTATGGACAGGATGCGAAAATCCGCCGCCTGCCGACCCCTCAGAGCCGGGGGGCGTGGTCGCCGCATCCGTCCAACGACGACCGGGACCAGGCCTATCTGAAGACACTGAAGCCCAAGTCCGAGGGCCAGGCCGAACTGCTGAACGCCATCGACACCCACAACCTGACCGTGGCCCTCGGGCCGGCAGGCACAGGCAAGACCTATCTGGCGGTGGCCAAGGCGGTCGAGGCCCTGGAGGCCGGCAAGATCGGCCGCATCGTCCTGTCGCGCCCCGCCGTCGAGGCCGGCGAATCGATCGGCTTCCTGCCCGGGGCCATGGAGGACAAGCTGGCCCCCTATCTGCGCCCCCTCTACGACGCCCTGTCCGATCGCCTGACCATGAAGCGGGTCGGGGCGCTGATGGCCGAAGGGTTGATCGAGATCGCGCCGGTCGGATACATGCGCGGCCGCACGCTGAACAACGCCTTCATCGTCATCGATGAGGCCCAGAACTGCACCTATGTGCAGCTGAAGATGCTGCTGACGCGCCTGGGCTGGCATTCGACCATGGTGGTGACGGGCGACCCCGGCCAGACGGACCTTCTGCCGTCGCTGTCGGGGCTGGCAGACATCGCCCAACGACTGGAAGCCGTGCCGGAGATTGCGGTGGTGCGGCTGGCCGAGGGCGACATCGTCCGCCACCCGCTGGTCGCGAGCATGATCGGGGTTCTCTGACCCTCTTGACCGGACACGGAAAAGGCCGGCGGATCGCAGGATCCGCCGGCCTTCTTCATTTCAGCGAGGCGTTCAGCGCTTCCTGGCGCCGTCCAGGCTCCAGGCACCGGGGCCCGAGGTGACGAGGTACAGGAAGACAAGGCAGAACAGGATCGCCCCGTCGCCGCCGTTGACCACCGGGAACGGGCTGGAGGGGGCGTGGAACATCCAGTAGGCCACGGCCATCATGCCCGACAGGATGAAGGCGGTCGGACGGGTGAACAGGCCCAGGATGATGAGTGCCCCGCCGATCGTTTCCAGCACGCCGCCGACGCCGAGAAGGGTGGCGAGCGCCTGTTGGCCCGGCTCGGCACCTTCTGGAAAGCCGATCAGCTTGACCAGACCGTGGCCGAGGAAGAGCAGGCCGGCGACGATGCGAAGGATCGCCAGGGCCTGCGGTTGGTATCTGGAAGCGCCATTGAACATATTCATGAGATTCACCCCTGTTTGTGGAACGCGTTAATGAGTGCAGCCTGCCTGGCGACGCTACGCCAGACGGGCCGTCGGGCAAGTCAGCCCCTGGTGTCAGGCGGCGTCGACCAGGACGATCTCGGCGTCGTTGACGGCCGTGACGGTGATCGTCGCCTCGTCCGAGATGGCCGCACCATCGCGGGCCTTCAGGCGAACGCCATTGACCTCGACCTCGCCGATGGCCGGAACCAGATAGCCGCGACGCGAGGCGCCCAGCGGATAGGTCGCGCTCTCGCCCGCCTTCAGGGTCGCGCCGACGATGCGGGCATCGGTGCGGATCGGCAGGGCACCCCCACCCTCCTCGCTGACGTCGCCGTCGAAGCCGGAGGCCAGGACCACGAACTGTCCGGCGCGGTCACCCTTGGGGAAGGGTTTGGCACCCCAGGCCGGGGCCTCACCGCGTTTGGTCGGCTCGATCCAGATCTGGAAGATGCGGGTCAGGGTCGGCTCGGCGTTGTACTCCGCGTGGCGGATCCCCGTGCCGGCGCTCATCACCTGGACGTCGCCGGCCTCGGTCCGGCCCTTGTTGCCCAGGCTGTCCTCGTGGGTGATCGCGCCTTCGCGGACGTAGGTGATGATCTCCATGTCCGAGTGCGGATGGGGCGGGAAGCCCGTGCCGGCGGCGATCTCGTCGTCATTCCAGACGCGCAGATTGCCCCAGCTCATGCGCGCCGGATCATGGTAGTTGGCGAAAGAGAAATGGTGTTTGGCGTTCAGCCAGCCATGGTTGGCCCCGCCCAGGCTTTCGAACGGTCTGCGCTCGATCATAGAAGTCTCTCCGGCCGCGGGACGTCCCGCAGCGCTGTTGCTCGGACGGTAACATAGGCAGTCGGGAGCGAACTGCAACAGTTATTGTATCAGAATGACGTCTCCCTCTCCCGTTGGGAGAGGGAGAGCGCGCACGGCGGCCATAGCCGCCGTCCTGGCGCGGTCGGGTGAGGGGCGTGAGTCGCCGGGTACCCATGACCCTCACCCTTTCGGCTTCGCGCATCGCTGCGCTCTGCGAGCCTCAAGCCCTCTCCCGACGGGAGAGGGTTCAGGATCACCGCCCCAGATCGTAGATCCCGGTGATGTCGATCCGCACCGTCATCGCGCCGGCCGCGACCGGGGTCGAGGCGTCAGCGGACTCCATGCGGGCCATGGCATACATCGGCATCTGCGGCTGGGGCGTGTAGCCGCCGCCTTCGTTCAGCGAGCGGATGCCGCCCAGTTCGACTCCCAGGGCCTGGGCGTAGAGACGGGCCTTGTCCTGCAGGGCGCGAACGGCGAGGACGCGGGCCTGGTCCTCGGCGGCTTTGGGATCCCTCAGGCCGAAGGAGATGCCGTTGATCTGGTTGACGCCGGCACCGACCACGGCGTCCGCCGTGGTGCCGACTTTCGACAGATCGTTGATGATCACCGTGACCTGGTTGGACGCTTGGTAGCCGCGCAGGCGGGGCGGCTGGTTTTCAACGTAGTCGTATTGCGCCGACAGGTTCAGACCCGAGGTCTGGATGTCACGGTCGGGGATACCGGCGCGGCTGAGGGCGGCGAAGACCTCCTGCATGTGGCGGGCGTTGTCGGCCAGGGCGGCCTGGGCCGTCGGAGCCTCTGTCTGCACCCCGAAGGTGATGGTGGCCATGTCGGGCGCGACCCGGACCTCGCCATAGGCGGACAGGTTGAGGGCGGGCCGGGCGGCCATGGCGTGCACCTGCATCGGGGTGGACGGGGCGGATTGGGCGAAGGCGGGCGCAGCGAACACGGTCAGAGCCGTGGCGGCCATCAGGGCCTTGAAGGTGCGGGTCATGGAAGAATCCTCATCGAGAACGAAACCTGGGACGGCCCCCGTTCTCTGCGAGGGCCGTGGCGGAACCTTGGCCTTTGACGCCTGAACGCACGGAGCGGTCGCATCGGCAGGAACCGTTCATCAAGATGAAATCGCCGACAGGGTCCGGGCTCTTTCCCGGCGCGGCCTCCCCTGCTAGGCCGGGCATCCGCCCTGGGTCCTGCGGTTTGGGGGCGCGTAGCTCAATGGTTAGAGCCGACCGCTCATAACGGTCTGGTTGGGGGTTCGAGTCCCTCCGCGCCTACCACCCTCGCCTATCTGCGCCAGCGATCCTCGCCCCGGATCTGGCCGCCGTCGATGTAGCGGCCGCTGGAGTCGTACCAGCCGTCGCCCTGCTGGAAGCGGCCGTAGTTGTCCGGCATGTACGAATAGTCGTCGTATGGGTCGCCGTAGGCACCGTCCATCTCGTCCCACCAGTCGCGGGGATAGGCGGTGAACTGGCAGTCGTAGCCCTGATCCGGACTCTGGTACCACTGGGGGGCATAGCGGTCGCGGTAGCGCGGCTCCCAGCGCGGCCGGCACAGTTCGTCGGACCAGACGCGGTTGCCCGAGGCGTCGAGCGTGGCTCGATACTCGCGGTCAAAGACCTCGCGCATACCGACGAAGGTGTTGTTGGTAACGATCGCCCGGCCGGACTGGACCGCCACGCCGACCGAACCGGCGCGGACGCGGCTGTCGGTCAGGGTCAATTCGCCGTTGTAGAGAACCGCGCCCTTGTCGGCCCGGCAGATCTTCGATCCCGAGACCGTGACCGAGGCACCCTCGACCGCCACGCCCTCGGAGAAGCCGCAGATCCTGGTGTTGACGACCTCGACCCGGCCGTAGTCCCGGCGCGACCGCACCGCCAGGCCGATGGCGCGCGGGCCGAAATTGTTCGGCGTCTCTGTCCCGCTGAGGGTCACCGAATCGATACGCGACGGATCGGCGTTGCCAGGCACGATCTCGATGCCGGACTGGGAACCGGAGATCACCGTCTCCCACAGGTTCAGGGTCGCTCCGTCAGCGACGATGGCAGGAGCGATGGTCAGGGCGTCGATGATGGTATCGCGCAGGTCGACCGCGCCGCCGTCGGCATAGATGGCCGCCTCGTCGCCCGCATAACGGATGCCGAGACGGTTGGCGACGATCTGGCCGCCGTAGCTGACGATACAGGCCGCGTCCCCGCCGCGCGGCGAGGCCAGGACGACATCGCGCAGTTCCAGTCGCACGCCGGACGCCACGGTGATGCAGGGCAGACCGTCCGGGGCCTGAAGGGTGATGGCCGAGCCTTCGTTCCAGCGGCGCGGATCGAAGCCGCCCTCGCCGATGATGGTCATGGGCTTGTCGATGTTCAGCCAGCCGACGCAGGCACCGCCCCGCGCGCGGATGACGAGGGTGCCCCCGGGGCGCACGCGCTGGACCGCCGCCTCGACGCCGCCCGTACCGGGGCTACCGCCGCAATCGACCAGGACGATCTCCTCACCACCGGGGATGATCGGGCCGCCATAGGGGGGCTGATAGCCCGGCCGCCCGTCCGGGCGTTGCGTGCCGTAGTTCCAGCGGCGCGGCTGAGTCTGGCGGCGGGTCTGGCTCGCGGACGGATCCAGCAGCAGTCCGAAGTTCGGGCGCGTCTGGCTCTCGACCCGGGCGGCGGTCTGGGCCTGGGCGTCAGGGGCCGCAACCGTCACGCCGGCGGCGATGGCCAGGGCGGAAAGGGCGACGGTGAGCGTCTTCATCGGATCAGCCCCTCCTTAGCGGCGCTGCGAACGGGAAACCTGGGCCAGGACGGCCTGCAGGCGAGAGGCGGACGGACCGAAGCCGGCCAGGGCCGAATCGATACGGAAGGCGACGGCCTCCGCCTTGTCCTGATCCGCGACCCCGGCGACGCCGAGCGCGAAATAGGTCGACATGGCGAACTTGGCCTCGGGCGAGCCCTGTTTGTCGGCCTGCTGGTACCAGTGGAAGGCGCGGGCGTAGTCGGGCGGGACGCCGATACCCTCGGAATACATGACCGCCAGCACGAGTTGAGCCTCCGACGAGCCGTTCACCGCCGCCAGCTGGATGGCGCGGACCATCTCCAGATAGGACAGGCGCGATTCCATGTTGTGGCCGAGCATGGCCTCAAGCGACTGGATCTGGCGGGCCGACAGGTCGTTCGGAGCGTTCAACACCTCCTCGGTCACGCCGAGGTAGCGCAGGGCGCGACCGACGTGAACGAAGGGCAGTTCAGTCATCCGGCCCAGCGCATACTCATAGGCGTCGCCACGCGGGCGGCTTTCGTCGGAGAAGGGCACGCCTGAAGCCGGGGCCTCGTTCGGATAGAACTCGTAGGGCGGCACCCATTGGCGCGCCTTGGCCTCGACGAAGGCGCCGTAACGCGACCGGCCCGGCGAGGACCGTTCGAAATCCTTCAGCAGGACATAGGCGCCGACGTCGCCCGTCTGAACCGCAAGGTAGTTGTACAGGTAGGCGTCGACGTCGTTCCTCGGGAACAGGCTGACGGCGGCGTAGTAGCCGGCGCGACTCCGGTCCGGCTGGCCGCCGGCGTTGCGTCCCCAGGCCTCGCGCGCCTGGGCGTTGTCCTGCGGCTCTCCGAACGGGCCGTAGAGGGCGTCGTGAAGCCGGGCCAGGGCGCGGAAGCCGTCCGCATCCTGGGTCGACAGGACATAGATGATGCGGTTGCGGACCTCGGACTGCTCATCCATCGTCATGCGCGACAGCTGGTCGTCCAGCCGCTGGTAGGCGACGTGGCGTTCCCAGGCCCGACAGTCGTCGTAGCGCGAGACGTTGCGGAAGCCGCCGAACATGCCGCTGCGATCCGCCCGGTTGATCGGGGCGTAGCCCTCGTCATTGGCCAGGGCCATGCCTGTCCAGACCGCGCTCTCGATCGGGTCCTCGACATTCTTGTCGGTGGCCCGCAGCGCCGCATAGCGGGTGGCGAGTTCGAGCTGGGCGAAGAAGTCGCCGCGGAAGGCCGAGCGGCGCAACTGGCGCAGGCCCGTTTCCTGGGCATTGAATTCCGGGCCGGTGACCGACTGTGGCCGGGGGCAAGCGTTGGCGGCGGCGTTGTCCGCTCGCCGCCAGAAGGCCGGGCCCGAATCGCTGCAACTGGCGACAGAGCCGGCGGTCACGGCCAGGGCGGCGATGACGGCGATGGCCATAATCGGCCCCCGCAGGCGGGAGCCACGCGAGCGGTCGTCATCTCTGGCGTCGCGGTCGCGCATTCCCTTCATCCCGTTCCCCAAACCCACACACTGGAAGCCTGGAAGAGGCTTGGCGTTAACCATTTCCCAAACCGGTCGTTTGGTCCAGTGAACTTCCGATCACGGTTAACGCTGGTTTGGGACAAAGCGTTGCCGCAACAGGGACAGAATCCCGTGCAGTCGTGGTTAGTTTAAATACAACAGCGACTTACGACTGACGGGCTGACTCTCCCTCGCGCTCGCGGACCCTGCAGCCTATATGCCGCACCCGCCCATCGATGCACTGGAGCTCCCATGTCCTACGTCGCCCGCGACGATCGCCCCGCCGACAAGTCCGCCCGCTATGCCGAGGTCGAGGCCGAGATCCTGGCGGTCCTGGACGGCGAGCCGAACGTGACCGCCCGGATGGCGACGGTGTCGTCGATGCTGGCCGATGCCTTCGAGGACTATTTCTGGACCGGTTTCTATGTCGTCGACCCGACGAAGGCGCGGGAGCTGGTGGTCGGACCCTATCAGGGCACGCTGGGCTGTCTGCGAATCGCCTTCGGACGCGGGGTCTGCGGGACGGCGGCGGAGACGAAGAGGACCCAGCTGATCGAGGACGTCCACGCCTTCCCCGGCCATATCGCCTGCGACGGCCGAACCGAGAGCGAGATCGTGGTTCCGGTTCTCGACGCATCGGGCGACCTGATCGCCGTGTTCGACGTGGACGCGACGTGCAAGGCCGCGTTCGACGCAGTGGACGCCGAGGCGCTGGAACGGTTGCTGGCCAGGGTATTCGCCCGCTAAGCCGTCTCCCATGCGCATCGGGATCGACTTCGGCGGAACCAAGATCGAGGCCGTCGGGTTGGACGCCGACGGCACCGTTCTGGCGCGCAGGCGCGTGCCCAATCCCGGAGCCTATGACGCCGCGGTCGAGACAGTCGCGGATCTGGTGGCCTTCATTGAGAGCGAAAGCGGGCGGACCGGCACAGTCGGCATGGGCACGCCGGGGTCGCAGTCGCCGCGCACCGGACTGATGCGGAACTCCAACTCCGTCTATCTGAACGGACGGCGGTTCGGCGACGATCTGGCGGCCCGTCTGGGGCGACCGGTCAGGCTCGCCAACGACGCCAACTGTCTGGCCTTGTCCGAGGCGACCGACGGCGTTGCGGCCGGAGCGAAAGTCGCCTTCGCCATCATCATCGGTACCGGCTGCGGCGGCGGGCTGGTCGTGGACGGGGCGCTGATCGAGGGTGTCGGCGGCATCGCCGCCGAGATCGGTCACGTCAGCCTGCCCTGGCCGGGTGCCGGGGAAGCGCCGGGGCCGGAGTGCTGGTGCGGGTTGCAAGGGTGCCTTGAGACCTGGGTGTCCGGATCTGGCCTGCAACGCGATCATCTGCAGCGGACGGGTCAGGCCCTCGACGCGCCCGGGATCGTGGCCGCGGCGCGAGCGGGCGAGACAGCGTCGGTGGAGACCCTGGACAGGTATGTCGACCGGCTGGGGCGGGCGATCGCGATGACCGCCAATCTCGTCGATCCGGATGTGTTCGTGCTCGGCGGAGGACTGTCGAACGTGACGGCGCTATACGAGCGACTGCCGGCCGTGGTGGAGCGTTACGCCTTCTCCGACCACTGGGCCGGGCGGATCGCGCCGGCGGCGTGGGGCGATGCCTCCGGCGTCCGCGGCGCCGCGCGGCTATGGCCTTTGGACGAACATCAAGGAGACCTCTCATGACCCCTCGCACCCTCGTCGTCACCGGCGGCCACGGCAGTCTCGGCAAGGCGGTCGTCGAGGCGGCGCTGGCCGACGGATTGAACGTCGCCCTCATCGACCATGCGACGGGCGATGAGACGCCCGACGGGGTGCTGGAGCTCGGCGGAGTCAACCTGACCGACGCGGGCGCGGCCGAGGCGGCCATGGCCCAGGTCGTCGAGCGGTTCGGCGGCATCGATGCGGTGCTGAATATCGCGGGCGGGTTCGTGTGGCAGACGACGGATGACGCCAGGCCCGCATGGGACAGGATGTTCGCGCTGAACCTGACGACCGCGCTGAACGCCAGCCGCGCCGCCCTGCCCCACCTGAAGGTCTCGACCGAGGGGCGGATCGTCAATGTCGGGGCCAACGGCGCCCTGAAGGCAGCGGCGGGGATGGGGGCCTATGGGGCGTCCAAATCGGCGGTGCACCGGCTGACCGAGGCCCTGGCTGAAGAGCTGAAGTCGACCTCGGTGACCGTCAACGCCGTGCTGCCCTCAATCCTCGACACGCCACAAAACAGAAAGGACATGCCCGACGCGGATCCCGCGAAATGGGTCCAGCCGTCCGATCTGGCCGAGGTGATGCTGTTCCTCGCCTCTCCTGCATCGCGCGCGATTACCGGTGCCCTGATCCCCGTCACGGGCAAGGTCTGAACGTGGACATCCCCCGCAGCCTGCTGTTCCTGCCCGCCTCCAACCCGCGCGCCGTCGAGAAGGCGCGCGGCCTGCCCTGCGATCTCGCCATACTGGATCTTGAGGATGCGGTGGCACCGGAGATGAAGGCCGAGGCGCGGGCGGCGGCGGTCGCGGCCGTGAAGGCCGGCGGGTTCAAGGGCGCGGTCGGGGTACGGGTCAATGCGCTGGGGACCGAATGGGGTGAGGCGGATCTGGAGGCGCTGGCCGGCCTCTCCGGCGAAGGAGGGGCGCTGGACTGGATCGTCGCGCCCAAGGTCGAGGAGCCCGGCCTGATCGACGCCTATGACGCGCGCATGGATGAGGGTGTGCGGCTGTGCGCCATGATCGAAACGCCCAGGGCCCTGCTCGATTTCCATCATATCGCAGGTGCCGGAGGGCCGCTCAGGGCGCTGATGCTGGGGGTCAACGACCTTGCGGCCACGCTGGGGACCGGGCCTTCGGCAGATCGCGAACCGTTGAAGCCATGGCTGGCAGCGACGGTGGCGGCGGCGCGAGCGAACGGTCTGGCGGCCATAGACGGGGTGTTCAACGGGCTGAGCGATCCGGAAGGGCTCGCCGCCGAATGCGCGCAGGGCCGGCTGTATGGCTTCGACGGCAAGAGTCTGATCCACCCGAACCAGATCGAGGCGGCCAACGCTGCCTTTGCTCCGGGTCCGGACGAGATCGCCCAGGCGCAAGCCATCGTCGACGCCTTCACCGCTCCGGAGGCGGAGGGATCGGGCGCGATCCGCGTCGCCGGAGCCATGGTCGAGCGACTTCATCTCGCACGCGCACAGGCGCTGCTGGCGCGCGCCGCCGCGAGCCGATAGACCAGCAAACGGTCCCGGCGAAAGCGTAACGGTTGCAACACCCTGTCCCTCTCAGCACTGACGCGCGCGGCGACCCGCCCCGGCGGGCCTGGGTGTGTTCTCCGGGCATCCTCGACGTTCCATTCCTGCAGACCTTCCTGCCTGAGCTCGACCTCAGGGCCAGCCCGTTCGCGGCCGTAGACGCCATCGTGGGCTGGGGCCTGAAGCCGACGTCGAACGTCGGCCGCAAGCGGGCCGAGAGCCGGAACCTGCCCTATCTGGCGCTCGAGGACGGATTCCTGCGCTCCATCGGCCTGGGCGAGACCGGGGCGGCGTCGCTGAGCCTGATCATCGACGATATCGGGGTCTATTACGATGCGACCCGTCCCTCCCGGCTGGAACGACTGATCGAGGCGGCACCCGACTGGTGCGACGCCGCGATGCGCGCGCGGTCGGCGGCGTTGATTGACAAGGTGGTGACCTCCGGCCTGTCCAAAACCAACATGGGCGGGCCGCTGGATCGGTCGATCCTGAGGCCTGGCAAGCGAATCCTGCTGGTCGACCAGACGGCAGGCGACGCCTCGATCGGCAACGGTCTGGCGGGACCCGAAAGTTTCGCGTCCATGGTGCGGACGGCCCGGGCGGAGCGTCCGGATGCCCAGCTGATCGTCAAACGCCACCCCGCCGTGGCCGCGGGCAGAAAAAAGGGCTGTATCGCCGACACGGACCTGCAGGGCGTCACCCTGCTGGACGTCGACGTGCGCCCGGCCGAGCTCCTGGCCGAGGTGGACGAGGTCTGGTGCGTGACCTCGGCCCTGGGGTTCGAGGCCCTGTTGCGCCGCCTGCCCGTCCGCTGTTTCGGCGCGCCCTTCTATTCGGGATGGGGGCTGACAACCGACGAGGTTCAAACCGGACGACGCGAGGTCGCGCGCGATCTGGAAACCGTCGCCGCCGCCGCCCTGATCGCCTATCCTCGCTATGTCGATCCAGTGACCGGCCGGCGTTGCGAGGCCGAGACCGCGGTCGATCGGCTGATTTCGTTGCGGGACCGCGCCGACCGGCTGGCCGGATACTGGGCCGGAGTCGGCTTCTCGCCCGCGAAACGCCCGCCGATTCGGCGGCTGCTGAACGGCCCGCGCACGACCATGAAGTATTTCGCCTCCGCCAGCCGCGCCTCGGCCCGGGCGGAAGAGACCGGCGGGCGGCTGATCTACTGGGCCGGCAAGGAGACCGCCGAGATCGCCGGCGTCGCCGCGACGACCACCGCGCCCGTAGTGCGGATGGAGGACGGTTTCATCCGCTCTCGCGGCCTGGGCTCCGACTTCTTCGGGGCGCTCAGCGTCGCTCTGGACGACCAGGGCGTTTACTATGACCCGACGCGGCCCTCCCGGCTGGAGAGCCTGATCGAGGGCGGCAGGCAGTCGCCGCAAATGCTGGCGCGGGCTGAGGCTCTGCGCGAACGCGTCGTCGACGCCGGCCTGTCGAAATACAATCTTGCGGGCGACGGACGCCGACCCAACTGGCCCGGTAGCGCCCGCAAGGTGCTGGTCGTGGGCCAGGTCGAGAACGACAAGTCAATCCTGAAGGGCTGCGGCGACATCCGCACCAACTCCGGCCTGGTCGAGGCGGCGCGCGCAGACTACCCCTCTGCCTTCCTGATCTACCGCAACCACCCGGACGTCATGAGCGGCAACCGGCCGGGGATGCTCGACGCCTCGGCGATCCATGCCGTGGATGCGACGGCGGACGAATTCGACATCATCGACTGTCTGGAGGCCTGCGACGTGCTGGCGACCCTGACGTCCCTGTCTGGGTTCGAGGCCCTGATGCGGGGCAAGACGGTCGCGACCTACGGTCGGCCCTTCTACGGCGGCTGGGGTCTGACGCAGGACCGGATGACCTATGAGCGCCGGACGCGCCGGGCCAGTCTGGACGCGCTCGTGGCCGCGGCCCTGATCGAATATCCGATCTACGTGACCCCGACCGGCTGGCCCTGCGAAGCCGAGGATCTGGTGACCGCCCTGATTGCCGCCCGAAACGACCCTCCGCCCGAGGCACCGCCGCATCAGGTCGCGCGTTGGTGGAAGGGCATCCTCGCCAGTCTCGACCGCCGCCCGCCACCGGCCTATTGAAGGTTCAAGCAGAGGCCCAATCAACATTGGCCCCTTCTCACCGTGCACCCTGGCGAAGGCCGGGGTCCAGATGGCGTTCCCGGTTCCAGGGTCAGTGTTTTCGATGCTGTTCCAACCGTTCGAGCCTGTGATCTGGACCTCGGCCTTCGCCGGGGTGCACGGGGGGATGAAACAGGAAACGCACCACTCGTGACCCACGCCGTCATCGCCGCCACCGGCCTGTTCACCCCCGAACAGTCGATCTCGAACTCCGAACTGGTGGAGGCCTACAACGCCTGGGCCGAGAACTGGAACAGGGACCACGCGCTGCAGATCGCCGAGGGCGATGTCGCCGCCCTGACGCCCTCGTCCGTCGAGTTCATCGAGAAGGCGTCGGGCATCAAGAGCCGGTTCGTGCTCGACAAGGCGGGCGTGCTCGACCCCCGAAGGATGGCCCCGCGCATCCCGGAACGGGGCGACGACGAACTGTCGATCATGGCCGAGATGGCCGTGAAGGCGGCGCGCCAGGCGATCGAGGCCTGGGGCAAGCCGGTCTCGGAGATCGGCGCGGTCCTGTGCGCCGCGTCCAACATGCCCCGCCCCTATCCGGCCCTGGCCGTCGAGATCCAGCAGGCGCTGGGCATTGAGGGCTTCGGCTTCGACATGAACGTGGCCTGTTCCTCGGCCACCTTCGGCATCAAGACGGCAGCGGACTTCATCGCCTCGGGTTCGGTCAAGGCCGTGCTGATGGTGAACCCCGAGGTCTGTTCGGCCCACCTGAACTTCACCGACCGCGACAGCCACTTCATCTTCGGCGACGTCTGCACGGCCGTGATCGTGGAGAGCTCGGACACAGCCGGGCCCGACGGCTGGGACGTGCTGGGAACGCGGCTGAAGACCGTCTTCTCCAACAACATCCGCAATAATTTCGGCTTCCTGAACCGCTGGGCGCTGGAGACGGACGAGAATCCCAACGGCCGCCGCGCCGCCGGCCAGCAGGACGACAAACTGTTCATCCAGCAGGGCCGCAAGGTCTTCAAGGACGTGGTCCCGATGGTCTCGGAGATGATCATCGATCACGCGGGAGACCTGGGCGTCGAGCCCTCCGGCCTGAAGCGGATGTGGCTGCACCAGGCCAATATCAACATGAACTCAATGATCGGCCGAAAGGTGCTGGGCCGCGACCCGACCGAGGCCGAGAACGTCATCATCCTCGACGAATACGCCAACACCTCCTCGGCCGGTTCGATCATCGCCTTCCACCTGCATCAGGACGGCTTCGAGGTGGGCGAGACGGGGCTGATCTGCAGCTTCGGCGCAGGCTATTCCGCCGGGACGGTGTTCGTCAGGAAGCGCTGATCACGAAGTGATGACCCGGCGAACATCGGCATAGCTTGCGCCTGCTGCGGGAGTCTGGGAGGTATTCGCAATCAGACGCCGAGCGGCACGGAGTCCCCCGATGAGCCAAGCGCCCGCCAAACCCAACTTCCTCGAAGCCCTCGCACGGGATGTCGCGATGGTGCTGAAATCGCTCGGCGGTTCGGCCCATCAGGACACGGTCATCGACTGCGTCGCCGCGCTGAAACGCACGCGGGGCGAACCGGTCACCCAGGATCTGCGACAGGCCATCGTCGAGGCCTTCGATCGGTATTCGCAGTGGTTCTCCCGTCCCTTCGGCGAGGGCTCGATGCGTTGGGCCCTGCAGCCGGGTGCGCCGGCCTGACACTCAACGGCACCGTCTCGGGCCTCGATGGCGCGAAGCAGCGCCACGGCGGCGGCGATCCTTATTCCTCCCCCGACGGGGGAGGATTTGGGATCACCGATCCTTTTCGCGGGCCTCGCCGCCGCGTGAGACCAGGGCGGCCTGGGCCGCCGCGAGGCGCGCGATCGGGACGCGGTAGGGGCTGCAGCTGACGTAGTCGAGGCCGACGGTCTCGCAGAAGGCGATCGATGCGGGATCGCCGCCGTGCTCGCCGCAGATGCCCATCTTGATGTCGGGACGCACGGCCCCTCCCCGCTCGGCGGCGATGCGGATCAGGTCGCCGACGCCTTCCTGGTCCAGGCGGACGAAGGGGTCGGTCTCGAAGATGCCCTTGTCCATATAGGCCTGGAGGAAGCGGCCCGAGTCGTCGCGACTGATGCCGAAGGTGGTCTGGGTCAGGTCGTTGGTGCCGAAGGAGAAGAACTCCGCGTGTTCGGCCAGGTCGCCCGAACGCAGGGCCGCGCGCGGCAGTTCGATCATGGTGCCGACCAGGTATTCGACGCTGTCGCCGGCCTTGGCGAAGACGTCGCGCGCGGTGCGGTCGGTCAGCTCGCGCAGGTATTTCATCTCCAGACCCATGGCGACCAGCGGGTGCATGATCTCGGGGATCGGGGCCTCGGCGGCGGTTTTCTTGACCTCCAGCGCGGCCTCCAGGATCGCGCGGACCTGCATCTCGTAGATCTCGGGATAGGCGACGCCGAGGCGGCAGCCCCGGTGGCCGAGCATCGGGTTGGTCTCATGCAGGTCACGGGCGCGGCGCTTCAGCTTGGCGGCGTCGATGCCGGACACAGCCGCCAGGGCGTCGATGTCCTCATCCGTGTGCGGGATGAACTCGTGCAGCGGCGGGTCGAGCAGGCGCACCGTGACCGGCAGGCCGGCCATGATGGTGAACAGCTCGACGAAGTCCGACTTCTGGAACGGTTCGATCTTGTCCAGGGCCGTGCGGCGGCCGGCCTCGTCGTCGGCTAGGATCATCTCGCGCACGGCGGCGATGCGGGCCTCGTCGAAGAACATATGCTCGGTGCGGCACAGGCCGATGCCCTCGGCCCCGAAGCCGCGCGCGGTGCGGGCGTCCAGCGGGGTCTCCGCATTGGCGCGGACCTTGAGGCGGCGGACCTTGTCGGCCCAGGCCATCAGGGTCTGGAAGTCACCGGTCAGCTCCGGCTCGATCATGGCTACGGCGCCGTCCAGCACCTCACCCTTGGACCCGTCGATGGTGATGATCTCGCCGGCCTTGAATGTCCGGCCCCGGGCGCTGAAGGTCTGGGCACGTTCGTCGATGTGGATCTCACCGGCGCCGGAGACGCAGGGACGGCCCATGCCGCGCGCGACGACGGCCGCGTGGCTGGTCATGCCGCCGCGCGCCGTGACGATACCGCGCGCTGCGTGCATGCCATGAATGTCTTCGGGAGAGGTCTCCTCGCGGACCAGGATCACCGCGTCGCCGAGCTGGTTCAGCCGCTCGGCCTCGTCGGCGTCGAAACAGATCTTGCCCGTCGCGGCACCGGGCGACGCGGGCAGGCCGGCGGCCACGACGTGGCGGGTCGCATTCGGGTCGAGCGTCGGGTGCAACAGCTGGTCGAGCGCAGACGGCTCGACCCGGCTGATCGCCTCCTCCTGGGTGATGACGCCCTCGGCGGCCAGGTCGACGGCGATCTTCAGCGCCGACTTGGCGGTGCGCTTGCCGTTGCGGGTCTGGAGCATCCAGAGCCGGCCCTGTTCGACCGTGAACTCGATGTCCTGCATGTCGCGGTAGTGGCGTTCCAACGTGCCGACGACGTCGACGAACTGGGCGAAGACGACGGGCATGGCCTCTTCCATCGCGGGGGCGGTCTCGCCCATCTCCTCGCGGCCGGCGGTGGTCAGGGACTGGGGCGTGCGGATGCCGGCGACGACGTCCTCGCCCTGGGCATTGATCAGGAACTCGCCGTACAGGCGCGATTCGCCGGTCGAAGGGTTGCGGGTGAAGGCGACGCCCGTGGCCGAGGTCTCACCCATATTGCCGAACACCATCGACTGGATGTTGACGGCCGTGCCCCAGCTTTCGGGGATGTCGTGCATGCGGCGATAGAATTTGGCGCGGTCGTTCATCCAGCTGGCGAAGACGGCCGAAACGGCGCCCCACAGCTGTTCGTGCGGGTCCTGAGGGAAGGGCCGGCCCAGCTCACGCTCGACCACGGTCTTGTATTCGACGACGACCTTTTCCCAGTCGGCGGCCGACAGGTCGGTGTCCACGGTGACGCCCAGACGATCCTTGTGATCGTCCAGCACCTCCTCGAAATCGTCGTGCGACAGGCCCAGCACCACGTTGGAATACATGGTGATGAAGCGGCGGTAGCTGTCGAAAGCGAAGCGGCGGTCGCCTGACAGTTTCGCCAGACCCTCGACCGTCTCGTCGTTGAGGCCGAGGTTCAGGACCGTGTCCATCATCCCCGGCATGGAGGCGCGGGCACCGGAGCGGACCGAGACCAGCAGGGGGTTGGCGGCATCGCCGAAGGTCTTGCCGACGACCGCTTCGACGGTCTTCAGCCCAGCGGCGACCTGTCCGACCAGATCGGCGGGATAGGTGTTCCCGTTCGAGAAATAGTGGACACAGGCCTCGGTCGTGATGGTGAAACCGGGGGGCACCGGCAGGCCCAGCTTCGCCATCTCGGCCAGGTTCGCGCCCTTGCCGCCCAGCAGGTTCTTCATCGACGCATCGCCGTCGGCGGACCCGCCGCCGAAGCCGTAAACCCACTGAGTCATCAATAGTCCTTTGAAGTCGTGTCGTGACCGGCGGGTTGCCCCCGCTCGCGTGCGGCCCTGATTACAATGCTGCGAACGCGAAGGCGAGGCCGGGCTGTAACAAAGGGTGATGGGTTGTTTCGGTTCCGTGCGGTTGGGAGGCGAAGGTTATCCGGACTCGAAAACACAGTCCGCCGAGTCCGGGGAGTCCGGATGGTCCAGGAAGGCATGGGCCGACCTCGTATTATGCGCCCGTTCCAGCGGGTGATGGACAAAAAGGGTTTCGTCAGAGCCGGGCATTGATCCGATTGAGGAAATCGGGGCGTCCGTTGATGGGTGTGGGGCCAATTTCCTTCTCCCCCTGCGGGAGAAGGTGCCCTGGAGGGGCGGATGAGGGGTCACGCTGACGTCGAAGGTCAGCGCCCGATCCACCCCATCCAACCGTCGGCGTGACCCCTCATCCGTCAGCCCCCCGATCAAGTCGGAGGGCTGCCACCTTCTCCCGCAAGGGGAGAAGGGACGCGTCCCCCTACCCCGCCACCTGCCCGAAGTCGGCGACCTTGCCCATGACGGCGCGGACCTGACCCAGCAGTTTCAGGCGGTTGTCGCGTTCGGCGGCCACGTCGGAGTTGACCATAACGTCGGTGAAGAAGGCGTCCACCGGGGCGCGCAGGGCCGCAAGCGCGGTCATGGCGGCGGCGAAGTCCTCGGCGTCGAGGGCCGTCTCCACGGCGGTCGCGGCGGCGGCCGTGGCCATGGCCAGCGCCGTCTCGGCCCCGGGCTGGTTCGGCAGGCCGGTCTGGACCATGCCGGTCGGGACGACCCCCTTCTTCTCCTCGGCCTTGAGGATGTTTGAGGCGCGCTTGTAGCCGGCCAGCAGGTTGGCGCCGTCGTCGGTCGACAGGAAGGCGTCCAGCGCCTCCACCCGGCGGACGATGCGCACGAGGTCGTCGTCGCCTAGGGCGAAGACGGCGTCCACGAGGTCGTGGCGTTTGCCCTGATCGCGCAGGAGGACCTTCAGGCGGTCGGCGAAGAAGGCTTCTACCTCCTGTGGACGGAAGCTGGCGACAGTCTGGACTTCGTCGTCGGGAGTAATGGTGAAGCCAGTGAGATCGGCCGCAATGCCATCCACGATTATCGTCTTAGGCGATTTAGCCATCTCCGCTGCCGCGAAGCGCTGTCCAACTTGCTCGAAAACTAGGCCTGCCTGGAAGAACGCAATCTCACGAAGCGGCAGGCGTGCCCCGTTCTCCAGCACCAGCCGGATCACGCCCAACGCAGCACGCCGCAGCGCGAACGGGTCCTTAGAGCCGGTCGGCTTCTCGTCGATGGCGAAGAAGCCGACGAGGGTGTCGAGCTTGTCGGCCAGGGCGACAACCACGGTCAGGGGCGCGGTCGGCACCGAGTCGGCCGGACCCTGCGGCTTGTAGTGGTCGCGGATGGCGTCGGCGATGGTGTTCGAATAGCCCTCCCCCTGGAGGGGGGAGGGTTGGGTGGGGGTGGAGCCACCCTGCGTCCGGTCGGATGCGTTCACCCGGTCGCCTGTGGCAGCGAGGGCGGAGTCTCGGGGGGAACCGGCAGACGCCGTGCCTCCACCCCCAACCCCGGCCCTTCCCCCCTCGAGGGGGAAGGGAGAAGACAAGGCGCGGGCGTAGTACCCGCCCATGATCCCCTGCAATTCCGGGAACTCTCCGACCATGCCGCTGGCCAGATCGGCCTTCGACAAACGCGCCGCCTCGAACGCCTCGTCGGGGTTCGCGCCGACCAGCGGAGCGATCTCGCGGGCCAGGGCGGCGATGCGGTCGACGCGCTCGGCCATCGTGCCCAGTTTGGCGTGGAAGGTGACGCCGGACAGTTTCGACAGCCAGGCGTCGAAGCCGATCTTGCGATCCTCGTCCCAGAAGAAGCGGGCGTCGTTCAGGCGGGCGGACAGGACGCGGCTGTTGCCGGCGGCCAGGGCCACGCCGCCGTCGGAGGCCTCGACATTGGCGACAACGATGAAGTTCGGGGCCAGCTTCCGTGCGGACCTGCCCCCCTCCCCGCCTTCGGCGGTACTCCCCCCAGAAGGGGGGAGAGAAACGGCGAAATATTTCTGGTGCACCTTCATCGACAGACGCACCACCTCGGGCGGCAGGTCGAGGAACTGAGGGTCCATGTCGCCGAGGATCGGCGTCGGCCATTCGGCGAGGCCGGCGACCTCCTCCAGCAGGCCATCGTCGTCCACCATCTCCAGACCCCGCGCATGGCAGGCGGCGCGGGCGGCTTCAAGAATTTTCAGCCTGCGGTCGGCGACGTCGAGCAGGACGAAATTCTGTTCAAGTTTCGCACGGTAGTCGGCGAAGTCCGCTACCGCGAACGGCTCGCCAGAGCCGAGGAAACGGTGGCCCTCGGTCGTGTCGCCGCTGGCGATGGCGCATCCGTTCGGGGCACCGTCGGCGATGGCGAAGGGCACGACCGCGCCGTCGAACAGGCAGACGATCCGCTTTAGCGGCCGCACCCAGCGCAGGGTCGCATCGGCCCAGCGCATCGACTTGGGCCATGGGAAGTTGCGGATGACGTGCTCGACCGTCTCGGCGACGACGGCGGTGGTCTCGACGCCCTTCTGGTCGATGACGGCGAACAGGACGCCGTCGCGCTCGGTCAGCTGGTCACGGGTCAGGCCGGTCTTGCGCAGGAAGCCTTCCAGCGCCTGTTCCGGCGCATTGGCGCGCGGGCCCTTCAGCTCTTCCGAGCGGTCCGGCGTCGCGGTCGGCAGGCCGTCGATGACCAGCGTCAGGCGGCGCGGACCTGCGTAGGTCGTCAGGGCGGCCCAGGTCAGGCCGGCGGCCTTCAGCCGTTCGGAGGCCATGCGTTCGAGGTCGCGCGCGGCGCCCCCCTGCATACGGGCGGGGATCTCTTCCGAGAACAGTTCGAGGAGGAGTTGGGGCATCAGATTTCGCTAGAGCCCTTCCCCTCAAGGGGGAAGGTTTGGGATGGGGTAGAGGCACGAGCGGCACCGGGTGGCAGGAAGACTCCAGCGGCCTTGCTGATCTCGGTGACGACATTTTCGATGTCGGTTTCGACGCGCTTCGTCGGAATGCGGAGGACGCGGTAGCCCTGTGTCGTCAGCCATTCATCGCGCTGCAGATCACGCAGGGCGACGTCGGTCAGGTCGTGAACCCCGCCGTCGACCTCAATCACGAGCCTGGCGGAATGACAGGCGAAATCGACAACGTAGGGACCGATCGGTGCCTGTCGACGGAAACGGATGGCGAACTGACGCAGATGTTTCCAGAGCTTCGCTTCAGTGCGGGTTGGCTCAGCACGGAGGCTGCGGGCTCGGGCCACACCGCCAGCCTTGATCCTGGCCGTACGGGCGAACCGATCGAAGCCCTCCCCCTCAAGGGGGGAGGGTTGGGTGGGGGTGGAGGCACGGCCTTTCCGTTGGGCGGATGAGACCCCGTTAGCAACCGAAGAAACCACCGCGTCTTCGCCACCCACTGGCGCGGCCGCACCTCCACCCCCAACCCCGGCCCTTCCCCCCTCGAGGGGGAAGGGAGAAGACGAGGTCACGCCCCCGCCCTTTCCTGTTCGACGTAGGCCAGCGCGCAGGCTTTGCAGAGGTCCCGGATCCGCCCGATGTAGCTCTGGCGCTCGGCGACAGCGATGGCGCCGCGGGCGTCCATCAGGTTGAACAGGTGGCTCGCCTTCAGGACCTGGTCGTAGGCGGGCAGGACCAGTTGCTGGCCCTGGGGTCCGGTCATGGCGAGGAGCCGGGTCGATTCCGCCTCCATGTCCTCGAACCGGCGCTTCAGCCCCTCGACGTCATAGCCGTGGAAATTGGCTTCCGACTGCTGGCGTTCGTTCTCGAGGAAGACCTCGCCATAGGTCAGGCCGTCCCTGTTGAACTTCAGATCATAAACGTTGTCGACGCCCTGGACGTACATGGCCAGACGCTCCAATCCGTAGGTCAGCTCGCCGGAGACGATGTCGACCTCGATGCCGCCGACGCCCTGGAAATAGGTGAACTGGGTCACCTCCATACCGTCGCACCAGACCTCCCAGCCCAGTCCCCAGGCGCCCACCGTGGGGTTCTCCCAGTCGTCCTCGACGAAGCGGATGTCGTGCAGTTTCGGATCAATGCCGATGGCGTGCAGCGAGCCGAGATACAGCTCCTGCAGGTCCGCCGGGTTCGGCTTCAGGATGACCTGGAACTGGTAGTAGTGCTGGAGCCGGTTGGGGTTCTCGCCATAGCGGCCGTCGCCGGGGCGGCGGCTGGGCTGGACATAGGCGGCCTTCCACGGGCGCGGGCCGAGGGCGCGCAGGACCGTGGCGGGATGCAGGGTCCCGGCGCCGACCTGCTCGTCATAGGGCTGCAGGATCGCGCAGCCGCGATCGCCCCAGTATTTCTGCAGGGTCAGGATCAGGTCCTGGAAGGCGAGCGGTTCAGTCGGTGCGGCCACAGGGGAGTCTTTTTGGGCAAGGAGTAAAGGCGGCGGACCCTAGGGCGCGATCCGGAAAAGTGGAACCCGGTTTTCCGGTCGGATCACGCCGCGGCGACAATTGAGACCCTGATTCACGCCAAAAGCCGGGACCTGGCGCTAGGCTTTCGCCGCATCGTCGCCCAACACCGTCGCCTCGATCCACCAGCTGCCGTGGTTGTCGCGCAGGCTGGCGGCGGCATGGGCGGCGACCTCAGCGTCCTCGAACAGGCCGAAGACGGTCGCCCCCGATCCTGACATGCGGGTCAGCCGCGCGCCGGTCGCCGCCATGGCCGACAGGGCCGCGCCGATCTCGGGCTCGAGGGACACGGCAGGCGACTGAAGATCGTTCCGCTGACGGGCCAGCCAGTCGATCACGGTCGCGGGCGACCAGTCTTCCGGCGGGTCGGGACGATCAGCGGACCGCGTCGGTCCGGCGTCATAGGCACGGTAGACGGCCCCGGTCGGCGACGGACGGCCCGGATTGGCGAGAACCGCGTGCAACGGCGCAAGCGCGGGCTCGAAGGTCAGCCGGTCGCCGACGCCCTCGGCCCAGGCGGACCGGGCGGCCAGGCACATGGGACCGTCGGCCCCGACGATACGCGAGATCCGCGTCAGCTCGACCTCGGTCAGGTCGAGGCCCAGGGCCTTTGCAGCCAGCCTCAGGGCGATCCCCGCGTCCGACGACCCGCCGCCCAGTCCCGCCGCGATCGGAAGCGTCTTCTCAAGGGTGATCGCCAGAGACGGCTCGCCGATGCCCGCTACATGCCCCAGCTCGCGCATGACCCGCAGGATCAGGTTGTCGTCGTCGGCCGCCAGGGCGGCGGCTAACGGACCGGTGACCGTCAGGGACAGGCGATCCGCGTGAGTCACCCAGACCCGGTCGCCGACGTCGGCGAAGGCCACAAGGCTGGACAGGGGATGGTAGCCGTCGGAGCCGGGTGCGGCGACATGCAGGAACAGATTGACCTTTGCCGGAGCGAGCGCCGAGAGCGTGTCGGGCCAGGGTGTGGTCAGAGCTCCAGCCCCCCGGTCAGCTTGCGCTCCACCTCGGCGCGACGTTCGTCGTCGGGGTCCAGGGTCAGGACGCGGGTCCACTGGAAGCCCGCCTCGCGCCGACGCCCGACCTGCCAGTAGGCGTCGCCGAGATGATCGTTGATCTCGGCGTTGGCCGGTTCCTTGGCGACGGCCTGCTCCAGGGTGTCGACGGCGGTGTCATACTGGCCCTGACGATACTGGGCCCAGCCGAGGCTGTCCTGGATGTTCCCGTCGTCCGGGTCGGCGGCATGGGCGCGGGCGATCATCGCGGCGCCCTCCTCGACCCGCGTGCCCGAGTCGACCCACAGGTAGCCGAGGTAGTTCAGGTAGGAGGGTTCGTCGGGTTGCGCCTGCAAGGCGGCCCACAGCTGGGCCTCCGCCTCGGGGATCCGGCCGAGGGACTCATAGGCGGCGCCCCGCATGAAGCGGACCTGGGCGCCCTGGTTCTCGACATCGAGAAGCGGGCTGTTCAGCAAGGCCAGCGCCTCGTCGTAGCGCTCCAGCTGCAGTAATTGTCCGGCGGCGACAAAGGCGATTGACGGGTCGTTCGGGCTGGCCTCGCGCGCCGTCTGGAAGGCGGCGAGAGCCTCGTCCGGTCGCTGTTCCCCGGCGAGGCTCAGGCCGATGGCGACCTGGGCGCCGGCATACAGAGGCGCGTTGTTACGTGGCACGCGGGCCAGGGCGGCCCGGGAGGCCGTGTCAAGGTTCGCCTTGGCCAGGGTCTGACCCAGCAGATAGTAGTTCTCCGGTTCGGACTGTAGATTCAGCGACAGGCGCAGATAGACGACCGCGAACTCGTTGGCGTTCTCACTGGACGCCTGACGGGCGGCGATGACCAGGGCGCGGGCGGCGCCGTCACGATAGTCGGCCAGCGCCGGCGGCCGGACCCGGGCCTCGACACGCGTCCTGGCGGAGACGATGGCCGGGTCCTGCGATCCGGCGGCCAGGGTCGTGTCATAAAAGGCCAGGGCCTCGGCGCGCTGGCCGCGTCGCTCGAGGAATTCGCCATAGGCGGCGCGGAACAGGGGGGCGGCGCGGGCGTCGAAGGCCAGGGCACGGAGTTCGGCCTCGGCCTCATCGAAACGACGACGATGCTCCAGCAACTGGGCGTGGTGATAGCGGCCGTACAGGACGGTGATCGGGTCCCCGGTCGGGTTGGGTTCGGCCAGGGCCGTGTCCCAGTCCGCGGCGGCGGCGGCGATCCACGGGCCGACCAGGGCGGCGGCGCGGGCGTGGGGGGCCAGGATCGGGCGGGCCTTCAGCGCCTCGTTGGCTGCGCGCGCGTCACCCCGGACGAAGGCCTGCACCACCGACACCAGCGCGCCCGCCTCGGCGATGACGGGGGAGGCGGTCCCGGAATCGGGCGCGATCCGGGCCACGAGGTCGAGATCGCCGGCCAGCAGGGCGGCGATGAAGGCCTGATCGCGGACCGTCGGCTGTTCCGGCGTCAGGCTCTCGACGACGCTGAGATAGCCGGCACCCGCCTCGGCCTCCCCGCGGCTGAGGGCGGATCGGCCGGAGAGATAGAGGCCATAGGCCGTGCGGCCCTCGTCATCACGCGGCGAGGGAGACCAGACCCGGGGAATGGCTTCGATGGTGGGGGCGGCGGTCTCGGCGCCCTCGCCGACCACGATCAGCGGCACCCGGGACGGCGGCTCGGGCACGATGTCCTGGATGCGCGGCGCGGGATCAGCCACCGGCGGCGCCTCCTGGGCCAGGGCGGGGGCCGCCGTCAGGGCGGTGAAGGCGACGAGGATCGAACGGAGGGAGGCGTGACGCATTCCCCGACATTCACCGCCTTATGCGGCGGCGACAAGGCCCAATCCTCCCCCGGTCGAGGGAGGACCTACATGTTCGGATAGTTCGGGCCGCCGCCGCCTTCCGGCGTGGTCCAGACGATGTTCTGCGACGGATCCTTGATGTCGCAGGTTTTGCAGTGGACGCAGTTCTGGGCGTTGATGACGAATTTCGGATCGGTCTTCGCCGCCTCGTCGGCATAGACGACCTCATAGACCCCGGCCGGGCAGTAGAGCCGGGCGGGCTCTCCGTATTTCGGCAGGTTGACGCGGATCGGCACCGTGGGGTCGATCAGCTTCAGGTGGGCCGGCTGTTCCTCGGCGTGGTTGGTGTTCGAGATGAACACCGACGAGAGCTTGTCGAAGCTGAGTTTGCCGTCCGGTTTCGGATAGGTGATCGGCTTGTGCTTCGAGGCCGGCTCGGTCGAGGCGGCGTCCGTCTTGGCGTGCTTCAGGGTGCCGAAGATCGACAGGCCACCGAACAGCGTGCCGAACCACATGTCGAAGACGCCGAGCGCGCCGCCGAGCGTCGTGCCGAACTTCGTCAGGAACGGCTTGGCGTTGCGGACCGCCTTCAACTCCCTGGCGACCCAGCTCGACTCATAAGCCGTCTGATACTCGACCAGTTCATCGCCAGAACGGCCCGCCATGACAGCCTCATAGGCGGCGTCGGCGGCCAGCATGCCGGTCTTCATGGCGTTATGGCTGCCCTTGATGCGTGGGACGTTCACGAAGCCGGCCGAGCAGCCGATCAGGACGCCGCCGGGGAAGGACAACTTCGGCACCGACTGGAAGCCGCCCTCGGTGATGGCGCGCGCGCCGTAGGAGATGCGGGTCCCGCCCTCCAGATGTTCGGCGATGGCGGGGTGGTGCTTGAAGCGCTGGAACTCGTCGAACGGCGACAGGAACGGGTTCTTGTAGTTCAGGTGCACGACGTAGCCGATGGCCACGTAGTTGTCCCCGAAGTGGTACATGAAGGAGCCGCCGCCGGTGAACTCATCCAGCGGCCAGCCGGTCGTGTGCTGGGCCAGGCCGGGCTGGTGCTTCTCCGGCGGCACCTGCCACAGCTCCTTCAGGCCGATGCCGTATTTCTGCGGCGACTTGCCGTCCTGCAGCCTGTGTCGGGCGGTGATGGTCTTGGCGAGCGAGCCGCGCACGCCCTCGGCGATGAAGACGTATTTGCCGTGCAGTTCGATGCCCGGCTGGAAGTCGCCGGTCGGGGCACCGTGCTTGTCGATGCCGAAGACGCCGGCGACCACGCCCTTCACCCGGCCGGAAGGTTCATCCCAGACGACATGGCTGGCGGCCATGCCGGGATAGATCTCGACGCCCAGACCCTCGGCCTGCTCGCCCAGCCAACGCGTCACATTGCCGAGCGAGGCAATGTAGCAGCCGTCGTTGTGCATCATGGGCGGAAGCATCGCCATCGGCAGGCTGATCTGGCCCATCGGACCGAGGACCATGAACCGGTCCTTCGTCACCGGGGTCTCCAGCGGCGCGCCCATGGCCTTCCAGTCGGGGAACAGCTCATTCAACGCCTTGGGATCGATCACGGCACCGGACAGGATGTGGCCGCCGACCTCGGCCGACTTCTCCAGCACCGCCACGGAGATGTCCTTGCCGTCCTTTTCCGCGCGCTGTTTCAGGCGGATGGCGGCGGCGAGACCGGCGGGGCCGCCGCCGACGATCAGGACATCGTATTCCATGACCTCGCGCTCGACGCCCTGAAGCGCCTCCAGCGGCGGCAGGTTGTCGAGGATGGCTTCCTGGGCCGCGGTTTCGACGCCGCCTTCGATCGCTTCCTCGGCCATGTCGTTTCTCGTTCCTCGTGCGTCTTGTCGTTATCCACTTATCGGAAGGTGACGCGAGGGCGGTCAAGGCTTATCCCTGATCGAGTCCAGCCATGAACGCCGAACCCCGAGACATCGCCGCCATCGAAAGCCTGCTCGCCTTCTGGGCTGACGCGGGGGTGGACGCCTGTTTCGAAGAGGCCGCGGTCGATCGCACGATCGTCATCGCCCCGGCCCTCAAGGCCGTCACCAGGGCGACGGCGTCGGTCACGCCGGTCGTCGACCTGGTCGATGCCACGGCGAACGCGCGGAGACTGGCCAACAGCGCCGACACGATGGAGGCGCTGGCCGAGGCCGCCGACGGCTTCAAGGGCTGCGAACTGGTCGGGATGGGGGCCAGGGGATGCGTCTTCGGTCGCGGCGACCCGCACGCGCCGATCCTGATCATCGGCGAGGCGCCCGGTGCCGAAGAAGACGCGGCAGGCCAGCCTTTCGTCGGCCCGGCCGGAAAGCTCCTGGACAGGATGATCGCGGCGGCGGGACTGACCGACAAGGTCTACATCACCAACACCGTCTTCTGGCGCCCGCCGGGCAACCGGACGCCGACGCCGCAGGAGCAGGCCGTTTGCGCCCCGTTCGTGGAGCGGGCCTTCTTCCTGATGAAGCCGAAAGCGGTGCTGCTGCTGGGCGCGGCGGCGACGAAGGCGGTGCTGAAGACCGACGAAGGCATCATGCGGATGCGCGGCCAGTGGCGGGAGTGGCGACTCGCGGAGGGCGATGTGTCAGCCCCGGTGATCGCGACCCTGCATCCCGCCTTCCTGCTGAGGCAGCCTCAAGCCAAGCGTCAGGCCTGGGCGGACATGCTGGAACTGGCTGTGACGATCGACGCCGCGCAAAAGCCGCAGACCTGAGGTATAGAGCCCATGCCGCTGATGTGATTGAGGAAGTCGCAGCATTCCGGCATACTTCTTGATTGACGACCGATCGCAGACCGCGCGTGTCATCCCGAATCGAGACGGGAAACGCGCAGCACGAGGGGGCCGCCGCCTTGTTCAGTTTCCGCCGCCGCGCCCTTCGAGCGCCGACGCTCGCCTTTGTGGTCGCTGCCGCATCTGCTGTCGCCCTGCCCGTCCTGGCCGCGCCCGAACCCTGGCTTTCCGTGGTCGCCGCGGAGACCGGCGAAGAGGGCGAACAGGGCATCCGCATCAGCACCAACGCCCTCTCGAACGCGGACCGGCTGAGCTACACCACCGCCTTCGACGCCCTGCGTCGGGGTGATCTGGAGACGGCCCGCAATTCGGCGCGTCAGGCCAATGACCACGTGCTGCTGGGCCAGGTCGAGTTCGAACGCCTGTTCCACCCCGACTACACCGCCTCCTACGACGAACTGGCGGCCTGGCTTCAGGACTATGCCGACCTGCCGAGCGCGCAGAGGGTCTATGCCCTGGCCGAACGACGACGCCCGGACGGTGCCGAGGCGCCACGACGCCCGACCGGGGCCTATTTCAGCCGCGCCTGGGACCAGGTGGCTGCGGCCGGCGGTAACTCCGAGGCCGACCCCGCCAAGGCCGCCCGCGTCGCCTTGAACCGCGACGACCTCCAGGAGGCTGTCAGACAGGGCGAACAGATCGGCGACTGGTGGGTCGTGGGCCTGGCCGCCTGGCGGATGGGTGACTTCCCCCGGTCCTTCACAGCTTTCGAGCGCGTCGCCGTCGATCCGACGGAAGACAGCTGGGCCCGTGCGGGGGCCGGCGTCTGGGCCGCCCGCGCCGCCGGCCAGATCGGCCGTCAGGACCGGGTCCAGGAGTTCCTGACCCTGTCCGCCCGCTGGCCCGCCACCTTCTACGGTCAGATCGCCCTGCGTCAGCTCGGCCAGGAGCCGACGATCGTGAACGGCGGCCCGACTCCTTATGAAGCGGTGGCCCGCACCTCCGTCAGCGACGGCCCCATCGGCGTCAACCAGCGGGAAATGGACGAGTTCCTGAACAGCGACCCACGCGCCCGGCGCACGGTCGCCTTTTACGAGATCGGTCGCCAGGGCGACGCCCGTGACGAGCTCAGGAACGGTCTGCGCACCGCCGGCGAGCGGACCCGTCGCCTCTGGACCGGTCTGGCCCGCGTTCTGGGACCACGTCTCGGCAGCGGCAACGGCGGAGATACGACACGGATCGACGCATCCGACTATCCGATGCCGGAGATCGTCCCCGAGGGCGGCTGGACCCTTGAACGGTCACTGGTCTACGCGATCGCCCGCAAGGAAAGCGCGTTCAACGCCTCCGCCCGTTCGCCCGTCGGCGCCTATGGTCTGATGCAGGTGATGCCGTCCACGGCGGCCGAGATGACCGGCGACCGCAGCTTCGTTTCCAGCCCGCAGCAGCTGTACCAACCCGCGACCAATGTCCGCCTGGGCCAGACCTATGTGAACCGGATGCTGGCGCGTCCCGAATTTCAGGGCGACCTGCTGCGTGCCGTGGCGTCATACAATGCCGGGCCGGGCCCGATGCTGGGGGCCCTGCGTCGGCTCGGCCCGGACGCCGACCCCTTGCTGCTGATCGAGACGATCGACGTGCCCCAGGCCCGCGAATACGTCGAGAAGGTCGTGGCGGCCTACTGGATCTATCAGCGCATGACCGGCGGACCGCTGAACACGCTCGACGCCGTGGTGGCGGGCCAGACCGTGGTTCCGATCAGCCTGGACTATGTGGCGCCGCCTCCCGGCCAGACGCCTGCGCCGACCGAGCCGGTGCAGGTGGCGTCGATGTCACCCGTCGGAACGCGCTGATCCGCCCCTTTATGCGTTGGACTCCATGAGTCCAAAAAAGTGCAAATGAAATCGTGTGATTTCATAGACTTGCACCCTTTGGACTCTGTTTTTTCAGAGTGCAACGTCGTGACGGCACGCATGAACTCAAACGCTCAAACGTTCTCACAAATTATTGATTGTATAAGAAATTGTGGCGACACCGCACCTCGCCGCGGCCAACCGCCTAGAGAATGCTACCGACCAGCGAGGCGCACAGGCAGCAGCCGACCAGGATGAAAACGCCATAGCTCATCAGCGTCGGACGGCGCTGGGCCTCCGGCGGGGCGATGTTTCGGGCGGTCGTCGGGTGCGCGGACATGGCGAAAGGGTCTCAGGTTCGAACGGGACCGTAACGCCGTTCCCTTAAGGGCTCGTTCGCAGGTCTCGTTAATCGGTACTGATGACAGCCTAAGGCCGAACCGTGACAGCCAGTTCCGTCCATTCGAGGAAGTCCGGCTGCTGTAGCAACTCGGCAACATATGTGGCCGCCACGCCATCAACGTCGCCGTGGGCCGCCGGATCGATCTGATAGTGGCGAAGCCGGGCCGCCAACGGGGTGAAGAAGGCGTCCGGAATCGACCATTCGCCGAACAGGTAGGGGCCGCCGGCGCCGAACCGCTCACGCATCTCGCGCACGATGGCGACGAAGCGGCGAACGTCGGAGGCGACGATTTCGCTCGTCGGCGTCGGCGCCCGGTCAGGACCGACCATGGTGTGGACGATGCCGGCCGCGTCCTGCCCCATGGCGCATTCGTTGCGCAGAGCCCCGAAGCCGGAATGCATCTCGCAGGCCACGGACCGGGCCAGCCAGCGGGCGTGGGCGTCGGCGGGCCAGAGCTTGGCATGCGGATAGCGCTCGGCGGCGAAGACGCAGATGGCCATAGAATCCCAGATCGTGACCCCCTCGACCTTGAGCACCGGCACCTTGCCGGTGGGCGAGTGCTCGGCGAGGGCGGCGGCCGATTCGGGGCCGAACAGCGGCACCTCGCGGACGGTGAACTCTGCCCCGCACCGCTTGAGCACCAGCCAGGGGCGCAGCGACCAGGTCGAGAAGGCGATGTTGCCGACGATCAATTCCATTGTACGCCTCAATAATGTCCGTCGAGGGCGAAGATCGGCCTTCGTTCGTTCCAGGTCCCGCCGGTAAAGTCGGGGAAATCGACCGTGACGTTGCCGCCGACGATCGACGCTTCGGTCAGAGGCGTGACCGCGCTCCATGTCACGGCATCATAGATGTCGATCGGCATCGGTGCCCCGGCCTTCAACGCCTCCACGAAGGCGTTGACCACAAAGAAATCCATTCCGCCATGCCCGGCACCGGCCGCCCTGTCGGCATGGGCGAGCCAAAGCGGATGATCGTAGCGGTCGAACCAGGACTGGGCCTCGTCCCAGCGGTGCGGCTGGCTGGCGCCCTCGACATGGACGGACTTGTTGACGTCCATCCACAATCCCTTTTCGCCCTGGATGCGGAAGCCGAGCGAATAGGGGCGAGGAAGGCTGGTGTCGTGGCTCAACATGACCGTCTGTCCCCCCGCGCAGCCGATCATGGTCGTCACCACATCGCCGAGCGCGAACCGCATCGCGGCGTTCGGATGGTCCGGCCCGCCCTTGGCAAGGATGTGGTTATGCAGGCCTCTCGCCGGGGTGGCGTAGCTGGTCAGCCGGGCGAAGCGATTGCCGCGATTGATGTCGATGGCCATAGCGCACGGCCCGATCCCGTGGCTCGGATAGAGGTCGCCGTTGCGGGTGACCGAATGGTCGGTACGCCAGCGCGCCTCGGACCAGCCTTTCGGGCCGAACTCGACGCCGCCCCCGTAGGCCTGGCCCGGAACGCCGCCGTTGAATTTCACCTCGCGCAGATCGTGTTGATAGCCGCCTTCCAGATGCAGAATGTCGCCGAACACGCCCTGGCGGACCATGTTCAGCGCCGCCAGAACGTCGCGCCGGTAACAGACGTTCTCCAGCAACATATAGGGCGTCCCGGTCCGGCTCTGGACGTTCAGAACATCCCAGTGATCCTGAAGGGTGATCCCCGCCACAACCTCGCAGCCGACAGCGATTCCCGCCTCCATCGCGGTGATCGCCTGAGGCGCATGCTGCTCCCAGGGCGTGACGATGAAGACGCCGTCGAGTCCGCCGACGGCCAGCATTTCCCGCCATGCCCCCTCGTCGTCGCTATCACGTCCGGTGAAGACGCGTGGCGCTGGCTTGCCGGCCGCCACGACCTGGCCGAGGGCCGCGTTCAGGGACCATGGATCGACGTCGCAAATGGCCGTGACCTCAACGTCGTCGCGCTTGAGCAACTCATCCAGATGCACCCGTCCGCGCATGCCGACGCCGATGATCCCGATCCTCGGTCGTGAGACGGCCGCGCCGGCGGAGGCGTGACCCGTCCGGGTCAAAACGGATGCGCCGACCGCCGTAGCAGCGGCGGCGGCGATCAGATTGCGGCGGTTCATATCGGATCGTCTCCACGTCGAAGCGGCACATTCGCCGCAAGGCCGCGCCGTGACAATGGGGTCGGCGCGAACCGCCGTTTCGATCAAGGACGCCGGGGCGGACGGCCTCCGAACCCCCGACCCGCCTTGACTCCCGAGGTCACTCGACCGACACGCACGGCCCATGATCAGCCGCTATTCCCGCCCCGAAGCCGTCGCCATCTGGTCGAACGAGACCAAATACAGGATCTGGTTCGAGATCGAGGCCCACGCCGCCACCAGGATGGCCGAGCTGGGCGTGATCCCGACCGAGGCCGCCGAGGCCATCTGGGCGAAGGGCGAACACGCCGTCTGGGACGCCGACCGGATCGACGAGATCGAGCGCACCACCAAGCACGACGTCATCGCCTTCCTGACCCATGTCTCGGAAACGGTCGGCGAGGAAGCGCGGTTCCTGCATCAGGGCATGACATCCTCGGACGTGCTGGACACCTGTTTCGCGGTGCAGCTGGCGCGGGCCTCGGACCTGCTGATCGCCGGCGTCGACCGGGTGCTGGCGGCACTGGAAGCCCGGGCGAAGGAACACAAATACACCCCGACCGTCGGCCGCAGCCACGGCATCCACGCCGAGCCGGTGACCTTCGGCCTCAAGCTGGCCGGCTATCATGCCGAGTTCCAGCGGGCGAAGCGTCGCCTGATCACGGCAAAGGAAGAGATCGCCACCTGCGCCATCTCCGGCGCCGTCGGCACCTTCGCCAACGTCGATCCGGCGGTGGAGGAGTATGTCGCCGCGAAGATGGGTCTGCAGGTCGAGCCGGTCTCGACCCAGGTGATCCCGCGCGACCGCCACGCCGCCTTCTTCGCCGCGCTCGGCGTCGTCGCCTCGTCGATCGAGCGGCTGGCGGTCGAGATTCGGCACCTGCAGCGCACCGAGGTCCTCGAAGCCGAGGAGTTCTTCGACAAGGGCCAGAAGGGCTCGTCGGCCATGCCGCACAAGCGCAACCCGATCCTGACCGAGAACCTGACCGGCCTGGCCCGTCTGGTGCGCTCGTCGGTCGTCCCCGCGATGGAGAACGTCGCCCTGTGGCACGAGCGGGACATCAGCCATTCGTCGGTCGAGCGTGGCATCGGCCCGGATGCCACCATCCACCTGGACTTCGCCCTGAACCGTCTGGCCGGGGTGATGGAGCGGCTGCTGGTCTATCCAGACAACATGCAGAAGAACCTCGACAAGCTCGGCGGGCTTGTCCACTCGCAGCGCGTCCTGCTGGCCCTGACGCAGCTGGGTCAGTCGCGCGAGGACAGCTACGCCGCGGTCCAGCGCAACGCGATGAAGGTGTGGCGCGGCGAGGGCAATTTCCTCGACTTCCTCAAGGAAGACCCCGAGGTCATCGTGCCTGACGCCGAGCTCGAGGCCCTGTTCGACCTCGGCTATCACACCAAGCACGTGGACACCGTGTTCAGGCGCGTGTTCGAATAGGGCGTGACGCTCAAACGCGCTTTCGCACCGGCCGTCGATCAGGAGACGCGGCTGCTGATCCTCGGCAGTCTGCCGGGCGACACCTCGCTGAAGGCCGGGCAATACTATGCCCACCCCCGCAATGATTTCTGGCGGCTGATCGGCGGCGTCCTCGGACGCGATCTGGTCGGGCTGGCCTATGAGGCGAGGCTGGACACGATCCGGGCCGAGGGCATCGGCCTGTGGGACGTGATCGCGGGGGCGATGCGGCCCGGCAGCCTGGATGCGGCGATCCGCGATCCAGAGGCTGCCGACCTGAACGCGTTGATCGCGACCCTGCCTCACCTGAAGGCGGTGGCGTTCAATGGAGCCATGGCGTCGCGACAGGGACGACGGACGCTGTCGTCCGGGCCGGTGCTCAGGTTGATCGACCTGCCCTCCTCAAGCCCCGCCCACACTCGCCCCTTGGCCGATAAGGCGGTTGCCTGGTCCGTCCTGGGCGCTGCGCTGCGGTAACCTGTCACGCCGGAAAACGTGATCGGCGCGCATCCGATGACGTCGCTCACCCGTCTTTACGACATGAGCCGCGCGAAGCGGCGAACTCAGGAGAAGACCCCGATGAACACGCGCATGCTCACCCTCACCGTCGCCTCCGCCGCCCTTCTGGGCCTCGCCGCGTGCAACAACGGAGCCGAGACCGACACCGCCGCGACCGAGGCCGCCCCCGCAGCGACCATGGCCACCGCTTCGACCGACCCCGTCGTCGGCGGTGCCTCGATGAGCCCCAGCGAAACCATCGTCGCCAACGCCGCCAAGGCCTCCAACCTGACCACCCTGGTCAGCGCCGTCCAGGCCGCCGACCTGGTCGAGACCCTCTCGGGACCGGGCCCCTTCACTGTCTTCGCGCCGGACAATGCCGCCTTCGAGAAGGTTCCGGCCGCGACGCGTGAAGCGCTGATGGCTCCAGCCGGCAAGGCGGGCCTGACCAGCATCCTGACCTACCACGTCGTGCCCGGCCGCCTGACCGCCGCCGACCTGGCGACGCAGGCCCAGGCCAACGGCGGCAAGGTCGAGCTGACCACGGTCGAAGGCGACACCCTGACGGTTAATGTGAACCCGGACGGTTCGGTCACCCTGACCGACGCCAAGGGCGGATCCTCGCGCGTGACCCAGGCCGATGTCCTGCAATCGAACGGCGTGGTTCACGTCATCGACACCGTCGTGATGCCGGGCTGAATTATTCCGGTGAACCCTTTGCGTCCCGCCGCATTTCAATGAGGCGCAAGACGCAAGATATCGGGTGAGGCTATCCCCCCCGGCCCCCGATAAGGGAAGGGCCGCACTCCCCCCGGGTGCGGCCCTTTTCCTTTGTCAGTAGCGTCAGGACCGGCAGCGGCGGTGACTACTCCCCGGCGCGGACCTGGTCGCGGGCCATAGAGGCCAGTTCGTCCATCTTGGAGCGGATCTCGCCCTCGGAGACGGTCAGGCCCGAGCCCTTGAAGTCGCCGGCGATCTTGCGGAAGACGTCTTCGTCCCCCGGCTGTTCGAAATCGGCGCGGACGACGGCCTTGCCGTATTCCTCGGCCGAATCGGGGCTCAGGCCCATCTTCTCAGCCGCCCACAGACCCAGCAGCTTGTTGCGCCGGGCCATGGCCTTGAACTCTTGCTCCTGATCGAGCGCGAACTTGGACTCGAAGCCCTTTTCCCGATCATTGAAGGTCGTCATCAGTCGTCAGTCCATCCGTCGCGGGCCAGAGAAGGATGCGGCTCCGCCGGGGTGGTCTATGACCGGGCGTCAACGAACGCAACGAATATCGGCTCGCAGTCAGCCTCCCGTCCACGGACTTTTCCCAGCTGTGGCTTGCGACGGTCATTTGTGTCGCAGGGCGCATTCGGCTAAGGAGAGGCCGATCAATTTCCCGCTCAGCTCGAGACCGGACCGCGCCGCCCAGACCCACTCTGGACGCGCGATTTTCGTTTCAGGGCGACAGCGCATCCCCGTCCGGGACCCAAGATGATGAATTCGAAGCGCAAGAAGATTTACGAGGGCAAGGCCAAGATCCTCTACGAAGGACCCGAGCCCGGCACCCTGATCCAGTATTTCAAGGACGACGCCACGGCCTTCAACGCCCAGAAGAAGGCGACGCTGGAGGGCAAGGGCGTCATCAACAACCGCATCAGCGAGTTCGTGATGACCCGCCTCAATGGCATCGGCGTCACCAACCACTTCATCAAGCGCCTGAACCTGCGCGAGCAGCTGATCCGCGAGGTCGAGATCATTCCGCTGGAAGTCGTGTGCCGCAACATCGTGGCCGGCTCACTGGCGACGCGACTGGGCCAGGAGGAGGGCACGCCCCTGCCCCGCTCGATCATCGAGTTCTACTACAAGAAGGACGAGCTCAACGACCCGATGGTGACGGAAGAGCACATCACGGCGTTCAACTGGGCGAGCACGCAGGAGATCGACGACATCCTGGCCATGACCCTGCGGGTGAACGACTACCTGTCCGGCATGTTCGGCGCGGTCGGCATCACCCTGGTGGACTTCAAGATCGAGTTCGGCCGGGTGTGGGAGAACGACTTCGCCCGCGTCATCCTGGCCGACGAGATCAGCCCGGACAGCTGCCGTCTGTGGGACACCGCGACCGGCGAGAAGATGGACAAGGACCGGTTCCGCCGCGATCTGGGCAATGTCATCGAGAGCTATACCGAGGTCGCCAAACGCCTCGGCATCATGAAGGACATGCCGACCGTGATTCAGGGGGGACTGCACTGATGGCCAGGGTCAAGGTTCACGTCTTCCTGAAGCCCGGCGTGCTGGATGTTCAGGGCAAGGCCGTCGAAGGCGCGTTGAAGGGTCTGGGCTGGGCCGGCGTCGCCGACGCCCGGGTCGGCAAGCTGATCGAGTTCGATCTCGAAGGCGCGGAAGATCCGGCCGCCGAGGCCAAAAAGATGTGCGAGACCCTGCTGGCGAACACCGTGATCGAGAGCTACCGGGTCGAGGTCGCCTAAGGGCCGCAACCCCTCGGGCGGATGATCGTTTCAAGCGCCGTAAACCCGGAGGAGCGACCGATGGCCTTCACCCTGACCTCCGACGACTTCAAGGACGGCGACGTTCTCCCGAACGCGCAGGTGCAGGCCCATGGAGATACGTCTCCGCACCTGGCATGGGCCGGGGTGCCCGAGGGGACGAAGTCGTTCGCGATCACCGTATTCGATCCCGACGCGCCGACCGGGTCCGGCTTCTGGCACTGGACCGTGGCCAACGTTCCGGTGGGCGTCAGCGAGATCCCGGCGGGCGGCCCCCTGCCCTCCGGCGCGGTCGAGGGCCGCACCGATTTCGGCACGCCGGGCTTTGGTGGAGCCGCCCCGCCGCCGGGACACGGACCGCACCGCTACGTCTTCACCGTCTTCGCCGTGGATGTGGAGCGGCTGGAAGTCACGCCTGAAAACTCCGGCGCCGTGTTCGGCTTCAACCTGCACTTCCACACCCTGGCCAGGGCCTCGATCACGGCGACCTACGAGAACAGAGGCTGAGTTGGAGGCCACTGCGAACTCTGATTGGTTTCGCCTCATGGCCGATGCGACAAACGACCTGATCCATGAGGTGCTCAAGGCTGTGCAAAGGGATGTATCCGCCGTCCGCTTCGATATGTCCGATCTGAAGCAGCAGATGACCGCCGTTCGAGGCCACCTTGTCGCGATCCAGCAGGATGTGGGCAAAATCTACAATCGCTTGGGCCATATGGAAGACCGCGTGGATCGCATAGAGGTGCGTCCCGGACTCGTCGAACCCGCGCACTGACAAGCCGGACAAATCCTGCTAAACGCCCGCGCCATGAGCGCAGCCGTCATCGTCTTCCCCGGGTCCAACTGCGACCGCGACTGCAAGGTCGCCATCGAACGGTCGACCAGCGAGCGGGTCGAGATGGTCTGGCACCAGGAGACCGAACTGCCTTCGGGCCTCGATCTGATCGTTCTGCCGGGCGGCTTCTCCTATGGGGACTACCTGCGTTGCGGGGCCATGGCGGTGCAGTCGCCGGTCATGCGGGCAGTCAAACAGGCTGCCGACAATGGCGTGGTCGTCGTCGGCATCTGCAACGGCTTCCAGATCCTGTGCGAGGCCGGAATGCTTCCCGGGGCACTACTGAAGAACGCCGGGCTGAAATACGTCTGCAAGCCGATCTCGCTGGAAGTCACCAACGGCCAGACCCGCTTCACCGCCGGCTATCAGGGCCAGCGCGAGGTCGTCATGACCCAGGGCAATGGCGATGGAAACTATTTCGCCGACGCCGAAACCCTCGCCCGGATCGAGGGCGAGGGCCAGGTCGTGTTCCGCTACGTCGACAATCCGAACGGCTCGGTCGCAAACATCGCCGGTATCCAGAACGCGCGTGGCAATGTCCTGGGCCTGATGCCCCACCCTGACCGCGCTTTCGAGGCCGAGTTGGGCTCCGCCGACGGCGCGACCCTGTTCCGCTCGATTTACGCGGCGGCCTAGGCTTCTTCGGTATCCTCGTCGCGATCCAGGGTGCCCTCTGCGCCGGATTCGCCGATCGAGGCCAGTTCTCTGGCACCCACGCCAAGACCCTGTTCCAATGCGAGATTTGTCTCGACCTCTGCCGTGTCCGGGTCGGGCATGTCGGCGGGAATTTTAGGATCGACCATGGTCGGTTCTCCTGTTCGGGGGGTGTGAGACAGATAGCGTTTCCCGGAACGGCCGGTTCCGGCTGAACTTTGATACGTGATGTGCGTAGTGTTGGGTATGAGCACCTCGCCCCCCACGACTCTCGTTCCTGCCGATCCGTCCCGGCAGATCCGAAGGCTGGCTGTCTTCGCCTGCATGGTCTTCGCGCTGGCTACCGGCCAACTGCAACAACTGGTGAACCTCGGGCAATCGCCGGCCGAGTTCGCCGCTGACAGCGATGCGACCCTGCGGGTCGTCGGCTGGGCCTTTGCGATCTGGGGACCGATCTATCTCGGCCTGATCGTCTATGCCGTGCGCCAGTTGCTGCCAAAGACCCGCGAGAGTGAAATGCTCCGCACCTTCGGCTGGCCGTCAGTCCTGGCTCTGCTGGGCATTGGCTGGTGGATACTGGCGGCGGCCTGGGACCTGGAGGTCGCGACCATCGTGCTGATCTTCGGATCACTGTCGGTGTTGCTGATCCCGCTGCTGCGGAAGGCTGACGCCATCCGTGCGTTGTCGAAAGGCGACCGCGATCGCTGGATGACGGTCTGGCCGCTGGCCGCCCTCGCCGGCTGGCTGACCATTGCGGCCCCGGTGAACCTGCTGACGATCGCGACGGGCAACGGCGACCTGCCCTCAATCCTGCCGCCGACCGGATGGGCGCTGCTGGCCGTCGCGGCGGCGGCCGGCGCGGGCCTGCTGGTCACCTGGCGGACGCGACTGCTGGCCTATCCCCTGCCGATCGCCTGGGGGTTACTGGGCGTGTTCGTCGCGGAGCAAGCCAAGGGCAATGCCGTCCTGGCCTTCGGGGCTCTCGCGGCTTCACTGGTGGTGCTCGGTGGCGGTCTGGTGATCGCGCTGGTGCCGAGGCGCGCCGGGAGCTAGGCGGCCGTCGAGTTCAGGCGGGTGCTTGGGTTCGAGACCGAGTCCCGCTATGAGGCGCGGCCATGAGCGCACCTGAAAAGACCATGGCCGAACTGGCCGCCGAATACGGGCTGAACACGGCTGAATATCAGGTCGTCCTCGATCGACTGGGGCGCGAGCCGAACCAGCTGGAACTGGGGGTCTTCTCGGTGATGTGGTCCGAGCACTGCTCCTACAAGTCTTCGAAGATCCATCTGGGCAAGTTCCCGACCACCGGGCCGCGCGTCATCTGCGGACCGGGCGAGAACGCGGGCGTCATCGACATCGACGACGGCGACGCCTGTATCTTCAAGATGGAGAGCCACAACCACCCCTCCTTCATCGAGCCCTATCAGGGCGCGGCGACAGGCGTCGGCGGGATCATGCGCGATGTCTTCACCATGGGGGCGCGCCCGGTGGCCCTGCTGAATGCCCTGCGGTTCGGCGACGTGGGCCATGAGAAAACGAAGCGTCTGGTCAAGGGCGTGGTGTCCGGCATCGGCGGCTATGGCAACTGCGTCGGGGTCCCGACCGTGGCGGGCGAGACCAATTTCCACTCGGGCTACAACGGCAACATCCTGGTCAACGCCATGTGCGTGGGCCTGGCGAAGGCGGACGCCATCTTCTACTCGGCCGCCCCGGGACCGAACATGTCGGTGGTCTATTTCGGATCAAAGACCGGCCGCGACGGCATCCACGGCGCAACCATGTCCTCGACCGAGTTCGACGACGAGTCCGAATCCAAACGCCCCACGGTCCAGGTCGGCGACCCCTTCGCCGAGAAGCTGCTGATCGAGGCCACGCTGGAGCTGATGGCTTCGGGCGCCGTGGCGGCGATCCAGGACATGGGCGCGGCGGGCCTGACCTCGTCCTCGGTGGAAATGGCCGGCAAGGGCGGCGTGGGGATCGAACTCAACATGGATGCCGTTCCCCAGCGGGAAACCGGCATGTCGGCCTATGAGATGATGCTGTCCGAGAGCCAGGAGCGGATGCTGGCGGTTCTGAAGCCGGGCCGCGAGGCCGACGGCCACCGCATCTTCGAGAAATGGGGACTGGACGCCGCCGTCATCGGCAAGACGACAGAGACCGGCCGCCTGATCCTGAACCACCACGGCCAGGTCGTCTGCGACGTGCCGCTGGCGCCGCTGTTCGACGACGCGCCCCTGTATGATCGCCCCTGGGTCCAGCCGGCGCTCCATCCGCGTCTTTCGCCTGGCGAGGTCCCGGCTCCGACGGTCTGGGAAGACGCGGTGCTGAAGGTCCTGACCTGTCCCGACATGGCGTCCAAGCGCTGGATCTGGGAACAGTACGATCGCCACGTCATGGCCGACACCCTGCAGGACTCGGCCACCGGCGCCGACGCGGGCGTGGTGCGGGTGCATGGCACGGACAAGGGTCTGGCGGTCACCTCGGACTGCACCCCTCGCTATGTCCAGAACGACCCCTATGAGGGCGGGAAACAGGCCGTGGCCGAGGCGTGGCGCAACCTGACGGCCGTCGGCTCCCTGCCCATCGCCATCACCGACAACCTGAACTTCGGCAACCCGCAGCGGCCCGAGATCATGGGGCAGATCGTTCGCGCCATCGACGGCATGGCAGAGGCCTGCCGTGCCCTGGACTTCCCGGTCGTGAGCGGGAACGTATCGCTCTATAACGAGACCAACGGCGTCGCCATTCCGCCGACCCCCACCGTGGGGGCCGTGGGCCTGCTGACCAACTATGACGTCGTGACCGGTTTCTCGACCATGGAGACGGGCGACACCCTGGTCCTGATCGGCGAAACCCAGGGCGAACTGGGGGCCTCGATCTATCTGCGCGAGGTTCTGGGCCGCGAGGACGGGGCGCCTCCGCCGGTGGACCTGAAGCTCGAGCGCAAGACCGGCGACTTCGTGCGTGAGATGATCGAGGGCGGGCGGCTGACCTGTGTCCACGACCTGTCTGACGGTGGCCTGATCGGCGCGGCGGCGGACCTGGCCCTGGCCTCGGACGTCGGTGTGGTTCTCGACGCCTCCAGCGCGACCCATGCCCATGTCTTCCTGTTCGGAGAGGATCAGGCCCGCTACCTGGTCGCCGTCCCGAATCCGCAGGACGTGCTGGCGGCGGCGCGCGAGGCAGGGCTGCACGCCTCGGTCGTCGGTCAGGCCAAGGGTGATGCCTTCGCCTCGACCGACCTGTTCAGCATTCCGCTGAAGCATCTGCGGGAGATCCACGAAGGCTGGATGCCGCAGTGGATCGAGGGCTGACCGGTCAGGTCTCCGGGTCGGAGGCGGCCTGCCGCCACTATTCCATAAAGGCGACGTTGACCGGCACATCCTGGGCGCTGGAGCTCACGGCACCGACGCGGATGTTGTAGACGCCGCTCTGCGCAGTATTCCAGCGGACCTGCGGGTTCAGCCCCTCGGTGTCGTCATTGCAATACCAGCGGCCGTCCGGGCCGTTGACGACCAGGCTGGTATCGGCCTCCGAATAGGCAGTGATGATCAACGGCCCGCCATAGGCGGTAAAGGACAGGGTGACCGAATCGCTGTCACCGACCATGCCGACGCAGCCGCTGGCAATGGTCGAGGCGTCGATGTCGCCGCCAGCATAGGCCGTGACATTGTGCGACTCCGGCCCGAAGCCGCCGGTCAGTTCGACATAGTCCTGGGCCGGGGCCGGGGCGGCGGCCATGGCAGCGAAGGCGGCCCCCAGGACCAGAAAGCGTTTCAGCATCAATCGTTCTCTGTCGTTTGGGACGGGAAGGGCGGACTAAAGAACGGCATCTCTTTGCCCGCCCATTTGGCCCGGCGCTGCCGCCGGGCCTCCCCGTCGCGCGGTAGATGGTGGCAGGGACTTCTACTCGGAGATCGAGATCGTCACCGGCAGGCCCTGGGCGTTGCTGCTGACCGCGCCGACATAGACGTTGTACATGCCGTTCTGGGCCGAGTTCCAGTTCACCCGCGGGTTCAGGCCGTTTGTGTCGTCATTGCAGTACCATCGTCCGTCAGGCCCATTGACAGCGAGGCTGATGTCCTCGTCGCCCCAGCCGGAAATCACCAGAGGTCCGCCGTAGCCGTCGTACTCGAAATTCAACTGCGCCACGTCGCTGACCATTCCGACGCAGGTGTTCGCGAAGCTGGAGGCGTCCATGCCACCACCGGCGTAAATCGTGAGCTCATAGGACCCGAAACCGCCCGAAAGTTCGAGATATTCCTGGGCGTAAGCGGGCGCAGCGGCCGTCACAGAACAGGCGGCGATGAGAGCAAGGCAGTGTTTGATCATGGGTCTATTCCAGTGCTGGGGGCAGGGCCCCGCGAAAGATGTATGGTGTTCATTACGCAGCGATATCTTTAGCCGGGCCGCAATGAAGCGACCTGACGTCGAGGACAGCCTTACTGGCTCTCGCTGATGTAGAGGGTGGCGGACGCGCCCTCGCCGACGGCACCGACCCAGATGTCGTAGGCGCCGCTCGGCGGGCGACCCCAGGTCAGGATCGGGTTCAGGCCCTCGGCATCGTCGTTGCAGTACCAACGGCCGTCCGGGCCGTTGATGACCAGGCTGGTGTCGCCATTGGAAGTGACTCCGAAGCTCAGCGGGAACGAGCCGGCGGTGTAGGTGAACTCATAGTCCGGTGCGCCGGCGATCATGCCGACGCAGGAGCCGCCGAGGCGCGAGGCGTCGACCGAGCCGCCGGAATAGACGCTGACCCGGATGGGATCCGGCGTGAAGCCAGCGCGGGCGCGCATGCCGCCCGAGCTGGCAGGGGCGCTGGGGTCCTGGGCAGCGACTGAGGTGGCAGCGCAGGCCATCAGGGCGGCGGCCACGGCGGACGCGAGAAGTACGGTACGAATGGGCTGGTTTCCTTTGTTGTTTCTTGATTTGTCCGCAGCGTGACAGGCCGGGTCGGACAGGGGGAGACGTCTGACCTGGCAAACCGGGCCCGGCATCATTCGGTCCGGAAGAAGGAAGGGCTAGTTCAGGCTGCCCTCGGTGATGACGATGGTCGCGGGCGCGCTGTCGCCGACGGCACCGACCCAGATCTCGTACCAGCCGCTGGGAGCACTGCCCCATTCCAGTGAGGGATTGAGGCCGTAGGTGTCGTCATCGCAGACCCAGCCGTTCGGGCTCTTGATGATCAGGCTGGTGTCGGACGAGGAGCGGACGCCGATGTTCAGCGGTCCGCCATTGGAGCTGAAATTCAGCTTGAAGTCGGCATAGACCCCGACCGTGCCCACACAGCCGCTGCTGCCGGGAATCGCGGACGCCTGGTTCGGGCCGCCCGAATAGGTCTCGTATGTGACCGGGTCCGGCAGGAAGCCGGCCGAGAGCGAAATGGTTTGCGCGGATGCGCCGGTGGCCAGGCCGGCCATGACACAGGCTGCGGCAATACTAAGAAGCGTTTTCATGGGTTCCCTCCCTTGGTGAGCAGCCCCCGCCGCCTTGGGCTAACATGACTCCGTTGAGCTTGACCTTACAACCCTCTTGTTTCTGACGACCACCCTCGCATCCATGTCACATGGACGCCGTATCCAGACCGCCCAGCCGGAGTTTGCGATGTCCCTGTTCCTCTCACGCCGCCTGCTTCTGACCGGTCTCGGGGCTGGATCAGTCGCCGCCAGCCTGCCGCGCCAGGCCCTGGCCCAGGCCATCTTCGACGAGAATCCGTTCCAGCTGGGCGTGGCCGCCGGCGATCCCCTGCCCGACGGGTTCGTGATCTGGACCCGGCTGGCCCCCAAACCGCTGGAGCCTGACCACGGCATGCCGTCGCAGCCGATGGCCGTGACCTGGGAGGTCGCCGTCGACGCCGGTTTCGCCACCGTGGTGCGCACCGGCGAGGCGGTCGCGAGACCCGAACTGGGCCACGCCGTCCATGTCGAGGTGGGCGGACTGGAACCCGGTCGCCCCTATTTCTATCGCTTCACTGCCGGCCGCGAGCGCAGCGCCACGGGCCGGGCCAAGACCGCCCCCGTCGCAGGGGCCGCCCTGGCGGGGGCCAGGTTCGGGATCCTGGGCTGCCAGGCCTATGAGCAGGGCTACTATACCGCCCACCGCAAGATCGCCGCCGAGGATCTGGATTTCATCTATTGCTACGGCGACTACATCTATGAGGGCCGCGGCAACCGGCTGTTCAACGGGCCGAACGGACCGCAGGAGAACCTGCGCCAGCACATCGGCGGCGAGATCTATTCCGTCACCGACTACCGTCAGCGTTACGCCCAGTACAAGATGGACGCCGACCTGCAGGCCAGCCACGCCTCGGCCGCCTGGTTCACCGTCTGGGACGACCATGAGATCGACAACAACTGGGCCGCCGATCTGGACCAAGATGGCACCGATCCGGCGCTCTTCGCCCTGCGCCAGCAGGCGGCCATGCAGGTCTATTACGAACATATGCCCCTGCGCCGGTCGTCCTTCCCGCGCGGATCGGCGATGCAACTGTACCGCCGGGCCCAGTATGGAAACCTGCTGGACCTGAACCTGCTGGATACGCGCCAGTTCCGCACCAACCAGCCGTGCGACGACCGGTTCAACTCGTCCTGCGACGCCATCAGTGACCGCAACGCCCAGATGCTGGGCGAGGTCCAGGAGGCCTGGCTGCTGGACAACCTCGATCGCTCTGAAGCGACCTGGAAGGTCCTGGCCCAGCAGGTCATGGTCATGGATCTGGATCGCAATCCCGGCGAGGCCTATGGCGTCAACACCGACAGCTGGGCCGGATACCGCGTGCCGCGTGAGCGGCTGCTACGCCATATCCGTGACCGCCGGATCGCCAACACCGTGGTCCTGACCGGCGACGAGCACCAGAACTATGCCGGTGAGCTCTATCTGGACGGGCGCAATCCCGAAGGCGCTCCGATCGCGACCGAGTTCGTCTCCACCTCGATCAGCTCGGGGGGCGACGGCCAGGACCAGCGCGCCGATCAGGCCGAGTTCCTGTCTGCCAATCCCCAGCTGAAGTTCCGCAACAGCCAGCGCGGCTATGTGATCTGCGACGTGACGCCGGAACGCTGGCAGACCGAGTTCAAGGTGCTGGACCAGATCCACGACCGCGACGGGGTGCTGACGACGCGCAAGTCGATGGTGGTCGAAGCGGGCGACGGCCGGCTTCACGACGCCTGATCCGCGCGGCGCTCCGGACTCCAGAACACAGTCCGGAGAGTCCGGAGAGTCCGGCCCGATCGCAACGAAATCAGGAGGCTATGGATTTTCCGGCGCCGTGAGTTCGACCAGATCGTCCGGCTCGCCCAGTGGTTCCCCGGGCGGCAGGTTGAACGGTTTCAAAGACCCGCCCCCGACATGGAGGGAACACAGCAGACGACAAGGCTTCAAGAGGATTTTATTCTCCTACGAGTCACATCCGCGACAGCGTGGAGCGAGACGGCGGCCGGATTTTGCAGCATGCTGACTCCGAACGAACTCAGCAGGGCCCCTCCATGATCCGTCACTCTCTCATCGTCCTGACCGCCCTCCCCGTCTTGCTCGTCGCCTGTGACGGCGGCGGCGATCCGGTGGAGCAGGCGGTGCGCGAGGCCGCGACCGTCAACCAGGCCGCGACGGTGACGGCCGGCGAGGTCTCAGGGCCTCATGACGGGGATCATGGGACGGCGGGAAATCAGGCCTTCGCCGCGTCGGAAGCGGAGATGCATCGACTGATGGCCGCCGCCTCGGGTGAGACGGTCGATCAGGCCTATATCGCCAAGATGATCGCCCACCATCAGGGCGCGGTGGCCATGGCGGAGGTCGCCTTGCGCGACAGTCGCGATCCCGAAGTGCGCCGGATGGCAGAGGCGGTCATCGCTGCCCAGACCCGCGAGATCGCCGAGATGCGCGCCTGGCGACCGGCCGCCGCGCCCTGACCTATGTCCCGGCGAGGTAGGGGGTCGGATCGACCAGCACGAAGCCCGGCGTGCTCTCCACGAAATGGCGTAGCCAATAGAGGTGCCCAGCCCCGTAGACGACCACGATGCGATCGCCGGGCCGGGCCGTCTGCATCAATTTGCCGAAAATTTTGGCGTTCCGCTCGTACCAGGCCGCGTTGAGCTCCGCGCCCGGCTGATCGACGGAGTCGCCGAACGCCAGAAGCCCGTAGTAGAAGTCCATGGAGCCGTTTAAGGGGTGGTCGCGCCGGTTCATGTCTGCCAGCAGCGCGCCGATGGTTTCGGTTCTCTGGCGTCGGGTCAGGTCGTCCGTCATGGCCGCCACCTGGCCGTTTATCGCTTCCCACTCCGCCTGGCGGCCGTGCGCCTCGATCCAGGCCATCACCTTGTCGAACGGGAAGTAGTCGCGCTCGTCCTCACCGCCGACCTCGTCGATGGCGTAGACCCGGTCCAGACCCTCGAGCGCGGCGAGCCGGTAGCCGATCTGGACACGTTCATCGGCGTTCGTGAGCAAGATGGCCGGAGTGAACTCCGGATAGAGATGGTCCAGCAAGGTCGCGGTATCGGTCGCATCCCGCTCCACCGCGATTGCGGTCGGATGAAAATGGCGCAGACCCTCGGCGATGGCTGCGAGTTCGGCCTGTTTAGCCGGAGTGGTGACAGGGTCGATCGTGGCGTTGTTCAGATCCTGTCCCGGATTGTCGAAGTGGAAGGTCCCCACGATCATCACCTGAATCGGCGCGGGTTCGACGGACGGGACCTGTGCCGCGGCAATCGTCGGCGTCAGCAAGGCTGCGGCGAGAGCAAGTATTTTCAGCACGGGTGTCTCCGACAGGGTTTCTGTTGAGAGGCGTCGCCGGCGCCCTATGGATGCAACGGGCGGAATTAAGTTTCCGACAGATGTCGGATCAGGGCCTCGCGGTCGCCGGAGAACAGGCGGTCGGTCAGGCTCTGAATCTCACCGTTCAGATAGTCCCGGCGTTCGATCGCGGCGTGGTACCGCTGGCGGCCGTCGTCGCGTTCGGAGCGCACCGCGCCCTTGCGCATCAGACGGCCCAGCAGAGTCTTGATGGTGGCGTCGCCCCAGGCGTTGTCGGCCTTCACCGTCTCGATCAGGGAGGCGAAGGAGAGCGGACCGTGACGCCACAGGGCGGAGAGGATGGCGCTCTCCGCCTCGGTGACGGCGATGCGCCCCACCTCAGGCCCTGAGGACGGCGCGATCGACGCGGGCCTCAACGGCCCAATGGCAGATCACGGCGATCACGCCGACGATCAGGCCCATGACCACGAGGAAGGTCGCCTCGGCCAGGCCGGGGGCCAGGACGTTGATAGGCTGGGATCCGAACTTCGCGAGGCCGACGAACATCATCAGGCCGTTGAACGCGGCGCCAAGCAGACCAAGCAGGGGCGCGCCAAGTCGCAGCGCCGAGAGATAGGTCGAGCCGCCCGACAGATGCGGACCCGAAGTGACCTTCTTCACCGTCACGATGACGGCGGCGATGGCGGCGATGATCAGGGCGAGGATGATCGCCTTCATCGAAGGCGCGGCTTCAAGGAAGATCGTGACCGGCGTAAGGCCCTGCGCCAGGGCGACGCCCGGAACGGTCACGAGAGCGACGGCGGACAGGATCGGCAGCGAACGCGAAGCAAACATGGCTGTCTCGTTGGACTACGTTTGTAGACCAAGAAGGTTACACGCGTAATCATTCCTGTCAACAGCGGCGTCAGGCGGCGCTCGGGATGTGCTGGCTGAGGCGGCCGCCGACCCGGATGGGCTCGACCCGGGTGGCGAGGCCGGTCTTGTCGTCGGTCTCGACATAGACGCCGCAGATGGTGGCCGGGCCGCTGGCCGGATTGTACCGACCGCCCGAGATGCGGGTAGTGAAGCGCCGCAGGGGCTCCTCCTTCTCGTTGCCGATGACAGAGTCATAGTCGCAGCAACCGCCGGCGTCGGTCTGGTAAGCCGTGCCGCCGGGCAGGATCTGGCAGTCGGCAGTCGGAACATGGGTGTGGGTGCCGACGACAAGGCTGGCGCGGCCGTCACAGAAATGGCCCATGGCCATCTTCTCCGAGGTCGCCTCGGCGTGCATGTCGACGATGACGGCGTCGGCGACGTGGCCCAGGGGGGCAGCATTCAATTCGCGATCCACGGCGCTGAACGGATCGTCGTTGGGGTCCATATGGATGCGGCCCAGGACGTTCATCACCAGGACGGTGCGGCCGCTGTCGGTCTCGAACAGGTTGGCGCCGGCACCGGGCGCGTCCATCAGCCGGGGATAGTTGGCCGGACGGATCAGGCGCGGCTCGCGCACGATATAGGTCAGGGCCTCGCGCTGGTCCCAGGAATGGTTACCCAGCGTCAGGCAGTCGGCGCCGGCCATGAACAGCTCTTTCGCCGTATTCTCGGTGATGCCGAAACCGCCGGCGGCGTTCTCGGCGTTGACCACCACGAAGTCGAGCTTGAGCACCCGCTTCAGGCCGGGCAGATGGTCGGACAGGCCGTCGCGACCGGACTTGCCGATCACGTCGCCGAAGAAGGCAAGTCTCATATCAGGTAGGGTCCAGGGGGGCCGGCCGGCCAGTCTTCACAGCGCAGACCATCCACGCGACCGAATTCGCGCAGATTGCCGGTCACTGCGATAAGGGATCGACTCCGGGCGTGGCCGGCGATGAGAAGGTCGTTCGCGCCGATCATCTGACCGCGGCGTTGAAGATCGGCCTTGATATCGGCTGCGTGGTCAGCGTCGTCGGAATTGAATTCCAGCACCGTGACCCGTGCGAGCAAGCTCTCGACCAAGGCTCTTTGCTCTACCGGCCTGGACGACCTGAGTGCACCATGCATGAGTTCATGTCGTACAACCACAGACGTGAAAATGTCGGCGGCCTGCTCATTAAGTCGAACGTTCAACTCGCGGGGTCTATTGCGCAAAATGCGCACGAAAATGTCGGAATCGAGCAAATACACCTAGTCGAACTGGATCACGGTGTCGTCGATCACGTCCTCGGCGATGCGAAAATCAATGCCCGGCTGGTCAAAGAAATCATCCCACAAGGCGTTCACCGGAACCAGCAACAGACCCTTGCCCTGCGGGATCGCGCGCAACTCCTTCACGCCGTCAGGGAAGGCGACCGCCTTCGGCAAGCGCACGGCCTGGGATCGGTTGGACGTGAAGATCGTCGCTTTTCCGTGCGGAGGTTTGAAGGGCGCGTTCATGCCGACACTATCGGGAGACGGCAAGTATATGTCAACGGGATATACATGAGCGATAGCCGACCTCGGTCAGCACGCCATGCAGTCGGACGTCGTGGTCTTCGGTTGGCAGCCTGGGTCTGTTCTGGCCGGCATAGGCAAGGCCAATGCGGATGGCGTCGGGCCATGCCGCAAAGGTCCGGTCGTAGTAGCCGCCGCCCTGACCCAGGCGTCCGCCGAAGTCGTCGAAGGCCAGCAGGGGTGTGATGATCAGGTCGGGGTCGACCACCTCGGCCAACGGCAGGGGCGCGGGACAGCCGGCGGCGTCCATCTCCAGCGGTTCGCCGGGCGACCAGCGACGGAAGATCATCGGTGCGTCCCGCTCCAGCGCGACGGGCAGGCACAGACCATGACCGGTCTCGATCAGGGCACGGCCCAGCGGCTCGGGATCCAGTTCGGAACCGATGGCGCGATAGACGGCGACGAGGGCGGCTGAAGGCAGGTCGGCGATGTGAGACGCTGCGCGGTCGGCGGCGAACGGCTCCAGCGCGGCCAGCCGGCGTCGTGCTGCGCGGGCCTCGGCGCGGAGATCTGGCTTGTCCGGGTAGGTCAGACGTGCGTCCGGGCGTTCTTGTCGCAGGTCAGGATGACCACGACAAAGAAGATTGCGATCTCGGCCAGCATCAGTGCCCAGACCCAGGCGCTTTCACGAAAAAGATGAACGGTGATGACGATCGCCAGAATGAAGACGCCGGTGACGGCCCAGCCTTCCCAGCTCGCCGGGGATGCGCCCCAGCCGACCAGCTTCGGACCAAACCAGACGCGTTTCATGGCCTACTCCTCAAGCTGGCGCTTGCCCCAGCTTATCTACGCCGGGGGCGCGGCGCGCTCAAGCAGTGAGCGACCGCAAAGCCTGTCCTCCGGCCGATCCAAGATCGGACCGGGGGGCGAGCGATGGCGCACTCAGGAACAGGGAAGTTGGCGGCGCCGTAAGAGCCGTGAAGGACGGTTTAAATCCTCTCGAGCCTGGGTAGCCAGGTGGGCTCCGCGTACCCGACCCCACGAGGTCAGACAGGGGCAGATCCCTTCGAGTGAATTAAGGCCGCGAGGATATGTTGCCTTCGACGAGAGCCACAGCATGACCCGCCGTGGAGGAAGATAGTCTTTCACAGGGGGCGGAACAATGGCCGCCTTACAGGAGGGAGGCGATCTTCTCGATCCGGGCGGCGACGGCGTTGAGGGCCTCGGCCACGCCGGTGTCCGAAAGCGGGGCCGAAGCCGAGCCGGCGGGGACAGCAGCGCCCGTCCCTCCGCCCATCCGCACCTCGTGCAGTTCGTCGGCCAGGACCAGGGCGGCCATCAGGAACAGGCGGATGTCGCCGACATGCCCGACATCGCCGGCGACCTGGCGCACATGGACGTCGAATTGCTTGGCGAGGATGCGGACCCGCTCCTCCTGTCCGTCGGCGCAGCCCACGGCATAGGGGCGTCCGTTGATCTCGACCGTGACCGTCGCCATCAGGCGTCGTCCCGGGCAAGGATGTCGCGCACGGCCATGGCGGCGGCGGCGAGCGCGGCTGAGGCGTCACGCCCGGCGGCCTCGAGTTCGGCGATGCGGCGATGCTCGTCCGGCCCGGCGGGCAAAGGGATGGCGAACAGATCGTCGTCGGCCAGGCGCGGCGCGATGGCGGGACGCGCCTTCAGCTCCAGCACCTTGCGTTCCAGCAAGGCGAGGGCCCGGTCGATCCTGTCGCGCGCAGCTGTCGAGGCGTCGGCCATCGTTTCCTCCAGATTTCGTATAGAACCCGCCGTGACGCCGGGGTAAAGCGGCGCGCCTCCCTTTTCCGCACCAAGACGAAAGGTCCACTCGTGGCCCGCCCCTCAGACGCACCCGAAAAAGCGACCCCCAAGATGATGGCGGACGCCATACGCGTCCTGGCCATGGATGCGGTGGAGAAGGCCAAAAGCGGCCACCCAGGCATGCCGATGGGCATGGCCGATGTGGCGACGGTGCTGTTCTCGAAATTCCTGAAGTTCGATGCGAGCCGCCCGGACTGGGCCGATCGCGACCGCTTCATCCTGTCGGCCGGTCACGGCTCGATGCTGATCTACGCCCTGCTGCACCTGACCGGCTACAAGGCCGCGACGGCCGAACAGCTGTCGAACTTCCGCCAGTGGGGATCGAAGACGGCGGGCCACCCGGAGTACGGCCACATGCCGGGCGTCGAGACCACGACCGGTCCTCTGGGTCAGGGCCTTGCCAACTCCATCGGCTTCGCCATGGCCGAGCGCCATCTGGCCGCCCGGTATGGCGACGACCTGGTGGACCACCGCACCTGGGTCATCGCCGGCGACGGCTGCCTGATGGAGGGCGTGTCGCAGGAGGCCATCGCCCTGGCCGGTCGCTACAGGCTGAACAAGCTGACCGTCCTCTGGGACGACAACGAGATCACCATCGACGGCAAGGTCAGCCTGTCGGACACCGTGGACCAGAAGGCCCGCTTCAAGGCCTCGGGCTGGGCCGTGAAGGCCGTCGACGGTCATGATGTGAAGGCCATCAAGGCGGCGCTTCAGTGGGCGACGCGGCAGGACAGGCCGACTCTGATCGCCTGCAAAACAAAGATCGGCAAGGGCGCCGCCACCATGGAAGGCAGCCACAAGACCCACGGCGCGGCCTTGGGCGCGGCCGAGATCGCCGCGACCCGTCTGGGTCTGGCCTGGAACCACGAGCCGTTCGTCATTCCGGAAAACATCGACAAGGCCTGGAAGAAGGTCGGCAAGCGCGGATCGAAGGACCGCAAGTCCTGGGAGGCCCGTCTGGCCGCCTCGTCCCAGGCCGCCGACTTCACCCGCGCCATAAAGGGCGACCTGCCGGAAGCGGCGTTCGACGCCCTGAACGCCGGCATCGCCCGCCTGATCGAGGACAAGCCGGCCCAGGCGACGCGCCAGGCCTCAGGGGCCGCGCTGGAGACCCTGTTCGGCGCCGTGCCGGAGATGATCGGCGGTTCGGCCGACCTGACGGGATCGAACAACACCTTCGTCAAGGGCACGCCGATCCTGGACGCGCCGACCTATGAGGGTCGCTACGTCAACTGGGGCATTCGCGAGTTCGGCATGGCGGCGGCCATGACCGGGATGGCCCTGCACGGCGGGGTCATCCCCTACGGCGGCACCTTCATGGTGTTCTCGGACTATTCGCGTTCGGCCATCCGCATGGCGGCCCTGATGGGGATCCGCGTGATCCACGTCCTGACCCACGACTCGATCGGCCTGGGGGAGGACGGCCCGACGCACCAGCCGGTCGAGCATCTGGCGGCGCTTCGGGCGATCCCGAACCTGCTGGTCTTCCGCCCCGCCGACACGGTCGAGGCGTTCGAATGCTGGCAGCTGGCCCTGCAACACAAGGCCACGCCATCGGCCATGGCCCTGTCGCGCCAGAAGACGGCGGCGGTCCGCGTGACCGCTTCGGACGAAAACCTGTCGGCCAGGGGGGCCTATGAGTTGAGACCCGCGAACGGCGAGGCCCGGGTTACCCTGTTCGCCACCGGCACCGAGATGCCGCTGGCGCTGAAGGCGGCCGAAACGCTGGAAGGCGAAGGCACGCCGACGCGGGTCGTATCCGTCCCCTGTTTCGAACTGTTCGAACAGCAGGACGCCGCCTATCAGGCCTCTGTCATCGGCCGGGGTACGGTGCGGGTCGCCTGTGAGGCCGCGATCAAACAGGGCTGGGAGCGGTTCATCGGGGAGGACGGCGCCTTCATCGGCATGACCGGCTTCGGCGCCTCGGCTCCGGCGGAGGTCCTGTACCGCGAGTTCGGCATCACGACGGACGCCATCGTCGCAGCGGTGAAGGCCCGCCTCTGATGAGTCGCATCGGCGCGGTCAGCCTGCTGGTCCGCGACTATGACGAGGCCATCGCCTTCTATGTCGGCACGCTGGGGTTCGACCTCTGCGAGGATACCGATATGGGCGGCGGCAAGCGCTGGGTGCGGGTCACGCCGAAAGGCGGCGAGACATCCCTGCTGTTGGCCCGCGCGACGACGGAGGCTCAGTCGGCCCGGATCGGCGATCAGGCGGGCGGCCGGGTCTGGCTGTTCCTGGAGACCGACGACCTGATGCGCGACCACGCCGCCTGGCTGGCCGCCGGGGTCATCTTCCGTGAGGCCCCAAGGTCCGAATCCTATGGCAAGGTGGTGGTCTTCGAGGATCTTTACGGCAACGCCTGGGATCTGATCGAACCGGCAGAATGAGGGGCGGCTGACATGAAGACGATCACGAGCGCGGCGATGGTCGCCCTGATGCTGGGGCTGGCCGCATGCGGTCAGGGTACGGCCTCCCGGGCGGAGGGCGTCGCCGGTGCGGCAGGCGACCTGATGCTGGTCGAGAAGCCGAGGCTGTCCGCCGACATCGAGGCCATGCCCCGGCTGTCCGGCGACAGCCCGGCCATCGTGCGCATCAATGCCGAACTGGACCGGCTGGACGCCACAGCCGTGGCGGATGCGGGCGAATGCGGGCAGATGGCCGACAGCCAGGAGGGCGACGGCTGGACCCGAACCGTCACGCGACCGATGACGGGTCCGGCCTATCTGACCCTGCGCGAGCATCTCGAAATCTTTTGCGGCGGCCCCTATCCCTCGACCTCGCAGACCCCGATCACCTGGGACCTGTCGACCGGCGAGCGCGTGAACTGGGTCGCCCTGCTGCCGGGCCTGGGTCTGGTTCAGGACCAGGCCGAGGAAGGGATGCCGACGGATTACGTCTACAGCGTCCGGTCGCCCCGGCTGGAGACGCTGTACGAGCGCAAGATGCTCGCAGAGGCGACGGACGCCGAATGGCGGGAACAGTGCCGGGACGTCTGGGCGCCCAAGGCGGGTGACGAGTTGGGTCAGGGCTTCCGCGTCTGGGCCGATGCCGAGCACGGCGGCGTGGCCATCGACGCCGACTATGCGCACGTGGTTCAGGCCTGTGGCGGAACCGTCTATCTGACCGTTGACGAGATGCGGGAGGCAGGCGCGCCTGCGGCGCTGATCGACGCGCTCGCCGCCGGCAAGACCGCCGGCAACTGGGCGCCCAAGGAAGAGCCGGACGCTCAAACGCAATGAGGTCGCTCCCGCTGCTGGCCACCATCGCCTGTCTGCTCGCGTCGTCGCCGGCTTTTGCGCAGGAGCCGACGCCGATCGTGATCGGCCAGTCCTACGCCCTGCCCTCGACGATCATGGGTGGCGCGCGCGAGATCAACGTCTGGCTCCCGCCCGGCTATGCGGAGGGCGCGGCCTCCTACCCTGTCCTCTATGTGCTGGACGGCGGTCAGGCGCAGGACTTCCACCACATCTCGGGTCTGGCCCAGCTAGGGACCATCGTCGGCACGACCCGCGACGTGATCGTGGTCGGCGTAGCCTCGGTCGATCGTCGCAACGAACTGGCTCTTCCGACCGAGAACCCGGAGTTGATCTCCCGCTATCCGACCCAGGGGCATTCCGACCGATTCCGGCGGTTCCTGATGGAAGAGGTCCAGCCATTCGTCGAGAACCGGTTTCGAACCAGCGGCGAGACCGCGCTGATGGGCGAATCCCTGGCCGGACTATTCGTGGTCGAGATATTCCTGAAGGAACCGCAGGCCTTCGACGCCTATGTCGCGGTCAGCCCCAGCCTGTGGTGGGATGACGGCCGGCTGGCCCGGCAAGCGGGTGCCCACTTGCGAGATCACTCCAACGAACCGCGCCGGCTGATCCTGACGCTGGGCGACGAAGGGCCCGCGATGCAGGCTCCGATGGATGTCCTGATCGGCAATCTTCGCGATCACGCCATGCCGGGTATGACCTGGGACTTTACGCCGCGTCCCGACCAGACCCACGCGACCATCTATCATGGAGCGGCGCTCGACGCCTTCAGACGTCTGTACGCCCGCCCCTCGAACTGACTGGACCTCCCATGCGCCTCGGCACCCCTCTTTCCGACACCGCCGTCCGCGTCATGCTGCTCGGCGGCGGCGAACTCGGCAAGGAGGTCGCGATCGAGCTGCAGCGGCTGGGCTGCGAGGTGATCGTCGTCGATCGCTACGCCAACGCCCCGGCCATGCAGGTGGCGCATCGCGGCCACGTCATCCCGATGACGGACCCGCAGGTGCTGAACGGCGTCATCATGGCCGAGGCCCCGCACATCATCGTGCCGGAGATCGAGGCCATCGCCACCGAGGTCCTGGCCGACATCGAGGCGGCGGGACTGGCGCGGGTCATCCCGACGGCGCGCGCGACCCGGCTGACCATGAACCGCGAGGGCATCCGTCGGCTGGCCGCCGAGGAACTGGGCCTGCCGACCAGCCCCTATGCCTTCGCAGGCTCGGCGGCGGAGCTGGCGGCGGCCGCGCACGACATCGGCCTGCCGGTGTTCGTCAAGCCGGTGATGTCGTCGTCGGGCAAGGGCCAGTCCTTCATCGACGCCTATGAGGACGCCGCCAACGCCTGGGCCTATGCGCAGTCGTCAGGCCGGGTCGAGACGACGCGGGTCATCGTCGAGGGACGGATCGAGTTCGATTTCGAGATCACCCTGCTGACCGTTCGCTCGATGCGCGACGGCACCGTGGTCACCGACTTCTGCGCCCCCATCGGCCATCGTCAGGTCAAGGGCGACTATGTCGAGAGCTGGCAACCCCAGGCCATGAGCGCGGCCTCTCTGGCGACCGCGCAGGACATCGCGAGCAAGGTTACGGAGGCTCTGGGCGGGCTCGGCGTCTTCGGCGTCGAGCTGTTCGTGAAGGGCGACGACGTCTGGTTCTCTGAGGTTTCGCCACGACCGCACGACACCGGGCTGGTGACACTGGCGACCCAGACACAGAGCGAGTTCGCCCTGCATGCAAGGGCCATCCTCGGTCTGCCGGTCGACGTCAGCCAGCGCGACATCGGCGCCAGCGCGGTGATCTATGGCGGAATGGATGCGGTCGGGATCGCCTACGAGGGCGTGGCCGAGGCCCTGTCGGTCCCGACCGCCGACCTGCGCCTGTTCGGCAAGCCCGAGGCGTTCGAGCGGCGACGCATGGGCGTGGCCCTGGCGCGGGGCGAGACCACGGATCAGGCGCGCGAGCGTGCGACCCTGGCCGCCAGTCTCGTGCGCCCCGTCAGAAGCTAGGCATCCGCCCCGCTGCCCGGGCGCGCTGTTCCTCGGGATGAAGGGCGAGGACGGCGATCGCCGCGTCCAGTGCGGGGTCCAATCCGGCGCGGCGTTCCTCGGCCGTGCGGACCACGACGATGTCGGGCTCAACGCCGCGCTTCTCCAGCCGCACGCCGCCGGCAGTGATGTAGTCGGCGCGGCTGAGGGTCAGGCGACCGCCATCCGGCAAGGGGCTGTCCTGGGAGATCAGCACGGCCCCGGCGGTGTGTTCGCCGACGACAAGGGCGCGGCCGGATTCCTGGAGCGCGGCGGGGGTCAGTTCAGCGGCGCTGCGGCTTGATCCATCGACCAGCAGGGCGACGTCGTTGGCCACGGGGCCGGTCAGGTTTCCGCAGCCAGGCATGATCGACAGGGTCATGGGCCGACCGTTGCGCGACACCCGCGTCGCCCATTCCTGTCGCTCCGGCAGGAAGCAGGACAGGGTCGCATCCGCCTCCAGCAACAGGCCGCCCGGGTTGCCGCGCAGGTCGATGACGACGTCCGTCTCGGGCGAAATGTCCGCGAGTTGCTGGCCCAGCCAGCGACCCAGACCGGACTCGAACCCTTCGACGCGGAGGACGACCACGCCGGGTCGCGACGCGTCCACGCTGAAGGCCGGGATCGGGTCCATCACGCGCGGAACCACCGACACGCGCTGCAGAGTGCCGGCCTCGTCGGTCAGGTCGAGTTGCAGCGCCCGACCTTCCTCCACATCGAAATCGACACCCCAGGACTGGCCGTCGATGGCCTGGAGCACCCAGCCCGGCTGGAGGCCCGCTTCCGCCGCCGGAGATCCGACGCGGACATTTTCGATACGCCACTGGTCGCCGTCCTGACGGGCGAGAGAGACCCCCATCACCGCGCGCCGGGTCCGCTGCTGGTCCTGACGGCGGGCGACGGCGGCAGAAATGGCACCGGCGTGATCGTCGTCCAGCAGGTCCAGCATGCCGCTGAGCGCCCGGTACAGGTCGCGGTCGTCGGCGGCGGCGATCGCCTGCGGCCGCCAGGTCTCACGGGCGGCGTTCCAGTCCAGGCCATGCAGGTCTGGATCGTAATACTGGCGGCGGACGAGATTCCAGACCGTGTCGAACACCCGCGCGTTCATGCGAGCCTGGTCGCGGGTCGGGGTCGCGGGTGCCTCGATCGTCTCGACCGCCTGGGCGAGCGCGGTCGAAGATGCGCACGCCGCCCCCGTAAGGAGGACGGCGCCGGCGATCAGGGACAGGAAGGCGCGGCGGGCGGGGAGAACCATCCCGGCCAGCCTAGACCGGCGAACCGCCGCGCCTCAAGTCATGAAACCGATGGCCCCGGAACGGGTCAGTCGGCGGACGGAGGTGCCGGATGGCCTTCGCCCTCGTCGAGGAAGCCGTCATTGTCGGCGTCCATGTGGCCGAAGGCTTCGCGCAGCGGGGCCAGGAACTCGTCCTGCGAGACCTTTCCGTCGCCGTCCTTGTCCATCTCGCCCGGGCCGTCCGGACCGCCGAACCGACGCACGAAGACCTGTTCAGAGCCGGGGCCTTGCGGTCCCATATGGGGCGAACCGCCCTCGGGGCCGCCATTGCGGAAGGTGGAGAAGACTCGATGCGAGCTGGGGCCTTGCAGTCCCATATGGGGCGAACCGCCCTCGGGGCCGCCATTGCGGAAGGTGGAGAAGACCTGCACATCGCCGCCCGGACCGCCGAACATCATCATGCCGGGCGTGCCGTGGCCGCCTGGTCCGCCCTCACGGGTGATGATGTGTACGCCCGGTCCGCCGGGGCCGCCCGGACCCCCGGGACCGCCCATCATCATCATGTGATGATCGGGGCCGCCCTCGCCGTGGCCCGCGGCCATCTCGTCGTTCGACAGGCGGCCGTCATCATTGGCGTCGAGCCGATCGAAGGCATTGCCCATGGGGGCCGAGAACTCCTCGCGCGTGACCACGCCGTCGCCGTCCGCGTCGAGCCGACCGGGACCGTCCCCACCCGTACTGACGATGTGGATTTCTGAGCGGGTCTCGACCCGGGGCGCAGCCTGATCCTGGGGTGCAGCGCCGTTCAGGGCGGCCAGCAGGGCGATGGCGATGACGGACATGAAGTCTTTTCCTTCAAGTTTCTGATGCGCCGTTGGACCATGCCGGGCTTGCCGGGGTATTTCAGGCTCCGGATCAATTGTTTCGGCCGTGAAATGTTACTGTCTGTCTGTCAGGGCATGTAGGCGACCATGAGCGATCCCGCCCCTCGCATCCTCGTCGTCGACGACGACCCCGGCATCCGGGAAGTCCTGTGCGATTACCTTGGCCAGCACGGCTATCAGGCGCGCGGCGCGGCCTCGGCGGCCGAGATGGACCGGGCTCTGGCCGAAGGTTCGACCGACCTGATCGTGCTCGACCTGATGATGCCCGGCGAGGACGGTCTGTCAGTGGTGCGTCGCCTGTCGGGGACGCCGCCCGTGGTCATGCTGTCGGCCATGGGCGAGGACACCGACCGGATCGTGGGGCTGGAGCTCGGCGCCGCCGACTATCTGGCCAAGCCGTGCAATCCGCGCGAACTGCTGGCCCGCATCCGCGCCGTCCTGCGTCGTCCGCGCGAGGATGAGGCACCGACGGGCGCGGCCCTGATGTTCGACGGCTGGCGGCTGGACCTCGTGCGGCGCGAACTGTCGCAGCCCGGCGGAGAGATCGTGACCCTGTCGGCCGGAGAGTTCGGCCTGTTGCGCGCCTTCGCCGAGCGGCCCGGTCGGGTCCTGACCCGCGACCAGTTGCTGGAGGCCGCACGGGGCACCGACACCGACGTGTTCGACCGCGCCATGGACGTCCAGATCAGCCGGCTGAGGAAGAAGCTCGACGACGGTTCGGGCCGCGAACTCATCGCCACAGTCCGGGGCGAGGGCTATCGCTTCGACGCTCGCGTACGGCGCGCCGACCGGGCCGGTGCTCGGGCATGAGGCCCCGCCTCTCGCCCTTCACGTCGATGTCGGTCCTGATGCAGGTCGCCCTGCTGGCCGTGTTCGCAGTCGTGGCCTCGCAGATCGTCGTCTTCGCCGTCGTCCTGACCGCACCACCGCCGCGCCCCGCCGGGTTCAGCATCCCGGCCGCCGCCGACGCCCTGGCCGGAAGGCCCGCCCAGACGTCCGACGGCCGGGCTCTCGTTCGACGGATCGCGGACGAACCGCCCCGGCAGGAGGTCGGCCCCGGGCCGGTGGAACACGCCATCAGCCTGGGTCTGGCCCAGCGTCTGGGCCGACCGCCCGGCGACGTGCGCGTTTGGCTGTCGCCGGAGCGCACTCACGGGCTCCCCGGGTTTTCGCGAGGGGCCCGCCCGCCGGACCAGGGGCCGCTGGTCGCCGGCGCCCGCATCACCGAAAACAGTTCCAGCTTCGTCTTCACCCGGCGAATTGAGCCGGGCGAGGCTCACCGGGCGGACCACGACGCCATGATGGCCGAGGTCGGCGAAGTGCTGGCGCGACGGGCCGTACCCGCGCCGGCGGGCTCGAATGATGTGCGCATCGTCGCAGCCGGCGGCGGGCCGCAACGGGTCACGGTCACGGCGGACTGGCTGACCTTCGCGCCCTTCTCGGCCTCGGTCAGGATGGAGGACGGGCGCTGGGCCACGGTCGAGCCACCGCACGGACTGATCGACCCGTGGCAGATGCGGCTGCTGATCGCACTGGGCATCACAGCTCTGCTGCTGGCACCGCTGGTCTGGCTGATGGCTCGGCGGCTGACGCGGCCGATCCGCCAGTTCGCCGAGGCTGCCGAGCGGCTGGGCGCCGATCCGGACGCCGAGCCCCTGACGCCGTCCGGCCCGTCGGAGGTGCGTACCGCCATCGCCGCCTTCAACGACATGCAGGCCTCGATCCGGGGTCATATGCGTCAGCGGACTCAGACGATCGCGGCCATCGCCCACGACCTGCGCACGCCCCTGACCCGGCTGCGCTTCCGGGCCGAACAGGTGCCCGAGGCCCTGCGTGACCGGATGGCCGGGGATGTCGAGGAGATGGACGCCCTGATCGGTCAGGCCATGGCCTTCGTGCGCGGTGAGGTCCAGGCCGAGCGCCGCGAACGGCTGGACCTCTCGACCCTGGCGGCGGATTGCGCGACCGGCTTCGCCGAGACCGGCGCGGCGGTGACCTTCGCGGGTGAAACCACCCTGCCGGTCGAGGGCGACCCTGCGGCCCTGCGTCGCGCGGTCGCCAACCTGATCGACAACGGCCTGAAGTACGGCGGCGGCGCGAGGGTCACGGCCGCCTCCGATGGAACCCTTGCCGTGGTCACCGTCGCCGACGACGGCCCCGGCCTGTCCGACGGCGACCTCGAGCGGGCCTTCGAGCCCTTCCACCGCGGCGAACGCTCGCGCAGCCGGGAGACGGGCGGCGCCGGACTGGGCCTGGCCGTCGCGCGTCAGGCGGCGCGGGCTGCGGGCGGCGACGTGACCCTGACGAACCGGGACGGCGGCGGGCTCGAGGCCCGGCTCCATCTTCCACTCGCCCAGCCCATGGAGACGCCCTGATGCGCGCCCTGATCCTGGCCTCCGCCCTGCTTGCGGCCGCGCCTTCCCTCGTTCACGCCCAGACAGCGCAGGCTCCGGTGGCAGCCGCGCAGCCGCCACCGCGCGAGACGGTCGCGGCGGTCGCGGGTCGCATTCGCGAGCTCTATTTCGACCCGGCCGCCGGAGACCGCATCGGGGCCGCCCTGGAGGCCGAGGCCGCCGCCGGGGCCTTTGACAGCCTGACCGACCCGCGCGACCTCGCCGCCGCCCTGAGCGCCCGGCTCCGCCCGCTCGACGCCCATTTCAACGTCGCATGGGCTCCCGACGCGCCGGCTGGACCCGGGCCCCGGCTCCGCGTCGCGCCTGACAGCCCACGTCCGGTAGGAGTCGCGCCCCCCGGCGGACGCTCGCCGGAGACGCTCAGCCACTACGGGTTCCGACGCGCGGAAATCCTGCCCGGCAACGTCGGCTATATCGAGATCCGGGGCTTCTCCCACATCGACTTCGACAACCCGGCCGACCCCGCCCGCAAGGCCGCCGACGCCGCTCTCGATTTCGTGGCCGATACCGACGCGGTCATTTTCGACCTGCGCGACAACGGCGGCGGGGCGCCGTCCATGGTCGGCTACCTGACCAGCGCCTTCATCCCTGCCGACGCCGACATCTACAACACCTTCCATGATCGCGAAGGCTCCAGCAGCGAGGCTCCCGGCGTCTTCCGCGCCGATCCGCGACTGACCGTGCCGGTCTATGTGCTGATAAGCGCCCGCAGCGGCTCGGCGGCCGAGGCCTTCCCCTACACCCTGCAAGCGGCCCGACGCGCGACCATCGTCGGCGAGGCCTCCGGCGGGGCGGCCAATCCCGGCGGCATGGTCCCGGTCGGCGGCGGCTTCACCGTCTTCGTCTCGCAGGGTTCGCCACGCAATCCGATCACGGGAAGGAACTGGGAAGGAACGGGAGTCGTCCCCGATGTCGCCGCGCCCTGGGATCAGGCCCTGACCCGCGCCCATACGCTCGCGTTGGAAGGCATGGTCGCCGCCGACGGTGGCCGCACCGACGCCGTATGGGCGATGGAGGCGCTGAACGCGACTGCGCACGCCGGCGACCTGTCGGCCTACGTCGGTGCCTATGGCGAGCAGCAGGTGTCCGTGGCCGGCGACAAACTGCACGTCGTCCGCGGGCGTCGCCCACCCGTGGTGCTGGTCGCCCTCGGCCAGGACCTGTTCACCGTCGTCGGCGATCCGTCCCGGCGGGTCCAGTTCACCCGCGACGAAGCAGGCCGGGTCACGATCATGGACTCGCTCGGCCTCGGAGGCCCCGGTCCGCGCGCACGCCGCACCGACTGACAGTGAAGCGTTACAGTTCATCACGCCTTGTGACGCTCACGGGGTTGATCCTCAGCGCCGTCGGTCCCATTGAAGCGCCAACCCTAAAAAACGCCGCTTCAGGAGCTCGCCCCCATGACCGTTCGCGTCGCCATCAACGGCTTCGGCCGCATCGGCCGCCTCGTCCTTCGTTCGATCGTCGAACATGGCCGCCGCGACATCGAGGTGGTGGCGATCAACGACCTGGGGCCGGTGTCCACCAACGCCCACCTGCTGAAGTACGATTCGGTCCACGGCCGTTTCCCCGGCACGATCGAGCATGGCGAAGACTGGATCGACGTGGGCCTGGGCAAGATCAAGGTCACGGCCGAGCGCGACCCGGCGAACCTGCCGCACGCGGCGCTGAACGTCGACATCGCGTTCGAGTGCACGGGCATCTTCACCGCCCGTGACAAGGCCGAGGCCCACCTGAAGGCCGGCGCCAAGCGCGTCCTGATCTCGGCGCCCGGCGACAACGCCGACAAGACCATCGTCTACAAGGTCAACCACGACACCCTGACCGCCGAGGACATCATCGTTTCGAACGGTTCGTGCACCACCAACGCCCTGGCTCCCGTCGCCAAGGTCCTGCACGACCTGTTCGGCATCGAGCGCGGCTATATGACCACGATCCACTCCTACACCGGCGACCAGCCGACGCTGGATACAATGCACAAGGATCTGTACCGGGGCCGCGCCGCCGCCCTGTCGATGATCCCGACCTCGACCGGTGCCGCCAAGGCCCTGGGGCTGGTGCTGCCGGCGCTGAAGGGCAAGCTGGACGGCTCCTCGATCCGCGTCCCGACGCCGAACGTCTCGGTCGTCGACCTGAAGGTCGTCGCCGGCCGCAAGGTCACGGTCGAAGAAATCAACGCCGCGCTCCAGGCCGCCGCCGACGGTCCGATGAAGGGCGTCCTGGCGACCACGATCGAGCCGCTGGTCTCCACCGACCTGAACCACATCGCCGCGTCCTCGACCGCCGCCCTGCCCCAGACCCAGGTGGTCGATGGCAAGCTGGCCCGCGTCCTGACCTGGTACGACAACGAGTGGGGCTTCGCGACGCGGATGGCCGATACGGCCATGGTGATGTCGAAATTCCTGTAATCCGCCCGCTTCCCTCTCCCGGTGGGAGAGGGCTTGAGCGCCCGGGAGCCGTCAGGCGATCGGACTTTCGCGAAAGGGTGAGGGTCGTGCGTTTCCGGTGAGACCCGACCCTCATCCGTCCGCTTCGCGGCCACCTTCTCCCAATGGGAGAAGGATCATGGAGAGCCCACATGACCTTCCGCACCCTCGACGAAGCCGGCTCTCTGGTCGGCAAGACCGCTCTCGTCCGCGTGGACTTCAACGTCCCGATGGAGGACGGCCGGATCACCGACGACACCCGGCTTCGCGTCGCCCTTCCGACCATCAACAAGCTGCGCGAGGCCGGGGCCAGGGTCGCTCTTCTGGCCCATTTCGACCGGCCCAAGGGCCAGGTCGTGCCGTCGATGAGCCTGAGGCCCGTCGTTCAGCCGCTGTCCGAACTGCTCGGCGCGCCGGTGCGCTTCGCCGAGGACTGCGTCGGCGGCCCGGCCCGTGCGGCGATCGACGACCTCGACACCGGCGGCGTGGTCCTGCTGGAGAACGTCCGATTCCACGCGGCCGAGGAGGCCAATGACACCGGGTTCGCCACCAGCCTGAGCGAACTCGCGGACCTCTATGTCAACGACGCCTTCTCCGCCGCGCACCGGGCCCATGCCTCGACCGAAGGCGTGGCCCACCATCTGCCCGCCTATTCCGGCGAATCGATGCGGCGCGAACTCGAGGCGCTGGACGCGGCCCTGGGCAATCCGAAGAAGCCCGTCATCGGCATCGTCGGCGGGGCCAAGGTCTCGACCAAGCTTGACCTGCTGAAGAACCTGGTCGGCAAGCTGGATCGCCTCGCCATCGGCGGCGGCATGGCCAATACCTTCCTGTTCGCCCAGGGCATCGACATCGGCGGCTCCCTGGCCGAACGCGACATGGCCGACACCGCCCTCGAAATCCTCGCCGAAGCCAAGGCCCGGGGCTGTGAACTTCTGCTGCCCGTCGATTTCGTCGTGGCGACCGAGGTCAAGCCGGGTGCGGCGAGCCGGGTCGTCAGCGCGGGTGAAGCCCTCTCCGCAGACGACAAGATCCTCGACGCCGGTCCGGCCACGGTCGCCCGTCTGGTCGAGGCGATCACGGCGTCGAAGACCCTGATCTGGAACGGCCCACTGGGCGTGTTCGAGGTTCCGCCCTTCGATACCGCCACGGTCGCGGTCGCCCATCATGCTGCGGCCCTGGCCCGGGCGGGCGTGCTGGTCGCGGTCGGCGGCGGCGGCGACACCGTCTCGGCCCTGAACCACGCGGGCGTCGTGGACGACATGACCTTCGTCTCCACCGCCGGCGGCGCCTTCCTGGAGTGGATGGAGGGCAAGGTCCTGCCCGGGGTCGAGGCGCTTAACGCCTGATCACCCTGTAACACGGCGTGACTTGAGGCTTCGCCCCGGCTAAAGCCGTCGGCAAAACACGACCTCAGGAGTTTCTCTCATGGCGCGCATCACGCTGCGACAGCTTCTCGACCACGCGGCCGAGAACGACTACGGCCTGCCGGCCTACAATATCAACAACATGGAACAGGGTCTGGCGATCATGGAGGCGGCCGAGGCCGTCAACGCGCCGGTCATCATCCAGGCCAGCCGCGGCGCGCGCAGCTACGCCAATGACATCGTCCTGGCCAAGCTGATCGACGCCCTGGCCGAGCTCTATCCGCACATCCCGGTCTGCATGCACCAGGACCACGGCAACGGCCCGGCGACCTGCGCCACCGCCATCCAGTACGGCTTCACCTCGGTGATGATGGACGGCTCGCTGATGGAGGACGGCAAGACGCCGGCCGACTACGACTACAACGTCGACGTCACCCGTCGCGTCACCGAGATGGCCCACAGCTGCGGCGTCTCGGTCGAGGGCGAACTGGGCGTGCTCGGCTCACTTGAGACCGGCATGGGCGAGGCCGAGGACGGTCACGGCTTCGAGGGCAAGCTGGATCACTCCGCCCTGCTGACCGATCCGGACCAGGCCGTCGACTTCGTCAGCCGCACCAAGGTCGATGCGCTCGCTATCGCGATGGGCACCTCGCACGGGGCATACAAGTTCAGCCGCAAGCCCGACGGCGAAGTCCTGGCCATGCATGTGATCGAGGAGATCCACCGCCGACTGCCCGACACCCATCTGGTCATGCACGGCTCGTCCAGCGTGCCGCAGGACCTGCAGGACATCATCAACCAGTACGGCGGCCAGATGCCCCAGACCTGGGGCGTGCCGGTCGAGGAAATCCAGCGCGGCATCAAACACGGCGTACGCAAGATCAACATCGACACCGACAATCGCATGGCCATGACCGGCGCGGTGCGGAAGATCCTGATGGAAAAGCCCGGCGAGTTCGACCCGCGCGCCTGGCTGAAGCCGGCCAAGGAAGCGATGCGGAAGCTCTGCATCGAACGCTACCAGCAGTTCGGCTGCGAGGGTCAGGCGTCCAGCATCCGTCCGATGTCGACGGCCCAGATGGCCAAGCGATACGCCATGGGCGACCTGGACCCCGTCTATGGTCGCGAGATGAAGGCGGCGTCCTGACCGCCTGAGGCGAGGTTGGCGGTCAAGGTTGAGGCCTATCGGTTCTAGGGTTGAAGGGTACGCTCCAGGAAGGCGAGAATTCGGGGCCAGGCGTCGGCCTGGGCGCGGGCGTTGGCCGAGGCGGAGCCGCCGCCGCGCGCGACCTCTCCGATGGTCGGCGTCCAGCCGTCCCCGCCGACATCGTGGCCCGCGTCGGGATAGACCAGCAGGGTGGTGTCGAGGCCGGCGGCCTGGCGGGCGGCGGCAAGGTTCCGGGCCATCTGACCTGAGCGCCACTGCCGGTCGCCGTCGCCCGCGACCAGCATCACCGAACCGGGGAAGGCCTCGATCGGGATGCGCGCCGTGGCCTCACGCTCCGGGTGCGCCGCGCGCCCGTCCTCGTGGATCTTCAGCAGGTCGGCCGCCGGTCCCGCCAGCAGGCCGTCGACGAAGCCGACATAGGGCATGAAGGGCAGCGCCTCTCCCCGCCATGAGAACGAGGACCGGGTTCCTTCGGCCTCAAGGGTCTCCAGCCCCCAGCCTTCCCAGACCAGGTCCGACGGCGCCATGGCCACGACCGAGGTCAGCCACGGATAGCGGCTGGCGGCGATCAGGGCGAACTCGGCGCCCTTGGAGCCGCCGAACAGGGCGATGCGATCGGCGTCGACGTCGGGCCGGGTCCGCAGCCAGGTCCGCAGCTCCTCGACCTGGTCGATGCGGATGTCGACGAAACTGCCGGGCAGGTCCGCGATCGCCTTGGGCGGACCATAGGCGCCCCAGTCGGGAGAATAGTAGGGCAGGCCGACGACCGCGTAGCCTTGGGACGCCAGCTTGCGCCCATACCGCTCGCTCGCGCTCGTGCCGCCGTCGGCCCCGTGCAGGATGACGATCACAGGTCGCGGTTCTCCGCCGGGCAGATGGTACAGGACCGCAGCCGGGAAGCCGGGGATATCCTCGGCCTCGACCGTGGCGAGGGCGCCGATCAGGCGCGTCATGCCGGTCGCGACGACCTCATTGCCGATCCGGGCGGACAGTCTGACTTCGCCGGTCCGCCAGTCCTCGGGCACAGGACGTTCGGTCGGGGTCATCGACCAGAACAGGCCGGCGGCGTCCGCCCCCTGATAGTCGCCGTCGATCGGGACGGCCGTGCCGAGATCGACGGCGCCGCTGGCGTCGGCCGTAAAGACGGCGTGTGAGGTATAGACCTGCGGAGGCCGGCCAAAGCGCCGTTCCGCGGAGATCGTCACCGAGGCCCCGGGCGCCACGCCCGTCAGCCGCACCGAGACCGGACGACCTTGCAAAACCTCCCCGGTAGGGTCGATCTGGAAGCTCTGGGCGTCGACCTGGCCGGCCCCGGCCATGAGAGCGAGCGTCAATAGGGCGACTCGCCCAAATCGTTTGGCGGCAATCATGGATGGCTTTCGTGAGAGAGGGTTGCTGCGGATCATGTTGATCCCCCGACGGGGGAGGCTTCAGGCGGCGTGCGCCAGAAGAAGAGATCGTCGACGGTGCGGCCGAAGACCTGCGCCAGCCGCATGGCCAGCTCCAACGACGGCGCGTAACGCCCCGCCTCCAGCGATATGATCGTCTGGCGGGTGACGCCCGCGGCCCGCGCGAGGGCGTCCTGGGTCATCTCGCCCGCCTCGAAACGCAACCGGCGGAGATTGTTGCCGATCGCCAGTTCAGTCATCGGCCAGCTCCGGGCGCGACGCGGCCCAGTAGCCGACCAGCTGGATCACACAGGCGGTCAGCACGCCCAGCTGGATCAGGACGATCAGAACATTGCCGAGGACGAAGGGGGTCAGTTCCTCGGTCACGACGACCGGCGCGAACCCCAGCGTTAGCAGCAGGACGATCAACAGGGCGATCAGCGCCCGAAACCCGGCGTGGGCGCCCCGCGCCGCCATTTCGCGATCCCGTTCATCGCGCGCCATCGCGCGGGGCCGCATCACGAGCCATCCGATCGCCGCGCCCAGGACCAGGGTCCAGTTGTCGACCGCCAGGGTGTTGCCTCGCCCCAGATGGATGTCGAGCCCGGTGGCCAGGGAGGCGGTGAGGTGGCTGGCCAGCACCGCCATGGACACCGTCGTGTGCCAGGCGAGTCTCTCGTAGGGGCCCGGTTCGTCGCCGGTCGCATCGCGACGTCGATCCCAATGGCGACGGGCAAGGACCGCGGAGACAACCAGCAGGCTCGCGCCGATCCACCCCGGTGAGATCGGCCAGGACGCCCAGGTCCAGGCCAGGACGCCGCCGAACACGGCGCTCGCGAACAGAACCCCGAAAATTCTCAGCAAGAGTGCGCTCCACCAGACACAATGTAATGTGTAGCGGACATTGTGTCGTGTCAAGCGGACGTAGCCTGCACGGCCGCGCGGCTTGCCCCCGGCCTGGCCTCATGTCATCGCAGGGCTTGACCGAGGATGCCGCGATTATGGGTACGCCCGCCCGTTCCGCCGTCGATAAAGACGATGAGACGTCCAGCATCGACGTGATCCTGGGCGAGGGCGCGGGCCTCCGCCTGGACAAGGCGCTGGCCGAGGCGATGACGGGCCTGTCCCGAGCCCGCATCCAGGCCCTGATCGCCGAGGGGGCGGTCAGCCTGGACGGCGTGGTCGTGACCAACGGTTCTGCAAAGGCAGCGGCCGGCGCCTATGCCATCGCCATCCCGCCGCTGGCGTCCGCCACGCCCCTGCCCGAGGCCATCCCCCTGACCGTCCTCTACGAGGACGCCGACCTGATCGTCATCGACAAACCCGCAGGTATGGCGGCGCACCCTGCGCCGGGCACGCCCTCCGGCACTCTGGTCAACGCTCTGCTACACCACTGCGGCGCGTCCCTGTCGGGCATCGGCGGGGTCGCGCGGCCCGGCATCGTCCACCGGCTGGACAAGGACACCTCCGGCGTCATGGTCGCCGCCAAAACCGACCGGGCCCACGCCGGACTGTCGAAACTCTTCGCTGCCCACGACATCGAGCGCACCTACATCGCCTTGACCCGCGGCGCGCCCTCGCCCGAGCGCGGCCGGATCGAGACCCTGATCGGCCGCTCGTCTTCGGACCGGAAGAAGATGGCAGTCCTGAAAGCCGGCGGTCGCAACGCCATCACCGACTATGTGGTCCAGGCCCGTTTCGCCGTTCCCGTGAAGGCCGGGGCCGCGCCTCTGGCCGGGCGTGTGACTTGCACCCTGCACACCGGGCGGACCCACCAGATCCGGGTACATATGGCCTCGAAAGGCTCCCCCATTCTCGGCGACGCCACCTATGGCTCCGGCAGCCCGGCCGCCTCGATCCGCGCCGCGATCGAACAGTCCGGTCTGACGCGGCAGGCGTTGCATGCTGCGGTGCTGGGTTTTGTCCACCCGGTGAGCAGCGAAACGCTACGGTTCGAGACTCTCCTACCGCCGGACATGGCGGCGCTCGAAGCCCTGCTGGCCGCCCTCTGAAAGCCATAGGGCAGGGTAACCTCGGCGGGATGGGCGGCGAACACCTTGCTGACGCGCGCCCGCAACAGCACACCAACGTAAGTCTTGATAAAGGACTGACTACCCGCTAGACACCCCTCTCATCGGCGCTAGTGGCGCCAGGGTCACGGTCACGCTTCAGTGTGACGATCCGCCTCTGACAAAGACGGCAACCCGTAGCTACTTGTCCGGTTGAGGGGTGAGGAGACGGTGCACATTCGGTGGCCGCCTGCGTCGAGCCTGCTCTTATCTAGGTTCGGAGGGACCAAATGGCTGCACTGAAATCACTCGCGGTGATGTCGCCTGAACAGGGACTGTCGCGATATCTGACGGAAATCCGCAAGTTTCCGATGCTCACCAAGGACGAGGAGTTCATGCTCGCCAAACGGTGGACCGAGCACCAGGACTCCGAGAGCGCGCACCGCCTCGTGACGTCCCACCTTCGCCTCGTGGCCAAGATCGCCATGGGTTATCGCGGCTACGGCCTGCCGATCGGCGAGGTGATCTCGGAAGGCAACGTCGGCCTGATGCAGGCCGTGAAGAAGTTCGACCCGGACAAGGGCTTCCGCCTGGCGACCTACGCCATGTGGTGGATCCGCGCCTCGATCCAGGAATACATCCTGCGCAGCTGGTCGCTCGTGAAGATGGGCACCACGGCGGCGCAAAAGAAGCTCTTCTTCAATCTCCGCAAGGCCAAGAGCCAGATCTCGGCCTTCGAGGAAGGCGACCTTCATCCCGAACACCTCTCGGCCATCGCCACCAAGCTGGGCGTGTCCGAGGAAGAGGTGACCAATATGAACCGCCGTCTCGGCGGCGACGCCTCGCTGAACGCACCGCTGCGCGTTGACGGAGAGAGTGAGTGGCAGGACTGGCTGTCGGACGACAATGCCGTGTCTCAGGAAACGGCACTGGCCGAATCTGAGGAGAAGTCGCTGCGCATGGGCCTGCTTCAGGAAGCCATGGGCGAGCTGACCGATCGCGAGAAACACATCCTGACCGAACGTCGCCTGAAGGACGATCCGGTCACTCTGGAAGAGCTGGCCGGCCAATACGGCGTGTCGCGCGAGCGCGTGCGCCAGATCGAGGTCCGCGCCTTCGAGAAGCTGCAGAAGGCCATGCGCGCCGCTGCAGAAGAACGGAACCTCGTCGACGCGTAAATTTGACCCGCGGAGGGCACGGTGAAACAGGCGCACGGGACCCCTCGTGCGCCTGTTTTCTATCCGATTGCGAAGATCAACTGGCCCGCGACAGCTCCGTGCCCGTTTCGGCCAGGGCCAGGGCCAGCGCCGCGCCGATCGGTCCAGCCAAGGTCCCCTTGGTCGGCGCGCCGACGGACAGGCAGCCTTCCAGACCGGCCGCCGCGACCGCCAGCCGGGCGTCAGAGGTCCTGATCGCCAGGGCCTTCAGCGTTTCCGCCTGTTGCTTCACGGCGCGCACGGCCTGGATCGGGTCGCTGTCGAACTGAGCCAGGGCGGCGGCGAGAATGCGCAGGGCCTGATCCTTCACCGCCGCCGCGGCCGCCTCAGCCGTCGCGGGCTTGTCGGCCTTGCGCTTCTGCGTTCCGTCATACTCACCCGAGTTGAACCGGCGCCGGTCCGGCCCGACGTAACCGACCCCCTCGATCCAGTCGCGCGGCTTCAGCGCCACATTCTCGACCCGACGGAACAGGTCTGAAGATGTGAAGGGCTTTCTGAGGAACTCGTGGATGCCCGAGTCGCGCGCACCCTTGATCGAGGAGGCCGTCGCGTCGGCCGTCATCATGATGATCGGTGCCCGTCGGCACGCAAAGTTCGACCGGCGAATACTCTTGGCCAGCCGTTCGCCGTCCAGCCGGGGGCCTGCCCGTTCGGTGAAGATCAGGCCCGGCTCCATCTCGCGCGCATGATCCAGGACGCGATGCTCGTCAGTCTCGGTCACGACCTCGCGCGCGCCCAGGCTCTTCATGATGTCCAGCAGCAGCCGCGCCGATGCGAGGTTCGGGTCAGCGATGAGAACGCGTCGAACAACCGGTTCAATGCGGTTCAGGGTCTTGGCATCAGCTGCGAACACCGGGCAACTCCAGGTAGGTCAGCCCTATGGCTAGCCGCCGCCGGTTAAGGTCGCGTTGAGCGAAAACGGAATTTCTCAGCCCTGGAACGGATCCCGCATCAAAATTGTGTCGTCCCGCTCAGGGCTCGTCGACAACAGGGCCACAGGCGCGCCGATAAGTTCCTCGATCCGACGCACATATTTGATGGCGTTGGCGTTGATGTCCTTGAAAGTGCGGACGCCGCTGGTGCTCTCGCTCCAGCCCGGCAGCTCCTCGAACACCGGCTCAGCCGCTGCCTGGTCCTTGAGGCTGGACGGCAGGTAGTCCAGCACCTCGTCACCGACCTTGTAACCGACGCAGATCTTCAGCGTTTGAAGCCCGTCCAGCACGTCGAGCTTGGTTAGTGCGATGCCATCGATGCCGTTGATCGCCACCGACTGGCGCACCAGCACGGCATCGAACCAGCCGCAGCGACGTGGGCGCCCCGTGTTCACACCCACCTCGCGCCCCACGGTCGCCAGATGCTCAGCCACGGCGTCGTTCAATTCGCAGGCGAACGGCCCCTCGCCGACGCGCGTGGTGTAGGCCTTCACGATGCCCAAGACATAGCCGACGCCGCGCGGCCCCAGGCCCGAGCCCGCTGCGGCCTGTCCGGCCACAGTGTTGGACGAGGTCACATAGGGATAGGTGCCGTGATCGACGTCCAGGAACGCGCCCTGCGCGCCCTCGAACAGGATCCGCTTACCGGCCTTTTGCGCCTGATCCAGCACCCGCCAGGCCGGCTTCACATAGGGCAGGATCTTCGGCGCAATCTCCAACAGTTGCGCCAGCAGCGCCTGCGGATCGATCGGCTCAAGCCCCAGGCCGGCGCGCAACGGATCGTGGTGCGATCTCAGCCGCTCGATCTTGACCTTCAGGTCGTCTTCGTTGGCCAGGTCGCAGACCCGGATGGCGCGACGCCCCACCTTATCCTCATAGGCCGGGCCGATGCCGCGCCCCGTGGTGCCGATCTTGGCCCCCGGCGCACTCGCCGCCGCCTCGCGCGCCACATCCAGCGCCGGATGAATGGGCAGGATCAGACAGGCGTTGTCCGCGATGGTCAGGATATCGGGATTGATGGTGACGCCCTGAGCCTCGATCTTCGCGATCTCGCCGACCAGATGCCAGGGATCGACGACGACACCGTTGCCGATGATCGACGGCTTGCCCTGCACCACACCGCTGGGCAGCAGCGCGAGCTTGTAGACCTTGCCGTCCACGACCAGTGTGTGGCCGGCGTTATGGCCGCCCTGGAAGCGCACAATGATGTCGGCACGGTTCGACAGCCAGTCGACGATCTTGCCCTTACCCTCGTCGCCCCACTGGGCTCCGACCACCGCTACGTTCGCCAAGGCAATAACTCCGCTGAATGCGGGCGCAGCCTATAGCGGGGGAATCGCGCGATGTCGTCCCAACCGGGACGATTTAAGCCTGCAGTTCACCGACCGCAGTCTCGAACGCCCAATCCAGCCACGGACCGACCGCCGCCACGTCCTCGGTCTCGACGGTGCAACCGCACCAGATTCGCAGGCCGGCCGGTGCGTTCCGGTGGCTCTCGACGTCGAACGCGGCCTCTTTGGCCTCCAGCAAGGTCTTCATCCGTTTCACAAAACCCTGCCGCGCGGCGTCGTCCAGCGCCATCACGCGCGGATCGACGATCTTCAGGCACACCGAGGTCGTCGATCGGATCGCAGCGTCCTCGGCGAGGTATTCAACCCAGCCCGTCCGGCCGACCCAATCGTTCAGTGCCGCCGCGTTCGCATCCGTCCGCCGGATCAACTCCGCCAGCCCGCCCGCGCCCTTCGCCCACTCCAGGGCGTCGATCCAGTCCTCCAGCGTCCACACCGAGAAGGTGTTGATCATGGTGCCGGTGGCCAGCGACCGATCGAACCCCTTGCTGTCCCTCAGACGCAGCACCTTGGGCACGGCGCGCGCAGGCTCGTAGTTGTCCAGACGGGCCACAGCACGCGGCGACAGCGCCGCCACCCCGATCCCCGCTTCGCCGCCCAACGCCTTCTGGAAGGAGAAGGTCACGACATCCAGCTTCGAGAACTCCATGGGCATGGCGAAGGCGGCCGAGGTGGCATCGCAAATCACGATCCCTTCCCGGTCGTCCGCGATCCACTCAACGCCCGGCGTCCTCACACCCGAGGTCGTGCCGTTCCAGGGGAAGACCAGATCCTTCGCGGGATCGACTTTCGACACGTCCGGAAACTGACCCCAGGGCGCTTCGAGGATTTCAAGATCGTCGAGCTTGAGATGGTCCCTGGCGTCGACCACCCACTGTTTTCCGAAATTCTCGAAGGCCATCACCTGCACGGGCCGCTCGCCCAGCATGTTCCACATGGCCGCCTCTACGGCTCCGGTATCCGACCCGGGCAGATAGGCCAGCACCCAGTCCTGCGGGACCTCAAGCACTTCCTTTGTCAGTTGCAGACCATAAGCGAACCGTTCGACCACCTCCGGCGCGCGGATGCCCCGCCCCAGAAGATCGTGCGGCAAGGCCTGCGACGACCAGCCCGGCCGCTTGGCCGTGGGCCCCGCGGAGAACCAGGGCCGCGCTGGCTTGACGTTCGGCTTGGAGATCATCAGCCCCGTCCGGGCTTGTAGGGACGGTTGGCGCGCCAGTCCTCGGCGACCCTCTGAAGGATCGGGTCAATAATCTCGGGCAAGGTCACGACCAGCCGCGCTTTCAGGTCGCCCCGCGCCCCGCCGGCGAAGGCGCCGCGCCCCTTCAGCCTGAGAGTCTGTCCCGAGTTCGACCCCTTGGGGACAGTCACAGAGACCGCTCCATCCGGCGTCGGGCACTCCACCTTCCCGCCAAGGATGGCGTCGGGCGCAGAGATCGGCAGATCCATGGTCAGATCGGCCCCGTCGACCTTGAACACCGGGTGGGGCGCAATGCGGAGCTCGATCAAGGCATCTCCCGGCTCGGTCCGTCCCGGTGTTCCCTGTCCGCGCAACCGGATGGTCTGGCCGTTGGTCGCACCCTTCGGGATCGTGACGTCGAGGGTGCGTCCATCCGAAAACTGTATTCGCCGGGTGGCCCCGCCGATCGAGTCCTCGAGGCTGATCTCCAGCGTGGCCCGTACATCCTGCCCGCGACCAAAACCCGTGGCCCGGCCTCGCCCGCCTCCGCCGAACCGACCGAAGATATCGTCGAGATCCAGATCCTCGAACGCGGCACGACCGCCGGGACCGCCGGCATGATTGAAGCCGAACCCGCCGGCGCCCGCACTCGTTGCGCCGGGCTGCCCGCCGAATCCTCGATACTGCGCCTGCCCGTCGGCATCGATCTGGCCGGAGTCGTATTTCGACTTCTTGTCCGGGTCATTCAGCAGGTCGAACGCCGCCGAGACGCGCTTGAAACGTTCCTCGGTCGCTGTGTCGCCACGGTTCTTGTCCGGGTGCAACTCCTTGGCCAGTTTGCGGAACGCGGCCTTGATATCGGCGGCACTCGCCCCCCTGGACACACCCAGTTCCTTGTAGGGATCACCCGCCACGCCGTTCGCCGCTCCGTCACGCTTCGTCGAATCCGGCTCGCGCGTCGCGACCGACCTTCGCTTCGTCAGTTAAGGCATGCGGTGTTCGGTGCAACGTTTTTCAGGCGATCAGCGGTGCCTGCGCCTCGACGCCCCACCCGAAGCCGGGCCCGTACTGCGATACGGCGATCAGCGCATCCGGCCCAATGCCGAAGGGAAAGTCCTCGGCCAGATCATGGACGCTGTACAGCGATGACCTCCCCTCTACCTCGAACACCCGCCGTTCCAGAACGCCGTCCAGAACCCGCACCCGGAACCGAAGCGGATCGACATCCGCAGGTTCCAGATCCCAGACGTCGCCGATCCGGACCCTCGGAGTCATTTGCAGGTGCCGCCCGCCCTCCTCGCGCGTCACGCTCAGGACCGGACTCCACGGCCGTGCGTGCAGCCCACGCCGGGTGAATGAGGTCTCCGCGAACCTGGCCCCGCCCGGTGTCTCCCCGCTCGGACCGACACGCACGATCCGCGCCAGTCCCCGTTCACCGGTCGCCATCTCAAACCGCCCTGCCCTGGGATCCAGCAGCACGACGAGGCTGCCCTCCGACGCACCCGCAGACATCTCGCCTTCCGTCCCCTGCTGCCCCCGCAAGAGCCCGCTCAACCGCCAGACGCCGTCGCCCGACAGACTTGCCTGTTGATACTGCAAGATCTCCCACCCCGACGCCGTCTCCACGGCCGCCAGATTGGCACCGTCCAGCACGGCCCCTTCCGACCTGCTGGCCGGAGGGGTGCCCTCCAGTCGCACCACCATCGTGTTCGCATTGTCCCAACGATGCAGGGCGCCCGGGGCCAGGGCCTGTGTCAGCCGTCCGACTGTCCCGGGCGACCCGACCGTTCCCCTTGTCGTCAGAGTCTCTGCATCCTGCCCGACATGCACCATCATCGGCCGCCACGGCTCGCACGCCACGATCGCGATCAGCCGGTCGTCCGCTTCCGCGCCCGGCAGTGGCGGCAGGTCAAGAACCTGCACAAACGGCGTTGCCGCCGCCTCGACGCCCGATCCCGGCCGCCACACGACCGGCTCGGTCCCAATGGACACCGCATCCCGGCGCACCAGCACCGCCGTCGGTGTCTCGTCCAGCGTCATCCGCTCGATCCGCCAGGTGCCGGCTTCGCCCTCGACCACCACCGTGTCTCCGGCCTCGAGCCGCAGCGCTTCCAGCGGACCGAGGGCAAGCATCAGCCGATCTTCGCCCGCGCCCCTCAACAGCCGTCGCGCCATGGCCTTCGCCAACCCCGCGTCGCAGACGGCCGGCAGGGTGGCGTCAACGCCGCCTCCTTCGCCTTCGCCCCGGACCACCGTCGCGCCGGTCTGGTAGTCCGCACCCTCGTCGATGAACCTTACCCGCGCCATCCCCGGAACAGCGTCCAGCGACCGGGCCCGCACCGGGCCCACGCTCTCGTCCGTCAGTGCCAGGGTCTCCAGCACCAGCAATGCGCCCGCGCTCTCAACCCCGATCAATGACACTCGACCGCCCCGCTCGGCGGCTGCCATGTCGAATGCCTGCAGGAGAGGTTCCAGGGCATCGCGCGTCCGCATCGGCCGGTCGATCACATAGCCGGACACAGCGCCCGACGCCGGGCCGATCTCGAAATCGTTCACCCCTCCCCGCCTCAGGATCGCGGCCAGAAGCGTCCCCGCTTCCCCGGTCATCCGCCCGTTCAGCCAGTGCCCGGCTGCCCATGCTCCGGCATCGACCCAGACGTCGGCCCGCGCCGGAAACGCCGGATAGGGTCGCGCATCCCAGCACCAGGCGTCGGCCGCCTCCAGCATCGGTCCGCCATAGATCGCCGACGTTGGATTGTGCTCCGGCACCTCGAAATGGGTCAGCACCGCCTCAAGCGCCCTTCGCTGCATGCGGTCGTCCCGCGCTCCCGTCGAAAATGGCGGCAGAAAGCTCTCGGAGGACTTCGAATCCTGGAACAGGTTCGGCGCATTTCCACCCCGGTCCACCGCGGCGCACCCAAACTCGGTCAGCCGGATCGGCTTCATCCCTGGAACCCAGGCCGTCGGCGTCGCACTCCTCACTCCGGCCGGCCGGTCATGGTGCGGGTTCGACCACCAGCCGACCAGGTCTTTGGCCCGAAACACCCAGCCCTCGCCGTGCGCGGTGTCGATGATCGGCGTCCTCGTCTGCGCCGCTCGCTCCGCATCGCTGGCGTAGTACCAGTCGAATCCTTCGCCCCCGGCGACCTGGCTGGCCAGATAGTCAGGATCATCTGACCCGCTGAACATCCCGGCGTCGATCCCGCCATTCCCGTCGCGCCAGTCCCCTGCGGGCGGATACCAGTCGATGCCGACGTAGCTGATCGCCTCGTCCGCCCACAGCGGGTCCAGATGAAAGATCACATCGCCGGACCCGTCGCCCGGTCTATGTCCGGAATACTCCGACCAGTCCGCTGCGTATGAAAGAGCCAGGTCTGGCCCGGCTACCGCCCGGCAGTCTGCCGCCAGCGATCTGTATTGCGCCACGGCCGGGTATCCACCGAGCTCGTCGCGCGTCCAGGTCAGCCCGCGCATCTCCGACCCGATTAACAGGCCGTCGCAACCCGTCTCGGACGCCAGCCCGGCATAGTGCAGCGCCAGCCGACGCAAGCCCCAGTCTCCGCCGAAGATCGCCGCCACATCCGCCGACGCCTCGGAGCCGTCCCGGCCCAGGATCCGGCCTCGCCACGGATAGGCCGGCTGCCGAACGCCCCCGTAGGGATCAGGCAGATCGTTGTCCGCCGCAACATCCATGAACACGAAGGGATACAGCGTCACCGCCCACCCCCGTGTCTTTAGCGCCGCCACCGCCTGCCTGACGGAGTCGTCCGACGGCGTTCCGCCGTAGGCGGGCGATCCGTCGACCTCGCTGACAAGATGTGCATCGTCTCGTCCCAGACCGGCGACCGACCAAACGAGCGGTTCAGTCGGCTTGTCCCGCCGTTCGACGCCCGGCTTCACCCGGCAATGAGAAGCTCTCAGGTCATCGCCGAACCAGCCGACGACGAGACTGACCCGCTTCAGATTCGGGCATTGCGCCTGCAGCTGGTCCAGCGAGGCGGTCAGGTCCGTCCGACCATCACCCAGGTGCACATTCTCCGCCGCAGTCCGCGTTAGCCCCTCCCGCCGAATGACCGGCTCGGCCGCCAGCACGAACTCGCCGGCCCCGGGGATCAGGCACACCCCTTCCAGCTTCTCCTCCAGAGTCTCTCCGCCCGGCCTGCGGAACACCTCGAAACTCAGCTGTGGCACCCGGTCTCCGAACGACCCGAGCGGCAGGTCCTCGAAGACCACATAGGCCGTGCCTCGATATGCGGGAGCCCCAACGGATCCCGCCGCGGATCCGGTCCCCGGGGACGCCTCAACGGCTTCGATCAGCGGGTCCGGCATCTGATCCGGCACGCCGCAATAGACCCGCATCGCCACGCCCGTCTGGTCCAGAAGTTTGCCGTCCGCCCAGATCCGACCGATCCCGTCGATCGGTCCCTCGCAGATCGCCACCGCAAAGCTCAAGGAATAGGCGTAGTCCACCGTCCTCGGCCCGCCCTTGCCCCCGCTGCTCTCGTTCCGGCGCTCCAGGAACCGCGCGGCCCAGATCATCTGTCCGGTCACGCGCGCCCGGCCAAAGACGCAGGCCATCGGCGCCCCCTCCGCCGTCGACTGGAGTCTCAGCGTCTCCAGCCTTGGCCCCCGCTGCCGGGCCGGCATCAAGCCGCCGATCAGTTCCCGATCAACGAGACCGCCAAGTGTCGCGCCCGCGGCACGCCCGGCTCCGCCGCCGATCAGTCCGCCGACACCGCCCAGGATCACCTGCGCCATCAACCGCCTCCGCTCGTCTCACCAGGCCAGGCGAACACCGCCGCCAGCCGTCGCATCCACCACGGCCCCATCCAGCTCTCGACCACCGCCCGGCCCCAATAGGCGTGGATCATCCGCGGCTCCGGCCCATCGACATCGCTCAGGATCGAACAGTGTTTGACGGGCGCCCCCTCGGCCATGCGGAACAGCAGGATGTCGCCGGGCTGCATGTCTCCAACCGGCTTCTCGACCAGCCAGCGCTGCGCTGCGTCCAGCAGAGTCTCGTCCCCGCCCACCTCGGCCCAGTCGGGCTGGTACGCGGGCATCGCTTCGGGCTCCACGCCCACCGTCTCTCGCCAGACACCACGCATGAGGCCCAGGCAGTCCGCTCCTTCGCCCTTCAGGCTCGCCTGATGCCGATAGGGCGTGCCCAGCCATCCGCGCGCCGCCGCCACACGATCGCTCACCGCCGGCTCCCGCCGTCGTGTCGTCCGCCGGTCGCCGGATAGGCGGTCAGGAAATCGTCGCCCGGAATGTCGGGAAAGCCCTGGAAGTTGACGCCGTTGCCGAACGTCTTGACGCAGGTCTCCCAACGCTTGTCACAGGTCCGTCCGTCCGGATTCACGCCGCACCGCACGTCGCCCAGCACCGCGTCGCAGGACCGCCCATAGGTCCGTCCCACGACCCGCTCCAGCGCCGCCAGCGGGCCGTCGATCTCCGCAATGAACCCTTCTCCCTCGCGCCGGATCCGGCTCAGGAGACCGCGACCCAGCAAGACCATCAGGTCGGGTTGCGCCCAGTCCATCCGCAACAGCGCCACCGTCGCCCGGTCCCACAAACCTGCCGCGACATCGGCCTCGACGATCCGCTCGTCATCCAGCACACCCCCGACCGCCATGGTCCCGGCCGCGAGTCCCTCGGCCGTCTCCGCCGCCCCCTGCGACCAGCCGCTCGCCGCACGACACAGAACCCCGTCGACGCTGAGGTCCCGGTCGTGATCGGTGAACCCCAGCCGCGTCGCGTCAGCCCGCTCGACGATCCAGACATGGCAAAGCGTCGCTGCCCCGCTCTCGATGCGGGCGGCCATTTCCTCAGGAATGTCGCGCATCTCAGACCCGCAGCTCGATCAGCGGAACCGCCGCCATTTGCCCCGCCCCGAAGCTCTCCAGCGTGACCTCCAGCCGATCCGTGTCGAACCGCACCGGCGTGTCGAACAGGAAGCCGGCTGTCACTGCCAAACCTGCGCCCGGCGGCGTGTCCAGCGTCACCATTCCCGTCGTCGAGTTGACGGAAAACGCTTCGCTCGCCAGTTCGACGCCCCCGACCTCGACCCGCACCGTTCCCTCGACAGGTTTGGCGATCGGCCGCACGACGTCGCCGTAGGCTTTCACCAAGGGGAAGGCAGTCCGTGTCCCGTTGCCGGCACCCAGTGCCTGGTCGGTCGCTGCAGGCGTCTCGCCCGGAGTGCACGACGCATAGTCGGCGAAATCCCGAAACCGGAACCCGTAGAGCCTGCCGCGTCTGGCCTCGAAGAAGGCGGTCAGCTCGGCCATGTCCGTCAGTGACCTCAGGTTCGCCCCGATCAGAAAGCGTCTGCGGCCCATCGCCCACGGGGTCGAGCGTCGCTCGAACCCGGACGCCAGGGTCACGACGTCGGTCCGCCGCTCGACCCCGCCCGTCGATCCGAACGCCAGCCGCGCGGGCAGACGCACTTCGTGGAAACTCATCGGCTTCCCCCGACTGCGATCCTGTCGTCCCCGCGAAGGCGGGGACGCAGCTCATGAAAGGCCATTCATGACTCCTGTTTCACTTGTCGGGCGAGCACCGCTCGTTCAGTCTCGTTCCCGAACGCGGCCGCACTCGGCCGCCCGGCAGGAGAGCCCGGTTCAATGCGCGGTCAGATTCTCAGCTTCGACGATGCCTCAGGCGCAGGTCTCATCTCGGGCGACGACGGCATCCGCTACACCTTCGGCCGCGAGGCGGTTTCGCCGCCGGCCGCCGTCATGGCCGGTCTGCGGGTCGATTTCGTGCCCGTGGCCGGAGAGGCGACCAACATCATGCTCCTGGCCGCTGCCCCGGGACCCGGCGCACCCTCGGCCACGCCCGGCGTCCCGACCGACAGCTTCGATTTCAAAACCGTCCTGTTCTCGTTCCAGGGTCGCACCCGACGGTCGCATTTCTGGATCGGCTGGCTGATCTGCCTCGGTGTCGGCGTCGTGGCGGGCTGGCTCCCGATCATCGGCGGCCTGATCTCCCTGGCCCTGATCTGGCCGAACCTGGCGATCACGGTCACACGCCTGCATGACATGGGTCAGTCAGGCTGGCTGGCGGTCATTCCCTACCTCGTCACGATCGGCGGGATCATCGGCATCATCTCGACGGTCGGCCTGTCTATTTTCATGAACAGCGAAGCGCTGCAGAACGAAGATCCGGCTGCCATCTTGGCCCTCATCGGCCCCGCCCTCGGCATCGGCCTGTTAATTTGTCTGGTCACGCTGGGTTTCCTGCTCTGGATCGGCCTGAGCGACGGTCAGCGCGGCGACAACCGCTTCGGTCCCAATCCCAAGGGCGAATAGCCCCAGGCTCAAGTAGCGCGACCGCGCGATAGCCCACAAAGAAAGTCTACAGCCGTCGCGCACCCAGCGCGGCGGCTCTGGCCAGCATCTGGACGATCTGGGCCTCGGACCTGAGCAGGGCCGGAGCGCCGCCGTCGACCGTGACGTTCACCGTCACCCCGCCGCCTCCACCCGGTTCGATCACGCCCGCCGTCGTCGGCCGGAACACCTCGGGCCCGCGCTCGCCGACCAGATAGGCCCCGCCGCCCAGCACCGGTCCGCCCTCTGCCCGCGCACCGGAAAAGCCAACGGCACCCGCCACCGCCTGCGCGATCGCCGCGCCCAGACCACCGCCCGAGCCTCCCAGGCCCGCGCCCACGGCGCCCAGGACCGCCCGCGCCAGTTCGGCCAGGCTGACTTCTCCGTCCGCCGCCGCCCGGGCCAGCGACCGCGTCAGGCTGGCCCCGGCGCGCCCGAACGCCTCCTCGATCGCACCCGCCGCCCGTTCCGCCGGCTCCCTCAGCGCCTCCAGCGCCGCCGCGGCCTCCGCCGCCCGCGCCGGCACGCCGTCCAGCGCATCCGGTCGAATGTCGTCGCTCATGTCCCGTCTCCATCCGGCCAGGCCGCCATCAACCGCTCGAAGTCGCCGCGTCCCATCGGCGCAACGCCCGGCGCGGCTTCCGTCAGCATTCGCCACTCGGCCAACGACAGCCGCCAGAACGCCTCGGGCCGCACGCCCAGAGCCGCGCCGGTCCGGAGCATCGTTGCCCAAGGCGTCGCCTCATCCACGCGCAGCAACGAACGCCCGCGCTACGGCTTCCGCCGCCTCGACCGGATCGATCGCCGCCCGGTCCAGTTCCCCCGCCAGCGCCTCCTCGCCGCCGCCCCGCAACAGCGCCGCAAGAACCGCCATCAGATCTCGCGCCGACAGCGCCCGCATTCGCTCCGCCAGCCCTGCGATCCCGAACACGCCCAGCGCCGTCTCGATCTCCGCCAATGCGCCCAGCGTCAGACAGAGCCTTCGCGGCCCACCCGCCAACATCGCCACAGCCTCGCCTCGTACCCCGTTCGCCCCGGTCATGCGGCCGAGAACACCACGGCCCCGGCGCTGGCCAGGCTGATCGCGAACGTCGCCTCTCCCTCGTGATCGCCTGCATACTCCAGCGCCGCCAAAAGGAACGGGCCCTCCAGCACGCCGAAGTCCGGCACGATCAGTCGCCAGGTCTTCACCCCCTGGTCAAAGAAGGCCTCCCGGATCAGCGCATCTGACGCCGCATCACGAAAGATCCCCTGCCCCGACACCGCCGCCGACTTCACCCCGGCACCGCCCAGGAGCTCGCGCCACCGCCCGGCGCTGTCGGCGTCCGTCGCATCCACCGTCTTGGCATTAAGCGAGATGGTCCGGGCCCTTAGCCCCGCGACCGTCGTGAACACGCCTGGCGCGCTCTCGATCTTGAGCAGGATGTCTTTTCCGCGCTGTGCGGCCATGGTCGTTCTCCCTCAGATGTCTTCGGTAACAGCCCGGACGCGCACCACGCCCCAGACCCGCCTGTGGTCGCTGGAGCGGAACACGTCGGCAAAGGTGGCGCGGATCGACACAGCGCGGACCCCGTCCGCCTCCAGCGGCGCTTCATGCAACGCCGCCCGCACGGCCGCGCAGATCGCCTTGGCTTCTTCCGTCCCCTCGAACCGTGATGCGCAGCGCAGGGTCAGCGCATGCTCCACCCCGCATCCGTCCGCCTCGACCGGTCGGCTCCCGGATCGGCCGACGAGCAGATGCGGATACCCCGCCCCCCTCGGCGCCGCGTCCCAGATCCGCGCCGGATCGCCCAGCAACGACTGCAGAGCGCCGTCGGCCCGCAGGTGCGCAATCAGCGCCTTCTGCAGCGCATTCTCATGGTCGCTCATCGCGTCCTCTCGATGTTCAGGGTCACACGTCCGGGTCGATCCGGATCGCCGTCGATGGCGGCGATGACCCAGTCGGCCCCGCCGAACCGGACCACGCGACGCTCGACTAGGCGCGGGTCGGCCCGCGTCTCCGCTAAGGCGGCCTCGACCTTCGAGGTCACGCCGGCTTCCGTCCGCTCACCTTGTCGTCGTCCGTTCAGCCGCAACCAGACCGACCCGATCGGCTCGTAGCTGACGGACCGCCCGCCATAGGGCGTCTCCGCCTCCACTGGCTGGAGCAGTTCCGCCAGGACCCTCACAGCCGAACCACCCGATAGGGCGCGAGCCAGGCCTCGACCGGCCGGATCGTCATCTCGACCTCGCCCCGCTCGTAGGCGCGCAAGGCCAGCATCAGGATCGCCAGCCTCAGTGGCGCTGCCGACGCCGATGTGAGTTCCAGCCCCACCTCACTCTCGACCCGAGCCCGGGCTGCATCGATCAACGTCTGGATCAGCCCGTCCTCGGCATCGTGCTCGACGCGCAGGAACAGCTTCGCCTCCGTGAGGCTCACGGGTGCGGTCATGGGAATTCTCCGATGTCAGATTGCCCCTCTCCCCTTGCAGGAGAAGGCTTGAGCGCCCGCGAGCATCGCGAGTGGTCTTGCGCGAAAGGGTGAGGGGTCTCGCTGCCGGCTCGGTTGAGCGCGAGTGTCACCCCTCACCCGCCCGCGCCAGAACGGCCGCTGCCGCGACCGTGCGCGGCCTCCCTCTCCCGCAAGGGGAGAGGGAGTAATCACGTCAGCTCACGGAGAACTTCATCACCTTGATGGCGTCGAAATTCTGCACCCCGCCGCCGACGCGCTTGGTCGTGTAGAACAGCACATAGGGCTTGGCCGAATACGGATCCCTCAGCACCCGTACGCCCGCGCGGTCGACGATCAGATAGCCCCGCTGGAAATCGCCGAACGCGATAGCCGCGCTGTTCGCCGCGATGTCCGGCATGGTCTCAATCTCGGTCACAGGATAGCCCAGCAGCGACGCCGTCTCGCCCGGCCGCGTCGCCGGCGACCAGATATAGTTGCCGTCCGCATCCTTGAACTTGCGCACCGCCGAGACGGTCTTGCGGTTCATCACGAACCGCCCGTTCGGCCGGAACTGGGCCTTGGGGGCATAGATCAGGTCGATCAGCCTGTCCCCCGGACTGGAGGCCGCGAAAGCCCCCGCAGCCCCCGACGCTACGTAGCCGATGTCGCCCCAGGCGTGAGACGCCTCCGCCACGATCGAATAGCCGAGGAAGCCCCTGGGCTTGTTCGTCCCGTCGCCGGTCACGAAAGCCGTCGTCTCCTGCGCCGCGAACACGTCCTCGACCTCCGAGGCCAGCCATTCGTCCAGATCGACCAGCGCATCGTCCAGCAGGCTCTGCGTCGCCGCCGGATTGGCGTAGAGATCGGCCGCCGGGAACTCCAGAAGGGCCAGAGTCGCCGGATCCGTCTCCGGCCGCGCTGCCGTCTCCGCCACCCAGCCGGAGGCGATGCCCGCGGTCGACACCGGCTTCCTGAACACGCCCGAGGCCACCGTCCGCACCGTCGCGATCTCGCGCATCGGACTGGTCGCCATCAGGCGTCGCTCGATGGCCCGCTCCGTCTCCGGCGGCACCACATAGCCGCCCGAGTTCGACGCCGACGACAGCCCGGCCTTGATCTCCAGCCCCAGCTCGCGCCCGGTCCGCACATAGCCCTCGAACGCCGCCTTGGCCTCGGGCACCGAAACGACCACCGCTGGCTCGGCTCCGATCGCCGGCCGTCGCGCCTCAGACAGCGCACGGTCCAGACGCGCCTGGGCCGCGCCAACCGCCTGATCGATCCGCGCCACCTTCTCCTCCAGCAGCGTATCGGCCGAGGCCTTCTTCTCGATCTCGTTCAGCCGGGCGTCGTTTGCCCCTTTGAACGCCTCGAACGCGGCCATCATCTCATGCATGGCTGCGCGCGCCTCGGGCGAAGCCGAAGCCTGTTTGGTCTCTTTCATCGTGTCTCCGCTTGAAAAATCCGGCGGTCCACCCGACCGGAACCGCGACCGGAACCGTCAGGTCCCGCTCGATTGACAGGGTCCGGCCCCCATGGTCCGCTCTGCCCAACCGCAAAGCTTCCCGAAGGACGACCCCGATGTCTCTGATCCGTTCTGCGATCCTCGCGACCGCGCTCGTCGCCTCGGCCGGCGCGGCTTCCGCCGCCCAGCGCTGCGGCGCCACGACCCACACCAGGTTCGACGAGACCCGCGCCTATTTCCAGAACACCCTCGGTGCCTGCCGCCCCGACGGCTACTGCTCCGCCGTCCTGGCCCTCACGCCTCCCGACGATCAGACCGCCTATGCGCAAGAAATGCGCATCGCCCGTCCCACGCCCGGCGCGCCCCACGAGGTCAGCCTGGTCTCCGTCGTCCCGTCCTCGACCGAGGACGGCCAGCCCATGTCCGTATTCTTCGGTCGTCGGCCGATCGACCTCGTCGGCAAGATCGAACTCCGGGACAATGTCTCCAACGAGTTCCATGTCACGGACCGCGCCACGATCGATGCCATCGTCTCGGGCGCCCGCCGCTCCAACGGCATGCGCTGGACCTACCAGTCCGAGACCGGCCCCGCCGACGCCTGGTTCGCCCTCGGCGGCGTCACCCGTGCCCTGACGTGGATCGACTGCATGGGTCGCCGCTAGACAGGCACCCGGGTTTCGACCGCCGACCGGTCCCGCGCGGACGTCTTCAGCGCGGCCTGGGTCCTCCGCTAGGCCGAGGTCCAGCATCGACGGAACCCGGCTGACCAGATTGACCGGGGCGAACAAGGTCATTTTGCACTCCCGGCCTCTGCTCCGTCCCGGGACGTTGGCCCTGGGCGCGGTCGCCCGCACGCCCCTGTCCGCCTTCGCCCTGTCCGCCCGGGCGCGGCGGCAACCTCGTGCCGAATCTCTCGCCGGCTCCTGGAGGCAGGGCGAAGGGCTGCGATAGTCGTCGCCCGGAGACGGCCACGGCCTGCCCCGGCTCCCGGATCGTCACCCGCCTTCCGTCCAGCTCCAGTTCGATCTCGCCCTCGACCAGCACGATGACAGCGGCGGTCTCCGGGTCTGCGCTCAGATCGAACCCGCCGGCGTCGTCAGTCAGAACCTCCAGAGCCTCGGGCCCGACCACCCCTTCGATGATCGTGCCGCGAATGCCGATGGCGGCCGTCGGCGTCCGAAAGCTCACACGCTCTGACGATGCGCCCCGGGCTCCAGAGACAAAACGGAACGCACCCCGGACCAGGGCGAAGACCGTCCCCAACGGGTCGGAACCGATGTCGATCACGAACCGGTCGACGGTCAGCGAGGCGTTGGCCCCCAGGGTCAGCGTCGACCCGTCGCGCAAGGCGACCTCCAGCCGGCTGTCCGCTCCGGTGACGATCTGGTCCTGGTAGCGAACAGTTCCGCCGACGACGGACGGGTGCCAGGTCGTCTCGTCCGCACCATGCGTGCGAACCGTCTGCACCACCGCGGTGTTGGTCCCGACCCGATCTTGGGTCGTTGCGGATTCGGAAGGCCCGACGGCAAGGACGGCGCAAATCAGGACGGCGGCGATCATCGTTTCATCCCCGGCTTCACAAGGCCCGGCTTCACTTTGCTCCGCTTTCGTCCGCCGCCCAAGCCCTGTTTCGTCGCTTTGCGACCGGCCCGAACCGCGCCCCCGGCAAGGCCGGAAACGTCACCAGCGACACCTCCCAGAGCTCCACGCCGCTGAGCACCCTCAGCCGCCCGTCCCTGCGCGCCTTCGCCGTCCGGAACCCGATCGACAGCCCGTCAAGCGCCCCCGCCCGGCTCAGCGCCCGGGCGTAGCGCGCCTCGGCTGACCAATCAGCGATCCGGCCCCGGACGAACAGACCGCGCTCATCCTCGACGATCTCGTCCCAGACACCGACCACGGCCCGGCTCTCGTGCTGGTGCAGCATCCGCACCCCGCCCGCCCCGGTCCGGTTCAGGCTGTCGCCGAACGCGCCCCTCGCGACGACATCCCCGTTCAGATCCGCCACGGCCCAGAGCGAGGCATAGCCCTGGATCGCCAGCCCGGCTTCGATGGCCACCGTCATCACCCGCCCTCCAGCTTTCGCTCGACCCGCTCGACAGCCGCCCGCGTCGTGAGCCCCTGTTCCTCCAGTCGTGCCAGCCGCTCAGCCACCAGCCTTTGCTCGCCGACCCGGTCTTCCAGTGTCGCGATCCGCGCCGCAGCCCCGCCGGCCCACACCAGTCCGCCGATGGTCTGGATCGCCAGCGCCGCGGCCATGGCCGTCGCCAGCTTCTTGAGATCGTCCATCAGTCGCCGACCCCCGCCATCCGCCGACGTTCTTCGTCGGTCAGGAAACTTGCGGCGTTCAGCCGTGCCCACAGCGCGTCCCGTTCCGGCTGCAGCGCCGGTATGGCGTCCAGATCCGGCTCGATCCGGACGTCCTCGAACCGTCCGCCCAGCCAGCCGCTCAGCGCCCCGGCCATCTTCCTCGCCAGGGGAATCACCGTCCCTCGCCAGAAGGCCGCATTGGCCTCGCGATAATTCGCATAGGTCGCTTCCCCCGGAATCCCGAGCAGCTGCGGCGGAACCCCGAACGCCAGGGCGATCTCGCGCGCCGCGGCATGCTTCCCGGCGATGAAGTCCATGTCGGCAGGACTCATCGACATCGGCTTCCAGTCCAGCCCGCCCTCCAGCACCATCGGCCGGCCGGCATTCGCCGCCCCCGCATGAGCTTCGCCCAGTTCGGCCTTCAGCGCCGTGAACTGCGCCTCGGTCAGCCGTTCTCCGTCCTTCGACGAGAACACCAGCGCCCCGCTCGGCCTCGCGGCATTGTCCAGCAGCGCCTTGTTCCAGGCACCCGACGCGTTGTGCACATCAATCGCGAACGCCGCCGCCTCCAGCGGTGAAAAGCCGTAGTGGTCGTCCGTCGGATGAAACAGCTTCAGATGCATCACCGGCATCCAGCCGTCCGCCTCCCGCACGATCCGCATCGAGCGTCCCCCGACCGCGTATTCATAGGCCTCGGGCCAGCCCTGCCGGCCCGGCGCGACCTGAACCCGGTCCGGTCTCAGGCTCCACAACTCGCTCGGCGCTCCATCCCCGACCGCCTCGACATAGGCGTTCCCCGCCGTCTGCAGAGCGCCATAGACCCCCTCCAGCCACTCGGCGCCGGACTGCTCCGGATTGGGCTTGACCAGCAGCCGGGCTGCCGGGTGGTCGTCGTCCCTGACCCCGCTGCAGAAGACGATCAGCGGTGCCGACGCCGCCGCCTCGGCGATCATCCGAACGCAGCGATAAGCCACCGGATTGCGGTTGAATCCCTCCCGCGCCAGGCTTGCGTAGTCACGAGGAGTCCATCGCGCACGGCCGGCGCCGGTCAGGGCGATCAGGGGCCCCGCGCGGCTGTGCTTCGCCTCGGGCGCGGCTCGGCCGGCCCGCCATGGAAACAGGGGCATGGTCTCTCCTTGACCGGATCGACCGGTCCCATTTTTTGATAGTTCGTTGACCGGGATGGGCCGATCGTCCTGGCCGGTTGGTCAGGAATGGATCTTGATCGGCCTTCGCCCGCGACCATGGGGGTGTTGCGCCAGTGACGACGGGATCTGCGGCCCATAGCCGAGCCGACGCAGAGCGCCCTGGCCAAACCCGGCAGATCGGCACCGTCGGACGCATCGGGCGACGGTGCCTCGCCCCGTCCCGCCCCCTTTTCCCGCCATGCCCAAACTATAGGGGACCAGCGTCACAAGGCGCGCATAAAGGCTCTAAATAGAGCCGACCGTTGATTCTAAAGTCCGATTTCGACGATCCGTTGATGGGTATCGCCGAGATGTAGTCAGTTCGCCGCCGAAATTCTGTCCGTCTCGATCACCGGCCTTGAGGCCCCGGCGATGGCCGCGATCAGCTCGCCGATCTGGATCGGCTTGCCGACATGCCCATCCATCCCGGCCTCGGCGCAGGCTTCGATCTGGTCGGGCTGCACATTGGCCGTCAGGGCCAGGATCGGCACGGCGGCGCGCGGGCCACCCAGGGCCCGGATGGCCCGCGTCGCGTCCATCCCGTCCATCACCGGCATGTGCACGTCCATCAGGATTACATCGTAATCGCCGCTGGACGCAGCCTCGACCGCCTCGCCTCCGTCACACACCGTGTCCAGCTCGACGCCCCATCCCGACAGAATGATCCGCACCAGCTCACGGTTGGCCGGCGCGTCGTCCGCCAGCAGGATCCGGGTCCCGGGTGCCAGCAGGACGGCGTCGCCCGTCTCGGCCCCGACATCACCCTTGGCCTCGACAAGCGGAATCTCGAACCAGAAGGTCGACCCTTCGCCCGGGCGACTCTCCGCCCCGATCTCCCCGCCCATCAGTTCGATCAGCCGGCGCGAGATGGCCAGACCCAGCCCGGTCCCGCCATAGACCCGCGTCGTCGAAGCATCCGCCTGGGTGAACCGTTCGAACAGGGCGTCGATCTTCTCCGGCGCGATGCCGATGCCGCTGTCGGTCACCGCGACCCTCAGTCGCTCGCCGCGGCGGCTCATATCCAGGCGGATCTCGCCCGAGTCCGTGAACTTCACGGCATTGGACAGGAAATTCAGGGTGACCTGCCGGAACCGGCCCTGGTCTCCCAGGATTCCGCTCGGGAGATCGTCGATCTCGACCTTCAGGGTCACGCCCTTGGCCTGACACTGTGTCTCCACCATCGCCGCGGCGCCTCGCGCCGTCGCTGCCGGGTCAAACGCCGCGGCATCGAGGCTGACCGCCTCGGCCTCCAGCTTTGAGTAGTCCAGAATGTCGTTGATGACGCTCAGCAGAGCCTCGCTGGCCGTCGCGATCCGGTCGGCATAGCGCCGCTCGGTCTCCGGCAGGTCGGGGCTGTCCTGCAGCAGGCCGGAGAAGCCGATGACGCTCGTCAGCGGCGTCCTCAACTCGTGGGACATGTTGGCCAGGAACTCGGACTTCACCCGCGCCGCCGCCTCGGCCACGTCCCGCGCCGCGATCAGCTCCGCTTCCAGCCGCTTGGTGTCATGGATATCACGCACCACGTCCTGGAACTCGACCACCCGGCCGCTCTCGTCGCGGATCAGGGTCGTACGGGCCTCGAACCAGCGCAGGCCCCCGTCCACCCCCTGGGCCCGATAGATCACCCCGCCCGGCACCGCATCGGCTCCATTCCGGACCGAGGCCTTGAACATCTCGGTCAGGACCGGAATGTCCTCGTGCCAGATCAGACTGGTGATCAACTGGCCGATCAGACTGTCCGGCGTCCGTCCTGTCACCGGCTCCACGCTGGGCGAGATGTAGCGGATAAGGCCGTCCACACCATAGGTCACGATGATGTCGCTGGCCCGGTCGGCCAGCAGGCGATACCGCGCCTCGCTGGCCTCGATGCGGCGCTGTGCGAGCACCTGATCGGTGACGTCCTGAAACACGCCGAACAAGGCGCTCGTTGTCCCATCCTCGCCGCGCGCCGGGCGGAACTCGGACATCACGATCCGCTCCTCGCCGTCCTCCCGGATCAGTCGCAACTGGAACCCGCCGCCCTCGCCGGTCTCAATCGCCCGCCCGCAGGCCTCAGTGACCATATGGCGATCATCCGGATGGTAGCAGCCGACCGCGTCGTCATAGCGGGGATCGAAGGTCGAACGGGTCTTGCCGTGGATCCGGTAGACCTCGTCGGACCAGGTCACGCTCCCATCGGCGACATCCAGCTTCCAGCAACCCAGCCCAGCCAGCTGCTCCGCCATCCCGAGGGTCTCGACCAGTTCGGCCTGAGCCCGCTCGGCGGCCTTGCGTTCGGTTATGTCTCGGACGTGGTCGTGGAACTCGATCACGCGGCGGCCGGCTTCGTCCCACACGGCGCGGGGTGCCGCCTCCAGCCAGATGATCGTCCCGTCGGCCTTGAACGCCCGGTATTCATACCGGGGAGAGGTCGCCCCCGGTCCGGCCTTGACATAGGCGGCCGTGATGGCCGCGGTGCGGATGACCTCGTCGGGCGGAACGAACTCGGCACAGCGACGACCCAGCATCTCTTCGGGCTTGTAGCCCATGATCGCTTCGATTGAGGGTGACAGATACAGGAACGTCCCGTCCGGCCCGTATCGGGTGATGATGTCGGTCGCCGTCTCGCTCATCTCACGGAACAGCGCCTCGCTGCGCTCCAGTCTTTCCTGGGTTCGCACGATGTCGGTGACGTCCTGGAACACGCCGAACAGGGCTATCGGCCGGCCGTCCTCGCCGATTTCGGTGCCCGCGCGGGTGATGACCCGCCGTTCCCCCCGGGTGGCGTTGACGAGCCGCAGTTCGAGGTCATAGCCCTCGCCCGTGGTGATGGCCCGTTCGACATGGGCCGCCAGAATCTCGCGGTCCTCGGGATGGTAGTCCGACAGGACGTCCGCATAGCTGGGATCGAAAGTCTCACGGTCACGGCCGTGAATGCGATAGACCGCATCGGACCAGTCGACCTTGCGGGTCACCAGGTCGAAATGCCAGCGCCCAAGGCCCGCCATCTCCTCGGCCATCTCCAGCAGCTTCACCTGCTCGACTTGCTTCCGCTGGACCTGGACCTGATCATAGAGGTCACCGGCCAGGCGCGCGATATGGCGCAACATGGTCATCTGCGACGGCGTCGGCGGGTCGCGGGGCACAATGTCCATGGCCGCGATGGCACCGATCGGGGTGCCGGCGGCATCGCAGATCGTCGCGCCGACGAAAGACCGGATCCGGGGCGCTCCGGTCACCCAGGGATGCCGGCAAAGCTCGGGATCTTCCAGCACGTCGGTGACCACCAGGGTCGCATCCGGCCCCATGGCCGCAAGCCGCGCGCTCACGCTGACCTCGCGCGGCAGGGCCCTCTGGCCTGTGCCGATTTCGGATCGAAACACGGCCTGATCGTCCTCGAGCACAGACACCAGGCCGAACGGCAGGTCCAGCGCCGCGCAGGCTACCGCCGTCAACCGGTCAAACGGCGTCGGAAGGGTCTCCGATCCCTCTGGAACGCTGCTCATAAAACCTCCGGACGAACGACTGACCGAACCCTGCTACAGAAGGTTCCAAGGTTGGGTTAACGGGGCTATCGGCCCCGCTCCTCGATCCAGTCCGACGCATCGTGGTCGATGGCGTCCTCCGGCTCGGCCAATTCCTCCTCGGAGATCGTCTGTCCCCGGATCGAGACTCCGGCCGAATGCACGGTCTCGGGATCGCCCGACACCAGGGGGTGCCAGTCCGCCAGACCCCGTCCCTCATGGATTCGACGGTATCCGCACGACTTCGGCATCCAGGCCAGGTCCTGGATATTCCACGGCGTCAGCTTGATGCAGTCCGGCACATGCTCCTTTCGGTTCGCATAGTCGGTGCAGCTGCACAGCTGGCTGTCGAACAGTTTGCAGTGGACCCGCGTCGGGAACACCTCGCCCGTATCCTCATCCTCGAATCGGATCAGGCAGCACAGCCCGCACCCGTCGCACAGGCTCTCCCACTCCTCGCGTGTCATCTGGTCCAGCCGCTTCGTCTGCCAGAAGGGCTTGGGTTCGGGGGTCGTACGCTCTACATCCACGCGCTCCCCATACGCCTCTCCGCGTCCGAAAGCATCCATGGCTCCCCGCTCTTCTCCGAGACCCCCTCTCGTCGCCCTGAAAGACGTCCGTCTGCAGGACGGAACCCGCCCCCTGTTCGACGGCGTCGACCTGGCCATCGAGCCGCGCACCCGCTCGTGCCTCGTCGGCCGCAACGGTGCCGGCAAATCGACCTTGATGAAGGTCGTCATGGGTCTGATCGAGCCCGATAGCGGCACCCGCTCGATCCAGGGCTCGGTCAAATTCGCCTATGTGCCGCAGGAGCCGCTGATCGCGGGCGACACCCTGCTGGACTATGCCACCTCGAACGGTGCCGAGCACTGGACCGCAGAGGCCTGGCTCGAGACCTTCGGCATGGACCCGAACAAGCCCACCAAGGGCCTGTCCGGCGGCGAAATCCGCCGCGCCGCCCTCGCCAAGGCCTTCGCCGAGGAGCCGGACCTGCTGCTGCTCGACGAGCCGACCAACCACATGGACATCCTCGCGATCGAACTCCTCGAGACGGAGATCATCAACGCCAAATGCGCCGCCCTGATCGTCTCCCACGATCGCGCCTTCCTGAACCGCGTGACCCAGTCCTGCCACTGGCTGGAAGGCCGTCGGGTCCGAACCCTGAACAAGGGGTTCGACGCCTTTGACGAATGGGCCGCCAAGACGATGGAAGAAGAAGCCATCGCCTTCCAGAAGCTGACCAAGACGATCGAGCGTGAAACCGCGACCTTCTACAGCTCCATCACCGCCCGCCGCAGCCGCAACGAGGGCCGCGCCCGCTCGCTCGACGCCCTGCGCGCCGAACGGGCCGAACAGGCCCAGGATCGCCCGCGCGAAATGCTGCTCGGCGTCGATTCCGGCGGCACCTCAGGCAAACTGGTCGCCGACCTCAAGGGCGTCACCAAATCCTTCGGCGACCGCGTCGTGATCAAGCCCTTCACCAGCCGCATCCTCCGCGGCGACCGGCTGGCGATCGTCGGTCCGAACGGTGCCGGCAAAACCACCCTGGTCAAGATCATGCTGGGCGAGCTGGAGCCCACCGAGGGCGCGATCAAACTCGGCGCGAGCCTGGAGACGGTCTACCTCGACCAGTCGCGCGACGGCCTGAAGTCCGACATGACCCTGTGGGACGCCCTGACGCCCGGCGGAGGCGACTCGATCATCGTGCGCGGCTTCTCCAAGCACGTCGCCGCCTACGCCAAGGACTTCCTGTTCACCGAGGCCCAGCTGCGCCAGCCGATCTCGACCCTGTCGGGCGGCGAGCGCAACCGCCTGCTGCTGGCTATCGCCCTGGCCAAGCCCGCCAATATGCTGGTCCTCGACGAACCGACCAACGACCTCGACATGGACACGCTCGACAAGCTTGAGGAGTTGCTGGAGCAGTACGACGGCACCCTGATCCTGGTCAGCCACGACCGCGACTTCGTCGACCGTCTCGCAACCTCGACCATCGGCATGAATGGCCGGGGCGACATCGTCGAAACCCCGGGCGGCTGGACCGACTTCATCCGCCAGAACCCCGGTTTCCTGAAACCCCAGACCGCCGCCCCGGCCGGGTCGAAGCCCGCGCCAGTCGTCGCTGCGCCCCCGCCGCCTCCCGCCGCCAAGGGCAAGCTGTCCTTCAAGGACCAGCACCGGCTCAAGGATCTCGACGCCCTGATCCACACCCTCCCCGCCGACATAGCCGCCCACCAGGCCCGGCTCGACGACGTCAACTTTTACTCCCGCGACCCCTCCGGTTTCGCCTCCACCATGAAGGCCCTTGAGGCCGCTCAGGAGAAGCTCAACTCGGCCGAGGAAGAATGGCTGGATCTGGAAGCCAGGCGGGAAGCGCTCGCGGCCGGTTGAGCGGATTCTGTGGACAACACAAACCGCTGTTCTTTAATCATGATTCCGATCCGCCCACAGACGATCACAGGCTTATACACCCCACCTAGGCCGGTCCTGCACAGAAGGCCCGAATCGACCCCTTGCCGGAACCGGCGTTTGGAGCGAGCTTGATCGGGCCGAGGGACACGGCGGCGCGGAAACCCGGGGAGACCGGGGTTTCAAGCGGGTCGGTCCGGCTCTCTGACCAAGGAGTCCAAAGGCGCTTTCGGGCGACGGCGGAACGACCTGGCAGGGTCCAGGCTCCCGACACAGACCGCTTCGGCGGGAAGGGTCGCGGAGAACCAGACCGGGATCGGTGGACGACGCGAGGGTCAAAAGCCCGGACGAAACGCCACGGACCAAGAGCCGCCAGGATACAGCCGACCGTCGCCGGGTTCGCCCGCCGGCGCTGACGCCAGGGTCCAGAACCTCAATGGCCAAGTCCCAACCCGGACTTGGTGGGGGGACGTGAATACCGGCTCGACCGGGTTCACGTCCCCTCGCTCAATTCCCGGGCAGGCGACCGGTCGCAAAGGCTCCGGCCCGGCTTCCCTTCCCTTGCATCCCCTCCGGCCCTAGTTTGCCGTGATGCACCGTCGCACGACTCATTCCGTCGTCAGTCGCCGCCTTGTTCTTGCGGGCGGCGTCGCCGTCTCGGCCATGGGTCTGGCATCCTGCGGCAGCTCGGAAGCGCCGGTGGACGATCAGGGCCGGGTCCGCATCCGCTTCGCCACCGACTGGCGCGCCCAGGCCGAACACGGCGGCTTCTACCAGGCCCTCGCCTCGGGGGCCTACGAACGTCGCGGCCTGAACGTCCAGATCATACAGGGCGGCCCAGGCGTAAACGTACCGCAACTTCTGGCCTCGGGTGCCGTCGAGCTCGGGATGGGGTCCAACAGCTTCATACCGCTGAACCTGGTTGCCGAAGGTGCGCCGGTGAAGGCCGTCGCCGCCTTCTTCCAGAAGGACCCCCAGGTTCTGATCGCACATCCGGACCCTGCCCTGACCGGTATCGCCGACCTGGCGGATCGCCCGTTCCTGTTGGCCGACGCCTCGATCACCGCCTTCTGGGTCTGGCTGAAGGCCAAATACGGCTTCACCGACGACCAGGTCCGGAAATACAGCTTCAACCCGGCCCCCTTCCTCGCGGATGAACGCGCCGTGCAGCAGGGCTATCTGACTTCCGAGCCATACACGATCGAGCAGGCGGCGGGTTTCGAGCCCCGCGTCTTCCTCCTGGCCGATGAGGGCTATCCCTCCTACGCCACCATGGTGATGTCGCCCGACGGGTTCGCCCGGGACAACGCAGGGGCGCTGCGCAGCTTCATCGCCGCCTCGGCCGAAGGCTGGCGCGACTACATCCGGGGCGATCCGGCCGCCGCCGACGCACTGATCAAACGGGCCAATCCCGAGATGACCCAGGACGTCCTGGACCAGGCCCGGACCAAACTCAGCGAGAACGGCATCGTCGATTCCGGCGACGCCGCTCTTTACGGCCTCGGTGCCATGACGGCCGAGCGTTGGCAGGCCTTCTTCGATGTGACCTCCCAGGCGGGCGTCTATCCTGCGGATCTACGCTGGCGTACCGCCTTCACCGACGACTTCCTGCCCGGCCGTGGCTGACGAAGGCGGGGCGGCAGTCGCCGGCCTTTCGAACGTCAGGATCGACTATCCCGGCCGCGCCTCGCTGGGGCCGCTGGACCTGACTGTAGGTCCGCGCGAGATCGTTGCGGTCGTTGGCGCTTCGGGAGCCGGAAAATCCACGGCGCTCCGCCTCCTCGCCGGCCTCGAACGCCCCGCGTCCGGCGCTGTGATCCGCCCCGGCGAGCCCGGTCGCACTGGCTTCGTCTTCCAGAACCCGACTCTGATGCCCTGGGCCGACGCCCGCGCCAACGTCGCCCTGCCGCTGGAGCTGTCGGGTATCCCCGCCGCAGAAGCACGCCGCCGCGCCGACGACGGCCTCGGCGCCGTGGGGCTCGGCGAACGCACTACAGCCCGCCCGCGGCAGCTCTCCGGTGGCATGGCCATGCGCGTCTCCCTCGCCCGCGCCCTGTCGGTCGAACCTGACCTTCTGCTGCTCGACGAACCTTTCGCCGCACTCGACTCCATCACCCGGCGCGGACTGATCGAGGACCTGCACCGTCTCTGGGCCGCCCGGTCCGTGGCCATGGTCTTCGTCACCCACGACGTCGAGGAGGCCGCCTATCTCGCAGGCCGGGTGGTCGTCCTGTCGGCCGCCGACGGCCGGACTGTCGCCGACCTCCCCATGCCCGGCCCTCTGCCCCGGCCTGATGGCTGGCGCCGCGAGCCTGCCTACCGCGAGGCCGTCGAAACGGTCGCCGAGGCCCTGGCGCTCGCGATGGAGCCCACGCGGTGAGACGCCTCCTGGACGCCCTTCCAGCCCTGGTCCTGACCACCGTCCTGCTGGCCGTCTGGGAGACCGCCTGTCGACTGCTGGATGTCCCTGTCTATTTCCTGCCCCCGCCGAGCCACGTCGCCCGTGCCCTGATCGACAACGGCCCGATCCTCGCCGGCTCGGCGCTCCAGACATTCTGGATGGCGCTTAAGGCCCTGATCGTGGCGACCCTGATCGGAGGCGGTCTCGCTATCAGCGTTTCCCTCAGCCGACAGGCTGAGCGCGCTGTCGCCCCGCTGGCCGTGACCCTTCAGGTCACGCCGGTCGTCGCCATCGCGCCCCTGGTGCTGATCTGGTTCGGCCTTGACCATGCCGATCGAGCCGTCACAGCCCTCGCCGCCGCCATCGCCTTCTTCCCCATCTTTTCCGGCGTCCTGACCGGGTTGAAGTCCGCCGATCCGGATCTGGAACGGCTGTTTGACCTGCACGCCGCCACGCCCCTGCAACGTCTCTGGCGCCTGCGCCTCCCTTCCGCCCTGCCCTTCGCTCTGGAAGGCCTGCGGGTCGCGGCGGGGCAGGCGGTGGTCGGCGCGGTGGTGGCCGAGTTCGTTTCCGGCTCAGGCGCCGCCCAGGGACTCGCCTGGCGTCTGCTCGAGGCGGGCAATCGTCTGCGCACGGCCGAACTTCTGGCCGCCCTCGTCTGCCTCGCCATGCTCGGCCTTCTGCTCAACGGCGCGACCCGGCTGATCGAGCGCCGCCTGCTGCGCGATCGGGCCTGAAGTCTTTACGCCTGTTAGCGCGGGGTTAAGCCGGCATCACCTACCCTTCCCGACACGTTCCTCTCGAACGGGAGCCTCGCCCTTGACGAACCGCGCCCCTCGCATCCTGACCCTGGTTCTGGCGACGGCCGGCGCTTGCCTCGCGACATCGGGCGCCGAGGCCCAGTCAGCCCCCGCCACGGGGCGCTACCTGACGTGGGCCAACCGACCGGCCGGCACGACCCCGGCCGATGTCGCCGCCGTCCAGGCCAGCGCGCGCAACGCCATGATCCCTCGCCGGGTCGCGCCGTCGCAGGCGCCCTACCGCCCCATGATGCAACCGACATCGACGCCAGTTCCGGCCTCTCGCGGCCTGACCCCCGCCAGCGCCTGGCTGGTCCCTCGCGTCGTCCCGGCCTACGCGCCCGGCTCGCCGGACCCGCTGGCCTATGCCACGACCGAAATGGCGGCACCGATCCCCGCCCACTCCTCGCCGGCCACGCCGGTCGAGCGCGCCGCCATCGACCCCATGGCCCCCCGCCGCGACGCCCCGGTCTTCAGTCTCCAACGCCAGGCCGCCGCCCCGACGGCTCAGGCCCCGGCACCGCAACAGCCGCCGCAACCCGCCGCCGCCGATCCGAATGATCCCATGGCTCCGCGCCGCGACGCCCGCATCTTCCAGATGCAGCGGGCGCCGACCGAAGGTCAGGAACAGGCAGCGCTCCCTGCACCGAACCCGCAACCCCCGTCCAGCGAGGCCTCGGTCCAGGCGGGGCAATCCGGTGCCCGCTACTATTCAGTGCACCGCGACGCGGGCCATCGCCCGGATCCCACCGCTCTGCCCGAACCCGTCTATTTCGACAGCGTCACGCTGGACCTCGCAGAGCCGCCGGAAAACGAGCCCGGGACGCGCGACTCCCAGGGCCGCCGCCGTGTCGTCCCCAATAACGATCCGAGCCTGCCATGACCGACCCCGCCTTCGCCCCGGTCGAGACCGGATCGCGCCTGCCCGATCTGCTTATGCTGGCCCAGGAAAGCTCCAGCGAGAAACGCCGCGCCCTTCTGCGAGAGCTTACAGAGCATTTCTTCGGCGCCGGGCAGCGCAGCACTGCCGAGAACGCCCTCTACGATTCTGTGCTCAGCGACCTGACCTCCGAGATGGAGACCGCCGTCCGCGCGGAGCTATCGGCCCGGTTCGCCCTGTCCCCCGACGCCCCGCGTGGCCTGATCCGCCGGCTGGCCAATGACGAGGTGGCGGTCGCCGAGGCCGTCCTGCGCGCCTCCACAGTGCTGACCGACGATGACCTGCTCGGCGTTGTCCGCTCCAAGGGTCAGGAACACCTGCGCGCTGTGTCCGAACGCGCGAGCGTGTCCGAGGCCGTCTCCGACGTCATCGTGGAACGGGGCGACGACGAAACCCTCGGGACCCTGCTCCGTAACGACGGGGCCCGCCTGTCACGCGCCGCGACGGAGACAGCCGTCGAACGCGCGAAGGTCAATCCGGCGCTTCACGAGGCGACGGTCCAGCGCAAGGGCCTGCCCGCCGACCTGCTGAACGAGATGTATTTCGTCGTCGAAGCCCGGCTGCGTCAGCAGATCCTCGAACAGAACGCCGCCATGGACCCGGCCCTGCTGGAAAGCGCGCTCGCCGCCGGCCGCGCCCGCGTGGCGACCGAGGACGGCACCCTGCCTGCCGACTACTCCGAATGTCTCGCCTATGTGGAAGAGATGAAGGCGGCCAACCAACTCAGCCCGACCATGCTGGCCCGCTTCCTCCGGTCCGGCAGCCGGACCTCATTCCTGATCGCCCTGGCCCAACTGGCCGACGTGGACTTCCACACAGCCAGCCAGATCGTGGAAAGGAAAGAACTCGACGCCCTGGCCGTTATCTGCAAGTCCGCAGACCTCGACCGCTCCCTGTTCCTGACCTTCGCCGTGGTCATCATCGGCGGCGAGGACGATGCGATGGGCAAGGCCCACAGCTATGCCAAACTCTATGCCGAGCTTCAGCGCGACGCAGCCCTGCGCACCTTGCGTTTCTGGCGGATGCGCCGCGGAACGGCGACAGCAGCCTGAAACAGAAACGCCCGCCTCCTTGCGGAAGCGGGCGTCTCGTTTCATTCATCCGCTCGTCCCGGCGAAGGCGGGATGAGCGGGTTATTTCTTGGCGGCGCGGGGAGCGCGGGCCGGTTTGCGGCCGCCTTGGCCGAGACCCATCTGCTTGGCCAGATCCGAACGGGCCTTGGCGTAGTTCGGAGCGACCATCGGGTAGTCCTTGGCCAGGCCCCATTTGGCGCGGTATTCTTCGGGGCTCATGTCGTACTTGGTACGCAGGTGGCGCTTGAGCGATTTGAACTTGCGGCCGTCTTCGAGGCAAATCAGGAAATCGGGGCTGATCGACTTTCGGATCGGCACGGCCGGTTCCTTGACCTCGGGCTCGATCTCGACAACGCCGGTCGAAACTTGAGACAGGGCGGCGTGGATATTGGCGATCAGCGACGGCAGGTCGTTGGCCGACACGCTGTTGTTGCCGACATAGGCCGACACGATGTCCGCCGTCATTTCCAGAAGTTCGGACCGTTCGTCCAGTCTTGCAGCGTCCACGAGCGTTTCCCTACTTAATCTTGCCGGACAGTGGCGATTGAGGTTTCGGGAGATAAGGATGTTCGGTGCCGAAAGCAATGCACGTCCGAAACCGATGCATCAGAAAGTCGTCGAGAAAACCCGCCGGTCAGTATTCAGTCCGGCCGGATCACAGGTCAGCGGCCGAAGTTTTCCGCCAGGGCCATCATCGCTGCACGTTCAGGCGTCGAATAGTCGTCCAGGGCCAGGTCGCCGCCTTCGCGGATGGCCCTCAACAGGTCGGTCGACAAGGCCGATGACAGAGACCAGTTCCAGTAACGCAGCACGGTCTGTGCCCGATCCACGGCCAACATCTCATAGGTCACCTGCACGCGGTCCCAGTCGGGATGCACCCGTCCATCCGGCAAGGTTTCCGGTCGACGGACCGACCGCCACAGGTTCTGCAGATCGACACGGGACATGCCGGTCGCCTTGCACAGGATGGCCAGGGGCTCACCGCCGACATCGCCCATGATCTTGGCGCCGGTCAGCGGCTTGACGCCGGCGAGATAGGCAATCTCTGCCGCGACCTCGCGGTTCAGTCCGTCACGGGCCGCGACTGTGACGGCGTGCTCCAGGCTGTCGTAGGGGCTCTTGTCGATGGCCGCGCGGTTCCTCTGGCGGCGCTCGATGAACTGCAGCGCCTTGCGGGACACCGGATCCTGCCAGCCTTCCTCGGCGGCCATGGCGAAGACGTCCTCGACGACCTCCTGCATGACTTCCCGGCTGACCGCGAAGCGCTGGAGAATGGTCTTGCGATCCTCCGCTACGGCCCACCAGAACATCACATAGGCACCCGACGGCCGAAGCTCGGGCCGCCGCAACAGGTGGCCGCAAAGCACCGGCATCTGCCGGCTCAACGCCACGACCGCCTCGACCCCGCTCTGGGACAGGCGTGCTGTGGTGTTGCGCAACAGGCATTCGATCACGCCCTGCTCGCCGAAGCTGATCAGGGTCTCCGTCACCACCTCGGTCAGGCCGCGACGGGCGGCCATCAGGAAGCGGTGCTCCGGCCCCGTGTCGCGCGCGCAAGCCACGAGGTCGGCATCGGTCAGGGAAGCGCACTGCTCCAGCAGCAGGCCGGCGATCGCCGGCTCGTCCCTCAGCAGCATCCGCGCCAGGCTGTTCGGCAGCTCGGCCAAAGGCGCCAGCCGCTGGGCCACCCGCTGACGTTCGCGCGGGGCCGCCAGCCGCAACATCTCGACCAGCAGGTCCCCGGTCACCGCCCGTTCGAAGGCGTTGACCCGGCTGCCAGGCAGCGACACGACGTCGGCCAGCCGCTTCAACATGGCGTGGCGCGCCCGAAAGGCGGGTTGCGGGGCCTGTTGCGATAGATCGAGCGCCGGATCGGACATGACGCCGCCAGAGTAAGGCTGGGTGGGTTAACCGGCGGTGACGGTTACAACCCCTCGAACAGCGCCGTCGACAGATAGCGTTCGGCGAAACTGGGGATGATGACGACGATCGTCGTTCCGGCATTCTCGTCGAGCGCCGCCAGGCGGAAGGCGGCGGTCAGGGCCGCACCCGACGAGATACCGACAGGGATGCCTTCGACACGCGCGGCCTTGCGGGCCATCTCGAAACTGTCCTCGTTGGAGACCTGTTCGACACCGTCGATGACCGAGCGGTCGACGATGGACGGAATGAACCCCGCGCCTATGCCCTGGATCTTGTGCGGACCGGGTTCGCCGCCGGACAGGACGGGCGAGGCCGTCGGCTCGACCGCGATCATCTGCACAGACGACTTCTTCGCCTTCAGCGCCTGGCCGACACCGGTGATGGTGCCGCCGGTGCCGACGCCGGCGACGACGATGTCCACCGCGCCCGCCGTGTCGTTCCAGATCTCTTCGGCCGTCGTGGACCTGTGGATCGCCGGGTTGGCAGGGTTCTCGAACTGCGACGGGCTGACTGCGCCGGGGGTGCGTTCCAGCAGTTCGGTCGCCATGGCGATCGCGCCCTTCATCCCCTTCTCGGCCGGGGTCAGGACCAGTTCGGCGCCCAGCAGGGCCAGCATCTTGCGACGTTCGATCGACATCGACTCAGGCATGACCAGGATCAGGCGGTAGCCCTTGGCGGCGGCCACGAAGGCCAGTGCGATGCCGGTGTTGCCGCTGGTCGGTTCGATGAGGATGCTCCCCGCCGTAATCTTGCCCGAGGCTTCCAGCGCCTCGATCATGGCCACCCCGATCCTGTCCTTGACCGAGGCGATGGGGTTGAAGAACTCCAGCTTGGCCAGCACGCGGGCCTTGGGCGAATACTCGGCGGACAGACGCGGCAGACCGACCAGCGGCGTGTCGCCGATGGTGTCGATAATGGAATCGTAGATCCTGCCACGGCCTTTGGTCGCGCGGTTGGAGGCATCGTAGTCGGACATGACGGGGCTCCGGCTGGAAAAGTGCACTGTCGCGAACAAGGTTTGGATTGTGCCGATTGTGCGGTTTCGACAGGACGCGGCCGAGGCCGCCTACCCCGTCACATAGGCGGTCGCGGACGGCGCACAAGCCAGATTGTCTGATCCCCGGCACGTGAAATGCTCGCCCCTCAACAGCGCAGCCCATGCGGATGCTGACCGACTCGCTGTGTCTGGCCAATATGCGACGGCCGGCGCAGCTTCGCTTTGGCTCTGTCCGGGCTTATGCTCTGAATATCGGGAGTGCGACGCGGTGATCGACTATGACCTGGACGAGGACGGCAGCGCGCTCTTGTCTTCTATCGTCAACAGTCCGATCGCCTCGGTGATCAGCAATCCTCGCTTGCCCGACAATCCGATCATCGCGGTCAACCAGGCGTTCTGTGACCTGACGGGGTATGACGACGACGAAATCGTGGGGCGGAACTGCCGCTTCCTGGCCGGACCGGCGACAGAGCCGTGGCTGACCGAACGCATCCGTCAGGGCACGCGGAACCGGAAGCCGACCCTGGTCGAAATCCTGAACTACAAGCGCGATGGACAGCCGTTCCGCAACGCCGTCCTTGTCGCGCCCGTATTCCTGCCAGACGGAGAGCTGGAGTATTTCATCGGCTCCCAGGTCGAACTGGATCAGGACGCCGTCGGCCCGTCGTCCAGCCGCCACCACCATGCCGTCGAGGTGGTGCGGACCCTGTCGCCCCGCCAGCGCGAGGTGCTGCAGCAGATCGCGGCCGGATACCGCAGCAAGCAGATTTCGTTCAACCTGGGCCTCAGCGAAAAGACGGTGAAGATGCACCGAGCCCTGATCCTCGAAAAAATCGGCACCCACAATGTCGCCGACGCGATCCGACTGGCGGTCGAGGCCGGTCTGTAGATTTCGCACGCGTCATTAAGGCCTGAATACGGCCTAAAGGCCGTATGGTGCGACATCGCCCGAGTGCTTAACCCTCCGCACACGGCCCACGTCCGGTTTCACCTGCACTGGCGATGTTTCCGATCCGGACTTAACAGAGCCGACAGGAGAGGATGACTGCCATGCCGACCATCGAGATCGGGCAATATCTGCTCGTTTACAACGCTTTCTCATTCACATTCGCCACGATGGCCGCGGCGACGCTGTTCCTGTGGTTTGGCCGGTCCCAGGTCGGACCCGCCTACAAGACGGCCCTGACCATTTCCGGTCTGGTGACGGCCATCGCGGCCTATCACTATTTCCGCATCTTTGAGAGCTGGGAGGCCGCCTACGAGGTCCGCAATGGCGTCATCGCCATGACGGGGCTGGCGTTCAACGACGCCTATCGCTACGTCGACTGGCTCCTGACGGTGCCGCTTTTGCTGATCGAACTAATCCTGGTGATGCGTCTCAGCCAGGAAGAGACGATGTCGAAGTCCCTCAAGCTGGGCTTCGCCGCCGCCTTGATGATCTGCCTGGGCTATCCGGGCGAGATCGCCGACGACAACACGACCCGGGCAATCTGGGGCACGTTGTCCAGCATTCCGTTCGTTTACATCGTCTGGGAGCTGTTCAAGGGTCTGGGCGCCGCGATCGATCGTCAGCCTGAAAGTGTTCGGGGGCTGATCAAGCAAGCCCGACTTTTGACCTTTGCGTCGTGGGGCTTCTATCCGATCGTCTACATGATCCCCTACACCAACATCGGGGGAGCCGCCGCCGAGACCTATGTCCAGGTTGGATATACGATCGCCGACATCATCGCCAAGGCCGGCGTCGGCGTACTGATCTACATCATCGCCGTTCGCAAATCTCAGGTCGAGTATGGCGAAGCGAAGTACGAAACCGCCAAGGCCTGATCGGTCAAACGCACGAACAGTCCGGACAGGCCGAGCGCCTGTCCGGGCATCGTGACAACAAAAGGCTTAGCTATGTCCGTGCCGTTGGACCGATCGGGTCCTGCGATTCATCCCCTGCCAGGTGCCTCGTTTTTGATCGGAGCTTTGGTTCTGTCGGTTCTGGCGCTGGGGCTCGGCCTGCCGTTGTCGGGACCGGTAGCGACAACCCTGTCCTGCCTGGCCCTTCTGGTGTTCGGGCTTCCACACGGCACACTGGATCTTGAACTCATTCGTGCCCGCGCGTCCGGTCCCTGGACGGGCATGGCCACTCTGGTCCTGATCTATCTTTCCCTTGCGGCGTCGATGTATGGCCTGTGGCGAGTAGAGCCGGTCCTTGCGCTCGCCGCCTTCATCGCCATTGCCGTCGTGCATTTCTCAGAGGACTGGCAGGGCGCGGGCTCGAGCCTCTTGAGAGCCGGCCTGGCGCTGGCTCTGTTGTCTGCCCCGACCCTGTTTCACCGTGCTGAACTGGACACGATCTTCATCGGGCTGACCGACCGGGTCGAGGCGACCATGGTCACCGATGCCTTGACGCTGGTTTTGCCCATGGCGATCGGGGTGGGCCCTATCGCCATTGCGTCCCTGTGGCAGGCGGGCCGGCGTCCGCAAGCCCTCGGTGGGCTGGCAGCGCTGACAGGAATGATCGTCCTGCCGCCGCTCGTGGGATTCGCCCTCTATTTCTGCCTGTTCCACTCGCCGCGCCACTTTCGCGAAAGCCTCGCGACCCTGTCCTGGCCGAACCTTGGAGACTGGGGGGCTGTGGTCCTGCCGCTCAGCCTTGCGGCGGGGGCAGTCGCGGTTCTGATCTTCGGGCTGGAACTCAGAACCGCCCTTCCCGACCGGATCATGGCGGCCAGCTTCATGACGCTGTCGATCCTGACCGTGCCGCACATGCTGGCGCCGCTGATCATCGCCCGACTGTCTCGCCAGGACGCATGTCCAATCGCCAACCCAATCGCTTGAGCCAAGCTTCTGACTGGAGAGAGTCATGAAAATCAAAGACAGACCCGAGTTTCGCAGCAAGGCCGCGGTCCTGACCTTTGGTCCAGAGGCGCTGGTTGCCGAAGCGGTCGCGGTGATGAGCGAGAAAAACTACGGCGCTGCGGTCATCGTCGACGCCGATCGCAGGCCGCTCGGCATCGTCACAGAGCGCGATTTCATGCGTCGTCTGCTGAACGAGGGATTGAACCCCAACGAAACGACGCTTGCACAGATCATGACGGTGGACCTCAAGACGGCCCGCGCCGACGACGATCTGCTGGACTGGTTGCGCCTGATGTCCAATGAGCGGTTCCGTCACCTTCCGGTCGTCGATGACCAGGGCGTTATCATCAGCATGATGAGCCAGGGTGACTTCGTCAGCTACACTTGGCCGGAGTTGATCGGTCGGCTGGGAGAACAGGCCAGGGCCACTTTCGACGTCAGTCCGTCAATCGTGCTCATGGTCGCCGGTTTCGCTGTCTTCGCCGCATCGGTCGTAACGATCTTTACCCAGCTTCGCTGACCGGGCCTGTGGTGAACCAGCGCCACAGGACGGAGACACGATCCGAAACGAGGGACTTCAGGCGTCGACACCTGACCTTCACCCCTCGTTAACCACGATCCCGCATCCCTCTGTGAATGCACAATCTCGTCGCAGCCGTCGAAGCGATCGATCCGCTGGTCGTCACCGGCAAGGTGGCGGGCGTCAGTGGCCTGCTGATCGAGGCGCGGGGGGGGCTGAGCCGGCTTGCGGTCGGGGCCCGTGCCGAGATCAGCCGACGCGGCGCGACGCCCCTGCCCGCCGAGGTCGTCGGCTTCCGCGATTCTAAGGCGCTCCTGATGCCTTTCGGTCCGGTCGAGGGCGTGGCTCCCGGTGCCGACATCCACATCATCGGCCAGGCCGCGTCGGTCAATCCGACCAAGGCCTGGCTGGGCCGGATCATCGACGCCTTCGGCCAGCCGATCGACGGCAAGGGACCACTTCCCCAGGGGCCCGCCCCCTACCCGTTGCGCGCCTCCCCGCCCCCGGCCCATTCGCGCGGCCGGGTGGGAGAGCGCCTGGATCTCGGCGTCCGCTCGATGGACGTCTTCACCACGACGTGCAGAGGCCAGCGGCTGGGCATCTTCGCCGGCTCCGGCGTCGGCAAGTCGGTGCTGTTGTCGATGCTGGCGAAACAGGCGACCTGCGACGTGGTCGTGGTCGGCCTGATCGGCGAACGGGGCCGGGAGGTCCGCGAGTTCATCGAGGAGACCCTGGGCGAGGAAGGCCTTCGTCGCGCCGTCGTCGTCGTCGCCACCTCTGACGAGCCCGCCCTGAAGCGCCGTCAGTCCGCCTATATGACGCTCGCCATCGCCGAGTATTTCCGCGACCAGGACCTCGAAGTCCTCTGCCTGATGGACTCGGTCACCCGCTTCGCCATGGCCCAGCGCGAGATCGGCCTGGCCGCCGGCGAACCGCCGACGACCAAGGGCTACACCCCCACCGTCTTCACCGAACTGCCCAAGTTGCTGGAGCGCGCGGGGCCCGGGCCGGTCCGCCCCGATGGCACCACGGCCGGGCCGATCACCGCCCTGTTCACCGTACTGGTGGACGGTGGCGATCATGACGAGCCCATCGCCGACGCCGTCCGAGGCATCCTCGACGGCCACATCGTCATGGACCGCAAGATCGCGGAACGTGGCCGATTCCCCGCCATCGACGTGCTGAAGTCCGTCAGTCGGACCATGCCTGCCTGCCAAACGCCTCCGGAGCGCGAGCTGAACAAGCGCGCCCGCCAGTGCCTGTCGGCCTACGCCTCGATGGAAGAGCTGATCAAGATCGGTGCCTATCGCGCCGGGGCCGACCCGATCACCGACAGGGCCATCGCCCTGAATCCCGCGCTGGAGGCCTTTCTGGGCCAGGACAAGGACGACGCCACGCGTCTTTCCGATTCCTTTACCCGCCTGGAGGCAATTCTGAATCAGGGCATGGTGCAGTGAACCACGCCCGCTGGAGTAAAACTGCATGACCGCCTGGGCCCATTCGCTGATCCGGATCTCCAACTACGAGGTCGAGACGCTGCAGAAGCGCCTGGCCGAGATCTCGAGCCGCAAGGTCTCTGCCGAGATGCGACTGGCTGTGCTTGATGCCGAGGTCGAGGTGGAACGCGAACGCGCCCGCGCCGACGTCGAGGCCGGTCTGCTGCTTCAGGCCTATCTGGCCGGCTGGAAGGCCCGCAAAGGTGCCGCCGAAACCAATCTCGTCGCTCTCGACGCCGAGGAAGAAGGTGCCCGCGACGCCCTCACCGGTGCCTATTCGGAGCTGAAGAAGTTCGAACACGTCGCCGAGACCACCCGCCTCAACGCCCTCATAGCCGCCGGCAAGCGCGAGACCGCTGCCTTCGACGAGATGGGTCTGCGTCGCCGTAGCGCCTGAGAGCCTGCGCGGCATGATCGACCGCCGCGCCCTGCTCGCCTCCGCCCTCGCGCTGACCGCCTGTGACAAGAACGCCTCCGCCGCACCCGCGATCGCGGCGACCCCGCTGAAATCCATCGCGCCCTTCCCGATCGGGACCTCGGCCATGACAGGGCAGTTCGAGGATCGGGCCTGGGTCGATCTCTGCCTGACCCACATCTCGCAGCTCACGCCGGAGTGGGAGATGAAGATGGAGTACATCCTCTCGGAGACCGGCGACTACCGCTGGAACGCGCCCGACCGGATCGCCGACTTCTGCACCACCCACGGCCTGCGCCTCTTCGGCACCACCCTGATCTGGTACTCGCAGGACAGCGCCTTCTTCCGCTCGCTCGACCCGGCGCGATTCCGCACCGAGTATGACCGCTATATCGCCACCGTCGCTGGTCGCTATCGCGGCCGCGCCACCGGCTGGGACGTGGTGAATGAGGCCGTGGCCGAAGACGGGAACGGTCTGCGGTCCTGCCTGTGGTCCGAGGCCCTGGGTCAGGACGGCTATATCGCCCGCGCCTTCGAACAGGCGAAGCTGGCCGATCCCGACGCGGTCCTGTTCCTCAACGACTACAATCTGGAAAACCTGCCAGCCAAGGGCTCGACCTTCCTCCGGCTGGTCGAGCGGATGCTGAAGGCCGGCGTGCCCATCGGCGGCATCGGCACCCAGTCCCACCTCGACATCGAAATTACCGCCGGCCAGACCGCCGCCTTCTTCCGCGAGGCTGCCCAGTTCGGTCTGCCGATCCATGTGTCGGAACTGGACGCGTCGCTTCGGTCCGAGAGCCGGATCGACACCCGCTCCCGGCGTCAAAAGATCGAGCAACAGACGGCCCGCGTCACCGAACTGACTTCGGCCTTTATGGACCTGCCGGCCGCCCAGCGTTTCGCCTTCACCGTCTGGGGCCTGCGCGACACCGACAGCTGGCTGCGGCGCGACGCCCGCGACGACGGCAAGGACAGCCCCTTGCTGTTCGACCCGGCGGGAAGGCCGAACCCGATGTTCGAAGCGGTTGCCGGGGCGATCAGACCCTGAGGTCTATGGCCTTTGCCGCCTATTGCGGGCCGCTGGTCGTGCCGACCGGGGAGCCGGTGATCTGGGAACAGGGGACCGTGTCGGATCCTGAATGTCCGTTCTCGCAGGTGTGGTTCAGCCAGACCGTCTTGTCGGTGTAGCTGTGGCTATGGTTCAGCAGCCCGTCGCCGTGGCTTTCGATCCAGGCGGTTGCGGCCCCCGCCCTGAAGTTGGCCTCCTGAGCGCTCGTCTCGGCGCGTTCGAGACGCGCCGCAAGGGCCGCAATCCGGGCCTCCAGGTCGGCGATACGCGGATCCTGGAGCACGGCGTTGTCCGGGAGGGTCCGGATCTGCTGGCCGGGAAGCAGTCGGATCTGGGCCTGGGTCCCGGTCGCCATAGACAGGAAGGTACAGGCCAGGAGGAGTGTTGCGCCGCGTCTCATCGGAATGCCTTTCAAGGGCTGAATATCCGTTGACGAAGATATCACCGGTCGACGAATAACCCTAACGCAGCGGAACCTTGATCCATGCGTTAAGAGTGGCCGTGGTCGCCCCGCCCACCCGACGAGGACATGATTGTGAAACATCCGCTGTTGGCCGTCGGTGCGGCCCTGATGACGACCGCCTGTTCGACGGTCGGCGTGCGATCCGGCACGGAAGAACCCGCCTATCAAAGCGTAGCAACCGTCGGGGGGATCGACATCCGCCTGTATGGCGAGCGGATTGCCGCCCAGACCGTGGTGACGGGCAACAGCGACGCGGCCCGCAACCAGGGCTTTCGACGGCTCGCAGGCTATATCTTCGGCGGCAATGCGCAGCGAGCCTCCATCGCCATGACAGCCCCGGTCTCACAGGCCGGAACGGGCGGGTCGCAGACGATCGCCATGACTGCGCCCGTGGCCCAGACACCGTCCGGGGTCGACCGCTGGACAGTCCAGTTCTTCATGCCGGCGGCCTATACGATGGCCGAACTACCGGTTCCGAACGACCCGTCCGTCGAGCTGGTTGTCGTTCCCGCCGAAACCTATGCGGTGGTGAGGTTCGGCGGCATCGGCTCGGTGCGCGCCGTGGAAACGCACAAGGCCCAGCTGATGGCCGGACTGGCCGGCAGCGGGTGGACTGTCCGTGGGGAGCCGGTCGTCTGGTTCTATGATCCGCCCTGGACCCTGCCACCGATGCGCCGCAACGAGGTCGCGGTGCGGGTCGAACGGAGGTAGCGCGGGCAACCCGATACTACGGCCTGACCCGCATCGCTGAACAGCAAAGCGCCTGCCGGTTCCCCGGCGGGCGATTCGATCTGGCCTGAGGCTTGGCCATGCCGGGCGACGGCGACTGTTCGGGTGGCGGGAGATCGATCAGAAGCCTTGCGCCTCCGGGTCCATCCGCCAGACGCGCCAGCTTTCCAAAACCGACCACGCCGCCGCGATCAGGACGCCGATGAGCAGGGTCATCAGACCGGCAGGCTGGGGGGCGAACGGAGCGGCCGCGAGCGTCGCCAGGCCTCCGAAGAAGAGAAGCCGTCCCGCCAGTCTGTTTGATCGGTCCCAGGCGAGGCGGCTTTTGAACGCCCAAGGTGTGCGAACGCCTACGAAGGGGTTCGGAGCGACGCGACCAAGGAAGGCACCCAGCAGTGTGAAGGTGAGGGCCAGACCGACCATGAGACCGCCCTGCGGCGGTGCAGCCCCGTGACTGGCCAGGCTGAGCGCGAGAATCAGGCCGGCTGCGGCGGCGAACGCGGCCAGAAGAATGCCCTGGGCCACAGCCAAGCCGCGGCGCTTCGACGAGCCAGCCTCGTGTCGCGACGCCTGGCGGCCGAGCGCCAGCGAAAGCGCCAGGCCGACGCCAGCCAGGATACCGAGCCCCAGACCGACATCGCGACGGGTCCCCCATGCATCTGCGACGCCCTCGATACTGAAATGGACCGGCAGTAGCCCCGTCGGCCCCTGGACGGCGACGAACAGGCCGATGCCTGCGATGGCGGCGCACACCGCCACGCTCAGGGAATCGAGAAGTGAAATGGACCGGGTCATTTCCGAACTGTCTCCTTGCTTTCGAGGTCTGGAACGGGCGCGTCGCGTCCCGTTCCGGCGATGTCCAGAAGAAAGGCGAGGCCCTCCTCCACGGCGGAAATTTCGAGGCTGTAGCGGATCGTCTGGCCGTCACGCTCGGTGCTGGCGAGGCCGGCTTCCTTGAGGGCGGTCAGGTGCCCCGTGATCGTCGGCCAGCTCATGTCGAAGGCCCCGGCGATGTCGCCGGAGGTCAGCGGGCCGGACCTTAGCATCGCAATGATGCGCCGGCGCACAGGATGGGACAGAGCCTTGAATACGGCGTTCATAGGCAGATCCTTAATTAGGAGTTATCCTAATTGCAAGTCTGGCTGTATGTTTCGCGATCGACGATCGGCCAAACGAAGACGCCCGCCGGTTCCCCGGCGGGCGCTTAAGATGGCTTTGACGTCTAATCCGATCAGGCGGCGGCGCTGGCCGGGGCGGCGACGGTGCTTTCCGACGGGTCGCGCAGCACATAGCCGCGGCCCCAGACGGTCTCGATGTAATGCTTGCCGCCTGCGGCCGTGGCCAGCTTCTTGCGCAGCTTGCAGATGAAGACGTCGATGATCTTCAGTTCGGGCTCGTCCATGCCGCCGTACAGGTGGTTGAGGAACATTTCCTTGGTCAGGGTCGTGCCCTTGCGGAGCGAAAGCAGCTCCAGCATCTGGTATTCCTTGCCGGTCAGGTGGACGCGGTGACCGTGCACCTCGACCGTCTTGCCATCCAGGTTCACGGCGATCTCGCCGGTGTGGATGATGGCCTGGGCGTGTCCCTTGGAGCGACGGACCACGGCGTGGGTGCGGGCGATCAGCTCGTCCTTGTGGAAGGGCTTGGTCATATAGTCGTCGGCGCCGCCGCCGAAGGTCTTGACCTTGGTCTCGATCTCGGTCGAGCCCGACAGGATCATGACCGGCGTGTTGACCTTGCCGACGCGCAGCTGGCGCAGGACTTCCAGGCCGCTCATGTCGGGCAGGTTCAGGTCAAGAAGAATGAGATCGTAGTCATAGATCTTTCCCAGATCGATGCCTTCTTCACCCAGGTCCGTCGTGTAGACGTTGAATCCCTCCGACTTCAGCATCAACTCGATGCTCTGCGCAGTCGCATGATCGTCTTCGATAAGCAGAACGCGCATTCATGCCCCTCCAGGCAAAAGCTAGACCATATGACCCGGCGCCTACGTCCGGGTAACCTTGTTCGAGAGTTAACCCGCCGAACCCTTAAGAAGCATTAACGGCACCCCATGAAGGCGAATCTGGGGTGATTTGCGAATCGCGTCGAGACTCCATGAGTCAACGATTCGAATTTTTTCGCCGGTCGTCGTCTGAGTGCGCCTGATGCGCCTTCATTGAAATCGCTGTCGTCCCGCCACAACTGGAGGTGCGACCGATCCTGACGTCACAGCGGACCATATTCCTAGCATGGCCATCGCCCGCCCTTAGCATGGCGGTTGCGCATCGGCCGGGGAGGACCGCCTTGTACACACCCTATCGGATCATCGTGCCGTCGCAGGATCGAGACCGGGCCGACCTGACCGTCCATGTGGTGGCGATGCGGCTGGGAACGCCGATGGAGACCCTGACCCGCAAGGGCCGCTTGTCGCTGCCGGCGCTTCGGGTCCGGCACGTGTCGCTCTATCTCGCCCATGTGGCGCTGGGCTGGACGCTCGAACGCGTGGGTCACGCCTTTGGCCTGAACCGCCAGACAGTGTCGCGGGCCTGCTCCCGGATGGAGGAGGCGCGCGACGAACCCCACCTGAACGACCTGCTCGACGAACTGGCGGCCACCATCCTGGGCCTGTGCGAGGCCCCGCCGGTCACCGACCTGCCGGAGGTGGCGTGAGCGACCCGGCCACCCGGGCGCGCGGTCTGATGGCGCGGGGCGGCTGGATCGACATCGCGGCGTCGGACGGAAGCTACGCCCTGCGGATCGGCGGCGACCGCCGGGCGCGGGCAGCCATGACAATGAACGAGGCGACCTTCCGCGCGCTTGTCGAAAGGCCGGGTCTGAAGGCGCGCAAAGGCGGCGGCTGGGTTGAACGCTCCCACCGGACAGAGCCGCCCACCGCAGGGCACGGCGCGCCCGGCCGGATCGAGGGGGAGCGCGCCATCATGGAGCCCGACGGCCGCCTGATCCTGCGCCGCGCCAATCTGGGGGAGAGCCCGATCGCCTGGCTGGCCCGCCGCAAGGACGCCGAGGGCCGCCCCTGGCTGACCCCTGCCGAGATCGCGGCCGCAGAACGGCTCAGGCTCGACGCAGAGCTCGCACAATCCGGTCCATCCATGACCATGCGCTGGGACGCCCTGCCCCGCACGGGCGGGAGCGGCTCGTCGGCCCGCGTCGAACCCGGCGACTGCGCCCTCGCCGCCGGACGTCGCACAGCCCTCGCGCTCGCATCGATCGATCCCCGAACGCGGGCCCTCGTCGAACAGGTCTGCATCCGCCAGGGCAGTCTGCAACTCGCCGAACAGGAGGCGGGCTTTCGACGGCGCGAGGGCAAGACGGTTCTGAAGTCGGGGCTTCTGGCCCTGGCCCGGCACTACGGCATCGGGTGATCAGCCCGCCGCCATCGCTTCCTGCCGGATCCGTCCGACCATGGCGTTCAGTCCGTTTGCCCGCTGCCGTGTCAGGGCCTGTGGCAGGCCGAGCCGGTCCAGCGCCGCCTTCGCGTCGAAGGCCAGGATCTGGTCGGCCGGGCGCCCTGAATAGAGCTTCAGCAGCAGCGCCACATTGCCCTTGGAGATCGCGCTGTCGCTGTCGGCACAGAAGGTCAGCCGGTCGGCCTCGCGCCCGGACGCCAGCCAGACCTGGGCCGCACAGCCGGGGACCTTGTTGGCCTCGGTCCGGTCGGCGTCCGGCAGGGGCACCAGATCCTTGCCCAGGTCGATGACGTAGGCGATGCGCTGTTCCCAGTCCTCCAGCACCTCGAAGTCCTCGGCCAGTTCGTCCAGGGTCGCCTCGATGCTGTCGGCCGGTTCAGTCATAACCAGCCAGATAGGGCGCGCGCGGATTAACGACAACCGGCCCGTCCATCCCCGGGTATCGGCCAAGCCGCCCCCCGCCCGAGTCGCCTCTTGCGGGTGCGGGCTTTAGACGACTCGGCTGCAACGCTAGTCTCGCCGGTCGGCACCCTCCCCATATGGCCCCTCGCCCCGGCCGCCCGGACACCTGTTTGACCTCAGTCGCCCGCCCCAATCCGGACGCCTCTCCGCCGCCCGCGCGCGCGATGGGCGAGGGCCTGTCGGCCTTGACGGCCTGGCATGCGGCCTGGGCCGTAGGCGCGATCCTTTCGCTGGTGGCCGGCGCGACCCTGGGCTGGCTCAGCGGTTTGGCGATCTACGGCGCGGCGGCCATGGCCGTACCCGGCCTCGCGGGTCTCGCCCTGGTGTGGCGAGACGGCACGGGCGAGCGGTCGCTCCTGCTGGTGGTCTGGACCCTGGCGGCCCTGTGCGCCGCCATGCTGTCCGGTGGGCTGGCCGGACCGCTTGTCGGTTGTGTGGGCATGCCCTTCGTCGCCGCCCTGGCGCTCGGCGGTCGCAGCCATGGAGTCAGACTGGCCCAGGCCGGCGCGGTCGGATCGGGCGTCGTGGCCCTCGGTGGCCAGTTCTCCGCCCTGTTCGTCGGCCCGCCGCAAAGCCAGCCCCTGCCCGCCGCGATCTCCGTCGTCCTCGCCATGGCTTTCGCCGTTCTGGCCGTGAGGCTGGCGTGGAGGCTCCGCGAAAACAGGCTGAACGCCGCCGAAGCCATGACCCTGCGGGTCGAGACCCTGCTGGCCGCCCAGCCGGCACTCACCCTGGTGCTCGAGCCGGCCGGCCGCGTCCTGGCCGCCTACGGTTCCGCCCCGCCCGCCCTGGTGCCTGAGGCCCTGTTCCAGACCGGCCTGTTCGCTGCCGTCCACGCCCCCGACCGTCCCGCCGTCCTCGCCGCCATCGACCGCGCAGTGGCAGGCCACGAAGGCCAGGCCCAGTTCGCACCGCGCATCGCGCTCGACCGCCGCGTCAATCTGATCATTCGCCGGATGGACGACGGCGAGGGCGGTCCGCGCCTCATCGCCCAGGCCTTCGACGCCACCCGCCAGTTCGCCACAGAGATCGGCCTGGAGGCCGCCCGCGCAGAGGCCGAGGCCCGCGACAGCGGCAAGACCCGTTTCCTGGCCAACATGTCCCACGAACTGCGCACGCCGCTGAATGCCGTGCTCGGCTTCTCCGACATCATGCGCCAGCGCCTGTTCGGCCCCCTGCCCCAGAAATACGCCGACTACGCCGACAGTATCCACGAGGCCGGCGGCCACCTGCTGGACCTGATCAATGACGTCCTCGACGTGTCCAAGATCGAGGCCGAACGCTACGAGCTGTCGCGCGAGACCTTCGACGCCCGCGAAGTGGTGTCCGCCGCCGTCGCCCTGGTCCGTGTCACGGCGATCGACAAGGGGGTCGGCCTGAACAGCATTGTCCCGGACGAGCTTTTGAGCGTCGACGCCGACCGCCGGGCGCTGAAGCAGATCACGCTGAACCTCTTGTCCAACGCCATCAAATTCACCCCCGCGGGCGGATCGGTGACCCTGACGCTCGAGGTCATCGGCCCGTATCTGGAGCTGGTCGTGTCCGACACCGGCGTCGGCATCGCCGCCCGCGACCTGAAGCGCCTCGGTCGCCCGTTCGAACAGGCCGGCGGCGTCGAACAGAAGGTCCAGGGCACCGGCCTCGGCCTGTCTCTGGTCCGGGCCCTCGCGGAATTGCACGGCGGCCGGATGAGCCTGGATTCGACCCTGGGCGAGGGCACGGCTGTCACGGTGCGGATGCCGGTCGCGGTCGCGGTCCGCCCGGTCGCACCCGAAGGCGGGGCGGAGATCATCCCGCTGAATGCGGGTGGCTAGGCCCTTCCCCCTCCTCTGAAAGGGTCAGGAGACGGCTTCAGACCGTCCCCAGCGCCACGAACGCCCGCGCTGCTGCGAAATCCCCGGCCTCGAACGTCGCAGTCGCGACGCTGCCGTCGCGGAACAGGAATTCGATCAGGAAAGGCTCGCGCGGATCGAGTCGCGACAGCCGGTCGCCGGCCGTCGACGGGAAGTACCAGGTCTCGCCCTGGGTCCGGCCGGTCACCAGCAGGGTGGCCGCGGCTGGCGCGGTTCCGGCGGACCAGGCCTCCTGACGCGCGCTCTCGGGCGGCAGGACCGCACGGCCGGCGGCGGTCAGCCAGGGACGGGCGGCCAGGGCCGGATCGCGCATCACCATCCGCGCCGCATAGGGACGCGGACGCCCCACGAAGGACACGACGGCCGAAAGGGTCTCGCCGCCGGACACATTGCCTGAGCCCGGCGCGGCGGCGCTGAGACCAAACCGCACCGGAGAGGCGCCGGTGACCGAAGTCTGCACCAGCCGCCAGGTCGCGACCTCGCGGCGGACACGATCGGCGGTCCAGGTAGCGTGGTCGCCGTTGAAATCCATCCGCGGAATCCGCTGCCAGCCGTCGAAGGCGTCGGCGACCCGGTCGCGCACCATGGCAAGTTCGGGGTTGGCGCAAGAGACCTGACGCGCCCGCGACCGGGCCCGGTTGGCGGTGGCCTGAAGCGTCGCCTCGGTCGTGCCTGCGCGCAGGGCCGCGCCTCGCGACTGCAGGGTCGCGGCCGACAGGGCTCCCGCGACCGGTCCGCGGAACAGCCGGCATTTCTCGTGTGCGGCCAGGACGAAGGTCCGGTCGTAGAAGGTCCCCGTGCCGTCGGCGAAGGCGGCCACGGGCGTCGTCGCCATCAGAATGGCGGCGGTCATGGCTCTGGCGGTGCGGGTCGAAAGGCCTATCCTCATGAGCCCACCGTAGCGCCGCGTCGTTCCGGTCCCGTTTCCGAGCAGGGTTACCGATTTGCTTCTGAACTCAGACCTGTGGGTCGGTGCCCTGATCCGCCGTGCCGGGATCGAGGGGGCCAATGCGACTGTCGTGCGCCGGGGCGACCCGCGCGCCGGGACGGTCATCGTGAAAGCCTACAACACCTCCGACCGGACGGCGCGGCTGTATTCCGAAGCCTTCGGACAGGATGGAGAGCGTCTCTGGATCCAGCCGGTCAGCGGGACCGAAAGCGAACTGGACGCCTACGTCGATCGCCAGCGCACCTATGACCCGGACATCTGGGTGGTCGAGGTGGAAGACCGCCAGGGCCGGCATTTCATCGTCGAGAAGGTTCAGGACTGAGCCCGATGCCGGTCGCAAATCCTTAACGACGTTCGGGAACCGGATCGAAAACCACTCGGGCCTAGGGTCACGACGTCGGCGAGAAACGTCGGCGACAGGCGGGTGCCCAATATGCTGTTTCTCATGAACGACGTGGTGTTCGACCTGGACGAGGCCTCTCCGGTCACGTCGGCCGATGCGCGTCGGTTCGAGAAGCTGGGCTTCGACTATCTGATGGAACTCGGCTGCGAGCTGTTCGCCGAGGACCCGCTTCTGCACCGGAACGATCCGGAGCGCGCCCGTCGTCTGGCCTGGCTGATCCACGACCGTTCGCCTGAGGTGAACGCCGCCCTGTTCGCGGCGCCCGAGACCGACTGCGATCCCGCCCTCGTCGAACCTCTGTTCTGCGCCCTGCCCGCCGCCGTGCTCGACCAGTTGTTGTCGCGCGGCCGCAAGGGCAAGCTGGACGCCGTCGCCGCCGACCGCGCTGTCTGGGGCCGAATGGCCGCCTGACGACCCGCACCGTCCGTCCCACCCACGCTTGAAGAGTCGAGCCCCGCCCACTGCCGACGGCGCGGGGCCGCAGGCGGACTGACGTGACTTTGGCGGCGTCGCGCGCTACCTCCCGCGCCCAATGTCCAAGCTGACCCTGAAAGACGAGGCCGCCCGCCGGCGGACCTTCGCCATCATCGCCCACCCCGACGCCGGCAAGACCACGCTGACGGAGCATATCCTGCTGTCCGGCGGGGCCATCCGGGCCGCGGGCGCGGTGCGGGCGCGCGGCGAGAACCGGCGCACCCAGTCGGACTGGATGAAGATCGAGAAGGAGCGCGGCATCTCGGTCAGCGCCTCGGTCATGACGTTCGAGCACGACGGCAAGATGTTCAACCTGCTCGACACGCCGGGCCACGAGGACTTCTCCGAGGACACCTATCGCACCCTGACCGCCGCCGACTGCGCCATCATGGTGCTCGACGCCGCCAAGGGCATCGAGCCGCAGACCCTGAAACTGTTCGAGGTCTGCCGCCTGCGCGACATCCCGATCATCACCTTCATCAACAAGCTGGACCGCGAGGCCCAGGACCCCATGGCCCTGCTGGACGAGATCGCCTCACGCTTGCAGCTCGATCCTTCCCCCATCTGGTGGCCGGCCGAGAGCGGCAACCGCCTGCGCGGCATGGTCGAGATGGGCACCGGCAGGTTCCAGCCCTATGCGAAGAAGCCCGCCGGTTCGAAAGAAGACGTGCCCCACCCGCTGGCCCTGCCGCTCGCCGAGGCCGGCGAATATTTCGAGGCCGGCGAACACCAGGCCCTGATGGACGCTCAGGAACTGGTCGAGGGCGGCTATCCCGCATTCGACCGCCAGTCCTTCCTCGAAGGACATATGACCCCTGTGCTGTGGGGTTCGGCCCTGCGCCACTTCGGCATCGACGAACTGTTGGCCGCCATCGGCGACTGGGCTCCGCCGCCCAAGACGATGCCGGCCCGCAAGGAAGCCCCGCCCGAGACCCGCAACGCCCCCGCCCCCGTCGAACTGACGGTCGAGCCGGGCAATGCCGAGGTCACCGGCTTCGTCTTCAAGGTCCAGGCCAATATGGACCCCAACCACCGCGACCGGATCGCCATGTTCCGCATGGCCTCGGGCAGCTTCAAGCGCGGCATGAAGCTGAAGGTCCAGAACACCGGCAAACAGCTGTCGGTGAACGCTCCCATCATGTTCTTCGCCTCGGATCGCGAACTGGCCGACGACGCCTTCGCCGGCGACGTGATCGGCATCCCGAACCACGGCGTGCTGCGGGTCGGCGACAGCCTGTCCGAAAGCGGCCTGATCCGCTTCGCCGGCCTGCCCAACTTCGCGCCCGAAATCCTCCAGCGCGTCCGGGTCAAGGATCCGCTCAAGGCCAAGCACCTGAAGAAGGCGCTCGACGGCCTGGCCGAGGAAGGCGTCACCCAACTGTTCCGTCCCGAGATCGGCGCAGACTTCATAGTCGGCGCCGTCGGTCAGCTGCAGTTCGAGGTCATGGCCGACCGTCTGGGCGAGGAATACGGGCTGGAGGTCATCTTCGAGCACAGCCCCTATGCCGAGGCGCGCTGGATTGACGGGGATAAAGCCGACATCGAGGACTTCATGGGCAAATACCGCGGCCAGATGGCCCGCGACATCGACCAGGCCCCGGTCTTCCTGGCCAAGTCCAGCTGGGAGACGGGGTATGTGATGGAACGGTTCCCGAAGGTGGCCTTTACGAAGACGAAGGAGCGGGGGTAGGGCCGCATCGGGCGAACCCCCTGGGGCTGTCATGTTTCGTCAGCCGAATTCAACCCTGAACCTCGGCCTTCCGCCTTCGTTTTGTCGCCCGGACGTGGTCGACAGGAAGTCATGATCGTTCGAACGAAGACTTGCGGAACGGCACTGATCCTGGCGAGCGGCGTCCTGCTGCTGGGCAGCGGTGCATGGGCTCAGCAGAGCCAGAGCTCGGCCACGACCCGATCGCTGAACGCCGCCCCGGCGCAGTCGACGCTGTCGACCCGGCCGAACGCCCAGCCGCCTGTGGCCGTCCGACGCCCCCGGGCGACGCGTCCGGTGCAATCCGGCGACCGCACCCTCGAAGACTTGCTGGGAGCCACCAGCGAGAATGTCGCGGAAAGCCCGGAGGGCTCGACCGGCGTCACCCTGGCCCCCGGCCAGACCGAGCCGGATCCCATCCCGATGACGCTCGGCTACTATGTCCGGGGCGACAAGGACTGCGAACAGGTCTGGCCCGGCGAGGGCGACCTGGCCTTCCTGACGCCGACGTCCTTCACCATCGACTACGGCGGCTGCGAGCCCGGCCGGTTCCTCCAGACCGGCCCCAACAGCTGGGGCGAGGAACAGCGTTGCCGGACCGAGCGCGGCGGCGATGCGGGGGCCTACAATGTGACCTACGAGGTGCTGGGCACGGACGTCATCAAACGGCAGGCCCGTCTGGGCGATGACGTCGACACTGCCGAGGACGACCTGTGGAACTTCTGCCGCCTCGAGGACGTGCCCGAGAACGCCCGCTTCGGTTCCTAGCTGGGCGACGGTGCCGGAACGGTCGCTGTCTGGGGCCGGATCTCGAACATCGGCAGGAAGATCTGCAGCAGCGGCCCGTTTGACAGGGCGTAGGCCACCGTGCCGACACCGATCGTGCCGCCCAGAATCCAGCCCAAGATCAGGACCAGCCCCTCGATCGCCATCCGCACCCAGCGAACCTCCCAGCCGGTCACACGCACGCCGCCGGTCGTCAGCCCGTCACGCGGTCCCGGCCCCAGGCCCGCACCGATATAGGCCCCGGCCGCCACGCCATTCAGCAGGATGGCCGCGATCAGGAACCCGATCTGCAGCCCCAGCCCGTGGATCTCCGGCAGGACATGCAGGCTCACGTCCGCCGCCGTGCCGATCACCAGCACGTTGCAGATCGTCCCCACGCCCGGCTTCTGCCTCAACGGAATCCAGATCAACAGCACCAAGGCGCCGACGATGTTGACGATCAGGCCCAGGCTGAACCCCGTCATCTCCGACAGACCCTGATGGAAGACGCTCCACGGATTCAGCCCGAGGTCGGCGCGGACCATGAGGGCCAGCGACATCCCGTACAGGAGCAGGCCGATCTGGAGCTGGATGAAGCGACGGATGAACATGCGGCTACGCTAGATCAACCGGCCTTGCAATCCATAGCCACTTTGGCGACGGTGGCCCTATGTCCGGCGTCGTCAATCTCAATAGCCTGTCCCGCCATCTCGGCGACTGGCGTGCGTCCGGCGCGGAGGACGTCGCCTATCGCAGCCTGGCCGACGCGCTGAAGGGTCTGGTGCTCGACGGTCGCCTGCCGCTCGACGTCCGCCTTCCAGGCGAACGCCGCCTCGCCGAGGCGCTGGGCGTCAGCCGCATCACGGTCAGCGCGGCCATGGACCGGCTGCGCGGCGACGGCTTCCTGACCAGCCGCGTCGGCGCGGGAACCTATACCGCCCTGCCCTTCCGCCGCGCCGAACGGCTGGAAGGCCTGTTCCACGTCGCGCCTGGGCCGGAGGTCGTCAACATGGCGACGGCGGTCCTGCCTGCCGGGGCGCACGTTCACGCCGCCTACGCACGGGCGCTGGAATCCCTGCCGCCCCACCTGCCGGGCCACGGATACGATCCCGTCGGCCTTCTGCCGCTCAGGCGCGCAGCCGCAGACACCTATGACCGTGCCGACCTGCCGACGACCCCCGATCAGATCGTGGTCACGGCGGGTGCCCAGAATGGCCTCGCCATACTTCTCAGAGCTTTCGGGCGGCCGGGCGACGCGGTGGTGATCGACCACCCGACCTATCCCCACGCCATTGAGGCCATCGTCCGGGCCGGGATGCGGCCTGTGCCCGTGGCGATGACATCCGCCGGCTGGGACATCGACGGACTGGTCGCCACGATCGAGCGGGTCCGGCCCCGACTGGTCTATCTGCTGGGCGCCCACCAGAACCCGACCGGCCACGTCATGGGGGCCGGGGACGAGGCGAAGGTCGCGCGAGCGGTCGCACAGATCGGCGGTTTGATGGTCATGGACGACACCCAGCGCGAGCTGTGGTTCGACCGGCCGCCCCCTCCACCCGCGGCACCGGGCCCGCACGTCGTCCGCATCGGCTCGATGAGCAAGACCTGGTGGGGCGGCCTGCGGATCGGCTGGATCCGGGCCGAGATCGAAGTGGCCGATGCCGCCGTGCGGGCACGGGCCTCGCTGGACCTCGGCGCGGCGGTGATCGAACAACTGGCCGCCGCCCACCTGCTGGCTGGAGACCAGACACCCGTGGTCGAGCGACGCGCTGCACTGGCCGCGCGGGAGGCCGTGCTTCACGCGCGGCTGGCTCAGGTTCTGCCGGACTGGAAGACGACCCGCCCGACAGGCGGCCTGTCGCTGTGGGTCGCCCTGCCCCGCCCGGTCGTCGGCACCCTGGTCACGGAGGCCCAGAAGTCCGGAGTCATCATCGCGCCGGGCACCCGCTTCGGTGTCGACGGCGCCTTCGACCGGTTCGTCCGCCTGCCCTACTGCCTGCCAGAGCGAGAGCTCGAGGCGGCGGTCGACGCCTTGGCGGAGGCCTGGAGCCGGATCGGTGACCGCCCGGCCCGGCGCGCGAGGACGCCTGAGCCGGACGTGTTTTGAAGGCTTACGCCTCCGCCGTCTCCAGGAACGGATAGTCAGTGTAGCCCTTGGCGCCGCCGCCGTAGAATGTGGCCTTGTCGGGAGCGTTGAGAGGCGCGTTCCGCTTCCAGCGTTCGACCAGGTCGGGATTGGACAGGACCGGCACGCCCGAGCTGATCAGGTCGGCGCGACCCTCAGCGATGGCCTTTTCGGCCAGTTCGCGGGTCAGGCCGCCGTTCAGCATGACCGGACCGCCGAAGGCTTCGCGCATCTTCGCCGCCAGCTTCGGCGCGCCTTCCCAGCCGGCCATGGCCGTCCCGGGCTCCCCCTCGATGATGTGCAGATAGGCGAGACCGAAGGGCTTCAGGGCACCGGCCGCATGGACGAAGATCGTCTCCGGGCTGGAATCCCGCGTTCCGTTCGATCCGTTGGACGGCGACAGCCGCACTCCGACACGGTCCGCGCCCCACACCGCGACCACGGCGGCCACCACTTCGAGCAGGAAGCGCGACCGGTTCTCCACCGAGCCGCCATAGCTGTCGTCGCGCTGGTTCGAACCGTCCTTCAGGAATTGGTCGATCAGATAGCCGTTTGCGGCATGGACCTCGACCCCGTCGAAGCCGGCCTGTTGGGCCATCCTGGCGGCGTGGACGTAATCGCCGACGATGGCCTTGATCTCCTCGACCGAAAGGGCGCGAGGCGTCTCGAACGGCGTCAGGGAGAAGTCACGCTTCATCGCATTGCCGACCGCGGCGATCGCCGAGGGCGCAACGGCCTGGCCGCCGTCGGGCTGGTAGTCCGGGATCGACACCCGACCCACATGCCACAGCTGGGCGACCATCTTGCCACCCCTGGCGTGGACCGCGTCGGTGATGGCCTTCCAGCCGGCGACCTGGGCGTCGGTGAAGATGCCGGGCGTGTTGGGATATCCCTGACCCGACTGGCTGATCTGGGTGGCCTCGGAGATGATCAGGCCGGTCGAGGCGCGCTGGGCGTAGTATTCGACCGCCAGAGGGTTCGGGACCTCGCCTGCGATCGCCCGGCTTCGGGTCAGGGGCGCCATCGCGATCCTGTTCTTGAGATGGATCGCGCCGAGGTCGATGGAGTCGAAGAGGATCGTCATATGAAACACCTGGTGTTGCGGTCACGGTCAGGTAGGCACCGCCATTCGAAGGCGCAACACCCGACTATGGAACCGGGTTGCGGCGTCGGGTTTGCTAGACAAGGAGGTGAACGCCTGAGACGGTCCCGATACGGGACGTGCGGAGACTAACGACGTGGCCATGTTCGAGTTCGGCAAGGATATGAAACGGCTCTTCGTGCAGGCGCGCGAAAGCGATGACCTCGGCTGGCTGGAGCTGATCGGCGTCAACCTGCTGGCGCGGGAGGCCAGGTCCCTCACCACTGACGGCGGCCGCGTCTCCTGCTCGCGTCCGTCCCGGACTTGGAATCGCGCCTCCATCCTGTGGCGCGAACACGCCCGCCGCACCGGCGCTCCCGACAGCATCGCCCGCGCTCTCGCCACCGCCGAAGACGCCTTGAAGGCCGCGCGCACGGAGGACGAGCGCGCCCGTGCCATGCTGGCCGGCGCCCAGGCCCTGATTATAAAGTTCGACCTGTTCGGCGACCGCGACGCCGTGGTCCAGGCCGCCGAGATGGTGCGCGACGCGACGTCGAAGCGCCTGCCGACCCTGGCCTCTTGCGCCGGCGTCCATGCCCGTATCCGCGCCCGTCAGGCCCGTCTCAGCGAGAAGTCCAACGACCGTCAGGACGCCGCCGCACTGATGGACGCGGCCCTGCACGCCCTGACGAAACACAATCCGCTCGAGGCCGACGATCTGCGGCTGGACGCCGCCGCCCTGGCGCTGGAAGGCGGAATCATCCAGCGCGACGCCCGCCTGCTGGACCGGGCCGGCCGCGACCTTACCGCCCTGGTGGAGGCTTCCTCGCCGGACACCCGCCCCCTGACCCGCGCCCGCGCGCTGGCCCTGTGTGCCGCCGGCCTCTCGGCGCTGGCAGCCATGGCGAACGACGACGCGGCGATGGAGACCGGGCACGAGATGTTCGAAGCCGCCGCCGACCAGTTCTTTGTCGATCACAGTCCGCTGGACTGGGTCGCCATCCAGATCGCCCGTTCCATCGATCCGGCCGCGCCGATCGAGCCGATCCGCCAGTCCGTCGCCCTGACCACCGGCCGGGGCACGATCCTCGGCGCACTGGCGCTGGACCTGCTGGTGGCACGCGAAATCGACGCGGCGGCCGCCGCCGGCGACTTGCCAGAACTCACCCGGATCGAGACCCGCGTCCGCCGCCGCCTCGCCGACCGCACCGGCGCACCCTCGGCCATCGACTGGGCCGTGGACCAGATGGCCATGGCTCGCCTCATGATCGCCCGTAGCGACCTGATGGGCTCCGACCCGGATCAGGCCGCCTTCGTCCTCGCCGAAGCCGCCGAGGCCGCCCGCGACCACGGCGTTGCGGTCATCGCCGACCGCGCCCAGGGGCTGATGATGGGGCTACCCGTCAGAGCGTAGAAGCGTGGTTTTCGGACGATTTCATCGACGCGGATTGAACCGTTCTCCCTGGAAGCGTCACCTATGTGCCGATGACGAGATCGGACACAGGACGAACCACCACCACCCGGCGGCTGTTGGACGAGTATCTCGTCGTGGCGGCTCAGGGCGGGGATCGACGCGCCTTCTCCGATCTGGTCCGACGCTGGCAGCCGCGACTGGTCGCCCACGCCTGGCGGCTCCTGGGTGACGGCGAAGCGGCCCGCGACTGCGTTCAGGCGGCGTGGCTGGAGATCGCCCGCGGGCTGACCGGCCTTCAGGACGAGCGCTCCTTTCCTGCCTGGGCTTACAGGATCGTCTCGCGCCGCTGCGCCAGGGATATCGCTTCCAGCCGACAACGCCGGGACATCTCGCGCGCCGCCGCCGCCGAGCCGGAACCCGTGCACGACGATCTCGACTTCGAGGCCCGCGACGATGCCCGCCGTTTGCACGCCGCCATAACGACGCTGCCGCCGGCCCAACGCGCCGCAGTCGCCCTGTTCCATTTCGAGGACCTCGGCATCGCCGAGATCGCCGTGGCCCTCGACGTACCTGCGGGCACGATCAAAACCCGCCTCATGCATGCCCGTCGCGCCCTGCGCGCCGTGCTGGAAGGAGATAAAAATGACCCGGACTGACGACATTCTCGACAATGCAATCACCCTGGAGGAACGCGAACTGCTACGCCGGATCGGCGACGACACCAGCCATGTCGATCAGGCCCTGTCCCTGTTCGCAGGACGGTCCGGCTGGGTCAGCGTGGTGATTCTGGCCGCCCAGGCGGTGATGTTCGTCGCCGGGCTTCTGACGGGCTGGCGGTTTTTCCAGGCGGACGATGCTCTCTCGGCCTTGCACTGGGGACTGCCGGCCGCCGTGCTGCTCATCATGGCGTTGATGCTGAAGCTGGCCCTGTGGCCGACCATGCAGGCCAATCGCATCCTGCTTGCGCTCAAGCGTCTGGAACTGATGACCGTTCAGAGGGGCGCGGTCTGAAGCGCTCCTACCCACCCATCGCCACGAAGGCCCCGTTCAGGAAGCCCGGCTTGGCATAGGTCAGCGGCTGGCCATCGACCCCGAGCACCCGCCCCCCGGCCGCTTCCAGCACGGCCTGCCCCGCCGCCGTATCCCACTCCATCGTCGGGCCGGTGCGCGGATAGGCGTCGAAACGACCCTCGGCGATCAGACAGAATTTCAGCGACGAATCCGTACCCTGCCATTGGCTGCAGCCGTGGCGGGCGGCGAGGCGGGCCGCCTCCTCGTCGGTGACGCTGTGGCTCAACAGTGCGAACCCCTCGTCCGGCCGGTTGCGTACCCGGATCGCGCGCCAGGCGTCGCCGTAGCGGCGCATCTGGGCCCCGCCGCCGGGTGCGGTGCGCCAGGTCAGCGAGGTCGCCGGTGCCGAGACGACGCCGACTGTCGGACGGTTTCCCTCGACCAGGGCGATGTTGACGGTGAAGCTCTCCTTGCCCTGGACGAACCCCTTGGTCCCGTCCAGCGGGTCGATCAGCCAGAACCGCTCGGCCGCGCTCTCCGGCTTGCCGTCCGCCTCCGACTGTTCCTCGGCCACGGCCTGGACTTCCGGATAGAGGGCGGCGAGCCGCGACAGGATCAGGGCCTCCGCCTTCTGGTCCGCCAGCGTCACCGGGCTGTCGTCGGCCTTGGAGAAGACCTCTCCGCCCGCACGCCAGAAGGGCAGGATGACCGCGGCGGCTTCTTCAGCGATGTCGGCAAGGGTGTCGTGCAGGGTGCCGGAGGCGAGGTCGGAAGAAAGTCTGTCGGTCATGGGCTGGGGATAGCGGATCGCGGACGGTTTCGCGACGGGCCAAATCACGCGAGGGTGACGACTGATCCAGAAGTCCACGATGAGCCCGAGACCCGCATGACCGACGCCGCCTTCCCCGCCCAGTCTGGTTCGCAGTTGGCCGATCTGCCCGTGGACGGCCCCGAACTCGCCAGCCTCATCGCCGCCAAACTCTGCCACGACTTCATCTCGCCGTCGGGCGCGATCATGTCGGGTCTCGACCTTCTGGACGACCCGACGGCCCAGGACATGCGCGATGACGCCATGGGCCTGATCGCCGACAGTGCGAAAAAGATGGTCGCCCTGGTCCAGTTCTGCCGCGTCGCCTTCGGGGCTGCGACGACCGCCGAGCGATTCACGGGTGCCGAGCTGACGTCCCTGGTCGACAATGTCGTCGCGGGCGGGCGCGCGACCCTGGCCTGGAACCTGGGAGAAGGTGACTTCGGCAAGCCCCAGGCCCGTGCTCTCGTTAACCTGGCCTATCTGACCGTCGGCGCCCTGCCGATGGGCGGGGCCGCGACGGTCGCCGTGCGGCGCGAGGGCCCGCAACTGGTGATCGAGGGCGTCGCCGAGGGTGCGCGGGCCCGGCTGAAGGCCGAGGCGGCGACGGGTCTGGCCGGCCTGCGCCTGACCGAAGGCCTCGCGGGCCAGTGGATCCAGCCCTACTGGCTTTGGCTGACAGCCGATCAGGCTGGCGGCACGCTGACGGTCGAAGCTGTGGAAGGCCGCGTCTCGATCACGGCACGGATGCCGACTTAATCCCGAATCCCAACACCTCGTTAACCGCCCGGAAGCGATATTGGCGGTTGAAGCGGCGCGTGATTCCGACCGCCGGGAGACAACCGCGTTGGACATCCGCACCTGCCTGATCGTCGACGACAGCCGGATCATCCGGAAGGTCGCGCGCCGCATCGTGGAAGGTCTCGGCTTCGAGGTCGATGAAGCGGCGGACGGCGTCGAGGCGCTCTCCTACTGCACGGGCATGATGCCGGACGTCGTTCTGCTCGACTGGAACATGCCGGTGATGGACGGCCTGACCTTCCTGCGTCGGCTGCGGGCCTCCCCCGGAGGCGACAAGCCCAAGGTCCTGTTCTGCACCATCGAGACGGCTCCGGACCGTATCGCCGAGGCCCTGTCCGCAGGGGCCGACGACTACGTCATGAAGCCGTTCGACAGCGAGATCCTGCACTCCAAATTCTCTGAAGTCGGAGCGGTCTGAAGCCCGTCATGACCCGCGCAGTAGTTGTCACATGATCCAGGACGACTTCGACCGTCTACAGGCCCTGATGGTCTCGCGCGCCGGCTTCCGGCTGGGGCGCGACCGTATCCATCTGGCGGAGCACCGGCTGGCACCGGTCGCCCGCCGCGAAGGCTTCGACAGCGTCGACGACATGCTGGCCAGCCTCTGGGCCAAGCCTGTGGCCAGCCTCGGCTGGGCGGTCATCGAGGCCTTGCTGAACCCCGAGACCTGGTTCCGCCGCGATCGCACCGTGTTCGACACATTCGCCCGCGAACTCCTGCCCGCCATCGGCCACGCCCGGACCGGGGGTCTGGTGCGCGTCTGGTGCGCCGGCTGCTCCCACGGACAGGAGCCCTATTCGCTCGCCATGGCCGCGCTGGACAACGGCGCCAATGTCGAGATCGTCGCCACGGACCTGTCCCAGCGCGCGGTCGAGCGCGGACGCTCGGGCACCTACACCGCCTTCGAGATCCAGCGCGGCCTCTCGGCCCGGACCATGCTTGACTGGTTCGACCCGGCGGACGACGCTTGGGTGGCCAAGCCGGCCCTGCGCGACGCCGTCCGCTTCGCCCGGCACAACCTTCTGGACGCGCCTGCCGACGGAGCCCGGTTCGACGTCATCCTGTGCCGTAACATCCTCTCGGAGATGGACCCTGGCAAACGCGGCCAGGTCGTGGACGGTCTGGAGCGACGGCTGATGGACGACGGCGTCCTGATCCTGGGTGCCGACGAGCGGATCGAGGGCGACACGGTCGCCTTCCGGCCCGTGACCGGCCGCCAGGGTCTGTTCGTCAAGGCGCCCTCCGCCCTCAGCCGGGCGGCCTGATCCCGGTCGACACGGCCCGGCTCGGGGCCCTATGGTCAGCGAAACGTCGAGGGGGATTCACGATGCGGTGGGCGCTGTTTCTCGGATCGCTGGCGGTCGCTCTCCTGATCGGCGTCTGGGCCCTCCAGGTCCCCGCCCCGCGCGGAACCGAAACCCCCGCAGTCGACTTTTCCGCCGCGCGGGCCATGACCGACGTGCGCGCCATCGCAGCCCGCCCCCACCCCGTCGGATCGGCCGACCATGCACGGGTGCAGTCGTATCTGTTCGGCCGGATGACGGCCCTCGGCCTTGCCCCGGCGCTGCAAGCGGGAGCCCTGTCCCCCGAGACCATCAATCGGCTGATCCAGTGGGGCGGCGACCCGGCGGCGGCGGGCAATCAGGCAGTCAATATCGTCGGCGTCCTGCCCGGCCGAAACCCGACCGCCGCCGCCGTCCTGATGATGGCCCACTACGACAGCGCCTGGGACTCTCCAGGCGCGGCCGACGACGGCGCCGGCGTCGCCGCTGTTCTTGAAGCCGTCCGGGCGATCAGGGTGCGCGGCCCGGCCGACCGCAGTCTCGTCGTCCTGCTCACCGACGCCGAAGAGCTGAACCTCGACGGCGCCCGCATCTTCTTCTCCGAACATCCCCTGCGCGACCGCATCGGAGCGGTGGTCAATCTCGAGGCCCGGGGCGGCGGCGGACGCGCCTTCATGTTCGAGACAGGGCGAGGCAACGAGGAGACCATCGACCTGTTCAGCCGGGCCGCGCGCCGGGCCGACGGCGGCGCCTCTTCCAGCTCCCTGTCCATCTTCGTCTACGAGAACATGCCGAACGGCACCGACTTCACCATCCCCAGGAACCGGGGCATCGGCGGGGTCAATTTCGCCTTCATCGGCCGCCCGTCCCAGTACCATTCCCCCACATCCACCCCGGACAACCTCGATCAGGGCGCGGTCCAGCACATCGGGTCCCAGGCGCTCGAGGCGACCGACGCCCTTATCCGCGCCGACGCCCTTCCGGTCGCGGGCCGCAACGTCGTCTATGGCGACTATCTGGGCCTGTTCACCATCGTCCACTCGCTGGGTCTAGGCTGGAGCCTTCTGGCGATCACCGCCGGGCTCGGCGCCTTCGCAGCCTGGGGCGCACGTCATGCAACCCGGCTGACCGCGGCCGACGTCGGACGTGGCATGCTGTCGGGCCTCTGGGTTCTCGCCATGGGGATCGTGATCGCCGGCGGCGTCCGCGTGCTGGCCGGACCACTCTCGTCCCGGGCCGAGTCCGCCGATGTCTACTATACCCTGCTGCGTCGTCTGCCGTGGATGGAGGCCGGGACCGGTCTGGCGATGGCCTCGATCGCCCTTGCCCTGCTGGCCGGACGTCAGGCCCTCGGGCCGAAACTGCTGGCCGGCGTCGTCCTTGCGGCCGTGGTCGCCAGCCTCGCGCTGGGCGGATTCGATCCAGTCGTCCTGGGCGTCGGCGGCGTCGCCATCGCCCTCACCGCCTGGCCGCAGAGCGCTCCGAAAACCGTCTGGGGCGGCTGGCTCGGCCTGATCGCCCTGATCTTCGTCCTCGGCTGCGTGGCCCAGGCCGCAGCCCCCGAGGCCGCTCTGATCCTGATTTGGCCGGGCCTGCTGGCGGCGGCCGCGGCGGCGGCCTGCGCCGTCGTCGGCGCCCGTCTCGAGAGCCCCCGCTCACTGATCCCGGCGGTCGTCGCCACAGTGATCGGCGGGGCCTGGATCCTGAACCTGTCGCACCAGGTCTTCCTCGGCGTCGGCATGGACCTGCCCGGCGTCCTGGCGCTGATGACGGTGCTGGTCCTGCTGTTCCTCGCCCCCCTCGCCCCGCGCGAAAAGGGCACCCTGGCCGCAGCGGCTGCCGCCTGCCTGATCCTTGCCTGCGGCCTGTCCCTGACCGCCCGCTTCGCCGAGCCCGCGCCGCCTGCCGCCGCCGACGGCCCCACTTAGGACCCCGCTAACCCTGCCGTTTAAGCGGAACGCAAAGCCGCTGCGGTAACAGGGTCGCCATGAACCTGATTCACGCCCTCCAGGACAACACCGATCCCAACTCGCTGGTGTCGCGCTTCCGCCGCGCCCGCGCCAAACGAATCGTCGATCTGATCACCCGGATCCATGCCGCGAAGGGCGAGGTGAACATCATCGATCTGGGCGGCGAGGCGAACTACTGGAGCCTGTTCGATTCCCGATTTCTGCAGGCGTCGAAGGTGCGGATCACCCTGGTCAATCCGGGCGGCATCGACGAGGTCGCCGACCCTCGCCTTTTCACGGTCGTCGACGGCGACGCCTGCGCCCTGCCGCAATATGCCGACCACGCCTTCGACCTGGTCCACTCCAACAGCGTCATCGAGCACGTCGGCGACTGGACCCGCATGGAGGCTTTCGCCGCCGAATGCCGCCGGCTGGCCCCGCATTATTACGTCCAGACACCCTATTTCTGGTTCCCGGTGGAGCCCCACTTCTCGGCCCCCTTCTTCCACTGGCGCTCGGAACAGAGCCGCGCCCGCTCGCTGCTCAAGCGTCGCCACGGCTTCTCGCAGAAGGCGCCCGACATGGGCGCGGCCATGCGCGACGTCCAGCACGCCCGCCTGCTGGACAAGGCCCAGTTCCGCTTTCTCTATCCGGACGCCGCCCATCACGACGAGGTTGTCGCCGGCCTGACCAAGTCCCTGATCGCGGTCCGGGACCTCACGTCCCACTGACGCCGGTCGCGGCGTAACCTTCACGCGGCGGCGGCCGAAGACGGTCCCGAACCCGTGGAGAGGATCCCATGTCGCGCCGTCCCCAAGCCCTCGCCCTTGCCGTCGACCTGCGCCGCCGGTTGACCCTGTTCGCCGCCGTCGGCGTGGTCGCGGCCGCCCTGATCGCCGGTCACATCACTACCCGTTCGGCCGAGGCCGCCGTGCCCGCACCACCGCCTGCGGGCGACCTCACGGTGGTGGAACTCTTCACCAGCCAGGGCTGTAGTTCCTGCCCGCCCGCCAATGACAATCTGGTCCGGCTGTCGACCCGGCCCGACCTCCTGACGCTGAGCTTCAACGTCACCTACTGGGACGACCTGGGCTGGCCCGACATCTTCGCCAAACCCGCCTACACCCAACGCCAGCGAGACTATGAACAGGGCCTCGGAACCGACAACGTCTGGACGCCCCAGGTGGTCGTCGACGGCCGCTCCCATGTCGTCGGCCAGCGGATGTCGGACATTGAGCGCCTGATCGCCGCCCATCGCCCCTTCACCGGTCCGACCGTAATCTTCCGCGGCGGCGGCGTGGGACTGGCCGGCGGTTCGCCGCTCGCCGCCCCCGCCGACGTCTGGCTGGTCCGCTACGAACCCCGACCGATCGCCGTCCCGGTGGCGCGCGGAGAGAACGGCGGCCGCACCCTCCCCCACGCCTCGGTCGTGCGCGATCTGGTTCGTCTGGGTTCATGGTCGGGCGGGCCCGCGCGAGGGTTCGCCCTGCCGGCCCCCGGCCGCGACGGCCTGCTGACCGCCGTCCTCGTCCAGGTGCCCAACGGCGGACCGATCCTGGCGGCGGCCAGGGGCTGACCTGACATCGCCTGACGACCTGCGCCCGGCCATTGGCGTCCCTCCATCGTTACCGCTAGAGAAAGCGCGTTCAGGGGGAACAGCATGTCCATCTCGATCGGGGCGCAAGCGCGTCGCTTCACACTCTTCACCTTCGCGGCCCTGGCCATCTCCGCCTGCCAGGACGTTACGGCCGAAGCCTCCGCCGCGCGCCCCGCTCAGGATCGTGGCGACTTCGTCGTCCGGCCGGCCGTGCTGGAAAGCGATGACTACACCGAGCTGGCCGCCCAGCTCAGCGAGGAGCGCTGGCTGGAGGACGTCGCCGACGTTCTGAACGAGAGCCTGATCCTGCCGGTCGACATCGGCATGCGCTTCGCCGAGTGCGGCGAGAACAACGCCTACTACGTCCCCGACGATCGCGAGATCCAGATCTGCATCGAGATGTTCGAAGGGGAGCGCGAGAACTTCGCCGCCTATTACGAGACCGAGGAAGAGATCGAGGACGCCGTCGCGGGCTCGTTCCTGTTCACGGTCTTCCACGAGGTCGGTCACGCCCTGGTGGACGTGCTGGAGATCCCCTTCACCGGCCGCGAGGAGGACACCGTCGACAGTCTGGCCGCCTGGTGGCTGATCGACGGCGACGAGGGCGAACAGTCCACCATCGCCGGCGCCCTGAGCTTCTACACCGACCCGGAAGAGGCCGCCGAGGTCGACGAGAGCGAATTCGCCGGCGAGCACAGCCTGAGCCAGCAGCGTTACTACACCCTGACCTGCCTGGTTTACGGCTCCGACACCGAGAAGTACGCCAACCTGCTGGAAGACGAATGGCTGACGCCGGAACGGGCAGAGCAGTGCCCGGCCGAGTTCGAACGGTTGAGCACCAGCTGGTACGCCCTGCTGGACCCGCATCTGAAGGAGTAGGCGTCAGAAACGGACGTAGCCTGACGGCTGCGTCCGTCGTTCCGAAAAGAACATATTGGCAACCAGAACAAACCATGCACATAGTCCTGCTCACAGGGAGCGGGTCACGGTCATAGGACCGAAGGCGGGCCTCTCCCCAGGGTTTCACAGGAATCATGGCAAAGGAGAGTGGCAAGGTGGCAGCTCAGGCGAATCTGAAATTGGTGGGCAAGGACGACAGCGACAAGCAGCGCGCCCTGGAGGCGGCGATCGCTCAGATCGACCGCGCCTTCGGCAAGGGCTCGGTCATGAAGCTGGGCAAGGGCGGAATCGCTGACGTCATCCCCTCGGTGTCGACCGGCTCGCTGGGTCTGGACATGGCGCTGGGCATCGGCGGCCTGCCGCGCGGGCGGGTGATCGAGGTCTTCGGTCCTGAATCCTCGGGCAAGACGACCTTGGCCCTGCACACCGTGGCCGAGATCCAGAAGTCAGGCGGCACGGCCGCCTTCGTCGACGCCGAACACGCGCTCGACCCCGGCTATGCCCAGAAGCTGGGTGTGAACCTGGACGATCTGCTGGTCTCCCAGCCCGACACGGGCGAGCAGGCGCTCGAGATTGTCGACACCCTGGTGCGCTCGGGCGCCGTCGACATCGTCGTGATCGATTCGGTCGCGGCGCTCACGCCCCGGGCCGAGATCGAGGGCGAGATGGGCGACAGCCTGCCGGGCCTTCAGGCGCGTCTGATGTCCCAGGCGCTGCGCAAACTGACCGCCTCGATCTCCAAGTCGAACTGCATCGTCCTGTTCATCAACCAGATCCGCCACAAGATCGGCGTTATGTACGGCTCGCCGGAAACGACGACCGGCGGCAATGCGCTGAAGTTCTACGCCTCGGTCCGTCTGGACATCCGCCGCACAGGCGCGATCAAGGATCGCGACGAGGTCGTCGGCAACACGACCCGCGTGAAGGTCGTCAAGAACAAGGTCGCCCCGCCGTTCCGCGAGGTCATCTTTGACATCATGTACGGCGAGGGGATCTCCAAGCTGGGCGAGATCATCGACCTGGGCGTCAAGGCCGGGATCATCGAAAAGTCCGGCTCCTGGTTCAGCTATGACTCCACCCGCATCGGTCAGGGCCGCGAGAATGTGCGCGCATTCCTGAAGGCCAACCCCGACATGGCCGCAGCCATCGAGGACAAGGTCCGCAAGTCCACCTCCAAGATCGCCGAGGAACTGCTGGGTTCGCCCGAGCCCGACGAGGGGCAGGACCTCGAGGGCTGAACGAGACAATCCTCCCCCGCCTCTTGGCGGGGGAGGGGGACCGCCGCGCCTCTTGCGCGGGGGTGGAGGGGGCGACCCCGGACCCGGTGCGTGCTTTTGGCCCCCTCCACCACGACGCAAGCGCGTCGCGGTCCCCCTCCCCCGTTTCGCTGCGCTACTCGGGGAGGACCAGAGACACTCCGCCCGGCCGGTCCCCGCGACCCGCCGCCGACCCCCGCAGGGCTCGGGTCGGGCGGAGCCGCCCGCCCGGTTCGTCCGGGCGGGCTCTTTTCTTTTCAAATCAGCCGATCCTCTGCCCCTGCAGACGGCGCCCTCAGCCTCGTCGACCCAGGGCCTTCTGCAAGCCCGGCCGCAGCCTCAGAAACACCAGATAGAGCCGTTCGAGACCAGCCAGCACCCGCCGGTTTCTCGCCAGACGTCCGAAAGGCGCCAGCAAGGGAATCGCCCGCCACATCGCCGCAAAGGCCTCGGCACCGGAAACCAGACGCCCGTCTTCCCGCGCATGAAACCGGCTGAGCAGTTCTGCGCGGTCGATCGGACAATGTCCTGTGGCTATCGCCACATCGGTGAAGACAATCGCGCCTTTTCGATCGAGGCGCCGCAGCAAGGCGATCTCCCGCCGGCAAAGCGGGCAGTCACCGTCGAACCAGACTTCAAGCGCGGACATTCCACATCATAGCACCGCGGCTCCTCATTGCCCCGCGTCATGCCGACGCCCTACAACATGAGCCTTCCACCCGCCGCCGATTGATCCGCCGAGGAGGCTCCCCATGGCCGAAGACATCCCGACCCTGACCCAGTTCAACCTGGCCGAAAGCGACGACGGCTATCTGCTGGAGATCGGCGGCAGCGACGGTGCGGTCCTGCGTGTCGCCGCCAGCGCCGAACAGATCGACGCCATCATCGAGGCCCTCGACGCCCTCATCTCGGACGAGGATGACGCCCCGGACGCAGTCGACGACGCCGACTGACAAGGCCTGGCCGGAAAACCTTGGCTCACGGCCGCGCCGGTCTCTATATGCCCGTTCCCGATTCCCCGACGCACGAACGACTGAACCGCCCATGTCCAGCCTGAAACAGATCCGCTCGACCTTCCTGGACTACTTCGCGGCCGACGGTCACACGAAGGTCCACTCGGCCCCGCTGGTGCCGCAGAACGACCCGACCCTGATGTTCGTCAACGCGGGCATGGTGCCGTTCAAGGACTATTTCACCGGTGCCGCCGTTCCACCCTACCCGCGCGCGACGTCCTCGCAGAAATGCGTCCGGGCCGGTGGCAAGCACAACGACCTGGACAATGTCGGCTACACCGCCCGCCATCTGACCTTCTTCGAGATGCTGGGGAATTTCTCCTTCGGCGACTATTTCAAGGAACACGCGATCGACCGCGCGTGGAACCTGGTCACCAAAGACTACGGCCTCGACCCGAAGCGCCTGCTCGTCACCGTCTATATCGACGACGAGGAGGCCGCCGCGATCTGGAAAAAGGTCACAGGCTTCGGGGACGACAAGATCATCCGCATCGCCGGCTCCGACAATTTCTGGGCCATGGGCGACAATGGCCCCTGCGGTCCGTGTACCGAGATTTTCTGGGACTACGGCGACCATATCGCGGGCGGCCCTCCCGGCTCGCCCGACGAGGACGGCGACCGCTATGTAGAGATCTGGAACAACGTCTTCATGCAGTTCGAGAAGGAGAACGACGAGATCGTTCGCAGCCTTCCCAAGCCCTCGGTCGACACCGGCATGGGCCTGGAGCGGATGACCAGCGTGCTTCAGGGCAAGAACTCGGTCTTCGACACTGACCTGTTCCAGACCCTGATCGCGGCCTCCGAAGACGCCACATCGACGAAGGCTGAAGGCGCGCAGGCCGCCAGCCACCGCGTCATCGCCGACCACCTGCGCTCGTCGTCCTTCCTGATCGCCGACGGCGTCACTCCGTCCAATGAAGGTCGCGGCTACGTCCTGCGTCGCATCATGCGCCGCGCCATGCGCCACGCCCACCTGCTCGGCGCCGCCGATCCCATGATGCATCGTCTGGTCCCGACCCTGGTCGACCAGATGGGCGAGGCCTTCCCCGAATTGACCCGCGCCCGGGCCTCCATCGAGGACACGATGAAGCAGGAGGAGATCCGCTTCCGCACCACCCTGGGCAGAGGCATGGGCCTGCTGGACGAGGCGACCTCGGGCCTGTCGGACGGCGGCGTGATCTCGGGCCAGACCGCCTTCACCCTCTATGACACCTACGGCTTCCCCCTCGACCTGACCCAGGACGAGGCGCGTCGGCGTGGCCTGACCGTCGACAACGACGCCTTCGAGGCCGCGATGGCCCAGCAGCGCGAGCGCGGCAAGGCCAACTGGAAGGGCTCGGGCCAGACGGCCTCGGCCGGTGAATGGCTGTCCCTGCGCGACCGGCTCGGCCCGACCGTCTTCACCGGCTACGACGCCATCGAAGGCTCAGGCGAGGTCCTGGCCCTCGTGCGTGACGGCGAGTCCATCGACACCCTGGAGCCCGGCCAGACGGCCGAGGTCCTGTTCGACCAGACCCCCTTCTACGGCGAGGGCGGTGGCCAGACCGGCGATCGCGGCGAGGTCGGATGGACCGACGCCTCGGGCCAGCAGGGCTTCGGCGTCGTGCTTGACGTCCAGAAGCATGCCGGCGGCGACCTCTACGCCCACAAGATCGAGATCGAGTCCGGGACCCTGACCATCGGCGCCCGCGCCCAGCTGCGCGCCCACGCCGAACAGCGCCTGACCACCCGCGCCAACCACTCCGCCGCCCACCTTGTGCACGCGGCGCTGAAGAATGTGCTCGGTCCGCACGTGGCCCAGAAGGGTCAGCTGGTCGATGCCGAACGTATGCGTTTCGACTTCAGCCACAACGCCCCGGTGACCGAGGACCAGGTGGCCGCCATCGAGACCGAGGTGAACGCGGTCATCCGCCAGAACGTCCCGGTCACAACGCAGCTGATGACGCCCGAGGACGCCATTGAGGCCGGCGCCGTCGCCCTGTTCGGCGAGAAATACGGCGACGAGGTCCGCGTGGTCACCCTCGGCCGCGCCCTGACGGGCGACAACAACGGCCCCTACTCCGTCGAGCTTTGCGGCGGCACCCACGTCGCCCGCACCGGCGACATCGCCCTGTTCAAGATCACCGGCGAGACCGGCATCGCCGCCGGCATCCGCCGCGTCGAGGGCGTGACCGGCGAGGCCGCCCGCCAGTACCTGCTGGCCCAGGCCGGGGTCGCGAAATCCCTGGCCCAGTCGTTCAAGGTTCAGCCCCTGGACGTTCCTGCCCGGGTCGAGGCCCTGTCGGCCGAACGCAAGTCGCTGGAGAAACAGGTCGCCGATCTGAAGAAACAGCTGGCCCTGGGCGGCGGCGGATCGGCACCGGCCGCCCCGGAAGAGATCAACGGCATCAAACTGATCGCCCGCATCCTCGACGGCGTCGACGGCAAGGGCCTGCGCGGCGTGGCCGAGGAGTTCCGCACCCAGGTCGGCTCCGGCGTTGTCGCCCTGATCGGCGTCACGGACGGCAAGGCGGCGGTCACCGTCGCCGCAACCTCTGACGTCACCGACCGCGTCAACGCCGCCGACCTCGCCCGCGCCGCCGTCATCGCGATGGGCGGCCAGGGCGCCGGCGGCAAGGCCGACTTCGCCCAGGGCGGCGCACCGGACGGGTCCAAGGCCGAAGAGGGTCTGGCGGCGGTCAGGGCTGCGCTGGCGGGTTAAGTCAGTCCCCTCTCCCCTCGCGGGAGAGGGGGCCCGCGCACAGCGGCGAATCCGTCGTCCTGGCGCGGTCGGGTGGGGGGTCACACAGGCCTGACCGCAGACCTCGGAAAGCTCGCCCCGACTGACCGCGTGACCCCTTATCCGTCAGCCTTCGGCCGCCACCTTCTCCCGCATGGGGAGAAGGGACGACACCCCATTGACGAACGCCTCTGCCTCCGTCCCCATGACGCCCTCATTCGGGGGTTGCCTATGAATCGCTTCGTCGTCGCCGCAGTCGCGGGCCTGCTTCTGTCCACCCCGGCGATGACCGCCGCCGCCCAGACTGCCGTCCCCCCGACCGCCATGGCCGAGAACGCCGCCCTCGCCTCGATGATCGCCGACTACGACGCCTGGCAGCTGAGCCTCAGCCCCGAGCAGGCGGCGCGTGAGGGCGACCAGTCGGCCAAGGCCCGACTGTCCGACGTCTCGCGAACCGCCGAGCTGGCCCGCCTTGAACCGCTGAACGCCTTCAAGCGCCGCCTCGCCGCCATCGACGCCTCGACCCTGTCGTCCAACGACGCCCTGAACCGCGACTTCCTGGCCATCATTGTCGACCGGTCGATCGAGTCGATCGGCCTCGACGGCGGCCGTCTGGCCTTCAACTCCGAGGGCGGGCCGGGACAGAGCGCCGGCTTCCTGGCCGCCGGCACCCGGATCACCAGCCGAGCCGATGCCGACGCCTGGCTGAGCCGCCTCGAAGGTCTGTCCGCCTGGTACGACGAAGGCCTGGCCGACGCGCGACGCGGGCTGGACACCGGCTTCGTCCAGCCGAAATCCGTGGTCGAAAGCGCCCTCGCCATCTTCCGCAACGAGGCCGCGTTCACGCCCGCGACCGATCCCCTGCTGCGCCCCTTCGCCACCCTGCCCGCGACCATCCCGGCAGCGGACCAGGCCGAACTACGCGCGCGGGCCGCGGCCATCGTCGCGGCCGAGATCGCGCCCCGCCGTCAGGCCTGGGTCGACTTCACCCGGAACGAATACCTGCCGGCCGTCCCGGCCGAGGTCGGCATCGGCTCCCGTCCGGGCGGGCGTGACTTCTATGCCTTCGAGGCGCGCCGCTATACGACCACCGACCTGACGCCCGACCAGATCCACCAGATCGGCCTGGATGAAGTCGCCCGCATCCGCGCCCGCATGGACACCGAGATGAACGCCTCGGGCTGGACCGGTGACTTCGCCGGCTTCCTCGTCCACCTGCGGACCGCTCCGCAGTTCTACGCCACCTCGCGCGAGGACATGCTGGAGAAGGCGTCGGAGATGGCCAAACGGGCCGACGGCGGCCTGCCGACCCTGTTCCGCACCCTGCCGCGCCTGACCTACAACGTCCGGCCCGTGCCCCTGGACATCGAGGACAACTATACGACCGGACGCTACAACGGCGGCTCTCTCGCCGAGGGCACGCCCGGCGGCTACATCGTCAACACCGGCAAGCTGGACCAGCGGCCGCTCTACGAACTGCCCGCGCTGACCCTGCATGAGGCGGTGCCCGGCCACCACCTTCAGATCGCCCTGCAAGAGGAGGCCGCCGCCGGCCCTGCCTTCCGACGCAACGCCGGCGTCACCGCCTTCACCGAGGGCTGGGGCCTGTATTCGGAGTTCCTCGGCGAGGAGATGGGTTTCTACCGCACGCCAGAGGAGCGGTTCGGCCGCCTGTCCTACGAGATGTGGCGCGCCTGTCGTCTGGTGGCCGACACCGGCATGCACTGGATGGGCTGGACCATCGAACAGGCCCGCGCCTGTTTCACCGACAACTCCGCCCTGTCGCCGCACAACATCGAGACCGAACTGCAACGCTATATCGGCTGGCCGGGCCAGGCCCTGGCCTACAAGATCGGCGAGATCCGGCTGAGGGCCATCCGCACCCGGGCGGAGACGGCGCTGGGCGAACGGTTCAACGTCCGCGACTTCCACGACGCCCTGCTGGTCGACGGCCCCCTGCCGCTGGACCTGCTCGACCGTCGCATGGACGCCTGGATCGCGGCCCAGCAGCAGTAATCCTCCCCCATCGGGGGTCGAGGAAGGCTCGCATGCGAGCCGACGAGGGGACCGCGAAGCGGTGGAGGGGCCGGCCTCAGACACCGGGCCTGCGGTGAGCCCCCTCCGTCACTTCGCTTCGCTCCGCGCCACCTCCCCCGACGGGGGAGGATCAGGCAAATCCACGCCCGCCAGCTTCCACCCGAACAGCCCCTGCCGCTTCAGCAGCAGCTTCAGCGTCTCATCCGGCCGGTCGGGATCGGTCAGGCCCAGCACGAAGGTATTCAGATCGCGATAGGCGTAGCTCTGGCGGATGTCCCGATCCTCCTCCCCCGGCCCGGACGTGCGAGCGGCGGCGTCGGTCGGATCGGGCGTGTCGGCCGTCCGCACCATGGCGGCGATGGTCGGAGCGTTGACCAGGGCATCCACCGCCCCGCCGACCAGCATCGGCGCCAACATCATGCCCAACCCGCCCAGACCGCTGTTGCGCACATCCGGATCGGCCTGCGCCTCCGCCATCAGCCGGGCGGTCAGTTCATCCTTGAGGCTGTCGCGGAAGGCGGGGAAGTCGACCAGTCGCTCCAGCGCGGCCTCGTCCCCGGCCCTGGCCGCCGTGACCAGGGCGTTCACCGTCAGGATGGGTGAGCCGAACCATGCGACGAGAAAGGCGACGACCCCCAGGACCACAACACCCTTGATCAGGCCCTTCATGGTTTCGTCTCCGGAGCGGGGGTTACGGGCGGGGCGGCCGCCGCGGCAGGTTGCGGCGTCGAACCGTCGGGCAGGCCGATGTGAACCAGTTTCCACTCGAAGGCACCCTTCCGCTCAAAGGTGAAGACCGTGTCCGACCCGCCCTGGTCGGTGACGGCCATCCTGGCGCGGTTCACGCCCCAGTAGACCGGCTGCGGCCAGGGCGCGGAGGTCTCGTCGGTCCCCGGCCGGGCCGCGCGCACGGCGGCGTAGCGCCCCTCGGCGCGGGTCAGGCCGTCGATGGCGTCCGGGGTCAGATAGGCGTCCGGGTTCGGCCCCTGTGGTGCGACCGTCTCCTCGAACTGACGGCGGACGGCGCCGATCGGGTCGTTCATGAAGGAGGGTGGCGGGGCGAGGGCCTCGGGCCGGCCCGACAGCTGCGGCCGCAGCGAGGCGCGCACGGCGTCAAAATCCATCAGCCGCTGCAGCCCGGCTACATCGTCCGACTGGGCGGCCGAGCGGATGCCGAAGAAGGCTACGGCCGGGGCCGCGAAGAAGCTGACCACCGCGAGCGCGATAGCAGCCAGCACCAGATTGCCGAATACGTTTTTCACGCGGTGGTCTCCCCTCCTCCGACGCAGACGCCATCAATGCACGTCGCAGCCCGTCGCTCAAACGAAACCCCGCCGGAGAAGCTCCGGCGGGGTGGAAAGATTCGAACCGGGTTGGCTCAGCCGACGTTCGGCAGGGCCTTTTTCAGGTTCTCGGCGACCTTGTCGAGGAAGCCCTCGGTGGTCAGCCAGCCCTGCTGATCGCCGACCAGCAGCGCCAGGTCCTTGGTCATGAAGCCGGCCTCGACGGTGTCGACCACGATCTTTTCCATCGTCTCGGCGAACTGCAGCAGTTCGGAGTTGTCGTCCAGCTTGGCCCGGTGCTTGAAGCCGGCCGTCCAGGCGAAGATCGAGGCGATGGAGTTGGTCGAGGTGGCCTCGCCCTTCTGGTGCTGGCGGAAGTGGCGGGTCACGGTGCCGTGGGCGGCCTCGGTCTCCATCACCCTGCCGTCCGGCGTCAGCAGCACCGAGGTCATCAGGCCCAGCGAGCCGAAGCCCTGGGCCACCACGTCGGACTGCACATCGCCGTCGTAGTTCTTGCACGCCCAGACGAAGCCACCCGACCACTTGATCGCGGCGGCGACCATGTCGTCGATCAGACGGTGCTCATAGGTCAGTCCGGCGGCCTTGAAGCTGTCGGCGTAGTCGGCGTCGAACACCTCCTGGAAGATGTCCTTGAAGCGACCGTCATAGGCTTTGAGGATCGTGTTCTTGGTCGACAGATAGACCGGGAAGTTGCGGTTCAGACCATAGCTGAACGAGGCATGGGCAAAGTCGCGGATCGAGTCGTCGAGGTTGTACATGCCCATGGCGACGCCGGCCGACGGGAACTGGAACACCTCGTGCTCGATGACCTTTCCGTCGTCGCCGGTGAAGGTCATCATCAGCTTGCCGGGCCCGGGGACCAGGAAGTCGGTGGCCTTGTACTGGTCGCCGAAAGCGTGACGACCGACGACGATCGGCTGGGTCCAGCCCGGGACAAGCCGGGGCACGTTCTGGCAGATGATCGGCTCGCGGAAGACCACGCCGCCCAGGATGTTGCGGATGGTGCCGTTCGGCGACTTCCACATCTTCTTCAGGCCGAATTCCTTCACCCGCGCCTCGTCAGGGGTGATGGTGGCGCATTTAACGCCGACGCCGTGCTTCTGGATGGCGTGGGCGGCATCGATCGTCACCTGGTCGTCGGTGGCGTCGCGGTGCTCCATGCCCAGGTCGTAGTAGTCCAGTTCGACGTCGACGAACGGGAAGACCAGCTTGTCCTTGATCCACTGCCAGATGATGCGGGTCATTTCGTCGCCGTCGATGTCCACGATGGGATTGGCGACCTTGATCTTGGCCATGCGGCTTACGTCCTGTTCTGCAGTTTTCTGGGGGTGGCGGCGGTATAGCGACGACGGGCGCGCGAGGCAAAGGGCGAGGCGTCGCCGATCAACCCCGCTCCCGAACAGCCGCCTGCGGTCACGCTGAGCCCCGGACGATCGGACTGGTTCCTTCCGGCGGAAGGACGCGCCTTGGTCCGATGGGATACGCCCCATGAACGATGAGAGCGAACGCTGAATCACCGCCGTTGGCGAAGTGCCGATCCTGGTTGACGTGAAACCGATGCGAGCCCCTTTCACTGATGTCGAGGCCAGGCCCACACCAATCAAGACGCACCAGGTTGCGGCGTCCCCCGAGAAGACCGACTATCTGGTCGAGAGCGGCAAGACCGGTGCCCGCGCCGCGCACAGGCCGCCGGCACTGCGCAAGGTCTGACCGGTCTGCGACGGGGGACGGGAAATGCGTGTGATCACACTGATGGCCGTGGCGGCCCTTCTGGCCTCGTGCGGCGATGACCGGTCGGCCAGGGCCGATGTCGGGGCCGCCGCACGCGGACTGGCCGGAAGCGCCGGCGCGGAAGATGGAAATCCGACCGAACGGACCTTCCGCGACTGGCTCGCCGTCTGCGACAATATCGGAACCTGCCACGCCTTCGGCCATGCGACCGAGGGCTCGGGATGGGTCCGCATCACCATGGCGGCCGGACCGGATGCCCGGCCCCAGGTCTTCGTCGGCTTCTGGCCCGAGAGCGGATCGTTTGACGGCCCGGTGACCGCGAACATCGACAACACCACCTTCAACGGCCTGACGGCGGCAACCGGCGAGGATGCTCTCCCTGTCGCGACGGCGGATCCGCAAAGCGTGCGAAGCCTGATCGACGCGATGGCCCAAAGCCCGACCATGTCCCTGAACGCCGGATCGGAGACCGTGCCGATCTCGCTCAGCGGCGTCGCCGCCTCCCTGCTGTGGATCGACGAGCGTCAGGGGCGGCTCGGCACGACCACCGCCCTGATCCGCAAGGGCGCGCGCCCGGCCTCGGTGGTGCCCGCCGCCGCCGCCCTGCCCCGCCTGGTTCCGGCACGGGCCGTGTCCCAGGCCGGATACGGCGATCAGGAAGGCCAGACCCTCCCGGCCGCACTTGAGGCCCTGCCCGCCTTGGTCCAGTGCCGGGCGGACACGGAGTTCAACCCTGCCCTGCAGACGGTGATCTCTTCCGCCCGGCTGGATGCGAGCACCGTCCTGTGGGGCGTCCCCTGCGGCGCGGGTGCCTACAACCTGATCAACGGCTATTTCACCACGACGCCCGAGGGGACCAATCCGCGTCGGCTGACCTTCCCCACCATGGCCGGCGAGCCCGAGGAGTTTCTCGTCAACTCGGCCTACGACCCGGCGACCCGGGTGCTGGACGCCTTCAACAAGGGGCGGGGTCTCGGCGACTGCGGCATGGCCGACAGCTGGGTCTGGACGGCGCAAGGCTTCGTCCTGAAGTCGTCGTCGGGGATGTCGGAATGCTGGGGCGTCCCCAGCGACTACTGGCCTGCGTTCTGGGTCAGCCAGTGATGGGCGCAAAGGCCGACATCGAGGCCCTGGTCGCGGGGTGATCAGGCGAAGGCCGTCCTCACCCGATGCTCCAGCACCGTCAACGGCATCCTCCCCCCGTCCAGCACCGCCGAGTGGAACCGCTTCAGGTCGAAGTTCGGCCCCGCCTTCAGCTCTTCCCGCAGACCGGTGATGGCGATCTCGCCCATCTTGTAGGAACAGGCCTGACCGGGCGCCGAGCAATAGCGGTCGATCTCGGTCTCGTTCGGATCGCCGACGTTCTCGGCCATGTAGCGAATGGCCTCTTCGCGGCTCCACCCCTTGGCGTGGAGGCCGGTGTCGACCACCAGTCTGCAGGCTCGGAACAGGAAGCTCTCCAGATAGCCGATGCGGCCGAACGGATCGCCCTCGTAGAGACCCAGTTCATCGGCCAGCCGCTCCGCATAGAGACCCCAACCCTCGCCATAGGCCGAGAAGCCCACCGTCTTGCGATACAGCGGCAGGTTCGCCGACTGCAGGGCCAGCGCCCCCTCGAACAGATGGCCGGGCGCCGCCTCGTGATAGGTCAGGGTCTTCAGCGTCCAGCGCGGCCAGTCCGCCGTGTCCTTCAGGTTGATGAAATAGATGCCCGGCCGGGTCCCATCGAGGCTGCCCCCTTGAGCGTAACCGCCCGGAGCCCCCGCTTCGATCGCCGGCGGCACCCGCTGAACCAGGAACTCGCTCGTCGGAACACGGGCGAAGACCTCTGGCATCCGTGCCCGAACCCGCTCCATCTCGGCGTTGACAAAGGTCAGAAGGTCCGCACGACCGGCGTCCGTATTGGGCCACACGAACCGCGCCTCGGTCCGCAGCGCCGCCATCCGCTCGGCGACGGTCCCCTGCGTATAGCCCTCGCCCTTCAGCAGTTCGTCAGCCTGGGCCTGTAGGTCGGCAACCTGTTCCAGACCCAGGTCGTGGATCTCCGACGACGGCGTTCCGGTGGTCGTATAGGCCCTCAGGTTCAGGGCGTAGTAGGACTGGCCGTCCACACGGCCGCCGATCCCGGCGTCATGGACCGCATCAACTCGCTGACGCTGCAACTCGACGATCTGCCGCTCCAGCGCCTGCTTCACCGGCCCGTCCAGCAGGGTCCCGGCCCGGCTCACGTGGTCGCCCTGGATCCCTGCCTCGGCCATCTTGCGGGCGAGGCTGCGGACCATCGCCTGGTCGGTGCCGGGCTGGTCGCGCAGCGCCGTCAGCTGCTGGATCGCCTTGTCGAGGATGAAGTCGGGCGCGACCATCCCCAGACCGGCATGGACCCGGGTGCGTTCGGTGTCGCCGTCGAGAGCCGCCGGGAAGGCGCTCAGCCGCTCGATGAAGGCGTCGGCGTCCTCGCGGGTCTTCACCGGATGGGTGGTGTCAAGGAAGCTCGGGACGTCGACATAGGCGCCGTTGATCTGGCTGACGACATAGGGTGTCCGCCGCCAGCTGTCGGCCGTGTGCCAGGCGAAGCCGGCCGACTCGGCGGCGATCTCCCTCTGGAACGACAGAACATCGTAGCTGGCCCGCCCCTCGGCCGAGAGAGCGACCGGGTCGATCGTCTGAAGGTCCTGCAGCCGTTCGTGCGCCCGGAACGCCTCCCGCTCTGCGGCGGCCAGCGACCGGTCGTCCAGCCGGCTCCGCAGCCCTGCCCGGTCGCCGACATCAAGCCCCAGCCCGGTCGCGCCCTGCGGCGAGCCGTCCATGTCCTCGTTGAACTGGCGGGACAGGATGGCGTCGAGGCGCGCGTCCTCGTCCGCGCGGGCGAAGGCCAGAGACGGCAGGGCGGCCAGCCCCGCCCCCGCGGCGGCGGAGGCGAGCAGGCGGCGGCGGTCGATCATGTCTGTGTCCTGGCTTCGAGAATCAGGCGGCGGCCCGGGCCGCGGTCCATTCGGTGATGACCCGCTCGAGCACCGTCAGCGGAACCCCGCCGGTGTTCATCCCCGCGTCGTGGAAGGCCTTGATGTCGAACCGGTCGCCCAGAGTCGCCTTCGCCATTTCGCGCAGCTCGACCCATTTGGTGTGACCCAGCTTGTAGGAGCAGGCCTGCCCCGGCCAGACGCAGTAGCGTTCGATCTCGGTGGTCACCGCGCTCTCGGCGTCACCCAGGGCGTCGACCATGAACCGGATCGCCTGTTCCCGGCTCCAGCGCTTGGCGTGCAGGCCCGAGTCGACCACCAGCCGGGTGGCCCGGAACATCAGGGACTGGAGGTAGCCGATCTTCCCGTAGGGGTCGTTCTCATACATGCCGATCTCATCGGCCAGCTGTTCGGCATAGAGGGCCCAGCCCTCCGAATAGGCCGAGAAGCCCAGCACCTTCATCAGCAGCGGCGTGTCGGCCCGCTCCTGCGCCAGGGCGATCTGGTGGTGATGGCCCGGCACCGCCTCGTGATAGGTCAGGGTGGGCAACTGCAGCTTCGGCCACTCGGCCGTGTCCCGCAGGTTGATGTAGTAGATGCCCGGCCGCGACCCATCCAGCGCCGGCGAGTTGTAGTAGCCGCCCGGCGCCCCGGCCTCGATCGCCTTGGGCACGCGCCTGATCTCGACCGCGGCCTGCGGCAGGCGGCCGAAATACTGGGGCATGCGACGCCGCACTTCTTCCGTCTGGGTGTTGAGGTCCCGCAGGAGTTGTTCCTTGGCCTCGTCCGTGTTCGGGTAGCGCTGGGTCGGGTCTTCGCCGAGCGCCTTGATCCGCGCGCCGACCGACCCCTGTGTGAACCCCTGCGCCTTCAACAGGCCGTCGGCGCGGGCGGACAGTTCGGCCAGTTGCGCCAGACCGATCTCGTGGATCTCGTCGCCGGACAGGTTGGTCGTCGTGTAGCTGCGGATGCCGAAGCGGTAGAAGTCCTCGCCGTTGGGCAGGCGCCAGACGCCGGCGTCATGGGTCGCCCCGGCCTGACGCGCACGCAGGGCATCGGCCTGACGGTTCAGGGCCGGGAAGACAGCGTCGTTGACGAGGGTCTCGGCGCGCGAGCCCCAATCGCCGGCGATCGACTTCTCACCCGTCCGGCGGACGACCGACTGAACCAGGGTGGTCCCTGCCGCGCCCGGCGACATCAGGGCGTCCATCTGGCTCAGGGTGCGGGCGATGACGAAGTCGGGCGGAACGGCCCCGGCCTCGAACTCCGCCTCGATCCGCGCCGTCTCCTGATCCAGAGCCGTAGCGAAGGCGGAGACGCGGCTCAGATAGGCCTCGGCGTCGTCCGCGGTCTCAATTGAATGCTGGCTGTCGAGGAAATCGGGAATGCCCTGATACGACCCGGTCAGCTGGCTAACGCTGTAGGGCGAGGCGCTGAAGCCGCCGCCGTAGGGGAAGTCGTAGCCGATCATGGCGGTGTCGCCGAAATACTCGAGCGAGTCGTACCAGACCTTCTCGTCAGTGCTCAGGGCCGCGCGGTCGACGGCTTTCAGCTCGGTCATCTGGCGCCGGAAGGTCGCCTTGTCCGCATCGATCTTGGCCTGGGACCGGTCGTCGAGCTGCGCCTTCTTCGCTGCGTTCGGCCCCTTGTCGAAGCCCAGCGAGGTCAGCAGTTCCGGAGACGTCATCAGCGTCTCCTGAACGATCGAGTTCATCACGGCCGTGAAGGCCGCCGATGCCGCTCCGGCCTGGGGTTGGGCGATAACCTGACCGGCCGCCATCAGGCTGGCACCGGCGGCGGCGGTAAACATGAGGCGGCGGCGGTCGATCATGGAGGGCTCCCGAAAACGTCGGGCTGCATTGGTCACCAACCGCGCCCTCTGGACAAGCGCTCTGTCGTTACAAATCCGTCAGGCCGACCAGCCGCTCGGCGAATTGTGGCTCCACGGCGTCACCACCTCCGAAGCCCGGGGACGCGCCGTCCGGGCCCGGGCGCGGCGCCTGGGGAAACCGTCCAGAACCGCGAGGACCACGGCGAGCCATCCCCATGCGGCGTCCTTATGCGTACGATGAACCTCTTCCATAGCGGCCTCCTGTGCCGATTGCCTTTGATGACGGACATATCGGCTTGACATCGCCCGCTCGCAAACCAGTAGTATGACGGGTCAGCCCTAGGTGAACTTATGCGTGATCCCCTCTCCGGCCTGCCGCTTTCGTCGATCCGCGTGTTCGAAGCGGCGGCGCGTCTCAACAGTTTCACCCGCGCGGCGGAGGAACTCGGCATGACCCAGGCAGCGGTCAGCTGGCAGATCAAGGCGCTGGAGACGCGGCTGGGGTTCAGCCTGTTCCGGCGACTGCCGCGTGAGGTGCAGCCGACCGAACAGGGCGAGCGGCTGTCGCGGGCGGCGACCGAGGCCCTGACCCTGCTGCGGCGGGCCTTCGCCGAGGTGACCGAGGCGGACCAGGGGGTACTGTCGATCACCACCCTGACGACCCTGGCGACCCAGTGGCTGGCACCCCGCCTCGGTGCCTTTCAGGTCGCCAATCCGGGGCTGGCGGTGCGGCTCGACACCAGTCCGACCATCATCGACCTGGCGCGCGAGAACATGGACATCGCCCTGCGGTCCGGGGACGGCGACTGGCCCGGCGTGGAGTGCGCCCTCCTGATGCCCAGTGTGTTCACGCCCCTGTGCAGCCCGGCCCTGTGCGAGCGACTGGAACTGAGGGATCCAGCCGATCTGGTCGACGCGCCCCGGGTGGGCGACGAGAAGGAATGGGCGGCCTGGTTCGCCTGCGCCGGGGTCGCGACGGGGGCGACGCCCGCGTCCCGGCTGCGCGCCGACATCCAGGGCCTGGAGGTCGCCGCGGCCATGGGCGGTCAGGGCGTCGCCCTGGGGTCGCCCATCCTGTTCGCCCGCGAGATCAGGGCGGGCCTGCTGGTCCGGCCGTTCCGCCAGACGGTGAGACTGTCCGATGGCTATTTCATCGCCTGGCCGGAAGACCGCCGGCGGTCGCCCAAGATCGCCCGCTTCCGCGACTGGCTGCTGGCGGAGGCGGCGGCCGATCCGGACATCGCCGCCGAGGTCGCCTCCAATCCTCCCCCCTTGGGGGAGGGGGCTCGAAGCGAAGCGTAGTGGAGGAAGGATCGTATGCGATCCGACAACGGGAGGGGGCTCGCCCCAGACGCCGGAGTTTGAGGCCCGCCCCCTCCACCACTTCGTGGTCCCCCTCCCCCCGATGGGGGAGAATTAGCTCCGCATGATGCCCTGAAGCACCGCCAGCGGCACCGAGCCGTTGAGCAACATCCGGTCATGGAAGGCCTTGATGTCGAAGCCGGGCTTCGCTTCCGCCTCCTGACGCAGGCCCTCGATCACGGTCTGACCCAGCTTGTAGGAGCAGGCCTGACCTGGCCAGACGATGTAGCGATCGACCTCCGACTGGGCCGCATTGGCGGGGGTCGCGGCCTCGGCGATCATATAGGCGATGGCCCGTTCGCGGCTCCAGCGCTTGTCGTGCAGGCCGGTATCGACGACGAGACGCACCGCGCGGAACAGATAGGCCTGGAGATAGCCGATCCGGCCCAGCGGATGACCCTCGTACATGTTGAGGTCGTCGGCGGCGACGCGTTCCGAATACAGGGCCCAGCCTTCGTTGTAGGCCGAGAAACCGCTGGCCCGACGATAGATCGGCAGGGTTCCCGCTTCCCGGGCGATCGAGATCTGGAAATGATGGCCCGGCGACGCCTCGTGGTAGGTCAGGGTCGGCAGGGACCATTTCGGCCGGTTCGCCGTATCGCGCAGGTTGATGTAGTAGGCGCCGGGTCGAGACCCATCCAGCGACGCCGCCACGTAGTAGCCGCCCGGAGCCCCGATCTGGATCGACACCGGCACGCGCCGGATCTCGACCGGCGCCTGGGGCAGGGTCGAGAAGACCTCCGGCAGGCGCGGCGTGATGGCCGCAACCATCTCGTTCAGCGACGCGATCAGGGCCAGCTTGCCCTCGTCGGTGTTGGGCCACAGGTGCTGCGGGTCCTGGCCGAGCGCATTGACCCGTTCGCCGACCGTGCCCTCGGTCATGCCGAGGCTCTTGAGGATGGTGTCGATCTCGGCCTGGATCGAGGCGACCTGCTGCAGGCCGATCTCGTGGATTTCGGCCCCGGTGTAGGTGGTGGTCGTGTAACCCCGGATGCCGAGGTTGTAGAGCCGTTCGCCCTGAGGCAGACGCCACACGCCGACGTCGGTCGAGGCGTCCGGGCGCTGGGCCTCGAACACCGCGATCTGGCGGGTCAGGGCGGGTTTGATCTCCTGATCGACGATGACGACGGCGCGGGCGCCCCAGTCGCCGGTGATCGCCTTCTCGTCCGCCTTGCGGACCAGGGCCTGGACCATGGCCATCTCGGCGGCGGGCGTGTCGCGCAGCGTCTTCAACTGCGTCAGGGTCTTGTCCATGATCACGGCCGGCAGGGTGATGCCCGCCTCGGCGTCCACCTCCAGCCGCGCGCTCTCCTGATCCAGCTGGACCGCGAAGGCCTTCAGCCGTGACAGGAAGGCCTCGGCGTCCGACGTCGTCTCGACCCGATGCTGGTTGGTCATGAAGTCGGGGACGCTGAAATAGGCGCCGCCGTTCTGGGCCACGATATAGGGGGAGCCGGCGAAGGGCAGTTCGGCGCGCATCGCGGCCGTCTCGGCCTGGAACTGTGACACCGCCAGGGTGACCTTCATGCTGTCGGACAGGGTCCCGGTCGGCCAGTCCTTGAGCCGCTCCCACCGGGCGATTTCGCGCGCCTTGTCCCTGGCCTCTGCCTCAAGACTCAGGTCACCCAGACGGCCTGCGAGATGCGCCCGATCGTCCTTGTCGATGCCGAGACTGGTGGCGAAGGTCGGGTTGCGCTCGACGTTGTCGTAGAACCATTCGGTCAGAAGGGCGTCGAGCTCGGCGTCCTGTTCCGGCCGGGCGAACACCGTAACCGGCAAGGTGGCGAGCAGACCGGCGCCGGCGGCGGAGAACATGAGACTGCGGCGATCGAGCATCGGGAGACTTTCCAGGACGCGGGGCGGGCGGCTTCGTCCGGACCAAAGACAGGGTGACCAAACGGACGAACCGGCTAGTCACCTCAGTAAAATCAGACACTTGTCTGAGGTCGGAGAGTCCGGCGGCGGGTTTATCGGAAATTTTCGGGCCAAACGGACAGTCCGAAAATCTTGGCGGGGTTCGAAGATCGCTCGCCTTCAGATGGCTGTCGACCCCATTCGGCGCAAGTGCAGAGACGGAATAAAATCCTGAACAATCATTCCGTCGCAGCGCCGAGCCAGGCCTCACGGAAGGCCAGATGTTCCGGCGGAACCGATCCGCCGCCAGCCTCGGCGCGGATCAGATTGAAGGAAGGATCGGTGGCGAAGCGCAAGGTGGCGGATCGCTCCACCCCGCGCTGAAGGAAGCGGATCGGGACTTCGTCGCCCGGCCTTGCGGCGGCGAGGGCGGCGGTCCAGTCGGCCTGACCGGCGATGACCCTGTCACCCACCGCAACGATCTGGTCGCCGCGATTCAGCCCGGCTGCATAGAGCGGCGTGTCGGGCGCCAGTGCGGCGGCGATGACCGGTGCGCCGGTCGCCGGGAGGCGGACGGCACCGGCCCAGGCGGCCGTCGGATTGGCGGGGCGGATGACGATCCCCGCCTGGGCCAGCAGCGGCGCGAAGTCCGGCAGGTCGCTGCCCTCGATGATGCTGGCGAACCAGTCGCGGGCGAAGGCGGGGTCGCCGGTGACGCGGGCCAGGGCGGCCTCGATGTCGGCGGGCGCATAGGGCCGCTCGGTCACACCGTGGACGCGCCACATCTCACGCATCAGGTCGTCCAGCGTCTTGCCCGGGAACCGCTGGCGCAGGGTCAGGTCCAGGCCGAAGGCGATGACCGCGCCATAGGGATAGTAGGAGACGAAGATGTTCGCATTGGTCGGGTCGATGGCGGTCGCGGCATCCACGAACGGCGCACGCAGGCTCATCTCCTCGGGCGAGCCGTAGCGACGACCCGGGGCGTTCTGGACGAAGTTCAGCTGCCCGCCCATTTCGCCGAGGAAGTCATCGACCTTCGACACCCCCGCCCTGCGCATCGCCAGCGGCCCGTAATAGCTGGTGAAGCCCTCCGCGAACCACAGCGACGGGGTCGGATTGGCGCGGGTGAAATCGAACGGCTCCAGCTCGTCAGGCCGAATCCGCTCCACGTTCCAGGAATGGAAGAACTCGTGGCTGAGCGTGCCCAGCTGGTCGAAGTCCGCTTCCCTGAACGAACGCGTGTCGTTGATGATGGTGGAGTTGCGATGCTCCATCCCGTCCCCGCTCACCCACGGCAGGTAGTCGGCGATGAAGGTATAGGTTCCGAAATCGTAGTCGGGCACGTCGCCGAAGACGGCGATCTGAGCGTCCACAATGCGGCGGGCGCGCTCGGCGAAGATGTCCATCTCCTCCTCAGTGCCGGCATGGTGGGCGGCGATGGCGATGGTTCGGGTGACGCCGTGGTCATCGACTGTCCACTGACGGCGCATGTGGGCGCTGAGCTCGGTCGGACTGTCCATCAGATACTGGAGGTTGGGCGCGGCAAACGTGTTGGGGGCGGCCTGCGGCTGGAGCTGGGTCGCGATGGTCCAGTCGGGCGAGAAGGGCTTGAAACGCACGGTCACCGGCCGGTCGTCGAAGCCCGTCGCCCAGGCCAGGGTCGCCGGCATGTTCAGGTGGGCGTGGGTCGCGTCGATCTGGGAATAGGTGCCGTCCGAACGGTCACCGAACAGCGTGTAGCTGAGGCTGACCGTCCCATCGTGACCGGGCACCGTCCAGCCGTAGGGGTCGGTGCGCTCGATGGTCAGGGCGCGGCCGCGGCCGTCGACGGCGGAGACGGAATAGACGTTCTTGGCGAACTCATGGATCGCATAGCGACCGGGCGACGAGCGCGACATCTGGAACCGGACCGGGGCCGTGCCGACGTCGCGATAGGTGACGGTGATCCGGGCCTCGTGGTGGACGGCGTTGTCGAAGCTGATGTCGTAGTCCTGGGCCTGGGCAGCGGAAGCGCCGGCCAGCAGGGCGGCGAAGGCGGCGGACGCGTTCAGCAGGCGACGAGCGGACATGGGAACTCCGGTACAGGGACGGGCCGCATAGGGGCGCAAGCCGGGCCGCGAGGCAAGGGGGGCGACCGCAACGGCCCTTCTCCCCTTGCGGGAGAAGGTGGCAGCCCTCCGACTTGATCGGGGGGCTGACGGATGAGGGGTCACACCGATGGTCCAGATGAGCGGATCGCGCGATGACGCTTCAAGTCTGTGCGACCCCTCACCCGACCGCGCCAGAACAGCGGCTAACGCCGCCGTGCGCGATCTCCCTCTCCCGCAAGGGGAGAGGGCAGCAATTCAACCCGGCCGGAGTTCCTGCTTCACCCGCTCCGCGAGGGTCTTGATGTCCAGGGGCTTGGGCAGGAAGGAGACGCCGGTTTCGTCCTGGAGCAGGTCTGAAAAGTCGCTCTCGGCATAGCCGGAGATGAACATGACCGGGGCGTCGCCGAGATACTGGCGCGCCTTCTTCAGCAGGCTGGGTCCGTCCAGGCCGGGCATGATGACGTCAGAGATCATCATATCGATCTGGCCCGCCCATTCCTCGGCCAGGGCCAGGGCCTCCTCGCCGTCGGCGGCCTCGATAACCTCGTAGCCGCGCTGGCGCAGCAGGCGGGCGGCGATGCCGCGCACGGCGGCCTCGTCCTCGACGAACAGGATGCGGCCGTTGCCGGACAGGTCGCGCGGGGCGGCCTTGACCTTCGCCTCGACGGGACCGGCCTCGACCAGCTCCTGTTCCGAGGCGGCGGGCAGGAAGATGCGGAAGGCTGCACCCGCCCCGTCCAGATTGGTCACGCCGATGTGGCCGCCGGCCTGCTGGACGATGCCGTAGACGGTGGCCAGGCCCATGCCCGTGCCTTCGTTGACCGCCTTGGTGGTGAAGAAGGGTTCGAAGATCTTGTCCAGCAGTTCGGGCGGCACGCCGGGACCGGTGTCGGAGACCTCGATCAGGGCGCTGTCGCCCTCAGGTGCCTCCATCCAGCCCAGGGCGCGGGCGGCCGCCTGGGTCAGGCGCAGGGTCTTGATGGTGACGACTCCGGCACCGGGCTCGACCACCCCCCGCATGGCGTCGCGGGCGTTCACGGCCAGGTTCATGACCGCCGTCTCCAGCTGGGACTTGTCGGCCAGGACCACCGGCAGGTCGCGGCCATAGTCGGTCTCCAGCCGCACATCCTCGCGCAGCAGGCGGCGCAACAGGACGGCGAACTCCCCGACCAGTTCGCCGAGGTCGAGGCGTTCGCGGCGGACGGTGGACTTCCTCGAGAAGGCCAGCAGTTTCCGCACCAGGTCGGCGGCGCGGATGCCGGTCTGGCGGATCTGGTTCAGGCCGTCGTAGGAGGGATCGCCGACCGAATGACGCTCCAGCAGTTCGGAGAGCTGCAGCTGGATGGCGGTCAAAAGATTGTTGAAATCGTGGGCGACGCCGCCGGCCAGCTGACCCACGGCCTGCATCTTCTGGGCCTGCGACAGCTGCAGCTCCATCGACTTCTGGGCCGAGACGTCGAACAGCCAGACACGGCGCCTGTCATCTTCGGGCGCGACGTAGAGGTGCAGCATCCGGTCGGGGTGGGCGCGGGCGACCAGCTCGATCGGGCCGGTCGACCCGGCGGCGATCCGGGTGCGCGCCTCGGTCACTCCGGCAGGATCGAACAGATGGCCGAAGGCGGCGTCCCGGGCCGAGGCGGGACCGGTCAGGGTGGCGAGCGCGGGGTTCGCCTCCTCGGCGCGGCAGGAGAAGATGTCGTCGCCGGCAATGACCGCAGAGCCGAACGGGGCGCCGGCGGCCATGGCGCGACCGTCTGCGGCCGAGGCGGCATAGGCCGGCGCAACGACGGCGGCCGGGGTGCTGCTGAGGGTCGCCTCGGGCGCCTCGCGGACCAGGAAACGTCCCTCCCCGGCCTGACCGATCAGAACCTCGATCTCGCGTTCGCCGATCAGGACGATGGCGCGACCCTGATGCCCCTGACGCGCCTGGGCGAAGGCCATGTAGAGGGCCTGGGCGGACCTGCCCTTCGGCAGGTTGACGGTCGCCCCGTTCTGCGAGGCCCAGGCACCGTTATAGGCCAGCACAGCGCCGGAGGCCCAGACCAGGGCAGCGGGCTCGGCCATGGCGTCCAGCATCTCCACCGCCACGTCGCCGGCGGGTCGGTCGCTGCTGCGGACGTCGATGCGGTTGAAGGCGAACAGGCCCATCAGGGCGACGGCGGCCACGGTCACCAGCAGGATCATGTGCGGCGTCGTCAGCGGGCCGGTCTGGAAGGCGGGCCAGGCCAGGGCGGCGATGGCCACGGCGAAACCGACCGCCATCAGGACCACGGTGAAATCGAACTTCGGCGCCGAAGGCGCGCTGGAGACGGTCATGGCAAGTCAGCCCCGCGAATCAGTGGGCTGATCATACAGCGCTATCGCCGCTTCCGCTTCTGCATGACGAAGCCGATGATCCTGGCGGCCGCTTCGAAATGTTCGCGCGGGATGGTCTCATCGATGTCGACGGCGGCGTAGAGGGCGCGGGCCAGGGGTATGTTCTCCACGATCGGCACATCGTGCTCGCGCGCGACCTCCCGGATACGCAGGGCGAGCGCGTCGACGCCCTTGGCGACGCAGACGGGGGCGGCGTCGCCGGCCTCGTAGCGCAGGGCCACGGAATAGTGGGTCGGGTTGGTGACGATGACCGTGGCCTTCGGGACGTTCTGCATCATCCGCTGGCGGCTGCGCTGCATGCGGATCTGCTTGAGCTTGGCCTTGACGTGCGGATCGCCCTCCGAGTTCTTGTACTCCTCCTTGACCTCTTCCAGGGTCATCCGCTGACGTTTGGCGAAGCGCATCCTTTGCCAGATGAAGTCGGCTCCAGCGCCCAGAACCAGGAAGACCAGGGTCGAGGCCATCAGGGCAATCATCATGTCCCGCGCCAGCGGCAGGATCGTCAGCGGCGACATGGCCGCCATGTTCTCGAACTCGCGCATGTGCGGCTTCAAAACCATCCAGCAGATGATCGAGACGGCGATCAGCTTGGCGAAGGTCTGGGCGAACTGCATCAGGCCGTCGGGGCCGAAGATGCGTTTGAGGCCCCCCATCGGGCTGACCTTCTCCCATTTGGGCTTCATCTTCTCGGCGGAAAACAACAGTCCGTGCTGGAAGACGTTGCCCCCGACTCCGCCGATGATGGTCGCCAGCATGAAGGTCACCATAAAGGGCGTGATGGCCCAGAGGGCTTTCATGCCGATCTCGACCCCGGCCCCCGCGTCCAGCCCGCCGGTCATCAGATGCGGCGATTCAATGAAGGGCAGCAGGGCCTCGCCGATCGAGGTGGCGAAATAGCCGCCGCCCATGACGATGACGGCGGTGGCGCCGAGCAGGCTGAGGGCCGGGGCGACGTCGGCGGATTTCGCGACGTCGCCCTTTTTTCGCGCTTCCTCAAGTTTCTGGGGTGTCGCCTCTTCTGTCTTGGAATCGGGATCCTTGTCGTCAGACACCGGGCCCTCCCGAGACGAACAGGTTGGCGAGGTTGCGGTAGCGGTCGATGAAGACCGTTCCCAGGACGCCGAGCGACAGGGCGAAGATCGACAGGCCCAGGATGATGCTGAGCGGAGCGGAGGCGAAGAAGATCTGGAAGGCCGGCATCACCCGCCCGACCAGCCCCGCCGCGAGGTTGAAGACCAGGGCGAAGACGATGACCGGGGCCGACAGCTGGATGCCCAGCATGAAGCTGTCGCCCACCGTACGGATGGCCAGTTCCGCGAAGTCCGCGGCGATCAGGGGGCGCGCCGGGGCGATCAGTTCGTAGGACCCCACCAGCCCGGCAATGAACAGGTGATGGGTGTTGGTCGCGAAGACCAGCACCGTGCCGAACAGCATCAGGAAGGCGGCGATGGTGGTGTTCTGGCCGCCCATAAGCGGGTTGGCGGTCTGGGCGAAGCTGAGGGTGGTCTGCAGGGACACGATCTCCCCGGCCGTGGACAGAGCGCCGGTGAAGATCCGCAGGATGGCGCCGATCATCAGGCCGGTGACCACCTCCCGGATGACCCAGCCGACCGTGGCACCGAGACTGTCGGGCAGCGCCGGCAGAGTCCCGCCGATCACAGGCCACAGGCACAGCGAGATGACCAGGGCCAGCGACAGCCGGATGCGCGGCGGGACATAGGTCTCGCCGATGCCAGGCAGGGTCAGGATCATGGCGCCGATGCGGGCGAAAATCAGCCCGCCGGCCCAGACCTGATCGGCGGTGGCGTAGGGCTCCATTCGGCCCCGCTACATGCCCGAGATGCGCGCCGCGATGGTCCGCATGAAGGCGCCGAGCATCCCTCCCATCAGCGGCAGGAACAGCAGCAGCGAGATGAAGATGGCGATGATCTTGGGCGCATAGACCAGGGTCTGTTCCTGGATCTGGGTCAGGGCCTGGAACAGGCCGATGCCGACGCCGACGATGAGGCCGACGATGAGCACGGGCGCGCACAGCTGGATCGTCAGCCACAGGGCGTCACGGCCCACATCCAGAACTTCCGCGCCGCTCATCGTTCACACACTCCGGGGAATACTCGGCAGAAAATGCCGGGAGCGTGGTTAACGGGGGGTTAGCGGGGTGAACCTTCTCCCTCCCCTTTGTGGGGAGGGTGGCTGGGCGGAGCGGAGACGGGTGGGGATCATCCGTCCGTGAGCGCCCTCTGTTCGAACCCCACCCGCGCTCGGCCGAAGCCTCGTGGTCCCTACCCATGCAGGGAAGGGAGAAAGGTTCAGCCCGCCGCCTTCTCGATCTGCGCTTCCGCCTCCTTGCGGCGGCCCAGCCGCTCCAGCGCCTTGGCATGGGCGAGATGCAGTTCGGCCCAGCGCGGGGCGAAGGGCTCGGCCTCGGCGTATTTCGCCGCCGCCTCGGCCCAGCGCCCCTGGGCGGCCAGGGCGTCGCCCCAGCCCTTCAGCGGGTCGGCCCAGCGGGGGCCCCGCGCGGCCGCATCCCGGAAACGGGTGAGGGCCCGCGCACTATCTCCGCGCTCCAGCAGGGCCAGGCCCCGGCGCTGGTAGGCGAACGGCAGCGACGGGGCGAGGCGGATGGCGACGCCGTACTGGCGGTCCGCCTCGGCGTGCATCCCCCGCGCCTCCAGCACATCGGCGCGGAAGGCGGCGCAGGCGACGAAGCGGTCGCCACGTTGGAAGGCGGCGTCGGCCTGGGCGTACCGACCGGACAGCCCCTCGGCCAGACCCAGAAAACAGGGGGCCTCGTAGAAGGTGAAGGCAACGTCGTCGTCGGCCTGCCAGAGGGCGTCCAGAGCCTCGGCCGCCACTACGGCGCCCTCGCGATCTTCGTTCCCGAGCGCGCGATAGGCCTCCACCATGTGCCGCGTCGCCGTCGTCATGACCGCATCCGGAGACGCAGCGGCGAGATGGCGAAGCGCGCCGGCGAAATCGTGCCGCCGCCCCTCGGAATCGGCCAGACTGATTTCCTGACCTCCCAGCACGCCTTCGCCGCCCGTTTCATCGATGTCCGCCTGCGCGTCCTCGATCGTCTGCGTCCAGTCCTGAAGCAGGATCAGATAGGCCGCGCTTTGCATCGGCCGGTCGTTCTCATCCTTCAACCGCACAAGTTGCCGACCTGCGCGCGCTGCGGCCTCCTCGCCTTCTGCCTCGAACAGGTTCGCAATAAGCATGTCCCAGACGTCCTGATCCTTCGGCAGATCGCGCAACGCCAGCCGCAGCTTCTCGACCGCCTCGGCCTGACGGCCTGTACTGGTCAGAAGAAGCGCCCAGTCATAGGCGAGCTCGCCGCGCGACCCGGGATGGCCGGCATAGGCGTCGGGGATGAACCGCTCGGCATCCTCGTAGCGCTGGGTTTCCAGCAGGTAGCTTGCGAACAGCCGGGGCTCGAACCGGCCGTAGATGTATTCCGCCGCCTCGGTGATCAGGCGCGGCATCTCGGTCTCGGGACCGGTGAAGGTCCGGCCGCGCACGCCGTCCGCGCGGATGGTCAGGGAGACCTCGCCGTCGACGCTGACCGTCACGGCGCCGCCGATATGGGTCTCCTTGCCGAACCAGCCGCGCAGCAGCTTGTCGATCTCGCCGATCGAGACCCCGGTAGAGGGAACCACCACAGGCACGTCGCGTGTCCAGTTAAGCGCGACATCGCGGTTTTGGGACGAATTTCGGGCATCCGCGCCGATGGTCTGGATCGTGTCGGACACATTTCGAGCGATGACCTGGCCCGTGTGGCCGCGCCGGGTCAGGCCGTAGGGGCTGTCGAACGGGTCGACGACCACCGCGCGCGAATGCGCGGCGGTCCAGACCATCATGGCCAGCCCGGCGACGAAGGCCACGCCGACCAGGGCGGTCATGACGCGCAGGACAAAGCCCATCCGCTCGTTGGAGACCTGGGCCTTGATCAGCCGACGCTGTTCCTCGACCAGCAGCACAGCCGGGTCGGGCGGACCCATCGTCTCTTCCGAGGCCTCCATGGCGTTCCCGGCCATCTCGAGCGCGTCGAGCGCCTCGGTCGCCTTGTCGCGGCGCCGGCCCAGCCGGATGCGTCCCTCGCGCGGATCTTCGTCGGTCATCCATCCCCCTGAAGACGCAGGTTAGCCCGATGTTCTCCGGGCGGAAAGCGGCCCGGTCCTTGCGGATTTCGCCTCGGAAGAGAGATTTCCCATGGCCTGGACTGCGATTTCGACCCGAAACGAGACACCGCCCATCGCGCGCGGCGGGTGGCTGGACGCCCTGCGTTTCATTGTGGCCTCGATGATCATCCTGCATCATTTCCAGGCGGCGGGCCCGGTTCCGCTGGCGGACAGCCTGCATCCGGTGTTCGAGCGCGGCGGCTTCCTGCTGACCAACTTCTTCCTGATCGACTCGGGCTACGTCCTGATGCGGGTCTATGGCGGGGCGATCGGACGCGGCGCGCTGTCGCCCGGCGACTTCTTCATCAAGCGGTTCCTGCGTGTCTATCCGGCGCACCTGATCATGGGGCTGGCACTGGTGGCGCTGGTGCTGCTCAGCGCAGCGTTCGGGGTCGCGCCTCGCAATCCCGAATGGTTCGCCTGGGACCAGCTTCCGGCGCAGCTGACCCTGACCCAGGCCTTTGGCATCCACGGCGGCCTCGGCTGGAACGCGCCGAGCTGGTCGGTCTCGGCCCTGATCGGCTGCTACGTTCTGTTCCCCTATATTCTGCGGGCGCTGAAGACGCTGGGGCCGTGGGGCGTGATGGCGGGGGTGATCCTGCTGTATCTCGTCGCCAACGAGGCCTGCCAGGCCTTCCTCGGCTACCCCGTCTACCAGATGCCCCTGAAGTTCGGCTTCCTGCGGGCCCTGCCGCTGTTCGTCCTGGGCATGGGGCTGGCTGTGTTTTCGGAAAAGGTCTTCGTCGCGCCGCGTCTGGCCCGGATCGTCGGGGTCTCGGCCGCCGTGGGCCTGGCGATCGTCCAGTTCCATGACAAGAACGCGCTCATCAGCCTGACCTTCATCTCCCTGATCATCCTGGCCGCAGGCGCGATCCCCGTGCTGCGGCCGTCGAAGCTGATCGAGCGGGCCAGTGTCGTCTCCTTCTCGATGTTCATCAGCAACGAGGTGGTGCGGATCGCCTGGTTCGGCATCGCCAACGTCCTGATCGCCCGATACGCCCTGTCCACGGAAGTCCAGTGGGCCATCTGGGGCGCGGGTGTCCTGGCCGCGGTCGGCTTCGCCTTCGCCTTCCACGCCGTGATCGACGATCCCGTGCAGACCTGGATCAAGCGCCGGCTGGCGCGCGGTCGTGTCCAGCGCCGTCCCGTCGAACAGGGCGCGGTGGTCTCCATCGAGGGTTAGTCAGACCGCGTCAGACTTCGTCCGCTTGCCCTCTCGGGCAATCGTGCGCATTGAGCGGTCATGTCCCCGGCCCTGCTCCGCGACGTCTACATCACCGGGACCGGCGCCTTCCTGCCCGGTCCGCCGGTGGGCGTTGAGACGATGGAGGACTTCATCGGCCGGATCGGCGGGCGGAGTTCGGCGGTGGGCCGCCGCGCCCTGCGGTGGAACGGGGTCGAGACGCGCCACTACGCCCTGACGCCGGAGGGGCGGCCGTTGCACTCCAACGCCTCGATGACCGCTGCCGCGACAAAGGCGGCACTGGAGAGTGCAGGCCTGTCGGTCGGCGACCTCAGGCATCTGGCCACGGCCACGACCCAGGGCGACTACATCGTCCCCGGCCACGCCAGCGCCGTGCATGCCGAACTGGGCGCCGGACCGATCGAGATCGCCAGCTATCAGTCCGTCTGCGCCTCCGCCCTCATGGCAGCCAAAGGTGCCTGGCTTCAGATCCGGGCGGGAGAGGCCGAGGTGGCGGCGGCGGCGGCGGGGGAGTTCTCGTCCCGCTGGTTCCGACCAGAGTTCTATGAGGGCACCTCGCTGCTGGACGCCAAGGGTCGGGCACGGGTCGAGGCGGACTTCCTGCGTTTCACCCTGTCGGACGGCGCGGGCGCGGTAATCATGGAGCCGAGACCGCGACCGGACGGCCTGTCGCTGAAAGTCGAATGGATCGACCTGACCTCGCTGGCCGGCCGGTTCGATCCCTGTATGTGGGCAGGCTCCACCTTCGCCGACCGGGCGGACATGAAGTCGGCCTGGAGCCACGCCGGACCGGTCGCGGCCCATGCCTCGGGGTCCGTCGCCCTGGTGCAGGATTTCGAGCTGTTGAAGATTGTCATCCGGGCCTGGATCGGGGTCTGGCTGGAGAAGGTCGATCAGGGCCGGATCGTCCCGGACGAGGTCGACCACCTGCTGTGTCACTATTCGGCCCGGTCGCTGCGGGAGGAGATCGTCTCCGTCCTGAAAAGCACCGCCGCCATGATCCCCGAGGAAAAGTGGTTCTCGAACCTGCCGACAGTCGGCAACATCGGCGCGGCCTCGATCTGGGTCATGCTGGATGCGTTCATGAAGTCGGGACGGGCGAAAAAGGGCGAGAAGGTCCTGCTGATCGTGCCCGAGAGCGGACGGGCCATGGTCGGGTTCATGATGTGCGAGGTGGTGTGATGGCGGACGGTTCACGCATTGAGCGACGGGGGGACGATCAGGTCGCGGACACCCTGCGAAAACTTGCGGTAGTCTTCGCCGATTTCGAACAGCGGCTGGAGGCGACGCCTCTGATCCGCAAGCTGACGCGCGGACGGTTCGAACTGGCCGACTATCAGCTGTTCCTGATCAACCTGCGCCAGCAGGTGAAGGACGGGGCGCTGTGGATGAGCCGGGCAGCCTCCAACGTCGGCGAAAGCCACCTGGAACTGCGCTCGACCCTGATGCGCCATGCGGTGACCGAGCACCGCGACTTCCGCCTGCTGGAGGCGGACTTCGTCTGTTCCGGCGGCGAGGTCGAAGTCATCCGGTCTGCCCCCAAGAACGTCGGCTCCGAGGCCATTTCGGCCTGGATGTTCCATGAGGCGTCGAAGCCCGATCCCTTCGGCCTGCTGGGCGCCATGTTCATCATCGAGGGGCTGGGCTCGATCAAGGCCGCGCCCTGGGGCCGGCTGGTCAAGGAGCGGCTGAGCCTGCCCGACGAGGCGGTTCGGTTCCTGCTCTATCACGGCGAGAACGACGCCGAACACATGCAGGAGTTCGAGGAGATGCTGCGCATGGTCCTGCCCGATGCCGCCGTCGCCGAGCGGATCGTGATGACCGCGAAAGTCACCGCCCGCCTCTATGCCCTGCAGATCGAGGAGATCGCGGCATGAGCCCGGCCGACGGCGGCGAAACGGCGAAGTGGAAGGCCGATCCGTTCGACGCGCGCCGCTATGATGCGAACGATCCCGACCCTTGGCTGGCGCTGTATCTCGACCACTCCCTGCCGATCGATCCGCAGGCCAAGCGGGCGCTTCTGCTGGGCGCGCGGTCGTGGTCGCGGCGGTGGCTGTTCCCGGTCAGCCGGCCGCTGGTCTTCCTGTTCTTCGGACTGGTGAAGGTGCTGCGGGCGATCTCTCCCCGCTATCCGAACCTGAACGGCCTGCTGCACAAGTCCATCCACTGGGGCCTGCGGATCTTCGGGTCGCCGGAGTGCAACACCCTGATCCTGCGGCATTTCCACGTCGGGACGGAGCTGCTGGCCTTCATGAAGGCCAACGCCGGGATCGATCCGGCTCTGATCAAGACCATCCCGCTGAAGCCTCTGACGCTGAAGGATCTGGAGGACAATGTCTTCCTCCAGCACGACCTGAACATCTTCAACTTCATCATCGAGCTGAACATGGCGCTGCGGGCGGCGGGCAAGGAAATCACCCCGCCCGAGCGGGTCGACTTCTCCATGCTCTCGGACATCGAACCGGACTTCGAAACGTTTCCGACCGGCTTCCTGAACCGCATCGACATCCAGACGGCGGTGGAGTTCTACACCCCCCTCTACGCCCTGATGCTGCCCCGCGCCGACTTCATGCGGGCCAGCCATTCGCTGCAGCTGGACGAGATCGTCGGCATCTATATCGGGCGGATCCTCGGCACCGACTACCATATGCATTTCGTCAAGAACGGCCACCCGCTGGTGACCCTGTCGACGCTGCAGGCAGGGTTCCGGCTGATGATGCACGGGCTGGACTGCGAGGCCATGCACGGCTGGCTGCGGGTGCTCAAGGCAAGGCAGGAGGCGGGCCTGCCGCTCGATCCGCGCGACCCGACCGGCGGGCCGGAGCTCGCATGACGGCGACGGCACCCGATGGCTGGCGGTTCTGGATCGACCGGGGCGGCACCTTCACCGACATCGTCGCCCGCGCGCCCGACGGGGCCCTGACCACCGCCAAACTCCTGTCCGACAACCCGGACCAGTACGAGGACGCCGCCGTCGAGGGGGTGCGCCGCATCCTCGGGATCGGACCCGGCCCCCTGCCCGCCGGTGTCGTCAGCGACATCCGCATGGGCACGACGGTGGCGACCAACGCCCTGCTCGAACGCAAGGGCGAGCCGACGGTCCTGGCCATTACACGCGGCTTCGGCGATGCGCTGCGCATCGGCTGGCAGGCCCGTCCCGACATCTTCGCCCGCCACGTCGTCCTGCCCGAGCCCCTCCACGACCGGGTCATCGAGATCGACGAACGCGTCATGGCCGACGGCGCCGTCGATCGTCCGCTGGACGAAGCCGCCGCCCGCGCCGACCTGACCGCCGCCTTCGCCGACGGCTACCGGGCGCTCGCCATCGTCCTCGTCCACGGCTGGCGCTTCACCGACCACGAAAGCCGCCTCGCCGGGATCGCCCGCGAGATCGGCTTCACCCAGATCTCGGTCAGCCATGAGGTCGGTGCCCTGATCAAGCTGATCGGGCGCGGCGATACGACTGTGGCCGATGCCTATCTGTCGCCGGTACTCGACGCCTATGTCGCCCGGGTCGGCAAGGCCCTGGGCCCCGACGTCCCCCTGATGTTCATGCAGTCCTCGGGCGGCCTCGCCAGCCCCTCGGCCTTCCGGGGCAAGGACGCCATCCTGTCCGGCCCGGCCGGGGGCGTGGTCGGGATGGCGGCGACGGCCGAGGCCGCCGGCTTCGACCGCGTCATCGGTTTCGACATGGGCGGCACCTCGACCGACGTCTCCCACTATTCCGGTTCGTTCGAGCGCACCTCGGACGCCGTCGTTGCGGGCGTGCGCCTGCGCGCCCCGATGTTGTCGATCCACACGGTGGCGGCCGGCGGCGGCTCCATCTGCCGCTTCGACGGATCACGCCTGCGGGTCGGGCCGGAGTCCGCCGGCGCCGTGCCCGGCCCCGCCGCCTATCGGCGCGGCGGCCCCCTGACGGTCACCGACTGCAACGTCCTGCTCGGCAAGCTAAGGCCCGAGTTCTTCCCCGCCGTCTTCGGCCCGGACGGCGACCAGCCGCTGGATCATGCCGCCGTCACCGAAAAGTTCGACGCCCTCGCCCGCGAAGTCGCCGCCGCCACCGGCCGTCCGACCGATCCGCTCGACCTCGCCGAAGGCTTCGTCGCCATCGCCGTCCAGAACATGGCCGAGGCGATCAAGTCGATCTCGATCCAGCGCGGCCACGACCTGACCGGCTATGTCCTCAACTGTTTCGGCGGCGCGGGAGGCCAGCACGCCTGTCTGGTCGCCGACGCGCTCGGCATGACCACGGTGATGCTGCACCCGTTCGCGGGAGTCCTGTCCGCCTACGGAATGGGTCTCGCCTCGGTGCGGACCATCCGTCAGACCACGGTCGCCGCTCCCCTCGTCCCGGCCGCCGACGCCGCCTTCGCAGACCGGGTCGCCGCCCTCGACGCCGGGGCCCGCGCCGACCTCCTGGCCCAGGACCTGCCCGCAGCATCCATCACGACCGAGGCTCGTGCCGAGATCAAGTTCGCCGGCAGCGACACCCCCCTGACCGTCCCCTTCGGCCCCGCCGCCGCCATGGCCGCCGCCTTCGAGACCCTGCACCGCCAGCGCTTCGGCTTCTTCGCCGGGGACAAGGCCCTGGTCGTCGAAACGCTGGAAGTGGAGGCCGTGTCTTCTCCCTCCCCTTCATGGGGAGGGACGACCGACGAAGTCGGTCAGGGTGGGGTCCGAATCGAGGGCGGGCACCGACCTCACGGCCCCACCCGGGCTCCGCTCCGCTCCGCCGTCCCTCCCCATGAAGGGGAGGGAGAGAGGGTCCCCGTCCGCCTCGCCGGCGCTGACCACGCCACCCCGGTCCACCACCGCGACCACCTCGCCCCCGCCGCCCGCATCTCCGGCCCGGCCGTCATCCTCGAATCCACCGGCACGACCATCGTCGAGCCCGGCTGGTCCGCCCGCGTCGATGTCTCGGCCAACCTGATCCTCGAGCGCACGACCCCGCTCGCCGGCCGCGCCCCGATCGGCACCCACGCCGACCCCATTCTGCTCGAGGTGTTCAACAGCCGCTTCATGGCCTGCGCCGAACAGATGGGAGAAGCCCTGCGCGCCACCGCCTACTCGGTGAACATCAAGGAGCGGCTCGACTTCTCCTGCGCCATCTTCGACGGCTCCGGGGCCCTGATTGCCAACGCCCCGCATATCCCGGTTCACCTCGGCTCGATGGGCGAGAGCATCCGCGTCGTCATCGCCTCGCGGGGCGCCAGTATGAAACCCGGCGACGCGATCATGCTGAACGCCCCCTATAACGGCGGCACCCACCTGCCCGACATCACCGTCATCATGCCGGTCTTCCTCGGCCAGGAGACGACACCCGCCTTCTTCGTCGCGGCGCGCGGCCACCATGCGGACGTCGGCGGAATCACGCCGGGCTCCATGCCCGCCTCATCGACGACGGTCGAGCAGGAGGGGGTGTTGATCGACGACTTCCTGCTGGTCGAGGGTGGCCGTCTGCGCGACTCCGAGACCCGCGCCCTGTTCGCCTCGGGCCCCTGGCCCTCCCGCAACGTCGACCAGAACATGGCCGACCTGAAGGCCCAGGTCGCCTCCTGCCAGCGCGGCGCCGACGAACTCAATCGCATGGTCGCCGAGTTCGGCCGACCGGTCGTCGAGGCCTATATGGCCCACGTCCAGGCCAACGCCGAAGAAGCCGTCCGCCGCGCCATCGCCGCCCTGAAGCCCGGCGCGTTCGCTTACGAGATGGACGACGGTGCCGTGATCAAGGTCCGCATCGACGTGGATCCAGACGCCCGCACGGCCGTCGTCGACTTCACCGGAACCAGCGACCAGCGACCGACCAATTTCAACGCCCCCCTGTCGATCACCCGGGCGGCGACCCTCTATGTGTTCCGTACCCTGGTGGACGACGCCATCCCGCTGAACGAGGGCTGTATGAAGCCCATCACCCTCATCGTACCGGAGGGGTCGATGCTGAACCCCCGCTATCCGGCGGCGGTCGTGGCCGGCAATGTCGAGACCAGCCAGGCCGTCGTCGACACCCTGTACGGCGCCCTCGGCATCCTGGCCGCCAGCCAGGGCACGATGAACAATTTCACCTTCGGCGACGCGACCCGCCAGTACTACGAGACCATCGCCGGCGGCGCAGGCGCCGGGCCGGACGCCCCGGGCGCGGACGCGGTCCAGAGCCATATGACCAACAGTCGCCTGACCGATCCCGAGGTGCTGGAAACCCGCTTCCCCGTCCTGCTGGAAGAGTTCTCCATCCGTCGCGGCTCCGGCGGTGCGGGGGCGGCCAGGGGCGGCGACGGCGCGACGCGACGCGTGCGGTTCCTCGAACCCATGACCGCCGCCATTCTGTCCGGTCACCGCCGCATCGCGCCGTTCGGGGCGGCGGGCGGCGACCCGGGCGAGGTCGGGGCGAATTCGATCGAGCGCGCAGACGGGTCGGTGGAAGTACTCGGCTCAACCGCCGAAACGTCGATGGCCCCCGGCGACGTCTTCATCATCCAGACGCCGGGAGGCGGCGGGTTCGGATAACGCTCCCTCTCCCGGCGGGAGAGGGCTTGAGCGCACGACGGCTTGCCGTCGTTCTTGCGCGAAAGGGTGAGGGGTTCGTCGCTAGCCGGTGAGGGTACGCCCCTCACCCTTTCGGCTGAAGACGCATCGCTACGCTCTGCGAGCCTCAAGCCCTCTCCCTCTGGGAGAGGGAAGCACAATGGTGCATCGTCCTTTCGACTCTCGGGGGAACTGCCAATGCTCGTGCTGATAGGAATACTGGTCGTGGTCGCGGGCTTCGTGGCCCGGATCAATCCGCTGCTGGTCATCCTGGCCGCCGCCATCGTCACCGGCGTCTGCGCGGCCATCGCGCCCGGCGTCAGCCCCGCCGCCCTGTTCCAGGCCGCAGTCGCGACCCTGACCGCCTTCGGGGACGCTTTCAACGACAACCGCTATTTCCACGTCGTCTGGCTGATCCTGCCCGTCATCGGCCTGCTCGAACGCGCCGGGCTTCAGGAGCGCGCCCGCATGTTGGTCGCCAGGGTCAAGGCCGCCTCGGCCGGACGCCTCCTCCTCGTCTATCTCCTCATCCGCCAGGCCACCTCCGCGCTCGGCCTGACCTCGCTCGGCGGCCACCCCCAGATGGTCCGGCCGCTCGTCGCGCCCATGGCCGAAGGCGCGGCCGAGATCGAGGCCGGCGGGACCCTGCCCGACGCCGTCCGCTACCGGATCCGGGGTATGTCGGCCGCGACCGACAACATCGGCCTCTTCTTCGGCGAGGACATCTTCATCGCCATCGGTTCGATCATCCTGATGGTGGGCTTCCTCGAGCAGGCGGGCATCATCGTCGAGCCGCTGCAGCTGTCGGTCTGGGCCATTCCGACCGCCATCGCCGCCTTCCTCATCCACGGCGCGCGCCTGCTGATGTTCGACCGCGAGGTCCGCAAGGCGATCTCTGACGCCGCCCCGGAGGCCGGCCAATGATCACCCTGGATCAGGTCTATATCCTCGTCGGGCTGATGTTCCTCGCCTTCGCCATCCTGACCCTGCGCGACACCGCCCATCCGACGCGGATCCGCAGCGCCCTGTTCTGGGGTCTGCTCGCCGGGTCCATGCTGTTCGGCTCATACCTCGGCGGACTGGGCAACGGCCTGCTGGTCGTAGCCCTCGTCGCGATCGCCGGCCTGGCGAAGCTCGGCGTCGGCAAGCCGGAGACGACCACCACAGAGGAGCGTCGCGAGGGCGCGGCCCGGCGCGGCGACGGACTGTTCCTGCCCGCCCTGATCGTGCCGGTCGTCGCCGTCGGCGGAACCCTCGCCGCCAAACACACCGGCTGGGGCGAGACCCTCTTCTCCTCGACCCAGACCACACTGATCGCCCTGGCCCTGGGCTGTCTGATCGCATTCGCCGCCGCCATGGCCTGGCTCCGGCCGCCGGCGACCGCGCCACTTCACGAAGGGCGGCGGTTGATCGATTCCATCGGCTGGGCCGTCCTCCTGCCCCAGATGCTGGCCGCTCTCGGCGCCATCTTCCTCGCATCCAATGTCGGCGGCGTGGTCGGCGAGGTCGTGACCCAGGCCGTGCCGATGACTTCGTCCCTGGTCGCCGTGATCGCCTACTGCCTCGGTATGGCGCTGTTCACCGTCATCATGGGCAATGCCTTCGCCGCCTTCCCCGTGATGACGGCGGCCATCGGCCTGCCCTTCGTGGTGGGCCAGTTCGGCGGAGACCCGGCGATCGTCTGCGCCATCGGCATGCTGGCCGGCTTCTGCGGAACCCTGCTGACGCCCATGGCCGCCAACTTCAATGTGGTGCCGGCGAACCTTCTGGAATTGCCCGACCGCAATGCCGCCCTCAACGGTGTCATCCGCGCCCAGGCCCCGACCGCCCTGATCCTTCTCGGGGTCAACATCGCCCTGATGTATTTCCTCGCCTTCCGGTTCTGACATGCCTCACGCCCTCGACGCCGCCACCGCCGCCCGCTTCGCCCGGGCCGCCCTCGGTCATGTGACGAAGGAATATCCGAACAAGCTGGACCATGTGCTGGACGGCCCGGAGGACGCGCTGGGGCCCCGGGCCCTGCACCCGATCTTCTTCGGCAGTTTCGACTGGCACTCCTGTGTCCACGGCTGGTGGACCCTTTTCACCCTGCGCCGCCTGAATCCCGGTATGGCCGAGGCCGCCGCCATCTCCGAACTGGCCGACAGCCTGTTCTCGCCAGAGAATGTCGCCGTCGAGGTCGCCTATCTGGCGCGCCCCGAAAGCCGGGGATTCGAACGCCCCTATGGCTGGGCCTGGCTGTTGATGCTGCAGGCGGAGCTGGAACGGCATGCCGATCCGCGCGGCCGGTTATGGGCCGAAACCCTTCGTCCCCTGGCCCTCGCTTTCGCCGACCGGTTCAGGGCCTTCCTGCCCATCGCCACCTATCCGGTGCGGACCGGGACCCACTTCAATACCGCCTTCGCCCTGCGGCTGACGCTCGACTACGCTGAGTGCGCCGGCGACACGGAGCTGGCCGAGCTGTGCCGAGCCGCCGCCCTGCGCTGGCATTCCGCCGACCGCGACTGTCAGGCCTGGGAGCCGTCACAGGACGAGTTCCTGTCGCCGACCCTGATGGTGTCAGAAATGATGCGTCGCGTGGGCCACGATCAAGGCTTCGAATCCTGGTTCGATCTCTATCTTCCGCGCCTCGAACAACGCGAGCCCGCGACCCTGTTCGCCCCCGCCACGGTCAGCGACCGGTCGGACGGCAAGATCGCCCATCTGGACGGACTGAACCTCAGCCGGGCCTGGTGCTGGCGGGGGATCGCCATGGCCCTGGCGGTGGACGACCCGCGCCGCGCCGTCGCTCTGAAGGCGGCCGAAGACCACCTCGACGCCGCCCTGCCCCATGTCACCGGCGACTATATGGGCGAGCACTGGCTGGCCAGTTTTGCCCTGCTGGCGATCCTGGCACCGACGGATTGACCCCTGCGGCGATCGTCGGGACCTTCCGGTCTCAGGTCTGGGCGAAGCCGTAGAAGCCGCGCGTGGCGGCGGTCATGGCGCGGGCCATCGCCACCTCGGCCGGCGACAACAGCGGGTTCCAGACGTCGAAGATCAGCACCACCCGAACCTCGTCGCTGTCGTTGATCGCCTCGTGCTCGATGGTGTCGTCGAAGATCAGGGTCTCGCCGACATGCCACTGGCGATGGTCGTAGCCGACGCGGTAGCGACAGCCCTCCGGCACCACCAGCGGCAGGTGGACCACCAGCCTGGCATTGGTCTCGCCCGTGTGCGGGGGGATGCGGGTGCGCGGCGCCAGGACCGAGAACATGGCATTGGGGCACAGCCCCCCGATGTCCGCCATGCCGACAGCCGAAAGCGCCTCTGCGGTCACCGGGCAACGCGCCAGGTTCTCCGCGACCGGTTCGCCACCCCGCCAGAGAGAGAAGGTGCTCCAGCGGGTGGAGTGGTTCAGCTCGGCCCACTGGTTGACGGGATCACCCGGGCGATAGGCGATATAGGGGGTGAAGGCGGCCGCATTCTCGGCCAGCACCTGCTCCATCTCCGCGGCGATCTGGCTCGTTTTCGCCTCCAGGGCCTCGACCCAGGCGAACTGGCTACGGTCATGGAACGGCAGGGCCGGCAGCCGTGGGACATGCAGCTGGTTGCTCTGCGACGGATAGGGCCGGGACTGCCCTGAGAGGATGGAGGTCGCCTCGCGCCATCGCTCGCCCTCCGATGCCGTCATTCCGGCCGACAGGCCCGCGACCTCGGCGTTGATGTGGGCCGCGAGCGTGTCGGCGCTCTTCTGCACGATGGCACGGGCATGGCTCATCTGGTCCCGCAGATAGCCGGGCCAGTATCGGTCGTCGGGCGCGATGGACAGCACATTGCGATAGACGACGGCGGCGTCCCTGGGCCGGCCGGCGCGTTCAAGCGCGGCCCCGCGTGCCAGCAGGGCCGGCAGGAAATAGGGATCGACCTCCAGCGCGCCCTGGATGGCGGCCGCCTCGCCGGCGTCGTCCCCAAGGTCGCGCAGCACCACGGCCTGGGTCATCCGCGCCATCGCATCGCCCGGGTTGGCCGCGATGGAGGCGGTCAGGAACGACAGCGCGGTCTGCAGGTCGCGTCGCTGCAAGGCGTGGACGCCCAGGCTGTAGAGGGCGCCGGCATGGCCGGGATCGCGGCGATGAACCTCGCGCCACAGGGCCTCGGCCTCGCCCATACGGCCGGCACCGGCCGTGGCGCGGGCGCGCAGAACCAGGGTTTCGAGGTCGGAGTTCATCGATGGGTCTCGCGTCATCGGCTGGAACGGCAGCCCGTTCGACGAGCGAAGATCATTGGACCTTGTCCGTTCCTCCGCAACCCGTTTGCGTCTGGACTCAAACAAAAAACGGCGGGCCCGCGAAGGCCCGCCGCTCGATGTTCGCCGACGCCGAAGCGTCGGGGCCGTCGCTGCCTAGAAGCGCAGGTTCAGGCTGACCGAATAGACCCGGCCCAGGGTGTCGTAGGTCGAGGGCAGGGTGTTGCCGTTGTTGGACGAGGTGCTGGCCGCCTCGTTGCCCAGGACAGGGGGATCCTCGTCCGTGACGTTTTCCACACCGAACGTCAGCTGGGCGGTGTCGTTGACGTCGTAGGTGGCGACCAGGTCGAAGTAGCTATAGGCCGGGATGGTGCGGAAGGCTGCGAACGTAGCAGCCACCTGATCCGGCTCGATGGAAACTTCATCGAGGTAACGCCACAGGTAGGACAGGCTGAGGGGGCCCAGGTTCCAGCTCGTGCGCTGCACGAAGCGGATCTCGGGGGTCGGATCCTCGCAGTCGATGCCGTAGTGACCGAGGCAGTCGATCACCGGGTTCCCGACGCCGGAGAGCCTTTCATTGGTCAGGTAGTAGTTGGCGTTGAGGGCGAAGTCCATGCTGGTCGGCAGGGTGCCGAGTGTGCCCAGTTCCAGACCGGTCGTTACGCCGAACTCAAGGCCCTCGGCCTTCCGGTAGGCCAGGTTGGTCGTGAACCGCTGGACACCAGCCGCCGGAGACGCCAGGTCGCCGTTGACGCGGATGATCTTGGCGCAGGCGCTTGCGACTCCGCCGACGTAGCACTGGTCCAACACTTCCTGCGAGCTGAAGGCATCGATGTAATCCTCGACCTCGATGTCATAGTAGTCGACCGACAGAACGGGGTTGGTCCAGAACTCCGGCAGGAACGACGGCGTCCAGATGAAGCCGACCGTCAAGGAGTCGGCCTGCTCGATCTTGGGCAGGTTGTTCAGATCCGTGCCTTCGAAGGTCGCGATCTGGCCCGAGACGATGTCCTGAACGGTGCCGACCTGAGCATTGGTCATGCCGGTCGAGATACAACGGGCGCGCAACGTTGCGTCGATCCGGGCGGCGTTGAAGATCGAGCAGGGATCGAAGGTGGCGTTGCGCAGACCGGTGACCTTCGGCGCAGCCAGTTCGCCGACGTTCGGAGCGCGTGCGGCACGCTGTTGCATGACGCGGAAGCGCAGATCCTCGACCGGGGCGTAGCTCAGACCGACCTTGTAGGTGCGGGCCGGGCCGGACGGATCGAAGTCGGAGTAGCGGTAACCCAGTTCCAGATCGAGGGAGTGGATGCCCGGCATGTCGGACGCCAGCGGCACAAAGGCCTCGCCGAAGACCTCGTAGACGCTGAACCCGCCGGCGACCGGCAGGGTGTTGCCGCCCGCGCCGCCGAGGCAGGACGCCGGCGCCAGCTTCAGGCACTCGTCCGGAGTCGTGTCGGCGAACTCTTCGCGATACTCGGTGCCGACGTTGATGGCGATCGATTCCGCAGCCCAGGGGCTCTTGAAGCCTTCCAGGACGCCACCGAGCGTGGCGGTGGCCAGTTGCTGAACGTAGGACTGACGCTCGATTGCGGTCGCGCCGACGTAGGCGGCCATCTGGGGCGTGATGGTCCCGAAACCGCCGAAGACGTTGACCGGCACGCAGGACGCTCCCCCGGTCCGGCAGGTGGTCGTGGAGACGGCGTTGAGGGCGTTACCGAAGTTGGTGACGTTGGTATAGCCGGCGCTGATGTTGCTGCGGTCGGACTCGCCACGCTGATACGAGACGTCGTAGTTCCAGCCGCCCCAGATCTCGCCGCGCAGGCCCAGAACCATCTGGAAATAGTCGTTGTTGTAGGTGGTCGAGCGCTCGCCCAGTTCGCCGGTACGGCGGCGGATGACCAGGTTCAGGTCGTCCGCGACGTCGATCACGCCGTTGGTGTTCAGGTCGCGCCAGTTAGCGGCGGCCAGGGTTCCAGCGAGCCGCGCCGTGTTGGCGGCGGTGATCAGGGTCGTGCGGGCCTGAGCCGACAGATAGGGGTTGGCCAGCGGGACGAAGAAGGAGTTGCCGAAGATACCCGACGGGGCGATCTGCTGGCGCACGGCGGTCGAGGTGAACGACACCCGGGCGTAGGCCTCCATGCTGTCGTTGATCTCGTAGCTGCCGATGGCCAGACCGCCGAAACGCTCCAGCGGGGTCTGGTAGTAGTTGAACGGGTTGAAGTTGAAGACGCTGCAGTTGGCGCCGAGGGTGCCATCGCTGCGGAACTGGAACGCAGCCGCACCCACGCCCGTGATCGCCGTACGGGTCGGGACGGTGGTGGTCGAACCGCCTGCGGCGACCGAGCCTGGACCGCCGCACAGCGGATCGGCCGGAGCGGTGGGCAGTCGGCCCTCGAGGAAGTTGAAGTAGTTGCCGCCGTCGGCGGTCACGATACCGAGGTTGCCCAGCGGACGCGCGCCCAGCTGGACGCCTTCACGCTTGTTGTAGTTCAGGTTCAGGGCGACGTTGCCGCGGCCGTCGTCCGAGTTGGCACCGATCGACAGGTTGGCGCTGTAGGTCTGGCCGTCCTCCTCGCCGGTCATGGAGTAGCCGGTGCTGAGCTCGACGCCCTCGAAGTCGTTCTTGAGGATGAAGTTAATCGCGCCCGAGATGGCGTCCGAGCCGTAAACGGCCGAGGCACCACCGGTGATGATGTCGATCCGCTCCAGGAAGGCGGTCGGGATGCCCGAGACGTCGACGATACCGTCGATGTTGTAGGGGGTGACGCGCTTGCCGTCGATCAGGATCAGGTTGCGGCTGGCACCCAGGCCCCGCAGGTTGACCGTGGACACACCGGCGGTGCCGTTGTTGACCGCGTCGCCGTCGCCGGGCTGGGCGATGGGCAGGCTACGGATGATCTGCTCGACCTCGGCGGTCTGCCTCAGACCGAGCTCCTCGGCACCCAGGGTCTGGATCGGGCTGGCCGACACCAGGCCCGGCGCCTGAATGCGCGAACCGGTGACGACGATGACGTCCAGTTCGGTCTCTTCGTCCTGAGGAGCCGTCTGTGCCATCGCGGGGGCGGCCATCAGGGCCGAGGCGGCGACGAGGCCGGCGATCATCGAGGTGCCGAGAAGCCGGCGACGGTAAAGGGTGTCGGTCAAAGGTGCATCTCCATGAGCAATGAAGCGGGACTTGCTGACCCGCACGCTCGCAACCGTTCACGGCCACGACGTTGAACTCGACCGTTACAATCTTAACTTCTCGGGTCAACGATAATGGCCGAAAGGCGACGCTTTCAGGGAACGATGTCACATTCGAGCCACGCGGGGTTTGCGTTTCCGTCGCATTGTCCCTTGCGGCTATACTGGGGCTTCCAAGGGAGGAAATGCGCATGTCGAGATACGCCGCCGGACTGATTTGGGGGCTTGGCGCGGCCGTATGGCTGGGCGGCGGGTTCGTGACCACCGCCGCGGCACAGACGCCGGTTCCGCAGGCGCGGCCCGCGCTGCTGGAATCGCTGATGGCGTGTCGCGAGATCGCCGCGTCCGATGCGCGCCTGGCCTGTTTCGACCGCGCCTCGGCCGCCTTCGAGACCGCGGAACAGCAGGGCGAGGTCACGGTCGTCGATCGCGCCCAGGCCCAGGAGACGCGGACACGGCTGTTCGGCCTCAACCTGGGGACCGCCAACCTGTTCGGCGGACTGAGGCTGGATGCGCCGATCGAGGCGATCGAATCGACCCTGTCTGCGGCGCGGCAGGATCAGAACGGCAAATGGATCTTTACCCTGGCCGACGGTTCGGTCTGGCGTCAGATCGACAGCGAGAGACTGTCGCCCCGTCCGCGCGTCGGACAGGACGTCCGGGTGCGTCAGGGCGCGATCAGCAGCTATCTGCTCAGCGTCGGCGGGGCCCGGTCCGTGCGGGCGCGCCGGGACAGCTGACGAGGGTGCCTAGATCGGCATCCTCATGATTTCCTGATAGGCCGAGATCACCTGGTCGCGGACCGCGATGACGGTCTGCAGCGAGGCCTCGGCGCTGGAAATCGAGGTGACCACGTCGATCATCGAGCCCTGTCCCTGAACCGCCTGGGTCATGTTGGTCTCGGCCGCCCGCGTCTGCTGGGTCATGTCCCCCATGACGTTGGACAGCAGTTGCGAGAACTCCGGACCGCCGCCGGCCGCAGCCGCGCCGGCCGTCGCTCCGCCGGTTCCCTGCGCCTGGGCGTAGGCGCGGGCCGCCATCAACGGGTTGATCGACATCGGTCAGGGCTCTTTTCTGGTGGACCATGATCTGGTCCGAAAACCGCTCACACTTTTCGGGATCATGGTCAGCGCTTGAGGATATCGAGAGTGCGGCTTTCCATAGACCGCGCCGTCTCGATGACGTTCAGATTGGCTTCGTAGGCCCGCTGCGCCTCGCGCATGTCCATGGCCTCGATCAGGGTGTCCACGTTGGGCCGCAGGACATAGCCGTCGCCGTCGGCAGCGGGGTGTGTCGGGTCGTATTCGCGGCGGAAATCACTCTCGTCCGGCCGCACTTCGGCGAGCGAAACCCCCGTCGCGCCGTCGACCTGGCGCGCCTCGAAGACTGGGATCTGGCGGCGATAGGGGTTGCCCCCGGCTGTCGCGGCCGTCGAATCCGCGTTGGCGATGTTTTCGGCGATGATGCGCATGCGGGACTGCTGCGCGGTCAGGGCGGAGGCGGCGACGGCCATGGCGCTGTTGCGCGGCGCGCCGTTGCGGCCGTTGATCGGATCGCTCATCGGGCGTTTCCTTTACGGCTCATCGGCCCGGAACCTTGGCCGCGAGGCCGATCATGGCCATCGACTTGGTGTAGAGGCCGATCGCCGCGTCATAGGCCATGCGGCTCTCGGCCATCTTCAGCATCTGTTCCTCGACCACCACCGCATTGCCATCGAGCGTGGTCTCGGAATCGGGCGAGGCCTCGGAGGTGAAGCGGGCCACGGGCGCGCCGTTAGGCCCGCCGACCGGCATGTGGCCGGACGAGGTCTGGACCATGCGGAGCCCGCCCCCGTCACGCATTGTGGCGGCGAAGTCCGTCGGCGCCTTCAGATCGCGACCGACGTAGCCTGGTGTATCGGAGTTGGCGACGTTCTGGGCGATCAGGCGCTGGCGCTCGTCGAGCCAGGTCATGCGGCCCTTGATCTGGCTCAGAAGGGGGATGTCTGCGACGCCCATCGGGATCGTCCTCATTCGCGATGGGCAGAAAATGCCGCCTGTATGGTTAACGAGGGCTTATCTAAACGCGGCGTTAACCACGTTGGTTAAAGTTCACGGGGTTCTCCGGGGCCCTTCAGAATGAACTTCCTCGATCTCGCCCGCGCCATCTTCGGCCTCGCGTTCACCCTGGGCCTGATCGGCCTTGCCGCCTGGGCCGCGCGTCGCTACGCGCCCCAGTTGATGGCGAGGCTCAACGCCGAGCGCGGCGAGCGCCGGCTGAAGGTCGTTGAGACCCTCGTCCTCGACCCCGCCCGCCGCCTGGTCCTGGTCCGGATCGACGATGAGGAACGACTGCTGCTGCTCGGCGAAGGCCGCGAGTTGATCGAACCGCGAGGCGTCGGGAAATGAGCCGCACCGTCACAGCCCGGCCCCGGCGGGCAAGGGAGAAGTGGTTCGCTGTCCCGACACGCGCAGAGTTCCTGAACGCCCTCAGACTGTCCGCGATCACCACCCTGCTCTGTCTGATGTGGCCGCTCGCCGCCTTCGCCCAGGACGTGGCGGCGGCCGGCGGCGCGGGCTCAGCGATCAATGTCGATCTCGGCACCGGCGCCGGCCTGACCGAACGGGTCGTCCAGCTGGTCGGTCTCATGACCGTCCTGTCGCTGGCACCGTCGATCGTGATCATGACCACCAGCTTCGTGCGCATCATCGTGGTGCTGTCGCTGTTGCGCACGGCGCTGGGCCTGCAGCAGTCGCCGCCGAACGCGGTCCTGGTGTCCCTCGCCCTGTTCCTGAGCGCCATCGTCATGGCTCCGACATGGCAGGACGCCTATGATTCGGGCATCCGCCCCCTGATGGATCAGCAGATGGAGCTGCCTCAGGCCTTCGATCTGGCGTCGGAACCTGTGAAGACTTTCATGCTCGCCCAGGTGGACCAGGGGGACCTCGCCCTGTTCACCCGACTGAGCCGTCTCGAGGCCCCTGTTACCGCCGCCGAACTGCCGCTCCGGGTCATCGTGCCAAGCTTCATGATCTCGGAGTTGAAGAAGGCCTTCGAAATCGGATTTCTCCTTTTCGTTCCGTTTCTTGTGATCGATCTGGTGGTCGCCAGCGTGCTCATGTCGATGGGTATGATGATGTTGCCGCCGGTGGTGATTTCACTCCCGTTCAAACTGATCTTCTTCGTGCTCGTTGACGGCTGGCGACTGGTCGCGGGAAGCCTGGTCGAGAGCTTCCGACAGGCGTCCGGATCGGGCTGAATCCCCACCCTCAAAGGCTTTGCGAGCCATTGGTGCTTGCCAAGTCGCCCAAAAGGCGTGTTGATCCCTCGTCGTCGCCCCGGGAATCGGGGCGAGCTTTTCGGGAAACGACCCACAATGACCACTCAAGCTGAACTCATCGCCGCCGTCGCCAAGGACGCTGGTGTCTCGCAGGCCGACGCCGGTCGCGTGCTGGAAGCCATCGTCAAGAACATCCATTCGTCGCTGACCGGCGGCGGCGATGTCCGCATCTCCAACCTGGGCGTTTTCGACACCGCCGCCCGCGCCGCCCGCGAAGGCCGCAATCCGGCGACGGGCGCGACCATCAAGATCGCCGCCTCCAAGGCCGTGCGATTCCGCGTGTCGAAGCCGCTCAAGGATGCGGTCAACAGCTAGGACTGCAGGGCTTTAGCCCGCTGCGGGAGCCGCGGCGGCTGGAGTAATCGGACGGGCGGGCGTCGCGGCAGCGCGATTCCCGCCCGTTCTTTCTCTGAGCTGGGTCTTCATCTGGTTGACCCAGCCGGTGAAGGTGTCGGCGCCGGCGGTCAGGCCGGTGAAGTCCTGGGCGTTCGCCGCCCCTTCCATTCCGTCCAGACCGTCCAGGGCGATGCGCAAGGCCGCCCCCGACCGGGCCCGTTCCTTGAACGGCTCGAAATTCCGCGACAGCCGCCCGAGGGCGTCCGCGTCGCGCGCCAGCGAATAGCCGACCCCCGCCCGGATCACCCGGCTCTCCTCATCCGGCGTCAGGGCCGTGGCCGTATCCTTGTAGCGATCGCCCAGCCGCGCCTCGTACAGGGCCGCCGCCCCGGCCCAGTTCTCCTGCTTCCAGAAGATGTCAGCCCGAACCTGTTGCGCCTCGGGGCTGCGGTCAGTGTCGAGCGTTTCCAGGGCGTGGTCGTAACGGCCCAGATCCATCAGGGCCCGGGCCTCCAGCGCCCGTCGCTCGGTGTTCAGGGCGGTCGGCAACAGGGTCGAGCGCGACGACCAGATGGCCTGCAGCGCAGGCTCCGGCTGGCGGTCCATCAGCAGGACCGTGGCCAGCGTCGTCGCCACCTGGGCCTTGGCCACGCCCTCCAGCCGGTTGTCGACCTGGTATTTCAGCAGCTCCGCAGCCTGGTCGAGCAGATCGACATCGACCAAACGTCGGGCCAGGCGGCGTACCATTTCGTCCCCGTCGGCGCCGACGGGCGTGAGATCACGGAAATCATAGAACAGGGCCAGGGCCTGAACGGGCTGCAGGCCGTCGGCGGCACCGTCGAGAAACAGGGCGCGGAAGGCGTTCAACAGATCGGTCTGCAGCTCGACCGCCCCCGGCAGGTCGCCCAGCCGCTGGCCGGCACCGCGCAACGTATCCAGCGCCTCCCGATATCGGCCCTGTGAGAGATAGAGGCCGCCCAGGGTGCGGATCACCGACAGTTCGGTCGCGTCGCCGCGCCAGCGCCACTTCAACTGCTCCAGCAGCGCGGCGGCAGCCGTCGACGTCATCGTGCCCTTGGCCAGTTCGATGCGGATCACACCCAGCTTGGCCGGGGTCGCGATCCCGTCGAGCGGCGCGCGACCTATGGCCTTGTAGACCGCCAGGGCGCGGTCGGTGGCGCCTTCCAGCTCGAACAGCCGGGCCTGCACCAGCCGCGCGGTCAGCTGGTCGGCGGCGGGCGCTTCCTGCGAGAAGCTGTAGGCCAGCAGGGCTTTCGACGCATTCAGGTCGCCGGTCTCCAGCGCCGCCATGGCGTGGGCCGCGCCGAACCGGGCGCGCCACACCGGCGGGAAGTCGTCGATGGCTGCCGCCCCGCCCGCAAAAGCTTGCCGCGCCTCTTCCCACTGGCCCTGCTCCGCAGCCAGCCAGCCCTGCCAGACCTTGGTCGAGGGATCCCCGGCAAGAGCGCCGGACGAGAAGTCGAGTGTCGCCTCTTCCAGGCGGCCGATCGACGCGCGCGCGGCACCCCGAAGGCCGCGCAGTTCCGGCTCGCCCTGCAGGGACGGCGTCGCGGCGAACATGGCGTTGACCACGCCGATGGCCTCGAATCCCAGGCCGGATCCGACCAGGAACCGGACCAGCGCCAGCCGAGCCTCGATCGGCGCGCGTGGATTGTCGGACTCGGCGATGGACTCCAGCGCCGCCGCATCCTGCAGCTTGCGATAGCGGGTCGAGAAACCCTCCTCGCCGGCCTCGCCCCATTCGCTCAGGATCAGGGCAGGGAACTCCGCCTTCCTCGGCGCATGCGCCTCCGCCGGCTGGGCCGCTTCCAGGGCCATCGACGGCGGCGACATCGTCAGGCCGCCCGGGCGCGACAGGGTGACCAGATCGCCCTCGGCCTTCACCGACAGGTCGTCGGTCGGCGTCTCGACCGCCAGACCCTGCGCGGTCGGCAACAGGGTCAGGTCGACGGTGCGGCGCGTGTCGGCGAATCCCTTGCCGGGGGCCAGGGCCGTGACGGCGGCGAACCGGTCCCCGACCATCGGATCGGTCAGCCAGACGGTCCGGGTGGCTCCGGCCATGCGCGCAACAAGGGTCGACTCGGCCGTATCGTCGCGATCGACCTCGACGCCGCTCGTGGCCGTCGTCGGGCCGCCGATCGTGACCGTCCAGGTCGCGCCTTCCCCTTTGGCGGACACGGGCAGCCCCTCCGGGGCCGAGATCCGCACGGCGGTATATTCGGGCCCCATGGCCCAGCGCGCCTCGGCCGCGGGACCGAGGTCGCGCGCCTTCGACATATCCATGCGGGCGGCGGTGTCGAACACCACCCAGACGGCGTCACCACGCCGGAAGACGGCCGCCCCCACCGGCGCACCCCAGGCGAACGACAGGCTGACCTGTTCGGCGGTCTTCGTCGCCACGACGGGCACCGCGCCGTTCGCGGGCACGGCGGCACCGGCGGGCGCGGCCGGTGCCGCTCCGGCGGCATAGAGGTTCAGCCACACCGCGCCGTCGGCGCTGCCGGTGCGGGCGTCCGCCCCCTCGGCCAGGGTGATGACCAGTTCGGTGGCGTCCAGCGCGGCGCGGGTCTCGACCTTCTCAACGCCCGGGGGCGGATCGACCTTCAGCCGGCTGACGTCGGGCGCGGCGGTCGAGCCGATGCGGACGACGACGACCTGACCGTCCCGACGCACGCGAGACCGCGAGCCGACAATTCCGGCGAACTCGACCCGGGTGAAGCCGTCATTGGCCCCGACGCGGATTGTGATGGGGTCCAGGGCCGCGCTGGCCTCCTGGGCAAGGGCCGGGACGCCGACCGCCACGATCGGGGCGAGCGCGATCGTCCCCGCGGCGCCGAGCGCCGCCGTGGTTCGTCCTATCGCGGTCCTGGAGCGCGCGCCGGCCATATCCGGCCTTTTTCGCGCGATCGCCCTTTAGGCGCGGTTAACGGGGTGTGACCGAAGGCCCCCTTGCGGCGTTGTGTCAAAGCGCCGACCGCAGCGGCATAAGGAGCGACCATGTCCACCCCCGAAACCCCCGCCTATCCCCGCCTGTCGACCCTTTCGACCGGTCTGCGTTGCCGTTGCCCGCGCTGTGGGCAGGGTCCGCTGCTCAAGGGCTATCTGACCATCCGGCCGTCATGCCCCGCCTGCGGCCTGGACTATGGCTTCGCCGACCCGGCCGACGGCCCGGCCTTCTTCGCCATGTCGGCGATCGGCGTGATCGGGATGATGGCCTTCATGGCCTTCGAGTTCACCGTCCACCCGCCGATCTGGGTCCATTTCGCCTTCACCTTCCCCCTGATCGCGACGGCCTGCCTGCTGGTCCTGCGGCCGTTCAAGGGCTGGATGGTCTCAGAGCAATACGTCCACAAGGCCGCCCCGCCCGAATGGGAAAGCATCGGCGGCCACGGCGAGGGGTCGAAGTGGCGATAGCGGGCTGAAGGGATAGCGACCGATGCCGACCCGGGCAGAACCCGGGCAAGCTATGTCTCAGCGGTCATCCGCCGCCGCCTGGGCGCGCACCTGCATCAGCGCCAGGCGTTGCGCCTCGATCATGGTCCGGTTGGGATCATGTCCTGTGCGCGACAGGGGAATGTAGGTCTTGGCCGGTGCCGAAAGCTCATCAAAATAGGCGCGCGAAATTTCGGGCAGCGTGACCAGATCCTCGTCGCCCTGCAGCAGATAGACGGGCATGGCGAACGTCATGCCGAGCGCCCGCAAGTCTATTCCCGGGCCCATCCCGTCGTTGGCCGGGCCGACAAAGGCAAAGAAGGAATAGTCTTCGCCCGCCGCATAGTCGGCCTCGTAGGCGGGTGTATCGTAGCCCGGTCCGAAGACGAACCAGTCGGCAGGCGGCGCATCGCTGACCGCCGCCTCATAGCGGCGTGAAATCCGGCGCAGAATTCCGAACGCGCGCGGATCGGTCCAGGGTGGAGGACCAAGCGCCTCCAGACGGGTCAAGGCGTCGGTGTCTGCCTCGTCGGTCGCGCGGGCAAGAACGCGCGCATAACCCAACTTCAGCTCGTCCTGATAGTTCACCAGCTGACCCGTTCCGACGTAGGCGTGGAACAGGTCGGGCGCTGCCATGGCCATGTACGTCGCCAGGGCCGAGCCCCATGAACCGCCCATCAGGATGACCTTCCGCTTGCCGAACCGATGGGCCGCATAGCGCGCTACATCGACACCGTCGGCCGTCAGTGCGGCCAGAGTCAGGGGCTCGTCCTCGGTGGGTCTGTTCGCGCCGAAGGTCATGCCCGATCCCCTCTGATCCCAGTGAACGAGGGTGAAATCGCGCTCCCAGTCGCCGAAAATATTATGCGCGAAGGGGGTGTTGGGATTGCCCGGACCGCCGTGCACGATCAGCACGACCGGATTGGCGCAGTCGGCCCCATCGACGACGACCCACTGCTGGATGCCGCCAATCGTGACGAACCCGGCCTCGTGGATTGCCTGACCGGAAGTCTGGCACAGCGGGCTCAACTCGGTCGCCCGGGCGGCACCAACGCCGGCGCCGTTCATGCCGAGGATCAGCCCCGCTGAGATCAGTCCCAGAATTTTCACGACCGCCCCCACGCCAATGCTGCGATCGCGTCATAACCGATGCGTCCGCTCGCGGAACCTGTTTCGTGGGGGTCGACGCTATCAGTCACGTCTGATCGGCCCCCCTGGCGGACCGTACTCTGGGCGGCCGTGATAAAGACTTTGCCGAAGGCGTCAGACCCACCGCCAGGCAGCCACCCTATAGAGATTTGTTTATAAAACACTTTTCTATGGCGCTGGCGACCCCGGAGGGACTCGAACCCCCGACCTCTGCTTTAGGAAAGCCTTGCTCTATCCGGCTGAGCTACGGGGCCACGCGGGCTGTCCCTAGCGGGTTGCCCCACGCTCCGTAAACCCGTGGAGCGCCAGCCGCCGTGTTCTGGCGAAAACTGTTTGTGGTTAATCGGTCCTGGGATACAATATCTTGGGGTGAACAAATCCCGAATCTGGCCGTGTCGCTGATTCGGTCATGATTCGTTTCGCGCCTGTTCCACCCCGTTGTCGTCTGCCGTTAAGCGCCAGCCTGCCTGTGGCGACCATCGCGCGTTGACGACTTAGTTTCGATATGAAACGGTCTCACTCCAGTCGGAGATCGCCATGCCGTCCACGCCGTCCTGTCTGATTATTGGCGCCGGCGACGGCGTCGGATCGGCCATCGCGCGCGCCTTTGCCCGGGAAGGCCTCGCGGTCTGCGTCACCCGCCGCCCACGCCATCTGGAACAACTGGAAACGCTCGCCGCCTCGATCCGCGCCGAGGGCGGTCAGGCCCACGCCTTCGGCGTCGACGCCCGGAACGAGGCCGAAATGGTCGCCCTGGTCGACCGGATCGAGGCCGAGGTCGGACCGCTGCAGGTCGTGATCTTCAACATCGGCGCGAACGTCCGCTTCCCGGTCATCGACACCACGGCCCAGGTCTATTCCAAGGTCTGGGAGATGGCGGCCCTGGCCGGCTTCTTCACCGGGCGGGAGGCAGCGCGCGTCATGGGGCCCCGCGGCAAGGGCACCATCCTGTTCACCGGTGCAACGGCCTCCACCCGCGGCGGCGCGGGCTTCTCCGCCTTCGCCGGTGCCAAGGCCGCCCTGCGCCAGCTGGCCCAGAGCCTCGCCCGCGAGATGGGGCCGCAAGGTATTCACGTCGCCCACATCGTCGTCGACGGCATGATCGACGGGACCTTCGCCCGCTCCATCGCCCCCGACATCCAGAACCTGCTGGACGAGGACGCGATCCTGAAACCCGACGAAATCGCCAGGAACTATGTCTGGCTGCACAATCAGCAACGCAGCGCCTGGACGTTCGAACTGGACCTGCGCCCATGGAAGGAAACCTGGTGACCACAACCATCGACTTCATCTTCGATTTCGCCAGCCTGAACGCCTATCTGGCCGAGCGCGCGCTGCCGGCGCTGGTCGGACGCACGGGCGCGAGGGTCAACGTCATCCCCTGCCTGCTGGGCGGCATCTTCAAGGCGACGAACAACCAGGCACCGTTCACAGCTTTCGGTGGGGTGAAGGGCAAGCTCGACTACGAGATGCTCGAGATCCGCCGCTTCATCGCGACCCACGGCATCACCGATTTCCAGATGAATCCCCACTTCCCGGTCAACAGCCTGCTGGCCATGCGCGGTCTTTGCGCCTGCGAACCCGGCGAGGAGTTCGACCGCTATCTCGACGCCGTCCTGGCGGGCTTCTGGGAGCGCAGCCTGCCGATGGGCGACCCGGCCGTGCTCGCCTCGGTCCTGACCGAGGCCGGCCTCGACGCCGAACGCCTGATCGCCCTGGCCCAGACCGATGCGGTGAAGGCGAAGCTCGCCGAAAACACCGCAGCCGCCGTCGACCGCGGCGCCTTCGGAGCCCCCACCTTCTTCATCGGCGACGAGATGTTCTTCGGCAAGGAACGTCTGGGTCAGATCGAGGCGTTGCTTTCCTAGCCCTCTCCCCTTGCGGGAGAGGGAGCTCGCGCACGGCGGCGATAGCCGGCGTCCTGGCGCGATCGGGTGAGGGGTGACTCCCGGCGTTGGGAGTGAGTCGAACAGCCGCCCACCGTCGAGACGGGAGTCACCCCTCACCCGCCGGCGCAAGGACGATCGCTGCGCTCTCGTGCGCCGCCTCCCTCTCCCGCAAGGGGAGAGGGAAGAACGACTTGAGGAACCCCCACCGAATCGCCACCTTATCCGGACCATGAGCGACCGCCCCACCGGCCTCGCCCCGGCCCGCGTCGTCGCGGTCCTGGGGCCGACCAACACCGGCAAGACCCATCTGGCGGTCGAGCGGATGCTGGGCCACGCCTCAGGCATGATCGGCCTGCCGCTGCGGCTGCTGGCGCGCGAGATCTACGAGCGGATCGTCAAGCTGCGCGGAGCCAATGCCGTCGCCCTGATCACCGGCGAAGAGAAGATCATCCCGCCCCGACCGCATTTCTGGGTCTGCACGGTCGAGGCCATGCCTCTGGAGCGCGAGGTCGAATTCCTGGCCATCGACGAGATCCAGCTGGCGGCCGACCCCGAGCGCGGCCACGTCTTCACCCAGCGGCTGCTGCACGCGCGCGGCCGGTTCGAGACCATGTTCCTCGGCGCCGCCACCATGGCCCCCCTGATGCGCCGGCTGATCCCGGATCTGGAGATCGTCACCCGCGAGCGGCTGTCGAACCTGACGTATGCGGGTTCGAAGAAGCTGACCCGCCTGCCCCGCCGCAGCGCCATCGTCGCCTTCTCGACCGAGCAGGTCTATGCCATCGCCGAACTGATCCGACGCCAGCGCGGCGGCGCGGCCGTGGTCATGGGCTCGCTGTCGCCCCGCACCCGCAATGCCCAGGTCGGTCTGTTCCAGTCGGGCGAGGTCGATTTCCTGGTCGCCACCGATGCCATCGGCATGGGGCTGAACATGGACGTCGACCATGTCGCCTTCGCCGGGATGCGCAAGTTCGACGGCCGTCGCACCCGCTGGCTGCATGCCCACGAGATCGCCCAGATCGCCGGCCGCGCCGGTCGCCACATCCGCGACGGCACCTTCGGGGTGACGGGCGAGGCCGAGGAGCTGGACGAAGATCTGGTCGAGCAGGTGGTCGAGCACCGCTTCGACCCGATCCAGGCCATCGAGTGGCGCAACGCCCGGCTCGACTTCGACACCCTGCCCGACCTGCTGCGTTCGCTGGTCCAGACGCCAAACGTCCACGGCCTGAAACTGACCGGCCAGGCGCTGGACGAGACCCTGCTGCGCCGCGCCGTCCAAGACGACGAGATCAAGAAGATCGGCCGCTCGCGGGGCGCCATCATGCGGCTGTGGGAAGCCTGCCAACTCCCCGACTTCCAGAAGACGACGCTTGACGAACACGCCCGCCTGTCGCGCGACGTCTTCCACGCCCTGACCGGCAAGCGCGGCCGGCTGACCGACGACTGGTTCGCCCCCCGCTTCGCAGAGGTCGACCGCGACGACGGCCAGATCGACCAGCTGTCGGCCCGTCTCGCGGGGGTCCGCACCCTGTCCTATATCGCCAACCGGCCGGACTGGCTTGACGGGAACAAGGGCTGGCGTGACCGCACGCGCGTGCTTGAGGACCGGCTCTCCGACGTTCTGCACGAACGCCTGACCGCCCGCTTCGTGGATCGCAAGACCACCGCCCTGATGCGCTCCCTGCACGACCGCGAGGGTACGATGGCCGAGGTTGCCGACGACGGCGTGGTCACCGTCGATGGAGAGGCCGTGGGTCATCTGGAAGGCGTCCGTTTCGCGGTCGCCTCAGGCGGATCGGCGCTGGCGGATCGCACGCTGAAGACCGCCGCCCTGCGCGCCGTCGGACCAGAGATCGCGCGACGCCTCGGCAAGCTGGCGAGCGACGGCGACGACGCCTTCTCGATCACGCCTGAGGGCGAGGTCCTGTGGTCGGAAGCCCTTGCGGCGAAGATCGTCAGCACCGATCCCTTCAGCCCCAGGGTCCGCCTGATCGGTGAACTCGGCCCGCACGCGGCCCGCGACCGCGCCCAGCGCCGCATCGAGGCCTGGCTGGCGTCCGAAGCCGGCCGAGCGCTGCGCGATCTCCGGCGCCTGAAACAGGCGGTCGAGTCGGGCGCGCTGAAGGGCCTCCCGCGCGGCATCGCCTTCCGCCTGCTGGAGGCCGGGGGCGTCATCGACCGCCGTGACGTCGAGCGCGACCTCGCCGCCCTTAGCCAGGTCGAGCGCCGCACGATCAAGACCTTCGCCATCCGCGTCGGGACCCATTCCGTCTGGCTGCCCGGCGCGCTCAAGCCGCGTGGCCGCCTCCTGTCCCAGGCCTTCGCCGCCGCCGAACCCTTCCACGCCGGGGCCGGGGGCCTGACCCTCCTGCCCCTCCCCGCGCCGTCGCCCCGCGCCCTCTCGGCCTTCGGCGTCCGCGCCGCGGGACGCTGGGCTGTGCCGGTCGAGGATCTCGAACGCGCCGCCGACCTGCGCCGGGAGAACAAGGGCACCCTTTCCGACGAGGCCCTTAAATCCCTCGGCTGGACCGCCGGCGACGCCAGGGCGATCTGGACCGCCCTCAAGACCGTCCGGGCCCTGATGCCCGACCGTGAGGGCGAGCCCGTCGCCGTGATCAAGGACTCGCCCTTCGCCAAACTGGCCGAACTGACGGCACCACCCCAACCCGCCCGTCGCAAACGGCCCCGGAGAAAAAAGGCGGCGTCGTGAGCCTGGCTCGAGCCCGTCGCGATTGCCGCCCTGGCAGTATCGGCGAGGGCGTTGGCGGCGTCTGCGGTCGAAGTCGCTTGAATTTGGCGGTCGGCCGTTCCTGCAATGAGAGCCTTGGCCCTGATTTTTCAGGCCCTGCATTGACTGCCGTTCGCCGCCCATGAGCGACGACAGAGTCCGCGTGGACATCTGGCTGTGGCGCGCGCGGTTCGTGAAGTCGCGCGGTCTGGCCGCCGATCTGGTCGAGCGGGGCGCTGTTCGGCTGACCCACAACGGAAAACAGGTCCGGCTCGACAAGCCCGGCCGCTTCGTCCACCCCGGCGACACCCTGACCTTCGCCCTAGAGGGTCGCGTCACGGCCGTGCGGATCGAGGCGCTGGGCGAACGACGCGGGCCTCCGGCGGAGGCCCGCGCCCTCTATGTCGATCTGGCCGAAGACGAGAGTTCTCCTGCAAGCCCGGATTAGCGGCGGTCTGTTGACAGCGGACCCTCGCAGGGCCATTTCCCGGGCCTTCCCCGCCCTTCGCAGATGCCGATTATCGCCCGCCCATGACCTACATCGTCACCGACGCCTGCGTGAAATGTAAGTTCATGGACTGCATCGAGGTCTGCCCTGTGGACTGCTTCTACGAGGGCGAGAACTTCCTCGTCATCGCGCCGGACGAATGCATCGACTGCGGCGTCTGTGAGCCCGAATGTCCCGTCGACGCCATCAAGCCGGACACCGAGGACGAGCCGGACGGCAAATGGCTTCAGATCAACGCCGAATTCGCCAAGGCCTGGCCCAACATCACGGTCAAGGGCACGCCGCCTGCGGACAAGGAGCAGTACGAACGGGAGACCGGCAAGTTCGAGAAGTATTTTTCTCCGAACCCGGGCAAGGGCTCCTGACTTCCAGCCGCGCTTCGGGTCAGGAATAGCGACGGTTTGCCAGCCGACGCACGCGACGTTTTGAAATTGCCTCGTTTTGTGATATGTTCCTTCACATTGGGTCGGGCGGTATGCGTTTCATGCGCGCCGCCCGCGTTTGCGACAGAACCTCGTCCATGAAGACGGGGTCGGCCAGAGGTTGGGTGATCCGTTTCCACGATTGACGACTGCATCATTCCGATCGGCGACCCCCGTCGTCGGTCCGGGAGCAATTGTCCGTCGCGCCTTCGATACCCTGTCCCTGCGTCCGGGAAAGGAATGACATGACCATCAAGAGCGTTCTGGAATTCAAGGTTGGCGATGCAGTCGTCTATCCGGCGCATGGCGTCGGCAAGGTCGCGGCGGTCGAGACCCAGGAAGTCGCGGGCATGTCGCTGGAGGTCTATGTCGTGACCTTCGATCACGAGAAGATGACCCTGCGCGTCCCGACCAAGAAGGCCAAGACGGCCGGTCTGCGGTCGCTGGCTTCCGATGACGTGGTCACCAAGGCCCTGACGACGCTGAAGGGCCGCGCCCGCATCAAGCGCACCATGTGGAGCCGCCGCGCCCAGGAGTACGAAGCGAAGATCAACTCCGGCGACCTGGTCTCGATTGCCGAAGTGGTCCGCGACCTGCACCGCGCCGACTCGCAGCCTGAACAGTCCTATTCGGAGCGTCAGCTCTATGAATCGGCGCTCGACCGGATGGCCCGCGAAGTCGCCGCCGCCAACCGCATCGACAAGGACGCCGCCGTCCAGCTGCTGTCGAAGTCGCTGAGTGCCAAGAAGGCCGTCATCGCCGCCGCCGAAGCCGCCGAGGCCGAGGACGAGGCTGAAGCCGCGTAATCCTTCGCGGATCGACGAATTCAAAAGGCCCGGTGGAAACACCGGGCCTTTTTTCCTGGTCAGAAGTATTCAGCCCCCGCCGGACAGACGGCCGCCACCCGGCGGGCGGTGATCGAGGCCGGCAGATAGGGCGTGCCGCGCGCCAGCTGGGCGCCGCCGGTAAAGCGGAAGCTCTCCTGCTGATAGGATCCGCCCAGACGCACGTTCACGCGACGGCCGCGAGGATCGGTGCAGGTCCCTTCGAACCGCGCCGTGCCACCGCCGACGACGCGGGTCGGATAGACGCACTGCCAGCGGCGCGTCGACAGGCCTCCGAAGAAGCGGTTGATCTCCGACGGGCGAACGCATTTCGTCTCGGTCGAGCGGATACCCACGGCGCTGGTGGTGTACTCCCAGTACCCGGGCAGGACCTCGGTCGCTGCCGCCTGGGCATGCAGCGCGGACGAAGGCGCGGCCAGCAGGACCGCCCCGGCCAAAGCAGGCGCAGCAACGGCGACGGTGCGCATCAGGAAGGAAGGCAGGGTCATCGTGGATCTCATCCTCGGGACAGTCCGGTTAGCTCAAGCATTGAAACGCGGCGATTGAACGACGGATGAACGCCCGAAGACCAGGACTCGGCTGCGGAGTCCAATCTGGCCGTCAAAGCCTTGACGGCGCGGGATCGGTTCCTCTATACGGCCCCCTCTCGCGCGGGGGTCCATCCTCGCGCGCATTTGTTTCATGCGTCTTCCACGGTTCGGAACGGCGCCCCCTCAAGGATCAAACGATGTCGCGTCGTTGCGAACTCACCGGCGTCGGGCCGATGGTCGGCCACTCGGTCAGCCACTCGAACATCAAGACCAAGCGCCGCTTCCTGCCGTCGCTGAAGAAGGTCAAGCTGGCTTCGGAAGCCCTGGGCCAGTCCTACTCGCTGCGTATCTCGAACGCCGCACTGCGCACCCTCGACTTCAAGGGCGGCCTGGACCCCTTCATCGTCAAGGCCAAGGATGAACAGCTGTCGGTTACGGCCCAGCGCATCAAGCGTCAGATCAAGGCCAAGCTGGCTGAACAAGCCGCGGCCTGAGTCCTGACGGACCACGAACTCTGAACGAGGCCGGTGGAAACGCCGGCCTTTTTCTTTGCCTGTTGCCCCGTGTCACCCGTTCGGTAGGCTGCCCTCCGAACTCACCGGGGCCTTTCATGATCAAGTTCGCCTGCGCCACATCCGTGCTCGTCCTCCTCGCGGCCCCGCCGGCCATGGCCCAGGACGCCCCGGCTCGCCAACCCACGGCCTTCACCCTGGAAACCGACAATCCGCGCACACCGGAGCAGGAGGCCGTCCGCTTCGACAAGGCCGACCTGTCGATCAAGGTGCTGCCCGCAGACAGGGCGATCGAAGGCGTCGCCGTACTGGACTTCACCGTCATGGCCCCAATCCGGCGTCTGGCCGTCGAACTGGACACCCTGTTCACGATCTCGGAGGTCCGGCTGGACGGCGCGGTCGTGCCCGCCGGTCGCTGGTCCAACCCCGAAGGCCGCCTCACCGTCGAGGTCCCGGCGGGTCTGGCCGAAGGCGCCACCCCGACCCTGACCATCGCTTACGCCGGCCAGCCGCGCGTCGCGCCGCGCGCGCCCTGGAACGGCGGCTGGGTCTGGGCCACCGCGCCGACCGGCGAGGCCTGGGTGGGGTCGGCGGTCCAGTTGAACGGCTGTGACCTGGTCTGGCCGTGCATCGACAATTCCAACGCCGAGCCGGGCCAGCTGGATATGCACGTCACGACCCCGGGCAATGTCTCGGCCCCGGGACCGGGCGTGTTCAAGGGCATGACCGAGAATGCCGACGGCACGAAGACCTGGAGCTGGAGCATCGTCCACCCCAACATCTACGCGGGGATGATCAACGTCGGCCCCTATGAAGAGGTGACGGCGAACTACGCCAGCCGGTTCGGCAACACGATCCCGATGCACTACTGGCATCTGCGGTCCGACGACCCGGCCAAGGTCCAGCGGCTGTTCGCCGAGTTCGCGCCCATGCTCGACTTCTTCGAATCGACGATCGGCCCATACCCGTTCGCCGACTCCAAGATGGGGGTGGTCGAGACCCCGTACCTCGGCATGGAGCACCAGACGATCAACGCCTATGGCAACGGCTACAAGATCGAGACGCGCGGCTATGACACCCTTCTGCAGCACGAGTTTTCGCACGAGTGGTTCGCCAACCAGCTGACCAACCGCAACGCCGACGACATGTGGCTGCACGAAGGACTGGGCAGCTATATGCAGCCCCTCTACGCCCGATATCTGCACGGCGACCGATTCATGCAGTCCGAGCTGCAGCGCCAGCGCGAGGGTCTGGTCAACGCCTTCCCGGTCGTCTCCCAGACCAACCGCACGGTCAACCAGGTCTACGGCGGCTCTGAGGGCCCTGGCGGCGACATCTATTCCAAGGGCTCGCTGATCGCCCACACCCTGCGGATGACGATCGGCGACGACGACTTCTACGAGGTGATCCGCCGGCTGGTGTACGGCCGCCCCGATCCGCGCCCGGGCAACTTCGTTCCGCAGATCAGTTCGACGCGCGAGATGAACGCCATCGTCAACCAGGTGACGGGCCGGAACTACGACTGGTTCTTCCAGACCTATCTGTATGAGGCAGGCCTGCCTGTGCTGTCGCAGGCCCGCGAAGGCGATCAGCTGACCCTGACCTGGACCACCGACGGCGGCGGAGACTTCCCCATGCCGGTGGAGATCGAGATCGACGGCCGGTCGCAGACGGTGGCCATTCCTGACGGCAGCACGACCATCACCGTCCCGGTCGGCGCGACCGTGCTGATCGATCCGCAGAACAGGCTGCTGCGCCAGCTCGACGTGGTCGACGACTGGCAGGCCTACAACCGCATCGAACGCGAGCGGGCCGCCGCCGAACGCCTCGCCCGCTCCGCCAGCTGAGGCCCACATGCGCACTGCCCTGACAGCCGCCGCCGCCGCGGCATCCCTGCTGGCGAGTCCCGCCCTCGCCCAGGACGCGGCGCCGCGACAGTCCACCGCCTTCACCCTGATGACGGATCAGCCGCGCACGCCGGAGCAGGAGGCCGTGCGCATCGATCTCGTCGATCTGGCGATCAAGGTCATCCCGGACGACAAGGCGATCGACGCGACGGCGACCCTGACCCTCACCGCCACGGCGCCGGCCGCCCGGTTGGTGATCGAACTGGATACCGTGTTTGAGGTCTCGGCCGTGACCGTGGACGGACAGGCCGTGAGCGGCTGGTCCAATCCCGAAGGACGGATGACCGTTCCCCTGGCCCGGCCGTTGGCGGCGGGCCAGTCCGCGACACTGCGCATAGCCTATTCTGGCCATCCCCGGGTGGCACCCCGCGCACCCTGGTCCGGCGGGTTCGTCTGGTCCGCAGCACCCGGCGGCGAGCCGTGGATCGCCACGGCGGTCCAGGGCGAGGGCTGCGACCTGTTCTGGCCCTGTATCGACAGCCCCCTGGCCGAGCCCGGCCGGGTCGACCTGCACATCACCGTGCCCACCGGCCTGTCGGCGCCGTCGAACGGTCGTTTCCTGGGAACGCAGGATCACGGCGACGGCTGGACCACCTGGAACTGGTCGGCGGCCCAACCTAATACCTACGCGATCGCCCTGAACATCGGCCCCTATACCGAGCTGAAGACCGACTACCAAAGCCGGTTCGGCAACAGCTTCCCGATGTCCTTCTGGCATCTGAACTCCGACGACCCGGCCCGGGCCGCCGCCCTGTTCGCCGAGTTCCCGCAACAGATGGACTTCTACGAAGCAACCGTCGGCCCCTTCCCCTTCGGCGATGAGAAGATGGGCGTCGTCGAGACCCCGCACCTGGGCATGGAGCATCAGACCATCAACGCCTACGGCAACAGCTATCGGCTGGACGGCAAAGGTTACGACTGGCTGCTGCAGCACGAGCTGGCCCACGAGTGGTTCGGCAACCAGTTGACCAATTCGAATGCCGACGACATGTGGCTGCACGAAGGGCTGGGCTCCTACATGCAGCCCCTTTACGGCGCGTGGCTGCACGGCGATCGCTATATGCAGACCGAATTGGCCGAGCAGCGCCAGGGCCTGATCAACCGCTTCCCGGTGGTCTCGGGCGAACTGAAGACCGAGGGTGAAGTCTATGATGGCGCCGTCGGTCCGGGCAACGACATCTATTCCAAGGGCTCGCTGATCGCCCATTCGCTGCGGATGCTGATCGGCGACGAGGCCTTCTTCCGCGCCGTCACCACCCTGGTCTACGGCCGCCCCGATCCGCGCCCCGGCAATTTCGAGCCCATCTACCGCTCCACGCCGGACTTCCTGCGCGTCGTCAACGACATCACCGGCAAGGACTACAACTGGTTCTTCCGGGGCTATCTCTATCAGGCGTCGTTGCCGGTCCTGAACGAGGCGCGCGAGGGCGAGACCCTCAACCTGTCATGGACGACCGGCGACGGCGCGGCCTTCCCGATGCCGGTGGAGGTGTCGGTGGACGGCCAGGTCCAGACCGTGGCCATGACCAGCGGCCGGGGCTCGGTCCGCGTCCCGGCCGGGGCTCACATCGTGATCGATCCGCACAACAAGGTCCTGCGCCGGCTCGACTTCGTCGAGGCCTATCAGGCGCGCAGAAGGTCTGATCGCGCCTCGACGGAGTAGGCCCCGACAGCCTCGGCTGTGATTGACTGGCGCACCATCCGACAGGTCCCCTGGGTCGACAGGAAGGCGATGTCGGCAGCATCGCGGCCACAGGCGATCCGCACCAGCCCCTCGATCGGTGCCAGTCCGGTCGGATCGACCAGCCACCAGCCGTTCGACAGCCAGATCTCGAAGATGGCGTGGAAGTCCGGCGGGCTCAGCTGATGCGCATAGGCGCTGACCGCCCGCGCCGGAATGCCCGAGGCCCTGCACAGGGTGATGCCCATGTGGGTGAAGTCGCGGCAGACGCCCGCCCGGTCAATGAAGGTCCGGGCCGCCGTCGTCTCGGAGTCCGACACGCCCCGCTCATAGTCGATGTTTGCGGTGATCCAGTTGAGGATCGCCAGCACCCGCTCGCCGCCGGTCGTCTCGCCGAACTGCCGCTCCACGAACCGGCCGAACTGATCCGAAGGGCAATAGCGGCTGGGCCACAGATAGGTCAGCACCTCGGCCGGCAGGTCGTTCCAGTCGTGCTGGGTCACCCCCGGCGGCAGGCCCAGCAGCGAACCGTTGTCGACCACCGCCTCATAGGTCAGGGCGACTTCCCCGCCCAGGCGCGCGCGCAGCGTCCGGGCGCCGAACTCGGCGTCCTCGTCCTCGTGCAGATCCTGCGGCGGGGTAACCGTCAGCCGCTCTTCCAGGATGTCCTGACCCGGCCAGTGCGCGACCTGAATCTTGTAGATCGCGTCGGTCGGGGGATCGAAGCGATAGACGAGCTCGGCGCGGACGCGGATTTTCATGGACGGCCTGGTGTGAGGGGCGAGCCGTCAACGCCGCGCATGGGCGGCCGTTCCGGATCGGGACAGGTCCTCTAGCAGGTCAGGCAGCGCAGGATAGTGGCAGGCGCTACGGTTCCAGTTCGATGTCCCAGTAGAGGTAGTCGAGCCAGCTCTGGTGCAGGTAGTGGGGCGGGAACCGTCGGCCCGCGTCCTGGAGCTGGAAGGCGTTGGGCCGGTTGGGCGCGCGCCGGATCGGCATGTGGGCCTGCTGCGGCGTCCGCCCGCCCTTCTTCAGGTTACAGGGCGAACAGGCAGCGACGATGTTTTCCCACGTCGTGCGCCCGCCCCGGCTACGCGGAATGACATGGTCGAAGGTCAGTTCGGCCGTGTCTCCGCAATACTGGCAGGTGAAGCCGTCGCGCAGGAAGACGTTGAAACGGGTGAAGGCCGGGCTGCGGTTCTGGTCGACATAGCTCTTCAGCGCGATCACGCTGGGGATCTGCATCTCCATCGACGGACTGCGCACGACCCTGTCGTAGACGGACACGACGTCCACGCGATCCTGATAGACCGCCTTCACCGCCTCTTCCCACGGCCAGAGCGACAGCGGGTAATAGGACAACGGGCGGAAATCGGCGTTCAGCACAAGGGCCGGAAAGCCGGAAGGCGGCTTGTGAAGGACCTGCATCAGACCCTCCCGCTCACGCCGGAAATCGAGGAAATCGGACTGAAGACGTCTCTCCTTCTCTCTAGTGGGGTCAGCCTATCCGCGATTCGTGCGCACCGCCATGACGGGCTTGCAGCGGTTTCATGACTAAGGCCTGATCCGGAAGAGTGTGACGCGGTTTTCCGGTCGGATCAGGCCTCAATATCAAGCGGGGCCTTGATTCACGGCATCAGCGAGATCGCAGAGCGATCTCTCCTCAGCCGATCAAGGCCTAGCCTTTCCGGATCAACCCCCCGGGGAAGGCCGGCAGGCTCCAGCCCCAGGCCAGGGCGCCGGCTCTCAACGCGAAACCCGCCGGTGCCGCGATCAGGGCGGCGGGCCATTGGCCCACCCCCAACTCCCGCGCCACGACATAGAGGGTCGCCGCGAGCAGGGCCGCCGAGATGGTGATTTCACGCCGCAGCAGGATCGACGGCTGGCCTGCCAGAATGTCGCGCACGATGCCGCCGAAACAGGCCGTCAGCGCGCCCATGACGATGCAGATCAGAGGCGGCACGCCGAACGCCTCGGCCTTGGCCGCACCGAGCACGCCGTAGGCTCCGAGCCCGATCGCATCGAGCCACAACAGTGCCCGGAAGCGCCAGGCCCCTGCCCCGACCAGCCACACCGCCAGGGCCGCAGCGAGGCAGACGGCGATGTAGCGCCAGTCCTGCACCCAGAACACCGGCGCATCGATCAGCAGGTCCCGCAGGGTCCCGCCGCCCACGCCGGTGATGGCGCCGAAGAAGGCGAAGGTGACGAGGTCGTGCTTCTCCCGCGCCGCCGCCAGCGCTCCGGTCGCGGCGAACACCGCAACGCCCGCGAAGTCGAGCGCGCCCAGCACCGTCTCCGGGTGGGCGAGCGCGGGGCTCAGAAGGGCGGGATCGACCAGGGCACTCACGGACTTCTTTGTTTCCCTACCGTCTCGCGCGCGGCGCTCGCCTGCTTGGGGGGCTAATCTAGCACGATCTGCCCCGTCTTCACCCCGCCGTACCAGGCCCAGAGCAGATGGGAGGCCAGGCCCCGGTGCGGCCGCCACATCTCGGCCCGGGCATAGGCGGCCTTCGTATCGGGCCGTTGCTCAAGCCGGTCGGCCCACTTGATCGCCTCCTGCAGCGCGATGTCGCCGCCCGGGAAGACATCCAGCCGCCCGTCGCAGATCAGCAGATAGGCCTCAGCGGTCCACGGCCCGACGCCCTTCAGCGCCACCAGGGCCGCGATCGCCGCCTCGTCGTCGAGCGTCGACATGTGTTCCAGATCGACCGTCCCATCCAGCTGGGCCCGCGCGATGCCCTGGCCATAGGTCGCCTTCTGACGCGACAGGCCCATGCCGCGCAGGCTGTCGAGGTCCTGAGCCAGCAGGGTCTCCGGCGTGATCTCCCCCAGCCCCGCCTGAAGCCGCGCCCAGACCGAGGCCGCCGAGGCAAGCGACACCTGCTGATCCACGATCATCCGGAACAGGCCGGGAAACCCCCGGTCCCCGACCCGCCAGTCGAACGCCGGCGTCTGGGCATGGGCCCGGGCCAGAGCCGGGTCGATACGGACCAGTTCTTCGCGCGCGACGGCCAGTTGTTCGGGTGTCAGAGGCATTCCGGTCCAGTCGACAAACGGCGGCCCGAACCCTAGCGTCCGACCATGCTCAGTCTGGACGATCTCCTGGCCCCGATCACCCCCGAGGTGTTCCACGCGGACTATGACGACCGGAAACCGCTGCACATTCCGGCCGCGCCGGGAACGCCGAAACAGGCCCTGCTGGATTGGGAACGCTTCAACGCCCTGCTGGACCAGACCTCGATCTGGACGGCCCACAGCCTGAAGATCCTCTACAACGGCCAGCGAGTCCCGCCGCCCCGGTATTGTCACGACGCCGCGACCGGCTCGGGCGTGGCGAGCCGACCCTCCCCCGCCAAGGTGAAGGTCCTGCTGGCCCAGGGTGCCAGTCTCGTGCTGGACGAGGTGCAGGACCTGGTCCCGTCGATTCGCGTCCTGACCCCGGAGCTGGGTCGGGCCTTCGCCGGCCAGGTCAGCGCCAACCTCTATTGCTCGTTCGGCGGGGTGCAGGCCTTCGGCACCCATTTCGACCTGCACCACGTCTTCGCCGTCCAGTGCGAGGGCGAGAAGGTCTGGACCCTCTACGCCAACCGCGCCGACGCCCCGACCACCTTCCCGATCGACTCGGAGGAGACGCGCGCGGCCCTGGCGGCGAATCGGGGACCGGTCATGACCCAGGTGCGGATGCGGCCCGGCGACGTCCTGTATCTGCCGCGCGGCTGGTATCACGACGCGCTCGCGACCGAGGGCGCGTCACTCCATGTCACGTTTTCGATCACTCCCGCCGACGGCCGGACGGTGTTCCAGGTCCTGAAGCGGCTGACGGAGGATGACGCCACATTCCGTCACTTCCTGCGGCCCGCCGGCGGCCCCATCCTGAAAGCCCAGCTCGCTGACATGGGCCGTCGCCTGTCCACCCTTGCTGCCAGCGACCTCTTCGCCGACGAGATCGCCATGGCCCAGGAACGACTGGTCCCGCGCGAGCCCGGATACGCCCTGCCGAACCCTCCGTCCCTGACGCACTATCAGCGCGGCCATGGACCGGTGCCCGTCGTCACGGGCCCGGTGGCGGTGGCTCTCGACTGGGCCATGGACCAGCCGCGTCTGGCGCTGGAGGATCTGATCGCCCAGTTCGACTTCGTGCCCGAGGCGGACCTCCGCGCCATGATCGACGCGGCTGTCAGGACGGGCGCCCTGGTCCGGATCTGAGCCGGCCATCGCCGCCCGACACTCGGGTCCAATCGACAAACGACGGCTCGGACCCTAGCGTCCGCGCCATACTCCCTGGCGAACCCGTGATGCGCGATTTCGAACAGCTTCTCAGCCCCGTCCCCGTCGACGCCTTCTTCGAGGGCGCGCGCACTCGTCCCATGCACATTCCCGCGGGCGACGACGCGGGCAAGCGATCGATCCTTGACTGGGCGACCTTCAACGGCCTGTTGTCCCAAACCTCGATCTGGACGGCCGCGACGCTGCGCCTGGTGCGTGACGGCGAGACCGTTCCTGCCGAGCATTACTGCAGTCAGGCCGACACCCAGGCCGGAAAGGTGATGCGGCCCTCCCCCGCCAAGGTCGAGGTTGAGCTGGCCGGCGGTGCCAGTCTGATCGCCAACGACGTGCAGCGCCTGACCCCGGCGATCGCCGGGCTGTGCGATGCGCTCGGCCAGACTTTCGCCGGCCTGGTCGCGGCAAACGCCTACTGTTCCTTCGGCGGCGTCCAGGCCTTCCGCACCCATTACGACCTGCACGACGTCTTCGCGATCCAGACCGAGGGCGAAAAGGTCTGGCGTCTTTATGCCAATCGCGCTGACGATCCGGTCGAGGCCCCGCCTCACGCCGATCCGCGCGCCTTCTTCGAGGCAACACGCGGTCCCCTGATGCAGGAGGTCAGGATGCGGCCGGGCGACGTCCTCTATCTGCCGCGCGGCTGGTACCACGACGCCTTGGCCACCGAAGGCGCGTCGCTTCACCTGACCCTGTCGGTCACGCCTCTCTACGGCCGGATACTGTTCTCGCTTCTGGAGCAGGCGGCGATGCAGGATCCGGCTTTCCGGGCCTGGTTGCCACCCGCCGGCGCCGATGGCGGCGCGGCCCTGTCCGGCCAGCTTACGCATCTGATGAAACGGCTGACCGACATCGCCCTGTCGCCCTTCTTCAGGGACGAGATCGCCATGGCCCAGGCGCGCCTGACTCCGCGCCCCGCGACCTACGCCCTGCCTGAGCGCAAGATGCTGACCGCGTTCCGGCCGACAGGACTGATGGGTCCCCGGTTCCAGGGGCCCGCCGCTGTGGCCATGAGCTGGGCGCTCTCACAGGATCAGTTCCTGCTCGAGGACATGATCGCCCAGTTCGACTTCGTGCCACAGGCGGACCTCCGTGAGGCCGTCGCCCTGGCCGAGGCGACCGGGTCGATCAAACGTCTCTGAGCGGATGACCTTCGTCACTCGTTTTGCGCCGTCGCCGACAGGCCTGCTCCATCGCGGCCACGCCTTCTCCGCCCTGACGGCCTGGACGGCGACGCGGGAGACGGGCGGGCGTTTCCTGCTGCGGATCGAGGACACCGACTTCACCCGTTGCCGCCCGGAGCATGAGGAGGCGATCCTCGACGACCTGACCTGGTTGGGTCTCGACTGGGAGAGCCCGGTCCGCCGCCAGTCCGAACACCGGCCCGACTATGACGCCGCCCTCGACACCTTGCGAGCCATGGGCGTCCTCTATCGCTGCTTCCGGACGCGCAAGGCGCTGATGGCCCTCGCCGGAATGGCGCCTCATGGCGACGACCCGACCGACGCCCGGGCCTTCGCAGGCGGCCCCCTGTCCGTCGACGAAGAAGCCGAAAAGCTCGCCTCCGGCCAACCCTTCGCCTGGCGGCTGTCGCTCTCAGCGGCGCGCGACCGTCTCGGCGACTTCCATCGGCTGACCTGGGTCGAACAGACCGCCGAACCGGGCATCAGGACCGCCATGCCCGAGGCGCTCGGCGACATGGTCCTTGGCCGCAAGGACATCGGCGCCGGCTATGTCATCGCCTCGGTCATCGACGATGCGCTGCAGGGCGTGACCCATGTCATCCGGGGCGAGGACCTGATCGACACCACGTCTATCCAACGGGTGCTGCAGGCCCTGCTGGACCTGCCCACGCCGGTCTATCGGCACCACCGGCTGCTGCTGGGACCGGACGGCAAACGCTATGCCAAGCGCGACGGGGCGGTGACGCTGAAGGCCTTGCGAGAAACGGGGGTGACGGCTGGCGAGCTAAGGGCGGAAGTGGGCTTCTGAGGATTGCCCGGGCCCCTCGAGTGCGCGCCCGTGTCTGAAAGACGACCCGGCTCAATGTCCAGCACAGGCGGTCAGCGGACCGCGCTATCGGAGCATGTCAGGGCGGGAAGAAGCGTCTGAAGCGAGGCCCCGGACGTCCAGAGCGCGGCTTGCCAGCCTCTTTCACGCGCGGCCTGTACATTCCGTTCGCTGTCATCGACGAAGGCAATAGTCGAACCGCGCAGTCCGACCCTCTTTTCGACGGCTGCATAGAACGCTTGAGACGGTTTCGATGCGCCCAGGTTCGCGGCGTAGTGCATGTCGTCGAAATGATCTCGGAGGCCGAGATCATTCCAGAGGTACGCCGCACGTTCGTGCTCCTGCACCGTCGCCAGGTGCAACGCGACGCCCGTCGTGCGTACCGCCGCCAGCTGCGTCAGCAAGCTCGCGTCAAGTTCGGCGTCGCCCTGGAACCAGTAGCGGATAAACGTCTCGCAACTGACTTGCGGCGCGATCTCTGCCAGGACCAAGGCCAACCTCTCGCGAAGTCCGGCGCGGCCATGGACGACATCCGCCCAGTGGACCTGGAAGAAGCGGGACTGAAGCGTGGCGGCAGGGATCCCGAGATCCCGTTCTATATCGGCTGACCAACCCAGAGGATTGGCGGGGCGAACAACGACGCCATCGACATCCACCATCAAGATCGCAGGTTTCATGGACAATCCTGTCCCCGGGGCCACATGGCCAACCTCACATCACGCGCCATAGGCCGCAATGGGTCGCCGGCGATCTTTGGCAGAACTGCGGACCCCGAACCCTCTCCCACCGGGAGAGGGAAGGCGCTAAGCGACCCTGATGGCCTCCCCCTCCCGCCTGATCCCCCTGCTGGTCGTGCTGGCCTCGGCCAGCGTTCTGGGCCTGGCGCCGATCCTGGTGCGGCTGAGCGAGACGGGTCCGGCGGCGGCCGGGTTCTGGCGGCTGCTGTTCGCCCTGCCGTTGCTGCTCATCCTCGTCGGTCGTCCCGGCGGAGAAGGCTTCGGACGGCCGTCGAAATGGATGCTGCTGGCGGGCCTGTTCTTCGCCTTCGACCTCAGCTTCTGGCACTACGGCATCGTCATGACCTCGGTCGCCAATGCGACGGTGCTGTGCAACCTGACGCCGGTCGTGGTCACCCTTTTCGGCTGGTTCTTCTTCAAGGAGCGGCCGACGCGGCTGTTCATCCTGGCGCTCGGCCTGGCCATGGGCGGGGCCTTCGCCATGGCGGGGGGGGCTCAGCCGGGTCAGGGGACCAACCCGGTTCTGGGCGACATCGTCTCCCTGTCCGTGGCGCTCTGGTACTCCGGCTATTTCCTGGCGGTGAAGGCCGCGCGGAACACGGCCGGGCCGCTGCGGATCACCTTCTGGGCCACGCTCGCCAGCATGCCGGTGATGGGCGGGGCGGCGCTTTTGCTGGGAGAGGACATGATCCCCGCCACGGCCGCCGGCTGGGCCGCCTGCGTCGTCATGGGTGTCATGCATGTGGCGGGACAGGCCGGGGTCGTGTGGGCGCTGGGCCGGTTGCCGGTCTCCGTTACCGCCGTGACCATTCTGATCCAGCCCATCGTCGCGGCGGCCCTCGGCTGGGTCATCTTCAGGGAAACCCTCACGCCCGTTCAGGCCCTGGGCGGCGCCCTGGTGCTGGCCGCCACCGTCCTGGCCCAGTGGTCGACCAGGGCCAGAAGCAAAACGGGCGCGGCTCCCGAAGGAACCGCGCCCGCCTGAGTATCGCTTCAGCGACCTCGACCCGTTTGGATCAGAGGAGCTTCAGGTCCACGGCCGAGGTCTTGCCGCGCTGGGATTCCAGCTCGTAGGACACCTTGGCGTTCTCATCGAGGCCCGTCAGGCCAGCCTTTTGCACGGCGGTGATGTGAACGAACACATCGGCGCCGCCGCTTTCAGGCTGGATGAAGCCGAAGCCCTTCGTGGGGTTGAACCACTTGACCGTACCGGTCGCCATTGTTGCGTCTCCATAAACGCGCTTTTCCAGGCGGACGCCCTGTCGAGGGGGTCCGACAATCCATCTGGACAGCTCGTTCAGGCGAAGGAGCGAAACGCAGGTTTGGACCCCACGCGAAATCCGGATTGCACAGGCGTTTTCCCTCAGCAGCCAAGCCCGGTCAACTGGAAACGATTCGTGCGTCAGGCGAGCGTCCGGGGAACAAAACTAGGCGCACAGCCCGCGAGGCGCGCCGTCGAGGTGAAGGTGATCCTTGTGCGCATCATTGTAGTCGGGGGTCAGGACCGTCGAAAACACCCGGCAGGCCCCGTCGCGCAAGCGTCGCAACAGGGCGGAACCCTCTGTTCCGTTGGGGCCCTGTCCATCCCAGTCGGCCTCGACCGACACCGTGCGACCGTCCGCCAGGGTCACCGAGGCGACGTCCAGGGCGTTGGCGCGCGCATGCTCGCTGGGCCGATCCGAGGCATCCGTAGAGCCATAGATCCGGCGACAGGCATAGGTCCCGTAGTTGTTCACCGCGACCGCTCTGGAGCCGTAGATCGCCTCCGCCGCAGGTTGCAGAACCTGCCGGTCCCAGATGACGTAGCGGACCGCCAGCGGGCACTGCATGGTCAGGCCGCCGGGCTTCAGCGGCGTCACCGCCCCGCCCGTGATCGTCACCGCGCCCCGCACCTGGCAGAATCCGCCGTCATCCCGGTCTTCGGCTCGCCGGACCTCGACCCCGGCGTCTCTCAGGGTCTGGATACAGGCGTCGGTCGCTCCCTCCACCTCTTCCGGCGGCGCGAAGAAAGAGACCTGGAAATCGGCGACCTTGGCCTCCGTCGCCTGACCCAGGGGCTGGTCCAGATCCAGCGGCTTCCACGGCAGGTCCTGCGGCGGGGCGAAGGCGTTCATCAGGGCGAAGGCCGCGCAGACGCCCAGCGCCAGCTCCCACATCAGGTTCCAGAAATCGGCGAAATCGCGCTTCATGCCCCATCAACATGAGGGGGCCGAAGTCGATCCACCAGACCGCTTGCGTCAGATGGCCTGGATCAGGCCCGGGATCAGGGCCTGGCAGGCCGCCCTGCCCTGTTGCCCATCGTTCGAGACGGTCACGAAGGCCTTGCCGATGCCGGGAGCGACCCAGGTCGAGGCGTACCACATCGTGTTGGACCCATCGTGGGTCAGACAAAAGCCCTGGGCCCAAGGCTGTCCCGGCGGGACGATCCAGCCTCCGGCATAGGGCGGCTGACCCTCACCGACCGGCTGCATCAGCACCGCCAGCGTTTCCGGCGTCAGCCATCCGGCGCCGCCGTTCAGGAACACCCGAAGGAAGCGTCCATAGTCCTGCAGGCTCATGTGGACGGTGCCTGCAGGGCCCATAGCCGCCGGATTGTCGGTCACCGGGCCCGACGGATCGATGCCCTGACCGCCGCTGTGGCCCCAGGGCTGGTCGCCCCCGGGCGCGCCGAAGCCGCCGGTCGTGATGCCCAACGGCCCGAACAGCTCTGCCCGCATCGCGTCCTCCCAGGACGCCCCCATGATCCGCTCGATGATGGCACCGATCAGGATATAGTTGCTGTTGGCGTAGGCGAAGGTTCCCGGGGTTCCGTCCGGCTGCGCGCCGAGCATGGTCGCCGCCAGCGCCCGCCTCTGGTCCGGCAGGGAACGCGGATCGGCTCGCGCGGTCATGAGCCATTCCCGCCCCAGGGCCGCCGCGTCCGTCAGACCCGCGCGGTGAGCCATGATCCGGGTCAGGGGCACGTCGCGCCAGGCCTCGGCCATCGTCACATCGGGCAGAAGGGTCGTCAGGGTGTCGGTCCACGACGCCCGGCCCTGATCGACCAGTCGCCCGAACACAGCGGCCGTCATCGCCTTGGTGTTCGACCCCAGGTGCCACAGGTCGTCCGCCGTCACAGCCGCGCCGCCCGCGTGCCTCATCCCGCGCGCGCCGGACCAGATCGTACCGTCCGCTCCCACCACCATGCCGCCGAGAGCAGGGGGCCCGGCACCGTCGAACACGGCCTGAAGGGCGGCGTCGAAACCGGCCGCGTCGCCGGCCCTCGCGCCAGAAGCTGTGGTCAAACCGGCGGCTGTCACGGCAGCCATCATCTGTCTGCGGGTCATCTTCATTCGCCGAAGACTAGTTCGGGTCCCTCGACGCGCCAGTGAATTAATCGCAACGTAAGAGGCAAACGGAGACGGGATTCATGGCCAGGACCAAGGACTACGACAAGACGCTGGAGGCGCTTCAGATCGAGCTGGTCGAGACGCAGCACTGGGCGATCGAACAGGGCCTGAAGGTGCTGGTCGTGTTCGAGGGTCGCGACACAGCCGGCAAGGACGGGGCCATCAAGCGGATCACCGAGTACGCCTCCCCGCGCCAGACCCGGGTCGTCGCCCTGCCCAAGCCGACGGAGCGCGAGACCGGCCAGTGGTATTTCCAGCGGTATGTGCCGCATCTGCCGTCGGCGGCTGAACTCGTCCTCCTGAACCGGTCCTGGTACAATCGGGGCGGCGTCGAGCCGGTCATGGGCTTCTGCACCCCGGAGCAACACGAGGCCTTCCTCGACGACGCGCCGCGGTTCGAGCGGCTGCTGACCGGGTCAGGCGTCATCCTGATCAAGCTCTGGCTCGATATCTCGAAGGACGAGCAGGCGAAACGCCTCGCCGAGCGGATGGAAGACCCACTGAAGAAATTCAAGGTCTCGTCCCTGGACGCCGAGGCCCAGATCCGCTGGGACGCCTACACCGCCGCCCGCGATCGCATGCTGGCCGAGACCCACCATCGCGACGCGCCCTGGACCATCGTTGCGACCGACGACAAGAAATCCGCCCGCCTGAACATCATCCGGCACATCCTGCACCGCCTCGATCGTCCGGGCGCAAAGATCGGTCATGTGGACAAGGACGTCGTCTTCGACGCCTCCCACATCAAGGGCCGGCTGAACGCCTAGTCCGGCCGGGAAGGCGTCTCTGTCGGCGCGCCGGCATCGGACGTCACGGTTGTTTCGTTGGCGCTCCGCGTGGCGGTCGCCGCATCCTCGGCCTTTTCCGGTTCGGCCGACGGCGCGAGCGCGCTAGGGGCCTCGGCTTCAGGTGCCTTGTCCTCCGTGGCGGCCTCCGTCTTCGGCGCCTCCTTCGTGGCGGCGGGCTGGGACCGGGCCACAGGCGGGACCTCATCCTTGTCGATCGGCACGGCCTCGATGAAATCGAGTTCGGCGGCCGGGGCCCCGGCGTCACCGGAGGCTGGAGACTGTTGTCCGCACGCGGCCAGAAGGCCTGCAAGGACGATCGAGATGGCGATGCGTTGCATGATGGAGCCCACGAAACCGGAGACATGCCGCCGGCCGCCGGAATCCTCCGCCATTCTCCGAAGCCGATCAAGCCGCTCTGACAGATCCCGGTGCAACGCCTATATTCGCCCCGATGACCGTGGAGACCCCCGCCCCTGATTCGACGCCTCTCGTCGCCGCCGAACTGATCCGCGACGAGGCGCGCCGCGCGCCCGACAAGCCGGGCGTCTATCGCATGTATGGCGAGGACGGGACCTGCCTCTATGTCGGCAAGGCGCGCTCCATCAAGAAGCGCATCCTCCAGTATGCCCAGGGCCGGTTCCACACCCAGCGCATCGGCCTGATGGTCTCCCTGACCCGCTCGATGGAGCTGGTGGTCACGGCGTCGGAGACCGAGGCCCTGATACTGGAATCAAGTTTCATCAAGAAGCTGAAGCCCCGTTTCAACGTCGTCCTGCGCGACGACAAGTCCTTCGCCGAACTGATGATCCGCAAGGACCACCGCGCGCCCCAGGTCCGCAAGCATCGCGGCGCCCACACCACTGACGGCGAGTATTTCGGCCCGTTCGCCTCGACCTGGGCGGTCAACCGCACGCTGAACACCCTGCAGAAGGCCTTCCTGCTGCGGTCCTGCTCGGACAGCGTCTACGAGACCCGCACCCGCCCCTGCATGCTGCACCAGATCAAGCGCTGTTCGGCCCCCTGCACCGGCCTGATCTCGCTCGAGGACTACGGCGACCTGGTCGAGGAGGCCTCCCTGTTCCTGCGCGGCAAGTCGCGCGCCGTGATCGGCCGCCTGTCGCAGGAGATGACTGTGGCCGCGGAAGGCCTGGACTTCGAACAGGCCGCCCGCGTCCGCGATCGTATCCGCGCCCTGTCGGCCATCACGATGGAGAACTCGGTCAGCGCCGACAGCGTCGCCGAGGCCGACGTCTTCGCCCTGTTCTCCGAAGGCGGTCAGGCCTGCGTCCAGGTCTTCTTCTATCGCGGCGGCCAGAACTGGGGTGGCCGGGCCTATTTCCCGCGCGTCGACAAGTCGGACACCGACCCCGAGATCCTGTCGGCCTTCCTCGGCCAGTTCTACGAGGACAAGCCGGTTGCGCGCCTGATCCTGTCCAACGTCGTCCCGTTCGAGAAGGAACTGCTGGAAGAGGCCTTCTCGATGAAGGCGAAGGAGACGGACGGTCGCCGCGTCGTCTCGATCGAACGGCCGCTGCGCGGCGACAAGCATGCCCTGGTCGACCACGCCCACACCAATGCCCGCGAGGCCCTTGGCCGCAAGATGGCCGAGGGGTCGGCGCAAGGGAAGATCCTCGCCGAGGTGTGCGAGGCCTTCGGTCTGGACGTCGCTCCCGAGCGGATCGAGGTCTACGACAATGCTCATATTCAGGGGACGAATGCGGTGGGCGGCATGATCGTCGCCGGACCCGAAGGCTTCCAGAAGTCGCAGTATCGCAAGTTCAACATCCGCGGCACGGACCTGACCCCCGGCGATGACTACGGCATGATGCGCGAGGTCATGCGGCGTCGCTTCAGCCGTCTGGTCAAGGATGAGGAGGAAGGGGCCGAGGAGGTGGTCCGTCCCGACCTGCTGCTGATCGACGGCGGCGCCGGCCAGCTGGCCGAGGTGCGGGCGGTACTGGCCGACCTGGGTCTGGATGATATCCTCGCCGTCGGGGTGGCCAAGGGGCCGGACAGGGACGCGGGCAAGGAGCATTTCTTCATCCCGGGCAAACCGCCCTTCATGCTGCCGCTGAAATCGCCCGCCCTCTATTACGTCCAGCGGCTACGCGACGAGGCCCACCGGTTCGCCAACGGGGCCCACCGCACACGCCGCTCGATGGACATCAAGAAGAACCCGCTCGACGAGATCGAGGGCGTCGGCCCCGGCCGCAAGAAGGCCCTGCTGCACGCCTTCGGCTCGGCAAAAGGCGTGGGGCGCGCCGCCGTCGTCGATCTGGAAAAGGTCGCGGGTATCAACCGCGCGCTGGCCGAGCGCATCCACGGGTTTTTCCATCCGGCGCAGCGTTAGAGCATGATTCACGCTTGAATACTGGAGCATGATCGCGGCCCTAGCGGACGTGGGATGGAGCACCGTCGTTTGGGGTCCGCCATGTCCACCGGCCGACGATCACCGTCAGCGCCATCAGCACGAGCAGGGCGTTGACGACCGCGAGGAAGCCGTCGCGCTCAAGGGCGTGGAACCCCGCCATGAAGCCTGCGTCGATCAGAAGACCCACGGCACCGGTCAGGAGGACGGGGCGAAAGGCCCACCACGAGATCAGAGGCGTGACGACACTCGCGGCGAGGCCGATCTCCATCCAGCCGATCGCGTGCAGCAGGCTGACGTCGACCTGGGCCGGCCAGGTCATGAGCACGGCCAACATGGCCTGGGACTGGCTGAGCTTCGCATAGCCGCTGCCGATGTAGAACAGGGCGAGCCAGGTCTGCAGCACCCAGAGAAACAGGTTCCGATAGAGACCGGCACGCCGCGTTTCGGCACTCGTGGGCGTGCGCCGGCGAGACGATGACCCATGCGCCGTCGTCAGGAGATTGAAGGACATCAGCAGATCCTGACTTGAGACGCGAGAGGGAGGGCCGGCCGACTGATCCGTCACTCCCCGGGCACGGGTGCCCGGGTGCCGGTCCCCGACACTTCGGGTGAATAGAGCCCGGTCACTGCGCTGACTGCGAAGCCCGCCGCGGCACGGCCGATGTCCAGGCGCGGCCCGAAGACGGCGCAGGGGTCGGGCGCCGGGGCCTCGGTCACTTCGCGGGCCTTGGTCGCGAAGGCGTCGCCGACCGCGTCGCCCATCGGTTCGGCCATCTGGAGCGCGTCGCCGACGCGGGACAGCGAGGGTGTATCCATGCCAACCACCTGCGCATTGCGCGCCCAGGAGATGGCTGCGATCTGGCGGCCGGTTCCGGCCTCGAGCATTTCGGACTCGACGGCGATCCCGCCGGTCGTACCGGGGACCCGAAGGTTGACGACCGGCACGACAAAACCTGCGGCGGCGCTGAACGCGGAGCCCGCGCGACCGGTCGGGTGCAGGCGCACGACAGCCGTCCGCACCCTGGCGGCCTCCGGCGTTGGGGCGGGCGCAAGGGCGAAGCGCTCGCTGACCTCGAAACAGATCTGACGGTCTACCTCGCGCAACACCATGGAGCGCTCCACCGGGCTCAACTCATCCCCGACCCGGGGCGCGAAGAGCGCCGGTTCGAGAAATACGCTCCGGACGGCGTCCGAGGCGACGTCGTCGCGGCGCTGTCGGATGGATGCGCTCCCCAACCCGTCGGGTACCTCCATGCTGGCGTAGCTCAGGAGGAATCCGGAGTCCGGTGCCGGCGTCGTTTGACAGGCCGCCAGACTGATCGCGGCGAGGACAGGCGCGATCGCGCTGAAGGTCTTGATCATGGGAAGTCTCCAGTTTTCGACCTGGCTGACGGCGCATTGAACCGAGGTGCCCGGCGAACCACGAATTTGTCAGAGAATGCCGACCGCACGCTCCCGGCGGCGCAGGTCACTGCTTGCGCGCGACGACGAAGGGACGGTGGTCGTTTCCCTTGGTCGCGTGGTTTTCTGTGGCGAGGATCTCGAAGCCGGCGGCGCCTACAAGCTGGCAAAACCCGGCCTGCCGGAAGACGCTGACATAGGGAGCCTTGCCGATCGCGCGCATCCCCGGCAGCAGGACAAGGCTGATAAGCGGGTTCATATCCCCGAGGCAGGGCGTCTTGGATATGAACAGGCCCTCCGCGGCAAGCAGGGTGTGGATGCGACGCAGCGTGCCCGGCACGTCGCGGACCATGTGGAGATAGTTGAACCCAAGCACGGCGTTGAACTGCCCTGCTTCAAGCATCGGCGTCTCTGCCGTTCCGATGTCGAAAGAAAGCCCCGGGATCGGGCTGGCCGAACGCTTCTCTTCGGCGATCGCGATCATTCCGGCGGAGATATCCGTCGCCAGATAGCTCTGCACATCGCCTGCCAGTCGCAGTGCCGTGCTTCCGGTCCCGCAGCCCAGTTCCAGCACCCGGTCGTCCGGCTTCAGCAGGGCCCGGGTCCGGTCCAGGGTGCGCTCATAGCCGGCCTGATCGGCAATGGCGTCCGCAGCATATTTGCGTGAAATTCGGTCCCAAAAACGGGCGTCACTCGCTGTACTCATGGTGGAGATCTCCTGTGCAACGGCAGATAGCATATGCACAGAAGGGGTAAATTGCCGAAATATGCAGCTGTGGTATACGTAAACGCATGAAGCCGATGGACTGGAACCATATCCGCGCATTTCACGCAACCGCCGCCGCCGGGTCGCTCTCGGCTGCGGCACGCCGGCTCGGGCTGACCCAACCCACACTGTCGAGGCAGGTTCTGGCGCTTGAGGCCGATCTGGGTGTGACCCTGTTCGAACGGCGGGGCCGCAAGCTGGTGTTGACCCAGACCGGAATGGAACTGCTCGATCACATTCGCATCATGGGAGATGCTGCGGACGCGCTCATTCTCGCCGCCAGTGGACGAGCGCAGGATATTGGCGGGCGGGTCTGTATCTCTGCCACAGATACCTACGCGGCCTATATCCTTCCCGAGATCGTGGCGCGCATCAGATCAGAAGCTCCGCAGATCACGGTCGCGATCGTTGCGTCCAACGAGATCAGCGATCTGCATCGGGGGGAAGCGGACATTGCCATACGCCATGTCCGTCCTGATCGTCCCGGTCTGGTCGGCCAATATATCCGCGATACCGAAGCCGGCTTCTTTGCATCCGAGGATTGGGTTGCCCGCAATGACCTGCCCAAGGGTCCTGCCGATCTGGCCGGCGCGGGCCTGATGGGCTTCGAAGACCCCCGCTTCTCTGGTTTTCTGCAGGAGATCGGCATCCCGATCGCCACCGAGGATCTCCGGATCGTGTCGGAGTCGTCGGTTGCGATCTGGGAAATGGTCAAACGCGGGATGGGTGTGGCCGTGATGATGTGCGAAGTGGCTGAGCGGACGCCCGGCGTGGTCAATCTCTTGCCGGACATGGTGCCAATTCCGGTGCCGATCTGGCTGGTCACCCATCAGGAACTGCAATCCAGCCCTCGCATCCGCCTGGTTCAGGCGATCATGGCCGAGGAACTGGCCCGGATGTAGGGTCAGGCTGTCCGGGGCCGAACGCCGGCGATTCGCGGGGGTCTGGCCCTCCATTCAATCCGCTCGTGCGGAGCGTCTCCCTCTCCCCCGAGGCGGGCAGACTGCCTATACTGACACCATGCCTCAACATTCCCACGCAGCCCTGGTCTCCGGCTATCATCGTTTTCGCGACAGCCACTGGCCCGAGGCGAAAGCCCAGTACGAGGCGCTCGCCGCTGACGGCCAGAAGCCCCACACCCTCGTCGTCGCCTGTTCCGACAGTCGCGCCGACCCGGCCCTGATCTTCGACACCGCCCCCGGCCAGTTGTTCGTCGTCCGCAACGTCGCCAACCTGGTCCCCCCCTATGAGCCCGATGGCCTTCTGCACGGCGTCTCGGCGGCGCTGGAGTTCGGCGTGAAGGTGCTGAACGTCCGACGCATCATGGTTATGGGTCACGCCCGCTGTGGCGGCGTCGCCGCCATGCGCACCGGAGCCCCGGCCGACTGCCAGGACTTTGTCGCGCCCTGGGTGCAACAGGGTGCGCCGGTCGTTCGTCGCGTCTGTGAGGACTGCCTGCCCGAAGACATGGAACAGGTTTCGGAAGAGGCCGTGGTCCGCCTGTCGCTGCAGAATCTGCGCACCTTTCCCTGGATCGCCGAACGTGAGGCAGCGGGGACACTGGCCCTCAGCGGTCTTCATTTCGGGATCGCCGACGGAGTTCTGCGGTCCCTTGAGGGTCCGGGTCGGTTCAAGGCCATGGATTAGGTCTGCCGGGCCAGACGTCTCGCTTCAGGGACCGAAGCGTGGCAGATCGCGTTTGAGCTATCGGAGAGCCCCATGTCCCCCAAGCATCACGTCAATCCGATCCCCAACATCCTGACCGGCCTGCGGCTGGTCGCGGGCGTCGTGATGTTCCTGATCCTGGCGGGGGCCACCGGGGGGGTGCCGGTCCTGTCCTCCTATCTCAGCCCGGAGGACCAGTTCGGCCTCTATCGCGCCGCCTTCTACATCTTCGTGGTGGCGGCCTCGACCGACTGGGTTGACGGCTATCTGGCCCGGCGCTGGAACGCGACGACCCGCTGGGGTGCGATCCTGGACCCCATCGCCGACAAGATCCTGGTCACCGGTGCCATTCTGGGCGTTCTGACGAGCGGAAGCGTGCCCCAGATCGCCATTCCCTGCGGCCTGATCCTGTTCCGCGAATTCGCCGTCTCGGCCCTGCGCGAGACCATTGCCGGGCGCGTGACCCTGGAGGTCACCACCCTGGCCAAATGGAAGACGACGGTTCAGCTGGTCGCGCTGGGGGCCCAGCTGTTCGCACGCAACTGGGACGGCTTCGGGCTGGATTTCGAATACCTGCCGTATTTCCAGCTGTTCGCCGACAGCCTGATCTGGTTCGCCGCCATCGCGACCGTCTGGACGGGCTGGCAGTATTTCGACACGGCCCGTCGCTCGCTGGCCAGGCCGGAAACGTCACAAGCGCCGGTCAGCCGGGCCGCGACGCCGGTGGTCGGGCGGACGATCCATGCCGACCCGGCCCCGGAAGGGGACGATCACTCGCTCGACCTGCCTTCGCCCGACGACCGCCGGGACTGACGGGGTCTCAGCGGACCCCCAGCTCTTCCACCAGCCGGCCCATGTCATAGACGTCGCGCAGGGCCACGGTCACCGCGCCCGTCGTGACGATCACGCTGCGATTGGTGTTTCGGTCGTAGCCGTAGGCGTTGCGCTGGGTCAGGACGGTGGAGTCGAAATTCGCCCCCAACATCTCGCCTGCCGCATTGACCACGGGTGAGCCCGACGAGCCGCCGATCGTGTCCGACGACAGCGTCATGTTCAGCACGGTGTCAGCGTCGATCCGGTCACGCGCGGCCAGAAGCTTCGGCGCCACGTCGAACGGGGCCGCACCGGTCGCCCGGTCCCACAGGCCGCCGAAGGTCGTGAACGGACCCCAGCGCTGGCCCGGAACGTCCGAACCCTCGATCTTGCCGTAGGTCAGACGAAGCGTACCCGTCGCATCCGGATAGACGGTGTCGCCGTAGGCAGCGAACCTTGCGGCGGCCAGCCGCTCGGCCGCCTGATCGGTCGGGGCCTGAACCCGCGTTTCCCAGTCGGCACGCACGGCGCGGCTCTCGTCCTGGATCGACAGCAGGTATTTGATCATCGGATCGTCTGACGCCTCGACCGCCGCCAGGCCGCCCTCCCACAAGGCTCTCCGAACCGCCGGATCGGCCAGGGTCGTGCCTTCGACCAGACGCGCCGACAGATCTTCCGGAGACTCCCGTCCCAGCAGGCCCCGCACCGCCGGATGGTCGACGGTCAGCCATTCGCGGGTCTTGCTGAGCCACCACTCCATCCGCACCTGTTCGAGCGCTGGATAGGTCGGGCGCGCGGCGAACAGGGCCGATTGCACACTCGACAGGCGCGCATCGCCGAACTCCGGCAGCCGCTCGGCCGAGGGTTTGGCACGCTCCTGGGCGCCGCGCACAAGGGTCCGCGCCCACAGGAACAGCTGCGATCCGCCGGCCACCGGCGTCGTCCCGATCCCCGTTCCACCTTCCAGCAGCGCGTAGGCCGGATAGAGTTCGCGGGCGATGGGCTGAACGGTCGCCAGCGCGCCCCACGGATCGGCGGCGCGTTCGGTCAGGGCGGTGTCGGCCGCGACCCGACTGCGGAAATCGACTTCGCCTGCGGCCCGTGTGGCCAGGAAGGCCGGATCGGTCAGGGCGCGCATCCGGCCGAGACCGCGCTTGTAGGTGTTCTCCAGCCCCACGATCGGATCCATGGCGATGAAGGCGTTCTCCTCCGACTCCTCCGAGAACCGGATCAGCCGCCCGCGCAGCTCCGAGGCGATCAGCTGGTCCAGCGGCAGGACGACGTCGCGCACGGTGAACAGCTGGTCCTGGGTCAGCAGGCGCTGGGTCGCGCCCGGACTACCGGTCACGAACACGGGCGTGCCCTCCACCGGCTTGTCGGCGTTCCAGACGAAGTGGGTCGCGGTCACCGCCGGGGCACCGTTCTCGTAGAGCCGGATGAAGGCCGCATCGATGGCGAAGCGCGGGAACGAGAAATTGTCCAGGTCGCCGCCGAAGGTCGCCGCCCGGTCCTCCGGCGCGAAGGCCAGCCGGACGTCCGTGTATTTCTTGTAGGTGTAGAGCTTGAACTGGCCGCCCCGGTACAGGGTCACGACCTGGCAGCGCCTGTCGGTCGCGTCACCACAGGCCTCGGTCTCGATCCGCCCGATCTCGGCGTCGCGCGCACGGTTGAACGCCTGGCCGGTCAGCCCCTCAGCCGCCGCCTTCACACGCACTGTGACGTCCGAAATGTCGGTCAGGATCTCGGCCGTGCCGCCCGGGCATGTCAGCTCGTCCTCGCGGGTGCGCGGGGCGAAGCCGGTCTCGGCGTAGTTGACGGCCTGGGTCGACAGGTTGGCCACACAGGTCGCGACACAGTGGTTGTTGGTCATGACCAGGCCTTCGCCTGACACGATCCCCGCCGAACAGCCGCCGAACTTCACCGAGTTCAGCCGGACCCGATCCAGCCATGCCTGATCGATCGAGGTACCCAGCGTCGCGTTGGCCCGCGCGATGGGGAAGTTGTCGAACGTCCACATCCCTTCCTCAGCCCGCGCACCTGTGGCGGCGACGGTGAGGGCGAGGACGGAAGCGGTGAGGAACAGGCGCATGAACAGACTCCGGGAAACGTCGCCCTCCCCCACGGGGAAGGATAGCTGGGCGCAGCGAAGCCGGATGGAGGCGACAAGGCAAGGCCTCACCGTTCCGTCGCCTGATCGCGCGGCCGCCCCACCCCGTCGCTGCAAGACGCCCCTCCCCCGAGGGGGAGGGACAGGTGCGTTACTCCACGCCCAGTTCTTCCAGCAGGCGCGGCTGGCGGTACACGTTGCGCAGGGCTTCCGTGATCGCCGCCGTCGAGACCGTCACCGTCCGGTTCAACTCCCCATCGTACCAGTACGCCCCGCCAAGGGAGTGGATGTTGCCGTCGAAGGCGGCACCGATCACCTCTCCGCGGGAATTGATCACGGGCGAGCCCGAGTTGCCGCCGATGATGTCGTTGGTCGAGACGAAGTCATACACCGTCGCCTTGTTCACATCGGCTTCGCGCGCCGCGAACTGTTCGGCCAGCAGGAAGGGCTGCGAGCCCGTCGCCCGCTCATAGAGGCCGCCCATATAGGTGAAGGCCGGAACCTCCGTCCCGCGATAGGTCCAGCCCTTCACCTGACCGTAGGACAGACGCAGCGAGAAGGTCGCATCCGGATACTGGTTGTCGCCAAAGGCCGCGAACCGGGCCTGGGCCACCTTCTCGGCCGCCCGTGCGGTCGGGCCCGAGACGGTCGATTCCCACTGGGCGCGCACGGCCTGGGCCGCTTCGTCGTTCCGCAACACGAACTCGATCAGAGGATCGCCCGAGGCGGCCAGCTGCTCCGGCGTCATGGCCAGCAGTTCGGCACGCCGGGCCGGATCGGCCAGGCGCGAGCCCTCGACCAGACGCGCGCCCAGGGCTTCGGGGCTCTCGCGGCCCAGCAGGCGCTGGACGTCGGCATTGTCGACCGTCAGGTACTCGCGCGTCTTGGACAGCCAGAAGGTCAGGTAGATTTCTTCCAGATCCGCCTCGATCGGAGCCACGGTCGCCAGACGACGCCCAAGGTTCGCCAGGTCGGCGTCCGAATAGCCAGCGCGACGCTCGGCGACCGGCCTGGCCCGCTCCTTGGACGCCCGAACGATCGCCCGGGCGAAGCCGTACAGCATCGACCGCTGGCCCGCGTTCGCCTCCAGCTGGCGGTAGGGCAGGAACAGATCGGCGGCCCGGGTCTCGATCCGGGTCAGGTCAGCCCAAGGATCGCCGATGCGCTCGGCCAGGGCCGGATCGGCGGCGATGAGGGCACGAAGTTCGGCCTCCTGCTCGCGCTTGGCGGCCATGAAGTCAGCGTCGATCAGGGTCTGCTCCTGGCCATAGGATGCCTTGAAGCTGTTCTCCAGGCCGAAGATCGGGTCGACCGAGACGCGCGCGGCTTCTTCGCCCGTGAACGAATACTGCTGCAGGCGGCCGCGCAGCTCCGACGACTGGATCAGGTTGATCGGCAGGGTCTGGTCGCGCAGCCGCTCCAGCTGCGACACGGTCAGGAGGCGCGAGGTCGAGCCCGGATTGCCCGCCACGAACACCGGTTCGCCCTCGGTCGGAGCGCTGGCGTTCCAGGTCAGGTGGTTCGGCGTCGCGACCGGCTGGCCGTTCTCGTACAGGCGCAGGAAGCCTGCATCGAGCGCATAGCGCGGGAAGTTGAAGTTATCCGGGTCGCCGCCGAAGAAGGCCGCCTGGAACTCCGGCGCGAAGGCCAGACGCACGTCATCATATTTGCGGAACTTGTAGAGGGCATAGCGGCCGCCACGATAGAAGCTGATGACCTGGCAGGTCAGTTTCGGATCGTTGTTGCACTCTTCGGTCTGGATCGCTTGCTGCACCGCGCCGCGCGCCTGCACGAAGGCCGCCCCCTCCAGACCTGCGCCGGCGCCCAGCACCCGCTCGGTCACGTCAGTGATGTCGGTCAGGATCTCTGCGGTCTGGCCGGGGCACTGGCGCTCCTCCTCGCGGGTCGCCGGCATCCAGCCGTTCTTCACATAGTCGTTCTGGGCATCCGACAGGTCCTGCACGCAGGAGATGACGCAGTGGTGGTTGGTCAGGACCAGACCCTGGCCCGACACCAGCGAGGCGGAGCAGCCGTTGATCCGCACCGCCGCGCCGCGGACCTTGTCCAGCCAGGCCTGGTCGATCTGCGTGCCATACAGGCTGTTCACCGTCTGGATCGGGAAGTTATCGAAGGTCCACATCCCCTCTTCGGCCTTGGCGGGAGTTGCCGGCATTGCCGCGCAGGCGAGGGCCAGCACCGAGGCGGCGGCAATCAGGGACCGTGACGACATGAATTTTCTCTCCTGTACCCGGCCTGAGCGCCGATGTTACTTTATAACTAGCTTGAGCCTTGCGGCCCCTGCAAGAGCGGCATCTCCACGCCCTCCGCCGGACCGCGTCAAGCGTGGCCACATCAAGGCGGCTCCCCTTAACCCGATTTAACTTGGAGGGAACCCGGCAGCAGGTCAGATAACACCGCAAGTCAGGGGTGTTTCACAGACAATGTCGCTCGCGCTTTCCACGCTGCTCTTCGAGTGGCGCCGATACATGGCCGCCGTCATGGCCCTGGCCCTGTCGGGTCTGCTCGTTCTCGCCATGACCGGTGTCTTCATCGGCATCGGCAAGGGGTTCACCGCGACCATCGAACGCTCCAGCGCCGACATCATCGTCATGCAGCCGGGCGCCACGTCGCTGATCGGCGGCCCGTCGGGCGTGCCGCGTCGTTTCATTCCCCTCGTCTACAACAACCCGCAGGTGGTCGAGGTCCAGCCCCTGGACGGTGCCGGCGGCAGCTTCCAGTCGGTCAAGGACATTGATCCCACCATGTCCCAGGCCGACCGGGCCAAACAGGGTGCGCCGCGCCAGGAGTTCGTCCAGGCCTCGATCATCGACACCACGCCGGGCTCGGTGACCATTCCGACCGACTACTCCCAGGAACTGGTCGACGCCCTGCGCCAGCCCTACACGGTCGCCATCGATGAGACGGCCATCAGCAAGCTTGGCGTAAAACTGGGCGACCGCGCCCTCTACAACGGCCAGACGGTCACCGTGGTCGGGGTCACCCGCGGCTATCCCAACATGATGCAGGCCACCGTCATCATGTCGCGCGATACCCTGCGCATGGTGGGCCAGGCCGACACCGGGCCCCGCGTCGGCCCCCTGATGGTCAAGCTGCGCGACCCGACCCAGGCGATCCGCGTCGCCGCCGAGCTCAACGCCTCCGGCAATGGCCAGTGGAAGGCCTGGACGCGTCAGGAACTGGCCGACGCCAACGCCGGCGCCATGTTCGAGGAGGGCATCCTCGTCATCATCATCGGCGGCTGCGTCTTCCTGGGCACCGTCATAGGCATCGCCATCACCTGGCAGACCCTGCGGGGCGCGATCATGGCCAACATCAAGGAGTTCGCCTCCCTGCGGGCGCTCGGCGTCGGCATGGGCTCGCTGAACCGGATCGTCATGGAGCTCAGCTTCTGGGTCGGCTGCGTGGGGGTTCTGGCCGCGATCCTGCTGACGATGGGCATTCAGGCTTTCGCCCTGGCCAACGCCGTGATCATCGCCCTGCCGCCGGTCTTGCTGATTGTCGTCGGCGGCGGCCTGATCGTCATCGCCATGCTGTCGGGCCTGCTGTCCCTCGGCATCCTCAAGAACAGCCAACCGGCGGACCTGCTGCGATGACCGACTTCGTCCAGCACACCAAGGTTCACGGCAAGCATGGCGATTTCGCCATCGAGGCCAGGGGACTGGTCAAGCGGTTCAAGTCCGGCAAGGCCTTCGTCGAAGTCCTGAAAGGCGTCGACTTCGACGCCCGTCACGGCGACCTGACCATGGTCATGGGCCCCTCCGGCTCCGGCAAGTCGACCCTGATCGCCGCCCTGTCCGGCCTCCTGCGTCCTGAAGAAGGCCGCGTCGACGCGCTCGACGTCGATGACCTGTGGAAGCTGTCGGCGGGCAAGATCGACAAGTTCCGCCTGGATCACTGCGGCTTCATCTTCCAGGGCTTCAACCTGTTCCCGGCCCTGACCGCCCTGCAGCAGGTCGAGGTGGTGTTGAAGTTCCAGGGTCTGACGCCCGGCCAGGCGAAGAAGCGCGCCACCCAGGCACTGGAAGAGGTGGGCCTGGGCCCGCGCCTGCACCAGCGCCCATCCGCCCTTTCCGGCGGCGAGAAGCAGCGCGTCGCCATCGCCCGCGCCCTGGCCAAGGATCCCAAGATCCTGTTCGCCGACGAACCCACCTCCGCCCTCGACGGCGAGAACGGCCAGATCGTGATCCGGCTGCTGCGTCGCGCAGCGGACGATTACGGCGCGGCCGTCATCTGCGTCACCCACGACCCGCGACTCGAGGAATGGGCCGACCGCGTTATCAAGATCGAGGACGGCATCATCATCTCCGACGAGCGCCGCACGCCCAATCCGAACGCCACCCTGGCGTCCCATCACTAAGACTTCGTCCCGAGGACCTCTCTCATGCCCGCCTTCCTGAAGAACAAATGGCTCTGGATCGGCATCGTGCTGATCATCCTCGTCGTGGTGGGCTTCACCACGGTGCAGAGCGGCAACAAGGCCAAACAGGCCGAGGCCGAGAAGGCCGAGGCCGAAAAGGTCGAGAGCCCCTATGCGGCCATCGCCAACGGCAAGGTCGATATCGAGGGCGGCATCATCCAGATCGCGGCCCGTCGCGGCGGCATCGTCCGCGAAGTCCTGGTCCAGGAGGGCGACACCGTCGTCGCCGGCCAGATCCTGGCGCGTCAGGAGGACGATGAGGCCCGTCTGGCGCTCCAGACCTCCGAAGCCGATCTGGCCTCGGCCCAGAGCCAGCTCAACCTGATCCAGGTCGATATCCGCACCGCCCAGCGCGAGTTCGACCGGCTGGAGCGGCTCGTCGCCACCAATTTCGTCGCCGCCCAGCGTCTCGACCAGGCCCGCGACCAGATCGCCCAGGCCCAGGCCCGTCTCGGCTCGCAGCAGGCGGCGGTCCAGACCGCCCGCGCCCGCCGCGACCAGGCCGCCTACAATGTCGAACTGACGGTGATCCGCTCGCCGGCTGACGGCCGTATCGTGCGCCGCTACGCCAACCCGGGGGCCGGCGCCTCGACCCTGAACGTGTCCAACATGTTCGATCTGGAGCCGAACGTCCCGCGCATCGCGCGCGCCGAGATCGTCGAGTCGGACATCCCCAACGTCGCCACCGGTCAGGCCGTCGAGATCACGCCCGAGGGTGATCCGTCCAAGGTCTATGTCGGCACGGTCCTGCGTCGCGCCGCCGTCTTCGGCGCCCGCAAACTGGCCTCCGACGACCCCTCGCAGCGGTCCGACGAGCGCGTCGTTGAGGTGGTCGTGACCGCCGGCGACGCTCCCCTGCTCATCGGTCAGCGCGTGCTGGTGAAGTTCATGAAGCCCGGCCAGGCCGCCGGCGCCGCCCGGACGCCCACCGTCGGCGTGCCCGCCACCCGCTCGATGCAGACGCCCGAAGCCCGGGCGGCGAGCTGAACCTTTCCGTCTCCTCCCTGTTCGCCACTTGGCGAATGGGGAGGTGGCAGCGAGCCCTTCGCGAGCTGACGGAGGGGGCGACACGATTTCGACCACGAGGGAGTCCGGCCTGCAACGCCGCCTCGCCCCCTCCGTCTCTCCGTCTCTCCGCTGCGCTTCGAGCCACCTCCCCATCGCTGCGCGACAGGGAGGAGACCAGAAAGACAAAAGCCCCGGCCATCGGCCGGGGCTTTTTCGTATTCAGTCTTTCTTCCCGTACCGGAAGGGCACGAAGTTCGACGGGTGGCTGACCACCCTCTCGTTGGCCCGAGGTGGGCGAGAGTTCACCAGCATCCCGCCCCACAGGGCGAAGGACATCATGGCGTGCTGGAGGTTCTTCTCCTTGTCGTTCATCCTGGCGTCTCCTTTCGCTGAACGATGAAAAGAGACGCGTCGTGCTCCCAGGGGTTTTCACCCTCTCAGTCGTTTCGCGTCGAAATCGATATCGCCCGATACGCGTCGAATTGCAAGTTTTTAGTCCGCTACCGGATCAATTTTCGTAATCATGTCTTCAAACGCTACGCCGCCGCCACGCCCGATCGCCACGCCCTGCATCCAGGTCTGTATCGTCGATGGCCCTTCAGGCCTGTGCCTGGGCTGCTACCGGACCCTACAGGAGATCGGCGGCTGGTCCCGACTGACCGACGAGCAAAGGGCTGAAATCATGGCCGAACTTCCGGTCCGCGAAGCGAAGATCGACCCCGCCAAACTCGGGCTCTGAGCCTTAACCCTTCGTCAGCTACGTCGCTTCACCCCATCCCAACCCGGCGCAGGCACAGTGTGGTCAGCCGCAGAAGCGGTTCGTCGCGAAGGTGTCCCGCGTTGCGTCTTGATATCCAGTCCGCGATCGTCATGGCCATCGCGACCGTCTCCTCGCTGAGCGTCGCCTGGTGGCTGACGCACCAGGAGCCTCGCGCCGCCGAGGCCGCCGTCATGGTCGTTCCCGCCGAGACGACCGCCACGGTCCGCGCTGCGGCCGGCCAACCCGCCCAGATCGCCCGCTCCGCCGACGGCCACTACTGGGCCGAGGCCGACATCGACGGCCGCGCCATCCGCGTCCTCGTCGACACCGGCGCCAGCGTCGTCGCCCTGACCCGTCAGGATGCCCTGCGTCTCGGCCTGCGCCTGACCCCCGCCGACTTCACACAGACGATCGAAACCGCCTCCGGCCCGGCCAAGGCCGCAGCGGTCGAACTGGATCACGTCGCCGTCGCCGGCGCCCGCGTCGACAAGGTCCGCGCCCTCGTCGTCGAGGACGGCCTGCCCCACTCCCTGCTGGGCATGAGCTACCTCGGCCGCCTCTCATCGTTCGAGGCCCGCCCGACCGGGCTGACCCTGCGGCCATAGCGCAAACGGCAGTCTTTGCAGTTTTTCTGCAGAAATTGCCGTAACCACCCTGACCGAAATCGTCGGATTTTGCAGGATCTGACTGGCCGAAATCGCCACGAACTCACCGGCGGCCGCAAAGACTGCATTTCGACGCTACAGCGCCTTCACCACCACCGAGATCGCGGTGAGCAACAGGTAGATGGCGAAGGCCTTCCTCAACACCTTGCGATCCAGCCTGTGCGCCAGCTTTGCGCCATAAGGAGCGACCAGGGTCGTCAGCACCCCCATGGCCACGGCCGCCGGGACGTTGACATAGCCCAGGCTCAGCGGCGGCCTGCCATCTGCGCCAAATCCGAACACGATGAAGCCGACGGTCGCCGCCGCCCCGATGGCGATGCCGAAGCCCGAGGCCGTCGCCACCGCCTGATGGATCGGCCGTCCGCACAGGGTCATCAGCATCCCGCCGAAACTGCCGCCCCCGACCCCCATCATCGCGGACAGCAGGCCGATCAGCCCGCCGATCCCGCGCCGCCACCAGCCCGTCGGCAGGTCCTTCCGGACATGTACGGTCTCGGGCAGCAGCCCCATCTGCGCCGCGACGACCGCCAGACAGACGCCGTAGACGACCGCCAGCCCCTCCATCGAAGTCAGGCCGGCGATGGCCGCACCGACCAGGGCCCCCGCCCCGACCCAGGGCGTCCAGGTCTTCAGCACCTCTTCGTCCACCGCCCCGTGCGCCCGATGCGCCCCCAGCGACCGCCAGGACGTCGCGACGATGGTCAGCAGGGAGGTGCCGATGGCGACATGCAGGTTGCTCTCGCCGCCCAGCCCCAACACCGAAAAGGCGTAGAACAGCGCCGGAACCAGCACCGTCCCGCCGCCGACTCCGAACAGGCCCGCGATCAGTCCGCCCGCCAGCCCCGCCGCGAGCACCGCAGCGGCCAGCAGAACCAGTTCATTCAGGGGAAGGGAGGTCACCCGGGCGGTCTAGCGCGCGGCGCGGCGCCTGTCCGCCTCAGAAGCGCGCCGTAACGCCCAGCTGGACGATCGGGAAGAAGGCCTTGTCCTTGGCGTCCTCCTGGATCTCGCGCGCTTCCTGTTCCAGCCGGGCGCGGAAGATCGGATCGTTCGACAGGGTCCCGCCGCTGGACGACAGCCCCACCTCCGGCTCCTGGCTCCAGGCCACTCCGACCATGCCGCGGAAGCCCCAGGTCCCCTCGCGATAGAAGCTGTCGTCATAGCCGATGCCGACGAAGGGCGCGGTCTCCGACAGTTTGATCCGTCCGCTCAGGGTCCCGACCTCGGCCGGCGTGAAGGTCGCCCCGCCGATGTTCACCGGCGCGGTGGGCCGCCCGTTGAGATTGATCGTCCGGTTTCCCACATAGGCCCCGCCGGAGATGAGGAAGCCATTCAGGAACGGATGCAAATCGACGAACCCCGACACCGTGTCGAAGTCGAACCGGCCCTCATAGTCGACGTCGCTGTAGGTCTCGTCGAAATCGTACCCCAGCGTATCGATCCCGCCCCGCAGCACGAACACCGGCCCGAGCGACAGCTGCACCTCGGCGCCGACGCCGGTCGTCCCGGCGTTGAGGGCGGCCGTGATCGGCGAGCGCGGATGACGGCTCTGCGCCTCGGCGGTACCCGCCGAAACGGCCAGCAGGGACAGGGCGATCAGGGTGATGCGGGTCATCCCGCAGCCTTGTCGCGGCCAGGCTTAACGAACCGTTGACCGTGTCAGGCGGCTTCCCCGACCCGGTCGCGCCGCGCCTCTGCCTCGCGCACCGCCTCGACCGCGCGATCGACCACATCCAGACCCGCGCCGGGCCGGATCGCCTCGACCGTCAGGATGCGGCGGAAGGCTCGCGCGCCCGGCCGCCCGTGCATCAGACCCAGCATATGCCGCGTCATGGCATGCAGGCCCCAGCCCTCCGTCAGCCGCGCGGCCAGATAGGGCTTGTACCGCTCGATGGCCTCGAACGGGTCGACATCGGTGCCCGTCGCACCGAACAGCCGCCGATCCACCTGACCCAGCAGGGCCGGCTCGTGATAGGCGGCCCGTCCCAGCATGACCCCGTCCAGCTGGACCCCGTCGCTCCCATCCAGATGCGCCTCGACCTCGTCCAGCGAGCCGATGCCGCCGTTGATGCAGATGATCAGATGGGGCCGCTCCCGCTTCAGCCGCCGAACCAGCCCGTAGTCCAGGGGCGGCACGTCCCGGTTCTCCTTGGGCGACAGGCCGCTCAGCCAGGCCTTGCGCGCATGGACGATGAAGGTCGTCACCCCGACGGCCGCCGAGGCGTCCACCGTCGCGAACAGGCTGACGGCCGGATCCTGATCGTCCACCCCGATGCGGCATTTGACCGTCGCCGGCACGTCGACCGCCTCACGGATCGCGGCCATGCAGTCGGCGACCAGCTCGGGCTCGCGCATCAAACAGGCCCCGAACCGCCCCGACTGCACCCGGTCCGACGGACAGCCGACGTTCAGATTGATCTCGTCATACCCCATGGCCGCGCCGATCCGCGCGGCCTCGGCCAGCTGCGCCGGATCGGACCCGCCGAGCTGCAGCGCCACCGGATGCTCGACCGGGTCGAAGCCCAGCAGCCGCTCTCGGTCGCCATGGATCACCGCCGGGGCTGTGACCATTTCCGTATAGAGCAGGGCCCGCGTCGACAGGGCACGGTGGAACGCCCGGCAATGCCGGTCGGTCCAGTCCATCATCGGCGCGACGGACAGTCTGTGGGCGGGATGGGTCATCGTCGGCGACCCCATACGCGCAAGACGCCCGGAAGTCAGCCCAACCCCAGCCGCTTCACAATGGCCTCGGCCGCCTCGACCGAGCCAAGGACCGTGGTGTCGATGACGATCTCGGCGGCTTCCGGCGCCTCATACGGACTGTCGATCCCGGTGAAATTCTGCAAGTCGCCCGCGCGAGCCTTGGCGTAGAGCCCCTTCACGTCCCGCGCCTCGGCGACCGCCAGCGGCGCATCGACGAATACCTCCAGGAACTCGCCCTCCGCCATCAATTCGCGCGCCATTCGCCGCTCCGCCCGGAAAGGCGAGATGAAGGCCGTGATGACGATCAGGCCGGCGTCGGCCATCAGTTTCGCCACCTCGGCGACCCGGCGGATATTCTCGACCCGATCTTCCTCGGTGAAACCCAGATCGCGGTTCAGCCCGTGCCGCACATTGTCCCCGTCCAGCAGATAGGTGTGTCGCCCGAGCGCATGCAGCCGCTTGTCGACCAGGTTGGCGATGGTCGACTTTCCGGCCCCGGACAGTCCGGTCAGCCAGACGACGGCACCCTTCTGTCCCTTCATCGCCGCCCGCGCGGAGCGGTCCACATCGATGGCCTGCCAGTGGATGTTGTCGGCCCGGCGCAACGCAAACCGGATCATCCCCGCCCCGACCGTCCGGTTGGTGATCCGGTCGATCAGGATGAAGCCGCCCAGATCGCGGTTCGTCTCATAGGGCTCGAAGGCGATCGGCCGGTCCAGCGACAGGTTGCAGACGGCGATATCGTTGAGCTCCAGCCGTTTGGCCGCCAGCTTCTCCAGCGTGTTGACGTTGACCCGATGCCGGATCGCGGTGACCTGGGCCGTCGCCGTCCGCGCGCCGATCTTGAGCAGATAGGACCGACCGGGCGACAGGGTCTCCTCGTCCATCCAGACCACCGTCGCCTCGAACTGGTCCGCGACCTCGGGCGGCGCCTCGGCCGCCGCGATCACATCGCCGCGCGAGACGTCGATCTCATCCTCCAAGGTCAGGGTGACGGACTGTCCGGCCGCCGCCTCGGCGAGGTCGCCCGGCATGGCCACGATCCGCGCGATCCGGCTCTCGCGCCCGCCCGGTAGCACCCGCACGCGATCGCCCGGCAGCACCGTCCCCGCCGCGATCAGTCCGGCGTAGCCCCGAAACTCCGGGTTTGGACGATTGACCCACTGCACCGGCATCCGGAACGGCCGGGCGGCGGCGTCATCGCCGACCTCGACCCCTTCCAGCCACTCCAGAAGGGTCGGCCCGGCGAACCCTTCCGGCGACGGCGCGACCACCCCCTCCCCCGTCAGGCCCGACAGGGCGATGGGCGTCACGTCGGACAACCCGATGCTGTCGGCGAAGGCGCGATAGGCGGCGACGATCCCGGCGAACACGGCCGGATCCCAGCCCATCAGATCCATCTTGTTGACCGCCAGCACGACCTTGCGGATGCCCAGCAGGGCGCAGAGGTAAGAATGCCGCCGCGTCTGGACCAGCACACCCTTGCGCGCATCGATCAGGACTACGGCCACGTCGGCCGTCGAGGCGCCGGTGACCATGTTGCGCGTGTACTGCTCGTGCCCCGGCGTATCGGCGACGATGAACTTGCGGTGTTCGGTGGCGAAGAACCGGTAAGCCACGTCGATCGTGATGCCCTGTTCCCGCTCGGCCGCCAGCCCGTCGACCAGCAGGGCGAAGTCGATGTTCTGCCCCTGGGTGCCGACCTTCCTGGAGTCCGCTTCCAGCGCCGACATCTGGTCGTCGAGGATCGTTCGGGTGTCGTAGAGAAGCCGCCCGATCAGGGTCGACTTGCCGTCGTCCACCGAGCCGCAGGTGATGAAGCGAAGCAGGGACTTCATCAGAAATAGCCCTCCGCCTTCTTCTTCTCCATCGAGGCCGACTGGTCGTGGTCGATCACCCGCCCCTGACGCTCCGACGTGGTGGAGGCCTTCATCTCGGCGATGATGTCGGCGACGCTGGTCGCCGTGCTCTCGACCGCTCCGGTCAGGGGGTAGCAGCCCAGGGTCCTGAACCTCACCGACCGCACCTGCGGCACCTCGCCCGGCGCCAGCCGCATCCGCGCGTCGTCGACCATGATCAACGCCCCGTCCCGCTCGACCACCGGCCTCGGCTGGGCGAAATACAGCGGCACGATCGGGATCGCCTCCTGCTCGATGTATTGCCACACATCCAGCTCGGTCCAGTTCGAGATCGGGAAGACGCGAATGCTCTCCCCCGCCCCGATCCGCGTGTTGTACAGCCGCCAGAGTTCCGGCCGCTGGTTCTTCGGATCCCAGCGATGCCCGGCCGAACGGAAGGAGAAGATTCTCTCCTTGGCCCGCGACTTCTCCTCGTCGCGCCGTGCCCCGCCGAAGGCCGCCTGAAAGCCGTGATGATCCAGCGCCTGTTTCAGACCCTCGGTCTTCCACAGGTCGGTATGCATGGAGCCGTGATCGAACGGATTGATCCCCCGCGACCGGGCGTCCTCGTTGACCCAGATCTTCAGATCGACGTCGCCCGCCGCCCCGACCTGATCCCTCAGCGCGTACATGTCCCGGAACTTCCACGTCGTATCGATATGCATCAGAGGGAACGGAATCGGACCGGGGAAGAAGGCCTTGCGCGCCAGATGCAGCATCACGGCCGAGTCCTTGCCGATCGAATACAGCATCACCGGCCGCTCGATCTCGGCCGCCACCTCGCGCAGGATGTGGATCGCCTCGGCCTCCAGACACTGGAGGTGGGTCAGGCGGGCGGAGGGCGTCGGATCGGTCACACCCGTCGATAGCAACAACCGTGGCGCTGCGCACCCCGTCCCGGATGGCCCGGCCGGAAGCCACACCGGCTATAGAAACGGTCGTCTTAATATGCACCGCGCCCTGCGGCGGGGTTATGATGCTTCCTGCCTCGCCAAAAGAAGGGGGCGGACGGGACTCTACGGACTATCTGGACTCCCGCTTCGGAGTCGGTTCGCCATCCGAACGAGACTCTATGGACTATCTGGACTCCGTTTTCGGAGTCCGGTCAGTCTGACTATTCGGCCCGAAAACAGGTGACGCTTCCAGCTCCGCTGGCTAACCAGAATGACGATGACCTCCTCCCCTGATCGATACGTCTCCACCCGGGGCGATGCCGCCCCGACCGATTTCGCAGAGGCGCTTCTGCGCGGCATGGCCCCCGACGGCGGCCTCTACATGCCGGCCGCCTGGCCGACCCTCGGCGCCGGCACCTGGGCGCCCGGCCGCGCCTATGCGGACATGGCCAGACAGGCGATGGCGCCCTTCATCGGCGACGCCCTGCCCGCAGGGGCCCTCGACCGCGCGCTCGAGCGTCTGACCGCCGGCTTCGCCCCGCCCGAGGTCACGCCACTGCGGAAGCTCGAAGACGGCCTCTATATGCTGGAGCTGTTCCACGGCCCCACCGCCGCCTTCAAGGACCTGGCCATGCAACTGGCCGCAGCCCTGTCATCAGAGGCATTGCAGGCGTCCGGAGAACAGCTGACTCTCGTCACAGCGACCAGCGGCGACACCGGGGCCGCCGCCGTCGCGGCATTCGCCAACACCGACCGCATTCGCCTGATCGTCCTGCATCCACACGAGCGGGTTTCGCCGGTCCAGCGTCGCCAGATGACCACGGTCGATGCGCCCAATGTGCTGAACCTCGCCGTCCGCGGCGACTTCGACGACTGCCAGCGTCTGGTGAAGGGCCTGCTTGCAGACGAAAGCCTGCGCGCCCACGGCCGGTTCTCGTCGGTCAACTCGATCAACTGGGCCCGCCTGGCCGGTCAGATTCCCTACTACGTCTCCGCCGTGTCCCAGCTCGTCGCCATGGGTGAGACCCGCGCCCCGGTCTTCGTGGTCCCCACCGGCAATTTCGGCGACGCCTTCGCCGGCATCGTGGCCCGAAAGATGGGCCTGCCCGTCGCCGGGTTCGTCGCCGCCGTGAACCAGAACGACGCCCTCGCCCGCGCCATCAACGACGGGGTCTATGCCCGCAAGGCCGCCGTCGAGACCGCCAGTGTCAGTATGGACGTCCAGGCCCCGTCCAATTTCGAACGTCTTGTCTTCGAAGCCTCCGGCCGCGGCGCCTCAGCCACCCGCGCCCTGTTCGAAACCTTTGCCGCCGAGGGCGCAGTGACCCTGCCCTCCGCCCTGCTGGCCGCCGTCCGCGCCCAGGTCTCCGCCGTCTCGGTCGACGAACCGGCCACGCGCGAAGAGATCGCCCACGCCCACGCCAGCTGGGGTCAGGTCGTCTGCCCCCACACGGCCGTCGCCCTGTCGGCCGCGCGCGGCGTCGACCGAACCCTGGGTCCCGTCATCGCCCTCGCCACCGCCCACCCTGCCAAGTTCGGCAAGGACGTCGCACCGGTCCTCGGCTTCGATCCCGACCCGCCGAGGGTCATCCGTGACCTGGGTGACCGGGCCGAACGGTTCGAGGTGATCGACGCCGATGCGGATACGGCTCTGGCGGCGGTGCGAGGGTTTGGAGCCTAGGCCCGTTCTCGCCACCACGCGGCTCGACGGAAGAAGGCACCAGGGTCCTTCGGTGTCACCAGCTTGGTCGGATCGTGGAAGATCCGGTCGTGCAGCCGGGTCAGGGTGAAGCGGATGGCGGCGGCCTCTCCCAGCCTCGGCAGGGCGGCGGCCTCGGCAGACGTCAGGGGGCGCACGGCCTCATAGCCACGCCGGAAGGCCTCGACCGCGCCGTGGATCGGCGTCCCCGCCCCGTCGAAGCCCCAGGCGCTCAAGGCGATGGCGAGGTCATAGGCCAGAAGGTCGGTGCAGCCGAAATAGAAGTCGATGACACCCGAGACTTTTCCGTTCTCGAACAGGATGTTGTCCGGGAAATAGTCGGCATGGATCGGCCCGCGTGGCAGGTCCTCCGTCCACGGATCGCCGAGGCGCGCCAGCGCCGCCTCGACACCCTCCAGGATGTCCCGGTCCTCGCCTCTCGCCGCCGTCGCCGACCGGTCCGCCAGCGCTCGCCAGACCACGTGTCCCACCGGATTGGCCCGCTCCACCGGGAAGCCGGCGGCCTCCAGATGCAGCTGCGCCAGCATGGCCCCAGCCGCCTCGACCTCGGCCCGGGACGGGTCGCGCAGCCAGGCGCCCGGAAGCCATTCGATGACCGCCGCCGGCCGCCCGTTCAGCGCCCCGACCCAGTCGCCGTCCATGTTCGAAACGGGCCTCGGAGCCGGGAACGCGCGTGCCGCCAGACGATCGGTCAGACCCAGGCAGAACGGCAGGGAGGCCGCATCTGTCCGTGCCTCGAACAGGGTCAGGACGTGGCGCGCGCCCTCGGTCTCCAGCCGATAATTGGTGTTCTCAACCCCCTCGGCGATGGGATGCAGGGACGCGAACGCGCCCAGCGGATAGTCCGCCAGGAACGCCCGCGCCTGTTCATCAGTAACCGGAGTGAAGACGGCCAATCAGTGGTGACCCAGCGACGCGTGTCGCGCCCGAACGATGTCTGCGAGATCCGCCAGCACGCTCTCGGTCGTCGGCCAACGACCCGCGCCGCGGCCCTTGCAGGACCAGACCCGTCCGTCTTCGCCATAGACCTTCAAGGCGTTGCGCTCCCCGTCGAGGCTCTGGAAGAGCGGATCGTCAAGGCCGACGTCAAGCGAAACCGACGCCGTCAGCCCGGCCTCGTCGCGGAAGCAGGCGCCGATCTGGCGCACCGGCCCGGCGGGGGTGAAGCTCTCGCACAGGACGGCGCAGGCCACATCCGCCTCAGCCGGGGTCCGACCGAAGGCCTCGAACGCCAGCAGTCGCACCTTGGCGGCTGAATCGCGACCCTCAAGGTCCGACGACGGATCCTCCTCGGCGAAGCCCGCGACCCGGGCGTCGGCCAGGGCGTCGGCGAAGTCGGCGCCGGCCTGGAGGCGCGTCAGCATGAAATTGACCGTACCGTTCAACACCGCTTCGAACCCTTTCACAGGCCCGGCCGCCCTGGCCACGCGCAGGGTCTCGATCATCGGCGCCCCGCCGCCGACCGCCGCCGAATAGGCCAGTTGCGATCCATGGGCGCGAGCGGCGTCGGCGAGACCGGCGGGGTCGCGGCTGATCGCCTGTTTGTTGGCGCTGGCCACGTCGATGCCGCGTTCGAGCGCGGCACGGATCAGGTCGTGCCCGGCGCCGCCCTCCGACAGGGCCTCAAGCAGGATGTCGGGCTGGAGCGCCAGCAAGGCCTCCCGATCGGCTGTGAACAGCTCGGCCGGGGCCTCGACATCGCGAGCCTTGGCCGGGTCGCGAACCAGCACGCCGACGACCTCGAACCGGCTGTCCTTCTGAAGCCTTTGCAGCAGACCGCCGCCGACCACGCCGCAGCCGGCGATCGCCACCTTCAGCGGCGCGTCCGGCACGGACGGTCCCGGAGGCGCGGAGTGGTCGCCGACGACGGTGCAGTCAGCGCGACCGAGCGCGGCGACCTCGATCTCAACCGAGCGTTGCTGACCCAGATCGATCGCATCGTGCTGGACCAGAGCGCCGCCATGACGCCTGGCGTCGTCCCAGCTGGCGCGACGATAGCGCAGCGGCTTGCCCGAAGCCGAGGCCGGATCACGGTCGTAGAGGCCGTCCACGTCCTTCACCAGACGAACCCGGCTGAGGCCCAGTTCGGCCGCAAGGAAGACCGCCGTCAGGTCAGATCCGCCGCGTCCGAGCAGCACGACCTTGCCGCGGGTTCCCACCGCGCCGAAGCCCGGGACGACGACGACCTGATGATCCGCCAACGCCTTCCACAGCGCGTCGCTGCGGAGCGATACAGGATGGGCGTGTTCCGAAGGCCCGTCGGCGACGATGCCCAGTTCGCGTACGGACAAGGCCGCCGCGTCCAGCCCGATCCGGTCGCAGGCAATGGCCACGAGCGCCGCCGCCTTCTCCTCGCCCAGGGCCACATAGCCGGGCAGGAGGTCGTTGTCGTGGTCGAGCCCCAGGGCGCGGGCATCGGCGAGCAGTCGGTCCGTGTGGCCGCCGAGCGCCGAAACCACGGCGATGACCTTCCGGCCCGCGCGGACGTGGCCGTAGACCTCCGATGCGACCGCCGGGGCGCAGGACTGGTCCCGGAGGATCGAGGAGCCGAACTTCAGGACCACCACCTCGGCGGCGGGCGAAGCTTCGGCGACCGGTTTCTCGACGACGGCGAGGCGGACGTTGGAGTGGGGCATTGGAGAGATCCGTTCGGGGAGGATGAGTTGGGATTTGGGCAAAGGAAAACCCGCCTGGCCGGGGCCGGGCGGGTCTGGGTTGGCTGGGTGTCTTTCGACCTCCGCGCTAACCTGTTCCCGCCCGCGAGGGGCCGGTGATGGTCATACCGGTGGTGGTCGAAATGAGGGTCGCGAGCGTCATCGACCGGCCCGCGAATGCGGTGGTCGAGGTCGAAACGGCGATGCGGCCGGGACGGGACACGAGCGAAGCCTCTGGAAGATCGTTGATCTCAGGGTGTCGGCACAAACGATCGCCGTCAACCCGGTTCGTGCATCTTTTTTGCGCCCTTCGGCTCCTGCGAGACCTTTCGGTCACAGGGATCGCGCCACACGGGAGTAATGAGGTAGATTTTTTCTCTTGACCGGCGCTCTTCGCACCCGCAACGTAAGGTCACTCATCAAGACCGACCGAGGGATAGGCCCTTTGACGTCGGGGCAACCATCGGTTTCCAGCCGAACGGTGCCAACTCCTGCGAGGGTCCGTTTCGGCGGTTCCGCGAGAGATGAGTGGAGCGTCGACGAGGCGACGTCTCCACGATCTGTCATCGCATCCGGAGCCTTGCTGGGCGGGACGATGCAGACGACGCCATGGCTTTCGACACTCAGACCCTTTCCGCAGACCCCCTCTGTCCTTCGACGGCGCGGCCGGCTGCGATCCTGGCCCGCAAGGGCGGCGGTGCGGTCGATATCGCCGTCGATATCCCCGCCGACTTCCGTCTGCAGTCCGGCGAGCGGCTCGGCCAGAGCAAGATAGTCGGGCGGCTGCACGGCCGGGCCGAAGCGCCGCTGGTCGTCGTGGCCGGCGGCATCTCGGCGGGACGGTTCGTGCACCGGACCGAGACCAACGGCCTGGGCTGGTGGTCGGGCGCGGTGTCGATCCGGGGTCCGATCGACCTGAGCCGCTTCCAGGTCCTGGCCTTCGACTATGCGCCGGAGGCCGCTGAGGGATCGAAACCGGTCACCATCACCACCCATGACCAGGCCCGGCTGCTGCGCCTGATCCTGGACGAGATCGGCGATCCGGTCGTCTCGGCCTTCGTCGGCTGCTCCTACGGCGGGATGATCGCCCTGGCCTTCGGTGAGCTGTTCCCCGAGCGGGTCGAGCAGTTGATCGTCGTCTCCGCCGCCCACCGGGCCCATCCGCAGGCGACGGCCTGGCGCGGCATCCAGCGCCGGATCCTGCAGCTGGCCGAGGCCGCCGGTCGTCCCGAGGACGGCGTCGCCCTGGCCCGCGAACTGGCCATGACCACCTATCGCACGGCCGAGGAGTTCGGCGAGCGGTTCGAGAGCGAGGCCCCGAAATCGGCGGGCCAGGCCTATCCGGTCTGCGAATACCTGACCGCGCGCGGCAAGGCCTACCGGACCCACACAACCCCGGCGCGGTGGCTGTCTCTGTCCGACTCGATCGACCGCCACAACGTCACGCCCGAGGCGATCCGGACGCCGGTGACCCTGGTCGGCTTCACCTCCGACCGGCTGGTTCCGATCGACGACATTCGCGAACTGGCCGCCCGCCTGCCCGCCCTCTTCCGGCTGGTCGAGGCCCCGTCCCTGTACGGCCACGACGCCTTTCTGAAGGAGGACGAGGCGGTCGCCGCCATCCTCCGTTCCGCGCTCAAGGAGATCGACCAATGACCCGTCCCACCGGCAAGCGCCCGCACGACGTCCGCACCACCTGCGCCCGCTCGGGGGTCGATCAGGACCCGGCCCACGGTTCGGTCATGCCGCCGCTCTATCTGTCCTCGAACTATTCGTTCGCGGGCTTCGAGCAGAAGCGGAAATACGACTACAGCCGCTCGGGCAATCCGACCCGCGACGTGCTGGCCGAGACCCTGGCCGAGCTGGAGGGCGGTGCCGGCTGCGTGGTCACGGCGACGGGCATGGCGGCGGTCGATCTGCCGCTGAGCCTGCTGGAGCCCGGCGACCTGCTGATCGCGCCGCACGACTGTTACGGCGGGACCCACCGCCTGTTGTGCGCCCGGGCGAGGAAGGGGCATTTCGAGGTGCTGTGGGTCGACCAGGGCGATCCGGTCGCCCTCGACGCGGCCCTGGCCCTGAACCCGAAACTGGTGCTGGTCGAGACGCCGTCCAACCCCCTGTTGCGGGTCGTCGACATCGCCGACATCTGCACCCGCGCCCACCGGGTCGGCGCCAAGGTGGTGGCGGACAACACATTCCTGTCGCCGGCCCTGCAGCGGCCGATCGAACTGGGTGCCGACATCGTCGTCCACTCGACGACCAAATACATCAACGGGCATTCGGACGTGGTCGGGGGGGCGGTGATCGCGGCGGATCCGGCGGATCATGCGGAGCTGGCCTGGTGGGCCAACTGCCTGGGCGTCACCGGCTCGCCGTTCGACGCCTATCTGACCCTGCGCGGGGTGCGGACGCTGTTCGCCCGCATCGAACGGCAGCAGACCACGGCGGGCAAGGTCGCCGAGCTGCTGGAGGCCCACCCGGCCGTGTCGGCCGTCCACTATCCGGGCCTCAAATCCCACCCGAACCACGAACTGGCCGCGCGGCAGCAGCAGGGGCCGGGCGCCATGCTGAGCTTCGAATTGGCCGGCGGCGTCGATGCCGTGCGCCAGATGGTCGAGACGCTGGAGACCTTCACCCTGGCCGAGTCGCTGGGCGGGGTCGAAAGCCTGATCGCCCACCCGGCCACCATGACCCACGCCGCCATGACCCCGGAGGCCCGCGTCGTCGCCGGTATCACCGACGGCCTGCTGCGGCTGTCGGTCGGGCTGGAGCACGAGGACGACCTGATCTCCGATCTGGTTCAGGCTCTGGATGCGCTGGCGGAGGTGCGGGCGGAGGCGGCCTGACTGGACTCGGAAAAACAGGGTGCAAAGAGTCCAAAACCTGCGGGACGCTCGAAGCAGATTGAGTTATCTCACTGATTTATAGGTGAAAGATTTTCCGATCCGGTTTGGACTCCGGTTTCACTCTCGGTCGTCGTGTCTGGCGATTTCAAAGACCCGGTCGAGACGTGGGTCGCGGCCTGCCCGCGCGCAAGCCACGTCTAGGAATAAATCCTCTGGTCAGTGCCATCTTCCGTCATCCTCGGGCTTGACCCGAGGATGACGGAAGAAGTGGGGAAGCCGTTTGAGGCGCAGGCCTCGACCGCCTCGGCAGCGACGTGGATTTAACGGGCGTTACGTCGGCTGTGGACGGTTCTGCATCGCGCCGGTCATGGGGATGAAGAAGACCCCCACGTCGCGGCGGCTGCGGACGCGGCCGTCGGCGTCCTTGGTGTAGACATAGAGGACCTGGCCGCGGCGGAAGGGCTGGCCGATGGGGATGATCAGCTTGCCGCCGGGTTTGAGCTGGCGGAACAGCTCGGGCGGGGCGTACTGGGCGACGCAGGTCAGCATGATGGTGTCGAAACCCTCGGTCACCTCGGGCCAGCCGAAATAGCCGTCGCCGACCTTGCCGTGGACGTTGTCGTAGCCGAGCGGGGCCCAGATCTTGCCGACCGCCTCGCCGATCGGCTGGATGATCTCGATGGTGTAGCTGTCGCGCACGACGCGGCTGAGCAGGGACGACTGGAAGCCCGAGCCGGTGCCGATTTCCAGCGTCACGTCGGTCGGCTTCGGGGCCGCGAGCTGGGTCATATAGGCCTGACCCAGATAGTCCGAGAGCACGCTGCCGTGGCCGATGGCCCAGGGTTTGGGGCTGGCCTCCCAGGCCTGGTAGGCGGTCGAGGTGTCCGACGCATAGGCGTAGTGGAAATACTCGCGCGGCAGGCTTTCGAAGGCCTTGATGACGTTCGGATCGTGGGCACCGAAGCGGCCGTCGAGATAGGTCTTGATGCGTTCGATGGCGGCAGGCTTGCGGGCCTGGATCTCGGCGAACTGGGCCTCGGTGATCGCGTGCGGGCGGCCGGACGCCGACATGGCGGCGTTGAACCGGGCGAAGGTCCAGGGCTCTGTCGGCATGCGGACGGTTGCGGAGACCGCCGAGGCTTCCCCGGCGGCGACCGTTGTCGGGGCGGCGGGCGCGGCAGCCCCTGCCCCGCCCGCGGCCTGGGTCGGGTTGAGCCGGGCCTGGACGGACTTCATCGTGTTCTCGTCGCAGGCGGCGAGCCCGGTCAGGGAGGCGGCGCCGACGGCGGTCAACAGGGTGCGGCGGTCCATCATCGTGCGATCAGGGGTCATGCGGGGCTCGTCTGGCTCTGGTCAGACTGGCCCGGGCCAGTCTGTTCCGGGAAGGGGTCAAGTCGGGCGGGCTCGGGGTCCGGCAGGTCGCCGAAGGGATTGGTCGGGACGGCGGGTTCGAACATCGGGACGGTCTTTCGCACAGCTGCGGCGACCGGCAGGACGAGGAAGGCGAGCGCGTAGAGGCCGGCCGCCACGATCAGGAGGGACGAGAAGCCGACATCGCGGCTCATCAGATTGGCGAGCGGGGTGGCGACCACGGAGAAGGCACCGTTCAGCCCCCAGGCCCAGGGCAATGCCCGGCCATCGCCGACCTGGATGAGGCCCAGGGGGAAGGGCAGGCCCAGCGCCAGCGACACGGGCGCGGCGGCAAGGATGACCAGTCCGGCCTTTACGATCCAGGGCTGATCCAGCGACGTCATCATGAACTGCTCGGCGCCGACCAGCATGGCGCCGATCCAGCCGAGGACCACGATCAGGCCGATGAAGGAGGCGACCTTGGGCAGGCGCGCGCACTGACCGGCGATCATGCTGCCGAGGCCTGAGAAGATCAGCATGGCCGTCAGGACCAGGGCGAAGGCCGACGAATAGTCGTTGAGATAGAAGGCCGCCTTGTCGATCAGGAAGATCTCGACCAGCAGGAAGCCAAGGCCCAACGCCGGGAAATAGAGGGCGGGCCAGAGTTTCGACGTCTCCTTCACCCCGCCCGCGCGGCGACGGAACAGGGCGGGGGCGACCAGCACCAGCAGGGCGATGAGGATGGCCTGACCGAGGACGGCGATGTTCACCAGGGCACCGATCTCGGCCTGGGGCAGGACCTCCAGTCGTTTGATCAATGTGTCGAGGCGTTCGAGGCGCAGGGACGAATAGAAGGCCGGGCGGTCGAGCGTAGCGGGGCGGACGTGGAAGGCCTGAGACGACGGCGACGGCCGGCCGGCTAGGACGGCGGCGACCTCGTTGGCGATCGCGTCGTCGGGGCCGTTCGAGGTCATCTGGCCGGTCTCGAACGAGACGCTCGGCAGGTCATTGAACAGGGTCGCGCGGGCGGCGATCACGTCCATGCCCGGGTGCCAGGAGACGTCGAACGACCGCGCAGCGCACCAGGCCTGAAGCGCGGCGACATCGGCGGCGGACCAGACGGTCGGGCTGATCAGGATGCGGGCGTTCCAGGCGGAGCGGTAGATGAGGACGTGGTCGGCGGGGTTGGCGATGCCCTTGGCCACCAACGCTTCGCGGGCGGTCGAGAGCACGCGCAGGGCATAGACCGGGAAGTCACGGATGGAGACGGAGATCGACACCATCCCACCCGGCTTCAGCGCGGCGAGATAGGCGGCGAGCGCCTCCCCGGTGACGCCCGTGACGTTGGCGGGGGCCGCGTCCACGAAGTCGGCGGAGACGTCGATGATGTCGTAGGCGTTGGGCCCGGCGCGCCAGGCGGCGGCGATGGGGCCTCCGTCCAGCAGGGTGACCCTGGCGTCCGCGGCGAGCGCCGGGGACGGGCCGAGACCGGCGCTGAGGGCGTGTCGCAGGACAGGCTCGCCCTCGACGCCGTCGACGCGGGCGGCGCCGAGCGTCAGGGCCTCGGCGACGCGATAGCCGCCGGACAGGCCGACGAGCAGGACGGCCGGCTGTTGGCGCAGGACGTAGGGGGCGGCGCTGAGGGCGCTCGGGGCGTAGGCGGCGTCCAGCGGGCCGGCCTTGGGCAGGGAGGCGATGCGGTTGCCGTCGCGATACAGGCCATAGGTCGAGGGCGGACCGGCGATCCCCATCAGGCCGGCGTTGTTGGAGACGTCGGCGTCGACCCGCTCGGTGAAGTTCTCGAGCAGCAGATAGTGGCCACGCGGCTGGCGGATCTCGGCGACGACGGCCGCGCCCGGCGTGTTCAGCGGGGCGTAGATGGCCTTGAACTCGGAGAAGGCCGGGGGCGCGCCGAGGAACAGGATGGCTTCGCCCCCGATCAGCGCCGCCCCGGCCAGCCCGATGCCCAGCCCACGGAACCGGCCGGGCTGGAACAGGGGAGCCAAGGCCAGGGGGATCAGCAGGACCGGGGCCAGCAGGAAGGGGTGGACGACGAACATCAGGCCCAGCGCCAGGGCCGCGCCGAGCCCTGCGCCGATCAGGTCGTAGCCGTAGACCCGGCCGATCTCCCGGTGGTTCAGGACAAAGATCAGGCTGATGTAGAGGCCGGCGAGGAAGAAGAAGGGCAACAGGGCCGCGTAATAGAGGCCGATGTTCTTCACCTGATCGGGCCAGGTGGTCGGGTTCTGGAGCTGCAGGGGGTTGAAGGCGTTGGCGGTGACCAGCTGGTATCCGACGGCCGCGGCGATCACCATGGCGGCGGGCAGGACGGTCCTGAGGATCACGCCGTGCCGGGCGACGCTGTCGCGGAACAGGGCGACCACCACGCCGGACAGGGCGAACCCGGCCATGACGATGGAGATGATCCAGTAGCCGTACTCCGACCATTTCGCGACGGCGAAATAGCGGGTCAGGGCGTTCTCGATCCCGACCACCCCCATGGCGATCAGGAACAACGGGATCAGGGCCGCGCGGGTCTTGCCCGTCAGATCGGAGGCGGCGTTCAATGGACGGTTCCTTGCGCGACGCGGTGGTCGAGGAAGTCCAGCAACAGGGCGTTGAACCGCTCCGGCTCATCGACGAACAGGGCGTGGCCCGCGTCCTCGAAGACGGTCAGCGAGGCGTCCGGATGGGTGCGGACGAGGTTTTCGCCCTGCTCGCGCCAGCGGGGCCGGACGACATAGAGGACCGGCCGGTCGGTGGCGTGGACGGCGGCGCGCCAGTATTCGCGTGGCACGTCATAGGCCAGCAGGCGGCGCTCGTCCTCGACGCTCATCCGCAGGGCCTGATCGGTCAGGCGGGCGCGATAATCCGCACCCGGATCATGGGCGAACATGGAGGTGACGAAGGCGGCCCGGCGTTCGCGGCGTTCGCGGGGCGTCGGCTCCGGCGGCGGAGCGGCGGAGCGCTGCGGGGTCGAGGCTGCGCGCGGCGCCGGCTCTTCGCCGATCGAATTGTCGATCAGGACGAGGCCGGCGATCCGGTCGACCCCGCCGTCGGCGACCCAGGCCAGGCTGTCGAGCACGCCCAGGGACCAGCCGACGAGAACGACCGGGCCTTCGGCGGCATGGTCGATCAGCTCGCCGATATCCCGGCCGCGACGCTCATGGGTATAGCCGAAACGGGTGACCTCGCTCTCGCCCTGGCCACGCGGGTCGAGGGCGAGGACATGGTAGCGGTCGGACAGGGCGTCGATCTGCGCCTCGAAGATCCAGGCGGGCATGGTCCAGCCGGGCACGAAGACCACGGTCCGGGCTCCGCTAGGACCCGCCTCCAGATAGTGGAGGCGGGCCCCGTCGGAAGTGATGAAGCTGCGGCTTTCCGCCTCGACCGTACCCCCCGATACGGCCGTCGCACTCGCGAGAACGGCTCCGCCCAGCACGCCGACCATGGCCGCCCGTGTCCATGTCGGCAGGGTCAGGAATCCGTTACGCCCCATCGGGCGGCATGTGACGCAGACCTGAGTTCTCTGTCGACAGGGTTCCCCGGGGGCGGGAGCGATAGGGTTAAGCCCGTGGCCCGAACGGCACGGCACCCTCCTCCCCCGACGGGGGAGGATCAGCGGGGCCCGAACGGCACGACCTTGTTGTCGCGGTCGTGGGCGATGTCGGCGGGGCCGAGGTAGGGGATGCCCGACCGCTCGCACCAGAACTGGACGATCTGTTCGCCGGTCAGGCCGAAGTCGGGCTCGTTGACCGTGACGTCGGTGAAGCGACCGGCGCGAATGCCCGCCACGCGACGGATCGACGGCTGGCTGGTCAAATGGAACATCATCCGGTCAAGGCGGTAGGCGGCCTCGGACACGTCCTCCAGCATCAGGACATGGCCGGTCAGGTCGGGCTCCAGCGACGTGCCCAGCAGCTGGTCGAGGACCGTCAGGTTGAAGGCGACGGCCGGGCGGGGGTCGGTCACCAGCGACGCTTCCAGCCCCTCGGTCTCGCCCTTGCGCAGCCAGTTGAGGGAGCGGAAGCCGGTCGGATCGTTGCGCACCCCGTCCGAGGCCATGGGGCCGTGGGCGACGTCGAAGCCGTTCTTGTAGAGGATGGCCAGCATCGAGCCGACGTCGGAATAGCCGAGGTACCGCTTCTGTTGCGCCACATCCGTCAGGCGCGGCATGACCGCCTCGGCGATGCGGCAGGAGCCGTAGCCACCGCGCGCGAACCAGATGTGATCCAGACGCGGATCGTTGGCGAACTCCACGAAGGCATCGGCGCGGGCGGCGTCGTCGCCGGCGAAATGGCCCGACTTGTCGAAGCTGTTGGGGTGGAAGGCGACGGTGACCTCGCCAAGTGGGAACTTGAGGTCGAACCAGGCCTGAATGGCCTCGGCGCGCTCCCTGGCGAAGCGGGACGAGACGGCGACGACCCCGATTTTCATTCTTGTGTTCCCTCCCCGGCTTCTCCTCTTTAGTCACCGGACCATGAGCGAACCATCCTATTTCTTCTGCGGCATCGGCGGGTCGGGCATGCTGCCCCTGGCGATGATCGTCCAGGCGCGGGGCGCGGCGGTCGAGGGCTCGGACCGGGCGCTGGACCAGGGCCGGACGCCGGAGAAGTTCGACTGGCTGCGGGGGCACGGCATCGTGCTGCATGCCCAGGACGGGTCGGGCGTGCGAGCGGACCAGACCGTGGTGGCGACCGGCGCGGTAGAGGACACTGTGCCGGACATCGGGGCGGCGAAACGGGTCGGGGCGCAGATCGTCACCCGGCCGCAGTTGCTGTCGCAGATCTTCAATGCGGCACCGACCTCGGTCGGCGTGGCGGGGACCAGCGGCAAGTCGACGATCACCGGGATGATCGCCTGGATCCTGAGCCAGTCGGACCGCAGGCCGACGGTCATGAACGGCGCGGTGATGCGCAACTTCGCCGACGCGGACCATCCGTTCGCCAGCGCCCTGGTGGGGAGCGCCGACCTGTTCGTGGCCGAGGTGGACGAGAGCGACGGCTCGATCGCCCGCTACGATCCGACGGTGGCGGTGGTGTCGAACATCTCGCTGGACCATAAGTCGATGGAGGAGCTGCGCGATCTGTTCGGCGGTTTCACCGGCCGGGCGCGGACTGCGGTGCTGAACCTCGACAACGTCGAGACGGCCGCCCTCGCCCAGACCATGGTCGACGACGGGCGAGCCGGGGCGGTGCTGACCTTCGCTCTGGGGAACAAGGCGGCGGACCTGTCGGCGCACGATCTGAAGCCCCTGCCCGCCGGCATGACCTTCGACCTGACCGAGCGGTCGAGCGGGACGAGGATCACCGCGGCCCTGAACGTGCCCGGCGCGCACAATGTCGCCAATGCGCTGGCGGCCCTGGGGGCAGTGCTGGCGCTGGGCGTGCCGCTGGAAGACGCTGTCAGGTCGCTGGAGAGCTTCGCCGGGATCAGGCGGCGGATGGAGGTGGTCGGCGTCGCGAACGGGATCACGGTGCTGGACGACTTCGCCCACAACCCGGACAAGATCGCCGCGACGGTGAAGACACTGCACGCCTTCGACGGGCGGTTGCTGATCCTGTTCCAGCCGCACGGCTTCGGGCCGCTGAGGCTGATGAAGCGCGAGTTCATCGAGACCTTCGCCGGGCTGCTGAAGTCCGACGACCTGCTGCTGATGCCGGAGCCCGTCTATTACGGCGGCACGACGGACCGCAGCGTGGGATCGGAAGACATCGCCGCGGGCGTCCGCGCCGAGGGCCGGAACGCCGAGGCCCTGCATGACCGTGCGGCCTGTGGCGACCGGCTGGTCGAGCTGGCCAGGCCCGGCGACCGGATCATCATCATGGGCGCGCGGGACGACACGCTTTCGACCTTCGCGGCCGAGCTTCTGGGCCGCCTGTAGTCCTCCCCCATCGGGGGAGGGGGACCGCGTCTTCGCGGTGGAGGGGGCCGATCCCGGACACCGGGTTCGCGGCCTGCCCCCTCCGTCACGGCGCGAAGCCGCGCCGCGCCTAGAGGATCGGGTCGTATACGAGCCGACCGCAAGCCCCCGACGGGGGAGGATTGGACGCAGATGAACCTTGGGCGAAGTGAGGTATTCGAGTCGCATGTTGCAAGACATCCCTGCCGACCTTCCCGACATCGTCGTCACCGCCGCGCGTCTGCCGCCTGCCGCGGGGGACGCGGCCTTCTCCGTGATCCGGCTGGACCAGCGGGTGCTGGGCCGGGCCACGCGGATCGACGAGGCGTTGCAGACCGTGCCGGCGGTCAGTCTGTTCAGGCGCACGTCGAGCCTCGCGGCCAATCCGACGACCCAGGGGATTTCGCTGAGAGCCATCGCGCCGTCGGGGGCGGGACGGGCCCTTGTGACGCTGGACGGCGTGCCGCTCAACGATCCGTTCGGGGGCTGGGTGCTGTGGTCGCAGGCGGTGCCGGAAAGCCTGTCGGGACTGGATGTCGTGCGCGGTGCCGGGGCCGGGGCCTATGGTGCCGGGGCCCTGACCGGGGTGATCCAGCTGCGCGAACGCGATGGCGGCGGCGGGGCGCTGGACGTCTCGGTCGACGAGGATGGCAGGCGGCGGCTGGCGGCGGCCACGACCCTGGGCGCCGGGCGGTTCGCCCTGACCGGATCGGTGCAGCGGGAACTGAGCGACGGCTATGTCCCCGTGCGGGGCGCGGCGGCGGGAGCGGCGGACACGCCGCTGGATCTGGCGACGCTGAGCGGATCGATCCGCGCAGACGTGGCGATCGATCCGGCGACCGCGTTGTCGCTGCGCGGCTCGGCCTATGAGGAGGATCGGGGGTCCGGGCTGGCGGGGGCCCGGTCGTCAGCGACCGGTCAGAGCTATGCGGCGACCGTGTCACGCACCCCCTCGGCCGGACGGTCGGGCTGGCGGGTGCAGATTTGGCGACGCGAGAGCGACTTCGCCAACACCTCGGTCGCCGTAGCGGCCGGGCGCGGGTCGACGACGCCTGCGAATGACCAGTTCGCCACCCCGGCCGAGGGCTGGGGTGGCAATGTCGCGCTGAGGCGTGTCGCGGTCGATCTGGCCGGAGGACGGCTGGAGTGGGAACTGGGCGCGGACGCCCGCTTCAACGAGGGCGAGACGCGCGAGCGGTTTCGCTACATGACAGTGGCGGGGGTCGGTGCCTTCACGCGGGACCGGGTCGCAGGCGGCGAGACCTCGGTCGCCGGGGCCTATGGAGAGGCGTCGTGGACCGCCGGCCCATGGCTGGTCGCGGGCGGGCTTCGTCTCGACGGCTGGGAGACGGCGAACGGGCGGCGGATCGAGCGCGACCGTGCAACGGGCCTCGCGACCCTGGACGAGACCGACCCGGACCGGTCGGGCGAGGTGGTCAGCGCCCGCCTGGCTCTCCGGCGTGATCTGGGTGACGGTCTGGCCGCCCGCGCCGCCGCCTATTCCGGCTTTCGGCCCGCCACCCTCAACGAGCTCCATCGCCCGTTTCGGGTCGGCAACGACCTGACCGAGGCCAATGCGGCGCTGGTTCCCGAAGAACTTCAGGGCGTCGAGATCGGGCTCGGCCGGAACGACGGGCCCACTTTGGTCGCCGCGACCCTGTTCTGGAACAGGATCGAGGACGCGATCGTCAATGTCACGATCGGCACAGGACCCGGGACCTTCCGGCGCGCGGGCTTCGTCCCCGCCGGCGGCGTGCTGCGCCAGCGTCAGAACGCCGGCACCATCGAGGCGACGGGGCTGGAGCTGACGGCCTCGCACCGGCTGGATGCGACCCTGTCGCTGGACGCCGCCCTGTCAGTCACCGACGCCCGGCTGGACGGCGGGACCGCGGCCCCGCAGCTGACCGACCTGCGCCCCGCCCAGGCCCCGGTCTGGAGCGCGACCGCGGGGCTTGACTGGCGCGCGAGCGAGCGCCTGACGCTCGTCGCCCGGGCCCGTTACGAGAGCCGCCGCTTCGAGGACGATCTGAACAGCCGGATGCTGGACGGAGCGGTCACACTGGACCTCAGGGCCGAGTGGACGGTCCGCGACGGGATCATCGCCTGGGCCGCAGCGGACAATCTGTTCGACGCCGAGGTCGAGGTCTCCGAAACGGGCGACGGCGTCGCGGGCTTCGGTCCTCCCCGGACCGTCAGGGCGGGCCTGTCACTGAGCTGGTGACGCCCCCGCCGGGGCGGGGGCGTGTCCTACAGCGGAGAGCCGGCTCTAGAAGCGCGTCCTCACAGTCAGCCTCGCGTTCAGCGGGGCACCCGGCGAGATGTTGAAGTTGTTGTGGGCGTCGGAAAAATACGTCGTGTCGAACAGGTTCTCGACGTTCAGCTGGACCTGCACGGTGTCGCTGACCGCATAGAAGGCCGCGACGTCGACGCGGGTGAAGGCGGGCAGCCGGGTGGTCGCCGCACTGGTCCGGATAGCGGCAAACTGATCGGACTGGTGGATGGCACCGAGGCCGAGGCCCAGCCGGTCGGTGACGTTATACCGGTTCCAGAGGCTGAACTGATGCTCGGGCACCTGGGCCAGCCGGACCGAGTCGTTGCCCTGCAGCACCGCCTCCTGCCAGGCATAACCGCCGCTGATCTGCCAGGCGGGCGTCAGCTGGCCGGCGATGCCGAGCTCAACCCCGCGGGTGCGGGTCTCGCCTACATTGATGGTCACCAGCGGATTGACGGGATCGGGCGTGGTCGCGTTGGTGCGGTCCAGCTGGAACAGGGCGGCGGTGAGGTTCAGATTGGGTCGGATGTTCCATTTCAGGCCCACCTCGTGGTTGACGAACTCTTCGGGCTCCAGATTGGCCTGGGTCGTCGACAGGGTCAGGAATTGGTCGCCCGAGCGTGGCAGGAACGACTGGCTGTAACTGGCGAACAGGGAGACCTCGGGCCGGGGCTTGAAGATCAGGCCGAGCCGCGGCGAGACCTTGTCGTCGGTCCGGGCGAACGGCCGGTCCGGATTGGGCTGGAAGTCGACCCCGTCGATGTCGAAGCGGTCGTATCGCAGGCCGACGACGGCCTCGAACCGTTCTCCGAAGCTGATCTGATCCTGCACATAGGCCGAGACCGACTCCACATTGGAGACCGTGTTCCGGACCGGTGCGGAAAAGACCACGGTAGGGAACACCGGATTGGCCAGATTGAAGGTCTGGTTGGACAGGACACCGTTGGTCCGCCGGTTGGTCGAGTCCTGATCGCCGTACTCGAGCCCGAACAGGACGGTGTGGCCGACGCCGCCGGTCATGGCGGTCCAGACCAGGTTGCTCTGGATCAGCAGATTCTGGCGGGTGGTGGGGTCGGTGTAGGCAGACAGCGCGACCTCGTTTCGGGCTGTCACAGGCCCGCTCGGGAAGACATTGGTGTAGAGCTTGTCGTAGTCGCCGTAGAGGGCTGTGGTCGAGAACGAGAGATCGGGCGTGACGGTGCCGTCGATACGCAGCTTGACGATGTCGGCATCAAGGGTGGTGCGGTTGACGCCGGGAACGCCGAAGAACCGGTCGCGATAGCCCCGGATCGGCTCGCCCGCCAGCGATGGGACGCCGCGGTCGGTGACCCGGTCGTCGTCGATATGTTCGTAGGAGAGACCGGCCTTCCAGCCGTTACCGAGGTCGACCGCGACATGCGGGTTCACCGCGAACCGCTCCCCCTCGTAAGAGTCGCGGTGATTGCCGAGCTGCTCGTAGACGGCGTTGATCCGGAACGCGGCCATCGTGCTGATCGGCGCATTGAGGTCCGCCGACAGGTCCCAGGCGCCGAAGCTGTTCGCGCTGGCCCGGAGACCCAGAAACCGGCCGGCCGCGCTCGGGGCCTTCTGGACGCGGTTGATGATCCCGCCGCCACCGCCACGGCCGAAGATCAGGGCATAGGGCCCCTTCAGGATCTCCACACGCTCCAGATTGTACAGGCCCCGATAGTACTGGGTGTCGTCGCGGACGCCGTCGATGAAGAAGTCGGCCGTGGTGTTCTGGCCGCGCAGGGTGATCTGGTCGCGATTGCCCTCGCCCTGGCCGACCGTAACGCCGGGAACATAGCGCAGGACGTCGCCGAGGCTGTACAGCGCCTGGTCGTCCAGCTGCGCGCGGGTCACCACCGTCACGCTTTGTGGCACGTCGATCAGGGCGGTGTCGGTCTTGGTCGCGGTGACCGAGTTGAGCGCGATATAGCCGCGCGTCACGCCGGTGACGATGATGGGCTCCAGATCGGTCGGGCCCGACTGTGCCAGGGCCGTCGCGGGAAGCGCCGTCAGGAAAAGGGTCGAGGCGGAGATCACCCTGCGGAGGGTGGTGGCACTGGGGTGGGGCAAGGCAGACGGTCCGGCTAATGAAAATGCGATGCGCTCGCAATAGCAGACCGGAGGACCAAGGCAAGCCGAATTGAGAACTGGTCGCAATCGCAGTCCTGCCCGGTAGATGTATGTGATCGTTCACGGGCCCGAGTATGCCAGCCAGAAGAGCCACCGCCCTGCCCTGAGCCCGGCCCCGACGTTCGTCAGGGCGTCCCGGAATCAGGAATGGCCGTGATCTAGCCAACCACCGAAATGGCGGGCCGTATCTGTTGGGTCTTCTCCATCCACGGAGGCGGAGGCATGTCACGATGGGCCTGGGCCAGAGCCTCGGACCAGCGCCGCCCCAGATCGCGGAAATACGGATCCTCGGCCTCGATCCGGCGCTGGTCACCGGTCAGGCCGTCGCGGGGAATGACGATCATGTCGAACGGCGGACCCACGGCGAGGTTCGAGCGGATGGTCGAATCGAAGCTGATCAGACCCAGCTTGACCGCATCGGCCATCAGGGTCTCGGGACGAAGCCCCCGGTCCAGGATGGGCTTGCCGTATTTGAGCTCGCCGATCTGGAGGTAGGGGGTGTCGGCCCCGCACTCGATGAAATTGCCCTGGGCATAGATCAGGTAGAGGCCCAGCTTGCCGCCCTTGATCTGGCCGCCCAGCAGCATGGAGGCTGTGACCTTCAGCGCGTCGGCGGCGACGGTAGGCTGCAGATCCTGACGGACCAGGTTCAGGCAGTAGCCGGCCAGCTGCGCTGCGCGGAACAGGGTCGGGCAGGTCTCGAGCGTTTCCGGGACCTCGTTGCCGGGCATGCGGACCCCCTCGGCGAGCATGGCCAGGGCTGTCTGGGTCACCGACAGGTTGCCGGCGGTGGCGATTGAAATGACGCGGTCGCCGGTGATCTCGGTGACGTGCAGCTTCTTGTAGGAGGAGATGTTGTCCACACCGGCGTTCGTGCGGGTGTCGGCGATCATCGCCAGACCCTCGTTCACCATCATGCCGACGCAGTAAGTCATTGAGAAAGACTGGCCCCGAACGGGGGCCTCCATCCGACTGGAACGGTCACGTTAACAGATTCCGGAATCAACACGAGGTTAACGGCGTTCATGACCAGCCCTGCCGCTGCTGTTGCTGCTGGGTCTGTTGCATCTGGCGCACACGCAGGGCCACCGTCATGGTCTCGCGCCCGCCGCCGTAGCTGGTGCCCCGGATTGGAGAGGCACCCCGCGCGTCCAGACCGCTGGCGACCCGGACATAGTGTTCGGTCGGGCTGATGCCGTTGGCGGCGTCGAAGCCGACCCAGCCCAGATCCTCGACCCAGGCCTCGGCCCAGGCATGGGCGGCGTCCTGGTTTTCGACCCCGTCGGACCGATGCAGGTGGCCGGAGATGTAGCGGGCCGGGATGCCCATGCGGCGGGCGACCGAGATGAAGATCTGGGCGTGGTCCTGGCACACGCCCTGCCGCTGGGCCCAGGCGGCGGCGGCCGTGTGGTCTGCGGTGGTCGAGCCGACCATGAAGGCGACCTGCTCGTGAATCGCGGCCATCAGACGGTGCAGGCGGGACAGGGCATCACCGTGCGGGCCCACGTCCCGGGCGAGGGCGCGAAGGGCCTCGTCAGCGAGTGTCAGGGGGGTGTCGCGCAGGAAGACCAGGGGCGACAGACGCTCGGGCGTGCCGCGCAGGACCCCGCCGGTATCGACGGTCGCCACCTCACCCGTCACCCGGACCATCAGGCTCTCGGTCGGGCGCTCGGTATAGAGGGTGTGGACGATGTTGCCGAAGGCGTCCTCGCTGCGACGCAAATGGGCGTCGACATCCGTCTCGATACGCCAGTCGCGCACCTGCTGGCCCTCGGTAGAGCGCGGCGTCAGCCGCAGGACCTGGACGATGAACCGGGCGGCGCGGTCGTAGGCGTAGCGGGTTTCGTGATCGATCCGGATGCGCATCAGACGAGGTACTGATCTTGGATGGCGCTGGCCAGGGCGTTGTTCTCACTGAGGAAACCAAGGATGTATTCGTGCAGGCCGGACTGGAAGATCGCCTCGATATTGGTCTCGTTGAAGCGGGTCAGGCGGGCGGAGGCGATGCGCTGGGCCGGGCCGCGGCGGCCGTAGTCGGTGGCGAGGCGGTCGAGGTAGGAGACGATCATCCCCTGGCAACTGGCCAGGGACCGCGGCATCTGGCGGTTCAGGACCATCAGGTCGGCGACCAGCCAGGGCCGGACGCTTTCGCGGTAAACCCAGCGATATGCGGTCAGGGCGGACACTTCGCGCAGCAGGGTGGTCCACTGGAAATAGTCGAGCTGGCCGCCGACGCGTTCGCCGGCGGGAAGCAGCAGGTGGTATTTGACGTCCAGCAGGCGGGCGGTGTTGTCGGCCCGCTCGATCGCCATGCCGAGGCGCAGGAACCAGTAGGCGTCGTTGCGCAGCATGGTCCGGGACGAAGCGCCCTCGACGGCCAGGCTGACGTTCTTCACCCATTCGAGGAAGCGGACGAAGTCGTCGCGTCGGGTGGGCTCGCCGAACTCGTTGAGGCCGTTCCAGGCACCGTTGATGGCCTCCCACAGCTCGATGGTCAGGGCGGTGCGCACCGAGCGGGCGTTGGTGCGGGCGGCCGTGATACAGGCCCGGATCGAGGAGGGATTGTCCGGGGCGAAGGCCAGATACTCGCGGACAGATTTCTCCGACGGGGTGCGGCCGCTGGCCGCGAACTGACTCGACACTCCGGCCGAGGCGATGGCGCTGGCCCAGGCGTTGGCGGCGGCGCCGTCGCGGGCCGGCAGGGCGGCCAGACGAACGGCGGCCTCCAGGATGCGCGCGAGGAAGTCGGCGCGCTCCATATAACGGCCGGTCCAGTACAGGCTCTCTGCGGTGCGGCTCAGCATGGGCGATCAATCATCAAGCACCCAGGTGTCTTTCGTGCCGCCGCCCTGGCTGGAGTTCACGACCAGCGACCCGGCCTTCAGCGCCACACGGGTCAGGCCGCCGGGCGCGACGCGGATGCCGGCGGGGCTGGACAGCACGAACGGGCGCAGATCGACGTGGCGGGGCGACAGGCCCCCGCTGCTGTCCAGCGTCGGAGCGGTCGACAGGGCCAGGGTCGGCTGGGCGATGAAGTCGTCGGGGTCGGCGATCAATTTGGCGCGGAAGGCCTCGATTTCGGCCTTGGTCGAGGCCGGGCCGACCAGCATGCCGTAGCCGCCGGAACCGCCGACCTCCTTGACCACCAGCTCGGGCAGCCTGTCGAGCACCTCCTTCAGCGCATCGGGTTCGCGGCAGCGCCAGGTCGGGACATTGCCGAGGATCGGATCGCCGCCGGAGAAGAAGCGGATGATCTCCGGCATATAGGTATAGACGGCCTTGTCGTCGGCGACGCCGGTGCCGACCGCATTCGACAGGGTGACGTTGCCGGCAGTGTAGGCTGCCATCAGCCCGGGCACGCCGACCGTGGAGTCCGGCCGGAAGGTCAGCGGGTCCAGCCAGTCGTCATCGACGCGGCGATAGATGACGTCGACCCGTTTGGGCCCCTCGGTCGTGCGCATGAAGACGATGTCGTCGTTGACGAACAGGTCCCCGCCCTCGACCAGCTCGACCCCCAGTTTATCGGCCAGGAACGAATGTTCGTAGTAGGCCGAGTTGAACGGGCCGGGCGTCAGGACGACGATATTCGGATCCCCGCCCGCATGGTCCGGAGCCGAAGCGCGCAACGACGCCAGCAGCATGTCGGTATAGGTCTCGACCGGGCGGATACGGTGCTCGGCGAACAGGTCCGGGAACAACCGCATCATCATCTCGCGGTTCTCCAGCATGTAGGAGACGCCCGAGGGGGTGCGGCAATTGTCCTCCAGCACCACGAAGCCGTCCTCGCCCGTGCGGACCAGGTCGACGCCGCAGATGTGGGTCCAGATGTCGCCCGGCGGACGGCGGCCCTGCATCTCGGGCCGGTAGTGGGGGTTGGTGAAGATCAGTTCGGCCGGAACGATGCCGGCGCGGATACACTCCTGCGGGCCGTAGATGTCCTTCAGGAAGGCGTTGATCGCCGAGACGCGCTGTTTCAGACCCCGTTCCAGCTCATCCCATTCGGACTTGCCGATGATGCGCGGCACCACGTCGAAGGGGATCAGTCGTTCGTTGGACTCGACGTCGCCATAGACCGCGAAGGTCACGCCCATGCGGCGGAAGAACAACTCCGCCTGACGCGACCGGGCCTGCAGCAGGTCGGCCGGCGCGCTTTCGAGCCACCGGGCGAGCGTCCGGTAGCTATTTCGGACCTCTTTGGATCCGGCGTGGCCTGACATTTCGTCGAACGTGACGGTCGCTCCCGCGCTTGTAGCCACTCTGATGAAAGGGCAGCGTGGACCGGGCGACAACCGGTAAGCAACAGTTTTGTTGCGGTGCGGAATTATTCCTCCCCCATCGGGGGAGCGGGAAGGCGAGGCCCTCGTCCGCAAGGGGGAGGGTCGTGACTCAGCCCTTGACCGTTCCACTGTTACAGCATAGTGGAACACACCCGATGACCGATCTCCCTGAAGACACCACCGCCCCTGCGGCCCCGGAACGCCAGACGGCCGCCCGGTTGGCGCTGTATGACGCCCTTCTGTCGCTCAAGACCCGCACAGAGCTGGACGCCTTTCTGAACGATCTCTGCACCCCGGCGGAACTGCGAGCGTTCGCCGAGCGCTGGGCCGTGGCGCGACTGCTGGACCAGAAGACCAAATCCTACCGCGGGATCGCACAGGAGGCCGGGGCCAGCCCGACCACCGTCGTGCGCGTCGCGCGGTTCCTCAAGGAAATGCCGCATCAAGGCTACCGCCTGGTGCTGGACCGAACGAACAAGAAAGCCTGAGTTCCGATGAGTACCGTTGAAGGGCGACTTCGCATCGCCGTGCAGAAATCCGGCCGCCTGGCCGACCGCAGTCTCGACCTCGTGCGCGACGCCGGCCTGCGCGTCGTGAAGGGGGCCAACGACCTGCTCTACAAGGTCGAAAACTATCCGATCGACCTGCTGCGGGTGCGCGACGACGACATCCCGACCTTCGTGGCGGACGGGGTCTGCGACCTCGGCATCGTCGGCGAGAACGTACTCGAGGAAGGCAGGAACGGCGGGGCGAATGCCTCGGTGATCATGCCGCTGGGGTTCGGCAAATGCACGCTGAAGCTCGCCTGTCAGCCGACGCTGGACTACGCAGGGCCGGTGTCGCTCGAGGGCACGCGGATCGCGACCTCCTATCCGAAAATCCTGCGGCGCTATCTCGATGAGCGAGGCGTCAGCGCGGACATCGTCGTCATGCGGGGCGCGGTCGAGGTGGCGCCGCGACTGAAGCTGGCCGCAGCGATCTGCGATCTGGTCTCCACCGGCGCGACACTGGAGGCCAACGGCCTCGTCGCCAAGGAGACGGTGTTCGAAAGCCAGGCGGTGCTGATCCAGTCACCCGTCGCGCCGGAACCGGGCCTGCAACACCTGCTGGACTCGATCATCGAGCGGATGGCGGGCGTGGTGTCCTCGCAAGGCGCGAAATACGTGATGCTGAACGCGCCGCGCTCGGCGCTGGACGAGATCACGGCCATCCTGCCGGGCGCAGGCGCACCGACGGTCATGCCGCTGATGGGGCGCGACGACGCGGTCGCGGTCCACGCCGTCTGTCAGGAGGCCGTCTTCTGGGAGACGCTGGAGAAGCTGAAGCGCGCGGGTGCCTCGGCGATCCTGGTCCTGCCCATCGAGAAGATGATGTGATGAGTGCCGTGACCATCAAACGCATCGACTGGGCGAACCTCGACGGACAGGGCCGCCTCGACGCCCTCGCCCGCCCCTCGCGCCGTAGCGAGCGCGACGTCCAGGACGTCGTCAGCGGTATCTTCGAACAGGTCGCGATCTCAGGCGGCGCGGCCGTCAGCCAGTTCGCCGAGCGGATCGACGGCTTCAAGCCGCGCCGCATCGCCATCACGCCCGAGGCCGTCGCCGCAGCCCGCGACGCCCTGCCCCCCGCAGACACCCGCGCCCTGCGCGTCGCCGCCGAGAACGTCCGCGTCTTCCACCAGGCGACAAAACCCGAGGACACCGCCTTCGTCGAGACGACGCCCGGCGTGAAGTCCAAACTGGTCTGGCGGCCCATCGGCGCGGCCGGGATCTACGTCCCCGGCGGCACGGCCCCCCTCTTCTCTTCGCTGCTGATGCAGGCCATCCCGGCCGAGGTCGCGGGCGTCACGACGCGCGTCGTCGTCACCCCGCCTTCCAAGGACGGCAGCGTCCACCCGGCCATGATCCTGGCCGCGGCCGAGGCCGGCCTCGACGCGATCTGGCTGATCGGCGGGGCCCAAGCCATCGCGGCCATGACCTTCGGCGTCGTGCTGGACGACGGCGAGATCCCCGCCTGCGACAAGCTTTTCGGGCCGGGCAATGCGTTCGTCGCCGAGGCCAAGCGCTATGCCGCCGCGCTGCCGAACGGTCCGTCGGTCGACATGCCCGCCGGTCCGTCGGAGCTGCTGGTCATCGCCGACCGCTTCTGCGACCCAGAGATCGCTGCCGCCGACCTGCTCAGCCAGGCCGAGCACGACGCCGACGCCCAGGTCATCCTGGTCTGTGAGCGCGCCGCCACGATCGACGCCATCCTGGCCGAGGTGGAGGAGCAGCTGACCACCCTGCCCCGTGCCGACATCGCCCGCGCCTCCCTGTCCGAAGCCCGCGCCATCCTCGTGTCCGACATGGCCGAGGCCTGCGCGGTGTCGAACCTCTACGGCCCCGAGCACCTGGCCATCCAGGCCGAGGACGCCGAAGCGCTGGTGGCCTCCATCCGGGCGGCGGGCGCGGTGTTTGTGGGACGCTGGGCCGCCGAGACGCTGGGCGACTATGCGGCGGGGCCGAGCCACGTCCTGCCGACCGACGGCGGGGCGCGGACGCTCGGCGGGATCACCACCGCCAGCTTCATGACCTCGATGTCGGTGCAGACGGTGACCGAGGCCGGCGCAGAACGACTGGGGCCGATCGCGGCGCGTCTGGCGCGGCTGGAAGGTCTGGAAGCCCACGCCCGGGCGGCGGATCTGAGGAGCGTGGGATGAGTGAGGCAGAGACCGTCCTCCCCCGACGGGGGAGGTGGCACGGCGCGGCTTCGCGTCGTGACGGAGGGGGCCTGCCCCAGACTCCGGCGTGCGCAGTTGGCCCCCTCCACCCCCGCGCAAGCGCTCGGCGGTCCCCCTCCCCCGATGGGGGAGGAATACGATGACCCTGCCCGCCCCCTATCCGCCCCTCGTCTCCGGCGGCGAGGGTCTGGAGAAATATCCCGGCGAGGCGTCGGCGCTGCAGGCGCGGATGGCGCAGATCTACGGCATCCCCTCCGATCAAGTGCTGGCGGTGCGCGGGCTGACGCACGGCCTGGAGCTGGTCTGGCGGCTGGCCGCGCGCGACGGCCGGTCGGTCGAGGCGCCGGACGCCGAGCCCTATGCCGGGCTGGGCCGCATCTATCGGGCGACCGACGGCGAGCGGACGGCAGTGGTGATCCGGGCCCTGGGCTCTCCGGAAGCCGTGGCCGAGATGGCGGAACGGGTCGCGCCCGCCCTGCTGGTGGTCGACGAGGGGCTGGCCGAATTCGCCGATGCTCCGTCAGCCGCGATACTGATCGGCGACCACGCCAATCTGGTCGTGCTGCGCAGCCTGTCGCTGGCCTATGGGCTGGCCGGGGCGCGGGTCGGTGCGGCGCTGGGACAGGCCGGGACCTTGGCGAAACTGGCTGATGTCGTGGAGCCCTACGCCCTGCCTGAACCGCTGGTGCGGCTGGCGATGCAGGCGCTGGATCCGTCGAGAATGATCGAGACGGCGGAGCGGATCGCAGCCGTGCGGCGCGAACGCGAGCGACTGGTGCGCGAGATCGGCCGGATCATGGTGGTCGAAAGCGGCGTCGGACCGATCCTGATGGCGCGACCGTCGGACATCGAGGCGACGCTGGGTGAGCTGGCGAAATACGGCGTGGCGGCGAATCGGTCGGGCGACCGGCTGAGGCTGCCGGTCTCGATCAAGGCGGAGGTCAACGACCGGCTGCTGACCGGCCTGGGCCTGGCACCCGTCAAGACGCGGGCGCATCGGGTCGGGCAGGCCGTGCGGGATACGAAGGAGACTCGCATTGTCTGCGCCGTCGACCTGGACGCGACCGGGCCGATCAGGATTGAGACCGGCGTCGGCTTCTTCGATCACATGCTGGAGCAGGTGGCGGCGCACGGCGGGTTTTCCCTGCGGCTGCAATGCGAGGGCGACCTGCACACGGATCCGCACCATACGATCGAGGACAGCGCCATCGCGCTCGGCCAGGCGCTGAAACAGGCGCTGGGCGAGCGGCGCGGCATCGCCCGGTACGGCTTCGTGCTGGCCATGGACGAGGCGCGGGCCAATGTCGCGATCGACCTGTCGGGACGGCCCTACCCCCTGTTCGAGGGCACGTTTTCGACGCCCTTCATCGGTGAATATCGCACCGATCTGACGGCTCACGTCTTCCGTTCGCTGGCCGAGGCCATGGGTGCGGCGGTCCATATCTCCGTCACCGGCGACGACGACCACCACAAGACCGAGGCCGTCTACAAGGGCTTCGGCCGCGCGCTGAGGCAGGCGATCCGCATCGAGGGCGACGCCGTGCCGAGCACCAAGGGGGTGCTGTGACCGTCGCCATCGTCCACCTCGGCGCGGGCAACACGGCCTCGGTCCAGTTCGCGCTGGAACGGCTGGGGGCCGATGTGGTCGTGACGTCCGATGCCGCCGTGATCGCGGACGCCGAGCGGGTCGTCCTGCCGGGCGTCGGCGCTGCGGGCTATGCGATGGAGCGGATGGGCGCGCTCGGTCTGACCGACATCATCAAGAGCTTTGATCGGCCACTGCTGGGCCTCTGCCTCGGCCAACAGCTGCTGTTCGCCGAGAGCGAAGAGAACGGCGGGGCGACCATGCTGGGCTTTATTCCGGGGCGCGTCACCCGGATGCCGGTTCGCGATGATCTGCCGGTGCCGCACATGGGCTGGTCCCGGTTGGGTGGGCTGACCGACGATCCGGTTCTGGAGGGGATCGGCGAGGGCGACTACGCCTATTTCGTGCACTCCTACGTCTGTCCCGAGACCAGTGCGACCATCGCCCGCGCCGACTATGGTGCCGAGGTCCCGGCCATGGTGCGCAGCGGAAACCGCTGGGGCTGCCAGTTCCATCCCGAACGGTCAGCGAAAGCCGGGGCGCGGATACTGCGAAACTTCCTGGAGCTGGCCGCATGATCGTCTATCCCGCCATCGATCTGCGCGGCGGCGTCTGCGTGCGGCTCATGCATGGCCGGTTCGACCAGGTGACGGAGTACGACCAGGTTCCCGCGGCGCGGCTGGCGGCCTTCGTCGCCGAGGGCGCGACCTGGGTCCATGTCGTCGACCTGGACGGGGCCGAGGCCGGCCGGGCAGTGCAGCACAGCCTGATCGGCGAGCTGGCCGGCAGTATCGACGTGAAGATCCAGTCCGGCGGCGGCGTGCGGGATGTCGATGACGTCGAGGCCCTGCTCAACGCCGGCGTGGCGCGGGTCGTGGTCGGGTCGCTGGCGGTCAGCAACCCCGTCGTGGTGGCCGGATGGCTGGAGCGGTTCAGCCCCGACCGCATCACCCTGGCGTTCGATGTGCGGCTCGGTGAGGACGGGGTTCCGGTTCCGGCTCTGAAGGGCTGGACAGAGGCGGCAGGGGTGGATCTCTGGGCGGCGCTGGATCGCTATCCGGTCGGGACGCTGAAACATGTGCTGATCACCGACGTAGGACGGGACGGGGCGCTGACGGGTCCGAACCTGGAGCTGCTGGCCGAGGTGCTGCAGCGCCGGCCGGAGCTGAAGTTGCAGGCGTCCGGCGGCGTCTCATCGATCGAGGACATCCGCGCCGCCAAAGCCATCGGCTGCGACGGCGCCATCGTCGGCCGCGCCATCTACGAGGGTCGGTTCACGGTGCGACAGGCCATCGAGAGCATTTCTGAAGCCAACCCCTCGACGGCGTTGGGCGCGTGACCGCGAGACGCATCATCCCCTGCCTGGACGTCAAGGACGGTCGCGTGGTGAAGGGCGTACGATTCCAGGGGCATGTCGACATGGGCGACGCCTGCGAACTGGCCGCGCGTTATCGCGACGAGGGCGCCGACGAACTGGTCTTCTACGACATCACCGCCAGCCCCGAGGGGCGGACGCTGGACTATGGCTGGGTGCGGGAGATCGCGAAGCTGCTGGACATTCCGTTCTGCGTGGCGGGCGGGATCCGCAGCGTGGACCAGGCGGCCGCCTGTCTCGACAACGGGGCGGACAAGGTCTCCATCAATTCGCCCGCGCTGGAGCGGCCCGAGCTGATCTCCGAGATGGCCGAGCGGCTGGGATCCCAATGCGTGGTGGTCGGGGTCGATTCCCGGCGCGAGGACGGCGACTTTGTCGTGCACAAATACACCGGCGATCCCGATGCGCGCAGGCTGGCCGGACGTCGGACGATGGACTGGATCGTGGAGGCGCAGGAACGGGGCGCCGGCGAAATCGTGCTGAACTGTATCGATCAGGACGGGGTGCGGAAGGGCTATGACACGGCGCAATTGGCCGATGCGCGCGCGCGGCTGACCATTCCGCTGGTGGCCTCCGGCGGCGCCGGCTCGGCATCCCATTTCCTCGACGTATTCGCCCCTCTTTCCGAAGGTGGGGCGAATGTGTCGGGCGCGCTGGCCGCGAGCGTGTTCCACTCGGGGCAGATCGCGGTGCCGGATTTGAAGGCCTTCCTGGCGGCGTCGGGTGTCGAGGTGAGACAATGACCATCAATCCGGACGATCTGGATTTCGCCAAGGGGGCCGGCCTGATCCCGGCCGTGGTGCAGGACGCCGACACCCTGCAGGTGCTGACGCTCGCCTATATGGACCGGGCGGCGCTGGAGGAGACGATCGCCTCGGGAGAAGCGACCTTCTTCTCGCGCTCGCGCGGCGGCCGCTGGCGCAAGGGCGAGACCAGCGGCAACCGTTTGACGGTCGTATCGATCACGCCCGACTGCGACGGCGACGCCCTGGTGCTGGCGGTGAGGCCGATGGGGCCGGCCTGCCATCTGGGAACGACCAGCTGTTTCGGCGAGGCGGACGCGCCGGGTCTGGGCCGGATCGCGCGACTGGAGGGCACCATCGCCGAGCGGGCAGGCGCCGATCCGGAGACCAGCTGGACCGCCAGGCTTCTGGCCCAGGGTCCGAAACGGGCGGCGCAGAAGGTCGGCGAGGAGGGCGTGGAAACGGCGCTCGCCGGCGCAGCGGGACCCGACGAGGAAGTCGCATCCGAGGCCGCGGATCTGATCTATCATCTGCTGGTTCTGTTACGGTCGCGTCAAATGTCGTTTCAGGATGTGCTGGGCGTGTTGGCGTCCCGGGCGGGACCGGCCAAACACGAACACTAGACGGCCGGGATTTCAGCCCGGCGGGAAACGAGGAAGCGGGCATGACGGCTCTGGTGCTGTTCGGCGGCGGCGGCGATCTGGCGATGCGCATGCTGCTGCCCTCGCTCTATTTCCTGGACCACGACGGCCTCTTGCCGGAGGGGCTCAAGATCATCGGTGCCGCCCGCTCCGACGAGAGCCGGGACGAGTATGTCGAGAAGGTCCGTGCGGCCGTCGAGGGCAAGGCGAAGGCCGACGACGCCTGGGACGAGGCCAGCTGGAGCCGGATGGAGGCGCGCCTCGACTATCTGGCCGTCGACGCCACCTCGGCCGAGAGCCTGAAACCGCTGAAGGACAAGGTCGGGCCGGGGGCCTGCACCAGCTTCCTCGCGGTGTCGCCGTCGCTGTACGCCAGGATCGTCACCGCGATGCGGGCGGCGGGTCTGGCCGAGGCCGACGACAAGGTGGTGCTGGAAAAGCCGGTCGGTCGCGACCTGGAGAGCTTCCGCGCCATCGACGACGCGGTCGCCGATGCGTTCACCGAGAACCAGGTGTTCCGCATCGACCACTACCTCGGCAAGGAGACGGTGCAGAACCTGATCGCCCTTCGGTTCGGCAACGTCATCTTCGAACCGCTGTGGAACAACCTGTCGATCGACCACGTCCAGATCACGGTCGGCGAGACCGTCGGGGTCGGCGACCGCTGGCCCTACTACGACGAGTACGGCGCCCTTCGGGACATGCTGCAGAACCACATGCTGCAGCTGCTGTGCCTCGTGGCGATGGAGCCGCCCTCGGACCTCGATCCGGATTCGGTGCGCAACGAGAAGGTCAAGGTCATCCGGTCCCTGCGCCCGATTACCGAAGAAGACGCCGAACGCACCACCGTGCGGGGCCAGTATGTTTCGGGGACCGTCGAGGGCAAGCGCGTTCCCGGATACGACGAGGAGCGCGGCGCGGATTCCGACACCGAGACCTTCGTCGCCATCCGCGTGGACATCGACAACTGGCGCTGGGCCGGCGTGCCCTTTTTCCTGCGGACCGGAAAGCGACTGCCCGAGAAGCGGACCGAGATCGTCATCCAGTTCAAGCCGGTGCCGCACTCGATCTTCGGCGACAACGGGCACGAGGAGGACAGCGCCAACCGGATGATCATCGAGCTGCAGCCCGAGGAAGACATCTCCCTGACAGTGATGAACAAGAAGCCGGGGCTGGATCAGCGCATGCAGTTGCAGCCGATCCGGATGAGCCTGTCGTGGGGCGTGGGCGACAGGGACGCGAAGCCGCCGCGTCGCCGTGTTGCCTATGAACGGCTTTTGCTGGACGCCCTGAACGGGGACTCGACCCTGTTCGTACGCCGCGACGAGGCGGAGAAGGCCTGGGAATGGGTCGACGGGGTCTCGCAGGCCTGGGTCGACGGCAAGGTGAAGCCCCAGCCCTATCGCGCGGGGACCTGGGGTCCCGATGCCGCCGACATGCTGATGGTGCGGACCGGGCGGGACTGGAACACGCAGGGATGACCGTCGAGATCGAGACCTTCCCCACCCTCGAAACCTGGGCGCTGTCGATTGCCGGGCGGATCGAGGAGACCCTGGGCGCCGCAGTGATCCGGAACGGCAAGGCGCTGTTCGCTGGTCCGGGCGGATCGACCCCCTCACCGGTCTATGCGCGTCTGGCCCAGACCGACATCGGCTGGGACAGGGTCGCAGTCACGCTGGTGGATGAGCGCTATGTGCCAGAGACCGACCCGGACTCGAACGCGCGGCTGATCAGGGCCGTGATGCTGCAGGGCCCGGCCGCGAAGGCGACCTTCATCCCGCTGTACCATTCCGAGGTCACGGTCGACCGGGCGGCGGCGGTGGCGGCGCACAGGCTGGCCGCGGCCGGCGGGCGGTTCGACGCAGTGCTTCTGGGCATGGGCGAGGACGGGCACATCTGTTCGATGTTCCCCGGCAGCCCGACGCTGAAGACCCTGTTGTCGCCGACACTGAAACCGACGGTGCTGGGCGTGCCGCACGGGCGGGACGGAATGGCGCCCAGCCTGGAGCGGATATCGATCAACCTGCCCTACCTGATGTCGGCGGGTCGGGTGATCCTGGGCCTGAAGGGCGCGGCCAAGCGTTCGGTGTTCGAGCGGGAGGCCGGGGGCGATCCGGCCGTGCAACCGATCGCGGCGATGATCGCTGCGAAGGTCCCCCTGGAAGTTGTTTGGACGGAAGCGAACTGATGGCCCTGCATCCCGTGGTGGCAGACGTCACCCAACGCATCATCGAGCGCTCGAAAGAGACACGGACCGACTACATCCGTCGTATGGACGCGGCGCGGGACTCGGGTGTCGGCCGGGCCAAGCTGTCATGCGCCAACTGGGCCCACGCCTTTGCGGGTCAGACCATCGCCGACAAGCTGACCGCCATGTCGGGCAAGACCCCCAATGTCGGAATCGTCACCGCCTATAACGACATGCTGTCGGCGCATCAGCCGTTCGAACGCTTCCCCGACGTGATCCGCGCCGCGACCCGCGAGGTCGGAGCCACGGCCCAGGTCGCCGGCGGCACCCCCGCCATGTGCGACGGCGTCACCCAGGGTCGCCCGGGCATGGAGCTGAGCCTGTTCAGTCGCGACGTCATCGCCATGTCGGTCGGGGTCGCCCTGACCCACGACGCCTTCGACGCGGCGATGATGCTTGGGGTCTGCGACAAGATCGTCCCCGGCCTGTTCATGGGCGCGCTCGCGTTCGGCCATCTGCCCGTGATCTTCGCCCCCGCCGGCCCCATGCCCTCGGGCATTCCCAATGCCGAAAAGGCGCGGGTGCGCGCCGAATACGCCCAGGGCAAGGTCGACCGTGACGTCCTCCTGGCCAGCGAGATCGGCTCCTACCATTCGCCGGGCACCTGCACCTTCTACGGCACGGCCAACTCCAACCAGATGATGATGGAGCTGGGCGGGCTGCATATGCCGTCGACCGCCTTCGTCCATCCCGAGACGGGACTGCGCGACGCCCTGACGGCGGCGGCCGCAAAGCGAGCGGTCGAACTGGCCGTCAGCGGCGAGGGCCGAATGGCCGACGTCATCGACGAGAAATCCATCGTCAACATGATCGTGGCCCTGCTGGCCACCGGCGGATCGACCAACCACGCCATCCACCTGGTGGCCATGGCGCGTTCGGCCGGGGTGCTGATCGACTGGACCGACATGGACCAGCTGTCGGCCGTGACTCCCCTGCTGGCACGGATCTATCCCAACGGCTCGGCCGATGTGAACGCCTTCCAGGCGGCGGGCGGCGTGGCCTTCGTGGCGCGCGAACTCGCCCAGGCGGGCCACATTCACTCCGACGTCACCACCATCATGGGCCGGGGCATCGAACACTATTTCAAGGAGCCGACCCTGGTGGACGGCGAACTGGTCTGGAAGGACGGGGTCTCCGAAAGTCTGGACCGCGACATCCTGCGCCCCGCCTCCGACCCGTTCGACACCGAGGGTGGCCTGAGGCTGGTCAAGGGCAACCTCGGCCGGGCCGTGATCAAGATCTCGGCGGTCAAGCCTCAGCACCGGATGGTCGAGGCGAGGGCCCGGGTGTTCGACGCCCAGGAGGACGTGCTGGCCGCGTTCAAGGCCGGCGAACTGGACGAGGGCTGCGTCATCGTGCTGCGCTTCCAGGGACCCAAGGCCAACGGCATGCCGGAGCTGCATTCCCTGTCGCCCCTGATGAGCGTGCTGCAGGATCGCGGCCTGCCGATCGCCCTCGTCACCGACGGACGGATGTCGGGCGCCTCGGGCAAGACCCCGGCGGCCATCCATGTGACGCCGGAAGCGCTTGAGGGCGGCCCCCTGGCCTATGTGCTGGACGGTGACGTGGTGCGGCTGGATGCCGAGGCTGGCGTGCTGACCATCGACGCCGACCTGACCACCCGTCAGCGGGCACGGCCGAACCCGGTCCAGAGCTGGGGTTACGGCCGCGAGCTGTTCGGGGCTTTCCGCAATGCAGTGTCTTCGGCAGAGCGTGGGGCCTCGGTCTTTTTCGCCGCCGAGCCAACCGACAGGCAACCAGAGATCCGCGACGTCGCGGACGCGAACCTGCAGAACCGGGACGTGGACGCATGAGCGACAACAGGACGCTGCTGGTCGGGGACGTGGGCGGAACCAACGCCCGCTTCGCCATCGCGACGATGACGGACGGCCAGATCACGCTGGACCATCACGAGAGCTTTCCGGCGGAGCAGTATCCGACCTTCCTGAAGGGGGTGGCGGCCTTCATCGACGGCTGCGAGGTCAAGCCGACCGGCGGGGTCATCGCCGTGGCCGGGCCGGTGACGGACGGCACCATCGACCTGACCAACAGCCCGTGGGCGGTGTCGGAGACCGAACTTCAGACCCTGGGCCTGAACCCCGTGCGGCTGATCAACGATTTCGAGGCCCTGGCCTGGGGGGCACCGGTCGTGCCCTCGACCGAGCTCGCCCATCTGGGCGGACCGGGGGCGGGCGATCCGCATTCGGCCATCGCGGTGCTTGGGCCGGGGACAGGTTTCGGCGTCTCGGCCCTGGCGCGGGATGTTCACGGGCTTGAGGTCGCCATGCCCTCGGAAGGCGGCCACGCCTGTTTCGCGCCCGGCGATCCGGTCGAGGACGAGATCCTGCGAATCCTGCGCCAGCGCTACGACCGGGTGTCGATCGAGCGGCTGATCTGTGGCCCCGGCCTCCTGAACATGCACCGGGCCCTGGCCCAGATCGACGGGCGCGAGACCCATATCGACGACCCTGCACAGATCACCCGGGAAGCGCTTGAGGATCCGCGCAGCCACTGTGGCGCCACCCTGGCCCGGTTCTGCGCCATACTGGGGGCCGTGGCCGGCGACGTGGCCCTGACCATGGGATCGCGCGGCGGGGTCTATATCGCCGGCGGCATCGCGCCCCGGATCCTGCCCTTCCTCGCGGCCAGCCCCTTCCGCGAGCGGTTCGAGCGCAAGGGCCGGTTCCAGGACTATATGGCCGGGATTCCGACCTGGGTGATCACCCACAAACACGCCGCCTTGCTCGGCGCGGCGCGGGTCGCCTTTGCCGAGGTCAGATAACGACGTTCGGATTATTCGTCACGGCGACGTGAACCTTCCGTGAGTGGCCGCATTTTTCTGGCTCAACAAGGAAGGGATTTTTCCATGCGCAAACTGATCATAGCCTCCGCCTCGCTGGCTCTGGCCGCCTCGCTCGCCGCCTGCGGTGAATCGGCCGCCGACAAGTCCGCCGAGGTCCAGGCTGACGCTCTGGAGCAGCAAGCCGCCGCCGCTCCGACCGAGGAGCAGGAAACCGCCCTTAACGCCGAGGCTGATCGCATCGAGCAACAGGCCGGCAACGCCGACGGCGGCATGACCACCGCCAACACGCCGAACACCTCGCCATCGTCGCCGGAAAGCGCGATGGCCCCGGTCACCACGCCCCCGGCCAACTAGAGCCTGATCGGCATCAGGGTTAAGCGTGAATCGTGCTCCCGGCCGCACCGGGACCTGAAGACCGATCGGCCCCCGTCGCAAAAGCGGCGGGGGCCTTTCGTTGTCCTGTTTCGCCAGCTGGCCCCGCGGGCGATCAGAAATCGAAACGGGCGGAAAGATTGATCGTGCGACCGTTGGCTGCGCGTCCAAACCCGATCCCGTTGGCTGGAACCGACGGCGTCGTGATCTCGATGAAGGCCGTCTCGTCGAACAGGTTGTTGGCGTCCAGCATGAGCTGGACCCTGTCCATCGGGCGGTACTGAACGAACGCGTTGACGAGCGTATAGCCCGGCATCCGCATCAGGTTGTTGTCCTGCACAAAGCTGTCGGTCGTGCCGATGATATTGGCGCCGATGGTGACGGCCCGCGTCTCATACTGCGATGTCGCCTGGAAGATGAAGTCCGGCTGACGGCGAGGCACCTTGCCGGCCACAGCGGCGTTCAACTTGTCACCAACGATCTCGGCCTGGGTCCAGGTCACGCCCCCCGCCATGCTGAACCCACCGATCTGATAGCCCGCCTCGGCCTCCACGCCATAGGCGGTGTAGGTCCGGTCCGTGGTGATGGCGCCCGCCTGGACGTTCGTATCCTCTGTGTCGGCGGAGAAGCCGGTGACGTTTACGGTCATTCCGGAAGCACGATATTTGAACCCGCCTTCGAGTTGTTCGACGATATCGTAGCCATCGTCCTCATCGAGCAGGCTGCCGTCGATCGTGCTCACCTTGGTCGAGAACAGCACCTTGTCGGCAGCCGCCCGGGCCCCGCTGCTGTAGCGCGCAAAGACCGCAAACGGCTCGGCCACCCGGAAGTTGATGCCCGTCGAATAGCTGAGATAGCCATAGTCGTAGTCGACGGGGGCGGGACGGTCGAACGGCGTGAAGGCGGTCCGCGCTTCGGCCGCGGAAATCACGCCATTGCCGTTGAAGTCCGTGGGCCGGATACCGATGCGGCCGCCGCCGAGATCGGCACCAAACAACTGGCCGCTGACGTTGCCCGAATCGTAGCGAAGGCTGCCCCCGATTGCGAACCTGCCGATGCGATAGTTGAGGGAGCCATAGGGGGCAGTGATATCGTACTGGACGTCGTAACTACGCCGGAAGAATGCCGTACTGCCGGAGCGGTTGAAGCCCTGATAGCCGTTCTGCGTCTGTGGGACGCCCGCCGCGTTGGTGTAGTTGATCAGAGCCGAGCTGCCGGCCCCCGCTACATCCTGCAGGTGGTTACTGTAGAGCCAGTCGCTCGTGTAATCCTGCAGCGACTTGTAGATTCCGGCGGTCAAGGTCAGTTCGGCCTCGCCGACCGCGAAGACACGCGAGGCGCGCAGATCGTTGATGAAGTTGTCAAGCGAGCGCGATTCGACCCGATTCAGCGAGGTTGCCACAACCAGGCCGTTGCCGTTTATGGAGCCGAGGTTCGAGATGACCTGACCCGCCCGCGGGCCGGTGGCATAGCTGAACGTCCCGGTGCCCCCGCCGAGCGAGGCCGGCAATGCACTGCCCGAAAGGATGCTCGAGATGAGGTTACGGGTCGTGCCGCCCTCGATCATGGAGTAGCGGCCACGCTGGGTAATCGTCCAGTCGGCGATGTCGAACTGTGCTTCAAGACCGACCGACCGCACCAGCGCACTCTGGCCCTGGCTGATCGGCAGAACCGCGGGATTGTTGTTGGCGTCGAGCGTGGTGAGATCGGGCAAGAATCCCGACATCATGAAGTCGCGCCTGACGTCGTAGGTGTTGAAGCTCTCGAACACCGGATTGTCGTTGGTGCCCGTTATGCGGACCGGGCCCGGAAGATAGTGGGGCGAGCGGTCATCGAGATACTTGCCCGAGAGCCGGACATAGCCGTTGGCAAGCTGTTTGGTGAGGTTGAACTTGAACTGGCCGCCTTCAAAGGCGTTGAACCCCGCCCGGCGCGGGCCTTCGCCGGTCCTGTAAAAACCGCCCAGGTGGAAGCGCAGGCTATCGTTGATGGGCGCACCGTAGTCGAAATCCACCCGCGTCGTGTCATAGTTCAGTCCGCTGGTCAGCTGGATCGCGCCGCCTTCGACATCTCCGGTCTTGGAGATGAGATTGATCACTCCGCCTGGCGAGTTGGACGCGAACGTCGATGACGAGCCGCCGCGGATGGCCTCTACGGCCGCCAGATTGAAGTCTGCGCGGATATAGATATCGGTCGCGCCGTTGAAGAAGTCGCCAAACTCGAGGACGGGCAGACCGTCCTCCTGAAGCTGCATGTATTTTGATCCGCCGGAAGCCAGCGGAAGTCCGCGAATCGTGTAGGCGGAGCTGCCGTCGCCGGTCGACGATTCCGTCCGGATACCCGGAATGTTGCGAAGAATGTCGCCCAGCGAGCGGGCACTCAGCGCGTCGAGGTCGCCGGCCCTGAGGGCACTTGTGGAGGTCGCGCTGTCGAGCCGGTCACGGCCCCTCGCAACACCGGTGGAGAACACCGCCTCGCTGCTGGCCGGCGCGACTGCGGGCGGGCCCTGGCGTGCGGCCTGTGTCTGGATGACGGCGCTGTCGTCAGGCCTGCTGCCGGGTTCAGCCGCGAGGGCGGGCGTGAAGGCGGCGGCCAGAACAACTGGCGCGAAGGCCGAAAACATTAACTTCGCCGTCATGGAATTTCCTCAGATCTAATGGTGTCTTTCCGATGTATTCACCACGGGAGTTAACACACGACTAAAGGCTCAGCTCGCACCCACCTGAATTGCTATAACTACGTATTATTGCGTATGTCGTTGCTCATGTGACATCTATTTCTGGAACAACAAACAATGAATACTGGCCATGCGACCTGCTGTGTTGCAGCCGTCCACCACGCCAGTACAGGAACGGTACCGAACGGCCCGCGTAGCGGCGCCTGTTCCGGTCCTCCGGCGCAGCCGACGCGTCACAGCGAATGAGGGGGAGGGTCACCGTCCTTGGGGGCGGCGAGACTATTTCTTCGGCGGAAGAGGGATGAAGGCGCTGGTCCGGCGGATATAGTCCGCATAGTGCGGCTTGGTCTTGCCGATGGCCTTTTCTGTGATGCCGATGCCCGACCACTTCGTCAGGGTGAAGGTCAGGAAGATCGGCCCGACCACCGAGGCGATCCCGACCCAGCCGGTCTCGGCCGCGATCAGCCACAGCCCCCACCAGACGCAGGCGTCGCCGAAATAGTTGGGGTGGCGGGTGTAGCGCCACAGGCCGGTGTCGAGGACCTTGCCCCTGTTCTTCGGATCCTTGCGGAAGGCCGCCAGCTGGGCGTCACCGATGCTCTCGAAGCCGATACCGACAACGACGACGACGGCCCCGATCCAGCCGAGCCAGCCGATCGGCCCGTGTTCGATCTGGCCCAGTTGCACTGGCAGGGAGGTCAGCCACGCCAGAAACGCCTGGGGCAGGAAGACAATCAACAAGGCCGTCTTGCCGAAGCTCCAGCCGTGCTTCCTTTCCTGGGTCTCGACTATCTCGGCGTAGCGGCCGTCGACGCCCATCTCGCGCCAGCGGCCCAGCAGGTGCCAGGCCAAGCGGACGGCCCAGACGGCGCAGAGCCAGAGCAGCAGGAATTTTCGGGTCTGGTCGCCGTCGGTACGGGGGAAGGTGATCAGGGCCAGAAGCAGCATCCCCAGCGGCCAGACGCCGTCGATGAAGCTGACGTCCTTCAGCCGCAAGGCCAGCCCCCACAGGGCCAGCATCACGGCGACCAGGACGGCCAGGTTCAGGCCCAGCAGGGCGGCGAGTTCAGGCAGGGTCATGCAGAAGAAACGCTAGCACGGGCCGGGTGGATGCGTCGCGATCAGTCGACGCACAGGGTCGGGCCGGCGCGTCCGTTTTCGATCGGCGTGTTGCAGCCGAACGGCAGGTCATTGGGTGCGCAAACGCCGGTGGTGGTCTGCGTGTTGGGTCCGGCCGAGGCGGCCCGGCAGTCACCGAGGCAGTCGTCACCGTCGCGGCAGACCTTGCCCGCATCCGGGAAGGGCACGACGCACCGTTCGGTCTGCAGCCGGCCGACGCGCATGAGTTCGCCCCCCTCCTCCCCGCAGGCCTGGGCCAGATCGTGGTCGGCGTGGGCCATCGGCGGCAGGTCGGCCTCGTTGGGAACGGACGGAGCGCAGCTGCCCGACAACAGGGCGGCGACGGCCAGCGCTGCGGTGATCAGAAGGCGCATGGTCTATCCTTGTTGAGAGACGTCGCCCTTGGCGAAGCCGGTCCAGACGTCGTCGTAGTCGAGTTGCATCGTCGGTGAGGTTTGCGCCCATTCCGTGGTCCGGATCGGGGCCCGGGTCTCGAACATGAAGGCCAGGGTGTTCTCGATCTTGACCGGCTTGAGCTCGGCGGCCACCGCCTTGTCGTAGCTGGCCTGGTCCGGCCCGTGCCCGCTCATACAGTTGTGCAGGCTCGCCCCGCCGGGTGCGAACCCGCCTTCCTTGGCGTCATATTCGCCGGTCACCAGACCCATGAACTCGCTCATGACGTTGCGGTGGAACCACGGCGGACGGAAGGTGTCCTCGCCCACCATCCAGCGGGGCGGGAAGATGACGAAGTCGCAGTTGGCCGTTCCCGGCGTGTCCGACGGCGAGGTCAGGACGGTGAAGATCGACGGGTCAGGGTGGTCGAAACTGACCGTGCCGATCGTATTGAACCGGGCGGTATCCCAACGATACGGGGTGAGGTTGCCGTGCCAGGCGACGACATCGAGCGGCGAGTGATCGAAGGTCGTGGCCCACAGCCGCCCGCCGTATTTCTGCACGCATTCAGTGGCGCGCGAGACGTCCTCGAAGGCCGCGACGGGAGCCTCGAAATCGCGCGGATTGGCCAGGCCGTTAGAGCCGATGGGGCCGAGGTCCGGCAGGCGGAAGGGTGCGCCGTAGTTCTCGCAGACATAGCCGCGGATTGGACCGTCACACTCGACGCGGAAGCGGACACCGCGCGGAATCACGACGATGTGGCCGGGGCTCGCTTCGATCCGTCCCATTTCCGTGGCAAAAATCTGATCTCCCAGCTGTGGGACAATCAGCATCTCCCCGTCAGCACAGTAGAAGACCCGGTTCGTCATCGACCGGTTGGCCGCATACAGATGGATGCCGACGCCCGACAGGGCCTCGGCATCGCCCGTGCCGCCGTATGACACCAGCCCTTCGACCCAGTCGGTCGGCTCGATCGGCATCGGCAGCGGGTCCCAGCGCATCCGGTTCGGCGACGGCGGCGCCTCATGGAACGGCCCTGACCGCACCAGCCCCTGGGCGAACGGCCTGTAGGCCGGATGCTGCGCCGACGGCCTCAGCCGGTACAACCACGACCGCCGGTTTTCGCTCCGCGGTGCCGTAAAGGCCGTCCCCGAAAGCTGTTCCGCATACAGGCCCATCGGCGTCTTCTGCGGCGAGTTGCGGCCGACCGGCAGGGCGCCGGGGACGGCCTCGGTGGCGAAATGATTGCCGAAGCCGGTCAGATAGGTCGCGCTGTTCAGCGTCATGAGTGTCGTCTCCCTGACCGGGAGGTTTAGCGGGGGTGGTTCAGCGCGTCACCCTCTCCCGCCGGGAGAGGGAGGATTCAGTATCCTCCGGCCCGGGCCAGCTTCTCGGCGTGGAAACCCGCGTCGCCGAGGAGTTCGTTCAACACCCGCACCCGCTTCATGTAGAGGCCGACGTCGTATTCGTCGGTCATGCCGACGCCGCCGTGCATCTGGACCGCCTCCTGGACGGCCAGTTCGGCGACGCGGCCGGCCTTGGCCTTGGCGACGGAGACGGCGAGGTCGGCCCCGGGCGCGCCGGCGTCGAGGCGTTGCAGGGCGCCCAGCACCGCCGCCTTGGCCAGTTCCAGCTCTGTGAACAGGTGGGCGGCGCGGTGTTGCAGCGACTGGAATTCGCCGATCAGCTTGCCGAACTGCTTGCGGGTCTTGAGGTATTCGACCGTGGTCAGGAAGGCCTGGTCACCGGCGCCGGTCAGGCAGGCGGCGGCGCAGGCGCGGCCGAGGTTCAGTGCGCCCTCGAGAGCCGCCTCGCCCGCATCGACGTCGCCGATGACGGCGTCGGCATCGACCTGGACGTCGGTCAATGTGATGCGGGCGGCGTTGTGGGCGTCGACCATGACGGTGCGTTCGATCTCGACGCCCGAAGTCCTGGGATCGACGAGGAACAGGGTGACGCCGCCGTCGGTCTTCGCGGCGACGATCAGGGCGTCGGCGATGTGACCGTCGAGGACGAAGCCCTTGGCCCCGTTCAGCTTGAACCCGTTGCCGCTGCGCTCGGCCGTCGTGGCGATACGGGAAGGCTGGTGTTTGGGACCCTCATCGAGGGCCAGGGACAGGATGGCCTCGCCGGCCGCGATCCTCGGCAGCCAGGCGGCCTGCCGATCGGCCGAGGCCGCGTCGATCAGGATACGACTGGCCAGGATCGACGAGCCGAAGTAGGGCGACGGCGTCAGGGTGCGGCCGAGACTCTCGGCCACGATGCCCGCCTCGACCGCGCCGAGGCCGGAGCCGCCGTGTTCCTCGGGGATGATGACGCCGGCGAAGCCCATTTCGCCGAACGCCTTCCACAGGTCGCGTGACACGCCGTCGGCGTCCCGGGCATCCCGCAGCTTGCGCAGGTGGGCGAGGGGCGCGTTTTCGGCCAGGAAGCCGTCGGAGGCCTCCTTCAGCATGGTCTGCTCTTCGGTCAGGATCAGGGGCATGGGCTCAGGCTCCCGGCAGCTGAAGCAGATGTTTGGCGACGATGTTCAACTGGACCTCGGAGGTGCCGCCTTCGATCGAGTTGGCCTTGGTGCGCAGCCAGTCGCGGGCGGGCGTGCCCTTGTGCGAGCGCTCGCTTTCCCACTCCAGGGCGTCCGAGCCGCCGGCGGCCATGGCCAGCTCGTGGCGGCGCTTGTTCAGCTCCGAGCCGTAGTATTTCAGCATCGAGGCGATGGCCGGGGAGACCTGTTTGGCCTTCACCTGATCGCCGACCCGCTCCATCGACAGACGGAAGGCGGCGGCGTCGATTTCCAGCTCGGCGATCTTCGTCCGCAGCATGGGTTCGTCGAGACGACCCGCGTCGTCCAGGCCGATGGAATCGACCGCGACCTGACTGATCGGCCGGCCGATGTCGCCGATGGCCCCGATCATGGTGCGCTCGTGGGCCAGCAGGGCCTTGGCCACGTCCCAGCCCCGGTTCAGGGTCCCGATCAGGTTCTCCTTCTCGACCCGAACGTCGTCGAAGAAGGTTTCGCAGAAGGCGGACTTGCCCGAGATCAGCTCGATCGGCCGGGTCGTCACCCCGGGCGCGGCCATGTCGAACAGGACGAAGGAGATGCCCAGATGTTTGGGCGCCTCGGGGTCGGTGCGGATCAGGCAGAAGATCCAGTCGGCCTTGTCGGCGTAGGAGGTCCAGATCTTCTGGCCGTTGATGATCCAGTGGTCGCCGCGATCCTCGGCGCGGGTCTGGACTGCGGCCAGGTCGGAACCGGCGCCGGGCTCTGAATAGCCCTGGCACCAGCGGATCTCGCCGCGCACGATCTCGGGCAGGAAGCGCTTCTTCTGTTCCTCGGTCCCGAACTGCAGCAGGGCCGGGCCCAGCATCCAGATGCCGAAGGACGACAGGGGCAGCTGGGCGTCGATACGGCGCATCTCGGAGGTCAGGACCTTGGCCTGTTCGCGGTCGAGACCGCCGCCGCCGTATTCCGTGGGCCACTGCGGCGCCGTCCAGCCGCGCGCGGCCATGACATCCATCCAGCGCTTGTGCGCCGCGGTCTTGAAGGTCGCGTTGCGGCCGCCCCAGACGCGGTCCTCGTCATTGTCGAGCGGGCCGCGACATTCGGCCGGGCAATTCGCCTCCAGCCAGGCGCGCGTCTCGGCGCGGAAGGTTTCCAGATCGGCCATGGTTCGCTCCCTGACGCCTGTGCCTGCGTCTCAGGCCGGCAGGTTAGCAGCGATCAGTCTGAAGACGCCACCGTGACGCGGCGTCAGCTTCTGCGACTTATTTCGTCGGCAGGAACGGCGAGAAGGTGATCACCGTGAAGGTGTCGCGGATGTGCGGCCGCGTCTGAACCGATTTGGTCACGAAGCTGCCGATGTCCATGTCCTTCGGCAGCTGGAACTTGGCCAGCAGGTCGTACTGGCCCGAGGTGGAATAGACCTCCGAGACATATTCGACATTGTCGACCATGTCGGCGGCGACGTCGTTGGCGTGGCCCAGCTCGCATTTGATGAAGACGAAGATGGCGGTCATCATGGTCGTGGGCTCCGGTGTTCGCGGGCCTGAGTAGCGGATGCGGACGTGGCCGGTAAGACCCTCGATCTCGAAGCGGAATACAACAACCGGGCGGCCGTGCCGGATCACCCCGTCGTCATGGCGCGGTGGAAGACGGAGGCAGAGGCCGCGCGAGCGGCGCATCCACCGGTCGCCCTGCCTTACGGATCCGGCGAGCGCGCGGTCATGGACCTGTTCGAGGCCGGGCCGGACGCGCCGGTCGCGGTCTTCATCCACGGCGGCTACTGGCAGGCGCTCGACCGGTCGTGGTTCAGCTGGGTGGCCCCGGCGCTGCTGAAGCATGGCGTCAGTCTGGCCGTGCCGTCCTACGATCTGTGCCCCGATGTGCGGCTGGGAAGGATCGTCAGCCAGATGCGCGACGCGGTCGAGCTGGTCCGGGCGCGGACCGGCCGGCGACCCGTCGTGTTCGGCCATTCGGCGGGCGGACATCTGGCGGCCTGTATGTTGAGCGAGGGGCGGGCGTCGGCGGCGGTGGCGATCTCGGGCCTGTTCGATCTGGAGCCGCTGATCCCGACATCGCTGAACGCGGCGTTGCGGCTGGATGCGCGGGAAGCGGCGGCCTTGTCGCCCGTGCACTGGCCCGTTCCGAACGGATCGACGCCGGGCGGGACGGTGCTGGACTGCTTCGTCGGGGGCGATGAGACCGCCGAGTTCGTGCGCCAGTCGCGCGACATGACGGACTTCTGGGGCAGCAAGGGTGTCGAGACGCGGTTCGAGACCCTGCCGGGCCTGAACCATTTCACCGTCCTGGACCCGCTGGCCGATCCCGAGAGCGGGCTGGTGGAGCGGATCGTGGCGTTGGCGAAAGCCTGACGCCCCTCGCAATCGCGGCAAAGCGTCGCCAGTATAGGGGTTCGCGACACAGGACGGATCATGGCGGAACCGACGGGAATGGGTCTGGGCCACGCAGTGGCGCTGCTGGCGGCGGCGGTCGTCGCCGTGCCCCTGTTCAAGCGGTTCGGCCTGGGTGCCGTGCTGGGCTACCTGGCCGCCGGCCTGGCCATCGGGCCTTACGGCGCGGGGATGATCGAGGACGCGGAATCGGTACTGCACGTCGCCGAACTTGGCGTCGTCATGTTCCTGTTCATCATCGGGCTGGAGATGCGGCCGGCACGGCTGTGGAGCCTGAGGAAGGAAATCTTCGGCCTCGGGGCGCTGCAGGTCGCGGTCTGCGCCACCCTGCTGACCGGAATCGTCTTCCTGTTCGGCCTGCCCCTGTACGCCGCCTTCATCGCCGGGGCCGGGTTCGCCCTGTCGTCGACCGCCATCGTCATGCAGTTGCTGGAAGAGCGGAACGAGAACAACGAGACCGACAGCCAGAGGGTCGTGTCGATCCTGTTGTTCGAGGACCTGGCCATTGTCCCGCTGCTGGCCGTCGTGGCCGTGCTTGCAGGGATATACGGCACGACGATCGAGAACCCCCAGCCGGTCTGGATGACCATCGGCTTCGCCATCGCGGCGGTGGCCGCCGTCTATGTCATCGGCAAGTTCGCCCTGAACCCGGCCTTCCGCATCCTGGCCCGATACGGCGGACGCGAAGTGATGACGGCAGGGGCGCTTCTGGTGGTTCTGGGCGCGGCCTGGGCGATGGATCTGGGCGGGCTGTCGATGGCGATGGGGGCCTTCCTTGCGGGGGTGCTGCTGTCGGAATCGACCTTCCGCCATCAGCTGGAGGCGGACGTCGAGCCGTTCCGGGGCATATTGCTGGGTCTGTTCTTCCTCAGCGTCGGCATGTCGCTGGACCTCGGCGTGGTGATCCAGGACTGGCCCATCGTGCTGGGCGGGGCCGCCGCCTGCATGGGGGCCAAGATGGCGGGCGTCTATGGCGTGGCCCGGATCAAGGCCGGCCACGGCGAGGCGCTGAAGCGCGCGGCCCTGATGGGTGAAGGCGGCGAGTTCGCCTTCGTCCTCTACGCCGCCGCCCTGGCCGCCGGCCTGTTCGATCCGCGCACGGCGGCGATCGCGGGGGCCATCGTCATCCTGTCGATGGCGCTGACACCGCTGCGCATGCTGATCGCCGACCGGTTGAAGCCGATCGAGACCGTGTCGCTGGACGGGGTCGAGGAGGCGCGGAACCTGAAGGAGCGGGTGCTGGTGATCGGCTTCGGACGGTTCGCCCAGGTGGTCTGTCAGCCTCTGCTGGCGCGCGACGTCGATGTTTCGATCGTCGACAACGACGTGGAGATGATCAAGGCCGCCGGCAATTTCGGCTTCAAGGTCTACTACGGCGACGGCTCGCGTCTGGACGTGCTGAGGGCCTCGGGTGCGGCGGATGCCGAGACCATTCTGATCTGTGTCGACAAGGCGGAGACCGCGGACAAGATCGTCGAGATCGCCCAGGCGGAGTTCCCGCTGACCAAATTGTTCGTGCGCGCCTATGATCGGGGTCATTCGATGCGGCTGATCAGGGCCGGCGTGGAGTTCCACATTCGCGAAACCTTCGAGAGCGCCCTGGCCTTCAGCGAGCATGTGCTGGTCGATCTGGGCTTCTCGGCCGAGGAGGCGAAAGAGGCCGTCGACGACGCCCGTCGCCGCGACGAGGAACGGCTGATCCTGCAGGTCGCGGGCGGCTTCCAGGCCGGGCGCGAACTGACGCGCGGCAATGCGGTGACGCCGCAACCCGCCCCTTACATCAAGCCGCGCCGCGAGGGCCGGGCCCTGAACGAGGAGGCCGCCGAGGCTCTGGAGGGCGACGAACCCAGGCCCCGCGAGACCGTCTGACCCCTGAACGACCTGCGTCGTTAAGGGCACACCGGATCAGCGAGTGAAGGCACCGGGCTGCTCCACTGCAACCGCAGCCGTTCCGACCGCATTGGTGGCGTCAGGAGACGTTCAACATGCCCAGGACATCAAAACCCGACCTGCGCCTGGTCGCAGCCCAGTCGGAAATCTACGACCTGATGCGTGCGCCCCGGACGACGGCGGAACGCGTGCAGAGACTGCAGGCCGAGGCCCGGGCCCTGGCCCTCGAGCAGGTCGAGGCGCTGGAAGGACTGCTGGCCCGGACCGCCGCCATGGCCGACGAGATCGCGAAGGGCGGCGAGGCCTACCCCGTCGGGGCGCGCGAGATCGCAGCGCGTCTGGCCGAGGACCTGCCGTCCCGCGCCGGAAGCATCAAGGCGATCATGTCACGCGTGACGTGACGCCGTCGCGCGCGTGGAGACGGTCGCGCATCCGTCTGGCCAGACGGAAAACCAGCACCGCCAGCACGATCAGCACCACCGGCACGAGGATCGGGGCCAGGAAGGCCAGGATCACCGTGAAGAAGGCCAGTACGTCCTCGATGAGGGACAGGACCGGATTGCCGACGCCGCCGGTCGTGGCCGTGGACGTCAGACGAGCTCCCCCTTGCGCCGCGTTGAAGGCGAAGGCCGTGGGCGCGCCGACAATGACGCCGGCAATGGCGGCGGTCGTGGGATCGACGCCGGCAAAGACGCTGCCCGCTGCGACGGCGCCCGCGACCGGCCGGGTGAAGGCACCCAGCACGTTCAGGCCGTGGTCGACGACGGGGATCTTGTCGCCCGCGAACTCGACCATGGCGGCGATGCCGAGGGCGGCGATCGCGGGCCAGTCGGCGAGCCACTCCATCTGGTCGTTCAGGTCGATACCGAACAGGCCGAAGCGGGCGGCGAGCGCCAGCATCAGCAGGGGCAGGAAGGTCCGCAGGCCCGTCGCCGAGGCGAGGCCGAGCCCCAGCAGGGCGGGCAGGACCCAGGTCCGCAAGGGACCGGCCGCGGCGCCGAGGCCCTGCTGAACCCCCTGAAGGTCGATACCGTCCATTCGGCGCTCCCCTGCCCGGCCTGACGCCGTCGATGATACAATGCCCCGGAACCGGCCCGGGGTCCGCCGGCTTGTTTACCCCACCAGGTCCGCCTGATCCCGGTGCCTGCGGAACCAGGCGACAGCGTAGCCGCAAACGGGGGTCAACGTGTGGCCCTCTGCGCGGGCGTGGTCGGCCAGACTCTGCATGAACTTGCCGGCCGCGCCGGAGCCGCGCAGTTCGTCCTCGGCCTCGACGTGAAGGATGGCGCGGCGACGGCCCTGGACCGAATAGTCGGCCCAGACACGGCGGATCTGTCCGTCGGCGTCAGCGAAGCCCTGCTCGCAGCGTTGCTCGGCCACAACGTCGCGAAAATCGGTCATGAAACTCCCCTCGGCTGAGGTCAGAACCCCGCCGCCGAAAACCCGTTCCTGGCGGCCGCCTATCGTCAGGCAGGCTTGTCGGAGACCAGGTTCACAACGCCGAGGATGCTCTTCACCGTGAACCAGATGCTGAGCAGGAACCACAGGGCACCGAACAGAAGCAGGAACGGGATGCCGATCAGGATGATCGACGCCGCCATGCTGATCGCGATCAGGACCCACAGCGCGATCGTCCACCAGAAGACCGACCAGAACAGCGTGATCTGGGCCTCGATATGCTGGCGGGGGAGACCGGTGGCGGAGCTGCGCGCGGCATAGGCGATGACCAGTCCGACCAGAACCAGCACGTTGGCCGACGGAATCGACAGGATGTAGAGGCCCCAGGCGATCAGGGCTGCGGGCTTGCCCTCGGCCTCGTGGCCGACCTCGAGGCGGGGTTGGGGCGCGTCGGACATGATTTCTCCCAAAACTAGAACAGCCAGGCGCGGGGACGTTCGATCGGACGCCCCGCCTTCAGTTTCATCACGCCCCCGGCTCCGCGAAGGATCAACCAAACCGCCAGAACGAACAGGACGAAGACGCCCCACCCAAAGGCGATCAGGATGGCACCGAGCAGGGCGACGACGGCACCGGCCCAGAGGGTGCGCTGCTGGAAGATGAAATGGCTGACCGCCACATCGCCCTGTGGACCGGCCCGGCCTGTCACGGCCACGAGGGCGATGAGGGCCGAGACGCCCAGGGTCGGCACGGCGAACAGGATCAGGGCATAGACGGCGTAGAGGCTCATGGCACCGTCGATCGGCGCGGGCTGCTCGCTGCGATGGGCGAAACCGCCGACGGGCCGTTCGGAGATCGGGGCCTCCCGGGCCCACTGCGGGATCGGCTCGGGCGGGAGCGGCGGAGTCGGGATCGACGTCGGTGCTGCAATCCCGGGAACCGGCGCAGCGACAGGGCCGGGCTCCGGCGCGATCAGCCCGGGTTCCAGGGCCGACGACCCGGGTTCGGGCTCGACCCGCGGCGGTGCGGGGGCACGCGTCTGGCCCTCCAGCGCAGCGGGCGAGGTGAAGCCGATCAGATCGTCGTGGCCGACGTCATGGGGCGGCGTTTCAGGCGCCGTCTCTTCGAAATCCTGGGGCGCATTGGGATCGCCGGGCTCGGCCATCGGGGTCCTCGCGTTCATGATGAAGACAATGGCGGGGCGGCCCGTCGGAGGCAAGCCGAACCGGGCGTCACTTTACGTCGGGCAGGTCGTTGATCGACAGATCGGCCCGGTCCATCCAGCTTCCGGCCGCCCAGGCCCGCTCGGCGGCGCTGAGGTGTTCGCCGACGATGACCGCATTGGTCGGGGTCTCTTCCAGGGTCAGTTCGACGCAGCGGTAGGGCGAGCCGTCATCGGTCAGGATGGCGTCCAGCTTCCTCCGCAGGGCGATGGCGAAGGCCTCCGTCGTCGGATCACCGTCGAACACCATCAGGCGGGCGACCCGCTGAGGCTCGTTCGCCTGGAACCAGGCCAGCATGGGATCCGCGCCGTTCAGCTGGAACGCATGGTCCACGGCCTTGTCGATGAAACCGTGCCAGCGGCCCTTGAGGCTCTCGAAGGAGGCGACGAAGTTGGCGCCGCCGAAATCCATCTCCGCGTCCGTGGCCAGGACGACGTGAACGAACTCGTTGTGGCCATGCGGCACCGCGCACCGCGACCCGGGGTCGGAGAGCAGGCGGTGGGCCATCGAGAATCGGCGGGTGAAGCGAACCTGGGGCATTGCGCGGCGACATGTCGTGCTTGTTGCGACTCAAAGCAAGCCACGGCCCCTCTCCCGGCGGGAGAGGGAATCACCTGCGGTAGATCAGTTCGCAGCCGGCGCCGTCTGCGGCCTCCAGCGCGCCGGGCTTGTCGACGCGGACGGTGACGGCCTGAACCCGACCGTCCTCCAGACAGTGCAGGGCCAGTCGTTCAGCAAAGGTCTCGACCAGGCCGACATGCCCCTCGGCGATGATACGGCGGGCGGAGGCGGCGACGGTCTCATAGTTGATAGTGTCGGCAAGGCCGTGGACCTCGGCGGGGCCGAGATCGAGGGTCACGTCGATGACCAGGGTCTGCAGCCGGCCATGCTCGTGGTCGTAGACGCCGATACCGGCCTCGACCCGCAGGCCCTTGACGAAGACGGTCAGGTTCTCGCGCCGGGCGGCCGAAATGGCCATTGCCGAAAGGGGTTCAATCACGGCGGGGTTCACTCGGCGATGTCGGGGGTCTGCCAGGCCAGGTGCTGGCCACCGTCAACGGCGATCATCTGGCCGGTGACCGAGCGGGCGTCAACGAGATAGACGACGGCCCGGGCGATGTCCTCGGGCGACGGGCCGTGGCCGAGTGGCATGGCGGCCTGTTCGGCGGCGAACTGGGCTTCGGACTGGTGGATGGAGGCCAGGGTCGGGCCGGGCCCCACGCCGTTGACCCGGATGCGAGGCGCCAGCGCCTGGGCCAGGGTCCGCGTCGCCCACCACAGGCCATTGCGCGACAGGGCGTAGGAGAAGAAGCGCGGATCCGGCTTCAGCACCCGCTGGTCCAGCAGGTTGATGATGGAGGATCCGTCGGGAGCCTGGGCGGCGAAGACCTCGGCCAGCACGACGGGGGCGCGCAGATTGGTGTCGAGATGCCGGTCCCAGGTCTCGCGCGACAGGCCGCCGACGCGGTCGTCCTCGAACACCGAGGCATTGTTGATCAGGATGGAAAGCGGCCCGAGCGCTTCGGCGGCCGCTGGGATCAGGGCGCGCGTCCCGGTCTCGTCGGTCAGGTCGGCGGACAGGACAGCGGCGCGACGCCCCAAAGCCCGTACCTCTTCGGCCACTGCTTCTGCGTCGTCGGCCGACTCCCGATGATGGATGGCGACGTCATGACCGCGCGCGGCGAGCGCCAGAACGATGGCGCGGCCGATCCGGCGCGCCCCGCCCGTGACGAGCGCCGCGCCGCGTTGGGGTTCAGTCAACCCGGCCGAACTCGAAGAGGTTGAACGCGCCGATGACGGCGACGAAGCCGATGATGATGTAGAGGGCCAGCATGGGGAGCTCCTGATTATGGTGCCGGAATAGAGGTGCCGGCGCTCGGGTTCAAGGCGGCTGTTGATCGGTTTCCCCGCCTGTCGGACAAGACGCCATGACCGACTTTCCCGTAACCATCTTTCACAACCCCGACTGCGGCACGTCGCGCAACGTGCTGCGTGCGATCCTCGATCAGGGCTATGCGCCGAAGGTCGTCCTCTATCTCGAAAGCGGCTGGGCCGCGTCGCAACTGGCCGACCTGATCGCGCGCATGGGCGTTCGGGCTCGCGCCGTCCTTCGCGAGAAGGGCACGTCGGCTGAAGCCCTCGGCCTGCTCGATCCGGCGGTGACCGACGACACCCTGATCGCCGCCATGGTCGAACATCCGATCCTCGTGAACCGGCCGATCGTCGAGACGCCGCTGGGTGTGCTCATGGCCCGACCGTCGGAACGGGTGTTCGAAGTGCTGGACCGGCGGCCGGCGACCTTCGTCAAGGAGGACGGCGAGGTCGTCGTCCTGTAGCGTCGCGGCATGAACTGGCGCGTCCGAATCGAGCCCTTCACCCGGCCGCTCTTCTTTGCCTGGTCCCGGCTGCAGCGCGGCATGACGCTCGGCGTGCGGGCCGTAGCGGTCGATGCCCAGGGGCGGGTCATGCTGGTCAAACACACCTATCTGGCCGGCTGGTGGCTGCCCGGCGGCGGCGTGGATCGCGGCGAGGCGACCGGCGATGCGGCGGCGCGCGAACTGTTCGAGGAGACGGGGCTGAGGGCGACGGCACCCGGCCGGCTGGTCTCGGTCCATTCGAATGAGCAGTTCTTCAGGGGCGACCATGTGCTGGTCTATCGCTTTGATGAGTTCGAGCCGGGCAGCCTGACCCACCACGGCGAGATCGCCGAGACCGGCTGGTTCGATCCCGCTGACCTGCCCGGGGACGCGCACCGTTCGACGCGGTCGCGGCTGGCCGAGATGTTCGGCGGTGCGCCCGTCGATCCGCGCTGGTAGAGGCTGGACGTATGAACTTCGCACCCGGGATCGCCTCGCTTCTGGCCATGTTGGCAGTCGTCCTCGCCGGCGGCGCCACCGCCCTTCAGGCGCCCACGAACGCCCGGCTGGCGACGGCCGTGACCGGCCCCGTCAACGCCGCCTTCGTCTCGTTCGCCGTCGGTACGGCGGCGCTGGGCATTCTTGCGGCCATTCTGCACAGCCGCCCCGACATCGCCGCTTCGAAGGCGCTGCCCTGGTATGCCTGGGTCGGGGGCCTGTACGGCGCGATCTTCGTGGTCGCAGCAACCTGGGCCGTGCCCAGACTGGGCGTGGCCATGACCATCACCCTGATGGTGGCGGGCCAACTGATCATCAGTCTGGCGCTGGATCATTTCGGCGCGTTCGGCGTGCCGCGGGCACCGGTCAATCTGGGCCGCATAGCGGGCGTGGCCCTGGTCATCGGCGGCGTCATCCTCGTGCGCCGGAGCTAGGCGGACGTAACCTCAGCGGCTCCGGCGGCGAACCCGAGGCGAACCGCCACCGGAGCCACCATGATCGAATCCCTGTCCCCGCCCCGCCTCGACGGCCGCGCCGCTCTGCGGTTCGGCATCGCCCTGATCCTGCTGTGGTTCGGCTACATGAAATTCCTGCCTTACGAGGCCGAGGGAGTTCGCGGCATCGCCGAGGACTATTGGCTGTTCGGATGGCTCTATCCGCTGGTCGGCGTGGGCGGGGCCTCGGCGGTGATCGGCGTGCTGGAGATCACCGCGGGCGTCCTGATCGCCGTTGGCGGCCGATTCCCGTGGGCAGGGCTGCTAGGCGCGCTGATGGGCATGGCGACCTTTGTCGTGACCCTGAGCTTCTTCTTCACCGCCCCCGGCGTCTGGCAGGAGGGCTACGGCTTCCCCGCCCTGGGCTCGACAGGGCAGTTCCTCTCCAAGGACGTCGGGCTGCTGGCGATCTGTGTCTATCTGTTGCTCGACGCGCGCGATCGGCTCGACCTGTGACCTGACGCCGGGCGGACGGAGTGCTATCCGTCCGCCATGTCCGCCCCCCTCCCCGACGCCGGCCGCAACTGGGTCGACGCCCGCGCGCCCGAAGGTCTGAAGCCCTGGCTGAGGCTGGGGCGGTTCGACCGCCCGATAGGCATCTGGCTGCTGCTCCTGCCCGGGTGGCAGGGAATTGCGCTGGCTCTGGCGCAGTACCGGACGACGCCGGGCCTGTACGAGCTGTGGCTGTTCGTCGGCTTCGCCATCGGGGCCTGCCTGATGCGGGCGGCGGGCTGCGCCTTCAACGACATTGTGGATCGCGACATAGACCTGAAGGTCGCGCGCACCGCCGCCAGACCTGTTGCATCCGGACGCATCAGCGTGAAACAGGCCTGGGCCTTCGTAGTGGGATGCAGTCTCGTCAGCCTGCTGATCCTGCTGACGCTGAGTGAAACTACTATCGTTCTAGGTTTGGCGTCGTTGTTGCTGGTGGCGGCCTACCCCTTCATGAAGCGGATCACCTGGTGGCCGCAGGCGTGGCTGGGTCTCACGTTCAACTGGGGCGCGCTGATGGGCTATGCGGCGGTGAGCGACCCGTTGAACTTGCTTCGTTGGGTGTTTCCCGAGGCCGGCATCACCCCGATGGCGCAGGGCTTCGGCGCCCCCCCAGCCATGACCATTGCCGCCGTCCTCCTCTACCTCGGCGGCGTGTTCTGGACCCTCGGCTACGACACCGTCTACGCCCTGCAGGACATCGAGGATGACGCCATGGTCGGGGTGAAGTCCTCGGCGCGGCGGCTGGGCAAGGGCGTGAAAGGCGGGGTTGCTGTCTTCTACGGACTGGCGGTGATCTCGGCCGGGTTGGCCGGACTGACAGCCGGATTGAGCCTGCTCTTCTTCGTCGGCCTCGTCGCCTACGCCGCCCATCTGGCCTGGCAGGTGCGCACCCTGAAGCCCGACGACGGCACCCTCGCGCTGACACTGTTCAAGTCGAACCGTGAGGCGGGGCTGATCCTGCTGGCGGCCATCGCCCTCGGCGCCGTATCACTGCCCTTCTAGCCCGGAGACCGCCCCATGATCGCGTCCATGACCACGCCGTTCCGCCCCGCCCTGCAGGTTGCCGTTCTGAGCCTCGCCATCGCCGCGACCCTGGTCGGCTGCAACCGCGACAAGGTTGAGGACAAGGCCGCGCCCCCGGCCGCGACCGCAGGGACGGGCGCGTTGGTCACTCCCGCCGACGCCGCCGCCCCGATGGCCTTCGAGGCGAAAACTCCATTCGCCGAGGTCAGCCTGACCCTTCCGGTCGCGATCAAGGCCCAGCCCGACCTGCATGCCCGCCTCTACGCAGCCGCCGTCCGCGATCTGCGCGAGTTCGCCGAAGGGGCCCAGGCCGACCGCACCGAGGCCGGCGGCGACGAGGGCATGGGTGCCTACAACAGGTCGATCGAGATCACGCCCGGCGCCGAGACCGGCAAGCTGTTCAGCCTGATCCGCACGGATTCCGAATACACCGGCGGGGCGCATCCCAACTCCGCCTTTGCCTCCATCCTGTGGGACAAGGCGCTGAAGCGCGAGGTGGCGGCGGCCGACCTGTTCACCAAGACGGCCGATCTGTCGGCCCTGGACGTCGCCCTCTGCGCCGCGATCAACGCCGAGAAGAAGAAGCGCGACCCCCAGGCCGAGACCGTCTCCCTGACCGGCAGCGAGATGTGGAAATGCCCGCGCGCCGCGACCGTGCCCTTTGTGCTGGTGACCGGGACAATGCCGGGCAAGGCCGGCGGCCTGGTCTTTCTGATCGGCCCGTACCAGGTGGGGCCCTACTCCGACGGATCATACGAAGTGACCGTGCCGCAGAGCGCGTTCCGCGCCCTGCTCGCCCCCGCCTATGCCGACGAGTTCGCCGGCGAGCCGAAGGCAGAAGCCTGACGATAGTCTCCCTCCCCATGAAGGGGGGAGAAAGTCGCGCCCTACCTCAAAAAATCATCCACCAGTTCGTCGAACCGTGCCGGCTGGTCGGCCATGATGAAGTGGCGGCTGGCGTCGACGCGAATCAGCCGCACGCCCGGCAGGGTCGCGTACTCATGCGTCCAGGCCCGCTCGGCAAGCTCGGCCGGCGCCCCGCCGTCGGCGTCCGAGGCGTAAAGCGCTGTGACGGGGATCCTCATGGCGGCGAGGCCGGGACGGGCGTCTGTGGTCATTACGTCCCGCAGCGCCGCCCCCATGGCGCGCCGGTCCGAGGCCAGCGACCAGACCACGATCGCGTCCCGCGTCACCGGATCGCGGCTCATGCCCTGGGCCGAGCGCGTCTGGCTGGCGACGAAGGCGTCGCCGGGCATGTCCATGACCATGCGCGAGGTTTGCAACGCGACGGGCGCGATGTTGTCCGCGGTGACATGAGGTCCCTGCAACGCGCCGAAGAACGGCAAACTGTCGACACTCATCAGCCGGCCGACCGCCTCCGGGTCGGTCTGGGCCAGACGCAGACCGACAAGCGCGCCCATCGAGTGCCCGATCACCGCCGGATGATCGAGTCCCTGTTCACGGACATAGCGGTCGAGTTCCACCACGACGGGCTCCAGAAAGGCACCCTCGCCGTGGCTCCAGGGTTCGCCGGCGAAGCCCGCCAGCTGGACCAGATGCACGCGGTGGCTGGTGGAAAGCCGGGTCGCGAGCGGACGCCAGACCTCACGCGACGAGACCAGACCCGGAATCAGGATGACGTCGGGGCCGGACCCGATAACCTCGACCGACAGCCGGTCGGAGGCGAAGGGCGCGGTTTGCGCTTCGGCGACGGGCTCAGCGAAAGCGCAGGTTGCGAAGACGGTGCCGCCGACGGCCAGGGCGGCGGCCGAGGCCAGGACCAGGGCTCGCAGGGTCGAGCGCCCAACGAAGTGGCGGAGATGCAGCATAGCGATGTCCTTGTAAGGTTATCCTGACGAAACGTCAGGCGTGGGGATTGTCGAAGACGTCTTCCACCGGCCGCTCGAACAGGGCGGCGATGCGGTAGGCGAGGTCGAGAGAGGGGTCGTGTTTCTCGGTCTCCAGGGCGTTTACGGCCTGGCGGGAGACGCCGAGGGCCTGACCCAGTTGTTCCTGGGTCCAGCTGCGCTCAGTGCGCCGTTCGCGAAGGCTGTTCTTCATCGGCCGCTGCTCTTCACGAACGGCGAAACAAGGCCGAACAGACCCCAGAACAGCGGATAGATGAGCCAGCCCGGCGCATGCGGCGCGCCGCCGTAGCTCTCGGCAAAGCCCCAGCCGCTGAACAGGGCCATGGCCAGTCCGGAGGCGATGACGAACCGTTTGGCGGTCAGGGCGCGTACGAACTCGTCGGCCTCGTTCATCAACGCAAGGGTGGCCCATAACTGCCCCGCGATCGGCGCGGCGACGCAAAGACCGAGGACCACGCCCGCCGCCTTGCCGATGATCTCGTCGAAGGCGCCGAAGATGGCCGCCACATTGACCAGGACATAGCCGGCCATGAACATGTTGGTGCGGATCACATAGCGTTTGTGCGCCGGATCCAGTGTCTTCCACGAAGCCATGAGGCATCTCCTTTGTAAGGCTCACCTTACACTACAATTTTGTCAGGTCAACATGACTTTTGTCAGGTAAGACTGACGTGCATCGAGGCGGCTTGGTGGGCGCGCGGAGGCGGCCTATCATCGCCGCCATGCCCGCCGCCCCGCGCATATCGCCCGCCGAGGTCTTCGCGCCCGACGAATGGGCTCCGTTCCAGAGCCGCTCGGCGTGGAAGGGGCCGCTGCTGGTCGTCCACGCCTGGGGTGTCATCGCCCTGGCCGTCGCTGCGGGGGTCTGGCAGCCGATCCTGATCCCGCTCTGTGTCATGATCATCGGCACGCGCCAGCTGGGCCTCGCCATCCTGATGCACGAGGCGGCGCACGGGGCGCTGGCGAAGAACCTGAAGCTCAACGATGTCCTCGGCCACTGGCTGTGCGCCGTGCCGATCGGGGCGTCTCTGGACGCCTATCGCCCCTATCATCTGTCGCACCACCGGTTCGCCCAGCAGCCCGAAGACCCCGATCTGGTCCTGTCGGCCCCCTTCCCCGTCTCCGGCGCCTCCCTGCGACGCAAGATGATCCGCGACCTGACCGGCCAGACCTTCTTCAAGCAGCGGGTTCTGTTGCCGCTGGCCGTGCTGCGGAAGCGATCGGCGGGCGGGGAGGCCCATGACTATGACGCCATCGTCACCGGCCGCTCGGTCGCGCCCTTCCTGCTGGTCAATGCAGCCATACTGGCGGGGTTCGTCGCGGCCGGGATATGGTGGGCCTGGTTCGCCCTGTGGCTCCTTCCCATGGCGACCTGGTTCCCGCTGGTCACGCGCCTGAGGAACATCGCCGAACACGCCTGCGTCGAGGGCTCGGCGACCGATCCCTTCCGCGCCGCCCGCACGACCCGCGCGAGCGGGTGGGAGCGCGCCCTGATCGCCCCCTACTGGGTCAATTTCCACGCCGAGCATCATCTGTTCATGCACGTCCCCTGCTGGAACCTGCCGCGCCTGCACAGGGCGATCCGTGCCACCGAACCGGGCGGGCGGATGGAGGTGGCGCCCGGCTATGTCAGCGTCCTGCGTCAGGCGAGCGGAGCGAAAGACGCATGAGCGACACGAGGGCGGACATCATCGGCGGCATGGCCGACATCGTGACCCGCGTGATGGAAGGGCCGGAAGGCCTGTGCGTCACCTTCACCGTCGAGGGTGACGCGAGTCGCTGGCTTCAGTTCGTCGACGACCAGGTCAATATGGCCTCCCTCGCCGACAGCCAGCCCGACGCCCTGATCGCCGAACTGGGACAGGCCGTGATCATTTCCTTCCAGCCCCGTCAGCATCTGACGGTGACACTGGCGGCGCGCGACCCCGGGACCATCGCCACCTGGATCCACGACTATTTCGTGAGGGGGCTGGATGCGGGCGAGGGCTTCCTGTTCGACGCCGCCCTCGAGCAGCTCTGACCCGCTTGACCATCACCGATCCCGCCGCCTTCATCCTGGCCAATACCCGGCTCCAGGCCGTGCCCCATGCGCCGGAGATCTCGCTGTGGCTGGCCGACGAGATCACCCCTATCTGGAAGCTGACGGAGGAGGAATTGGGCGAACTGGGCCTGCCGCCCCCGTTCTGGGCCTTCGCCTGGTCCGGCGGCCAGGGACTGGCGCGCTGGGTGCTCGACAACCCGCAGACCTTCGCGGGCAAGACAGTCGTCGACTTCGCCACCGGGTCAGGGCTGGTCGGTGTGGCAGCGATGATGGCGGGCGCCGCCAGCGTGCTGTGCGCCGACATCGACCCGTTTTGCGAGGCGGCGGTCATGCTGAACGCCGACGCCAATGGGGTGGCCCTGTCCTTCACCGACGCTGACCTGCTGGACGCCGCCCCGCCCGAGGTCGACATCCTCTGCGCCGGCGACGTCTGCTACGAAAAGCCGATGACCGAACGGGTCATGGCCTGGCTGAGACAGGCGCGGGCGCAGGGATCCCAGGTCTTCATCGGCGATCCGCACCGGACCTATTTCCGCACCGACGGCCTGACGCATCTGGCCGAGTACCAGGTGCCGACCACGCGCGAGCTGGAGGATTTCGCCATCAAGCGCAGTTCGGTCTTCTCGCTGGATTGATTGCGGCCACGCTTGGCCGGAACGGCGTCCGGCCCCATCTTCGAAGGATGAGAACCGCAGCCCTGATCCTGCTGTCCGTCCTGTGGGCCGGGACCGCCCCGGCCCAGACCTATACGCCCGGCCAGCCCTGGATCGGAGACCCGATGGCCGACCGGCTGCGCTCTCGCGTGGAGAGCCAGCGCCTCCAGTCCGAACAACAGGCCGCCTATGCCCGGCAGTACCAGTTGAACGCCCGTCTGACCGGGATGGAGATCCGCGCCCGGCGGCAGCCGGAGCCCTATGTCCCCTTCGTCAATGTGGTGCCCTCTGCGGATGCGCGGCGTCGGGCGCGTGAGGCGGCGACGGCGCGACGTGAGGCCGTGGCGTCGGGCGCGGGACAGATCGACGACTGGCTGGCGCGCGCACCGCGATAGAGGCCTGCATCCCTTTCGCCCCGAGCCTCGTTCCGGCATAGCTTGAGTGGGACAAACGGGAGGCGACGATGCGGTGGCAGGGCGGACGGAAAGGCGGCGGCGGGATCGAGGATCGTCGCGGCATGGGCGGCGGGGCCGTCGCAGGCGGGGGCATCGGTGTCGCCGTCCTGGCCCTGATCGGCTATTTCGTCTTCGGGATCGACCCCGCGACCACCACCCAGGTCGCCAGCCAGTTCGGTCAGGCGGGCGCGAGCCAGGAGGGCCGTCAAGGCACGCCGGAAGATCAGGCCGGCCTGTTCGTCGATGTCGTCGGCGGCAACATCCACGACGTCTGGGCGACGAAGCTGGAAGGTTACCAGCCACCCGCAAACATCGTCCTTTATGAACGGGGCACCCCGACGGGCTGCGGCTTCGGCCAGTCGGCGATGGGCCCCTTCTATTGCCCGACCGACCGTCAGGTCTATCTGGACCTCAGCTTCTGGCAGGAGATGGAGACCCAGCTCGGGGCCTCCGGTGCCGACTTCGCCCGCGCCTATGTCCTGGCCCACGAGATCGGCCACCACGTCCAGACCCTGACCGGGGCTTCGGAACAGGTGCAGAGGGCGCAGCAGAGCGCCTCGTCCGAGGCCGAGGGCAATCGCTATTCCGTGGCGCTGGAGCTTCAGGCCGACTGCTACGCCGGGGTCTGGGCCGCCAACGCCGCCGCCGTCTCGGGCGGAGAGGTCGCGGTCGAACAGGGCGATCTGGAAGAGGGCCTGCGCACCGCCTCGGCCATCGGCGACGACACCCTGCAGCGCCGCTCGGGCGGTCAGGTCAGCCCGGAAAGCTTCACCCACGGCTCGTCGGCCCAGCGGATGGAATGGCTGCAGCGCGGTTACCAGACCGGCGATCCCGCAAGCTGCGATACGTTCCAGGGCCTCTAAAGGCCGCTTGTTGCATCGCACACGGCGCGGCATGGTCGTGCCGTGACCGCCCCTGCCCTGACCACGCCTGAAACCGCCTCCCCCGCCGCCAGCCTGCGCGCGGCCCGACGGATCGTGGTCAAGGTCGGGTCGTCCCTGGTGGTGGACCAGAAAGTGCCGGCCACGGTCTGGCTGGCCGGACTGGCCGCCGACATCGCTGAGCTGAGGGCGAAAGGGTGCCAGGTCGTGGTCGTGTCGTCCGGCGCGGTCGCGCTGGGACGCGGGCGGCTCGGGCTGGAGAAGAATGCACGCCTCGATGAGAAACAGGCCGCCGCGGCCGTGGGCCAATCGCTGCTGATGCAGGCCTGGGAGGCGGCGCTGGCGGGTGCAGGTATGACGCCCGGACAGGTGCTGCTGACGCGAGACGACACCGAACGGCGCAGACGCTGGCTCAACGCCCGCGCGACGCTGGAAGCCCTGCTGAAGCTCGGCGTCGTGCCCGTGGTCAACGAGAACGACACCGTCGCCACCGAGGAGATCCGCTACGGCGACAACGACCGGCTGGCGGCGCGGACGGCGCAACTGGTGCGGGCGGACCTGCTGATCCTGCTGTCGGACGTCGATGGTCTGTACACGGCCGATCCACGTCGCGATCCGGCGGCCGAGCATCTGCCGCTGATCGAAACCCTCGGACCGGACATCCTCGCCATGGCCGGCGGGGCCAATGCGGACGCCGACGTCGGCACCGGCGGCATGGCGACCAAGCTCGAGGCGGCGCGGATCGCCCGCTCGGCCGGGTGCGCGACCCTGATCGTCTCGGGACTGGCGGCGCGGCCGCTGAGCGCCGTCGCCGCAGGCGCACGCGCCAGTTTAATCACGGCGACCGCAACACCTCTGCAAGCCTACAAGTCGTGGATCGCGGGCAGCCTGGAGCCTGCCGGTGCGCTGGGGGTCGATGACGGGGCGGCGGAGGCCCTGGCGGGCGGACGCAGCCTGCTGGCGTCCGGCGTGAAGCGGGTCGAGGGCCGGTTCGACCGGGGCGATTGCGTCCGCGTGGTCGGGGCCGACGGTGGGGTGCTGGGGGTCGGTCTCGCCGCCTACGCCGCCGACGAGATGGAGAAGATCCGGGGCCGACACTCCGGGGAGATCGAAGGTCTGGTCGGCTACAAGGGACCGGGCGTGGCCATTCATCGCGACGATCTGGTGCTGTACGAATGAGCGATCTGGACGCGGCGATGCGGGCGATGGGGCGGCGCGCGCGGGCGGCGGCGGACGCCGTGCGGCTGGCCCCGGCCGGGGTGCGTTCGGCGGCCCTGACGGCCATGGCGGCGGCTCTTCGGGCTATGTCCGACGCCATCCTTCAGGCCAACGCCCGCGACATCGACCGGGCCCGGACGAACGGCACGGCGGAGGCGCAGATCGACCGGCTGGCCCTGACGCCTGCCCGCATCGAGGCCATGGCGGCGGCAGTGGACGAGGTCGCGGCCTTCCCCGATCCGCTGGGCGTCGAGACGGCGCGCTGGACCCGACCGAACGGGCTGGACTTCGCCCGGGTGCGCACCCCGATCGGGGTGCTGGCCATCATCTACGAGAGCCGGCCCAATGTGACGGCGGACGCGGCGGCCCTGTGCATTCGCTCGGGCAATGTCGCCATCCTGCGCTGCGGGTCGGATTGTCTGGACAGTTCGCTGGCCATCCATGCGGCCGTGGTCGAGGGACTGGCGGCGGCGGGCCTGCCGGAAGACGCGGTGCAGCTGGTCGACACCCCGGACCGGGCGGCGGTCGGGGCGCTGCTGACCGGGCTGGACGGGACCATCGACCTGTTGATTCCTCGCGGCGGCAAGAGTCTGGTCGCCCGGGTTCAGGCCGAGGCGCGGGTGCCGGTGCTGGGCCATCTCGAGGGGATCAACCACACCTATCTGCACGCCTCGGCCGAGATCGAGATGGCGCGGGACATCGTCGTCAACGCCAAGATGCGGCGTGTCTCCGTATGCGGATCGACAGAGACCCTGCTGGTTGATCGGGCCGGCGCGGCGCGGCTGTTGCCACCGGTGGCCGAAGCCCTGATCGCGGCCGGATGCGAGTTGCGGGGCGATGCGGAGGCGCGGGCGCTGGTCCCGGCAATGCGCGCCGCGACCGACGAAGACTGGGGGCATGAGTTCCTGGCACCGATCCTGGCTGTGAAGGTCGTCGACGGGCTGGACGCGGCGATCGAACACATCCGGCGGCACGGCTCGGGCCATACCGATGCCATCGTGGCCGGTGACGAGGCGGCAGCGGCCGAGTTCCTGAACCGGATCGACAGCGCCATCGTCCTGTGGAACGCCTCGACCCAGTTCGCCGACGGGGGCGAGTTCGGCTTCGGCGGAGAGATCGGCATCTCCACCTCGCGCCTGCATGCGCGGGGGCCGGTAGGGGCGGAACAACTGACCAGCTATAAATACGTCGTGCGCGGGACCGGCCAGACCCGGCCCTAGCTGATGGTCAGGTCCAGAGGCCGGGAGGCGTGCAGACGGCCACCGCCGAGATCCAGCACCATCCGCCGGCCCGCGAAGGCCTCCATCCCGACGAGGGCGGCGGGGAAGCCCGGCAGGGGGACGTCGGCGTAGATCGGCGTCGCCGCGTCGCGATAGATCTGGTCGCCGACAGTGATGGTCCGTGACCGGACGATCTGCGAGTCGATCGACCCGCCCAGAACGATGCTCGCCCCTCGCTCCGACGGACGCCCGTCCAGCAGGCCCGCGTCCCTGGCCGCTTCCCGGGACAGGGCCAGCAGGGCCGAGGCACCGGTATCGACCACGGCCCGGACCGTCGCCCCCTCGACAGTGACTTCGGTCGTCAGGGCACCGTTCGCCTTCGACACCGGGATGGCGGCGACGTCGGTCGGCAGGACGTAGCCCTCGCGCGGCAGGAAGCGCATGTGCCGCTCCTCCGTGTCCAGCTCCAGCACGGTCTCACCCAGCAGGTCCTGGCCGAGGATCAGCGGTGCCGAGAGGCCTTCGCCGACCGCCAGCGGCCCCAGCGACAGGATGGCGGTGCGGAGCGCCTCGATCCGCATGCCCCCGACCGTGACGTCCAGCGTCACCCCCTGCCCCATCTGGGCTCCGCCGCCGACACCATAGGCGACCAGCGGGATGTCGAACGCCCGGGTCAGGCCCAGGCGCTGGAACAGCGCACGATCAATGACGGAATACTGGGCCCCGGAATCGACCAGGGCGCGGACCGGCTGGCCGGCGACCGTGACCCTCACCGTCGGCACCGAGGCGCGGTGTTCATCATAGGGGAGCCAGCCGCTGGAGCCGTCAGGCCCGAAGACGATGCCGGGATCGCGCCACAGCACATGGTCCCTCAGCCACCACGCCCCGCCGAGGCCGGCGGCGACGAGCACGGCGCGAGTCAGGAGAGCGCGGCGGTTCATGCCCTGACAGTGGGGATGGGTTGCGGCACTGTCGAGGCGCGGCGACGTCGCAATCGCCGTTCCGCGTCCCCGGAGGACGGCGCCCGGCTGACTCCGGAATTCAGAGTCCAGATCGTCCATAGAGTCCCGCGGGGCCGGTCTTGAAAACCCCGTCCGAAGCGTCCGATGCGTCCGATGCGTTCGCCCATGGCCGTCCTCTCCGCGCGAAAGGGACCAGTATGGGGGCGTATCAGACAGCGATGGGCAAAAGGGCTCTCGTTCGGGCCGTGCGTTGGAATCGTTGCCGGATTTCGGGGATGTGTTGATAGGTATGGCCGGATTTCCTTCTCCCCTTGCGGGAGAAGGTGGCAGCCGAAGGCTGACGGATGAGGGGTTGCGCAGGTGCCTGGAATGAGGATTGGCAACGCTGACGTCTGACGTCAGCGTGACCCCTCATCCGACCTCGCTCCGCTCGGCCACCTTCTCCCGCAAGGGGAGAAGGACTCTAGACCTCGAACCGCACGCCCTGGGCCAGAGGCAGGGCGGAGGAGAAGTTCACCGTCTGGGTCTGGCGGCGCATATAGGTTTTCCAGGCGTCGGAGCCGGACTCGCGGCCGCCGCCGGTCTCCTTCTCGCCGCCGAAGGCTCCGCCGATCTCGGCGCCGGAGGGACCGATGTTGACGTTGGCGATGCCGCAGTCCGAGCCCCAGGCCGACAGGAAGGCCTCGGCCTCGCGCACGCTGTCGGTGAAGACGCAGCTCGACAGGCCCTGGGGCACGGCGTTCTGCATCGCCACGGCCTCGTCGAACTCCCGCCAGGTCAGGACGTAGAGGATGGGGGCGAAGGTCTCGTGCTGCACGACCGCGCTCTGGGCCGGCATGCGGACGATGGCGGGGCGGACATAGGCCCCCTCGCGGGTTCCGCCGACGACGATCTGACCGCCCTGCTCCACGGCCTGTTCGAGCGCCGCATCGAAGCCGATCGCCGCGTCCTCGTCGATCAGGGGACCGACCAGGACGCCGTCCTCGCGCGGATCGCCGATCGGGAGCGTCGCATAGGCCTTTGCCAGCCGGTCCAGCAGAGCCTCGGCGACATCCTCATGCACCAGCAGACGGCGCAGGGTGGTGCAGCGCTGGCCGCAGGTGCCGACGGCGGAAAAGGCGATCGCACGCACCGCCATGTCCATGTCGGCGCTGGGCGTGACGATCATGGCGTTGTTGCCGCCGAGTTCCAGCAGCGACCGGCCCAGCCGGCCTGCGACAGTCGTCGCGACCGCCTTGCCCATCCGGGTCGAACCGGTGGCGGAAACGAGCGCCACGCGGGGATCGGCAGCCAGGGCTTCCCCGACCTCGCGTCCGCCGACCAGAAGCTGGACGAGGCCTTCGGGCGCATCGCCGAACCGGGCCAGGGCGCGCTGCATCACGGCATGGGTGGCGATCGCGGTCAGAGGCGTCTTCTCCGAGGGCTTCCAGATCACCGGATCGCCGCATACAAGCGCCAGGGCCGCGTTCCAGGCCCAGACCGCGACCGGGAAGTTGAAGGCCGAAATGACCGCGACCGGCCCCAGAGGCTGCCAGGTCTCGCGCATGTGGTGGCCGGGCCGCTCGCTGGGCAGGGTCAGGCCGTACAGCTGGCGCGACAGGCCGACGGCGAAGTCGCAGATGTCGATCATCTCCTGAACCTCGCCAAGGCCCTCCGAGGTGATCTTGCCCGCCTCGAGGGTGACCAGCAGGGCGAGATCATCCTTCGATGCGCGCAGTTCCTCGCCCAGCAGCCGGACCAGCTCGCCCCGGCGCGGCGCCGGGATACGGCGCCAGGCGTCGAAGGCGCTCGTCGCGGCGGCGATGGCGGCCCCGGTCGCGGCGGCGTCAGCGACGCGAACGGGCGTTCCGGTCGAGCCGTCGACAGGCGAGCGGGTCGGCAGACCGGCGGGATCGAAGGTCGCATCGGAGACGCCGAGGCGGGTCAGGATGGCTTGGGCGTTCTGGGCTGCGGTCATGTCGATCTTGGGTCTGGCGAACGCGGCCTTTCCCTCCCCTTCATGGGGAGGGACCGCGAGGCGTCAGCCGAGCGCGGGTGGGGTCCGAAAGGCGAGTGCGCACTCACCTTTCGGACCCCACCCTGGCTGCGCTTCGCTCCGCCGTCCCTCCCCATGAAGGGGAGGGAGAAAGAAGACAACCGAAAGGGCCGCGTCCCTTCGGAAACGGCCCCTCGGTCAGGCTGCGATCAGCCTACCAGCGGCGACCGTCGCGGTCCCGGCGCTCGTCCCGCAGGTTACGCTCGATCCGGTCCAGGCGGTCCTGGAGGTCGCGGCGTTCCCAGTGCGACAGGCCGTCGCGGCGGTAACGCCACTCCAGACGCTGGTACTCTTCCAGCTGGAAGCGCAGGTTCTGGGCCTCGCGGCGGCTGATGCGGCCATTGTAGGCGGCGCGATCGATGCGACGGGCCAGACGGGCCTGGTCTCCGTTCAGACCGCCGCCGTTCCAGCCGCCGTTGTCGCCACCGTTCCAGCCACCGTTCCAGCCGCCGTTGTGGTTCTGGCCGTAGCCGCCGCCACGGTCCCCACCGCGGTCATCGTGGCCTCGGCCGTAGTCCTGGGCCAGGGTCGGGGTCGCGATCGCGACCGCCGACGCGGCCAGGAGCGAAACCAGGGCTTTCTTCGTGAGGGCGGTCGTCATGATCTTCTTCCTTCATCTCGGCCCGGGGGTGGGCTGCGTGGTGAAGAAAAGCATTCTGAACCTGACACGCGTCTGAGCCGGCCGTTGTCGAACTGTCAGGTTGATGAATGGCCAGGTTCGACGTTCGGGTGGCCAGAATCCGTCGCGTCTTCATGCCCGCTTCACCGTCTTGCGAAACCGGGCGTCAATGGCCCGTCCTGCAAGGTGGGGTGGAACGGACAAGGGACGACCATGGCGCGCGCGCAATTCCAGAAGGGCCAGAAGGTCTGGGTCGAGTGCGTCGGCGCATGGGCCCAGATCGAAAAGGTCCAGCCCGTCTGGGCCAAGGGCTTCGAGGAACCGGTCAAGGTCACCTACGACGTCGGGCTGGGGCGCGAGTTCCAGGCGACCGAACTGATGCTCCCGGCCGAGGACGAAGCGGGCACGGACGTCGGCGACTGGCGGCTGCTGCGCGCGCGCAACAAGTGGCAGCAGGCCGAGGACGTGCCGCACCATCCCTATCCGGGCACCTATCCCGTCGTGGTCACCGATCCGGCGGACTGGGGCGGCTGGCGCGTTCCGGGCGCGGAATACGACCGCGATCCCCGGCGGATCGAGTTCCAGGCGCGCCTGATCGCCGCCGCGCCGCGGCTGATGGACCTGGCGCAAAAGCTGATCGATACGGTCGCTGAAAGCCCCGACGACGCCCCGCCGGAGACCCTGGCCCTGGCCCGCCAGGCGCGCGACGTCCTGAAGTCCGTGACCGACGTTCTGGCCCCCGCGCCCGAGGCGTCCGCGACCGCTCCCCGCGCGCACGCAGCGTAGAGCCTGATCGTTTCTGGTGGACCCGATTTCCGGGTCCGGCCTGACGCGTGAATCATGCTTTCGCCTGGATCAGGCCCTGGAGAACTTTCGTTAACCAAACCTCGACAGGATTCCGCGACGCAGCCTAGATTCCCAGCCGTCGTCGAATCGTTCAGCGCCTGACCCTGCCGTCGCGGCCGGGACGCCGCGATCATGTCCGGGAGAGAGATTTGCGGGGCGCCGATCGCCGCATTCAGCAGCCGGGACGACGGTCGCAGGACCGTCCTGAAGGCTTGCCGACCTGGGGCCGGGTGCTGGTTCTGGCGCTGACCCTGGGTCTTGCGATCTACGTCGTCCTGTTCGCGCGCGAGAGCACGCGTCCCGCACGCGAGGCGGCGACCCTGAAGGTCGAGGCCCTGCGACGCGACGCCGACCTGGGCGCTGCACTGCTGGATGCCAAACTGGCCCGGGCGACCGTGGGGCTGAGCATCGCCGCGCAGCGTCTGAAAACGAACCCTGGCCGCCCGCTGGATGCTCTGGAGGCCGCACGGGTCGCGGCTCCGGACAGCGCCTTCGCCGTGATTGACGCCGCCGGCGTCGCAAGCGCTGCAGTCGGTGCCCGTCCGGCGGAGTTCCGCCCCTTGGCGGCCGCCCCGGAGGCCTCTGCGCCCCGGGCGACCCGGGATCGCAGGGCCATCCTGTCGACCGCGCCCCAGGCCACCGGCCTCGTCGCCCTGACCCCTGTCGCGGATACGGCCGAGGGGCGGACCCTGGTCGTGTCGCCGACCGAGGGCCTGATCGCGGGCTCAGCCGGCGCTTCTCTGAAAGATCGGCTGGGCTTGGAGTTGTCGGCCCTGACCGCGGCTGACGCCGCCGTGCAGGGCACCCCTCGCCCCGGAGAAGCGATCGAGGCGACCGCCGCGCCCGTCGGCGACAGCGGACTGGTGGTTGTCGCCTGGCGCCCGGAAACGACCGGCGCCGCCGCCATCATCAGCGACCTGTGGCTGCTGATCGCGCCTCTCGGGCTCGGCGTCCTGGTGCTGGGCCTCGCCCTGCTGCAGCGATGGCGACAGACGCGCGCATCGAAGGCCTGGGCCGAAACCGAGCACCGGTTCCGCGTCGCCGTCGAGGCGGCGCGTTGCGGCGTCTGGGAGTGGGATCTCAACGCCGGTGAGGTCGTGGTGTCGGACTTCATGGCCGAACTGCTGGGCCTTTCAGCCGGCGGTTCGGTGAGCGCGGAGGCCGTGATGGAGCGGATCCACCCGCGCTATCGCGACCTGGTCGAACACGCCCTGCGCCAGGCCGCGACCTTCGGCGCGTTCGAGGTGACCTTCCCGGTGCCCCTGGCGACCGGGGGCGCCCGCTGGATCGACGCGCGGGGCCAGGCCCGCGGATCGAGCGGCGAAGAGGGCTTCAGCATCATCCTCGGAGTCGCCCTGGACATCACCGAGGCCCGCCGCGCCAAGGCCCAGGCCCAGGCCGCCGAGAACCGGCTACGGGACGGCATCGAGAGCGTTTCGGACGCCTTCGTCCTGTTCGACAAGCACGGCCGCCTGATCCTGTGGAACCAGGCCTTCAAGGACGCCTTCGGCTTTGCCGACGAAGCCGTGCGCAAGGGTGCCATGAAGGACGAGCTGAACCGTATCGCCGCGCTCGCCATCAAGGAGGAGCGGCCCTCCGCCGAGGGCCTCGCCGGCGCCCGCGAAGTCGAGCTGTTTGACGGCCGGGTGCTGCAGCTGTCCGAACGGTTCACCGGCGACGGCGGCACTGTGGTCACCGCCGCCGACGTCACAGCCATCCGCCGCCAGGAACTGGAACGGCAGCGCGCCGCCGACAGCTTGCGGATCACCGTCGATCAACTTGAGTCCAGCCAGGAAAAACTCAGCCTGCTGGCCCGCAAATACGAGATCGCCATGACCCGGGCCGAGGCCGCCAACCAGGCGAAGTCCGAATTCCTGGCCAACATGTCCCACGAACTCCGCACCCCGCTGAACGCCATCAACGGCTTCTCGGAGATCATGGCCGGCGAGATGTTCGGGCCTCTGGGAGACCCCAAATACAAGGGCTACGCCGGCGACATCCTGAAGTCCGGCCAGCACCTGCTGAGCCTGATCAACGACATCCTCGACATGGCCAAGATCGAGGCGGGCAAGATGACCCTGCACTACGAGCCCGTGTCCCTGACCGAGATCTGCGAGGACGCCATCCGCCTGATGCGCGGCAAGGCGCAGGACTCGGGCCTGACCCTGTCGCTCCAGGCTCACGACCTGCCCGAGATCGACGCCGACTATCGCGGACTGAAACAGGTGATGCTGAACCTGATCTCGAACGCTGTGAAGTTCACGCCCGAAGGCGGCGAGATCACGGTTTCACTGGAGAGGCTGAACGTGGGCCGGGTGCAGATCGCTGTGACCGACACGGGGATCGGTATCGCCGCCCACGACCTGGCCCGCCTGGCCCAGCCCTTCGAACAGGTCGAGGGCCAGCATTCCAAGACGACCCAGGGCACCGGGCTCGGCCTGTCCCTGACCAAGGCCCTGATCGAGCTTCACCAGGGCCAGATGCTGATGGAGAGCGAGCCGGGGGTCGGCACCACGGTCAGCTTCGACATCCCGATGAAACGTCCAGGGGCGCAGGTCGAACAGGCCCGGGCCGCGTAGAACACGATCAGACCGGGCCTCGGAAGGAGGAGACCCGGCCCCCGGATCACCACAGCCATGCAGGCTAACCCCGGGGGGTGGGGTCGTCCTGTTTCGGGTCCCTGGCCCCGCCCCTTTCGCCGTGACCTGCGCCGCCGCCCCTGCCGTGAGCGAGGATCAGGGCGAAGGCGGCACGGTCGGCGGGATCCATCGTACCCATAATGGCCAGGGTCTCCGCCTCAAGCCGACGACGACCGCGACTCTCGGCTTCGCGCGACTGGTCCAGAAGCCGTTCGACAAGCGCCGCGTCATAGGGTTCGGCGGCGGCGGCGGCGATCGCCTGCCGACGGGCCTCTCGTGCCTGCTGGAAGTCCGGGCGGGCGCCGAGACCCGCCTCGCGCAACGCCTGTCGCACGCGGATCCGGTCATCGGGACCAAGAGCGGCGACCAGTTCGCGCGGGGAGGCACGACGGTCATCCCCATCCCTGCCGTGCATGTGGCTTTCGATCCGCTCCTGACCGGTCAGGGCGGTGTAGGCGGCGGTGGCGGCGAACAGGTTCACCGCGACAGAAACGGCCAGCGCGATGCCGAGAACGATGGTGAGGGTGCGCGTGTTCATCCCAGCACCTCGGACTCGTCGAAGCCGCTCAGCATGGCCTGGTCCAGCACGGCGTCGGCCTGGGCCTGGCTCGCCAGATGGCTGCCGAGGTTCGCGCCGAACACGACCCCGGCACAGGCTGCCGCCGCCCATCCGGCTCCGCCGATCCACAACAGTTTTCGCAGGGCGGGCCAACCGGCGCGGACCCTCAACCCGGTCGTGGCCGCCGAGGCGAGGACACGGTCCCGCAACGCCATCGAGACCACCGGATTGGGCGAGGCGTACAGGGCGGCGTCGGTCTGGCGCGCGTTGAACAGGGCGCGCCCGGCCTCCAGCGGATGGGCGTCGATCCAGACACACGCGGCATCGCGCACGCCATCCGGCCAGCGACGGACGTCGCCGCCAAAGGCGTCAGCCAGTTCGCCGAAACGCGTCTCGTCCATGCGTTCGGATGTCATCCTCGTCCTCCGTCTGCCGCCGGCCCTGCGCCGGGGGCCAGATGTGCCAATGTCTGTCTCAGGGTTCTTCGTCCTCTCGACAGCAGACTTTCCAGCGCCTCGATACTGACCGACATCAGACCAGCGGCCTCGATATTGGTCAGCTCCTGATAGTGGCACAGCACGATGGCCTCTCGCTGGCGCTGCGGCAGGGCGGCGAGCGCGCTATCCACCTGGGCACCCAGCTGGGCCGTCATGACGCCGCGATCCGGAAGCGGCCCCTCGTCGGGCCGGTCCGGTGAAATCTCGGTCGGAACCTCTCGCCGTCGACGCAGGCGATCGTAGCAGAGGTTCAGCGCCACCCGGTGCAGCCAGGTGTCGAACTTCGCCTTCCCGGGCGTCCAGCGCGGGGCCTGTTTCCAGGCCCTCAGCATGGCGTCCTGGGCCACGTCCTCGGCCTCGACAGGGTCGCCGAGCATCCGCTGCGCCAGGGCCAGCATGCGCGGCAGCTTTCTCGCCACCAGGGCCTGAATGGCCGCAGGGTCGCCCTGACCCACGCGGCGCACCAGATCCTCATCGGGGTCGGCAACAGAAGCCAAGCGGTCTCTTTCCCGACAGGCGGTGAGGCGGGACGGCCAGGCGAACGCGACCGTCCCCATCCTCTTACTCCGAAGCGGGCGCCGAAGGCGACGCCCGGTGGGCCGCGTGACGTTCGTGGCGCTGCCCGCGCATCGCCTGACGGGCGGCGTTGCGTTCCCCGGCGGCGATGAAGCCGTCGTGGTCAGCGTCGACGCGGTCGAACCGGGTCGTCAAGCGGGCCTGAACAGCCGCGATGGTCACGGGACCCGGTGCCTCGGCACCCTCACGCCCCTGGCCGCGATGACCGCGCATGCCGTGACGACCTCCGCGCCCGGCACGGTCGCCGCGCATCTCGCGGGCAGCGGTGAACTCCTCGCGGCTGACCGCGCCGTTGCCGTCTGTGTCGAGCGTCTCGAACCGGGCAGAGACGCGCTGGTTGCGGCGGGTGTCGATGCCCGACCGTCGCTCCTCGACGGTGATCGAGCCGTCGCGGTTGGCGTCGATCGCCGTCAGGCGCGCGATGCGGCCGTCAACGAATTCGGCGCGGCTCACACGACCGTCGCCGTCGGCGTCAGCACGCGCCGCTCGCGGAGCCTGCTGGGCCATGGCCGACCCGGCGGTCAGGAGGGCCAGAACGGCGGCGGTGCCGGCGGCCAGTGTGGATTTCCTCATCTCTTCGTCTCCCAAGGAACAAGCGCAGGACGCGCCTGCAGAACCCCCGTCCGGAAAGTGTAACGCGGCAGTCCGGACTATCCGTCGCGGCGCACCGGCAGGGCCCTCTCGAAGGCCTTTCTGGCGTCCGTTCGAACCCGCTCCAGACGACGCCTCAGGGCCGGGAAGTCCGTCTCACCGGCCGCCTCGGCCAGGCGCGTGCGGAAGGTCTCCGATTCGGCCTCGGGGTCGCCCTTGTCATCGAAGGCGCAGGCCAGAAGCTGGGCCAGAGCCTGATGCAGAACCCAGGTCTCCCTGAGCGCCAGATCCTTCGCCAGCTGATCCAGGATCGAGACGCTGAGCGCGCCTTGCCCGGCGGCCGCCTGCAGCTGACGGAACTGACCCACGAACTCGGCATCGACCAGTCCACCGGGAACCAGCTTCAGATCCCAGAACCCCTTGGCCGGCCGTTCGCGATCCATCAGGTCGCGCATGGCCCGCACGTCGCCGGCCGTGTCCACCCCGGGTCGCGGACGGCACAGCGCCGCCTCGATGGCCGCCTTGACCTGTATGCCGAAGGCCGGATCGCTGGCCCAGGCGACGCGCGCGCGGGTCAGGGCCATGAACTCCCAGGTCGCGGCCTCGTCGGCGTAATAGGCCTGGAACCCCGACAGGGGCACCGATACCGGTCCCTTCGACCCGGACGGCCGGAGCCGCATGTCGACCTCGTAGAGGCCGCCCTCGGCCGTATGCGCCGACAGGGCGGAGATCAGCCGCTGGGTGAAGCGGACGTAAAAGACGTCAGGCGACCATCCCTTCGTCGCCGACACGGCGTCTGACGACGCGCCGTAGACGGTCATCAGGTCCAGATCCGACCCCGCCGTCATCTCACGCGACCCGGCCTTGCCGAGGGCGATCACCGCCACCGCGCCCGACATCGCACCGCCCAGCCGCTCCGTCTCGGTCAAGGCCGCCGCCGACAGGGTGCGCATGACGGCGTCGGCGAGGTTGGTGAACCCCTTGCCCGCAACTTCCGGCCCCACCCGCCCGCTGAGGGTCTGCATGCCGATGCGGAAGGCCTGTTCGCGATGCAGGCGACGCACAGCATTCATCGCCCCCTCGAAATCGCCGGCGGCTTCGGCCTCCTCCGCCATCTGATCGAACAGACCGGTGTTGACGCCGAGCTCGGTCTCGAACCGCGCGTCCAGCATCGAATCCAGCGCGGCCGGATAGCGCCCCAGGGTGCGCGCCAGCCGGGGGGCGAAGGCCATGACACCGACGATCCGTTCGAACAGCTCCGGCTGGTTCAGGAACAGGGCCTGGACCTGCACCCCCGCCGACAGGCCGGCGAAGAAGACCGAGAACCGCTTGAACGCCGCATCGGCCGCGCCTGTGCGGGCCAGGGCCGTCAGCAGCCGCGGTGCCAGCCGGGTGAACAGCTCGCGCCCCCGGACCGATCGCGTCGCCGGGATACGGCCATGGTGCCAGGACCGGATCGTATCCGCGACCGCGCCGGGATCGGAAAAACCCATCCGCTCCAGCGTCGCCAGGGTCCCGGGGTCGTTGTCGACGCCGGTGAAGACCAGACTGCCGAACGGGGAGGACAGTTCCTCCTCGCCCTCGAACAGGGCCCCGTAGCGCTGGTTCACCCCGATCAGGATGGCCTCGACGCCGGTATCGAAGCCGGCCAGATCACCCTGCCCCGCCAGGGCCGCGACCGCCGCCCGGCGCGCCGGATCGGCGGGCAGGATATGGGTCTGTTCGTCCTCCAGCATCTGCACCCGATGCTCGAGTCCGCGCAGCTCGACATAGGCCCCGGTCATTTCGGCGGCGACGTCGGCGGGCAGGTGCCCTTTCGCGACCAGGGCGGCGAGCGCGTCGACGGTGCGGGAACTGCGCAGCGACGGGTCGCGGCCGCCGAGGATCAGCTGCTGGGTCTGGGCGTAGAATTCGATCTCGCGGATGCCGCCGCGCCCGAGCTTCAGATTGGCGCCCGCCGCCACCATCCCCTCGCCGGTCTTGTGAACGTGGATCTGTCGCTTGATCGACTGGATGTCGAGCACGGCCTGATAGTCGAGGCTGCGGCGCCAGACGAAGGGGACCAGCGCCTTCAGGAACTCTTTCGCCGCGCCGAAGTCGCCGCAGATGGCGCGGGCCTTTATGAAGGCCGCCCGTTCCCAGTTCTGGCCGACGCTCTCGTAATAATCGAGCGCCATGGGCACGGTGACGACCGGTGGCGTCGACGACGGATCGGGACGCAGACGCAGGTCGACGCGGAAGACATAGCCGTCGGCGGTGCGCTCGGACAGCAGCGACGCCACCCCCTGCGCCACCCGGTTCATCAACCCCTGCGCCTCCGTCCCCTCGGCGAGGACGGGGGCCAGACGCTCGGGATCGAAGAACAGGCTGAGGTCGATGTCGGAGGAATAGTTCAGCTCGAACGCGCCGTGCTTGCCCATGGCCAGGCCGAACAGGCCGGGGATGGGTCCGCGCGTGTCGTCGGCGGCGGTCAGAAGCTTGCCGCGCCGACGCAGGTCCTCGGCCACCCCCGAAAGGGCCGCGCGTGAGGCCACGTCGGCGAACCGGCTCAGCGCGCCGGTGACCTGATCCAGATCCCAGACCCCGCCGAGATCGGCCAGAGCCGTCAACAGGTGCAGTTCCGCCTTCAGCCGTCGCAGCGGCGAGCGCATGTCGTCCGCGCCGCCGGTCAGGGCGATGGTCCGGGCGGCGATGTCCTCGAGCCGAACCCCGGGCGCATCGGTCAGGATGGCGTGCAGGGTCCCGGGCCAGCGCCGCGCCAGACCGAACAGATAGGGCGAGGCGGCAAACACGGGCTGCAAGCCCGGCCAGGCGGCGTCGAACACCTTAGCCCAGCCGCCCTCCGCCGCGCTGCCCGACAGCCGCTCGCGCGCGCGCCCGGCTGCCTCGGCATCGGCCACCGGCCCGCAGGCTGCCAGCCGTTCGCCCAGCGGCGCCTCGCTCATCCCTCGCTCGCGGGCGGCAGGACGAGGGCGACGCGCAGGCCCGGACCGGACCCACCATAGGCGCCGGGACCCTCATCCAGCTGGATACGGCCCATATGGGCCTCCATCACGGCGCCGACCAACGACAGGCCCAGACCGGACCCGGCCTCGGTGCGGCTGTTGTCGAGGCGGACGAACCGCTCGATGACCCGGCCGCGATCCTCTTCCGGCACGCCCGGCCCGGTGTCGGTGACGGAGAACTCGATCTCGCCCGACGACCGCCGGCGCGCGCGCAGCATGACGGCGCCGCCGACCGGCGTGTATTTGATGGCGTTGTCGATGACGTTGGCCAGGGCCTGGGCCAGGAAGGGCCGCGCGCCCTCGATCATCAGGCCACGCTCGATCTCGGCCGAGAAGTCGAGACCCTTGTCCTCGGCCGCCGGCTCGTACAGTTCGGCCATGTCTGCGGCCAGGTCGGCGGCGTCGAACACCGCGGCGTCCGGCACCCGACCCGCCGCCGCCTGGAGCCGGGCGATCGCCAGCACGGTGTTAAAGGTTTTCAGCAGGGTATCTGCCTCGTCCAGGGCGACCTGCAGCGCGTCGGCACCGTCGATCCGGCCGCTCTCGGCATCGATCAGGGCGACTTCCAGCCTGGCCCGCATCCGGGTCAGCGGCGAGCGCAGATCGTGGGCGATGGCGTCGCCGGCATGGCGGATCGAGGCCATGGAGGTCTCCAGCCGGTCCAGCATCCGGTTCAGCCCGACACCGAGTTCATCGAACTCATCCCCCGAACCGCGCACCGCCACCCGCGCCTTCAGGTCGCCGTCCTGCACGGATCCTACGACCGCATTCAGCCGCCCCATCGAGCTTTCCAGGTTGCGGCTGATCAGCAGACCCCCGCCGAGGCCGAGCAACAGCACCATGCCCATGGCCATCCACAGCGCCTGGGTCAGACGGCCCAGATAGGCCTCGGTGTCGCCCAGCGATTCACCGACGATCAGCCCTTCGCCGCCCGCCAGCCTGACCTGCACGGCGCGCACCTGGGGCCGGATGAGCCGTCCATCGGGATCGGTATCGTTGAGGGTGAAGGTGGCCCATTCCTCGGCACCCGGCGCGCCGTCGAACGGATTGATGCTCAGGCTGCTGGTGATGACAGTCCCGTCCGGCTCCATCAGCCGATAGAGATAGGCGCTGCGGGTCAGGGTCCGGTCGATGACCGCCATGTTCAGCGCATCGAGACCCCGGCTGTCATAGACGCCGAGCAGGGTCTTGAGCTCGCCCCGCACGTCGGCCTCTGCCTGGGCCTGGGCCTCCTGGGCGGAAGCGACATAGACATAGGCCAGAATCGCGCTGGCCGCCGCTGCGAACAGCGCCAGGAACAGCAGCGTCAGCCGGAAGGGCGTACGACGGAAGAGGGACGGGAGACGCATGGCCACCTATTCTCCCTCCCCTTTATGGGGAGGGTGGTCGAAGCGCAGCGGAGACCGGGTGGGGTGTGTCACAAGCGATTGTCTCACGAATTCCACGACGTCGCCGAGATTGTCCCGGATCATCGCATTGTCGAACCGCAAGGTCCTGAACCCTTCCTGTGCGAACACGGCGTCTCTGATCCTGTCCTTCTTCGCCCGTTCCTCGGCTTCGTGCGAGGCCCCGTCGACTTCGATGATGAGCCGGTGGCTGAAGCAGACGAAGTCCAGAAAGTAGCCCCGGACCGGAGCCTGCCGACGGAAATGATAGCCTTCGCGCCGCAGCGCCTTGAGGCCGACCCACAGACGCGCCTCGGGCGGCGTCATCGCCTTGCGCATCGCTCTGGCCCTGGCCGTGACGTCGTTCAAGTCGTGGACTTCCCCACCCTGGCGGCTTCGCCGCCTGTCCCTCCCCATAAAGGGGAGGGAGAATCAAGCCTCCAGCCGATACCCCGCCCCGCGCACCGTCTGCAGCATGGCCGTGTCGAAGCCCTTGTCGATCTTGGAGCGCAGGCGGCTGATGTGGACGTCGATGACGTTGGTCTGGGGGTCGAAATGGTATTCCCACACCTTCTCCAGCAGCATGGTGCGGGTCACCGACTGGCCGGCGTGGCGCATCAGGAACTCCAGCAGCTGGAACTCGCGCGGCTGCAGGTCGATCTCCGAGGTCCCGCGATGCACGGTGCGGGCGATCAGGTTCATCTCCAGGTCGCCGACTTTCAGCACCGTCTGCACCCCGCCGGTCTCGCGCCGGCGCGACAGGGCCTCGACCCGGGCGATCAGCTCGGCGAAGGCGTAGGGCTTGACCAGATAGTCGTCACCCCCGGCCTTCAGGCCCGAGATCCGGTCCTCGACCTCGCCCATGGCGGACAGGAACAGGACCGGCGTCTGGTCGCCGTCCTTGCGCAGGGTCTCGACCATGCCGATGCCGTCGAGGCGGGGCATCATCCGGTCGACGACATAGACGTCGTAGTCGCCCTTCTGGGCCTCCAGCAGCCCATAGGCACCGTCGATGGCGTGGCTGGCCACGTGACCCGCCTCGGCCAGGCCGCGCACCATCGCCTGGGCCGCCTCGGCGTCGTCCTCGACCACAAGAATTTTCACAGGGTGCCCCTCCGGAATCACAATCGCCGCCGACGGTAGTCCATCAGCGGCGACTTGGGGAGTTAAGGCTTGTTCAGGGTCGGGACGTTCACTTGTCCTCGAGTTCGAGGACGGCCGTCTGGTTGCCATTGGGCGTCCGGACCAGCAGGTAAACGCCCGGACGGTTTGAGCTGCGAACCGCATCGACAGCTGCGGCAAAATCGGCCGCCGCTCGCATCGGGCGATTGTCTGCCCGGAGAATCACGAAACCGGACTGAATTCCCAGTCGAGCGGCTCCAGACCGTTGCTGAACATCGGTGACCAGAAGACCTTCGACATCGTCGGGAATCTGATACCGCCCGCGCAAGGCAGGCGTGATCGGCGAAAGCGTCATGCCTTCGACCACCGTCCCGGACGGGGACTGCGGCACTCCTGTCGGCGAATTCGAATCCGCAGCGCCGTCCTGCGCCTGCAGTTCATCCTCCGAGGGCCGGGCCGCCGCACGGGTGGTCAGCGTCTGGCGGCGACCATCCCTGAGGATTTCGATGCGGAGGGCCTCGCCCGGCGGCACGGCTGCGACGCGGCGGGTCACGTCGGTCGAACTGGAGACGTTCTCACCGTTCACTCCGACGATGAAGTCGCCGACCTGGACGCCGGCGCGGTCGGCCGGTCCGCCTGGCGTCACGCTTTCCACGGATGCGCCTGCGAAATCATCGGGCAGGCCGAGCGCGGCCTCCTGGTCATCGCTGAGCCCGCGGATGCCGACGCCCAGATAACCCCGCTGGACACGCTCGCCGCGACGAAGCTGGTCCGTCACAGACTTGGCGACCGACGCAGGAATGGCAAAGCCGATGCCGACCGAGCCGCCGGTGGGCGAATAGATCGCAGAATTCACCCCGATCACGCGCCCGTAGATGTCGAACGTCGGCCCGCCCGAGTTGCCCCGGTTGATGGCTGCGTCGATCTGGATGAAATCGTTCAGACCGTTCGGATCGATGTCGCGAGCCTTGGCCGACACGATGCCCGCGGTGGCGGTGCCGCCCAGCCCAAACGGATTGCCGACCGCAATGACCCAATCTCCGACCCGGGGTTCAGCCGATTCCTCGAAGCTGACGAACTTGAAATCGGAACCTTCGACCTTGACCACGGCGAGGTCTGTTCGCTCGTCCCTGCCGATCACACGAGCCTCCAGCTCCCTGCCGTCCGACAGTTTGACCGTGATCTTCGTCGCATTCTCCACGACGTGGTTATTGGTGACGATGTAGCCGTCGGCCGAGATGAAGAAGCCGGAGCCGGCGCCCTGGGCGGTCGGAGCGTCTTCCTCTTCCGCGCCGGGCTCCTGGGTCTCGGGGGCCTGGAAGCCGAAGCCGGGCAGGCCCGGAATGGGGATCAGGCCGCCGCGCGGGCGTTCGATCGGGGTCTCGACGTCGATCTGGACCACGGCGGGCGAGACCTGGTCGAAGATGTCGGCGAAGCTGAGCGGCGCGCCTTGCGGCGGGGCGAAGGCGAGGCCCGAGGCCCCGGCGGAGGGGATCAGTCGCCCGCTCGCCTCGGCGGCATTGGCGCCCGGCCAGTCGATCACGCCTCCGGCAGTCGCGGCGGCGGCGAACACGAGGCCGACAGCGGCCCCCAGGATGAATTCCTTACGCTTCATCATCGGTGTGTTTTCGATCCTTCAATGGGCCCGGCCAGAAGACTGACCGGCGCCCGTTTCGCCTTGTGATATAGGGCTATGGCGACTTTCGCCAACCATTGCACCCTGACACTTGGTCCGCCTCAGCGCCCGTCGTGAGGCGCGGATGCGTCAGCATCGGGGCGAACTGTTTCGCTTTGGAGAAGATCGGCCAGTCGACGTTCCTCGTCGGGCGAAAGCGGCGCGGTTTCGACGGCCTTGCGACGCGCGAAGGCGAACAGGGCGACCCCGCCCAGAACCGCCAGCCCCGCCGGCCCGAACCACAGCAGCCAGGTTCCGGTCCGCACCGGCGGGGTGAACAGGACATAGTCGCCGTAGCGGCGGACGAGGTCGTCGCGAACCTGCTGATCGGTGGCGCCCGAGGCGATCTCCTCGCGGATCAGGCGACGCATGTCCCCGGCGATCCCGGCCGGGCTGTCGGCGACGGATTCGTGCTGGCAGACGACGCAGCGCACGACCTCGAAGATCGCCTGGGCGCGGGCCTCCTGACCCGGCGAGGCCAGGGGCTGATCCGGCGGGGCGGCGGGTTCCTGGGCGAGGGCGGGGCCCCATGCCAGGAGCAAGGCAAGCGCGAGACATGCCCCAAAACTGCCTTCTCCCCTCGGGGGAGAAGGTGCCCGGAGGGCGGATGAGGGGGCTGACCGCATCACAGTCCAGCCTCAGAGCGGGCGGACACAGCCCCCTCATCCGTCTCGCTCCGCGAGCCACCTTCTCCCCCGAGGGGAGAAGGAGTCTGTTTCCGCTTCCCGCCCACCGCCAGCCTGAGCCGGCGGTCGAACAGCGACAGCACGCCGCCCAGCGCCATGACGAACGGCCCGAGGAAGATCAGTCGCGCCCACGGATTGTAATAGACCCGGACGGTCCAGGCCTGGGCTGCCTCAGGGGTGCTACGGCGCTCGCCCATGACCACATAGACGTCGTCCAGGCCCCGGAAATCGAGCCCGACCTCGGTCGTAGTCTGGCCCCCGGCGGGGAAGAAGCGGCGCTCGGCCGTAACGGTGCGCGGGACCGCGCGGCCATCGGTCGTCGTCACCGTCAGCGTCCCGCGCTCGGCCAGATAGTTGGGGCCCTCGACGATCTCGACCCTGTCCAGCGTCACGGCCCAGCGACCGGCATGGACCTCGCCACCGATCGGCAGGGGGGCGGCGGCCTCGACCTTGAAGCCGGTCTCGACCACGGCCCCGAGCACGAACAGACCCAGACCCGCATGCGCCAGGGTCATGCCCCAGGCACCCAGCGGCAGCCCGCGCGTCCGACGACCGACCTCGGCCAGCGGGGCCCTGAACAGGCGGACGCGTTCGACCACCTCCGCCAGGGCCCCGAGGATCAGCCAGGCCCCGACGGCCAGACCCGCGGCCGCGAAGGCCTTCCTCGGCTCGAACGCCAGCCAGCCGACGAAGCCGCAGGCGATGGCCAGACCGCCCGCCACGGCCAGCCTCTGCATCGCCCCCCTCAGGTCGCCCCGCTTCCAGGCCAGCAGCGGCCCGGCCGGCAGGATCAGAAAGGCAACCAGCATCAAGGGCGTGAAGGTCAGGGCGAAATAGGGGGGACCCACGGAGATGGTCGCCCCGGTCGCAGCCTCGAGGATGAGCGGATAGAGGGTCCCCAGCAGCACAGTCACGGCCGCCACGGTCAGGAACAGGTTGTTCAGCACCAGCGCACCCTCGCGGCTGACCGGGGCGAACAGGCCGCCGCCCTTCAACTGCGGCGCGCGCCAGGCGAACAGAGCGAAGGCCGATCCCGCCGTGACGCCGAGAATCGCCAGCAGCATCAGTCCCCGCTCGGGATCGACCGCGAAGGCGTGGACGGAGGTCAGCACGCCCGACCGCACGAGGAAGGCGCCCAGCATGGAGAAGGTGAAGGCCAGAAGCGCCAGGAACACAGTCCAGCCCGCCAGGGCACCCCGCCGCTCGGTGACGACGGCCGAGTGCAGCAGAGCGGTCCCGGCCAGCCAGGGCAGGAAACTGGCGTTCTCGACCGGATCCCAGAACCACCAGCCGCCCCATCCCAGTTCGTAGTAGGCCCAGAACGACCCCAGGGTGATCCCGCCGGTCAGGAAGACCCAGCTCGCCAGGGCCCAGGGCCGGACCCAGCGTCCCCAGGCCGGCCAGAAGCCGGAAAAGGCCTTGCCCTCGATCAGGGCGGCGATGGCCAGCGAGAAGGTCACCGAGAAGCCGACATAGCCCGCGTAGAGCAGGGGCGGATGGATCGCGAGGGCCGGGTCCTGCAGCAGCGGATTCAGCGACAGGCCCTGGAACGGGGCCGGATCGATACGCTCGAACGGGTTGGACGTGAAGACGGCGAAGGCCAGGAACAGCGCGCCCAGCCCGCCCTGCACCCCGACCGCCGAGGTCTTCAGCCCGAACGGCAGGCCACGCGCCCGGGTCAGGGCCCCGCCGAACCCGGTCATGACCAGACACCACAGGACCAGAGAGCTTTCGTGGCTGCCCCAGGCCGCGGCGACCTTGTAGAGCATGGGCTTGTCGGTGTGGCTGTTGCTCGCGACGTTGGCGACCGAGAAGTCCGAGGTCGCGAAGGCGAAGATCAGGGCGCCGAACGCCAGGGCCGTCGCCAGGGCCGCGCCGATGGCCGCCCCCTCCGCCCCGCCGGCCAGAAGCGGACTGCGCTGCACGCGTCCGACGGTCGCCAGGCCGGTCTGCAGCACCGACAGCATCAGGGCCAGGATCAGCGCGAAGGCGCCGAATTCAACAATCACAGGGTCTGGCTCTGCGCAGGCCGGGCTGTCGGCGGGCCACCCTCGGGCCGCCACTCGCCCTTGGCCTTCAGCCGATCGGCGACCTCGCGCGGCATATAGGTCTCATCATGCTTGGCCAGGACGGTGTCGGCGTGGAAGACCCGGTCGGGACCGAACCTGCCCTCGGCCACGATCCCCTGCCCCTCGCGGAACAGGTCGGGCAGGTCGCCTTCAAAGATCACCTGGCTGGTCGCGGCGTTGTCCGTGACGGAGAAGGCGACGGTCGTGCCGTGCTGCTCGACGCTGCCGACCTCGACCAGACCGCCCAGCCGGATGACCCGCCCGGCGGGCGCGGCATCGGCGGTCGCTTCCGACGGCGAGAAGAAGAAGGTCACACTGTCCTGCATCGCCCACAGCGACAGGCCGACGGCCAGCGCCAGCACAGGCGCGGCGGCGGCCACGACCCACAGGCGACGACGCGCCTTCGGCGATTTGGGCAGCCAGCTCATGGACGGACGACGTGTTCCCGGAACGAAGTGGTCGCGCCGTATAGCGCCACTCCCGGTCGGCTCCAACGGGTCATGCCGCCGCGTCCAGCCGGCTGACCAGGTCGGTCCGGCGGGCATCAGCCGGATCGAGCATGACGATCAACGGCCCCCAGACCTCGCGCGCGCGCGCGACATCGCCCCGGACCAGGGCCGCCTCACCGAGGAAATAGCGCGCGCCCAGCTGGTCGGGGTCAAGGGACAGGGCGCGGGCGAAGGCTGCCTCAGCGTCGGTGCCGACACTCCCGTCGGCCGCCCGCACAAGGCTTTCACCCAGACGAGCCCAACTGGTTGCGTCGTCCGGATCCAGCGCCAGGGCGCGCCGGAAGGCCGAGGCCGCACCGATCGGATCTCCGGCCTCGAACCGGGCCGCGCCCAGCATGGTCAGGGCGGTGCGGTTGTCAGGCTCTCGCTTCACCGCGCGGCTCAGGACGGCCGCGATCCGGGGCGCGTCGAGCGTTTCGGGGCTGGCGGCCCAGTCGTCGATCCGGCGCTCATAGGCCTGATCCGGCAGACCCGGATCGCCGACGACCAGATACAGACCCAGTGTCGCGGCGACCGCAACGACCAGCCCGGCTAGCACGACCGTCCGGTCCCGCCCTCCGACACGGGGAGCGACGTCCGGCGACGCGCCCGCCAACAGGCGACGCCCCGCCTCGGCGCGTGCTGCGGACCAGGCGTCCTCGTCCAGCAGGCCGCGCGACTTCAGGCGATCCAGCTCGGCCAGCTCGGCGGAGCCCGTGTCGGACACAGGCTGTCCACGGTCGGCACCGCGCCTTGCGAGGCTCAACACCAGTAGTCCGGCCAGCGCCGTGGCGAGCCCGGCCAGGGTCCAGAAAACGATCATCCTCGGTGACTAGAGCCTGATCCGGAAAAGTGTAAGCGGTTTTCCGGTCGCACCAGGCTCCAGATGAAGGCCGGGCACGGGATCAAACCGGCATCGGGATCGCGAGGCGATCCGCCCCAGCCGATCAAGGTCCGGCGGATCAGGCGGCCCGGGGCGAGCGTTCCACTTCGAGCGGCGCCCGCGCGCCCGCGGCGGCGGCCCGTCTTCGAACGGTGCGGGCGGCTTCGGTCGCCTCGATCACAAGCAGGCATTTGGCCAGGGTCTCGACCATGGCCAGCGACTTGCGTTGATCGGGGGCCTCGCCCGCGTTCACGGCCTCGATGACCATATCGACCCAGGTGGTAACCCGCTCGGTCACCGACTGCACCAGTTGCGAGCGCAACGTCTCGCAGCCGAACACCTGGGCTGCGGTGCGCAGCGCGCCCAGCAAGGTCAGCTGCAGCACGGCCGCCTGGACCGTCTCCAGCGGCGGCGCGGCGGCGTCCAGATCAGGTGCCTGTTTCGTCATCCGGCCGACAGTCTTGACCGCCTTCGACGGCATCAGCTTGTCCATCGTCTGGTCCAGCGACCGCAGGGTTCCCGACAGGCTCTTGTTGATCCGCTCGCGGGCCTCCCGCGCCTGCTTGCCCCAGGCGCCTTCGGGATCAAGCTGCAAGGTGATTTCCAGCTCGCCCAGGGTCTCGGCGCACCAGGCGATGTCGGCACGCAGCCCGGGCCCGGGGTCGGCCTTGGCGCCCGGCTTGTGCGAGGCGATGCGCAACACCCGCGCCTCGACCTCGGCGATCAGACGATTGACGAAGACGGCCATCTCCGATCCCGACAGCAAGCCCTCCTTGGCGGAGGCCTTCGACGAATGGACCACAAGCCGCAGGATCAGGGAGGCGTCCCCGAGATGGGCGAACATGATCTCCAGCATGCGCGGCCCGCCGTCGGTGGTGATCTCGCCGCTGTCACGGATCAAGAGGCGGAGTTCGGCCAGCTGGTCGCCGGTCGGACGCAGGATGAGATCGGGCAGATTGAGCAGGCCGCGCCGGGCCATGGCCGCCAGATCGAAGCACAGGGCGAGCTCTTCCAGCCCCCTGGCCCGGGCCGTCTCGTCGCCACCGCCTGAGGGCCAGACGAGATCGGGCCTGTCGCGCACGGCGGCCGCCGCGGCCATGCAGATACGGTCGGCCACCGCCCGCATCTGCGGATTGTCCTCGATCGGACGATAGTCGTCGAGCACCAGCAGCAGTTCGGGCTCCTTGCCCGAGGACGCCTTCCACAGGCGGGGCAGGACGCCGGACGGGAAGGTCAGGGCCTCGACGCCGTCGGGACGACGCTGGAACATCGGCAACAGGGGGGCGAAGGCGATGGCGCGGCGGCGTCGGTCGATCGTCTCTTCCGCCAGCATGATGCTGAGCGCAGCGGCGCGCTCACCGGGCATCTGGGCGACGGCGATCGACAGGGTGTTCAACACGCGGTCGGGCACACGCTCCAGCATCTGGGCGAGCACTGCACACTGCGCGACCGACAGCTCGGCCATGCCTCGCTCCGTCAACCGCAATGTCGCGGTCGGAGATCACAGTGAAGGCACGAGGTTAAGAATCCGGAAGCGGAGCGTCAGGCCCCCTCTTCTCAGGACTCCGCCGCCGGCAACTCCAGCACGACCTTCAGTCCGCCCAGTTCGCTGGCTGCGAGTGTCAGCCGCCCGCCATAGGCGCGGGTCAGGTCGTCCACGATCGCCAGCCCCAGTCCGGACCCCGGCGCATTCTCGTCCATTCGCGCCCCGCGCTTCAGCGCGCCGTCGCGTTGCTCGGCCGGCAAGCCGCGTCCGTCGTCCTCGACCACGGCGATCATCTGACCCAGACCGCTCGCGCCGGCGGAAACACGCACCCGCCGCGTCGACCATTTACAGGCATTCTCCATCAGATTGCCGAGGATCTCCTGCAGGTCCTGACGCTCGCCCAGGAAGGCCAGGTCATCGGGCGCGCGCCAGTCGATCTCCACATCCTTCGACTGGAACACCCGCTCCAGCATCACGGCCAGTTCGTCGATCACCTCGCCCACCGGAGTCCTTTCGCCCAGTCCGTGGGCGGCGCGGGCGGCGGCGCGGGCGCGGCGCAGGTGGTGATCGACCTGGCCCTTCATCACCTCCGACTGACGCCGGACGATGTCGGCGAGCGGCCCGGGGTCCGTTCCCGCCTCGGACAGCATCACGGACAGAGGCGTCTTCAGGGCGTGGGCCAGGTTGCCGACGTGGGTCCGCTGGCGCTCGACCACTTCCTGATTGTGGTCGAGCAGCCGGTTGACCTGTTCGGCGAGGGGCTGGATTTCGGTCGGATAGGCCTTCTCGATCCGTGCCGCCTTGCCCTTGCGCACATTGGCGATCTCGACCCGCAGGTCGAACAGCGGGCGCAGCCCGATCTGGACCTGCAGGAAGACCGCGATCACCAGGCCGATGCCGAGGATCAGCAGGGCCGTCCAGGTGAAGGTGGCGAACTGGCGCGTGTCTATATCGATCTCGGACCGATCAAGACCCGCCATGAAAACGAACGGCCGTCCGTTCAGCGACTTCATGCTGGACGCGATCTGCAATGGCTGGGTTCCGTCCGCCAGAATGCCGGGGTCGTTGTAGCTGAGCGTCGACCCGATCGCCGCCCGCAGCCGCCCCGGCAATTCCGGATCGACGTACAGGCTCTCACCCGCCAGCGACGGAGACCTGGCCAGCACGACGAAGCCGCCCTCGGCGTCCACCTCTCCGACCATCCAGTATTTGCCCGACAGGCCACGCAGGGTCGGGGCGTCCTTGATCTCGGCGACTCTCAGGCCTTCCGGCGTCATGACGCTGGCGATGACCACGTCGTCGATGACGGCGCCCAGCTGATTGTCCAGCCGGCGCAGGGCGCTCTCGCGATACTGGCTGGTCAGCATCCAGCCCGTCAGCACGAGGGCGACGACGATCCAGGCGGAGGCGAGCCAGATCAGCCGCCGCGTCAGGCTCCGGCCCGGCCGGCCGAACCAGCGCCCCCAGGACGGCCTCGCCGCGGGTTGAAGCGCCGGGGCGTCGTCGCTCACGCGGCTTCGGTCTCGCCGGCGAGCGGTGTCAGGCGATAGCCGAGGCCGCGCACGGTCTCGATCCGGTCGGATCCGACCTTCTTGCGCAGACGGCCGATGAAGACCTCGATGGTGTTGGAATCGCGATCGAAGTCCTGGTCGTAAAGATGTTCGACCAGTTCGGTCCGGCTGATGACCCGGCCCTGATGCATCATCATGTAATGCAGCAGCCGGTATTCCAGCGACGTCAGCCTAAGGGGCTCGCCGTTGACCGTCGCCCGCGCCGCGCGCGGATCCAGCCTCAGGCCGCCGCACGCCAGGGTCGCCGAGGCGATGCCCGCAGAGCGCCGCAGCAGGGCCCGCAGACGCGCCAGCAACTCCTCGGTGTGGAAAGGCTTGGTCAGGTAGTCGTCGGCCCCGGCGTCAAAGCCCGCGACCTTGTCCGACCAGGCGCCGCGCGCCGTCAGGATCAGGACCGGGGTCGCCTTGCCGTCACGCCGCCAGCGTTCCAGCACCGACACGCCGTCGATCTTGGGCAGGCCGAGATCCAGCACAACGACATCGTAGGGTTCTGTATCGCCCAGGAAATGGGCTTCCTCGCCGTCGGCGGCGTGATCGACCGCATAGCCGGCGTCGCCCAACGCCTGTTTCAGCTGGCGCGACAGGTCGGCGTCGTCTTCGACCAGGAGAACACGCATACCTTGGGTCCTTACTTTCAGCCGCGCGAGTCGACGGAGATGTCGATGATCTGACCGTCGCGTTCGAAGCGGAAGACATAGCTGTTGCCGCGCAGGCCGAGCGACCCGACGAACCGGGCGCCGCGAGCCCGCGACTGGGCGATACCCTGGGCTTCCGCCTCCGAGATGCGACGCGGCTCGCGCTGGAACTCCTGATTGCCCCGGTCTCCGCGATCGCCACGGTCCTGCGCGTTCGCGGCGCTCAGCGGGGCTGCGGCGATCAGGACGGACAGGAGAAGGGCGGACAGGCGGGTCATAGGGCGTCTTATGAGGCCGGCGCTCTGAACGGCGGCTGAACAGGCAGCTTAGGGACGTTTAACATCGGGGGAAACGGCCCTCTCGCGTCAGAACCGCAGCACCGATCCCATGACCGTCACCGCATGCCCCCGGATCAGCACCCGGTCGCCGGTCAGTTCGGTCTCGAACCGCGCGCCCCGACCCGGAAAGGCCTGTTCGAAGGTGACGTTCGTCCGACCGAGCTTCATCGCGAACAACGGCGCAAGGCCGCAGCGGGCTGAACCGGTCGCCGGATCCTCGTCCAGACCACAGCCCGGCCCGAAGAAACGGTCCACCACATCGATGCCGCCGTCATCCGACAGGGCCGCAGCGATCACCTGTCCCCGCTCCATCGCCCCGTCGCCGAAGGCCAGCAGGGCCGGGATATCCGGGGTCAGGCCGCGTACCGTGGCCGCATCCGCCATGACTGCAATCAGATATCGACTGGCCCAGACCTCGAGCGGCGCGGCGCCCAGGGCCTCCGCCAGCCCCTTCGGCGTCTCGACCCGTGTCAGCGGGTCAGCCGGAAAGTTCATCTCATAGCCCTCGCCGAACCGCCCGACCGTCAGCGGGCCCGACGCGGTGTCAAAGGTCAGCTGACGCGCCTCCACCCCCAATTCGCGCCACAACACATGCGCCGCCGCCAGGGTGGCGTGGCCGCACAGGGAGACCTCGGTCGACGGCGTGAACCAGCGCAGGTCGAACCGCGAGGGACTCGCCGTCTTTCTAAGGAAGGCCGTCTCCGAATGATTGTTCTCCGCCGCCAGCGACTGCATCCACCCGGCGTCCGGCCAGGCGTCCAGCGGCTGAACCACGGCGGCGGGATTGCCCATGAACGGGCGTTCGGCGAAGGCGTCGACGGTCCACTGGCGCATGCTGCCCGGCTTAAGCTAGGACGCGAGGGGAGACCAGACGGACCCGCCCATGACCGCCGCCCTGACCACGGATTTCGACGAGACCCGGCTGCGCACGGCGTGGCGCTGGATCGCCGAGGAAAGCTACTGGGGCGCCCGCATTCCGTGGAGGACGTTCGAGCGCGCCTGTCGCGGCTCGCTCTGCTTCGGCCTCGTGGAGAACGGTGATCTGATCGCCTTCGGCCGGGTCGTCACGGATCAGGCCACCTTCGCCTGGCTGTGCGACGTCTTCGTCGACGACGGCGCGCGCGGCCGGGGTCTGGGCAAGCAGTTGATGCAGGACATCCTCGCCGATCCCCGACTGCAGGGTCTGCGGCGCTGGGGCCTCGCCACAGCCGACGCCCACGGCCTCTATTCGCAATACGGCTTCGAGGGCGCCGATCCACTGCGCCACATGGAGAAGGTCGACCGCGACATCTATCCGGTGCTGTCGCCGCCGCCCACGACCTGAAGCTCGGGCCAGCGCGAGCGGGCGCTGGCGACGACCTTGTCCCAACCCCGGGCCAGCGGCCGGTTCGGGTTGGGCCGGATGACCCTGTCGAACACATCCTGAAGCCCGAAGGGCGCGGCGACGCTGATCGTATCGTCGTCCTCCAGCCGCACCCCGATCCCGAACGCCGGGGCCACGAACCGGGCCAGGGCCGCGTCAGTGTCCGGCAGCGGTTCGTAGTCCTCCCCGAACCGGTCCATGAACCACAGATGCACCCGCGCCTGGTTGCGCACCTCGACATCGCTGCGGAACGGCTCGTCGAAGGCTGCGGCGACCCGCTTGATGACGACATCCTCGGCGTCCCACGACGTGTCCGGATCGAAATAGCCGAGGTCGAAATCCTTGCGGCCGTAGCCGACCGGTCGGCCAGACACCGCATTCCAGACCGACTGATAGACCGCGCCCGAAAACACCCGCCAGTCGGGCAGGTCCAGCCCGCGCACCGTCGTCAGCACATGCATCAGGTCGGCGTCCGCCCGGACGATCCCGACCAGCCGCGCCTCGAGGTCGCTCACCGCGCGTCTCTCAGCGGCCAGCCGTGATCCAGCGGCCCGTGCCCCTGGCCCAGGCCGGGAGCCCGCCGGATCGCCTCGGAAACATAGGCCCAGGCCTCCGCCACCGCGACCTCCAACGGGCGGCCCTGAGCCAGCCCCGCCGCGATGGCGCTGGCCAGGGTGCAGCCGGTGCCGTGGGTCGAGGTCGTCCGGATGCGCGGCCCCTCCAGCAGGGTCTCGCCCGACGGCGTGACCAGCAGGTCGATCACCGTCTCTCCGGGCACATGACCGCCCTTCATCAGCACCGCCTTGGCGCCGAGCAGCAGCAGGGCCGCGCCGGCCCGGCGCTGGCCCTCCAGATCCACCACCGCGATCCCGGTCAGGGCCTCGGCTTCCGGCGCATTGGGCGTCAGCAGGGCCGCGCGCGGGATCATCAGGGTTCGCACGGCCTGCACCGCGTCGTCGTCCAGCAAGGCCGCCCCGCCCTTGGCCACCATGACCGGGTCAACCACGGCCGGCGCGTTCGAGGTATCGAGAATGGCCGCCACCCGTTCCACCACCGCGACCGAGCCCAGCATACCGGTCTTGATCGCGTCGGCGCCGATATCGTCCAGCACCGCCCGCGCCTGGGCCTCGATCAGGTCGAGCGGCAGGGGGTGAACGCCGTGGACGCCGAGCGTGTTCTGCACCGTGATCGCGGTGATCGCCGTGGCCGCATAACCGCTCATCGCGGTCACCGCCTTGATGTCGGCCTGGATCCCCGCCCCGCCGCCGGAATCCGATCCGGCGATGATCAGGACGCGGCCGAGGAATGAGGATGACGCTGACATGGCGGCTGGATGCGTCACCGGCGCGGAGTCGGCAACCCTGCTTTTCAAACGACAGCCGCTACCGCTGCCTGGACCGCCAGGGCCTGCACCGTCTCGCGCACGTCGTGGACGCGGACGATGGCCGCCCCGCGACGCGCGCCCTCCAGCGCCAGGGCGATCGAGCCGCCCAGCCGGTCGCCCGCCTCGGTCGCCGAAGGGTCGATGTTGCGGATCATCCGCTTGCGGCTGGCCCCGAGCAGCACCGGGTATCCCAGCTCACCCAAGGCTCCCAGCCCGGCGATCAGCGCCAGATTGTGCTCGATCGTCTTGCCGAAGCCGATGCCGGGATCGAGCGTGATCTTCTCCCGCGCCACACCCGCCGCCATCGCCGCCTCGGCCCGGCCGGCCAGATAGTCGCGCACCTCGGCGACCACGTCGGAGTAGCGCGGCTCGACCTGCATGCTGCGCGGCTCGCCCAGCATATGCATCAGCACCACCTCGCACCCCAGCTCGGCCGCCACGTCGGGCGCGCCGGGGGTCCAGGTCAGGGCCGTGACATCGTTCCAGATCGTCGCCCCGGCCGCCACCGCCGCCCGCGCCACCTCGGGCTTCATCGTGTCGATGCTGATCGGCCCGTTCCAGCGCGCATGAAGCGCCGCGATCACCGGCACCGTCCGCACGATCTCCTCATGAACCGGGACCGGCTCCGCCCCCGGCCGCGTCGACTCCCCGCCGATGTCGAGGATGTCTGCTCCGTCGCCGATGAGCTTCATCGCCTGGACCAGCCCGGCCTCGACCGAGGCGTGCATCCCGCCGTCGGAGAAACTGTCTGGCGTGACGTTCAGGATGCCCATGACACGGGGCCGGATCGAACTCATACGCCCTTCCCGACCTTCTTCTGCGGACAGGAGGACTCACTGTCAGGGTGCGACTGTTGCCAGTCGCGGAAAGCCTCGCCGTGCTCGAAAGCCTGCACACGCTCCGAATCCACGACCGCCGGTGCCATCAGCCCCTCTTTCCGATCAGCCCACCCAGAGCGTCCAGATACGCACCGAAGGCTTGCCGACCTTTTGTGGTGATAGTCACACGGGTCAAAGGTTTGTTGTTCTGGAAACTCTTGTCGATGCCGACATAGTCCGCCTCCTCCAGCTTCTTCAGGTGGACCGACAGATTGCCCTGGGTCGCGTCCAGCACGGTCTTCAGCTCGGTGAAGTCAGCGGTCTCGACATCGGCCAGATAGACCATGATCCCCAGCCGCAGGCGGCCGTGGATGACCTCGTCGATCTTGCCGAGATCGGCCAGGCCCATGGTCAGGCGACCTTGGCCCGGGCTTCGCGCAGCATGATCCAGCCCGGCAGGGCGAACAGCAGGAACAGGGCGGCGGTGCAGACATAGAGATAGAGGTTCGGCTGACGCACCAGCAGGCCCAGAGCCACCGCCGTCAACCAGCCGCCCGCCGAGGTCGCCAGCATCCACACCTTCTTCTTCAGCATCCACGCGACCGACCAGGCGGCAGCCTGAAGCCCGAACACCACGGCCGGGTAGTAGAACCAGAGGGCGAAATCCTGATCCCGCCACGCTCCGACCCCGAAGATGATGATCATGGCCAGGTTGACCATGCCGGCGCTGGAGAAGCCCGCGTTCAGCGTCCGCGTCGCCAGCGGCCCGCGATTGCCGCCGCCGCCCTCGCGCATGTCGCGGATCGACGCCCAGACGATGACACCGATAACGGCTGCGGTGATCCCGATGACGAAGGTGAGATTGGCCAGATCCGGCCAGCGGATTACGCCGAACAACTGGCCGATGTGGAACAGGCACTGCAGCCCGTACAGCAGCCCGCCCGCCAGATAGCAGATGGCCAGGGTGATCGACGGCTTTCCCCCGCCCTCGACGATCGAGCGCAGGAAGGCGAGGTCGGCTTCAGCAGAAGGCCTCGTGGAGCTGGCGGGCTTGGAGGGCATGGGGGCGATTCTCAACTGCGACCGGCCCGCCCGGCGTGGACGAGCCGGCCCGCCTTGGCAAGCTATTCGGCGGGAACGGCCGCGACCGGCGGAGCCTTGCGCCACGGCACGCGCCGCCCGTTCAGCCACTGGCCCATGAAGGTGTGGCGGATGAGCAGCTCGTAGGTGATCAGGCAGACGGCGAAGACGCCCAGCGAAACCCCGCCGAGCTTCAGCCACCACGGTCCCGCCCAGTCCTGCACCCAGACCTGGGCCAGCATGACCAGCGGCAGGTGCAGGATGTAGACCCAGTAGGAGGCGTCGGCGAGGTAGCGCCGGATCGGACTGTGTCCCGACAGGAACCGCAGGCACAAACCCATGGCCGCGAAGGCCGAAGAATAGACGGCCAGCGCTGTAACCCAGGCCGCGACGGCCTTGTCCGACGTCCGCTCGACCATCGGTTCGATCACCGGCCCCCCAGCGAGATAGTAGGCGGCAATGCCCGTGCCGACGGCGACCGCGAGGAACAGCGGCGTCCAGGCGGCGATCCGGTTCAGCAGGTCACGGCGACGGTCCAGCAGGAAGCCCAGGCCGAACGCCAGGCCGAACCCGACCAGGGACGCCGTGTGCGGAATCAGCCCCGCATCCGGCGTCGGCACGGCGAAGAAGGCGATCCATTTCGGGTCGAAATACATCGCCACCGCCAGAGGCGCGGCCAGCAGCGCGGGCGTCCACGGTCCGATCAGGACACCTGCGGCCTTGTCCACAAACCGACCCCAGTCGCCGTTCCGGTCCAGCATGGCGAAAGGCGCGCGCAGGATCAGGACCGCCGCATAGAACAGGGTCAGCACGTACAGGAACCACAGGTGGGTCAGCGGGAAGTTGGTCCAGTCATAGGTCGGCGGTGGAGGCGGCGGCGCGCCCGGCACCACGAGGCCGTTCATGTGCGAGGTCCAGATCAGCGCGCCCACGATACCGACCATCACCGGAAACCAGAAGGTCGCCAGCGGAGCCGTGATCCGCATGACCCGGTCCCTCGCGAAGCCGAACCAGCCCCTGCGGGCCAGCATCATGTGGGCGAACAGACCGGCGATCAGGAAGAAGGCCGTCATCCGGAACAGATGGATGGCGAAGAACAGTCCGGCCGCGCCGACCGACTTGCTCTCGTCGGCGACGATCCAGATCTGCTGCGGAAAGAAGGACAGGGTGGAGTGCAGGAGGACGCCCAGCAGCAGGGCTCCGGCCCTCAGGGCGTCCAGTCCGTGCAGCCTTTCGGGCGGACGGGTCTCGGAACAGGTCATCGAACGGTTGTCCTTCACAGACGGTGGTTTGGGGAAAGCAGGGCAGCGAGAGCGCGGCGGACGGCGTCGGCCACCACCTGCGGCTCATCCAGCGGAATCACATGACCGCTGTTCTCCGCGACGATCAGCACGCTGTTCGAGGACAGGGCCACCAGCTCCTCCTGGCCCTGACGATGGTTCAGATCCGTCTCGTTCGGCGGGGACATCGTCCGCCCCCGGCGGATGACGATCAGCGGCAGGTCACCCAGTACGCCCGGCGCACCCGGCGGGAGCGTCGCGGCATCAAGCAGGGCAAGGGCCTCGAACTCCGCCTTCACTCCTCGCAGGACCTCCGGCGTGAACGCCATCTGCACTTCTGCGGATGTGCCCGCCGGCATACCGATGACTGGAACGCCCGGCTGCGAAACAGCGAGTGCTGCGTCGATCTGCGAGACGGTCGAGTCCCGGGCGGCTTCGAACTCGGGGAGATTTCGTTCCGAGGTGGCGTCCACCAGCACCAGACCCGCCACCTGATCGGGATAGGCCTGGGCGTAGGCCCGGATCAGAAGCCCGCCGAGCGAATGGCCGACCAGCACATAGGGGCCGTCTATCCCGGCCCCCTGGAGCAGGGCGTGCAGATCCCGTGTTCGGTCCGGATAGGTCCAGCCTTCCGGGGCGGGGTCGCTCCAGCCCATCCCCGCGCGGTCATAGGTGCAGACTTGCGCGAAGGCAGCGATCGCATCCTGCGCAGCGCTCATGCTCGAGTTGGCGGTGAACTGCGACAGCCCGGCCTCAAAAATCACGGTGGGCCCGGTGCCCTGGCCCTTGCAGAAGATGTGCAGCCGCCGGCCCACGGCCACCTCAACCAGTCGGCCTGGCGCAGCGGGACGGACATAGCCGCCGGGTCCGGCGGGGCTCTGAGTCGCCTGGCTCTGGGCCGCCGGGCTCTGGGCCATCACCGGCGCGGCCACGCCGAAGGCCAGCACGCTGACCGCCAGGGCTCCGGCTTTCAGCGCGGTCCGGCGCAGGGTGTCGAGGCCGTGCAGGCGCTCGGGCGGACAGGTTTGGGATGACGGCATAACAGTAGCTCCTCTCTCGATAGAGGAGCGTATCTCATAGACATGTTTGAAATGCAAACAAGTTCATCGTGAGCGACCGGTCACAGGGATTTGCGGCTGCAGGCCCGGCCAGTTCAGCCGGTTGCCGGGATGGGGAAAAGCACAACGATCCCTTCCCCGATTTCGGGGAGGGGCGGGCGGCGGAGCCGCTCGGATACAGGCTCTGTCAGCGCCCCCGCTGCCTGTCGGTGAGGCTCGCTCGTGAGCCTCCGTCCGTCAGGCTGACGCCTGCCACCTTCCCGCTGAAGGGGGAAGGTGGCCGAGGCTATGTCAGTGGACTGTCTGCACCTCGACCGTCACGCCGTCAGACACCGGCGTCACCGGCACAGACACCGACGGACCGGCGTTGGGGAAGTTGTTCTCGTCGCGGTTCGGCGCGGCGCCCCTCTCCAGCAGGTCCTTGATCTCATCGCCCGACAGGGTCTCGTACTCGAGCAGGGCCTGGGCCAGGGTCTCCAGATCCGCGGCCTTGTCGGTCAGGATCTGACGCGCCTCATCCCAGCCCGAGGTGACCAGTTTGCGGACCTCGGCGTCGATGGTGCGGGCGGTCTCTTCCGAGATGTTCTGGCTGCGCGCGACCGAGTGACCCAGGAAGACCTCCTGTTCGTTCTCGCCATAGGCCACAGTCCCGAGGACGTCGGAGAAGCCCCACTGGGTCACCATACGGCGGGCCAGCTTGGTCGCCTGCTGGATGTCCGAGGACGCTCCGGAGGTGATGTTTTGCTTGCCGAAGATAAGTTCCTCGGCGACGCGACCACCGGCCATGATGGCGATCCGGTCGATCATCTGCTGGTATTTCATGGAATAGCGGTCGCCTTCCGGCAGCTGCATCACCATGCCCAGGGCCTGTCCGCGCGGGACGATGGTCGCCTTGTGCACCGGGTCGGCCATCTTGACGTTCATCGCCACGATGGCGTGGCCGCCCTCGTGATAGGCGGTCAGGCGGCGCTCTTCCTCGTTCATGGCCATGGATTTGCGCTCGGCACCCATCATGACCTTGTCCTTGGCGTCCTCGAAATCGCGCTGGGTGACCATGCGACGGTCCTTGCGCGCCGCCATCAGGGCCGCCTCGTTGACCAGATTGGCCAGGTCGGCGCCGGAGAAGCCGGGCGTGCCGCGCGCGATGGTCTTGGTGTTCACATCGGCGGCCAGGGGCACATCCTTCATGTGCACGCGGAGAATACGCTCACGTCCGGCGACGTCGGGGTTCGGCACCACGACCTGACGGTCGAAGCGGCCGGGACGCAGAAGGGCCGGGTCCAGCACGTCGGGACGGTTGGTGGCGGCGATCAGGATGATGCCTTCATTGGCCTCGAACCCGTCCATCTCGACCAGCAGCTGGTTCAGCGTCTGCTCGCGCTCGTCGTTGCCGCCGCCGAGCCCTGCGCCGCGGTGACGACCGACGGCGTCGATCTCGTCGATGAAGATGATGCAGGGGGCGTTCTTCTTGGCCTGTTCGAACATATCCCTGACGCGGGATGCGCCGACGCCGACGAACATTTCCACGAAGTCCGAACCCGAGATCGAGAAGAAGGGCACGCCGGCCTCGCCCGCGACGGCGCGCGCCAGCAGGGTCTTGCCGGTGCCGGGAGGGCCGACCAGCAGGGCCCCCTTGGGAATCTTGCCGCCCAGTTTCTGGAACTTCGCCGGATCCTTGAGGAAGTCGACGACCTCCTGAAGTTCTTCCTTGGCCTCGTCCACGCCGGCGACGTCGTCGAAGGTCTTGCGCCCCTTGTGCTCGGTCAGCAGCTTGGCCTTGGACTTGCCGAAGCCCATGGCGCCGCGGGCCCCGCCCTGCATCTGGCGCATGAAGAAGATCCACACCCCGACCAGCAGCAGGATCGGCAGCAGCCCCAGCAGGGCGCTCATCCAGATCGACTGGCGGATAGTCTTGGCGCCGACATCGACGCCGGCGGCGTCCAGTCGAGCAGCCAGCTGGTTGTCCGAGATCGGCACGACGGCGGTGAACCGGTTGTCGTTCTTGTAAACGCCGGTGACCTGATCGCCCGAGATCATCACCGACTTCACCTCACCGGCCGCGACGCGGTCGTTCAGCTCGGAATAGCTGATCGTCACCGGCCGCGCCTGGGGGCCGGCGGCTTGTCCGGGCAGCGTCGCGCCGCCGTTCTGGCTGATGGCGGCATAGACGGCCAGAAGGCCCAGTATGATCACGCCCCAGATCGCCAGGTTACGCAGGTTCATCGGTCTGAAATCCTCGTCGCCGACCCTGTGGGCCGGCAGATGTTACGTCGTCGTCGTCAAAATAGGTCAGGCGGCGGCGTTTCGCCATGGATGGTTCCGGCGAGGTCGCTTTCCTGCGTCGTTTCGCCCAGGACCCCGGCAAGAGCGAGGGCCAGACGGCGCGGCGCCAGGGCGCGAACTCCGGCCTCCCGCCATGCAAGAACCGGCGCATCTCCGCCGTCCCGGATCAGGACCGGCAGAGCCGCGCGGGCCCAGGGCGGAACCGTGTTCACGATGGCGCGATCCGCTCTGGACAGGGCGTTCAGGCGACCGGACGCGGCGGTGACGGTCCAGCCCGGCTCGCGGGCGGTGATCTCATAGCGCCCGTCCCAGACCGCGGACCGGCCGGGCTCAAGCGCGACGTCCGGGACGGGACGGCGCCGCAGTTCTCCGGCCTCGCGACCGACGATGACGTTCTCGCCGAGCGCCTCGATCCGCGCGCCGACGAGGGTGGCGGTGAAGTCTTCGGCTGCATTCAACCGTTCCGCCAGCCTCTCGAGCCGATCCCCGCGCGGGGGCACCTCGCCACCGGATGCGCAGAGAAGCATCGCCGCCAGTCCTGTCGTACCGACAGAGCGATCGATCTCAATTCCCTCTCCCAGCGGGAGAGGGATTGAGCGCACGGCGGCTTGCCGTCGTTCTTGCGCGAAAGGGTGAGGGGCATGGTGTGTCCCGGTGAGGCCAAGCCCCTCACCCTTTCGGCCTGGCGCATCGCTCCGCTCTGCGAGCCTCAAGCCCTCTCCCGAAGGCAGAGGGTTCAACGCCACACGGGCTCGGGAGCGCGTGAACCGGGCATCAGCATTCCCCGGATCCTCGATCCAGTCCCGGCCCCCCTCCCGCAACCACTCCCGCAAAATCTCCCGCCGCTCGTCCAGCATCGGCCGCAGCAACATCAGCCCCCGCCCCTCGGGCCAGGCCGGGCTCGGCGACCATTCCCTCAGCCGGCCCAGGGTCGAGCCCCGTTCCCGCATCCAGTCGCTCTCGGCGATGTCGTCGGCGGTGTGGGCGAACAGGACGACCCTGGCCCCCGCCTCCCGCGCGGCATCGGCGATCAGGCCATGCCGCGCACGACGCGCCGCGGCGGGCAGGCTGGTCCCCGGCTTCTCCCCCTCCCAGCGGCATTCGATCCAGTCCGCCTCGAGCGCCCGCGCAGCAGCCCGGCAGCGGCGGCTCCAGTCCGCGCTGTCCGGGTTCAGCCTGTGATCCACAGTGATCGCCAGCAGCCGTCGCCCGGCCCCCTTCGCCCACACGGCCGCGATTTCCAGCAGAGCCATGGAGTCCCCGCCGCCGGACAGGGCCAGGGCGACAGGATGATCGACGTTCGTCTGAAGCCGCGCCTCCAGCCGCACCGCGACCCGGCCTTCCAGCCCGGCCGCGTCGCTCGGGCTCAGCGGCAGGCCGCCCGGGTCCGGGTGTCCGCAGCGATGGCGCGCAGGGCCGGCGTCGAGGTCCGCTCATAGCGCCGGACAAATTCGCCCAGAGCCGCGCAGGCCTGGGCGTCCCGGTTGGTCGCCTCCAGCCCGCGCGCGAGCTTCAGCGTCACCTCCCCGGCCCACGGCAGTGTCGGCCAACCGGACAGGGCGGTGGCGTACTGCTGCACGGCACCGGCCTGATCCCCCGTGGCGCGGAGGATGTCGCCGATACGCCAGACGGCTTCCTTGCCCGACGGCGTATCCGGCCAGTTGGTCGCCACGGCCTCGAGCGCGGCGCGCGACGCGGCAGGATCGGTCAGGGCACGCGCGGCGGCCAGGTCGGACACGGCGTCGCCGGTCGGCGAACGCGGCCCGCGCGCGGCCTCCTCTGCGGCCTCCTGTGCGGCGGCCTCGGCGGCGCGTCTGGCCGCTTCAGCGGCGTTCTCCAGCCGTCCAACGCGGTTGTCCGCATCGTTCAACCGGCTGCGCAGGGCGGCGTTGTCGCGATCGCTCTCGTCCAGCTGGAAGGTCAGCCGCTCCAGGTCCGCGTTCACGCGCTGGACGGTCTGCTCCATGTCCTGAAGCCGGCGATCCATCTGCGCCACCCGACCCTTCAGGGCGATCAGCTCCGGATCGGATTCGACCAGCAGGGGCTCGCCGACCTGATTGTTGCGCTGGATCAGGGCGCGCTCGAGCCGGCGAACGTTGCGGTCCAGGGTGTCGAGGCGGCGGACATCCCACTGGATCGCGGGCAGGGGCTGGGTCTGGGCGATCACCGCGCCGCCGATCAGGCCGCAGCCCACCACGGCGAGGGCGATGTTCCGGAACGAGAATGGGCTCTTCATGACGCTACAGCTTTCATCGATTTGAGGCCGCCGCAAGGCGTCAGGCGCCGAAGCCCAGATAGAAGACGGCGACGACGAAAAGGGTCGAAGCAAACAGGCAGAAGAACAGCAGCAGCACCGTGCGCCACAGCGCCGACCAGATCGACAACCCGTAGGTCCCCTTCAGCTGGGCGAACATGTGAAGCGGGACAGCGAAGGTCCCGACCACGCCGAGGAACCCTGAGAACCACCCGCTCATCCGCCCAAGGACGCCGAACGCCACGAACAGGATGGACATGAAGGTCAGGGAGTAGAGCACGAACACCCCGTGATCGTACCAGGTGAATCCGCGCTTCCAGGCGAGCAGGAGCCAGACGAACGGGATCGAGAACGGGACCAGAAGCCACGCAAACTTGTAGGTCGTCTGCTGGAATTTATAGACGGCTAGGTCGGGATTCCCGAGCTTGTGCAGCATCTTTTCCTGCATCTTCTTGTCGCCGATGCCGACGACGACAAAATTCTCGTCATGGACCGTATCGGCCATGTTGGCCTGCCAGCTTCCGGGCGTCAGGCCGTCGGCGCGCGGCCCCGCGGCCTTGGCCTCCTTCAGGCCGTCGAGCTGGTTCTCGGCCGCGTCCAGACCGGCCTCAAGCCCCGCCTCGACGCCCTCGGCTCCGGGCTCGTCTGCCGCGACACTGGGCGCGTTCGCGGCGATCTGGGTCTGCAGTTCAGCCACCGCCGTCTCGGCATTGGCGATCTGCTCGTCCAGGCTCCGCGTCTCGTTCGGAACGAAGTCGCCCGCGAAACTCAGGGCGAAGAACATCAGGAATATCGTGAACAGGAAGATCGCCAGGGGCGAGACGTAGCGGGTCCGTTTGCCTTGAATCCACTCGCGCGTCAGCCGTCCCGGATTGAGCAACAACAGCGGCAGGGTGCGCCAGATCCGGGCGTCGAAATGCATGACCCCGTGCAGCACTTCCTCGCCGAGATGCAGGAGGCTGCGATGCACATGGGTCGGCTGGCCGCAGTTGGCGCAGAAATTTCCGGTGGTCGGCTCGCCACAGTCGCTGCAGGTCCCGGCGTGGTGCTCGCCGGCCTTGCCCGTCGGCTTCTCGATCGCTCCCGCGATCAGCCCGCCGGTCGCCAGACCGCCCGCCGCATCGATATCCACCATGGCCCCCTCCGGCTCTGCGTCGGCCCTATGTGCAGTGCAGCGAGGGAGCGAGCAAGGGCGGATCGGTCTCCTCCCTGTGCGAAGCATGGGGAGGTGGCGCGGCGCTTCTTCAGCGCCGTGACGGAGGGGGCGAGGTAGCGGCGGGAATGAGGGCTGGTGATGGCTCCCCGGTCAAACCGGGTCGCCCCCTCCGTCAGCTCACGAAGAGCTCGCCGCAACCTCCCCATCGCTGCGCGACAGGGAGGAGACACGTTTTGCCTACTGAGCGCCCGAAGCGATCGCCGTGTGGCCGTTGCGGTTGCGGGCCCACGAGTCCTCGGTGGAGCCGACGGCGATCGGGCGTTCCTTGCCGAAGCTGATTGTATCGATGCGGCCGGCCGAGACGCCGCGTTCGATCAGATAGTTGCGGATCGATTCGGCGCGGCGGGCACCGAGGGCGAGGTTGTATTCGCGGGTGCCGCGTTCGTCGGCATTGCCCTCGATGCGGACGGTGACGCCCGGATAGCGCGACAGCCAGGCGGCCTGGGCATCCAGCCGCGGATAGGCCTCGGGGCTGACCGAATAGGAATCGAGGTCGAAATAGATCCGGTCGCCGACGTTGACGATGAAGTCCTGTTCCGAGCCGGGCGCACCCGAACCGATATTGCCGCCCTCGATGCCGCCGTTGCCGGGGCCCGGATAGGCGGGATTGTCGACCGCCGGGGTGCCGGTCCCGTCCGTCGCGCCGGTCACCGGGGCGCGGGGCGCGCAGGCGGCCATCGACAGAACAGCCAGACCGACCAACGCGAACCTGGTCATCGTGGAAGCGGTCATCATCGGGTCGTCTCCTTCTGGGTGGCGGTCCTGCGAAGCTTGAGCATAGGTCGCGAACCGTGGCTTTTGTCTGTGCCGTCTCCGGCGATAACGCACTGTTGTTCGGGCGGGTCCCCCGAACGGCTTTTTACGAAGAGCAGCTGTCGGCCCCCTGACCGACGCCGAGGTTGCTGGGGCTTTCGTCCAGCAGCGGCGACCAGGCGGGGTCTGAACCCCGGCCCTGGTATCCCGACTGGGCGATGACGCGGCCGGACAGGTCGACCATCCACAGGTTGGTGTTCCCGCCGCGCGTCTGGCGCGAGAACATCAGGTAGCGGCCGTTGGGAGCCCAGGACGGGCCCTCCTCGAAATAGGAGCGACTCAGCATCCGTTCGCCGGACCCGTCGACGCCCATCACCCCGATGCCGAACTGGCCGCCGCCGGACTTGGTGAAGGCGATCAGGTCGCCGCGCGGGCTCCAGGCCGGAGCCGTATAGCTGCCACCGCCCCGCGAGATCGGCCGCTGGCCCGAGCCGTCGGCGTTCATCACATAGAGGCGCGGCGTCCCCGTCCGGTCGGAGTTGAACACGATCCGCGACGCGTCCGGCGAAAACGACGGCGAGGTGTCGACGCCCGGATCACTGGTCAGACGAGACAGCTGCCGCGTCCTCAGGTTCATCACATAGACGTCGGTATTGCCGCCCCGGACGATCGAGAAGGCGACCTTCGACCCATCCGGCGAATAGCGCGGCGCAAAGGCCTGGCCGTCGAACTCGCCCAGGCTTTCACGACGACCGGTGGTCAGGTTGTAGAGGTAGATACGGCTGTAGTCCTCGCCCAGCGCCATATAGGTGATCTCGTCGGAGTTGGACGAGAAGCGCGGCGTCAGGATGATCTCCGAGCCATCGGTCAGGAAGACAGGGTTGTACCCGTCCTGATCCACGATCGCGAGGCGCGACAGGCGGTTCAGCTCCGTGCCGCTCTCGGCGACATAGATGATGCGGGTGTCGAAGATGCCGGTCTCGCCGGTCATCCGGGCATAGACGACGTCGGCGATCTTGTGCGCGATCCGGCGCCATTGCTCGGGCGTGGCGGTGAAATTGTAGCTGACCAGCTGGCACTGACGGTAGGGGTCATACAGTCGGAAGCCGAAGTCGTTCCGGCCGTCCGGTCGCGGCGAGACCGAACCGTACAGAACCGCCTGGGCCCCGATCTGGGTCCACTGCGGGAAGTTCGGCGCATTGGCCAGGCTCAGATTGGTCTCGATGAAGCTGGCCGGGTTGATCGGCTCGAAGAAGCCCGAGCGGCGCAGGTCGCCCGACAGAACATCGGCGATCGAGGCACCGTTCTGGCCGCTGAACGGGGCGACGGCGATCTGGAACGGCCGCAGCACGCCCTGATCGATCTCGACCTCGATCGGTTCGCCCGTCTGGGCCGGCTGGGCCTGGGTCTGCTGGCGCGAAGGGCCGTTCAGATCCCGCGTCGACTGGGCCTGCGCCATCGAGGTCGCGGCAATGCCGATGGCGGCCACGGTGCTCAGAAGCAGGTTCAGACGCATCGGTGTCTCCTCAAGGCCTGGCGAGATGTCCCGGTCCTTATCGCCAGACCGTGTGACAAACGCCAGTACAGGCTGAAGCTTGCGGGCGAATGGGGCGACTTTCGGGACGGCAACCTTTGCCGGGCGGTCCCGTCAGGCATCGTCAGGAATTGATGCGTGATGCGTGATGCGCTATGCTCCGGCCATGAGAACGACGTTGACCATCGACGATGACCTTTTGGAGCGAGCCAGAGCGATCGCCGACCACGAAAATCGTTCAATCGGGGACGTGGTGTCCGAGCGCCTGCGCAAGTCCTTCGAGACATCGGGCCCGGAGCTGGAAATGTGGAACGGCTTCCCGCAGCTGCCAAGGCGCGGGGCCGTCGTGACGATGCAGATGGTCAACGCTGCGAGGGATGAAGACGGTTGATCCATCTTCTCGACGCGAACGTCCTGATCGCTCTGATTGACCCCGATCACGTCCACAACGCCTATGCCAAAGCATGGTTTGAACAAACCATCGACGAAGGCTGGGCGACGTGTCCGATTACGCAACACGCCTTCATTCGCATCGCCGGCAAGCCGTCCTATCAGATGCAGGGAACTGCGTCGGACATGGCGGAGATTCTCAAGCGGGTCTGCCAGCGACCAGGCCATGTCTTCTGGCCGGAATCCATCAGCCTGCTGTCATCACCGCTCGTGGATACCGCACGACTGACCAGTCACGGCCAGATCACCGACACCTACCTTCTCGCTCTGGCCGTGCACAACGGCGGGCGTCTCGCGACCTTCGACCGACGTCTTTCGCCGCGGGCGGTCAAGGGCGGAGCCGAAGCCTTGGCGCTGATCAAAAGCGCAGACGCCTAGCGGTTCCGGCATGCCCGTTCGGTGTTGAACGTCGGCCTGAACGCGCCGCCCGGGAAACCCGCCGGAACATCGAACGGGGCCGTCTGGCGAATGGCTCGCAGCGCCCCGTCTGCAGCGGCGCGATAGACCGAATCGGATCGTGGATTGCGCAGTGTCGGGCCCGAGGTGATCCGCCCTTCAGCCGACAGGGTCACGTCCATCTCGATCCGCAGCTGGTTCGCCCCGGGGATGTCGCAGGGCAGGGTCCAGTTCGGATAGACCTGGTTGAAGATGGCGGTCAGCTGCGGTCCCGTCGCCTGCGCCGCCTGTCCCCGCCCCTGCTGGCCCGTCGGCGCGCGAGGCCCCGGCGTCGGCGCAGGCCGACGCGGACCGGCGAGGGCGTCCAGATCCAGCGAGGGCTGCGGCTGGGCCGGAGCCGGTCGGGGCGGCGTCGGACGGGGCGGCGTGGGCCTCGGCGGCGTCGGACGGGGCGGGGTCGGTCTGGGGGTCGGAGTCGGCGTGGGCCGCGGGGTCGGAGCGGGAAGCGTGGGCGCCGGCGGGACCGGTTCCGGCGGCGTCTCGACCGGCGCGGTCGCGGCCTCCTCGGTCACCAGCTCTTCCGAAGGATTGTCGGGCGCGGCGGCCTCGACCACTGCCGAGGAGATGATCGACACCGGCACCGACGACACGGTCGGCATGATCTCGGCCTCGCTCTCGGGCCAGCGGATCAGGAACATCGCCGCCACGCCCGCATGCAGCAGCAGCGCGCCCAGGACCGCCGGTGACGGACGCGAGGCCACCATGGCTCAGCCTTCCCCGCCCGGAGCCGGTTCCGCCGTATCGGTGATCAGGTTCAGCTTGGTGAAACCGGCCGCCGACAGCCGCGCCATGACCCGCGCCACTGCCTGATAGGGCGCGCGCCCGTCGGCGCGCACGAAGATCGACAGGTCCTCGCGGTCCGTGCCCTCGGCGGCTTCCGCCACCCGGTCCGTCAGGGCGTCGTAGGCCGTCTCGTCGCGCTGGACGAAGATCGCGCCCTCGCGGTCGATCGACACCGTCACCGGCGGTTTGTCGGTCTCGACTGCGCTGGCCTCGGTCTTGGGCAGTTCGACCGGCACGCCCACGGTCAGCAGCGGTGCCGAGATCATGAAGATGATCAGCAGCACCAGCATCACGTCCACCAGGGGCGTGACGTTGATCTCGCTCAATGGCCGTTTCCGGGCGCGGCGTCGGCCCCGCACATGGCCTCCGCCTCCGCCCATCGCCCCACCACCGGCCACGACTCAGACGCTCCGGCGGAAGGACAGGTCAGGGGCGGACGGCGGCGGCGGCGGGGGCGCAACCGGCGCAGAGCCTCCGCCCAGACGGCGCGCCACCGCGGCCTGCAGGTCGTCGGCGAAGCTTTCCAGACGGCCCGTGAACTTGCCCGCGTCGATGGAGAACTTGTTGTAGGCGATATAGGCCGGAATGGCCGCCGCAAGGCCGATGGCCGTGGCGAACAGGGCCTCGGCGATAGCCGGCGCAACGGTCGTCAGATTGGTGTTCCCCGCCGCCGCAATCCGCCCGAAGGCGTTCATGATGCCCCAGACCGTGCCGAACAGGCCGATGAAGGGCGAGGCCGTGGCGACCACCGACAACACGCCCAGGCCTTCCTCGATCCGCTGGCCCTCGCGCGCGATCAGGGAATCGAGGCTGCGGTCGATGCGCGAGATCAGCAGATTGCCCTCGGTATCGGTCAGCGGACCCTTGCGCCGCGTCTCGCGCCAGTCCGACAGGGCGATCAACAGCATGCGCGGCAGGGCATGCTCCGGCTCCGGTCCCGCCTGCGCCGCCACATCCTCCAGCGACCGGCCCGAGGCGATGGCTTTTTCGAAGGCGTTGGCCTGGGTGTTCAGGGCGGTGAAGCGAAAGGCCTTGTCGATGATCACCGTCCACGACCACACCGAGGCGACGGCCAGGCCGACCATCACGCTCTTCACCACCCAGTCGGCGGCCAGGAACAGGGTCACCGGGTTCAGCATCGAAGCTTCGGAGGCGACAGTGGCGGCGACGGTCATGGGCGGATCCTGGGAAGTGCAGTCGGACTCTATCGAGCCATGCGGCGTGGCGGTTCTATGGCCGGGGGGCGTATTGGACGGCCGTCGATTCCTGACGAAGCCGCGCGCGAGTCTAGCCGCGCCCGGGCTTCCAGCAAGTTACCAGTCCGTCAGTCGTTTGCCAGCCACGGCGTCACCGCCTCGACCAGCGCCTTCGTCGGTCTGCGCGGCCGGCCGTCCAGATGGATGCAGACCGCGGTGACATCGGCCCGGCACAGCGCCTCACCCTTCCGCTCGATGACCTGGGAGATCAGCAGCCGCACCCCTTTCACAGCGTCATAGGTGGTCCGCACCACCAGGGCGTCGTCGATCCGCGCGGGCTTGATGAAATGCAGCTTCATCTCCGCCACCACAAAGGCCAGCGGCGGATCGATCTCCAGCAACTGCGTGTGGCCGATGCCCGCCAGCCTCAGGAAATCCGACCGCCCGCGCTCGAAATACCGGACGTAGTTGGCGTGATAGACCACCCCGGTGAAGTCGGTGTCCTCGTAATAGACCCGCACCGGCAACAGGTGCGCCCGGCCTTCGAAACGGCCGGCGGTGGGTTGGTCGATCATGCGGCCGGCGGATCCAGGGTAAAGTCCAGCGGCGTGCCTGCGGCCGGCAGACAGCTGCGGTCCACCGGCGCCGACGGGTCGCGCAGGAAGTCCCGCGCCATCGCCCGCGTGCAGGGGCTTGCGTTGATCACCCCGTGGGTGGCGTTGGTCACGATCACCACCTGGCTGTTGGCGTAGCCCCGTGCGGCGGCCTCTGTCAGGGCCGGTGGGCAGCCGGGATCGATCTCGGCGGCGACGAACAGGGTCGGGATGTCGGTCACGACCGGCGCGTTCTCGATCGGATCGGCCGGACGCTCGCCGATCGCCTCGCAGACGTCGAACAGCCGCGACAGTGACGGAACCAGCACCTCCGCCACCGGATCGCCCGCCGCCCCGGCCACCAGCCGCGCCTTCGATTCGAACGGCAGCTCCTCCTTGCACAGGTGCGCCATGTGCTGGCCTTCGAAATAGTAGGTCCGGCTCTCGGCGATTTCGGCGACGGGCGTCAGGTCGCCGGCGAGGATCCTGTCCAGATCGGCCGGCAGGCGGCGCACCCCGACCCGGCTGTAGGTGGTGTCCATCAGGAAGGCGGACAGGTCGTCGACATTGAACGTCCGCCCGTCCCTGCCCGTGATCGGTCCTGCCAGCCAGCGCCGCGCCTCGACCTCGAACCGCGCCTGCATGTCGGGATAGCGGGCGCTGCAGTCCGCCTGGGCCGCGCATTTGGCGAGGATGATCCGCACCGCGGTCGAGACCTGCTCGGGCGTGCCCACGGCCCAGTTGCCCTCGGGCGGCCACGGACTGTCCATCACGACGGCGCGCACGATCTGCGGCTGATGGGTGATGACGGCGGCCTCGATCCGGGGCCCGTAAGAGCCGCCGCGCAAGTCGATCTTTTCCAGCCCGAGCACCTGCGTCAGGTCGCGCACATCGTCGGCGATGGCGGCGGCATTGTACCAGTTCAGATCGATCCCTTGCGCCTGATAGCCCCGCAGACACGCGATCAGCCCGTCGCGATCCTCGTCCGACGGCGGCCCCGCGTCGGTCAGTTCGACGCCCGGACAATCCATCGACGGAGAGCCCAGACCGGCACCTCTCTGGTCGAAGAAGATCATGTCCTGATCGACGGCCAGGGCGTCCGGGTTTTGCTGCGCGGCCTGCAACATGCGACCGACGCCCGGCGTCGAGGCCCCGCCCGGCCCGCCGTGGAAATTCACCACAGGCGGCAGCAGATGCCCCGACGCGTCGCGATACGGCGTCGACGCCTTGACGATCACCACGGCGACGTCGATCCGCCGCTCGCTCGACCCGTCGCGCGCCTCGTCGACCGTCAGCGTGCCGCAACGAACCTCGCGCACTCCGGTCGGCCACTCGGCCGGACAGGCGGTGTCGGTGAACACCGGATCGGCGGCGATGGCGGGCGCGGCCAGCGCGATCCCGCCGGACAGCACGGACAGGGCAGCGAGTGCGCGAAGGATCATGGTCGGTCTCCGGTTCACCGACACCAAAGTCCCGCGCCCCGCGCTTTGCAAGCGGCCTGCAAAAGTTAACTGGCGCGCCACGCGACCGACGCGTTAGCTGTTGTCCGTTGAAGGGAAAGCCATGCATCGCCGCCTGACCGCCGCCGTCGCCGCCCTGGCTCTGGTCACCGCCACGCCGGGCCTCGCCCAGACCCCGGCGCCCGCGCCCGCCCCCACGACCTTCGACGAGGCGGTGGCGCAGATCGATGCGAACTTCGACCGCTGGCAGGCCCAGGCCCACGCCCCCGGCCTGATCTGGGGCGTCGTCCTGAACGGTCAGCTTCGCCACGCCCGCTTCACCGGCCGGCGCAATCTGGCCAGCCAGGCACCGGTCGACCTGCACTCCCTGTTCCGCATCGCCTCCATGTCCAAGGCCTTCACCGCCCTGGCGATCCTCAAGCTGCGCGACGAGGGAAAACTGTCCCTCGACGACCTCGCCGAGACCCATGTGCCGGAGATGGCGAACTGGACCTGGCCCACGGCGGATTCGCCCCGGATCAAGGTCCGCGACCTGCTCAACCACGCCGCGGGCTTCGTCACCGACGATCCCTGGGGCGACCGGCAGCAGGTCCTGACCGAGGCCGAATTCACCGCCATGCTCGAAACGGGCGTCCCCTTCACCCGCGCGCCCGGGATGGCGTTCGAATACTCCAATTTCGGCTACGCCCTGCTGGGGCGGATCGTGACCAATGTCTCCGGTCGTCCGTACAATGACTATATCCAGCAAGAGCTCATGCAGCCGCTCGGCATGAACTCGACCGGCTATGACGTCTTCGCCTCGAACCCGGTCCAGCGCGCCCTCGGCTACCGCTGGGAGAACGAGGCCTGGGTGCCCGAGCCGGACATGCGTCACGGCGTGTTCGGATCGATGGGCGGGGTCCAGACCAGCGCTCCCGACTATACGAAATGGATCGCCTTCCTCCTGTCCGCCTGGCCCGCCCGCGACGACGCAGAGACCGGCCCGGTCCGCCGCTCGACGGTGCGCGAGATGGCGACCGGCTCCAACTTCGTCTCCGCCAGCGTCCGCACCCTGCCCGACGGAACGCCCTGCCCGGTCGGGGTCGCCTACGGCATGGGTCTGCGGGTCTCGACCGATTGCGAGCTCGGCCCGGTCCTGGCCCATGGCGGCGGCTACCCCGGCTACGGGTCCTATATGATCCTGCTGCCGGAGCGGGGGCTGGGCCTGTTCGCCTTCGCCAACCGAACCTACGCCGGCCCGTCCGCGCCCCTGCTGGAGGCCGCCAGCCTGATCGTCCGCTCGGGCGCCGCTCCGGTTCGCGAGACTCCCGTCAGCGCTGACCTGGCCTCGGCCTATGCCGCAGCCGGCTCCATCTGGGCCGCCGGGGACGTGTCCGTGGAGCAGGATCGGCTGGCGATGAATTTCCTGATGGACCGCTCGGTCGGGAACTGGCGCACCGTCCTGACGGCGGCGAAGACCGACGCCGGCGACTGCCTCACCGACACGCCCGTCGTCGGCACAGGCGCCCTGTCCGGCGTCTTCGACTGGACCTGTGAGAACGGCCATATCTTGGGCCGGGTCCTGCTGGCTCCAACCACGCCCTGGTCGATCCAGGCGCTCAACTATCGTCTGATCCCGGACGCGCCCTGATCTATTCGAACAGACCGCCCTGCGGCGGGACCATCGGCTTCGGCGGTTCGCTCAGGCCCAGGTGCGCATAGGCCTTCGCACAGGCCATCCGCCCGCGCGGGGTCCGCTGGATAAAGCCCTGCTGCAGCAGATAAGGTTCGATCACATCCTCGACCGCATCGCGCGCCTCGGCGATCGCCGCCGCCAGGGTGTCCATCCCGACCGGCCCGCCACCGTAGTTCTCGATCAGGGCCTTCAGGAAGCGGCGGTCGTTGGAATCCAGCCCGACCTCGTCGATCTCCAGCCGCGACAGGGCCCGCGCCGCCACCAGCCTGTCGATCACTGCCGCGCCCTCGGCCTCGGCGAAGTCCCGTACCCGGCGCAGTAATCGTCCGGCCACGCGCGGCGTGCCCCGGGCCCGCGACGCGATCTCCCGCGCGCCCTCGTCGTTGATCGGCGTCCCCATCTTGCGTGCCGCACCGGTGATAACCCGCACCAGTTCCTCCGGCGTGTAGAACTCAAGCCGCAACGGAATCCCGAACCGGTCCCTCAGTGGCGTCGCCAGCAGCCCCGCCCGCGTCGTCGCCCCGACGAGGGTGAAGGGCGCGAGATCGATCCGCACCGACCGCGCCGACGGTCCCTCGCCGATAATCAGGTCCAGCACATGGTCCTCCATGGCGGGATAGAGGATCTCCTCGACCGTCGGAGCCAGCCGGTGGATCTCGTCGATGAACAGGACGTCGCGCGGTTCCAGATTGGTCAGGATCGCCGCCAGGTCCCCCGCCTTGGCCAGAATCGGCCCCGAGGTCGCCCGGAAGCCCACGCCCAGTTCCCTCGACACGATCTGCGCCAGCGTCGTCTTGCCCAGCCCCGGCGGTCCGAACAGCAGCACATGGTCCAGCGCCTCGCCGCGTTTCCGTGCCGCGTCGATGAAAATCTTCAGATTGCCCTTGGCCGCTTCCTGACCGACGAACTCCGACAGGGTCTGCGGCCGCAGCGCGCGGTCGTAGGCCTCGCCGGGGGCGGGCTCGGGCGAGATGATGCGGTCGTCGGTCATAACGTCCTTCTCCCCTTGCGGGAGAAGGTGGCCGAGCGAAGCGAGGTCGGATGAGGGGTCTCGCTAACCTCAACCATCCGCGCCTGATCCACCCACCCCAGCAGTCGGCGTGACCCCTCATCCGTCAGCCTTCGGCTGCCACCTTCTCCCGCAAGGGGAGAAGGGAAGTGAAGACCTCTCACCGCCCCAGCTCCTGCAGGGCCGCCCGGATTACGGCCGACAGTTCGGCCTCGTCGCCCAGCCGGATCAGGGCCTGATCCACGGCCCGGCGCGCATTGACCTCGGCCACGCCCAGCCCCAGCAGGGCCGAGACCGCCTCGCCCGTCACGCTCGGGACCGGCGGCGCGATCTCGGCGTGCACGCCCGCCACAGACGGCGTGAACGACACATCGCCCAGCGACTTGCCCTTCAGCTCGGTGACGATCCGCAGCGCCAGTTTCGGCCCCACGCCGTTGGCCCGGCCGATCGCGGCCTTGTCGTCCCGCGCCACGGCGCTCGCCAGTTCGCCCGGCGGCAGCACGTCCAGAACCGACAGCGCCGCCTTGGGCCCCACCCCCTGGATGGCCAGCAGGGTCGTGAACGCCCGTCGCTCGTCGCGCGTCAGGAAACCGTAAAGCCGCGGCCCCCCGTCCTCGCTCCACTGCGAATGGACATGCAGGGTCGCTTCGTCGCCCGGTGCCGGCAGCCGCGTCAGGGTCCGCGCGCCACAGGCGACGACATAGCCCACCCCCGCGCAGTCGATCAGGCAGTGCCCTTCCTCGACCTCGGCCAGCACGCCCCTCAAGCGACCGATCATGTATTCCTCCCCCATCGGGGGAGGGGGACCGCAGCGCGCTTGCGCTGGGGTGGAGGGGGCTCACCGCGAAGAAGGTGTCTGGGGTTGGCCCCCTCCACCGCGACGCGGTCCCCCTCCCCCAACGGGGGAGGAACAAGCAGGGTCCGCTTCCTCAGTTGCGCATGGGTGATGGCCACCGCGAGGGCATCCGCCGCATCCGCCTTCACGTCCCCGGCCTGTCCTTGACAGGAGGCCGGCAGCAGCCGTTTCACCATGAAGGCGATCTGCCCCTTGTCGGCATGCCCGGCCCCCACCACCGCCTTCTTGATGAGATTGGGCGAATACTCCGCCACCGACAGCCCGGCCTGCGCCGGAGCCAGCATCACCGCCGCCCGGGCATGGCCCAGCTTCAGGGTCGACGACGGGTTCACATTGACGAAGACCTCCTCGATCGCCGCCTCGTCGCAATCATGGGCGGCACAGACCTCGCCGACCTTTTCCAGCAGCCACAGCAGGCGTTCGGACAGCGGCGCGGTCTCCGGCGGCGTCACCACCCCGTGCGCGACCCAGCGCAGCCGCGACCCTTCGGCCACCACCACGCCCCATCCGGTGCGGCGCAGGCCGGGATCCAGTCCCAGGATCCGGGTCCCCCCGCTTTGGTGAATCATGCTGTTCGTCATTCGTTCCAGTCATGCCGCAATCAGGGTTACCGGACAATGACCAAGGCGTCCGTCGCTCGCGTCTGCGACCGCTTCCCCTTCCGCCGGCTTGGGCATAGCGTCCCTCCCGCACAGGGAGCGGACTATGAGCAACAGCGCAGGCGCCGTCATCGCGGCCCAGAGAATGCAGGCCGAGCGTCGGATGATCGAGGCGCTCAAGGCCGCCGAGGCCTATTCGCCCGAAAAGGCCATCCCCCTCGCCCCTGACAGGAACCTGGCCCGCCTCGCCCTGCGCGGCCTGCTGCGCCAGAACGCGATCCGTCAGGCCCAGGCCGGCGTCTACTACCTCGACGAGCCGGTCTATGCGGCGGTCCGCAAGTCCCGCCAGCGACTGCTGACCGGCGTCGCCGTCATCGTGGTCGTCTTCGGCGTGGCCATGGCCATCGCCACCTCCAGCCGCGCGCAGACCACTCCGGCGCCTCGCACCGACCAGCTGGCCTTCCGGGCCCTCTATGAGGAACTGGTCGAGACCAACACGACCCTGTCGGAAGGCAGTTGCACCCTCGCCGCCGAGCGGATGGGCGCGCACCTGACCGCCGCCGGCTATCCGGCAGCCGACGTCCGGGTCCTCGCCCCGGCCGACCGGCCGAAAGACGGCAATCTGGTCGCCACCCTGCACGGCTCCGACGCCTCGGCACCCGCCCTCCTGCTGCTGGCCCACATCGACGTGGTCGAGGCCAGGGCCGCCGACTGGACCCGCGATCCCTTCACCCTGATCGAGGAGGGCGGCTATTTCTACGCGCGCGGCGCCTCGGACGACAAAGCCCAGGCCGCCGTCTGGGTCGACACCCTGATCCGCCTGAAACAGGACGGCTTCACCCCGACCCGCGACATCAGGATCGCCCTGACCTGCGGCGAGGAGACCGCCGACGTCCACAACGGCGTCGAGTGGCTGCTCGCCAATCACCCGCAGACCCTCCAGGCCGGCTTCGCCCTTAACGAAGGCGCCGGCGGCCTGCTCGACGCCGAGGGCAACCGCGTCGCCCTGGCCGTCCAGGCGGGCGAGAAGATCTACCAGGACTATACGCTGGAGCTGACCAATCCCGGCGGCCACTCCTCCCGCCCGAGGAAGGACAACGCCATCGTCGCCATGGCGGCGGGTCTCGCCCGTGTCGGCGCCTATGATTTTCCGCTGGAGCTGAACCCGGTCACCCGCGCCTATTTCGCGGCCCTCGCCGAGACCCAGCCGCAGCACGCGGCCGACATGCGCGCGATCAGCGCCGCCTCAGGTCCCGATGCAGCGGCGGCAGCCCGCGTCTCGGCCGCCAATCCGTCCTGGAACGCGACCCTGCGCACGACCTGTATTCCGACCCTGATCAACGGCGGCCACGCGCCGAACGCCCAGCCCCAAAAGGTCACCGCCAACATAAATTGCCGCATCCTGCCCGGCCACACGGTGGCGGAGACCCAGGCCGAACTGACGCGCCTGATGGACAATGCGGCGATCTCGATCATCCCCGTCGGCCGCCCCAGCCCGACCGCCCCGCCACCGGAACTGTCGGACGCCGTCATGGGCCCGATCCGCGAGGTCGCGGGCCGGATGTGGCCGAATGTGCCGATCCTGCCGACCATGGCGACGGGGGCCACGGACGGCCGTTTCACCAATGCGGCGGGCATCCCGACCTATGGCGTCACCGGCATGTTCGGCGACCCGGACGGCGGCGGCGTCCACGGCCTCAACGAACGAATCCGCGTCCGCTCCCTCTACGAAGGCCGCGACTTCCTGTTCGAGATCGTCAAACTCTACGCCAGGCAGGGCGAATAGGGGCTCAGCCGTTGGCCTCGATACAGGCTTCAGGGTCCATGTTCACCGGCTTCACACCCTTGATGTGATCGGCCTCGGCGGCCGCGACCGGCTCATAGCGGCGGCGTGATCGTCGAGAATCAGCCGGGCGATCTCCATGGGACGGAGGTCCTTCAGGCCGGGCACGGTCTGACCCGGGCTTGGCCCACGGTTCCGCCTGGGGCCTCAGCCGATGATAGGCTGGACCGATCCGCCTTCGGAGGACATCGGCCGACCGCCGCGCTCGCGACGGGCCGCTTCGAGAGCCGCCGCCGACATCGCGGCTTCGGCGCGGACGCCTTCCAGCTCGGCGCGCAGGGCCGTGGTCTGCTGGCTCATAATCTGGGCCCTGGCCTGATGCTCGTCCTGAACGGCGGTCAGCTTGGCCTGGATCTTCAGCATCCGGTCCTCGGCGCGGGCGATGGCCTTCTCGTGGGTGGAGGCCGCCTTGGCCAGGGTCTCGGCGCGGTCGACGGCGGCCAGACGGGCCACTTCCATCCCGGCCAGCCGCTGGCGCGTATCCTCGGTCTCGGCCTCCAGACCCCGGATCCGCTCCATGGCGCGGTCCAGGCTGATCTGCAGCTGTTCCCCCTTGCGCTCCGCTCCATGCGACCCGGCCTGCAGCTCGCTCAGACGCGAGGCCTGTTCGGTGTTCAGCACCTCCAGCCCGTTGGCGCGGGCCGTGGCCGTGTCGAGCCGCGAGGTCAGGGAGGCGATCTCGGCGCGCGCGGTTTCGGTCTGGTTCTCGAACGCCCTCAGGGACCGGGACGCCTCGCTCTGTTCCGAGGCTGCGCGGGCGCGTTCGGTCGCCAGCTGGCCTTCGCTGGCTGCCGAGACGCGGGCAAGGGCGGCGATCTCGGCCGATACCTCGTCGACGCGGCGACGAAGGACGGTGTTTTCTTCGGACGCCAGGGCGTGGTCACGCTGGATCTGGGCGCGGCCGTTCTCGGACTCGGCCCTCAGGGTCTCGGCCTGTTTCAGCTGGGTGCGCAGGGCGTCCTGGTCCTGCTCCAGTTCCTTGATGCGCTGGCCGGATGCGCGATCGGCGGTCTCCAGCGCCTCGATCTTTCCGGTCGCCACCGACAATTCGCTGCGCAGACGGTCGGCCTCGACGCGCGCTTCCTGGGAGGTCGCGGTCTGTTCGCCCAGCCGTGCGGACAGTTCGTCGGCGCGGGCCTCGCTCTCGGCCAGGGCGTCTCCGAGGCGGCGCGCCTCAGCGCTCAGATCGTCCAGACGTCCGACCGAATCGATGTTCGCGGCGCGCAGGTTGATCAGTTCGACATGGCCGTCCCGGCGCGACTTGAACTCGGCTTCCAGCGGCTCGCGCAACTGGCCCAGCAGGCTCTCGAAGGTCCCGAACCGGCGCGCCATGTCCGACAGCTGGTCGAGGCTGTCCTGAATGGTTTCAAAGCGTTCGCCGATGACGCCGGCGGCGTCACCGCTCTCGCGCGCCTCGACCGACGATGCGAGGCCTTGAGCCTTGCTGTTCCGCGACAGAACCCGATCGATCCTCGACAATACCGTCATGTCATTCCCCGCTGACGGGCGGCTGGAGCCTGATGGCGGCGGGCTCGAATCGAACCGCCCACCCCTTCCCGTTCAGAAAGATTAATGGCCGTCGCCGAACGAGTCGATACCGGGATTCCTGTGCGGTTCCCTTCCCTGTGGGGCGATCCACCCGCTGTGAAGCGAATGCCCGCAGCTGACCGCGACCCGGAGAGGGCGTCCTCGATCAGCCGGGGCGTCCGTCGCCCGAAGGCGGACGTCGGTCAGCCCGCGAACTTCGCCATCTCTTCGTCGGAGATGTCCTCGTTCGAATAGACCATCGAGACGTCGTCCTCGGCGTCCAGAGCGTCGAGCAGCCGCATCAGCGTCCCGACATGCTCGCCGGTCACAGGCACCTCAGTCTGGGGCTTCCAGACGATGGCGGTGGACTTTGCGTCGCCCAGGATCCTGGACATGGCCTCGGCCACCTCGTTCAGGTCCTCGAAGGCGGTCCAGATCGTGTGACCCGGCGCGTCCTCGTAGATGTCCGGCTTGACCAGATCGCTCTCGACGTCCTGGGCGCCCGCCTCGATGGCGGCCTCCATCACGGCGTCCTCGGTCCCGGCCTCGGCGGGGTAGGTGATCTTGCCGACCTTGTCCCACATGAAGGCGACCGAGTTCATCTCGCCCAGCGCCCCGCCGTTCTTCTTGAACGCCGTGCCGATGTTGGAGTTGGCGCGGTTGCGGTTATCGGTCAGGGCCTCGACGATGATGCCGACGCCGCCGGGACCCCGGCCCTCATAGCGGACCTCTTCCATCGTATCGACGTCGCCGCCGGCGGCCTTGTTGATGGCGCGCTGGATCACGTCCTTGGGCAGGCTTTCGGCCTTGGCGTTGTTGACCGCCAGACGCAGGCGCGGGTTCAGGGCGACGTCGGGCATGCCCGACTTGGCCGCCACGGTGATGTCGCGCGACAGCTTGGAGAACAGTTTGGAGCGGGACGCGTCGGCGCGTCCCTTGCGGTGCATGATGTTCTTGAACTTGGAATGGCCGGCCATCTTGGTCTCTTGAAGGGCGCTGACGCGAGCGATGCGGTCGCTTGCGGCTTGAGCGCGTTCGGTGTTGGGTGATCGGGCGTCTAGCCCATGGTCGCGCGCCTGTCACGGCTAGGGGCGGGAACCGCAACGCTCGGGACGGGTTGAGGGATCGAACCTCCCGGAGCCTTCCATGCAAGCCGAAGACGTCTATTTCGACGAACAGACCGAGGACGAGGCCGACATCGTCGAATGGTACGAGAGCCGGCCGGTGACCGTCTCCACGGCCGTCGCCACCGGCTCCATCGTCGCCGCCTTCGCCCTGGGCGTCCTGACCGCCGTCGGCGCCCTGGCCCTGCTGGGCTACATGGACGAAAACTAGCCCGCCCTGAGGTTCTCCACCACGCCGCGCAGCACCGCCGGCAACGGCTTGGGCCGGCGCGTCTCGGTGTCGACGTAGACGTGCACGAAATGGCCGATGGCGGCCGGCTCGGCCATGCCCCGGCGGAAGACGGCAAAGCCGTATTTCACGCTCGACGTGCCGATGTGATCGACCTTGATTCCCACCTCGATGACGTCCGGGAAAGCCAGCGAAGAGGTGTAGCGGCAGCCTGAATCGACCACGAGGCCGATCGATTCCTTCAGCGCCCCGCCGATGATCAGGTGGGCGTTCACAGCCGAATCGACGAACTCGTAGAATTTGGCGTTGTTGATATGACCGTACTGGTCGTTGTCCGCCCAGCGCGTCGAGACCGTATGGTAGGCCTTGTAGGTCGCCCGGTCGGCCAGCGGCCCCTCGTCGCGTTTCGGCATTCTGTTTTCGTCCCTCGAAGCGCCGGCTTGATCGCCGATCCTGACGTGACGCTCGGGCTTGGCCTCCGCCGCGTCAAGCGCCTATCGAAGTTCACCCGCGCGTTTCCGACGAGGCTGCTCATGACCCGGACCACCACCCGCGCTGCCGTCCTGCGCGCCATGGGTGCCGCCCGCCCCTACGCCGACAGCCGTCCCCTCTCGATCGAGACCGTGAGCCTGGACCCGCCCGGTCCCGGAGAAGTCCGGGTCGCCATCAAGGCCGCGGGCCTGTGCCACTCGGACCTCAGCGTCATCAACGGCGACCGGCCCCGGCCGATGCCGATGGCCCTGGGTCATGAGGCCGCCGGCGTGGTCGAGGAACTGGGCCAGGGCGTCACCGACCTGGCCGTCGGCGACCACGTCGTCATGGTCTTCATGCCCTCCTGCGGCCACTGCAATCCGTGCGCGGAGGGTCGTCCGGCCCTGTGCGAACCCGGGGCCGCCGCCAATGGCAAGGGCGAGCTCCTGACCGGCGGCAGACGCATTCATCACCACGACCAAGCCCTCAACCACCACCTCGGCTGCTCCGCCTTCGCCGAGCGCGCCGTGGTCTCACGCCGCTCGCTGGTGAAGATCGATCCGGCCCTCAGCTTCGCCGAGGCCGCCCTGTTCGGCTGTGCGGTCCTGACGGGCGTCGGTGCCGTGGTGAACACGGCCCGGATCAAGGCGGGCCAGAGCGCGGTCATCGTGGGTCTGGGCGGCGTCGGTCTCGCCAGCGTGCTCGGTGCCCTGGCCTCCGGTGCCTCGCCGGTGATCGCCGTGGACCTGTCCGAAGACAAGCTGGCCCTGGCCCGTACCCTCGGTCCTGTCCAGACCGTCAACGCCGCCGACTCCGACGCCGTCGATCAGGTCCGCGCCCTGACCCACGGCGGCGGCGACTTCGTCTTCGAAATGGCCGGCTCGGTCCGCGCGCTCGAGGCCGCGTGGAAGATGACCCGTCGCGGCGGCACGACCATTACCGCCGGCCTGCCGCCGCCCGACGCCGCCCTGCCGGTCAATGTCGTCTCACTCGTCGGGGAGGAGCGCACGCTGAAGGGCTCCTACATCGGAACCTGCGTGCCTGGCCGCGACCTCCCCCGCTATGTCGCCCTCTACCGTCAGGGCCGCCTGCCCGTGGACCGGTTGATGAGCGGGACCATTGCGCTCGAGGACATCAACGCGGGCTTCGACCGGCTCCACGCCGGCGAGGTCGTCCGGCTGGTGGTGACCTTCTAGGTTTTGGGCACTTCGACCGCTGGAACCGCGGGACCCTCGACCGCCGGGGTCGCTTCCGCAGCGGGCGCGGCAGCCGCCGCCGCGATGGCCGCGTCCTCGGCCTCGGCCGCCTCGACGGAATGGTTCGGGTCCTTGCCCGTGTCGCAATAGTCGAAGAAGGCGGCGATCGCACCCTTGCCCGAATCCCTGGCGACCAGCCGCATGTCGGTGCCGCCCAGACCCACGTCGATGGCGCCGCTGGCCTTCAGGGCGGTGATCACGGGATGGTCGGTCGGTACGGACGTTGCGGGCTGGAAGGTCCCGGTCGCCGTGCCCGAGGTCAGCACGGCTTCTTTCTCATAGCCCCAGGTCATCTGCACCGTCTTCGAATCCGGCAGGCAGGACAGGGTGAAGACGCTGACCCCCTCGGCCCAGTCGCCATCACCGAAGTCCAGTTCGCCCGACCCGCCGTGCGCCACGAAATGCCAGTCATAGGTCGCCGGCATGGCATCGCCCGAGGGCAGGGTCGCCTGCCCCGCCGGCGCGGCTTCGCCCTGACCCGAGGGCTGACAGGCGGCGAGCGTCAGCGCGAGGGTGACGACAGACAGGGTGCGGATCATAAGGTCGTCTCTCACTCACCGTCCCCCCGACGGCCGTCCGACCCTAGGCCTTGGGACACCGCTTCGCCAAGGCGTGACAAACGTCCGGGGCAAGGCTAGATGCACACAAAGTACTCAAAGGAAACTGACACATGGCGACTGAACTCTACGACCTGACCGTCACGCCCTTCTCGCGTGGCCTGCGCGCCCTGTCCGGCCTGCTCGACAAGGCCGTCGCCCATGGGACGGAAACAGGTGTCGATCCGGACTCCTGGCTGTCGCTGCGCATCATCGACGACATGAACCCCCTGGTGAAACAGGTTCAGACCGCCTGCGACAGCCCGAAACTGTGCGTCGCCCGCCTGTCCGGCGTCGCCGCCCCGGTCAACGACGACAGTGAGACGACCATCGCCGAACTGCAGCAGCGGATCGCCGACACCCTGGCCTATCTGGCCTCGGTGCCGCGCGACAAGATCGACGGCCAGGAGGACAAGGAGGTGACGCTGACCTTCCCCGGCGGCGAGATGAAGTTTCTCGGCCAGCCCTATGTCACCGGCTTCGCCATGCCGAATTTCTACTTCCACCTGACCACCGCCTACGACCTGCTGCGCGGGGCCGGCGTGCCGATCGGCAAGCGCGACTATATGGGCGCTCCGGCCTGAGCTGACAGCGCCTCGACCTCTTCGCGGGTCGGCAGCGACGTCTGGGCCCCGGCCCGCGTCGCTGCCAGCGCCCCGGCGGCGCAGGCGAAGGTCAGCGCATCCTCGGGCTCCATCCCCTCCAGCAGGGCGACCACGATTGCGCCGACGAAGGCGTCGCCCGCCCCGGTCGCGTCGATGGCGACCACCGCCGGCGGCGTAGCCCGGGCCATCTGGACGCCCCGGTGATACATCTCGGCCCCGCGCGCGCCCCGGGTGATCACCACCCGACCCCTGCCCCGGTGCAGCAGGTCGCCGTAGAAGGCCGCCTCCCCCTCGTTGACGACGATCAGGTCGCAGCGCCCCAGCAGGGCCTCCGACACCGGCGCGGCGGGGGCCAGGTTGGCGCAGACGAACCCGACCGCCCGGCCCACTGCCGCCTCCACCGTCTCGATCGGCAGCTCCAGCTGCACGATCAGCGGGCTTTCGATCCGGACGGGCAGCTGTTCCGGCGTGACCCGATGGTTCGCCCCCGCCGCCACCACGATCTGGTTCTCGCCCGACGGATCGACCGCGATCAGGGCCACCCCCGTCGGGGCCGCGATATCGACCTCGACCCCCGACAGATCGACCCCGAACGCCCCCATCAGGGCCAGCGCCTCCTGCGCCATGGCGTCGTCGCCGACCCGTCCGATCAGAGTGACCCCGGCCCCCAGTTTCCGGGCCGCCAGCGCCTGGTTCGCGCCCTTGCCGCCCGGATGCCGCGCCAGGGTCGCCCCTGTCACCGTCTCTCCCGCCGCCGGCAGCGACGGCGCCGAGGCCACCAGGTCCAGGTTGATCGATCCGACCACGGTGATGGTCATTGGCCGGTGCCCCCCAGCCGCCCGGCGATCAGATCGAACACCCCCTGCCCGTCCGCCTCGACCGCCCACAGATGCCGGGCGCTCGCCGGGTCGACCCGGAACTCGACCGCCGTATGGCCGCGCGTCAGGGCGCTGTCGGTCTCCACCTCGATCCGGCAGGGCGTCAGCCGGAACAGTTCGGGCTTCAGCAGCCAGGCTACCGTACACGGATCATGCAGGGGCGCAGCCTCCCAGCCGACGATGTCGCGCTCGATCCGCTGCGAGAACCGCACCATCGCCGCCGCGGTCAGCGCCGACCCGATGTCGATCGCCTCCAGCGCCCGGATCCGCTCCTCGGTCGCCCGAACCTGATGCGTCGCGTCCAGCCCGAACACGACCATCTCGCAGCCACTGGCGAACACCTCCGCCGCCGCGTCCGGATCGGCCCAGATGTTGAACTCGGCCGACGGGGTGATATTGCCCCCCTCCGACCGCGCCCCGCCCATGACCACCACCGGCCCGAGCCGCTCGGCCAGCCGGGGCTCGGCCCGCAGCGCCAGGGCGAGATTGGTCATCGGCCCCATGACGGCCAGGGCCACCGTCTTTTCGGGTGCCGCCATCACGATCCGCACCATGGCCTCGACCGCCGAACCCTCCGCCGCCGGAGCATGGGGTTCGACCGCTTCCAGATCGCCCAGACCCTCGGCCCCGTGGAACTCCCCGGCACCGGCCGGTTCGCGCTTGAGCGGCCGCGCCGCGCCGGCAAATACCGGCACATCCTCACGCCCCGCGACCTGCCGGATGATCCGCGCGTTCCGCGTCGTCTTCTCGACCGGTACGTTTCCGCCGACCGTCGTAATGGCCAGAAGGTCCAGCTCCGGCGAGGCGAAGGCCAGCAACAGCCCCACCGCGTCGTCCACGCCCGGGTCGCAGTCGATGATCAAATTCTGTCTTTTCACCCGCCCTGAATGCGGCGGGTCGCGCATCCCCGCAACGAAAAAGGGCGCGCCGTCGCCGGCGCGCCCCCTGTCTCGGGCGATGAAGGCAGGACCTACAGGCCGACCACGCCGCCGTCGTCCTTGGTGATCACGATCGTCGCCGAGCGCGGGCGCGAGCCCGTGCCGCCGGTCTGGCTGGCGGGCCAGAACGACGACGGCGTCGCCGCCGAACCATTCTCGCCCGGGTGCTGGATGTTGACGAAGATGGTCTTGCCGTCCGGCGTCGAGTCGATGCCGGTCAGTTCGCATTCCTTCGGCCCGACCAGGAAGCGACGCAGGCTCATGCCCGGCGCCTTGCCGACGAAGGTCGACTGGGTCCGGGTGGCGCCCGAGGCGTCGGTGTTGGTGATCGTCCGGGCACCGCCGTCGCCGACGTTGCCCGGTTGAGCCACCAGCATCATGCAGTTGCTCTTGTCGACGAAGGCACCGTCATCGGTCTGGATCCACAGCAGCGGATTGACCAGGCCCGAGGCGTTCTGCGGGCGGCCGAACCACAGGCCGTCCGGCGACGAGAAGTCGTTGGTCGCGTCCAGGCCCGACAGGTTGATGTTGGCCGCGTTCAGGTCCGAGTCGGCGCCGAAGGCGTAGATGTCCCACTGGAAGGTGGTCGCCTCCGGATTGTCGCCCGTCTCGCGCAGACGGATGATGTGGCCGTTCGGGTTGCCGAACTGGGCCGTGTTCGTGGCGCCGCGCGGGTCATTGTAGTGGCGCGGGTTGGCGGCGTCCGTGCCGGCCAGCGGGCGGTTGGCGGCATTGGTGTTGGTCAGGGTCAGATAGACCTCGCCGTTCACCGGGTTGACCGCGGCCCATTCCGGACGGTCCATCTTGGTCGCACCGACGGCGTCGGCGGCCAGACGGGCATTGATCAGCACATCGGCCTGGTTGGCGAAGGCATAGGCCGGGTTGGCGGCTGTGACGGCACCGGTACCGAACACCAGAGGCAGCCACACGCCGTTTCCGGTCGCGTCGTAGCGCGCGACATAGAGGGTGCCGTTGTCCAGATATTTGTCGCCGATCGACAGGCGGTCGGCGCTCTGCGCGTCGGCAGCGACCCAGGCCGTGGCCGAGACGAACTTGTAGAAATACTCGCCCCGCGAATCGTCGCCCATGTAGAAGACCGGACGGCGGCCGGCGACGAAGTTGGCGGGCCAGGCGCCCTCGTGGCCCATGCGACCGAGCGCCGTGCGCTTCCTCGGCGTCGAGGCGGCGTCATAGGGATCGATCTCGACGACCCAGCCGTACTGGTTGGCTTCATTGCGGAAGTCGCCGGTCGCATCGGCGGACAGGACCGAGGCGTTCCACTTGGCGAACACGGTCGAACCGGCGACGGCCGGAACCACCGAGGCCCAGTTGTTCGCGCCGCCGGCACCCTGCGCCATGCCGTAGCGGTTCAGGGCGACGACCTGTTTGGCCGGGCGGGCGGCATTGTCCGTCGACGAACGACGGAAATAGCCGGCCCAGTTCTCTTCGCAGGTCAGGTAGGAGCCCCAGGGCGTATAGCCATTGGCGCAGTTGTTGACGGTGCCGCGACCGGCCACGCCCGTCGGCGAGAAGACGGTGTGCATCTGCGCGTCGCCGCGGGCCGGGCCGCGAATGTCCATCGGCGTGTTCGGGGTGATACGGCGGTTGAAGGTCGAGTTCTGGACGTAGTTCCAGCCCGACGTTCCCTTCAGAACCTCGATCACGGCCACGCCGTGGGCTTCGATCTCCTTGATGGCCTCGGCTTCCGGACGGACGCCGCCGACCGAGGTCGGGCCGTTCGGGTGCAGATAGGCGGCCGTGATGTTCTCGTGGTTCATGGCCAGAAGGCCGCGCGCCGAGGAGTTGTCGTCACGCAGGCCGGTCGTGGCGCCGAGGCCGAAGAAATACAGGGCGTCGTGGTGGTCGCCCGCGCGGCCGGCGAAGTTGGTGTCCGTGCCGTTGTTGGCATAGGCGGGCGTCGCCGCGTTGATCGGGTCGCCGAGCCGGTACAGGACCGAAACCGAATAGCCGGCCGGAACCGTGACGACGTCCAGCAGGTTCTTGGCCACGGCGTTGAAGCCCAGGACCGCCGGGCTGACGGTCACCGTCGTCTGCGCCGTAGCGATGATGTTGTTCGAACCCGGAGCGTTGAACGCGAACACCAGCGGCGTGGCGGCGGTCACGCTGGGCGCGGTGAAGCTTGCGGTATTGCTGTTGGCACCCGTCAGGACAACCGTCGGCCCCGAGACCTGGGTCCAGAGCACACCGGTCGAACCGGTCGCCGTGCCCGTCAGGCTCACGGTCTTGCCCGAGGTCGTGGCACCCGAGGAGCCGGCCGAAACGGTGGCGTCCGACTTCGGCTGTTCGCTGTCGTCCTTGCAGCCGGCGAGACCAAACAGGGCGGCGACCGAGGCCATGCCGCCCATGATCGTGCGGCGCGACTGGCGCTCCTCGAGGATCGACCCGAAGGTCGGGTTGGACGAGGTGTTCAGCTCGAAGTCGCCGTCGTCGTGACTGCCGGTCAGATGGATCTCGGACATGGTGGTGCTCCCCAAAAGTGTTGGAGCGCAGCGGTAACGGCCGTGCTTGTGAAGTTCGTGTCCGAAATATTGCCGTTTTATATTGCGATCAAGTCGCACAACACAGAACGATTACAGCCTATCCGCGACCGGATCATGCAACTGATCAGTCGATGCAGGCCCTGACGCAGGCTTTGGCCAGGACCTCTGCTGAATCGACAAGCGGAACAGACACATCGGCTGCGTCGAGCAGCAGGGGAACCTCCGTACACCCCGCAATCACGGCATCGGCACCCGCGACGTTGAGCGCCTCGGCCAGCCGCGCCATCTCGGCGCGATTGTCCACACCGACGTCACCGCGCTTCACCCCGTAGACGCAGGCCATGAAGGCGGCCCGATCCTCGCCCTGCAGAACCACCGGCTTCACCCCGGCCGCCGTCAGGGCCGAGACGTACAGCGCCTCCCCGCCCGGCGTGGCCAGGATGCCGATGCTGCGCGCGTCATACCCCTTGGCCGCTGCGACGGTCGCGGCGATCATGTCGATGAAGGGCAGGCCCGCCGCCACGATCCCCGGCTTCTGCGCGTGGGCCGTGTTGCAGGGCATGGCCAGAACCTGCGCCCCTGCCGCCTTCAGCCGTTCCGCCATCCGGCCCAGTTCGGCCTCGGCCTCGCCCGGCCGGGTGTTCCGGTCCGGCACCTGCGGGTTCATGTCCATGACGACCCGGATATGATCCGCGTCGCCCTCAGCCGGCGTCAGCGCCTGCACCCGCGCCAGGAACGCCACCGTCGCGGCGGGCCCCATGCCGCCGAGAACCCCCAGAGTCTTCATCGCGCCGTCGTCTCCCTGATCCTGCCGGTCCCGATGTCCGGAGCCGGAGCCTGCGTGCCCGGGTTCGCCGGGCCAGTCCCGGCCCGAAGCCGGTCTTACGTCTGTTAGCGCCAAACCGGGAAAGCGCCAGCGCGGGCGGTCACAGCCCGTCGACACGGCCGGCTGTCACACCTCGGGAACGGCGAGGGCCCGGCCGATCTTCGCATCCCGTCGCTATCCGACATTGAAATCCCCGTCGCGAGCGATAAGGTCGGTCTCGAACATCGGGGGGTGGTCATGACAACAGCAAATACCGGGCGTGCACGGAGCGGAGACCGCGTCTTCCCCGGCCTGGCCATCGCCATGGTGCTGATCGTGGTGGCCGGGTTTGTGGTCCAGCTGGCGACCGGGCGCTCCAGCTTCGACGCCCCGCTGATGGTCCACGCCCATGCCGTCGTCTTCATGGGCTGGCTGGTCATCTTCCTTCTCCAGAATCTTCTGATCGCCACGGGTCAGGTGCGCTGGCACCGGCCGCTCGGGTGGCTGGCCACCGTCTGGCTGGTCCCCATGCTGGTCCTGGGCTGGCTGGTCACCGAGGCCATGGTCCGCCAGGGGACTGTGCCCTTCTTCTTCCGTCCCCTGCAGTTCCTGGTCTTCGATCCCCTTTCGCTCGTCGCCTTCGTCGGACTGACCATAGCGGCGGTTGCGCTTCGCCGATCGACCGACTGGCACCGCCGCCTGCACTATTCCGCCATGGCCATCCTGATGGGACCGGGCGTCGGCAGGCTTCTGCCGGTCCCGCTGCTGGTCCCCTGGGCGTGGGAGGCGACCGCCGCCGTCACCCTGCTGTTTCCGGTCATCGGCATGATCATCGATCTGCGAAAGACCGGCCGGATTCACCCGGCCTGGGTCTGGGGCTTCGGTGTCCAGGTGGCGATGATCATCGCGATCGAAGCCATCACCTTCTCGCCGCTCGGCACTGCCTTCTATGACGCGGTCGTCGCCGGCTCACCCGGTGCCGCCGTCGCCCCGCTGGACTTCCCGCCGCCGCCCGGCCCGCCGCCTCCGGCCGGTTAGGCCAGCATCGCGTCCAGCTCGCCCTGATAGCCGAACAGGCCCTGGGCCCCGCCGGTGTGCAGGAACACGACCCGTTCGCCCTCGAACCGGCCGGCCTTCGCCAGCGCGATCAGCCCCTTCATCGCCTTGGCGCTGTAGACAGGGTCCAGCACGATCCCGTCGGTCCGGGCCGCCAGCATCAGGGCGTCGGCCACACCCTGGTCGATCAGACCGTAGCCGGCACCGACATAGTCGCAGTCGGCTACCACCATCCCGTCCGTCACCCGGTCCGGATGACCCAGCAGGGCGGCGGTTTCCTTTGCAAGCTTCAGGACATTGGCTTCCTGCCTGTCCTTCGGGGCCCGCACCCCGATGCCCAGCACCGGGATGTCCGCGCCCATCACCGCCAGCCCGGCGACCAGACCGGCATGCGTCCCCGCGCTGCCCGTCGCTGTCACGATCCGGTCGATGGCGAGGTCCAGCTCATCGGCCTGGATCACGATCTCGCGCGCGCAGTCGACATAGCCCAGGGCCCCGATCGGGTTCGAGCCGCCGCCGGGGATGACATAGGGCTTACCGCCGCGCGCCCGGATCTCCGCTGCGGTCTTCTCCAGCTCGGCCGGCATGTCCGAACCTCCGGGCACGGTGCGGATCACCGCACCGAACAGCCGGTCCATCAGGACATTGCCGTTGTGGACATAGTCGATCGCCTTCGACCCGGTCCGCTCCTCCAGGATCACCTCGCACTTCAGCCCCATGGTCGCCGCGGCCGCCGCCGTCTGGCGCACATGGTTCGACTGCACCGCGCCCTGGGTCACCAGGGTGTCGGCGTCCTGTTCGAAGGCGTCGCCCAGCAGGAATTCGAGCTTGCGCGTCTTGTTGCCCCCGCCCGCCAGACCGGTGCAGTCGTCGCGCTTGATCCACAGGTCGATGCCCAGCGCCTGCGACAGGCCCGGCGCGGGCTCCAGCGGGGTCGGCAGATGGGCGAGGCGCACACGGGGAAAACGGGCGAGATGCATGGGGTCGGCCTTTCGGGTTCCCGCCCTCCCTAACACCGTCGCCGGATGGGTGCGAGACGGCCTCAGGCGGCCGCGACAGCCTCGTGCATGACCGCCAGAGTCCGGGCTGGAGACGGCGTCTGGTCGGCCATCAGATCATCCAGCAGGCCTTTCACGGCCGGCGTGATCCGGGCGCTGGCCATGCCCCAGCCGCTGAACACCCGCGCCTCCGCCGCTTCGCGGCCGAAGACGACGATATCGCGATGGCGGTTGTCGCTCGCCAGCCGCCGAAGGAGGCCATCGAGCGCGTCGGACGGCCCCTCGATCACCTGGATGTAGCGACCCTCATGCGCGGCCAGGGCCCCGGTCAGGCCGTCGCGGTCATTGTTCCTCTGCGACTCCGCCAGGATGGCGACCAGGTTCATCAGGTTGTCGGTCCGGCCCGTGGCCGTGCTCCCATAGATCAGCCGTTCCAGCCTGGACATTCAACGCCGCCTCTTCCGCAATCAAACAGTGTGGCGGTCGCAAAGGCCCCACCCCCGGAGAATGACTGGCAGCCTCATTCAGTTGCATCCCTGCGGCACCGCTATCTGACGGGGCCGGCTTTCGCCACCATGCCGACCGGCCCCATATGGGTGTGGTTGAAGCTGGAGCCGTATTTCAGCCCGTAGCCGACCAGCCGGTCGAAGCCGACATGCGCGCCCCAGATCAGTGCGAACGGCAGGGCCGCGGGCAGGACCGTCAACCCCACGCCTGCCAGCGCCAGCGGTCCAATCTGTGTGTGTGTCGCATTATAGGCCACCGTCCCGACGCCGCGCCCGAACAGATAGGCCAGGAACGACAGGTCGGGGGCCAGGAACAGTCCGGCGAACCACCACCAGGACAGGCCGGTCTGGTGGTACAGGAAGGCGCACAGGGCCAGGGTGCCGAGGCCTTCCAGCCTCAGAAGCAGCATCGGCCAGCCGCGAACGCCGCCGCTGCTTTGCGGGATGGGGGTCGTCATTTTGTCTCTCCCTGAACGGTCCAGGTGATCCCGAGCGTCAAAAGCCAGATCAGCCAGCCCGTGAAGACCCATTGCGCGATCTGAAAATCGGGGAAGGCGGGACTGGCCGTGGCCAGCAGTTCGATGTGTCCGACGATCCAGAGCGGGGCGAGGATCAGGGCGGCGGTACCCAGAAGGCGGGTCCAGAGTCCTCGCGCCAGCGGCCCGCGCACCAGAGCCAGCCCCATCGCCAGGGTCCAGGCGGCCAGCAGAGTCTGGCCCAGCCATTCGCCGATGGCCACGCCTGCGAACTGGTTGAGCGCCTCATAGACCGCGACTGCTCCGGCCGATGACAGCGCATCACCGTGCAGCCCCCGATCGGCCAGCCCCGGCACGACGAACACCCAGCGCGACAACCCCGCCGCCTGGACCACCGCAGAGGCCGCTCCGGCCGTCGCGGCCCAGGCCGGCCACCGCCCGCCGCCCGTCCTGACCGCGTCGCCCGTCCAGGCCGAGACCCAGAGGAAGGCAAGGGCGCAGAAGGCGAAGGCGAGCCAGATCAGGATCAACTCCGGCCCGCCCGCCTCGAACGCCCGCAGCACGTCGAGCGGCGGCCCGCGCAGCACGTCGTCATAGCCGAACCGGTCGACCAGCAGGGCGAAGGGGATGTTCGCCGCCACGGCGAACGCGATCATCGCCGCCCCGGCCTTTCGTTTCACATCGAGCATGTCGTTTTGTCCCAGTTGTGTGACATCGGTATATGTCTCATATGTGAGACATGTCAAGCGCACCTGTGATTCGCTCCCGCGACCGCTCCGGAACCGAAGCCGCCATCGTCACGGCCGCCGAAACGTTGTTGCTCCGCGACGGCTGGACCAGTCTGAACGTCAACACCCTGGCGGCCGAGGCCGGGGTCGATCGCAAATTGATCTATCGCTATTTCGAGGGCGTGGAGGGGGTGGTCGAACGCCTGGCCGGCCGGCTGGATATGTGGCTGGGCGAGACGCTCGCCGCCCAGCCCCCGACCCGCGCCACCAGCTATCGCCTGTTCGCGCGCGAGATGCTGATGGCCTATCTGACTGCCCTGCGCTCGAGCCCGTTGATCCTGCGGCTGGTCGCCTGGGAACTGTCGCAGGACACGCCTCTCCTGAGACGTCTGGAGGCGGCCCGCTCGGCGGTGATGCAGCGCTGGACCGCCTCGCGCCGGCCGGACATTCCCTTGCCCACCGGCGTCGACGTCGTGGCCCTGAACGTCGTTTTACTGGCGGCGATCCAGCACCTGGCCCTCGCCGCTGCCACCCGCGACCGGTTCGCGGGCGTCACCCTGGACGACGCAGGCTGGACCCGGATCGAGGCCGCCATCGACCGGATGCTCGAGGCCTATCCGGGCTGAGCCTCGCAGGCCGTTTCCATCTCCCGGAAATGCTCCTCCTCGCAGGGCGCGGGCATGGCCGGGGCGTCGGCCCGCGTCGCGACCCGGGCTCCCGCCTCCAGCGTGCGGTGGACCGGGCATTTGTCGGCGATCTCGAACAGGCGGGCGCGTTGCCCGTCGTCCAGCGCACCGTCCAGCGTCAGGGTGCGTTCGAACACGTCCGCCGGCGTCTGGCCCGCCTGCCGGTCATGTCGCACCTCGACCGAGGCCCGCTCCAGCGGCAGACCTTTCCGCTCGGCATAGAGCCGCAGCGTCATGACCGTGCAGGCCCCCAGTCCGGCCGCGACCAGCTCATACGGTGTTGGCCCCGAGGCCAGGCCGCCCACCGAGACCGGCTCGTCGGCCAGCAACATGGCCCCGCCGGCCTCGACCCTGACCTGGAACCTGCCGGCCCCCGTCTCGGCCACCCGCACCACCCCGTCGGCGGGCGGCGTCGTGACCTCGGCCTCCATCACGTCCAGATATCGGCTGGCCCAGGCGGCGATGACATTGGCCGCATAGGCGGCATCCTTCGGGTTCGACAACAGGTGGTCGGCGTTATCCAGCGAGACGAAGCTCTTGGGATGTTTCGCGGCCAGGAAGATCCCCGCCGACTCCTCGATGCCGACGATCTGGTCCACCGGCGAGTGCAGCACCAGCAGGGCCCGCTTCAGGTTCGCCAGCCGCGTCTTCTGGTCCTGCATCTTCAGGTCGTCGGCGAAGCCTGCGCCGACCGAGACCGGCCGGCCGCCCACGCTGACCTCATGGCGCTCGCCGGGTTTCACGGTCTCGGCCCCCGGACCCAGCAGGTGCAGCACATGGGCGACGTCGAAGGGCGCGCCGATGGTGGCCACCGCCTTGACACTGGGGATGTCGCCCGCCGCCGCGATCGCCGCCGCCCCGCCCAGGCTGTGGCCGACCAGCAGGCCCGGCGCGCAGCCCCGCTCGGTCATACAGGCCCCCGCCGCCACCAGATCGGCGACATCTACGGTGAACCCTTGGGGCATGGCGGCCACCCCCTTCTCGCCGATCCCGGCGAAGTCCAGCCGCAGCGTCGCCACCCCCTCGGCCGCCAGCGCCCTCGAGATCCGCGTCGCCGCCAGATTGTCCTTCCCGCAGGTGAAACAGTGGGCGAACAGGGCCCAGGCCCGCACCTGTCCGTCCGGCCGGTCCAGCCGCGCCCGCACCGTTCGTCCGTCCGGCGTGGCAAAGTCGAAGGGTTCGGTCTGCATGGCGGCTCCTCCCGGCTGAGACGCCAGCCTATCCCGACTGTTCGTCGCCCGCCCGCGAAAGGTTTCCAACCGCGCACGATCGGCCTATCGTCGCTCCGTTCTCCGGGGAGCCGCCTCAGCGGCTGAGATTGGCGTATTCGCCTGACCCGTCGAACCTGATCCGGGTCATGCCGGCGAAGGGATGGGAAACACTCGGTCACCGCCTCGTTTCGGGGGCGACAGGACCCTTCCGACCCCGACGTCGGCGGACCCTCAAACGCAGAGGCCGCCATGAACATCCACGTCACGCCAGAAGCGAATGCCGATGAGGCTCAAGCAGCGAGCGACCGCGTCGCGAGCGATAGCCTCCCCCTCGCGGAAGCGAGAAAAGAAGTCATGCGCGAGACCGGCACCATCCCGACCGGCGAGCGCGCCGGGTCGCACAAGGTCTATGCCTCGGGCGAGCTCTACCCCGACCTCCGCGTGCCCTTCCGCGAGGTGGCCCTGCACCCCTCGGCCAATGAGCCGCCGCTGACCATCTATGACTCCTCGGGCCCCTATACCGACCCGACCGTGACCATCGACATCAAGCGCGGCCTGCCCCTGGTCAAGTCCAGCTGGCAGCTCGACCGCGGCGACATCGCCCCCGTCCTCAACCCCCGCGAGGTCAGGCCCGAGGACAACGGCCACGCCGAGGGCAAACACCTCGCCCCCCGTTTCGACACCTCGCACCACAAGGTCTTCAAGGGCGTCGAGGGCCGCCCGACAACCCAGTACGAATACGCCAACGCCGGCATCATCACGCCCGAGATGGAATATGTCGCCATCCGCGAGAACCTGCGCCGCGAGCAGAACGCACCCTGCATCCGCGACGGCGAGGACTTCGGCGCCAGCATCCCCGACTTCGTCACCCCCGAGTTCGTGCGTCAGGAGATCGCCCGCGGCCGGGCCATCATCCCGCACAACATCAACCACCCCGAAGTCGAGCCGATGATCATCGGCCGCAACTTCCTGGTGAAGATCAACGCCAACATCGGCAACAGCGCCGTCCTGTCGTCGGTAGACGATGAAGTAGATAAGTTGGTCTGGGCCACCCGCTGGGGTGCCGACAACGTCATGGACCTGTCGACCGGCCGCAACATCCACAACATCCGCGACTGGATCATCCGCAACTCCAGCGTCCCCATCGGCACCGTCCCCATCTACCAGGCGCTGGAAAAGGTGAACGGCGTCGCCGAGGACCTGACCTGGGAGGTCTATCGCGACACCTTGATCGAACAGGCCGAACAGGGCGTCGACTATTTCACCATCCACGCCGGCGTCCGCCTGCCCTTCGTGCCGATGACCGCCAAGCGGGTCACCGGCATCGTCTCACGCGGCGGCTCCATCATGGCCAAATGGTGCCTGTCGCATCACCGCGAGTCCTTCCTCTACGAGCATTTCGAGGACATCTGCGACATCATGCGGGCCTATGATGTGTCGTTCAGCCTCGGCGACGGCCTGCGCCCCGGCTCCATCGCCGATGCCAATGACGAGGCCCAGTTCGCCGAGCTGCGGACCCTCGGCGAGCTGACCAAAATCGCCTGGGCCAGGGGCTGCCAGGTCATGATCGAGGGCCCCGGCCATGTGCCGATGCACAAGATCAAGGCGAACATGGATGAGCAGCTGAAACACTGCCACGAGGCGCCCTTCTATACGCTCGGGCCGCTGACCACCGACATCGCCCCCGGTTACGACCACATCACATCAGCCATCGGCGCGGCCATGATCGGCTGGTTCGGCACGGCCATGCTCTGCTACGTCACGCCCAAGGAGCACCTCGGCCTGCCCGACCGTCAGGACGTCAAGGACGGCGTCATCACCTACAAGATCGCCGCCCACGCCGCCGACCTGGCCAAGGGCCACCCGGCCGCCCGCCTGCACGACGACGCCCTGAGCCGCGCCCGGTTCGAGTTCCGCTGGGAAGACCAGTTCAACCTCGGCCTCGACCCCGAGACCGCCCGCAAATACCACGACGCCACCCTGCCCAAGGAGGCCCACAAGACCGCCCACTTCTGCTCCATGTGCGGCCCGAAATTCTGCTCGATGAAGATCAGCCAGGACATCCGCCGGGATGCGGCGGCGCAGAACGACGCGGGGGGTTCGCTGGTGGATGCCGCTGCGGCCGAAGCCGGGATGGCGGAGATGTCGGCGAAGTTCCGGGCCGGGGGGAGCGTGGTGGAGGTGAAGGTTTAGGCTCTGTCCATCGACTGGTGTCTGTGAGAGAGATACAACTCTGGCGGGGGCAAGTGATGGCTATAGAGACGCGTGACGTAGAGGGAATTACAGGGCTGGTAACAGCTGCCCTTGATATTGGAGCAGGCGTGCCAGAGGGGCAATTTCTCTGGTTTCGTGGACTTGGGTTAAGCAGCCACTCGATGCTGCCAAAGATCATGCGGGAAGGTCATCAGGCGGACGCGATTTTTGAGCGAGAGCGCCGTCTTCTCACTCGGTTTCGCCAACGAAGCATGGCGTATTGGCCCGCAGGCTATCCTCAGAGCGATTGGGAGCACCAGTTCGCCATGCAGCATTATGGGATGCCAACTAGGCTGCTCGACTGGAGCGAGAACCTTTTTGTTGCTGCGCACTTCGCGCTAACGCCCTTATCGAACCCGCCCGGTGAGGATGATCTGCCCGCCGTTTGGTGCTTGAATCCTGTCGTTTGGAACCGGTCGGCTCCACAGCTGCGCGACTATGGCGAATCGATCCACGTTCTCACGACGTCCGACGATGAGATCGACGCTTACCGTCCCGACACCACGAAACGCAGGCTACGCTTTCCTCTAGCGATATTTGGAAGCCACAACTCTGACCGCATCGTCTCTCAGAGGGGGACATTCATGGTCTGGGGCAATGACAATACCACCCTCGAAACCTTCACAGATGAAACTCCCGCTCCGGTTTGGAAAATCCGGATTCGCGGCGATAGGGCAGCCTTGGCTCGTGAACTGAGCACGTTGGGTTTCGGAGAAACAATGGTGTTCCCGGAACTGAGTTCCCTAGCTGCGGAGCTTACTCGAATTGAAGGGTGGAGATAAGATGTCCAAGCTAGATCCACTAGAAGAACAAATCGCTGAAGCGCGCCGATCCATTTCGTCTGACGGATACCCGATGAGTATCGGCGAAATAACAAACATGTACAAGGACGGAGAGCTTCGTATCCGACCTGAATTTCAGCGCTTTTATCGGTGGTCAACATCCCAAAAGTCAAAATTGGTCGAAAGCCTTCTTCTGGGGATTCCACTGCCATCTGTTTTCGTGGCGCAGACTGAAGATGGAAAATGGGAACTCGTCGATGGACTACAACGGGTTTCGACAATATTGGAGCTTCAAGGTGAATTGCTTGGCGTAGGCGGGGCTAAACTGAAACCGTTGAAGCTCGAAGGAACCAAATATCTTAAGGCGCTCGAAGGCCGTATTTGGGAATCTGAGAACCCTGCGGAGGGGCTTTCGAGTGCGCAACGATTGGACGTCAAACGTTCGAAACTCGACATCAAAATTATCAAGCGAGAGTCATCTCCAGAGACGAAGTACGATCTATTCCAGCGCCTGAACAACTACGGTACGCCACTCACTTCGGCTGAAATGCGCTCAGCGCTGCTGGTCGCCGTCTCGTCTGACTTTTTCGCTTGGTTGGAAGAGCTAGCACGGCATCCCAGCTTCCTTGAGTCTACTCAACTCAGCGAGCGCCTTCTTGAGGAACGCTACGACCTGGAGCTCGTAACGAGATTCCTTGTGTTACATAATCGACCAGCCGACCGCTTGACGCTGACAGCTCTTCGCGACCTACCAGGAGTGCTGGACGATGAGGCGGTGAGGCTTGCCTCAAGTTACCCTCTGTCCGCCGACGTCCTCGCGCAGACATTTAAAACCACATTTGACATCATCGGCGCCGGTGGTGGAGAAAATGTCTTCAGAAAATGGGATACCGAGAAGCAGGAATTCAAGGGATCATTTTTGAATACGGCTTTCGAAGTATTCGCACTCGGCATCGGATACCACGTGGCTAATGGTAGCCCCTACAAGGCCAACCTACTCGAAACCGTCAAAGATTTCTGGTCTCGAGATCAGATGAAGAAAGGCTTCGCTACAGGGAGGTCAACTGAAGCACGCTTGCTCGACTTTATGCCTCTGGGACGACAGCTAACCGCTGAGTGAGCCCACCCTCGTCCTCTTCGCCGGTCCGAACGGGGCCGGGAAGCCCCCCTTCATCAACCGCGTCCTGCGTCAGCGGGCGGAGGCGTTCCGGTTCGAGACCCCGGACGCGGTGGCGCGCTAAATCCTCCCCCGTCGGGGGAGGTGGCTCGGAGCGAAGCGGAGAGACGGAGGGGGCCAGACGCGGACACGGTGCCTGGGCGAAGCCTGGGTGACGCCAGACCTTGAAGACCCGATGCGCGGTCGGCCCCCTCCACCCCTTCGGGGTACCGTCGTCGGATCGCATGCGATCCTTCCTCCACCCCCGATGGGGGAGGAATGGTGCGTCATAAATCCTCCCCCGTCGGGGGAGGCGGCGCGGCGCTCCTTCAGCGCCGTGACGGAGGGGGTTGGCCGCGGACACGGCACCGGGGCGAAGCTTAGGTCGGGCATGACCTTGAAGACCCGATGCGCGGTCGGCCCCCTCCACCCCCGCGCAAGCGCGCGGCGGTCCCCCTCCCCCGATGGGGGAGGATTTGCAGGGGCGACCGCACACGCTATCGTCGCGCAATGTATCCGCCGAAAACCACCATCGCGCGTGCAAGGGAACTGCGACGGACGATGTCTCTGCCGGAGGTCCTGCTGTGGCAGGCGATCCGGGGGCGCAAACTCGCCGGCATACGCTTCCGGCGACAGCACCCGGTCGGTCCTTACATCCTCGACTTCTGGTGCGAAGCGGCGCAGCTGGCGGTCGAGGTGGATGGGTCGGGGCATGAGCATCCGGTTCAGGCGCGGCATGACGCGCGGCGGACGGAGTGGCTGAACCTGCGTGGGATCGCGGTGTATCGGATCGCGGCGCGGGACGTGCTGGGAAATCTGGAGGGCGTATTGGTCGGCCTGAAACAGCGGGTGTGCGGTGAGCCCCCTCCACCCTTTCGGGGTCCCGTCGTCGGATCGCATGCGATCCTTCCTCCACCCCCGATGGGGGAGGAATAATGCCCACGTTTGGCGGTCCTCCTCGCCGGACCCAACGGCGCCGGGAAGACCACCTTCATCAACCGCTTCCTGCGCGAGCGCGCGGAGGCGTTCCAGTTCGTCAATCCGGACGCGGTCTCACCATTCCTCCCCCGTTGGGGGAGGTGGCGCGGCGCTTCTTCAGCGCCGTGACGGAGGGGGCCCGACGCGGACACGGTGCCTCGGCGAAGCTTCGGTCGTGCCTGATCTTCATAGACCCGATGCGCGGTCGGCCCCCTCCACCCCTTCGGGGTCCCCCTCCCCCGATGGGGGAGGAATGCGCGGGAAGACCCCCTTCCTCCACCGCGTCCTGCGTCAGCGAGCGGAGGCGTTCCGGTTCGTGACCCCGGACGCGGTCTCCCTCTCCCCTCTCTTTCGTCATCCTCCGGCAAGCCGCGTCTTCGCGGCGCAGACCGGGGGACCCAGCGGCCTGCGTCAGCAGGACCCTGTCGCGGACACCGGCGTCGGGCCGAAGCTTCGGTCGGGCCTGACCTTGAAGACCCGATGCGCGGTCGGCCCCCTCCACCCCTTCGGGGTCCCCCTCCCCCGATGGGGGAGGAATGCGCGGGAAGACCCCCTTCATCCACCGCGTCCTGCGTCAGCGGGCGGAGGCGTTGCGGTTCGTGACCCCGGACGCGATCTCACCATTCCTCCCCCGTCGGGGGAGGTGGCGCGGCGCTCCTTCAGCGCCGTGACGGAGGGGGCCCGACGCGGACACGGTGCCTGGGCGAAGCCTGGGTTGCGCCTGATCTTCATAGACCCGATGCGCGGTCGGCCCCCTCCACCCCTTCGGGGTCCCCCTCCCCCGATGGGGGAGGAATGCGCGGGAAGACCCCCTTCATCCACCGCATCCTGCGTCAGCGGGCGGAGGCGTTCCGGTTCGTGACCCCGGACGCGGTCTCACCATTCCTCCCCCGTTGGGGGAGGTGGCGCGGCGCGCCTTCAGCGCCGTGACGGAGGGGGCCCGACGCGGACACGGTGCCTCGGCGAAGCTTCGGTCGTGCCTGATCTTCATAGACCCGATGCGCGGTCGGCCCCCTCCACCCCTTCGGGGTCCCCCTCCCCCGATGGGGGAGGAATGGGGCGGCGTAAATCCTCCCCCATTGGGGGAGGTGGCTCGGAGCGAAGCGCCGTGACGGATGGGGCCCGACGCGGACACGGTGCCACGGCGAAGCTTCGGTCGTACCTGACCTTGGAGACCCGATGCGCGGTCGGCCCCCTCCACCCCTTCGGGGTCCCCCTCCCCCGATGGGGGAGGAATGGTGCGGCGTAAATCCTCCCCCGTTGGGGGAGGTGGCGCGGCGCTCCTTCAGCGCCGTGACGGAGGGGGCCCGACGCGGACACCGCGCCACGGCGAATCCTGGGTGGTGCCTGACGTCATAGACCCGGTGCGCGGCCGGCCCCCTCCACCGCGAAGACGCGGTCCCCCTCCCCCGATGGGGGAGGATTTGATACATTCGCGCCATGGATGCGCCGCGGATCACCATACAGCGTGCCCGAGACCTCCGCCGGACGCTCACCCTGCCGGAGGTGCTCCTGTGGCAGGCGCTGCGTGGGCGACGCCTCGACGGCATCCGCTTCCGGCGACAGCATCCGGTCGGGCCGTACATCCTCGACTTCTATTGCGAGGACGCAAAACTGGCGGTCGAGGTGGATGGGTCGAGGCATGAGCACCCCGATCAGGCGCGGCATGACGCGCGACGAACGGAGTGGCTGAACCTGCGTGGGATCTCGGTGTATCGGATCGCGGCGCGGGACGTGCTGGAACATCCGGACGGCGTCCTGACCCGCCTCAAAGACCGGGTCCAAAATCCTCCCCCCTGGGGGGGGGGGGGGGGGGGGGGGGGGGTGGCTCGGAGCGGAGCGGAGAGACGGAGGGGGCCCGCCGCCGACCTCTGAAACCCGAACTGACTTGACGGACCGCCCATCGATCCGCGATCCCGGTGCGGCATCCCCGGAGCCAGACCCATGCCGATCGACCGCGTTTCCGTGCTGAAAGCCCTCGAAGCCCAGGGCGTCTGCCCGGTCTTCTACAATCCCGACCCCGAGGTCGCGATGAATGTGATCCGGGCCTGTGCGCGCGGCGGGGCGCCGGTGATCGAGTTCACCAACCGGGGCGACTTCGCCGTCGACCTGTTCGCCGAGATTGCGAAGGAGCTGGGCCGGACGGATCCGGACATCATCCTCGGCATCGGCTCGGTGCTCGATGCCGGGACGGCGGCCATGTATCTGAACCGGGCGGCGCGGTTCGTGGTCTCGCCGGCCCTGGTGCCCGAGGTGGCGACGGTCTGTAACCGGCGGATGGTGGCCTATTTCCCGGGCTGCGGCTCGGTGCGCGACATCACCGAGGCCCATGCGCTCGGCTGCGACATCATCAAACTCTTCCCGGGCGCCAGCGTCGGCGGGCCGGACTTCGTCAAGGCCGTCATGGGGCCCATGCCCTGGACCAGGATCATGCCGACCGGCGGCGTCGACCCCGACGCCGCCTCCATCGCGAAATGGTTCGGCGCCGGGATCGTGGCGGCGGGCATGGGCTCCAAACTGGTCACCGACGCGGCGGTGAAGGCGGGCGACTGGGCCGGGATCGAGACCTCGGTCCGTGGCGCCGTCGACGCCGTCGCCGCCTTCAGACGGGGGTAGGGTCCCCCGTCAGGCCAGGTCGAACCGGTCCGCGTTCATCACCTTCGCCCACGCCGCCACGAAGTCCGTGACGAACTTCCCGGCATTGTCGGACTGGCCATAGACCTCGGCCAGGGCCCGCAGCTGAGAGTTGGAGCCGAACACCAGGTCGACGCGGGTCGCCGTCCACTTCAGGTCGCCGGTCGCCCGGTCGCGGCCCTCGAACTGGACCTCCTCGTCGGAGGTCGCGGTCCAGACCGTGCCCATGTCGAGCAGGTTGACGAAGACGTCGTTGGTCAGCTGGCCGGGGCGCTTCGTAAAGACCCCGTGCCGGACGCCGTCGGTGTTGGCGTTCAGCGCGCGCAGCCCGCCCCACAGCACCGTCATCTCGGGCGCCGTCAGGGTCAGCAGCTGGGCCCGGTCGATCATCATCTCCTCGGCCGTCAGGCTGAACGGGCCCCGCTGATAGTTGCGGAAGGCGTCGGCCTCGGGCTCCAGCACCGAGAAGGACTCGATGTCGGTCTGTTCCTGGGAGGCGTCGGCCCGGCCCGGGGTGAAGGGCGCCGCGACATCATGGCCGGCCGCCTTGGCCGCCGCCTGCACCGCGAGCGTGCCGGCCAGCACGATCAGGTCGGCCAGGGACACCGTCTTGCCGCCCGCGTTGAAGTCGGACCGGATGGCCTCCAGCACGCCCAGCACCTTCGACAGCTGCGCCGGCTGGTTGACCGGCCAGCTGCGCTGCGGCTCCAGCCGGATGCGTGCACCGTTGGCGCCGCCGCGCTTGTCCGACCCGCGGAAGGTCGAGGCCGAGGCCCAGGCCGTGGCCACCAGCTCGGTGACCGACAGTCCGGACGCCAGGATCTTATCCTTCAGCGCGCCGACGTCCGCCGCGTCGATCAGGGGGTGATCGACCGCCGGGATCGGATCCTGCCACAGCAGCTCCTCCTGCGGCACGAGCGGGCCGAGGTAGCGCTCTTTCGGCCCCATGTCGCGGTGGGTCAGCTTGAACCAGGCGCGGGCGAAGGCGTCGCGGAACTGTTCGGGGTCGGCATGGAACCGCTTCGAAATTTCCAGATAGGCGGGGTCGGTGCGCAGGGCGATGTCGGTGGTCGCCATCATCGGCGCATGACGCCGCGACGGGTCGTGGGCGTCGGGCACCAGGGTGTCGGCGGCGCGGTCCACCGGCCGCCATTGCTGGGCGCCGGCGGGGCTCTTCGTCAGCTCCCACTCGTGGCCGAACAGGGTGTCGAAATAGCCGTTGTCCCACTGGATCGGATTGGGCGTCCAGGCCCCTTCCAGACCCGAGGTGATGGTGTGAACGCCCTTGCCGCTTTCCCAGCTGTTCTTCCAGCCGAAGCCCTGTTCCACGATGCCCGCGCCTTCCGGCTCGACGCCGACATGTTTCACATCGCCCGCGCCGTGGGCCTTGCCGAAGGTGTGGCCGCCGGCGATCAGGGCGACGGTCTCCTCGTCGTTCATGGCCATCCGGGCGAAGGTCTCGCGGATATCCCTGGCCGAGGCCATCGGGTCAGCCTTGCCGTTCGGCCCTTCCGGATTGACGTAGATCAGCCCCATCTGGACGGCGGCGAGCGGCTTATCCAGCTGGCGTTCGCCCTCGTAGCGGTCGTCGGCCAGCCAGGTGTCCTCGGCGCCCCAGTGGACGTCCTCCGACGGCTCCCAGACGTCCTCGCGGCCGAAGCCGAAGCCGAAGGTCTCGAAGCCCATCGTCTCCATGCCGACGTCGGCGGACAGGATCATCAGGTCGGCCCAGCTGACCTGGTTGCCGTATTTCTGCTTGATCGGCCACAGCAGGCGGCGCGCCTTGTCGAGGTTGCCGTTGTCGGGCCAGGAGTTCAGCGGCGCGAACCTCTGGGTGCCCGAGCCCGAGCCGCCACGCCCGTCGCCGGTCCGATAGGTCCCGGCCGAGTGCCAGGCCATGCGCACGAAGAACGGACCATAGTGGCCATAGTCGGCGGGCCACCAGTCCTGGCTGTCGGTCTGGAGCGCCCGCAGGTCAGCCTTCAGCGCCTCGATGTCCAGTTTCGCGACCTCATCCCGGTATTTGAACGTCGGGGCGAACGGGCTGACCAGCGACGAATGCTGCGACAGGATTTTCAGGTTCAGCTGGTTCGGCCACCAGTCGCGGTTCGAGCGTCCGCCGAAGCTGGTGTGAAACCGCACGCCGTGGCCCAGCGGGCACTGGGTGGTGGGTTCGACGAGGTCGTTTCCGTCCATGGGCATGGGTCTTCTCCGATCAGGGTCCGGGTTGGATGTGCAAGGGGTAACAGAGCAGGGCCGAGAGATTAAGTCGATTAAACTGATGCTGAGGATCAACTGCGGTTATGATCGGGCTCGACAAAAAGGCGGCGGGATTGCTCCCGCCGCCCGATTGTCCGAACCCTGACCAGATCTAGCCCGCCAGCCTTCCCAGCAGGGCCGACAGGGAGGCCATCCGCGCCTTGGTCGCATCGGTCGCGTCGTCCGGAGCGGTCGCCAGAGCCGTCGCCAGCGCGCCCGCCGACGCCTTGTCGGCAGATCCCGAACGCCAGCCGGCGATCACCGAGCGGACGCGCGTCTCGACGCCGTCCTCGATCGCGTCGGTGCGGGCCAGTTGATCGACATAGGCGGCCGCCACGTCCGGGCTGTCGGCCCATTCGATCTTCGTCTGGGTCTGCGGATTGATCTCTGCGGCCATGATGGCCTCGGCCGCCGCGATCTCCGCCGCCGACAGCTGGTCCGACGGCAGCAGCTTGAGCACGTCCAGCCCGCGCGCGATCTCGCTGGAGTAGATCCGGCCGTTCATCCAGTAGGCCGACCAGGTTCCGCCGACATACAGCCGCTCGGCGCTGATCGGACCGCGGTCGAACCAGGCGATCTCCACGGGCTTCGCCGCGTCGGTAAAGTCCATGATCGAGATGCCGCCCTGGTACCAGGACTGGACCATCAGGTCGCGGCCCGGGACCGGGATGATGTTGCCGTTGTGGGCCACGCAGTTCTCGGTCGCGCCTTGCGTCGTCGGCAGTTTGTGGAAGCTGCGGCCGGTCAGGGTGCGGTCGGCGATCGTGGCGATCATATTGGCGCCCCAGGTCGCGGGATCCTCGGCCCGGCAGCGTGCGCCGATGCCGCCGCCCCACTCGTCGGTGAAGACCACCTTGTCGCCGGCGTTGTTGAAGGTCGCGGAGTGCCAGTAGGCCATGTCGGGATCGAAGATGTCCGAGGTCCGGCGCGGGTTCACCGGGTCGGTGATGTCCAGCAGGATGCCGTTGCCGCTGCAGGCGCCGCCCGCCAGTCCGATCTCCGGATAGACGGTGATGTCATGGCACTGGTTGGTCTGGGCCGTGTTCTGGGTGGCGATGCCCGCCCGTCCGCCGCGCCACAGGCCCGCGACCAGACCCGTCGTCGCATCGGCGAAGATGCGCGGCCGGTTGACCAGTTCCGCGGTCTCGGGATGGTCCAGCGGCACCTTGATCACGTCGATCGAGAACAGGGCCGTCTCCGGGTTTTCGCCCGGCTGGCCGTCGGTGCAGATGTCCAGTTCCTCGGACTTGCGCACGCCTGAAGTCCCCTGGCCGTAAACGTAGAGCAGATTGGCGTCGGTGGGATGCGGCACCAGGGTGTGGGTGTGAGACCCGCGGCAGGTCTGGACCGCCGCGATCTGGCGCGGATCGTTCAGGTCCGAGATGTCGAAGATCCGCACCCCGCGGAAGCGTTCTGCACTGACATCGCCTTCGTTGCCGGCGCCGCTGCAGTCCAGCCGCCCGCGGTTCTCCTCGACCGACATGAACAGCAGGTTTCCGTGCACCGAGACGTCGCCCTGCCCGCCGGGGCAGACCACCGACATGACCAGCCGGGGCGCGTCACCCGTGACGTCGTAGGCGTTGAAGCCGTTGAAATTGCCGACGAACAACCGGCCGTTCGACATCGCCAGGTCGGTGTTCGCCATGCCCAGGACGCTGAAGGCGGGGTTGCCTTCAGCCGAGGCCATCATGGCGGCGCGCTCCTCGTCGGTCTTCGGCGGCGAGAACATCGTCTCGCTGGTGCCGAAGCCCGGCGCGTGCGGCGTATGGCTGAGGAGGGCCAGCCCCACGGCCGCCTGCCCGGCGTCGTCATATCCGGCCGACAGGCTCGAGCGGGCGTCGGTCCCGATGACCTGAACCGACCCGCCCGCTGACGACTGCTGTGCCGCCGCGGCGGTCGCCCCCAGCAACAGGCCCAATACTGCAACGGAAGAGAGGGCGGCGACGGAGGAAAGCAGGGTGCGACGGACGGTCATGGCGGGCCTCGTTCGAAGGAGTGAAATGCGAAGGTTCAGAGTTCAGCGGACAGGGACTGCATGCGCAGGATCTCGGTCGCCTGATCGGCAACGACCGCAGTGGTGAAGTCGGACAACAGCGTGTCCTGTGCGGCGTCGGGCGTCTCCATCAGGGCGCCGACCATGTCGATCGCCCCCTGATGATGCTGGATCATCCCGGACAGGAACAACCGGTCGAAATCGGGCCCGCTCGCCGCCGCCAGGGTCCGCATCTGGCGCGGCGTCAGCATCCCGGCCATCAACGGGGTGTCGTCGGGATCAGGTCCGTGGCCCATGCTCCCGTGCCCCATCGCGGCGTGATCCATCCCGGCATGCCCCGCATCATGGTCCATGCCCGGCATCGTCCCGGGCTGACCCCGCTCGGCCAGCCAGCCGCGCATCAGGGCGATCTCGGCGTCCTGGCTCAGGGCGATGCGACGCCCCAGAAGCTTCACCCGCCGGTCCGACCCGCGCGTGTCCAGCAGGGCGACCATCTCCACCGCCTGGGCGTGGTGGACGATCATATGCTGCATGAAGCCGACGTCCGCCGCGGTGAAGCTCGTCCGCCCCAGGGCCATCGCCTGCTCCGGCGTCACGATCCGCGACGGCTGTCCCGGCGCACCGGGCTGGAAGATCGGCACGGACTGGAGGGCAGGAGACTGGCCGGCCGCAATCAGTGCGGAGGCCGGACCCGTCGCCAGCGACGTCACCAGTGCCAGAAGAAGACCGAACTCACCGCGCACGCCACACCACTCCCGCGCCGCACATTTCGGCCTCAATCCAGACTAGGCCCTGGCCGCGCTCCGGGGCAAGCGGCTTGCCGACATGGTCAGGCCCGGCGGTCGCCCCGGTCCTCGTCCTCGACTCCGTCCTCGTTCTCGACCCCGTCCTCGTCGTACGGGTCGCGATACCCCAGCTTCTCCAGCAGGAAGGCCTGCGCCGCCATATCCTGCGGCGAGGGTCTGTAGACCTCCTCGATCGTCCGCTCGCTCAGCCGCGCATAGGCCTCCGCCAGCCCGGCCAGAGCCCTGGCCTCGGCCCACAGCCGCCCCTTCATGGCCCGGCCGGAGGCCAGGATCGCCGCCTTGGCCAGAGCGCCGGGATCGCCGGCATCCGGGTCCTCCACCGGCGGCGGAGCGAACAGGGCGGTCAGGGTCGGCTCGACCGTCTCCCCCCGGGGCCCCAGCTTCGCGTCCCGCGCCTTGGTCGCCAGCGTCACCGCCCTGGCGAGCGCCCGCGCCCGCTGGTCGCCGCAGTCGCGTGCGGTCATCTTCGCCGCGTTGACGTGACGATAGACGGAGTTGGGCGCCACCTTCCGCTTGGCGCCGAGCTGTTTCGCCGTCGCGCCATTGGCATATTCCTCGACGATCAGGGCCCAGGTCTCGTCCGGGAGACGGAAATAGGTCGCGGCGGCTTCGGGTGTCGCTCTGGCCATGCCGACAGTGTGCGGGCACCGCGACCCTGTGCGCGGATAAAGCCCCTGAATAATCCCGGCCTTTGATCGGCAAGGCGAAATCGGGGGATGTGTTGATGGGTATAAGGATCCTCCCCCCTTGGGGGTGGAGGAAGGATCGCATGCGATCCGACGACGGGACCGCCGCCAATCCTCCCCCATCGGGGGAGGGGGACCGCGAAGCGGTGTAGGGGGCCGGCCGCAGCCTCGCCGTCAGCCGACGGAGCCCCACTGTTCCGCCATCGCCTTGGCCCATTCCAACCCTCACGCCCGAAATTGCTCAGGCATCGCCCTAACTTCTGCCGTGTCGTTGTTGGATTGCCTTGGCTATTCGGGTGACAGCACGTTGGTAAAGCTGGCGTACAGGCTGCCAAGGTCTTTCGACCTGATACGGAACTGGTTTCGACGCTTTAGTTGCGGTCGGTCACCGGATGCACCTTCCAGCTTGATGCCGGGGTCATAAATGACTTGGCCAACAGAAACCGCGTGAAGGAAGCGGTTGAAATCTGTCCCTTCTCCGAAACGCCAACTGTCACTGTAGAGATACTCGGCGTCCGGTTTTCCTCGGCACATGTTGGCGACATACGCCGCCTGTGCGTGTTTCCGGTTCCAATGGGACAAGAGGCCAGCGAAAGGCCATCCTGCGGCAACCGTGTCGTTATCTTGGAGCAGGACCAGTGATCCCAACGGATTGTCGATCCTGCAGTCGTTGTATCCGTCCAGGCGTAGCGTTAGCCCGGTGCGCGAGTTGCGCTCATTGATCCGGTGCGGGCTCGAAAAATTCAGCCGATCTGGAATGCCAGCATCACTGTACCCAAACCTACGAACGAACTGCGCCGCACCGTCGTCGCGGTAAATGCCGGTGGTCGGTTCGGGCGTCATCAGGGTCAGATTGCCGGTCGGCGTCCGATCGAAGCCCACCACAGTATGTGTCTTTAGCTCCCAGCCCTCGTAGTCCGGTTCGCTGCGTCCGTTCGGTGAGATTCCGAACTGCGCCTCAAGCGTCAGGCCACCGCAGTTTGGCCCCCGGCAAACGCCGACAGTTCCGTCAGCAGATAGTTTTTGCGCCCTTACCCAACCCAAATCTGAAATGGCTTTGAGTTTATCGATAAGGAACTCCCGTGCGCCACGGGCCTTCCCGCCCAAGGCGGATTTGAATGCCCCGTATTGTGTGTCTGACGACAAGGCCTCTACAGCCGCGGCCAACTGTGGGTCGAGGCTCGCAAACGCATAGATTTCTCCGGCGCTTCCGACACTAAGAAACAACGTTCTGTAAGGGTCTCGAGATGTCATCACGCTGTTCGGCGCATCCCTCGTACCCCGAAGGAATCCAGACAGGCGTACCTCAGGGTACTGCGGGTAAAGTATCAACTGAGCGTGCGGTGCGTTCTGAGGCGCAGCCTCCGGCTTCACCCAATAGAAATTGAGCTTGGCTTTCAGCACGGCGGTTCCGCTTTCGCTGACTTCTTCTCGCACATCTTCCATCGGAAGGACGTTCAGAATGTCGAGGCTGCCAGCCACGTAGATCTGATTCTTGGAGTTGTCGTTGGGTGCCAAGGCCTTGCAGATAATCTGTCGCGCGCCATGCCGTTTCATCAAATCGACGACTTCAGAGATCAGCACTCAGACCCTGCTTTCAATGTGATATTCGCTTCCGGATCGCCAGATTTCAACCAAAGGTGCACACGTGAAACTACCGCGTCAATTCCTGTCGCTTGGTGCCCTTTGATTGAGCACTCCCAAATCTGCATCACACGCCAGCCCTCGGCCAACAACTGCGCCCGCGCCGCCGCATCGACGGCCTGATTGCGCTCGATTTTCTGTTTCCAGAATTCCGGCCGCGTCTTCGGCCATTTGAACAGATGACAGTCGTGCCCGTGCCAGAAGCATCCGTGCACGAAGATCACCGCCCGGTATTTCGGCAGACAAAGATCCGGCTTCCCCGGCAGGTCCTTGCAGTGGATCCGGTAGCGAAACCCGCGCGCATGCAGCGCCTTGCGGATCGTCAGTTCGGGTTTGGTATTCTTGCCCCGGATGCCGGACATCATCCGGCTTCGCGTCGCCGCATCGACGACGTCAGCCAACCGCCACCTTGCGCTGCGCAGCCAGGGCCTTGAACAGGTGCGGCTTCATATGTTCGGCCACGGCCTTCACCGCCGGAACGACGACCGAGTTTCCGAACTGGCGATAGGCCTGGGTGTCCGACACCGGGATGATGAACTCATTCCCCTGCGCCTCATCGAACCCCATCAGCCGGGCGCACTCTCTCGGCGTCAGCCGCCTCGGCGCCTTGCCATCCTCCTGTTTGATCAGGATTTCGGACCCGTCCTTGTAGTAGCGGGCGGACAGGGTGCGGGCGACATCGTCAGGCCCGACCAGACCGAAGCCGAAGCCGTTCCCCGCCGCCTGGTGCTTCTCCTTGTACCGCTGCAGATAGTTCCAGAGGTGATCGGTCAGCGTGTACTTCTCCGACACGCGCCCGGAATTCCCCACGGTGAACCTCTGGTCCGGCGCTTCCGACCCGTCGCCGGGATGCAGGATGTCTCTCAGCTTCGGTGCGGCGTCCGGGGCCTTCAGGTCGGCGAACCGGAACCCCTGATCCTCACGGAAACCGATGATGAATATCCGCTCGCGATGCTGCGGCGTCCAGGACCGGCCGTCGATGACGCGCCAGTCGATGGTGTAGCCGAGCTCCTCGGTCAGGACGTCCTTGATCGTCTGGAAGGTCTTGCCCTTGTCGTGACCGATCAGGTTGCGGACATTCTCCAGCAGGAAGGCCGCAGGCCGATGATGGGCGATGATCCGCGCCACATCGAAAAACAGCGTGCCCTGGGTCTTGTCCTCAAACCCGTGGGCGCGCCCCAAGGCGTTCTTCTTGGACACGCCCGCGATCGAAAACGGCTGGCACGGGAACCCGGCCAGCAGCACGTCATGCGGCGGGATGTCCTCGACATCGACCTTGGTGATGTCGCCGTTGATCTCGTGATCGTCGTCCGGGAAGTTCGCGGCGTAGGTCTTCTGACTGTACTTGTCCCACTCGGACGTGAAGACGCACTGACCACCGATGGACTCGAAGCCGCGCCGCAGTCCACCGATCCCGGCGAACAGGTCGATGAAGGTGAAGTCGGCCGGAGCTTCGCCCTTGTCTCCGCGAACGAGCTTCAGCTTCGGCTGGGCGGCGACCGGTTTCGCCGGTCCGTCGATATAGCCAAGTTGCACTGCCTTGTCGGCCGCTGCCTGGCCCGCTTGTTTCACCATGCTGGCGTACTCCGACACGGCTGATTCTCCGCGTTCACAAGGATCGCAGACTGCCAGGCTAATGCCAGGAGAACAAGTCAGGAACGTTCGGGCCTGCGAAAGTCGCTCGAAGCCCGAGTTTGGCGCCCCCTACTCCGCCCGCACCAGCACCCCGTCCACCGGCTGCACCACCCCGTTCGACACCACCGTCTCCGCCCCGGTCAGGCGGGCGGTCGCGCCGTCGGCGGCGGTGACCACAACGACGTCGCCGTCCTTCGAGAAGGTCAGCAGTGCGTCGGACATGGTCCGCATCTGGACGCCGTCGGCACCGCCGCGCGCCAGGGCGGCCTCGATGTCGGCCCGCGTCAGGGCGCCGGGCACGATGTGGGCGCGCAACAGGGCCGCGCCCTGGGCCTTCATGGCCTCGCCCGCGAGCTCGGACCCGGCGGTTCCGAGCGCCGCGTTGACGGGGGCGAAGACGGTATAGGGCCCCTTGCCGTCCAGCACTTCGGACAGGCCGGCGTTCCTGACGACCCCCTCCAGCGAGTCGAGATCGCCCGCGTCGGCGATAGCCGCCGCCAGCGTCCGGGTCGAGGGTGCCGCGACGCCGTCGGGGCCGGCCGTGTCGGCGTCCCGGCCGCACCCGGACAGGCACAGGACCATCAGGGGCGCGAGCGCCCACAGTCTTTGAGTGTTCATCGGTCCCTCAGGTCAAAAGCTGGATGACGGCCTGCACCAGCTGTGTGGTGGGGTCGACCTGGTACAGGGAGCCGTCGTTGTACCGGTACTGGCTCTGTGCGCTGTCGGCGTACTGGTTCCGATAGGCATAGGGCACGTTATAGACGTCGTAGCCGGCGGGCAGCCGCTGGCCGACGTTGACCTGCTGGCCGGTCAACAGGGCCGCGACCTGGCCGATCGACGAGGTCTGCGGATCGACGCGGTACAGCACGCCGTCGGCATAGCGATACTGCGCCCCGTCGGTCAGGCCGAAATATTGCGACAGCGACTGCGGCGGCTGCTGATAGGCGTACTGGCTGGGCCAGGTGTTGCCCGGCGACAGGATGCCGCCCAGCACGGGCAGATAGCCCAGCAGGCCGCCCTGCGCCGTCGTGCGGTACACATAGCCGTCGCGGTACCGGTAGTCGCCGTCGCCGCCCAGCGTGCGCCAGACATAGTTGTAGCGGTTATAGGGATCCTGGGCCCGCTCGATCTGACGCGCCTGTCCCGGCGGCAGACAGCCGTTGTCGCGCGTCGCCAACCCCGGCGGGCACCCGTTCATCATCCCACGATTGGCCTCGCGACGCAGCACGACCACGCCGTTGTCGACCGTGACCCGTTGTTCGACCTCGCGGCGGACGTCCCGTTCCATCCGGTCCTGACTGCGCGCCATATCGCGGGCGACGTCGGGCATACGGCCCTCGACCTGCCGCTCCATGCGGTCGTTGCCGCGGCCGTTATCGCCGCCCCGGTTGTCGTTGCCGTTGCCGCGTTCCTGCCGGGCGTTGTCGCCCCCGCCATTGCCGTTGCCCCGGCCATTACCGTTGCCGTTCTGGGCCATCGCGGCACCTGAGATGGCCAGGGTCAGCGCCAGCGCGCTCGTCAGGGTGATTGATCGTCTCATCGTCAGACTCCTCGTCCAGACGATGACAACGTGCGCGGATCATGGCCGTTCCGGTGCCGGGCTCCGATGGTCAGTCGTCGTCCATCTTCAGCCCGGCGGTGAAGGCCTCCTGCGGGATCTCGACTTGCCGAACCGGCGCATCCGCGTCTTGCCGTCCTTCTGCAGCGGCTACAGCCTTCGGTCACGCTGGAAGCGGAGACTTGGTGAGCGGGCCTTCGGTAGAAATAAAATCGTTTCACAACCATTGCATGTTTCTGTTTTGTTCTTCATGGTGTCGCTGTCGCCCCTACCAGACTCGCGCTAGGAAGAGTGCCATGCAAACAGCCCTCGCCCTTCAGACAGATCTTTGGCCGACGGCTGAGCGAGAAGATGCATCAGGTCGGGGTTTGGTCGCACAGCTGAAGGCCTTTACCTTCAACGGTGCACCGACAATCGTCGAAGACTGGAACGGGGTGCCGTTCCTCTACAACGAATTCTGGACGGCCCGGCAGCGGCAGGCGCACCGAATCCATGAGGTCAGCTATCGGGCCTGTTTCAAGCCCCAGCTGCCTGCGTTCTTCATCGACCGTCTGACCGGGCACGGCGATCGCGTCTATGACCCCTTCATGGGGCGGGGCACGACGCCGATCGAAGCGGCGATCCTGGGACGCCGCCCTGTCGGCAACGACGTCAATCCCCTCAGCGCCCTGCTGGTCCGGCCCCGGCTTCACGCTCCGTCTGACGTCGATGTCGAAAGCCGACTGAGAGAGATTGACTGGGCCTGGGACGGCCCGATGCGCGGGGACCTGCTGGTCTTTTACCACCCCGACACCCTGGGCCAGATTCACGCCCTGCGCCAATGGTTCGCCGACCGGCAGGCGGCAGGAACCTTCGACCCTGTGGACGACTGGATCCGGATGGTGGCGATCAACCGCCTGACAGGCCATTCCCCCGGATTTTTCTCGGTCTACACCCTGCCCCCGAACCAGGCCGTCTCGATCGACGCGCAAACGAAGATCAACGCAAAGCGGAATCAGACGCCGCCGGTCCGATCCGTTCCAGCCATCATTTTGAAGAAGTCACGCTCTCTGCTGGGCGACGCACCGTTCCGGGCTGCGGACAGCCAGCTCTGCACCGGCCCCAGCGATGCGACGCCGGACATCGGCACCGCCTCCGTCGATCTGGTGGTCACCTCGCCGCCCTTCCTGGACGTGGTCCAGTATGCCCAGGACAATTGGCTGCGTTGCTGGTTCGCAGACCTCGACATGTCCAACGTCGCCATCGCCATGCACAAGAAGGTCGAGGACTGGCAGGCATTCGTGCGCTCGACCTTTACCGAGCTGGCCCGCGTCGTCCGTCCCGGCGGCCATGTGGCCTTCGAGGTCGGAGAGGTCCGCAACGGCAAGGTGCAGCTTGAAAAGGTCGTCCTCGACGCAATTGCCGGCCTGCCCTTCGAACCGCTCGCCGTCGTCGTGAACGTGCAGGAGTTCACCAAGACCGCCAACTGCTGGGGCGTGGGCAACAATGTCGCAGGAACGAACACGAACCGGATCGTGGTCGCGCGACGGATTTAGCCGGGTAGGGAGTCCAGTTCGGGGACGACCTTGCTGTAGAAGTTCGCACGGCTGATCAGCGTCGACGGTCCCAATTGGCCGTCCAGATACAAAGCCCGGATCAGGTCGGCCGGCACGATGTAGACCGGCACCTTCGGGAAGGTCGTGATGTCGGAGCAGATATAGCCGCCGATCGCATCCAGCTTGGCGAAGAAGCCGTCCTCGGCGAACTTGCGACCGCTGCCCACCATATAGCTGGGGCAAAAATAGATGCTCTTGCTGATGGAGCGCACTTCCCACTTGCCGTCGATGTCGTCGAGCAGGTCGTATCCGGCCCCTTCAGACGCTGCCAGCTTCCAGCCCGGGAATGCGTCACGAATTCGCCGTTCCAGCAGAAAGGACACCCGCCGTCCGTCCCGGAAATAGAGCTCTACATCAGCCGCAGGGATGCCCATGGACGCCGACAGGGCGTCGAGATCCCATTCGAACAATAACTTGTGTGGCATTCGACCTCGCCTACGGCATCGGATTGAGGCTCTCGAAAGACCCCGCTTCTAATCTGCGTGAACAGCGCTACCGTTCACACATGACCATTACCCTTACCCTGCTCCCCGCCGAAATCGCGGTCCTGAACCGAACCGTAAACGGTCAGGGCGGCTTTCAGACGCTGTTTCGCGCATTGCAGGCGCGCGTCCAGCCGAGCGGAACTATCGACCTCACGGATGCCCAGATGGGGCGAATTGTCCGGCATATCAGCTACCGACCGGGAGGATTTGAGGATCGCCTCGATGCAATCTTCGGCAGGTCCATACGATTGCTTCTGGCGTAACGGCCCTCAATCCTCATCCATCTTCAGCGCGGCGATAAACGCCTCCTGCGGGATCTCGACCTTGCCGAACCGGCGCATCCGCGTCTTGCCGGCCTTCTGATCCTCACGCGGCGAGGATGACCGCGCGATCGACCTTGCACACCGGCTGGATACCCAGATCGGTCGGTAGGGCCAGGGTGTGTGTCCCCATTTCCGCTATTTCCACTTGACGGGCTACGCGAGCAATAAGCCAATATTCAACTCAAGGGCGGCGCGTGACGGAGGCCGTTCGACCTTTGGGTTGGTGACCGGATGGAACAGACGACAGTCGGCGAGTGGGTAGCCGCGCATCGGCGTGCCGTGACATTGTGCGTCGCTGTCCTTCTTGTCGGGATACTGGCCATCCGAATCTATTTGGTGGGGGAGTGGAACGATAAACAACAATTCCAGTATGCTGGCTTTGTTCGAAACCTGATCGACGGCCTGCTCTCAACAGTTACAGTCTCAAGTGTGCTGGGAGTTTTTTTCTGGTGGATTAGAACGCCGCTCTCACGCACGCCGCTGGGTGGAGAGCTCTACCCCGACCTGATATCTCGCAACCTCCAGGAAGCTGCCGAAGTGGCGGATGAATGGGAATACTTCGGTCACACCGGCCGGTTCGTCCGCACACGGATTCTGCCCGTTCTAGAGCGGACCTCGAAGGCTCGAGGGATCACCATCCCGGTCCGCTTCACTATCGTCAACCCCGCCAATGCGGCTCTTTGCGGTGCCTACGCCAGCTATCGCTCTCGTTCCCGCAGTTCATCCATCTCGCCTCGAATGTGGACAACGGCGTCTGTTCAAGCCGACCTGATTGCCACGATAATTTGCCTGGTCAGGGCAAAATCCCGATCTCCACAGTTGCGCATCCTGCTCGGGCTTGCCCCCGCTTTCGGGCTTTGGCGGTTCGACCGTTCGAACGATGTTGTTATCGTCACTCAAGAGGACCCTCAACAACCAGCTTACCGCTACGACCGCGGGTCTCGCTTCTTCAGCTATCACCGTCAGGAATGTGAAGAGGCATGGCGTCAGGCACGCCAATTGGACATCGATGATTGTCCCGCCACTGAGGATGAATCTGAGGAGACGAGGCTCCGATCGGCACTCCAGGGCTTGTTTGGTCAGGAGTGGACTACTCTCGAGCCCTTGTTCTCCACCGCCCTGACAATGGCGGACGAAAGCTCGATCTATGCATAAGCCGCGCTCATCCGCCGATCATCGGCGAAATCTTGCGCGAGTTTACGGCCATGCTTTGCAGGCGCTTGCGAACGCAACGACAGGCTCTGTCCACCCGCTAGGCTTTATCATCTTGCGACAAACCTCCGACGGTGCAGGTGGCTACACACGTTTTCATATCTGGTCCCGAAGCAACATGGTCCGGGAGATACCCCACACCCACAGCGGCCAAATGCGCTCGATCATATTGTCTGGCCGACTTCGTAATTCTCTTTGGACGATTGACCCTAACCACCTTGAATCGACGCCGATCGTCGCTGTGCACAAGAGAGATAACTATGGTCCCGAATACCGAGTCGTCGGACGCTATGGCTTGCGGCCCAGCGGCACGGACGAATTCGGGGTGGGCGAAACCTACGAACTTCCAGCACATGTCTTTCATTCGAACGAGTGCCTGAGCGAGGTTTGCGTGACGTTCGTGGAACGTCAGATCAGCACTGGCGAAAGGTCGTGGGTGGCGCGTGAGCTGGAAGACATCGACGGCTCAAACCGTGAAGAGCGGCACCTCTCACGCGCCGATCGGGAAAATTGGAGGCTTCATATCTCACGGGCCGCACAATCGATTGGAATCAAACCCGAAATTATCTGAGCCTGATCAATCTTCATCCATCTTCAGCGCGGCGATGAAGGCCTCCTGCGGGATCTCGACCTTGCCGAACTGGCGCATGCGCTTCTTGCCTGCCTTCTGCTTCTCCAGCAGCTTCTTCTTGCGCGTCGCATCGCCGCCGTAGCATTTCGACGTCACGTCCTTGCGCAGCGCCCGCACCGTCTCGCGGGCGATGATCTTGCCGCCGATCGCGGCCTGGATCGGGATGACGAACATATGGGGCGGGATCAGTTCCTTCATCTTCTCGACCATGCCCCGGCCGCGCGTCTCGGCCCGGCCGCGATGCACCAGCATCGACAGGGCGTCGACCGGCTCGGCGTTGACCAGGATGCTCATCTTGACCAGGTCGCCGACCTTGTAGTCGGTGATCTCGTAGTCGAACGAGGCATAGCCCTTCGAGATCGACTTCAGCCGGTCGTAGAAGTCGAACACCACCTCGTTCAGCGGCAGCTCATAGATCACCAGGGCGCGGTTGCCGACATAGGACAGTTCGACCTGTGAGCCGCGCCGGTCCTGACACAGCTTGATGACGCTGCCGAGGTATTCGTCCGGCGTCAGGATGGTGGCCTTGATCCAAGGCTCACTGATCGTCTCGATCTGCATCACGTCGGGCAGGTCGGCCGGGTTGTGCAGGTCGATCTCGCGCCCGTCGCGCAGGCCGATCTTGTAGACCACCGAGGGGGCCGTCGCGATCAGGTCGAGGTTAAACTCGCGGCTGAGGCGCTCCTGGATGATCTCGAGGTGGAGCAGGCCGAGGAAGCCGCAGCGGAAGCCGAAGCCGAGGGCGGCGCTGGATTCCATCTCGAAGGTGAAGGAGGCGTCGTTCAGCCGCAGCCGGCCGATGGCGGCGCGCAGGTCCTCGAAATCGGCGGCGTCGACCGGGAACAGGCCGCAGAAGACCACCGACTGGACGTCCTTGAACCCCTTCAGCGGCTCGGCCGTGGGCTTGCGTTCGTCGGTGATGGTGTCGCCGACGGCGGCGTGGGCGACCTCCTTGATCTGGGCGGTGATGAAGCCGACCTCGCCGGGGCCGAGCTGGTCCACGGGGGTGTTCTTGGGCAGGAAGACGCCGACCCGGTCGATCAGGTGGGTCGAGCCGTTCTGCATCATCTTGACGCGCATCCCGGCCTTCAGGACGCCGTCGAACACCCTGACCAGCACGACGACGCCGAGGTAGGGGTCGTACCAGGCGTCGACCAGCAGGGCCTTCAGCGGCGCATCCGGGTCGCCCTTGGGGGCCGGCAGGCGTGTGACGATGGCCTCCAGCACCTCCTCGATGCCGATGCCGGACTTGGCGCTGCACAGGACGGCGTCGGAGGCGTCGATGCCGATGACGTCCTCGATCTGCTGGCGGACCCGCTCCGGCTCCGCCGCCGGCAGGTCGATCTTGTTGAGGACGGGAACGATCTCATGATTGTTATCGATGGCCTGATAGACGTTGGCCAGGGTCTGGGCCTCGACCCCCTGCGACGCATCGACCACCAGCAACGATCCCTCGCATGCGGCCAATGAGCGCGAGACCTCGTAGGCGAAGTCCACATGCCCCGGCGTGTCCATCAGGTTCAGGACATACTCCAGCCCATCCCGAGCCGTGTAGTTCAGACGCACCGTCTGCGCCTTGATGGTGATCCCCCGCTCCTTCTCGATGTCCATCGAGTCCAGAACCTGGGCGCTCATTTCCCGCGCCGTCAGGCCTCCGGTGAATTGAATCAACCGGTCCGACAGGGTCGATTTGCCGTGGTCAATGTGGGCGACCACACTGAAATTTCGTATGCGTTCGATAGGGGGCGTCGTCATGGTGCGGCGCGGTTAGCATGGGTGGCGCGTCAGCGCCAACGTGGCAGGCCTCCAACGCCCTGCAGCAACCGCATTCGGCACGGATTACATCGCAGTAATGGCGACGGTTGAGGTTTGGAGGCGAGGCTCGAACGCGGTATGAGGCCGCGCCTGCCGGACGCCTCGTAGCGCCGGTCGACGCCCCCCGGCGGCTCCCCTTGCCCGCCCAGACAACAGGATCGCTCCGTGGCCGCCACGTCCTCGACCCGCCTTCTCCGCGCCTCCACACTCGCTCTCGTGCTCGGGCTTGGCCTGACCGTCGCTGCCTGCGGAGGTGGAGGGGAAGAGAAGAAGTCCGACGCGCCCGCCGCCTCCGGACCGACCGTCACGGTCGCCCCCGCCGCCCTGACCAGTCTTCCGCGCATCATCACGGCCTCGGGCAGCGTCTCGGCCTGGGAAGAGGTGCCGGTCGGCGCCGAGACCGGCGGCCTGGTCGCGACGGCAGTCTATGTCGATGAAGGAACCTACGTCCGTCAGGGCCAACCCCTGGTCCAGCTGAACGACGCCTTGCTGCGCGCCCAGCTGCGCCAGCAACAGGCGGGAGTCCAGACCGCCGAGGCCAATCTGGCCCGCGATGAAGCCGCCCTTGCCCGCTCGCAGGAGCTGAAGGAGCGCGGCTTCCTCAGCCAGGCGTCGCTGGACACGGCCCTGGCCAACCAGAGCGCCTCGACCGCCAACCTTGCATCGGCGCGCGCCTCGCTGTCCGAAACCCAGACCCGCCTCGCGCAGGCGACGCTGCGGGCACCGGTCGCCGGCCTCATCATCAGCCGGAGCGTGACCCGCGGTCAGATCGTCCAGGCCGGGACCGAGATGTTCCGCATGGTCCGTGACGGCCGCCTCGAGCTCGACGCCCAGGTGCCGGAGACGGAACTGGCCCTGATCCGCGCCGGCCAGTCGGCGACCATCTCTTCCGACCAGGTCGGCCAGACGACCGGGCGCGTCCGCATCGTGACGCCCGAGGTCGATGCCGCGAACCGGCTCGGCACGGCCCGCATCGCCCTTTCAGGCAGCGGCGGCTTCCGCCCCGGCATGTTCGCCAAGGCCGAGATCGACGTCGGTGCCCAGCCGACCATCACCGTGCCGACGGCCGCCGTCCTGTACCGCGAGAACCGCTCGGGCGTGTACGTCCTGATGACCAACAACCACGTCCGCTTCCAGCAGGTGACGGTGCTGTCCCGCTCGGCCGAACGCACTTCGGTCACCGGGCTGAACGCCGGAGCCCAGGTCGTGGTTGAAGGCGCCGGCTTCCTCGGCGACGGGGATCGGGTCAACGTCGTCGCCGCGCGCGCTCCTGCCCCTGCTGCGCCGGCCGCCGCTGCTCCGGCCGCGCGCTAGAGCCTGACCATGAAGAACATCTCCTCCTGGTCGATCAAAAATCCGATCCCGATCATCCTGCTGTTCACGCTGCTGACCATCGCCGGTCTGCTCAGCTTCAACAACATGCGGATCAACAACAATCCGGACATCGACTTCCCGCTGGTGGCGGTCACGGCCGTGCGGCCGGGCGCGGCACCCAGCGAGATGGAGGTCCAGGTCACTCGGCTGATCGAGGACTCGCTCGCCGGCCTGTCGGGCGTGCGGCATATCAACTCCCAGGTCACGGACGGCGTCTCCTCCACGACGATCGAGTTCGAGCTGGGTACCAATACCGAGCGCGCCACCAACGATGTGCGCAACGCCATGAGTGGCCTGCGCGCCGACCTGCCTCAGGACATGCAGGAACCGGCGGTCCAGCGCATCGACATCACCGGCGACGCCCTGATCACCTGGGTCGTCCGCTCGTCGACCATGACACCGGAAGAGATCAGCTGGTTCGTCGATAACAACGTCAGCCGCACCCTGCTGGCCATCAAGGGCGTCGGCGAGGTCAACCGCTCGGGCGGGGTGGATCGCGAGATCGCCGTAGAACTGGATCCCGATCGTCTGGCCTCCTACGGTCTGACGGCGGCGGCGGTCAGCCAGTCCCTGACCGGCGTGAACTCCGACCAGCCCGGCGGGCGGGTCACCATCTCCGGCTCGGAGCGCTCGATTCGCACCCTGGGCGCAGCGACCTCGATCGAGGGCCTGCGCGAGACCCTGATCCCGCTCGGCGGCGGTCGTACCGTCCGTCTGGGCGATCTCGGCGCGGTGGAGGACCACTGGTCCGAGCCGCGCCGCCTTGCGCGCTACAACGGCCAGGAGGCTATCACCTTCAACTTCCTGCGCTCACGCACGGCGTCGGAAGTGAGGCTCGCCGAGAAGGTCCGCGAAGCCGTCGCCGAGATCGACGAAGCTCATCCCGAGTTGGACATCCAGCAGGTCAGCGCCAACGTGGAGCAGATCGAGGAAAGCTACATCGCCTCGCTGGAGGCCCTGCTGCTGGGCGCCGTCCTGGCGGTCATCGTGGTCTTCATCTTCCTGCGCGACTGGCGGGCCACCTTCATCACCGCCATGGCCATGCCTTTGTCGCTGATCCCGGCCTTCGCCATTCTGGGCCCGCTCAACCAGTCGCTGAACGTCGTCAGCCTGCTGGCCCTGTCGCTGACCATCGGCATCCTCGTGGATGACGCCATCGTGGAAATCGAAAACATCGTCCGGCATATGCGGGACGGAAAATCTCCCTACAATGCCTCGATGGAGGCCGCCGACGAGATCGGCCTCGCGGTCGTGGCCACGACCGCGACCATCCTCGCTGTCTTCGCGCCGGTCGGCTTCATGCCGGGCATCATCGGCCAGTTCTTCAAGGCCTTCGCCCTGGCCGCCTGTGTATCGGTGGCCTTCTCTCTCGTCGTGGCCCGGACGTTGACGCCGCTGATGGCCGCCTATCTGTTGAAGCATCAGAAGCATGAGGACCGCGATCCGTTCTGGATGGCCGGTTACCTGAAGTCGCTGAGCTGGAGCCTGAAGAATCGCTGGAAAGTCTTCGGCATTGGCACGGCCTTGTTCCTTGCTACGGCCCTGTTGGTCGCTCCCCGGGTGCCGTTCGAGTTCCAGCCCTCGGGCGACGTCGCCCGGGCCGGTTTCTCCGTCGAGCTGCCGCCCGGCGCGACCCTGCAGCAGACCGACGCCATCGTTCAGCGCCTGACCCGCGACCTGCGCGCGCGGCCGGAAGTGACCTCCGTCTACGCCGCGGTCGGCGGCCAGGAGGTCAACCAGGCCAACCTCTATGCCGATCTTCTGCCCAAGGGTGATCGCGACCTGAGCCAGCAGGAATTCGCCCGTGCCATGGTCGACAGCTGGAAAGACATCCCGGGTGCCCGCATCGGGGCCGGCATCGCCCAGCAGGGTGGCGGGCCCAGCGACGGCACCAGCTATACGTTCGCGATCCTGAGTGACAGCGGCGAGGCCCTGCAGGCTGCGGCGCGTCAGGTCGAGGCCGAGATGCGCACGGTTCCGGGCCTGGCCAATGTGGTCAACACCGCCTCCATCGCCCGGCCCGAGATCCTCGTCACCCCGCGCCCGGACCAGGCCGCAATGATGGGCGTCTCGACCAGCGCCATCTCCCAGGCTGTCCGCGTCGCCACCATCGGCGACGTCGATCAGAACCTGCCGAAATACAATCTCGGCGACCGCCAGGTGCCGATCCGTCTGCGCCTGACGCGCGACGCTCGCGAGGACCTGTCGGTGATCGAGAACCTGCGTGTTCCGACGGCCACCGGCGGCGCAGTGCCGTTGAGCGCCGTGGCCGACATCCAGTTCGGAGCCGGTCCTTCACAGGTGCTGCGTCAGGATCGCTCGCGGATCGCTTCGATCACGGCCGAACTCGACGGCATTCGTTCCGGCGAAGCCGGCGTCCTGGTCCAGCAGCTGCCCTCGGTGCAGAACCTGCCCGAAGGCGTCCGCCAGGTGCCGGCGGGTGACGAGGAATTCATCACCGAGATGATCAACGGCTTCGCCATCGCCTTCCTGACCGGCATCCTGCTCATGTATGCGGTTCTGGTGCTGCTGTTCCGCAGCTTCGCCTATCCGATCACCATCATGGCCTCCCTGCCACTGGCGATCGGCGGTGCCTTCGTGGCGCTGATGATCGGCGGGTCCAGCTTCTCCATCTCGTCCCTGATCGGGGTGCTGATGCTGATGGGGATCGCGGCCAAGAACTCCATCCTGCTGGTCGACTACATCGTCATTGCCGAGCAGGAAGGCATGAAGCGGATCGACGCCATCATGGACGCGGCCCACAAGCGCGCCCGCCCCATCCTGATGACCACCTTCGCCATGGGTGCCGGCATGATCCCGGTCGCCGTGGGCTGGGGTGCCGACGTGGAGTTCCGTCAGCCGATGGCCATTGCCGTCGTCGGCGGCCTGATCTCCTCGACCTTCCTGTCCCTGCTGTTCATCCCGCCGATCTTCACCATCGTGGATGACGTCTCGGGCTGGGTTCGCCGACGGATGGGCGGAATGTTCGCGAGCCAGCACCAGACGCAAGCCGCTGCGGCCGAGCCGGCCGAGTAGCCGGCGGCGCCGGGCCGTCCCGGGACCAGACCCGCTCGGGGATCCGCAGGATCCTGTCGCAAGGGGCTGCGTCAGAAGGGTAAGCATCGCGTTCAGTTGTCAGTCGGCGACCATGACGGAATCACGCCTTCAGGCGTGGTGAACCTCGGGCTCACGCCGGTCGATCCGGGGAACAGGAGCCGGCGGCTCAGCCTGGTCTGCGCCGCGTCGGGCGACAGGCGTTCGACGGCCACTCATGTCGCCGGACAGGCTGACCCGGAGAGATCCAACCGCCTGCCCGGTGCGAGGGGCCGCGATGGGTCATGGGCATCGAACTCCTGGGTCCACACAATAAAAAACCGGCCCGGGTTGCCCCGGGCCGGTCCAGTCGTCCGGGCTTTACAGCCCGGATCAGTATTTGATGCGCAGGGTCGCGCCGTAGGTGCGGGGCGCGCCGAGGAAGGCGTTGTAGGTCTGGGTATCCGCCGCCGGGTTGTAGAAGGTCCCGTTCGGTTGAACGGCCGAGGCGAAGGCTGAGCCCTGCAGGAAGGCGTTGAACACCACCTGGCTGTATTCTTCGTCGGTCAGGTTCTGGGCGAAGACTTCCAGCGTATAGCGCTCGTCCTCCGTGCCCAGCGACAGACGACCGTTCACCAGCAGCAGGTCATCCTGCACCTTGGCCGGCAGCAGGTCCGAACCGGTGTTGTATTCGGTCGTGAACTTGCCTTGCAGGCTGGCCCCGAAGCGCAGGTTGTTGCCGATGGAGCGATCGAAATTGATCGCCCCAGTGGCGGACCATTCCGGAGCGAACGAGGCCGTCGCACCCGGCAGCAGCGACAGTTGCGGGAAATTGCCCGGCGAGCTCATGTCGGCTGCGTTGAACCTGCCGTACTCGGCCTTGGTGTAGGTGACACCGCCCTGGAAGCTCAGGCCCTCAACCGGGGTGAACCACAGGAAGTCGGCATCGATACCGCGGGAGGTCAGCTCGGGGATCGATTCCACCACAAAGGCGGTGCCCAGGAAGGTGTTGAGCTGGAAGTCGGTGAAGGTCTGATCGAAATAGGTGGCATTCAGGAGCACCGAACGACCGAACAGGGTCGTCTTGATCCCGGCTTCGTAGCTGTCCACGACTTCCGACGGGAACAGCAGCGAGGCGTTCGGGGTGATGCCCGTCTGCACCCGGTCGAGGTTGTAGCCGAAGCTCTTGTAACCGCGAGCATACGACACATAGGTCAGGACTTCAGGGCTGAAGCGGTAGGCGGCCTTGACCGTTCCGCTCAGCTCGCCGTCGTCGAAGGACTCCGAGACATTGCGGTTGTTGTAGGCCGAGTTGACCCAGGGCAGGCAGAAGCGGCCGAGGATCGTCGAGGCCCCGGCACCGAGCACTGCGCCGATGGCACCAGCGTTGCCGAGGGCAGCACTACAGGCCCCGCCGTTGCCGTTCACATTGCGTTGCTGGCCGGTGACGCTCTTGTCGTCGATCGTGTAGCGCAGGCCCAGCGTCAGATCGAGCGCATCGGTGACGCTGAAGGTGTTGTTGGTGAAGACCGCGAAGGAGGTCGATTCCTGCTGGTAATTGTCCTCGAAGGTCTGACCGACGGTGAACTGGGGGCCACCGCCGCCCACTGCACCGCCGGTACCGAGGCACTGGGCCAGGCCGGGGGGGGACAGGGGTGCCAGTCCCGAAATCTGGCCCGGACGGGTGAAGCAGCCGAGGACACCGGGGCTCGCGCCCGAGGTCAGCAGCAGGGACAGCAGCGGGTTGTAGTCGGCACCCAGATAGAAGCTGTCGCCGCGCTCGATGTCTTCCTTGGTGGCGAAGAAGCCGACCAGCCAGTCCAGCCGGTCGGTCGCACCGGCCAGACGGAATTCCTGGGTGAGGTTGTCGACTCCGTAGCCGAAGTCGCCGTCCTCGACCCGATAGGCGAAGTCCGCACCCGAGAAGTCCGTGTCCTGGCCGTTCGCTGTGGTCCAGCGCCGTGCCGAGGTGACCGAGGTCAGGGTCGAGCCGCCGAAGGCCGACAGGTCGAAATTGGCCTCCAGCGAGATGCCCTTGTCCTCAATCTCCTGACCGGTCGCCCGGTTGGAGAAGGCGGTACGCGAGAACGGCAGGGTGGCGAAGCCGGCGGCCGGCGGACGCACCCCGGTTCCGTTCGACAGGGCGTCGACGAAGGGTGCCGTGGGACCCGTACGGGTCTGCACGGCGACGCAGCAATATTCGTCGCGCTTGGTGTAGTCGACGATCAGGCGGAACGACGTGGTGTCGTTGGGCAGCCACAACAGCTGGCCGCGGGTGGTGAAATAGTCCTGGTTCTGGTCGTCCCGGTCCGTCCGGGGACCGTCGCCGAGATCCACGTTGTAGAAGCCGCCCCGGACGCGACGGCCGGCGTAGAGGCGCATGGCCAGGGTGTCGGAGATCGGACCGGTGACCGATCCCGCAGCGCCCATCGACTCGAAATTGCCGAACGTGAACTCGGCGTCATAGCCCGGGGTGAAGGACGGTGCCTCGGTGATGATGTTGATCACGCCCGCCGAGGTGTTCTTGCCGAACAGGGTGCCCTGCGGACCTTTCAGCACCTCGATGCGGGACAGTTCACCCAGGTCGCCGAAGCCGACCGAGTTGCGCGAGCGATAGACGCCGTCGATGACGATGCCGACCGAGCTTTCCAGGCCGGGGTTGTCGCCGACCGTGCCGACGCCGCGGATCCGGGCGGTGGTCGAGGCCTCGGACGAGGTCGAGGTCACGGTCAGGCCGGGGGTCAGGATCTGCAGGTCCTTGATGTCGCGGACACCGGCATCGGCCAGGGTCTCTGCCGACAGGCTGGTGACGACGATCGGCACGTCCTGCAGGTTCTGCTCGCGCTTCTGCGCGGTGACGATGATGTCGTCGACCGAGGACGCCTGATCCTGGGCGGCGGCGGCACCGGCGAAGCCGAAGGCCACAGCCCCGACGACGGCGGCAGACGCGGTGTTCCGAAGAAGTTGAGTAAGACGCATGGACGGCTCCCGGCTCATGGCCCGACACCTCCTCTCGGAGCGAGTCGCGGCGGTTCCTGATTCCCAACCCGCGCCCTTCTTTCGGAGCGTCGGATTCTCGATACGTTTGCGTAGGGCAAGCCGCACGGTGGGACAAGGCGGAGCCAGGGCTCACGCTATGTTTCAGCCTTGCGACAGCGCCCTGTGTGACGCGAAAGCGACAGAATGAGATGACCCTAGGTCAATATTCACGGCTCAGGATTCAGTAATCGACCCGGAAGACGCCGCTGAACCTCGCGTTGGCCTCGACGCGATCGACAGGACCACCCCGCCCAATGTTGCGGACAGCACCGAGCCGAGGATCACGCCCAGCTTGACCTCTACCTGCTCCGGGGAGTCCACCGCCCCCGGAAACGCCAGTGCGCCGATGAACAGGCTCATGGTGAAACCGACTCCGCAAAGAAGACTGACGCCATAGACTTGAAGCCAACTGGCACCACTGGGGCGGGCTCCGAGTTTCAGGGCCGAAACCAGCCAGGCGGCGCCCATGACGCCGATCTGCTTGCCGATGAACAGGCCGGCGGCGACGCCGAGAACCAGTGGCGCGAACATCTGGTCGATCGACAGGCCCGCGAACGACACCCCGGCCTTGGCGAAGGCGAACAGCGGCAGAACCAGATAGGCAACAAAGGGATGCAGGTCGTGCATCGCTTCCTTCAGGGGACTCTGCTTGTCTCCGGGTCGCGGGGACACCGGCACGATGGCGGCGAAGGCGACGGCGGCCAGTGACGTGCTCAGCCCCGCCTTGACACTCAGCCACCAGACCAGGGCGAAGCCCAGCACCCAGACCGGCGCAGGGATCCGGCGCAACGACATCACCGAACCGACGAGCAGCAGCAAACCGGCCACGCCCACCAGCATCCAGTCCACGCCGGTGCTGAACAGAACGGCAATCAGGGCGATCGCGCCGAGATCGTCGACGATGGCCAGGGTCAACAGGAAAACCCTCAACGACGACGGCAGTCCCTTGCCCACCAGAGCGAAGACGGCGAGTGCGAAGGCGATATCGGTGGCCAATGGAATGGGCCAGCCCTCCTGCGGCCCCCCTAGGACGCCGGAAACGAGCAGATACAGGCCCGCGGGCACCAGCATCCCCCCCAGCGCGGCGACGATGGGGGTCACCAGCTTCTTCGGATCGCTCAGTTCGCCTTTAAGGATCTCGTATTTGATCTCCAGACCAACCACCAGGAAGAAGACGGCCATCAGGCCTTCCTTGATCCACTCCGAGACGGACAGTTCCAGTTGCAGCGGCCCCGCCTGGAACAGATGCTCGCTCTTGAGCCAGTAGAAATAGGCCTCGGACAGCGGCGAGTTGGCGACGACCAGGGCGGCGATGGCCGCCAGCCCCAGCACGGCGCCCGAGGCGGCCTCGGTTTTCAGGAAATCGAGAGTCAGTTTGTGCGCCACGGCGTCCTCCGGTCTGGAAAGGTCTGTTCCGTGGCGTCCGGTTATCGACGGACGCCGGACCGGGTTCGTCGCCCCGCCTTCGCAGGATTGGTCGACGCCAGCCTGGCCGCAAGGGCCTGATCTCTGAGGCCCAGAATAGCATGTGGGCCCAAGGCTTCAACCTTTTCCGGCCCGGACGCGGTTGCGTCTGAACGATTCAGGCCGCATCTGCCGACCATGCCCGTCGGTCCTGCCTATCGCCCCGAACCCCGCTTCTTCGATCTGGGCGAGGCGTATGGCGACGCCGTCCGGCCGGCCGAATTCCCTGAAACGATCCTGAGGGTCCGCAACGACCGCGCCGCCGCGACCGTGGGTCTCGACAGCCTGACCGATGCCGAGTGGATCGCTCATTTCGGCCGGTTCCAGCCTCTTCCGGGCCAGCCCGGGCCGATCGCCATGCGCTATCACGGACATCAGTTCCGCACCTACAATCCCGACCTCGGCGACGGTCGCGGGTTCCTGGCGGCGCAGATGCGAGAGCTCCCGCTCAAGCAGACGAGCGCCGCGCGCGAGGCGGTAGCGGACCAGAATGTCGGCAGACTCCTCGACCTGGGAACCAAAGGCTCCGGCACCACGCCCTGGTCCCGCTCAGGCGACGGCCGTCTGACGCTCAAGGGCGGGGTCCGCGAGGTGCTGGCTGCCGCCATGCTGGAGGCTCAGGGCGTCCCGACCAGCCGCGCCCTGTCGTTGATCGAGACGGGCGAGCCGCTGGAGCGCGGCGACGAGCCCTCACCGACCCGCTCCGCCGTCCTCGTCCGGCTGCAGCACAGCCACGTCCGCTTCGGCACATTCCAGCGCGCCGCCTTCTTCGGCCGCACCGACCAGATCGAAACGCTCGTCGAGCATGTCCGCGCCCTCTACCATCCGGACGTGGTGCAGGGAGACGCTCCCGGCCTGCTCGCCGCCATTGTCGCGGCCTCGGCCCGCCTGACCGCGGGCTGGATCGCCGCAGGCTTCGTTCACGGCGTGCTCAACACCGACAATCTGAACGTCACAGGCGAGAGCTTCGACTACGGCCCGTGGCGGTTCCTGCCGTCCTACGAGCCCGGCTTCACCGCCGCCTATTTCGACTCCACCGGCCTGTATGCCTTCGCCCGCCAGCCGGAGGCCGTGTTCTGGAACCTGACCCAGCTGGCCGGCTGTCTGAAACTGGTCGCCGACGCCGAGCCCCAGGTTCTGGCATTGACCGAGGCGCTGAACGGCTTTGGCCCCGCCTATATCCGCGAGCTTCGGACCGCCTTCCTCAACCGGCTGGGCGTCAAGAGCCTCGGCGAGGCCGCCGACCAGCGGTTGCTGGACACGACCCTGGCCCTGCTGCGCGAGAAGGGAGAGGCCATCCGTTGGGAGCCGCTGTTCCACGACTGGTTCGCCGGCTTCTCGTCCTCGGCCCGCGCCCTCGCCGGTCCTCGCGCGGGCGCATGGCAGGGCGAGGCCTTCGACGCCTTCCGCTTCGCCCTGTTCGAACATGAGCCCGACCGTCCAGAGCGGCTGGAGCATCCGGTCTTCGACCGCCCCGACCCTGAGGAAATGCTGAGCGAGGAGGTCGAGGCGATCTGGGCCGCGATCGACGCGGACGACGAGTGGTCGCCCCTGCACGAAAAACTGGCGCGGCTGGAAGCGACCAGGGCCGCCCGCGCCTGAACCTTACGAAAGTTTCATATCGTTTATCGAGAAAATTCTTGATCGATAATCAATGAACCCATATCGACTATCGACATGGCCGCCCATCGCGGCAGGGAGGTAGCCAAATGAAACTCATAGGTCGTCGTTCCATCGCCAGCGCCCTGCGCTGGGTGCTCGGGTTCGTGAACATCTTCGTGACCGTCGCGGTCGTCGCGACAGGGCTGTTGCTGTTGGCGTCGCTGGTCGCCCCCGACTTCGGCGCCGGCTTCATCGATGCCCTGGCGGAGGACGAGCCCGGCTGGCGCGCCTTGCTGCTCAACCAACCCGCCACCTTCCTCGCCGCCTTCGTCGCCAACCTGACCACCTGGTGGGTCCTCAACCGCCTGCGCCGGATGTTCCTCGCCGTGAACCAGGGCGACGCGTTCGAACGCGCCAATGTCGGACGCCTGCAAGGGATCGGCCTCGGTCTGATCGGGATTCAGATCAGCGCCTTCATCCTGGCCTGGACCGTGCCGGAAGGGGTCATCGACAACCTCGACTATTCGGTCGATCTCGGCGCCTGGCTCGGCATCCTGATCGTCTTCATGCTCGCCGAGGTCTTCCGCCAGGGCGCGGCCATGCGCGACGACCAGCAGATGACGGTCTGAGGCGCCCCATGGCCATCATTGTGCAGCTGGATCAGATGCTCGTCGAACGCCGCATGTCGCTGACGGAACTCAGCGACCGGGTCGGGGTCACCATCGCCAACCTCTCCATCCTGAAGACGGGCAAGGCGCGCGCCATCCGCTTCTCTACCCTGGACGCCCTGTGCCGCGAACTGGGGTGTCAGCCGGGTCAGTTGCTGGCCAACACGCCGGGACCGCAGCCGCCCGGAGACGGCGGCGAGGAGTGAGGAAAATCGCCCCGGCCCTCGCGCCGGGGCGATCTGTTTCAGAGGCGTCAGAACCCCGTCATAGCGGCATTTCCGCCACGCGCAACAATAAGTCACCAGCTGATGTCATCGATTGATGTCTACGGTCGATGACATTTCGGGTCAGCTCTGCCATATCTCTCATCAAGGCGGGGATCCTGCCGGATTACCGACTTGTATGAATACGGCCACGCTACGGCCCCGTAGTTGCGGCACAGCTTCTTCATCACCTTCGGTTACGGTGAGGCCAGCGACCTCTTGCAGAACCCGAAGTTCGATCTGATCTAACCACTGTTACGAATTCACCCGTCCTCCCCGACGAAACGAAAACACAGATGTCCACGACCTTCACCCCCGCGACTCCGGCTTCTGGCCGCGCGCCCGTCTCCACCGCCCGCGCTCGCGCCGTGGCCGGTTACCGCAACATGGCCCTCTGGACCCTCCAGGGTTGGGCCGCGATGTTCTTCTTCGCGGCCGGCTACGCCAAGCTGACCGAGCCGCTGGATAATCTGGTCGCCCTGATGAACTGGCCGGCACTGGTCGGTGAAAATCTGGTCCGCGGCGTCGGCATCGTCGAGGTCGTCCTGGCGCTCGGCATGCTGGCTCCGCTGGTGTCGTGGAAGCTCGGCCGCTGGCCGCTCCTCATTTCGGCCGCCGGCCTGACCGCGCTGGAAGTCATCATGCTGTCGGTGCACGCCTTCAGCTTCGACATCGGCCTGGCCCTGACCAACCTCGCCCTGCTTGCCATCACGATCCCGGTCCTGCTCGGCCGTCGCTGACGCCCGCACGTCGACAGCGTTCAGAACAGAACTTCACCTGATCCCAGTCGCGGGCCCATTTGGCGCGCCACACGAACGACCTGCCGCAGGAGACACACGTCTTCTGCGGCAAATCGCGCTTGTCAGGCGCAGCGCCCTTGTTGACGTGTTTGCGAGCCATCGGTCCTGAAAGCTTCCCTTTACGTGCGCGTCAAGTTTGAGCTATGTCGTCGTCATGGCGACCGCCGACGATCATCGCAACTATTCGATCCGCCAGCTCTGCCGGGAGTTCGGCGCAACCGCGCGCGCCCTGCGCTTCTATGAGGACAAGGGCCTCCTGACCCCGGCCCGCAAAGGCCAGACCCGGGTCTATGACACACGGGACCGCGCCCGGCTGAAGTTGATCCTGCGGGGCCGCCGCATCGGCTTCACCCTGACCGAGATCCAGGAGATGCTGGATCTGTATGACCGCAACGACGGCAATACCCATCAGATGGCCATCGCCCTGCGCCGTCACCGCGCCCAGATCGAGGCTCTGAAGCAGCAGCGCGAGGATCTCGACGCCGCGATCGAGATGGCCGAAGAGGCCTGCGCCGCCATGGAATCCCGTCTGACCGAGCAGCGGCCCGACCTTCTTCCCGGCGCCGAGGAATATGCCTCGGTGCTGCGCGAACGCCTTGACCACCACCAACATCATCCGTTCAAGCTGAGAGCCTGACCCCATGGCCTACAAGGCGCCTGTCCGCGACCTGACCTTCATTCTGAACGAAGTTCTGGAGATCGACCGCTATTCGAACTCGCCCGGGTTCCAGGACGTGTCGTCCGACCTCGTCCAGCAGATCCTCGAGGAGGGTGCCAAGTTCGCCGAGGAAGTCATCGCCCCGATCAACAAGATCGGCGACCAGCAGGGCTGCAAGTGGGACAACGGTGTGGTCACCGGCCCCGACGGCTGGAAAGAAGCCTATCACCAGATGGTCGCCGCGGGCTGGCCCGCCCTCTCGGCCCTGCCCGAGCATGGCGGCCAGGGCATGCCCTCGGTCGTGGCCATGGCGTTCGGCCAGTTCACGGCCGCCGCTTCGCCCGCCTTCTCGATGTATCCGGGCCTGACGGCGGGCGCCTACTGGGGGCTGAACGCCAACGGTTCGCCTGAGCAGAAGGCGATGTATCTGCCGAAGATGGCGTCCGGCGAATGGGGCGGCACCATGAACCTGACGGAGCCCCAGTGCGGCACGGACCTGGGCCTGATCCGCACGAAAGCCATCCCGAACGGCGACGGCAGCTTCAACATCACCGGCCAGAAGATCTGGATCAGCTCGGGCGAGCACGACTTCACCGACAACATCATCCATCTGGTGCTGGCCCGCATTGAGGGCGCGCCGGAGGGGATCAAGGGCATCAGCCTGTTTGTCGTACCCAAGGTGTTCGTCAATGACGACGGCTCGCTGGGCGAACGCAACGTGGGTGCCGCCTGCGCCGGCCTCGAGCACAAGATGGGCATCCACGGCAACGCCACCTGTGTCATGGCCTATGAGAATGCCAAAGGCTGGCTGGTCGGGTCCGAAAACAAGGGCATGGCGGGCATGTTCGTGATGATGAACGAGGCCCGCCTTGGCACCGGCCTTCAGGGCCTGGCCATCGGCACGGCCGCCTATCAGGCCGCCGTCGAGTTCGCCCATGACCGCCTGCAGGGTCGTTCGCTGACCGGCCCCAAGAGCCCGGAACTGCCGGCCGATTCCATCATGGTCCACCCCGACGTGCGCCGCATGCTGCTGGAGGCCAAGGCCTTCGTCGAAGGCGGCCAGGCCTTCACCCTGTGGACCGCACTCCAGGCTGACCTTCAGCACTCGGACGATGTGGCGACGGCGCAAAAGGCCCACGACTATATGGGTCTGATCACGCCCGTGCTGAAAGCCTATCTGACCGACAAGGGCTTCCACGTCGCCTCCCTGGCCATGCAAGTCCACGGCGGCTCGGGCTACACCGAACATTTCCCGGCGTCCCAGTACCTGCGCGATGCCCGCATCACCATGATCTACGAGGGTGCCAACGGCATTCAGGCGCTGGATCTGGTGGGCCGCAAGCTTCCGGCCCACGGAGGTCGTGCGATCATGAGCTGGTTCGCCGACATCGACGCCTTCATCGCCGAGAACGGCGCCGAGGGCCCGATCAAGCCCTTCGTCGACGGCCTCGCCGACGCGAAGAAGAAGCTGCAGGACGGCACCATGTGGCTGATGCAGAACGGCATGCAGAACCCGGACAATGCCGGTGCCGCCTCCACCGACTATCTGCACATCTTCGGCCTGACCGCCCTGGCCTACCTGTGGGCCCAGATGGCCAAGGCCGCCCAGGCGAAGATCGACGCGGGCTCGGACGATCCCTTCTACGTCACCAAGATGCAGACCGGCCGCTACTTCGTCGAACGCATCCTGCCCGACGCGCACGGTCACCTGGTCAAGATGAAGACCGGCTCGGACGTGCTGATGCAGATGCCGGCCGAGGCGTTCTGAACCATTCGTCTCCTCCCCATTCGCGAAGGCGAATGGGGAGGTGGCTCATCGCGATCAGCGATGAGACGGAGGGGGCGACCCGGTCTGACCGATGAGGGCGCCCGCCAGAAAACCAGAGCTTGAGTAAGTACGCCGTCACCTTCGACACTGCCTCGCCCCCACCGTCTCGGCGCTGAGCGCGCCGAGCCACCTCCCCATCGCCCTTCGGCGACGGGGAGGAGACTGGAAACGCCATGAACGTCATCGACACGCCCTCCCCCGACTTCATGCTGGAAGAGGACATCGTCATGTTCTCCGACAGCGTCGGCAAATGGATCGACGAACACGCACCGCCGGAGGCCGTCCAGTCCTGGATCGCCAACTCCAGCGTCCCTCGCCAGCTGTGGAACGACGCCGGCGAGGCGGGCCTGCTGGGCCTGTCGATGCCCGAGGAAGACGGCGGCATGGGCGGCGACTATCGCCACGAAGTCGTGCTGATGCGTCAGCTCGGCTGGAAGGGCGCGGACCATTTCGGCATCTCGCTGCACAACGCCATCGTCGCCCCCTACATCTGGCACTACGGCACCGAGGAGCAGAAGAAGCGCTGGCTCCCGCGTCTGCTGACCGGCGAACTGGTCGGGGCCATCGCCATGACCGAACCGGGCGCCGGCAGCGACCTGCAGGGCATCAAGACCACCGCCATCAAGTCCGGCAACGGCTATGTCGTGAACGGCTCCAAGACCTTTATCACCAACGGCCAGCTGGCCAACTTCATCATCGTCGTGGCCAAGACCGATCCGACGCAGGGGTCCAAGGGCACCAGCCTGATCGTCGTCGAGACCGACGGCGCTGAAGGCTTCGAGCGCGGCCGCAACCTCCACAAGATCGGCATGGAGGGCAACGACACCTCCGAACTGTTCTTCAACGACGTGAAGGTGCCGGGCGAGAACATCATCGGCGGTGCCGAAGGGCTGGGCTTCATCCAGCTCATGCAGCAGCTGCCGCAGGAACGGCTGAATATCGCCGTCCAGGGCGTCGCTGCCGCCGAGCGCGGGCTCAAGGAGACACTGGAATACGTCAAGGGCCGCAAGGCCTTCGGCAAGTCGATCCTGGAGTTCCAGAACACCCAGTTCAAACTGGCCGAGGTCAAGACCAAACTGACCGTGGCCCGCGTCTTCGTCGACCACTGCATCGGCCTGCACCTCAAGGGCCAGCTCGACGCCGTGACGGCCTCCATGGCCAAATACTGGGTCACCGACATCCAGGGCGAGGTCCTGGACGAGATGCTCCAGCTGCACGGCGGCTACGGCTACATGAACGAATACCCGATCGCCCAGCTCTACAAGGACGCCCGCGTCCAGCGGATCTACGGCGGCACCAACGAGATCATGAAGGTCTTGATCGGGCGCTCGCTGTAGCCACCTTCGGTCCTCTGCCGGACGGGGACGGGCGCATGTGGGAATGGATCGTGATGGCGGGGCTGCTGGCCGGCTTCGTCTTCGTCATGCCTTGGGCTGTCCGATCGATGCGGAACAGCCGCCGCAAGTCCGGCGCGGGCGGCATGGGCGGGGCGTTCCTGGAAATGCAGGCCTTCATCGCCCCGTCGACGGAGCATCTGATCGAGGCCCGCGAGGAGAAGGTCCTCGAGGTTGCGGGCGATGCGGACCCTGAAAACCCCCGGAGACCCGCCACCTTGTCATCCCCGATCTCCGCTTCGCTGCGTCGAGGATGACAAGGTCGCACAGGCGCGGTGCAACAGCTATGAAGCCCCATGCGCAAGACCGCCCCGCAGAGACTGGCCGAACGTGAGACCCGGGCCCGATCGGAGCTGCTCGACAGCCTGTTCGACGTCTGGATAGGTCAGGCGAACAATGAGGCGACCCTGGCCCGCCTCGGCCCGGTCGACCCGCTAAACGCCGCCGACGTCTCGCGCGCGCTCAAAGCCGACATCACCGGCCCCTTCGCAGAACTCACACGCGAAACACAGACCCGTATCAAGGCCGCTTTGACCGTCCTCGTCGCCTCCGACGGCGCGGAGTTCCGCGAATACTGGCTCGACCTGCGCGCGCCGTTCGGAACCACCGAGGTCGAGGCCGACGCCATCTTCCCGGTCATCGCGCGAACCTTCGGCGTCCGACTCCCGGACACGCCGCCCGGCGGCTAGGATCATCCGATGATCCGTCTCCACGTCACCCCCGACCTGTCCGCCGGTACCGGCGTCGCCCCGACGCTCGACCAGTCCCGCTACCTGACCCAGGTCATGCGGCTGAAGCTCGGCGACGACCTGCTGATCTTCAATGGCCGTGACGGTGAATGGCGCGCGACCATCGCCGAGGTGCTCAGGAAGGGCGTCGTCCTGCGCGCCGGGGAACAGGTCCGGCCCCAGACCCTCGGCCCCGACCTCGACCTGATTGTCGCCGTCGTCAAGAAGTCCCGGGTCGAGACCATCGTCGAGAAGGCCGCCGAACTGGGGGCCCGCCGGGTCCGGCTGACCGTGACCCAGCGTACCAATGTCGAACATGTCCGCCTCGACCGCCTCGACGCCATCGCCATCGAGGCCGCCGAACAGACCGGTCGCCTCGACGTGCCGACCGTCGACGATCCGGTGAAGCTGGCCTCGATCCTGGACGGCTGGGATCCCGCACGACGCCTGATGTTCTGCGACGAGACCGGCGGTGCGCCGGTGATCGGCGCGGTCACCGAGTCCGGCCCGTGGGCCATTCTGATCGGCCCCGAGGGTGGCTTCTCGCCCGAAGAGCGCGACCGCCTGCGGTCCCAGCCCTTCACCACCGCCGTGTCGCTCGGTCCCCGCATCCTGCGCGCCGACACCGCCGCCATCTCCGCCATGACCCTGTGGCAGGCGGCGGTCGGCGACTGGGAAGGCTGCCGGCCATGCTGATGGAACTGGCGCTCGCCACGGTCATGGTCCTGCTCACCGTCATCATCCACGGGGCCGGCCTGCTCATCCTCGGCCACCTCATGGAATGGCTTGAGCGGGCTCGGGGCCAGACCCGCGTCAGCCCCGTCTCGGTCGAGGGTGCCCTGGTCGCCGTGCTCTCTGCCCTCGGCCTGCTGGTCCTTCACGGCGTGGAGATCTGGCTCTATGCCTTCCTCTATCGCGCGATCGGGGCGGTCGAGACGATCCGGGACGCCGTCTATTTCTCGACCATCGCCTATGCCTCGATCGGCTTCTCGGACGCCGCCATGGCTCCGGAGTGGAAACTGCTGGGCGCGCTGGAAGGCATCAACGGCGCGCTTCTACTCGGCTGGTCTGTCGCCTTCTTCGTGACGCTGATGACCCGCTTTCTGCCCGCGCGCAGGCACAACGGCTGATCAGCGCCTTCGGTAGCGGGTCGCCGACAGGGTTTCCGACACCGCGCAGGACTTCACATCGATCCAGCCGCCCGCCCGCATGGCGGCGCGCACCGCGTTGTCGCCGAACGCTGTCGTCTTGCCCTTGCCGTGGATGATCCAGACCGGCGAGGGAGCCAGGGCCGCAACGACCTCCATCGCCTCCGGATCTGCGACCCGTGCGATCCCCTGAGCCGCCAGGTCCGGCTCCACGCGCTCGACGCCAGCCAGCGCCTCCGCAAGCTCCGCCGCGTCCAGCGTCCCGAAGGTCCACATCGCCAGCCCCGGCGACAGGCCCATCTTCTCGGCGAGCGTCGGCAGCGGTTTTTCCAGCATCGCCTTCCATTTCAACGCCTCGCCGGCCCCCAGACCCAGCCGGAACGGTCCCTGCTCCGCCTGTCCGACCAGATCGCCGCCGTCGACGGCCAAGGCCCGGATCGAGCCGCGCGCGATCATCAGCCCCAGCGGACGGCGCAGGATGATCCCTTCGGCCTCCAGCAGGGCCCGGGCCTTTCCGGAGCGCCCGGCATAGGCCGCCTCCACGAACGCCTCGCGTCCCATGTCATCCTCCGTCCCACCCCTTGAGACCGGCCGCAATCTCACCCATTTAGCCGCAACGGGCCAGTCGCCCGCTGGGGTTCCCATGACCGACACCGCGCCACTGACTTTCGACGACCTGGTCGGCGTCATGTCGAAGGGCATGAAGCCCAAATCCGAATGGCGCGTGGGCACCGAGCACGAGAAATTCGGCTTCGACAAGTCGACCCTGCGCCGCCCGACCTATGAGGGTCCGAACGGAATCCTGGCCATGCTGACCGGCCTGCAGCGGTTCGGCTGGGCCCCGGTCGAGGAAGCCGGCCATATCATCGCCCTCGAGCGGAAGAACGATGAGGGTTACACCGCCTCGATCTCGCTCGAGCCAGGCGGCCAGTTCGAACTGTCGGGCGCCCCGCTCCAGACCATCCACGACATCTGCTCCGAGACCGGCCAGCATCTGATGGAGGTGAAGATGGTCGCCGACGAGCTGAACCTCGGCTTCCTCGGCGCCGGCTTCGATCCGAAGTGGCGACGCGAGGACGTGCCGGTGATGCCCAAGGGCCGCTACGACATCATGCGCGCCTATATGCCGAAGAAGGGCAATCTCGGCCTCGACATGATGCTGCGCACCTGCACCATCCAGGCCAATCTCGACTTCGGGTCAGAGGCAGACATGGTGGCGAAGTTCCGCACCTCGCTGGCGCTCCAGCCCATCGGCACCGCCCTGTTCGCCTGCAGTCCGTTCACGGAAGGTCGTCCGAACGGCTTCCTGTCCGCCCGCGCCAACGTCTGGACCGACACCGATCCCGACCGCACCGGCATGCTGAACTTCGTGTTCGCGGACGGCTTCGGCTTCGAGACCTATGCCAACTATGCGCTCGATGTGCCGATGTATTTCGCCAAGCGCGGCGACCGCTATATCGACGCCTCGGGCCAGTCGTTCCGCGACTTCATGGACGCCAAGCTTCCCGCCCTGCCCGGCGAGCGCCCGACCCTGAAGGACTGGGCCGATCACCTGACCACCCTGTTCCCCGAGGTCCGGCTGAAACAGTATCTGGAGATGCGCGGCTCGGACGGCGGCCCCTGGAGCCGCATCTGCGGCCTGCCCGCCCTGTGGACCGGCATCTTCTATGACGCGCCCTCGCTGGCCGCCGCCTGGGACCTCTGCAAGGACTGGGACATCGAGGACCACGAGCGGCTGCGTCGCGACGTGACCCGTCTGGGCCTGCGCGCTGAGGTCGCCGGCCGGTCCGTGCGCGACATCGCCGTCGACATGGTCGCCATCGCCCGCGAAGGCCTGAAGAACCGCGCCAGATTCTCCGGCGGCATGGTCGACGAGCGTGGCTATCTGTCCGAGCTGGAAGACATCGCCGACACCGGCGTCACCCCGGCCGAGCGGATGCTCGACCTGTACCACGGCGAGTGGAAGGGTGACGTCGACCGCATCTACCGCGACTTCGCCTACTGAAGAACCCGACTATCGCTTGAGAAGGCCGCCCAGCATGTCGCCCAGACCGCCCGGCAACTGGTCCAGCAGGCCACCTGCGTCGGCCACATCACCGTTCGGCGTCATGCGGTCGACCGCTTCGGGCAGCAGGCCGGCCAGCGTTTCGGACGCCTGCTCGGGCGAGATCCCCAACTTCGTCGCGAACTCGGCGATTGGCCCTGACCCCAGGACCTGTTTGATCTGCTCGGGCGAGATATTGAGGTTCGCACCCGTGCCGATCCAGGACTGAACCATATCGGCCATGCCCGCGCCGCCAAACTTCTCGGCGAGACCGGCCACGCCGCCCTGCCCCTTCAGCAGGTCGCCCAGCCCGCCGGCCGCCTGATCGCCCAGACCGTTCATGACGCTGTCGAGAAGTCCCATCATCGCTCTCCGCTGAAATGACGGGCATCCTGCCCACCGACGGCGAAGCTTTCATGTGCGGCGCGAAAACAAAAGAGCCTGTCGGGTCACGGCGAGCTGCCCATGGTGAAGCTCCGGTAACGCCGATCCTGGCCGTGGCGTGCATGGCCAAGCCCGCTGCCGATCTGCTAGGGCGTTCGGCATGAGCCAGCCCGCCGGAACCGCCGCCCGCCGTCTTGTCGAAACCCTCGCGCTCAACGGCGTGACCCGCGTCTTCTGCGTGCCGGGCGAAAGCTACCTCGCTGTGCTCGACGCTCTCGTCGACCACCCGGAGATCGAGGTCATCACCTGCCGCCACGAGGCGGGAGCCGCCAACATGGCCGAGGCCTATGGCAAGCTGACGGGCAGGCCGGGGATCTGCATGGTCACGCGCGGTCCGGGCGCGACCCACGCCTCCATCGGCGTGCACACCGCGCATCAGGACTCGACCCCGATGATCCTGTTCGTCGGCCAGATCGCCCTGACCGACCGCGGCCGCGGCGCCTTCCAGGAGGTCGACTACCGCGAGGTCTTCGGCGGCCTGGCCAAATGGGCCACCGAACTGGAGAGCCCGGAGCGCACCGTCGAGATCGTCGAACGCGCCTTCGCCACGGCCCAGCAGGGCCGGATGGGGCCGGTGGTCATCGCCCTGCCGGAAGACATCCTGCACGAGCCCGGCGGCCCCGCGCCGATCCGCGCTGTGAAGCCCGCGCGCGCCGGTCTCGACCCGGCCTTCCTCGCCGACCTCGGCGACCGTCTGTCGAAGGCCGAGCGTCCGCTGCTGGTCCTCGGTGGCTCCGGCTGGACCGAAGAGGCCGCCGCCGCCATCGGCGACTGGTCCGAACGGCTGGGCCTGCCCGTCGCCCTGTCGTTCCGCAGAAAGGACATCCTGTCGAATGACCGGTCGAACTACGCCGGAGACCTCGGCCTCGGCTGCAATCCCGAGCTGATGAAGCGGGCCAAGGACGCCGACCTGCTGATCGCCCTCGGCGCCCGGCTCGGCGAGAACCCGACCCAGGGCTACACCCTGTTCACCCGCGACCACACGGCCGACCGGCTGGTCCATATCCATCCCGGCCCGGAGGAGCTCGGCCGCGTCTGGACGCCCCTGCTCAGCGCCGCAGCCGACAACGCGCTGGCCGCCCATGCCCTCGCCACGCTCGAGCCCGGCCGCACCTGGCATGAGGCCGCCCGGGCCGCCCACGACCACTACCAGGCCTTCTCGACCCCCGTGCCGGTCACCGGCGCGGTGAACATGTCGGAGTGTATGGCCCACCTCGGTGAGGTCCTGCCGCCGAGCGCTGTGGTCACCAACGGGGCCGGCAATTTCGCCGCCTGGCTGCACCGCTTCTATCGTCACCGTGCCTGCCGCACCCAGCTGGGCCCGACCTCGGGTGCCATGGGTTATGGCTATCCGGCCGCCATCGCCGCCAAGTCCCTGTATCCCGGGCGCGAGGTCATCTGCGTCGCCGGCGACGGCGAATTCCTGATGACCGGCCAGGAGATGGCCACCGCCGTCCAGTTCGGCATCAACGTCGTCGTCATCGTCGTCGACAACGGGACCTTCGGCACCATCCGCATGCATCAGGAAGGCCACTATCCCCGCCGGGTCATGGCCACCGACCTGAAGAACCCCGATTTCGTCAAATACGCCGAAGCCTTCGGGGCCTTCGCCGTCCGCTGCGAGACCACCGCCGATTTCCCGGCCGCGCTGCAGGCCGCCCGCGACGCCGCGAAGGACCGCCCGGCGCTGGTGCATCTGATCACCTCGGCCGAGGACATCGCCCCCAACCGCACGATCACGGGGTTGAGGGCGAAGTAACTTCCCTTCTCCCCTTGCGGGAGAAGGTGGCCGAGCGGAGCGAGGTCGGATGAGGGGTCACGCTGACGTCGACGGTCAGCGCTCGATCCACTCACTCCAGCCGCCGGTGCGACCCCTCATCCGTCAGCCTTCGGCTGCCACCTTCTCCCGCAAGGGGAGAAGGGTCCTCACACCGGCCAGGTCACTTCACTCGCCCCCAACACCTCACCGGCCAGATACAACGAGCCGCAGATCACCACCCGCCCGGCGCCGAGCCGCAGCGCCCGGCTCAACGCCGCCTCGGCCGAGGCCGAACTCTGCGCGCCCAGCCCATGCCCGCGCGCGACCGCCGCCAGAGCCGCCGGATCCGCCGCCGTCCCCTCGAAGCCGACGGTGAAGACGTGGGCACCCGTGTCCTTCAGGGCCTCGAAGAAACCGCCGTGGTCCTTGTTGGCCAGCATGCCGACGACCAGGGCCAGCGGCTGCGGCGCCTTCCTCTGGCGCTCCGCCAGGGCCTCGGCCAGCGCCCTCCCGGCGTGCGGATTATGCCCCCCGTCCAGCCACAGTTCCGCGTCCGCCGCCCGCGCCATTTCGCCATAGGGACCGGCCGACACCCGCTGCATGCGCGCAGGCCACCGCGCCTCGGCAACGCCCCGGGCGATAGCGTCCGCCGGCAGGTCCAGCTCGAGCGCCACCGCCACCGCCAGTCCGGCATTGGCCACCTGGTGCGGCCCCTTCAGACCCGGTGCCGGCAGGTCGAAAAACTGCGCCTGATCCTGGAACACCATGCCGCCGCGCTCGTCCCAGGCGTCGAAGTCCACGCCCATGACCGTCAGCGGTGCCTGGGCGGCCGCCGCCCGCGCCTCGATCACCGCCATCGCCGCCTCCGACTGGCGCGCGACGAGCCCGCGCGCTCCGGCTTTCAGGATGCCCGCCTTCTCCCCGGCGATCCCCTCGATCCGGGTCCCCAGAAATTCCGCGTGGTCCAGGTCCACCGGCGTGATCACGCTCAACAGCGGCCGCGCGATGACATTGGTCGCGTCCAGCCTACCGCCCAGACCGACCTCGACGATGCAGAGGTCCGCCGGCGTCTCGGCCATGGCCACGAAGGCGGCGGCCGTGGTGCTCTCGAACACCGTGGTCTGGACGCCCCGCACCGCCTCGATCCGGTCGAGGATCGCCGACAGGCGTTCGTCGGAAATCAGCTCCCCCGCCAGCCGGATCCGCTCGTTGAACCGCACCAGATGCGGCGAGGTGTAGACGTGGACCTTCAGCCCCGCCGCCTCCGCCATCGCGCGGATGAAGGCGATGGTCGAGCCCTTGCCGTTGGTGCCGGCCACGTGGATCACGGGTGGCAGCCGATCCTGGGGATTGCCGAGCACGGCGCACAGGGTCCGCATCCGGTCCAGCGACAGGTCGATCTTCTGGGGGTGTCGGGCGCGCAGGCGTTCGGAGACAGGATCCATCTCCCGTCCATACGCCCCCGGATGAGCCGAGAAAATGCGGTGACTTCACCCCCCCTAGGCGATCAGCGTTCCTTCAGATAGCCTCCGGTTGAACAAGGAGAGCTTTCCAATGCCGATCGCCGCCCTCGCCTCCGCCGTGATGCTGCTGACGGCCGCGCCGGACCTGACCCTGCGCCAGCAGACTCAGGCGACCCGCGTTCCCGATGTCCAGATCACCGGCGTTCCCACGCCGGAACGGGTCCGCGCCTTCGTCACTCAGATCGCCGCCCCGCCCCGGTATCGGGGTCTCGCCCGCTGGGAGATGCCGATCTGCCCCGGCACGGTGAATCTGGACCGGGAGGCGGCCCAGCCGATCCTCGATCGCATCGCCCTCGCCGCACAGGACATCGACCTCGAGATCGGCGAGCCGGGCTGCGACCCCAATCTCGTCTTCATCTTCACCACCGACGGTTCCGGCCTGGCCAACGCCATGGTCGAGATGGATCGGTCGCTCTTCTACGTCGGCGTCGGCGGGCTGAACCGGGGACCCGCCGCCCTGCGTGAGTTCCAGTCGTCAGACGCCCCCGTCCGCTGGTGGCCGATGAGCATTCCCGTCAACTCCGAAACCGGCGAACGCGCCGTCCGCATCCCGGGCGAGAACCCCAGCCGCTCCTTGCCGCGAGACGTCGCCCGTGCCCTCGGCTGTCAGACGGACGATTGCCCGCTCGGCGCGCCGATCATCCAGACCCCCTCGGCCTCGCGCCTGCGCTCGATCGTCTCGGACGCCCTCTACAAGACCATCGTCATCGTCGATGTGGACGAGCTCGGCGAGATGGATGCGGTTCGGCTCGGCGATTACCTGGCCTTCGTCAGCCTGGCCCAGATAGACCCGGAGGCCGACACCGCCGGTTTCGACACCGTGCTCAACCTGTTCGACAGTGGCGCCGGAGAGGGGATGACCCACTGGGACCGATCCTACCTACGCGCCCTCTACAATGCCCGCGACGGCTTCCGCGCCCCCTCGTCCCAGGCCGCCGAGGTCGTCAATCTCATGACCCGCGACCGCGTCGCCGAAGCCCGCCGCGAATAGACCTCAGGCCGCCTGACGCCGACCGCCCATCAGCATCGACAGCAGCTTGCCGAGCGTCTCCGGCAGGTCGGCGCGGGCGACGACGCGGTCGACCATGCCTTTTTCCTGCAGATATTCGGATCGCTGGAACCCGGGCGGCAGCTTCTCGCGGATGGTCGTCTCGATGACGCGCGGCCCGGCGAAACCGATCAACGCGCCCGGCTCTGCCAGGTGGATGTCGCCCAGCATCGCATAGCTGGCCGTCACCCCGCCCGTCGTCGGATCGGTCAGGACCACGACGTAGGGCAACTGGGCCTCCTTCAGTTCCTGCACCGCGAGGGTGGTGCGGGCCATCTGCATCAGGCTCAGCGCGCCCTCCTGCATCCGCGCCCCGCCGGCGGCGGTGAAGCAGACCAGCGGAACGTTGCGTTCGATCGCGGCCCGGGCGGCGGCGATGAAGCCCTCGCCTGCGGCCATCCCCAGCGAGCCGCCCATGAAGGCGAAGTCCTGGACAACGGCCACGGCAGGCGTCCCGCAGATGTCGCCGAAGCCGATGGACATCGCGTCCTTCGATCCGGTCGCCTTACGCGCTGCGATGAGACGCTCGCGGTAGGGTTTGCCGTCCGAGAATTTCAGCGGGTCCTCGACCACGTCGGGCGAAGAGATCGCTTCGTATTCTCCGTCGTCGAAGGTGTAACCCAACCGCTGGGTCGCATTGATGCGCATGTGCCGGCCGGACGGCGTCACCCACAGGGCGGCCTCCAGGTCGGAGCGGTAGAGCATCTCGCCCGAGTCCGGGTCCTTGACCCACAGATTGTCCGGCGTCTCGCGCCGGCTGACGATCTTGCGAACGCCCGGCGCGAACCGGCTGAGCCAGCCGCCGCGCTTTTCCTGGGGAGGTTTGGGAGGGGTCTTGTCGGCCATTCTATACCCTCGTCGTCATCCTCGGGCCTGACCCGAGGACGCTTTCCTTCACGCGCGCACCGCGTACGGCATCGGCGAGTGCCTTCACCTTGGCCAGAACCCGGTCCGCCGCCGGCTCGTTCGCGTCCAGCGCCGCCGCGACCTCGTCGACGAGGACTGAGCCGGCGACGACGGCGTCGGCGACCCGCGCGATCTCGGCGGCCCGTTCCGGCGTCTTGACCCCGAACCCGACCGCAACCGGCAGGCCGGAGGCCTTGCGCACCCGCTCGACCGCCGGGGCGACCGAGGCGGATTGCGCCTCCTTCACCCCCGTCACGCCCGCGACCGAGACATAGTAAACGAAGCCCGAGGTCCGCCGCGCGATGACCTCCAGACGGGCGTCGTCCGAGGTCGGGGTGGCCAGACGGATCAGCGACAGGGACGCCGCATCGAGTGCGTCGGTCAGCGGGTCGGCCTCTTCCGGCGGGCAGTCGACGACGATACAGCCGTCCACCCCCGATGCCGCCGCATCGCGCGCAAAGGCCTCGTAGCCATAGCTCTCGATCGGATTGAGATAGCCCATCAGGATCAGGGGCGTGTCGGCATCGCCCTCACGGAAGGCGGCGGCGAGATCGAGCGTTCCCTTCAGCGTCAGCCCGGCCTTCAGACCACGCAGCGCCGCCCGCTGGATCGGCGGCCCCTCGGCCATCGGGTCCGAGAACGGGAAACCCAGTTCGATGATGTCGGCCCCGGCGGCGGGCAGGCCGCGCAGAATCTCCAGCGCCTGATCGCGCGTGGGATCGCCGGCCATGACATAGGCCACGAACCCGGCCCGTCCCTCGGCCTTCAGCGCCGCGAACCGGGCGTCGATGCGCGCCGTCGTCATTGAACCGGCGGCGTCACGGGCGCGGCGGGCGCGGCGGCGCAGACGTCGCCGGGGATGGTCGCCATGCCGATATAGCCAGACACTTCCGGGCCGGCTGGTCGGTTGGGATCGTAGAAGGCCTGAAGCTGCATACCGTCGCAGCCGCCACCCTCGCGGCGCTTGATGAAGACCACGCGGTTGTCGTCGCCGCCCGCCGCGATCCAGCCCTCGCCCTCGAAATGGGCGATGTAGGCTTCGGCGATCCCGCCGATGGAGGCCAGGGGGGCCGTGACGCAGAAGGCCTTGCCGGCCAGGTCATACAGGTTGCCGCAAGTCGCATCGGCCACCGCACCGAGCAGCAGCGGCACCTCGATCGGCTGACCCACGCCGGTCGCCCCGGTCGCAGTCTGGGCCATCGCCGCGACCGGCGTCATCGCCAGCACGGGACCCAGCGCAGCCGCCATCATCATCATCGATCTCATCGTCACAACTCCACGCCCAGATGCTTCGCCACCGCGAAGATATCCTTGTCGCCCCGCCCGCACATGTTCAGCACCACGTCGCCGCTCTTGCCGACCTCGTTGGCGATCTCGCCGATACGCGCCAGGGCATGGCTGGGCTCCAGCGCCGGGATGATGCCTTCGAGCCTGGAGCAGAGCTGGAACGCCTCCAGAGCCTCGACGTCGGTCGCCGTCCGGTACTCGGCCCGGCCGATGTCGTTCAGCCAGGCGTGCTCCGGCCCGATGCCCGGATAGTCGAGACCCGCCGAGATCGAATGGCCTTCCACGATCTGGCCGTCGGCGTCCTGCAGCAGATAGGTACGGTTGCCGTGCAGCACGCCGGGCCGTCCGCCCTGGATCGAGGCCGCATGGTCGGGGCCGTCCAGCCCGCGCCCGGCCGCCTCGACCCCGATCATCCGCACGCCGGCGTCCGCGATGAAGGGGTGGAACAGGCCGATGGCGTTCGATCCACCGCCGATCGCCGCGACCACCGCGTCGGGCAGTTTTCCCCTGCGGTCCTGCATCTGGATGCGGGTTTCCTTGCCGATCACAGACTGGAAGTCCCGCACCATGGCCGGATAGGGATGCGGCCCCGCTGCCGTGCCGATCAGATAATAGGTGTCCGCGACATTGGTGACCCAGTCGCGCATCGCCTCGTTCATCGCGTCTTTCAGCGTGCCGCGCCCCGAGGTCACAGGCACCACCTCGGCGCCCAACAGCTTCATGCGGAACACGTTCGGCGACTGACGCTCCACGTCAGTCGCGCCCATATAGACGACGCACTGCAGGCCGAAGCGGGCGCAGACGGTCGCCGTCGCCACCCCGTGCTGGCCGGCGCCGGTCTCGGCGATGATCCGCTTCTTGCCCATCCGCATGGCCAGCAGGATCTGGCCCATGCAGTTGTTGATCTTGTGCGCCCCCGTGTGGTTCAGCTCGTCGCGTTTGAACCAGATGTCGGCCCCGCCGTGATGCGCCGTTAGCCGCTCGGCGAAATAGAGCGGGCTGGGCCGGCCCACATAGTGGGTCAGGAAATCGTCCAGCTCGGCCTGGTAGGTCGGATCGGCCTTGCAGGCCTCATAGGCCTGGTTCAGCTCCAGAACGAGCGGCATCAGGGTCTCGGCCACGAACCGTCCGCCATAGGGGCCGAAACGACCCTCCGCGTCGGGCATGGCATATTCGTTGGGGATGATGGCGTTCACGGATCAGCTTTCACGCAGGCGTGCGCCCGAAATACGGCCGGGCGGAGGGTTCAGACTACGGCCTTCACGAAGGCCGCGATCCGGGCCGCGTCCTTAACACCCGGGGCGCTTTCGACACCAGAGGACACGTCGAGCAAGGGTGCGCTGCTGATCGCCGCAGCCTCTGCCGCATTCCCGGGCGTGAGCCCCCCGGCGAGGAACCACGGCTTCCGGAACGTCCGCCCGGCCAGCATGGACCAGTCGAATGAGGCCCCCACCCCTCCGGGCAGGACCGACCCCTCCGGCGGCTTCGCATCGAACATCAGATGCTCGACGTGAGCCTCCCAGTCCGCCGCCGCTTCAAGGTCCTCGGCCGTCGAGACCGACAGCACCTTGATGATCCCCGCCCCGGTCAGGGTCCGCACCTGATGCGCCCGCGCGACCGTCTCGCGCCCATGCAACTGCACGAAGTCCGGTCTCAGATGCGCCCCGATCCGGCTCAGCAGATCGTCGTCGGCATCGACCGTCACCGCGACGATCCCGGCCCGGCCGCGCGCCCGCTCGAACAGCGGCCGCGCATCCTCCGGCGCGATGTTGCGGGGGCTACGGGCGAACATCACCGCCCCCACGAATGCCGCCCCGTGGTCGAGCGCGACGTCCAGCGTCTCGGGCGTCGTCAGGCCGCAGATCTTCACACCGGTCATGGAACGAATCCCGGCACGGCTTCCAAAGCGGCGGCGGCCGCCTGCGCATCGTCGAACGTCGCGAGCCTCGCAGACAGACGGGCGGCGATCACGATGTGCATTGCGTCAGGCGCTCGCAAAAGAGGTCGTCGCGCAATCATCGCTCTCGCCTGTGGCACGTCCTGCGAAAGCAGCTGCTGGCGACCGCCCAATCTTTCAGTCCAGGCATCGAACGCCGCCTCTAGATCGCCGAGAGTCTCTTCCCTGACGATACCCCGTCGCACCTTGTTACGGATCGCAGCGCTGAATTCGGCCGCCGCCCAGTCGCTCACCAGAAAGTGCTCGGGTGCGTCCAGCCAGAGTTCTGCGATCTCGGAATGGATGTCCGGCGTGAAGGCGGCGACGATGACGCTGGTATCCAGAAGAACCATCAGTAGCGATAGTCGTCCCGCATGGCCCTGACGACATCTACGGTCGGTTCGACGCCAGTCGAGGCCGCCGCCCGAACGCTACGCAGCCATTCCAGATCGATCTTCGGCTGCGGATTCCGAGTCGGCTCGATCGGCACTACCCGCGCCACCGGGCGACCACGGCGCGTGATCACGACGGGCTCGCCATCCAGCATCCGATCGATCAGACGCGGCAGCTGGTCTTTGGCGGTGGCGATCGAATATTCGCTCATGCCCGGAAGATAGCCATCTAGATGGCCATTGTCGAGGTCAGGCGAACAGGCTGTCGATCTCGGCCTGCGTCGCCGCCCGCCATTCGCCCGGTGCCAGGTCCTCCGGCAACTCCAGCCGCCCCATCCGTTCGCGGTGCAGGGCCTCGACGTGGTTGCCCACGGCAGCGAACATCCGGCGCACCATGTGATAGCGGCCCTCGGTCACCGACAGCCGCGCCACCGCGCGTCCATCGGGCGTCGGCGAAATGACCTCCAGAGACGCGGGCGCCAGCGGCTTGTCCTCGCCCTCCAGCACCAGACCGCCGGCCTCGAACAGCGCCGCCTCCGTCCCCGCCAGCGGTCGGGCCAGGGTCGCGCGATAGACCTTGGCCACATGGCGTTTGGGCGAAATCACCCGATGCAGCAGGTCGCCGTCGTCGGTCAGCAGCAGCAGGCCGGTGGTTTCCTTGTCCAGCCGCCCGATGGTCGAGATCGCCGGGTCCCGCCGACGCCACCGCTCCGGCAGGACGTCATAGACCAGGGCCCCGTCCTCCTTGTGCGAACAGGTCATGCCCAGCGGCTTGTTAAGGATCAGCACCAGCCCCGCCGGCGGGTCCAGCGGCCGTCCGTCGATCTGCATGCGCCCGGGCAGGTCCGGCGTCACCGCGATCCGCTTCGACACATCGGTCAGATCGACGCCGTCCAGCACGATCCCCCCGACCTTGCCCAGCCGCGCGATCTCGGACCGCGAGCCATAGCCCATTGAGCCGAGAAGCTTGTCGACCCGGGCCGTGGGTGTCTTCACTTCACCGCCTCGAACAGCTTGTATCCACCGCCGTCAGAGATCGGCGTGACCCGTTTGAAGGCCTCTTTCAGCTCGGACTCATAGGGCAGGTGCCGGTTGGCGACGAGCCACAGGGTCCCGCCCTTCTTCAGCATCTCGGCGGCCTTGCGGATAAAGGCCTGGCCCAGCCGCCGGTCCTCGGCCCCGCCGTCATGGAAGGGCGGGTTGGAGACGATGAAGTCCAGATCGCCTGCAGCGTCCAGCGTCCGCACATCGGCCCATTCGAACGATGCCCGCGGGTCCTCGACATTCCTCCTGGCGGCCTCGACCGCCCGCCGGTCCAGATCGATCAGCCGCAACGAGGTCACCGCCGGCGACCTCAGAACCACCGTCGCCAGCGCGCCGTAGCCGCAGCCCAGGTCGACCCCCGCGCCCTTCAGCGCCGGCATCGAGGCAGCCAGCTGCGCCGACCCCGCGTCAATCCGGTCCCAGGCGAAGACGCCCGGCTGCGACCACGCTTCCAGCCCCTCGACCCGCTGCATCGCGCCCGCCGCGATCGCCGCGTCCAGCCCGGTCTCCTCACCGGCCTTGATCACGACACAACGCCGATGGTGCGCCTTGGCCGTTTCACCGACCTCCAGCCCGAACGCCTCCAGCTCCTTCTTCAGCCTCGAGCCGCCCTTGTCCTTGGCCGCCATGACGTCCAGCCGCCCGCCGACCTTCAGCGCCCGCAGCGTCTGCGCCAGCGTATAGCGCCGCTCCAGCACGCCTGGCGGCGCATAGACCATGGCCGTCTCGACCGAGCCGTCAGCGAGGCTCTCCATCGCAGTCGAACCGACGATCTGCGGAGAGGTCTGGGTCGCCGCGCCCGGCGGATCGAACACCAAGGGGGGGCGGCCATAGAGGATGGAAGTCGTCATCGCGGGTCCATAGCGCCAATAACCTCCCTCTCCCAGAGGGAGAGGGTTTGAGGCTCGCAGAGCGTCAGCGATGCGTCTTCAGCCGAAAGGGTGAGGGGTCATGCCCTCACCGGTTAGCGACCGAACCCCTCACCCTTTCGCGTCGCCAATCGCTTCGCTCTTGGACGCTCAAGCCCTCTCCCCCCGGGAGAGGGAAATCACCGTCGCACTCAAACCCGCTCCACGCACATGGCCACGCCCATGCCGCCGCCGATGCAGAGAGTCGCCAGACCCTTCTTGCCGCCTGAACGCTTCAGCTCGTGCAACAGGGTCGTCAGGATGCGCGCGCCGGACGCCCCGATCGGGTGGCCGATGGCGATGGCGCCGCCGTTGACGTTCACCCTGGCCGGATCGAGGCCCAGTTCCTTCAGCACGCACAGGCTCTGGGCGGCGAAGGCCTCGTTCGACTCGACCCGGTCCAGATCGGCGACGGTCCAGCCGGCCTTTTCCAGGGCCTTTCTCGACGCCGGGATCGGGCCGGTGCCCATGATCGCCGGATCCACGCCCGCCGAGGCCCACGACCGGATCGTCGCCAGCGGCTCCAGCCCGCGCGCCTTCGCCTCATCGGCCGACATCAGGACCAGGGCCGCGGCGCCGTCGTTGAGGCCGGACGCGTTGGCCGCCGTCACCGACCCCTCCTTGCTGAAGGCGGGCTTCAGCTTTTCCATCGATTCCAGCGTCGCGCCGTGACGGATGTATTCGTCCTTGTCGACGGTGACGTCGCCCTTGCGGCCCGGGATCACGACCGGGACGATCTCTTCGTCGAAATGTCCCGCGCTCTGGGCGGCTTCCGCCTTGTGCTGGCTGGCCAGTGCGAATTCGTCCTGGGCGGCGCGGCTGATCTGGAATTTCTCGGCAATATTCTCGGCCGTCTGGCCCATGTGATAGCCGTTGAAGGCGTCCCACAGGCCGTCCTTGATCATGGTGTCGGTGAGGGCGATGTCACCCATCTTGTGGCCGGTCCTCAGATGCTGGGCGTGCGGTGCCTGGCTCATGCTCTCCTGACCGCCGGCGACGATCACCTTCGCGTCGCCCAGGGCGATCTGCTGGTAGCCGAGCGCGACCGCGCGAAGGCCCGAGCCGCAGATCTGGTTCAGGCTCCAGGCCGGGGTCTCTTTCGGGATGCCCGCCCCCATCGCGGCCTGACGCGCCGGGCCCTGCCCCGTCGCAGCCTGCAGCACATGGCCCAGGATCACTTCGTCGACGTCGGCCGGTGCCACGCCCGCCCGCTCCAGCGCCGCCTTGATGGCGATCTCACCCAGTTTGGACGCGGGCAGGCTGGACAGTGCGCCCAGGAACGACCCGACCGGGGTGCGGGCGGCGGAGACGATGACGACGTCGGTCATGGGACTATCCTTTATCGGGCCTTTCCGGAGGAGCGCTCCGTTAGGCCGCTGGAAACTTTGCGTGGTGTTTCTGCCGCATCCGTGCGGTTTCGTCACGTCCGCTCGTCCCGTTCAGCTGAAAGTCACCACGTCGCCCCACTATCCACGGAACGACAGGCAGAATTGCCGAGTTTGGTGGGACCATGCTGAACACGCTGAAGCGCCACGTCCGACGGATATGCACTCCCGATCAGATTGATCTGGAAGAGCACTACCAGTCGCCGTCCGAACACATCGCCGATCTGGTCGTCCACGTCGTCGGCCTGACACTGGCCGCCGTCGGCGGCATCGTCCTGGCGATCCTGTCGGCCTTCTATGCCGGCTTCGGCGCGGTGTTCGCCACAGCGGTCTACGCCCTGTGCCTGATCGCCATGCTGACCTGTTCGACCATCTACAACCTGACCCGCCCCTGCGCGGCGCGCCCCGTCCTGCGTCGGCTGGACGAGGCGGCCATCTTCCTGATGATCGCGGGCTCCTACACCCCTTTCACGACCCAGCGGTTTGAAGGCGGGTGGGCCATCGGCTTTACCCTGGTGATCTGGACGATCGCCTTCGCGGGCGTGGCGGCCAAACTGGTCGCGCCGCGTATCTCCGACGCCTTCTGGAGCGGGGTCTATGCCCTGTTCGGCTGGCTGGCGGTCGTCGCGCTGAAGCCGATGATGGACACCGTCCACCCGGTCGCGCTCGGCCTGCTGGTGCTCGGCGGGCTGATCTACACGGCGGGGGTCTTCTTCTTCATCTCGCCCAGGCTGAAATACCGCAGGGCCATATGGCACGGGTTCGTGGTGGCGGGCGCGGGCGTTCACTGGGCGGCGGTTCTGGTCGGGGTGGTGTTGGCTCCCAACCTCACCTGACACAGATCAGTCACATGCCTACTGGCGCGTGGCTTCGCAGTGCGGGATAACGGCCGCATAGCAACAAGGACACTGCAGTGGCCGACAGTACTACACAGGGCGGAAAGACCAGGGACAGCGCCCGAAACGGCGAGCCGGTGGTCATCAAGAAATACGCCAACCGCAGGCTCTACAACACCTCCACCTCGACCTACGTCACGCTGGAGGACCTGGCCAAGATGGTCCGCGAAGGCGTCGATTTCGTCGTCTTCGACGCCAAGACCAACGAGGAGCTGACCCGTCAGATCCTGACCCAGATCATCTTCGAGGAAGAGAGCCGGGGTCAGGCCCTGCTGCCGGTCCAGTTCCTGCGCCAGCTGATCGGCTTTTACGGCGGCCAGATGGAAGGCGTCCTGCCCTCCTATCTGGAAATGTCGCTCGAGAATTTCTCCCGCCAGCAGGAGCAGTTCCGCGACCAGATGACCAAGGTCATGGGCTCGAATCCGGCGACAGGCCTGATGGGCGGCGGCCTCCTGGAAGCGGCGGCCAAGCAGAACATGGCCATGTTCCAGAACGCCATGAAGATGTTCCCGGCCTTCGCCTATGGCCGCACGGACGGCGAGGCTTCGGCCCCGGGGGCCGCCGCGCAACCGGCGGCGGACCCGGCCATCGACGAGATGCGCCGCCAGATGGACGAAATGCGCGCCCAGATCGACCGTATCGCGGGTTCTGCACAAGGCTCCGGCAAGCCGTGACCGACGGCGTCCGCCCCGTCGGACCGGTCGAGGCCCGCGACCGTCGCGCGGCCCAACGGCGCGAGGCCGAACGCCGCGCCGGCTCCGCAAGCCGCGAACTGGTGCCGGTCGGCAAGGTCGTCGATGAAATCCCCGACCCGGCAAGCCCTGCCGTGTCGACCACCCCTGCCGATCCGGCCGCCGCCTTCGCCGCCCAGATGATGGGCCAGACCGGCCAGCGCAAAGGCCTGAAGGGCGGCCCGCCAGTGATGGATGCGGCCCGCGCCAGCTATCTCGGGGCCGAATACTCGGGCGAAAAGGACCGCCGCCCGCCGGCCGGACTGATCAAAAAGACCGAACTCTGAGCTGGCCCGAGGCTTGCAGCGACCGGGGCGAACTCTCGCCTTCGGACGCCGCCATGACCCTCGCCTTCGCCGCAAAGACCTTCGACGTGATCGTCGTCTCGCTGATCTTCGCCGCCCTGATCTAGGGCCGGGAGCCTAGGCTCCGGCGCCGAAATCCAGGTCCTTGCGGGCCGAGATGATGGTCACGATGAACCCGGCGAGCACGTCCAGCATGACCATCGTCACGATCAGGAAGAAGGTCGAGGTCGCGAACCCGCGCACCAGCAGGAACTCGACCAGGCAGATGACGAACAGGATCATCGACAGGGCGTGATTGACGATCGCCACCTTCTGGCTCGACGTCGACTTCAGCAGTTCGAAGAACAGAAGGATCAGCGACAGGAACAGGATCAGGTCGCCGATGCCGACATTCCAGCTCGCGCCTGAGGCCATCGGGATCGAAAACAGCGACTGGCGCAACGCCTCGTCCGCCGCCGCCAGACCGCCACCACCCAGTCCGGACAGCACCACGATGTTGTACAGGATCACCGGAATGACCAGCAGGGGCAGGGCGATCAGCATGGTCTGTCTCTCGCTTTGGAACGGCGCAGCTTGTTAACGACGAATACTCCCGTTCGCTCCATACGGCTACGGCTGTCGCCTCTTTGGGGCGCTACCGCTCGGCTCGCGGAGCCTCACTGCTGGAGCGCGAAGCGCTAGAACTCGCTGATGGCTCCCGGCCGGCGCGACCGGGTCTTCAGCCACATGACGCCCAGCAGGTCCGAGAACGAGTTCTTGAGCCGCCCCCAGTTCGTGTATTTCGACTGGCCCGTCTCCCGGTGACGGTGTCCGATCGGCAGATAGCGATTCTCGTAGCCCTCGCGGATCACCAGCGCCGGCAGGTAGCGATGCACGTGATCGAAATAGGGGAGCCGCAGGAAGACGTCGCGGCGGAAGGCCTTCAGCCCGCACCCCGTGTCGTCGGCGTCGTCGCCCAGCAACCGCCTGCGGATCCGGTTGGCCCAGCGCGAGGCCCACAGCTTGGCCTCGGAATCCTGCCGTTTCTGACGCACGCCGCCGACCAGGGCGACCTGCGGCGGGGCGGCGATGAGAGCATCGGCCAGTCTGGGCGCGTCCTCCGGCGGGTTCTGGCCGTCGCCGTCCAGGGTCACCACGATCGCACCGCGCGCCGCGAGCACGCCTGTCCTGACGGCCCGGCTCTGACCCGCGTTGGTCGTGTGGGCGAGGACCCGCAGCGTCGGCAGTTCGGCCATCAGGGCCTTCAGCTCGGCCAGGGTCGTATCCCGGCTGGCGTCGTCGACGAAGATGATCTCGTGGGTCCGTCCGCCGAAGGCCGCAGCGATCTCGCGCGCCAGCGGCCCGGCCGCGCCGGACTCGTTGTGGACCGGCACGACGATGGAGATCGAAGGGTGTTCGGCGCTTTGCATCCTCGCTCTCTAGACGCAAAACCGCTCTCCGCGCCACGGTGGGCGCTCTTGAGCCGCTGACGCTCGACCAATCCCCGTGTTAGGAACCGTCTCATGACGCGCCCGAACCTGGATCGCCACATCGCCGGCTGGCGCGGCCCCCTTCTGGCGGCGCTCGTCGCCCTGATCGCAGGGCTGCCCAGCCTGCTGCTCCTGCCGCCACTGGACCGCGACGAAAGCCGCTACGCCCAGGCGACGTCGCAGATGCTGGAGACCGGCGACTATGTCGACATCCGCTTCCAGGACGATCCGCGCTGGAAGAAGCCGATCGGCATCTACTGGATGCAGGCCGTGGCCGTGGGCCTGACGTCGAAGGTCGAGAACCGCGACATCGCCCCCTACCGGATTCCGTCCCTGCTCGGGGCCATGCTCGCCGCCTGGGCCGCGGCCTGGGCCGGATCCGCCCTGTTCGGCGCCAGGGCGGGCTTCCTCGCCGGTGCCATGCTCGGCGCCACCTTCCTGCTGTCGTCCGAGGCGGGGATCGCCAAGACCGACGCCATGCTCTGCGGGTCCGTGACCCTCGCCATGGCCGGTCTCGCGCGGCTCTACATGGCCTCCCGTGTCGCCCCCCTGGTCAAGGGCGACCCGACCCAACGGCTGTGGAAGCTGATGATCTGGGGCGGTCTGGGCCTGGCTATCCTGGTCAAGGGCCCGATCGGCCTGCTGGTGGTCATTCCGGCCGTCCTGATGCTGTGCCTTTGGGACCGTCAATGGGCCTGGCTGAAGCGCCTCGGCTGGGGCTGGGGCCTGCCGCTGCTCGTGCTGATCGTGGGCCCCTGGGCCATTGCCGTCACCATTGCCACCGACGGCGGCTTCTGGCGCGAGGCCATCGGCCATGACCTGGGCTCCAAGGTCACCGGCGCGGCCGAAAGCCATGGCGGCTTCATCGGAATGTACGCCGTCATCGCGCCCTTGCTCCTCTTCCCTGCCACCCTGATGCTGCCGGCCGCCCTGTCGACGGGCTGGAACCGTCGCGCCGAGCCGGCAATCCGCTTCCTCGTCTGCTGGCTGGTTCCCTGCTGGCTGATCTTCGAGATCGCCCCGACCAAACTGGCCCACTACACCCTGCCCACCTTCGGCGCGCTCGCCCTCCTCATGGCTGCGGCCCTGACCCAGCCGATCGGCAAGATCTCGCGCTGGACCGGTGCCGGCCTCTCTGTCTTCGCTGCGGTGGTGATCAGCGGCATCACCGTCTACGGCCTGACCGCCTTCGGCACCTCGACGGCCCAGACCTGGGCCACGATCACCGTGGTCTGCGCGGCCATGGCCGCCCTGATCGGAAGTTTCCTCCTGCTGAACCGTGCCGCCGTCACCGGCGTCCTGATCGCCCTCGGCTTCGGCGTCTTCGCCCACGCGGCCCTGGCCGGAACCCTCCGCCAGCTGCGCCCCCTGTCGATCGCGCCCCGGCTGGAGAAGATGCTGGAACTCAACGGCCTGTCGCCGCGTCAGGGCCTGACCCCCGGCCCCGTCGCCATCACCACCTTCCATGAGCCCAGCGTCGTCTTCGTCACCGGCCGCGACACCGAACTGACCGACGCCGCCGGTGCCGCCCGCGCCCTCGTCGAAGGCCGTCCCGCCATTGTCGAGGCCGGCGACGACCAGGCCTTCCGTCAGGCGACGGCCCAGACCGGCGTCCCCGGTCGCGCGGTCGGGGTTGTCACCGGCCACAACTATTCCAGCGGCGACGACGTGCGCCTGACCGTCTACGCCCCGCCGGACGCCCGGGTCGTCGAGGTGCCGGAGCCGCGCCGTTGAGCCCCCGCCCGATCCAGATCGTCGAGGTCGGCCCCCGCGACGGCCTGCAGAACGAAAAGGCCATTCTCGACCCGGCGACCCGCGCCGACCTCGTCCTGCGCCTCGAGGCCGCCGGTGCCCGTCGCATCGAGGCGGTCAGTTTCGTCCATCCGAAACTGGTGCCCCAGATGGCCGGCGCCGAAGACGTCATGGCCGCCCTGCCCCCGGCTCAGGGCCGCAGCCGTATCGGTCTTGTCCTCAACGGCAAGGGCTATGACCGCGCGCTCGGAACCGGAGTGGACGAGGTCAACGTCTCCCTGTCGGTCACCGACGGCTTCGGGATCAGGAATCAGGGGCTGGCTGTTCGGGATCAGGTCGCCATGCTGGCCGACATCCTGGCTGGACGACGCAATTCCGCAGGGGCCGAAACCCCGGTTCCCAGACTTTCGGCCGTGCTCAGCTGCGCCTGGGGCTGCCCGTTCGACGGTGAGGTCTCCGTCGACCAGGTCACGGATCTGGTGGGCGAGCTCGCGGCCATGGGCGTCGCCGAGATCGGCCTGGCCGACACCATCGGCGTCGGCGATCCGTGGAGCGTCACGAAAAAGGTCGAGGCCGTAAAGGCTGTCGCCCCCGACGCGGTCCTGCGCCTGCATTTCCACGACACCCGCAACACCGGCGTCGCCAACGCCTTTGCCGGCGTCGAGGCGGGCGTCGATGTGCTGGACGCCTCCGTCGGCGGGATCGGCGGCTGCCCCTTCGCGCCAGGAGCCACCGGCAACGTCGCCACCGAGGACCTCGTCTACATGCTGGAGCGGGCCGGCTATGCGACCGGCTACGACCTCGACGCCCTGATCGGGACCGCCCGCTGGATCGGCGAGAAGATCGGCCGCCCGGCGCCGAGCGCTCTGAGCCGCGCGGGCGGGTGGCCCAAATAGCCGGTCCGCCTCCCCATCGCTGCGCGACGGGGAGGCGACGAGACTAGAGATTCAACAGCGCCGGGTCTCCGCCCTGGGCCGAAATGTTGTTCGAGATGGCCTTCTCCGACGCATAGCGGATCAGACTGTTGGGCCCGCCGGCCTTGGGACCGGTGCCAGACAGACCCTCGCCGCCGAACGGCTGGACCCCGACCACCGCACCGGTGACGCCCCGGTTGATATAGACATTCCCCGCCGGGACCAGTTCGATGACCTCCGCGGCGAAGGCCTCGATCCGGCTGTGCACCCCCAGCGTCAGGCCATAGCCGCGCGCCGCCAGCTTGTTTGCCACCGACTCCAGGTCGGCCGGGTCGTAACGATAGACGTGCAGGATCGGACCGAAGACCTCGCGTTCCAGATAGTCCGGGGTCGGAATCTCGGCGATGGTCGGGGCGAACAGGTCGCCGCGCTCGGACCCGTCCGGCATCATGGCGCGCGCGATGATCTTCGCGTCCCTGCCCAGCCGTTCGACATGAGCCTCAAGCGCCGTCCGGCTCTCCGAATCGATCACCGGACCGATGTCCGAAGCCGGATCGGACGGATCGCCCAGGACCTGGGCCGCCAGGGCGCCCTTGAGGCCTTCGATCAGGCTGTCGGCTGAATCCCGGGGCGCATACAGCACCCGCAGCGCCGAACACCGCTGGCCGGCCGATCCAAAGGCCGACGAGATCACGTCGTCGATGACCTGTTCGCGCAGGGCCGTCGTGTCCACGAACATGCCGTTCAGCCCGCCCGTCTCGGCGATGAAGGGCAGGATTGGGCCGGGTCGCGCGGCGATGGAGCGGTTGATCGCCGCCGCCGTATCCGTGCCGCCGGTGAAGGCGACGCCGTCGACGCCCGGATGCGACACGAGGGCCGCACCGACCGTCTCCCCGCGACCGGGGACAAGCGCCAGCAGGTCGGGGTTCAGCCCCGCCTTATGGAACAGGCGCACCGCCTCGGCCGCGATCAGGGGCGTCTGTTCCGCCGGCTTGGCCAGAACGGCATTGCCGGCCGCCAGCGCCGCCGCGATCTGGCCGGTGAAGATGGCCAGCGGGAAGTTCCACGGGCTGATACAGGCGAACACGCCGCGTCCGTGCAGGACCAGCCGGTTGGTCTCGCCGACCGGCCCGTTCAGGATCTGCGGCCCGCCGAAATCCTTCTCGGCCAGCATGGCGTAGTAGCGGCAGAAGTCGGCGGCCTCGCGCACCTCGGCCACGCCGTCGTTCAGCGTCTTGCCCGCTTCCCGCGACAGCAAGGCCACCAGACGGTCCATGTCGGCTTCCAGCGCATCGGCCATGGCCCGCAGCACCGGTGCCCGGCGGGAGCCGCCCGACCTGTCCCAGGCGATCTGGGCCTTAGCCGCCGCATGGGCCGCATTGTCGATGTCCTGCGACGAGGCCTCGGACACATGGCCCAGCACCTGCGAGCGGTCATAGGGGTTGGTCACGTTCTGGGCGTTCGTCCCGGCCATCAGCCTGCCGCTGACGATGGGGCCTGAGGTCAGCTTTTCCGCATCGACCTTCTGCAGGGCGGCTGCGTGACGCTCGCGGTCGGCCTTCTGCGAATAGTCGCGGCCGAGCGAGTTCTGGCGGTCCATATACATGTCCTTGGGTGTGGGGATCTTGGCGTGGCGGTCAGGGTGGGCCTCGACCGAGGCGATGGGGTCGGCGGCGACGGCGGAGGCGGGCACCCGCTCGTCCAGCAGGGCGTGGACGAAGGACGAGTTGGCCCCGTTCTCCAGCAGGCGGCGGACCAGATAGGGCAGCAGGTCCTCATGCCCGCCGACGGGGGCATAGGCGCGCACCGTCATCGGCCCGAAGGTCTCGGCGGCGGCGTCATACAGGGCCTCGCCCATCCCGTGCAGGCGCTGGAACTCGATCTTGACCCCGGCCTCCCTGGCCATGTCGTGCACGGCCGCCAGGGAGTGGGCATTGTGGGTGGCGAACTGGGCGTAAAGATTCGGCGCCGCGTCGATCATCGCCTGTGCACAGACCAGATAGTTCAGGTCCGTCGCCGCCTTGGTCGTGAACACCGGATAGTCGGTTCGCCCCATGACCTGGGCCCGCTTGATCTCGGTGTCCCAGTAGGCGCCCTTGACCAGACGCACCATCAGCCGGCGCTTCGACGTCCGCGCCAGCTCGGCGATCCGTGCGATCGCCTCCGGTCCGCGCTTCTGATAGGCCTGCACGGCGAGGCCCAGCCCCGTCCAGTCGCCCAGTTCCGGCTCGTTCGCCAGCCGGTCCAGCAGCTTCAGCGACAGGGCCAGCCGGTCCGCCTCTTCTGCGTCCATGGTGAAGTTGATGTCGGCCCTGGCCGCGATCAGGGCCAGCCGCTTGATGCGCGGATAGAGCTCGTCCCAGACCCGGCCTTCATGCGTGGCCTCATAGCGGGGCGACAGGGCCGACAGCTTGACCGAGACGCCGTGCCCGACCTCGGGTCCCTGACCCTTCGCGGTCTTGCCGACGGCCGTGATCGCATCGGCATAGATCTTTTCATACCGCTCGGCGTCGGCAGCGGTGCGGGCGCCCTCGCCCAGCATGTCGAAGCTGCACAGCCAGCCCTCGCGGTTCGACCGCTTCAGCGCCGCCTCGATGGTCCGGCCGACCACGAACTGCTCGCCCATGATGCGGACGGCCGCGGCCACAGCCTGACGAATGACGGGTTCCCCCAGACGCCCCGCGACCCGGGTCAGGAAACCCGGCAGATCGGTCTTGGCCTGTTCGTCGGCGTCGACCAGCTTGCCCGTCAGCATAAGCCCCCAGGTCGAGGCGTTGACGAACAGACTGTCGGACTGGCCGAGGTGCGACGCCCAGTCGGCCGAACCGATCTTCTCGGCGATCAGACGGTCGCGCGTGTCCGCGTCCGGCGTGCGCAGCAGGGCCTCGGCCAGACACATCAGGGCCAGACCCTCGCGGGTACCGAGCGAGAATTCCTGCAGGAAGCTTTCAACCACCCCCTGTTTCTTCTGGCTCTTGCGGGCGTGTTCGACCAGGCGGACGGCCTCGTCCACCACGGCCTGACGCGCCCCGGCGTCCAGCGGCGAGGCGGCCAGCAGGGCCCGGACGGTCGAGGGTTCATCGGCGAACTTGCCGTGATCCAGCGTGTCCCAGTCCTGGGTCAGCCACGAAGGGACGGGCGAAGCGGTGAGGGTCGTCATGGCGTCAGCGTGCATCCTGTCCTGTATGAACTTGCCTATATGTCGGACGCACCCGAATGTGCATCGTATGATCGACGCTTCAGACGACGATCCTTCGGAATTTATGCCCCATGGCCGTTGAAAATCTGGACGCCGTCGATCGCCGTATCCTGAATGTGCTCCAGGAGGACGGACGTGTCTCCAACGCGGAACTGGCCCGACGGTGCAATCTGTCGCCCGCCGCCTGTTTCGAGCGGGTGCGGCGCCTGCGGGATCGACGGGTCATCACGGGTTACGCGGCCTTGATCGACCCCGCCAAGGTCGGGCGCGGCCTCATGATCTTCGTGGAGGTGCTGCTGGACCGGACCACCGGCGATCAGTTCGAAGCCTTCGCCGGGATGGTCCGCCGTCAGCCCGAGGTTCTGGAATGCCATATGGTGGCGGGCGGCTTCGACTATCTGCTGAAGGCCCGGGTCGGCGACATGGACGCCTATCGCGCCTTCCTCGGCGATGTCCTGACCCGCATGCCCGGCGTGCGCGAAACACGAACCTATGCCGTTCTCGAAGAGGTGAAGTCCACGACGGCTCTCCCCTTGTAGGACTGTCTCGCCTTCGTCGACGTGACCCGCTAAAGCTGCCTGCCTGACAAGAAGGCGGAGCCGTTCGGCCCACATGCGCATCGTTCTGGCCACTGACGCCTGGGAGCCCCAGGTCAACGGCGTCGTCCGCACCCTGACCCGCACCGTGGCCGAATGCCGGGCCATGGGTCATGAGGTCGAGGTCATCGAGCCCAGCCAGTTCCGCACCATCGCGGCACCGACCTATCCCGAGATCAGGCTGGCCCTGGGCGCCGAGGAGGAGATCCGCGAGCGCCTGCGCGCGATCGAGCCGGACGCCGTCCACATCGCCACCGAAGGCCCCATCGGCATTGCCACCCGCCGCATCTGCGTCGAGTGGAAACTGCCCTTCACGACCAGCTATCACACGAAATTCCCTGAATATATTTCGGCACGCTTCCCGGTCCCGGTCCAGGTCGGCTACGCCTATATGAAATGGTTCCACAAGCCGTCGGGCCGGCTGATGGTCGCCACCCCGACGCTGAAGAAGGAGCTGGAGGACCACGGCTTCAAGAACATCTCGCCCTGGACGCGCGGCGTCGACACCGACCAGTTCCGCCCCGATCTGGAGCGCATCTTCGATGAGCTCGGCGGCAAGGAGTGGCCCCGCCCCTACTGGCTGAACGTCGGCCGCGTGGCGGTCGAGAAGAATATCGAGGCCTTCCTTGAGACGGACCTGCCGGGCACCAGGATCGTCGTCGGCGACGGGCCCGCCCGCGCCGAGCTCGAAGCCAAATATCCCGAGGCGAAATTCCTCGGCGCCCGCTTCGGAGAGGAGCTGGCGCGCTGTTTCCGCGACGCCGACGTCTTCGTCTTCCCCAGCTGGACCGACACCTTCGGCCTGGTGATCCTGGAGGCCATGGCCACCGGTACGCCGGTCGCCGCCTATCCGGCCCACGGCCCCATCGACCTCGTCCCCGGCTCCAACGCCGGCGCGATCGACGAGGATCTGCGCACCGCCTGTCTCGAGGCGCTCAAGTGCGACCGCGCCGCCACCCGCGCCTATGCCGAAAAATTCAGCTGGCGCGCCTCGGCCGAGCAGTTCGTCCAGAATCTGGAGCCCTATCCGGAGCCGGAGCGCGGACGCTTCTGGCGCCGCCTTCGTCGCATCGCCCGCGTCCGGCGTCGCGCCGCGGCCTGATCGCCCGCTGACCCATCATCGTGCGATCGCGCACACGACGGTTTTCAAAGACTATTCCACGCCGCCAGGGCTCTATACCCACCACGGTTCCGGGCCGTGGTATCCTGTGGGCCGGTCTTTGACATCGTCGCGGACGGAACGCCGCCTGGGACTCTATGGACTATCTGGACTCCGTTGCCCGGAGTCCCGCGAGTTAGACTACTCGGGCCGCGCCATGGGCGTCAGCGCCGTGGCGATGGCGCGCTGCTGCACCAGTTCGGCCTCCGGCAGGGGCACCAGACCGCGGTCCTGCAGATAGCCGCCCTGACCCACAGCCGCCTCGGAGGTGAACTCGATCAGGAATTCCTGCAGGCCCGGCGTCACGCCGATATGGGCCTTCTTCACATAGATGAAGAGGCTGCGAGCCAGCGGATAGGTGCCGTCGGCGATGGTCCGGGGGCTGGGCGCGATGCCGTCGATGGTCTCGGCCTTCACGGTGTCGAGGTTCTGCTCCAGGAACGAGAAGCCGAACACGCCCAGCGAACCCGGCGTCCGGGTCAGGGTCTGCAGGATGGCGTTGTCATTCTCGCCCGAGTCGACCCAGGTGCCGTCCTCGCGCACCGTATGGGCCAGGGCCTCGAACCGGTCCTTGTCCTGGTCCTCGACCGCAGCGACGGCCGGGATCAGCCTGGCACCCGGGGTCATGCCCAGCTCCAGGAAGGCGTCGCGCGTGCCCGAGGTCGGCGGCGGGCCATAGACCTGGATCCGCTGGGTCGGCAGGGCCGGATTGATATCGGCCCAGGTCCGGGCGGGATTCAGCACAAAGGTCCCGTTCGGACCGGGCACTTCCTTGGCCAGACCTTCGTACAGGTCATTGAGCTGGAAGTTGAAGCTGTTGCCGTTGCGCGCCGTGGCGACGACGATGCCGTCATAACCGATCTTCAGCTCGACGATCTCGGTGACGCCGTTTTCGGCGCATTTGTCGAATTCGGACTGCTTCATCTGCCGCGAAGCGTTGGCGATGTCCGGGGTCGAGGGTCCGACGCCCTGACAGAAGGCCTGGATGCCGCCGCCGGTGCCCAGGGCCTCGACACGCGGCGGGGCGCCCTCGGGATTGTTGCGTCCGAAATTCTCGGCCACCCGGGTCGCGAACGGGAAGACGGTCGAGGACCCGGCCGCCCAGATGCCATTGCGCTGTCCGCCGCCCTCACCGCAGGCGGCGACAGTCAGGGCCATGACGGTGGTTCCGGCGACGAACAGCCGGCGGGGCAGGTTGGACGACATCAGGTGGTCTCTCGACGAAGGCGAATCTGCGACGCTTAAAGCAGACGTTTGCGCATGGCCTGTGACAGCATGTCGATCAGGGTCACGGCGATGACGACGACCACGACGATCGCGGACACATCGCGGAAGTCGAAGGCGTTCATCCGGTCGAACAGGACCTGGCCGATGCCGCCCGCGCCGATCAGCCCGAGGACCGTCGCCGAACGGCTGTTGGATTCGAACCGGTACAGGGCGAAGGACGTCCACAGCGGCGCGACCTGCGGGATCACGCCCCAGACGATCTCGTGGAGTTTGGTGGCGCCGGTGGCGCGGACGCCCTCGACCGGTCCCTTGTCGATCGACTCCACGGCCTCGGAGAACAGCTTGGCGAGCACGCCGGCGGTGTTCAGCGCGATCGCGAGTACGCCCGGCAGCGGGCCGAGGCCGACGGCGACCACGAACAGCAGGCCGATGACCAGGTCAGGGATCGAACGCAGCAGGTTCATCAGCCAGCGGACCGGTGTGACCACCCAGACCGGAGAGACGTTCCGGGCCGCCGCCAGTCCCATCGGGACGGCCGCAAACACCGCAATGAACGTGCCCCAAAGCGCGATCTGGATCGTTTCCCACATCTTCTCGACGAAGATGCGCCAATCGGTGAAATCGGGACTCAGCAGCTCCTTGGCAAAGGTTTGCGTGCTTTCCGCGTTGCTGAACAGCTTGCCGATGTTGCCCAGGTCGACGTCGCCGACGCTGTAGATCAGCAGCACCAGGACCCCGCCCCAGATCAGGACGTCGAGCGCCCACGCGCCCATCGACTTGGTCGGTGCCTTCGGGATCGAACCGGCGGTATGCCCGCCGTCGGTCAAGGCTGGACCTCACGCAGGGCGCGCAGGCGCTGCAGTTCGGCCTCGGCGGCGGCCACGCCCGCGGCATCGTTCTTGGCGCGCGCTTCCTGCAGCTTCTGGTCAGCGAGCATCTCGCGGATCGGATTCAAATAGTTGTCGTCGGCCGCGCGGAACTGGGAATACTCCAGCCCGGCCAGCACGCGGCGCTGACGCTCGGCCTCCACGCCCTCGCCCTGGCCGTAGGTCAGGAAGAAGCTGCGGATCTTTTCCTTGGTGGCGGGGTCGAGGTCGCCGCGGACCAGAATGCCCGATTCCGGGATCGGCGGGGACTGCCAGATTTCGGTGATCTGGGCCGCGATGGCCGGGTTCTGGCGGTTCAGGAAGACGGTGTTGACCGTGTTCGAAGTCGCCACGTCGACCACGCCTGTGGCTACCGCGAAGGCGTTGGCCTGATGGTTGGCCGAACGCACGGTGGCGAAGCACTCGGCCGGAACGATGTTGCGTGGATTGAACAGGAAGGCCATCGGGGCCAGCGTGCCCGAGGTCGACAGGGCGTCGCCCATGCCGAAGTCGAACCGCTTGTCGCAGGCCAGGACCTGATCGAGCGTGATGCCCGAACCCGTCTTGACGATCAGGGTCGAGCGATAGCTGTCCAGCCCTTCCTTGTTGACTGTGCGGGCGATGACCTCGGCGTCAGCGCGATCAATGGCATGGACGGCCGAGTTGGCCGAGAACCAGGCGACCTGGGTCTGGTTGCCGCGCATGGCCTCGACCAGCACCGTGTAGTTCGACCCGAAGAAGGGCTCGACCTCAACGCCGATCGCCTCGGACATGTCGTCCAGCAGCGGCTGCCACAGCGGGCCGGCAGAGGCCTGGCCTTCCGCCGACAGGATGGAGAAGGTGATCCTGGTCGGCGCGCCGACCTTGGTTTCGTCACCGCCGCCGCAGGCCGAAAGGCCGAGCAGAACGATCGCGGCGCCGACCAGACCGGTCCTGCGAGTGAAGGAGGCGAAGGTCATGCCTTGGTTTCCCAGAACGCGTCCTCGAATTCGGGACCGTAGATGTCGATCAATTGCCTGGTGTCGAGACTGGACGACGGGCCGTCATAGACGACCTTGCCGGCCTTCAGGGCGATCACCCGGTCGCAGTAGCGGATGGCGTAGTCGACCTGGTGCAGGGTGACGATGATCCCCAGGCCGTCGCGCTTGTTCAGCTCGACCAGCAGCTCCATCACCTTTCGGGCGGAGACCGGGTCCAGCGAGGCGACCGGCTCGTCGGCCAGGATCCCGCTGGCACCCTGAACCAGGACCCGGGCGATGGCGCCGCGCTGCTGCTGGCCGCCGGAAAGGGTGTTGGCGCGCTGGGCGGCGTAGTCGGAGACGCCGACCCGGTGCAGGGCGGCCATGGCCCGCGCCTTATCGGCTCGCGGCCAGGCACCGAGCACACCCTGCCAGCCCGGCAGACGGCCCAGGGCACCCAGCATGACATTGGAAAACAGGCTCAGCCGTCCGACCAGATTGAACTGCTGGAAAATCATGCCCAGCTTCTGGCGCGCGGCGCGGACGGCACCGGTGGTCCGGCCGTTCTTCTGCACCGTCTCGCCGAAGACGCTGATCGTCCCGGCCCCGGCGTCGATGGTCTGCAAACCGGTGATCGAACGCAGAAGGGTGGACTTGCCTGAACCGGACGGCCCGATCAGGGCGACCATTTCTCCAGCCGCGACCGACACCGAGACGCCGTCCAGCGCCTTTCGGGATCCGAAGGTCTTGGACACGTCGCGGGCCAGAACGAGGCCGGGCGCAGGGCTGGCGGCTGGTGAACTCATGAACTCGCTGACGGCAGCTGGGAGGACAGGCGCCGGATCACGCGATGTGCGCGCTCCGGCCCTCCCTATTGCCACGACGTCCGCGCCGCCGTCCAGCACGCCTGCGCGTCCGTCGTTCCGGCCGCTGTCGCCCGTCTCCTGAAGGCTGGAGGCGTCCTAGTAGTCCGAGTTGTCCTCGACAGTCTCTTCATAGGCGGCCACGTCGCGCTCGGCCTCGACCTGCTGTTGATACTCGGCCTCTGACGCCGCCTCGTAGTTGGCGACATCTCGCTCCGCCTCAACCTGCTGCTGGTAGTCGGCCTCGGCCCCAGCCTCGTAGTTGGCGACATCTCGCTCCGCCTCGACCTGCTGCTGATACTCGGCCTCGGCCCCAGCCTCGTAGTTGGCGACATCTCGCTCCGCCTCGACCTGCTGCTGATACTCGGCCTCTGAAGCCGCCGCGTAGTAGTCTTCCTCGAAGACCTCGGCGGCATATTCGTAGCCGTAGTCTTCGGCGAAGGCGTCGGTGTTTTCGGCGTAATATTCCTCGACTGCCGTGTCCCAGTAGCCGTCGTCGTAGAAGCTTTCGGCTGACCAATCGTCGATCGGGCCGTAGTACTCGACCCACTCCTCGTAGGTGACATCCTCGATGTAATCTTCGTAGTAGACGTCGTTCCAGTCATCGATGACATATTCGTCGCCGTAATCGATCCAGGGCTCCCACACCTGCCACTGGGCCGGCTGATAGACGATCCAGTCGACGAAATAGCTGTCCGGCAGGGTGTAGCCGAACTCGTAGGTGTCGTTGACGAAGGTGGTGCCCCGGCTGCCCTTGGCGATCCGCTTGGCTCCGGGGGCCCAGCGGATGACGTCCAGCCCCTTGATCTGGCCGGCCTTGCCGTCGATCACCATGCGAACCTTGTTGCCGCTCTTGCCGACCGCATCCACCACATAGGTTGAACCGCGGCGCTTGACGCTTTCGGGGCGGAAACCGCGCTCGGTGACGACCCTGTTGACCCCGCCGGGCGACAGAGCCTGACCGGGCGGCGGCGCGTGCTCGACGGCCGCCTGCTGGGTCTCGTTGAGCTTCGGCGCGGCCGCCTCGTCCTTCTTGCCGCAACCCGCGATCATCAGCAGGCCGGTCACGGCCGCGACAGTCAACAAACGCATCTTCATCACAGCACTGCCCTTCCAGCCGCCCTCGACCCGTTTAACGGCCAAGCTTGATCGACATATCGCGACTCCTTGAAAACGGCGAGGCCGTCAGGTGAAAAATCAGGTTCCGTGGGCGCGAGATGGCCGGACAAGGTGTCGCGCATGGCCACAAAAAAACCGCTTTACATGACAGGCTCGTGACCGCATATGGCCGCTTCCGGCGGACCCCGTAGGTCTACACGTTTGCGCTGCTAACGCCGGCTGGGTTTAACAATTACAGGGGTTTACGTGAATTGCGCACGTATTCATTTCCCCTGGACCTGGTCCGCGAGCGGTCCCCTGAACGTCCAGTCGCACTCGTGCGGCCGCGTTCGGTTTCCGTAGCGGCGCGCTGGTTCCAGGATAATCTAAAGGCTGACGTCTTCTATGCTGTGAAGGCCAACCCTTCACGCTGGGTCATCGAGGCCCTGAAGGACGCCGGCATAAAGGGCTATGACGCGGCTTCGATCGCCGAGATCGAACTCGTGCGCTCCGTCGATCCCGACGCGCGTATCGCCTTCATGCACCCTGTGAAAAGCCGTTCGGCGATCACCAGGGCGTATTTCGATCACGGTGTCCGCACCTTCTCATTGGACTGCGAGGACGAGTTGCAGAAGATCCTCGACGCCACCGGCGGCGCGGACGATCTGAACCTGCTCGTGCGCATGGCGGTCTCCGCCGACGGCGCGGCCTACTCCCTCTCGGGAAAGTTCGGCGTCTCGGCCGATCAGGCCCCGGCCCTGCTGCTGGCCACACGCCAGGCGGTCAAGGAGGGGCTGATGGGCGTCTGCTTCCACGTGGGGTCGCAGTGCATGCGCCCGACCGCCTATCAGGCCGCGATGGCCCAGGTCAGTCGCGCCATCTCGCGCGCCGGCGTCATCGTGGACATCGTCGACATCGGCGGCGGCTTCCCCTCGGTCTACCCGGGCATGGTCCCGCCGGACATGAGCGAATACGCTGACGCCATCCATCGCGGCTTCAACGACATGCCCGTGTCGGAGACGACCGAGCTGTGGTGCGAGCCCGGCCGGGCCCTGGTCGCCGAATCCTCGTCGGTCCTGGCCCGCGTGGACCTGCGCAAGGGTGACGCCCTCTATCTGAACGACGGCTCCTACGGTGCCCTGTTCGACGCGACCCACTCGCGCTGGCCCTTCCCGACCAAGCTGGTCCGGGACGGCGAAAGCTCGGACGATCTCAAGCCGTTCCAGTTCTACGGACCGACCTGCGATTCGATCGACCACATGCCTGGTCCGTTCTGGCTGCCGGCCGATATCCGTGAAGGCGACTTCATCGAGATCGGCATGCTGGGAGCCTATGGCGTGGCCATGTCGACCGGATTCAACGGCTATGGCGAGCATGACGTCGCCATGGTCGAGGACGCCCCCATGGCTTCGCTGTACGGCCTCGCGCCCCGCTCCATCCCGACCGTGCGCACCACGGCGGAAGAGCAGGCCCGTAAGGTCGTTCGCCTGTCGCGCCCGAAGGGCAAGGCGGGCCAACGGAGGAAGAGCCGCAAATAGCATTGGCTTGTGAACGGCGCGGGTCGGCGCCACACCTTCCCGAAAGCTGAAGCTTGGGAAGCATGTGATGTCCGACTCGTCCGGTCCGTCCGATCCGGGCCCCAATGTCGACTACGGCGCGGCGGGGCCCAGCCATCAGCAGATGATGCATGACATGGCTCATGCTGAGTTCATGGCTTCGGATCCCTCGGTCAAGCCGTGGGACGGACGCCGTACGGTCCTGATCGGCTATGTCCTGTGGCTGTTCCTGGGCTGGATCGGCGGCCACCGCTTCTACGTCGGCCGCTGGAAATCGGCGCTCGGCATGGCGGCGGCGGGGTTTGTGACCTGGATCATGACCGGGATGCTCGGTCCTTACCTGGGGATCCCCATGACGATCTGGTGGATCGTCGACGCCGTCCTGATTCCTGGCTGGATCCGGCAAGCGAACGAGGCCAATGCGATGAAAACGCCGACCTTCGAAACCGTCTGACCTTCGTCACGTTTTCTGACTAGACGACACACAACAGCCCGTCGCTCCGTCCGGGCCGCTGTTGATTTTGACGACGGGCGCTCAAACCAAAGGGAAACCCTTGCAATGAACGCTCCCGTTCAGAAAAACACCAAGGCCGAGCTGCTCCAGAACGTCGTCGAACACATCGACATCACCTCCTTCGACGCCCGTCCGATCGTCGATGCCATGCGCAAGATGAGCTTCTCGTCGCGCGACACCGCCCGCGCCGCCGACATCTTCTCGATGGCCATCGAGGACAAGGACTGCTCGCCGTGGCTGATCCTGGCCGGGTCGACCTCCGCCGGCGGCTGCATGCATGTGTACCGCGACATGGTGAAGTTCGGCATGATCGACGCGATCGTCGCCACCGGTGCCTCGATCGTCGACATGGATTTCTTCGAGGCCCTGGGCTTCAAACACTACCAGGCCGCCGGCGAGGTGGACGACAACGTCCTGCGCGACAACTACATCGACCGGATCTACGACACCTACATCGACGAGGAAGAGCTCCAGAACTGCGATCACACCATCCTGGAGATCTGCAACGCGCTGGAGCCGCGCGCCTATTCCAGCCGCGAGTTCATCTGGGAAATGGGCAAATGGCTGTCGGAAGGCAATGCGAAGAAGCCCGGCAGCCTGATCCAGACCGCCTATGAAGAAGGTGTGCCGATCTTCTGCCCGGCCTTCGTCGACTCCTCGGCCGGCTTCGGTCTGGTCAAGCACCAGAAGGAGCGGATCGCAGAGGGCAAACCCTATCTGATGATCGATGCGGTCGCCGACTTCCGTGAACTGACCGACATCAAGATCGCGGCGGGCGTCACCGGCCTGTTCATGGTCGGCGGCGGCGTGCCCAAGAACTTCGCCCAGGATACGGTCGTCTGTGCCGAAATCCTCGGCATCGAGGCCGAGATGCACCGCTATGCGGTCCAGATCACCGTCGCCGACGTTCGCGACGGCGCCTGCTCGTCCTCGACGCTCAAGGAGGCCGCTTCCTGGGGCAAGGTCCAGACGACCCACGAACAGATGGTCTTCGCCGAGGCCACCACAGTCGTGCCGCTGATCGCCTCCGACGCCTGGCACCGCGGAGCCTGGAAGAACCGCGACAAGCGCCGCTGGGCCAAGCTTTTCGGCAAGTAGGGCCGCGCTCAATCCTCCCCCGTTGGGGGAGGGGGACCACGAAGTGGTGGAGGGGGCCAGCCGCACATGTCGCCGCCTGCGTTGAGCCCCCTCCGTCACGCCGCGAAGGCGCGGTCCGCCACCTCCCCCAATGGGGGAGGATTCACTGCCCGCTGATCTCGCGTACCGCCTTCATCAGCGCCTCGACGACCTTCGTTGTCTCTGGATCCGACCAGTCGCCCGGCTTCATGATCACGGCCTGACGCAGCGTGTGCAGCGCCTCCTTGACCACGTCCGGCGTCTGTTCGCCCGAGATCAGCCGCGCCGCCAGGGCCATGCGCTGCATGACGCCGTCGACGGCCGGGCGGTTCTCGTCGAGCCAGGCCTGTCCGGCCTCCGTCAGGGTGAAGATGCGCTTGCCGGCGGCGTCCTCGACCCCCGCGATCAGGCCTTCGTCGGCCAGCATCGACAGGGTTGGATAGACCACGCCCGGCGACGGCGAATAGGCGCCGCCGAACATGGCCTCGATCGCCTTGATCAGGTCGTAACCGTGGCGCGGCTCCTTCTCGATCAGGGCCAGGGCCACGATCCTCAGATCGCCCGGGCCGAACATGCGCCGGCCGGGGCCGCCGCGTCCGCCAAACAGGCCGGGTCCGCCGAAGCGACCCCGTCCATGCCCCCGGCCTTCGCGGCCGCGACCTGTGCCTTCTGGCCCGCAACGGTGGTCGCGCCAGCCGTGCTTCATTCCGTGATGTCCGAACATATGTGTTCCCTTGTCATTCGTCATGTCGCAAAGATATATCTTAATTACGATTTGGCAAGTGGACGATATATCTTTTGGTGCAGTCTCAGGAACCGCGGGAGCCGCGGGGCCTTCATCCGTGATCGAACGAAGGAGTCCTCAATGACCGACCCCAAGCCCGAGTCTCCCGAAGCCGTCGAAGCCGAGGACATGGGCGAACGCCCCGATCTCGGTCGTACGCCTGACGCCCTGGGCGAGGCCCTGACCGGCTCAGGCGTGGGATCAGACACCCGTGCGGGTTCGCTTCAGGGCGGTGCCGCCACGGGCTCCGACGACGATCCCGATCAGGCCGCCGTGGACCGGATCATGGCCGATCAGGGCCGTGCAAGCGCCGATCCCTCCTCCCCCTCCGACGTCGACCCGCGCGGCGTCGCCAAGACCGGACCCGCGCCGGGCGAGGCGGACGACGATCCTGGCGAGGGCAGGCCCCCGACGGATGCAGACGCCGCGACCGGCTGACTGCCTTGCTGCCGCCCCAACGATAGGCCACGGTAGGGAAAGAACAGGTCTCAGGGACGACACGGAATGAAGCGTTTTCTGGCGGTTATCGCGCTCTCGTGCGCAGCCGCGCTTCCTGCGGCCTGCAGCCCGAAGGCCGAGAGCCCCGCCTCCGCCGAGGTCCCCGAACCGGCTGTACCGGTGGAAGCGGCCCCGCCGGTCGCCGCCGGTCCGACCACGACCGTCGCGCCGCCAGCTCCGGCCGGGGGCTCTGCTGCGGCACCCGGCGCGCCTGCCTTCACCGTCCTGTATCCCGGCGGCGTCCTCGATGCCCCCGCTGTCACGGCCTCCGGACCCGCCGGTCCGGGCGGGGTCGCCACCTACACGACCGACGCGGACCCTGACGCCGTCATCGCCTTCCACCGCGCCAACGCGGAAGCCGCCGGGCTCACCACCGCCATGGCCATGAACCAGGGCGAGGCCAGAGCCTACGGCGCCGCCAGAACCGACACCGAAGCCAGCTTCCAGGTCGTCGCCTCGGCCACCGAAGAAGGCCCGACCTCGGTCCAGCTCACCTGGAGCGCCGGACAATGAGACACGGCGCGCTGATGCTCGCAGCTGTCTGCGCCATCGCGGCCCCTGCTTCCGCTCGACAGGCGACGCCGTCGGCGAGCTATCTGGATCATTCGGCGCTCCAGGCCCTCGCGGACGCTGTGCCGCCGGCACCCGTCGCAGGTTCCCCACAGGATCTGACCGACATCGCCGCCTCGGACCGCCTGCGCGCGCTGGAGAACACCGACCGCTGGATGCTGGCGACCCGCCACGCTGAGCTGCGCCCCGCCCTGGCCCTCGCCCATTTCGACTGCGCCCTGGGCTTTCGTCTGACCGCAGAGGATTCGCCCCGGCTGGCGTCGATCCTCGAACGCATCCTGCATGACGCCAACGAGGCTGCGGAATTGGCCAAGGCCCGCGCCTTCCGCCCCCGCCCTGTCGGCGCCGATCTGGAGCGCGCAGCCTGCACGGTCGTCTCGCCCGCCGGACGCGCCAGCCCCTCCTATCCGTCCGGAAGCGCCACCGTCGGCTCGGCCTATGGCGAAGCCATCGCCGCCCTCGATCCCGCTCGCGCCGCCGAGGCGACCCGCATCGGCCATGAGATCGGCATCAGCCGCATGGTCTGCGCCATGCATTATCCTTCGGATGTCGCCCAGGGCGAGACACTGGGCGAGGCCACGTTCCAGCGGATCGCCGCCACGCCGGCCTATCAGGCCGATGCCGTCGTCGCCCGCGAGGAGATCGCCCGCGCCCGGGCCGCCGGCCTGACCAGCCCCGCCTGCGCCGCCGAGCGCGCCGCCCTCGCGACGCCCCTGCCCTAGGGCGATCGATGTCGGCCCTGGTCCTGCTCGCCCTTTTGGCGCCTGGCCCGGCCGTCGCCCGTCCCTGCTCGCCAGCCGAGATCGGGGCTCTCACAGCACCGGATCACGCCGATACGTCCGCAATTCGCCTGACCTGTTTCGCCACCCTGCCGCCGGGTGCCTCCATCCGGCGACACGTCGTGTTCGAAGGTGCCGAGGCCTCGGGCGCGGGTCTCGACTGCAACGGCGGCTCTGTAGGCTTGGCAGGCCGGGCCAGCACCACCCGCGACCCGACCGTCGCCGTCTGGTCCCGACGCGATGGCCGCGACTGGAGCGTCCCGCGAGACGTCCGCATCACCCGTTGCACGATCCACGGCAACCTGCGCGTCTGGGGCCTCGGCCGCGACGACATCGAAGCCTTACGCACCTCGTCCCGCACGCCAGGCCACACAGCGGCGGTTCAGGCTGCAGCTCCGACAGGCCTGTCGCTGGAGGCCGTATCCTTCGTCGCCACAGGATCGATCCCCCTCTACATCGGCCCCGGCGTCACCGGCGTCCGCATGACCGGCGGCGGTTTTCGCGGCCGGTCAGTTTCCACAGCCGTCTATCTGGATGCCGAAAGCGCCGGTGCCGTGATCCGGAACGTCGCCTTCGACATCCGCACCGGGCGCGAACAGATCGCCGTCGACGGCTCGGCCCGCAATCGTATCGAGGGCAATCGCTTCCAGCTCGACGGGCGCGGCGGCGTCTTCCTGTACCGGAACTGCGGAGAGGACGGCGTGGTCCGTCACCAGACGCCGTCGGACAATGTCATCACCGGCAACCGCTTCGAGGGCGCGGCCTGGCTGGCCCCCCGACCCGTCGTCGTCGGCTCACGGGAGGGCCGCCGGCGCTACTGCGGCGATGACGCCGGCTATCCGTTCGGCTCGAGCACCGATGACCGCGACCGGGCGACCGGCAATGTCGTCAGCGGCAACAGCACGGGCTTCCTCTGGCTGCCGTCCCCGGGTCAGGCCGGACGCGGCGTTGTCAGGGTGCCGTAGAGGTCCGTCCGCCGGTCGCGGAAGAAGCCCCAGGCCGCCCGGTGCCGGTCGAGGTAGTCGAGGTCGAAGCTGTGAACCAGCACGCCCTCCTCGTCAGCCCCGAAGCTCTCGACGAGGTCGCCCCGGTGATCGGCAATGAAGGAGTGGCCGTAGAAGCTCTGGCCGGTTTCGGTCACCTGCTCGTGGCCGATCCGGTTCGCGCCGACGACCGGCACGACATTGGACACCGCATGGCCCTGCATGGCCCGGCGCCAAGGCTCGGCGGTGTGGAGCTCGGCGTCATGCGGCTCCGACCCGATCGCGGTCGGATAGAACAGCACCTCGGCCCCCTGCAACATCATCGCCCGCGCCGCTTCCGGGTACCACTGGTCCCAGCAGATGCCGACCCCGACCCGGCCGAAGCGGGTGTCCCAGACCTTGAAGCCCGTATCCCCCGGGCGGAAATAGTATTTCTCCTGATAGCCGGGACCGTCGGGAATGTGGCTCTTGCGATAGACGCCCAGCGGCGAGCCGTCGGCGTCCAGCATGACCATCGAGTTGAAATAGTGCGGCCCCTCGCGCTCGAAGATCGAGACCGGGATGGCGACGCCCAGATCCTTGGCCACATCGGCCATGGCGATCACCGCTGGATGCTCGCGCCACGGATATGCCGTGCCGAACCATTTCTCTTCCTGCGAGACGCAGAAATACGGGCCCTGAAACAGCTCCGACGGCAGGATCACCTGCGCCCCCTTCGACGCCGCCTCGCGCACGAGATCGGCGGTCTTCGCAATGTTCGTCTCCATATCCTCGCCGTAGGAGGTCTGGAGGGCGGCTACGGAAATCGTGCGGGCCATCAGGCGGGCTCCTGCTGGGAGATACAGTGGAAGGATCCGCCACCGGTCAGGACGTTGATTGACGGCGACAGGATGATCTCGCGATCGGGGAAGACCGGGGCGAGGGCCTCTCCAGCGAGCCGGGCAGCGGTCTCATCGCCATAGGTCGGTATGACGACCGCGCCGTTGGCGATCAGGAAATTCATATGGCTGGCCGGGATCGGCTCGCCGTCCTCGTTTTCCAGCCGACCCGGCGACGGGATGCGGACGACCCTGAAGCCGGCGTCTGACAGGTCACGGGCGCAGGCGTCGTAAACGTCCGCATTCGGATCATCAGTTCCGAATGCGATCGGACAGGCCACGACCCCCGGCGCGACGAAGCGGGCCAGGTTGTCGACATGGCCGTCGGTGTGGTCGTTCATCAGGCCGTCGCCCAGCCAGATGACACGGGTGGCACCCAGGGCCTCGCCCAGAAGGGCCTCGGCCCTGGCCTCGGTCCAGCCGGTGTTGCGGTTCGGGTTCAACAGGCACTGGCGCGTGGTCAGGATCGTCCCCTGTCCATCATGATCCAGGGCACCGCCCTCCAGAATAAAATCGTTCCGCCTCAGCGGCGTGCCCGACTGTTCGCCGATCTGGTCCGCGACCGTGTCGTCGAACTCCATCTCGAACTGGCCGCCCCAGCCGTTGAAGCGGAATGCCGCGGCCGTCTTGGAGCCCGCACCGAAGATCGGGCCCGTGTCTCTCAGCCAGATGTCGCCGAACCGGCCCGGCACGACGGTGACGCCCGCCACGCCGTCGAACCGCGCCCGGGCGTCCGCCAGCGCCTCATCGCTGCCGATCATCAGCTTGACCTGCTCGCGCCCCGGACCCGCCAGGGCGAGGACCAGGGCCTCCACCTCGGCCCGGGCCTGATCGAGATTGTCGACCCACAGCGCTTCATGGCTGGGCCAGCCGACCCACAGGGCCCGGTGCGGCGACCATTCGGCGGGGATCGGCGAGACGGCCATGGGCGGAAGACTTCCTTTGGAACAAGCGGACGGAACAGAAGCAGGACCGCGCCAGATAGCGACCCCCTCCCCCCACTTCAATGCCGGGGCCTGAAAGCCGGTTCAGGACAAAGAAAAAGGGCGGCCCCGCGAAGGGCCGCCCTGATCTGTCGGTTGGTGTCCGGCGTGGCCTAGAAGGTCGTGCCGAGCGTCAGCACCATGGCGCGCGGCGAGCCGAGCGAGAAGGTGCGCAGCTGGCCGGTGCGGAGCACAACCGCGGCGGTCGGATCCACGTCGATGGTGGTGGCGTTGTTACCCGAGGAGATCGAGGCCGGATATTCCTCGTCGAACAGGTTGGTCACGTTGAACTGCACGAAGGCGTTGCGAATGCCGAAGGTGTCGGTCAGGTCGTAGCGGCTGTCGAAATCGACGACCGTGTAGGACGGAACCACTTCGTCATTGACGTCGGTGGTGAAGCGCTCGTCGACATATTTGCCCTGCAGGCCGACAGACCAGTTGGGCGTGATGTCCCAGGCGGCGCGCAGGCTGTAGGTCCATTCCGGGGTCTCAACCAGTTTCTTGCCGGCGGTCGGCAGGAAGGTGGTGGTCGAGAGCGGCACGTTGGTCTGAACTTCGCTGTCGTTGTACGAGGCCGAACCCGAGATCGAGAGGGTGTCCATCACCAGCCATTCGGCCGAGGCGTCGAAGCCCTGCTGCTTCACTTCGCCCAGGTTCCGGTCGACCGACAGGTTGAAGGTCGGCGAGGCCGGATCGTTGTCGAACGAGGAGACGATCCGGTTGTCGTAGGTGGTGTACCAGGCCGCCGCCGTCGCGATCAGGCGCGAGGAGGTGTAGCGATAGCCCAGGTCGTAGGACTTGGTGGTTTCCGGCTCGACAGTGTTGAAGTCCAGGCCACCGGCCAGGTTCCGGACCGGCTGGTACAGGTTGTCCGTCCGCGGTGCCGAGAAGCCCTCGGCATAGCTGCCGTAGATCTTGTGGTTGTCAAGGAAGCCGTAGCTGAGGCTGAGGTTCGGCAGGACGGCGTCGTATTTGATCTCGGTGCTGTAGGGCCGGATGAACTGGGTCGTGCCGGTCGAGGCGAAGGTCACATTGCCGTTGGCCAGGGTCGAGGCCACGGCTTCGGTGGTGCAGCGAACGTTCGTGGAGCCGTTCTGCGAGAAGCAGAACTGGTTCAGGTCGCGGGTGAAGAAGGGAGCGCGGACGCCGAGGGTCAGGGTCAGGGCGTCGTCGAAGAACTGGCCACGGTATTCGGCCGAGACCTGGTTCAACAGGGCGACCGAGTAGCGGTCGCGGCTGCGCAGGTGGGATCCGTCGCGACCAAGGACGCGCAGGTTTTCGTCGCCCCAGGTGTTTTCGCCGCCGAACACTTCCGGCACCGAGCCGTCTGCATTGTAGCGGGTCGCCTCGCCGGTCTGGCGGTGACGGCCGTAATCATTGGTGTAGGTGACCCGGACGCGGTGATCGTCGTTGGCGTCCCAGATCAGCGAGCTGAGCACGCCGTAACGGCGGGTGTTGGTGTTCGACGGCGTGTAGAGGCCCACGTTGTCGCAGCTGTCGCCGTCGCGGTTCAGGTCCACGCCGGTGTTGAGGATGGTGGCGACCGTGCACTGGGCTGCCGTAGTGACGGCGGCGTTGTTCAGGCCATTCTGGTCGAGGCGGTCGTCGCGCTCGCTGGTCAGGGTGTATCCGCCGCCGTTGGCGATGACGTACTGGAACGAGGGGTCGACGGTCAGGCGCAGGTTGTCGGTCAGGCCGTAGCTGAACTGGCCGCGGATGTTGCCCGTGTTGGAAGGGTTGATCCGGGTACGGTGATCATTTGTGCAGCTGCCCGAGGCGATGCCGCCGAAATAGTTGATGATGCTGGAGCCGGTCGCTTCGTTCTGCACCGTGCCGCTGACGCCCGCAGGACGGAAGCAGGCGATGTCGTTCTCGGGCGACAGGCCGGCGTTGAACGTCGGCAGGGTGTTGAAGTTGTTGTAGAAGTTATTGCGGTTGACGTTCCAGTTGAACGACAGGCTGGCGAAGTCGCCGTCGCCGAGGTCCTGGAAGACGCGGCCGTTATATTGCTGCTTCTCGAGCGAGCCAGGTCCCTTGAACTTGTCATAGTCGGTGTAGGAGCCGGCCAGATAGGCCGTCGTGCCCCAGGGGCCGAACGCGCCGGTGTCGATGCGGCCGAACACCCGGCCATAGTTGAAGCTGCCGATCGAGGAGACGATCTGGGCGCCGCGCTCTTCAAGCGGGCGGGCCGTGGTGTAGGAGATGGTGCCGCCGGTGGCCGAGGCGGTCGGGCTGTCGACGTCGGTCGTGCCCTGGTTGACCGAGGCGCGCTCGATCAGCTCGGAGTCCAGCTGCTGGTTGGTGAACACCGCATAGTTGCCGGTGTCGTTCAGCGGGATACCGTCAAAGGTCAGGGAGACGCGGTTACCGTCGAAGCCGCGCAGGCGGATGTTGCCGCCCGAGTTGCCGTAGGGGTCGCTGTTGGTGAAGTTCAGGCCCGGGACATTGTTCAGCGTTTGGACAATCGACTGACCCGGCTGCTGGCGGGAGATATACTCCTGCGTGATCGTCGACCGGGTCTTGTCGACCGTCTGGGCAACGACGGCGCCCGAGATCGAGCGCGGACCGCGCTGGCCGGTCACGACGACCTCGTCGACAGTGGTGGCCTCGGCGGCGTCAGTGCCGGTGGATTGGGCCGAGGCGGTGCCGGCGAGCAGCATGCCGCTGACGAGGGCGGTGGTCGCCCAGAGCACGCGAGTGCGAGAGTTCATTTTGTATTCCCAGATGGTGCGGGTCAGCGCCCGGCGCGCGTCAGAAGGCGGCCGGAGAGAGCCGCAAATATCGAAATCCTGACCCCTCTACGGTGGGTCTCGGAACCATCGACGACATTTGTGTGACGTTGGTATGACACCGTCCGGGGGTGACTGCGGCGCCACACCCCGACTCACGGAAGGCTCAACGGCCCCAGACGGCCCGCAGCCGCGCTTCACGGCCGCAGAAGCGGCTGTAACCTCCATACCGCACGGGATTCAGGCGGGCAAAGTCCTGATGATAGCTTTCCGCCGGCCAGAAACGGGCTGCAGTTCGGACCGGCGTCACGAATCGGCGTTCGCCGATGACCGCCACGGCCGCCGCCCGCGAGGCCTCGGCGACGGGCCGCTGCGCCACTGTCGCGAACACGGCGGTGGCGTAGGGAGCCCCCTGGTCGCAGAACTGGCCGTCGGGATCTGTTGGGTCGATGGTGCGCCAGAATCGATCGACCAGCTGGCGATAGCTGATCCGCGCCGGGTCATAGGTGACCTGGACAGCCTCCAGATGCCCGGTCCCGCCGCGCACGACCTGATCATAGGATGGACTGGCTACCGTCCCGCCGGCGAACCCCGAGACCGCCGAGACCACGCCGGGCATGGCCTCGAAATTGGCCTCCACCGACCAGAAACAGCCCCCGGCGAAAAGCGCGACCTCGCGCCGGCCGCTGTCGGGACCGCTCTGCACAGTCGGGGCGCTCACGGCGGGCTGCCCCGGGGAACAGGCGGCGATGCTGAGCGCGGCGATGACGGCCAACCGGGACAGAAGGGACATGGAAACCTCCGGACATCGCCTACCGATCAGGCGACCACCCCCAGCTACGTTGGAAAAGCGGATCCGGATACAAGGCGCCCGTCGATCACCCCGCGATTGCAGGGTCTGAGGCTTTGACTGCGAGGTCTGCGGTGCCGGCGGTTCGGGACTGCAGGATTTTTGCAGCTCCGAACTGCCGGATCAGCGCGCCGCCGCGAACCGGCGTGCGAGGGCCTTGGCCGTGGGCTTCAGCGCCTTGGGCTCGTGATAGTTGCCGTTGACCTGGGTCCGGTTGATCACGTGGGCCTTGAACCGCTTGTACAGATCGTCCTCGGGAGGCAAGGGGTTGGTCCAGAAGCCGTCAATGGGCTGCTGGTCAGTCAGACCCCCGATGTCGAAGAAGGCCTCGCCCAGCACCTTGACCGGGGTGGAGAAGCCCAGGGCCGACAGGGCCGCCGAGGAATTGTTGACCACCATCCCCGACGAGGCCCGGCACAGGGCCGCCAGGTTGCCGCCGTCGATGAAATCGACCCGGTCGGCGATACCGCGCTCGACCGCAAGCACGTGGGTCATGCGCGCCAGGTCCACGAGGCCGGGATCCAGCGGGTGGTTCTTGATCACCAGCCGCGTCTCGGCGTCCGCGTGCCTGGCGAACGAAGACAGCACCTCCGCCAGGAAGGCCGTGTTGTCCGCGTAGTGGGAGTAGCGCAGCAACTGGGCGTCGCCCTCGCGCTGCAGGCAGGCCAGGAAGAAGGGGCCCCGCGCGTGGATCACCTTCGCGTCCGACTCGGCCTTGGAGCGGAAGGTCAGCGATAGATAGCGCCGCACATGGCCCACGAACTGCAGCCAGGGCGACTGGGTATAGGGATAGACGTAGCGACGGAACACAAGCCGGCCCAGCGGCTGGGCGGCGTGATACAGGCTGATGTTGATGACGTGGTGCGGCAGGATCTTGCCAACCGGGCGCGTCGGCAGCATCTCAGGGATCGGCGGGTCGTAGGCCTTGCGGTCCCGTGGCAGGCCCGACGAGGCGTTGACGCCATTCTCCTCGACCGTGATCCAGTCGGGGCGGAAATAGCCGTTCTCCAGCACCCAGACGCGCAGCGGATGGATCCGGTCCGGCTCCAGCGCGGTTGCGGCCTTGAGCTTCCTGGCCTGAGACAGCACACCCTGATTGTAGGGGCCACCCTCGCCGAACACGATCAGATCGGTCAGGCCCTGTTCCTGCACCAGCCTGGCCAGCCGGGCGGGCCAACGACGAGCGTCGCCGGTATAGGGCTGGGCCCCGGAACGCCGCCAGTAGGCCGCGTCCCCGGCGTTGAACAGCATCCGGGCCACCGAGGCACCCTCGGACGTCAACTGCTCGGCCAGGGCCCGGCCAAACGGGCCGAACGGCGCTGTGACGATGAGGAAGCGGCGTCCGGCAAGTGACTGGCCGGGGCGCTGGCGTGCACCGGGCACGGACGGCGTTTGCACGACGGCTGCGACGGCCGCGACAGGAGTGGCCGCGACGACCCGCTCCGGCGCGGCACGGCGGCTGTCGCCCGAGGCGTGTCTGGGAGTGATACGAACGTCCACCATGGTCAGGACCAGCTCACGCGAAGTCTTGGGGACGGCATGAAACGCGGGAAACTCTGCCAACCATCCGGCACCCCGAAAAAAACCCGCCGTGGCCCAAGGGCGGCGCGGCTCCGTCGAAGACCGGACGAGAGGGTCGGAACTCTGACATGGACACCTTTGTCGCTGGCCTCGTCACGCGGATCAACCGACTTGTCCAAAAAAGCGAGTGGTGTATTCGAAATTTCACGAAACCTTCCAGCGACATCGGACGAATTCCACGCATTCCGATCCCGACGAAGGGGCTCGAAAGGCCGTGGTGCGGGCCATAACGCTTGAAGCGAGACTTTCGAGCAACGCCGCCCGGAAACGCGAAACCGCCGGTCTCCTGAACGGGAGAACCGGCGGCCCATCATAGGATCATCAGCGAGGGAGGTCGTCTTCCGAAAGGTCGCCCTTTCCGTCGCACCGACGCCCCCCGGCGTCTTCCATGTCAGTCTGACGGGGTTCCGATCCCTTTCGGGACCGGAACCCTTGTCAGGCGTCCTAGAAGTTGATGCCGATGGTGGCGCGACGGTTCAGAGGCTCGCGAACGCCGTCGGCGGTCGGACGGGCCAGGCTGGTTTCACCCTTGCCGTCGAGAGCGATCACGCCGCCGGCGACGCCTTGGGCGACCAGGGCGTCAGCTACGGTGCGCGAGCGACGGTTCGACAGGCCCACGTTGTAGGCGGCCGAGCCGGAGGTGTCGGCGTAGCCGACGACCAGCACGCGCGTCGGACGACCCGACTTGGCGTAGTTGGCGGCCTGCGTCACCACCGAACGGGCTTCGGCCGTCAGGTCCGAGCGATCCCAGTCGAAGTAGACCACGAACTCACGCGCGACCGGAGCCGGCGGAGGCGGCGGCGGCGGAGGAGGCGGCGGGGGCGGGGGAGGCGGCGGGGGCGGAGGAGGCGGAGGAGGCGGCGGGGGCGGCGGGGCGTCAGCGGCGCCGAAGGCGTAACGCAGGCCCAGGGACACCGTGTGGCTCTCGTCGTAGTCGCCTTCGAACGTGCCGTAGTTGTTCACGGCCGCCGTGGAGTTCGTGAAGCTGCTGAACTCCATGTCGCCCGTCAGATAACGGTACGTCAGGTCGATGTTGGCGCGGTCGCCGACAGCGTAGCTCAGGCCAGCCAGGGCTTGAGCCGCGAACTTGGTCGAGCTGTCGTCAGCCGCGATCGAGACCGTGCGCTGGCCGCGGATGGTGCCCACGAACTCGGTGTTGACGCGGTTGAGGCCGATGCCCACGCCGACGAACGGACGAACGCCCCAATACTCGCCGCCGATGTCATAGATGACATTGGCCATGAGCGTGGTGGATTCGATGTCGCCTTCGGGCGAGAAGCAGGGGCCCGTGGCAGGGGTGAAGTTACACACGCCCGACGGAACCGAACCCGTCGAGTGGCGGATGCGGCCGATATCGCCCGAGCGGTAACCGCCTTCGAGCTCGACGCGCCAGTTCGGGTTGAACCGGTAGCCCAGACGAGCGAACGCGGCCCAGCCGTCGTTCACTTCGGCGTTCCAGTTCACGCCGTTGCCGGACGCCTGCACGTTGATGTCGTCGATCTTGTGGTAACCGGCGTCGATCGCGCCGTACCAGCCGTCCGGCTCAGCCGAAGCAGCACCAGCGGCGAAAAGCCCCGCGGCTGCGACGCTGGCGAGAAGTTTCAGCTTCATGTCAGTCCTCATATCGTTGAATGCCCGAAGGTCACGCTTACACGTGACGCTCACCGGGCCGAACGGCATAGTTGGCTCGAGGTTCCTTATTTCGGTTCGTAGCACGGCGACTGTGGCGCCGTTTCAACACATATCCCCCCCTTGGCGAGCAGTCCCGGCCTGTTATGGGGGTGATCAGAGATAAGGGAGGCCACAGATGGCAATGCGATTCGACGGCAAGGTGGCGATCGTGACCGGTGCGGGCGGGGGTCTTGGGCGCGAGCATGCCCTGGCTCTGGCGGCGCGGGGGGCGAAGGTCGTGGTCAACGACCTGGGCGTAGCGCGGGACGGCGCCGGATCCTCGACCAGCCCGGCCCAGGCCGTCGTCGCCGAGATCGAGGCGGCCGGGGGCGAGGCCATGGCCAACGGCGCGTCGGTGACCGACTATGAGGCCGTGAAGGCGATGGTGGCCGAGGCGACCGCGCGTTGGGGCTCGGTCGACATTCTTGTAAACAATGCGGGCGTGCTGCGGGACAGGTCGTTCGCCAAGATGGAGATCGAGGATTTTCGCTTCGTCGTCGATGTTCACCTGATGGGAGCCGTGAACTGCACGAAGGCGGTGTGGGACGGGATGCGCGAGCGGAACTATGGCCGCATCGTCATGACCACCTCGTCGTCGGGCCTGTACGGCAATTTCGGCCAGGCCAACTACGGTGCGGCCAAGATGGCGCTCGTCGGCTTCATGCAGACCCTGGCCATCGAGGGAGCCAAGAACGACATCCGGGTCAACTGTCTGGCCCCGACGGCCCATACGCGCATGACAGAGGATCTCGCCGGCCGCCTGCCGCTGGAGGCGCTGGGGCCGGAACTGGTGTCCCCGGGCCTGCTGTATCTGGTCAGCCAGGATGCACCGACGCGCTGCATCCTCGGTGCCGGCGCCGGCGGGTTCGAGCGCGCCTACGTCACCCTGACGCAAGGCGTCCGGATCGTCGGCGACGACGCCCCGGAACAGGTCGCGGCCCGGTTCGACGCCATTTCGGACCGCACCGGCGAGATCGTGCCGGAGATGGGTGCCGCCCAGGGCATGATCGAACTGTCCAAGGCCCAGAAGGCTCATTCCTGACACGCCAAACCGGTCAATAATCTGGTCAATAAACGGTCGGTCAAACTGACCAAGAATCTGGTCAATCCGACCAACAAAATCGTCAAGGTCGCCAAAGTCGACCGACAGGGAGAGAAGAATGCGTGAAGCGGTAATCGTGTCGACGGCACGGACCCCCATCGGACGCGCCTATCGGGGCGCCTTCAACGACACCCAGGCCCAGGCGCTCGGCGCTCACGCGGTCAGGCACGCCGTCGCCCGTGCCGGGATCGACCCGGCCGAGGTCGAGGACGTGGTCCTCGGCGCGGCCCTGCAACAGGGTTCGACCGGCACCAATGTCGCGCGCCAGATCGCGCTGGCCGCGGGCCTGCCCTCGACCGTCGCCGGAATGACCATCGACCGCCAGTGCGCCTCGGGCCTGATGGGGATCGCCACGGCCGCCAAACAGGTGGTGTTCGACCAGCAAAAGGTCGCCGTCGGCGGTGGTCTGGAATCCATTTCCCTGGTCCAGAACCAGCACATGAACCTCTATCGAATGAAGGACGAGGCGCTGCTGAAGCTGTCGCCCCATGTCTATATGTCGATGCTGGAGACGGCCGAGGTCGTTTCGCGCCGTTACGGCATCTCCCGTGATCGCCAGGATGAATACGCCCTGCAGTCACAGCAGCGCACGGCCGCCGCCCAGGAGGCCGGCCGCTTCGATGCAGAGATCGTGCCGATGACCACGACCATGCAGGTCGTCGACAAGGCGACCGGTCAGACCTCGGCCAGGGAAGTGACCCTGTCGAAGGACGAGGGGAACAGAGCCGACACGACACTGGAAGGCCTGAAGTCGCTCAAGCCGGTCTTCGGCGGCGGCGAGGAGATCCAGCAGGGCGAGTTCATCACCGCCGGCAATGCGTCCCAGCTGTCCGACGGCGCCTCGGCCTCCGTGATCATGGAAGCCGGTGAGGCCGTTCGTCATGGCCTCCAGCCGCTGGGCGCCTATCGCGGCATGGTCGTGGCCGGCTGCGAGCCGGACGAAATGGGCATCGGTCCGATCTACGCCGTGCCCAAGCTGCTGAAGCGGCACGGCCTGACAGTCGACGACATCGGCATCTGGGAGCTGAACGAGGCCTTCGCCGTGCAGGTTCTGTACTGCGCCGACACCCTGGGCATCCCGATGGATCGCCTCAACGTCTCGGGCGGTGCCATCTCGATCGGCCACCCCTACGGCATGTCGGGTGCCCGGATGACGGGTCACGTGCTGATCGAAGGCAAGCGTCGTGGCGCCAAATACGGCGTCGTGACCATGTGCATCGGCGGCGGCCAAGGGGCCGCGGGTCTGTTCGAAATCTACTGAGACCCGGCAGCGTCGACGATCAAGCCGCCGCCACGCAGGGACTCTGTGGGGCGGCGGTTCCGTCTCCGAGTCGGGCTTGCCAACAAACTCTATATATGTCGATATGTGCTATGGCTCGTCGATCGAACATCTCTCCGCAGACCCGAAGGGTCCTTGCTGCACTCGCGCAGCAGCCACAGGCGTGGCGGCACGGCTACGATCTGTCCCGGGAGACCGGCGTCAAGGCCGGCACCCTGTACCCGCTTCTGATGAGGCTGACCGATCAGGGACTGCTGGACTCGGAGTGGCGACAGCCGCTGGAACCCGGACGGCCGCCCCGCCACGCCTACCGTCTGACTGACAGCGGGGTGGCACTCGCCGCCGCACAGGCGACCGAGTTTCCCGCCGGGGCGGTCCCGGCCGTCGAGATCGCACCCGGAGCAGCCACATGACGCGGGACATCAGGGGCCAGATCGCCCTCGGCCTGGCCGACCATCTCGGCCGGATTCTTCCCCCGTCCCGATCCGAATGGGCCGCCGCAATGCAAGCGGAGATCGAGGCCATCGAGAATCCCGGCGCCGCGCTGGCATTCGCATGGGGCTGTCTGGGCGCTGCCTGTCTGCGCTGGCTGCGCACCCTCGAAGGCGCGTTGATCGCCGTCCGGATAGCCGCGGCGGCCACCATCCTGATGTTCGCGGTCCAGGTACTGGCGACAGCTCGTGCCTTCATGGGGCTGACAACCCCCGATATCCTGCCTCCGGTTGCGGCCGGGATCGGTCTGGCCTTCGCGGTCGCCGGGCTCGCGTTGCTCAGCCGGGGCCCCTTCGCCCTCGCCGCCGTCGCGGCGATCATGCTGGTCCTGAACACGATCGGCCTGGTGGCCAACGGCGTCTCGGCCACGGTTCATGCGGTCGTGCTTCGAGCCCTCGCTCTTGAGGGATATCTGCTCTGGTCGCTTCTGTTGCTGGCCGGCCTGATGCTTCACGGATGCGGCCGCTCCAGGCGGCTGGCCCGTTTTGCCCAACGCAACGGGTGGGCCGGCTGATGCGATACCTGCTTCCGATCCTGACAGGGCTCGCGATGGCGCTGGGCCTTGTCCATCTGGGATTGTCCGGCCTGATGAGCTGGCGGGCCTTCAGTCTGGATACACTCTGGTTTGCGGGGTCCGGGTTGGCCATCCTTGTCGCTGCCCTGATCAATGTCATCATGATCCGCGCAAGACAGATCGACCGCGTTCAGAGCGCCGTCTGGCTTGTCGCCAATCTCGTCCTGACAGGCTTCTTCGGACTCGCCTGGCTGGTCCTCAAGGAACCACAGGTGATCGTTGGAGGACTGGTGTTCGCCCTGCTGTCGGCAGGCGTTGCAGGGCGATCGATCCTCCGGGCCTGAGGTCAGGCTCCAGCCTCAATGCAGGTCCGGCTTGCCTGACGCGATCCATGCTGCCTTGTCCGCGTCCATCTTCGCCTGCCAGCGCGCTCGCATCTGCGCGGGCCGGCCGGGGAACCGGTCGTCAAGGAAGGTCGCCTCCACGACACGGTCCGTCCGGAAGGTCCGGAAATCGTCGCGACTTTCGCACCAGGCGACCAGCAGGCGCGTCGTCTCGCGATAGCCGATCAGCAGTGGCCAGACAGTCCTCCGTGAGGCGCGATCCTCCTGATCGCGATAGTCTAGCGTGACCTTGCGCCCGGCATGGATCCAGGCCCGCAACTGTCCCATATCGAGAACCTCGGCCTCGTGCGTCGTCCACACGGCCGATGTCACCGCAGGCTCCATGATCATCGGGCGCAGTCGCTCGGGCACGGTGGCCGCAATCTTTGCCATCAGGTCGCGGGCGGCGCGGGCGAGCGCGGGGTCTCCCCTGCCCGCCACCCACTGGGCACCGAGCACCGCCGCCTCGACCTCGTCCGAGGTCAGCATCAGGGGCGGCATGTCGAAGCCGCTGTCGAGCACATAGCCGATACCTGCCTCGCCCCGGATCGGCACGCGCTGGCCCATCAGGGCGGCGATGTCGCGATAGACGCTCCGTTTCGAAGTCTCCAGCTCGACCGCGATCGCCTCCGCCGTCACCGGCTGAGAGCTGCGGCGCAGCAGCTGGACGATCTGGAACAGGCGGTCTGCGCGTCTCATCAGCTTCCTTGGTGCGCTATCGTGAACGACGCGGTCGCTCGCTGCTTGAGCGCAGCGTCGCCGCTTGAGCGTCACCTACCGTACGACTGCTGACAGCATGCTGGCAGCAGGATGGCGGTAGTCAATCCTTACCGGCCAAGGCGGTCCGCCGAGGCTCATTGGATCGGAGAGAAGATGATGCTGACACTGTTCCACGCCCCGCAATCCCGGTCCTCGCGCCTGCTGTGGCTGATTGAGGAACTGGGGGCCGACTGCCGGGTGGAATACTGCGACATCCGCCGCAAGGATGGAACAGGGGCACCGGATCCGAAGAACCCGCATCCCGACGGCAAGGTCCCGGCCCTGGTCCACGGCGGAGCCCTGATCACAGAGTCGGCGGCTGTCGCCCTGTATCTGAATGGTCTCCATCCCGACGCTGGCCTCGGCTTCGAACAGGGTTCGCCCCAACGCGGTCCCCTGTTGACCTGGATCTGCTGGACGACCGGCGAGATGGAGCCGGCCTTCATGGACAGGTTCACCGGGGCGGTCGACACCGATCCCACGGCCCTCGCCCGATACGAGGCGGCTGTGACCCGGATCCTCGAGGCCCTGTGGGAGGGCCCGTGGCTGATGGGGGATCAGTTCACCCTCGCCGACATCCTGATCGGCGGTTCGCTGGGCTGGTGTCGCCAGTATCTGCCGGAAAGCCCGCTTCTGGACGACTACATCGCGCGACTCGCGGCCCGGCCGGCCCACCATCGCGCCACGCTCCGTGACGCGGCACCCGTTGGGGCCGAGGCTGCATAGCCCCTCAGGCGGCATCGGCATGTCCCTGATGGAAGGGCGGGTCGCCGTCGTCGGCGATCTCCACCGCCTTCAGGGCCCCCACGAAACTGTCGCGCCAGATGCCCACGTCCGTGTCGCGCACCACCTGCATCAGGGCCTGCCATTTGCGGACCCGCTCGGCCAGCGGCATGGTCAGGGCGCGGTGGATGGCATCGGCCACCTCCTCGCGGCTGAACGGATTGACCAGCAGGGCCTCGCCCATCTGTTCGGCCGCGCCGGCAAAGCGGGAGAGGATCAGCACACCTGGATCATCCGGGTTCTGGGCGGCCACGAATTCCTTGGCCACAAGGTTCATGCCGTCACGGAGCGGGGTGACCAGACAGACCCGCGCCGCCCGGTAGATGCCGGCCAGCTGGTCGCGACGATAGCTGCGGTTCAGATATCGGATCGGCTGCCAGTCCATGTCGGCGTATTCGCCATTGATCCGTCCAGCCAGCGAATCCAGCCGGGCGCGGATATCCTGATAGGCGTCGACGTCGTCTCGACTGATCGGCGTGACCTGCACCAGGAAGACGTCGCCGTGCATGTCGGGGGTGTCGTGCAGGAACTGCTCGTAGCCGAGCATCCGCTCCTCCAGCCCTTTGGAATAGTCGAGCCGATCGACACCCACCATCATCGACCGGAAGGCCGCCGAGGCCGCCATCCGGTCGTAGGTGCTGGTGCCTTCGCGTGAGTTTCGGGCATCGATGAAACCCTGAACGTCGATGCCGATAGGGAAGACGCCGATCTCGACCTTGCGCCCGAACGCTTCGAGCCCTCCGTAGCCGGACAGTTCTCCCCGCGCCTCGGAGATCACATAGTCACGAAACAGGTCGAGCCATTCCCGGGTCTGGAAGCCGAGCAGATCGTAGGCGAACAGGCTCTCCACCAACCGCCGATGGTGAGGCAGGGTCACCAGAAGCTGTCGCGCCGGCCAGGGTGTGTGCAGGAAAAAGCCGATCCGGTTCCTGATCCCCAACCGCCTCAGATCCCATGCGATCGGGATCAGGTGATAGTCGTGGATCCAGATCACGTCGTCCGGCTCGATCAGGGGCGCGAGCACCTCGGCGAACCGCCGGTTCACCCGCTCGTAGCCCTCGCCGTAGGATCGTTCGTAGGCGGTCAGGTCGACCCGGTGGTGGAACAGGGGCCACAGGGTCTTGTTGGCATAGCCGTTGTAATACTCCTCGACATCCTGGGCCTCCAGATCGACCAGGGCGACCGTGACGCCGGCGCGGTCCTCGTATTTGAGGTCGCCGGTGAATTGTTCAGTCGTCTTACCCGACCAGCCGAACCACAGCCCATCGTACTTCCGCAGCGCCGCCGACAGGGCCATGGCCAATCCGCCTGTGGACCCGGCAGCGGGATCGACAGGGGCGGAAACCCGGTTCGAGACGACAATCAATCTACTCATGGCGATCGATAACCTCGGAGCGCAGCAAGAGGATCAAAGGCAAAGTCGTGACCGGGCGGTCGGTTGCCCCGCTCATCGGACGTCCGTCCACGATCGGCTGAGCAGGACAGCGCAGTTGATGATCCCGACCAGCGAATAGGTCTGCGGATAATTGCCCCACAGTTCGTTGTCGCCGAGCGAGATGTCCTCCGAGAGCAGACCCGCATGGGTCCGGCGGCTCAGCATCTGGTCGAAGATTTCCCGCGCCTCTTCGCTCCGACCATTCAGGTGCAGGGCTTCGATGAACCAGAAGGTGCAGAAGTTGAACGCAGTCTCCGGCTTGCCGAAATCGTCCGGCTCGACATAGCGGAACAGGTAGGGGCCCTTCTTCAGGTCTCGCTCGATCGCGTCAAACGTGGCGACCTGACGGGGGTCGCCGGGATCAAGGAAACCGAGGTCGACGAGTTGTAGCAGTGAGGCGTCCAGCTCCTTCCCGCCGAAGCTGGCGCCGAAGCGGCCCTCCTCCGGGACGAAGGCCTCCTTCTCTATCCGCTCACGGATGATCCGGGCGCGGTCCCGCCAGACCCCGGCGCGCAGTTCGAGGCCCAGCTGGTGCGCCGCCTTCGACAGGCGGTCGCAGGCGGCCCAGCACATGACCGACGAATAGGTGTGCACCCGGGCGATGGTCCGGAACTCCCACAGGCCGGCATCGGTCTGATCGTGCATGGCGAAGGCCCGCTCCCCGACCTTCTCCAGGGCGTGAAAGTCACCCACCGTGCCCGGCCGCAGCAGGCGCCGGTCGTAGAAGGATTGGACCAGAGGCAGGACGATCTGTCCGTAGACGTCATGTTGCAGGTGCTCGCGCGCCTGGTTGCCGACGCGCACGGGCTTCATCCCGCGATAGCCCGCTACCGAGGTGACGATCCGCTCGTCGATGTCTTCCTCAAGTCCGACGCCATAGACGGGCTGGACATGGCCTCCGGCCGAGGAATCGACCAGGTTCCTCAGATAGACGAGGTAGTTCTCCAGCATGTCGACCGCGCCGAGCCGGTTCAGCGCCCGCACCGTGTAGTAGGCGTCGCGGATCCAGCAGTAGCGATAGTCCCAGTTGCGCCCGCTCTCGGGGAACTCCGGCACCGAGGTGGTCATGGCCGCGACGATGGCCCCCGTCTCCTCATAGACGCAGAGCTTCAGCGTGATCGCCGCCCGGATCACCGCCTCCTGATAGTCCAGCGGGATGTAGAGGGTGCGGACCCAGTCCTTCCAGTAGGCGACGGTACGATCCAGGGTGGCCGAGACGCCCGACCCGACCTCCTGATCGTAGCCCTCGTCGGGGCCAAGGAAGAAGGCCAGGGACCGTTCCAGCCGGAACACCCGCTCCTCCAGCACGTGCGAGACCGGGCAGTCCGTGGTCAGGCGCAGCGTGACGTCGCTGCACAGATAGCGGATGTGGTTGGAGCCAGAGCTCAGATCTGCCCGGCGGGCACCCCAGTCGGCGGAAGGCCTCAGCCGGACGCGGATGCGCGGAGCCCCGCCGAGCGGCCGGACGATCCGCGCGAAGGCCAGCGGCCGATAGGTCCGCGAATGCTTCAGATGCCGGGGCGCGAAGTCGATGATCTCGACCGCCGCGCCGTCCTCAGCCGTCAGGACGGTGCGCAGGACCGGGGTGTTGTCGAGATAGGCCTGGCTGACATGCTTCAGTCCCTCCAGCTCGATGTCCCAGAAGCCGTGCTCGGGGGCCTCACCGTTCATCAGGGCCGAAAAAACGGGATCGCCGTCCACGCGTGGGGCACAGGCCCAGACGAACCGACCGTTGCGGTCGATCAGGGCCGAAAGGGCGCAGTTGCCGATGGGGGCGAGGTCGAGCGAGGGAGGCAGGGGCGAGGCCATGGTCATTGTCCCGCCTCCGCTGCGACGGCCTCAAGCCAGTCCATCACGGCCGCCACGTCGCGCAGGCCATAGCGCGCGGCGGTCGCCCGATACGGACCGACCAGAACCCCGAACCCGCCAAGCGTCTCGGCGGCGCGGAAGCCCGCTTCGTCGGTCAGGTCGTCGCCGACCATGACGGGCACCGCCCCCACGAAAGGCGGTTCAGCCATGAAGGCCGTGACCGCTCCGCCCTTGTCGGCGCCGGGGGTTCGGAGTTCCAGCACCATGTGACCGGGCTGGAGCGTCAGGCCGGTGGTCCTGGCGAGATCGCGCGCCAGGAGCAGGGCTTCGTCCGCACTGGCCGGCGACTGGCGATAGTGGAGGCCGGTTGAGACACCCTTGTCCTCGATGAGGACGCCGGGCCGGTCAGCGGCGAAGCGCCGGAAGGCCACCAGGGCCTGTGCGACGCCGGGCGAGGCCGGGGGGCGATCCACGGTGCCGTCCCGTCGTCGCCGTTCCAGCCCGTGCACACCGGCGGCGGAGGGAGCGGCCCCGCCGGCGATCCGGTCGATGTCAACCAGCGTCCGCCCACTGACAATCGCCAGACGACCGTCGAGCGCCTCATCCAGCCGGGTCAGGACTGCGGTTCGCCTGGGGTCGGCCAGCACAGCGTCCGGCGTCGGCGCCATCGGGGCCAGAACCCCGTCGAGATCGAGAAACAGCGCCAGGGAGTGGGCCAGCGCGACCGGGGGCGCGGACAGGGTTTCGGCGAGCGTTCCGGTGTCTGACAGCATGAAAGTCCAGATGAGTTGACGGTCCCCGCATGCTCAACGCGCCCGTCCGGCAAAGGTTGACCGGTTTCGGTCGAACTTGCGTTGCGGCGGTTCATGCCCGCCTCGGCCGATCCATTGTGAAACGCGGCTGGATGGGGCAATTTCACGCCACGACAACGACAGACGCCCGCCGCGCGCCCGCGCTGGCTGGAAGGGCGCCGCATCAGAAAGACGGCTCATGCCCCTCGACGCCCCCGCCTCCCTGCCCGAAGCCGTCGGCACCATGACTCTCCGTGCGCGCGAGGTGATCCGGCTGAACATCGAGGCCCTGCAGGCGCTCGAACGGACGGTGGACGCCAGCATCGCGCGCGCCTGCGACGTGATCCTGTCGCGATCCGGCTATGTCGTAGTGACCGGCATGGGCAAGTCGGGTCACATCGGCGGAAAGATCGCGGCCACCCTCGCCTCCACCGGCACCAACGCCTTCTTCGTCCACCCCGCCGAGATGAGTCATGGCGACCTGGGCATGCTGCGCGGCGACACCACCCTGCTGGCTATCTCAAGCTCGGGCGAGAGCCGCGAACTGCGCGATCCCCTGCTGTTCTGCCAGCGCAACGACATTCCCGTTATCGGCATGACCCAGCGCGGGTCGTCGTTCCTCGCCCGCATGTCCGCGGTACCGCTGGTCATGCCCAGCGTGGCCGAGGCCTGCGCCAACGGCCTGGCACCCACCACCTCGACCCTGATGACCCTCGCGCTCGGCGACGCCCTGGCCATGGTGTTGATGGACCGGCGCGGCTTTTCAGCCACCGATTTCGGCCTGCACCATCCGGGCGGGTCCCTGGGCATGAGCCTGCAGAGCGTGCGCGAATGGATGGGCGACAATCACGCGCCGCCGCCGACCGTGCCGCTGGACGCCGTCTTCGCCGACCTGGTCGCCCGCATCACCGAGGGACGAAAGGGCGCGGTCGCCGTACTGGACGGTGACGGCGCCCTCGCCGGGATGATCACCGACGGCGACATCCGCCGCGCCTTCGCCCAGGATATCGGCCGTATCACCGCCGCCGACATCATGAGCAAGTCGCCGATAACCGTCACGCCCGACCAGCGGATGAGCGACGTCGTCGACCTACTGACCGCCAACAAGATCACGAACCTGTTCGTGGTCGTGGACGACAGGCCGGTCGCCATCGTCCATCTCGCCGAACTGATGCAGGCGGGTTACGTCTCCTGACAGCACTCCGGTTGCGGTTGACCCCTGCCGGGCAAGGGTCTACCCCGCACGGCAGCCGCGCGACGTTTCCGCCGGTCCGGAAAAACCACGCCGAAGGCTGGATTTGGATACGTCGCCTGATGTCGCGGAGCGATCCCTTCGCTCTGATCTTTCCAGCGTTTTCGTGAGCGATATGCCCGCGAGGACGGCAGGCACGTCAGGTGTCGCCTCGCCTGCGAAGTCGCGGTCCACGATCTGCGTCGACGGGTTCAACATCGCCATGGCCAAGGGGTCCGGCATCGCCACCTATGGCCGCAACCTGCTGTCGACCCTTGGCCGGCTCGGGATGGACGGGCAAGTGCTGTACGGTCCCGTTACGAATCGTTCTTCCAGCAATGTCGTCAACGAAGCCGCCCTGGTCGATCCGGACCGCCCGGATCCGAAGGTAAAGAAGTTCGAGCGATTTCTGCGAACCTACACGAGCCGGCTCGGCCGGTCGGCCTGGCCGATCAAGCCCAGCGGCGAAGTCGTCTGGCCGTCGCGTGGCGGCGGCCGACCGGAAGCGAACGCCTACTGGGCGGCCCGTGACCTGTTTCATGTCTCCAACCGCTGCTTCAACGCCTACGGCAAGGAGACGCCGGTCGATTTCGAAGCCTCGGGCGAGATCAAGCGACCAGACGCCATGCAATGGACCGCCACCCTGCCGCTGTATGCGCGGGGCGTGCCGAACATCTACACGATCCACGACCTGATCCCCCTGCGCCTGCCGCACACGACGATGGACGACAAGGCCACCTATCTGGCGCTTTGCAAGATGATCGTCCGGCGCGCCGACCACATCGCGGTGGTTTCGGAAACGACACGCCAGGACGTGATCCGCCTGCTGGACGTCTCCGAGGACCGGGTCACCAACACCTATCAGGCGGTCAACCTGCCCAAGGCGCTGACCAGCCGCACCCAGGCCGATGTGACCATCGAACTGGAAGGCGTCTTCAACCTCGGCTGGAAGGAGTATTTCCTCCATTTCGGTGCCATCGAGCCCAAGAAGAATCTCGGGCGTATCGTCGAGGCCTATCTGGCCTCGGGTGTGGAAACGCCGCTGGTCATCGTCGGCGGCCGTGCATGGCTGGACGAGGGCGAGACCGCCCTTCTGAATCAGGTCATGCGTGACGGTGGGCCCAGCGCCCAGCGCATCCGACGCTATGAATACATGCCGTTCTCGCTGCTGATCAGCCTGATCCGCGGTGCCAAGGCGACCCTGTTCCCGTCGCTTTACGAAGGCTTCGGCCTGCCGGTGCTGGAGTCGATGGCCCTGTCCACCGCCGTCCTGACCTCCACCGGCGGCTCCCTGCCGGAAGTCGCCGGCGACGCGGCCGTCATGGTCGATCCCTATGATGTCCAGGCCATGACGCGCGGTCTCCGCGCCCTGGATGCCGACGACGCGATGCGGGACGATCTTGTTCGGCGGGGCTTGACCCAGTCCGCAAAATTCTCGGTCGAGGCCTACCAGGGACGGCTGTCCGATATGTACGGTCGCCTCGGCCTGTCGTGACGCGATCGGTTCTCTTTGACGCAAGCCGGCTGTTGAGCCGCGTCGAACGGACCGCGCCGACGGGTGTGGACCGCGTCTGCCTGGCCTATGCCGAGTGGCTGCTGTCCCTCCCCGACGTCCAGGTTACCCCGGTCCGGAGCCGCAACGACCAGCTTGTCGTCGTCGACGAGGTATGGTTCCGGAAGTGCGTCTCCGCCATGCGATCCCGCTGGACCGGCGCCTTCTTCGAACGCTCGCTGACCGAGGACGAGATGCGGTTGATGACCGCGCTCAGCAGCGACACGAAGTCGTCAGACTCAGTGATCGGAACCCCGCCGACCGATCCGGGACGGACGCCGGGACGGCGTCGGCGCGTGTGGAAACAGTTCTTCCGCTCGCAGTGGATCCAGAACCTCCCGGACAGCACCCTCTATTTCAACGTAGGTCACACAGGGCTGGGCGACGGTCGCATCCTGACGGAACTGCGTGACCGGGGCATCGAGCGGATCGTGTTCCTGCACGATCTGATCCCGATCACCCACCCCGAGTTCTGCCGTCCGGGCGACCGGGACAAACACCGCGAGCGGGTCCTCAACACCCTGACCGCCGCCTCACGGATCATCGTTAACTCCCGATACACGGCCGATGAGCTGGCCGCCTTTGCCGCGCGCGAAGGCGTGACGCCGCCGCCCATTCACGCCGTTCATCTGGGGCTGGAGCCGACCTTCCTGACTCCTCTGACCGCGGCGACCCCCCGACCCTATTTCGTCCACATCGGCACGATCGAGGCGCGCAAGAACCTGGCCTTCCTGCTGACCATCTGGCGGCGGCTGCACGAACGGATGGGTGATGCGGCACCCCAGTTGGTTCTGGTCGGCCGCTACGGCTGGGAGAACGAGGCGGTTCTGGATCATCTGGAACGCTCTCCCGCCTTGCGGGGTCTGGTGCATCAGGCCGCCGACCTGCCCGACTCGGCGCTTGCGACCCTGATGGCCAGCGCGCGGGCGCTGGTCGCCCCGTCGTCGGTCGAGGGTTTCGATCTACCGGCCGTGGAGGCCTCCGCCCTCGGCGTGCCCCTGATCGCCTCCGACATCCCCGTGCACCGTGAACTGGTTCCTGACGCCCAGCTGATTGATCCGCTGGACGGGCTCGGATGGCTCGACGCGCTGGAAAAGGCCACCCGCCATCCTCCGAAAGCCTCGCCGTTCAAGGCTCCGAGATGGGACGGCCATTTCGCCGAGGTGGGCCGGCGGGTCGGTTTGACGGATTGACTCCGTGGCGCGTTGTACGACGACGACTTGCGCTGGCGCGGCAGGTCAAAGGCCGGTAATCACGGCGCTGTACTGCTGAGTTCGGACACCATGACGAGATCCATCCTCGCCCTTCTGATCGTCGCCATCCTTGGTGGCTGCTCGACCTTGCCGCGCGACGGGCCCTCGGGCCGCGCCGTGGAGCGGGGCGCCGAGGCCGATGCCGACGGGGCGGACTACTCGATCGTGGACCTGGACTATGCTGCGGCGGAGCGGATCAAGTCCCTGCCGGCCCAGTATCTGGGCTCGCTCGCGGCCGCCTCAAGCACCGCTCCTGTCGATGTCATCGGCGAAGGTGACCAGCTGTCGATCGCCATCTTCGAGCCCAGCGGCGCCCTGTTCGGCAGCGGCAGCGCCGACCGCATCCGCTCCGGCAATCAGGCCCTGCCGGCCGTGATTGTCGATCGCGGCGGCAATGTCGCGGTGCCCTTCGCCGGCCTCGTGCGTGTCGCGGGCCTGACCACGACCGAAGCCGGCGGTGCCATCCGCCGCGCCCTGATCGGCCGCGTCGGCAATCCGCAGGTCTCGGTCACCCTGGCCGAGAACGCCTCCAACACCGTGACCGTCCTGGGCGAGGTCAAACAGCCCGGCCGCGCGCCCCTGTCGGTCAATGCCGACACCCTTCTGGACGTGATCGCCGCCGCGGGCGGTGCCAGCCGCGCGGTTCAGGACATCCAGGTCCAGATCCGGAGGGACGGCCAGACCTGGTCCGCGCCGATGACCGCCGTGACCACCGAGTTCGCCGAGAACGTCCGGCTGCAACGTGCCGACCAGATCAACCTCGTCTATACGCCGCGTCGTTTCTCGACCTTTGGGGCCCTGGGCGCGGTGACGCGTCAGGACATGCCTGCGGGCGAGCTGACCCTTGCCGGCGCTCTCAGCATGGCCGGCGGCCTCAACGACGGTGCGGCCAACGCCCGCTCGGTCCTGGTCTTCCGCTTCGAGCGCCCCGAAGTGGCCCGGGCCCTGGGCCTGTCCCAGCCGCCGACCCCCAAGGGCGTGCCGGTGATCTATCGCCTGAATCTGGAGGAGGCGTCCGGCTTCTTCATCGCCAGCAGCTTCGCAATTCAGCCCGAAGACATCGTTTACGCTCCGCGCGCCCTGTCGGCCGAGATCCGCAAATTCTTCGAGCTGATCCAGTCGGTGTCGCGCGTCGTCTACGACATCTCGGTCACGAGCGCCCTGAACACGAACTGATCGCGATGCCCGCCTGGAGAGAGTGGCTTCTGGGCAATCGCCAGCGCGGCAAGCGCAACACAGCGCTGGCCGTTGCGACCGGCGACATGTGGGAGCGGGCTGGACGACGCGCACCGCCCACCCTGCCGGCCATTGCCGAGATCGAGTCGAGCGCCCTCGAGGTTTACGCCGTCCACGGCCTTCCGACGCAGCACGGCCACTACCAGCGCGCACCGGGCAGCGCCGAATGGACCTGGCTGGCGGAGGAGCTGCCGGCCGAACTGCGCTGGGCCATGGTGCTGGAACGACCGCCGGAGCACGGCTGGCGATACGCCACGCTTGAAGACATCGGCCGCTTCCCCGGTGCCCCGGACGAGCTTCTGGCGGCGGCGAACCTGCTAGGCGAATGCCGCCATCTGAAGGACCGGTTGGCCGGGCGCGAGCCAGGCGAACCCGGCGACGACATCCAGGCCGCCATCCGCCTTGGCTTCGAATGGCACGTTCTCAAAGACGCCATGGCGTGGAAGGAGAAGGCGCGGCTGAAGCTGACGACGCCGTCCGACGCCCTGCCCGGCCCCGAACCGGAGCCCGAGGTCACGCCGGCAGCGCCCCCTCAGCCCAAGCCCAAGCCTAGGCCTAGGCCTAGGCCTAGGCCTAGGCCTAAGCCGAAGCCGAAGCCTGAGGGTCAACAGGAACTGGATCCCGGAATCGCGCCGACGCCTGCCAAGGCCCCGCGCAAACCGCGGAAGCCCCGAAAACCGAAAACCGACTGATCAGGCCGCAGCCCAGCTATCCGCCATCGCCCCGGCCAGCAGTTCCAGCGATCGGACCCGCGCGTCATGGTCCCAGATCTGGCTGGTGATCATCAACTCGTCCGCACCGGTGGCCGCCACGAAGGCGTCGATCGCGGCCCGGACCGTCGCGGGCGAGCCCACGGCCGAACAGGACAGGGCCTGGGCGATCATGGCGCGCTCGCCTTCGTTCAGGGTCTCTGCGTACCCGGCCTTCGGCGGCGGCAGCTTGCCGGGACGGCCGCTCCTCAGGTTGACGAACGCCTGCTGCACCGAGCTGAACAACAGCCGCGCCGCCTCGTCCGTCCCGGCTGCAAAGACGTTGTAGCCCAGCATCAGATACGGCTTCTCCAGCCGCGCCGAAGGCCGGAAGCTCTCACGATAGATGCGTGCGGCGGAAGCAAGATCGGACGGCGCGAAATGGCTGGCGAAGGCGTAGGGCAGACCCAGATGGGCGGCCAGCCGGGCACCATAGGTCGATGAGCCGAGGATCCAGACCGGAATGTCCTGGCCCTCGCCGGGATTCGCCCGGATGCGTTGGTCATCCCCCGCCGGCTCGAACCAGTGCATCAGCTCCGTCACGTCCTGCGGGAAGCCGTCGGCATCGCTCTGCAGGGTCCGCCTCAGGGCACGGGCCGTCGCCTGATCCGAACCCGGCGCGCGGCCCAGGCCCAGGTCGATGCGGCCGGGATAGAGGGCGTTCAAGGTGCCGAACTGTTCGGCGATCACCAGCGGCGCATGGTTGGGCAGCATGACCCCGCCCGCGCCGACGCGGATCGTCCTGGTCGCCGCGGCCACGGCACCGATGACGACCGAGGTCGCCGCCGAGGCGATCCCGGCCATGTTGTGGTGCTCGGCCAGCCAGTAGCGATTATAGCCGAGCCGCTCGGCGTGCCGGGCCAGGTCCAGCGTATTCGCCAGCGCCCGGGACACGTCGGAACCCTCGGGCACCGGCGCGAGATCGAGAACCGAGAGTGTTGCCATCACCGCCATATGGGGACGTCGCCTCGCCCCGCAATCCGGGATCAGGCGGCGTTGGCCGCCTTGCCGGTCTTCGCCTTCTCGGCAGCCTCATAGGCGCGCATGCCTTCGACGATCAGCTCGGCGGCTTCGCCGGCGTCGCCCCAGCGCTTCACGCGGACCGACTTGTTCTTCTCCAGGTCCTTGTAGCGGGTGAAGAAGTGCTCGATCTGCTCGACCATGATCGTCGGCAGCTGCCGATAGCTGGCGATGTCGGTGTAGTAGGGGTGCAGGGCGTCGACCGGCACGGCCAGGATCTTGTCGTCGCCGCCGGCCTCGTCTTCCATCATCAGCACGCCGATCGGGCGCGACCGGATGACACAACCCGGCACCACCGGCGTCGGGTTCAGGACGATCACGTCACAGGGATCGCCGTCGTCCGCCAGGGTGTGGGGCACGAAGCCGTAATTGCCCGGATAATACATCGCCGTATGCAGGAACCGGTCGACAAACAGGGCACCGGACGCCTTGTCCATCTCGTATTTCACCGGCAGGCCCCCTTGCGGGATCTCGATGATCACGTTCAGGTCCCAGGGCGGGTTTGGACCGACGGGAATGGCGTCGATGTTCATGGCGGGCTCGGTTTGTGCGTCTGCGAAGGGAGGCGGGCGTGATAAGCCTCCCGGCGGCGAACGGCAAGCGCGGCTGGGCCGAACGATGACGGCAGGCAAGGGAGTCCGACGGGAATGACCACGATCGACTGGCTGGGTCTGGCCCTCTTCTTCCTGTGCTGGCTGGGCTACGACCCGCTCCTGAGGCTGCTGGCGCACCGCAGCGGCACACTCAACACCGACATGCTGACCGTTCGTCACGCCTGGATGACGGCGATGACGCACCGGGAGATGCGGCTGCTGGACAGCCAGCTGCTGGGCCATTCCATCAATTCGGGATCCTTCTTCGCCTCGTCGAACCTGCTGCTCATCGCAGGCGTCGCCGGCATCCTGTTCGGCGGCGACCAGGCCCTTCAGGGTTTCTCCGCCGTCGGGGCCGAGCCTGTGCCGGTCAAACTGCTGGAGGCCAAGCTCGGTCTGGTCCTTTTGTGCCTCGCCCGCGGCCTGCTCGATTTCATCTGGTCGATCCGCCAGATGAACTACGCCCTCGCCCTGATCGGGGCTGCGCCGGAGGTCCACTCCGAGGCCGACAAGGTCGCGTTCGGCGAGGCGACGGCCGAGGTCCTGAACCCGGCCCTGTCCTGCTTCAGCCAGGGTGTGCGCGGCTATTATTTTGCCCTCGCCGCAGCCGCCTGGCTTTTCGGGCCGATCTGGCTGTGCGCGGGCGTGATGTCAGCCTTCTCCTTGATGGTCTGGCGTCAGTCCCGATCCCCCGCCGCCCGCGCCATCCGGACCGCCAGACAGCTTCTGGAGGTTAGTCGCGAGCGCGGCACCTGACGGCTTCGCAGTGCAGCATTTAAGCGAAAGACTGATCGTTCACGAAACGTGTCCCGAACGGGCCTGGATCAAGGCAGACCGCTGCTGTCACTGGTAACATGGCGTGATCATTGATCACAAAAAGCCAGCTTGACGCGTTGTGCACCGCAACCTAGATTGACCTTCGACGCCTCCGGGCGTCTTGCCCTTCCTGGGCGTTTCCTCCCTATAGACTTTATGCCGCGCCCTCGGGCGCGGCTTTTTTTCGCCCTGACCCCCGGTTCAGCGCGGCCAGGTCTCGACGGCCAGAGCGGTGATGACGCGGTCCAGGGCCTGGGTGAACCGCCCGTAGTCTTCGGACGGTTCCAGCGTGGATTCGTCCAGGTAAAGGGCCCGGTTCAGCTCGACCTGCACGGCCTGAAACCCTTGGTCGGGCCGCCCCCAACGTTCCGTCGAATAGCCGCCCGCATAGGGTGCGTTCAGTCCGACCCGCCATCCCTGGGTCTCGAACAGGGCGCGGATCCGCCGCATCGTCACCCCGCGACAGGAGGACCCATGCCGGTCCCCCAACACCACATCGACGCCACGCCGGTTCCGACCGGTCACACCCGCCGCCCGGGACGGCATGGAATGCCAGTCGATCAGCAGGGCGACGCCGTGCCGATCCTGTGCAGCCCGCATGAGGGCACCGAGCGCATCGTGATACGGCACATGCACGCGCTCCAGCCGCTCCGCCGCCTCCGCCCGGGTCAGCCGCCGGTCGTAGAGCGGCGTTCCGTCCCCGGCCCGGCGGGGAATGACGCCGAACCCGGCCGAGACCCTGGCCGTCGGCGGCACTTCGATCCCGCCGTCCACGAGGGCGGGGTCCAGCTCCGTCGGCGACCGGTTCAGATCGACATAGGCGCGCGAGACCCGTCCGGCGATTACCGGGACGCCTCGCAGCGGCCCATCGGCGATCAGGCCATCGACGCCGACGTCCTCGGCGCTGCGCAGGGTCGACAGGGTCAGGCCGGCCGCCTCCCCCATGTCGGCGGGCCGCTCCCTGCCGGAGTGCGGAGAAGCGAAGACCATCGCTCTCGCCTCCCCCAACGCCGGCGTCACGACAAAGGCGGTCCGGGGATCGGAAACAGGCGTGCTGGCGTCGAACGGCGGCGTCATGCTTCCCGAATAGGGCCTGATCCGGAAAAGTGCGACGCGGATTTTCGATGCGATCGGCGAGGTTTTCCACCGACCTGGCGATGGACCGAACAATCCCGTAGCGGGAATTTCATCGCCGGTTTACCGTTGCCGGACTAGCGTAGGGGCTCTGAACAGGGGACTTCCACGCATGGCGCGCATTCTGCTGGCCGAAGACGACTCATCGCTGCGGGGCTTTCTGACCCGCGCGCTCGAACGGGCGGGCCACCAGGTCATCGACTGCGAGAACGGCGACGACGCGATCGACGCCCTCGAGCACGGCCCCTACGACCTGCTTCTGACTGATATCGTGATGCCCGGCGCCGACGGGATCGAGGTTGCGCGTGTCGCCGCGGCCCGCCAGCCGGGGCTGCGCATCATGTTCATCACCGGTTTCGCCGCCGTCGCCCTCAGCGCCGCCCAGGCCAGCCCGCAGGCGAAGGTCCTGTCCAAGCCAGTCCACCTGCGCGACCTCGTCAGCGAAGTCGAAAAGATGTGCGCGGCGGCTTGAGACATTAAAGCGCGCTATCGCTCGCCGCGCGGCGGCTCGCTGCTTGAGCGCGAAAGGGGCGCTATCGCTCGCCCCCCGGTCCGATCTTCGATCAGCCGGAGGACAGGCTTTGCGGTCGCTCACTGCTTGAGCGCAAGGGTCTCCACCCCTGACTGCCATCCGGCACATGCGCTATCTGCCTCGGTGCGATTGTCAGTTCTCTACCGAGGCTGTGTAAAAACTCTGGCCGGACTTTCAGTTGGCTGGATTATCCTCCGGCAGAGACTTCTCGGAGCACCACAGAGCCCAAAATACGAGGCATAACTCGTCTAGCTTCGCAAAACTGGCCGACGCCCAGGAGTTTTTACACAGCCTCTACCCATTGGCGACCTTCCGAACTCCGCCTATCGTCAGGAAGGTCGGGAGAGCGGCATGTCGTGTGACGAGACTGGCTGGATTGTCCGGGCGCCGGGCGATTTCGAACGGTTTGAAGCGTGCCTCGACGGGGCAGCCTACGGACCGCACCGGCACGACACATACGCCATCGCCATAACCGTCGCGGGGGTGCAGAGCTTCTCCTACCGCGGATCGCGGCGTCATTCGCTGCCCGGTCAGATCGTCGTTCTCCATCCGGATGAGCTTCATGACGGTCACGCCGGGGACGGGCGACACTTCCGGTACCGGAGCGCCAGTGTCGCACCCTCCGCGCTTCAGGAGGCTCTCGGCGGACGCGCTCTTCCTTTCCTTGCCGAGGGCGTATCTGACGACGCGCGGCTGCACGCGGCCGCCACGTCCCTTATCGGTGATCTCAACCAGGCCCTCTGTGGCCTTGAGTATGATCAGGCCATGCTCGACCTTGCGGAGGCACTGTCAGAGCTTGGGGGTGAACAGAAGCATCACCGGCGCGTCGACCTCCAGGCGGTGGCGCTGGCGCGCGCGTTCATTGACGCCCACGCGGACAACAATGTCCGACTTGATGATCTCGAACGCGTCAGCGGGCAGGATCGTTGGCAGCTCTCGCGCGGATTTCGGGCGCTGCTGGGCGTCAGTCCATATCGCTACCTGATCTTCCGCCGCCTGGACACAGCGCGAGCCATGATGAACGGCAGAACCCCACTTGCAGAAATCGCCGCTGCCAGCGGATTCTCGGACCAGAGCCACCTGACGCGACACTTTCGGAGCGCCTACGGCCTGACGCCGGCGCAATGGCAACGGCTCAATCGTTCAAGACCTGGATCAGGCGCGCCGTCAGTCTCCACAAGATGAAGAACAAGATCAGCCTCACGCAGAAATTCGCCATGTTCTCGGACCATTGGGCGCCGCGAACGGTCGCGACACTCAACGACTACGACATCATGATCGTCAAACTCCTGGGCCAGTACACCTGGCACAGACACGCCGACACGGACGAATTTTTCTTTGTTCTGCATGGTGAACTTGAAATAGAGCTGCGCGACCGCAGCGTCACGCTTGGCCCCGGAGACCTCTTCGTCGTGCCGAGGGGCGAGGAACACCGCCCGCACGCGAGACGCGAAGTGGAGCTTTTGCTCATCGAGCCTTCGGGCACGCCCAACAGCGGCGACCCCGAAACCGCCGCCCCGCGTCAGTTCGTGTGAACGCACACGATCGTTCTATAACTGGCCCGCGACCCGCTTCAGTCTCCGGGTATGAACCTCAAAACCATTTACAGCACCTCACCGGCGCGCGGCTGGCTTCCATGGGCACTTCTCGCTCCCGTCCTCTGCATCGTCTTCGCGATCGTCACCGAGATTCCGTCCGCACTTTTTCTTGAGCGGTTCGGCTTTCAGGATGCACAGGGCGAATATGTCGGCACCCAGGGCCTTATGGCGCTGCTGCTTGTGTCCTTCATCACCTGGGTGCTCGCCGTTGCAGCGTGGATAGCATTCGTCGAGCGGCGGAATGCCGGCACAATCGGTCTTACGAAAGCAGGTGCGGCGGCCGGACTCTATGGCGGCCTGGTGGCTGGTGTCGTCATGCCGTCGGCAGTGGTCGCTTGTATCTGGTGGGCTGGTGCCTACGAACCTGGCGCACTGTTTCCGGCCGTTCAGTCAACTGGGGCGCTCGTCGCGATCGCTGGACTCCTTGTATGCTTCTTCGTTCAAGCCGGCATCGAAGAGATCATCTTCCGTGGATGGCTCACTTCAGTCATCACACGCCGCACGAACCTCATCTATGGCGTCCTGATATCATCGCTTACCTTTACGCTGGTTCATTTCTCCCCGGATACGTCCTGGCTCATCATGGGCAATACTCTGCTTTTTGCTCTCTTCGCGAGCGCGTGGTCAATCTCATCCAACAACATCTGGGGCGCGATGGGATGGCACGCAGGATGGAACTGGATATTGGCCACCGGCTTTGACGTGCCGGTCACCGGCCTCGACGCGGGCGTTCCTGCGCTCACCGTCTCGCTGGCCCCGGCCGGACCGGACTTGCTGACCGGTGGCGCGCAGGGCCCGGAGGGAAGTATCTTCTGCACCCTGTTCCTTGTCTGCGGCATCATCTTCTTTGCGTGGCGCATCGCGCGGAAACGGAGAGACGTCGGACCGGATCACAACAAACCTGCGGGCGCGCAGATTTGACGATGCGGCCAGGCGCATCCCCGACATTCGCCCCCACGCCATGATCCTTGATGTGAATAGCCTCGCCTTGATGGGTTCGGCGTCCTCCAGCACCTCAAGTCCAAAGGACGTATCCTGACCTTGCCCGTGATGGTGCTGACAACTCGCTATCAGGCCCGCGACGGTCAGGAAGCGATCAAGCTGGGCGCGAAAGACGTCTTGGCGAAGCCCTTCAAAGACAATCAGCTGTTCATGAGGGTAGAGCGGCTGCTTCGCTCGACGGCGCGACCAGCGGCCAACGTCGCTTTCATCCAGCGCCAGAGTTCCGTGGAAGCGCTGGGCGTCGACAACCCCAGCGTCGGCTTCGTTCTGCCTCGACATGGCGCTCAAGCAGCGAGGCTCCGCGAGCCGAGCGGTAGCGCCCTTAAGGGCATGCCCCAACATCACCCCCGTTTCGCCCTTGCGGCCGTCGCATGGGCTGGCTATAGACCGCTCCTTCCCGTTCCGGACCCGTTCGGAACCGTCTTGGCGGATGCGTAGCTCAGCGGGAGAGCACCTCGTTGACATCGAGGGGGTCACAGGTTCAATCCCTGTCGCGTCCACCATTCTCTCACCCAAGACATTCGAAGCGTTGAAGACGTCTTCCGCTCGATTGTGGATGGACGTCGGGGTCCACGGCCGGTCCTGGACCGGCGCGCAAGATACGTGCCCCTTTTTGTTCGGCTGACCTTGAGGCCGGTCGAAAACCATTCGATACAACGGCATGACCGACACGCCCGCCGCCGACATGACCTATGCCCGCTATCTGGACCTGGACAGGCTGCTGGCCGCCCAGAACCCGGTCAGCGACGAACATGACGAGATGCTGTTCGTGGTCATCCATCAGACCAAGGAGCTTTGGCTCAAACAGATCCTGCACGAGGTGGCGCTGGCCCAGTCGCTGGTCCGCGCCGGAGATCTGGTCCCGGCCTACAAGAGCCTGGCGCGGGTCAGCCGCATCCAGGCCGTGATGACCCAGAGCTGGGACATCCTGGCCACCATGACGCCGGCCGACTACCTGCGCTTCAGGGGCGTACTGGGCTCCAGCTCCGGCTTCCAGAGCGATCAATTCCGTCGGTTCGAGACCATGCTGGGCCTGAAGGACGCGAAGTTTCTGTCGTTCCAGCAGGACCGGCCCGAGGCCCATGCCGCCCTGGCCGAAGCCCTGGCTGCGCCCAGCCTCTATGACGACGCCCTCGCCCAGATGGCGAAGGCCGGTCTGCCTGTCCCGGACGTCGTCCTGAACCGCGATGTGAGCCAGCCCTATCAGCCGTCCGAGGCCGTCGAGGCCGCCTGGCTGGAGGTCTATCGCGACACCGAACGCTGGTGGCCCTTCTATCAGCTGGCCGAGAAACTGGTCGATCTGGACGACGCCCTTCTGACCTGGCGCCACAAACATGTGGTGACGGTGGAGCGGATCATCGGTCGGCGCCGCGGCACCGGCGGCACCGATGGGGTCGGCTATCTGTCCTCGACGCTGGAGCGACGTTGCTTCCCCGAGCTGTGGGCGCTTCGAACGAAGCTGTGATTCCGAAACCGAACCGGACCAGGCCGAAGACCGCCCGCGATCACCGCGTCTGACACCGGTTTCAGCGCTTGCGGTTCGCGCGACCCATCCGCGCCGTCTCCACGTCGATCGCCTCTTCCTGGCGGATCCCGGGACCCGGGACCCGGGCGGTGGCGGGTCGGCTCCAAGCCGGGATCAACACCCTGCCGATCGTCGGCCCGCACAGCCATACCGATCCGGCCAGGAGAGCGCGACGCCCCACCAAACCCGCGGGGCGGGTCAATGGCTGAGCAGCAGGCAGACCGGCGAGTGGTTCAACAGTCCGCGGGTCACGCCACCCATCACCCATTCACGCAACCGCGCATGGCCATATCCACCCGCCACGATCAGGCCCGCGCCGTAGTCCCCGGCGAACGCGATGATCTGATCGGACCTCGCCCGGCCGTCGCCCTTCACGATCTGGGCGCTGGCGACGATGCCGTGCCGACCCAGGAACACCGCCACGTCCTCCGCGCGAAGCCTTGCCTCATCGACCTGCTCGGCGGCGCAGACCTCGATGACATGGACGATCGACGAGGCGGCGAGGATCGGCAGGGCCGAGGCGACCGCCCGCTGGGCCTCGCGACAGTCTTTCCAGGCGACGACGGCCGGGGTGCCGATCGGCCCCTTCGCAACCTCCGGCGGAACAATGAGCACGGCGCGGCCCGCGGCCAACAGCACGTCGGCGGGGTCAGGCGAGCGCGCCGGCGAGCGCACGGGATCACAGCGTCCGAGGACAGCGATGTCGGAGGCCCGGAGCGCCTGCACGACCAGGTCGGAAGGATAGCCCACCTCGCCCCGCCACTCCGCGTGGTCGGAATAGTCGCCTACCGCGTCCCAGAACAGGGTCCGGGCCCGACTGACGTCCGCCTCTGCGACATCACGGAACAGACCCAGCATCTCGCCCAGCATGGCACCGCCGGCAAAGGGATCGACCTGGGGAACGTCCGGCATGCTGGCGGCCAGACCGATCACATGGGCTTTGGACAGGCCCGCAATCGCGCAGGCCAGGGCGACGCGCGCTGTCGCCTCCGGACCTTCGTCGACATAGACCAGGAGGCTGGCGAGAGGCATGTCATCGTATCCCGTTCGCTGAAATCAGAGCCGTTTGCCGCGTCATACGCCTTGATCAGGATCAATGATCTCGACGGACCGGCATGGGAGATTCGCTACCGGTCAGGAGGACGCCTGTGAGACATCTTGTTGCCGTCGCCGTGCTGCTCGGGCTCACGGGCTGTGCGGTTCATTCCCTCGTGCCGGTGAGACGAGTCCCACGGGTTGACCTCTCCACTCAGAACGTCGTCGCGCAGCAGCGCGGAGCGGCCTATGCCGAGGCGAACTGCGCCGGCTGCCATGCCGTGGGCGTGGCGGGCGAAAGTCCGCTGCCCGCCGCGCCCCGTTTCAGGGAGCTCGGCCTGCGCTACCCTGTCGACGACCTGGCCGAAGCGTTCGCCGAGGGCATCGACACCGCCCACCCGTCCATGCCCGAGTTCGTGATGTCGACGGAGGAAAACTCAGATCTGATCGCCTATCTGAAGAGCATTCAGGGTCAATCAACTCACTGATCCCGTCCACCATCAAGTTTCCAGCTTCACCATTGGAGGCATTGAGTTGATCCAGATCAATAAACCGACTCGGTAATCACCCGTTTCAGGCGCACACTGGGACATGGTCGTTGTCCTGAAGCCTTCGCTTGCGCCGCGACCACCGTCCCCGCCGGGTTGCGCCGATCGGCCGGAAGACAGCGACTGCACCAGCTGCGGTGCCCGCGTGCTGAGCCTCTGCGGGGCCGCTGACGACGCGGACCTGCAGCGCCTCAGCGACCTGGCCGAGGTCATCAGTCTCAAATCCGGCGCCGCCCTCATCCGCGAGGGCGAGCCTGCGCCCCACGTCTTCAACATCACGGCGGGATCGCTGAGGGTCTACAAGCTCCTGCCCGACGGGCGTCGACAGATCACCGGCTTCCTGTTCGCGGGCGACTTTCTCGGTCTGGCGATCGGCGAGACCTCTCCGTTCTCTGCCGAGGCGATGGAAGCCTCCTCCGTCTGCCGCTTTCGAAAGGGTCCGTTCCGCGCCCTGGTCGCGAACTCGCCGCCTCTGGAGCACATGCTGCTTCACCGCACCTCCCACGAACTGGCGGCTGCGGAGAACCAGATGCTGCTGCTGGGCCGCAAGACCGCGATCGAGCGTATGGCGTCCTTCCTGCTCGACCTGCCCGGTCACGACCCCGCGCGCCCGAGCGCGCCCGGTCACGTGCGCCTGCCCATGAGGCGCGGCGAGATCGCAGACTATCTGGGTTTAACGATCGAGACGGTCAGCCGCGTTCTGACCCGGATGAAGGTCATGGGCCTGATCTCGATCCCGTCGCAGAATGAACTCATCGTCGAGCGGTCGGAACGACTTCGCCAGCACGCCTCAGGCGAGATCTGAGCGGCGGGCCTTGCGCCAGATCAAGGTTTGCGTGGCTCGGGCGGGGTAATTGCCGTCATCGACGGAGCACCAGCCCATGACCACCCCGGCCCCATATCCGCCCATTCACGGTGCCGCTGTGGAAACCATCGTACAGCTGCTGGAGCATGAGCGGCTGATGAGCGTCGCCACCCTCCGGGCGGACGGCTGGCCCCAGGTCACCACGGTCGGCTACATCAACGAAGGCCTGAACCTGTATTTCGTCACCGGGCGCGAAAGCCAGAAACTGGCCAACCTCGAGGCCGACCCCCGTGTCTCGATCGCCATCCACTCCAGCATCGAGGTCGGTGGCGCGGTCGGCGTCTCCATGGCGGCGCGGGGACTGGAGGTCATCGACCCGGCCGAGGTCGAGCGCCTGAACCGCCTGATGTTCGCACGTTGGCCCATGGTCAGCGTCTATTGCCCGGCGACCAGCTCGATCGCGATCATTCGGCTCAAGCCCGAACTGATCTGCGCGATCAGCGCCTCGGCCGGACGCAGCAAGACCGAATGCTTCTCATTGGGCGATGCCGGATCCGATGTCAGCCCAGGCCCCGGCGCGGTCAGCCCCGAGGCCCGCCTGTTCTGATCAGGACTGTGAGAGGCGAACCTGGGCGAAGGTGGCGGCTCAGGGTTTTCGGGGTGGCGAGGGTCATGAGGAGGCGACTTTGGATGACGCGCCATCCCGGCGGATCGGCAGACCAAAATCGGTGATCTGGATCAAGGCTGGAGCGAGATGAACACCCTAGGGTCCGGTGATGCAGTCCCCCGGGGTGGACCATCCATGCTGATGACATCGCTCGAGCCTCCCTCCGAGATCGCCTTGAACCTGGCGCTGTCGCTCATTTCCGCCTCGGTCGCGCCGGCGCTTCTGCTGGACGACGACCTGTCGATCGTGGCCGCCAGCCAGAGTTTTCTCGAGGCCTTCGATGTGGGGCCGGAGGACATTCCGGGAGCGCGCCTCGCCGACCTCGGCGGGGGCGAATGGAATGTGCCGCAACTCTGGTCGCTGCTGACGGCGACGGCCCATGGCCAGGCCTCGGTTCGCGCCTGTGAGATGGACCTGAAGGCCAGGGACGGCGTGCGACGTCTGATCCTGCATGTCCAGCGTCTCGCGTACGGAAATGCAGACGGCATCCGGCTGCTTCTGTCCATCGAGGACGTCACCGAAGCGCGCGCGAGGGAGCGAAGGAAGGACGACCTGATCCGGGAAAAGACGGTCCTTTTCCAGGAGGTCCAGCACCGCACCGCCAACAGCTTGCAGATCATCGCCAGCGTCCTGATGCAGGGGATCCGAAAGACCTGCTCCGACGAGAGCCGTGCTCATCTCCGCGACGCCCACCAGCGGATTCTGTCGGTCGCTACCGTCCAGCGCCACCTCGCCGGGTCCACGCTCGGCGATGTCGAACTCCGCGGCTATTTCACCGACCTGTGCCGCGGCATCGGCGACTCGATGATCCGCGATCACAACCAGATCAGTCTGAATGTCACCGTCGACGAAAGCATCGGCTCGTCGGGCGAGGCCGTCAGCCTGGGCCTGATCGTCACTGAACTGGTGATCAATGCACTCAAGCACGCCTTTCCTGACGACCGGGACGGGCGGATCGAAGTCGACTACCGTGCCCGGGGCGAGGGCTGGAGCCTGACCGTGCGCGACGATGGCGTCGGCATGCCGCGCGATCGCGGGAATGCCAGGAAGGGCCTGGGCACGGGCATCATCCAGGCCCTCGCCAATCAACTCGGCGCGGTGATCGACATCGCCGACGCCAGGCCGGGTGTCCGCGTGTCGATCGTCTGCGCGCGTCCACCCAGACAAGGGGTCTGAACGCATGCACCGGGAACGCCATCTCTTCGGGCGGGTCGGCTGGCTCCGGGCTTCGGTGCTCGGGGCCAATGACGGGATCGTCTCGACGGCCAGTCTGATCGTCGGGGTCGCGGCAGCCGAGGCCGGCCGAAGCGGCATCCTCGTCGCCGGGGTCGCCGGCCTTGTCGCCGGCGCCATGTCGATGGCGGCCGGGGAATATGTCTCCGTCAGCTCCCAGTCCGACACGGAGAAGGCGGACATCGACCGGGAGCGCGGGGAGCTTGCCGCGTCGCCCGAGGCTGAACTGCGCGAGTTGTCGGGCTTCTACGCTGCGCGGGGATTGACGACGGAGCTGGCGGACGAGGTCGCCAGGCAGCTGACGGCGACCGACGCGCTTGCGGCTCACGTGCGCGATGAACTGGGCATCTCCGAGATCACGACAGCGCGCCCGATCCAGGCCGCCTTCGCCTCCGCGATGGCCTTCTCGATCGGCGCGGCCGTTCCCCTGATCGCTGCCGCTGTCGCCCCCGTCTCGACCATGATCGCGACGGTCACGGCGGCGGCTGTGGTCAGCCTCGCGCTGCTTGGCGGCATCGGTGCGAAGGCCGGGGGCGCGTCGATGCTGAAGCCGGTGGTTCGGGTGACGCTGTGGGGCGTTCTGGCCATGGCGATCACGGCGGGTATCGGCAGGTTGTTCGGAGCCGTCGTATGACCCGCCGCGACATGACGGAGGCACAGCCCACGGCTGATCCCGGCAGGATCGCGATCATCGGGGCCGGCCACGTCGGGGCGACGGCTGCCTATGCCTTGATGCTCCGCGCGCTGGTCCGCGAAATCGTCCTGATCGACAGCAATCAGGCCCTGGCCGAGACGGAGGCCGCCGACATCGCTGACGCCAACGCCCTGGCACGGCCCGCCCGCGTCCGGGCGGGCGACTACGCCGACGCCGCCTGTGCGGGCATCGCCGTCATCACCGCCGGCAGCGTCACCCATGGCGCGCAGACCCGCCTGTCGGTGGCCGCCGAAAGCGCTGCGATCGTGACAGACTGTGTGGGCTCGCTGATGGACGCAGGCTTTCAGGGCGTCCTCGTCGTTGCAGCCAACCCCGTCGACCTGATGACCCTCGTCGCCCTGCGCCGATCCGGTCTTTCGCCCGCGCGGGTGATCGGAACCGGTACGCTTCTGGACACCAGCCGCCTGAAACAAACCCTGTCGGAGACGCTGAAGGTGTCGCCGGCCTCCGTCGAAGCCTTCGTGCTGGGCGAGCACGGCGACAGCGAGGTCGCGGCCTTCTCCACCGTCCGGATCGGCGGACAGGCTCTGGAACAGTTCTGCGCTGGCTCCGTAGAGCTGGACCAGGCCGCGATCGCGCGTCAGGTCCGCGACGCCGGCTATGACATCGTCAAGGGCAAGGGATACACCTCATACGGGGTGGCGACCGCCATCGTGCGCATCTGCGAGGCCGTTATCCGTGACGAGCGGGCGGTCGTTCCGGTGTCGACCCTGCTGACCGGACAATACGGCCTGTCCGACCTTTGCCTCAGCCTGCCCTGCGTCCTGGGCGCGGGCGGGGTCGAGCGGGTTCTCGCTCCCGACCTCGATCCGGACGAAGCAGTCGCCCTGGCGGCTTCGGGCAGGGTATTGATGACGGCCTTCGCCGCCATCGCGGGAGCCGTGCCGGATCGCTGATTCGCCTTTGACCTGTATCAAGGACGCTCCGCCGGATCGCAGGCCATATCGTCGCCATGGCCACGCAACGCCCGACCACCAGAGCCGTCATATCCGGAGCGCTCCTGCTGCTTGTGTCTTGCAGCACGGCCGACCCGGTGCCCGTCGCCGCGCAGGCGACAACGGCACCGCCCTCTCTTTCGGTCGCGCTGGAGCTCGAGGCCGCATCGCGGGGTCGGGCGATCATGGTCATCGGTTGCGCGAGTTGCCATGCGATCGACCCGACCGGTGCCAGCCCCTTCCCGGCCGCGCCTCCGTTTCGTGACGTCGTTCGTCGTCGGTCTCTCGACGACCTGGAGACGGCCTTTGCGACAGGCCTCGTGACGACCCACCCGGCCATGCCGCCCTACGTCTTCAGGGCCAGCGAGATCGACGACCTGATCGCCTATCTGGGGACCCTCGAGTCAGCGCCTTTGTCCGACGGCCGTGGGCCGGGACAGCGCCGCCCGCCTCAGGGCTGAGGCCTGGGGTCGGGTCCGATAATGATCGTGACGATCGTCAGCGTCGCCATGACAATGACGGCCCCCACCAGGGCGTTCACACCGAACGCATTGTAGGCCAGAGCACCCGCAACAGCGCCGGCCAGCAATCCGGACCAGAGCAGCAGGAACGGCACCCATCCGAAGCGGTCCCCCCCGAGCAGGGCAGCCGTCAGCCGCTTGCCCAGCTTGACCAGGGTGCCGGTCATGTAGGTCAGGCCGATCCTGACCTCGCCGTCTTCCGCAAAGACCGTGTTCTCCGCGCCCATCGCGAGAACCATCGGGATCGCCACGAAAACGCCGGCGCCGATCCAATGCAGGACCACGGCCGACGCCAGCGACCCGGTGACCAGGCCCAGTACCGCCGGACGTCGATGCGTCTTCGAGATCCGGCCCACGACGGCTCCAGCCATCACGCCGACGACGAAGGTCACCAGCAAGGCGGCGGCGAACGCCGTGTTGGGTGCCCCCTCCGCCAACCCGATCCCGAGACGGGTCGAGTTCCCGCTCATGAAGGACACGAAGAACCCGCCCGTCATCAGAAAGCCGATCGCATCGACGTAACCTGCGACCCCCGAGAAACAGGCCGCGAGGCCCCGTATGCGGCGATCATAACGGAGCATCGCTAAAGTCTGACGGACCTGAGCCTGAGCGCATTGGCGATCACGCTGACCGACGACAGCGCCATGGCGAGCGCCGCCAGGGCCGGGGACAGCATCCATCCGAACGCCGGATAGAGGACGCCCGCGGCGACCGGTATGCCGATCGCGTTGTAGCCGAAGGCGAACAGAAGATTTTGCCGGATGTTGCTCATAACGGCCTTCGACAGGCGTCTGGCCCGCACCAGTCCGTCCAGATCGCCGCCCAGAAGGGTGACTCCTGCGCTCTCGATAGCGACATCCGATCCCGTGCCCATGGCGACGCCCACGTCGGCCGCCGCGAGCGCCGGGGCGTCATTGACCCCATCCCCTACCATGGCGACGATACGACCCTGGCCGCGCAGGCGGGCGACGACGGCGGCCTTGTCTTGCGGCAGCACCTCGGCCTGAACCTCATCGATGCCCAGCCCCCGGGCGACGACTTCGGCGGTCGTCCGGTTGTCGCCGGTGATCATGACAAGCTTCAGGCCTGCCGCCTTCAGAGCCTTGATCGCATCCGGAGTGGTCACCTTCACGGGGTCGGAGATGCCGAGAACGCCAGCCACCTGTCCGTCAACCGCGACGAAGATCGCCGTTGCGCCCTTCGCCCTCAGGTCATCCGCCTGCTTCGCCATACCGGAGATATCGACCGGGAGGTCATTGAGGAAGCTCGCATTGCCCAGCGCGACCGCCTTCCCCTCGACGACGCCCGAGACGCCCCGACCGACCGGACTATCGAAATCTTTCGCCTCGGCAAGGTCGAGCTTCCGGTCCAACGCCGCGCGGATGATCGCTTCGGCCAGCGGATGTTCGCTGCCCCGTTCGAGGCTGGCGCAGAGCCGCAGCAGCTCTGTCTCGTCGAATCCCTTCGCAGGCAGGATCGTCGTCACCGAAGGTCGCCCCTCGGTGAGGGTGCCGGTCTTGTCGAGGATCAAGGTATCGACCTTCTCGAACCGTTCGAGGGCCTCGGCGTCGCGGATCAGGATGCCTGCCCGCGCGCCGCGTCCGACCCCCACCATGATCGAAATGGGCGTGGCGAGCCCAAGCGCGCAGGGGCAGGCGATAATCAGCACCGAGACCGCCGCCAGCAGGGCGTAGGACAGGCGCGGATCCGGCCCGATCCAGGCCCAGACGAGAGCCGCGACGCCTGCGATCAGAATGACCGCAGGCACGAACCAGCCAGAGACTGTGTCCGCCAGCCTCTGGATCGGCGCCCGGCTTCGCTGGGCCTGGGCGACCATCTGGACGATCCGGGACAGTAGCGTATCCGCGCCGACATGGTCCGCGCGCATGATGAAGGAACCGGTCATGTTCAACGATCCCGCCACTACGGAGGCCCCGACATCCTTCGTCGCCGGCATGGACTCTCCAGTGATGAGGGACTCGTCGATGGCGACCCGGCCTTCGAGGATTTCGCCATCGACCGGAACCTGCTCTCCAGGCCGGACGCGAAGCCGGTCACCGATGGCAACAAGGACCAGGTCAACATCTTCGTCGGCCCCATCGTCGCGAACACGTCGGGCCGACTTTGGCGTCAGGTTCAGCAGCGTGCGGATCGCGCCCGAGGTCTGCTCGCGCGCCCGCAGTTCCAGAATCTGCCCCAGCAGCACCAGCACCGTGATGACCGCCGCCGCTTCGAAATAGACCGGGGCGCTGCCGTCCCTCTGTCGCAGGGCGGGCGGAAACAGGTCAGTCGATCGATGGCGTAGCCAGAGGTCGATGACCGAGAGGAGTGGCCGGACGCGCTTGCGCGGATGGCCCTGAGAGATGGAGGTAGAACTACGGGTAGTCATAGCCCGATTTCAAATTCGCAGTGCAGGAACGCCAACCAACTCGAACGAACTGGCGAATCGATCGGTAAACGTTTCTCACTGAATTGAGCCCACTAGCGGCTAGCGAGATCGGCCTTTTGGTCCACGATTCTACCATATCCGAGACGGCGGTTCGTATCGGTTTAGCCATCCGCGAAGTCCGCAGGGCGAAGCGGATGACGCAGGACGAACTACGCCTAGCGGCCTTGATCGATCTCGCTACCGCTCGAAACATCGAGCGAGGCGACGGATCAGTGCGATCTCTTCTCGCTGTGCTTGCGGCGTTGAAACTTCGCTTCGCCTTTCAGGCACCGGCCGAATCCCTCGGATCGGCGATTGCACGAGTTCGTCGATCGGCTGGTCTCCCTCAATCGCAACTCGCCGCCCTTGTTGGAATCGCCAAGCCGACCGTGATTCAGGTGGAGAGGGGACGTGGAAACATCCGCAGTCTGCTGCGAGTGATGGCGGGTCTCAATCTCCAAACCATGCTCGTCGATCACGAGCAATCGGTCCGGGACTGCACTCTAATTCTTGGTGACTGCATGATCGAGATGGCTGGGCTGGCCGACGCCTCGATCCATGCCATCATCGCCGATCTTCCCTACAATCTGACCGTCCACGAATGGGACCAAGCCTTACCGCTAGACGCGATGTGGGATGAGTTCAGAAGGCTTCTCAAGCCGAACGGTGTGGTGGTGCTGACAGCCAGTCAGCCCTTCACGACCCACCTCGCAGCGTCGAACTTGGCTTGGCTGAAATACTCCCTTGTCTGGGAGAAGAGCCGCGCGACTGGCTTCCTCCACGCCAAGCGCAAACCGATGAAGAAGCATGAGGACATTCTCGTTTTCTCTCCTGCGACGGCTGTGCAGGCGGGCAAATCAAAGCGACCGATGACCTATAATCCGCAGGGAGTTCGAGATCGGTCGCCATCGGCGCCGGTGGACGCTCCGGCGACTGTGCTCCGGGGTGAGCGATCGATGTATCGGAACAAGCCGATCACCGGGCGTGGAAGCCACCAAACCCTGACCGACTACCCAACGTCCATCTTACGGTTCCCCTCCGAAGCGCAGCCGGTCCATCCCTCTCAGAAGCCGCTTGAACTCATGCGCTATCTCGTCCGAACCTACACCAACGAAGGCGACACCGTGCTCGACTGCTGCATGGGATCAGGGACGACCGGCTTGGCCGCGATTCAGGAGGGGCGGAGATTTGTCGGGATCGAACGCGATCCGACCTTCTATGGGGTCGCGGAAAGCCGACTTAGGAATCCAGCGTCCAACGCTCCCTGATGCATATCGAGCCACCCCTTCGGCCGTTCGTAGCCCGGCAACAGCGTCGCCAGATAGGCCCAGAATTCCGGCCCGTGCGACCGCACCCTCAGGTGTGCCAACTCGTGGACCACGACGTATTCCAGCACCGCTTTCGGCGCGAACACTAGCGTCCAGTTGATCAGGATAGAGCCAGTCAGACCGCAGGCGCCCCAGCCGGTCTTCATGTCCGCGACCCGGATCGTGCGTGGCTTCAGACCGAACCGTCTGCGATAGGCGGCCGCAATCTCCATCACGTCGCGTCGAACTCGCCGCTTTAGCCAGAGCTTGATCTCGGTGGCGACGATGTCGTCCTGATCCTCGTCGCGGACCCATGATGGCAGGTCCACAAGGAAGCCGTTGCGGTAGTCTATCTCGACGCGCGGGCCGTCATGACGGCGGACGGTGAGACGCGCATTCCGGCCCCGGAAGGGAATCTTCGAACCGGTCATGAAGCGCGGGACCACGGCGCGCTTGGCCGTCGCGGTTTCAAGCTCGCGCAGGGTGTTGAAGAGCCATTGCCGCTTGCGGTTCAGGAAGGCGTCGATCTCCGCATCGTCATCCGTGGTGAGGGCCAGCACCTCGACATGGCCGGGCGTGACCGTGATCCGACGCTCAGAGATCGTCGCTGTGCGCCGAAGCTCGTAGGCCACCTCGGTCTGGCCGATGCGAACCATGCCCATCAGTGCGATCCGGCGTAGGCGTGGATGGCGTAGTTCTCGATCTCGTCCCTGACGGCGTTGGCGTCGCCTAGTTCGAGCGGACGCAGCACCTTCCGAACGTCCCGGCGAAGCTCTTTCTTGTAGCTGTCCATAAAGAACCAAGACGGCTGGCTGGCCTGTGCGGCGGCGTAGAGATCGCCGACCTCGACTGCGACGGCCTGAAGGGCACTGTGCTCGGCATCCGGAGCATGCGGCTCCATGATCCGCAGGATGGCGAAAGCGCGCTCGTCCATGCCCAGTTCGGTGTGGGCGCCAGCCTCGGCCTCGATCCTGCCGGTCAGGTCTTCGAACGCCTTGAGACCCTCGCCAGCAGCGATTTGCCCTTCCTCGAACCTGCGGATGATCTCAATCACCCGCTCGGAGAAGCGGCCGTATTGGGCCGGGTTCTTATCAACGAGTTCGCGGGTCACTCGCTTCAGTTCGGCGGCCTTGCGGATGAAGGATTCCTTCTGCTCCTCCTCCGTCCGTCCATCGGTCTGGAAGTCGTCCTTGAAGTCGGGATCGGTGATGTTGCGGAGGCGGACGGTCGTGCTCAGGCCGGTGGCGCGAACGTGCTCTTCCAGCATGTCCCTGATCTTGCCGGAGTAGGTCAGGTGGTCGAGGCTTTCGTCCTTGGTGATCGCCTGTTGGGCCAACCTCAGGAACGCGGCGGTCCACTTCATGTCCTCGGTGAAGTCGAGGATGGCCGGGTCGGGCGACAGGTCGCCATAGGTCCGCACGAAGTGGCGGCCGAGCCGCTGAAGCTCGAACCAGTCGTCCTCGCGGCCATCCGAGACGAGCTTCTCAACAGCGTAGGCGGCGGCCTTTTCATCCATGCCGTTGAGACCCATCAGACGCTTCAGGCGCATGAACTCGGCGTGGGTCTTCCGCAGATCGCGTCGCAGCAGGTCGAGGTCGATCAGCGCATTCTGAACATCGTCAGCGCGATAGGACGACAGTGCGTCTTCGAGGTTCTGGGTCACCCCGATGTAGTCCACGATCCGGCCGTGGGGCTTATCGACCGAAGTGCCATCCGGTCGCTTGACCGAGCAAGTGCGGTTGGTCCGGGCGATGGCCTGAAGCAGACCGTGCTCGCGAAGGGGCTTGTCGAGATACATGACGTGCTCGTTCGGCGCGTCGAAGCCGGTCAGCAGCTTGTCACAGACGATCAGGAAGCTGGGTTCGTCGGTATTGGCCTTGAACGCCTTTTTGGCCACCTTCTCCCCGTCGTCGTCGAGGAAGTAGGCATTCAACTGCTGGCGCACGCTTTCAATGACCGGGTCGTCGGACGGGTAGCCGTCCGTCTGGGCCTTGGAGAAGACGCAGCTAATCATCCGATGGGCCTTCGCCGCCGCGTCGGTCTCAGCGATCCCATCCTTGATCAGGTCGGTGGTGATCACCTCGGCCAAGGCCGCGCGGTAGAGCACGACCGACTCGCGGTCGATGGCGACGATCTGAGCCTTGAAGCCGTCCGGGCGGCAGGTCTGTTTGAAGTGCTCCCAGATGTCGCGGGCGATGAGCCGGATGCGCTCCGGGTGCTTGGCGATCAGGGCGAGGCTGACGCCCTTCTGCTTCAACTTCTCACGCTTCTCATCGGGAAGATCGACGAACCAGCGGTCGAACAGGATGTCGATCTCGCTCTCGTTGATCGACCAGTCGGTCTTCCTGCCTTCGTAGAGGATCGGCACGGTGGCGCCGTCACGCACGGCATCGTCGATCCCGTATTTGTCGAGGTAGGTCTCGCCCGGCTCGCTGAAGCGGGCGTAGGTGTCCTTGTCGGCCTTCTTGATCGGCGTGCCGGTGAAGCCGAAGAAGCGCGCGTTTGGCAGGGTCGCGGACAGGAAGGCCCCGAGGTCTTTTTCTTGCGTGCGGTGGCACTCGTCCACCAGCACGATCCAGTCCTCAGAGTTCGGAATCGGCTCCTTGGAGCCTTGGAACTTGAAGATCGTGGACATCAGGATTTGGCCCGAGCCGCCGCGCGCTACCGCCTCGCGCAACTCCCCGACCGAAGCTGCCTGCTTCGGGTTGGGAAGGCCACAGGCGACGAACGTCTTGGCGATCTGGTCGTCCAGATCAATCCGGTCTGTCAGGACGAGAATGTTGGGATTCTGAAGCGTCGGCGCGTCCAGCGTCAGATGCGTCTTCAGCTTCAGGGCGAGGAACACCATCGTCAGGCTCTTGCCCGACCCCTGCGTGTGCCAGATCAAGCCCTTCTTCTTCGTCCCCTCGGCGACGCGGTTCACCGCCTTGTTGACGGCCCGGAACTGCTGATAGCGGCAGACCTTCTTTATCCGCTGGCCGTCGTCGGGGTCCGTCTCGAAGACGATAAAGTGGGCCAGCAGGTCCAGCAGCCGCGACGGCTCCAACAGGCACCACAAGTCTTTCGACAGGTCGTCGGCGAACTCATCGCGCGTGCGCGGCCACGGGTCTGGCCACGGCGCGTAGAACTTCGCCGGAGCGCGAGTTGCGCCATACAAGGTCGCCATGCCGTCCGTGACGATGCTGAAGGCGTTGGGATAGAAGAGGCGCGGGATATCGCGCTCATACTGCTTGATCTGCTCGAACGCCTGACCGGATCGGTCCGCTGCCTTCAGCGGGCATTTGGCCTCGACGACGACCAGCGGGATGCCGTTGACGAACACCACAAGGTCGGCGATCCGCGACCGCTGCGCCTCGACCTTGAACTGACGCACGACGTGGTAGCGGTTCCTATCGGGTCGTTTGAAGTCGATCAGAGCGACTGGCCTGTCCTTGGCCTCGCCCTTCAGTCGCCGGGAATATGCGCCTCGCAAACGCCGCTGCCATTCCTCGTTGTCCGACAGGGTGGACAGGTCGCTGTAGATCGCCTCGGCGTCCTCGGCGCCCAGCCCCTCGTTCAAAGCCTGAAGGCCCTCGATCAGCACCGGCTTCAGCAGGACGCGGTTCGCCTCCTGCCGCATCAACATCGCCGCCTCGGGATGAAGCGCGACGTAGCCCATGGCTGTCAGAGCATCGAGCGCGGGCTTCTCGGCGAGGCGGTATTCGCTCATGCGGGCACCCTGACACTGCCGGAGAGGAGGTCGGAGGCGAGACTTCTCTTTAAGCCGCCCGATTGGATGAGCGACTCAACCGCGCGGTCGAGTGCGACATCAATCTCTTCGAGCACCCTTGCCACTGTGATCTGCGTGGTTAGCGGGGGGCACGGGATCGGAAGTTGACGGATATCGCCCACACGGACATGGCCAACTGTCGAACCGCCTCCAAGATTTCGAAGGTGGTCCTGAACTGGCTCACTTTGAAGTGCGTAGAGCAGGAATGAGCTATCAAGTTTTGTAGGCTCTGGACGATAGAGCATCATCCTCTGACCCAAGCAGATAGGCTCGTCCTGCGGCACAGCGCAGACCTCACCAATCGGGGCCTCGCGCGTGATCAATACGTCTCCTACTCTGGGACGGCCCCGACGAGTCCACTCGTCAAAGGACGCAGGATCGGTTCGCACGAGGTTGTGGCGCACAAACCGCCCGCGTCGGACATTAGGCGTTCGGACCACGGCGAATCCGGTCTCAGTGATAGGGGGCGTTCGATTTTTACAATCAATCACGGCTCCACAGATGGCTTCCGCCGGGACTGCTGCCCACCCATTGGGAAGCGGGCCGAGAATGGTGTCCTCGAACTCCTCACCGTCAGCCGCAGTAAACAAGTCTCGAAGCGCAAGTTTGCGTAGGAGCCGCAGATGGGTGACCGACAGGTCATTCAGTCGATGAACATCATCAACCGACCGGAGCACCTCAGCTATTCGCCGTTGCTCTTCGATAGGGGGGAGCAGTGTGTGGAAAGCGAGCAGCGAACGAGCATGCGCTCTCGGCATCTTGGTTCCAGCGGCTTGGGAAACAGCATGCTCGATCACGGGGTCAGATGACAGGACCCTGAATGCGAAATCGGGATCAACCTGCGGCTTCGCGCGAAACACGACGATATCGGTCGAGCAGATGCCATCGAAGTCAGGGCGAGCCACCTTTTTCAGGTTGGGACGCAGTTTTCCAAACAGGGTGTCGCCCGCGACAAATCCAGATTTTTGACTGGTTGCCGCACTGGCCCGGCCAATTGAAACGATTGTGCCTGTGCCTTGTCCGATATCTTCCAATCCCAGATAGGGAAAATCGAGGTCGGCGATAGCTTGCGGATCGACCCGCTCCGAAATCTCCATGACCAAATCGGAGATTCGGCCGGACGCCCACCCGGCTACTGGATCACGGGACATATCCGAGCCTCTTCAGGTGCCCGAACATCACAGCTTCGGCCTCGTTTCGTTTCTCGATGAGGTCTTGGAGCTTGGCCACCTCTTCGGCGACATCCATAGCATCTGCGTCCGCTCCGGTCTGGACGTAGCGGCTGATGTTCAGATTCGACTCGTTGGCTGCGATCTCCTCGACAGGCACGACGCGCGCCAGCTTCCCGATGTCTGCGAAGCCGTGGAAGGCGTCGGCCATCGTCCGCACATTGGCGTCGGTGAGATGGTTCTGGGCCTTGCCGGGTGTGAACGTCGCGTCTCCGTTGACGACCAACACCTTGCCCTTCCGGTCGGCTGGCTTCGTCTTGCGGATGATCAGGATCGCCGCCGGGATGCCCGCGCCGTAGAACAGGTTGGGTGCCAGTCCGATCACCGCTTCGATCACGTCGGCCTTCAGCATGGCCTCGCGGATGCGACCCTCGGCACCACCCCGGAACAACACACCGTGAGGCACGACCACGCCCAGCATGCCATCGTCCTTCAGTGAGGCGACCATGTGCTGAACGAAAGCCAGATCACCGTAGCCCTTGGGCGGCACGCCGTAGACATCGCGCCCGTATTGATCTCCGTTGGTCCACACTTCGTGACCCCACTCCTTCACCGAGAAGGGCGGGTTGGCCAGCACCCGGTCGTAGGCCCCAATGCCGGGCAGGAATTCACCCGCACGTGGGTCGTATCGCTTCGGATCGAGGACCGTGTCGCCCTTGGCGATGAAGGCGTCGTTGATGTCGTGGAGGAACAGGTTGATCTGGGCGATGGCCCAAGTGTCCAGTTCCTTCTCCTGCCCGTAGAGAGAGAGGCTGCGCGGGTCTTGGCCCTTGGCCTTCAGGTGCTCGACCGCTTCCAGCAACATGCCACCCGATCCACATGTTGGGTCGTAAACGGACATGCCCGGCTGGGGATCGAGACATTCGACGATCAGCTTCACGACCTGCCGGGGCGTGTAGAACTCACCACCCTTCTTGCCCGCCCCCTCGGCGAACTGCTCGATCAGATACATGTAGGCGTCGCCCAGCATGTCGGGCGGCACGTCGCTGTTCCGCAGCCTGTGCTTTTCGAAGTGGGCGAGTAGCCGCTCCAACCGCGCGTCCGGGAAGCGTTCTTGATTGGCGAAGTCCACGTCGCCGAACACGCCCCGCAGACGCAGATTGGCGTCTTCGATCGCGGCGAAGGCATTGTTCAGATGCTGGCCGATCTGGGTGGCGTTCTTCCTGACCGCATTCCAGTTGTGCTGGGGCGGGACGTGGAAGCGGTGCTCCTCAGGATCAGCCGCTTCCTCGCGGTCGCCGGTCTCGGCCAGCAGAACCTCGAACTCCTCGTCCCAGACGTCGCAGAGGCGGCGGTAGAACAGCAGGGCGAAGATGTAGTCCTTGAACTTCCCCGCATCGACGTGGCCGCGCAGGATATCCGCCGCCTTCCAGAGGTGGGTTTCGAGTTCGGATTGCGTAAGCGTAGCCACTGAAGCCCCCAGTGCGTGGAGCGCACCGGATCGTTGAATCTGGCGATGAGTTCGCGGTCAAGCATCCAAGTCAGAATGATCTCGGCCTTCGGCAGCACGGCTAGTGACAGCCCACGAAGATTTCCCCTAAGTGGTGCCGCAACGAGGGGGCTAACTTGGACGCGAAACCGCTTTCTATCGGAAAGATTCTCAGCGAGCGGCAACGCTTCATCGTCCCGATTTATCAACGCACCTACGCTTGGAACCAGCGTGAACTGGAACCCTTGGTCGAACAGATCGAGGGCAAGGCAGACGAACTGCTGAAAACGGGCAAGGTCGCCTTTTCGCACTACATGGGCGCACTCCTGCTGATACCGGACAGCGACCCCGTGTTCGGGCGAATCCAAGCCTTTAACGTCGTGGACGGGCAGCAGCGGCTCACCACGTTCCACCTCTGTTTTGCGGCTCTAAGGGATGTCGCGAGAACCTACGGCTTCGAGTCCGTGGCTCGCCAGATTTCCGACCTGATCGTCCATAGCGATGACACGCCCATGCAGGACCGATCGACCGAACGCTACAAACTAGAGCCGACCACCTACGACAGAGTCCTCTTCCGGCAGATCATTGATCTTGACCGGCCCGCGCTCAGGAAAAAATACCCAGATCACTTCTTCAAGAACGGCAAGATCAAAAACACCGCTCCGGGTCCCCTCTGGGCATACTGGTATTTCTGGGAGGAAGCTGACGACTACATCCGCGAGGGTCAGTGGTTGTCGGACCGGGCCAACTATGATCAAGCCAGCCTTCAGAAGCGGCTTCTCGCGCTTTCGACGGTCTTGTTCGAGCATTTCCGTCTGATCGTCATCACCCTCGCGGCCGACGACGACGCTCAGGTCATTTTCGAAACGCTGAACAGCGGCGGCAAACCGCTGGCGGCCATGGACCTTGTCCGCAACGATGTCTTCCACCGTGCCAATCGTCGCAACGAAGACCAAGAGGCATTGCTCGAAGAGCACTGGTCGGAATTCGAGCAGCCGTTCTGGAAGCAGGAGCAGACGCAGGGCCGCATCAAAAAGCCGAGGATCGACTTTTTCTTGGGTCACGTCCTCGCAGCCGAACGGGGCGCAGTGATTTCGCTCGGAGAACTGTTCTCTGAATACAAAGCGTTCGTGACCGCCAGTGAGTTCGAAAGCACCTCCGCCGAACTACGCGCGCTGACCAAATACGCCCCCGCCTATCGTCAACTCGCCGAACCCTCCGCTAGCGGCGAGCTATCGAAGATTTCGCGACGCCTGAACACGTTCGACCTCTCGACGGCCTATCCGCTGGTGCTCGTGATCGCCCAATCGGACGCCGACGAAGAGATCAAGGCGAGGCTCTACGACCTGATCGGCAGCTACGTAATTCGGCGTGCGATTTGCTACCTCACCCCGAAAAACTACAACAATCAGTTTGTGGAAGTGGCCGCCTACCTGAAGAAAAATGGCGTGACTGAGGATGCCTTCTTCTCGGTCATGGAGTCGAAAAAGAATGCCGACACCTCTCGATTCCCGACCGACGCCGAGTTCAGCGCAGCCATCCGAAATCGCCCCCAATACGGTTGGATTCCCCAGCATCGCCTGAAGCTGATTCTAGAGGAGCTAGAGTTTGCCATGCGGGACAAGTTCAACATCCAAGGGACGCTTCAGGAAGGACTGACGATCGAACACGTCTTGCCCCAAAAATGGACCACGCATTGGCCATTGCCGAGTGGTGCCGTGGCACCCGCCGACTTTATCAGCGGTGTCGATGATGCGATGCGTGCAGAGATCGAAGCCCGTGAAGGCGTAGTGCAGACCCTGCCAAATCTGACGCTCCTGACGCCGCCTGCAAACTCGTCAGCCAGCAACTTTGACTTCGAGGCCAAACGCGTTCGCCTTCATGAGTCTCTCCTGAAGATCAATCTAGCAATAGCGGCCGAAGCCGCATGGGATGAACCAGCGATCAAGCGTCGTGGTGACGCTATGGCCGCCGCAGCGATCGCGCTTTGGCCTGCTCCAAAGCCGTCCGCCGATGGATCAGCCGCGATCTGAGGCGTGTCCACATCAGCAAGGTAGACGCGATAGGCGACCGGGCACCAAGCGCGGCGATCGAGATAAATATCGGAAACGAAAGGCTCCGATATGGACATCTACTACCACTTCGAACGGCGCGGCCTCACCGACTCTCACCGGCACTTCAGCAGCACATGGCTGGGCCGGGCCGAGAACTACCTCTGCCTGCGTGGCAACCGGGGACCATCGGCTGATGCCCTCATCGAGCTATTCCAGAGCCTCTGGCGAGCAGGTCGCCTCGGGTTGGCACTTAGGGTCGCGTGGACGGTCCTTTGGCTAAAGCCGGAGGCCCGTCGATGATCGATGATGATGATCTGCTCTTTAGCGACACCAACCTCGAACGATGGAGAAACGGAGAACTCCCCGATAATTGGTTCGGCGACCAGATCGGTATCCTCCTCATTCGTTGTTGGGCTCAGTCTGCACATTTTGATGAGCTTCTCGCGACCGGAGCCCCAGATTTGGTGGCGCGTCTGAACAAGCCACTTTGAGCGGCCCGTGATTCTGCTGTTGATGGCTACCAGCCGTTGGCTTCCAAGATATTTCGTTGACGGATTCGCGACCCGTGAGACACTCCGCCCGATGATCACCACTTCAAAAATCGACCGCCTCTTACGAGGCTGAGCAGGTGCCCAGCCTCCCTTGGAGGCTCCATGATTTCATCAGACGTTCCATCCCATTTGCAGGTCTACGAAACCGCGCATCACGGCCGAGTCTCCCCTCTGCATGGGTGGCTGTTGGAGGTAGTGGCCGATCTCGACGTGGTGTCACCCGGCACCCTTCTTCATGCGACGAAAGCTGGTCCTCGTTGGCGACAGGCTGTCGCTCTCGCCGCAGCCCATGGCCTTCTCGAAAACCCGACGTCGTTCCTGACCAACGCAAACGGCGATGGAGGCGCCGAGGCCTCGTGGGAAACCGCTTTGGCCGAGGTTGCGATGTCAGTCCGATCGATGGACGCCGACGCCATCATCGAGACGGCGGTTCCCTATCTGCCAGAAGGCCTCAAGGGCGCGATGGCCAAGCTCGGCTATCGCTTGATGGCGCCGCCGGATTATCGCGATCTCGTTGAACTCTTGGGCAGCGATAATCGGCAAGACCGTGCGCGAGCGAAAGCCCTCCGCCAAATGAACGTGCTCGACACCGACATCCTGCACGGTGTTCGGACTGTGGACTCAGTTGGCCTGATGCCAGAGGTTCTTCTTCGACTTCGGACGCCGGAAACCGTGGCGCGGTTCAACGAACTCCTCGGTTTGATCCGGAGCCTTTGCAGCACAGCTTCCGATGACGCGATCGCCCAAAGCCTGACCGGCCAGACCGGAGGGCTGCGCCTGACGAGGTGGGCGGAGAACTGGTTGGAGAAAGCCGACCGGTTGCCCACCATCGGCGGCCCTATCGACGACGACCCGGAGTTGGTGAGGATCACCCCCGAGAACGCGGCGTCCATCGGCCGGGAGTTCAGCAACTGCATCCATACCAAATGCGCTCGTCTGGCCTCCGGCGTTTGGTCGGCGTGGGTGATCAAGCCGTTCGACGTGATCGCCACTCTGACCAAGGTGCGGGATGGCTGGCTTCTCACCGGGGTCCACGGACGAGGAAATCTGCCGGTCGAGTGGGAGGCGAAAGCGCGGGTCGAAGACAAACTTCGTTCAGTCGGTGTGCATGCCTTCACGCCTGTTCCGCCCGCACCGCAGCTTAACGGGTTCTCTTTGATGAGATGGCACGACTTTGACGAAGACTTCGAATGACAACGAGCTAGTCTCTGGGCGGAGCGGCTTCGTCGAGATGCAGACCCGCCAGCACCTTGCCGGGCTCAACGCCCAAGGCTTGACACCAATCGATCAGTTCCAGTGCGCTCAGGTTCCGTTCAATGGCCTCCACCTTGCCGACAAAGGACGGAGGCTTCGTCAGCCGGACGGCGAGGTCGCGCTGAGTAAGCTTGGCCGCGTGGCGAGCCTGCACGAGCGCGGAAATCAAAGCTCGATGAACGGGAGAGGAGACCCAAGCGGGCATGGCGCGAACATCCGGAGGATGTTGGCGTCATTGCCGCGCTTCGTTTATGCTCCCACGGTAGGAGCAACGGGGTGGTTCATGCGTTTTCTAATCTTCGTGATGCTGCTGGCGGCGTGTGGTGCTCCATTGGATGATGTCGGAGAAACAGCCCCGCAACCGGCGGTGGCTGTTTCTATTGCGTCAACACCTACTATCGATCTGCCAAACGAAGAGCGTGAGGCCGACGACCCGGCCCCCGCCGAAGGTGCGCCGTCGGTCGCTCAACAAATGGCACAAGGGGGCTCGGATGCGGCGGCTAACTGGGACAACCGAGTGCTTGATCTGGCCCTATCGGGTCGCCTCGCAGCCGCGTTTCCAGACCAAGTCATAAACTATCGGGCGACCAGTCCCCGTAGGGGCGCACCCTTACAACTGGAAAGCCAATACATCGACATGACGCCCGCTGGTGAGGCCCAGATCATTGTCAGGATACGAAACGTTGGCCCTCGCACAATCACCGGAACCTACCTGCTGGTCTGTGGGGTTCTGGATATTAATGGCGACACCCAAATGAGCCAGAGCCCCGTTGATGTGGCTGGCCTGTCCCCCACGCAAGCGATGGCTACAGCAATGTTTGTCGATGGCGTTGGGAGTTTGAACGCGGAATGCGACGTCGTAGAAGCACACTGAATCCTGTCCCACACCGCCACGCCCTAGCGGGACGATGCCGGTAGTTCGACCTACTGCCCCACAGACATGAAGTTCGCTTTTTGGGACGGGCGTCCCACATCGTCTTGGAACTCAGTGGGGAGAATCCATGATCGCAGGCGCCCTCGTCGGATACGCAAGGACTTCATCGGCCGAGCAGTTGGCCGGTCTCGAAGCACAGAAGGCTGAACTGCACGCCTTGGGCTGCACCCGCGTCTTCGCCGAGCATGTCTCAAGTGTGGATGCGAAGAGACCCGAACTCGAAGCGGCGTTGAACTGGTGCAGGGAGGGAGACACCTTCGTCTGCACTCGACCCGATCGACTGGCGCGATCCGTCACCGATCTGCTCGCCATCGTGGAGACGCTGAAGGCCCGAGGCATGGCGATCCGCATCCTCTCCATGGGGGTCGATACCAGCACAGCGACCGGCACCCTCATCCTTCAAATCCTCGGCGCCGTGGCGGAGTTCGAACGGACCGTCATGCTGGAAAGACAGCGGGCGGGAATCGCCAAGGCGAAGGCAGAGGGCAAATACCGGGGAAGGGCGCCGACCGCCCAAGCCAAGGCCGCCGATATCCGCCGCCTGAGCGAGCAGGGAGCCACTGTGGCCGACATCGTGCGCCAGACAGGCGTCAGTCGATCCAGCGTCTACAGGATCGCCTCTGAGGCCGCCTAGTGGGTGACGCCCCCATCCCAGACGCTGGGGGGAAGACGATCGCTCCACTTGAGCTTGAACGTCACGGCGTCGATGGAGGATTCGATCGCGAGCCAGAAGAGGCCCCGATGATCGTCGCGACGGCCGACGATGTGACCGTCAAAGCCATCATCGTCGAGCCAGTCGGCGAGTTCGTCGAATAGCGTGCGTTCGCCCGCATGAAAGGCGCGGCAGTCCTCAGCGGTCTGGTATCCGGGGATGCTGTAGAAGTGTTGGAAGGCAATCGAGCCGAAGGCGACGGATCGAAAAGCACGGCAGTCGCCTAGGGCGATATCGGAGGAGTGGGGCATATCCGGATCATCCCGGAATCGGCTTCTCCCCGTCCATATCTTCCGCCGTTGAACTCCTCGGAGTTCGACCCAACTGCACGAGACTGACCAATCGAGAGAGGGCGAAATGAACCACGAGGAAACGGTAGAACCCAACGATCAGAAGGGATCGTCCGAGGACCGTCTTGAGGCACCCAGCCGGATTCGTTCCGGGCGCGCCACTTCTTCCCCCACACCTGTAAACACTGCGGTTTTACCGTCTGGGGGACCGTCTTCGGACGATTGCTACACTACCCTGCTACACAATTCCCACGACGATCTGGGATCAAGCTCCGGTAAATCCTCGGGAAAACAGCCGGGCGACTAGTGAGCCATCCAGCCTTCGGCAGTGAGGCGAGCGTAGGCCCTGCCTACCAGATGCTCAGTCATGAGCTTGCGCTTCCTCTCGTTCCAAGATTGGACGTAGGCGAGAACCGTGTGCTCATTTGCTGACGGGCCGATTTTGGCCGCTGCCCAATGCACGGTCGCGAGAAGCTCCATACCAAATGGGGTTTCGTATCCTTCGATCAGCGAAGATATCCGCTCAACGCGCTGCGCGGTTTCACTGCCCAACTCCCCAAGAAATTCGTGCGCCGACTTAACCGCATCAGGCTGAACTTGGATTTCTGAAGGACTGTCCAAATCACCTAAACCAGTGATGTATGCGCCCTCCATCTTTAGCAGGACATGGTTCAGTTCGGGCGCATATGGACCGAATTTGTGCTGAGCAAATTTCAAGCTGAGAGGTTCGCCTGAGATCGTCAGAAAATACATTAGCTTCTGAACCTCGATCTGAGTGAGCGAGTATTGGAGGCGTTGATACATCGAAAGAACGGAAACGACCGCTGCTCTCCCTGCCGTCATTCGAGGCGGTGTTGCCTCAGCAGCAAGTTGGCGACGCTCATTGCTAGGAGCAAACAAGCGTAGTTCCACGTCAGGAATTGCAGAAAATGCCTCCGCGATCAGCGGCTTTACGTCGGCCCATTCCAAACCTCCGTTCCCGCATCCGAGCGGCGGCATGGCTATAGATTTGATTCTAAGATTTCGAATCTGCGTCACCAAATCCGTGAGACCTTCTTTGATGAACTCGATCTTTGAGTTTCCCTTCCAATGCTTTTTGGTAGGGAAATTGATGATGTATTTCGGCATAACGAGACCGCCGCAGTCGAAGATGAACATCTTCCCAACTTCAACTTCACCGGCTTTGCATGCACGCTCATAAGCCCGGAAGTTATCCGGCCACCGTCGCTTGAACTGAAGGGCGATGCCCTTGCCCATAATTCCGACCGTGTTCACGGTATTGACGATAGCGTCAACATTTTGCTCTAGAAGGTCGCCGTTCGTAGGAATGATATTTGTCATTTTGAACCTATATATACCATTCGCGCTTGGTCTTAACTTGGACGTCCAGCCCGATCTGACTTAGCAAAGCTTCAACCTCTGCTTTCTTACGGTCGCTGAACACTCCAACGCCCCGGATGTGAGCAACAGGAAGCTGATCATGGACGAGAAATTCAGCTTGTCTCGTCTCTCTTCGGGTAGCGTATTGCGGCTTATCGACCGGATTATGGAAATATTTTGCGAATCCGCCGATCAGCGGTTCATCAAAAAACATGTCCCAGTCGATCTGCCCAATCTCGTCGAGAGTGTCATAAAAATCCGCAAGGGCCGTGACGGGATGGTGCGTTGCGAATGCGAAAGGCAGGCCCGCCTCCACGATTTTATCTGCACGGAAAACGAGGTGCACGATGTCGTCCTGCTTGACTGTGCATCCCGGCACTTTGCCGTAATGAATGGCCATCAACATTGGCTGGCGTGGCGCAAAGTGAAACGGAACGTAGTCATGCAGCACGCCCCGAACTCCAACCGGAACAGGCGTCCTCGACCGACGATCTTGGATGTTTTCGTAAGCGATGTTCTCGTGCGCCAAGCCTCCGGCGATCAGCCGATTTTTGGACAATAAAGCCCCGCTGGCGGCAATCCGACTAAGATTCGGAATCGCTGTGATGTGAAATACGCGAAGCGGATCAGGGGGCGCAGCCATCGCGTTGTATTGTGCCCCCATCCCGCCAATGCAATTCGAATCAGCGTGACGGTATCACGGATTTATGCGGAACATAGTAGGAACAATCGCCGCTTTAGAAAGCTCAGCTATTCATCAAATGTGAGAGATCGAGATCAGGATAGCGCACGAGGTTCAACGCTTCGACCAGCGTTCCAACCCGATACCCGCTGCCATAGGCGTCAGACACAGAGGCCGATCCACCGGAGCCGCCTGATCGAGACCAGCCACCCAACGAGAGGGCTATATCTCGATCCACGCGCGCCTCACGCATGGCGTCTCGAAAGTTATGTCGAAGGCTGTGGAAGCAGGTCTTTGGCGCATCCGCTCCGGCCTTTCTAACAAACCGCCTGAACCACTGCGAAAACGTCGAGGACCGATAGCCCAAGCACCCCACTTCGATCTCGCCGAAGAGCTTGGCGTCTCGCGACGTTCGCCGCCCATCAACAAACTTCATGAAGCCGAGATCAAGAAGATATGGGTGGACCGGAACGAGTCTCTCGCTCGATGAGGTCTTGAGCCGCTTGTCCGTTTCATCGGCCTCGCTCGATGCGGTGACCCAGAAGCAGGGGGCGTTCTCAATGACTTTGATGTCCGCCACATCGAGTTGGCAAATCTCGTTCAGTCGGAGGCCGCAGAATAGGCCGATCAGCGGAATCCAGAAGCGGGCGGTCTTGGGTCTCTGGTCGCCGGGCCTTGCGTAGCCGTGGCCATCGTCTTGGCAACCGACATAGAGCGGCGCCGCGAAGATCGCTTGAAGCTGTGTCATGGAGAACGGAAACCGCTTCTCACGGCGAAGGACCGGATCAGGCACCTTCAGACCCACGGCGGGGTTACGGTCGATGAACTGCTCCTTCATCGCCCAGTTGAACACGCCGCACAGCTTGTTGAGATAGGTGTTGATGTTCGCTGGACTGATCAGGTCCTTGCGACCCGTCTCGCGAGATTTCGCGGCGATCTCGACGGGCGACAGTTTCGGGTAAATCTTGGACGAGTTGCGCGGAAGCCAGCGCAAAAGTTCGATCATTTCCCGGCAGTGCGCGCGGGTGATCGACCGGATCGGAGTATCGCCGCCCAAGAGGGATAGAGCCTGTCTCCGGGTGGTCTCGTAAGCCATCCTCGTTCGTGGCGACCAGTCCCGAGTGGGGTCAGTCATGTAGATATCGTAGACCTCTCGGAGCGTCAGGCTGGCGACCACCTCGGTAGAAGAAGCTTCGGCGCGGATCGCCAGTTTCGCATCGGCGGCCGACAGAATTTTGTGATCGACCGGTAGCCCGGCTTTCGAACGAGCAGCCTCAAAATATCGCTCAATCGAGGCAGCGATTTCATGGGACCGGCGCAGGGCGACCGTTAGGCTGTCCGTCCCTAACGACCGCCAGATTTCCCTCTTGCCGACAATCGAAAGCAAAGAGGTTGGCACTCGCTGCCGGAAGTAGAGCCTACCGCTCCGCCACATGATCCGAGGCCGTTTGTGTAGATAATTTGTGTAGCAGTCGCCCGGCTGTTTTCCCGAGGATTTACCGGAGCTTGATCCCAGATCGTCGTGGGAATTGTGTAGCAGGGTAGTGTAGCAATCGTCCGAAGACGGTCCCCCAGACGGTAAAACCGCAGTGTTTACAGGTGTGGGGGAAGAAATGGCGCGCCCGGAACGATTCGAACGTCCGACCCTCAGATTCGTAGTCTGATGCTCTATCCAGCTGAGCTACGGGCGCGCACAGGCCTTTACGGCGAGGGCGGGTATCTAGCGGGTCGTCTTCGCGGGCGCAACCCGGTTTTCGAGGGCTTTGTAAAACCGGTGCTTGGCGAGGCGGACAGCGGGGCCTAGGTCGGGGGGAACGCCTCTCCGCGTCAGTGTTTTTCGGGCCGCCCCGCAGATGATCATGTCGAAGTCGCCGCTCCGTTCCCTGCTCGTCGCGGCCATGGCCTTGTCGCTGACCGGGTGCCAGACCGTGACGGTCGGCCACGCCCCCGCCCCGGCCCGGACGGCCCAGGTCGTCGAGACACCGGTTGCGTCGCCGGCGCGGGGACCGTTCGTAGCGGCGGCCAACCCGCTGGCGGTCGAGGCCGGGATGGCAGTGCTGCGGCGCGGCGGGTCGGCGGTCGACGCGGCGGTCGCGGTCCAGGCCGTGCTCGGCCTCGTCGAGCCCCAGTCGTCGGGCCTGGGCGGCGGGGCCTTCATCATGGTCTATGACGCCGACACCGGGGAGGTCACCACCTACGACGGGCGCGAGACCGCACCGGCCGATGCGACGCCCGAACTGTTCTACGAGAACGGCCGGCCCCTCTCTTTCTTTGACGCGGTGCTGAGCGGCCGGTCGACCGGGGCGCCCGGTGCCGTGGCGGCCCTGGCCATGGCGCAGGAGACCCACGGGAACCTGGACTGGTCCACCCTGTTCGGCGATGCCGAGCGGCTGGCCCGCGACGGCTTCACGGTGAGTCCGCGCCTGGCAGGCTTCATCGGCGGTCAGGGTCAGGCCCGCACGCGCTGGGCAACCGAGTATTTCACCAAGCCCGACGGGACCCGATACGTGGCGGGCGACACCCTGCAGAACCCGGCCTATGCCCGGACAGTGGCGACCATCGCCCGCGACGGGATCCAGGCCCTGCGCAGCGGACCGATTGCCCAGGCCATCGTCGACACCGTCCATGCCGAGCCGCGCCCGGGCTCGCTCAGCCTTGCCGACCTCGCAGCCTATCGCCCGCTCGCGCGCGACGCCCTGTGTCGTCCGTTCCGGGTCTATGTGATCTGCGTTCCGCCGCCGCCGTCCAGCGGCGTGGCCCTGCTGCAGCTCCTTGCCATGGCCGAGACCCCGACCGCCGCCCCTGTGCTGGCAGAGGGCGAGACCAGCGCCGGCGCCTGGACCCTGTTCGCCCAGCTGCAGCGGCTGATGTACGCCGACCGCGACCGCTATGTCGCCGACCCGGCCTTCGTCGGCGTGCCCGTCGCGGGGCTGCTGGACGCCGACTATGTCGCCGGGCGCGCGGCCCTGGCACCCGGCCTGACCGGTGCCGCCACGGCCGGGGCACCGCCCGGAGGCGTGTTCCGCGCCCCGGACGCCACGGCCGAGCCCGCGGGCACGTCGCATCTGGTCGTCGTGGATGCTGAAGGAAACGCGGTCTCGATGACCACGACGGTCGAAAGCATCTTCGGTTCGGGCCGGATGGCGGCGGGCTTCTTCCTCAACAACCAGCTGACCGACTTCTCCTTGTCGCCGGTGACGGCGGAGGGCGCGCCGGTCGCCAATGCCGTGGCGGCGGGAAAGCGGCCCCGATCGTCGATGTCGCCGATCATCATCCTGGATCGGCAGGGTCGCCTTGTGGGAGCCATGGGATCGCCGGGGGGCTCGGCGATCCTGGCCTACAACGCCAAGGGCCTGATCGGGACCCTGATCTGGGGCCTGCCGGTCCAGGCCGCATTCGACCTGCCCAACCTGGTCGCCAGGGGACCGGGTATCGGGGCGGACACAGCGCGCTTCGGGCCGACCCTGACCGAGGGCCTGGCGCGGAACGGCATCGTGCTCCAGCCCAATTCGTCCGAGACCTCGGGCCTGCATGGCGCAATCTGGCGCGGGGATCACTGGGACGGCGGAGCCGACGACCGCCGCGAGGGCGTGGCCCGCACCGAATAGGGTTCAGCCCGGCAGGCGGACCTCGAACGTCGTCCCGGTCGGGCCCGTCTCGACCAGCCTGAGCTCCCCGCCGTGATTGGCCGCCAGTTCGCGCGAAATGGTCAGACCCAGACCCGTGCGGTCCGCGGAGCCGCCGCTGACAAAGGGTTCGAACAGCCGTTCCGACAGGCGCGGCGGAATGCCGGGTCCGTCGTCGATGATACGGATGATGCACCAGCCGGGCTCGCCCGAGCCCTCGATCAGGACAGAGCCGAGAGGGCCCTTCTTGGGTGTCGCGCGTGTGGCGTCGCCTTCGATGGCCTGGCGGGCGTTGCGCATCAGATTGACGAGGATGCGATGCAGCTGGTCGGCGTCGGCCGCGACGACGAAGCGCGACGGGATGGATTTCACCAGTCGCACGCCGTGGCCTTCCAGCCCCGCGTCCTCGGCAGCGGAGCTCGCGGCGGCGGCCAGCACGATGCGGTCCAGAACCGGCGCAGGCTCCTCGGACTTGCCATAGTCGAGGACATTGCGGGTCAGGGCCGCGGCGCGCCCCAGGGCCCGCTCCAGCCGCGGCAGGGCCTTGGCGACCTGGGGGTCGGCGGAATCGGCCAGCCGCTCCGACGCGATCTGGGCCGACGTCAGCATGTTCCTCAGATCGTGGTTGATCTTGGCCACCGCCTCGCCCAGCGCCACCAGGCGCGAACGGGAACGCAGGGCCTGGCGCACTTCTTCCTGCATGCTGGCCAGTTCCCGCTCGACGCGGCCGATCTCGTCATGACGGTCCGACGGCGTCGGGGCGACGGTCTGGGGGTCGGCGGCGAAGCCTTCGATGGAGCGGGTCACCCGGCGCAGCGGCTGCAGCACCAGGAAGGACAGGCCGGCGTACAGAAGCCCGCCCGCCACCACCGAAATCAGGATCGAGACCAGCAGACTGTTCAGCAGGAAAGCTCGCAGCTCGACCTTCAGCGGCTCGGCCGGCGCAACCACGTCGATGAAGTCGCCAGAGCGGTAGCGGGGCGCTGCGCGGGCCCGGATCGACCGCTCGGGATCGCCGAACAGGGTCCGCACCGGATCGAGCAGTCGCGCGCCCAGGCTGCGGTGGCGCAGGTCGATGAAGTCGGGTGCCCGAACCAGATTGGGAGCCTGCAGCAGCTGGCGCATCACGCCCTGGTCGCTGATCGCCACCGCCGACACCCCGCCGATGCGCAGAAGCTGTTCGGCCGTCTGGTCGTCCACGGCACTGTAGGGCAGGGCCTCGACGCCGACCGAGGCCAGCTCGGCCGCCTGCAGCCGGTCCATCAGCCAGCGTTCATGGAAGCTTGCGGCATTGGGCCCGAGGATCAGGGCCTGCACCGCCAGGGTGAACAGCACGGTCAGCAGCAGCAGGCGCGACGACAGGCCGTCGGGCGCATGGGGCGTCAGCCACTCGCGCCAGTCGGCGGGCAGACGCAACCGATCCAGCGGGTCGCCAGCTCCGCTCACGTCGCCGCCCCTCCCGGCAGACGTGCCTGAATGGATTTGAGGATCAGAGGCAGGACGACGGCCAGAACGAACACGCCCGCCATCGGCGCCCAGAACTGACCGAACAGGGCCTGGATGTCCGGGTTGGGGTTCTCGGCCAGAAGCTGGTTCAAACGCGCGCCGATCCAGCAATAGATGATGTGGGCAGGCAACAGGCCGATCACCGTCGCGACGGTATAGGGCATGAGGCGCACCGACATGATGCCGGCGGCGATATTGATCATGTGGAAGGGCACCACGACGGCCAGCCGCGACGCCAGCACATACCAGAATGTATCCTTGTCGATGGCGGCGCAGACCTTCTTGAGCATTCCCTGATCGCGTTCGGCCTTGTTGCGCAGGTCCTGGCCGAGGGCCGAACGCGCGACAGCATAGACGATCAGGGCGCCGACGGTGGCGGCGATCGAGGTCGAGACCCCGCCGACCCACGGCCCGAACAGGTACCCCGCCGTGATGGTGACGAAGAAGACGCCGGGCACCACGCTGGCGGTCGCGATCGCGAACACCGCCATCAGCACCAGCAGAGCCAGAATATAGTTCTCGCTCGCGAAGGCCCGCAGCTGAACACCGTGGTCCCGCAGGGTGTCCAGAGACAGATAGCGGTTCCAGCCCATGCCGAAGATCAGGGCTATGACGCAGGCCAGCACGACGAGAGGAAGAAACCGTTTCAGGCGATCCATGGCATTTCCAACGGTGGCACCTTCAACGGATCGGGGCGTTTCCCGGCTATAGGACGTCGTCGTCGGCGTTGACAGCCGCAGCCCCTCCGCTTATACGCCCGCCCTTCCCGCAGAGGACACGTTCGTCCCCCGCGCCACTCATAACCCCTGGAGCCGACCGTGAAGCGGACCTATCAGCCGTCGCGACTCGTGCGCAAGCGCCGTCACGGCTTCCGTTCGCGGATGGCCACCAAGAACGGACAGAAGATCGTTGCGCGGCGTCGCGCCAAGGGCCGCAAGAAGCTTACGGCTTAAGCGGCCTGCCCCCTCGGACCGAGGGGACCGATGACGATTGCCATCACAATCCATCGCCTGACCTCGCGGCCCCAGTTTCTGGCGGCCGCGAAAGGCGTTTCTCAGGCCCGTGGCGCGGTGGTCGTGCAGCGGCTGGATCGCGCCGACGGAGACGCGACGATGCGCATCGGCTTCACCGCCACGCGCAAGGTCGGCGGATCCGTCGCCCGCAATCGCTGCAAACGACGCCTGCGCGAGGCCGCGCGGGCCATGGTTGGACAGCATGGCGTGCCCGGAAGCGACTATGTCTTCATCGCCCGGCAGGGCACGGCGGACCGCCCCTGGGAGCGTTTGCTTGACGATGTGAAATCGGCGCTTACAAGGCTCGCGACCCCTGCCGCCGGCCCCGGACCGGCCCGGCCGGCCACACCTTCTCCCGACACGCCCGCCCCCCTTTCCGACGACCTGGACCGCTGATCCGAATGAAGAACGAGAACACGCGCAACATGGTGATCTTCGCCGTGCTGACGGCGGCGATCCTGATCCTCTACCAGGTCTTCGTGATGGGCCCGCAGATGGAGGCTCGGCAGGCCGCCCAGGAAGCCGCCGCCGCCGCCGAACAGACTGCGGCCCCGGCCGGAGCCACGGCGGGTGCCGTTCCCGGCACCACCGCCACGGGCGCGCTGACCTTCGTGACCGACCGCCTCCAGGCCATGGGCCGGGTCCCGCGGATTCCGGTCACGACGCCGACGCTGCAGGGTTCGCTGTCGCTCCAGGGCGGCCGCATCGACGACCTGTTCCTGACCGGCTATCGCGAGACCCTCGACGCGGGCGCGCCCCCGGTCGAGCTGTTCCGGCCCCAGGGCATGGAGCACGCCTATTTCGCACAGTTCGGCTGGGCCGGCCCCAATGTGGCGGGTGGCGTGCCGGGCCCCAACACGGTCTGGCGCCTGACTGCGGGGTCGACCCTGACCGAGACATCCCCGGTCACCCTGACCTGGGACAACGGCCAGGGCCTGCGCTTCACCCGGGTGATCGCGATCGACAGCCAGTTTATGTTCACGGTCACCGACACGGTGGCCAATCTGGGGACATCGCCGATCGTCATCGCCCCCTATGGCCGCATCGAACGTCAGGGCGTGCCGGCTGATCTGGGCAAGAACCAGATCCTGCATGAGGGCGGCATCGGCACCTTCTCCAAGGGCGACGGCTATGTCACCACCCAGCTGAAATACGGCGACTGGGCCAAAAAGCCGCGGGAACAGTTCGAATCGACCGGCGGCTGGCTGGGCATCACCGACAAATACTGGATGGCGGCCCTGATCCCGCCCCAGACGGAGAAGGTCGAGGCCGAGTTCGTCGTCACGGACGCCGGCGGCTACAACATCCATGAAGCCCGGATGCTGGGCGAGGCGCGCACCATCAATCCGGGTCGCCAGATCACCGAGGTCCAGCACCTGTTCGCCGGGGCCAAGCGCAACGAGATCCTGTCCGCCTACGAGAAGCAGTACGACCTGCCGCGCTTCATCTATGCGATCGACTGGGGCTTCCTGTTCTTCCTGACGCGGCCGATCTTCCTGCTGGTCGAGTTCTTCTACGGCCTGGTCGGCAACTTCGGCGTAGCCATCCTGCTGCTGACCCTGACGATCAAGCTGATCATGTTCCCGCTGGCCAACAAGAGCTACGAGAGCCTGTCCAAGATGCGGAAACTCCAGCCGCAGATGGAAAAGATCAAGGAACAGAACAAGGACGATCCCCAGGCCCAGCAGAAGGCCACGATGGAGCTGTACCAGAAGGAGAAGATCAATCCGCTGGCGGGCTGCCTGCCCATCCTCGTCCAGATCCCGGTCTTCTACGCCCTCTACAAGGTGCTGTTCGTCACCATCGAGATGCGGCATGCGCCCTTCTTCGGCTGGATCCGCGACCTGTCGGCACCGGACCCGACCAACATCTGGAACCTGTTCGGCCTGATCCCGTGGGATCCGTCTTCGGTACCGCTGGTCGGAAACCTGATCGGCTCGCACGCCGGCGGCTTCACCCTGGCGCTCAGCGTCCTGGCGATCATCTACGGCTTCACCATGTGGCTGCAGCAGGCGATGAACCCGCCCGCGCCTGATCCGGTCCAGCGCCAGATCTTCGCCTGGATGCCGATCATCTTCACCTTCATCATGGCGGGCTTCCCGGCGGGCCTGCTGGTCTACTGGGCGTGGAACAACGTGCTCTCGATCGCCCAGCAGTATTTCATCATGAACCGCTTCGGGGCCGAGAACCCGATCGATGACCTGATCACCAGGCTGAAGAAGAAACCCGCTTGATCGATTACGCAGACGAAGAGATCGAGGCTGCGCGGGTCCTGTTCCAGCGCCCCGCGACCTTCGTCATGGGCGCGGCCAAGATCGAGCAACTGCCCGAGCCGAACCTGCCGGAGATCGCCTTCGCCGGACGGTCCAACGTCGGCAAGTCCAGCCTGATCAACGGCCTCGTCGGCATGCACAAACTGGCGCGGGCCTCCAACGAGCCCGGCCGGACACGCGAGGTCAACTTCTTCGATCTGGACGGCAAGATGCGTCTGGTCGATCTGCCCGGATACGGCTGGGCCAAGGCGTCGAAGACGACTGTACGCCAGTTCCAGAACCTGGGTCGCGACTATCTGCGCGGCCGGGTGACGCTGAAGCGCGTCTATCTGCTGATCGATGCCCGCCACGGCCTGAAGTCGGTCGACACCGAGGCGCTCGACGCCCTCGACCTCGCCGCCGTCAGCTATCAGATCGTCCTCACCAAGGCCGACAAGATCAAGGCTCACGAGCGCGACACGGTGGCGGCGGCGACGCTGAAAGCCATCTCCAAACGCCCCGCCGCCTTCCCGGCGGTCGCCGTCACCTCGGCCGAAAAGGGCGCGGGCCTGCCGGAGCTCCGCGCCGAGATCATGCGGACGACGGGCGCGGAGATCTGATTCCCTTCCTTCTCCCGGTGGGAGAAGGTGGCTCGCGAAGCGAGACGGATGAGGGTTCGGCCTCACCGGTGACGCACGACCCTCACCCTTTCGCGCAAGGCGGCTCGCTACGCTCTCCGGCGCACAATCCCTCTCCCAACGGGAGAGGGAGCCCGTCTGCTCTGGCCTCGCCAGCCCTGACCGCTTAACTAGCCCCCATGCCCCCCGCCGACACCCCTGCCGAGGTCTTCAAGCGCGCGCTCGCCCATGCGGCCCGCGCCCTCGCGGAACAGTCCGAGCTCGAGGTCGTGTTCGGCTCGGACGGCCCCAAGCTGATCGGCGGCGTGCTGACCCTACCCCATCCGCCGCGCACGCCGTCGGACAGCGACAGCGCCACCATCCGGGGTCAGGCCGACCGGCTGGCCCTGCGTCTCGCCAACCACGACCCGGCGATCCACTCGATCCTGCGCCCGACCGACAGCCGCGCTGCCGAAGTGTTCGAGGCCGTCGAACAGGCCCGCGTCGAGGCCCACGGCTCCACGGCCCTCGCCGGCGTCCGCAACAACATGAACGCCGCCCTCCTGACCCGGCTGGAAAAGATGGGCGCGCTGCGCGTCACCCAGGCCGACCGGGTCCCCGTCGGCGAGGCCGTCGCCCTGCTGCTGCGCGAACGCGTCACCGGCCAGCGCGCGCCCGACGGCGCCGGCGCCATGCTCGATCTGGTCCGCCCTGACATCGAGGCCAGGGCCCACGACCAGCTCGACAGACTGGCCGAGACCGCCGGCGACCAGGCCGCCTTCGGCAAGGCGTTGAAGGACGTTCTGCGCGCCCTCGACCTCGACCCCGGCGACGGCCGCGGCGACGACACCTCCGAGGATCAGGGCGACGAGGAACCCGATCCCCAGGAACCCGAGGCCAGCGAGGACCAGGACGACGAGGAGGACGAGAGCGGCGGCGAGGGCGGCCAGTCGATGGACGGCGCCTCCGAGGACCCCACCTCCGATCAGGACCGCGACGCCCGTCCGGACGGCTCTCCTGCAGAGCGCGACGGCGACGCCGCCGACGACGGCCCCGACGTGGCCGAGGGTGCGCTTCCGAACCGGCAGGAGAACCCGGACGACGGCCGCGCCATCGACGCCTATCGCGTCTTCACCACCGCCTTCGACGAGGTCGTGGACGCGTCTGACCTGTGCGATCCCATGGAACTGGACCGGCTGCGCAGCCTGCTGGACCAGCAGCTGACCATCCTCTCGTCCGTCGTCGCCCGTCTGGCCAACAAGCTGCAGCGCCGCCTGATGGCGCAGCAGAACCGCAGTTGGGCCTTCGATCTCGAAGAGGGCGTCCTCGACACCGCCCGCCTGACCCGCGTCATCACCGATCCGACCAGCCCGCTGTCGTTCAAGATGGAAAGTGAAAGCCCGTTCCGGGACACCGTCGTGACCCTGTTGCTCGACAACTCCGGCTCGATGCGCGGGCGGCCGATCATGGTGGCGGCGGTCTGCGCCGACATCCTGGCGCGCACGCTGGAGCGCTGCGGCGTCAAGGTCGAGATCCTCGGCTTCACCACCCGGGCCTGGAAGGGCGGACAGGCACGCGAGGCCTGGATCACGGCCGGCAAGCCGTCGATGCCCGGCCGCCTGAACGACCTCAGACACATCATCTACAAGGCCGCCGACGCGCCGTGGCGCCGGGCGAAGAAGAACCTCGGCCTGATGATGCGCGAGGGCCTGCTGAAGGAAAACATCGACGGCGAGGCCCTGTCCTGGGCCCACGACCGGCTGAAGGCGCGCCCCGAGTCACGCCAGATCCTGATGGTCATTTCCGACGGTTCGCCGGTGGATGATTCCACCCAGTCAGCCAACGCCGCCCTGTATCTGGACAAGCACCTGCGCGCCGTGATCGAGCGGATCGAGACCCAGAGCCCGGTCGAACTGATCGCCATCGGCATCGGCCACGACGTGACCCGCTGGTACCGCCGCGCCGTCACCATCGTCGACGTCGAACAGCTGGGCGGGGTCATGATCGAGAAGCTGGCGGAACTGTTTGACGCGGCCCCGAAACAGGCGGCGAAAACGGGCGGTCGGCGCCTGAGACGCGCGGCGTGATGCGGCTGCTTTTCCGCGCGGCGATCTCGCTGGCCCTCATGGGCATGGCGGCCTGCGCGGCCATGGCGACCGCGACGCCCGGCCCCGTCACCGGCCCCGACCATTCCGTCCGCATGGAGGCCCGGCACGTCCCTCTCGGCATCGGTGGCGCCACCCTGGCGCCCGGCGTCACCTGGGCGGGCGGCCTGATCCTGCGCGGCCCTGACCTGCATGGGCTTTCCGATCTCAGGATCGAGGGTGATCGCGCCTGGGCCGTCAGTGACTTCGGCGACCTCGTCCGCTTCACGATCCGGCTCGACCGCACCGGCCGCCTGACTTCTGCCGACAGCGCCATCAGCCGCCCCCTGACCGGCCCGGACGGTGCCGTCCTGACGCCCAAGGCCAATGCGGACGCGGAAGGGCTGGCCCTGCTGCCCGACGGCCGCGTCCTGATCAGCTTTGAGCGGGACCACCGCATCTGGTCCTACGGCACCCGAGCGGACGCGACCCCTGTCGCCGTGGCGCGGCCCGATGCCGCCTTCGCCGAGAACGAGGGCATGGAGGGGCTGGCCAACGCACCGGACGGCGGCTGGCTGGTGCTGGGCGAAGCCGGCGGGGCCTGGGTCTGCCATGCGACCTGCTCGGCCCTGGCGTCCGCGCCGGTCATGCCCGCCGACGGGTTCCGCTTCACCGGCGCCGACGTGGACCCGGCCGGGGGCTGGTTCGTGGTCGAACGCTACTACAGCCCGCCCCTGGACATGCGAGTCCGGGTGCGGCGGTTGTCAGTGGACGGCATACTGTCAGAACCCCTGATCCAGCTGCGCCCGCCCGCCTCGACCGACAATTTCGAGGGCGTCGCCGCTGTGGTCACTCCGACCGGGACGCGCCTCTATCTGCTCAGCGACGACAACGACAACCCACTGCAAAAGACGCTGCTGCTGGCGTTTGATATTCCTCCCCCCTCGGGGGAGGTGGCGCGGCGCTCCTTCGCGCCGTGACGGAGGGGGCTCACCCCAGACTTCGGCGTGTGGGTTTGACCCCCTCCACCGCTTCGCGGTCCCCCTCCCCCGACGGGGGAGGATTTCAAACCCGCTCTGACACCTTGATCGCCACCCGGCACCCCGCCTTGATCACGGCGCTCAGCAACCGGTAGCCCGGTGCCTCGCGGCTGCCGTTCGCCACCGCGTGGTCGTGGTGTTCCAGTTCCTCGTCGCGGAACTTCGTCAACTCCGCCGCCAGCGCCGGTTCACGATCCGCCAGTTCGGCGATCTGGTCGGCGTAGTGTTCCTCAATCACGCTCTCGACGGCTTCCGTGCAGGCGTGTGCAGCCTTCTCGCCCATCAGGGCCGTCGCCGTGCCCAGCCCCGTCGCCGCCAGGGACCACAGCGGCAGCAGGACCGTCGGTCGCACGCCGTGTTCGGTCAGCAGGGCGTCGAAGCGCGCCTTGTGCACCTCTTCCCCGGCCTTCATCCCGACCATGTCATTGACGATAGCTTGCTTGCCGCGGACGCCTTCGAAGACCCTGGCCTGGGCCTCGTAGATCTTGACCGCCGCGAACTCCCCCGCGTGATCGACGCGCAGGATCTCGGCCATCCGCGCGCGCATCGCCCCCAGCCCCGGACGAGGCAGAGGAACGCGACGGGGCTCAGTTTCTAGGGGCTCTGGCATCCTTGGGCCTCTTGGCGGCGAGCAGGCTGAACCCTGCAAGTGCAGCGGAGATCAGGGCGTTCCATCCTGCCATGGACAGGCCGAGGAAGCTCCACGTCACCGCGTCGCACATGGCGATCCGGACGGCCGGACCGGTGCCCAGCGCCAGCGAGGTCAGACCTTCCAGGTCCGCGCCCGCGCCGCCACCGGCGCAAAGCGCCGGCAGCTCCCACCACTTGAGCTCGCCTCCGGCATGGAAGCCGGCCGTGACCGCGCCCGTGGCGAAGACGGCGAACAGCAGGAAGGCGGCGATTCGCGGGGTGCCCCGACGCGCCTGGCTGATGACCGCCCAGAGCGTGGCGACCAGCGAGATCGCCACGGCGCCCCAGAAGACTTCGCGCTGCTTGAGGCAGAGGTTGCAGGGGTCCAGGCCCGCGAACCGCTCGAACGCATGGGCCGCGCCCAGCATCGCCAGCGAGATCGCAAGGGCGAAGGCGGTCCACCAGCGGGTTATAAAACCATAGACGCTCATGACGACGTTCTTAGCTGTGCCGGAGGCGTCCGTCGATGCGCCCTAGAGAAGCTTCAGCGCAAGGAACCCGCCGACCAGCAGGACCAGGGCGACCACGAACGACAGAGCCAGGCGCTTCTCCACGATCTCCAGCATGGACGGTCCCCAGGTCTTGAGGATCCAGGCCTCGAGGAAGAACCGCCCCGACCGGGTGATAGCCACGGCCAGGATGAACAGACCCAGGTGGAAATGCGCCAGACCGGCCGCGATGGTCACCAGCTTGAACGGGATCGGGGTCAGCCCCTTGCCGAGGATCACCAGGAAGCCGTTCGATGCGAACCACGACTGATAGACGCTCATGTCCATGCCGTGACCGAAGAACTCCAGCAGCCGCAAGGCTACGGGCTCCAGAAAGACGCCGATCGCATAGCCGAGCAGCCCGCCCAGCAGGGACGCAAGGGAACACACCGCTGCATAGCGATAGGCCCGATCCGGTCGCGACAGGATCATCGGTGCCAGCATGACGTCCGGCGGGATCGGGAAGAACGACGCCTCGGCGAAGGACACCACCGCCAGCGTCTTCTCGGCATAGGGCTTGCGCGCCTGTTCGAAGACCCAGTCGTAGAGTTTGCGCAGCATGGGGCGCCGTTAGCATCCCTGCGGCATTGCGTCACCTCGGCGCGCGGACCCACCCGGCTAAGGAGCCCCGATGACCCAGGTCCCCTCCCGCCATCAGGACGACGTCAGCAACGATCTTGGGCGACTGCTGCGGCGGCTGGCCGATGACGGCGGCGAGGCGGGCCTCTCGCTCGAAGAGATCCGCGACCGACTGGATGAACGCGCCTACGGCCTGCTGATCCTGATCCTGTCGCTCCCCTGCCTGGTCCCGGGCCTGTACGGCGTGCCCCAGGCGGTCGGGGTCATCATCATCCTGGTGGCGGCCCAGTTGCTGATCGGGCGCGAGGAGCCGTGGCTGCCGCGCTGGGTGCTGAACCTCCGCGCCAAAGGCGGATGGCTGACGGCCATGGCCGATTTCGCCGAGACACGCCTGGGCTGGATTGACCGCCTGTCGCGACCGCGCCTTTTGATGTTCGCGACCGGCGCAGGGGAGCGGATGGCCGCAGTGTTCATGATCCTGGCCACCCTGACCATCGTCCTGCCGCTCACCAACACCATCCCCTCCATCGCCCTGGCCCTGCTGTCCGTGGGTTTGATCCAGCGCGACGGCCTGTTCGTCATCGGCGGCGCGGCGGTGGCGACGGTCTGGTTGAGCCTGCTGGGGGTCCTGGCCGTCGGCCTGATGCTGGGCGCGGAATGGACCGGGAGGCTGGCGCTGGGCTGACCCCTGGTCCTCGCGCAGTTCCTGTGCGGTGAACGGCGACTGGCCACGCTCGATGCGGATCAGACTGGCCAAGGCCGACAGGGCGTCGAAGGTCGCCTCGTCCACGCCGTCCAGCAGCCCGAAGCCCTTCACCGTCGATGGATTGACGCCGGAAGCCGCTGCGGAAGTCCACACCCCTTTGGCCCGGCACCCAGCGTATTGAGGGGCGAAGGCAGCAGGCTCCACAGCGTCTCGTTCGTCCTCGCCGTCACCATCGCATCCCCCCAACCGCATCGTCTCGAACGCCTGCGCTGAACAGATGGCAGCCGGTGGCAAGGCTCCGTTCGGCTCAGCCTTGGCTCGGGCGCGATCCACGACTAGGTTCCGCGCCAATCCGGTCGGGCCGTGTCACCCGATCCCGCCATTCAAGGAGACGCCCCATGGACGACCTGACCGCCCGCACGGCTGACGCCACGATGCCCGCCTGCGAGAATCCGCTCGGCGTCGACGGCTTCGAGTTCGTCGAATTCACCGGCCCCGACCCGCAGTCGATGATCAAGCAGATCGAGGTCATGGGCTTCGTCCAGACCCATGTGAATCCGGAAAACGGCGTCGTCCGGATGAAACAGGGCGACATCACCTTCCTGGTGCATGCCAGGCCCGAAGGTCACGCCGGCGAGTTCGCCCGGGATCACGGACCCTCCGCCAACGGCATGGCCTTCCGGGTCACCGATGCGAAGAAGGCCTATGACGAGGCCGTCGCCCGCGGTGCCCATCCGGCCGACACGCGTGACGGCGGCGCGCTCGGCGACGGGGCCTATGTGCTGCGCGGCATCGGCGGGAGCCTGCTCTACATCATCGACGCCTACGGCGAGACCGGCTCGCTCTATGACAGCTGGGACGAGATCGAGGGCTGGGAAGAGGCCGAGCGCAAGAACAACGTCGGCCTGCACCTGCTCGACCACCTGACCCACAACGTCAAGCGCGGCCAGATGCGGACCTGGTCCGGCTTCTACGGCGACATCTTCGCCTTCGAAGAGCAGAAATATTTCGACATCAAGGGCAAGGCGACCGGCCTCTTCTCCCAGGCCATGATCGCGCCCGACCGCGCCATCCGCATCCCTCTGAACGAGAGCCAGGACGACAACTCCCAGATCGAGGAATACCTGCGTCGCTACAACGGCGAGGGCATCCAGCATATCGCCCTGGCGACCGACGACATCTTCGCCACCGTCGAGACCATGCGCGAGCGCGGCGTGGTGTTCCAGGACACCATCGAGACCTATTTCGAACTGATCGACAAACGCCTGCCCAACCACGGCCACGATGTCGAACGCATGCGCAAGAACCGCATCCTGATCGACGGTTCGGACGAGGAAGGCCTGCTGCTGCAGATCTTCACCCAGGACACCTTCGGTCCGATCTTCTTCGAGGTCATCCAGCGCAAGGGTAACGAGGGTTTCGGCAACGGCAACTTCCAGGCCCTGTTCGATTCCATCGAGCTGGACCAGATCCGGCGCGGGGTCATCAAGGTCGACGCCAATTAAGATCGCGCCTCCCTCCTGGCTGCCGTTCCTCGGCCCGCTCGTCGCGGCCGTGGTCGGCGGCCTGATCGGACAGTGGCTTCAGATGGGCTTCTGGCCCGTGCTGGCCGGCGCCCTGATCGGCGGCTTCGCCCCGATCGTGGCCTATCGCGTCTGGAAATGGTCACACCACAAGCGGGAACCGTGACTGGTGTCTCCTCCCTGTCGCGAAGCGATGGGGAGGTGGCAGCGAGCCTCTATGCGAGCTGACGGAGGGGTTCTCGCCACCGTCCAGAACCCCTCCGTCTCTCCGCTTCGCTTCGAGCCACCTCCCCATCGCCTAAGGCGACAGGGAGGAGACCGATTGATATGGTGTGTCCCATGAAACTCCTGCCCGCCCTCATCGCCGCCCTGGCCCTAACCTCCCCTGCCGCCGCGCAGGACCGCCCCGCCTGGTCCTTCGCCATCCATGGCGGGGCGGGCGTCATCGAGCGCGACAGCCTGTCGCCTGAACAGGACGCCGCCTATCGTGCCTCGCTCACCCGCGCGCTGGAGGCCGGCGCGGCAGTGCTCGAGAACGGCGGCGAGGCGCTCGACGCGGTCCAGGCGGCGATCGAACTGATGGAGGACGATCCCCTGTTCAACGCGGGGCGCGGCGCGGTCTTCACCGCCGCGGGGCGCAACGAACTCGACGCCGCCGTCATGAGCGGCGAGTATCTGACCGCCGGTGCCGTCGCAGGCCTGACCACCACGCGCCATCCCATCGCCGCCGCCCGCGCCGTGATGGAACAGAGCTCCCACGTCATGCTGATCGGCTCGGGCGCCGACACCTTCGCGGCCTCGGTCGGACTGGAACAGGTCGAGCCGTCCTGGTTCTTCACCGAGCGCCGCTGGCAGGGCCTGGTTCAGGCGCTCGAGGCGCAGAACCTGCCTATCCCCGAACGTCCGGCCGGAGCGCCCGCCGCGCCGGCCGGGGGGATGGCCGCGATCGAACCCGCCCCGCCCCTGAACGAGCGCAAGTTCGGTACGGTCGGCGCGGTCGCCATGGATCGTCAGGGCATTCTGGTCGCCGGCACCTCGACCGGCGGGATGACCGCCAAACGCTGGGGACGGGTCGGCGACGTGCCGGTGATCGGGGCAGGCACCTATGCTTCAAACCGCGACGGCTGCGCGGTGTCCGCCACCGGCGACGGCGAATTCTACATCCGCGCCTCGGTTGCCCGGGACATCTGCGGGCGGATCGCGGGCGGCGTAACAGCCCAGACGGCAGCCGAGTCCGAGGTCGAGGATGCCCTGTCGCTGGGCGGCGACGGCGGCGTGATCGTGATGGACGCGAACGGCCTCCCCGCCTTCGCCATGACGACGCCAGGCATGTATCGCGGAGCCATCAGCGCGCATGCGCCGGCAGCGGTGGCCATCTACGCCGACGAGGCGATCCGGCCGATCGCGCAGCCCACTGACCCGGCCGACTGACCGTGACGGATCGCGAAATCCCCGGCGTCATCGCCCCGCCCCCGCTGATCTTCCTCGGCTTCCTCGCTGCGGGCTGGGGGCTGGGCACGCTGATCGGCGAGCCCACGCTGGGGCTGGATCCGGGCGTCCGACGGGGCATCGCGATCGCCGGCCTCATCGTCGGTCTGGGACTGGAGGCCTGGGCGGCCGGCCTGTTCCAACGGGCCCGAACGGCGGTCCAGCCGTGGAAGCCGTCCACCGCGCTCGTCACCACCGGCGTCTATGGCATCAGCCGGAACCCGATCTATCTGGGGTTCGCCATAACCTACCTGGCGCTGGCCGCCGGGCTGGACAGTCCGCTGGCGATGATCCTGCTGGTCCCATGCCTGATCGTCGTGGATCGCTTCGTGATCCAGCGCGAGGAGCGATATCTCCAGGCCAGGTTCGGCGCCGACTACGCCGCCTACCGCAGCCGGGTGCGCCGATGGCTGTGACCCCGCCCGACGAACTGACCGTGATGGCGCAGGAGGAGCTCAACGCCGCCTGCGCCCTGACCTGGCCCGAACTCAGGCGGATCACCCCCTGGGGCGACAGTTTCGAAGGCTTCGCCCCATCCGGCCGCACGATCGAAATAGAGCGCCGCTACCTCTGGGCCCTGGAGCCCGAGGGCGCGATCATCGTCGAGGTCGAGGTCCGCGACGCCGCCGCCCGCGAAGGCGTGGAGACCCGCGCCATCCTGCACGCGCCTTGAGACGCAGGGCGGGGACACCCACAACCTTCACATTGGGCCGTTAACCTTTTCCGTGGTCAGGCGTTGGGGTGTGCGGCATGATCGCACGACGGTCGGCGATTGCGGGGAGTGGCATGTATCCATCGGATTTCGAAGCGGCCGACGCGGTCTTCACGCCCCAGGACGACAGCCTGTTGCTCGGCCTGCCGCCCCTGCTGGCCCTGATCCTGTTCCTGCTGTTGCTGGCCCTCGCTGCGGGCATGTATTTCCTCGGCCGCTGGCACGCCAACCAGGCGGGCGGCAATGACGCCGACCGCGCGCCGGACGACATTCACAAGGCGATCCTGAACGCCTCCATGGCCGCCATGGCCGCCTCCTCGGACGAGTTGAAGTCCCGCGCCAAGGCCCTGCGCACCGCCATCGACGACCACCTCGGCCCGGTGCTGGAGGTCGGCAAGGGGGTCAACGGGCCCGTCAAGGAACTCGACGCGGCCTTGAAGGGCGAGATCAAGGAGGCTCCCAGGGCCGACGACAAGGGACATGGCCACGGCCACGACCATCACCCGGCCCTGCCCGCAGGTATCCCGCCGGTGACGGTGAACCAGATCTTCGTCGGCGGTCCGACGCCTCCGCCGCATCCGCCCCATGGCGGGCACGATGAAGGCCACAAACCCGACAAGCCGAAGCCCGAGCCCAGGCCCGAAACCCGGCCCATGACCGGCCCCGAGCAGATCGAGGCCCTGTCGAAGGCCGTCCGCGCCTTCCACGATCACTGGTCGCGCGGCCCGGAACGCATCCGCGAACTGCGCGAGGCCCGTCGCGCCCTGTCGCGCCGCCCATCCGCCGCCTTGCGTGCGCCACATGGGCGCATCTGAGATCAGTCCGGGTCCAGGTGATCGTCGATCAGGCCACAGAGACGGTTCACCTCCGCGTCGTTCCGGACTAAACCTGAGGCATGAAACTCGCCTCGCTCAAACACGGTCGTGACGGTCGCCTCGTGGTCGTCTCCTCGGATCTCGCCTGGTTCACCGACGCCTTCCTGATCGCCCCCAGTCTGCAGGCTGCGCTCGACGACTGGGAGATTTGCGAACCCAAACTCCGCGCCCTGGCCGAAAGCCTCGACCACGAAGCGGTGCCCCGCGGCCGCTTCCACGAGCGCGACGCCGCCGCTCCCCTGCCCCGCGCCTATCAGTGGGCGGACGGCTCGGCCTATGTGAACCACGTCGAACTGGTGCGTAAGGCGCGCGGTGCCGAAATGCCCTCCAGCTTCTGGACCGATCCCCTGATGTACCAGGGCGGCTCCGACCAATTCATGGGGGCTCGCGACCCGATCCTTCTCGCCGACGAATCCTGGGGCTGCGACCTCGAGGCCGAGATCGTCGTCGTCACCGGCGACGTGCCCCAGGGCGTGACTCCCGAGGAGGCGCGCGGCCATATCCGCCTGGTCGGCCTCGTCAACGACGTCTCCCTCAGGAACCTGATCCCCGGCGAACTGGGCAAGGGCTTCGGCTTCGTCCAGTCCAAGCCGGCCTCGACCCTGTCGCCCGTCTTCGTCACGCCCGACGCGCTCGGTGATCGCTGGAAGGACGGCAAGCTCTCCGGCGCGCTTCAGGTCCAGCTCAACGGCAAGGACTTCGGCTCGGCCGACGCTGGCGTCGACATGACCTTCGACTTCGGCGTCCTGATCGCCCATCTCGCAAAGACCCGCAGCCTGGTCGCCGGCACGGTGATCGGTTCGGGCACGGTCTCCAACAAGGGCACCGACGGCGGCCCGGGCAAGCCGGTCTCCGAGGGCGGCCTCGGCTATTCCTGCATCGCCGAGATCCGCACGGTCGAGACCATCATCGGCGGTGCGGCCGTGACTCCGTTCCTGAAGCACGGCGACACCGTCCGCATCGAGATGCTCGACGACAAACGCCGCTCGATCTTCGGGGCCATCGAACAGGTGGTAGAACCCGCCTGACGCGAGCTTTGGAGACTTCCAGGCACACGCTGAACGTGCTTATCTGACGTCTGAGATCCTCATCCACGCTGTCCGCCGCCTCGCCGGCGGAGCCGACAGCCATGTCGAGGCCTCCGCCTGATCCCTGGCAGTCGAGAGCAGGCGTATGCGTCTTCAACTTCTTGCGCTTCTCGCCTTCCTCGTCGGCGGCAATGTCGCCCGGGCCCAGGAGACGCCGACCGACTGGGATATTGCCCGCGACCCCGGACGTCGACTGGTCACCGCCGCCATTCCCGTGACCACGGGTCTGGGCCTTGTCGTTCGGTGCAGCCGGGGCAGTTACGAGGCCCTCATCCTGGGCCTCCCGCCGCAGGAGGGCGACACGCGCCGGCTCGACATCGCCTTCGGCGACAACGAGCTCCATCCCGAGACCTGGAATGTCTCGGTCGATCCCACCATCGCGGTGAGCGGTCTTCCCGCGCCGTTCGCCCGCCAACTCCGGCAGGGCGGGCGCATGCAGATCCGCGTGCCGAACGCGACGCCCGACGGACGGGCGATGCGCCACGTGCTGGATCTGCCGCCCTCGACGACCGCGATCGACGAGACCCTCACGGCCTGCGACCGGCCGCTCCAGGATCCACGCGATGCGCTGATCGAGGATGTGGGTCCCGGCAGCCTTCCCGCCGGACTGGTCTGGGCGGAGGCTCCGCGCCTCTCCTATCCAATCGGCAGTCCGTACACGCGCGCCTTTGTCGTCCTCAGTTGCCTGACCACGCGCGAGGGAGAGCTCGAGCAATGCGTGGTCGAGGCCGAACACCCCATGGGTGGCTATTTCGGCGAAGCGGCGCTGCGCGGCGCGAGCCGGGCCCGTTTGCAGGTCGCCGGCGCGCCGGACCAGCCTCTGCCGATCCGGCGCATCATCTATCAAACCAACTTCCAGATGCGATGAGTCAATGACCGGAACCTTGATGCCCAGGACCCTGATCGCGGCCGCCCTCGCCCTCCTGACCGCCGCCCCGGCCTCGGCCCAGGACAGCGATGACTGGGACTTCGGGACCGACCCCGCGCGCAGGCTGACGATCGCGGCGGTCACATTCGAGAATTTCGGCCTCGCCGTCCGCTGTCTTGACGGGACGCTGGGCGTCGTCGCGTCCGGACTGCCGCCCGGCCCGAACCTTCGGACCTTCACCCTTCGCATCGGCGATGCGCCCGAGGGTCCGAGCACCTGGGTTTCGCGCCAGTCGGGAGAGACCGCCTTCGCCGTCTGGCCCGCGCGGATGGCGACCGAGATGAGCCAGGGAGGACAGGTCAGTCTTGGAGTCCCGACTGACGGGGTCACACGGCGCATCGTGGTCAATCTGCCGAAGTCAGAACAGGCTATCGGCCGTGTCTTTGCCGCCTGCGGCCGTGAACTGTCCTCAGGGCCGACGTCCGACCTCCCGGGAGGTGTGGAACTCTCGGGCCTCGTCTGGAGCGAAGTACCCCAGCCGCAGTTTCCATCGGGAACGGTCAGCGAGGCGGGCATCGCCGCCCTGTCCTGCCAGGCGACCGACGACGGTCATCTGAGAAATTGCCTTGTCGAGAGCGAGTTCCCTGAAGGCGGCGGATTCGGACGCGCGGCGACCTTCGGGGCCCATCGTACCGGTCGGGTCCGGATGGCCGATGGATCGACACGCGGCATGGAGGGGCGCCGACTGTCCTTTACCGTCCGCTACAACCTGAGTGCAGATCCGGCCCTGCCGGCGACCCCCAGCCGTATCCAGAGAGACACGCCTGCCACCGCCGTCCCACCACTGGGTGGGTGAGCCGCAGGTGGTCAGTTCGCCCGGATCACCTGGGCCGAAAACCGCTCCATCTCTTCTTCCTGCGGCGACATCTGCAGCAGGACCAGGTCCAGCCCGGCGGCTTCGAATTCCTCACTCCGTTCACGGACGGTCTCCGGTGTACCGACGAAGCCGGGGCGCAGACCCCGGTTTGAGACGCTGTATTCGCGGATCTTCAGCTCGCGCTCCAGCTCGGTGCCCGACAGCCACTGATCGAAATTGGCGAACCCCGCCGGCGGCGTGCCCTGCGCCAGCCCCGGGATGGTCGTGATCCGCTCCAGCTCGCGTTCGGCCTCGGCCTCGGTGTCGCGCACAATCGCATAGCCGGCCATGCCGTAGGACATCGGCGGCAGGCCGAAACTCTCCCGCCGCGCCCGCATGTCGGCGATCTTGGCCGCGATATGCTCCGGTTCGTCGCCGTGCATGACATAGGCGTCGCAGTGTCTGGCGATCAGGGTCTTGGCCGCCTCGGACTCGCCGCCCGCATAGATGACAGGGCGCGGCCGTTCGGGCGTCGAGGTCGGCTTCGGCTCCACGATGGCGTCCTGAAGCGTGTAGTACCGGCCCTCGAAATCGACGCGCCTCTCGGTCCACAGGCGCGACAGCACGGTCAGCCACTCCGCAGTCCGGCCATAACGATCGTCGTGCTGGTCGAACTGCAGGCCGTAGCTCTCTGCCTCCTTCGCCCACCACGACGAGACGACGTTCAGGGCCAGCCGTCCGTTCGAGATCCTGTCGATATTGGCCGCCTGTTTGGCGAACAGGGCCGGCTGGTGGAAGTTCGGCCGCACCGCCACCATCAGTTCGATCGTCGAGGTCACGGCCGCCAGGGCCGCCGCCGTCGACCAGGCGTCCAGGGCCGGGGCCTCGATCCCCTTGATGTCGTTCAGGTTGAGCTCGGCGATCAGGGTCAGGTCATAGCCCAGGGCCTCCGACCGCTTGACCAGCCGCGACGCATTCTCCCACGACGCCTCGCGCTCGTCGGCGATGTTCCGCAACCACCCGCCGAACACCGGCGCCCAGTATCCGTACCTCATGCCTCGGCTCCCCTGGCGCGTTTCGCCTTCTCTTCCGCCACAATGCCCTTGAGCCATCCGACCAGAGTGTCATGCGGGTCGAAGCCCAGCACCTCGACCGGCTTCGCCACGAAGTTCGACAGGCCGTTGATGTCGTAGAACAGGACCGATCCATCCCGGTCGTCGATCAGATATTCGATCCCCCGACTTCCAGCGCGCCAGCGACGGCCAGCCGTTCGACCGCCTCGATGATCTCGGGCGGCGGGGTCGTCTTCGTCATCGTCAATGTCGGCGCTCCCGGCCGCACCAGACAGGCGTCGGCCGGGCACAGGTCGAAAGCGTCGCCCGGGCTCTCGATGTCGATGGCGTAAAGATATTTGCCGTTCAGCGTCTCGACGCGCGTGATCCTGCCGTCCCGGCGCGGCGCATATTCCTGGATCAACGAGAGACCGTTGACCCCGACCGGGCACCATTTCTCGCCCGCCGCCTCGGCCAGTTTTTCGGCGTCGTCATAACGGGTGATGCCCGCCCCGGCCCCGCCGATATCGGCCTTGACCAGCACCGGATAGCGCAGCCCCTCCGCCGCCGCCGGAATGTCCGCCTGACGATGCGCCACCCGCGTCGCCGGCCCCTTGAGCCCGAGCCGGGCGATCAACGACATCTGCCGCGCCTTGGACGTGTCGATGTTCAGGGCCGAGGCGTTGACCACCCGCGTTCCCTGCCCCTGCCAGTGCTCGAACAGGCTCTGGGCGTAGAAGATCGGATGCTCGGGCTCCCGGAGGAAGGACGACATCGCCACCCGCGAGAACACCACCGTCCCCGGCGCCGGCGAACCGGCCGGATCGAAGGTGCTCCCCGCCAGCGGGACCTTCACATAGCTGACCCCGTGCCGGTCCAGCGCCGCGAACAGCGGCTCGAACCATTCGGGGTGCTCATAGACGACGGCGAGGTCGGGGAAAGGCTCGGTCATGAAGGCGCAAATGCGTTACACCACGATGGAACGCAAGGGGCGGAGGAAAATTCCCGGCTCAAGTAGCGCGACGCGCGATAGCCCACTAAGAAGTCCGTCCGCAGGCCCCTGTGGTGGAATTGGTAGACGCGCCGGACTCAAAATCCGGTTCCGCGAGGAGTGTCGGTTCGAGTCCGACCGGGGGCACCAACGTCTGCACAACAGCGCAGTACACTGCAGTGCAAGTTGCCCGTCATAAGGGCCCAAGCCACGCATCGTCGCCTTCTAGTTCTACGACACCGCAACCAAGCAGATTCGCCAGTTCGTTGGCTCGATTTTGAATCGCGATTTGCAGCGAACTAGAATTAATGAAGCCAGCTCCAGTCGGCGGCCCCAAGTCTATTCTTTCCACCACGTCCGTTGTCAGCGGCGAGTGAAGGAACGCGACGCCTGCTTGCGGAAACCCCAAGCCGACCACGGCGACCCCGCGCAAACTCGCGGGTATGGTTTCCACAATCCAAGCAGTTTCGCCGCTTCTCTGCGCTCTATGCTGAGCGTCAGTGATGCCCCGCCCGAGGTCGATGGTGTCCCAAGCCATGCTCACAACCTGCCGAATGTAATGATGACCAAAGGGCGACGCGATCAGACCGATCGCCACTCCTCCAACTCCGTCCGCAAGAGCAATGCCGCGCGTCATGAAAAGCTGAGTGAAAGCGTTCCAGAATGTCCCCTCGCCGGCCAGGACGCCAAGCTCCGGCATCTCGGTGCCTAAGGTCGCACGGGCTTGATGAAGTGCGGCCACCATCATCGGATCGCCGACAAAGCAGTCGGTTAGATCATCCGTCATCGCGCCCGCTCTGATCTTGTGAAGGTAAGGAACTCCAGCCTCGTGGAACGCGAAGATGAAATCCGCATCAAAAGCGGTATCGCCACTCGCATCGACAAGAACGTCCGCAGCCGCGTGCACTGAGCCCGTAGCGAGCAATGTCCGTCTTGCGGCGCGGATCGCGTGGACTGCAGGATCCGAATGTCCCGCGTATGCGACCGACACTGTCGGGCTCAGGCAGATCGCTTTCAGGCGCCCTGGGATTGGGTCGCCGCGACCAGTAGATGCATCCGATATCATCGTGTCCGACGCCAACACGACGCGCCGGCCAAACTTTTTGGCGATAACTATTGTCACTACGTCCGCCAGCCGCGCCTTACCGGCCGGGCCGCCTCTTCCAGCGCCAGCAGGAACCCGTCGTGCCCGTCATCCCCGATCCGGGCGGCCAGCGCGACGGCCTGCTGGATCAGGTGCTCGACCTCCTCCCCGCCGTTGCCCAGCGCCAGCCGGGTCAGGGCCACCGCCCGCGACCGGGTCAGGGCCAGGGCCGCCGCCGGATGCCGCCCTTCCAGCCGTGACGCCCACAGCGGCACCTCGTCGGCCGAGCCGCGCAGCTCGCCCGCACGGGCCACCACCATCTCGCCCGCCTCACGCAGCGCCGGCCAGGTCATCAGGAACCTCAACCCGGCCGTCGCATCCGGCCAGGCCGCCGCATGGGCAAAGGCGCGGTCCAGGGCGACGACATCCTCAAAGTCCGCCAGCTTCGCGATCTCGGCCCGCAACGGCGCCTCGGCCAGGGTTCGTTCGAACAGCATCCAGCGCGCGTCGCTGGCCCCCTTCGCATCCCCCTCCGCCTCAAGGACGGCGATCTCGGCGGTCAGCCAGGCCTCGGGCGGCGGCGGCGGAACCTCGGGCTCGCGCCGCCCCGGGCGCGACGCTTCTACCAACCTCGGCCGCGAGGCCTCCAGCGCCGCCCGCGCCTCGACCGCCCGCCCCGCCTCGGCCAGCCGCCGCGCGACCTCGGCCCCGATCTCCGGCTTGATCCGGTCCTGTTCCGGCAGGGACGCGATCCAGGCGTCCAGATCCCCCGCCCGGTCCGCCAGTTTCCGCACCACCAGGGCCAGCCGCCCGGCGGGCTTCGGCCGGCCCTCGGTGATCCCGGTCAGCAGCGCCCGCGCCAGTGGCTTGCTCAGGCCCGCCGCCCCTCGCCCTATCCACGATCCCCATTCCGACAGCCGGGTGTTCAGCGCCTCGATCAGGATCGGCGCCGCGACCTCCGGTCCGGCCAGCGACGCCGTCGCCGCCAGCTCGGTCGATGACCCGTCGAACAACAGGGCCAGTTCGCCCTTCGGATCCTTCACCCGTGACGCCAGCCCCGGATAGAGGTCGAACCAGGCCACCAGCCGGTCCAGCCCCAGCCGCGCATCCATGGCCGCCAGTCTGTCCACGATGATCCGCCGCACCGTCGCCAGATCGGCCAGCAATTCCGGCCGCTTGCGCCACGACACCCGCGTCCGGCTTCCCGCCAGGGTGTTCAGCCGCTTGTCGATCTCCAGCGCCAGATCGGCCGCCCCGACCTCGGCCGCCAGCTCCATGCGGAGCCGCCGCTTCCAGCCCGCGTCCTCGCCGGCCATCTCCATCAGCAGGTCGGCCAGCCGCGCGTCCCCCAGTGCCTTCAGGTTCGCCGCCGACAGGGTCTTCTTCGCCGTCGCCGGTCGTTTCGCCATGGGTCGCCCTGTTGTCCGTCTCGCCAGTGTGCCGAACGGGTCACAACAGCGATAGGTCCGTTGTCGCCTGCTGCACAGCTGGAACGCTCCCGTTCGTCGATCATTGATGCAGCAGTCCAAAGGCCCGTCCCATGATCGCCCTGACCCTCGCCCTCGCCCTGTTCGTCGACCCCTCGCTGGGCCAGCCCGTGCTCACCCGCGCGTCGCTCGTCGAGCCGGCGCCGGTCCTGGCCGTCGATCCGGCACCCACCCCCATGCTCCAGAGCGTCGCCGTGACCCTGGAATGCACCGCCTTCGCCGATGGCCACGTCGGCGATTGCAGGATCCTGGAAGAGACCCACCCCGGCATGGGCTTCGGCGAGGCCGCGATCGCCCTGATGTGCGACGCGACCACCGACCGGTCGTCCGCCGATCACCAGTTCGCCCGCACCATCCAGTTCATGCCGTAACGACGACCCCTCCGGCGTCATCTCGCAGTTGCGAAAAGTTACAGGCCTCGCGGTTGCGGCGTCGCGCCGCAAGGCTCATCTGGGCGCAATGACCTCAGCAGCAGACGAAATCGCCAGGCCCAAAGGCCCCGGCTTCCCCGAGTTCGTCTGCATGATCGCCCTGATGATGGCGCTCAATGCACTGGCCATCGACTCCATGTTGCCGGCCCTGCCCGACATCGGCAACGCGCTCGGGGTCACCAACGAGAACAGCCGCCAGTGGGTTATCACCGCCTATCTGCTCGGCTTCGGCGCCATGCAGATCGTCTATGGCCCGCTCGCTGACCGGTTCGGGCGCAAGCCGATCCTGATGATCGGCGTCGGCATCTATGTCGCCTTCAGCATCGTCGCCATGCTGGCCCCGACCTTCGAGACCCTGATCCTCGCCCGCATCGGCCAGGGCATGGGCTCGGCCGCCACACGGGTGCTGGCCGTCTCCATCGTTCGCGACCGCTTCTCGGGGCGGACCATGGCGCGGGTCATGAGCCTCAGCTTCCTCGTCTTCCTCGGCGTGCCCGTCATCGCCCCCTCGCTGGGCCAGGCCATCCTGCTCGTCGCGCCGTGGGAAGCGATCTTCGGCGTCCTCGCCTTCGCCGGCGTCGCCCTGATGATCTGGGCCGGTCTCCGCCTGCCCGAGACCCTGCACCCCGAGGATCGCCTGCCGATCGAGGCGCGCCGCATCGCCCTGGCCTTCAGGGAGGCCGTCACCCACCGCATCTCCATCGGCTACACCCTGGCCATGACGGCGATCACGGGCGCCCTGTTCGCCTTCATCAACTCGTCGCAGCAGATCTTCTTCGACGTGTTCGAGGCCCCGGCCCTGTTCACTACCGTCTTCGCCCTGATCGCCGGCGGCATCGCCATAGCCTCCGTCGTCAACGCCCGGCTGGTCGAGAAGCTGGGCTCGCGGATGATCGGCCACACGGCGCTGCTGGGCTTCATCACCTTCGCCGCCATCCACCTGATGGTCACGCTCAGCGGCCACGAGACGATCTGGACCTTCGGCATCCTGCAGGCCTGCACCATGTTCTGCTTCGGGCTGCTGGCCGGGAATTTCGGCGCCATGGCGATGGAGCCGATGGGCCATATCGCCGGCACCGCCTCCTCGGCCCAGGGGTTCATCTCGACCATCATCGGCTCGCTGATCGGCTTCGGCATCGGCCAGTCGTTCAACGGCACGGTCGTGCCCATGACGCTCGGCATCACCCTGTGCGGGATCACGGCCCTGCTGTTCGTGCTGATCGCTGAACGCGGCAAGCTGTTCGTCGCCCGCAATCCGGTCCCGGTCGCGGCGAAGTAAACCGCCCCTTGATCTCGCCGCACTTTCAGGGCTCCCTCCGCGCCGAAACGTTTCGGAGTTCGCCTCGATGTCCCGCGCCCGCCTGATCGCCATGGTTTCTACCGCCGCCCTGCTCGCCGCCGTCGCCGCCTGCGGCCAGTCCGACAGCAGGTCCGACATGCCGCCCCTGCCGGCCTCGGCGACCGCGCCCGTGACCTATGAGGCGGATATCCACTCGTATGCCCGACCCGCCGTTGCCCGGGTCAAACACGTCGATCTCGACCTCACCGCCGACTTCGCGACGAAAACGCTCAGCGGCACGGCCACCCTCGACGTCACGGGTGAGCCCGGCGCGACCCAGGTCATCCTCGACATCAGGAACCTGGAGATCCGTTCAGTCGCCGACGACAGGGGCAATGCCCTGCAGTTCGCGCTCGGTGCCGAGGACCCCATCAAGGGCCAGGCCCTGACCGTCACCGTTCCCGCCTTCCAGGCCGGCAAGGCCCGGAAGGTCGTGGTGACCTATTCGACCCGCCCGGACGCCGCCGCCCTGCAATGGCTGACCCCGGCGCAAACGGCGGGCGGCCAGCAACCCTTCCTGTTCTCCCAGGGTCAGGCCATCCTGACCCGGACCTGGGTCCCGACCCAGGACAGCCCCGGTATCCGCCAGACCTGGTCCGCCAAGATCACCGTGCCCGAGGCGCTCAAGGCCGTCATGTCGGCCGAGATGCTGACGCCCGACGGCGAACGCGCCGCTGACGGCATGCACGCCTATCGCTTCCGCATGACCAATCCGGTCCCGCCCTATCTGATCGCGCTCGCGGTCGGCGACCTGTCGTTCGCCTCCGTCGGCGAAGGCGTCGGCGTCTGGACCGAGCCGAGCCGTCTGGAGGCCGCGCGCAACGAGTTCTCCGAGATGCGCCAGCTGGTCGACGCAGCCGAGGCCCTTTACGGCCCCTACCGCTGGGGCCGCTATGACCTGCTGATCCTGCCGCCCTCCTTCCCGTTCGGCGGGATGGAGAACCCGCGCCTGACCTTCGCCACCCCGACCGTGGTCGCCGGCGACAAGTCGCTGGTTTCGCTGGTCGCTCACGAGCTGGCGCATAGCTGGTCCGGCAACCTCGTCACCAACGCCACCTGGGCCGACATCTGGCTCAACGAGGGCACGACCACCTATTTCGAGAACCGGATCATGGAGGCGGTCTACGGCCGCGACCGCGCGATGATGCTCCAGGTCCTCGGCTGGAATGACCTGCAGTCGTCGCTGGCCGATATGGAGCCGCTCGACACCCGCCTGCATGTCGATCTCGAAGGCCGCGATCCCGACGCCGGTCTGAACGACATCCCCTACGAGAAGGGGGCCGCCTTCCTGCGCACCATCGAGCGCATCGTCGGCCGCGAACGGTTCGACGCCTGGCTCAAGGGCTATTTCGAACGCAACGCCTTCCGCCCGATGACCGCGGCCGGCTTCCTGGTCGACATCCGCGCCAATCTGGTGCGCGACGACTCAGGGCTGGAGCGTGAGCTGCAGCTCGACAACTGGGTCTATCAGCCCGGCCTGCCGTCGAACGCCCAGGCCCCGGTCTCGACCGCCCTGACGGCCGTCGACACCGCCGCCGACGCCTTTTTCGCCGACAAGGGCCCAGCCTCGGCAATCCCCTGGTCCGGCTGGTCGACGCAGGAGCGCCAGCATTTCCTCGCCTGGCGTCCTGCGGGTGCCGCCGCGACCCGGCCATGGCTCACCAACGCCCAGCTGGCCGATCTGGAAACCACCCTGAATCTGCGCGCCGAAGGCAATGCCGAGGTTCTGTTCCAGTGGCTCCAGGTCGTCGTCGCCCATCGCTACCAGCCGGCCGTGCCGACGCTGGAACGCTTCCTGACCTCGCAGGGCCGCCGCAAATTCGTCCTGCCGCTCTACACCTCCCTGTGGGGCCAGGGCGACTGGGGCCGTCCCATCGCGACGCGCGTCTATGCGACGGCGCGGCCGGGGTATCACCCGGTCACAACGGGCTCGGTCGACGACGTGGTCGGGGTTCCGTCTCCGGTCGCGGGTTAATCTTCCCTCTCCCGGTGGGAGAGGGCTTGAGCGCCCGGGAGCCGTCAGGCGATCGGACTTGCGCGAAAGGGTGAGGGTCGGATGCTAACCGGTGAGGCACGACCCTCACCCTTTCGGCTGGCGCATCGCTTCGCTCTGCAAGCCTCAAGCCCTCTCCCGCCGGGAGAGGGAAGCCATACCCATCAACACATCCCCCGAATCCGCCATTGAAATCAACGGTCGGAATGATTCAGAGGCCTTATCCCAACCGCTCCCGAAAACCGTGAGACACTGGTCCCGGTCTTTGACATCGCCATCACGCGCCCCCGCCGAGTAGACTCTACGGACTATCTGGACTCCAATTTCCGGAGTCTCGACGCCTTCCCGGACGCTTCGAACGCTTCGAACGCTTCGGACGGTGTTCTGGAGTCCGGGCCGACCGCCGCTCCACCCGGCCTTGACCTTCGCGCGCCAATCCCCGCAACTCCAGGTCCGATTTCCGCCAGTCCGGTGACCCCATGCTTCGAACCTTCCTGACCGCCGCCGCCTTCGCGGCCCTCGCTCTTCCGGCACAGGCGCAGGACCTCTTGATCCGGGGAGGGACCATCCACACCGGCAATGAAGCCTCCCCCACCGCCGAGGTCGTCATCGCCCGCGCCGGCCGCATCGCATACGTTGGCTCCGCCGCCGACACTCCCTCGACCGAGGGCCTGACCGTCATCGACCTCGATGGCGCGACCCTCTTCCCCGGCTTCACCGACGGCCACGCCCATCTCGACGGGATCGGCTGGCGCGAGCTGACGCTGAACCTCGAGGGCTCGATCTCCGTGGTCGACGCCATGGCCAGATTGACGGCCTGGGCCGAGGCCCATCCCGACGGCCCGATCATCGGCCGCGGCTGGATCGAGACGCGCTGGCCGGAGAGCGCGAACGGGGCCCGATTCCTGACCGCCGCCGACCTCGATGCCGCCGCACCCGGCCGTATCGTCCTGCTGGAACGCGCCGACGGCCACGCCATCACGGCCTCCTCGGCCGCCCTCGCCGCCGCCGATATCGACGCCTCGACCATCGCCCCGTCGGGCGGGGAGATCGCCAAAGGCCCTGACGGGCGACCGACCGGCTTCCTTGTCGACGCCGCCATGTCCCTTCTCGCCCCCCTGATGCCCCAGGCCGATCCCGAGGCGAAGCGGAACGCCTACCGCGCCGGCTTCCGGGTTGAGGCCCGCTACGGCTGGACCGGCGTCCATTTCATGAGCGCGCCCTGGTCCGACATCCCCCTGCTGGAACAGATGGCCGAGGCCGGTGAGGCACCGCTGCGCATCTACAACAGCGTCACGCCAGAGGGCGGCGCGGCCCTGATCGCCTCCGGCCCGCGGAGCGTCGCCGACGGCCGGATCATCACCCGGGCCATCAAATACTACGTCGACGGCGCCCTCGGCTCACGCGGTGCCGCCCTGCACGCCCCCTACTCTGACGCTCCCCATACCTCGGGCCTGATGCAGACGACGCGCGAGGAGATGGTCCCGCTGTACGAAAACGCGCTGCGCGCGGGCATCCAGGCCGCCACCCACGCCATCGGCGACCGGGGCAATACCGAGGTGCTGAACTGGTATCGCGACGCCATGGCGGCTGTGCCGCCGGGTGAACGCGCCATCGCAGATCCCCGCTGGCGGATAGAGCACGCCCAGATCCTGCTCCCCTCGGATGAGCCGATGTTCCGGGACCTGCAGGTCATCGCGTCCATGCAGCCCAGCCACGCCATCGGCGACTTCCACTTCGCCCCGGCCCGTCTCGGCGATGCCCGGCTGGACGGTGCCTATGCCTGGCACAGTCTGGTGGATCTCGGCGTCGTCGTGGTCGGAGGCTCCGACGCACCCGTCGAGCGCGGTGATCCCCTGATCGAGTTCTACGCCGCCGTCGCCCGCCGCGATCTGGAAGGCTTCCAGGGACCCGACTGGCGCCCGAACGAGGCCGTCGACCGCGCCACGGCCCTGAAGATGTTCACCCTGTGGCCCGCCTTCGCCTCGTTCCGCGAAGACGAACTGGGCACCATTGAGGTCGGCAAACGCGCCGATTTCACCGCCTTCGACATCGACCTGATGACTGTTCCGGAGGCGGACATTCCCAAGGGTCACGCAGTTCTGACCATCGTCGATGGCGAGGTCGTCTATCGGGCGGTGGACTAACATCCTCCCCCATCGGGGGAGGTGGCCCGGAGCCCTTCGCGACGTGACGAAGGGGGCCGACCACGAACTCGGTGTTTGGTTCGGGCCCCCTCCACCGCTTCGCGGTCCCCCTCCCCCGACGGGGGAGGACAAAAAAAAGGGGCCGCCCACCTCACGGTCGACGGCCCTGGTCTCTGAACTCGTAAGCTCTTTTAGAAGCGGGCGGTCAGGCTGACCGAGGCACTGGAGCCGAGATCGTAGTTGTTGATCCGGATCTTGTTGCCCTTCTCCTGATATTCATCAAAGGCGGTCGAGAGCAGATTACGGAGTTCCAGGGCGAAGCCGAGGTCCCGGTCCATCGCAGTGAAGTCCTTGCGATACACGAAGTCGAGGAACACGCCCGGCTCCTGGATGTAGTCAGGCTCGCGGCTACCGCCTACGCCGGCACCGCGGGCCGTGATCCGCTCGGAGACGTAGTTGACGATGATGGTCGCCTGCGACCGGGCCGTATCGTCTTCCCAGCCCAGTTGCAGGTTGGCGACGTGCTCGGACTGGCCCTGCATCCGGCTGCCATCGGCAATGAAGAAGGCCGCGCTCTCGGGCCGTCCTGCACCGCCGAGTGTCAGCACACGGTCGGCGGCTTCCACCTTCACCTCGGAGTCCGAGAAAGTGTAGTTGGCTTGCACCAACCAGCGCTTGTTGGCGATGAACGACATGGCGCTGTCCGGGAACTCGAAGAACTTCTTGGCCTCGACCTCGGCACCGAAAATCGTGGCCTGGGGCGCGTTCAGATAGGACTGCTGGCGCTGGTTTCCGACGTCGACGATGATCGATTCGACCGGATTCTCAAGGTCCTTGTAGAAGACACCGGCCGTGATGAACTGCTGGCGGGCGAAATACCATTCCCAGCGGGCATCCAGGTTCAGCAACTCGGTGTCGATCAGGAACGGGTTGCCGATAAAGGTCCGGTCGCTGTCCGGATCCGTATAGGATTGCGGAGCCAGTTCGCGGAACTGCGGACGCCCGATGGTCTGCGAGGCGGCGAGGCGCAGCTGCATGTCCTCGGCGAAGTTCCAGGTCACCGTCGCAGCGGGCAACCAATACTGTTCTTCAATCCGGGTCGAACGGAAGGGTGCCGCCCCGCCGAACAGGTCCCGCGGCGTGATCGACTGTTCGCCGTCCTCGTAGCGAACGCCCACGGTGAGATTGACCAGCGGAATAATCTCCGCCTCAACCTGGCCATAGACGGCATTGACCGTCAGCGCCCCGTCATAGGCCGCCGCCCCGTTGGAGCCGGTGATCTCCTCCAGCTGAAGCGTCGTGCCGTTGATATTGAAGTCCGAGAACAGGAAGTCGACGCGCGACTCCCGCTGGTCCTGGGACAGGCCGCCCGGCGAGATGAAGCGCAGGTCGCGACGCTCGGAGTCCCGGGTGTTGTCGTAATAGGCGACACCCAGGCTGAACACCGCTTCGCGATAGTCTGATAGCGGCAGGGTGTAGCGGAAGTCCGCTCCGCCCGACACCACGTCGTCGCTAAGTTCGCTGAACGAGATCAGATTGCGGTTGATATCGTGGACGTAGGCCCCGGTCGCGCTGAGCCCGTAGCCGAAACGCGTCTCATACGGAGCGTCCCGCGAAGTGGTGGAATAGGCCGCCCGCCAGTCGATCTCCAGGGCACCATCGGCGAACTCGTGCTCGCCTGCCAGTTGGGTCGAGAACAGCTGGCGCACGTACCATTCTGTGAAGTCGTCGCGGATGACCGAGCCGCCGGCATCGAAGTCGGGGCCTTCCTGAATCCGCGCTTCCTTTGAGGTGTTGCGGACATAGAAGTTGGTCCAGCGGACCTCGTGATCAAGGTTCGACAACGACAGGCCACCGAGCAGGTTCAGCTGGACATCGTTCTGCGTCGACCGGAAGGCCTTGCTGGTTGAGACGATCAGATTGGAGCCCGAGAACTGGCCCTCTTCCTGCAAACCCTCGCGCGTTTTCGAGCTGTTGTCATAGCCAGCCGACAGAATGACACCGAGCGCGCCGATCGGGGTCTCGTTCGAGAAGCCGCCTGCTGCCGAAAGGCTGAAATCAACCGGAATTTCCTCGCGCTGAAGCAGGCGCAGCGGCGCGTTGCTGAGCGATTGGCCGATCTGGCGCAACTGGACCGGGGTGTAGTTCGGTCCGGCCTGGATGCGCCGGCCCGACGCGAACGCCAGCGCCAGCGGGCCCGGGACGTCACGCGTGTCGTCGTCGAAGCCGAGGAAATCGGTGCGGCCGCCGAAGTAGATGAGGCCTTCCTGGGCGGTCGTCTCGGTGTTGGCACCGATGCCGGTCGACAGGGTGAAGAAGGGATCAGCGGGCGCGTCGATGGTCTGCAGGTCGATGACACCGCCACCGAACTCGCCGGGATAGTTGACCGAATAGGTCTTCTGGACCGTCACACCGTCCAGGATGCTGGAAGGAAACAGGTCGAGCGGCACGACCCGCTGCAGCGGCTCGGGGCTCGGAAGCGGCGAGTTGTTCAGCAGGGCCGAGGAATAACGCTCACCGAGGCCACGGACATAGATGAACCGGCCCTCGACGATCGACAGACCGGTCACCCGGGTCAGGGCAGCGGCGGCGTTTGAATCGCCGGTGCGGGCCAGGTCCTCGGACGTCAGGAAGGCGGCGACCTCGGGGCTTTCGCGGTTCGGCTCGGGAATATAGCGGCCCAGGACGACGATTTCCTCGACCTCGGTGGTTTCGTCCTGCGGTTCGGCGGACTGGTCAGCCTCGACCGGGGGCGGTGTGGTTTGTGCGTAGGCCATTCCTGGCGCGATCAGTGCGCTGGTGGCCAGGAGGACCCCTGTTAGGGTCAGAGAGAGCGTCTTCATGATCTGCGCCTTGAAGGGGTTCAAACGGAAAGCGGGAAAGGCGGCGGCGGTCCCCCAAGGGATCGCCGCCGTGCTTCCGTCATCAGCAGGTCGTGTTGCCCGACAGGCCGCAGGTCCAGCCGGCGTACCAGGTGTCGGCAGCATTCTGGACGGCACCGATATAGGTCGTCGCCGTGAAGGCGCTGTATACGGCCGGAGCGTTCACCGGGACCACTGCGGCCTCGTTGGCACCATTGATGAACGTCAGGACCTGGTTGGTCAGGGTCGTGCCGGAGGCCGGGGCCGTCATGGTGTTGGTGCCGGCTGCCGTGTTGCCGACGCTCGGGGCCGTGGTGAAGACGGCGGTCGAGATCGTGACGTTCGCCGGACGGTAGGAGATCGGGCAAGACATGAACACCGAGCGGAAGTTGGCTCCCGCCGTCTGGGTGTCAGCGTCGGCGATGGCCAGGCAGCCGGCGACCGAACCGGTAGCGGCGGTGAACACCGAGTTGATCACGGTCGCAGCAGTCCCGGTGTCGAAGTGGGCCACAGTGTGGGCGTCGGTCGGCGCGTTGCGGCCGACGAGGGTCCAGTTGGAGATGCGCGGCTGCGAGTTGTAGCGGCTGGCCAGCGGGGTGGCGGCCGGGGCCGCCGAGAACTCAAAGCCGGCCGAGCGGCTGGTCGAGGTCGGGGCGCGCTGGGTCACGATGCCGAACTGGGCACCACCGCGCCAGCCGGTGTCCGTGTCGAGGCCGTCATCGTCTGCTCCAGTGATGACGATCCGGCTCAGATTGACGTTGCCGCCGAAGATTTCGATGCCGTCATCCGACGAGTTGTGGACATGGACGAACTCGACCGTGGTGCCCGAGCCGACGCCGCCCATGGTCAGGCCCTGCAGTTCATTGCCCGTCGAGATCTCGAAGCCCGAGAACTTGATCTGGACGTAGCGGATGCGGCCCGAGTTATCGGTCGGGGTGTTGCCGCCGTAGAAGGCCGAGGTGCCCTCAACCTGGCCGGTGCAGGTCACCGGGGCGGTCAGCTGGCAGTTGGCCTGCGGCGCGCGGCCGGCAAGGACGAGACCGCCCCACTGACCCTGCGAGGTCAGGGTGGTGGTGCCTTCGACGTTCTGGCGGCTGGTGAAGATGATCGGGTTGGACGCCGTGCCCTCGGCGAAGATCTGCGAACCGCGGTTGACGATCAGATAGTCCGAACCACCCGAGGCGAAGATGCGCACGCCCGGATCGATCGTCAGGATGCCCTGCGAGCCGGTGGGGGCAGCGGGATCAATGCCGCGGTCGATACCGACCTGCGTGCGTCCGGCGATGGCATAGATGGTGCCGGCGCGGACCGACAGGGTCAGGTTGCCGATGATGTCCTGGGGCAGCTGGCAGGCGCGCAGGGTGCCACCGGCGACCAGACCGATGTTGCTAAGACCGGTCGGGCAATCCGCCGCCGGGGTGCCGGGCGGAAGCGGGGTCGGGCCCGTACCGCCGCCGGTGCCGGTGCCGCCGCCGAAATCACCCTCGCCGGGGGACGCCACTTCGGCGGAGCCGCAGGCGGCCAGCGCCATCACGGCCGCACCGGCCATCAGAACCTTGGTCAGACGAAGCATCGAGTTCCCCTCGGGTTGGAAATGTGCGGAGCGCCGCGCGTCATTCCGACACGATCCCAGCGCTCCCGAGGGCCGCCTTTAAGAGTTCATTGCAAAGCTGAAATGACAGAAATTCTCCCGATTATTACAGTTCATCCGAAGTCGGATCGATATTCGTCAATTTATCGCGACGAATACTTTACAACAACGACGAGACAATGATTCCTTGTCCGGACGGATTTTCACGAGACTGGATAATTCAGCGACCGCGCCGTCCGCACTTGAGCGCCGGGCGCTTTTCGCTAGGGTGCTGCCAGCTTCCGCGGGCGTGATGTAGTGGTAGCCTGAAAGCTTCCCAAGCTTTTCGTGCGGGTTCGATTCCCGCCGCCCGCTCCAAGCCGCACCCGTCAGCGCGAGGCGCGGCTCCGGTCCCCCAGCCGCTGACCAGCACGGCCCCCATACCGATCCAGAACAGAACGTCCTTGAGCCCCTCGACGGGCTGGTCAGAGAAGACCTCCAGCCAGACCCAGCCGAGGACAACGATAACGAAGACCACGGCGGCCGACCGTTTCATGCGCGTTCTCCCTGCTTTCGGCTGAAATCCAGACCAAGGTCGACCGCCGACAGCAGGAAGGTGGCGAGCAGCGCCCCGACCCCGGCCTCGATCCAGGGCTGGCCGCCGACGATCGCAATAATGGCGTTGATCCAGACCAGGGCGATCAGGCCGATCACTGTGATCCTGACCCAGCGCGGGTTGGTCGGCACCGGAGCGCGTTAAGGGCCGTCCGTCACCGGGCGACCTCGACGTCCACGCCCCGATCCTCGAGGATTTCCTGAACGCTGTCGTCGCCGGCAAGGTGGGCGGCACCCACGGCGATGAAGACGGTCCCCGAACCGGCCAGCAAGGTCTGGATCTGGTCGGCCCAGTCGGTGTTCCGGCTCACCAGCAGGGCCTGGTAGATCTCTTCGGACTGAGCGCGCATCTCGGCCACGCCCAGCCGTTCGATCGAGGCGACGTCGCCTGTCGCCCAGGCACCGACAAGGGCGTCGAGTTCGGCCGTTGCATTCTCGACCTCCTCGAGCGTCGCGCGCAGGAAGGCCAGCTGGGTGTCCTCGGACAGGCCCGCCAGCATGGAGACCTGTTTGTCGATGGTCTCGAAGCCGGCGACCGGCTTCCCGGCCGCCTCGGCCCGCGCCTTGAAGATCAGCTCCACCCCGGACTGGGGATCGTAGCCGGCCTTGACCAGCGGGGCGACAGACAGCGACAGGGCGACGAGCCAGGGGCGCAGGGGATCCAGCTGGGCCGCCGTGGCGCCGATGGTCTGCGCGGCGGTGTCGAGCTGGGCCAGCTCGGCAGGCGTCAGCAGGCTCGAGAGGGGTCTGTCCGGTGAAATGCCGAACTGCTGGACCAGAGGCATGATCGCCGCCTGGTCATCGGGGTTGGAGATCTCGAGGATGACCCGGTCGGCGCTGTCGAAGGCGGCGTCGACCCGGGGCGTGCCCCAGGCCGTCTCGGGGCGCAGGACGTGGACCGTGCCGAACAGATAGAGGGTGGAATCCGAGTCGCGGAGGACCCACAAGGCCGGGCCCTGGCCCTGGGCGGGCATGACCGCGCGGGCGGCGGCCGGGGCTGCGGCAGCGTCCTGGGCGAAGGCGACCGCTGGCGCGGCTCCCAGCAGGGCGCCGGTCAGGCCAAGGCCAAGGGCGACGCCGAGCGCGGCGCGGCCGGCGGCGGCTGTGGTGGACTTCAGGCAGGCGGCGAAGGTCATGGCTCAGATCCTTTCGATCAGGCTTTCGGGGAAGAGGGAGCGACGAACGCTCAGGCGATACCGCGACGGGCGGCGGCGACGATGGAGGCGACCAGATAGACGGCCATCAGGATGCCGGTCAGGCCCCAGCCGCTGACGGTGTCGACGAGGCCTAGGCGCTCGGCGGCGGCATAGAGGAACAGCGACCCCTGCAGGGCCCAGAAGGCCATGGCGCTGGTTTCCGCCATGACCTGGCGCAGCATTTCGTCGGCGGCGCGCCAGAGCATGACGTTGGCGACTGTCTGGATGATCAGCAGCACGACTATGCCGCCGAAGACCGTGTCCGGCGAGGCAAGGGCCGGAGCATACATGGGGGCCAGCAACATGAGGCCGGCGAGCAGGAAGACGATGATCTGCAGGACCCCGCAGCCCCTGGGGACGGTCGAGGGGCGCAGGGCCATGGTGATGGCGCTGAGCCCGGCGATGGTCAGCAGGGCCACCGCCATGGCGAGGGCCAGGCTGTCGGCCCAGGGCGCGTCCCGGTTGCCTTCAAGGGCGTTTGCCAGACCGTAGCCGGTCAGGGCCCCGACTGCGGCCAGGGCGAGGCCGCCAATGATCTTGACGATGAGCGGCTGGGTCGTGAGTTCGGACCGGGACATCATGTCAGGCTCCTTCATCGGAGAAGATGGATTCAATGGGCTGTTCGAAAACCCGCGCGATCTTGAAGGCGAGCGGAAGGGACGGGTCATAACGACCGGTCTCCAGCGCATTGACGGTCTGGCGCGAGACACTCAGGGCAGCGGCCAGGTCGGCCTGGCTCCACCCCCGGTCAGCGCGCAGCGTTCTGAGATGGTTGTTCATGCTCAGCTCCGTGTCCGGGCGAACCACCACCAAGCCCAGACCACAGCGTAGCCCAGCAGCATGAGCAACATCATGCCGAAGGCTCCGGCCGCCATGTAGGCTGCGGGATCCGTGCGGCCGTCGTAGGCAATGATCTTGACGCTCGCCGCCTGCGGCAGACCGGCCAGAATGATACCGACCCCGCCCACGGCCATGCCCGCGCAACCGCCCCAGTACCAAGCGGCCTTATGGGCCTCGCGTGCGGCTTCATCGATCGAGCGCATCCAGGCGACGCCTGCTGCCAGCGAGCCGATCATGATGACGACGGCGAAAATGATCATCGCCGTCACTATGGCCCGGTCAGCCGACACGGTTCCGTGGGCGCTGAGGAAGCCTATCGCGACGACGACGACGAATAACAGGGCAAGGATGGCGAGCAGGCCAAGAATGGACTTGCCGATGACCGGCCAGAGGCGTTTGGACATGACAACTTTCCTTGTCGCGAAGACAAGGATCTTTTACATTACGCAACCGACGTGTCAAGCACCCTTGTCCATTGACGGGTCACGCCTTGGTCAAGGCGGCGGTCGCGCCTTCGGCCACGACCAGTTCCGGGCGGGTCAGGCCGCGCGGCGACTGATCGATCGCGGTCAGACCGGGCAGGTCCTTGCCCTCGTGATCGACCTGCAGGTCCTCGAAGCGGCGGGCGGAGACCATGACCTGGCTCTCCATGGAGCCCACGAACTGGTTGTATTTGCCGACCGCCTGTTCCAGCGCCCGGCCGACGCCGGTCAGATGGCCGCCCATGACCGACAGGCGTTTGTAGAGCTCCTTGCCCAGTTTCGCGACCTCTTCGGCGTTCCTCGACTGTTCCTCGGCGCGCCAGCCGTAGGCTACGGCCTTGCACAGGGCGAACAGGGTCGACGGCGTCACGATGATGACACGCCGCGCCATTGCATCGGTCATCAGGTCCGGCTCGCGATCCAGGGCCGCCGACAGGAAGGCGTCGCTGGGCACGAACAGGGCAACGAAGTCGGGGCTGGGCTTGAACTGGTCCTGATAGGCCTTGGCCGCGAGATCGCGGACGTGGGTCTTGATGCTGGCGGCGTTGCGGGCGGCCATGGCGGAGTCACGCACCTCGTCGTCGGGCTCTGCGGCATCCGGGAAGGCCAGCGGGACCTTGGCGTCGATGACGAACAGGCCGCCGCCGGGCAGTTTGACCAGGAAGTCCGGCCGCATCTGGCGACCTTCGTCATTGGCGCTGGACGACTGTTCGGTGAAGTCGAACCGGCCCGCCATGCCGGCGGCCTCCAGCACGTTTCGGCAGGTCTGTTCGCCCCAGCGGCCGCGTCGGCCGGTGTTGCCGCGCAGGACCTCGGTCAGACGTTTGGCCTCGTCGCGGGTGGCGGTCGAGGCGAGCATCAGGGCCGAGAGCTGTTCCTTCAGCGTGCCGGTCTCCTCCGCCCGCGCCTTCTCGAGCGCGGCGACCTGGGTCTCGAACTTGGCCAGGGTCTCGGCGACGGGCTTCAGCTGGGCCTCCATCCGCTCGCGGGCGACGCGGTCCTGGGCCTGGAAGGTTTCGGTGGCGCGGGTGACCATCTGGTCGGCGATGACCTGGGCCGACTGGGCCGCCTGGGCGCGCAGCAGATCGCCCATGGTGGCGCGGCTCTCCTCGATCAGGGCGACCTTCTCTTGAGCCGAAACCAGGGCGCCCATCGCCTTCTGCCAGCCCAGAAAGGCCCACAGGAAACCGGCCGCGAGGACCAGTGAGACGACGGCGAGAGCGATCGAGAGCGTGTTCATGCTCCGTTCCTTAGCGAGAGTCGCAGAGGCAGGCCACGGGCGATCCGAACTCTGAAAACAGAGTCCGCCGGGTCCGGCGAGTCCGGATGGCGGGCACGGAAAAAACAGTCCGGAGAGTCCGGGGAGTCCGGATCCAAGGCGGGGCGCGGTCGACCATGGTCAGCCGCTAACATGTGCCTGCGTCAAAATCGGACGCCGGTTTTCTCAGGAACAATAGTTCCTATTGCGCCGCCGCCGCTCCATCCCGCGAGGCGATCAGGGCCGAGATGTTGACGTCCGAGCCGACCACGCAGGTGTCGGCGCTGAGCGGGCAGATGCCGAGCGTGCGCTCCACCTCCCGCAGACGGACCACCTCCGGATTGGAGCGGATGGATTCGGCCAGCAGACGGTTGGCCTCGGCCTGCCCGCGCGCCTGGGCGATCCGGGCCTCGGCGTTGGCGCGTTCGAGGTTCACCCGTTCCAGGGCAGCGCGCGTATTCTGTTCGGCCGTGGTGCGCGACTGGATCGCGGCGACGACGCTCTCCGGGTAGCGGATCGAGCCGACCCATTCCATGCGGATGATATCGAGGCCCTGGGGCTGCCATTCACGTTGCAGCGCATCCATCGCCCGCTGCAACACGATCTGGCGGCCGGGGCCGATCAGCTGGCCGGGGCAGTCCTCGGCGTCCTGGGTGCCGACAGGCAGGGGCGCGCCCTCGACCGGGGCGACGGCGACGATGGGCGCACGGCCCGGTGCCCCCATCTCGGCGTTGCAGGCGACGGGCAGTTTCTCGGTCTCGCGGGCGATGGCGGCGCGCACCGACGTGCGCAGGGGTCCGTCGATGAAGGCGTCGAACTCCTGACGCCAGGTCGCATACAGGTCAGCGGCCTTGTCCTCGCGCACCCTGAAGGTCAGGGCGACGTCGGCCGTCATCGGCAGGCCGAGCACATCGGAGAACATGATCTCCTCGTTCTCGTGGCCGTCGGCATTGGCCTCTCGCGTGTAGGAATAGGTACGCTGGAGCGTCTGGTAGGTCCGGATCTTTTCGCCGATGCCTTCCCAGTGGAAGCCGGGGCCGAGTTCGTCGGGCTGGACGCCGGGATTGGGGCCGAACTTGGTGGTCTTGATGCCCATATAGCCGCTCTCGACCGTGACGCTGCAAGACGAGACGCCGATGGAGCCACCGGTGATCAGTACGAGGATCAGGACGATCAGGGCGATGGTCCGCCCCGCAGATCCGCCGGGGAGAGAGGGCTTCAAACGGGTCACGTCGGCGCCGAATGTCATTGGTCGCTTCCTCCAGCGCCGAGCGCACGCGACGCCCAGGCGAATAATTTCCACGCGGCCCAGACGAGGGCCAGAACACCGGCGATGCCGACGACAGACGCAGTGATCAGACTGCCGGCGAAATGCGCCTCCAGGATCGCCGGCACGGCGTAGCGCACCAGGAAGATGAAGCCGATCACGAGGGCAGCGATGCCGGCGGAGGCACCGAGCGCCACCCTGATCTCACGTCCCATCGCATCGCCCTCCATCGACGGGATCAGAGCGTGTTTGGCGGGGCGGTTCAACCCCGGCGTTTCGTCACGCCGGTCGCCGCGCCCGCAGCGCCTGGACGATGGTGCCGTCGTCGAGCCAGTCGAGGTCGCCTCCGACCGGAACGCCCCGGGCCAGAGAGGTGATCTCGACGTCGTTCCCGGCCCCTGTCGCTGAAATGCGGTCGGCGAGATAATGGGCGGTGGTCTGGCCGTCGACGGTGGCGGGCAGGGCCAGCACGACCTCGCGCACCTCTCCGCCCTTCACACGCCCGACCAGTTCGGAGACCCGCAGCGCATCGGGGCCGACGCCGTCGAGGGCCGACAGAAGCCCGCCCAGCACATGGTATTTGCCGCGGAAGGCGCCGGATCGCTCCATGGCCCACAGCGAGCCCGCCTCCTCGACGACGCAGATCAGGGCGTTGTCGCGGGCAGGATCAGAGCAGATGGAACAGGGATCGCGGGTGTCGGGCGCCCCGCAGACCGAGCAGGACACGACCTTGGCGGCCGTTTCGGCCAGCGAGGCCGCCAACGGCTCCAGCAGCTGTTCACGCTTCTTCAGCAGGGCCAGAGCCGCCCGCCTGGCCGAGCGGGGACCGAGCCCCGGCAGCTTGGCCAGCAGGCTGATCAGCCGTTCGATCTCGGGTCCGGCGGAGGCGGCCACCTAGAACAGTTTCGGCATGCCCGGGATGTTCATCCCCGCCATCGGGCCGGCGGCCTCACGCATCAGTTCGGCGTTGACGGCGTCCAGCCTGCGCTTGGCGTCGGCGTGGGCGGCGACGATCAGGTCCGACAGGATCTCGGTGTCGCCGGGGACCATCAGGCTGTCGTCGATCTTCACCGAGGTCACCTCGCCGGGGCCTTTCAGGCCGATCGAGACGAGGCCGCCGCCGGAGCTGCCCTCGGCGGTGGTTTCGGCCATTTTCGCCTGGGCGTCCTGCAGTTTCTGCTGCATTGCCTGGGCCTGTTGCATCAGGGCGTTGAGATCTTTCATGGGCTCTAGATAGGACCTTTCGCTCGCTATTTCACCCCGACCTTTATCACCTCCGTCATCCTTGGGGCGCGAAGCGAACCCGAGGACCCAGCAGCGGGATGTTCATGAAGGGCTCGCGTCAGCGCTCAGAATGCTGGGTCCTCGGGTCAAGCCCGAGGATGACGGAAAGAGACAGGGGTCAGTCCGGATCCTCGTCCGCCTCATCCGGGATGGCGGGCATCTCGACCGAGGGTGCCAGGGTCCTGATCTCGCCGACGACGGCGCCGGGGAAGGCGGCCAGCACGGCCTTCACGAAGGGGTCGGCCTCGACCTCGGCGCGCTCCTCGGCGCGGCCGCGTTTCTCGACCTCGATCAGGGTCTCGCCGCCGCCCTGGCCGTTGGCGACCACGAACCACTGGCGGCCGGTCCAGTCCTTGAGCCGCGAGGACAGGCGGGTGGCGAGGTTGGCCGGGGCGCCGTCGACCGGCTCGTAGGTCAGGGTCCCGGGTTTGAACGACACGGGACGGACGTAGCGCTGCACGTCCATCTGCAGGGCGATCTCGCGCTTTTCGCCGATCAGGGCGACGACGGCCTCGAAGGTCTGGGGGTCGGGCAGGCTCGGTTGCACCGCCGGGCGCATGGCGAGCTGGGCCCCAAGAGCTGAAGCGCCGCCGCCGCCTCCCCCGCCGCCGCCCCGGGGCGCGCCCGAGCCGCCCGGGGCCTCGCCGTTCTGCAGCTTCTTCAGCGCCTCTTCCGGACCGGGCAGGTCGGCGGCGTAGGCGAGGCGGACGATGGCCATCTCGACCGCGTCGGCGGGCGACGGGGCGCGGCGCACCTCGTCCAGGGCCTTCAGCAGCATAGACCAGGTGCGCGACAGGGTCCCGGCCGAGACCGCCGCACCCATGGCGGCCAGACGCTGGGCCTGATCGTTGGGCAGTCGGGTGGCGTTGGGGCCCAGCATCTTGGCCACCGAGGCGGCGTGGCAGTGTTCCAGCAGGTCGTTGGTCACCTGAACCGGATCGGCACCGTAGCCGTAGAGGGTGCGGAAGGTCTCGATGGCCTCGGGCGTGCGGCCGGCCATGATCTGTTCGAACAGGGCGATGGTCTGGCTGCGGTCGGCCAGGCCCAGCATGTCTCGGACCGTGTCGGTGGCGACCGGCTCGCCCTTCTCGCCCTGAACCAGGGCCTGATCGAGCAGGGACAGACCGTCGCGGACCGAGCCCTCGGCGGCGCGGGCGATCAGTGCGAGGGCGTCGTCCTCGACCTTCATCCCCTCCTTGCCGGCGATGCGCGACAGGTGTTCGACGAGGATCTCCGGCTCGACCCGGCGCAGGTCGAAGCGCTGGCAGCGAGAGAGGATGGTCACCGGGACCTTGCGGATCTCGGTGGTCGCGAAGATGAATTTGGCGTGGGGCGGCGGCTCTTCCAGCGTCTTGAGCAGGGCGTTGAAGGCCTGGTTCGACAGCATGTGGACTTCGTCGAGGACGTAGACCTTGTAGCGGGCCTCGACGGGGGCGTAGCGGACGCTCTCGAGGATGTCGCGGATGTCGTTGACGCCGGTGTGGGACGCCGCGTCCATCTCCATGACGTCCATATGCTGGCCGGCCATGATCGCCGCGTCGTGGCGGCCGAAGGCGGTCAGGGTCAGCGACGGCTTGTCGATGACGTCGGTCTCGTTGTTCAGGGCGCGGGCCAGCAGGCGGGCGGTCGTGGTCTTGCCGACGCCCCGGACGCCCGTGAGCATGAAGGCGTGGGCGATGCGGCCGGTGGCGAAGGCGTTGGTCAGGGTCCGGACCATGGCCTCCTGACCGATCAGGTCCTCGAAGGTCCGGGGCCGGTATTTGCGGGCCAGGACGGTATAGGCTTCGCCGTCTCCCTCGACCGGGGCGGGGGTGGAGACAGGGATGGGTTCGACCGGTTTCGCTTCGACGGCGGGCTTCGATTCGGGTGCAGGGGCGGGCGCGCCGAACATATCGTCGGTGTTCTCGTCGCGCTCGGGCGCGTCGTCGTCTTCCGCCCAGGGCGGATCGCCGGAATCAAGGTCGACGTCGGTCATGGCTGGAGGTTAGCGCGGGAGGGGCGGCAGAGGCGACTCCCAACGCGCATCGCCCACACCAATCGCGCTCAAGCCGCGAGCGACCGCGTCGCGAGCGTCAGCGCACTAAAGGGGAGGAGGTGGAGACCGCGACCCGAAGGGGAATTCGTTGTGGCTGCTGCCTTCCGGCCCTGACCAGGTTGGCGAAGCCTTCGCCCGCGATCTCCGAGGTCCATATCGCGAATCGCGACGGCGAGATCAAGGCACCTCTCCCCGACGGCAAAGAACCCGGGTAGGAAGCCGCCATGGCCCTCCCCGTCCTCAATACCTTCGCCGGCAATCCGCTGGATCGCGCCGGAGACTTCCGCAACACGCCCGAGTGGCTGGTCGAACAGGGCGAGAGCCCGGACGCCATGGCCATGGTCCTGTGGGACGGCCAGCCCCTGCTGGAGGATCACGCCGACGGTCCGCGTCTGGCCTGGCTGTCCCTGACCCATGCTCGCGACCTGATCCGCGACGCCGATCGGGAGGTGTTCCTAGGGCTGTGGAAATCGGCACCGGTGTTCGCCGTGGAGTTCGAGGGGCCGTCGGATCCGGCCGAGGGTCCGGTCAAGGGGCTGGGTGCCTTCACCGGGCTGCGCGAGGCGGCGGCGGTGCTGTCGGGCGCCGACGCGGCCATGGCCGGGGGAGCCAAGTCCCTGTTCGACTGGCGGCGGAAGCACGGGTTCTGCGCCAACTGCGGGCATGAAACGAAATCGACGGCCGGCGGCTGGCGGCGGGTCTGTCCGGCCTGCACGGCCGAACATTTCCCGCGCGTCGATCCGGTGACCATCATGCTGCCGGTGTTCGAGGGGCGCTGTTTGCTGGGACGACAGGCGGCCTGGCCCTCAGGCCGGATGTCGGCTCTGGCGGGCTTCCTGGAGCCCGGCGAGACGATCGAGGAGGCCTGCGCCCGCGAGATCAAGGAGGAGGCGGGGCTGACGGTGACCGCCGTGCGGTACCACTCCAGCCAGCCCTGGCCCTTCCCGTCGCAGCTGATGATCGGCTTGATCGCCGAGGTGTCGGACGACAATGCGACGCCGGACCAGACCGAATTGGAAGAGGTCCGCTGGCTGACGAAGGACGAGGCGCGCGCGGTGCTCGCCGGCGCTCACGAGATCAAGGCACCGCCGAGATTCGCCATCGCCCGGACGCTGATCCAGGCCTGGGTGGACGGGTTCGCGGTGGAATAGCGCGCCGTGTTCTCCCTCCCCCTAGGGGAGGATCGTCGCGAAGCGACGGGGTGGGAAGGGCCGGTGATACGGGTGAAGACCTGTGTGGTCTTGCCTTGCCGCCCCCACCCGGTCTCCGCTGCGCTTCGACCACCCTCCCCCGAGGGGGAGGGAGAAAGCTGCGTCTCAGACCAACTTTCTGGCCGCCTCGAGATCCGCCGGGTTGTCCACAGAGATCGGTGCCTCATCGATGACGGCGGCCCAGATCGACAGGCCGAGTTCCAGAGCCCGCAGCTGTTCCAGCTTCTCGCGTTTCTCGAGGGGCGAGGGAGGGGCGGCGCAGAAGCGTTTCAGGGCCTCGCGGCGGTAGCCGTAGACGCCGATGTGACGCCAGACGGGCGCGTCGCCATACAGGGTCGAGCGGGTGAAATAGAGGGCGCGGCCGTGCCTGTGCCCGTCCGCGATGGCCAGGACCGCCTTGACCACATCGACGTTGGACCGGTCCGAGACATGGGCCTCGAGCGCGACGAGGGTGGCGATGTCGCAGGTCGGCTCGCCGTGCAGCAGAGCGGCGCAGGCGGTCGCGATGCCCGGATCGGCCAGGGGCATGTCGCCCTGGAGGTTGATGACCGAATCATATTCGCCGTCGGGGTCGAGCGTCTCCAGCGCCGCCAGCACCCGATCGGAACCGCTCGGCAGGTCGGGATCGGTCAGGACGGCGCGACCGCCCGCGGCCTCGATCACATCGACGATCTCCTGATCCCCCGCCGCCACGGCGACCGGCAGGCCCGACAGGACGGCCTGTTCCCAGGCCCGGATCACCATGGGTTTTCCGCCGATATCGGCCAGTGGCTTGCCCGGAAGGCGGGTCGCCGACATGCGAGTGGGTATCAGTATCAAAGGCGTCACGGCGGGCCCCTCGGTCATGCGACGCCCCGACGCTCAAACTGAGGTCCGGGGCCGGTTGCGAAGGCGGCGCTAGCGTGTAAGAGACCGCCAATCAAGATTTCGCCCGGTTTGCCGTGCCGGCCGGGCCTCTAGAAGCGGGATGCGACGACGCGATGAGCGGCGATCTGAAGTGGAACAAGATTTTCGGCGCGGGCCTGGGGACGGTGTTCGCCATCCTTGTGGTCCAGCAGGTCTCGGGCGCGATCTACGCGCCACATGCCCCGGAAAAGATGGGCTATCTGGTCAATGTCCCTGACGAGGCCGACGCGGGCGCCGCCGAGGTCGAGCTGGCCCCGGATTGGGGCACGGTTCTGCCGGTCGCCGATCTGGCCGCCGGTGAGGCCGCCTTCGCGCGCTGCCAGGCCTGCCACAACATCGCCGCAGGCGGTGCCGACGGAATCGGTCCGAATATGTTCGGCGTCGTGGGCGGTCCGGTCATGCACCGCGCGGGCTTCGCCTATTCGGACGCCATGGCCGCGCACAAGGCCGAGGCACCGATCTGGGGCTATGACGAGCTGGACAAGTTCATCACCGCGCCGAACCGTTACGTTCCGGGCACCAAGATGTCGTTCGCAGGCCTGCGCGACACCCCGACCCGGATCAACCTGATCGCCTATCTGCGCAGCCAGGGTTCGGCCGCCTATGCGATCCCGGCACCGGATCCCGCGCGTCAGCCGGGCGCAGCGCCGGCCGAGGGCGGGGTGCCCGCAGAGGGCGTCGTCGCCGAAACGGCCGCGACCGAACCGGGCGCCGCCCCGGCCGAGGCGGCCACAGGTGCCGCCACGCCCCAGACCGCTCCGGTCGCTCCGCCGGCCCCGGCGGGCTGATCGGTTCGAGTGTTTTGAGTTCGAGCAGGCGGCCTTCGGGCCGCCTGTTTCGTTTCAGGCGTCAGAGGCGGCGGAAGACGGCGGGCTCGAAGCCGGCCGCCAGATAGCGTGCGTCGGCCACGGCGAAATCCTCGACATTCACCGCGCCGTGAAAGCCGGTGGCGTGGATGACACGGGTCTCATCCAGCATGAAGGCCGAATGGCCGGTCCAGCTGTGGTCGCCGGAGTGGTTCAGCCAGACGACCATGTCGCCCCGCCGGGCCCGATCGCGGGAGACGGCGACGCCCAGACCGGCCTGACCGTCGGAATGGCGCGGACCGGCGAGGCCACAGGCATGTAGCGCCTGCTGCACCATACCGGAGCAGTCGGTGGCCAGGGACGAGCGGGCGCCCAGGCTGTGGGGAACGCCGAGCAGCCGTTCGGCGACGGCGACGGGATCGCTCTCGAACTCGCCGATGGGCGCGCTGTCGGCCGAGGCCTCGTCGACGAGGGCATTGAGCGGCAGGCCGGCCCTGGCCGAAGCGATCCGGCGCGTCGGAAGGCCGACATGCGGAACCAGCGCCGAGGCGTCCATCCAGCCCACCGTCCCGTCGCGACGCGCCTGGCCCCAGACGCGTCCGCCGCGCCGGTCAAGGACGTCGAAGATTTCACCGTGCAGAAGCTGGTCAATCCGTTCAGAGGCGGGGTCAGGCTCGGCGTGGATATCCGCGACCGGAACGGCGCCGCGCATCGGCTCGGTCGCGCGGAAGATCTCGGCCCGGACGCGGCCTTCCAACGCCTGCGCAGCCAGATCGGGCCGGGCGAGGGTGGTGCGGGCGTCGAGGTCGGTCGGGATGTCGTTCAAGCGAAGGCCCTGACGGTTGGCCCATACGTCTGCCAGACGAAGGCGAAAGTCCCGTTAATGGCGAGCTTTTTTTTGCGCGACCGCTCGCCGCGCCCCGGTCCGATCTCCGATCGGCCGGACGACAGGCTCCGGCTCGCTGCTTGAGCCCGATTCGTGGACACCTTGAATCACCGTCGGGGAACGCCAGTTCAGTCGGGCGTGATTGCGGAGGGGCGGATGCTGTTGGTTCTGGGATTGATGTCGGCGGTCGTCGCCGTGCTGTTGGCGTTCCCGGACACCAGTGTCGGGCGGGGCCTGAACCGCTGGCTGGTCGAGGCACCTGCTCTCGCCCTTAACCGCGTCCGACCCGGCAAGACGGCCTTCTACGCCCTGTTGGCGGCCTTGGGACTCGTGATGGTTCTCCTGTTCGAGGCGGAGGGCCTGCGGCTGTTCGGCTTTATGCTGCCGGAGACCTTGGTCTGGTTCGCGATGTTCGACGTGGGGGTCTTCATCGACGCCCTGCTGATCACGAGCGCGATTCTGGCCACGAACGGGCTCAGGGCGATCCGGGCGCAGGTGACCGCCGGGCCCCGACAGGTTTTGGCGCTCCTGCGCAAGAGCGCGGCCCGAGCCCGCCGGGCGATCAGGCCGCCATCACGACCGACCGGAAAGACCACCGACGACGATGGCCCGGGATGGGCGGTTCAGCCCGCGTAGCGCGCCTTCAGCATGGCGTAGGCGGCGCGCAGGCTCTGCGCCTCGCCGCCTTCGGGGTGGCCGGGGCGACCCCGGCTGTTCCAGGCGAAGACGTCCAGATGGGCCCAGGCACCGGTGGTCGGGGCGAATTTCTGCAGGAACAGGGCGGCCGTGATCGACCCGCCCTGGGCCCAGGCGGCCGAGTCGTTGCGGACATCGGCGATGTCCGAGTCGATCGCGGCGCGATAGCCGGGCCACAGCGGCATCCGCCACAGGGGATCGCGCACGGCGTCCGCCGCCGCCAGGAAGTCGGCCGCCAGCGCCTCGTCGTCGGTGTAGAGGGGCGGCAGCTCCGGCCCCAGGGCGACCCGCGCCGCCCCGGTCAGGGTGGCGAAATCCAGCGTCAGGTCGGGTTCGTGCTCGCCCGCCCGCGCAAGGGCGTCGGCGAGGATCAGCCGGCCCTCGGCATCCGTATTGCCGATCTCGATGGTCAGGCCCTTGCGGCTTTGCAGGACGTCGCCCGGCCGGAAAGCGTCGCCGGAAATGGCGTTCTCGACCGCCGCGACCAGAACCACCAGCCGGATGGGAAGGTCGGCCTGCATGACCAGCCGGGCGAGGGCGAGGGCATGGGCGGCGCCGCCCATGTCCTTTTTCATATTGCGCATGCCGCTGGCGGACTTGATGTCCAGCCCGCCGGTGTCGAAGGCCACGCCCTTGCCGACCAGGGCGATCAGGGGTCGGTCGGTCCGGTCCAGATTCCAGCCGATCTCGATGATCCGGGGCGCACGATGCGGGGCGGCGGCGCGACCAACGGCGTGGATGGCGGGGTAGTTCTCCTCCAGCAGGTCATCGCCCGTGATGATCGAGATCGAGGCACCGTGGGCCTCGGCGATCTCGCGGGCGACGGTCTCCATCTGCAGAGGGCCCATGTCGGCGGGCGGCGTGTCGACCATCTCCCGGGCCAGGGTGCAGGCGGCGGCGATGCGCAGGGCCTCGGCGACATCGAGACCGTCGGGCGCGACCAGCCGGACGTCAGGCCGATCCTTCGACCTGTAGCGATCGAAGACATAGCGACCGAGCAGGAAGGCCAGGGCCGCGACGCAGGCCTCCTCCGGCTCTGCTTCCAGTCGATAGAGGCCGGCGGGCAGTTTCGCCGACAGGGCGCGGGCGCTCATCGGATTGAAGGTCTTCCCGGTCCCGACCAGCACATGATCGATGCCGCCCGAGGTGTCAGGCACCACTATCACCTCGCCCGGCTTGCCCTTGAAGCCCAGCCGCCCGGCCCAGGCCTGCGCCGACGGGGAGAGCGCGGCTTTCGGGCCGACGAAACGGACGGGCGTGGCGGTCGCCGCCTCAGCGGCGTCGGCGGGAACGAGGGCGGCGGGCGAGATCACGGACATGGGGCGGGTATTAACCAATGCTTGACGCGAAGCGCCGATTCTTGAGGGGCAGAAATCCGATCGGACCGTCCCATGTCGCGCACCCGGGCCTCAAGCTCAATCGCACTGATCGCCCTGACCCTCGTCGGCGGCCTGGCCCTGACCGGCCCTGCGTCCGCGCAGACCGAACAGGCCGCGCCTCGCGTCCCCGCGACGGCGGAGCAGCGCGCCGCCTACAGCCGTCTCGATCCGCTGGCGCGGTCGGTGTTCTGGTCGCGCGAGGTCGAGGTCAATCCGGCCGATCCGGTCGCCGGGGTGAAGCTGGCCGAGGCCCTGCGTCAGCTGGGCCAGAACGACCAGGCCGTGATCGCCGCCCAGCAGGTTCTGGTGACCCAGCCGCAAAACGTGGACGCCATGCTGGAGATCGGGCGGGCCCATATCGCGCGCGGCCAGGCCTTCTACGGCATCAGCGCCCTGGAACAGGCCAAGGCCCTCGCCCCGACCGACTGGCGGCCGCTGTCGCTGCTGGGCGTGGCCTATCAGCAGGTGCGCCGGGCCGAGGACGCGCGGATCGCCTGGAACGAGGCCCTGCGCCTGTCGCCGGACAATGCCGAGGTGATGAACAACGCCGCCATGGCACAGATGACCGGTGGCGATCCGACGGGCGCCGAGACCCTGTTGCGCCGCGCCGTGGCCCAGCCGAACGCCTCGATGCAGATGCGGCTGAACCTGGCCATGGCGCTCGGGCTTCAGGGCAAGATGCCCGAGGCCGAACAGATCATCCGCCGCGACCTGCCGCCGGATGCGGCCGAACGCAATCTGGAATGGCTGAGGAACCAGGTCCGGCCGGCGACGGCGGGGGTCGAAACCGACGCCGCCTCTCCGGCTCTCGTCCGGACCTGGTCCTCGCTACAATAGGCCTCAGCCGCCCCGAACGGCTGCGAGCTCGAGCCGGGCGCGCAGGCGTTCGTCGGAGCCCACCGCGCCGGCGATCGCATTGAAACGATCCAGAGCCAGACCCGAGGACGAGACGCCGGCGGCCATGGCAGCCTGCTGTTCCGTGGTCGGAGCGGCGCCGTCGGCGGGCATGGCCGCACGAACGGCGGTCATAGCGGCCCCGAACTGGGCGACCTCGGCGTCTGTCACCGAGGCGGCGACCGAACCGGCCGGAGATTCCGGCGTCGAGACGACGGTGAGGCGCGCCTGGAGCACCGCGTCGGTCGAGACCGCGGTGGCCAGGGCGTTGAAGGCGGCGATGTCCATGCCAGCGGCCTGGATGGCGGCGGCCATGGTGGCCTGCTGCTCGGCGGTCGGGGCCGAACCGTCGGTCGGCGACGCGGCGCGGACGGCGGCCATGGCCGTCCCGAAGGCCTGAAGCTGGGTGTCGGAATAATCGGTCGCCTGGGTTGCGGTCGTCAGCGGCGAGGCAGCGGAGGCCTGGACAGCTCCGCCCAGCAGGGCGATGGCGGAAACGGCGGCGATCAGGGTCAGGCGCATGGAAAATCCTTGGCGGTATGAAGACATTCGTGTCGGGAACGGGAGAACGCTAACCGGCAATCGGACCGGTGACAATTCACCGAACCTGACGCGCGAGTCATCGCCCTGTCTTCTCCGCACTGGCCGCAGCGCCTATATCGACGGACATGATCGACGACCTCTACAGCGCACGCATCCTGACGCTGGCGGCCAACCTGCCGCACGCCGGACGGCTGTCTGCGCCGGAAGGCACGGGCGAGCGGGTCGCCAAACTGTGCGGGTCGAGGGCGACGGTCGATGTCGTACTGGATGCGGATGGCCGCATCGCCGACTTCGCCCAGGATGTGAAGGCCTGCGCCCTGGGCCAGGCGGCGGCGGGCGTGGTCGGCGAGGTCGTCATCGGCTCCACCACCGAGGAACTGCAGTCGGCCCGCGACGCTATGCTGGCCATGCTGAAATCCGGCGGCGAAGGCCCTGACGGCCGGTTCGAGGGTCTGCGCGCCCTGAAACAGGTCGCCGCCTATCCGGCCCGCCACGCCTCGACGATGGTCGCCGTTGAGGCGACGCTGGACGCGGTTTCACAGGCATTGGATGCACGAACTCGTCTCGCCCTCGCGGGATGAGCGGCAAAATCTGATGGCACCAGGCACTCTCTACGAACGCGGCGTCCGCGCGGCCCATCGGGGCTACAAGGTGACGCTCAGCCCCTTCTTCGGCCAGTCGTGCCGGTTCCTGCCCACCTGTTCGGACTATGGCCGCGACGCCCTGATCCGGCACGGTCTGCGCAAGGGGGGATGGCTCACCCTGCGTCGGCTCTGTAAATGCCACCCCTTCGGCGGTTCGGGATATGACCCGGTTCCGCCAGTCGAGACCAAGACCTCATGATCGAACTGAAATTCCCCGACGGTGCCACGCGCGAGTATCCGGCCGGCTCCACAGCCCGCGACGTGGCCCACGCCATCTCGCCGTCCCTGGCCAAGAAGGCCGTGCTGGCCGAGCTGAACGGCGAGCAGCGCGACCTGAACCGCGTGCTGGAGGCCAGCGGCGATTTCCGCCTGATCATGCGCGACGATCCGGACGCACTTTACACAATCCGCCACGACACGGCCCACGTGCTGGCCGAGGCCGTGCAGAAGCTGTTCCCCGGCACCCAGGTCACGATCGGTCCGGCGATCGAGGACGGATTCTACTACGACTTCTTCCGCGAGCAGCCCTTCTCGACCGACGACTTCGCCGCCATCGAAAAGGAGATGTCGCGCATCGTCGATCGTGACGCGAAGTTCGAGCGTGAGGTCTGGGATCGCGACGAGGCGATCACCTTCTTCGAAGCGCGCGGCGAGAAGTTCAAGGCCGAGCTGATCCGCGACCTGCCGGGCACCGACACCATCACCCTGTACAAACAGGGCGACTGGATCGACCTGTGCAGGGGCCCGCACTTCCCGTCCACGAAATCGGTGGGCAAGGCCTTCAAACTGACCAAGCTGGCCGGAGCCTACTGGCGCGGGGACTCGAACCGCGAACAACTGCAGCGCATCTACGGCACGGCCTGGGCGACGAAGGAAGATCTCGACGCCTATCTGCTGCGTCTGGAGGAAGCCGAGAAGCGCGACCACCGCAAGATCGGCAAGGCGATGGAACTCTTCCACATGCAGGAAGAGGGCCGGGGCATGGTCTTCTGGCATCCCAAGGGCTGGGTCCTGTGGCGCGTGCTGGAGGCCTATATGCGCCGCCGCCTGGACGCCGCCGGCTATGTCGAGGTCAAGACGCCCCAGGTCCTGGACCGCAAATTCTGGGAACAGAGCGGACACTGGGACAAGTACCGCCCCAACATGTTCGTCTGCGAGACAGTCGAGGGCGAGGAGCTGAGCCTGAAGCCGATGAACTGCCCGGGCCACGTGCAGATCTTCGACCAGGGCCAGCGGTCCTACCGCGAACTACCCCTGCGCATGGCCGAGTTCGGGGCCTGCCACCGCTATGAGCCGTCCGGGTCGCTGCACGGCCTGATGCGGGTGCGCGGCTTCACCCAGGACGATGCCCACATCTTCTGCCGAGAGGACCAGATCGTCGAGGAGACCAAGGAGTTCATCAATCTGGCCCGCAGCGTTCACGCCGACCTGGGCATGCAAACAGCTTACATAAGCCTGGGCACGCGGCCCGAGAACCGCGCCGGTTCGGACGAATTCTGGGACAAGGCCGAGGCCCTGATGGCCGAGGCCGCCCGCGCGGCGGGGACCGAGCCGGTCGTCACCGAGGGCGACGGGGCCTTCTATGCGCCCAAGCTGGACTTCATCGTCAAGGACGCCATCGGCCGCGAATGGACCTGCGGCACGATCCAGCTGGACTATGTCCTGCCGGAACGGCTCGATGCGACCTACATCGCCGAGGACGGCCAGAAGCATCGCCCGGTCATGCTGCACCGGGCGATCCTGGGCTCGTTCGAGCGCTTCATCGGCATCATGATCGAGAACTACGCCGGGGCCTTCCCGCTGTGGCTTGCGCCCGTGCAGGCGGTGGTGGCGACCATCACCTCCGACGCTGACGGCTATGCCGAAGAGGTCGCCGCGAAGTTCAAGGCGGCGGGCCTGCGCGTCGAGACCGATCTGCGCAACGAGAAGGTCGGCTACAAGGTGCGCGAACACTCGGTCGGCAAGGTGCCGGTCATCGCCGTCGTCGGTCGCAACGAGGCCGAGAAGGGCGAGGTCGCCATTCGCCGTCTGGGTTCGCAGGACCAGACGGTCGTGACCGTCGAGGAAGCGATCCGCCTGCTGACCGACGAAGCCACGCCTCCGGATCTGAAGCGGCTGAAAGCCGGCTAGGGTCGGCTCGCTGACACGGGAGCGAAGGCGGTCTTTCCACCCTTGGGGATGAACCGCTTCAGGGCCTCTGGCCGTCGACATTGCCCGGCGGGGAGTAGCGGCAGGCCAGCACCGCCCGATCGCCCCGGCTCGCGACCGCGCAGCCGACGTGGGTCGTGTCGCGCCAGATCAGCTGGGTGTAGTGGCCGACCACGACCCAGTCGCCGGTGCGGCTGACGTTCGGAAACACGCCGGGCCGGTAGTCCCGTCGTTCCGCGATCCAGTCGCCGACCATATCCTCAGGCGTGAAGACCCGGTCGCCCCAGCCCATCCAGAGGTTCTCGCCATGGCCGTGCGGGCGCGGGTCGTGGGCGAAACGACCGCTTTCGACCAGCTCGACGGCCCAGTCGCGCGCCTCGATCTCCAGAGACTCGCTCCAGATCAGGGGGCGGGCGTTGGCCTGCGCACGCTCGCGGTTATGGGCCGCCAGCAGGCGCGCCTCGACCTCGTCGGAAGGCCGGGCGTCGTCAGCGAGGGCGATGGACCGCAGGGCCCTCGCCTGTTCCGAGGCCGGTTCGATCCAGACCGGTTCCCCCGCCGGGCCGGCCTGAGCGCAGGCACTCACGGCCGGGGCCAGAACGGCGACGATTGCAGCGAGCAGGCATCCGGTGTTCATCGCGCATAAATCCCCCGCGATGGGGGCTGTTCCAAGGCGTGACAACTCTTATCTTGACGTTGACGTAAGCGTCGGCTTTAGACGCTTCACCTTCCAATCCGTCCTCAATGGAGACTGACCCCATGACCGAGGCCTATATCTACGACGCCGTGCGCACGCCGCGCGGCAAGGGCAAGAAGGACGGATCCCTGCACGAGATCACCGGGCTGAGCCTGGCGACCCAGGTGCTGGAAGCGCTGCGCGACCGCAACGGGCTGGACACCTCGAAGGTGGACGACGTCATCCTGGGCTGCGTGTCGCCGGTGGGCGAACAGGGCGCGGACATCGCCCGCACCGCCGTGCTGTCGGCGGGCTGGGCCCAGACGGTGGCCGGCGTCCAGATCAACCGCTTCTGCGCCTCGGGCCTGGAAGCCGTGAACATGGCGGCGGCCAAGGTGAAGTCCGGCGAGGCTGATTTCGCCGTCGGCGGCGGCGTCGAGGCGATGAGCCGCGTGCCGATGGGCTCGGACGGCGGCGCCTGGCCCGTGGACCCATCATCGGCCTTCCCGACCTATTTCGTGCCCCAGGGCGTCTCGGCCGACATGATCGCGTCGAAATACGGCTTCAGCCGCGACGACGTGGACGCCTATTCGATGGAGAGCCACAAGCGCGCCGCCGCCGCCTGGGCCGACGGCCGGTTCTCGAAGTCGGTGGTGCCGGTGAAGAACCAGCTCGGCCTGGTCCAGCTCGATCGCGACGAGACCATCCGTCCCAACACCGACATGCAGTCGCTGGGCGGGTTGAACCCGTCCTTCGCCATGATGGGCGAGATGGCCTTCGACGCCGTGATCAACCAGCGCTACCCCGAGGTCGAGCGAGTCAACCACGTCCACACGCCGGGCAACTCGTCCGGAATCGTCGACGGGTCGGCCGGCGTCCTGATCGGCACGCTGGAGGCCGGCAAGGCCCTGGGCCTGACGCCCCGCGCCCGCATCAAGGGCGCTGCCTCGATCGGGTCGGAGCCCTCGATCATGCTGACGGGTCCCGAGTTCGTGACGAAGAAGCTGCTCGGCAAACTGGGCATGACGGTCGCCGACATCGACGTATGGGAGCTGAACGAGGCCTTCGCCGCCGTCGTGCTGCGCTACATGCAGGCGCTGGATATCCCGCACGACAAGATGAACGTGAACGGCGGCGGCATCTCCATGGGCCACCCGCTCGGAGCCACCGGCGCCATGATCACCGGCATCGCCCTGGACGAGCTGGAACGCTCCGGCAAGGAAACCGCCCTGATCACCCTGTGCATCGGCGGCGGCATGGGCACCGCCACTGTGATCGAGCGAGTCTAAGAAATAGCAAATGCTATTTGCTATATGCTATTTCCTGTGTCACAACCCTTCTTGCCCCGCTTCTGGGGCGGGAGAAGGACATGGCACCTGAAATGGACGCTCATCTGAAGATCGCGATCGAACAGTACGCCCGGACAGGGAGCGTCACGATCGACAAGTGGTTTCTCTACGCCGCCTACAACGCCAAGCGAATTCGCGAAGAAGTTTGGCGGGACATTTCTTCTCGCATCGTCGATGCGGGTGAAAACCCCAAGAAGGCACAGATCATCGATACTGGAAACAGCATCATGATCATCAATCAGGAGTGGATGAGTCCACTCACAGACAAGGTCTAGGTATGGAAAACTTCAAGATCGACGTCGACGCCGACGGCATCGCCCTGGTCACCTTCGACGTGCCGGGCCGTTCGATGAACACTCTGACGTCCAGCGTGATGGCCGAGCTCCCCGCCCTGGTCGAACGCATCAAGACCGACGACGCCATCAAGGGCGCGGTCCTCACCTCGGGCAAGGCTTCAGGCTTCTGCGCTGGGGCGGACCTCGGCGACATGGCCGGCGGATCGCTGGCCGGCGGCGGCGACCTTCAGGCCGCGTTTGACGCGGGCTGGAAGATGAACGGCTCGCTGCGTGCGCTGGAGACCTGCGGCAAGCCGATCGCGGCGGCCATCAACGGTCTGGCGCTGGGCGGCGGGCTCGAGGTGACGCTGGCTTGCCACTACCGCGTGGTCGGCGACGATTCGAAGATCCAGCTGGGCCTGCCCGAGATCAAGGTCGGCCTCTTCCCCGGCGGCGGCGCCACCCAGCGGCTCACGCGGCTGATCGGCGTGCAGGCCGCTCTGACGGCGATGAGCACCGGCTCGTCGTGGCGTCCGAACGACGCAAAAGGCGCCGGCGTGGTCCACGAGGTCGTGACCAAGGGCACCGAGGTCGAGGCTGCCAAGGCGTGGATTGCGGGCGGCGGCAAGGCCGTCCAGCCGTGGGACGACAAGTCCTTCAAACAGCCCGGCGGTGGCCCCTACCATCCGGCCGGCATCCAGAACTTCCTCGTCGGCAACGCCATGCTGCGCAAACAGTCCTATGGCAACTATCCGGCCGTCGTGAACCTGATGAAGGCGGTCTATGAAGGCATCCAGGTGCCGATGGACGCGGCCCTGCGGATCGAGACCCGCTATTTCATCAAGACCCTGATGACGCCCCAGGCCCAGGGCATGATCCGGTCGCTGTTCCTGTCGAAACAGGAACTGGACAAAGGTGCCGTGCGTCCGGCCGGTATCCCGGCTTCGGACGCGCGCAAGGTTACAGTTATTGGTGCCGGCATGATGGGCGCGGGCATCGCCTATGTTCAGGCCCTCGCCGGTATCCAGACCATCCTGATCGACCGCACCCAGGAAGACGCCGACAAGGGCAAGGCCCACGTCGAGGAACTGCTGAAGAAGCGTCTGTCGCGTGGTCAGCTGACCCAGGACAAGTATGACGCCCTGCTGGCCTCGGTCGTCGCCACCACCGACTACGAGCAGATCAAGGGTTCGGACCTCGTCATCGAGGCCGTGTTCGAAAACCGCGAGATCAAGGCCGACGTGACCAGACGGGCTGAAGCCCAGCTGGCCCCCGGCGCCGTGTTCGGATCGAACACCTCTACCCTGCCGATCACCGGCCTGGCCGAGGCCTCGGTGCGTCCCGAAGACTTCATTGGCATCCACTTCTTCTCGCCCGTCGACAAGATGATGCTGGTCGAGATCATCCTGGGCGAAAAGACCGGCCCGGCGGCGATCGCCAAGGCGCTGGACTACATCATCAAGATCAAGAAGACGCCGATCGTCGTCAACGACGGGCGCGGCTTCTACACCTCGCGCTGCTTCGGCACCTATGTGGCCGAGGGGCTGGCGATGCTGGAAGAGGGTTACGCCCCCGCCCTGATCGACAACCTGGGCCGGATGACCGGCATGCCGCGCGGTCCGCTGGAAATGCACGACGACGTCGCGCTGGATCTGTCGGTCAAGATCGCCAAACAGACGGCAGAGGACCTCGGCGACGCCTATGTGCCGATCGAGGGCCACGAGATCGTCAGGAAGATGGTCGAGGATCTGGGTCGTTACGGGCGCAAGAACGGCAAGGGCTTCTACGACTATGACGTCAAGCCCAAGAGGCTCTGGTCCGGCCTGTCGGAGCTGGCCCCGGTCCGGATCAACGACAGCGATCCGGAGATGATCGAGGACCAGAAGCGGCGCCTGCTCTATCGCCAGGCGGTCGAGGTCGCGAAATGCTGGGAAGAGGGCGTCATCGACGACCCGCGCGAGGCCGATGTCGGCGCCATCCTGGCCTGGGGCTTCGCGCCCTGGACCGGCGGCCCGATCACCTACATCGACCAGATCGGCCTGAAGGCCTTCGTGGCCCAGGCGGACGACTACGCCGCCCGCTACGGCGACCGCTTCAAGGTCCCGCAACTGCTGCGCGACATGGCTGCGAAGGACGAGACCTTCTACGGCAGGTTCACGAGCCATCAGAAGGCGGCGGCTTAAGGCCCCTCCCCACTCCCGGCGGGAGAGGGCTTGAGCACACGGCGGCGAAGCCGTCGTCCTTGTGCTCAAGGGTGAGGGGCACCCTGCCACCTGTCGCGCACCGACCCTCACCCTTTCGGCTGGCGCATCGCTACCCCCCGACTTGATCGGGGGCTCAAGCCCTCTCCCGTCGGGAGAGGGTCTCTAGATGATGTCGAGAGGCTGGCTGGTCGTCGGTGGCGGGAAGGCCCGGTCGAGCGCCTCGACATCCTCCTGGTCCAGTTCGATCTCGAGCGCTGCTGCATTGGCCTCGACATGGGCGACGGTCGAGGCCTTCGGAATAGCGATGACACCGTCCTGACGCAGGACCGCCGCGAGGGCGATCTGGGCCGGAGTCGCATCGTGGCGATCGGCCACGGCCTGCAACACCGGATGGTTCAGCAGGTCGCCGCGTCCCAGCGGCGAATAGGCCATCACCGGCATGAGCCGCTCCTGCTGCCAGGGCAGGAGGTCGAACTCGATCCCGCGCGAACCGGGATTGTAGAGCAGCTGGTTGGTGGCGCAGCGTTCCCCCCCGTCGACCTCGTCCAGCCGGTTCATGGTGCGGATGTCGAGGTTTGACACGCCCCAGCGGGCGATCATTCCCTCGTCGATCAGCTCCTCGAACCCGGCCACGATCTCCTCCAGCGGATGCCGACTCTCCCAGTGCAGCAGATAGAGGTCGAGCCGGTCGACGCCGAGCCGCTCCAGAGACTTTTCGCAGTGGAGCATCATGGTCATCTCGCCGGCGTTCTCGGGCCGGATCTTGGACACCAGAAAGACCTCGTCGCGACGATCCTTGATGACCTCTCCGACCAGTCTTTCGGCACGGCCGTCGCCGTACAGTTCTGCTGTGTCAATCAGGGTCAGGCCCAGGTCGATTCCACGCGACAGGGCCGCCTGTTCGGCGTCGCGAGTCTTTGGATCGTCGCCAATCATCCACGTCCCTTGGCCCAGGACCGGAACGATCGTACCGTCGGAAAAGCTGGTCATGCGCGTCATGGTGACATCAATGCACGACGTCGCGTTCGGCTTCAAAGGCCTCCTCGGAGAACCCGCCCCATGCAAACCCGCAGTGTCCAGACCGACGGCCTGAAACAGCAGATTGTGGAAGCCGGTGAGGGCCCTCTCGTCCTCCTGATCCACGGCTTCCCCGAATTGGGCATCAGCTGGCGCGCCCAGGTTCAGGCCCTGGCCGAAGCCGGCTATCACGCCGTCGCGCCGGACATGCGAGGCTACGGCGGCACCGACAAGCCGGAACGGGTTGAAGACTATTCGGTCCTCAGTCTGGTCGGCGACATGGTCGATCTGGTCCGGGCCCTGGGACAGGAGACCTGCACCGTCGTCGGTCACGACTGGGGTGCGCCGGTCGCCTGGCATTGCGCCCTGACACGGCCGGACATGTTCACGGCCGTTGCGGGCCTGTCCGTGCCGTTCCAACCGCGCCGCGCCAAGGGCCCGCCAGTCGCCGCCATGTCGGCGATCGCCAGACGCGCGGGCCTGAGTGAACTCTACATCGTCCAGTTCCAGGATCTGGAGTGTCACCGGATCTTCGAGGCCGATGTGGCCGGCGGGCTGCGCAAGGGTTTCTACGCCTACGACGGGGCGACACCATCGGATCGCCAGTCGACCGGCTTCATTCCGCCGGGCCTGAATTTCCTGTCCCAGGTCCCCGACGATGCGACCCTGCCGCCGTGGATGAGCGAGGCGCACCACGCGGAATATGTCGCCGCCTTCTCGGCAGGCGGGTTCCGGGGGCCTCTGGCCTGGTACCAGAACATCGACCGCAACTGGGCCCTGACCGCCTTCCTGCACGGCAAGCAGATCCGCCAGCCCTCGATGTTCATGGTCGGCGAACGCGATCCCGTTCGCCACTACGCCGGTCAGCACGAGGCGGGCTTGAAGGACTGGCTCACCGACCTGCGGTCCCGGACTGTCCTGCCCGGCGCCGGCCACTGGCTGCAGCAGGAGCGGCCGGACGAGGTGAATGCGGCGCTGATCGGGTTCCTGAAAAGTCTCTAGAGAACAGCCGCCAGGCCGCTTAGCCGTTCATTAGCACTAGGTCGGCTACCGTGATTTGCAAGTCGCCGCCAAAGGCCACGCCTCATGAAACGCCCCGCATCGTCCGGCGCGCTCCCCCAGTCCGATCGCACCACGGCCCGTTCGCTGGCGGAGCACACCACAAGCGCGCTGACGGCCGTCGCCCTGCTGACCCTGGTCTTCATTGTCGGCTTCCTGGTCACACACGCGGCCTCGAGCCCGACCTTCGCTTCGGCGATGCCGGCGATCTACGCGGGACTGATCGGTTCCAGCCTTGTCCTGGTCCGCCAGTGGAAACAGGCCTGGAACGCCCGGCGCGCGGGCCAGGCCGGTGCCGCCCACAGGGCCTTGCGCGACCCCGTCACCCAGCTGTTGAACGCCGAAGGGTTCGCCGACGCCCTCGCCCGCCACGCGCGGCAGGATAGCGACCCTGAAGACTCCCTGGCCATCCTCTGCGTCAGCCTGGGCCGGCTGAAGGACATCTATGACCGGCTCGGAGAATCCTGCGGCGACGAGGTCCTGCGCGAACTGGGCGCGCGACTGGTCTCGGCTTTCGGGGACGAGGCTCCGGTCGGACGTGTCGGCGAGGACATGCTCGCCGTCTTCCATCCCGCCTCCAGCGGCATCAAGCTCGCCCTGGTCGGGGGCCAGATCAACCGGCTGATGGACCTGCCGGTCGCGACGCCCGGTGGCGATGTGATCCTGCCGTCCACCATCGGCGTGAATTTCGTCGACATGCCCGTCACGGCACCGCGCGACGCCATCCGTCAGGCACGCCTGGCCAACTCAGCCGCGCGCACAAGCGGCAACGGTCTGGCCTTTTTCGAGGCCTCGCTGGACCACGCCCAGCGCCTCCAGCTGGAACTGGAGATCGAGCTGAGACAGGCGCTCCAGGCCGGCGAGCTGCAGATGGTCTATCAGCCCCAGATCAACGAGACCGGGGTGACGATCGGGGTCGAGGCGCTGATGCGCTGGCCCCACCCGACGCGCGGCCAGATTTCTCCGGCCGTCTTCGTGCCGATGGCCGAGGCGGCGGGCCTGGGCGAGGCTCTGGGCCGCTTTGCCATCGACCGGTCCTTCGCCGACTCCGCCCTGTGGCCGGGGCTGAGGATCGCCATCAACGTCTCGCCGGTCCAGCTGCGCTCCGCGACCTTCATCGCCACGGTGAAGACCCTGCTCGCCCGGCACGGGGTCAAGGCGAACGGTTTCGAGTTCGAGATCACCGAGGGCGTACTGCTGGAGGCCGACGCCACCGTCCTGGGGAACCTCGAACAACTGCGGAGGATGGGTTTCCAGATCGCGCTCGACGACTTCGGCACGGGCTATTCCAGCCTCAGCTATCTGGGTCGTTTTCCGATCGACAAGATCAAGATCGACCGGGCCTTCGTGACACCGCTGGGTCTGCGCAGCGACGCCGCGTCGATCATTCGCGCCATCAGCGACCTGTCGGAGGCCATCGGCGTCAAGGTTCTGGCCGAAGGTGTCGAAACCCGGTCGCAGCTGGACATCCTGCGGGCCGAGGGCTGCAACCAGGCCCAGGGCTATCTGATCGGGCGGCCGATGGAGCCGGGCCAGATCACCGACCTGATCCATGCTGCGGCAAGCGATACCCGCAGCGCACGCGCGGCCTGACGAGGGCTTGCTTCTCACAACCCCGAGGGATTTAGTCCCCTGACGACCACGGGGTGACGTGATGATCGAGGCGATTGCGACGCCAGCGGCTCCGGCCCAGGCGGAGGCCCCTGATCTGGTGGGTCGGTGGGAGGGCGCGCTGAACGTCGGGGGGACGTCCCTGCCCCTCGTGATCCGCGTCGCCGAAGGCCCCGACGGCCTCGTCGCCATGATGGACAGCCCGGCCCAGGGCGCGCGTGACATACCCGTATCGGGCCTGACCGAGGCTTCGGGCGTCGTGCGTTTTGCCGTTCCCATCGCGGGCGGCCGGTTCGAGGGCGCGCGCTCGGCGGACGGTTCGACCTGGACCGGGAGCTGGTCGCAGGGGCCGGCCACCCTGCCCCTGATCCTGACCCGAGCCGCCGCGACGGCCGAAGTCGCCGCGTCCGCGCCGCCGAGCCGACCCCAGACGCCGGTTCCGCCCTTCCCCTATCGCAGCGAACAGGTCGCCTACGACAATCCCGCCGCTCCAGGCGTTCAGCTCTCGGGAACCCTGACCCTTCCAGAGGGGGCGGGCCCCTTCCCGGCAGCCATCCTGATCACGGGCACAGGCCCGCAGGATCGCGACGAAACCATCGAGGGGCACAAGTCCTTCGCCATCTGGGCGGACGCCCTGACCCGTCGCGGGGTCGCGGTGCTGCGCTATGACGACCGCGGCGTCGCCTCTTCGACCGGAACCTTTGGAACTGCGACCCAAGCGGATTTCGCGTCGGACGTGACGGCGGCTTTCGACTGGTTGTCGACCCGGCCGAACATAGACCGCGCACGCATCGGCCTGATTGGGCACAGCGAAGGTGCCACATTTGCGTTCCGAGCCATGCAGGACGGCGCGCACCCGGCCTGGCTGGTGACTCTGGCCGGGCCGGTCGTCTCGGGCGGCGAGATCATCCAGGCACAACAGCGGCGCATCGCCACGGCGGCGGGCCTGCCGGCGGAAGACGTCGAGCGGTCCAACGCCTTCCAGCGCCGGGTGGTGGCCGCCGTAGCCGCCAACGCCGACGACGGCGAGGCGGCCCGACGAGAGGTCGAGGCGCTGCTCGTGGAGAACGGTCGAACGCCAGAGGAGGCGTCCCGGACAGCGGCTTTGATGTCCGGCGCCTGGTATCGAGGCATGGTTGCCTACGATCCCGCCGAATTGATCCGTACTCTGCGTATCCCGATACTGGCCGTCTACGGTGCCAAGGACGTGCAGGTTCCAGCCGATCAGAACGGACCCGTGATTTCGCGGCTCAAGCCCGATGCCGACGTGGTGGTTCTGCCGGGACTGAACCATCTGTTCCAGCCCGCGCAAACGGGCCTGATGTCTGAGTACGGGCAGATCGAAACAACGCTCGATCCGTCGGTCATCCGCATCGTCGTCGATTGGGTCGCAGCCCGGTCAGTTCGATAGTCCTCAGCCCGGATGCGTTGGTTCGGGCTTGGGCGGATCCGACCGCGTCGTGACGGCCGAATCCTCCGGCAACGGAATGAACTCCAGATCGTCCTCGTCGGGCAGTTTCATCCTCCCCTGTTTCCAGTCTTCCCTGGCCTGATCCAGACGCGCCTGTGACGAGGACACGAAGTTCCACCAGATCAGCCGCTGGCCGACCGGCTCGCCGCCCAGGGCCATGACGGTCGCCTTCGTCAAGGACTTCACCGTCGGCTCGGCGTCAGGCTCCAGCACGATCATCTGGCCTTCGTGGAAGGTGCGGTCGCCGACCTCGATCGACCCCTTGGCGACATAGAGGGCGCGTTCGGACATGCCGCCTGAACCCCTGCCCGGAGGCGGTGCCGTGCGGACGCCCTCCTGCATCTCCCAGTGCACATAGAAGAGCGGCGACGAGGTCTTCACATGGGCCCTGGCGCCATAGGCCTCGCCCGCCACCAGACGGGCGAACAGGCCGCCGTTCTCGTAGGCCGGCAGGGCGTCCTCGCCATAGTGCTGGAAGGAGGGATCGGTCTCTTCCGCCTCATTCGGCAGGGCGATCCAGGCCTGCATGCCGTTCATGGGGCCGCCCTGGGCCTTTTTCAGCGGATCGGTGCGCTCGGAATGGACGATGCCCTTGCCCGCCGTCATCCAGTTGACCTCGCCCGGGCGGATCGCCTGGGTATAGCCCAGGCTGTCGCGGTGCATGATCTCGCCCTCGAACAGATAGGTCAGGGTCGACAGGCCGATGTGCGGGTGTGGGCGGACGTTGATCGCCTCGTCGCCCGGCGCGAACTCCGCCGGTCCCATGTGATCCAGAAAGATGAAGGGCCCGACCATACGTCGCGAATGGAACGGCAGGATGCGTCCGACCTCGAACCCGCCGAGGTCCTTCCTTCGGGCGTCGATCACCATCTCGATCATGTCAGGCTCCGTTCAATCCAGCGACAGCCTAGCGATGATCGCCGGCGCGGGCGCGGACGTCGTCTGCGCCCCGTCGCCGCCGAAATCGCTCCACTGCGAACGGGAAACGAACACCAGTTCGCGATTCCGGACCAGCCCTGTCGTGGGTTCATCGATCATGGGCAGATTGGCCGCAATGACCTCGACCGCGTCGATCGCCGTCCAGCCGGCATCGGGCATGAGCTTCAGTACCCGTTGCGGGGCCACGCCGTTCTGGAAGCCATAGATCGCCCGACCATCAGTGGTCAGGCCGTCGACGCCGATCAGGCTGGCGTCGGCCGGGGCGGACAGCCGCCGCGCCGCGCCGGTCCATCGGTCGATGCGCCAGAGTCCAGAGGAATAATCCGCGACGATCAAGGCCGCTCCATCCGGCGTGACCACCATCCCCTGCGGCGAGCCCAGGGTTCCGGTGGGTAAAAGAACCGCCAGCGCCTCCGCTCCAGGTCTGAGGACCAGCAGTTCGCCGGTCACCGAATCGGCGACATGGATCGTCCCGTCCGGCGCCCGGACGACATCGCCCAGCCCGCGTTCCAGCGCGCCTGAAGGCGTGGCGATGTGGGCGATCAGGGCCCCGGTCGTCAGATCGATCTTCAGTAGCCCTGCGGGCGGAAGCACGGCGTCCGTGCCGAGTCCGTAGACGGCTGGGGGCAGGGGCGAGGTCGCGGCCCAAAGCAGGCCCGCTTCGGCGTCGATCGCCATGCCCAGCACGCCGCCGATCTCCGGGGCTGCGCCCAGGACCAGAAAGTCCGATACCGTCCCGTCGTCGGCCAGGGCCACGATCGTCCGTCCACGCACCTGCGACACCAGCCAGCGCCCGCGTAACTCGTCCCGGATCAGGCTTTCAACGATGACCGGGCCGTCCATCCTGGCGACTTCTGCCAGCCGGTCGCCACCCGCCGGTGCGCGATTGGCTTCGACGGCGGCGGAAGCTTCGGCATAGCCGGGCGCATTGGCAAGCGCCGACAGGGTCCGGTCCCCGGCGAGGTCGAAGACCAGCCCCCCTCGCGCATAGCGCTGGACCTGGGCCAGCGCCTCATCCGGTTGCCCCGCCGCCGCCGCGACCCGGGCCCGCATCAGGATCAGGCCGGGGTGATTGGCGATCCGCGCATCGGCCGCGGCCAGACGGCTGGCCGCCGTGGTCAGGTCATTGGCTCCGGCAGCGGCGACCGCCTCGGCCCGCAGGCGTCGGAAGGCCTGGACATCCGATTCCGCCGATGTGACGACGGCGGGCGGGTCCTGTCGCGCGGAGACGCCGCCGGCGGTGAAGGCCAGAAGGCCGGCCAGTATGACGACTGACGTGATGCGCATGACGATCCTCCCCCAAGGGTCGCCACGACTATCCGACGAGCCTCGCGGTTCGCCAACTCAAGCTTTGGTAATGTGGTTCAGCTCAGGTGGGGCGTGATGATGCCGAGCGGAAGGGTGGTCACGTTCTTCACACCGCGGGTGACGATATGGCTCTCGCAGTCCGAGACGATGCCGAGCGACAGTAGCTTGTCGCGAAGGAATTTGTCGAAGGCGTGCATATCCGACGTGATGATCCGCAGCACATAGTCCTCGCGCCCGGTGATGGTGGCGCACTGAACCACCTCGGGCCAGTGGGTGACGGCGGCTTCGAAGGCGTCAAGGTTGTCGCGCGACGGCAGGCTGAGCTTGACGATGGCATAAACTTCGAAATCCAGGCCCAGAAGGGCGGCGTCCAGCAGGGTCACCCGCTTGCGGATCAGGCCGGAATCTTCCAGTCTCTTGATCCGACGCCAGCACGGCGAGGCCGACAGTCCCACCCGCTCGGCCACTTCCGCGACGGACAATCCAGCGTCCTGCTGCAGGATGTCCAGAATTCGAGCGTCGATGGGATCCAGTTCATCCGCCAATGCGTTTCTCCATTTGTCGTTATGACGCAATAAAATACCCTTAAACCGCTTGACGCAAGGCGAAAATAGGCGAGCCTTGATTTCGCGCCCATGCTATCCAGCCGCCAACTAGTGCGATCGGATCAACCGAACGGCAGGATGGAATGACCAGGAACACCAAGCCGCTCTCCCTGCGCGTGCCGGAGCCCTCGGGGCGTCCGGGCGATGCGCCGGATTTCAGCCACCTGAAGCTCGACGCGGCCGGCGCCGTTGATCGCCCGGCGGTTGACGCCCGCCCGGTGCAGATGCTGGACCTCGCCTTCCGCCTGATCCGGGTGCTGGACGACGAAGGCAATGCCGTCGGCCCATGGAATCCGCGCCTCGACGCCGAGACCCTGAAGAAGGGTTTGAAGGCGATGATCCTGACCCGCGCCTTCGACGACCGGATGCACAGGGCCCACCGCCAGGGCAAGACCAGCTTCTACATGAAGTGCACCGGCGAGGAGGCCATCGCGGTCGCGCAGGGGATGATCCTGTCGCGCGAGGACATGGGCTTCCCGACCTATCGCCAGCAGGGTCTGCTGATCGCGCGCGGCTATCCGCTCGTCGACATGATGAACCAGATCTACTCCAACGCCTCTGACCCGATCAAAGGCCGCCAGCTGCCGATCATGTATTCGGCGAAGGACTATGGGTTCTTCACCATCTCGGGGAACCTCGGCACACAGGTTCCGCAGGCCGTCGGCTGGGCCATGGCCAGCGCCTACAAGGGCGACGACAAGATCGCCATCAGCTGGATCGGCGACGGCGCCACGGCCGAAGGCGACTTCCACAACGCGCTCACCTTCGCCGCCGTCTATCGCGCGCCGGTGATCCTGAACGTCGTCAACAACCAGTGGGCCATTTCATCCTTCCAGGGCATCGCCGGCGGGATGGAGACGACCTTCGCGTCCAAGGCCATCGGCTATGGCCTGCCGGCCCTGCGCGTCGACGGCAACGACTTCCTCGCCGTCTGGGCCGCGACCCAGTGGGCCGAGGAACGGGCCCGTTCGAACCAGGGCGCCACGGTCATCGAGCTGTTCACCTATCGCGGCGCGCCGCACTCGACCTCGGACGACCCGAGCCGTTATCGCCCCGGCGACGAGCACGAGAAATGGCCGCTGGGCGATCCGGTAATGCGCCTGAAACAGCATCTGATCGCGCTCGGCGAATGGTCGGACGAAGCACAGGCCGAGGCGGAAGCCGACGCCGTCGCCCAGGTCCGCCAGGCCGGCAAGGAATCCGAAGCCATCGGCACCCTCGGCCAGTCGCGACCCAGCGTGAAGACGATGTTCGAAGAGGTCTATGCGACCGAGGACTGGCGCCTGATCGAACAGCGCAGGGAGGTGGGCGTATGAGCGAGACCTATTCCGAAGCCGGTCAGCACGACGGCATCGCCCCAGACAGGGTCGATCAGACGGAGGCACGCGCCTCGGTCGCGCCCGAGAGCGCCGCCGTCGCACCGATGAACATGATCCAGGCGCTGAACTCGGCCCTGCATGTGAAGATGGCCGAGGACCCGAACGTCCTGTCGTTCGGCGAGGACGCCGGCTATTTCGGCGGCGTCTTCCGCGTCACCGATCAGCTGCAGCAGAAACACGGACTGACCCGCAGCTTCGATACGCCGATCTCGGAGTGCGGCCTCGTCGCCGCCGCCATCGGCATGGGCGCCTATGGCCTGCGCCCCGTCGTGGAGATCCAGTTCGCTGACTATATCTATCCGGCCTATGACCAGATCGTCAGCGAAGCCGCCAAGATGCGCTATCGCTCGGGCGGGCAGTTCACCTCGCCCATCGTGGTGCGTTCGCCCTATGGCGGCGGCATCTTCGGCGGCCAGACCCACTCACAGTCGCCGGAAGCCCTGTTCACCCATATCGCGGGGCTGAAGGTCGTCATTCCATCCAACCCCTATGACGCCAAGGGCCTGCTGACCGCGGCGATCGAGGACGATGATCCGGTCATCTTCTTCGAGCCCAAGCGCCTCTACAACGGCCCGTTCGACGGCTGGCACCAGAAGCCGGTCTCGCCATGGAAGGCACAGGACCTGGCCCAGGTCCCGACCGGAAAATACGTCGAGCCGATCGGCAAGGCGCGGATCATGCGCGAGGGCAATGACGTGACCATCCTGTGCTACGGCACCATGGTCTGGGTCTCTCTGGCGGGCGCGGAACACGCCGGCGTGGACGCCGAAGTCATCGACCTGCGCTCACTCGTGCCGCTCGACATCGAGACCATCGAGGCCTCGGTGAAGAAGACCGGCCGCTGCGTCATTGTGCACGAGGCGCCGAAAACGTCCGGGTACGGAGGAGAGCTCTCCGCCCTGGTCCAGGAGCGCTGCTTCTATCATCTCGAGGCGCCCGTCACCCGCGTCTGCGGCTGGGACACGCCCTATCCGCACGCCTTCGAGTGGGAGTATTTCCCGGGACCGGAACGGGTCGCCACCGCCTTGAAGTCCGTGATGATGGGAGGGCGCTGAGATGGGTCGTTTCGTCTTCAAACTGCCCGATGTGGGCGAAGGCACGGCCGAGGCCGAACTGGTCGGCTGGCACGTCAAGATCGGCGATGTCGTCGCCGAGGACCAGCTGCTGGCTGACATCATGACCGACAAGGCCACCGTAGAACTGACCTCGCCGGTCGCCGGCGTGGTCACCGCCCTGCACGGCGAACCGGGCGCCATGTCCCCCGTCGGAGGCCCGCTGGTGGAGTTCGAGGTCGAGGGCGCGGGGAATGCCTCCGCCGAGGCCGCGCCCGCCCCGGTCGTCACGCCTGAACCCGAAGCCGCACTTGCGCTTGAGGCGCCGGAAGCGGATGCCGTCGAGGTTGCGCCTGCTGCCCCCGCCGCCGGCAACTACGTCTTCAAACTGCCCGACGTCGGCGAAGGCACGGCCGAGGCCGAACTGGTCGCCTGGCATGTCGCCGTCGGCGATGCGGTCGAGGAGGATCAACTCCTCGCCGAGATCATGACCGACAAGGCCACGGTCGAACTGACCTCGCCGGTCGCAGGCGTCGTCGCGGCCCTGCACGGTACGGCCGGTCAGCAGGTCCCGGTCGGTGGCCCTCTGGTCAGCTTCGATGTCGAAGGCGCCGGCAATGTCGCCGCCGCGCCGAAGGCCGTTGCACCCACCCCGGCTCCCGCCAAGGCCGCGCCCAAGGCCGAAACGCTGAAGCCCACGCCCGTCGCCTCCGCCGCTCCGGTAGCCCGCACCGCCCAAACGCCCGGCGTCCGTCCCCTCGCCTCGCCCGCCGTGCGGCAGCGCGCCCGTGAACTGGGTCTGGAACTGCAGTTCGTGCCGGGCTCCGGCCCGGCCGGACGCATCGAGCACGCCGACCTCGACGCCTTCGTCGCCCATGGCGCGGGTGGACCGTCCGCATCCGGATCGACGCCGTCCTCGACCTATGCCAGGGCCGAGGGCACGACCGAGGTCCGCATCATCGGCCTGCGCCGCAAGATCGCGGAGAAGATGGCCGAGAGCGTCCGGCGCATTCCCCACATCACCTATGTGGAGGAGATCGACGTCACGGCGCTGGAGGAACTCCGGGCCCACCTGAACGCCCAGACGAAGACGACGGGGAAGGCCAAACTCAACGTCCTGCCCTTCATCGCTCGCGCGATCGTCGTGGCCTTGCGCGACCAGCCGACGATCAACTCCCACTACGATGACGAGGCCGGTGTCCTGACCACCCACGCCGCCGTTCATCTGGGCATCGCCGCCCAGACACCGAACGGCCTGATGGTCCCGGTCGTCCGCCACGCGGAGGCGCTCGACCCCTATGCGACCGCCGCCGAGATCGCGCGGGTCTCCGGCGCGGCCAAGGACGGCTCGGCGAAGCGCGAGGAGCTCAGCGGCTCGACCATCACGATCACCTCGCTGGGGACACTCGGCGGCCTGGTCCACACCCCGATCATCAACCACCCCGAGGTCGCCATCGTCGGCCCCAACAAGATCGAGGAACGGGTCGTGGTCCGGAACGGCCAGATGGTTGTGCGCAAGATGATGAACCTGTCGTCCAGCTTCGATCACCGCATCGTCGACGGCCACGACGCGGCCGTCTTCGTGCAACGGATCAAGGGTCTGCTGGAGCATCCCGCGACGCTGTGGATGGGCTGAGGCGAAACCTCATGTCGGTATCGTCAGGCACAAACAGTTTGCGGACCCGCGCCACCCGGCGTTCATGGACCTCTGATCCGCGAGGAAAGAGCGCCATGACCCGCATCCTGACCGCTGCCGTGACCGCCGTCGCCCTGCTGGGAGCCACGCCCGCCTGGGCCTGTGTCCCGCCGCCGCCGAACGCCTCCTACGACACCGCGATGGCGCGGGCCGCCTTCGTCGGGCGGGTCGTGTCGATCGAACAGACCGATCCCGCGGCCTGTATTGCCGCCGCCCGCGCGCGGGCGGCGGGCCCGCCCTTCCAGGGCGATCCCGGAGAACGCGGCTGCGAGGCCTTCGGCTTCGCCACCCTGGAGCCGGCCTGGATCATCAAGGGCGAGGACATCGTCACCGGCCCGTTCCGCGTCGCCTGGAACCGGACCGAGTTCTGCGCCGTCGGCTGGGAACCGCAGATCGGTGCCCTGGCGATCGCGATGGTGCCCGAGGATCGCACGAGGCTCCGCGAAGGGACGACGGCCGTCGTCGAAGGCATACAACAGGGCGACCTGTTGTTCCAGATCATCATCGAGCTGGTCGAAGAGATCCAGCCCTGACATTTCCGAGTATCGGCCACGCATGACCCAGACCCTCAAAACCAAAGTCCTCATCATCGGCGCCGGCACCGGTGGCTATGTTGCGGGCATCCGATGCGGACAGCTGGGACTCGACACCGTGCTGGTCGACGGCTCCGCAGGGCTGGGCGGAACCTGCCTCAACGTCGGCTGTATTCCGTCCAAGGCCATCATCCATGCCGCGTCAAAGTTCGAGACCGTGTCGAAGGCCGCCGGCGACGGCACCCTTGGCATCACGGCGTCGGAACCGGCGATCGATCTGTCGAAGACCGTCGAGTGGAAGGACGGGATCGTCCGTAAGCTGAACGGCGGCGTCGCGGCGCTGCTGAAGAAGGCGAAGGTGAAGGTCATCACGGGCTGGGCGACCTTCCAGGACGCCAAGACCTGCCGCGTCGAGACCGATGACGGCCCCATCACCATCACGGCCGAACACGTCATCCTGGCCACGGGATCCGAGCCGGTCGAACTGCCCTTCCTGCCCTTCGGCGGCGACGTCATCTCCTCGACCGAGGCCTTGTCGCTGGACACCGTGCCCGGGAAACTGGTTGTCGTCGGGGGCGGCTATATCGGGCTGGAACTCGGCATCGCCTTCAGGAAGCTGGGGGCCCAGGTGGCCATCGTCGAAATGGCCGACCGCATCCTGCCGCTCTACGACAAGGCCCTGACCGACCCGGTCATGAAATGGCTGGCCGACCACGGGGTCGAGATGCACCTCGGTGCCCGCGCCGGCGGGTTCGGCGACGGCAAGCTGTCGATCACGACGAAAGACGGCGAGCCGTTGCAACTGGACGCTGACAAGGTGTTGGTCACCGTCGGTCGCCGCCCGCGCACCTCCGGGTGGGGTCTGGAAAACATGGGCGTGGCCATGGCCGGGCCGTTCGTGAAGATCGACGACCGCTGCGCCACCAGCATGAAGAACGTCTGGGCCGTCGGCGACCTGACCGGCGAACCCATGCTGGCCCACAAGGGCTCGGCCCAGGGCGAGGTCGTGGCCGAGATCATCGCAGGCCACGACAGGCGGTTCGATCCGGTCACCATCGTCGCCGTCTGTTTCACCGAACCGGAGATCGTCTCGGCGGGCCTTGGTCCGCTCGACGTGGCGGGCCGGGACGACGTAATCACTGCTGTCTTCCCGCTCGCCGCCATCGGCCGCGCCCTGGCCATCGAGGCGGGCGAGGACGGCGGCTTTGTGCGGGTGCTGGCGTCGAAGTCGGATCACCGGCTTCTGGGCGTCCAGGCCGTGGGCCAGCACGTCGCCGAACTGTCCAACAGCTTCGCCCAGATGCTGGAAATGGGTGCCGTGCTGGAAGACGTCGCCGGGGTGATCCACGTCCACCCGACCCTGGGTGAAGCCTTCCACGAGGCGAGCCTGCGCGCCTTGGGGCACGCGATTCATATTTGAGCCCCTCTCCCCTTGCGGGAGAGGGAGACGGCGCACGAGAGCGTAGCGATCGTCCTTGCGCCGGCGGGTGAGGGGTGACGCCGGGCGCTGACCAGTGAGCGCAGCACAACCCCTCACCCTTTCGCGTGAGTCCGCTCGCTGCGCTCCCGGGCGCTCAAGCCCTCTCCCGCAAGGGGAGAGGGAGACTACTCCGCCGCCAGCCGCACCAGCTTGCCGTCGTCCTCGTCGGTGATGACCCAGACCGCGCCGTCAGGGCCCACGGCCACGTCACGGATACGTTCGCCGAGGCCAGTCATAAGCCGCTCCTCCCCGGTCACCCGGTCGCCCTCCAGCACCAGCCGGGTCAGCGACTTCCCGCCCAGACCGGCGATCAACAGGTTCCCCTCCCAGCCCGGGAACATGGCGCCGGAATAGAAGGTCTGGCCGCCCGGCGCGATCACGGGGTCCCAGTAATAGACAGGCTGTTCCAGACCGGCCCGCGCCGTGATTCCCTCGTTGATCGGGGCACCGCGATATTCGACGCCATAGGCGATGTTCGGCCAGCCGTAGTTCCTGCCCGCCTGCGGCCGGTTCAGTTCGTCACCGCCGCGCGTGCCGTGTTCGTTGGTCCAGATCGCGCCCGTCCCTGGCTGGACCGCGATGCCCTGGACGTTGCGGTGGCCGAGGGACCAGATCTCCGGCAGGGCACCGGCCTGACCGACGAACGGATTGTCCTGCGGCACCGAGCCGTCGGCATTGATGCGGACAACCTTGCCCATATGGCTGTCGAGTTGCTGGGCCTGGGACCGCATCGGCGCGTCGGACCGCTCGCCCAGGGTGATGAACAGATGACCGGCCGGGTCAAAGGCCAGGGTCGAGCCGAAATGCTTGTCGCCGTCATAGATCGGCAGGGCGCGGAAGATCACACGCACGTCGCTGACCCGCGTTCCGTCAGCCGACAGCACGCCGCGCGCGACCGAGGTGGCGTTGCCGCCGTCGCGCGGCTCGGCATAGCTCCAGAAGATCGTGCGGTCAGAAGCGAAGCCGGGCGAGAGGGTCACGTCCAGCAGCCCGCCCTGACCGCGCGCATCGACGGCGGGCAGGCCGGTGATCGGCTCGCCTACCTGACCGGCCGCCGAGATGATGCGCAGACGGCCCGGTCGCTCGGTCACCAGCCAGCTGCCGTCGGGCAGCAGGGCCATGCCCCAGGGGTGGACGAGACCGGAAGCCACCACGGCGTGCCTCAGCGTGCCTTCGGTCCGGACGCCGGCCGCACGGGTCTGGCCGGCGAAGGCGGGGGTCTGGGTCGCGCCGTTGGCGGGGCGGGTCTCGACCGGCGCTCCCGGCGCTGAGGCCTGTTCGGTCTGGCCGTTGGCTCCGCAGGCGGAGGCCAGCACGAGCACGGACGAGGCGACGGCGAGGACGATCGGGCGCATGGAAACTCCGGGACTGACAGGGCGCGACCGCCCCGAAACGGCGGACAGGCTCCGCCGTTCCTGCTCTCGCTTCCACGTGACAGCAAGTCGCAGAAGAGGCCGGTTGCTCAACTGACTTGAACCGGAGGGGCGGCGGCGATATACGCACGCCTCCCGCGTCATCCGGTTGCGATCGACGACGGCCCATGGACTGGGCTGGGTAGCTCAGATGGTTAGAGCGGTGGATTCATAACCCACAGGTCGGCGGTTCGATCCCGCCTCCAGCCACCAGTCCAATTCCCCTATCGCCTGACCCTTAGTTCGGGCGGCGCAGCCCGGACGCCGATGGGGCGCGCGCTCTCGATCAGGGCATCCAGGCGCTGGACCAGCTCGGCCCCGGCCTCGGTCAGATAGAGATGTCGTGACACCGCCTCGCGCCCGTTCGACGCCATCAGGAGCCAGCCTCGCCCAGGCGCCCGCACTCCGGGTTCGTTCGCCGGCAGCAAGGATCGCGACGCACGCGACGCTGTCGCGTCGGTCGTCTCCATCAGCACGGCCAGTTCCTTGATCCGCACGCCGGGGTTCTCGGCGACATAGAAGAAGGCCAGCATCTCCGAGATGGTGATATCGGGTGCCAGTTTCTTCAGCAGCACGAGGCCGGCGAGCAGGGTGTTGCGGCGCCGACCGGCCGGCTCAGTCATCGACATAGGGGCTGACGACCAGGGCCGGGGTCGGGGGCCGGCGGCCGGTGCGCGGCTTGCGACGCTGGAACGTTAGCTCGACCAGGGGATGCGCGCGCTTGAGGGTTTCAAACTGGCCGCGAATGGTGTCGCACACCTGTTCCGCGTCGTCGCCGTCCAGTGCGTCTATGTCGATGGTGATGGTGGCGCGAAGGCGGACCGGGGCCTCGGCACGGCCTCTCGAACGGCGCGGGACCATCTGCTGCGATGCGATTTCCGCTGCAGGAACGACATTGGCCGCGCGTGCGGCAAGGACAGCCCAGCCGATACCGGCCTGGATCAACGTCAGTAGCTCGGTTCGAACGGGGTGAATCATTCCTGCTTGTCCCTCAGGCCTCCGTTCCCACCAATCAGGTCGAGCGGGTTGGCCCTCCACAATGGCGAGTTTTGCCGCCCTCGTTAAGGGCCGCACGGAGATCAGGACGCGCCTATCAGATTTCAACAGGCGATGGCGGAACGCCCTGGGAACGCCCGTCCGGCGGGGCTCTCACGCCAGATTCCGGTTCAGCGCCTCAATCTTTGCGGCGATGGGTCGCAGCCTCGGCGCGCCGCCGACGACGCCTGCGCCGGCGTCGCCCGGTGGGTTGGCCGGCCAGATCCCGGACCAGGACGGCCATCATCACAGCGATCACCAGCACGCCCGGCCAGATGATCCGGGCTCCCTTTCGGATATCGAGGATAGCCGATTTCATGCCGCATCGCACCATGCCGCAACCAATCATGATGACCGCCGTTCACGACAAGGGTTCAACCCCGCCCAAGGAGTCCCCATGACCGTCCGTATCCCGTCGCTGCTGGCCGTCTCCGCCGTCGCCGCCCTGTCGCTGGGTGCCGTGGCCTGCACCGAGGCCAAACCGGAGAAGACAGCCGCCGAGGCCGACGCCGCAGGCGACAACGCCCAGGCCGCGACCGCCGAAGCCGGTTCTGCCTTGAAGGAAGAGGCGGGCCAGGTCGGCTCGGCCATCGCCGCCGGCGCCCGCGAAGCCGGTCAGGAGATCGACGAGGCCACTGACGCCCTGGCGCGCGAGGCCGACGAACAGAAGGCCGAGACCGCCGCCGACGACCGCGGCAATACTCCGGCCACGCAACCGGCGACGCCAGCCCCGGCGCAATAAGACCGCGCTCAGGCCGCGAGCGACTGCGTCGCTCGCGTTAGCGCCCTAGGAAGAAAGCGGTTCCGCGCGCACGGCATCGATCAGGGCCCGGGCCTCGGCGCTGGCCCAGTCGGCCTCGCCCGCGAAGGCGGCACGGATGCGACCCTCACGGTCCAGCAGAATCGTTTGGGGCATCTTGCCCTTGCCCGGAAATTCGAACGGCAGCTGGAATTTGGGGTCGCCGTAGAAGGGCAGCGGCTCGTGCACGTCGATGAAGCTCTTCGCGTCGGCCACCGGGTCCGCGCCCGTGTCGACATTGATCGGCAGAACCACCAGATCGCCGTCCGGATAGGCCGAGGCCAGGGCCGCGATCGTCGGCATCTCGGTGCGGCACGGGGCGCACCACATGGCCCAGAGATTGACGAGAACCACCTTGCCCCGGAAATCGGCAAATCGGACATCGGCGCCGTCGCGGGTCTGGAAGACATAGTCGGGCGCAACGTCCAGGGCGGCGGGCGTGTCCAGGGCGGCCAGCGAGCCGACCGCGAACCGGGCCAGTTCGCTCTTTTCGGCCACCGCAGGCGCCTCGGCTTTGAAAGGACCGGCGTGCATGGCGTATAGGGTGCCGACCGCTCCGCCGGCGACGACCGCCAGCGCCGACGCTCCCACGATCCAGACGCCCCTTTTCGAGCCGCTCATGCCCAACTCCAATGACCCGGCCCACACTACGGCCCCGGCCGGGCAGACCCTATGGGGCGGACGCTTTTCCGCCAAGCCCGCCGACATCATGCAGGCGATCAACGTCTCCATCGGCGTCGACCAACGCCTGTGGGCACAGGATCTGCGCGGCTCGCGGGCGCATTGCCGCATGCTGATCGACCAGGGCATCGTGACTGCGCAGGACGGCGCGGCCATCCTCGGCGGGCTCGACACGATCCAGGCCGAGATCGAGGCCGGGACCTTCCCGTTCCGCGACGAATATGAGGACATCCACCTGAACGTGGAGGCCCGTTTGTCTGAATTGATCGGCGAGCCCTCGGGTCGGCTGCATACGGCCCGCAGCCGTAACGACCAGGTCGCCGTCGATTTCCGCCTCTGGGTCCGCGACGCCTGCGACCGGTCGGTGGAACAGCTGCAGGCCCTGCAGCGCGCCCTGCTGGCCCGCGCCGAACAGCACGCCGGCGACCTGATGCCCGGCTTCACTCATCTGCAGACCGCCCAGCCGGTGACCCTGGGTCATCACCTGATGGCCTATGTCGAGATGGCCGGTCGCGACGCCGGCCGGTTCGCCGACGCCCGGGCGCGGATGAACGAAAGCCCGCTGGGAGCCGCTGCATTGGCCGGTTCGCCCTTCCCCATCGACCGCCATGCGACCGCGACGGCTCTCGGCTTCGACCGTCCGATGGCCAATTCGCTGGATTCCGTCTCGGACCGCGACTTCGCGCTGGAGACCCTGGCCGCCGCCTCGATCACGGCGGGGCATCTGTCGCGCCTGGCCGAGGAGATCGTGGTCTGGATGACGCCGATGTTTGGCTTCGTCACCCTGCCCGACGACCTGACCACCGGCTCGTCGATCATGCCGCAGAAGCGCAATCCCGACGCTGCCGAACTGGTCCGCGCCAAGACAGGCCGGATCATGGGCTCGTTCGTCGCCCTGTCGACCGTGATGAAGGGCCTGCCGCTCGCCTATTCCAAGGACATGCAGGAGGACAAGCCGCCGGTGTTCGAGGCGATGGACGCTCTGGACCTGGCCCTGACCGCCATGACGGCCATGGTCAGCGCCTTCCGCCCGAACACCGAGCGGATGGCCGAGGCGGCCGGCTGGGGCTACTCCACCGCGACCGATCTGGCCGACTGGCTGGTGCGCGAGGCCGACCTGCCCTTCCGCCAGGCGCACCATGTGACCGGGGCGGCGGTGAAGCGGGCCGAGCAGCTGGGCGTGGGTCTGGCGCAACTGCCGCTGACCGAATTGCAGGCCCTGCACCCCGGCGTCACTGAAGCGGTTTACAAGGTGCTCACCCCTGAGGCTTCCTGCGCCAGCCGCCAGAGCTTCGGGGGAACCGCGCCGGAACAGGTCCGTGCGCGCATCGCCGAATGGAAGTCGCGTCTCGCGTCAAGGAAGTCGACATGAAAAACCTGCTCACCGCCGGTGCCCTCGCCCTGATAGCGCTCTCGACCGCTGCCTGCGGGCGCATGGCCGACCTCGAGGCTCCGGCCCCGCGTGAGACCGAACGCGCGCCGCGCGACGCCCGCGCCCCGGCCCTGCCGGACCCGGCCACGATCAACCGCCCGTCCAGCCAGATGCCGATCGACGGCGGCCCCTCCAACCCCATCGGCGCCACCGCCGCCGGTCGCGAGCCTCAATAGTTTTCATTCCTCCCCCATCGGGGGCGGGGGACCCCGAAGGGGTGGAGGGGGCCTGCCGCAGACGCCGGTGTGCGCGGCGAGCCCCCTCCGTCCCGTCGCGAAGGCGCGACGCGCCACCTCCCCCGACGGGGGAGGATTTTCTGGACCAGGCCCTTGGATCATTTCGATCTCATCGACGGCGAACTGCACGCCGAACAGGTCGCGTTGACCACGCTCGCCGAGACGGTCGGCACCCCGGTCTATGTCTATTCGAGCGCCACCCTGACGCGGCATTACCGGGTGCTGCGCGAGGCGTTGGACGCTCATCCGTCGGTGCTGCGCGACAGCCTGATCGCCTTCGCGGTCAAGTCGAACTCCAACCTGTCGGTGCTGGCCACCCTGGCCCGGCTCGGCTGCGGAGCCGACACAGTGTCGGAGGGCGAGATCCGGCGTGCCCTGAAGGCGGGCATCCCGGCCGATCGCATCATCTTCTCGGGTGTGGGCAAGACCGACGCCGAACTGGCCTTTGCCCTCGAGGTCGGGGTGCGCCAGATCAATGTCGAGAGCGTGCCCGAGCTGGACCGCCTCGTCATCATAGCCGAGGCGAAGGGTGCCAGACCCGACATCGCCATTCGGGTGAACCCCAAGGTCGGTGCCGGCGGCCACGCCAAGATCACAACCGGCGGAGAGGGCGACAAGTTCGGCGTCCCTGCCGACGAGGCGCTGGACCTCTACGCCCGCGCTGCTGCCAGCCCGCACCTGAACCCGGTCGCCCTCGCCTGCCACATCGGCAGCCAGATCACTGACCTCGCCCCGCTGGAGGCCGCCTTCGGCCTGCTGCGCAAACTGACCGAGACCCTGCGCCGGCAGGGCCTGACCGTGACCCGCATCGACCTCGGCGGCGGCCTGGGCGTGCCCTACACTGGCGGGGCCAGGATTGCGTCGCCCGCCGACTACGCCGCAATGGTCGCCCGCGTGCTGGACGGGCTGAACGTCGAGGCGGCATTCGAGCCGGGCCGCCTGCTGGCCGCCAACGCCGGCGTCCTGCTCAGCCGCGTCATCCAGGTTACCGAACGGGCCGACGGTCGACGGTTCCTCGTGCTCGACGCGGCCATGAACGACCTGATGCGTCCGGCCATGTACGACGCCTTCCATGAGGTGAAGCCGGTCATCCCGCGCGAGGGCGATCCGGTCGTCTACGACATAGTCGGTCCCGTCTGCGAGACCGGCGACACCTTCGCCCGGGGCCGCTCGCTGGCTCCGCTGCAGGCCGGCGACCTCGTCGTCTTCACCGGTGCCGGTGCCTATGGGGCGGTCATGTCGAGCGAATACAACTCCCGCCCGCTGGTGCCCGAGGTGCTGGTCGACGGGGATCGCTGGGCTGTGGTCCGGGCGCGGCCGACCTACGAGGAAATGCTGGCTCGCGAGACGACGGCGGAGTGGCTGTAGGCTTCTCAGCGCGGATGCTCCGGAAAAGGCCCACCTCGCCTCGTCTCGATGGCGTTACCACGATTGGGTGCGGACCCGCCGCGCCAGAGCGGCACCGAGCACAGTGACGTCCTGCTGTCGGTTTGTCAGGACAACCACGCCGGTCTGCCGGACAGGATCGATCGCGACATAGGCGAAATAGCCGTTGACCGATCCGTTGTGCCAGAGGATCGACCGGTTGCCCTCCAGCCGGTCGACAATCGTGGGAAGCTGCCAGCCGATCACGGTTTTTCCGTTCGGTTGGAGCAGCCTTTGGCGCGCCAGGCTCTCCAACAGCAGCGAGCCCTCATCAAAGCCGGCCTCAATGAATCGCACCAGATCGTGCGCATTCGAGGTGATCGACCCGGCTCCAGCGAGCGAAGAGAACCGCCAGGGTCCGACCGGCACGCCTGCAGCGTCATGACCCTGGATCAGCCGGGCCGCCACTGCGTCCGGCAGGTCGCCATGGCTGTCTCGCATTTCCAGCGGTGCGAAGATCGACTCCTCCAGAAGGGCGGCAAAGCTCTTGCCTGTCTCGAGCTCGAGCATATGGGCGAGAAGCCCCATGCCGTAGTTCGAATAGGTGAATCGTCCCGGCTTCGCCTTTCCGACCGGATCGGCGAGGTAGGCCAGCACGTCGTCGCGCGTCAGCAGGTTGTAGGGATCCTGCATCAGTCCGGCCTTGCCGACGCGGCGGATGACCTCATCCTCGATCGGTTTGGGGACGGTCGGGAAGCCGGACGTATGGGTGGCGAGTTGCAGAAGCGTGACCTCGGCGGCCGCGGGTGCCAGCGGGTAACGCGCGCCGATCAACTCGCCGAGGGTCTGGTTCAATCTCAGGTCTCCTGAGTCGACCAGCCGTTGGAGAAGAAGACCGGTGAAGACCTTCGAAATCGAGCCGATCTGGAAGAGCGTCGCGTCGGTCGCGTTGTTCGGACCGTAGGACATGACCCGGCTTTCGCCCCCCTTGACCACGGCGACCACGATGTCGGTTGCCGCAGTCGCAGTCGGGCCACGCCAGCGGGTCACTTCGGCATCGATGGCCTTAGCAAGCTCGCCCCGGTCAGGGGCGTGGTTCAGCCGCCAGTAGAGGATGACGCCGCCTGCTACGGCAAGCACGACCAGTCCTGCCATGGACAGTCCGATCATCTTCCACATGATGTCGTCCTCCTTCTTTCAGGCGCGGGCGAGGAAGGCGTCGCACTCGACACGAGCGGCGTCCGCCAAGGCTTCGGGCGCGATGCCGAAATGGGCCAGCACGCGCGGCACCACCCCTCGCCTGGCGCTGACGGCGGCAAGGATCACATGCGCTCCGCATAGCACCTCGGATCCCGGACCAGCCTCGGACAGCCGCTCCAGCACCGCCCGGCCCGAAGCGCTCGCCGGGAGGGCCAGGGCATTGGCGCGCCGGGTGATCGGGTCGGGTCGGGGCATCGCGTCTGAATTGAAGCCCACCAGCGCCAGCGCCTCGGCCTGGCTCTGCTCGATCGCGGCGCGCAGAGCCTCGACGTCTATTCCGAAAGGCTGAAAGCTGCGTTGCGCCGTCCCGTCCGGCAGTGCGAAGGCCGCCAGCAGGAAATGTTCCGAGCCGACCTCAGCCAGACCCTCGCGTTCCGCCTCTTCGACGGCGGCATCGCAGAGCCGCTTCAACGCTCTGAGCGTGCCGGCGGCGTTTTTCAGTTCCCGAAACATGACGGCTCCTCAGGATCGGCGGGTGAGAAGGGGTGAAAGCCGCTTGTGCGCGGCCTGTTTCGTGACGCCCAGAGCCTCGGCGATCTCGGCCCAGGACCAGCCTTGATCCAGCGCGGCCCGGACGGCCTGTCGCTCCAGCCGGTCTGCCGCTCTGCGAAGGGCGATGACGGACGCGAGCGCGGCGTCCGGGTCGTCATGCAGGGGGAGGGGTTCGGCCATTCGTCAATGTTAGTTGACGAATGGCCGGCTGTCAACTCATGTTGACGGGTCGTAGCGGTCGGTCGAAAGCGACCTGTCGCCTACCCCAGGAACCGCCCCACCGCCGCCAGGAACCGCGTCGGCTGGTCGATCATGACCATGTGCTCCGCCCCCTCGATCCGCTCGAAACGGGCGGGCCTCGGCAGGTTGCGGTAGCCGGCGGCGAACAGGGCGTCGAGGTGGGCGCGGGGGCTGCGGTCGTCGGCACTCCAGCCGTAGACCACGGTCACGGGCGCGGCGATGTCGGGCAGGCGGCTGCGCAGGTCCGTGGTCATGACCTCGTACAGCCCCTGTGCCAGCACGCCACGGTCGCCGCCCTGCCAGCCGAGGCTGCCGAACACGGTGTTCGCCGCCCCGCCCAGCTGCTGACCCAGCGCCGACCCTTGCGTCCGCAAGGCCTCATCGCCGAGGAACAGCAGGGCCTGATAGGCGATCCGGGCCAGGGGCTCGATGTCGCCGACCGTGGCCCCCGGACTGATCAGGGACGGGAAGAAGGGCGTGGCGTCGACCACCATGACCCGGCCGATCGGGGGTCCGCGCCGGTCTCGCCCGGCGTCCGCGGCGGCCCGGAGCGCCACCAGCCCGCCCATCGAATGGCCGATGATCGCCGGTCGCTCCAGCCCTCGTGAGGCGATATAGCGCCGCAACTCCGCCGCCACCGGCGCGACCAGGGTGCCGTCCGTATTGGCCCCGGCCGGCACGCTTCCGAAGCCGCGTACCGAAACCAGGTGCACCCGGTATTGATCATCCAGCCGATTCGCCGTCCGCGCCCAGACGTCGCTGGTCGAGGCGAGGCCGGGGATCAGGATCACGTCCGGCCCCTCACCCTGTGTCGTCACGACGATCCGTTCGGACCGGAAAGCCGCGCTCGACTGCGCCTGGGCGGCGGCCGGAAGCACGAGCAGGGCAAGGGTGACGATCAGGGCGCGCATCATGTCGGGACCCTGAATGACGAAGTGGGCAAAGGGTTGACCGGTCGACCCTTGATCTTCGCCTCGCAACGGCGCGAAATATGGCAGCGAAATGTCCGTCTGGGGAGGCGACTATGACTATCCGGAACTATGCTACCGCGACCGCCATGGTATTGTTGTGGGCCGCTGCGGCCCAGGCCCAGACCGCTCCGCCGCAGGAGGAGGTGCTGGGTGGCACCGCGGAGCCTGTCCAGGAAGCGACCGGACCCGAATGGTGGGCCTTCTCTCGCGCCGAGGCGAAACACTATCTGATCGACGTCAACAGCGTCGTCCGGGCCGGCGACGAGCTGACCGTCCTGGTCGCCCGCGTGCCCAAGGACACCCCCGCAGGCGACTATTCCCATACGGTCGACCAGTTCGGCATCCGCTGCAGCGGTCGTCAGTCGCATGTCGCCACGTCGAGCGACGCCTTCGCGGATGGCGTGCCCGAAGAGCCCTACGACACCGAGGAGCCGTGGGAATCGATCGCCCGCGACAGCTTCGATGACGCCATCCGGGAGATCAGCTGCGACAACATGCGCCCTGAGGGGCCCTCCTATGCGAGCGTGAAGGCCTATATCGACGCGGGCCGGCCGTAGGTTCCCTCGGCTCTAGGGCAGAGGCGGGATCGGGGGCACGCGGCTGGCCACCATGGCCCCGCCGGTCTCGTCGCGCTGGATCGACCAGATCAACCGGCTTTCGCGCGCGTCCCAGTCAATGGCCTGGCCGTCCGTCGGCATGGCCACGGTCGCGACATGGCGGAGTGTCGATCCGCCCTGCGGCAAGGCCATGACATAGACCTCGGGCCTGTCGTGGCCGCTGATATAGAGCCTGCCATCGGCGTTCCAGGCCGCGCCCGAGACGCTGTGGGGCGTGATCCGGTCAAGCACCGTCTGCGGGAACAGCCAGGCCTCCTTGCGCTGGAACTCGTCGTCCAGCCGCATCAGGACCGTCCAGCGATGATCCCGCCCGGGCGTTCCTCCCCGGCCGTCATAGTGGGCGAAGACCGCCCACCAGGACCCGTCGTGCCGGTCCAGCACGGTCAGCGAGCCGCCCATGTCCGGCCCCAGGGAGACAGTGCGCCGGTGGGTCAGGGTCGCGGCGTCGAACACCTCGACCGAGCTGGACATCGGCGTCGCGGGATAGTTGGAGGCGGCGCAGACGAGGTCGGTGTCCACCCGGGCGCAGCTGTTGATATGCGGGAAAAGCGCCGGTTCGCCCTGCCATACGGCAGTCCGTTCGCCCGTCGCCAGGGCGTAGCGGGCGATGGTGTTGTTGTCGACGGCATAGACGGAGGCCGCGTCGGCGGCGACGCCCTGATCCGCCTCGGGTGCGGCGATCCGACGGGTCTCGACCGCCGTCAGGGCCGGCGCGGGATCGGTGATCTGGAGCAGCAGGGCGAAACCGGCGGCAATCACCATTTGACCGTCACGCCCGCGTTGAAGACCCGGCCATAGCGCTCGTTCTGGGTGATCCAGTCCTCCCGCCCGCCCTGATACTGGCGGGTGGGTTCGTCGGTCAGATTCTGGGCCTCGAAAAAGACCGAGGCATTGTCGGTGAGGGCAAAGGTGGCCTTGGCGTCGAGGCGACGAAGGTCGTCATTGAACTGATCCGCCACCGTGTCCGCGCCGAGGGCCAACAGGGCCGAGCCGGTGCTGTGATAGGCAAGAGACGCCTCCACCGGTCCGTATTCGTAGAAGATCTGCACGCCATAGAGCGTCTCGGACTGTTCGGGGAAGGCGACCCCCGATCGGCCCGGCAGGTCCAGACTGCCATCGATCAGCGTCAGATTGGCGTCGATACCGAGACCCGACCACAGGCCCGGCAGGAAGTCGAACTGCTGGCGCCAGGCCAGTTCCAGGCCGTACAGGTCGGCCGCATCAGCATTCTCTTTCTGGCTGAAGGTCAGGGCGCGATAGTTGCGGCCGCCGAAGGCGAGGTTGGTCCGGGTCTCGCTGCGGGTATAGATCGGGTTGTCGATCAACTTGCTGAACACGCCAGCCGACATCAGGCCACCGGGTGCGAAATACCATTCGACCGACGCATCGAAGGCGTCGGCACGATAGGGCTCCAGCTGGGCGTTGCCCATCGACAGCGTGCCGTCAAAGGTGCCGTTGCCGTTGTCGACAAATGTGTTGGTGCCGCCGGGGCTGAGGTCCAGATAGTTGGGGCGACCCAGGCTGCGGTTGTAGGACAGGCGGACCACCAGATCCTCGCGGGGCTCCCAGCGGGCGATCACGCTGGGCAGGACGTCGGTGTAACTGCGCGATTCCGAGGCGGGCACCACACTGGTGCCGTTCACCAGCCGGAACCCGGTGATGTCCAGCTCGGTCTGTTCGACGCGGACGCCCGGGGTGAAGGTCCAGCGGCCAAGCGTCAGGTCGGCGGTCGCATAGGCGGCAGCAACGTCCTCACCCACATCGGTGTCGGCCAGTGTGGCATTGGCCAGGGTGCTGGCCGTATCCGGCACGAACAACGGTCCGCTCAGATTGGTGCGCGTATAGGCGATCAGGCCGGGGGCCGAGAGGGCCGGGCTGATCGTATAGGGACGACCGTCCCGTGGCTCGACCGTCACCGAAGGCCCGACCAGCGAAGAATCTACCGAAAGGACAAAGCGGGTCGCCGCCGTCGCGCCCCGGGTCCAGACATTGTTGTCGGCATCGAACGACTTGTCCGTCGACCGGTACTTCAGGCCGAAGGCGATCTCGGCCCCGTCGAACAGGTCCAGCGGGCGGCGGGCGTCGAAACGAACGGCGACGATGTCCTCGTCGCCATTCTCGTCCTGCTCGGCATACTGGCGGAAGCCGAGAGCCGCTGCGGTGATCGGAACGCGCGGCGCGGCCGTGAACAGTTCATCGGTGAAGTCGAAATCGACCGTGCCGGGCGAGGCGCGGAACTGCCACAGCTGGTTGGGTTCGATCACCTCATTGTGGGCCGCGGCGATGCCGTAATCCAGGGTCCAGTTCTGGAGTTCGGTGCGGCCGCCGGCCTGGACCGACAAGACCGACTTCTCCTTATACTCCAGCCGGAGGTCCTGGCGGATCTCGGTGGCGCCTGTCGTCGTGCCGGTCCGGCCGTCGGCGTTCAGCCGCAGGGCCCCCGAGGTCCGCAGGGCCTGGGTGGCGAAATCGAGGCGGTAGCGCTGGCGATACTCGTCTTCGGTGAAGCGGCTGTAGAGGGCGCGGAGGTGGACTGAGGTCGATCCGGCCGGACGCCAGTCCAGCGAGGCGATGGCCCCGAGACGCTCGCGCGTCAGGCGATAGTCGGTGTATTTGATGTTGATCGGCAAGGCCCCGCGCGCCGCACCTGCGAACGGAGACCAGTCGTCGGGAAAGAAGCCGGCACTGGCGAAATCGCGCTCCGAATAGCTGGCACCGACCAGCACGCCGAAATCGCCGAAACGGCCCCCCAGGCTGATGTCGCCCCGGATCGGCGATTCCTCGTTCAGCGTCTGATAGCCGGCCTGGGCCGAGGCCTGGAAGAACCGGTCGCCGCGGAAATCAAAGGCGGTCTGGGTCACCAGATTGATGTTGCCGCCGATGCCCTGGCCGTCCTGACCGGAGGTCTTGACCTTGGCCACCTCCACACGATTCAAAAGTTGGCCCGAGACGATGTCCAGCGGCAGGCGGCGGGTGTTGCCGTCCGGATTGCCGATCTCGAACCCGTTGATCGTATAGTTGTTCAGATCAGACGGCACGCCACGCACGGAGACGTAGCGACCCTCGCCCTGGTCATACTGGACCCCGACACCGGGAAGGCGCTCAATCACCTCAGCAACGTTGCGGTCGGGAAGATTGCCGATCTCGTCGGCGGCGGCGACGCTGGTCAAGCCGGTGGCGGCGCGCTGCAGATCGATGGCGCGCTGCTGCGTCGCCCTCTGGCCGGTGACCACCACTTCCTCGACCGTCGTGGCCTCGGATTGCTGCTGCGCCAGGACCGGCGTGGAAACGAACAGGGCCAGAACGGACACGCCGGCCGACAGAACAGTGCGCATGAAGGCATCCCCCGATGATGAGGGGCTGCTAGGCCAATGCCGCGTCGGCCTCGCGACGAAACCGTGAATGGGCGATCAGCGTTCAGTGACCGAAGAACGACCGGTGCTCAGGACCCGGACGATGCGGCCGCCGTGACTGGTCCCGATCAAGCGGTCGATCCCGGGGCGTCCCCGAGACGCCGCTGTCAGACGTCCACCGCCGCGTCCAGGGCGTTTTCCTGGATGAACTCGCGGCGCGGCTCGACCACGTCGCCCATCAGCTTGGCGAAGAGGTCGTCGGCGTCGTCGGCATGGTCGACCTGCACGCGCAGCAGGGTACGGGCGTTGACGTCCAGCGTCGTCTCCCACAGCTGTTCCGGGTTCATCTCGCCCAGACCCTTGTAGCGCTGGATCGACAGGCCCTTCTTGCCGGCGTCGAGCACGGCGTTCAGCAGGTCCAGAGGGCCCCGGATCGCCGTCGCCTTGTCCTTGCGCCGGTAGGTCGCCGGGGCGGTGAACAGGCCCTCGAACGCGACCGCCCGTTCGGCCAGACGACGCGCGTCCAGCGAGCGGATCAGCGCTTCCTCGAGCACGACGGTCTCCTGCACCGCGCGGCGCGATCGGGTAAAGACCACCGCGCCCTGCTCTCCGGGCTCGCCCGTCCACGCTCCGTCGCCTTCTTCGGCATAGAGGTTCAGGCGCGCGGCCGCAGCGGCGGACACTGCGCCCATGTCGGCGTCATCGGCGAACAGACCGGCCAGGGCCGCCTGCTCGATGGCGAAGGCCGGAGCGCGCTGGCTCAGTCGATCGACGCTGGCGCTATAGGCCTTGGCGTCACGCACCAGCGACTGCAGGTCGAGACCCATCCGGCGTTCGCCGTTCGACAGATCCAGCTCGGCCTCCGACGACCCCTCCTCGATCAGGTAGGAGTCCATCTCGGACTGGTCCTTCAGGTACCGGCTCTGCTTGCCCTTGGCGACTTTGTAGAGCGGCGGCTGGGCGATGTAGACGTGGCCGCGTGTGATCAGCTCCGGCATCTGACGATAGAAGAAGGTCAGCAGCAGGGTCCGGATGTGCGCCCCGTCGACGTCGGCGTCGGCCATCAGGATGATCTTGTGATAGCGGAGCTTGTCGGCGTTGAAGTCGTCGCGTCCGATCCCGGTGCCCAGGGCCAGGATCAGGGTCCCGATCAGCTCGGACGACAGCATCCGGTCGAACCGGGCCCGCTCGACGTTCAGGATCTTGCCCCGCAGCGGCAGGACGGCCTGGTTCTCGCGGTTGCGCGCCTGTTTGGCCGAGCCGCCGGCGGAATCGCCCTCGACGATGAACAGTTCGGACTTGGCGGGATCGCGCTCCTGACAATCGGCCAGCTTGCCGGGCAGGCTGGAGATGTCGAGCGCCGACTTGCGCCGGGTCAGGTCGCGCGCCTTGCGGGCCGCTTCACGCGCGGAAGCCGCTTCGATGATCTTCGCGACCACCATCTTGGCCTCGACCGGATGCTCTTCGAACCATTGCGACAGACCTTCGGAGCACAGGCCCTCGACCGCCGGACGCACTTCGGACGAGACCAGTTTGTCCTTGGTCTGGGACGAGAATTTCGGGTCCGGCACCTTGACCGACAGCACGCAGGTGAGGCCCTCGCGAGCGTCCTCGCCGGTCGGCGCGACCTTCTCCTTTTTCAGGGCACCCGACGATTCCATATAGGCCCCCATCACCTTGGTCAGGCTGGTTCGGAAGGCCGACAGGTGGGTGCCCCCATCCCGCTGGGGGATGTTGTTGGTGAAGCACAGCATGGTCTCGTGATAGGAGTCGTTCCACCACAGGGCCAGATCGATCTCGATATTGTCCTTCTTGCCGCGAATGACGATGACGTCCTTCAGGATCGGCGTCTTGGACTTGTCGAGGTGGCGCACGAAGGCCTCAACACCGCCTTCGTAGTGCAGCATGATCTCGACCGGCTGGGCATGGCGATTGTCGGCCAGCTTGATGACCACGCCCGAGTTCAGGAAGGCCAGCTCACGCAGCCGGTGCTCCAGCGTCTTCAGGTCGAAGTCGATGTGGGCGAAGGTCGTAATCGACGGATAGAAGGTGACCTGGGTGCCGCTCAGAACCTTGCCGTTATCGCGCATCGGGGCTTCGCCCGTGACCCGCAGACTCTCGACCGTGTCGCCACGCTCGAACTTCATCTCGTGGCGCTGGCCGTTCCTGAAGATGACCAGCTTCAGCCAGTCCGACAGGGCGTTCACCACCGACACGCCCACGCCGTGCAGACCGCCGGAGACCTTGTAGGAATTCTGGTCGAATTTCCCGCCGGCATGCAGCTGGGTCATGATGACCTCGGCCGCCGAGACGCCTTCCTCGGCGTGGATATCGACCGGGATGCCGCGACCGTTGTCCGTGACCGTGACCGAGCCGTCGGCGTTCAGAATCACCTCGACCAGATCGGCGTGACCGGCCAGGGCCTCGTCGATGGCGTTGTCGACGACCTCGTACACCATGTGGTGCAGGCCGGAGCCGTCGTCCGTATCGCCAATATACATGCCGGGGCGTTTGCGCACCGCATCCAGCCCCTTGAGAACCTTGATGGATTCCGCGCCGTAAGCAGCCTCTTCGGCTGTGTCTTCGGTGCGGGCGCTCAGGGGTATGTCGGTCATTCATTCGTCCGGGGACGCGGGCGTCACGGACCGCGCCAAGCGCCGTCCAGCCCGCAGAGAAAAGTCATTCGCCGGGCGACCGATTCAGGCCGTCCGGATGCGGCGTTTATATAGGAATTCGCGGGCGAAAAGCGAGCAATCAGGACGTTTTGCGGCTGCCCCCTCTCGACGCTTGAGACCCGATATCCGGCGTTCACCCTGGTCGCGCACTTCGTGCCGGCTTTCGTCTTCGGCATGATCGCCGATCGGCTGAAGCTGTCGCCCCTCGTCGGCTATCCGGGGGCGTGCATCGCGGTCGGTCCGCACACCGCCGGGTTCGTCGCCGACTCCAACCTCGCGACCCGGTTGGCGGAAATCGGCGTCATCCTCTCGATCTTCGGCGTCGGCCTGCATTTCTCGCCCGCCGACCTGATGAAGGTGCGCAAGGTCGCCATTCCCGGCGCCCTGCTGTCGATCTCGCCCAACCCCTTCGTCTTCGTCTTCATGGACCGGCCCGGCCGCAAGCCCCCCCAACCCGCGTGTCGAGGGCGAGGTCTGTCCGGCGACGGCTTGGCCTCCCTTTGACTGCAATCTAGCCGGCGGTCAGCGCCCCGTCCTCGACCCGGACAAAGGTCGCCCGTCCGACCAGAGGCTCGAACAGCGCCGCCTCCGTCCCGGTCATAAAGGCCTGCAGACCCAGGGCCGTGATCTCGTCGAACAGGGCCGCGCGTCGTCCCGCGTCCAGATGCGCCGGTGCCTCGTCCAGCAAGAGGATCGGCGCGGCCTCGCCTCCCGACAACCGCCCGACCTGGGCCAGGATCAGGTTCAGAACGAGGGCCTTCTGCTCGCCCGACGACCCCTCCGCCGCCGGCCGGTTCTTCTCGCGATGCAGGGCGGTCAGATCGGCCCGGTGCGGCCCGAACAGCGATCGCCCCGCCGCCCCGTCCCGGCTCCTCGCCCGGGCCATCCCCTCGCGAATCGCGCCCGCCAGCGTCTCCTCGTCGGCCCCGGCGTCGGCCAGCCGTTCGGTCTCCCCGACCAGGGCCAGATCCGCCTGCGGAAAGGGCCGCTCGGACCGCGCATCGATCGCCGCCTGCAGCACGGTCAAAGCCCCCGCCCGCGCCGAGGCGGCCCGTGCTCCTGTCTCGCCCAGCCGGACTTCCAGCGCGTCGAGCCACAGGGGATCGGCTTCCCGTCCCTCGGCCCCGTCGATCAGCAGCCGCAACCGCTCCCGCAGCGCCTTCTCGTATCCCGCGACAGCCGCCGCATGGCCGGGGTCAGCGGCGAACACCAGCCGATCGAAGAATTTCAGCCGCTCCGCCCGGGCGTCCGAGAACAGCCGGTCCTGGTCCGGCGTCGCCCAGACGGGCCGCAGATAGTCGAGCAGCCGCCCCGGCTGGGCCGTCTCGCCGTCGATCCGGACCATCCGCCGCCCGGCCCCCGCGACCTGAACCCCGGTCCCGAGCCGGACCTCGTCGCCGTCGGCGCCGTCCAGCGTCAGGGACACGGCCCAGGCCCGCCCGCCGGCTTCGCCCGGCTCGCGGCGTCCCATCTCCTGCGCGGTCGCCCCGCGCAGGCCCTTGCCGGGCGTGAACAGGCTCAGCGCTTCCAGGAGGTTGGTCTTCCCTGCCCCGTTCGGCCCATGCAGCACCACCGCCCCCGCGCCGACGGGCAGGGCTGCGGTGGCGTAGGACCGGAAGTCGGTAAGGGTCAACGAGCGGATCAAGCCGCCGACATAGCAGGCGCCCCGCCCCGCTCGCATCAGATTCCGTATGGCTACGCTGGACAGTTGCCGGAATACGGTCACATTTGACCGACCGTGGGGGCGGTCCCCGTCGGGGCGCGAGGCATGAACAAGCTTCTGATCATCGGAGCGGCGATGGTCGCCATGGCCGGCGTCGGCGTCGTCATGGCCCGTGAGGCCGCGAATGCCGCACGCCCGCCCCAAGGCCTCGATGCCTGTATGAGCGACCGCGCCCGCACCGGCCTGCGCGACGCCCTCCTGACGCGCATCGCCGCACGGGGCGGAGAGATCGACGCCGGCTATGCCCTGTCGCTGGACACGCCCCGGCTGGAATCGATCGACTACACGGCCGAACGCACCGTCTGCGGCGGCGTCGTCCGCCTGTCGGTGCCCGAGCATCGCCGCGCTGCCCTCGATGGCGTCTCCGAGCTTTCCGACCCCGTCCGCTACATGATCGAACCGTCACGCAGCGGCTCCGGCATGGTCGTCGCCCTCGTCGGCGGCGGCGACACCATCGCCGGCTGGTTAGGCGGCCCGCCGCCTCCGCCTGCCCCGCCGGTCCTGCTCCAGGCGGGCTATGGGCCCGCCGAACCCGTGGTCGAGCCGAAGCCGGAATCGCAGCCCGCCGTCGTCCGCACTCCGGCTCCCGCTCCAGCCGCAACGACCCGGCCGGTCGCACCCCGACAGGTCGCCACCCAGCGTCCGCCGGCACCGCAGACGGCCCCAGGGACCCAGCCGGTTCGGGTCGTTTCGAGTTCGTCGCCGACCACCGCTCCGCTCCGGACGACGTCCATGGCCACAGCCAGCCTCAACAGTCGCCCCGCTTCGGCGAACCCGGTCCCGGCGCCGGAAGCGCGCAGCCCGACGGCATCCATCGGGGCGGTCCGCGCCACGGCCCGTCCGAGCTTCGACTGCCGTCAGGCGAGGAACAGCGCCGAGCGTTCGATCTGCAGCGACCAGACCCTGGCCGATCTCGATGTCCAGATGGCCCGTCGCTACGCCCGGATGCAGAACAGTATCGACGGGCGCCGGGCCGAGATCCTGCGCGACGAGCAACGCGCCTGGCTGCGCCGCCGCAACGCCTGCGCCACCAGCGCCTGTATCAGAGCCCTGTACGAAACCCGCGCGGCCACGATGGGCCGCTGAGGTCTCAGACCCGTAGCGGCATCAGCACGTACTGGACGCCCGGATCGCCCGGATCGAGCACCAGCGTGGGCGAGGCCGGGTCGGCGAACATGAAGGTCGCGTTCTCGCCGGTGATCTGGCCCGCGACATCCAGCAGGTAGCGGGCGTTGAAGCCGATCTCGAAGGGGGCTTCGGAATAGCCGATCTCGACCTCCTCAACGCCCTGGCCGGCTTCCATGTTGCGGACGGTCAGGGTCACGCGGTCGAGTTCGAAGGCCAGTTTCACCGAGCGGCTCTTCTCGGCGGAGATGGTGGCGACGCGGTCGACGGCCGAGGCGAAAACGGCGTTGTCGATATCGGCCTGTTTGTCGTTCCCCTTGGGGATGACCCGCATATAGTCGGGGAAGGCGCCGTCGATGACCTTGGAGGTCAGGGAGGCCTGGCCGAACTCGAAGCGGATCTTCTGGGGCGAGACCTGGATCTCGACCGGGCCGGAGCCGTCATCGAGCAGGCGGCGCACCTGGTCGATGGTCTTGCGGGGCACGATGACGCCCGGACCGCCCGCCGCGCCCTCCGGCGCCGGTGTCTCGGCGAGGGCCAGACGGTGGCCGTCGGTCGCCACGGCGCGCAACAGCGGGATGCCGCCCTCCGCCACCGTGTGCAGATAGAGGCCGTTCAGATAGTAGCGCGTCTCCTCGGTCGAGACGGCGAAGCGGGTCTTGTCGATCAGACGCGCCAGATCTTCCTTCATCAGGGTGAAGCGCGTGCCCGAGGTGTCCGTCGACATGACCGGGAAGTCGCCGGCCGGCAGGACCGGCAGGTTGAATTTCGACCGGCCCGCCTGGACCGTCAGGCGCGGATCGTCGCCGTTGTAGATCAGGGCGACCTCGGCCCCGTCCGGGAGCTTGCGGACGATCTCGTACAGGGTGTGGGCGGGCGCGGTGATCTGACCCTCGACCTGGACGGTCGCATCGGCCTCGTCGACCATCTCCATGTCGAGGTCGGTGGCGGCGAAGCTCAGCTTGTCCCGGCCGGCCGACAGCAGGACGTTGGACAGGATCGGAATGGTGTTCCGGCGCTCGACCACACTCTGAACGTGGCCGAGGGCCTTCAGGAGCGCGGAACGTTCGATGGTCAGTTGCATGTCGTCTCGGGGCCCTGGGCGGGTTCGGAATCAGCCGTCGCCGAAACCGTGGCCCTCGACTCTAAAGGATTGGCGGCCGGGAGCAACGGGGGCGTGTCGTCCCTCGCGCTGCCACACCCCTCCACGGCCTGACGCTCATTCAGGCGGAAGCGGCCCCCAGCAGCCGATCAGGGCAGCGACGGTTTGGTGAATCCACGTTTGGTACGCGGTTCCGCCAGTCAACTGCACTCGCGCGACCGAGCCGTCATCGGTTGTGGTCTGAAACGACAGAGTGGCGTCGAGGCCGTCCAGAATCAACATGCCGAAGGGCCAGTTGCCCCCGCGGGCGACCGCCAGCGCGGGAGATTCCACCCGTATGGGCGAAAGCTCTTCAAACGTCCCTACTGCATCGTTCAGCGCCGGACAGTCCACAGACCTCAAGGTCTGGACGCCGCCGTCCCATGTCCGCACCGCGGTCCAGACCTCGCCGCCCTGAGGTTCGGCGGAAATCACGATGCTATGCGACCGGGTGTGGCGGTTGTCGCCGGTGACCGTAATGGTCATCACATCGAGCGACTTCGCTTGGGGGGCGAGAGCGAGAGCAAATGTGAGCACAGTAGAAATCAACATCTATTTTCTCCCAAAGAGACCAGGTCTCTGATATCCAGCATCCAGCTTTCAAACAGGGCACGCTTGCTGATCAGCGTTTGGATTGACCTCAGGACCGATACCGGCATTGATGTTCGTTGGACCATAAACGTTTATCTTGTTGTACGGATTAGCACCTTCGGTTTGGGCAATGATATAGAGCCGGGGCTCCCACCCATTGTTGGCGGCATAAGTACTCATGATATCCTGCAAGATCGCGAGCCCCCTCGCATCTCCGCCGTATGCGCCTTGTGTAGAGGAAGGTTCATGAAAGCCGGGGGCGTGGTTGTGAACGACGCCGACAATTTGGGACATGTCGCTCAGCAAGTAAGGGTCCAGCACACTGCGCGGCGTCTCACCTGGCTGAAAGATATCACCTTCGATCGGTTCACTGGCGATTATTGAACCGTCGGGCTGACGGAGCAACCAACAGGCCCGCTCACGATAGGTCAATCCGTTCTCGCCGGCGGCGAGCGCGGCGGACTCCATCTTCTTCCTTGCAGAAGCAGCTGCTGCATCGCGGTCCCATTCGCGTCGCGTCGCCGGCTGGCTGCACGGATCAAAGCCGGTCGAGGGTGGATTGGGATCCTCTGGCGAGATCTCGATCTGCTGATCACCGGGATTTTCGCCCTGACCACCGCCTCCGCTACCGCCACCCGACGGGAAGGAGCCGTTGGGTTGACGTCGTTGTCCGGTCACGGTGATGTCGCCGGGGTTGGTGGCAGGTCCTGTATCGGTCATGTGCATCTCCCTCCGGGACGCGAACGCTACACGCGAAGAGAGAAGCGTCAAATCACCTTGGGTTGCTCACCCCTCCTCGTCCCCGGCCAACCCCATCATGTGGAAGACGGCATCGACACCGATGATCTCACCAATCGGCAAACTCACTCGTTATCCGGAGGACCGCAGGCCTTGATAACCTGCACCAGATCACTCATCCAGAAAGCATAAGGACCCCCACCTCCGCGAAGCTCAGTGTCCAAAAAGGACCAATCTGGTGCATAGGCCTGCGTTCGGATGGTCCAGATCTCACCGTGAGGGCGATAGGGCGGAAAAGGATTGTCAGCGGCAGCCCCCGGCTGAATCAAACCTGGTCCTGGCCTCAAGGGCGGCAGTGCCGAAAAGACATCGAGCGCTGTCCGAAAGCCCGCGCAGTCCGTATCACTTGTCCGCCAAGTTTGTCCCTGGAAGGTAAGGATCGCTGTTGCGTGATGGAACCTGCCGGCTTCGGTCACCAGTTCGATCCGATGTCCCATCGAGCCGTCGGCAACGAGACTTAGGGATGAAGACTGCCCAACTGAAGCCTCCGTTGTGGCTTGGAAAGCAGGTTCGCCTTGGTGGGAACAGCCAGACACTAGAAAGACGAGTCCCACACCAGCGGCGCGTCGGACAGAAGCACGGTTAAGGACAGGGCGCTGCATCGGGGTTTACCTCCGGGCCGTTTTGGGTCGGACGTGGGGGATTTGTGCTTCCTGCCGCGCGAGGGCCATCCTGATAAACCCGAATCGTCGGCGGGCCACCATTCTGGTCGACGACCACGATATACATGTAGAACGTCGCATCGGTGCGCCCCCCTCTCCGGGCGGTATCATTGTTGAGCATGAACCCGTCCCAATCCTCCCGACTGGGCAAGGGATTGCCGTTGGGATGACTGTGAACATCACCGACATAGTTTCCGGAATTCACCCCGACAGGATTGATTACGAGCGTGGAGACCCAGTTCGGATCGGTTCGATCTCTGAGATTGCCAGGCGTCACGGGACCCACGCTGACCGATAGACCCGATGAAATCAGGAAAGCGCCGAACTCCCGATTGAGCAGATTGGGCACGCCGTTCGGGGCATCAGAGAAGCCGATCTCGGCTGCTTTCGCCAGGAAGTTGGCGACGGCCCCTGCTCCTGCCGCATCGGCATTCCACGGCAACGCCGTCGCCGGCTGGCTGCACGGATCAAAGCCGGTCGAGGGCGGATTGGGATCCTCGGGCGAGATCTCGATCTACTGATCACCGGGATTTTCGCCCTGACCACCGCCTCCGCTACCGCCACCCGACGGGAAGGAGCCGTTGGGTTGACGTCGTTGTCCGGTCACGGTGATGTCGCCGGGGTTGGTGGCGGGTCCTGTATCGGTCACGCGCATCTCCATCTCTGACGCGAACGTTACGCGCGAAGGGAGAGGCGTCAAATCACTCTGGGTTGCTCACCCCTCCTCGTCCCCGGCCAGACCCATCATGTGGAAGCCGGCGTCGACGTGGATGACTTCGCCCGTGGTCGAGAAGCCGAGGTCCGAGCACAGCCACAGGGCGGCGCCGGCGACGCCCTCCATCGAGGTGTCCTCCTTCATGGCCGACAGGGCACGCCCTTGCGCGATCATGCCCCGGCCGCCGGAGATCCCGGCCAGGGACAGCGTGCGCATGGCGCCGGCCGAGATGGCGTTGACGCGGATGCCGCGCGGACCCAGGTCGCGGGCGATGTAGCGGGTCGCCGCCTCCAGCGCCGCCTTGGCCACGCCCATGGTGTTGTAGTTGGGGATGGCCCGTTCCGAGCCGAGGTAGGTCATGGTGATCATCGACCCGCCGTTCGGCATGATCTTCGACGCCCGCCGCGCCACGTCGACGAAGCTGAAGCAGGAGATGTTCATGGCCAGCAGGAAGCTGTCGCGGCTGGTGTTGTCGATGAACGAGCCCTTGAGCTCGTCCTTGTTGGCGAAGGCGACGGAGTGGACGACGAAATCGATGGTACCGAACTCGGCTTCCAGCTGTTCGAAGGCGGCGTCCATCGAGGCGTCGTCGGTGACGTCGGCCTGGATCAGCAGTCTGGCGCCGACACTCTCGGCCAGCGGCCGCACGCGGCGCTCCAGCCCCTCGCCCATATAGGTAAAGGCCAGCTCGGCGCCCTGGGCCGCCAGCTGGGAGGCGATGCCCCAGGCGATGGAGTTGGCGTTCGCGACCCCCATGACCAGGCCCTTCTTGCCCTTCATGAGTTCGCCCGCGGGCATGTTCCAGCTGGATTCGGTGGCCATGGGTGGGTTCCTTCTTAACGAGCAGAGTTAGCAGGGGCGACGCGGACGGTGAACCCTCTCCCGGCGGGAGAGGGCTTGAGCGCCTGAGCGCCGCAGGCGATCGGTCTTGCGCGAAAGGGTGAGGGGTTATGCCCTCGCCGGTTCACACCGAACCCCTCACCCTTTCGGCTGAAGGCGCTTCGCTACGCTCTGCGAGCCTCAAGCCCTCTCCCTCCGGGAGAGGGAAGAAATTAGATCTTGCTGAAGATCACGGTCCCGTTGGTGCCGCCGAAGCCGAAGCTGTTGGACATGACGGTCTCCATCTCGACGTCCTTGCGGGCGCGGAGGATCGGCATGCCTTCGAACTGCGGGTCCAGATTTTCGATGTGGGCGCTTTCGGCCGCGAAGCCGTTCTGGAGCATCAGCAGGGAATAGATCGCCTCCTGGGCCCCGGCGGCGCCGAGCGAATGGCCCGTCAGCGACTTGGTCGAGGAGATCAGCGGCATGTCGGCACCGAAGACGGCCCGGATCGCTTCCATCTCCTTGGAGTCGCCGACCGGCGTCGAGGTGCCGTGCGGGTTGAGGTAGTCGATCTTGCGGTTGCCGGCCTCGGCCAGGGCGATCTTCATACAGCGCTGGGCACCCTCGCCCGAAGGGGCCACCATGTCATAGCCGTCACCGTTGGCGCCGTAGCCCACGACTTCGCCGTAGATCTTCGCGCCGCGCGCCACGGCCCGCTCGTATTCCTCCAGCACCACGATGCCGGCGCCGCCGGCGATGACGAAGCCGTCGCGGGCGGCGTCATAGGCGCGCGACGCCACCGAGGGGGTGTCGTTGAAGTTCGAGGACATGGCGCCCATCGCGTCGAACATGTTCGACATGGACCAGTCGACGTCCTCGCAGCCGCCGGCGAAGACCACGTCCTGCTTGCCCCACTGGATCTGTTCAGCGGCGGCACCGATGCAGTGGACGCTGGTCGCGCAGGCCGAGGAGATTGAATAGTTGATGCCGCGCATCTCGAACCAGGTCGACAGGACCGCCGAGGGGCCGGACGCCATGGCCTTGGGCACGGCGAACGGGCCGATGCGCTTGGGCGCGCCCTTTTCGATCGTGGTCTGGGCCGCCTGCAGGATGACCTGGGTCGAGGGACCGCCCTCCCCCACGATCAGGCCGATGCGGTCGTCCTTGATCTCTTCGGCGGTCAGGCCCGAATCCTTCAGCGCCTCCTCGAAGGCGATATGCCCCCAGGCGGTGCCGTTGGCCAGGAACCGCGCCGCGCGCCGGTCGACCAGGGGGGCCCAGTCCTCGGCGGTCACACCCAGGGACGGCGGGGCCCAGACCTGCGAGCGGAAGCCGTATTTGATGTGATCGGGGGCGGAGACCACGCCCGACTTCGCACTGCGCAGGGAGGCCGTGACCTCCTCCTGGCCTGTGCCGATGGAGGAGACGATGCCCAGACCCGTGACGACGACACGCCGCATAGGAGTTTCCTTCTCTTGTCAGTCTTGCCCGCGTTGACCGCGGTTATTGTGTGGTGGTCAGGCGCCGGTGGCGGGTTCGCCCGCCTGGAACAGGCCGACGCGCATGTCCGTGGCCGTATAGATAGGCACGCCGTCGGCTTCCATAACCCCATCGGCGATTCCCATGACCAGACGGCGGTTGATGACCCGCTTCAGGGTGATCTTGTAGGTGACCTTCTTCACGTCCGGCTGGACCTGGCCCGTGAACTTGACCTCGCCGACGCCGAGCGCCCGGCCGCGACCGGGGCCGCCGATCCAGCCGAGGTAGAAGCCGACCAGCTGCCACATGGCGTCCAGCCCCAGGCAGCCGGGCATGACCGGATCGCCGATGAAATGGCACTGGAAGAACCAGAGCGAGGGGTCGATATCCAGCTCGGCCTCGACATAGCCCTTGCCGTGCTCACCGCCGTCGCCGTTGATCTCGGTGATCCGGTCGAACATCAGCATCGGCGGGGCAGGCAGCTGGGCGTTGCCCGGCCCGAACAACTCGCCCCGGCCCGAGGCCAGCAGGGCGGCGTGGTCGAACGACGACGGATATTTCGAGGTGGTCAAGGCGGGTGCGACTCCGTGGTGTTGCGCCGGGGTTACACGAGGGGAGCGGGCGGCTCAACCGGGGAGGCGGCCAAGCCTGGCTGTGGCGAAGCGGCCCCGGAGCGAGGGACTCCGAATTCAGAGTCTACATAGTCCACAGAGTCCACGTCGAAGGCGAGGGGCCGGGCGACGATGTCAAAGACCGGAGACAGTGTCGCACGGTTTCGGACGGGGCCTGACATAAAGCCATGTTTTCGGGGCGCGCTTTGAATTTGAGAGCGAATTCGGGCGATGTGTTGATGGGTATGGCCTTGGAAACCCTCTCCCGTCGGGAGAGGGAGGGGTCAGCGCGCCTCGCCGGCCTGACGTGAGGCGTCGCACAGGGGACGGTCGCCGGCGCCGAAGATGGAGTCTTCCGCCACCCAGCCCTTCAGTTTGCGGGCGCGGACCTCGCACCAGCCGTCCTTGCAGTCGTCCAGGGCGATCACGGAGCGGGGCGAGAAACGCGCCTTCACGGCCGCGTCTTCGGAATGGCCGGTGCGAATCGAGACCTCCTCGACCGAGGCGTTGAAGGCGCCGCGACGGGCCGAAACCACGCTGCGATGGACCCAGGCGACCGAACCTTCGGGGTCGCAGATCTTTCGCCATTCGCGCGTTTCGGCGATCACCTGAACCGGCAGGCCGGCGGCGCGGTATTCCCACAGGATGCGATAATCGAGGCCCGGGCCGGTGCGGGCGCGCACTTCGGAGGACTTCAGCGTCAGCCAGCGCGGCACCTCCAGCCCCGTCGGGGTGGGACGGCCATCAGGCATGGTGGCGCCGGCCCCGACGACGACCGCCAGGCCAAGCGCGGCCACCACGCCGCCGATGCGGCACGAGAGGCTTTGGAAGCGGCTGCGAGACTTGCTAGACACCGGCTTACGACCCGTCCACGCGGGCCCGCCCATGCGCCGCCCACGAATAATCCAAGGTCCCCATGTCCCACCCCCGGCTTAAGGTCGTCTTAACCAGAAGATTGCCTGACGCGGTCGAGACGCGCATGCGCGAGCTGTTCGACGCCGAGCTGAACCTGAAGGACGTCCCGATGGACCGGGCGGCGCTGGAGGCGGCCGTCCAGCGGGCCGACATCCTGGTCCCCACCATCACCGACGAGATCGACGCCGGCCTGATCGCCGGGGCCGGGGATCAGTTGAAGATGATCGCCAATTTCGGCGCCGGTGTGGACCACATCGACATCGATGCGGCCGTCGCGCGCCAGATCATCGTCACCAACACGCCCGGCGTCCTGACGGAGGACACCGCCGACCTGGCCATGAGCCTGATCCTGGCCGTCAGTCGCCGCATCGTGGAGGGGGCCCAGGTCGTGGCCGCCGGCAAGTTCGAGGGCTGGACCCCGACCTGGATGTGCGGCCGCAAACTGTGGGGCAAGCGGCTGGGCATCGTCGGCATGGGCCGGATCGGCCAGGCCCTGGCGCGCCGGGCGAAGGCCTTCGGCATGCAGGTCCACTATCATAACCGGAAGGCCGTCAGCCCACGCATCGAGGAGGAGCTGGGCGCGACCTACTGGGATGACCTGGACCAGATGCTGGCGCGGATGGACGTGATCTCGCTGAACTGTCCGGCGACGAAGGAGACCCATCACCTGTTGTCGGCTCAGCGACTGGGCCTGCTGCAGCCGCATGCGATCCTGATCAACACCGCGCGGGGAGAGCTGATCGACGAGGCGGCCCTGTCCGGGGCGGTGGCCCGGCGTGCGCTCTCGGGCGTGGGACTGGACGTCTACGAGAACGAGCCGGCGATCCATCCCGGTCTGATCGGCCTGCCCAATGTCGTGCTGTTGCCCCATCTGGGATCGGCGACGCTGGAGGCGCGTCAGGACATGGGCGACCGCGTGATCCTGAACATGATGACCTTCCAGAACGGGCACCGTCCCCCCGATCGTGTCATTCCCGCGATGCTTTAGCTGTCGAAGCCATGAAGAAAAAGGGGCGGCCCGACGGGCCGCCCCTTCCTTTTGTCCGGGAGAGACGGATCAGGCGCGTCGCTTGACCAGACCCAGCAGGAACAGCAGCAGGACGGCGCCGCCGAACGCGACCAGCAGGGTCACGAGATTGAAGCCGCCGACCGCCAGGCCGAGCAGATTGCTGGCGATGAAGCCGCCGAGCAGGGCGCCGATGACGCCGACGATCAGGTTGGTCACGAGGCCGTGGTTACGACCCATGACTTTTTCAGCCAGCCAGCCGGCGGCGATGCCGATGACGATCCAGCCGATGATTCCGAGACCCATGGTTCCATTCCTTCCAAAGCTGAGGTGGCCTGAATAATGCGCGTCTGCGGCAGAGGTTGCCTGTCGATGACTCAAGAGTTCCACGACCCGCGTTCGCCATCGCTCGCCCGTCACGAGAAGACGGCATGGTCGTTGCGGCAGTTCAGGCGAGCCGTGCCGCTTTGGCACAGCCCGCTAGACCAAGGGGACTGGGCAATGGCCACCGATATCGACCTTCACCTGGGGCGCCGCCTGCGCCGTCGTCGTCGCCTGCTGGGGCTGACGCAACAACAGCTGGCCGTCCAGGTCGGCATCCGCTTCCAGCAGATCCAGAAATACGAGTGCGGTGCGAACCGCATCTCGGCGGCGCGCCTGTGGCAGCTGTCCGAAGCGCTGGAAACGCCGATCAGCTATTTCTACGACGGCCTGGCCGAAGCCATGGAACGCAAGGAACAGGTCGGGGCCAACGGCGGCGAGATGTTCTCGCGCAAGGAGACCCTCGACCTGATCCAGGCCTACTACCAGCTGGGCGAGCGTCCGCGCCGCCGTCTGCTGGACCTGGCCAAGTCGCTGCACACCGAAGGGGAAGCGGTCGCTTCCTGATTTCAAGGGCGCTACCGCTCGGCTCGCGGAGCCTCGCTGCTTGAGCGCGGACTCGCGACCTGGATCGGAGAGTGTCTGGTGATGACGCGGGAGGGCGGCGTCTGTATGCCCTCCGGTCATGACCGATTTTGAATCCTTCGCCGTCGAACTGGCCGCTGAGGCCGCCAGGGTGACGCTGCCCTTCTTTCGCGGCGACTACGCCGAGGAGAACAAGGCCGGGCCGGGCGCCTTCGACCCGGTCACCGAGGCGGACAAGGGCGCGGAAGCCGCGATCCGCACGCTGATCGCGGCCCGATACCCCGACCACGGGGTTATCGGAGAGGAGTATGGAGAAGACCGGCCGGACGCAGAACACGTCTGGATCCTGGACCCCATCGACGGGACGCGCGCCTTTATCGCCGGCCTGCCGTTGTGGACGACCCTGATTGCACTCTCGGTCGGTGGACGATCCACCGTCGGCGCCATCTCCCAGCCGTACATCGGTGAACTGTTCCTCGGCGGGCCTTCGGGTGCCGTCCTGATGAGCCGGGGCGAGACCCGACCGATCAGGATCCGGCCGTGCGAAAAACTGACCGACGCGGTCATCGCCACGACCGCGCCGGAGATCTTCACGGGGCCCGAACTGGGCGCCTGGACCCAGGTCATGGCGGCGGCGCGCCTGGCCCGCTACGGCTGTGACGCCTATGCCTACGCCATGCTGGCCATGGGCCGGATCGACATGGTCGCCGAAACCGGCCTGAAACTGTGGGACTGGTCGGCCCTGATCCCGGTCGTCGAGGCGGCCGGCGGCGAGGTCACGAACTGGCGCGGCGAGGCGGTGTCGGGCGACGGCCGGATCATCGCGGTCGGCGACCCCCGGGTGCGCGAGCAGGCCCTGGTCGCCTTCCGGCGGGGAACCCACTGAGCCGCTAGAAGGGCAGCAGATTGCGCTGGCGGCTGTAGGCCATGGTGCCGACGTTGGCGCCGAGACGCAGGCCGACGCCGGTGCGGACCGGGGCCAGGACGATGCCGTCGGCGCGCTGGTAGTTCACGCCGAGGCCGCCGATCAGATAGGCCGTGCCCTCGATCCCCGGATAGCGGCGATAGATCGCGTCGGGTGAATACAGGCCATAGACCAGGGTAAAGACCCGACTGGCGTTTCCGCCGATGTCCCAGCCGATCGAGGTGCCCTGCCAGAACACATCCTGGGAGGCGGAGTGGTCCTTCATGTGCAGGGCGCCCCGGCCGTAGCGCAGACCGATGACGGCGGCACCGGCAGCCTCCTCGCCCGCGATATAGGCGGTAGGCGCGTCGCCCTGGTCGCGGAAGATGCGTTCGATCGCGCCGCCCATGGCCTCGGCCGCGATGCCCAGTTCGCGCGAGCCGGCGGCGACCAGTTCCTCGGCCGTATAGGCCTGGGCGTTGGCGTCCGTGGCGAGCGGGTAGTTCGGTTCCGTCGGCTGGCGGGGCGTGGAGGCGCAGGCGCCGAGCGCGGTGGTGGCGGCGGCGGCGAAACCGGTCTGGATCAGGTGGCGGCGGTGCATGGCGGGTCGTCCTGAACTCTGGCTCGCCGGTGACGCGGGCGATGACACAGGGTCACCGGGCTTTGCGGCAGCCTTGGGGCTATAGCGTTAACGGGACCTTACGGCTTCCTCGTCACGGCCTGTCTCGCGGATTTCGGCGTCAATGCTTGACCGATCGGGCCGACAGCCAGTCCATGAGCGCCAGAAGGACACCGGAGATCACAAAGGTCAGGTGGATGATCACCAGCCAGTACAGGTGGCTTTCGTTCAACGGTGCCTGGGCACCGGGCGCGCCGATCTCCATGAACTGTTTGAGCAGATGGATGCCCGAGATCGCCACGATCGAGGCGATCAGTTTCATCTTCAGGCCGGAGAAATCGACCGTACCCATCCATGACGGGCGGTCCACACTGTCCCCGATGTCCAGCTTGGAGACGAAATTCTCATAGCCCGAGAACACGACGATCAGCAGCAGATTGCCGGCCAGAGACAGGTCGATCAGGGTCAGGACGACCAGAATCGCCTCCTCGGCACTCATGACGAAGACCTTGGGCAGATAGGAGATCAGCTCGCGTGCGAACACGATCGTCAGCATGGCCAGCGAGACCACCAGCCCGAGATACATGGGGGCCATCAGCCAGCGCGAGGCGAAGAGTCCGCGCTCGAACCGGGTCTCGATGTTGGGCTTGGGCATACTCAGCTCCGGAGCGCGGCACCGACCTTTGCGGCGGCGATCACGACTCGCCCCGAGAGTGCCTCGATCTGCGTCTCGGTCAAGGTGGACTCGCGCGGCTGGATCAGAACCTCCAGTGCCACCGATTTCGAGCCCTCCGCCACGCCCGCGCCGCGATAGACGTCGAATACCCGGACCTCGGCGATCAGGGCCTTGTCGGCGCCCTGGACGGCACGGACGAGGTCGCCCGCCGGCTTCTCGTCCTCGATCACGAAGGCGAAATCGCGGGTCAGGGGCATCAGGTTGGGCAGGTCGGCATTGCCCCTGGCCTTGGTCGCCCCGGCCTTGACCTTGGGCTCGGGCACGGCGTCCAGAACAATCTCGAAGGCCAGCATCGGGCCGTCGGCGTCCAGCATCTTCAGCACACCGGGGTGTACGGCACCGAACTCGGCCACGATGGTCCTGGGGCCGAGTTGCAGGCGGGCCGAACGGCCGGGGTGCCACCAGGCGCGATTCTGGCCCTGGGCCAGTTGCAGCGAGGCGGTCGGGGCACCGATGGCGTCGAGCACGGCGATCAGATCGGCCTTGAGCGTGAACAGGGCGTCGTCGCCGGAACCGGCCCAGTGGCGGGGCGCGCGCGGGCTGATCAGGCCGGCGATCACGGTGCGCTGGTCGTTCGGCTGGTCGCCGAGATAGATGGGGCCGATCTCGAACAGGGCGACGTCGCCATGTCCGCGCGCAGCGTTGCGGGCCGCCGCCTGGATCAGGTTGGGCAGGGCCGAGGGGCGCATGCAGTCGAGGTCAGAGGCGATGGGATTCTCGACCAGCAGACGCTCGTCGCCGCCGCCGAAGAGGACTGCCGTCGATTGTTTGGTGAAGGACCAGGTGACGGCCTCGGCATAGCCGAGCGACGCCAGAGCCCGGCGCGCGATGCGGACGCGGGCCTGACGCGGGTTGAGCACGCCTTTCGACGGCGCGCCCTGATCCGGCAGGGGGGTGTCGGGCAGGTGCTGGAAGCCGTGGATGCGAGCGACCTCTTCGACGAGATCGGCCTTGCCCTCGACATCGCGACGCCAGGACGGCGGGGTCACTGTCCAGGACCCGGCGGAACCGGCGGGGGCTGCCTGAACGAGGAAGCCGAGCTGGCCGAGGATGGTCCCGATGCGGTCGTCCTCCAGATCCATCCCCGAAAGCTGTTTCACGTAGGCGGGGTCGAAGCCGAACGGGGCAGGATTGGCCGGGTGCTCGCCGGCCAGGACGAGCTCAGACGGCTCGCCGCCGCAGAGGTCGAGGATCAGCCGGGTCGCCAGCTCGATACCGGGGACGACCGAGGCCGGATCGACGCCGCGCGCGAACCGGTACTGGGCGTCGGAGTTCAACGACAGGGTCCGGCCGGTCTGGGCCGTGACGATGGGGTCGAACCAGGCGCATTCCAGGAAGACGTCGGTCGTTTCATCCGAACAGCCGGTCGATTCGCCGCCCATGGCGCCGCCGAGGCCGATGGGCCGTTCACCGCCCGCGTCAGCGACAACGCAGATGGCCGGATCCATGGCGTAGGTCTTGCCGTCCAGCCCAATCACATGCTCGGGCTCGCCGGTGCCGGACGCCAGCTGTCCACCGCGCACAACGATCTCGTCGCCCACCAGTTTGGCGGCGTCATAGACGTGCGCCGGGCGGCAGCGGTCGTAGGCCATCAGGTTGGTGACATCGACCAGCCGGCTGATCGAACGCAGGCCGATGGCGGTCAGCCGCCGCTGCAGCCAATCGGGCGAGGGGCCGTTCTTCACGCCCCGGATCAGGCGTCCGGCGTAGACCGGGCACATCTCCGGTGCCTCGATCCGCACCGATATCGGCGACCGGAAACCGCCCTTCACCGTGGCGATGTCGTAGTGCTTCAGCTTGCCGACGCCGGCGGCGGCCAGATCGCGGGCGATGCCGGCGACACCCAGCCAGTCGGGGCGGTTGGGGGTGACCTCGAAATCGATGACCGGCTCGGCCCCGACCAGTTTGGCGACGGGCGTGCCGACCGGGATTTCGGGCGGCAGCTCCTGGATGCCGTCGCTTTCGTCGGCCAGCTGTAGCTCGGAGGCCGAGCAGAGCATGCCGTTGGAGACGACGCCGCGGACCGGCTTCTCCACCAGGGTGACGCCGAGGCCGGGCACGAAGGCACCGATGGGGGCGTAGATGGTGGTCAGGCCCGCACGCGCGTTCGGGGCCCCGCAGACGATCTCCTTCATGCCGTCGACGGTCTCGACCTGGCAGACCTGCAGACGATCGGCGTTCGGGTGCCGGGCGGCCGAGACGATCTTCGCCACGGTGAAAGGCGCCAAGGCCGCGGCCGGATCGGCGACGTGCTCGACCTCCAGCCCCGCCATGGTCATGGCGTCGGCGATCTCGGTGACCGAGGCGTTCGTCTCCAGGTGGTCCTTCAGCCAGGACAGGGTAAATTTCACGAGAGACTTCCGAACTGTGGTGTTTCTGTCAGTCCGATGATCGTCTCGATGAAGGCGTCCGAGCCGGTGAAGCCGACCTCCGAGAATTCGCAGCCCTCGACCAGGCAGTCCTGAAGCACGATCGCGCCGGTCGCCCGCGACCCCATCGGCTTGAACACCAGATTGCGGTTGTCGCCGCGCGCGTCGCCGAAGTTCGTATCGTCGAAGGTCGTCCGCCCGCCCGGCATCACGACCCCGGGCCCGACCAGGCGGCATCCCCGGAAGGTGCGGCCCTGGATATAGGGCACGCCGGTCAGCAGGCTTGCGGCCATCAGTTCGTGCAGAGCGATGTCGACGTTCTCGAACACCGTCGCATGGAGGTCCTGTGCCGGGGCGATCGGCCGGACGATGGGCAGTCTGGAGGTCATGTCAGCTCAGTCCGCTAGCGGGGTTGGGGGCGGCGAAGGCGGAGAAGCCGTAGTGGGCCAGCCAGCGGCTGTCGGCCTCGAACATCGGACGCAGGTCGGGCACGCCGTATTTCAGCATCGCCATACGGTCGACGCCCATACCGAAGGCGAAGCCCTGCCACGCGTCCGGGTCGATGCCGGATTGACGCAGGACATTGGGGTGGACCATGCCGCAGCCGAGGATTTCCAGCCAGTCACTGCCCTCGTTGAGCACCAGCTTGCCGCCCGAACGGTCGCAGCGGATGTCCATCTCGGCCGAGGGCTCGGTGAAGGGGAAATGGTGCGGTCGGAAGCGGGCGTCGACGCCGTCCAGCTCGAAGAAGCGGGCGACAAAGGTTTCCAGGGTCGTCTTCAGGTGACCCATGTGGATGTCCTTGCCGATCACCAGACCCTCGATCTGGTGGAACATCGGGGTGTGGGTCGCGTCGGAGTCCTTGCGGAAGGTCCGGCCGGGCGCGACGATCCGGATCGGCGGCTGTTGCGACAACATGGTCCGCACCTGCACCGGAGAGGTGTGGGTCCGCAGGACCTTGCGCTCCCCCGTCTCCGGATCGGGCTTCAGGAAGAAGGTGTCGTGCATCTCCCGCGCCGGATGTTTGGGCGGGAAGTTCAGGGCTGTGAAATTGTGGAAATCGTCCTCGATGTCCGGGCCTTCGGCGACGGCGAAGCCCATCTCGGCGAACAGGGCGATCATCTCGTCCATCACCTGCATGGTCGGATGGACGCTACCCTTGCGACGCGGCCGGGCCGGCAGGGTCAGGTCGACGCGCTCGGACAACAGGCGGGCGTCGAGTTCGGCGGCTTCCAGTTCAGCCTTCCTGCCGGCGATGGCGGCGGTGACCCGGTCGCGCAGGCCGTTGATCATCGGCCCCTGTTCGCGGCGCTCGTCGGGGCTCATCGCCCCCATGCCCTTGAGCAGACCGGAGATCGTCCCGGTCTTGCCCAGGGCAGCGACACGCACGGTCTCGACCTCGACGACCGTGGTCGCGGAGCCGATGGTGTCGATCAGTTCGAGTTCGAGGACGGCGAGGGGCGTTGAAGAGTCTGGCATGGTGCGGACGCTCTAGCGGCCCGGGGCGCATTCGTCACGTCCGGCGGGCGGGAAAGCCGTCAGGGCGTGACAGTCCCGGCCGCGACTGCTGCCGCCAGGTCCTCGACCGTGCCCGCATTGGCGGCGACGATCCAGGCGGGCGGGTCCGGCTCCCAGCGGATGGGCCTACCGTCGGTCCGGGTCCAGCGATGCAGCCACGATATGCCGTTCCTGCGCACATAGGTGTCCGGGTGGGCGTAGATCGGGTCGGTCAACGCCTGGTCGAGGCTGACGAAGCTGTAGCCCCGCGCGCGATAGAGGGCGTCGATCGCCGGATACCAGTCGCGGTTCAGCGTGTTGGCGTGCAGCAGCAGGATCTGGGCCGGTTCGCGCCCGCCGGTGATCACGGCGCTGTAGGGTTCGAAATGGTCCAGCACCGTGGCCATGAAGGCCAAATAGGCCTCGCCCACCCGCTGCTTGAGAGCCTCGTCGCCCAGTTGCCCGGCCTTGCGGTAGACGTCGGCGAACATCCAGTCGACGTTGTCGAGGGTCACCGGTGCGATGATGTAGCCGCGCCCGGCCAGACCCGCCGCGATGGCGTCATGCTTCTCCTGGGTGTCTCCGGTGAAGAGATAGGGGTGCCGGAAATACCTGAGGGTCCGGCCCCGCGCCTCGAGCACGGCGCGGATCCCGGGGGCGCCGGCGTCGACGTCGGCGAGCCAGGCTTCCGGCGTGATCTGGTGAATGTTGATGTGGTTTGCGGTGTGGTTGCCCAGGTCGATGCCCGCATCGAGCCAGGCGTTGAGGATCTCCGGCAACAGGGTCGCCGCCTGTGCCTCGCACACCTTGCCGGTGTTGACGAAGGCCGTGGCGTGGCTGTCCAGCGGCTCCAGCATGGCGAGGAAGTCGCGGGTCAGGGCCATAGCCTGGGCCGGGTCACAGAGGGCCGCCGCCGAGGCCTGATAGGGCAGGTCGTCGAAGGTGACGGCGACGGTGCGGGTCTGGGCCGCGACGGGTCCGGCCGTCAGGACGGCGCACAGGCCGAGGATCAGGGCTCTCAGGATCATGGGCGCTCCTCTGTTTGATGCGGTCCCTAGACGATCCCGACGCAAGCGAAAACGCCCGCTCCGATGACCGGAGCGGGCGTTTCAAATCGTCGATGACGACAGGACCTACTTCAGGGCTTCGCGCACCTTGGCGGCGATGTCCGAGAAGCCGACGCCGTCCATGGCGATCGCGGCCAGGACCTTGCGGTCCAGCTCGATGCCGGCCTTGGACAGGCCGTGGATGAACTGCGAGTAGGTGAAGCCTTCCTGACGGGCGGCGGCGTTGATGCGCTGGATCCACAGGGCGCGGAAGTTGCGCTTGTTCGTGCGACGGTCGCGGTAGGCATATTGCCCGGCGCGATCGACGGCAGCCTTGGCCGTGCGGATGGTGTTCTTGCGGCGACCCGAGAAGCCCTTGGCCTGTTCGAGAACCTTCTTGTGACGGGCGTGCGATACGACGCCCCTTTTTACGCGAGCCATGTTCTAGTCCTTCGGATTGTCCCTGTCGCGCGCGACGCGGTCGCTTGCTGCTTGAGGGACGATTTCAAATTCAATGCGGTGAGATCGGGTCTGATGTGCCGCCTACGCCTAGGCGTACGGCATGTAGGACTTGATCTTCTTGGCGTCGGCGTCGGCCATGACCTTGGTGCCGCGGTTCTGGCGGATGTATTTGGAGTTGTGGCTGATCAAGCGGTGACGCTTGCCCGCAACCCCGGACTTCACCTTGCCCGTCGCAGTGAAAGAGAAGCGCTTCTTGGCGCCCGACTTCGTCTTCAGTTTCGGCATTTTCCACTCTCTTTTGGGGCTACCGTCCGGTCGGACTGCTTGAGCCCGAGGTTGGATGGTGGCCGGGATTAGGAACCGCCCAGGCATGCCTGTTAGCCCGGCGGTTCGTTACGCGAAGGCGCGGCTAGTAGGGGAACCGGCGCTCAAACGCAAGCGGAGTCTACTCTGCGGGGGCCGCAGCTGTCGTCTGGCTCCGCCTCAGCGCCCGCCCGGCGTTGATGGCGATGATGGCCGCGGGGACGGTCAGGGCCGCGCCGACCAGGAAGGGCCAGTCGTGACCGACGCCGGAAAACAGGGCACCGGCGAACAACGGGCCGAAGATGCGGGCGATCGAGCCCGTAGCCATGTTCAGCCCCAGCATGGCGCCCTGACGGTCCGGCGGGGTCGCCCGCGAGATCATGGCCGAGATGTTGGGCATGGCCATCGACATGCCGCAGGCCCCCAGCGCCATGATGATCGGAATGCTCCAGCCCTGCACGATCGGCAGGGTGAAGGCGCCGAGATCGAGGGTGAAGGCGGGGAACCAGGCGACCGGCGCCAGGACCTGCAACACCAGAGAGCCGCCGAACAGCAGCATCCCCGTGGCCAGGACGCGGGTTTCGCCGAACCGCTTGACCAGCTTGCCGGTGAAGACGCCCTGGTTCAGGGCCGAGACGATGCCGACGATCATGAAGCTGAGCCCCACCTCGCGGGCTCCCCAGGCGTAGCGATCCTCTGCCCAGAGGCCGAACACGCTCTCCATCGCCGAGAAGCCGGCCATGTAGAGGAGGGTCACCAGCAGCACGCGCGACACGACGGGATCGGTACGGGCGTCGTTGAGGCCCGACATGAACCCCGGACGGGGCACGGCGGGATCGGCCCTGGCCCGGCTTTCCTTCAGGAACACCACAACGCCGACGGCGGCGAGGGCCGAGAGGGCCGAGGCCACGAAGATCGGCAGCAGGTATCCGACATGACCCAGTTGCGGCTGGGTCAGGATACCGCCGAGGCCGGGCCCGACGATGAAGCCCATGCCGAAGGCCGCGCCGATCATCCCCATTCGCCCGGCCCGCTCGGCCGGAGGGGTGACGTCGGCGACATAGCCCTGGACCGTCGAGATATTGCCGGCACCCAGTCCGGTGAACAGCCGCACCGCGACTGCCAGCCAGATGTTCGGCACGAAGGCCAGGGCCAGATAGCCGACGGCGTTTGATACCAGGGTGATCAGGAGAACGGGCTTCCTGCCGATCCGGTCCGACAGCCGGCCCCAGAAGGGTTCGGCGAAAAACTGGCCGAGGGAATAGGCCGCGAACATCACGGTGATCTGCCACGGCTCGGCGTTCAGGCTCTGGGCGAAGAACGGCAGCAGCGGCACGACCAGGCCGAATCCGACCAGGTTGATGAAGACGATCAGGAACAGCATCGCCAGCGCCGGTGCCTTGGCTTTCGGAGCGGGGGCGGCGTGTGATGGGGACATGTGGCGTTACTAGTCGGGGCGGCGCCCGGCGTCGATGGCTCGGCTCACCGGGCCGGGTTGTGGGCCTCGAGGAAACGGACGGTCTCCGTCAGCATGCGTCGCCGGAGAGATCGCGGTCGTCAGGCCGGTCCGGACCTGTGAAGCCTTGCCGACGCACTGTGGCCCCGGAGCAGGCGCGCCATTCCATCCGTATACGATTCAATCTCGTTGAAATTGCAGCAAAAATTTCAAGAACGGCAAAGCCGGCATTAAGACGCACGCCCTATTCACGGTCTCAGTAAGGAGTACCCATGGCCCGTATCGGCGATTTCGTGGACGCAGTAGAGCCTGTCTCGCCCGAGACACCGGGCTCCGTCGTGTTCGACCGGTTCCAGAACGAACCCAACACCCTGGCCATCGCTGTCGTTGACCCGGACGGACGGCCGCTGGGCCTGATCGAGCGCAACGCCTTTACCCTCAAGATGGCCGCCGAGTTCGGTCGCGCCCTCTATGCCCGCCGTCCGGTGTCCGGCCTGATGGACGCCAATCCGCCCTTCGCCGAGGCGAGCGCCAGCGCCGAGACCTTCTTCCGCACAGTCGACGCCGCGGAAATGAACATGCTGCTGCGCGGCTTCATCGTGGTCGAGAACGGTCTGTACGTCGGCGTCGGCGCGGGGGTGCAGATCCTGCAGGCGGGCGCTGCCCTGTATCGCAGCAAGGCCGAGGAAATGGGTCTGCTGGCCCGAAACCTGGCGATCGCGGAGGCGGAGGCCCAGGCCTCAAGCCGTGCCAAGTCCGAGTTCCTGGCCGTGATGAGCCATGAGATCCGCACGCCGCTGAACGGTGTTCTGGGCGTCGCCGGCCTGCTGCAGAGGAAGCTCGAACAGCCGGAACTCCGTCCCTATGTCGAAACCATCCTGGACTCCGGCCAGACGCTGCTGAGGCTGTTGACCGACGCGCTGGACATGTCGCGGGCCTCGGCCGGCATCCTGAGCATCGATCCCGCGCCCCTGCGTATCGACGGCCTCGGCGCTGATCTGGAGGCCCTGTGGCGGCCGCGCGCAGAAGAAAAGGGGCTGATCCTGACCGTCGCCTGCGACAGTGACGGCGCTGACTGGGTCATGGCCGACGCCATGCGGATCAAACAACTGCTCAACAACCTGATCGGCAATGCGCTGAAATTCACCCAGGCCGGCGAGGTCGTCGTGTCTCTGGCCTCGCGCCGGGTCGACGGCGCGGTGCGGCTGGACGCGATCGTCGATGACAGCGGCCCGGGCGTGCCGGACGATGCAGCCGTCACTATCTTTGAACCGTTCAACACCGGTCGGGCAGGGCGCGAGGGCGCCGGTGCCGGGCTGGGTCTGGCCATCTGCCGCCAGATCGTAGAGCGAATGGGCGGGACGATCGGCCTGACTCGTTCGCCCCAGTGCGGGGCACGCTTCCGGTTCGCCTTGACCCTGCCCGACTGCGGACCCGAGATGCGGGCCACGGTCGAGACCGTGGTCGAGCCGACGCCACACGAGACCCTGCATGTGCTGGTCACCGACGACAACGCCACCAACAGATTCGTCGCCACCCGTCTGCTGGAAATGTTCGGCTTCACCCACGAGACGGCCGAGAATGGGGCCGAGGCGCTGGAAGCGGCCTCGATCCGTCCGTTCGACCTGATCCTGATGGACATCCAGATGCCGGTCATGGACGGGGTCGCCGCGACCCGCGCCATTCGTCGCCTGCCCGGCGCCGCCGGCCGCACCCCGATCCTGGCCGTGACCGCCAACGCCGATCCGCGCGACGCGGAGGATTATGTCGCCGCCGGCATGAACGGCGTGGCCCAGAAGCCGATCCAGCCCGACGCCCTGTTGAGCGCGATAAGGCTGGCGCTTGGCGCGGAACCGGTCTGTGAGGCGCAAGCGGCCTGAAACGCAAAACGCCCCGGCGCTGCCGGGGCGTTGAGTGTCGATCGAGCGCAGGAGCCTACTTCGGCGCCAGGATCATGATCATCTGGCGGCCTTCCATACGCGGGGCGTATTCGACCTTGGCGATCTCGTCGAAATCGGCCTGGACCTTGTTGAGCAGTTTCATACCCAGTTCCGGGTGGGCCATCTCGCGGCCGCGGAAACGCAGCGTCACCTTGACCTTGTCGCCTTCGTCGAAGAAGCGGTGCATGGCCTTGGCCTTCACCTCATAGTCGTGGGTGTCGATGTTCGGACGGAGCTTGATCTCTTTCAGCTCGACGACCTTCTGGCGCTTTCGGGCCTCGGCCTTCTTCTTCTGCTCCTGGAAGCGGAACTTGCCGTAGTCGAGAATCTTGGCGACCGGCGGCTCCGAAGTCGACACGATCTGAACCAGATCCATGCCCGCCTCCTCGGCGGCCTCCAGCGCGGCGGAGGTCGGCATGACCCCCTGTTTTTCGCCGTTCTGATCAATGAGCAGAACGCGCGGGGCGCGGATATCGTGGTTCATGGGCGGGCCGTCCTTGGTGGGCGGCTGGTTCATCGGACGGCGAATGAGCGTCGTTTCCTTGTGTTTCAGCGGAAGCAGTGATGTCGCAGGGGACAGCGCACGGCATACCGCCGCGTTCCCTCACAAAGCCTATATGACCGCGAACGGCCCACGCTTCAAGGCGTGGCGGGGCCGGATGCGCCGATCCAGGTGTCGTGCAACGCGATCACGGCCTCGAAGACACGCTGGGTCGTCAGGGCCTCGATCGGCGCGAACTCGCCACGAACGGGGTTGGAGGCCGCGATGGCGGTGCGTGGACCACGCGGCCCATAGAGCCACCACTCGGTCGGGCCGAACAGGCCGAGCGTCGGCTTTCCGGCGGCTGCGGCCACATGCATCAGGCCGGAGTCATTGCCGACGAACAGGGCCGCCCGGTCGATGGCTGCGGCCGAGGCCAGGATGTCGCCCTTGCCCACGAAGTCGATGGCGAGCGATCCGGCGGCCTCCAGAGCCGGGGTCGCGGGCGGCCGGTCGCCGGGTCCGCCGACCGGCATGAAACGCCAGCCGGCGAAGCGGGGCTCGGCCTTCAGCAATTCCACCAGTTGGCCCCAGCGGTCGGCGGGCCAGCTCTTGCCCGGCTGGTGGGCGATGGGGGCGAGCGCCATGATCGGCGCCTCGCCAGGATTGGGGGCCGTGGCCAGCGCCGGGTCGATGACGGCGGCGGCCTCGGCACGGGCACAGTCGTCGATGAACAGTTCGGGCTCGAGCGGAGCTTCTGAGCCCATCAGGCGCGAGATCATCTCGACCTTGGGCAGGCCGGTCTCCCAGCGGCGGTTGTAGACGATGCGTCGGTCGGCGTTCAGGACATAGGCGAGGGCCGAGCCCCGGATGTCGATGACCTGGGCCCAGTGGGTGCCGACCACCTGACGCCACAGCTCGACCCAGTGTCCTGAGGCCTTCTTCTTGTCGAGCACGATGACCCGTTCGACGCCGGGGGCCGAGCGGAAGAAGGGCGCGGGCGGGCGACCGCAGGCGACGGTGATCTGCGCGTCCGGGATCTGGCGCGCGATCTCGCGGATGATCCCCGACGAGATGACGCAGTCGCCGATACGGTTGGAGGTGACGAACAGGACCTTGTTGGACGGCACGCGGTTTCGCTTTCTCTGACCCCTTCACCGTGCATCCCGGCGAAGGCCGGGATCCAGATGGAAGGCCGCGACGGCGAAGGCAAGAAAATCGTGTTTCGAGGCCGGAGACCGCGTCCGCGATCTGGACCCCGGCCTTCGCCGGGGTGCACGGTGATGAGATGAGCGAGATTCAGCTTCTGCACCGCCCCGACGGCGAGACCATCGCCTGCAAGCGCGTTACAGGGACCGGCCCGACCGTGGTGTGGATCGGCGGGTTCCGGTCGGACATGGAGGGGACCAAGGCCCAGGCACTGGAGGCCGCCGCGCGGGAACGCGGCTGGTCCTACGTCCGGTATGACCATTTCGCCCACGGCCAGTCCTCCGGCGACTGGCGTCAGGCCACCATCGGCCGCTGGCGCGAGGACGCCATCGCCCTGATCGACAGTCTGCAAGGCCCCGTCATACCGATGGGGTCGTCGATGGGCGGCTGGGTCGCCCTGTTGCTGGCCCTGGCCCGGCCGGAGCGGCTGAGGGGGCTGGTCCTGATCAATCCGGCCCAGGATTTCACCGAGCGACTGATGTGGCCGTCCCTGCCCGATCATGTCCGGCAGGCGATCCTGAGGGACGGCGAAGCCCTGATGGTCGAGGAAGGGCTGGGAGAGTATCTGCTGACAGCCCGGATGTTCGAGGAGGCGCGGGACTGGCTGATTCTCGATCGGCCGATCCCGATCCGGGCACCCGTGCATATCCTTCAGGGCCGCGCCGACGAGACGGTGCCGCAGTCGCACGCCGTGGCGCTGGTCGAGCGTCTGACCGGCGGCGATGTTCGGCTGGATCTGGTCGAGGGTGGCGATCACCGCCTGTCGACGCCGCGCGATCTGGCGCGGCTGGTCGAGGCGGTGGAAAGCCTTAGAAGCCTTTAGGTCGCCGGTTCTTACGTGGCTCTGGCGGCGGGCCGCAGGCCTTCGACATTGGCCTGGAGAACCGTCGGGCGACGCTCGCCGCCGGCGGCGATGATCCGGTCGATGCGGGCCTTCTCGGCGCGGAAGCCAGCCAGGTCGGTGCCGGCGAGGACGGTGGACTCGTCCATCCGGATGCCGGACGGGTTGATCCGCTGGCCGTTGCGCCAGATTTCGTAGTGCAGGTGCGGACCGGTCGAGGCGCCAGTCGAACCGACATAGGCGACGACCTGACCCTGGGAGACGCGCTGGCCGGCGCGGATGCCCGATCCGTAGCGCGACAGGTGGCCGTAGCCGCTTTCCAGGCCATTGGCGTGACGGATACGCAACCAGTTGCCGTAGCCGCCCCAGCGACGCGCCTCAACGACGACACCGTCGGCGGGGGCAACGATCGGGGTGCCGGTGCCGGCGGCGAAGTCGATGCCCTGGTGCATCTTGCGATAGCCGGAGATCGGGTGGACCCGGAAACCGAAGCTGGACGACACGCGCGCGGCCCGGTCGATGGGGGTGCGCATCATCGAGGAGCGCATGTTCTTGCCGGTGGCATCGTAATACTGGGCTTCGCGGGCACCGGCGGGCTGGTAGCGGTAGAAGACCACCCCCTTCAGCTCGGCGTAGAGCAGGTCGTCGGTGTCCACCGTACGGCCGTTCTCGGTCACGGTGCGGCCGAAGACCAGGGTGAACTCGTCAGAGGCGCGAACGTCGCGCTCGAGGTCCAGCTTGTGGGAGAACAACTGGTTGGCCTTGCGGCGGATGGCGGCGTCCGCCCCCATGCGCTGGGCCGTCGCCGAAAGCGAACCGTGGACCTCGCCCTTCAGGACGACGGTCTCGTGGGTCACACGCTCTTCGAGGGCGCGCAGGCGCAGGGCGCCGTCGAAGCTGCGCGACACGGTCAGCTGGCTGGCCGGGCCGGTGCGCATGGTCAGGCCGATGAGGCGGGCGTCGCCGCGGCCGCCGCGGGGACGCGAGATGGCGGTCTCGAAGCGGAGACCGGCGCGCATCTGCGACAGGTCGAAGGCGTTGGACAGGGTGGCGGCGACGGCCGAGGCGTCGGCGGCACCGATGCCGGTGCGACGCACGGCCTGTTCAAAGGTCTCGCCACGACGGATCTGGACCGGAATGGCTTCGGGAGCGGTCAGGCCGGCAGGGGTCCCCGCAGCGTCGAACGCGCGGGCCTCAAGCGAGGCGATCTGAAGAGCTGTCAGTTCGGGAACGACTTCGGCCTGCGCGGGTTGGTAAACGCGGCCGGCGAGCATGGCCACCGTGACGGCGGCGGCGGCGGTCAGGAGATGCGGAGCGAAACGCATCGGCTGACGTCGCGGATCGAACTGGGCCATCGGTCCCCGGCAGAAAACGACGCCAAGCGGCGCCCAATCAGACTCAAAGCAAGGATCGCGCCCAAGTCCCCCCGGTCACGAAGGGCGTCCTATACCTCGTGGACCGCATGATGGGAAGACGGGTCGTTACAAATGATTAAGCGCACTGACGCCAGCCTGTAACTCGAGGGGCTCTTGGGTATTCCGACAGATCACAGGACAGTCTATCGCCAAGCTATGGTTGCCTGTTCTGTCAATTCTGAATCATTGCGAGACCCTCGCAGCGTCGCCTTCACTCTAAGTGACCGTGGCGCCACTCAATGTGGCATGTTCGCCACGACTGTTTCGTGGCGCGACACCTTGGAAATGCTCATCGGCCTGTCTGTCCCTGTCCGGCACAGGGCGGAGCGCAGGGTATGAGTGATACGCTTCCCGAGAGAAAAAACCGGCGCGGGCGCCGCCTGTTGCGCGCAATCGGGGTCGGCCTGGCGGTCGGACTGGTCGTCCTCGCCCTGCTGGCCGCCGTCGCCTGGCTGAACCGGAGGGTGGCGGCGCGGGAGATCCTGGTCGGCTGGCTGGACCAGCGCGGCATCGAGGCCGACGTCGAGATCGAGCGACTGGAGCTGAGCGGTTTCGTCGGCCGTGTCCGTATCGGAGACGAGACCAATCCCGATGTCACCATTCGCCGGGTCGAGGTCGACTACGAACTGGGCCTGCCGTGGTCGTCGACCGGCCTCGGCGTGACGCCGAGCCGTATTCGTCTGATCCGTCCCGTGGCGCGGGCCAGCTGGAAGGACGGCAAGCTTTCGTTCGGGTCGCTGGATCCGCTGATCGAGGCGTTCACGGGCCGCCCGCCGCGTCCCGATAGCCGGGGTCCGGTCGTCATCGTCGAGACCGGCCGTCTGCAGCTCGATACCGAATACGGCCCGCTTTTGCTTCTGGCCGACGCCCGCATGGACAACGGCAAGCTGATGCGGCTGGCCGCGCGGATGCCGGCCGCCCCCCTCAAGAGCGGGGACATCGAAGCGCAGGGTCTCGGCGGCGAACTGGACCTGACCACCACGGGCGACCGGGTGGCCTTGCGTGTCGATCTGGCGGCCGAGGGGTTCGCGACGCCGGGACTGAACGGCGACGGCGCCCGACTGTCGGGGACCGCCGACCTGCCCTATCCCGACCTGAAAACCCGGCGGGGGGACGGGCGGGCCGCTGTCAACCTGACCCTGTCCGCCGACCGGCTGGCGGTGGGCGACGCGGCGACCACCGGCGCGATCCTGACCCTGATCGCCAACGGACAGGTCAGCGGCTGGCTCGAGACCCTCGCCTTCCATGGAACCGCCTCGACGCGGCTGCGCGCGGCCAGTCTGACCGCGCCCGGTCTGTCCGCCCGCGCGGCGGATGTCTCGGCGGCCGAAGCTCGCGTGGCCCTGTTGCACCGCGCCGACGGCCTGGCGTGGAGCCATGAGGGGCCGGTTCGACTGACCGCCGCCTCCGGCCGGGCCGGAGGTCTGGTCCTGACCGGCGCAGTCGTGACCTCGCCAGGGCTGGCCCTGGCCGGCGCGGGTGGAGCGATCGACGCCAGTGGTCCGCTGTCGGCGCGTCTCAACCGGACGACCTTCGACACATTGACCCTGAACCAGACCACCGGCCGGTTCGACCTCGACTTCGCCTCTGGTCGTCCGACGGCCCTGGTCCTGACCGGATCGCTGGCGTCCGCGCACGGGGCCTGGCCCCTGTTGGGGCCGGCAACATCGGGCGACGTGCCGGAACTGGCGGAGATGAAGCGAGCGCTCGGCGCCTTCGCCCTCGACATTCCGGCATTGCGTCTGACCAGCGGCGACGCGGGTTTGGCCATGACCCTGCCCCGGGCCGCCCGGCTCACGCCCGCGAACGGCGGCACCCTGACCGTGAACCCGGTTGCCACCCCGATCTTCGCCGCCCGGCCGGGCGACCGCGGCGGAGGCGCGCTGAACCTCGTCGCCACGCGCGGACAGGGCCTGCCCGAGGCGACCTTCGCCGTCCCGAACTGGCGGCTGACGGCCGGCGGTTTCGAGGCGACCCTCGACGGCCGGGCCGCACTCGATTTCGGACTGGCGCGTGGACTGAACGTGCGGACGCGCGGCGTGATTGCGACCAATGCGGGACGGCTGACCTATGTCCCGTCCGACTGCCTGACCTTCTCCGCCGAACGGCTGGAGCTGGATGAGAACGACGTCATGGACCTGTCCGGCGGACTGTGCGCCTCGGGCGGGCCTCTGGTCGTGTCGCAGGGCGGGCGCTGGCGCGCGGGCGGGCGGTTGAACGACGTGAAGGCCTCGGCGCCCTTCCTGGCCATGACGTTCGATGCGGTCGAGGGCATCGCCTTCGCCACGGGTTCGAAGGCCGGTCTCGAACTGGAGACGACCATCGCTTCGGCGAAGGTGGAGGACGCCACCCGCCCGCGCCGGTTCAACCCCCTGACCGCTTCCGGTTCGGCGACCCTCGGCGACGAGCGATGGACCGGTGCCTTCGACCTGGCCCGCAACGACACCGTCCTGGGGAACCTGACGCTGGCCCATGACGGGACGACCGGCGAGGGCGGCATCGTCATCGACGCGCCGTCGCTGACCTTCGCGGCGGGCGGCCTCCAGCCGGCAGACCTCAGCCCGCTCGCCGCCGACTTCGTCCAGTCGCCGGCGACCGGCTCGGCCTCGTTCAGCGGTCGCCTCAACTGGAGCGACGACCTGGCGGGCGGTTCCAGCTCCGGCCGTCTCGTCATCCCGGGCCTCGATTTCACCAGCCCCGCAGGCGCGGTGAAGGGCCTGAGCGGAACCATCGCGTTCACAAACCTGGCACCCCTGACCACGGCGCCCGGCCAGACCCTGCGCATCGCCACCCTGGAATCGGTTGCCGACTTCACCGAGCTGGACCTGACCTTCTCGCTCGACAAGGCGGCGATCAGCGTCGCCGGCGGACGGATCCAGGCGGCGGGCGGGACGGTCAGCGTCGAGCCCTTCTCCGTGCCGCTGGACCGGCGGCCTTTCTCCGGCGTCATCGTGCTGGACCGGGTCCAGCTGGGTGAGCTGATCGCGGGGTCGGGCTTCGGCGACCGGGTCCGGATGGACGCCGTGGTGTCCGGCCGGCTGCCCTTCAACTCCGACCCCGACACGGGCGTCAGGATCGCCGGCGGCAGCCTCTACGCCACTCAGCCGGGTCGGTTGTCGATTGCGCGCGAGGCCCTGTCCGACCTGGAGGCGGGCGGCGGCGGCGAGGTGCCGCCCAATACCGTGGAGGACCTTGCCTATCAGGCGATGGAAAACCTGGCCTTCGACACCCTGACCGCCGACCTGGACTCGCAGGACGCGGGCCGGCTGGGTGTGCGGTTCCATATCCTCGGCCGCCACGACCCGCCGGAGCGTCAGGAACTGCGACTGTCCCTGTCCGAACTGATCAGCCGGGAGTTCCTGAACCGCACCCTGCCGCTGCCGTCCGGCACCGGGATCAACCTGACGCTCGACACCACGTTGAACCTCAACCAGCTTGTCTCGGACCTGCTGGCGGTCAACCGGGCGCGCAACGGAAACCCTGACCCCGCTACCGGCTCTGACCAGCCTTGACCGTTCAGAGCCCGTTCACACCCATGGATGCATCTCTCAGCCAGCGAGAGCGTTGAAGACTTCGGAGACCGCCGCATGACCCCACCCGATTCCCGCACCGTCCGCCTCGGCCTGCTGGCGCTCGCCGCCTCGGCCATGCTGGGCGCCTGCACCCCAACCATCCGGCTTGAGGTCGCGCCGATCCAGATCTACGCCAAGCTCGACGCCGACGTCCGGGTCCGGCTGGATCGCGAGCTGCAGGACCTGCTGGCTGAAAACCCCAATCTGTTCTGATGGAAAGGACGTCTCCCATGACCTTCCGCAAGTTCTTCGTTCTGGGCGCCGCCGTCGTGGCGCTGGGCGTGGCCGGGGGTGCCGCGTTCGC